>NZ_CAXUSO020000001.1:0-3435000 GCF_964254135.1 Neorhizobium tomejilense
ATGAAGCATAATGCTCTTTTTGAGCGGTTTAGTGCGCGTTTGAAAGCACAGGTCGGTCAGGATGTTTATGCAAGCTGGTTCGGGCGTTTGAAGCTGCATTCCGTCTCAAAGAGCGTTGTTCGGCTCACGGTACCCACCACTTTTCTGAAATCCTGGATCAACAATCGTTACCTCGATCTGATCACCACCATATTCCAGGCGGAAGACGCCGAGATCCTGAAGGTGGAAATCCTGGTGCGCAGCGCAAGTCGCAGCATCAAGGCGCCCGTGGCAGGTGAAGAGCGCAGTCTGGCTCCGGAACCTGCTGTTGTTGCTTCGTTTCCACGTTCTCAGGGCCCCCGCGAAATTGGCAAGATCGCCACTTTCCCGTCGCCGTCTGCTGCGCCGACGCGTTCTACCCAGGCTCCCGGACCGCTGTTCGGCTCTCCGCTCGACAGCCGCTTTACCTTCGACACCTTCGTGGAAGGCCCGTCGAACCGGGTAGCGCTTGCTGCCGCGAAGACCATCGCTGAAGCGGGCGCCAGCGCGGTCCGTTTCAATCCGCTCTTCATTCATTCGGGTGTCGGTCTCGGCAAGACGCACCTTCTGCAGGCGATCGCCAATGCGGCCGTTGGCAGCGAGCGCATGCCGCGGGTCGTCTATCTGACGGCGGAATATTTCATGTGGCGCTTTGCGACCGCGATCCGCGACAACGACGCGCTGACGCTGAAGGACTCGCTGCGCAATATCGATCTGCTGATCATCGACGACATGCAGTTCCTGCAGGGCAAGATGATCCAGAACGAGTTCTGCCATCTCCTGAACATGCTGCTCGACAGCGCCAAGCAGGTGGTGGTTGCCGCCGATCGGGCGCCCTGGGAGCTGGAATCGCTCGATCCGCGCGTTCGCTCGCGTCTGCAGGGCGGTGTGGCGATCGAAGTCGAGGCGCCGGACTACGAGATGCGTCTCGAGATGATCAAGGGCCGCCTGGCGACTGCCCGCCAGGACGATCCGTCGCTCGATATCCCGGCGGAAATCCTGAGCCACGTCGCTCGCAATGTGACCGCCAGCGGTCGCGAGCTGGAAGGCGCGTTCAACCAGCTTCTGTTCCGCCGCTCCTTCGAGCCCTCCCTGTCGATCGAGCGTGTCGATGAGCTGCTCGCCCATCTGGTGGGCGCAGGCGAGGCCAAGCGCGTCCGCATCGAGGACATCCAGCGCATCGTCGCCCGTCATTATAATGTGTCGCGACAGGAACTGGTCTCGAACCGCCGCACTCGCGTCATCGTCAAGCCGCGCCAGATCGCCATGTATCTGTCGAAGACGCTGACGCCGCGCTCCTTCCCCGAGATCGGCCGCCGCTTCGGCGGCAGGGACCACACGACCGTCCTGCACGCCGTCCGCAAGATCGAGGAATTGATTTCGGGTGACACGAAGCTCAGCCACGAGGTAGAACTGCTGAAACGGCTGATCAACGAGAACAACGCTTAAAATCCATGTTTCTGCTCTCTGTCGCAACGATCTGGGCCGTGGCGTGCATAACGCCAGGGCCCAATACGCTTCTGGTCATGCGTTATGCGCTGACCGCGCCGCGCCGTGTGCCGATCCTGGCGGCGATGGGGACCATTACCGGCACGCTCTGCTGGGGTTTCGCCGGCTGGCTGGGGATCAATGCCCTCTTCCAGGCGGCTCCCTTCGCCTATGTGGCGCTCAAGATCGTCGGCGGGCTTTATCTCGTCTGGCTCGGGTTTAAGATATTCCTGGATGCGCGAAAGTCGCGCCAGTCGGCCGATATCGTGGCGGCTCGCATCGAGGTGCCGCTCAAGACCGCCTACCGGATGGGGCTGGCAACCAATCTTGCCAATCCGAAATCGGCGCTCTTCGTCGCCAGTCTTTTCGCCGCGACCATGCCGGCCGGCACGCCCTTCCTGTATGGCCTGGCGGCGATTGCCGTCATGGTCGCCGTCTCGACGGTCTATTATACCTTCCTGGTCGCGCTGATCACCCACCGAACCGTGGCCGCAGCCTATCTGAAGGCGAAGAAGAAGATCGATCTGGGCGTCGGCATGGTTTTTGTCGGCTTTGGCACCAAGCTGCTGATGTCGCAGCGCTGAGGATCATCAATGGCTATCGAAAAGGATCCGACGGCCAGCTTCTATAGCGAAAACGCGGTGACCTACGCGGCGCGTTCCGCACCGAGCACGCACCGCCTCGATAGCTTCCTGTCAAAACTTGCGCCTGGTGCTGCCATCCTCGAACTCGGCTGCGGCAGCGGGCGGGATAGCGCGGTCATGATCGCGCGGGGTTTCGACGTCACGCCCACGGATGGCACGCCGGAGATGGCGGAGGAGGCCGCCAGACATCTGGGCAAGCCGGTTGCCGTGCTCCGTTTCGGGGAGATCGACGCGGTCTCGGCGTTTGACGGCATATGGGCCAATGCATGCCTTCTGCATGCGCCGCGGGCAGAGCTCGGTCGTATTCTCGGCCGCATCCACAAGGCCTTGCGCCCGGGCGGCGTCTTCTACGCGAGCTTCAAGGCTGGCGAAGCCGAAGGTTATGATGGCCTCGGACGTTATTATAACTATCCGTCCAAGGCCTGGCTAAGCGCGGCCTACGGGGCTTTCGCCTGGGCTTCTGTCGATATCGATGAGGTGCAAGGCAGCGGTTACGACAAAAAGCCGACCGACTGGCTGCATGTTCTGGCGGTAAAAGTGTAAACGCCGGATTTCAGCAAGCCAGATCGGCAACCACCGCGTCGAGGATCAGCATGCCGGACGGCGTGCAGCGCAGCCGCGAATTGCCGATGCGCTCGATGAAGCCGTGTTCCAGCAGCCGCTCCTCACGGATCGGGTCCGGGTCCCGGCCGGAAAGCTGCTGCCAGCGGGCGAGATCGACGCCTTCCCGCAGGCGCAGGCCCATCAGCAGCAATTCGTCGGCCTGTTCCTCGAAGCCGAGGATTTCTTCGTCCAGCATGCCGTGCCCGACACGCTCCACCTGTTCCAGCCAGGTTTCCGGACGCCGTTCGGTGGAGGTCGCGATCTTGTTTCTGCCACGCATCAGGCGCCCGTGGGCGCCGGGTCCGATGCCCGCATACTCGCCGTAGCGCCAATAGGTCAGGTTGTGGCGGCTTTCAGCACCGGGGCGGGCGTGATTGGAAACCTCGTAGGCCGGCATGCCGAACCGCTCGGTAATTTCCTGCGTCGCCTCGTAGAGGGCAGCCGACTGGTCGTCATCCGGCACGATCAGCTTGCCGGCCTTGTGCAGGCCATAGAAGGGCGTGCCTTCCTCGATGGTGAGCTGGTAGAGCGACAAATGGTCGACGGCGTAGGAAACCGCTTCCTTCAGCTCCGCTTCCCAAGCCTCGACCGTCTGTTTCGGTCGTGCATAGATGAGGTCGAACGACATGCGCGGAAAAATCTCCCGCGCCAGCCTGATCGCCTTCAGGGCATCGGCAACGTCATGCAGCCGACCGAGGAATTTGAGGTCCGGATCGTTGAGTGCCTGCACGCCGAGCGAGACGCGGTTGACGCCTGCAGCCCGATAGCCGCGGAAACGGGTCGCTTCGACGCTGGAGGGATTGGCCTCCATGGTGATCTCGATACCGTCAGGAACATGCCAGTGCTTGGCGATGCCGTCGAGTATCGCCGAGACCGTGGCAGGATCCATCAACGAGGGCGTGCCGCCGCCGAGGAAAATGCTGGTGACGGTTTTCGGGCCGCTCATCCGCCGCATCACTTCCATTTCCTTCAGAAAGGCGGCGGTGAAGCGCGGCTGGTCCACGGGCTGGTGGCGCACATGGCTGTTGAAATCGCAATAGGGACACTTGGCCGCGCAGAACGGCCAATGCACATAGATGCCGAAGCCCGGTTCGCCGGTATCGGGCAGAAGGGTATCGGGAAGGAGAGGGGCGGCTGAATTCAAAGCGCCTCAAGCCTCCAGGCAGGTTTCGACGAAACGCTTGAAGGCCCGCGCGCGGTGCGAAAGCGCTTCCGGCTCGCCGGGTTTCCAGCCATGTTTCTGATCACTGCTCATTTCACCGAAGGTAATATCATAGCCCTGCGGTTGGAAGGCCGGATCATAACCAAAACCCTGGGTGCCGCGCGGCGGCCACGCCACGGTGCCTTCCACCTCGCCACGGAACATTTCCGTGTGTCCATCCGGCCAGGCGAGACACAGCACGCTCACAAAGCGGCAGCTACGCTGCTCAGGCTTCGTTGCACCGCGCTCCTCCAGCGCCTTCTCGACCTTTTCCATCGCCATCTGAAAGTCGCGGCTGCCGTCCTCACGCTCCGCCCAGTTGGCGGTATAGACGCCTGGTGCCCCGTCGAGCGCGTCGATGACGATGCCGGAATCATCCGACAGCGCCGGCAGTCCGGAGGCTTTGGCAGAGGCGAGTGCCTTGATCGCGGCGTTTTCCTCGAATGTCGTGCCGGTTTCGTCGGGCTCTTCGAATTTCAGCTCTGCGGCGGATTTCGCGGAAAAGCCGAAGGGACCGATCAGCTCTGCAATCTCGCGGATTTTTCCGGCATTGTGGCTGGCGACGACGATCGTTTTCGTATCGAGCTTGCGCATTACAATTCCTATTCGATATTCCAGAGCCTTGGCTCTGCGCATTCCAGGCTGTTGCCGGCCGGATCGCGGAAATAGATTGAGCGGGCACCGTTCGGCCAGCGGAAATCGCTTTCGATGGCAATGCCTGCCTTGTTGAGCTTTTCCTTGAGCAAGTCAATCGCCTCGCTCGTCATGCGAAAGCAGATATGTCCGGGTCCCGTCGCACCGTGGGGCGGAACCGGCAACGCACCGGCCGGTGGTGGCTTCACCGTCTCGGCGGGATTGAAGATCAGCAGGATGCCCGGCCCGCAACGGAAGAACACATGCCTGTTGCCGGCACGCAGAACCTTTTCAAGCCCGAGAATGCCGCCGTAGAAGGTCTCGGCGGCATCGAGATCGTCAGCATAAAGTGCAGTTTCGAGAATGCCTTCGATCAAACAGCACCTCTTTCAGCGAAAGTCAGGCAATCGCCTGCTTCTGCATCGCCACCAGTTCCTGCGTGCCGTCCTGAGCCAGTGCCAAAAGCTTCAGGAATTCCTCCTGGCTGAAAGGCTTGCCCTCAGCCGTGCCCTGCACCTCGACAATGCCGCCGGTGCCGGTCATCACGAAATTGGCGTCCGTCTCGGCAGCTGAATCCTCGATATAGTCGAGGTCGATAACCGGCTGGCCGGCAAAGATGCCGCAGGAGATCGCCGCGACATGGTCCTTCAGCACCTTGTCGACCTTGGTCATCGAGCGGGCTTCCATCCACTTCAAGCAGTCGTAGAGCGCAATCCAGCCACCGGTGATCGACGCCGTGCGCGTGCCGCCATCCGCCTGGATGACGTCGCAGTCGATGGTGATCTGCTTTTCGCCGAGTGCTTCGAGATCTATGACGGCGCGCAAGGAGCGGCCGATCAGGCGCTGGATTTCCTGGGTGCGGCCGCCCTGCTTTCCAGCAGCGGCTTCGCGCTTCATGCGGTCGCCTGTGGCGCGCGGCAGCATGCCGTATTCGGCGGTGACCCAGCCCTTGCCGCTGTTGCGCAGCCACGGCGGCGTCTTTTCTTCCAGGCTCGCGGTGCACAGCACATGCGTGTCGCCGAACTTGACGAGGCAGGAACCTTCGGCATGTTTGGAGAAATTGCGCTCGAACGAGACCTTGCGCATCTGGTTCAACTGTCTGCCTGAAGGCCGCATGCTTCACTCCCTGGATTTCTGTTTCCGCCTTCTACGGCCCCGGCCAGGCTTTTGCAAAGAAAAAGGCCTAAGGCTCTCTGCGGGCGATTGATTATGCCCGTGGCGATTTTCCCTTTGGAGAAGGCGCGGCGAGTGACTATATTTTGTCGAAAGAACAACGGAACGGTGAAGTTTTAGATGGGATTTTCGGCATCGACGGGTAGGGACAGCGGCTCTGTGCTCGATGACCGTTCGCGCGAAATTTTCCGCCGCATCGTGGAAAGCTATCTGGAGACCGGCGAACCGCTCGGCTCCCGGAATCTTTCCCGCCTGCTGCCGATATCGCTGTCGCCCGCCTCGGTGCGCAATGTGATGAGCGATCTCGAGGAACTCGGGCTCATCTACTCCCCGCATATCAGCGCCGGTCGCCTTCCGACCCAGTCCGGGCTTCGCTTTTTCGTCGATGCTTTCATGCAGGTCGGTGACCTCTCCGCCGAGGAGCGTGCCAATATCGACCGGCAGATCCGGCCTGCGGATCGCGATCAGCCGATGGAAAGCCTGATGGCGGAGGCGAGCCGCATGTTGTCGGGCGTCTCGCGCGGCGCCGGGATCGTCATTACCACCAAAAGCGACCCGGTCCTGAAGCACGTCGAGTTCATCCGCCTGGAGCCGACCAAGGCGCTTGCGGTGCTCGTCGGCGATCATAACCAGGTGGAAAACCGTGTCATCGAACTTCCGGCCGGCGTGACGTCGTCGCAGCTTACCGAGGCGGCCAATTTCCTCAACGCCCACCTCAGCGGCCAGACGCTGCCGGAACTGCGCGGCCAGCTGAAGACGCTCAAGGATCAGGTGCAGGGCGAGCTCCATGCGCTCTCGCAGGAACTGGTCGAGCGCGGCCTTGCGGTCTGGTCCGGCGATAGCGAGGAAGGCAAGCCGACCCAGCTCATCGTCCGCGGCCGAGCCAATCTGCTCGAAGGTCTGGCGGATGTTGCCGATCTCGATCGCCTGCGGTTGCTTTTCGACGATCTCGAAAAGAAGGATAGCCTGATCGAGATCCTCGATCTCGCCGAGAAGGGACCGGGCGTGCGAATCTTCATCGGCTCGGAAAACAAATTGTTCTCCCTGTCGGGCTCTTCGCTCATCGTGGCGCCCTATCGTGACGGCGAAGACCGGATCGTCGGTGCCGTCGGCGTCATCGGGCCGACGCGGCTCAACTATTCGCGCATCGTGCCGATGGTGGATTACACCGCGCAGCTGCTTGCCAGGCTGTCGCGCTGAATTCGCGACCGAGCCGCCCCAACTTTCCCACCAAGCCTTGATTTTTTCACTTTAAACCTCGATATCGGGCACAAATCCAAGCCCGTAAATCCAAGCCAAGAATACCGGAGACCGTCATGACCGACGAAACCAACAAGAACGGACCTGACGCAACTGCCGCGGAGAACACCGTGGAAGCCGTAGCATCTGCTCTTGAGGACGCGGCCAACCAGAAGAATGCCGAGGCGCCTGCCGCCGAACCGGATCCGCTGGAATTGCTGAAAGCCGAAAATAACGAGCTGCGCGACCGCTTTCTGCGGCTGGCGGCCGAAATGGATAACCTGCGCCGCCGCACCGAACGCGAAATCAAGGACGCTAAGTCCTACGCGGCGGCCGGCTTTGCGCGCGACATGCTCGCCGTTTCGGACAACCTGCGCCGGGCGCTGGACGCCGTGCCGACCGAAATGCGCGCCACGGCAGATGCCTCGCTGACCACGCTCCTGGAGGGCGTCGAGATGACCGAGCGCTCGATGCTGTCCGCTCTGGAGCGCCACGGCGTGAAGAAGATCGATCCTGAAGGCCAGAAGTTCGATCCGAACTTCCACCAGGCCATGTTCGAGATCCCGAACCCCGCCGTCCCGAACAATACTGTCGTTCAGGTCGTCCAAGCCGGCTTCACGATCGGCGAACGCGTGCTCCGGCCTGCCATGGTCGGTGTCGCAAAGGGTGGCCCGAAGGCGGAAGCCTCCGCGGAAGCCGCTGGCGAGAAGAACGCCTGAAAGCTTTGAAAAGCGGGCGCAAGCCCGCTTCTCGCTTTGCGCCAGACGCTCCGTCGGCGTTTCGCAGCCTTGACGGCAAGCGCCCGCTCCGCCAGGTCCACGTAAATCTTCCCGTCAAAACGGCTGCTCAAGAACAAAACCGCCCGGCGCTTTGTCAGCGGCCGGGCGGTTCGTTTCGTCCCCACGAATGTGTATGCGGTCAGGCGGCGTGGTTTGCCTGCTCCTCGTTGAGGAAGGCATAGATCGCCGAAGCGGAATCCGTCTTGCGCAGCTTGGCGACAAGGTCCTGGTCGCGCAGCACGCGGGCGATGCGCGACAGCGCCTTCAAATGATCGGCGCCGGCGCCTTCGGGTGCGAGCAGCAGGAACACCAGATCGACCGGCTCGTCATCGAGCGCTTCGAAATCGACCGGCGCTTCAAGGCGCGCGAAAATACCCTTGATCGACGAGATGCTGTTGAGCTTGCCGTGCGGGATGGCGATGCCGTGGCCGACGCCGGTGGAACCGAGCCTTTCGCGCTGCAGGATGATGTCGAAGATTTCTCGTTCGCTCACGCCCGTCAGCTTGGAAGCCTTGGCCGCCAGCTCCTGCAATAGCTGCTTTTTGGAATTTACCTTTAGGGCAGGAATAATCGCATCTTGCTGCAGCAAATCTGCCAATGCCATTCTCGTCATCCTTCGTGCCGCAAGAGCTTGTGCCCTAGGCGAAGGGGAGCGCCGTCTCCGACGCTCTCCCCAGGTGTCAGTTCTTGATATTGGTGGAATCGATCCAGCCAATATTGCCGTCATTGCGGCGGTACACAATGTTCAGATGTTCCTTGCCGGGGCTGCGGAACAGAAGAACAGGCTCGTCTGTCATATCAAGTGCCATGACGGCGCTTGCGACCGTCATCGTCTTCAACTGCTTCGAACTTTCCGCAACAATGGTCGGCGCGAAATCCTCGGGCACTTCCTCCCCTTCATCCGGTACGCTGTCCATAACAGTGTAGGCAACTTCCGCATAACCATTCACATGGTTGCCGGCATGATGATCCTTGAGCCGCCGCTTGTAGCGGCGCAGACGTTTTTCGATCCGCTGCGCTGCGGCGTCGAAACTGATCTGCGGATCATTCGCCTCGCCAGCCGCATGCAGGACGATCCCGGTATCGAGATGCACCTTGCAGTCGGCAGAAAAGCGCGAACCAGCCTTTTCCACGATGACTTGGCTCGAATAGCCTCCGTCGAAGTATTTTGTAACCGCTTCTCCGATTTGGTCCTCGATCCTTTGACGGAACGAATCGCCAATTTCCATATGCTTACCGGATACACGCACACTCATGGAGTTCTTCCTTCTTGTCGTGACTTGCGTGTTCCAGTCTACGCCAAGCCGTCCCCTCATCCAAGCCGTTCACACGCCACCGCGCTAAATTGCTGCAATCGATGCCTGTCTGGATGATGGGATAGGTTTCGTGCCATGTCCCGTGCAGTTGCGGCGGGCTTCTAGCGCCCGATGTTTTAAATGTCAACGGCGGCCGGTCTCGGGTTTTCTGCGTAGGCCTGTGGAAAACCGCCTGTTTCGGCCGCGTTTCAGTATGCCGCGACCCCGGCGATCGCACGCTTTTCGCGGCGGCGCTGAACGGAGGAGGGGATGTTCATCGCCTCGCGGTATTTGGCGACGGTCCGGCGCGCAAGTTCGACGCCGCCGCGTTTCAGGCTGATTACGATATCGTCGTCCGAAAGCACCGCCTCCGGCGTCTCCTGGGCGATGAGCAGGCGAATCCGGTGGCGCACGGCCTCCGCCGAATGGCTGTCGCCGCCTTCCTCCGCCGAGCCGATCGACACCGTGAAGAAATATTTGAGTTCGAACAGGCCCCGCGGCGTCAGCATGTATTTGTTGGAGGTGACGCGGCTGACCGTGGATTCATGCATCTTGATCGCTTCGGCAACGGTCTTGAGGTTGAGCGGCCGCAGGTGGTCGACGCCGTGCATCAGGAAGGCATCCTGCTGGCGGACGATTTCGGTCGCCACCTTCATGATCGTCTTGGCGCGCTGGTCGAGGCTGCGCGTCAGCCAGTTGGCGTTCTGCATGCAATCGGAAAGGAAATTGTGATCGTCGCCGTTTTTCGGGCAGTTCTTGGAGACCGTCTGGAAATAGGTATGGTTCACCAGAACGCGCGGCAGCGTGTCCGGATTGAGCTCCACCATCCAGCCGCCGTCGGGCGATGCCCGCACGACGATATCCGGCGAAATCGTCTCCGACATGCCGCGCTCGAAACCCGCGCCGGGCTTCGGGTTGAGGCCGCGAATTTCCCCAAGCATATCGATCAGGTCTTCGTCGTCGACACCGCAGATCTTTCGAAGCGAGGCGAAGTCGCGTTTGCCGAGCAGATCCAGATGTCTGATCAGTGCATCCATGGCCGGGTCGAGCCGGTCCTTTTCCCGAAGCTGGATTGCCAGACATTCGCTGAGCGATCGCGCAAAGACGCCCGGCGGATCGAGTGTCTGCAGCGAGTGCAGGATGGCTTCCACATTCTCGGCGCTTCTGCCGAGGCGGGCGGCAATCTCCTCGATGTCGCCCAGCATGTAGCCCGCCTCGTCGAGCTGATCGACGAGATGCTGAGCAATCAGGCGGCTGGCCGCATCGACGATCAGGAAGGGGATCTGCTGGTTCAGGTGGTCGCGCAGCGTCACCTGGCCGGCGACGAAATCATCCAGGTCGTAGTCTTCGCCGGACTCGCCGCCCGGCATGGATTTCCACTGGCTGAGCAGTTCCGGCGCATCGGCGCGCCGCACCGGGCCGTCGTCCGGGAAGACGTTTTCGAAGCCCGTATCGAGCCCTTCGCCGAGCCTCTCGGCGCTGATCGAGGAGGAGCCCTCATACCAGTCGCTGTCGACTTCGGCGGCTGCCGAACTCTCGCGGCCTTCGGTCGGGGCAAAGTCGTCGGCGGGGTCGAAGCCTGTTTCCGCGTCGTTTTCGCTCTCGCTTGACGTAATTTCGAGCAGCGGGTTCTTTTCGACTTCCTGGGCGATGAACTGGTTGAGCTCGAAATGCGTCATCTGCAGCAGCTGGATGGATTGCATCAGCTGCGGCGTCATCACCAGCGATTGGGTTTGGCGTAGGAAAAGATTAGCGGATAAACCCATGGCGGACGCGAAACTCCCCTGCAATCCCCTTGAACCACCCGGTCATGGAGTGGTGGACGCTCGACTTCGCCGAGCCCCACAAGGCCAAATTTGCATCTGGCACAAGAATTGCTTTTTTGAAAGATTTGGTCAAGCGCTGCAGTGCGGGAAAGTAAATTTCTTTGTCACGCTGCAACGACCAATTCGCGCCTAGAGGCTGAACTTGTCACCGAGATAAAGACGGCGAACATCCGGGTTGTTGACGATATCGTCTGCCCGGCCATGCGTCAGCACTTCGCCCGCGTGGATGATATAGGCCCGGTCGATCAGGCCCAGCGTTTCGCGGACGTTGTGATCCGTTATCAGAACGCCGATCCCGCGCGCCGTCAAGTGGCGTACGAGGTTCTGAATGTCGGAGACCGAAATGGGATCGACGCCGGCAAAAGGTTCGTCGAGCAGCATGAAGGCCGGGTCGGTCGCAAGCGCCCGGGCAATTTCGAGGCGCCGGCGTTCGCCGCCGGAAAGCGCCACGGCCGCCGATTTCCGCAACTGGCTGATGTGGAACTCTTCCAGCAGCTCGTCGAGCTTGCTTTCCCGCTTGTCCCTGTCGGGCTCGTGCACTTCCAGCACCGCGCGGATGTTTTCCTCGACGGTCAGGCCGCGGAAGATCGAGGCTTCCTGCGGCAGATAACCCACGCCCAGGCGGGCGCGGCGATACATCGGCATGTGGGTGACTTCGTTGCCGTTGATCGCGATCATGCCTTCGTCCACCGGCACCAGACCGGTGATCATGTAGAAGCAAGTCGTCTTGCCCGCACCGTTCGGCCCGAGCAGCCCGACGGCCTCGCCACGGCGCACGACCAGTGACACGCCGTTGACGACGCGACGGGTATCGTAGGTCTTCGAAAGACCATGCGCGACCAGCGTACCTTCGTAGCGCGCTTTATCGCGTACGACGAAGGGTTCGGGCGCGGACGGCTTCCTTGCCGACAGACTGGGGAGGAACGGTATTTTCACGTCAAATGTCTATTATTGCTTTGGTCGCGATTTCGGGTCGAGCAGGATTTCCACACGCCCGCCACAGGCGTCGAGCTTGGCCTGGCCGGTTTCCATCAGTACGGTGAGTTTGCAACCCTTGAAGACGTTGGGGCCTTCCGAGAGCACGACCTGCTTGCCGGAAAGCACGAAGGTCTGGGATTTCATGTCGAACTCGCCTTTCTCGGCGGTCGCCTGCTGCGTTCCCGAGGTCAGGAATACCGTCTCGTCAAGGAAGATCTTGTCGATATTGGCGCTGCCTGAGGTCACCGAGCCACCTTCACCCGTATAAAGAACCGTCATCTTGCCGGCCTTCATCGTGGTCGTGCCCTGCACGACCTGGACGTTGCCGGTAAAATAGGCCTTCTTTTCCTGCTCCTTGATCTCGAGCTGGTCGCTCTGGATCTGGATCGGCTGGTCGCCGGAAAGCTTCAGGCCTTCCATCTGGCTGGTGGTGGTCTGGGCATGTGCGGTCGCTGCCAGACAGGAGATAAATCCTGCCGCGATCAGAACTGCGGTATTGCGTGTAAGAAGGCGGCGATTGATCATGACGGCCGGGCTCTACTTGCCTTGGTTGCGGATGGTGGCTGGATCGAGATGGAGGCGAACCTGGCCTTTGAAGGTGATGGTACGCCCCTTATCCGTTATCTTTAAAGACTCTGCAACAATAGAGCCTTCTTTCATGGAGATATCGACGTGCTCGGGTGATTCCATCACACCCGCGTTGATATCGAGGTGCGCGGACTTGAAGCGGGCGGTGATCCCGTTGCTCATATTGACGTCGAACGGGGAGTTGAGATCGAGCATGTCGGTGCCGCGGTCGAAGTCGGCGGCGGTCGCGGTCACCCGCGCGATCACGTCGTCGTTGACCGGAACGGCGGCTTTGACGTCCTCGAGCGTGATCATGTTCGAGTTCTGGATATCCTGCAGCGCGCGGTTGGCGGTCATCGAGTAGCTGATGCCGTCCTTGTTGCGGCCAGAGATCGCCGGCCGTTCCATGACGATCTTGCCGTTTTCGATTCGGGCGTTTTCAATCGAGAGGTTCTCCGGCAGATAGGCGCGGATGATCGAGACCCCGATGAAGGCAGCCGAAATCACGCCGGCCAGGATCGGCAGCAGTATCTTGAGCCTGCGCACGATGGCGGAATGCGCCAGCGCCGCCTGATAGGCATCCGGGCGCGGCTCCAGCGCCGACGTAAAGCCTGCCGTTTTTCGAATATGCTGCAGCATGAGTGCCGGATAGTTCCTTACTAGCCCATCTCCGTTCTCATCCCGGTTGTGCCGGATGGAGCGGTTGTGAGCTTTGCTTTGTCCGCCAATATGGTTTTGATTCAATCAACAAACAATAATGGGCAACATAAAAACGTGATGTGGTCTGCTGCAAAACACGCTAGAGAGCCTATTTAGCAACGGCGGTTCAGCTCGAAGGGTGATTTTATGGATCAAATGGCAATTGCGGACCGGCGTTCCCTGCGCCGCAAGCTGAGTTTCTGGCGGATCGTCGCACTTGTTTTCCTCGTCGGCATCGGGTTCGCGCTTTACCGTGTCGTTGCCGGCGACGGTGTCGGATCCGCGGTGCCGCATGTTGCCCGCATCCAAATCTCCGGCATGATCATGGATGACAAGGATCTGCTGGAGCGCCTCGACAAGATCGCCGAAAGCAGCCAGGCCAAGGCGCTGATCGTCTCGATCTCTTCGCCGGGTGGGACGACCTATGGCGGCGAGCGCATCTTCAAGGCGATCCGGAAGGTTTCCGAAAAGAAGCCCGTCGTTTCCGATATACGCACGTTGGCCGCCTCTGCCGGCTATATGGTCGCCATGGCCGGCGACCAGATTGTCGCGGGCGAAAGCTCGATCACCGGATCGATCGGGGTGATCTTCCAATACCCGCAGATCGACGAGGTGATGAAGAAGATCGGCGTCTCTCTGCAGGAGATCAAGTCTGCCCCGCTGAAGGCCGAGCCGTCGCCCTTCCATCCGGCAAGCGAGGAAGCCAAGACGATGATCCGCAACATGGTCATGGACAGCTACGCCTGGTTCGTCGATCTCGTTGCCGATCGCCGCAAGCTGCCGCGCGACGAGGTTCTGAAGCTCGCGGACGGCACGATCTTTACCGGCCGCCAGGCGCTCAGCGCCAAGCTTGTCGACAAGCTGGGCGGCGAGGAGGACATCCGCGCCTATTTTGAATCGCGCGGCGTTTCCAAGGACCTGCCGGTCGTCGATTGGAAGGAGCGTAATTCCTCCTCGTCCTTCTGGTTGGCGAGCGCCGTCAGCGAGTTGTTCAAGCTTTCCGGTTTCGGCCAGGCGATCACTCCCGACGCCCTTCGCACCTTCGGCGCAGACAAGTTGTTTCTTGACGGTCTTGTCTCCGTTTGGCAGGTTGGGCGCGGTTGAAAATCTAAACTTTTCAGGGGGCAACCGTGATCAAGTCAGAACTGGTGCAGATCGTCGCGGCTCGCAATCCGCATCTCTACCACCGCGACGTCGAGAACATCGTGAATGCCGTGCTCGACGAGATCACAGATGCCCTGGCAGGCGGAAATCGTGTCGAACTGCGCGGCTTCGGCGCGTTTTCCGTCAAGAACCGTCCCTCCCGGTCCGGCCGCAATCCGCGCACCGGCGAGAGCGTTTTCGTCGAGGAAAAATGGGTTCCTTTCTTCAAGACAGGCAAGGAACTGCGCGAGCGCCTGAATCCGGGTCTTGACGACGAAGAAGATTGATCCCTTCGACGCAGCTTCCGTCGCCCTTGAAACCCCACAAAGCGCGCCTATTCTGCAACAGACGCTGGTAAAACAGCAGACAGTCTGCTGCCGGAGATTCACATGGACAAGTTCAAAAAGATCGTCTCGCTCGTGGTCTTCGTGCCGCTCGGCATCGTGCTGATCGTGCTCGCCGTCGCAAACCGCCAGACAGTCACCCTGGCGCTCAATCCCTTCCGGCCGGACGACGGCATGCTGGCGGTGAGCGCACCGTTTTTCCTGTTCCTGTTCCTGGCCTTGCTGATCGGGCTGTTCATCGGCTCGTTCGTGACCTGGTGGAGCCAGGGCAAGCACCGCAAGCAGGCTCGTGTCGAAGCGCGCGAAGCGGTCCGGTGGCAGAACGAACACAAGGCCGTCGTCGCTGGACGCCCGGCCTCGACCCAACTTCCTTCCAGGTAAAGTAAGGCGGGCTGGATCAGGCTTGCGCGGCCTTGGCGACCACGGCCTTGTTGAAATCCGCGAAGAACTGGCCGGCGAGCTTCTGCGACGTAGAATCGATCAGCCGCGAGCCGAGTTGCGCGATCTTGCCGCCCACCTGAGCCTTTGTGGAGTAGCGCAGCAGCGTATCACTGCCGTCTTCGACCAGAGTGACGGTCGCGGAGCCCTTGGCAAAACCGGCGATGCCGCCCTTGCCCTCGCCCGATATCGTGTAGCTTTCCGGCGGGTTGATGTCCGAAAGTGTCACTTCGCCGGAAAAGTTCGCCGAAACCGGACCGACCTTCAGCTTGACGGTCGCGGAGAGTTCGGTCGGAGACTTCTGTTCGAGCGTCTGGCAACCCGGGATGCACTGGCGAAGGATTTCCGGGTCGTTCAACGCCGCCCAGACCACTTCGCGGGGTGCTGCAATACGTTCTTCGCCGCCCATATCCATGCGATGATCCTCCATCCGCCGTTGCTAGCCTTATTGCAAGGGTGGTGATCTTTGCCAAGGGGGACAAAAGGCGGACAGGCCGGGTCATCAATAAAACACGCCGCCATCGGCTCCCCGGCTTTGAAGAATGGCGAGCAAATGCTATCTGCTGCCGCAAGTCTCAAAATCCAGGCGGATGAACGTATTGAAGAACAAGGAAAGGCGGCCGGGTGAAAAAGCCCGGAGCGAGGCGGGCAACCGGTCCTCCCGCGGGCACGCCACCGCAAAACCGGCGGCAGTCAGGCAGGCCCCACGGCCGCCGGAAAGGGCCGCCAAACCCGCGCCGGCCGCAGTACCGGCGGAAACCCGTCCGCTTTTGCCGCGCAGCGGCGAGCGGCCGCCGGAGCGCGTGCCGATCATTCTCGAATCGTCCGGTGCCGGTGACTTTCACCTGATCGATAGCGGCAACGGGCTCAAACTCGAGCAATACGGCCCTTATCGCATTGTCCGGCCGGAAGCTCAGGCGCTCTGGCAACCGTCTCTTCCCGCCCACGTCTGGGAAAAGGCGGATGCGCTCTTCACCGGCGACACGGACGAGGACGGCATGGGCCGCTGGCGGTTTACCAAGGAAGCGCTTGGCGAAACCTGGCCGCTGTCGCTGCTCGGCACCGATTTTCTCGGCCGCTTCACGTCCTTCCGCCATGTCGGCGTCTTCCCGGAGCAGATCGTTCACTGGGAGTGGATGAAGAACCGCATCGAGGAGGCGAAGCGGCCGGTGAAGGTGCTGAACCTGTTCGGCTACACAGGCGTCGCATCGCTGGTCGCGGCGGCTGCCGGGGCGGAAGTCACCCATGTCGACGCTTCCAAGAAGGCGATCGGCTGGGCGCGCGAGAACCAATCGCTCGCCCGCCTCGACAAGGCGCCGATCCGCTGGATCTGCGAGGATGCGATGAAGTTCATCCTGCGCGAGGAGCGTCGCGGCAACCGCTACGACATCATCCTCACCGATCCGCCGAAATTCGGCCGCGGCCCGAACGGCGAAGTCTGGCAGCTTTTCGATCATCTGCCGCTGATGCTCGACATCTGCCGCGAGCTGTTGTCACCGAAGGCGATCGGCCTTGTCCTGACCGCTTATTCCATCCGCGCCAGCTTCTATTCCATCCATGAACTGATGCGCGAGACGATGCGCGGCGCCGGCGGCGCCGTGGAATCGGGCGAACTCGTCATCCGCGAGGCGGGGCTGGACGGCAAAACGCCGGGCCGTGCGCTTTCCACTTCCCTTTTCAGTCGCTGGGTGCCGGCATGAACGACGATTTTCAGAAGTCCGGACCACGGCGGGTCGGCCAGGTGAAGGAAGTCACCTCGCTTTCCAATCCGATCATCAAGGACATCAAGGCGCTCACCAACAAGAGGGACCGCGAAGAGAGCGGCACCTTCATGGCCGAAGGCCTGAAGCTCGTCATCGACGCGCTGGAGCTCGGCTGGGAAATCCGTACGCTGGTCTATGCCAAGGCGGCCAAGGGCAAGACGCTTGTCGAGCAGGTGGCGGCAAAGACGGTCGCCCATGGCGGCCTCGTGCTGGAAGTCAGCGAGAAGGTGCTCTCGTCGGTCACCCGCCGCGACAATCCGCAGATGGTCGTCGGCATTTTCGAGCAGCGCTGGAAAAGGCTCGACGATCTGAAGCCGGGCAGGGACGAGACGCTGGTCGCGCTCGACCGCGTGCGCGATCCCGGCAATCTCGGCACCATCATCCGCACCGCCGATGCGGCAGGCGCGACCGGGGTAATCCTGGTCGGCGAATGCACAGACCCGTTTTCGCTGGAAACCGTGCGTGCCACCATGGGCTCGGTCTTCGCGGTACCGGTCGTCAAATGTTCGCCGGAAGAATTCCTGATCTGGCAGAAGCGTTCCGGCACCCAGGTCGTGGCGACCCATCTCGCCGGCGCCGTCGATTATCGCACCGTGGATTACTCGAAAAAGCCGGTCGTGCTGCTGATGGGCAACGAGCAGTCCGGCCTGCCGGATAGCCTCGCCAGGGCTGCCGATCGCACCGTTCGCATTCCTCAGCAGGGCAGGGCGGACTCGCTCAACCTCGCCGTCGCGTCCGCCGTGATGCTCTTCGAGGCCCGCCGCCACCTGCTGACCCTGGACGAGAAGAAATGACCGCACGCGTAGTCCTTCTTTCGCGGCCCCTGGTGGCTCTGATCGTCATCGTCATTGCCGTCATTCTCGATCAGGCGGTGAAGATCGCCGTCGAGAATTATCTTCCGATGCAGGAGGCAGTGCCGCTTCTGCCGGTGCTGGCGCTCTACCGAACCTACAATCTCGGCGTCGCCTTTTCCCTGCTGTCGGGCATGGAGCGGGAATTCATCGTCGGCATGCGGGTGCTGATCGTCGCCTTCGTGCTCTGGCTCTGGCGCCGCACCCCGAAGGATCGTCCTTTCGCCCACAGCGGCTTCGCGTTGATCATTGCCGGCGCGATCGGCAACCTGATCGACGGCTTCGCCTATGGCCACGTGATCGACTACATCCTGTTTCACACCGAGACGTGGTCCTTCGCGGTCTTCAATCTGGCGGACAGTTTCATCACCATCGGGGCAGGCCTGGTCATCCTCGACGAGCTGTTCGGCCCGAAAAAGGCCGATCAGTAAAATTTTACCTGATTGCTCTAAGAATTGGGAAAGAAACCCGGTTAGTCTTTCCCAATGCGAGATATCGCCGACATACATGAACGGATCTCGAAGGCGTTCGCGTCTCCCGCCGCGGCCGATATGGCCGAACCGGCGGCGGAAAAGGTCGTGCCCGCATTGGGATTGCTGCAGGATGAAGAAAAGAGGGCGCCGCGCAGCGTCTTTGCCTCGCTCTTTTCCCGGATATCCGAGTGGCGCCGCCAGCGCACGGTTCCCCGGCTCCAGCATGCGTTGAAGAATGCCGAGGCGGCCAGCGCTGCGAAATCCCGGCAGATCGCCACCGTCGTCCACGAAATCCGCACGCCGCTCAACGGCATTCTCGGCATGACCCATCTTCTCGGCCAGACCAAGCTGACGGCGGAACAGCAGAACTATCTAAGCGGCATTCGCCAGTCCGGTTATGCGCTGGCGCAGCTCGTCGAAGACCTGCTCGACTATTCGACGCTGGAAGCCGGCCGCTTCCGGCTCAACAACCGGGCGGAAAATCTCCGCCACCTCATCGAAAACGTCGTCGAGATGCTGGCGCCGCGCGCCCACGAGAAACGCATCGAGATCGCCGCGACGATGACTGCCGATCTCCCCGATCTTCTCGATCTCGATCCGGGCCGCATCCGGCAAGTGCTTTTCAATGTTATCGGCAATGCGGTGAAATTCACCGCCCATGGCGGGGTGCTGGTACGGGCGGCGGTCGAAGAAGGCAACGTCGCCATTGCCGTCATCGATACCGGTCCCGGCATGGCGGCCGATGAACTGACGCGGGTTTTCGGCGAATTCGAGCAGGCAGGTTCCGCCGAGGCCCGCAGCGGCGGCACCGGTCTAGGTCTCGGCATCGCCTCGCGCATTCTGACGGAGTTCGGCGGATCTCTTTCCGTCGCCAGCCAGAAGGGGGCCGGCAGCACGTTCACGATCCGATTCCCTCTGCATTTCGCGGAAACGGCGCAATCGGGTACCGGTGAACGCAACCAGTTGCTGGCCATGTCCCGGGTTCTGCTTCTGGCCCCGGAAGGACCTGCCGCCAAGGCGACGGTCGCGACGATCGAAACGCTTGGCGGCCGCTGCCGGCACGTCGCCAACACGGCCGACGCCCAGATGCTGATCGACCGCGCCGAAACAGGCCCGCTGCCCTATACCGACCTGATCGTCGATCACCGGCTGGCCTCCGATTATGCCAATGAAAAGGCGCATGCGCCGCTCCACCGCATCCTGCTCGTCAACCCCGAGGAACGCGCCTCACAGCCGCAGGATTTCTTCGACGCCTGGCTTATCCGGCCGCTCCGGGAAAAATCCCTGATCGATGTCTTGAGCGGCCGCCTGCGCGGCTTCGGCACACGCGACGCGCTGAACGACAACCAGGCCCTGCCGCCACCGCCCGTTATCGAAAAACATGGCGAAGGGCTCGACGTGCTGCTCGGTGAGGACGACCCCGTCAACGCGCTGATCATCCGTTCGGTTCTGACAAAGGCCGGACATCGGGTCCGTCTCGTCGACGATTTCCCGACGCTGATCGAGACTGTACTCAACCGGGACATGCCGCTCGATCTCATCATTTCCGACATGTACATGCCCGGAGGAGATGTTTTCAATCTCCTGGCGGCGCTGCGTGCCAAGGAGCAGGAGGGCGCCCGGCCTCTGGTCCCGGTGATCGTGCTGACAGGCGAGAGCCGCGAAGCGACGCATCGCGAGGTGCTTCTGAACGGGGCCAGCCGCGTCTTCGCAAAGCCGGTCGATCCGCTGACGCTTCTGGAGGAGGTTCGAATTTTGGGAGTTCTCTCCACCGAGCGCCAACAGGCGCGTTGACGCGACCATCCCTGGAACCTATTGTGACAGCGAATGTCACGTTCTTGTCGCAGAGAAGTGATTTAAGGCGGTGATCGAACCGGGACGGGGAGAATCACCTTGGCAATCGAACTCCTGAACCGTGAAGTGATACCTGAAACAACCCAGGCGCCGGCCTCTGCTCCGGTAAGCGGCGATGTCTTCGGCCGCATTGGCACGCTCGAAACGCGGCTTGCCCGCAGCGAGCGTGAGATCGATGCCGCGCAGGCGGTTCGCTATCGCGTCTTCGTTGAAGAAATGCACGCGACCTTGAGCCCGGACGCCATGCGCCGCCGCCGCGACGTCGACGCCTTTGATGCGATCTGCGACCACCTTCTGGTCGTCGACAACGCAATCGAGGGTGATATCGAAGATCAGATCGTCGGCACCTACCGCCTGCTGCGCCAGGAAGTGGCGCTGGCCAATAACGGCTTCTATTCGGCGTCGGAATTCGACATCGAGCCGCTGCTTGCGCGTCACCCCGACAAACAGTTCATGGAGCTCGGCCGCTCCTGCGTGCTGCCGGACTATCGCACCAAGCGCACCGTCGAACTGCTCTGGCAGGGCAATTGGGCCTATTCGCTGAAGCACGGCATGAACGCGATGTTCGGTTGCGCATCCTTCCCGGGCGTTTCGCCCGAAGAACACGCCATGGCGCTGTCTTTCCTGCACCACACGGTCTCGACCAAGGGCGATTGGGCGGTTTCGGCACTGCCGGAACTCTATCGCTCGATGGACTTGATGCCGATGGAGGGCGTCAACACCCGCAAGGCACTCTCCCTGTTGCCGCCGCTGATCAAGGGATATCTGCGCCTCGGTGCAATGGTAGGCGACGGTGCGGTCATCGACCACGCATTCAACACCACCGACGTGCTGATCGTCCTGCCGATCGCCTCGATCTCGGACCGCTACATCACCCACTTCGGCGCCGACGCGGGACGGTTCGCGAGCTGAGTTATCCGCTAAAATGACGGCCTCTGCCCACACGGCGAAATTATCTTACAAGCTGAATCGTTCCGTTATATCGCGCGATCGTCTCATCCGAGGTTAGCAGCAGCATGCCTTCCGAAATGCTCTGCGCGATCAGCATCCGGTCGAATGGGTCTTTGTGGATGGGAGGCAGGCCCGCCAAGGCAAAAGCGTGCCGGCTGCTCAGGGGGAGCTCTTCATATTCGTTGTCCAGCAACTCGGAATAGAGCTGCATGACATCAACGTGGTAATCGCTCTTTCCGAGTGCGCTCTTGATTGCAAGTTCCCAGAGGCTTGCGGCGCTGAAAAAGAAACGGTGTTCGCCATCTTCCAAAAGGCGCTCGACGATTTTAGGCAACCTTGGCGACTCTTCGGATATCCACACAAGAAGGTGCGAATCGAGAAGAATCCTCACTTGTGCTCGCCATAGAACATGTCTTCGATCTCCTTGGCGAACATCGTGTCGAAGTCGTCCGGAACCGAGATCTGGCCTTTCAGAAAGCCGACCCTACGCTTCTTTTTCGGTTCCCCTACGGGCGCTTCCTCCAGCGGCACGACCTTCACCATCGGCTTGCCGGCCTTGGCGATGACGAACGCTTCGCCCTTCGCAGCCTCTTCGACGAGGCGCGACAAATGCGTCTTGGCTTCATGGATGTTGACGGTTTTCACGGAGCAAGTCTCCAAGTGGACTTAGTTCACTGAACTTAGTCCACTTGGGTCCTGTTTACAAGAAACTCACGTCCCGGCGTTGTAAGCCGCGATTGCCGCCATGTTGACGATGTCGCTGTCCTTCGCACCCATCGAGGTGATCTGCACGGACTTGTCGAGACCGACAAGCAGCGGGCCGATCACCGTCGAAGCGCCGAGTTCCTGCAGCATGCGGGTCGAGATCGAGGCGGAATGGATCGCCGGCATGACCAGCACGTTGGCTGTGCCCGAGAGCCGGCAGAACGGATATTGCTCCATCCGGTGCGAGTTGAGCGCCACATCCGCACCCATTTCGCCGTCATATTCGAAATCCACGCGGCGCTGGTCGAGGATCTTGACCGCCTCGCGAACCCGCTCCGACCGTTCGCCGATCGGCTGCCCGAACGTCGAATAGGCAACGAGTGCGACACGCGGCTCATACCCCATCCGCTTTGCGACGCGGGCGGCTTCGACGGCGATGTCGGCGAGATCCTCGGCGTTCGGCATGTCGTGGACGGCGGTGTCGGCGACAAAAATCGTTCTGCCGCGCGCGATCACCAGCGATACGCCGATTATCTTGTGCCCCGGTTTCGGATCGATGCAGCGGCGGACGTCCTGGAGCGCCGTTGCATAATTGCGGGTCGTGCCGGTCACCATCGCATCCGCGTCGCCGATGGCGACCATGGTCGCGGCGAAATGGTTGCGGTCGTTGTGGATAAGGCGCTGGACATCGCGGTGGAGGAAGCCTTCGCGCTGCAGGCGGGCATAGAGGTGGTCGATATAGGCATCGACACGATTGGAGAGGCGTGCATTGACGACCTCGATGCCGGGACGGTCGAGATCGATGCCGGCCTTTTCCGCCGTTGCGCGGATGACGTCGTCACGACCGAGAAGGATGGCAGTGCCGAGCTTCTGGTTGGTGAAGGAAATCGCCGCGCGCATGACCTGTTCTTCTTCGGCCTCAGCAAAGACGACGCGTTTCGGGAAGCGGCGGACGCGCTCGTAGATGCCTTGTGTCGTCGCCGCGATCGGATCGCGGCGGGCGGAGAGCTCCGAGGCGTAGGCGGCAAGATCGGCGATGTTCTTGCGGGCGACGCCGCTTTCCATCGCCGCTTCGGCAACGGCGACCGGGATCGCCGAGATGAGGCGCGGATCGAACGGGACCGGGATGATGTATTGCGCCCCGAAACGGGGGCGGTTGCCCTGGTAGGCGGCGGCAACATCGTCAGGCACGTCTTCGCGGGCGAGATTGGCGAGCGCGTTGACGGCGGCGATCTTCATCGCGTCGTTGATCTGGCTGGCCCGCACATCGAGCGCGCCACGGAAGATATAGGGGAAGCCGAGCACGTTGTTGACCTGGTTCGGATAGTCCGAACGGCCGGTCGCCATGATTGCGTCGTCGCGGATGCGGGCGACTTCTTCCGGCGTGATTTCCGGATCGGGGTTGGCCATCGCGAAAATGATCGGCCTTTCGGCCATGGAGCGGATCATCTCTTCGGTAAAGGCGCCCTTCTGGGAAAGGCCCAACACGACATCCGCGTCCTTCATGGCCTCGGCGAGGGTCCGCTTGGCAGTGTTCACTGCGTGGGCGGACTTCCACTGGTTCATGCCTTCGGTGCGGCCCTGATAGATGACGCCCTTGGTGTCGCAGAGAATGACATTTTCGGAATTGAAGCCCATCGCCTTGATGAGTTCGACGCAGGCGATTGCCGCAGCACCGGCGCCGTTGCAGACGAGCTTGGTGGTCTTGAGGTCCCGGCCGGTCAGTTCCAGCGCATTGATCAGGCCGGCGGCGGCGATGATTGCAGTGCCGTGCTGGTCGTCATGGAAGACCGGGATGTCCATCAACTCGCGCAGGCGGCTCTCGATGATGAAACATTCCGGCGCCTTGATATCCTCGAGATTGATGCCGCCGAAGGAGGGGCCGAGGAACCGCACGCAGTTGATGAACTCGTCGACATTTTCCGTATCGACTTCAAGGTCGATGGAATCGACGTCGGCGAAGCGCTTGAACAGCACGGCCTTGCCTTCCATCACCGGCTTCGAGGCAAGCGCTCCGAGATTGCCGAGGCCGAGGATCGCCGTGCCGTTGGAGATGACGGCCACCATGTTGCCGCGCGTCGTGTAGTCATAGGCGGTTGCCGGGTTTGCGGCGATTGCCAGGACCGGGACGGCAACGCCAGGCGAATAGGCGAGCGACAGATCGCGCTGGGTGGCCATCGGCTTGGTGGGATTGATTTCGAGTTTACCCGGGCGGCCTTCCGAATGGAAATCGAGTGCTTCCTGTTCAGTCACGGAAGCCCGCGCACGTGCGGCCTTCCCCGTGGCCTTGTCCTTAGCAGGCATGTCTCCTCCAGCTTTTTGTGGGCAGCCGTCCTCTAGGCCGCGGCAGATGTTGTCTTTCAGGTGCCTTCATCGATAGTGTCGCAAGTTCCAGCGCGCAACAAAAAATCGGTTCCGTGACCCAGTTTGAAAGATTCCCCATCGAAGCCCTGAATACTGCCGAGCTTGCCTCGGAGGAAAGTCGCGCGTCGGCAACGCCGATGATGGAGCAATATATCGAGATCAAGGCGAACAATCCGGGTTCGCTGCTCTTCTACCGCATGGGCGATTTTTATGAGCTCTTCTTCGAGGATGCGGTCGATGCGTCCCGTGCACTCGGCATCACGCTCACCAAGCGCGGCCAGCATCTCGGCCGCGAAATCCCGATGTGCGGCGTTCCGGTGCACGCTGCCGACGACTATCTGCAGAAGCTGATCTCGCTCGGTTTCCGCGTCGCCGTCTGCGAACAGGTGGAAGACCCGGCGGAGGCCAGGAAGCGCGGCTCGAAATCGGTGGTGAAGCGTGACGTCGTCCGGCTGGTGACGCCGGGCACGATTACCGAGGAAAAGCTCCTTTCGCCCTCCGAGTCGAACTACCTGATGGCGCTTGCCCGCATCAAGGGTGCCGCCGAACCGCTTCTGGCGCTCGCCTGGATCGATATCTCGACCGGTGTCTTCCGGCTGGCGGAGACCGATCAGTCGCGGCTGCTTGCCGATATCCTGCGCATCGAACCGCGCGAACTGATCCTGCCGGATACGATGTTTCACGACGCTGAGCTGAAGCCCGTCTTCGACGTGCTCGGCAAGGTCGCGGTCCCGCAGCCGTCCGTGCTCTTCGACAGCGCCAGCGCCGAGGGCCGCATCACCCGTTATTTCGGCGTCGGCACGCTCGACGGGTTCGGCAATTTTTCGCGCGCCGAGCTCGCCGCTGCCGCTGCCGCCGTCGCTTATGTGGAAAAGACCCAGATCGCCGAACGTCCGCCGCTCGGACGCCCCGAGCGCGAAAGCGGCGCCTCGACGCTGTTCATCGACCCCGCGACCCGCGGCAACCTGGAACTGACCAAGACTTTGTCGGGCGAGCGTGAGGGTACGCTCCTGAAGGCGATCGATCGCACGGTGACCGGCGGCGGGGCTCGCCTGCTCGCTGAACGGCTGATGTCGCCGCTGACGGATCCCGACCGCATCAACCGGCGTTTCGATTCCATCTCCTTCCTGCTTGAAGAGCCGTCGCTTTGCGGTGAACTGCGCTCCGGCCTGAAGCATGTGCCGGACATGCCGCGCGCCCTGTCGCGCCTGGCGCTCGACCGCGGCGGCCCGCGCGATCTCGGCAGTATCCTGCAGGGGCTGGAAGCGGCCCGCGGTGTCGCGGGCTTTCTCGACAGGGCCATGCTGCCCGAGGAACTGGGGCAGGCCCTCGACGACCTGAAGGCCTTGCCGCTTCATCTGGAATCCATGCTCGGCAACATGCTGGCGCAGGAACTGCCGCTTCTGAAGCGCGACGGGGGCTTCCTCGCCGATGGCGCTCATTCGGAACTGGACGAGGTGCGGGCGTTGCGCGACCAGTCGCGCCGGGTCATCGCCGCGCTCCAGCTCCAATATGCAGAGGAGACCGGCATCAAGTCGCTGAAGATCAAGCACAATAACGTGCTCGGTTATTTCATCGAGGTGACGGCCGGCAATTCCGGCACGATGACCGATACGCCGGAAGGCAAGGCGCGCTTCATCCATCGTCAGACCATGGCGAGTGCCATGCGGTTCACGACGACAGAACTTGCCGATCTCGAAAGCCGCATCGCCAATGCCGCCGACAAGGCGCTGACCATCGAGCTCGAAGCCTTCGACAGGATGGTCGCAGCAGTGACCTCGGAGGCAGAGGCGATCAAGGCCGGCGCCCGGGCGCTGGCTGTGATCGATGTCGCTGCGGCTCTTGCCATGCTCGCCGACGAGTGGAGCTATCGTCGGCCGGTCGTGGATGCCTCCCGCATGTTCGCGATCGAGGGCGGCCGCCACCCCGTGGTCGAACAGGCGCTACGCAGACAGTCCGTCGGCCCGTTCATCGCCAATGATTGCGATCTCTCGCCGCATAGTGGCGGCGAGTTCGGGGCGCTCTGGCTGCTCACCGGTCCGAACATGGGTGGTAAGTCGACCTTCCTGCGTCAGAACGCGCTGATCGCCATCCTCGCGCAGATGGGTTCCTTCGTGCCTGCGGTCTCCGCCCATATCGGCATCGTCGACCGGCTTTTTTCGCGCGTCGGCGCTTCGGACGATCTGGCCCGCGGCCGCTCCACCTTCATGGTGGAGATGGTCGAGACCGCCGCCATCCTTAATCAGGCGAGCGATCGTTCGCTGGTCATCCTCGACGAGATCGGCCGCGGCACGGCGACCTTCGACGGCCTGTCGATCGCCTGGGCGGCGGTCGAGCACCTGCACGAGGCGAACAGGTGCCGAGGCCTCTTCGCCACCCACTTCCATGAGCTGACCGTGCTCTCCGAAAAGCTGAACCGGCTTTCCAACGCCACGATGCGGGTGAAGGAATGGGATGGCGAGGTGATCTTCCTGCATGAAGTCGGCCCCGGTGCTGCCGATCGCTCCTACGGCATCCAGGTCGCGCGGCTGGCGGGTCTTCCCGACTCTGTAGTCGCCCGCGCCCGCGACGTGCTGACCAAACTCGAGGATTCCGACCGCAAGAACCCCGCGAGCCAGCTGATCGACGACCTGCCGCTGTTCCAGGTCGCGGTCCGCCGCGAAGAAGCCAAGCGCGCCGGGCCTTCCAAGGTCGAGGATGCACTGAAGGCCATCAACCCGGACGACATGACCCCGCGCGAAGCCTTGGAGGCGCTCTACGCGCTGAAGAAGCAGCTCAAGGCCTGACGTTTCGACAGCGGTTTCCGTTGATGTGCCGCATCAAAGCAGTCGACCCACCTGCCTTTCGACCCGGAACGTGATAAAGGCCTCCGAGATCATGATCGAGGCCGTTTCATCGGGTATCCTGCGTGTTGTCCGTTCCCTTGCCTTTTCTTGCCGGTCTCGTCTTCGCGCTGACGCTTTATCGCAGCCTGAAGGGCGTCGAACTGCCCGGCACGCGGCGTTATTTCCATGCCTTCCTTGTGCTTTATGCATTTCAGGGCGTCGGCGTAGGGCTGCGCTTCGGCTACGGCGTCAATGGATTGGTGCCCTTACTGCCGATCACCGCGTCCATTATGCCGCCGCTTGCCTTCCTGGCGTTCCGCGGCCTGACCGCAAAACCCCTCGATCGGCCCTGGTTGCACGCCGCGGTGCCCTGTGTCGTGGCCGTGGCGGTTGGCTTCTTCCGTGATCTTGTCGACCCGCTGCTGCTGGTGATCTTTTTCGCCTATGGCGTCGCGCTTTACCGTCTGACCCTTTCGGGCGGCGACGACGTGATGGCGGAGGCCTCCCTGCAGCGGGTTCGCCCAGCCGTGCGCGCCGCCCGATTGACCGCGGGCCTGATGCTGTTTTTCGCCGTCAGCGATGCCGCATTGGCGGTTTACACCGATATCTACGGCGCCGGCGATGTACCGTTGGCTGTCACAATGATGAACCTCGCGGCGATAGCCGCCGTGATTGTCTATTATTTCGCCCCCGATTTCTCCCCGCCCAAACCAAGTGCCGTTTCCCCCGCACTCAAGCCGACTGAAGAAGACAAGGCCACGCTATCCCGTATCGAAGCGGCCCTGGAGGAGGGGGAGCTTTACAGGAGCGAGGACCTGAGCCTCGCAAAGCTCGCCCGCAAGGCGAGGCTTCCGGCCCGTGAGGTCTCTGCCGCCGTCAATCGGATGACCGGGCTGAATGTCTCGCAGTTCGTCAACGACCGCCGCGTCGCCGAAGCCTGCCGCCTTCTGCAGGAAACCGAGCGGACGGTGATCCAGATTATGCTGGACGTCGGATTTTCGACGAAATCGAACTTCAATCGGGAATTTCGTCGGGTGACGGGGACGAACCCCAAGCAGTGGAGGGCGGAGGCAAGGGCCGCGCAAGACGCCGGTGCCAGAAAAACATCGGCTTGAACTTCGACGCAGGAAGCAACAACTTTGAAACGTCCGATGATGATAATCGTTGGTCAAGGTGCCTCAAAACGATTATAGCCTCCCTCCGCAGGCCGGGCACCGGCAGGATAACATGGCCAGACACGACATCGATTTTTCTGAACTTCTCGACGTGGCCCGTCTTCGGGCCGATTGCAGGGCGATCGTCAAGGACAAGGATCGCCCCCAGCTCGAATTGCGGGCGGCGCTTCTGCCGTTGCTGCGCCGGGCAAGCGTCGAGGGCCGCGAAAAGGCCCGCCAGCTCCTTTCCAAGGACGGCAGCGGGCTGAATTGCGCCCGCCGCATCTCCTGGCTACAGGATCAGCTGATCCGCGTTCTCTACGAGACGATTGCCGAGGGCCTCTATAGCGAGGGCACGGATATCGCCGTGGCGGCCGTCGGCGGTTACGGCCGCGATACGCTGGCACCTGGTTCGGACATCGATCTCCTGTTCCTGCTGCCCCCCCGAAATACGGAGACCATGCGCAAGGCCGTCGAGTTCCTGCTCTATGTGCTATGGGACATGGGCTTCAAGGTCGGTCATGCGACCCGCACCGTCGAAGAATGCATCCGTCTTTCCAAGACGGACATGACGATCCGCACCGCCATTCTCGAAAGCCGCTACATCTGCGGCCGCGAGGCGCTGGTGAACGACCTCGAGAGCCGTTTCGACAAGGAGATCGTCGCCGATACCGGTCCGGAATTCATCGCCGCCAAGCTGGCCGAGCGCGACAATCGCCACGAGAAGGCCGGCGATACGCGCTATCTGGTCGAGCCCAACGTCAAGGAAGGCAAGGGCGGACTGCGCGATCTTCATACCCTCTTCTGGATCGCGAAATACTATTATCGGGTTCGCGAAACAACGGAACTCGTCAAGGTGGGCGTTCTTTCCCGCGAGGAAGCGCGCTCGTTCGAAAAGGCTGACGACTTCCTTTGGGCGGTGCGCTGCCAGATGCATTTCCTGACCGGCAAGGCCGAGGAGCGTCTCTCCTTCGATATCCAGCGCGAGATCGCAGAAAGCCTCGGTTATCACTCGCGCCCCGGCCTCTCCGCCGTCGAGCGCTTCATGAAGCACTATTTCCTCGTGTCGAAGAATGTCGGCGATCTGACCCGCATTCTCTGCGCCGCGCTGGAGGAGCAGCAGGCGAAGGCGGCACCCGGCCTCACCAACCGCGTCATCTCACGCTTCACCAAACGCCTTCACAAGATCCCCGGCACCGTGGAATTCGTGGTGGACCGCGGCCGCATCACGCTTGCCGATCCGAACGTCTTCAAGCGCGATCCGGTCAATATCATCCGCTTCTTCCATGTGGCCGATATCAACGGGCTGGAACTCCATCCCGATGCGCTGAAGCGCATGACCCGCTCGCTCTCGCTGATCGACAACGATGTCCGCGAGAACGAGGAGGCCAACCGGCTTTTCCTCTCGATGCTGACCTCGCGGCGTGATCCCGCGCTGATGCTGCGCCGGATGAACGAGGCGGGCGTGCTCGGCCGCTTCATTCCGGAATTCGGCAAGGTGGTCGCGATGATGCAGTTCAACATGTATCATCACTATACCGTCGACGAGCATCTGATCCGCTCGGTCGAGGCGCTCTCGGAAGTGGACAAGGGCAAGGCTGCCGATATCCACCCGCTCGCCAACAAGGTGATGCCGAGCGTCGAAGAGCGCGAGGCGCTTTATGTCGCCGTGCTGCTGCACGACGTTGCCAAAGGCCGCCAGGAGGATCATTCGATCGCAGGCGCCCGCATCGCGCGCAAGCTTTGCCCGCGTCTCGGCCTCAATGCCAAGCAGACCGAACTCGTGGTCTGGTTGATCGAAGTGCATCTCCTGATGTCGATGACGGCCCAGACCCGCGACCTGCACGACCGCAAGACGATCACCGACTTCGCCGAAAAGGTGCAGTCGATGGACCGGCTGAAGCTGCTCTTGATCCTGACCATATGCGATATCCGCGCCGTCGGCCCGGGTGTGTGGAACGGCTGGAAAGGCCAGCTGCTGCGCACGCTCTATTACGAGACCGAGCTACTGCTATCGGGCGGCTTTTCCGAGGTATCGCGCAAGGAGCGCGCCAAGGTCGCCGAGGAAGAGCTCGTCAAGGCATTGGCCGACTGGAGCGCCAAGGACCGCCGCACCTATTCGAAACTGCATTACCAGCCCTATCTCCTGTCGGTCTCGCTGGACGACCAGGTTCGTCACACGAGGTTCCTCCGAGACACGGACAAGGCAGGCCAGGCACTTGCCACCATGGTGAGGACCGACAGTTTCCACGCCATCACCGAGATCACCGTCCTGGCGCCGGACCATCCCCGCTTGCTGTCGATCATTGCCGGTGCCTGCGCTGCGGCGGGCGCCAACATCGCCGATGCGCAGATCTTCACGACCTCGGACGGACGGGCACTCGACACCATTTTGATCAACCGGGAATTCCCGGTGGACGAGGACGAATTGCGCCGCGCCGGCACGATCAGCCGGATGATCGAGGACGTGCTGTCGGGCAAGAAGCGCCTGCCGGAAGTCATCGCGACGCGTGCCAAGTCCCGCAAACGCAACAAGACCTTCACCATTCCGCCGTCGGTCATTCTCTCGAACGGCCTGTCGAACAAGTTCACGGTCATCGAGGTGGAATGCCTCGACCGCACCGGCCTGCTGGCGGATATCACCGCCGTGCTCGCCGATCTCTCGCTCGACATCCATTCGGCACGCATCACCACCTTCGGTGAAAAGGTCATCGATACCTTCTATGTCACCGATCTCGTCGGCCAGAAGGTCGTCAACGAGAACCGCCAGGGCAATATCGCCGCGCGCCTGAAGGCTGTGATGTCCGAGCAGGAGGACGAACTGCGAAGCGGCATGCCGATGGGCATGATCGCGCCGGCCCCCAATCCGGACCAGTCGTCCCAGCCGCGCAAGTCCAAGGCCAGCGTATGAGTTCCGTCCGATGAGCCTTTCTCGATGAGCCTAGTCCGGAAATTCGCGACAGTCGGCGGAGCGACCCTCGGCAGCCGGATTTTCGGTTTTGCGCGCGAAACCTTCATGGCGGCAGCGCTTGGCACCGGCCCGATGGCCGACGTCTTTTATGCGGCGTTCCGCTTCCCGAACCTCTTCCGCCGGCTGTTTGCCGAGGGTGCCTTCAACGCCGCCTTCGTGCCGCTGTTTTCGAAAGAGATCGAGGCGAACGGCGTCGAGGGCGCCAAGCGCTTTTCGGAAGAGGTTTTCGGCGTCCTCTTCTCCGCCTTGATGATCATCACCATCGTCATGGAACTGATGATGCCATGGCTGGTGGAATGGATCATCGCCCCGGGCTTCGCCGACGATCCCGAAAAGACCTCCATCACCATCCGCTTAGCGGTGGTGATGTTCCCTTATCTGATGTGCATGTCGCTGACGGCGATGATGAGCGGCATGCTCAATTCACTGCATCACTTCTTTGCCGCCGCCATCGCTCCGGTCTTCCTGAACGTGGTGATGATCGCGGCGCTGCTCTACGGCCTCTGGACCCATGCCGATCCGCTGACCATCGCCTGGTATCTCTCCTGGAGCGTCCTGGCCGCCGGCATCCTGCAGCTCGCGGTGGTTTATGCCGGCGTTCGCCATGCCGGCATCAACATCGGCTTCCGCCGCCCCAGGATGACGCCGAACGTCAAGCGCCTCCTCATACTCGCAGTGCCGGCTGCCGTCACCGGCGGCATCACCCAGATCAACCAGATCATCGGCCAGGCGATCGCATCCGGCAAGGAAGGCGCGATCGCCGCCCTTCAATATGCCGACCGAATCTACCAGCTTCCGCTCGGAGTGGTCGGCGTCGCCGTCGGCGTCGTGCTCCTGCCGGAGCTTGCCCGTGCCTTGAAGGGCGGGCATCTCAAGGACGCCGCCAATACCCAGAACCGCTCGATCGAATTTGTGCTGTTCCTGACGCTTCCGGCCGCAGCCGGGCTTTGGATTCTGTCGGACGCGATCATTCGCGTGCTTTACGAGCGCGGCGCCTTCTCCGCCGAAAACACCTCGGTCGTCGCCGCAATCCTCGCGATCTATGGCATAGGCCTGCCGGGCTTCGTGCTGATCAAGGCGCTGCAGCCGGGTTTTTATGCCCGCGAGGACACTAGGACGCCGATGCGTTTCACCATGCTCTCGGTCGTCATCAATTCAGGCCTGGCGATTTCGCTTTTCCCGCTGATCGCCGAGCGCGGCATCGCGACGGCCGAGGCTGCGGCGGGCTGGACAAATACCATCCTGCTGTTCACGACGCTCGTCTGGCGCGGCCATCTCACCTGGGAATGGGCGCTCGCGAGGCGTACGGCCCTGCTGCTCGTTTCGACCGCGATCATGTCCGCAGCGCTGATCTATGCACTCCGCTATGCCGGCCCGTGGCTGGCCCCGGATGCCCTGCTGCTCCACCAGGTCGCGGCGCTCTCCTGCCTGCTTGTCCTGGCGATGGCCGTCTATTTCGCCTGCGCCTTCCTGATCGGCGGCGCCGACATCGGCATGATACGCCGGAACATCAAGCGGAAGCCGAAGGCCTAACCCCGCTTGCGCCGCCCGCAATATGCCCACCGGCGTTTCGGCCCGACGTCCACATGGACGATGCCGTTGCAATAGCGGCCGATGCCGCCGATGCCGGGTGCGCTGGCTGCAGCGGCGAGGATTGCTCGTTCCGATACGCCCGGCACCCGGATGTCGGCCGCATAACAATGACTATGCTGCGACCTGCCCGAATGCGGCCGATGGCCGGACGTGACCATCGGCTTGCGGCCGGTCTCTCGCGCGATATGCGCAAGGATGGCCCCCAGTTTTTCCGGAAAGCAACTCGTGCGAACGCTGACCCGCTGCACGGTGAAGAAGGCTGAATAATCGTGCTTGAAGGAAGTACTTCTTCGCTTTTGGCTTTCGCCAGCTTCTGCGGTGACATTCAGGCCTAGCGCCAATAGGCAGGAAAGCGCGACGCGAAATATGATGCGCATGGGGATCCCCCGAGGACAGACCGGGTCGTTCATGACCGGTTAACCGTGGTACGCTTGGGTATTTCCTTTCCAAAAGGGGCGCGAATAAGGAGACTTTTGCTCAGAAATGGGATTATGGCTGCCTAAAAGACTAACATCCGTTAATCTATTCGGAGGCACCCCAGGAAAGATTTTCCCTTTAGGAGTATTGACGTAGGCAAGATGCTCCCAAAGAGGTAGCCCTTTCCCGGCCCTACCTCGAATGGTTATGGTGGTGGTTCTTTTGTCGCCGTAGTGTTCCGGGAGGCGCCCTTAAGCGGTCTTTCACCCTTGCCAGGACCGCCGTCGCCCGCAATTTTCGGTCGGCTGAAAGTCAATCGAGTCCGGAGTTTTTGATGCCCGTCCAATCGCTGTTTCTGGTGGCCCTGATCGTCGACGACTACGACCGGGCCAAGGATTTTTATTGCGGCGTACTCGGCTTCGATTGCCTGGAGGACAGCGTGCAACCGGAGGGCAAGCGTTGGGTCGTGGTGAAGCCGAAGGGCGGCGAGGGCGCGGCACTGCTGCTGGCTAAGGCCGTCACCGACACGCAGAAGGCGGCAATCGGCAACCAGACCGGCGGCCGAGTCGGCTTCTTCCTGAAGACGGACGATTTCGCCCGCGATCATGCCGCCATGACCGCCAAGGGCGTCCGTTTCCTCGAGGAGCCGCGCCACGAGGTCTACGGGTCGGTGGCGGTGTTTGCCGATCCCTACGGCAACACCTGGGATCTGATTGAACACGCGGCTCGCTGATGCTCTTGATCCTCCGCGCTTCGCCGTGCATAAGCCCGCGCGTTAGCAACATGACCCTTCGGGTCTGGGGCCCTCCACCAGCCTAATTGAGGACGATATGAATAGCTTCAAGCCGCTTGTCTTTTCCGGCGTCCAGCCGACCGGCAATCTCCATCTCGGCAACTACCTCGGCGCGATCCGCAAGTTCGTGGCGCTGCAGGAAAATAACGACTGCATCTATTGCGTCGTCGATCTGCACGCGATCACCGCCCAGCTCGTCCATGACGACCTGCGGGGGCAGATCCGCTCGATCGCCGCCGCCTTCATCGCTTCGGGTATCGATCCGAAGAAACATATCGTCTTCAACCAATCGGCTGTGCCGCAGCATGCGGAGCTCGCCTGGGTCTTCAATTGCGTCGCCCGCATCGGCTGGATGAACCGCATGACCCAGTTCAAGGACAAGGCCGGCAAGGACCGCGAGAACGCCTCGCTCGGCTTGCTCGCCTATCCGAGCCTGATGGCCGCCGATATTCTCGTCTACCGCGCCACCCACGTGCCGGTCGGCGACGACCAGAAGCAGCACCTGGAACTCGCCCGCGATATCGCCCAGAAGTTCAACATCGACTTCCAGGAGAAGATCCGCGCCGCCGGCACCGGCGTCGACATGGTCGTCGGCGAGGAGCCGATCCATGGTTTCTTCCCACTGGTCGAGCCGTTGATCGAGGGGCCGGCGCCGCGCGTCATGTCGCTGCGTGACGGCACCAAGAAGATGTCGAAATCCGACCCGTCGGATCTGTCGCGCATCAACCTGATGGACGAGCCGGAAGAGATCGCCAAGAAGATCCGTAAGGCCAAGACCGATCCGGAGGGCCTGCCGAGCGAACTCGAAGGCCTCAAGGGCCGTCCAGAAGCCGACAACCTGGTCGGCATCTACGCAGCCCTTGCGGACAGGACCAAGGCCGACGTGCTCGCCGAGTATGGCGGCCAGCAGTTCTCGGTCTTCAAGCCTGCTCTGGCCGACCTCGCCGTGCACGTGCTTGCGCCGATCACGTCCGAAATGCGCCGGCTGATGGACGACACGACCCATATCGATGCCATCCTCAAGGATGGTGGCGAGCGCGCCCGCGCCCGCGCCGAGAAGGTCATGGGAGACGTCTTCGACATCGTCGGCTTCCTGCGCTGAGATTATCGGCGCCTTTCAGGCCACGCAAAGATTGCATACCCGTCACGACATTCGTGGCGGGTTTTCATTTTTTCCGGTTGGTATAAGTTCCGCATCACGACTGCTTGGGTCGTCTACATGCGAAGGAGGGGCGGCATGGTATCGAAACGGCTTTCGCGGCTTGAAGGGCACCGGCGCAAGTTCATGGCGGTCATCGACGGCACGCCGGAATGTGAAAAGGCGGTCCACTACGCGGGGCGCCGCGCCAAGAACTCCAATGGCGGTCTCGTCCTGCTTTTCGTCATTCCCGAAGGCGATTTCCAGCAATGGCTGGGCGTCGAGCAGATCATGCGTGCCGAGGCCCGCGAAGAGGCCGATGCGGTGATGGCCAAGGCCGCCCAGAAGGTGCGCGATACGATCGGCATCGATCCGGAAATCGTCATCCGCGAAGGCAACGCCAGCGAGCAGATCATCCAGCTGGTCGAGGAAGACCGCGACATTGCGGTCCTCGTGCTGGCGGCCGGCTCAACCAAGGAAGGGCCGGGACCCCTGGTGTCCGCCGTTGCTGCCTTCCCGATTCCCGTCACCGTGCTGCCCGACACGCTGACGGCCGAGGAAATCGACGCACTGGCCTGATTGCGGACTTGATCTTGCGCAGGCAAAGGAGCACTTGAACGAAAAGCTGATACGGCTTATCTTCTTTTGAAGAGTTCTAAATTTGCGAGGGGCGCCGTGCCCCAGGAGAGACGAGATGTTCATTCAGACGGAAGCCACCCCCAACCCGGCGACCCTGAAGTTCCTGCCCGGCAAAGTCGTCATGGAAAAAGGCACCGCCGATTTCCGCAATGCCGGCGAGGCGGAAGCATCTCCGCTGGCCGAGCGCCTGTTCGGCATCTCCGGCGTCACCGGTGTCTATTTCGGTTACGACTTCATCACCGTCACCAAGGAAAGCGCCGAATGGCAGCACCTGAAGCCGGCGATCCTCGGCTCGATCATGGAGCATTTCATGTCCGGCGCGCCGGTCATGGGCGGTACGTCCACGCTTGCTGAAGCATCCGACGTGGAAGGCGAGTTCTTCGACGAGGACGACGAAACGATCGTCGCGACGATCAAGGAACTGCTCGAAACCCGCGTCCGCCCGGCCGTCGCCCAGGATGGCGGCGACATTACCTTCAAGGGCTTCCGCGACGGCACGGTCTACCTCAACATGAAGGGTGCCTGCTCCGGCTGCCCGTCTTCCACGGCGACGCTGAAGCACGGGGTGCAGAACCTGCTCAAGCATTTCGTTCCGGAAGTGCAGGCCGTCGAAGCGCTCTGAGCCCGCCGGCACCGTTGAATGATTGTTCTCGCCATCGATACCGCCGGGGTGGATTGCTCCGCAGCGCTCTATGACAGCGCCGCGGGCAAAGTGCTGTCTGAAGTCACCGAGACGATCGGCAAGGGCCATGCCGAAAGGCTGATGTCGGTCATCGACGAAGCGCTCGCTGCAGCCGGTCTTCCTCTCAAAGCCGTAGAGCGCGTCGCGGTCGTCATAGGCCCCGGCTCTTTCACCGGCATTCGCGTCGGTGTTGCCGCCGCCCGTGGTTTCGCGCTCGCGCTTGGTGTCGAATCGATCGGCGTAACAACGCTCGAGGCGTTGGCGCTCAAGTTTCTTGGCGAACATCCCGACCAGCCGGTCGTTGTTGCCATGGATGCCAAGCGCAACGAGGTCTACACCCAGGCGTTTTCCGCCAACGGGGAAGCGTTGAGCCAACCCGCAGCACTTTCGCCGGAAGACGCTTCGGAACTCGCCAGGTCTCTTTCGGCAGCAATGACAGGCTCCTGGATAGAGCAATCCCTTGGCAAGGGAGTGGCCGAACATGAGGGGCGGGACCGCTTCGACATTGCAGTCGTCGCCCGCATCGCCGCTGAAAAACCTGTGGATGCGCAACGTCCCAAACCATTGTATCTTCGTGGACCAGATGCGAAACCGCAGACCGGTTTTGCCCTTGCCCGTTCGTGAATGTACAGACTGCGCCGATGCTCGACGATTACCTGACCTGGAAGCCGTATTTCGAAGTCGTGCCGATGGAGGCGAGCGATTGCCTGGAGATCTCCGAGCTGCATGGCCAGCGATTTCCGCGTCAGTGGAGTGACGGGGAGTTCCAGAACCTGCTCCTGCAGCAAAATGTCTTCGGTTTCGTCGCGCGTCAGACCAATGCGTTTTTCTCCAAGCCGCTCGGCGGTTTCGTTCTGTCGCGGGAGGCGGCCGGCGAGGCGGAGATTCTGACGGTCGCCGTCAACGAGAAATTCGGCCGGGTGGGCCTCGGCTGGCGTCTGATGCAGGCCGCCCTGCGCGAGGCGGCGGCGCGTGGTGGAGAGAGCATGTTCCTGGAAGTGGAGGCGGCGAATCGCCCGGCTGTCGAGCTTTACCGCAAGCTCGGTTTCCAGAAAGTGGGCGAGCGCCCCGCCTATTATGCCGGCCCGGACGGGACGCGATCCACGGCGCTTGTCATGAGCCGAGTTCTTCGTTAGTCCGTTAGTTTCTACGGGAACGTTTCGAAGGCCAAGACGACATGACAGACCTTTCCAAGACCCTGGAGGAGCTGTGTGCCGAGAAAGGCATGCGAATGACGGATCAACGCCGCGTGATCGCGCGTATCCTGCAGGAGTCCGTTGACCATCCGGATGTCGAGGAACTCTATCGCCGGTCCTCCAAGGTCGATCCGCGTATCTCGATCTCGACGGTCTACCGCACGGTAAAATTGTTCGAGGACGAAGGGATCATCGAACGTCACGATTTCCGCGACGGCCGCTCGCGTTACGAGACCGTGCCCGAGGAACATCACGACCATATGATCGATCTCAATACCGGCAATGTCATCGAGTTCCGCTCGGCCGAAATCGAGGCTCTGCAGGAACGCATTGCCCGGGAGCATGGATTCCGTCTCGTCGGCCACCGGCTGGAGCTCTACGGCATCCCGCTGGACAAGGACGATAAGTGATTACTTGGGCGCGGATCGGCTTCGTTTTCGTTGCTCTTTTCGCAGTTACGCTGGTCCTGTTGCCGTTTCAGCTCCTCGGCCTCGCCTTCGACCTCAAGATCCGCCGCTATATCCCGCGCTACTGGCATAAGACTGCCTGTTTTCTGCTTGGCATCCGCATTCATGTCCACGGAACGCTGGATCGCCACCGGCCGCTGATGCTTGCCTGCAATCATGCGTCGTGGAAGGATATTCTGGTGCTCGGCGCAATCGCCGACGTGGTCTTCATTGCCAAGATGCAAGTGTCGGAGTGGCCGGTCTTCGGCACGCTCGCCAAGCTGCAGAAAAGCATCTTCGTCGCCCGCGAGCAGAAGCGCCGCACCGGCGATCAGGTGAACGAGATCGCCGAGCGCATGGCAGCCGGCGAGATCGTCGTGCTTTTTCCCGAGGGCACCACTTCCGACGGCAATCGCCTTCTGGAGGTCAAGTCGTCATTGTTCGGCGCTGCCGCCGCCGCGGTGCAGCGCACGCCGGAAGGTGTCGTGCATGTCCAGCCGGTGGCGATTGCCTATACCCGCATCCACGGCATGGCCATGGGCCGTTACCATCGGCCGATCGCGGCCTGGCCGGGTGATATCGAACTCGTGCCGCATCTGCTCGGCGTCCTGAAGGAAGGCGCGCTCGACGTGGACGTCGCCTTCGGGGAAACGGTCGATTTCCGCGCCGGCGACAACCGCAAGCACCTGAGCATGGCCGTGACGAGCCGGCTTCGGCGCATGCTGATCCGCCATCTGCGGGGCCGTGACTACGAAGCGCTCTAGGAAACGCTTCATTTCCGGGTCTTCTTGCGGTATGGAGCGAGCCATGAACGAACACGTCTCTCTTTCCGTGGCCGCCGACGAGCCGGCCCAGCGCCCGAATTCCCGCAAGGTCTTCATCAAGACCTACGGCTGCCAGATGAATGTCTATGATTCAGGCCGCATGAGCGATGCGCTGGCGGGCGAAGGCTACGTGCCGACCGAAGAGATGGGCGAAGCCGACCTCATCCTTCTCAACACCTGTCACATCCGCGAGAAGGCCGCCGACAAGGTCTATTCGGCGCTCGGGCGTCTTCGCGACATGAAGAAGGCACGCGCTGCCGAAGGTCGGGAGCTAATGATCGGCGTTGCCGGCTGCGTCGCCCAGGCCGAAGGCGAGGAAATCATCCGCCGTGCGCCAGCCGTCGACGTGGTGATCGGCCCGCAGACCTACCACCGCCTGCCGGAAGCGCTGAGACGCGCCCGCGGTGGCAAGCCTGTCGTCGACACCGAATATGCGGTCGAGGACAAGTTCGAGCACCTGCCGGCAACCGAGAAGGCGAAGATCCGCGCCCGCGGCGTCACCGCCTTCCTCACCGTTCAGGAAGGCTGCGACAAGTTCTGCACCTTCTGCGTCGTGCCCTACACCCGCGGTTCGGAAGTTTCTCGTCCCGTCCAGCAGATCGTCGACGAAGCTTGGCGGCTCGTCGATGGCGGTGTGCGCGAGATCACGCTGCTCGGCCAGAACGTCAATGCCTGGCGTGCGGAAGGCCCCAAAGGCGGCGAATGGAGCCTCGGCGACCTGCTTTATCGCCTGGCGGAAATCCCGGGCCTCGCGCGTCTGCGCTACACGACCAGCCACCCGCGCGACATGGATGACCGGCTGATCGAGGCCCATCGCGACCTGCGCACCCTGATGCCCTACCTGCATCTGCCGGTCCAGGCCGGTTCGGACCGTATCCTGAAAGCCATGAACCGCCGCCACACGGGTGCAGAATATCTGCGCCTGATCGAGCGCATCCGCGATGCCCGACCGGATATCGCCATCGCCGGAGATTTCATCGTCGGGTTCCCCGGCGAGACGGATAAGGATTTCGAAGATACGCTGCGCCTCGTCGAGGACGTGAACTACGCCCAAGCCTATTCCTTCAAATATTCGACCCGTCCCGGCACGCCCGGCGCCGACCTCGGCGATCAGGTGCCGGAAGAGGTGAAGGCGGAGCGGTTGGAAAGATTGCAGGCCCTGCTCTTGAAACAGCAGGCCGAATTCGCCAAATCCTGCGTTGGAAAAGTCATCGACCTGTTGCTGGAAAAGCCCGGTCGCATGCCAGGACAGATAATCGGACGTTCTCCCTGGCTTCAATCTGTGAATGTTGATGCAAAAACATCGCAAATCGGTGACATTATCCAGGTACGAATCAGTGGAACCGGCCCGAACAGCTTGTTTGCCGACCCGGCAGAGAGTTTAATAGGAGCCTGAGCTAACATCGAGGAGCTTGCCCTACTTGAACGGACGTGAATTGGTTTCTTCATCCGCGCGCCAGCCCCGCACCGCCGCTACCGACGCCAATCACTTTGTCCTGACGTTCGAGAACAATAGGTTCGCCAGCGAGCTTTTCGGGCAATTCGATCAGAATCTCAAACTTCTCGAAGAGCGGCTTCATATCGATGCCAGGGCACGCGGCAATTCGGTGGCCATCTCCGGCGATCTGACGGCGACCAACCAGGCGCGCCGGGCGCTGGATTTCCTCTACGAACGCATCCAGAAGGGCGGCTCGGTCGAGACCTCCGACGTCGACGGTGCGATCCGCATGGCGCAGGCGGCCGACGACCAGCTGCAGCTGCCGACGCTGGAGAAAAAAGCTAAGCTCTCCATGAGCCAGATTTCCACCAAGAAAAAGACGGTCGTCGCGCGCACCCCCACCCAGGACGCCTATATGCGGGCGCTGGAACGGTCGGAGCTTGTCTTCGGCGTCGGCCCGGCCGGTACCGGCAAGACCTATCTCGCCGTCGCTCATGCCGCCCAGCTTCTGGAGCGCGGGGCTGTCGATCGCATCATCCTGTCGCGTCCAGCCGTCGAAGCCGGCGAGCGCCTGGGCTTTCTGCCCGGCGACATGAAGGACAAGGTCGATCCCTATCTGCGGCCGCTCTATGACGCCCTCTACGACATGATGCCGGGCGACAAGGTGGAGCGGGCGATCACCGCCGGCGTCATCGAAATCGCGCCGCTCGCTTTCATGCGCGGCCGCACGCTCGCAAACGCTGCCGTCATCCTCGACGAGGCGCAGAACACTACGTCGATGCAGATGAAGATGTTCCTGACCCGTCTCGGCGAAAATGCCCGGATGATCATCACCGGGGACCCGAGCCAGGTCGATTTGCCGCGCGGCGTGAAATCCGGCCTCGTGGAAGCGCTGCAGATCCTGAAGGGCGTCGAGGGCATTTCGGTGATCCGCTTCAAGGATACCGACGTGGTCCGCCATCCGCTGGTCGGCCGCATCGTCCGGGCCTATGATGCGCAATATGCCGTCCACGAGGAGAGCGAGGAAGTCGACCGGTAACGGTCGGCTCCAAACCTTATGCCCCAACTCGATATACAGATCAGCATTGAAGACGAGGGCTGGCCCGAAGAGCCGGCCCTTTTGGCCTTAAGCGAAAAAACGCTTGGCGCGGCGGCGGAATTCCTGGCGAAGGAAGAGAAGCAACCTTTTCCGAAAGTCGCCCCCGAACTGTCGCTGGTCTTTACCGATGACGCGGCGATCAAGGAAATCAACGCCGAATGGCGCGGCAAGGACAAGCCGACCAACGTGCTGTCTTTCCCGGCTTTTCCGCTCGAACCAGGCAAGATGCCGGGCCCGATGCTCGGCGATATCGTCATCGCTCGCGAGACAGTCGAGCGGGAAGCGGTTGATCTCGATAAAAGTTTCGAGGATCATCTGACCCATCTGCTCGTCCACGGTTTCCTGCATCTGTTCGGCTACGACCATCTGCAGACGGACGAAGCGGAAAGAATGGAAGCGTTGGAGACTCGCATTTTGGCCGCTCTTGGCCTATCTGACCCCTATGCGGGGCAAGACCCGATAGTATAGTCTGGACCAATGAACGACTTTTCGACAAACCCGACCCGTGAGGGCAAGGACGCCGACTCGAGTTCCTCGGAAGAGGGCAGTAGTCCGTCTCGAGCGGAAGCCCAAAAACACCAAAGCTCTTTCTGGTCGCGCGCCGTGAGGCTACTCAGGCCGTCGCAGGGCGAGAAGCTCCGCGAGGACCTCGCCGATGCGCTGATGACCGACACCAATATCAGCAATGCCTTCTCGCCCGAGGAACGGGCGATGCTGCACAATATTCTTCGGTTCCGTGAAATCCGCGTCGAAGACATCATGGTGCCGCGCGCCGATATCGAGGCGGTCGATATGACCATGACGATCGGCGAGCTGATGATCCATTTCGAGGAAACCGGTCGCTCGCGCATGCCGGTCTACAACGACACGCTCGACGACCCGCGCGGCATGGTCCATATCCGCGACCTCCTCTCCTATCTGGCCAAGCAGGCGCGCAACAAGCGCCGCACCAGCGCGCGCGCCGCACCCGCACAGCCGATGCCGCTTGCCACCGACAAGCCGGAAAAGGCGGAAAAGACCGTCCGCACCCCGCGGCCTGCCTTCGATCTCGGCCGCGTCGATCTCGAGCAGACGGTTGCCGAAGCCGGGCTGATCCGCAAGATTCTGTTCGTGCCGCCCTCGATGCTCGCCTCCGACCTCATGCAGAGCATGCAGGCCGCCCGCACCCAGCTGGCGCTCGTCATCGACGAATATGGCGGAACAGACGGTCTCGTCACCCATGAGGATATCGTCGAAATGGTGATCGGCGATGTCGAGGACGAACATGACAATGACGAGGTCATGTTCTCCCGCACCAGTGAGGACGTCTTTGTCGCTGATGCGCGTATCGAACTGGAGGAGATCGCCAAGGCGATCGGTTCCGATTTCGACATTCGCGACCGCCTCGAAGACGTCGATACGCTGGGCGGCCTGATCTTCTCCGCGCTTGGCCGTATTCCGGTGCGCGGCGAAGTGGTGCAGGCGGTGCCCGGTTTCGAATTCCATATCCTGGAGGCCGATCCTCGCCGCATCAAGCGCGTCCGGATCCTGCGCAAGCGGACGCTCGCGCGCCGCCGTCAGAAAGGGGAGGGCGAAATGCTGCTCACCGATCAGACGCCGACAACTGCCCTGCTGCCGGCGCCATCCGCTCAGGATGCCGACCGGCGCAATCACCAGGCTGAATGATCCCTGAGGTCTCCGCCTCTTTGATCTCACGACAAGCCCGCCATTTTTTGAAAGACTGCAGCCGCTGATTCGGGGGCGGAAGGGAACATAGATGGAGCGGCTGGCGGGCAGGATCATGCTTCTCTGGGGCTTCCCGCGCGTCGTCGTCGCTTTTCTCGCAGGAGCGATCGGCGCGCTCGCCTTGCCGCCCTTCGGCTTCTTCGCAGCACTTTTCATCTCCTTCACGCTGCTCGTCTGGCTGATGGACGGTTCCACCGGCAATCCGGATGGGGGACGGTTCGCGCGGTTCCGGTCGGCCTTCTGGATCGGCTGGGTCTTCGGTTTCGGCTATTTCGTCGCCGGCCTCTGGTGGCTCGGCAACGCGCTTCTGGTGGAAGCGGATGAATTTGCCTGGGCGCTGCCGCTCGCGGTTCTTGGTCTGCCTGCCTATCTCGCGCTATTTTACGGTCTTGCGACGGCGATCGCCCGCATCTTCTGGTCGGATGGTTTCGGGCGGATGGCCTCGCTCGCCTTCGGATTCGGTCTTGCCGAATGGCTTCGCGGCTTCGTCGCCACCGGCTTTCCCTGGAATGCGGTCGGATATGGCGCGATGCCCATGCCCCTGATGATGCAGTCCGCAGCCGTGCTCGGCATTTTCGGCGTGACGGTTCTTGCCGTCTTCGTGTTTTCGGCACCCGCCCTGATCGGCACCAGAAAGGGCATGCGGACCGGACTGACGCTCGCCATCCTGCTGTTTGCCGCCCATCTGGGTTATGGCGCCTACCGTCTGCAGATTGCCGACGCCGCGCCGGCGCCTGCCGCCGACAATCAGCCGGTCGTCCGCATCGTTCAGCCGGTCATCGACCAGGCGCGAAAACTGGACGATGCCGAACGGGCGGCGATCTTCGAGGAACATCTGGCGTTGTCGGCTTTGCCGCCTGAGAACGGTGGCAGGCGGCCGGACATCATCGTCTGGCCCGAAACCTCGGTGCCCTTCATTCTGACCCAGAATCCGGATGCGCTGACCCGCATCGCCGAGGTACTGCAGGATGGCCAGGTTCTGATTACCGGCGCGGTCCGTTCGGAAGATGCAGACGCGGGCTTCGCGCCGCGTTTTTACAACTCCATCTATGTGATCGACAGCCAAGGCCAGATCGTTTCGGCCTCCGACAAGCTGCATCTCGTCCCCTTCGGGGAATATGTTCCCTATGAGGATCTCCTGCGCAATCTCGGCATCCCCGATGCCATCGCCATGCCGGGTGGCTTCAGTGCCGCGCCGGTGCGGGCCATGCTGACCCTGCCGGGGGGCAGGACCTTCTATCCGCTGATCTGCTACGAGGCGATCTTCCCGGACGAGATCGGGCCGGACGTGGAGCGGGTGAGCGCGCTTCTGAATGTTACCAATGACGGCTGGTTCGGAGCGACGCCGGGGCCGTATCAGCACTTCCAGCAGGCTCGAATCCGCGCCGTCGAAAACGGCCTGCCGTTGATTCGCGGAGCAAATACCGGCATTTCAGCAGTTGTTGACCCCTTCGGGAGGCTGATCCGGGGTTTGGACTATAATCAAAAAGGCGTGATGGACGCAACCTTGAGCAGTATTTCAATCCCGCATTGGGATGTGATTGCTCGGGAACAGCACTTCTGGTTGGTTCTTGTCACGATGTTGTTGATTGCAGCCATCTCGCGCGCTGGTTTTAATTTCCGGACGAATTGACCAAAAACCCCTAAAATTGCATAGTGGTCACAGCCTTTCGTCTCGCCATATGCTTCAAACGTTGAGCCTGTTGTGACCAGCCGCACGAAGTGTATCTCCACACGCAGACCGGGTTGTGAGGATTGAACAACAAACGTGTCAGGACATCGTTATGATTGAAAACAAAAAGAAGCCGAACCCGATCGATATTCACGTCGGGAGCCGAATTCGCCTTCGCCGGACCATGCTCGGAATGAGCCAGGAAAAGCTCGGTGAAAGCCTTGGCATTACGTTCCAGCAGATTCAGAAATACGAAAAAGGCACGAACCGCGTCGGCGCGAGCCGTCTGCAGAACATCTCCAGCATTCTCAACGTGCCGGTCTCCTTCTTCTTCGAAGATGCGCCGGGCGATCAGGGCGGTCAGGGCGGCATGGCGGAAGCCTCAAGCTCCAACTACGTGGTCGATTTCCTCTCCTCCTCCGAAGGCCTGCAACTGAACCGGGCCTTCGTGAAGATTTCGGACCCGAAAGTTCGCCGGCGTGTGGTAGATCTCGTAAAGGCCCTGGCAGCGGATGCCGAGGTCGAATAAGGCTCATTGATATCTACACAGAAGCGGCCTCCGGGCCGCTTTTTTGTTGCCCGCACCGGAGCATCGAGGTGTTGCGGGAATGTCAGACTTGTAGACATAAAGATATATTTATGTCGTTGTACGCTTGTGTTTGTCGATGGAAATCACTAACACAGGTGCGTTCGTTTCTTTGAGGGGAATCCCGTAATGCGCGCAAGTTATCTGTTCACCAGCGAGTCCGTTGCCGAGGGCCATCCGGACAAGGTTTGTGATCGTATCTCCGATGAAATTGTAGATCTTGTGTACCGCGAGGCGGCCAAGACCGGCGTCGATCCCTGGACCGTGCGCATTGCCTGCGAAACGCTGGCAACCACGAACCGTGTCGTCATTGCCGGTGAAGTCCGCCTGCCGCCGAGCCTGATGAAGAAGGACAAGGACGGCAAGGACGTCATCAATCCCTCGAAGTTCAAGTCGGCCGCCCGCAAGGCGATCCGCGACATCGGTTACGAGCAGGACGGCTTCCACTGGAAGACGGCCAAGATCGACGTGCTGCTGCATTCCCAGTCTGCTGACATCGCGCAGGGCGTTGACAGCGCTGCCGACAAGCAGGGCGATGAAGGTGCCGGCGACCAGGGCATCATGTTCGGTTACGCCTGCAAGGAAACGCCGGATCTCATGCCGGCGCCGATCTATTATTCCCACAGGATCCTGCAGCTTCTCGCAATCGCCCGCAAGAAGGGCGAGGGTGATGCCGGCAAGCTTGGCCCGGACGCCAAGAGCCAGGTGACCGTGCGTTACGAGAACGGCAAGCCGGCCGCGGTCGACTCGATCGTTCTTTCCACCCAGCACCTCGACGAGAGCTGGGACTCCAAGAAGGTTCGCGAGGTCGTCGAACCCTACATCCGCGAAGCGCTCGGCGACCTGCCGATCGCCAAGGATTGCAAGTGGTACATCAACCCGACAGGCAAGTTCGTCATCGGCGGCCCGGATGGTGACGCGGGCCTTACCGGCCGCAAGATCATCGTGGACACCTACGGTGGCGCGGCTCCCCACGGCGGCGGCGCATTTTCCGGCAAGGACACGACCAAGGTCGACCGTTCGGCCGCTTACGCTGCTCGCTATCTGGCCAAGAACGTCGTCGCCGCTGGCATTGCTGACCGCTGCACCATCCAGATTTCCTACGCAATCGGCATCGCCCAGCCGCTGTCGATCTATGTCGACCTGCACGGCACCGGCAAGGGCGTGACGGAAGACCAGGTGGAAGCCGCCATCCGCAAGGTCATGGACCTGTCGCCGACCGGCATCCGCCGCCATCTCGACCTCAACAAGCCGATCTATGCGAAGACTTCCGCTTACGGCCACTTCGGCCGCAAGGCCGGCCGCGACGGCTCCTTCTCCTGGGAGAAGACCGATCTGGCGAAGCCGCTCAAGGATGCGCTGAAGGAAGAGACCCTCAAGGCCGCCTGATCGGCCTTTACGGATAGCTCCATAAAACTGTAAAGCGGGTGCCTCCTGACGGAGACGCCCGCTTTTATCATGAGAGACCAGCCTATGACCGAACCGCAGCACCCGAGCCGCAGCACCGAAGCCTTCTTCGGGCGCCGCAAGGGCAAGCAGCTCCGCGAACGCCAGGCGGAGGGGATGGCGACATTGCTGCCTGCGCTGAAGCTCGATCTTCAGGCGCCAGCGCCGGCGGTGCTTTCGGAGATATTTCCGATACCGGTCGAGGAACTGCGGTTGGAAATCGGTTTCGGCGGCGGCGAGCACCTGGTCCACCGCGCGCAGGAGAACTTGAAAACCGGCTTTATCGGCGTCGAGCCCTTCGTCAATTCCATGGCGAAGCTTCTGTCGCGCGTCGACGAACTGGGGCTCAAGAATATCCGGGTCTATGACGACGACGCCACGCAGGTTCTGGACTGGCTGCCGGATGCATCGCTCGATCGCATCGACCTGCTCTATCCGGACCCGTGGCCCAAGCGGAAACATTGGAAAAGGCGGTTTGTGTCTGCGGTCAATCTCGACCGCTTCCACCGCGTGCTGAAGCCGGGCGGTCTGTTCCTGTTCGCATCCGACATCGACACCTATGTCAACTGGACGCTGATCCATTGCCGCGACCATGGCGGTTTCCAATGGCAGGCGGAGCAATCTTCCGACTGGCTGACGCCCTTCGCCGGCTGGCCAGGTACGCGATACGAGAACAAGGCCCGCCGAGAAGGTCGTTCCTCGGCCTATCTGACGTTCAGGAAAGCCTGAAAGGTCAGTGCAGGCTGACGGTCTTCAGGTCGTCTTCAGCAGCCTTGAAGAAGGTGCTGGAGCGATTGTCGGTTAGGAGAATCGGCGTGCCATCTGCGCCGAACAGGGCCCAAAGATCGAGACTGGGATCGATATCCGGGGCTTCAGGGAAGCAGCGGGAAACTTCTTCCGACCGCATCTTGCGAATGTATCCGACCTCTCCAGCGCCCAGATGAGCAAGTTCGGACTGCGTCAAACGCGTATTCGCTTCTTTCAGGAGCATTCCAGCCTCCAGCATTGAGGGGCAACGGCATTAGCGCCATTGACCTACTCTGAGACGGAAATGTTAATTTTTCGCACCATGCGTGCGGGCTCGGGGCGGATAAGGTCGACCGACAGCAAACCGTTCTTGAGCGAGGCGCCGGAAACCTGCATTCCATCGGCCAGCACGAACATACGCTGGAACTGCCGGGCAGCAATGCCGCGGTAAAGATAGTCGCGCTCACCCTGCTCCGTCTGGCGTCCGCGGATGACGAGGTGGTTTTCTTCCGTCGTCACCTCGAGCTCGGCCTCGGAAAAACCCGCCACGGCCAGCGTGATTCGCAGCCTCTCAGGGGCACCGGAAGCGTCAGCGTGGATGCGTTCGATATTATAGGGAGGATAACCGTCGTTCGCCTTCGCAAGGCGTTCGAGTGTCTTTTCCATGGCGTCGAAGCCCAGAAGCAGGGGGCTCGCAAACGGCGTCATTCGGCTCATCGGACAGTCCTTGCAACAAGCGACTATGTTGGCGCCCGCCGGGCGGCCCGCCAACTCGTTCGTTATATGGGAGGTTACGGCGGCGACCGCAAGGATGAGCGCCGGGCTGATGGACACGGCTGCCCCATGCCGCTCATGCGGCACTTGACAGAATGTCAGGTTGTGGACCACTACCCCCGGAAAAAGGAGCATTCATGCAGCGCAGGAAGATTATCATCGATACCGACCCGGGTCAGGACGATGCCGCGGCGATCATGCTTGCCTTTGCGAGTCCCGACGAGATCGAGGTGCTTGGGCTCTGCGCGGTCGCCGGAAACGTGCCGCTTTCCTACACCAGCCGCAACCTCCGGATCGTCTGCGAACTCTGTGGCAGGCCGGATGCGCCGGTTTACGAGGGGGCGCAGAAGCCGACCATGCGCCCGCAGGTCACCGCCGAGCACGTGCACGGCAGGACCGGCCTCGACGGTATCGAATTGCCCGAACCGACCATGCCGGTGAAAGATGTCCATGCGGTCGACTTCATCATCGACACGTTGCGCACCGAGCCTGCCGGAACGGTAACGCTCTGCACGCTCGGGCCGCTCACCAATATCGCGCTCGCTCTGGAGAAAGCGCCGGACATCGCGGGGCGCGCGAAGGAATTGGTGATGATGGGCGGCGGCTTTTTCGAGGGCGGCAACATCACGCCGGCGGCCGAATTCAACATCTATGTCGATCCCGAAGCGGCAAAGACCGTGTTCGCCTCGGGGATGCCGATCGTCATGATGCCGCTCGACGTCACCCACCAATTGCTGACGACCAAAGCCCGTGTCGAAAAGATCGCCGCGCTCGGCACCCATCCGGCGGAGGTCCTGGTCGCGTGGCTCGCCTTCTTCGAGCGCTTCGACATCGAAAAATACGGCTCCGATGGCGGGCCGCTGCATGATCCCACGGTCATCGCCTACCTCATCAGGCCCGAACTCTTTTCCGGGCGCGACTGCAATGTCGAGATCGAGACGCAATCGGACCTGACGGTCGGCATGACGGTGGTTGACTGGTGGCACGTCTCCGGCCGCAAGCCGAATGCCAAGGTGATGCGCCACGTCGATGCCGACGGCTTTTTTGAATTGCTGACGGAGCGGGTCGCCCGGCTCTGAGGCGGAATAAGCGGGCAAAGAAAAAGCCGCCGGTTGTACGGCGGCTTTTATGCTTTCAGCTTTAGGTGCGATCAGAATTCCTGCCAGTCGTCCGATGCGACGGCGGCCGAACCGTGGGAGATCGCAGCCTTTGGCGCTGGCTTGGCGCGTGGGGCCGGTGCGGGCGGGGTCGGCCGCGTTGCCCGCATGGTCTGCGCGACCTGGCGCAGCGCCTGAGGCGCGCTCTGGGCATGGCCTGTCGCATGCGTCGAAACGCGGAACCGGGCGACCAGCGACTTCAGCGTTTCCGCTTCCGTGCTCAGTACCGTGCTCGCGGCGGTGGTCTCTTCCACCATCGCGGCATTCTGCTGGGTCACCTGGTCCATCTGGTTGACCGCCGAATTGACCTCCTTGAGGCCGACGGCCTGTTCGCTTGCCGACGCGGAGATCTGGCGGATCAACCCGTTGATCTGCATCACCTGCACGGCAATCTTCTGCAGCGTGTCGCCGGCCTTGCCGACCAGTTCCACCCCATCGCTGACCTGGCTGGTCGATGCGTTGATGAGCGCCTTGATCTCCTTGGCGGCGGTGGCGGAACGCTGGGCGAGTTCCCGGACTTCCTGCGCGACGACGGCAAACCCCTTGCCGGCCTCGCCGGCGCGGGCAGCTTCGACGCCGGCATTGAGCGCAAGCAGGTTGGTCTGGAAGGCAATCTCGTCGATGACGCCGATGATGCGGGAGATTTCCTGCGACGATTGGGCAATGCCGTGCATCGAGGCGACGGCCTTCTGCACCACTTCGCCGGATTTTTCCGCATCGTCGCAGGCGAGGTTGACCGTGGCGGCCGCGGAGCTGGCGTTTTCGGCGCTCGAATTCACCTGCGCGGTGAGCTCGTTGAGCGCGGCGGCGGTCTCCTCCAGGCTTGCCGCCTGCTGCTCCGTCCGGCGCGACAGGTCCTGAGCGCTGGTGGTGATTTCGCGGCTGCCATTGCCGATATTGTAGACGGTGGAGCTGACCGTCGCGATCGTCTCCTCAAGACTTTCCAGCGCCTTGTTGAAATCGACCTTCAGCTTGGCTATTCGCCCGGGAAGTCGTCCTGGATGCGATAGCCGAGATTGCCGTTGGAGAGCTCCGCCAGGCCATTGGCGAGCGAGGTGACGACGCGCTGCTGCTGCTGTGCGTTCGCTTCGCGCTCGCCTTCGGAGCGGTGGCGCTCGTTTTCCGCCGCATGGCGCTGGGCCTCCGCTTCCGTTTCAAGCCGGCGGCCGTCCGCCAGCGTGTGGCGGAAGCCTTCGAGCGCTCCGGCCAGCGATCCGATTTCATCGGTGCGATCCTGGCCTTCGACCGGCTGTTCGAAGCGGCCCTTGCTCAAGGTGTCGACGCTGCCGAGCAGCGCGCCTAGAGGCCGCCGCACGAAGACGGTGCTGCCGAAATAGAGGGTCGCGATGCAGGCCCCCATGATGACGATCCCGCCGAGCACCATCATCAGCGTCTGGTCCTGAACCGGCGCGGCAATCACGCTCTGCGGCACGTCCAGGACGATCGCCCAGGTGGCGTTGAGGTCCGGAACCGTGAACGGATAAACGACGCGTTCAAAGGGTTCCGCCGCATCGGCGGTCAGGTTGTCGAGCTGGATCGGCTGGTTCGACTTCAGCGCGGCCAGCAGCTCGCTCGTTTTTTCGCCTTCGACCGGCTTCATCAGCTTGTCGGGATTGACAGGCACGATCCATTTGCCGCCTTGGGACACCAGGAGAACCCGGCCGGAACCGAACGGCCGCATCGCCTGGAGTTTCTTTGTCAGGGTCGCCATCGACACGTCGAGGCCGGCAACGCCGAGGAGCTTGGAGCCGGACATGACGGGATAGGCGACAGAGCTCATGGCGACAGCATCACCCGTCGTGCTTTCGATATAGGGCTGGGTGAGCGAGCCTTTCTTCGAGGTTGCCGCGAGCGAATACCATTCCGCCTGGGTGTCGATGTCGAAGACGCTATAAGCGATATCGCCGGTGCGGCTCTTGGTCCAGTAAGGAGCAAGCTCCCCCTTCTTGTTGGCGCCCATCTCCTTGTTGCCGACGAGCTCGGCGTTCTTCCCGTCGAATACGCCCGGAACTTCGGCGAACCAGCTGCCATAGGCAAAAGCATTCTGCTCCAGGTTGGCCTTGAGAGCGTCGGTGACGCCCTTGCGGTCGAGATAACCCGCGGCATGGCCGCGGCCGATCACGCCCGCCATCGAGCGTGCCGCGCCGGCAAGCTGGCCCATGTCGACGGCGACCTCATTGGCGATCGAGCGCGCCTCGGCCTGCGCCTGCGCCATGGTCAGCGTCGATACGCGGTTGCGGGTTTGGGAAATCAGGAAGAAGTTGGAGAGAACCAGAACGCCTGCGATCACCAGGCTCGTTACCAGTATGAGCTTCGTGGAGAGCGACTTGACCTTGAGCGAAAACATCAATTGCCTCGGAGTGCGGACAGGGTGAGGCTCCTTCATGGAGCGGCCGCGAGGCGGATCGAATCTCGTCCCCGCAGAGATATGACCGCGACCCTAAAAGCGATATGTTAACGTTGACTAAAATTGCAAATGCTTGCTCTGCCGCAACGGCGAAAGTAGGGGGAAATACTCGATCGAAGCAGCTCAGACCCTGGCGTCGACCGCCTCGGCGGGCGGGATCGACGGCTGGGCGCCGCGGCTGAGGCAGGCGAGCGAACCGGCCACCGCGGCGCGGCGGAGCGCTTTCGCAAAATCGAGCCCCTGCTCGAGGCTGGCGGCCAGATAACCGCAAAACGTGTCGCCGGCGCCGACCGTATCGACCGGTTCGATCTTCAATCCCTCGGCCGTGACAATCTCTCCGTCGCGGATCGCGACCACGCCGTCGCCGCCGAGCGTGACGACATATGTCTGGCCGGTTTCCGCATGCAGCTTTTTCAACATCTCCTGGCGCGCCGCAGCGTTGGGGATCGGGCTTCCGGCCAGTAGTTCGAATTCCGTTTCATTGGCGACGACGATATCCGCGAGCCGGGCAAGCCGGGCCGCATCGCCGGTCAGCGGCGCCGTGTTGATCACCGTCAGCACGCTTTTGGCACGCGCCGCGTTGAGCGCCGTCTCTACCGTCTCGGCCGGGATTTCGAGCTGCAGCATCAGGATATCGCCGGTCTTCATGGCTTCGACCGCCGCCTCGGCCTGCGCCGCGCTCACCGTACCGTTGGCGCCGGCCACCACCGCAATCATGTTTTCGCCCGTGCCCCCCACCAGGATCAGAGCCGTGCCGGTTGGATCGGTTACGCGCGCGACCGCTGAGAGGTCGACCTTGGCGTCATCGAGAAGTGCCAGCGCCGGCACAGCAAAACCATCTTCCCCAACGGCTCCGACCATATGCACGGCGCTTCCGGCACGGCGTGCGGCGAGCGCCTGGTTGGCGCCCTTGCCACCGGCAGCCGTCGCAAAGCTCGATCCCGCAACCGTCTCCCCTGGCTGGGGCAGGCGCTCGGTCGTGGCGATGAGATCCATGTTGATGGAGCCGAGGACGGTGATCATGGCGGGCCTGCGTGCTTGATTTGAAGTCGCGCGACACTGCCCGAGAGGATCACTCCTCGTCAACCACCCGCAGTTTGAGAAGACCGGTGCGGCTTTCGACCACTTTCGCCTGTGGCAGGTCGCGGGCTGCCCCGGCCTCCGCCGGAGCCTCCAGTTCGAGAGCCTCGATCTTGGCGCCGCGGCGGTTGAGCTTGTCGGTGGAGGTGAGGATCTGTTCGACATCCTTCTGCGCCGCGAAGAAATGTGTCTGCAGTTTGCGGGTGCGGTCGTCGAGGCGGGAAAGATCCTCGATCAGCAGTGCCACTTCACCCTGGATGAGATGTGCCTGCTCGCGCATCCGCTGGTCCTTCAGCACGGCCTGGATGACCTGGATGGACAGCATCAGCAGCGAGGGCGAGACAATGACGATGCGGGAACGTTGCGCCTTCTGCACAGCGCTTTCGAAATGCTCGTGGATCTCCGCGAAGATCGATTCCGATGGCACGAAGAGGAAAGCCATTTCCTGCGTTTCGCCCGGTATCAGGTACTTTTCCGAGACATCGCGGATGTGAACCTCGAGGTCGCGCTTGAAGGCCTGGGCGGCGGCCCTTCTCGCTTCGGGTGCCGCAGCCTCGCGAAATGCGTTCCAGGCTTCGAGCGGAAATTTGGCATCGATCACCAAGGGCGGCGCGCCGTTCGGCATCCTGATCGTGCAGTCGGGCCTGGTGCCGTTCGAAAGCGTGGTCTGGAAGCCGTAGGCCCCCATCGGCAATCCGTCGGCAATGATCGCTTCCATTCGGCCCTGGCCGAAGGCGCCGCGTGTCTGCTTGTTCGACAGGATCGCCTGCAGGCCGACGACGTCCTTTGCCAGCGTTTGGATATTGTTCTGGGCAGCGTCGATCACCGCCAGCCGTTCCTGCAGTCGCTGCAGGTTCTCGTGCGTCGACTTGGTCTGTTCGGTGATACTAGCGCCGATCCGGTGGGTCATGCCGTCGAGCCGCTGGCTGACCGACTGGTTCAGTTCTGATTGCCGTGTCGAAAGCGTCTCCGCCATTGCCGACAACCGACCCTGCATCTCGCTTTGCGCTCTCAGAAGTTCGGAAAGCCGGGCCTCGCCTTCCATCACCCGCAATGTCGCATCTTCCTGCCGCTGAAGGGATGCCCGGCGCGTCAGAAACAGCCATAACAGCAGCAATGCCGCTCCACACATCACCGCCACGACGGCAGCGCGCGGGTCGTCGAAGAAACGGGAAAGGCTCGCAACAAGGTTATCCATGGCGGGAAACTAACAGAATTTTGCCACTTGAAAAGATCAAAACGTGAACATTCCACTTCCTCCGGCCGTAATTTCTATTTCTTCGGAAAAAAAGATGGGTTATGGGAAGCCATGACGATCAAGCTTCTGATTATTCTGCCTGACCCGATCCTGCGTCAGGTTTCCAAGCCGATAGAGCGTGTTGACGCCGAGCTTCTGAGGCTCGCCGACGACATGCTGGAGACCATGTACGACGCGCCGGGCATCGGCCTTGCAGCGATCCAGATCGGCGTGCCACGCCGCCTGCTGGTCGTCGACATTGCGCGCGAGGGCGAGGAAAAGCAGCCGCAAGTCTTCATCAATCCGGAGATCGTCAAATCCTCCGACGACATCTCCGTATATGAAGAAGGCTGCCTTTCCATTCCGGAATATTATGCGGAGGTCGAACGGCCGGCGACCGTCAGCGTCAAGCATCTCGGCCGCGACGGCAAGGAATATGTGGTGGAGGCCGATGGCCTGCTCGCCACCTGCCTCCAGCATGAGATCGATCACCTGAATGGCGTGCTTTTCATCGACCATATTTCTCGCCTGAAGCGCGAGATGGTGATCAAGAAATTCACCAAGGCTGCCAAGTCCAAGGCGGTCTGAACCGTCGCTCAGGCGATCCGAGTTAAGAAGGCGCGGTCTCTTGAGACGCGGAACGTCCATGTCTCTTCGCATCATCTTCATGGGAACCCCGGAATTTTCCGTGCCGACGCTGCAGAGCCTCAAGCACGCGGGGCACGAGATCGTCGCAGTCTATACCCAGCCGCCGCGCCCGGGTGGCCGCCGCGGGCTCGATCTGGTGAAGTCGCCGGTCCATCAGGCCGCCGAACTGCTGGGCATCCCCGTTTTTACGCCGGTGAATTTCAAGGATCCGGAAGAGCGCGAAAAATTCCGCGGGCTCAAGGCGGATGTTGCCGTCGTCGTCGCCTACGGCCTGCTGCTGCCGGAAGCGATCCTGACGGGCACACAACTCGGTTGTTACAACGGCCACGCTTCGCTCCTGCCACGCTGGCGCGGTGCCGCACCGATCCAGCGGGCGATCATGGCGGGTGACAAGAAGACCGGCATGATGGTCATGCAGATGGAAAAGGGCCTCGATACCGGCCCCGTTGCGCTGACGAGGGAAGTGGAAATCGGCGAGAACATGACGGCAGGCGAACTGCACGACAAGCTGATGCTGGTTGGTGCCCGAGCCATGGTCGAGGCGATGGAAAAACTCGAAGCCAACGACTTGCCGCTGACGCCGCAATCGCCGGAAGGCGTGCTTTATGCCGCCAAGATCGACAAGGGCGAGACGCGCATCGATTTTTCGAAACCCGCAGCGGATGTGCATAACCACATCCGCGGTCTGTCGCCTTTCCCGGGCGCATGGTTCGAGGCGGAGATCAACGGCAAGCTGGAGCGTGTGAAGGTTCTTCTGTCGGAAATCGGCGAGGGGCAGGGCGAGCCCGGAACGGTTCTTGACGACGCACTGACCCTTGCCTGCGGCGCGGGTGCAGTGCGGCTCCTCAAGTTGCAGAAGGCCGGGGGCAAGCCCCTGGCCGCGGCGGAGTTCCTGCGCGGTACGCCGCTAGGGCCTGGCACGAGGCTCTCCTGATGCCGCGATTCCGCATGATCGTCGAATATGACGGCACGCCTTATGTCGGCTGGCAGAAGCAGAAGAACGGCCATTCGGTACAGTCGGCGCTTGAAACCGCCATCCTGTCCTTGACCAAGGAGAGCGTGGTGGTCAAGGGCGCCGGCCGCACCGATTCCGGCGTTCATGCACGCGGGCAGGTGGTGCATGTCGATCTGTCGCGGTTGTGGCAGCCACACCGGCTGCGCGACGCGCTGAACGCCTATCTGGGCATGGCCAGGGAGAAAGTCGCCATCATCGGCGTGCAGGTCGTCGATGATACGTTCGACGCCCGCTTTTCGGCTGTCCGGCGATATTATCTCTACCGCATCATTTCACGCGCCGGCCCGCTGGCGCTGGATGCGAAGCGCGCCTGGTGGGTCACCAAGGATCTGGATCATGAGGTCATGCATGCCGCCGCCCAGACGCTGGTCGGAAAGCACGATTTCACGACCTTTCGTTCGGTTCATTGCCAGGCGAAAAGTCCCGTTCGCACGCTGGACATGCTGGATGTCACGCGCAACGGCGACCTGATCGAAATCCGCGCGACGGCGCAGAGTTTCCTGCACAATCAGATACGCTCGCTCGCAGGCACGCTGAAACTGGCCGGGGAAGGCCGCATGACGCCGGCGGATGTCCGCGCAGCACTGGACGCCCGGGACCGCAAGGCCTGCGGGCCGGTGGCGCCGCCCGAGGGACTTTATTTCATGCGCGTCGACTATCCAGGCGATCCCGTAGAGCCCTGAAGCGCTGGCTTCATCAGAGCGGATAGATTCCGAGGAAACGCTGCAGGGCTTCGGTCAGCAGCATGCTCGGCACGATCAGCACCAGCACCAGCGTGGTGATCATCAGCGGCTGCGGCCCGCAGATCATCCGCATCACCCGCGATACAGCGACGATCATGACGATCAGCAGTGCGAAATGGACAAGCGCCAGGACAGTATCGAGGCTGGATGGCAACAGAAAGCGCAGGCTCAGCAGGCCATAGAGATAGGCGAAGGGAACCGAGAGCCAGTTGACGCTGACGACGACCGCCGGAAACTTTCGGGCAATGCCGAGAAGCGAGCAGAGTACGCCGGCAAGGATCAGCGGCACCAGCCAGTTGAAGATTTCCAGCATCGCCATGCGAACGAAGAAAATCCCGCCGATCCGCGCGCCGGGCGGCATGCCTTCGAGCAGATAGTCGCGCCACCACAGCCAGGAGATGAACGCTCCCGGCAGGCACCAGACGAACGCCCAGAACGAGCGCATCATGCCGCGATCGGAAATGTCGAGCAGGCGGAAACCCTGCGCATCGCCGCGGATCAGCAGCCAAATACCGCTCAGATAAAGTCTGACTTCAGGATAGGAGGGCAAGGTTGCCTCCCCGCAAAACGGCGAAATCACGCATCAGGTTAACGAAACCCCCATGATATTCTCCAGTTCGCGCGCAGCAATAACTTCCGCCAGCGCCACGAGCCCTAGGGTCGCAATTCGGATCATCACCGGGCCACCCATGACGGTTCTCAGGATGCACCACATGAGAAAGAGCGTTGCAAACAGAAGGATTGCCGCCAGCGCGAGCGCGCCGTAGCTGGCAAGCGTGGCATAGCCGCCCTGCTGATCAGACAGGAAAGCAACAGGCGCGAGAATGAAATAGGCCGCATAGGTGAGCGGCACGATGAGCCAGTTGCGCACCACGATCAGAATCCGCACGAGCGGCATGAAGCGCAGAACGAAGCCGAGGGCGATGAGCGCCACGGCCGGCACGATCCATTGGGCCGCTTCGAGAACCAGCATCTTCAGGAAAAAGATGAAGGAATAGTCCTCACGTTGAGGGAAATGGCGAAGGTATTCCATCCGCCGGAAGATCCAGCCGACAATTAGCGCCGGCGCGCACCAGGCGACTGCCCAGAACGAACGCAGCACGCCCTCGTCCGAAATGTCGAACGGCCGCAAACCGCGCGCATCGCCGCGGATCAGCAGCCAGAGGCCGCCGAGGTAGAGCCTGACTTCATGATAGGAGGGCATTATCGAACCAGCGGGAGAGGAAGGTCCCATAGATTTGGGTAAGCGTCTCCAGATCGGCAAGGGCCACGCGCTCGTCGATCATGTGCATGGTCTGGCCGACCAGGCCGAATTCCACAACGGGGCAATAATCCTTGATGAACCGGGCATCAGACGTACCGCCCGTCGTAGAGAGCTTCGGCACCTTGCCGGTCACGCTCTCGACAGCGCCGGAAAGCGACGCGATCAGAGCGTTGTTGCGGGTCAGGAACACGTGGCTTGGGCGTTCCGCCCAGATGATCTCGTAACGCGCCGGTTCCCGATCCGGGCGAAGCGGACTGCCGACCGCTGCCGCATCCAGCCGTCGGACGATCTCCGCCTTGACGGTGTCGGCCGTCCAGGTGTCGTTGAAACGGATGTTGAACGCGAAACTGGCTTTTGCCGGAATGACGTTGGTCGCCGGATTGCCGACATCTATGGATGTCACTTCCAGGTTGGAGGCCGGGAATTCCGCCGTGCCGCCGTCGAAGGGCGGGTCCATCAGGGCAGATGCAAGCGGCAGCAGGCCGCGCACCGGATTGTCGGCCAGATGCGGATAGGCCGCGTGGCCCTGGACGCCGAAGACGGTGACCTTGCCGGAGACCGAACCGCGGCGGCCGATCTTGATCATGTCGCCGAGCATATCGGGATTGGTCGGCTCGCCGACCAGGCAGGCATCCCAGGTCTCGCCCCGTTCAGCGGTCCATCTGAGCAGCTTCTCGGTCCCGTTGACCGCCGGGCCTTCCTCATCGCCGGTAATCAGGAAGGAGATCGAGCCTTTTGGCGCGCCATGTTGCTCTATGTGGCGGGCGACGGCGGCGACGAAACAGGCGATCCCACCTTTCATGTCCACCGCGCCACGGCCGAACAACTCATCGCCGACAATCTCGCCGGCAAACGGTGGCCGGCTCCATGACGTTTCATCCCCCGGCGGCACCACATCCGTATGGCCGGCGAACATCAGATGCGGCGCATCGCTGCCGAGCCGGGCATAGAGGTTCTCGATGTCCGGCATGCCGGGCTCCGTCGCCACCATGCGCTCGACCTTGAAACCGAGCGGAAGCAGCATGGCCTCCAGCGCTGCCAGCGCGCCGCCCTCGGCGGGTGTCACCGAAGGGCAGCGGATGAGCGTCTGGAGATTGGCGATGGGATCGGCACTGGACATGGGATGGGATCAGTCGCGCAGCAGTTCGTTGATACCGGTCTTGGAGCGGGTCTTTTCATCGACGCGCTTGACGATCACGGCGCAATAGAGGCCGGGGCCCGGCTCGCCGTTCGGGAACGGCTTGCCCGGCAGCGTGCCGGCGACGACCACCGAATAGGGCGGCACTTCGCCATAGCTGATCTCGCCGGTGGCGCGGTCGACGATCTTGGTCGACTTGCCGATGAATACGCCCATGCCGAGCACCGAACCCTGGCGGACGATGCAGCCTTCGACCACTTCCGAGCGGGCGCCGATGAAGCAGTTGTCCTCGATGATGGTCGGGCCGGCCTGCATCGGCTCCAGCACGCCGCCGATGCCGACGCCGCCGGAAAGATGCACGTGCTTGCCGATCTGGGCGCAGGAACCGACGGTCGCCCAGGTGTCGACCATGGTGCCTTCATCGACATAGGCGCCGAGGTTGATGAAGGAGGGCATCAGGACGACGTTTTTGGCGATATAGGCAGAGCGACGCGCGACTGCGTTCGGCACGGCACGGAAGCCGGCGGCGCGGAACTCGCTCTCACCCCAGTTCTCGAACTTGGAGGGCACCTTGTCCCACCAGGTGGAGGCACCGGGGCCGTTCTTGACCACTTCCATGTCGTTGAGGCGGAAGGACAGGAGCACCGCCTTCTTCAGCCACTGATGCACCGTCCACACGCCGTCTTCGCCCCGGCTTGCGACTCGCGCCTTACCGCTGTCCAGCAGGTTGAGCGCCTCTTCGACCGCGTCGCGGATCTCTCCCTTGGTCGAAACCGTTACGGTGTCGCGGTTGTCGAAGGCCGTCTCGATAGTCTTTTCGAGAGAAGAAAAGTCGGGGCTGCTCATGGGAAATCCTTAAACGTCACTCTGTATCGTGATGGTGGGAGAGGTGGCCATTTGGTGTCATTTGATCTAAGCGACCGCCACTCAAGCGTCAATGTGAATTGGCGTCAATGCATTTGACGCCGGAAGGATCATGCGAATGGCAAAGGCGAAGAAGGACGGGCCGCGGCGCAAGGACGGGGTCTGGGATCCGCTGAAGGACAACAAGGCGGACAAAAACGACGCCGCAGTCCAGCCGAGGACGCCGCAGACGGAATCGCATTCCTATCGGCTAGCCTATGCGGATGACGAATTCCTCAGCCGCGAAGAGCTTCGCCCCGTGCGGCTTCAGCTCGAGCTGATGAAGACGGAAATGGCATTGGCCGAGCGCGGCATCAGATCGACCGTCGTGCTGTTCGGCGGCGCGCGCATCCCGGCTCCCGGCCAGAGCGCCTGGGCCGCCCGCAACGACACCCAGCGCCAGAACCTTGAAGCGGCTTCGGTCTATTACGACGAGGCGCGCAAGTTCGCGGCACTCTGCGGCAAACACTCGGCCGGCTACAATCATCAGGAATACGTGGTGGTGACCGGCGGTGGCCCCGGCGTCATGGAGGCTGGCAACCGCGGTGCGGCGGAAGCCGGTGCCCCGAGCATCGGGCTCAACATCATGCTGCCGCACGAGCAGGCACCCAACCGCTTCGTAACGCCGGAACTCAGCTTCAACTTCCACTATTTCGCCATCCGCAAGATGCATTTCATGATGCGGGCGAAGGCAGTCGTTGTCTTCCCCGGCGGGTTCGGCACGCTGGACGAAATGTTCGAGGCGCTCACCCTCATCCAGACCAAGCGCATGGAGCCCATACCGCTCATCCTGTTCAGCGAATCCTTCTGGCGCGGCATCATCAACTTTGGCGCGCTCGCGGAGTTTGGCACCATCGCGCCGGATGACCTGAGCCTCATCAGTTTTGTTGAAACTTCGGAACAGGCTTGGAAGATCATCTCGGATTTTTACGAGCATTGAAAAATAAAAGAACCCGCCCCTTGGGGAAGGGGCGGGTCCTTTGGACGACTGTCGGAGCTAGTTCCAAGGGGGCGGAGAACTAGAGGGGGCGGTCCGGCAGGTCGTCGATGGAGATGGTTCCATCCTTGTTGGTATCCATGCGGGCGAACAGCTTGTCGGATGCGGTGGTGGCTTCCGTCTTGGTGATCTTGCCGTCCTTGTCTTCATCGACCATGCGGAACATGCCCCGGCCCATCATCTGACGGCCGTGCGGGCCTTCCCACCGAGCGTCTTCGCGGCGCCCGCCGTGGCGGCCCTGACCATCATGGTTCCATGCGGAATGATCGCGGTCCCGACGGTGGTCATCACGCCGGTCGGCCATGTTACGGTCGGCCATTTTATCGTCGGATTGGTCGTCCTTCGGGTCTGTGGCATTGGCCACCTCGGGCTGATGGGTCTTGCGGAACTCTTCCATCTTCGCCTGACGATAGTCGAACATCTCGCCGCGGGTCAGTGAGCCGTCCTTGTTGGCGTCGATCGCGGTGAAGAGCTTGTCCTGAAATGCCGTCATCTCGTCCTTGGAGATTTTGCCGTCCTTGTCGGCATCGGCATTCTTCAGGAGGCGCACGAACATCACGTCCTGCATCATCGCGCGGCCGGGACCACCATGGCGGCCGGGACCATCACGCCCTGGAGCTGCAAAGGCAGGAATGGCTGCGCCGGCGATCAGCGCTGCTCCAAGGGTCGCCAGAACGATCTTCTTCGCGGTCATTGCGGTGGTCCTTCAGGTTGTTTCGATAGCCTGAAGATAGAACCTGCAACGGTCAAAACCACTTAAACATCCGTAATGTGGATGAATTTTTAGTAATGCCGATAAAACCTTAGCCGATATTGAGGCCGTTGAGGAAGCCTGTCAGATCGTCCGTGACGTAGTCGATATGATCGTCCTCGTCGCTAAGCTTTTCCCAACGTTCCATCAGCACGGCGTCCAGGTTGCGCGGCACGAGGAGGATGGTGCGCATGCCGAGCGCCTTCGGCACCTGCAGGTTGCGCGGCAGATCCTCGAACATCGCGGCTTTTTGCGTATCGACCCGGTGCAGGCTGGCGAACTTGTCGTAAGTCGCGCCTGCCGGCTTCGGCACGTAGTCGGCCGCGACGATGTCGAATATGTCGTCGAAATTGTCGAGAATGCCGAGTGCCCTGGCGGCGGCTTCAGCATGCGGCACGCTGCCATTGGTGAAGATGAACTTGCGGCCGGGAAGCGCCTTGATCGCCTCGCCGAGTTCCGGATGCGGCAACAGCGCCGAATAGTCGATCGCATGCGCCTGTTCGAGAAACCCGTCCGGCTCGATGCCGTGGTTCAGCATCAGGCCCTGCAGCGTCGTGCCGTGCTCGTGGTAATAGCGCTTCTGCAGGGCTTTCGCTTCTGCCGGCTCGAGCTGCAGCAGTTCCTGCACATAGGCCGTCATGTTCTTGTCGATCTGCGCGAACAGATTGATGTGATGCGGATAAAGCGTGTTGTCGAGATCGAACACCCAGTCGCGGACATGGGCGAAATCGACGGGATCGGGCGAGGTCTGCGGCTTTTTTTCCATGGCCGCTTTATGCACCGGCTCGGCGGCAAAGAAAACGAAAAAGACGAACGCTTTCGGCCTGAGCCGGCCTTGGCGATCTGCCGGAACGCGTGATACCGCCAGCATATGGAACTCTGGATCCCCATCACCATCGCCGCCGCCTTTCTGCAGAACCTGCGCTCTGCCCTCCAGAAGCATCTGCAGGGTTCGCTTGGCACGCGGGGAGCGAGCTTCGTGCGCTTCGGCTACGGTTTTCCGATCGCGATCCTCTATGTCCTCTGCCTTCACAATATCGCCGGTTATCCGTTCCCGGCACTGAACTGGACCTTCGCTCTTTGGGCGGTGATCGGCGGCCTGGCGCAGATCTTTGCGACCATGATGCTGGTGCATCTCTTTTCGCTCAGGAATTTTGCGGTCGGGACGGCCTATTCCAAGACCGAGCCGGTGCAGGCCGCCATATTCGGCTTCATCCTGCTCGGCGAAAAGCTGACGCCAGGCTCAGTCGCCGCGATCATCGTCGGCGTGATCGGCGTGATGACGATCTCGACGGCGCGCATGCCGCTCTCCTGGCGCAACATGCTGGTCGCGCTGACCAGCCGCACCGCCCTGATCGGCATAGCCTCCGGCGCCGTCTTCGGTATTTCGGCGGTTTCCTACCGTAGCGCTTCGCTGTCGCTTGGCGGTCCCGGACCGGTTATGGAGGCCGCGGTGACGCTCGCCTGCGTCACGACTTTCCAGACGGCCTTCATGCTGGTCTGGATGTTCTGGAAGGACAAGCGCGAGATCGTCCAGGTCGTTCTCTCGTGGCGTTCATCCTCTCTCGTCGGCCTGGCAGGCGTTGTCGGCTCGGCCGGCTGGTTCACCGCCATGACCCTGCAGCAGGTGGCCTATGTCCGCGCGCTCGGGCAGATCGAGCTCGTCTTCACCTTCATGGCGTCCTATTTCCTCTTCCATGAACGGGTGAACCGCATGGAAGTGTTCGGCTGCCTCTTGATCGTCGGCGGCATCCTCGGGTTGCTCTTTTCCTGATCGACGCCCGATTTGCGGCGGCGTCCGTCATAGAAACCGGTTAGGATATTCCGATCAACGGGAGGATCATTCATGCCACAGAAAGACAAGGCAGCCGCGTTCGCAGCGCTTCACCGGAAGGGCAATCCGGTCATCATCTACAACATCTGGGACGCCGGCACCGCCAAGGCGGTTGCGGAGGCTGGGGCGAAGGCGCTCGGCACCGGAAGCTGGTCGGTCGCCGCAGCGCAAGGCTATGCCGACGGCGAGAACCTGCCGCTCGACGCCTTGCTCGCCACGGCGAAATCGATCGCCGCAGCGATCGACCTTCCCTTGTCGGTGGATTTTGAGGGCGGTTATGCGGAGGATCCGACCGAACTGGCGGCAAATGTCGCCAGGGTGATCGATGCCGGCGCGATCGGCATCAATTTCGAGGATCAGGTGGTCGGCGGCAGCGGTATCTATCCGGTGGAGAAGCAGGCCGAGCGCATTCGTGCCATCCGGGCCTTGGCAGACACCCGTGATATGCCGTTCTTCATCAACGCCCGCACCGACCTCTTCCTGCAGGAAGGCGACCGGACGAAGCATGCAGCACTTCTCGATCAGGCGATCGAACGTGCCAAAGCCTATGCCGAGGCTGGGGGCAACGGGTTCTTCGCACCCGGACTGGCCGATGAGGCGTTGATCGAGACGCTCTGCAAGGCCTCGCCGCTTCCGGTCAACATCATGATGTTCGGTGGCGTACCGTCGCCGAAACGCCTCGGTGAACTCGGGGTTGCCCGGGTCAGTTACGGGCCGGGGCCGTATCGGGCGATGATGGCGAAGCTGAAGGAAGACGCCGCGGCGGTTTTCACCGCCGCCGGCTGAGCCTTGAAGCCGTCCGCGATCAGGGAACGATCAGGGTGCCGGCGCCGTGCTCGGTGAAGATTTCGAGCAGCACCGAGTGGGCCGTCTTGCCGTTCAGGATGACGACACCCTGCACGCCAGCCTTGATCGCCTCGATGCAGGTCTCGACCTTGGGGATCATGCCGCCGGAGATCGTGCCGTCCTTGATGAGGGCCAAGGCCTGGGCGACCGTGAGTTCCTTGATCAGCTGCTTGTCCTTGTCCAGAACGCCCGGAACGTCGGTGAGGAAGAGCAGGCGGGTGGCGCTGAGCGCGCCGGCGATGGCGCCCGCGAACGTGTCGGCATTGATGTTGTAGGTCGCGCCGTCGCGGCCTGGGGCGACCGGAGCGATGACCGGGATCATTTCCGATTTGGCGAGCAGGTCGAGCAAGGTGCGGTCGACTTCCACCACTTCACCGACGAAACCGAGGTCGAGGACCCGCTCGATATTGCTGTCCGGATCGATGATGGTCTTCTTGGCCTTTTCGGCAAAGACCATGTTGCCGTCCTTGCCGCAAAGGCCGATCGCCCATTCGCCGGTCTGGTTGATCAGCGCGACGATTTCCTTGTTGATCGAGCCGGCGAGAACCATTTCGACAATCTCGACGGTCTTCTGGTCGGTGACGCGCAGGCCGGCTTCGAATTTGGACTCGATGCCCATCTTCGTCAGCATGGCGCCGATCTGCGGGCCGCCGCCATGCACGACGATCGGGTTGACGCCGGATTGCTTGAGAAGCGCGATATCCGCGGCGAACGCCTTGCCGAGTTCGGTGTCGCCCATGGCGTGGCCGCCGTATTTCACGACGATCGTCTTGTTTTCGTAACGCTGCATATAGGGCAGCGCCTGTGCCAGAAGCTTGGCCTGAAGTTCGCTTTCGGAAGCCGTCATCGGATACCCCTGAATAATAAGTGGGGCCTTTTAGCGCATGTTTCTGACAGAGGAAATAATCAGTCCGCGAGATTGTCGTCCAATCGACGTGCCGGCGCCGGATAAATGGTGGTCGTATTCCGGCAAATACCCTTCGCGGGAAGGCCCAGACATTGCAGTTTGCAAATGGCCCGACAGATATAGGCAAATAAAAACAGCAGCTTGAAAGTTTAACGGCGGTTTTGCCGTCAGCGTTGAAACTCTTCTTCCCGGCCTTCCGTCTCTTGTGATGTCTCCGCCGATGTCGGGACGCCATGCCTTGGGAGGCGCGCATCCGCGCCGGGGCAATTAGTTTCGTTGAGAGGAAGCCATCATGTTCAAGACCGCATTCCGCACGCTCGCTGTCGCCACCGTTCTGTCCGCCACCGCCGTGGCCGTTTTTGCCGCCAATCCGAAGGTCGGCGGCGCGGCGATGTACGAAGACAAGAACATCGTCGAAAATGCCGTGAACTCCAAGGACCACACGACGCTCGTCGCGGCCGTCAAGGCTGCCGGCCTGGTGGAGACGCTCCAAGGCAAGGGTCCGTACACGGTTTTTGCGCCGACCAACGAAGCCTTCGCTGCTCTGCCCAAGGGCACGGTCGAAACGCTGCTGAAGCCGGAAAACAAGGCTCAGCTCACCAAGGTGCTGACCTGCCACGTGGTCGCGGTCAGCGCCATGTCCACCGCCATCGAGAAGATGATCAAGGACGACAAGGGCACCCATGACGTCAAGACCGTCGGCGGCTGCATCCTGAAAGCCAAGGAAAGCATGGGCAAGATCACGCTCACCGACGAAACGGGCGGCGTGTCGAATGTCACGATCGCCGACGTCAAGCAGTCGAACGGCGTCATCCACGTGGTCGACAAGGTTCTGCTGCCGAAAATGTAAAAGCCGGTCACACCCCTTTGGGGCTTTTGCATCAGGATCCGGTCGCCTCTCAGGGGGCGGCCGGATTTACCGTTTCTAGTAAGGCAGCGTTAGAGCGCCCGGCCGACGGTTTCGGCGATCGCCTGGCGCAGTTCCTCGATCCCCTTGCCTTTTTCGGACGAGGTGGAGAGCACGAACGGGAAGGCCGCCGGGTGCATGCGGATCTTTTCCTGCGTCTCGGCCAGCAGCTTCACCACGGCCGGTTCCTTGATCTTGTCGGTCTTGGTCAGCACGATCTGGTAGGAGACGGCGGCCTTGTCGAGGAGGTCCAGGACTTCGTCGTCGTTCTTCTTGATGCCGTGGCGGCTGTCGATCAGCACATAGACGCGCTTCAGCGTCGCGCGGCCGCGCAGATAGTCGAAGACGAGCCTGGTCCAGGCATCGACGGTTTCCTTCGGAGCCTTGGCATAACCGTAGCCCGGCATGTCGACCAGCGCCATCGGCGGCAGGTCGGTACCTGCGCCCGAATAGCCGTCCGGCACGAAATAGTTGAGTTCCTGGGTACGGCCGGGCGTATTGGAGGTGCGCGCCAATCCCTTCTGGCCGACGATCGCGTTGATCAGCGACGACTTGCCGACGTTTGAGCGGCCGGCAAAGGCGACTTCGAGCGGGCCTTCCGGTGGCAGGAACTTCATCGAGGGCACGCCGCGGATGAAAATCCAGGGGCGGCCGAAAAGCGGCTTGTCGTCCGTGCTCATGTCTGCGGGCATCGGTTCTGGTCGTCCTGTTCTGTCGAAGGGCACGGCTTCAAGGTTTTGGCCGGCAATGTCAAGCTTTCGGGCTTTCCAGCCCCTATTCCAAAAGAAAAACCCCGGACCAGCCGGGGTTCTTCGTCGGTGTGTTGGTGGACGCTATTTTGTCGGCGCTTCTTTTCGTCGGAAGAAGCCCTTCAGATTGTCGAAGAGTTCGATCTTGGCGCCATGACGCTTCATGATGATCGCCTGCTGCGTCACCGACAGGGTGTTGTTCCAGGCCCAGTAGATGACGAGGCCGGCCGGGAAGGACGCCAGCATGAAGGTGAACACCAGCGGCATCCAGGTGAAGATCATCGCCTGGGTCGGATCCGGCGGCGTCGGGTTCATGCGCATCTGCACGAACATCGTGACGCCCATCACCAGCGGCCAGACGCCGATCATCAGCGCGTGCGGCACGTCGAAGGGCAGCAGGCCGAAGAGGTTGAAGAGCGACGTCGGGTCGGGAGCGGACAGGTCCTGGATCCAGCCGAAGAACGGCGCGTGCCGCATTTCGATGGTGACGTAGATGACCTTGTAGAGCGCGAAGAAGACCGGGATCTGCAACAGCACCGGCCAGCAGCCGGCGATCGGATTGATTTTTTCTTCCTTGTAGAGCGCCATCATTGCCTGCTGCAGGCCCATCCGGTCGTCGCCGAACTTGGCCTTCAGCTCTTCCATCTTCGGCTGCATGCGCTTCATGTTGGCCATGGAAGCGTATTGCTTGCTGGCGAGCGGGAAGAACAGCGCCTTGACGACAATGGTGGTGAGCAGGATTGCCACGCCGAAATTGCCCACGTGACGGAAGAAGAAGTCCATCAGCTGGAACATCGGCTTGGTGATGAAGTAGAACCATCCCCAATCGATCAGGCGGTTGAACTGCGGAACGCCGAACTCGGTCTCGTATCGCGAGATCAAGGGCACTTCCTTGGCGCCGGCGAAGACGAGGTTCTTGAGTTCGGTGGATTGACCCGGCTGAACCGTCAGGTCGTCGCCTTTGTAGTCCGCCTGGTAGCTCGCCTGAGCACCGGCGAAATGCGAGAAGCGTGCAACATAGGGCAGCGTCTGCGGCGGCACGATGGTGGCAGCCCAGTACTTGTCGGTGATGCCCATCCAGCCGGTCGTGGATTTCTCGTTGGTGAACTGCTCTTTTTCAATATTGGAGTAGGTGTGTTCGTCGAGGCTGCCGCTCTCGCCCATCACGCCGATGAAGCCTTCGTGGATGACCCAGACGGACGGCGTCGCCGGCTTGTTGTTGCGCAGCACGCGGCCATAGGGCGTCAGCGTCACCGGGGCGGCCGTCTTGTTGTCGACCTTGTCGGCGACGGTCAGCATGTAGTGGTCGTCGATCGAAATCGTGCGCGTGAAGGTCACGCCCTTCTCATTGGTGAAGGTCAGCGTCACCGGCGTCTGCTGGGTCAGCTTGTCGCCGCTTGCGAGCGTCCATTGCGTGCCGGTGCCGGGGGCGGCGCCGATCGATTCATTGGGGATATAGCCGATTTCCGTGAAATAGCCGTCGGTCGTATCGGATGGCGAAAACAGCGTGATGATCGGGCTCTTGTCGTCGACGGTCTCGTGATATTCGCGCAGCTTCAGGTCGTCGAAACGGGCGCCGGTCAGGTTGATGGAGCCGATCAGGGCCGGCGTCTCGATCTGCACGCGCCGCGACCGTGCGAGCGCCTGGTCGCGGGAGAGCGCGGCAGCTGCCGGGCTGGCGCCGGGCAGATTGCCCAGTACGCCACCACTCTGAGCGCCGGGGCTCTCCGGGGAAACAGGCTGAGCGCTTTCGCCCTGAAGCGCACGGCTGGCTTCTTCGGCACGCTGCTGGGCTTCCATCCTCGGGTTCATATAGAGGAACTGCCAGGCAAGAACGATCAGCACCGAGAGCGCGATCGCGATGAAGTAATTGCGGTTCTTTTCCATCATGCTTTCCTGGAACGGGTCTCCTCGGACCGCTTTGGTCTCGGCTTGCTTTCGATACGCTCGATAAGCTGGGCCGTCATATCCGCAAAGGGAGCCTTAAGCACCTCCCGCCGCGCGACAATCACATAGTCGTGTCCGTTCTTCATTGCAAATCCGGCAGATTGCCTCACCGCCTCGCGGAGACGGCGGCGCATGCGGTTGCGTTCGACCGCGTTGCCATGTTTTTTGGTAACGGTGAAACCGACGCGCGGCGCTTCGTCCGGCTGGTTTCTATCAAGGACTTCCAGAAGGAAGTTCCGGCCCCGGCGGGCTTCGCCTGCCCGGACGGCAAGGAACTGCGGCCGGCTTTTAAGCCGCCCGACAGTTTTCTCGTTCTTTGTCTCAGTCGTCATCGCCCGGTCGTCTCGGGCATCTCAGGCCTTAGGCCGAGAGACGCTTGCGGCCACGGGCGCGACGTGCGGAGAGAACCAGACGACCACCTTTGGTGGCCATACGGGTACGGAATCCGTGGCGGCGCTTGCGAACAAGCTTGGACGGTTGATAGGTACGCTTCATTTATTTTAATACCGCGGTGTGCGGCCCTTCTTGGAGTTTGCCGTCATCACGACGGCAAGAGCGCTTCGGAAAAACGATCTGCGCAAGCGGCTGCATGCGTGCAAGCCCGCCGGAGCTGAACGTGGGCGGCTTATAAGAGGACTCCGCCGCAAAAGTCAATCGCTGCCGGGATTTTTGGGCCTTTAGGCCGAGAGCCTGCCGATCTTGATCGGTCCCGCCCGCCGGGCGACGTTGCAGGTGCCGCTCCACTAATATTTCCCCATGAATTTAGGGGTGAGAAATAGTAGGCAAGAGCCATCTTCCCTGTCAAACGTCAAATATCTCAACCGGCGCGCGCGCGGCGAAAAACCATGCCCGCCGGGGCTGCGCAAGCACTTTTTCTCTAAGCGTTTCTTTAATTTCTAAAGGCTAATTTTAGCAATTGAATGGAAGAGAATCTGGGTTACGGGCCTGCCTTCCTCGCATGATGAGTCCCGTCTGGAAGGGAATGAAATGAAAATTCGAGGGAAAATCAACCTCCTCGTCGGCCTCATGAGCCTCGTCGCCTGCTTTATCGGCGGCATGGCTCTGTTTGCCATGGCCGAATATCGCCAGATGATGGTTCAATATGAATTGGCCGCAGACCGGGCGCACAAGGGCGAACACCTGAACCGGCTCGTCACCGCCGTCGTGATGGAATCCCGCGGCGTCTACATGTCGAAGGATACCAAGGAGGCTGCAAAATTCGCCGATGGCATCCTCGTGTATCTCGATGAAATGGGCAAGCTTCTCAAGGAATGGGACAAGATCGTCCCGGCCGACGAGCGTGCCGTATTCGATAAGCTGCTTGCCCGTTCCAAGGAGTTCAACGGCTTCCGGACCGAGACCGCACGCCTCGGCCGGGAAGTGAGCCCCGCCGACGCCAACGTGCAGGGTAACAACGACGCCAACCGCAGCAACCGCAAGGCCTATCAGGTCGAGATCGATGCTATCGTCGGCACCGACAAGGCCGTCCTCGCTGCGGTCAATGAAGAGCTCAACAGCTTCACGCGGACCCTTTTTATTCTTGTCTCCGCAGTGACCCTTGCAGGCGTTGCCGCAGGTGCTGGTTTCGGCCTCTATCTGGGGCGTCGCCAGCTCAGCCATCCGATCACGGCTCTGACCAGAGCGATGAAACATATCGCCGACGGCAAATTTGATACGGTCGTCCACGGGGCCGACCGCGCCGACGAGATTGGCGACATGGCCGCCGCGATCGAGATCTTCCGCAGGAACGGCATCGAAGTCGCGCGCATGAATGCTTCCGAAGCGACCATGCGTGGCAAGAACGACGACCTGCAGGCGCGTATGGCCGCCGTCGTCGCAGCTGCCGCGGAGGGGGATTTTACCCGCCGCATCGACAAGCAATGGGGCGAGGAAAGCCTCGATCGCTTCGCTCGCGACGTCGACATGCTCGTCGGGAGCGTCGATGCCGGAGTGTCGGAAACCCGGCGCGTCGTGAAAAGCCTTGCCGAGGGCGACCTCACCGACAGTATGCAGGGCAATTTCAAGGGCGCATTCGCCGAGCTGCAGCACAATGTCAACGGCACCATGGATACGCTGCGCGGCACGATGCGGAATGTCCGCACCGCCACGGGCTCCATCAACGGCAGCGCCGCCGAACTGAGCCGCGCGACCAATGATCTGTCCCGCCGCACCGAACAGCAGGCTGCCGCTCTGGAGGAAACGTCCGCTGCGCTCGAAGAGATCACCGCCGTCGTCAAGACGTCGACCGAGCGGGCGCATGAAGCAACAGTCATGGTCGGCGAGGCCAAGCAGAGCGCGGTCCAGTCGGGCGAGGTGGTGCGGAGCGCCGTCGACGCGATGGGCCGGATAGAGCAGGCCTCCCGCGAGATCGCCCAGATCACCAATGTCATCGACGAAATCGCCTTCCAGACCAATCTTCTGGCGCTCAATGCCGGCGTCGAGGCCGCCCGTGCAGGCGAAGCCGGCAAGGGTTTTGCCGTCGTCGCTCAGGAGGTTCGCGAACTCGCCCAGCGCTCGGCAAGTGCTGCAAAGGGCATCAAGGCGTTGATCAGCAAGTCCGGCGAGGAAGTGGCCGGAGGGGTGATGCTGGTCCAGAAGACCGGCGAGGCACTGTCGGAAATCGAAACCCGCGTGTTGCGCATCAACGATCACATCCATTCGATCGCTGTCGCTTCCCGCGAGCAGGCGACGGGGCTCGCCGAGGTCAATACCGCCGTCAACCAGATGGACCAGGTGACGCAGCAGAATGCCGCCATGGTCGAGGAGACGTCCGCGGCGACGCAGACATTGTCTTCCGAGGCCGACAGCCTGTTTGCACTTGTCTCCAATTTCGACATCGGCCAGGAGGGCGAGCGCGTCGCCGAGCCGGTCAGGACCACGCGGCCCGTTGCGGCAGCTCCCGTGCGGCCGGTTGCGGCAGCTCCCGTCCATCGGCCGCGCGTCTCTCCGGTAAAGGCGATGACGGGTGCGCTCTCGCGGGCCTTCGGCGGAGGGGCCGTCGCAACGGCAGCGGTTGCCGGAGAATGGGAAGAATTCTGATCCAAGTTCGCACATCGGCCGAATAAGGAAGCGGAGAGGGGCAACCCTCTCCGCTTTCTCTTTTGCACTGCGGCAAAGGGGACTGGTAAAAAAACGCCGAACCTCTAAAATAAGCGATCATCCGTAGGCTCGCATCAATCCGGCGGGCCGGGTATTCGGAAATGGAGATCCGCATGGACGACGAGGTTCATACCTCGGGGCGCTCGGGGTCCTCGCCGATAGGCGTAGGTCCGGAAACCATGCCGCGCCTTTTCCGCGGCCTTTCCGGCAGGCTTCTCTGGCTTACCGTCATTTTCGTGATGATGGCCGAAGTCCTGATCTTCGTCCCCTCCGTCGCCACCATGCGGATGAACTGGCTGCGCGATCGGCTGGATACGGCTGCCGCCGCCGGCATCGTCATCGACGGGCTACAGCCCGCAGATCTTCCTCGCGCCGTGCAGGACGATACGCTGCTTGCGACCGGCACCAAGGTGATCGCCCTGCGCAAGGACGGCACCTCGCGGCTGCTGGCTGCAACGGACACGCAGCCGCAGATCGATGAAGTGTTCGATCTTGCCAATGTCCCGATAGCATCCTCGATGCGTGACGCACTCGACACGCTCATCTTTGGCGGCGGCCGCGTGATGCGCGTTTATGGCCCGATCGGCGACAGCGACATGGTCATCGAACTGGTCATGACCGATGACGCATTGCGCAAGGACATGCTGAAATATTCGAAGACGATGTTTCTCCTGTCGCTGCTGATCTCCCTGATTACCGCCGTACTGATCTTCCTCGCCATCAACCGGATGATGATCATGCCGATCCGGCGGCTCACCCATAGCATGCAGTTTTTCTCGGAGCAGCCGGACGACCCCGCCCGCGTCTTTAGCGCCGATCGCTCTCGGGGCGAACTTGCAGTCGCCGGCCGGCACCTGACAGCCATGCAGGCGCAATTGCAGCGAACGCTGAAGCAGCAGAAGAACCTGGTCGATCTTGGCCTCGCCGTTTCGAAGATCAACCACGACATGCGCAACATCCTGGCATCGGCGCAGCTGATGTCGGACCGCCTGACGGACGTCGACGATCCGATGGTGAGGAGTTTCGCGCCGAAACTGTTGCGCACGATCGACCGGGCGGTAGGTTACACGAACGAGGTGCTGGCTTACGGTCAGGCCTCCGAGGCAGCGCCCCGCCGCCGCCGCATCCGCTTTGCAGCGCTGGCCCAGGAGGTGCGCGACATGCTGGCGATCGATCCGGAGATCGGCATCGAGTTCCTGGATCAGATCGCCGCCGATCTCGAAGTGGATTGCGACAGCGAGCAGATTTTCCGTGTCATCCACAATCTCTGCCGAAATGCCGTCCAGGCGCTGCTGAATTTCGATCCGCAGGATACGTCCATTGTTCGCCGGGTCACGGTCTCCGCGCACCGGGTGGGCAGCGTTGTCAGCATCACCATCGACGACACCGGCCCCGGCATGCCGCGAAAAGCCCGTGAGAACCTGTTCTCCGCTTTCCGCGGCTCGGCGCGGTCGGGCGGCACCGGCCTCGGCCTGGTCATCGCCCGTGAGCTTGTCCTGGCCCACGGCGGCACCATCGCACTTGTCGAGAAACCAGGCCCCGGCACGCAGTTTAGGATAGAAATTCCCGACCGTCCGGTCTCTCTGGAGGACTACCGGGTTCGGGCTTGACGCAAATAAATGTTGCTTCTCAACGGTTTGAGCGAGAAGTGACAGCAAAATGACGTTGCCTTCGGTAAAATCGCTTGCAATCGGAATGCGGACGTTTTAGAGGATCGCCACGCAAGCGGTGACGCACTGCTTGCAGACGCACCCGTAGCTCAGCTGGATAGAGCACCAGACTACGAATCTGGGGGTCAGGAGTTCGAATCTCTTCGGGTGCGCCATTTTCTCCTAGACGACGCCATTCGCGTCACTCCCATCGTCTAGTGTGTCCTGAAGGACAATCTTCCTCGAAATGTTGAATTGGCGACCGGGTCTAGCTGCTTTCGATTGCAGTCGCGGAACCTCTCAGGCGGCGGAGCCGATCCTGCCGAGCGCCTGCCGCAGCCTCGGTGCGGCGAAATCCAGAAAGCTGCGCATCTTGAGCGGCATCTGGCCACGCGCAGCGTGAACGAGATGGACGGGGGCGGGCTCCGGCTCGAAGGATTCCAGGACGATCCGGAGCGCTCCGGCTTTGATGGCTTCCGCCGCCTGGTAATGGAGCAACCGCGTGACCCCGACATTGGCTATCGCGGCCTCCGCAGCGGCCTCGGCGGTCGAGACGGATAGGCGGGATGCGGTCGCGGTCGCACTCAATCCTGGCGGCAGCATTTGCCGAATTGACGATGGAGCCGGCCCTTCGAACGTCACCCACGGCATTCTTCGAAGATCCTCCGGTATCTGCGGAACGCCGTGAGCCGCAAGCAGGGCGGGGCTGGCGCAGGTCACCATCCGCATCGATCCGACCCGCGTCGCAACCATCGTGCTGTCCGGCAGTTGGCCGATCCGGACTGCCATATCGACATGATCGTCGACGAGGTGAACGTTGCGGTCCGCCAGCTGCAAGCGGATGTTGATCTCGGGAAACAGGGCCAGGAAATCGATGACGATGGGCAGGACATGGAGCCGGCCGAACATGATCGGCGCTGTGATGACCAATTCACCCTTTGGTGTTGTGAACTCGCCGGCGGCCTCCCGTTCCGCATCCTCGACCTGTTCGAGAATGCGTCGTGCCGCGGCTACATAGGTGACGCCGACATCGGTCAGGGTGAGTTTGCGGGTCGTGCGGATCAACAGACGCGTGCCGAGCGATGCCTCGAGCTCCGAGATTTTCCGGCTGAGCGTCGGCACCGGCACCCGGAGCGCCCGACCCGCGGCAGACAGGCTACCCTTGTCCACCACCTCCAGCAGCATCGACATGGCTTCGAAGCGATCCATCCATCTTTCCATTTTTTGACAAGATGAGTTCCAGCAATACTATATTATGCTGGATTATGGAAAAGGCTATGCATCCTCTTCAACGGCGCCGATAGCGGCTCTGCCGGGAAGGAGCTCCTTCATGCCCTATGGCTTTCTGGACATCGCCATCACACCGAGCGTTCGGGCCGCACAGAAGGCTATGGGTGCCGATCACATCTGGCAGAATTTCGCTGGCGATCGTGACTTCGATCGCCTGACGGAAAATGAAGCGGCTTTCATCGCCGACCGGGACAGCTTCTACATGGCGACGGTCTCGGAGACGGGTTGGCCTTATGTCCAGCACCGCGGCGGCCCGCGCGGCTTCCTGAAGGTGATCGACGACCGGACATTGGCCTTCGCGGATTATCGCGGCAATCGCCAGTATATCAGCACCGGCAATGTTGCGGCTAACGACAGGGCATGCCTCTTCCTGATGGATTACGCCCGTCGTGCCCGGCTGAAGATCTATGTACATGTGGAGGAGGTGGCGCTTGATGCGGATCCTGCCCTGGCTGCGCTTGTCATCGATGCGGATTATCGGGCGAAGCTCGAACGGATTTTCCGGCTGCGGCTCGAGAGCTTCGACTGGAACTGTCCGCAGCACATCACCCCCCGCTTCACCGAGGAACAGGTCGGCGAGGCGGTCCGTCCCCTTCGGGACCGACTAGCCGAGCTCGAATCCGAAAACGCTGAATTGCGCGCCCGCCTTGCCATCCATGGAGATACCCAATGAGCGACCAACGTCCGCCCCTGCCGCCGTTCACGCCGGAAACGGCAGTCGAGAAAGTCCGACTTGCGGAGGATGGCTGGAACAGCCGGGACCCGGCGCGTGTGGCGGTCGCCTACACGGTCGATAGCTACTGGCGCAACCGGGCCGAATTCCTCGAAGGGCGTGAGGCGATCGTCGGCTTCCTCACCCGCAAATGGCAGCGGGAGCTGGATTACCGCCTCGTCAAGGAGCTGTGGAGTTTCCGGGAGAACCGCATCGCGGTCCGCTTCGCCTATGAGTGGCACGACGACGGCGGCAACTGGTTCCGCTCCTACGGCAACGAGAATTGGGAGTTTGACGAACATGGCCTGATGCGCCGGCGGCTCGCCTCCATCAACGACGCGCCCATCCGCGAGGCGGAGCGGCGTTTCCATTGGCCGCTCGGCCGCAGGCCCGACGATCATCCAAGCCTCAGCGCTCTCGGCTTTTGATCTGTAAGGAGATTGGCAGGAAATCCACACGCGTTCAATTTGGCGCAAGTTATCAAACGGCGGGCGCGCGCTTTCTATTGATCCGCGTCGCAGGCTGTGCCATCCGCTTCGTATGATAACTTTCTTATAAGGCGAAAATGAATCGCGAGAGCGTGGGCGCGGTGCGTTCCGAAGAGTTGATCAAACCCGGCCGGCTGACAGGGTTTCTGGCTGGCGGCCTTTGGCCCGCGGCGCTTTTTCTGGGCGCTTATTTCCTGCTGAGCATCGCTGTCCGCCTGATGCTGCCCAACGCACTGACGCTGGACGAGGCCGAGCAGGCGCTGTTTTCACAATACTGGCTTGCCGGGTACGGGCCGCAGCCGCCTTTCTACAACTGGGTTCAGAATGCCTTTGTCAGCGTGATCGGCATCTCGCTCTTTTCGCTGACCTTACCGAAATTCCTGATGCTGCTGTTGTGCTACGTATTCTTTGGCATGGCGGCGCGTGAGATCGACGCCCGACCCGCCTTTGCGGCGATGGCGATGCTGAGCCTGCTCACCCTGCCGCAGCTTTCCTACATGCCGCAGCAGGATCTGACGCACACCGTCGCGGTGCTGATGGCGACGTCGCTGTTCCTTTACGGGCTCTTCCGAACCCTTGTCCGGGCGGATTGGCAGGGCTACCTGATCGTTGGGGTCGCGATCGGCATCGGCATGATCTCGAAATACAATTTCGGGCTGCTGCCTGCCTCCGCCCTCATTGCCGTATTCTGCGACAGGGAATGGCGTGCCCGTCTTCTTGATCCGCGCATCCTGCTGACCGCGATCGTCGGCCTGGTAATCGTCCTCCCGCACGCCCTCTGGCTTCGCGGCAATCTCGATCTCGCGACATCAGGCACGATCGGCAAGATGGTCGAGGCCAACGCACCGCATGGCATTGTCCGTGTTGTACGGGCACTCGGCTCGCTGATGCTTGCCTGCATCGCGTTCGGCGCACTGACGGTCGCCATCTTCGCGATAGCCTTCAAAAAGGACTTCAGGCGATCGCTGACCGCTGGCGACCGCTGGACGCGCCTGCTGGGCCTGATGATGGCGGTCGGCCTGCTCGGTGTCGTCTTCGTGATCCTCTTCGCCGGCACGACCAAGATTACGGAGCGCTGGCTCGATCCGTATCTTCTGCCCTTGCCGCTCTATCTGCTTCTGAAGCTGGAACGAGCGGGCATCGATACCACGCTCCATCTCAAGCGCTTCGTCCCCGTCTTCATCGTCATTATGGCTGTGACATCGGTCCCGCTGGCGGGCAAGACTTTCACGGGTGGGCTCACCGGCGCCTATACCCGGATCAACTATCCGCTTGCCTCCGTCGCGGAAGCGCTGAAAGCGGAAGGCCGGCCGGCGGTGATCGTTGCAGCCGGCATGCATCTTGCCGGCAATATGCGGCTACAGTTTCCCGATGTGCCGGTCATCAATTCCGAACAGCCGATCGCCGGCTTCCCCGCTGCAAACGCCATGAAGGGGCCGGTTCTGGCGATCTGGGCCGATGGCGCGCGCCCGACGGGCACGCCGCAGATCGATCTTTCCTCCGTTGCTACGCTCGGATTAACCGCATCGCCTGCCAAATCTCTCTCGCTACCCTATTATTACGGCGACGGCAGAATGCAGCTCAACCTCGGTTATCTCTGGCTTCGTTGAAGGCGGTAGGCAAACCGGCGAGGCTGATATATCTGTTCGGGAAGCCTGCTCGCAGGCGGATAAGGACCCCAAGGAGATTCCGATGGCTGAGACGGAAAAGGTCGCGCTGATTACCGGCGGCGGACGTGGCATGGGTGAGGCGATCGCCCGCGAACTGCACGCCGAGGGTTACAAGCTCGCGCTGATGTCGCCCTCGGAAAGCTGCGAGAAGCTGGCAGCCGAACTCGGTGGCGTCGCCTCGCGGGGTGTCGCGGAAAAGGCCGAGGACATCCAGGCGATTTTCGACCTCACCATGAAGACCTACGGCCGCATCGACGCCGTGGTCAATCATACCGGCCATCCGCCGAAGGGCGACCTGCTCGACATCAGCGACGAGGACTGGACGCTCGGCTCGGACATGATGATCCTGTCGCTGGTGCGCATGGCGCGCCTGGTGACGCCGGTCATGCTGAAACAGGGCAAGGGCGCCTTCATCAACATCACCACCTTCGCCGCCTACGAGCCCTCGCTCGTCTTCCCGGTTTCGTGCACCTACCGCGCAGCTGCGGGTGCCTTCACAAAGCTCTACTCGGATCGCTATGCGGCCAACAATATCCGCATGAACTGCATCCTGCCGGGGTTCATCGACAGTCTCGATCACAAGCTTGGAACGGCGGAAAAGGTACCGATGAAGCGTGTCGGCCAGGTAGAAGAAATAGCGAAGACCGCCTCTTTCCTCCTGTCGGATGGCGCAGGCTACATCACCGGCCAGAACATCCGCGTCGATGGCGGCGCCACCCGTCACGTCTGATCGGAGTATTCGAGATGAGATGGAAGCGCACGATCCAGCTGCTGGACGTTCATTGCGAGGGTGAGATCGGCAAGGTCGCGATCGGCGGCGTGCCGAAGATCCCGGGCGAAACGGTTGCCGCCCAGCTTCACTGGCTGAACACCGATCCGAAGGGCAACGAGCTTCGCCGTTTCCTCTGCCTCGAGCCGCGCGGAGCGCCGATCGGCTCGGTCAACCTGCTGCTGCCGCCGAAACATCCCGATGCGGACGCCGCTTTCATCATCCTGCAGCCGGACCAGGCGCATGCGAGTTCCGGTTCGAACTCGATCTGCGTCACGACAGCGCTTCTGGAATCCGGCATTGTCGAAATGCAGGAGCCTGAAACCGTCGTCATTCTGGAAACCGCGGCCGGTCTCGTGCGCGCCACCGCCACCTGCCGCGACGGGCGTTGCGAAAAGGTGAAACTCACCATGGTGCCGTCCTTCGTGCATCAGCTTGATGTCACGGTTCAGACCCCGTCATGGGGCGAGATCACGCTCGACCTTTGTTATGGCGGGATCTTTTACGGGCTGGTGGATGTCGGCCAGATCGGTCTCACCATCGAGAAGGGCAATGCAGCAGCACTCGTCCAGGCCGGCATGGTGCTGAAGGACCTCATCAACAGGCAGATCGAGGTCGTACACCCGGAAATCCCCGCGATCTCCGGCGTCGCTTACGTGATGTTCCGGGACACCGAAGCCGATGGCACGGTACGGACCTGCACGACGATGTGGCCGGGGAGGGCAGACCGTTCGCCCTGCGGCACCGGCAATTCCGCCAATCTGGCAGCGCTCCATGCGCGCGGCAAGGTCAAGGTGGGGGACGTCTTCAAGTCGCGCTCGATCATCGGCTCTGAGTTCGAGGTGGGACTGGCGTCCGAAACGGAGGTCGCAGGAAAGCCGGCGATCGTTCCGACGATCACCGGCCGCGGTTTCACCTTCGGTCTGCATCAGATTGCCCTTGATCCGTTCGACCCGCTGTCGGACGGATTTGCGATGACCGACGTGTGGGGCCCATCCGCTGGGGAAATCTGAGTTTCAGATTTTCTTGCCGTTGCCGCCCGACTGTTCCATGTCGCCCGGCTTCAGCACGAGCGAATTGACACCTTCGGTCGTCGCGGGGTCGCTCGGACCCGGGACAATGCCCAGTTCCTGCATCTGCATGAATTTATAAGCGCCGAAGACATCGCCTTTCTCGGCAGCCTTGCCGTACATTTCGGCAGCCTTCAGAGCATTGGCTTCGATGCCTTCGCCAGCCTCGTACATCAGCCCGAGATTGATCATCGCATCGGTATTGCCGCGCTGAGCCGCAAGGTCGTACCAGGCGATCGCCGTCTGGTCGTCCTGCTCGACGAGTTGGCCTTCGTCATAGATCGCGCCGATATTGAAGGCAGCCGTGTCGTCGCCTTCCGCCGCCGCCTTTTCGAACCACGTGAGCGCCCGCTTGACATCCGGCTGCGTGCCGAGGCCATCACGATAGGCGACGCCGAGATTGTAGGCGGCCAGCACGTTGCCGCCATTGGCAGCCTCGGTATAGAGCTCGAATTCCGACCGTTCGTCGCCGAGCCGGCCCATCAGCATGCCGAAATTCACCTTGGCGGCGGCATATCCCGCCTGGACTGCAACATCGTAGGCGTTCATCGCCTGGTCGGCCTGCTGGGTGTTGTTGAGAGCCCGGCCGAGCTGATAGGCGAAACGCGGGTTGCCGGTTGCGTCATAGGCCATGCGGCAGGCGTTTACCGCGGTGCCGTCGATATCCGAAATGCCGACAGGTGCAAACTTTCCGTTGCGCTGCTGATCGTAGGGGCTGCCGGCGAGGCGGTCACATTCCGTCTGCACGGCAGAGGTGAGCTGCAGTTTGGCGCGTTCCTCGGCGCCCAGTGAAACCGTCAGGGCGCATAGCGCGACGGCGGTACCTGTGGCAATTGCAAAACCCCTGTTGACTTTCGAGAGGCGGGATTTCATCTTGCGCTCCGATTTAACTGATCATTCAGATTGCTTAACGAACGCCGGAAGCAGGCACCGGTTCCGTGTGCCTTTCAGGTTTCGTGTGCGAGAAGCCTTTGCATCCCGCACATTCGCGTGAGAAGTAACCTGGATCTCGCCTGCTGGATTGCAGGTTCCTCGCATGATCGGATTGTTTTGTCCGAACCATTGATGTTATGGCGGACTGATCGACCACGTCCGGAAGTTCTCCCATGAAAACGCTCACGCTCCGCCGCCCTGACGACTGGCACCTTCACCTTCGCGACGGCGACGTCCTGCAAGCGGTGATCGGCGATACGAGCCGGCATTTCGCCCGCGCCATCATCATGCCCAACCTGGTGCCGCCGGTGGTGACGACCTCGGATGCGAGGGCCTACCGCGAGCGCATTCTCGCCGCCCTTCCGGCAGGCGATCGCTTCGAGCCGCTGATGACGCTCTACCTGACGGAGAATACCGATCCGGATGACGTGGAAGAGGGCAAGAGGAGCGGCCTGATCTCGGCCGTGAAGCTTTATCCCGCCGGGGCCACGACCAATTCCCATGGCGGCGTGCGCGACTTCAACAAGGCGATGCCGGTTCTGGAGCGAATGGCGAAGATCGGCCTGCCGCTCTGCGTGCACGGCGAGGTGACCACCCCGGAAGTGGACATCTTCGACCGCGAAGCCGTCTTCATCGAAACGGTGCTCGACCCGCTGCGCCAGCGCCTGCCGGAACTGAAAGTCACGATGGAGCACGTGACGACCGCCGACGGCATCGACTACATCAAGTCGTCGAAGGGCAATCTCGCCGGCTCGATCACCACCCACCACCTGATCATCAATCGCAACGCCATCCTGGTCGGCGGCATCCGCCCCCATTATTACTGCCTGCCGGTCGCCAAGCGCGAGAACCATCGCTTGGCGCTCAGGGCTGCGGCGACATCCGGTGATGCGCGCTTCTTCCTTGGCACCGATTCCGCACCCCATGTCGATCCGCTGAAGGAATGCGGCTGCGGCTGCGCCGGCATCTATACGTCGGTCAACACCATGAGCTGCCTCGCGCATGTGTTCGAGGACGACAATGCACTCGACAAGCTGGAGGCTTTCACCTCGCTCAACGGCCCTGCCTGGTATGGGCTGAAGCCGAACGAAGAAACGATCACGCTTGAAAAGCATGACGAGCTGGTGAAGTTTCCAGCCAAGCGCGACAGCGGCGCCGGACCCATCACGGTCTTCGATCCGATGTTCCCGCTTCATTGGCAAGTGATTGATTAGTAAATTCTAATGATCGCAGATTGATGGAGCTTGGATCGATCCGGTAACCTTTTGGATAGAATCCGGGCTTAGCTTGGCGCCCAAGATTTTCCGGCGGGGATGTACCCGAAGAGAAAGCTAGGCATGATGCTCGACTACCAATCTCTTCTGCTCGCGCTGGGCGTCTCAGCGGCGTGCCTGATGGTGACGCTGTTCGGGACATGGTATTCGCGTCGCACCGATTCCTTCCTTCTCACCCTTGTCATCGCGCTCTGCCTCACGGTTTCGGGCATTTTCGCCTATAGTTCCTATACCGTCGAGGCCGACGTCATGGGTGCCTCGATCGCCTACACGTTCCTGATGGCGGGGTTCGGCACGATCTATGCCGCATCGGTGCAGTTCCGCAGCGGGACCCGGCCCTGGGTCATGGCCGGTGCCATTACCGCTGCTTCCGTCACTTTCGGCCTGCCATTGATGATTGCCGGCCTCGATGGCCTCGGGTTCATCGTCATGAATCTTGCCACGGCGGGGCTACTCCTCGAAACCGCCAGGCAATATTGGTGCGCACGCCGGGAGGCGCCGGGACCACTCATCGGAATGGCGGTGCTCTACGCCGCCACCGCGGTGTCTTTCGCCCTATGCGCTGTCGTCCTGATCGACGGGCAACAATGGGTGCTGGGCCACGCGCCCGACAACTGGGCCGAAAACCTCAATATCGCTGTCTGCATCGCCGGCATGACCGGTATCGGTGCACTGTCGCTGGCGCTGCATCAGTGGCGCATGGCGGCCCACCACCGCCACGAGGCGATCACCGATGCGCTGACGGGGCTTCTCAACCGCCGCGCTCTCTTCGAGCAGTATGGCCATCGCACTCTCGGTCCGTCGACTGCCGTCGTCGTTTTCGATATCGATCGGTTCAAGGCCATCAACGACCAGCACGGCCATGCCGCCGGCGACGAAGTGCTGAGGCTTTTTGCCGACGATCTCAGAAGCGGCACTAAAATTCGCAACACCGTGGCTCGGCTTGGCGGCGAGGAGTTCGTGATGATCCTCGTCAACGCCCTTCCCGGACGGGCCGAGCGGATCGCCAATGACATCTCCCGCCGTTTCGCCGCTCGCGAGATCATCATCGGCGACGCGGTGCTTAAGTGCACGGTCAGCGCCGGTGTGGCGGTCGGTGCCCCGACCGGCCAGCCTTTCGAAGCCGTACTGGGCCTTGCCGATAACGCGCTCTACGAAGCAAAGCGGGCCGGCCGCGACCGTGTGCATGTCGCAGGTTATCTCCGCCCGGTGGACTTGAACGAAACGCGTACCACCGCCTGACTCCCTCCTTATTTTTCGCATCGTCTGGCATACTCTGCCGCATGCTGCTATTGCGGCGCGTGGTTTTGACAAAAGGAGCGGGCGCATGATTCAAACCACATTTCCGGACCGCGGCGTAATGGCCGAACTGATGGCGAAGATGCTCTGGGAGATCGGAGCGGTCCATTTCAGCGCCGACAAGCCCTATAAATTTGCCTCCGGACTGATGAGCCCGGTCTATATCGACTGCCGCAAGCTGATTTCCTATCCGCGTATCCGCTCGGCGATCATGGATTTCGCGGCCGCGACCGTCATGCGCGACGCCGGTTTCGAGAAGTTCGACTGCGTTGCCGGCGGCGAGACCGCAGGCATTCCCTTCGCGGCTTTCCTCGCCGAGCGCTTGGGCCTGCCGATGATCTATGTGCGCAAGGCGCCGAAGGGCCACGGGCGCAATGCCCAGATCGAGGGCCACCTGCCGGAGGGCGCGCGCGTGCTGGTCATCGAGGACCTGACGACTGCCGGCGGCAGCATGTTCAAGTTCATCGATGCGATCCGGGCTGCCGGCGCTACCGTCGATCACGGCATCGCGCTCTTCTTCTACGATATCTTCCCGGAAGCCTACGAGCGTTTCTCGAACGGCCAGGTAAAGCTTCATCACATCGCCACCTGGCGCAATGTCCTGGCGGCGGCCAGGGAAGGCAAGCTTTTCGATGACAACACGCTCTCGGAAGTCGAGGCCTTTCTCGACGCGCCGCTGGCCTGGTCGGGACGCAATGGCGGCGTCAGCGAGATAGCGCTCTGAATTTTTGCTCTGGCCTTTTGGCAAAAGCTCGCTTAATCGATTGAAAAACTGCTGAGAAAGCGCGCGGGAGGATTTTTATGATTTTGTGCTGCGGCGAAGCCCTGATCGATATGCTTCCGCGTGACACCACGCTCGGTGAAAAAGGCTTTGCGCCTTACGCCGGCGGTGCGATCTTCAACACCGCGATTGCGCTTGGCCGGCTCGGGCAACCGACCGCGTTTTTCACCGGCATTTCCGATGATCTGATGGGTGACGTCCTGCGGGACACGCTGGCAAAGAGCGGCGTGGACTACAGCCTTGCGGCTGTTTCTTCCCGCCCGACCACGATTGCCTTCGTGAAACTCGTCAACGGCCAGGCGACCTATGCTTTCTACGACGAAGGCACTGCCGGCCGGATGATCACCGAGGCCGACCTGCCGGTGCTTGGCGATGACTGCGAGGCCATGCATTTCGGCGCGATCAGCCTGATCCCCGAACCCTGCGGCGCAACCTACGAGGCGTTGATGGCGCGCGAATACCGCAAGCGGGTGATCTCCTTCGATCCGAACATCCGCCCGGGCTTCATCAAGGACAAATCGAAACACATGGACCGCGTCCGCCGGATGGCGGCCATGTCCGACATCATCAAGTTTTCCGATGAGGACCTCGACTGGTTCGGCATGCAGGGCGACCATGACACGCTGGCTGCGTACTGGCTGGACCAGGGCGCCAAGCTGGTGGTCCTCACCCGCGGCGCGGAAGGGGCGACCGGCTATACCAAGAGCTTCAAGGTATCCGTGCCGAGCGAGCGCGTCACGGTGGTCGATACTGTCGGTGCCGGGGACACCTTCGATGCCGGCATTCTGGCCTCGCTGAAGATGCAAGGCCTGCTGACCAAGGAAAAGATTGCGGCATTGACCGAGGATGCCGTGAGCAAGGCTCTGGCGCTGGGCGCAAAGGCCGCTGCCGTCACCGTATCGCGGGCCGGTGCCAACCCGCCGTTTGCGCATGAGATCGGGCTCTAAGTCTTTGATCCAGGAACTGCCGTCGGTTCAGACCGGTGGTGTCTGGCGTGCAAACAGGATGTGCAGACCTGCATCACCCTTGCCCGATTGCGGTGCGGCGCCGAAATAACGTGCCGCCATGCCTGCAGGGCCGAGATCCTCGATATATTGGAAGCCTATCGTCGTCAGTGCGGTCGCAAGCTCGTCCGGATCGAGCAAAGTGATCCAGGGTTCTCCGGTCGCGGCGACCTTCGCCTTCATGGCCTCTGCGCGGGCACGCCGTTCCGGCGAATAGTTTTCGAGCGGCTCGGAATAGTCGAAGACGATGCCCGTTCCGGCGCCACTCGCCACGAAACGCAGCAACGAGAAAACGGTGTGGCGCTCCAGATAGGGCACGACGCCGAGCCAGATATAAAGAGCAGGCTGGTCGAGGCGAAAGCCCTCCGCCGCCAGCCGCTCGCCAAGATCCTCGCGCTCGAAATCGACCGGCACGAAGACGAGGTCGGCAGCAAGGCCTGCGGCAGCCAACCGCTCCCGTTTCCAGGCCTGGGTGGCAGGATAGTCGACCTCGAAGACCGCGAGGCCCAGATCGCGATAGGGGTTGCGCAGCCCGAGCGTATCAAGCCCGGCGCCGAGCACGACGACTTGTCTCAGACCGCGTTCGACTTCTGCGGCGAGACAATCATCCGCGAAACGGCTGCGCGCTGCAACGAACAGCCGGAACGTCCGCTCGGACGGATTGAGTGCTCGTGCGTCGGCTTCCGCCAGCGCCTCTTCGTCCAGGATCACCCGCGCATAAGGGTCCCTGAAAACGGAGCCATGATCGGCAATCTGGTGGGCGGCGCGATGGCCCGCGACTGCGCGGGCCGTACGGCTGGGTTCTTTGCCTTCCATGAAACCCTCTCTCTGTGCAAAGGAAATATCTCGGCCCCCTGACGTGAGGACCGAAGCGTTATTTCCGGGCAGCGAGCAACGCCTTCACCAGCCCCTGCGTCGAGGCGTCGTGGCCGGAAGCACTTTCCTTGCCTTCCACGACGGGCAGCAGGCCGGTCGCCAGTTCCTTGCCGAGCTCGACGCCCCACTGGTCGAACGAGTTGATGCGGAACAGCACGCCTTCGACGAACACCCGATGTTCGTAGAGCGCGATCAGCCGGCCGAGCGCAAACGGTGTCAGCTTGTCGTGGACGAAGGTGATCGAAGGGCGGTTGCCGGTGAAGACGCGGTGCGGCGCGATGAAATCGGCCTGCTTGTCATCCATGCCCTTGTCGGTCAGCTGCTTCTTGGCCTCCTCGAAGGTGCGGCCCTTCATCAGCGCTTCCGACTGCGCCAGGACGTTGGCGATCAGCAACTCGTGCTGGTGGCGCAGGTGCGGCTCGAAACTGTTGGCGGCGATCATGAACTCGGCCGGAATAACGGTCGTGCCCTGGTGGATGAGCTGATAGAAGGCGTGCTGGCCGTTGGTGCCGGGTTCGCCCCAGACGACAGGACCGGAATTGCCCTCGACCGGCGTGCCGTCGATCGTCACGCCCTTGCCGTTCGATTCCATGTCGAGCTGCTGCAGATAGGCCGGGAAGCGCAGCAGCCGCTGGTCATAGGGCAGGATCGCGCGCGACGGATATCCGAGAACGTTGCGGTGATAAAAGCCGATCAGGCCGAGCAGCATCGGCAGGTTCTGGCGCACCGGCGCGGTGCGGAAATGGGTGTCCATAGCATGCGCGCCGTCCAGGAACTTGCCAAAGTTCTCACGGCCGACGGCGATCATCAGCGGCAGGCCGATCGCCGACCAGATCGAATACCGTCCGCCGACCCAGTCCCAGAACCCGAAGATGCGGTCGCTGTCGATGCCGAAGGCGGCGACCTTGTCGAGCGCGGTGGAGACGGCGCAGAAGTGATGCCCGACGGCTGCTTCCCCGAGCTTGTCGGCGATGAAGGCGCGCGCCGAGGCTGCATTGGTCATTGTCTCTATGGTCGTGAAAGTCTTGGAAGCGACGATGAACAGCGTCGTTTCCGCATCGAGCAGCTTCAGCGTGTCGGCGATATGCGCGCCATCGACGTTGGAGACGAAATGCGCCCGCGGGCCGTCATGGAAAGGCGCCAGCGCCAGGGTGACCATGACCGGGCCGAGATCGGAGCCGCCGATGCCGATATTGACGATATCGGTGATCTTTTTGCCCGTCGCGCCCTTCAGCGCGCCCGAGCGGATGCCGCCGGCGAACTTGCCCATGGCGGCGAGCACGCCGTTGACATCCGGCATCACGTCCTTGCCGTCGACCAGCACAGCCGTATTGGAGCGGTTGCGCAGTGCCGTATGCAGGACAGCGCGGCCTTCCGTGAAGTTGATCGCAACGCCCGAGAACATCTCCTCGCGCTTGGCCGCAACCCCGCCGGCATCCGCCAGCTTTTCGAGCAGCACCATGATCTGGTCGTTCACGGCCGTCTTGGAATAGTCCATCAGGAGATCGTCGAAAACGGCGCTGAACTTGGCGAAACGGCCGGAATCGGCTGCAAAGGCGGCGCGGATATCCGTGGCATTGGTTTTCGCGACGGTGGACTTCAGGTCTTGGACGATGGCCTGCATGGGTGATTCCTCGGCACTCTGAACGGGATGATCGGGAACCTATTCCGTTTCCATGTCAAATCAAGCACGGCCGCGCCGACGATGCGTTTATTGTCCGACCGCCGTTCCCACGGCATTGCCGATCGAGTTGCCGAAGCGGTCGACTTGGTCCTTGTAGTTTCGGCGGGTGGCCGGATCGAAGATGGCGATCGGCGTGCTGACGGCTACGCTGGCGGCGCTGCCCACGGTCTGAGCCGTGCCGAGGGCCACGGCGCCGAGCGTCTCGCCGAGCCCGACGTCCGAGTCGGTCACCGTCTGGCCGGCAATCAGCCGGTTGCCGATCAGCTTTACCACTTCCGGGCTTTCGGCAAATTTGCCGTGGTTCAGCCGGTCGCCGGTCTTCAGCGCCGTGAGGTCGAGAACCACGATGCCAGCCTTCTCGAATTCGCTGCGATAGGGCTCAACAGTCGGATCCACCTGGCCGAGCCGGTCGATATTGCCGGAAATCCGTCGCGACAGGCTGAGCGCCCGATCGTCGCGGGAGACGAACAGCGTGAAATGTGGCCGCTTCTCGCCGATCTCGGCAAGCTGCTGGCCGAACACGTCGACATCGAGGTCGGGGGAGGCAAGGATGACGTTCTGGATCTTCGGCGCCACCCGGCCGTCGCGGATTGCCATCTGCCGGAGCGCCTCGACGGTCAGCCACGATCCCATCGAATGGGCCATGACGGTGATTTCCCCGACATTCGGCTCTTTCGCCAGCCGGCGCAGCATCTCCTCCAGCGCATCGCGGGAATAGTTGGTGCTTTCCTTGTCGTAGTTATAGGCAAAGATGCTGCCGCGCGACGGCCAGGTGAACAGGACCGGAGCCACGTCGGCGTTGGAGTCATGGACGATCTGGGCAAAACGGTAGACGGCGTCCTCATAGCGATTGTTGAAGCCGTGCACGAAGACAAACACCCGCCTGCTCTTGCCCAGGTGACCCTTGAGCCAGGATTCAGCCGCCGGGGTGGCAAGCGGCGTCACGGAAACGGTCGCGAACTCCTTGGCCGGATTGGCAGGCAGCTTCGACGGCCACTGCACCTGCCCGATCTCTCGGGCCTTGTCCGGCGGGATGGAGACCGCAATCTCGGTAACGACGGGTTCCTTGCCGCGCTCGCCGGAAAACAGCACGCCGGGCGTCTCGGTCGGGCGTCGCGTGGTTGCCACCAGCACGTCGACCGTCGAGGTCCCGGCGGCCTGCATCTGGGTCGGAATGAGCACGCCTTCGGGGCGCCCCGCACAGCCTGCAAGGACGCTCAGCACCGTAACGACGGCAATCACATGAGACGAAATTCCGGCGCGGCTTTCCAAGCGAACTCCAACATGCTTTGACCAGCCCCCGAGGAAAGGGCTAATCAAGGACTGCCGCATCGTCCACCGCTAACGGTAGGATTTCGGCTTTACGACACACGCTTGGTCGTCATCTGTCGCAGCGTTGCAACGGTAGGTTAGCCGCGCAGCTCCCGCCGCAGGATCTTGCCGACATTGGATTTCGGCAGCTCGGTGCGGAATTCGATGAAGCGCGGGCGCTTGTAGCCGGTGAGGCTGGTCACGCAATGGGCCTTAAGGTCCGCCTCCGTCAGGTTGGGATCCTTCTTGACCACGAAGAGCTTCACGGCCTCGCCGGAATGTTCGTCCGGCACGCCGATCGCCGCACATTCCAGCACGCCGGGATGGGTCGCGACGACCTCCTCGACTTCGTTCGGATAGACGTTGAAGCCGGAGACGAGGATCATGTCCTTCTTTCGGTCGACGATCTTCGTGTAGCCCTGGCGGTCCATGTAGCCCATATCGCCGGTCCGGAAATAACCGTCCCCCGTCATGACCTTGGCGGTTTCGTCCGGGCGGTTCCAGTAACCGGCCATCACCTGCGGGCCGCGGATGCAGATCTCGCCGACATCGCCGAGTTCCACCTCGGAATCGTCGTCGTTACGGATCGAGATTTCCGTGGACGAAATGGGAAGCCCGATCATGCCGCTGAATTCGGTGGCGTCGAGCCGGTTGGCGGTGGCGACCGGCGAGGTTTCCGACAGGCCATAACCCTCGGTGATCTGGCAATGGGTCATCTTCAGCCAGCGCTCGGCGACCGGCCGCTGCACCGACATGCCGCCCCCGAACACGAGCAATAGCGAGGAGAAGTCGAGCTTCTGGAAATCCGGGTTGTTCATCAGCGCATTGAACAGCGTGTTGAGCCCGGGGAAGATGTGGATCTTGTATTTCTGCAGTTCCTTGACGAAGGCCGGAATGTCGCGCGGGTTGGCGATCAGGATATTGTGGCTGCCGGTCGCAACCCCCATCAGCGAATTCACCGTCAGCGCAAAGATATGGTAGAGCGGCAGGGCGCAGACGAACTGAATCTGCTCCGGGCGCGGTTTGTTGAGGAAGGCGGTTTCCAGCCACAGGGCCATCTGCTCCTTGTTGGCGAGCAGGTTGGCATGCGTGAGGATAGCGCCCTTGGAAACGCCGGTCGTGCCGCCCGTATATTGCAGGAAGGCGATATCGCGAGGCGAGACCTCGACCGTTTTCATCGTCTGCCGGGCGCCTTCGGCAATCACCTGCTTGAAGCTTCGGCTCGATGGCAGCGACCATTCCGGCACCAGCTTCTTCACCTTGCGCACGACCAGATTGACGATATGGCCCTTCAGGCCGAGCATGTCGCCCATCGTGGCGACGACCACTTGGCTGATCTCCGTCTGCGGCAAAGCCTGCTGCACGGTATGGGCAAAGTTTTCGAGAACGAAAATCATCTTGGCGCCGGCATCTTTCAGCTGGTAGGCCAGTTCGCGCGGGGTGTAGAGCGGGTTGACGTTGACGACCACCATGCCGACGCGAAGGATGCCGTATACGATCACCGGGTTCTGGAGAATGTTGGGCAGCATCACCGCCACGCGGTCGCCCTTGACGAGGCCCTGGGCCTGCAGCCAGGCGCCGATCTTGCGGCTTTCCGCTTCGAGCTGACGGTAGGTCAGCGACTTGCCCATGCTCGAAAAGGCGGGACGGTCCGCATACCGGGCGCAGCTGTCTTCGAAAAGGTCTCCAAGTGAATGATGGTGCAGCGGCGGAATCTCGGCCGGCACCGTCGGCGGATAGGAGGCGAGCCAGATCTTGGGTGGATTGGCACCGGTACGTGCGGTGACTTCGTTCATGCCGACCTCCTCTATCGTTCTTGTTGTTGTCCCGCGCTTTCCCGGCGCGTGCGGCTCAGGTCCTCCACCTTCCCGCGAACAACAGATTATGCCATGCCGCGACAGCATCAAGCCATCCGCACAGATTTAAACAGCTATCCGCCTTTGACGTAAACGTCAACGAGGGGCCTGATGTTCGTATCCAGGTGCAATTGAACCGACAGCGGAACATCCCAAGGGATCGGGCGTTTTCCATCCGGTGCGAAATGCACGAGGAATCACGAAAAGGAGGTGCGCAATGTTGCATCAAGAACCACGAGCCGGACAGGATCCCTATGTCAAGGACAGCCCATCGCTGATCGCCAGCGACAAGGTCGAAGGGACAAAGGTTTATGGCGCCGACGGCAAGCATATCGGCTCCATTGTCCGCGTGCTTCTCGAAAAGCGCGGCGGTCGCGTCGGTTATGCGGTCCTCAGCTTCGGCGGCTTTCTGGGTATTGGGGACGACTACTACCCGCTGCCCTGGGAAAAGCTTCGTTACGACGAACAGCTCGATGGCTACCGCATCGACCTGACCAAGGAGCAGATCACCGGCGCCCCGCGTTACCGCGATCTCGATGACGATACCTGGTACAACGACAAGGGCCGGACGATCTACGACTATTACGGCATTCCGCCGTACTGGATGTAAGCGTTCCGCCAATGGAACTCCGGAGGCTCCGCGGTGCGGGGCCTCTTTTCGTTTATTTAATTCCTCCTGATGCAAGGTCCTCGCGACAAGGGGACGGCGATGACGGGAAAGACGGAAGCGGGCACGATCCGCGATTTCGAGCGCGGTGATATCGAGGCTGTAGCGCAGCTTTTCCAGGAGACGTTCCGCAAATCGAATGCGCCGTCGCCCTCATTGATCGCCTATCTGGAAGAAGCCTTTTTCGACCATCCCTGGGTGGAGCCCGATATTCGTTCGAAAGTCTTTGCCGGCACTGGTGGAAGGGTCTCCGGTTTCATCGGCGTCTTTCCGTCGCGCCTGGAACTTGCAGGCCGGCCGCTTCGGGCGGCCTTTGCCGGTTCGATGATGGTCCAGAACCCGAAGGAAAATCCACTCGCCGGCGCACGGCTGCTGCGCTCCTTCCTCGCCGGTCCGCAGGATATCTCACTGACAGAGACCGCCAATTCCACGGCGCTCGGCATGTGGCAGAAGGCTGGCCATCCGCTCGATCCCGGCTACAGCATGAACTGGCTGCGCATCTTGCGTCCGGCTTCCGCAGCGGTCGAGGTCCTGGCCAGGCGGTTACGTCCCGCGGCCCTCCTGCGTCCCTTCGGCCGGATCGCCGACCGTGGCTCGTCTCTGGTCCGTATGACGCCTCTTCGGCCGGCCGAACGCAGCGCCTCGAAGATCACGTTCCGCGATGTCACCCGCGAGGAGTTCGGCACGGCGCTTCTGACGCTTGCCTCGAACTACCCCCTTCGCCCGCGCTGGGATGATCGCTCATTGGGGTGGTTCCTGGATCAGGCGGAAAACAAGCGGAATTTCGGCTATCCGGAATGGCGCGTCGGCTTTGCTCCCGACGGGCGACCGGTTGCGGCCTATGTCTATTTCGCCGGTCCCGGCGAGATCGCTTGGCTGCTGCAGGCATTGTCGGTGCCGAATGCGGCAGCGGAAATGGTCGACGACCTGTTTGCCCACGCTTACGAAATGGGATGCTCCGGCATACGCGGCGGCGGGCATCCATGGCTGATCCCGACGCTGATGAGCCGCAAGACAATTTTCTACGGCCGCTCGTTCTTTGTCGCGCAGGCGCGCGACAAGAGCCTGCTGGAGCCGATCAGGTCCGGCCAGGCGCTGATCAGCGGCCTTGCAGGAGAAAGCTGGACGCGCCTGATCGGCGACCGGTTCGACTGAGACTTCTCAGCTGAGCATCGTCACCGGCTCGGCATGCAGATATTCCGCCACCTTGCGCTTCGAGGCGATATTGCGCCAGACGGCGTCCACCTCGTCCGGTGTCAGCCCGGCGGCGTCGCCGACCTCTTCCCGCGTGATGCCATTGTCGAGCCCGTAGAGGCAGAGGTCCATGCGATCATAGGGAAGCGAGAAATAATACTCGTCCTGGCCCTGCGGCAGCGACCATGTGTCCGTCGTCGGCGGGCGCCGGCGAATGTCGGCGGGCACGCCGAGCGCTTCGGCAAGCTGATAGACCTGGCTCTTGTAGAGATGCGCGATCGGCTTGAAGTCGGCTGCGCCATCGCCGTTCTTCACGAAGAAGCCCTGATCGTATTCGAGCCGGTTCGGCGTGCCGGCGACGGCAAAGTTCAGCCGGTCGGCATGATAATATTCGATCTGCTTGCGGGTGCGCTGTTTCATGTTGGCCGCCGCGATCATGCCGAGATAGACTTCCAGCGGCATGCGGTGACGGCTCTGTTCGCCGGCCGGATTGGCGACCACCAGCCAGGAAATATTGTAGCCGCGGCCGGTCAGCGCATTCTCCAGCACCACCTTGCAGCCCCAGCCTTCGGAAAATTCCGGGACGACCTGGCGGATGAAGCCGTCGCGGCGGGTGTAGCAGCCGGCCGCGGCAAGCGCCGGTCCGATATCTTCGAGCACGGTCTCCACGCCGACGGCTTCGGCCAGCGCCTTGCCGAGCTTCAGGCTGTCCGGATCGGAATCATGTTCCGGCATGAAGATGCCCGTCACCTTGCCCGGACCGAGCGCGCGGGCGCAAAGGGCCGCGGTGACGCTGGAATCGATGCCGCCGGACAGGCCGAGCACCGCGCCGCGCTTGCGCAAATCCTTCAGCACGGTCTCGCGCAGCCAGCCGCAGATGCGCTCGATCTCGGCCTCCGCATCGAGCTTCAGCGTCTCGGCCGAGAATTTTCCCGCCTTCTGGGCCTGCTTCAGGCTCTGGATCATGCGACATTCCCCCGTGTGACTGTGTTTGTTTCGTCCGCGCCGAGCCGGATCTTGCCGGTCGTCGTGCGCGGCAGCGCGTCGCGGAACTCGACGCTTTTCGGCACCATGTAATCTTCAAGCAACTGAGCGCAGTGGCGGATGATTTCCCGCTCGGTCAGCGTCACGCCGTCCTCCACCACCACATAGGCGCGGACGACCTGGCCGAAGATCGGATCGTCGATGCCGCCAACCGCCGCTTCCTTGATGCCGGGCAGCGCATAGAGCGCGCGCTCGACTTCCTGCGGGCTGACTTTTTCGCCGCGCGTCTTGATGATGTCGTCGCGCCGGCTGACGAAATAGAGAAATCCGTCCGCATCCGCCTGGAAGAGATCTCCGGTGTGCAGCCGCCTGCCGCCAGCAACCGGCGAAAGTGCCCTGACCGAGGTCAGGTCGTTGCCCCAGTAACCGGACATCACATGCGGCCCCTCGACGACAAGTTCACCGATCGTGCCCGGAGGAGCGGGACGTCCGTCCTCGTCGATCACGAAAGCGCTGGTGCCGGGAATGGCGCGGCCGACCGAAAGCGGCCGGCGGGAAACCTCTTCAGGTGGCAGGTAGGTGGCACGCAGACATTCCGTCTGGCCGTACATCAGGAAAAGCTGGGTATCCGGGAAAAGCTGCTGAAGCCGCTCGACAAGGGCCGGCGGCATGGCCGCTGCGGCGCTGGTGATGGTGCGCAGATGCGGCAGAAAGCCCGGCTCCAGATCCTTCATGCCGGTAATCAGGGCGGCCATCGGCGGCACGAGCGGGAAACCCGTCGCCTTCACCTCTGCCAGCCGTTCGAGGATCTTCCGCGGAAAGGCGAAGCTCTTTTCGAGAACCAGCGTACCCCCGGCCATAACCATCGTCACCACCTGTGTGATGCCGTAGCCGAAGGACAGCGGCAGGACGCTGAGCACGACGTCCTCGGACGTATTGCCGAGATAGGCAACGATCGCTTCAGAGGCGGCGCCGACATTGGCGTGGGTTAGCATCACGCCCTTCGGCTGGCCGGTGGAGCCCGAGGTGTGAAGCAGCAGCGCCAGCGCTTCGGTGTTTTCGAATCTCTCGAGTGGTACCGAAACCTCGTCGCGGACCAGATTTTCGAACCGCAATCCATGACCGAGATCGTCGCCGGCGTCCGCCTGGGCGACGATCGTCAGCGGCTGCATCTTCGCCATGGCGATGGCCGCATTCACGGTTGCTCGCTGGCGGGCATGGGTGATGACCGCGGAAGCCTCTGTGCTGTTTAGAATGACAGAGAGCTTTTCCGCCTTGATCGACGGATAAAGCGGGCAGGGCACGGCACCCGCCTTCCAGAGGCCAAAAAAGCTGACCACCGCCTCATGGCTGTTGTCCAGCACCATCAGCACCCGGTCACCGGGCTTGATGCCGCCGCCGGCAAGGCTTGCGGCGAGGCGATCGGACAAGGCATCGAGTTCTGCGTAGGTCAGCCGGACGTCGCCCGCGATGAGCGTGAGCTTCGTCCCGAAACGTCTGGCGCTATCGCGGAGCCTAGCCTCTATGCGCACCGGCGCAGCCTCAGGCCGCTGCCAGCTTGATCGACAGGTAGCTCGTCATGTTGTCGATACTGTCGAGGTTTTCCGGAACGATTTCATCGTCGGCGACGGTAATGCCGTAGGTCTGTTCCAGGAAGGCGATCAGCTCGAGCACGCCGGTGGAATCGATCACGCCGCTTTCAAGCAATGACTGGGTGTTGGAAACCTGCGCGTCGGCCCGGAAAAGAAAATTTTCCGCGATGAACTCGCGCACGCTGTTTTCGATTGCTTCCGCCATCGACGGCCCTCTCCACAAATGGTTTTTGCCGCGCGGATGCGGCGCGGTCGATTGAAAAGGCATCTTCCAGACTATCCCTGAACGTTTTGCTAATTTGTAAAACGCTTTTGTCCACAAGCTTAACCGCATCCAAATGCCGCCCTCGACGTTGATGCATCCATGAAGATCGCGACCTTCAATGTGAACGGCGTCAACGGTCGCCTCGGCCTACTCTTGGAATGGCTTGAGGAGGCGGCGCCGGACGTGGTCTGTCTGCAGGAGCTGAAGGCGCCGCAGGAGAAGTTTCCGGCAAAGACGATCGAGAAGGCGGGCTACGGCGCAGCATGGCACGGCCAGAAAAGCTGGAACGGCGTCGCAATCCTTGCCTGCGGTGCCGATCCGATCGAGACGCGCCGCGGCCTGCCGGGCGATCCGGAGGACCTTCACAGCCGCTATATCGAAGCCGCGGTGCAGGGCGTGCTGATCGCGTGCCTCTATGCTCCGAACGGCAATCCCGCCCCGGGGCCAAAATTCGCCTACAAGCTTGCCTGGTACGAGCGGTTTCTGGTGCATGCTCAGGCGCTGCTGGAAACAAGTGCGCCCATCGTCCTTGCCGGCGACTACAACGTCATGCCGACGGATCTCGATGTCTACAAACCGGAACGCTGGCGGGATGACGCGCTGTTCCGGCCGGAGGTACGAGAGGCCTTTTCCCGGCTGCGGGAGCAAGGCTGGACAGATGCTATCCGCAAGCTGCACCCGGGCGAGCGCATCTATACGTTCTGGGATTATTTCAGGAACGCCTGGGGCCGAGACGCTGGTCTGCGGCTCGACCACCTGTTGCTCAGCCCCTCGATCGCGGACCGGTTGCAGGCAGCCGGCGTCGACCGCCACATTCGCGGCCGCGAACATGCAAGCGATCACGCGCCGGCCTGGATCGAACTCGGCGACTAGGTGAGATCGATCGCCATCTCGAACTGGGTGAGGCTACTTTTCCGCCAGCCGATCCGCCGCATGAAGCGGTCGAGCAGGCCTTCCGGCACGTTTTCGATGATGAAGAGCCGGCGGCCCGGATAACGGGCGACGAGGGCATCGGTCAGTGACCGGCCAAACCCCTGCCGGCGATGGGCGGGATCGACCGCGAGGCCGAAGAGCCGGATATCCTTGCCCGAGTCATCCAGAAGTACGGCCGCCTTGTCATCGAGCGCGAAACCTTTCAGCGGCGCGCCGGCCCTCTCAAAACTCCGGGGATCCGTCTGCCAGGAGAGACCGGCATCGGTGAATTTTACGAGCATCGCCGCGGCCGTCTTCAGGTCGCTTTCCTTGGCCGGCGCCACATCCGGAGCGGCAAGCTTGCGGCTGCGGCCGAAGCCCACAAGTTTGCGGGTAATCACGAAGCCGAGCGACAGATAGAGATCGCGCGCCCGCTCATTGGTGTCGATCACTTCGAGGATGAGCTTTCGGTCGCCGCGCGCCTTCGCCGCCTCGATAGCATCCAGCATCACGCTGCGTCCGAAACCGCGGCCGCGGATCGTCGGCCCCATGCCGATCGCGCCGACCCGCGAAAGATCGCCCCGCCGGCCGATCAGCAAAATGCCCGCCGGCTTTTCGCCGTCGAAATAGACGAAGCTCTCGTCGAGATCGACATGATCGCGTTCGATGCGTAGCTGCAGCGACGGGACCGTCACATTCATCGGCACCACATAGCCCGAAAAGCCGGCGGCAAAACCTTCGGCGGCATCTTCCAGGCTGCAATCCGACAAGCGGCGATGGGAAATGGCGGATGTCATGACCTCTCTCCCGAGCGTGTTGCTTCAGAGCACGTTGGACGGCGAGCCCTTTTCGAAGTTCTCGACATGGGTGATGACTTGCGCCCAGAGCGTCTGCATCGCCTCGTCGCTCGCCCAGGCCACATGCGGCGTGAGGATGAAGTTCGGCCGCTCCAAGATCGTCAGCAGCGGATTGTCCGGCGCCGGCGGCTCCTTGGTCAGCACGTCGAAACCGGCGCCACCGATCAGGCCCTCGTCGAGCGCGGTCACCAGATCGGCCTCGTTCACCAGGCCGCCACGGGCGGTATTGATGATCAGCGGATGCCGCTTCATCTTTCGGAACTCGGGCAGGCCAATGAGGTCGCGGGTCGCCGGCGTCAGCGGCATGTGAAAGGTGATGATATCAGACGTTTCCAGCACCTCGTCGAAGGCGGTGTAACCGGGCTCGACCTTTTCCGCATCTTTCCGGGCCGCGAAGATGACCTTCATGCCGAACGCCTCGGCGATCGTCGCCACCGACTTGCCGAGCGTGCCGCGGCCAAAAATGCCGAGCGTCGAACCGGCCAGGTCCTTGATCGGGTGGTTGAAGAAGCAGAACTGGTTGGCGCGCTGCCATTCGCCGGCGATCACATCCTGGCGGAAACCGACGATCGAGCGGCGCAGCGCGAAGATCAGGCCGAACGTATGCTCCGGCACGGTGTTGACCGCATACCCGCGCACGTTGGAGACGGTGATACCGCGCTCCTTGGCGAAGGCGAGGTCGATCACGTCATAGCCGGTCGCGGCGACCGCGATCATTTTCAGCTTCGGGGCATTTGCGATCGATTGCTCGCGCACCGGCGCCTTGTTGGTGATGACAATATCGGCATCCGCGATACGGGAAGTCACATCCTCCGGCGCCGTCTTGCCATACTCTACCCATTCATGAGCGAACGCGGGCCGGGTGATCGTCACCGACGGGCCGATCGTGTCGCGATCCAGAAATACGACCTTCATCGCGAAAATTCCTGCATGATTTGAAACTCCTCCCAATCGAACCCACGGCGGCCGAAGCGCTGGCCGCAATGGATTTCTCGTATATCATCCCGCCCGCCGACCGGAAGGCAAAAGTGCGGAGAATGGCATGGGTGAAGTGTTGACGCTCGATTGCGTCGTCATCGGCGGCGGCGTGGTGGGGCTGGCGGTGGCCCGCGAAATCGCAATCGCCGGGCGCGAGGTCGTGCTCCTGGAAGCCGAGCCGATGACTGGCAGCATTACCTCTTCCCGCAACAGCGAAGTCATCCACGCCGGGCTTTATTACCCGACCGGTAGCCTCAAGGCCGAACTCTGCGTCGCCGGCAAGGAGAAGCTCTATGACTATTGCCGCGACCGGCATATTCCGCACAAGCGATGCGGCAAGCTGGTAGTCGCCTCGAACGAAGCCGAAGTCGCCTATCTCGAAAAACTGTTGAAGCAGGCACAAGCCAATGGCGTCGACGATTGCCGGCTGATCGACGGCACCGAACTTGCCCGCCTAGAACCACAGATCACGGGCTTTGCAGCACTCGTCTCCCCATCGACCGGCATCATCGACAGCCACGGACTGATGGAAGCTTATATCGCCGATATCGAAGCGCATGGCGGCAGCGTCGTGCTCAACTCGCCCGTCCTTGGCGGCGAGCTTCTATCCGATACGGCGCGGCTTTCGGTCGGCGGTCGCGATCCCGTAGAGATCGAGGCGAACCTGGTGGTCAACTCGGCCGGCTTAAGCGCCTGGGCGATCTCCGAAGGCATGATCGGCCTCGACAGGGGAACTATCCCCGAGCGCCACTACGCAAAAGGCTGCTATTTCTCATTGACCGCCCGCGCGCCCGCAGAACGACTGATCTACCCGGTGCCGGAGACCGGCGGGCTCGGCGTCCACCTGACGCTTGATCTCGCCGGCCAGGCGCGGTTCGGCCCGGATGTCGAATGGGTGGAGACGATCGATTACGACGTCGATCCCCGCCGCGCCGACAAGTTCTATGGAGCGATCCGCCGCTACTGGCCAAATCTGCCGGACGGCGCCCTGCAGCCTGCCTATTCGGGCATGCGGCCGAAAGTAGTCGGTCCGAACGGGGGAGGGGCCGGCGACTTTATCATTCAGGGGCCTGAAACGACCGGCCACCCGGCCTATACCGCGCTTTACGGCATCGAAAGCCCTGGCCTGACCGCCTCCATGGCGATCGCGGAGAGGGTTAAGAGCTTGAGCTTGGGTTGAGGTAGGAGTCCGAAGGCCCCTCATCCGCCTGCCGGCACCTTCTCCCCAAGGGGAGAAGAGATATGTCGCGCCGTCTCTCGACTTCTTTGCCTCAGTTGTTTGGGTGCGCAGGCGCCGCCGCTCATCCTCTCCCCTCGGGGAGAGGTCCGCCGAGCAAAGCGGAGGCGGGGTGAGGGGGACACTTGCTCGGCTTCACTAATGAGGGATTCTCAAAACGCCGCGCGCCTGTCGTGTTTGGCGAGACGGGTGAGCAGATAGTCAACTTCGGCCTTGGCGGTCGGGGAAAGCATCTGCGCCGGTTTGCGCTGCGCATCCGAGGTGATGACGCCGCGCCGTTTCAGCACGTGTTTGCGGATCGCCAGACCGATGCCGGCCTGCTGCTCGTAGCGGATCAATGGCAGATGCGCATCGAACAGATCATGCGCCTCGTCGCGTTTGCCGGCGGCGAAGAGGCCGACCAGTTCCGTCAGCATGTCGGGGAAGCCGTAGCCGGTCATCGCGCCGTCGGCGCCGCGTTCCGGTTCGAAATCGAGGAAGAGGCCGCCATTGCCGCAGAGGATCGAGAACGGGCGCAGTTCGCCGGCCTTCTGCATGGCACGCAGCTTCGAGACCTTTTCCAGCCCCGGCCAGTCCTCGTGCTTCAGCATCAGGCAGGATGGGTGGTTGGTGATGATCCTGGCGATCACGCCCGGCGACATGACGACCGTCAGCGTCAGCGGATAGTCCTGCAGCACCCATGGTACGTCGTCGCCGACCGCTTCGACGGCGCCGGCAAAATAGCTGACGATCTGGTCGTCGGTACGCAGCGCAGGCGTCGGGGCGATCATCACGCCGGCAGCGCCCATGTCCATCGCATCGCGTGCCAGCGACCGCATGCCCGCAAAGCCCGGCGCCGAGACGCCGACGATGATCGGAACTTTGGCGCGAGAGACGACCCGTTTGATGATGGCGCGGCTTTCGTCCGGCTCCATCTTCGGCGCCTCGCCCATGATCCCGAGAATGGTGATGCCGGTGCAGCCGCTCTCTTCATAAAAATCCGTCAGCCGGTCGATCGAGGCAAAATCGATCGATCCGTCTTCGAAAAACGGCGTGGTGGCGATGGCGTAGACGCCTTTGGTCTCGATCCCGAAGGTCATTATTGGGCGTCCTTCCAGGCCTGGTAGCGGGCTTTCGTTTCGGCGTTCATCGGGTAGAGGCCGGGCAGCGGCACGCCCCGGTCGACCTCGGTCATGATCCAGCCTTCCATGCGTTCCTGTTCCGGCGCTTCGGCGACAACTGCGTCGAGCAGCTTGGCGGGGATCAGCACCGCGCCGTCATCATCCACGACGACGATATCATCCGGAAAAACGGCAACGCCGCCGCAGGAGATCGGCTCCTGCCAGCCGACGAAAGTCAGGCCCGCGACGGAAGGCGGAGCAGCGATACCGTCGCACCAGACCTTCATGCCGCTGCCGAGCACGCCTTCGGCGTCGCGCATCACCCCGTCGGTCACAAGCCCAGCCACGCCGCGCTTCGCCATCCGCGAGCAGAGAATATCGCCAAAAATGCCGGCATCGGTGACGCCGAGCGCGTCAGCCACCGCCACGCAGCCTTCCGGCATGGCCTCAATCGCCGCGCGGGTGGAGATCGGCGAAGCCCAGCTTTCCGGCGTCGCCAGATCCTCGCGGGCGGGCACGAAACGCAGCGTGAAGGCAGGCCCGACCACGCGGCCCTGGCCCGGCTTCAGCGGCTTGGTGCCGCGCATCCAGACGTTGCGCAGGCCCTTTTTCAAAAGCACCGTGGTCAGCGTGGCGGTGGAGACACCTTTCAGCGTCTCGATGATCTTGGGGTCCAGCGGCATGAATTCTCCTTGGGAATCTTGAATGCCGCCTTCGCAGGCGGCGGGCGATATTCGGTCGCGACTTCTCGTTCGTCAAGGAACTAACGCCCCTGTCGTCATTGACACGACTGCCGTCTGTCGAGGTATAACGTCTTTCAACACTGACACATGGGAGGATGAGACAGTGCTTTTTCCAACGACACTCGTAGGCAGTTATCCGCAGCCGGAATGGCTGATCGACCGCGCCAAGCTCGCGGGCCGTTTCCCGCCGCGCGTCCGCGCCAGGGAACTCTGGCGCATCCCCCAGGAATACCTCGCCGAGGCACAGAACGACGCGACGATCATGGCGATCAAGGCGCAGGAGGAGGCCGGCCTCGACATCATCACCGATGGCGAAATCCGCCGCGAGAGTTATTCCAACCGCTTCGCGACCGCGCTGGAAGGCGTCGATCTCGACAATCCGGGCTCGGCGCTCGATCGTTCCGGCCACCCGAACCCCGTTCCGCGCATTACCGGCAAGATCCGCCGCAAACACGCGGTCGAGGCCGAGGACGTGAAATTCCTGCGCAGCCACACGGACCGCAAGATCAAGATCACCGTTCCCGGCCCCTTCACCATGTCGCAGCAGGCCCAGAACGATTTCTACAAGTCGGAAGAAGAAGCCGCCTACGACTATGCCGACGCAGTAAACGCCGAGATCCGCGATCTCTTCGCCGCCGGCGCCGACGTGGTGCAGATCGACGAGCCCTATATGCAGGCCCGACCGCAGAAGGCGGAACAGTATGGTCTCGCGGCGCTCAACCGGGCGCTGGACGGCGTCCGGGGCACGACGGCCGTGCATATCTGCTTCGGTTATGCGGCCATCATCCACGAGCGGCCGTCAGGCTATTCTTTCCTGACCCAGCTTTCGGGCTGCTCCTGCCACCAGGTGTCGCTCGAAACGGCGCAGTCGAACCTCGATTGCTCGACGCTGACCGGCCTTTCCGGCAAGACGCTGATGCTCGGCGTCATCGACCTGTCGGACATGAATATCGAGACGCCGGAAACCGTCGCCGACCGCATCCGCCGGGCGCTGCCTTACGTCGAGGCGAAGAACATCATCGTCGCGCCCGATTGCGGCATGAAATACCTGCCCCGCGAGGTCGCCTTCGGCAAGATGAAGGCGATGGTCGAGGGCGCCAAGATCATGCGCCGGGAACTCGGCGAGGCTGCCTGATCTTCCAATTGAGTGCGTGGATAACAGGGGCGATTGCCACGGCAATCGCCCTTTTGTTTTGCGGTCTTGGCGTCTGAGCACACGCAATTCGAGAATATGTATCCCAAATATGTAAATTTTGACCGTTATCGACTTATAATCCAGTCTATTGTATCCCAAATAAAATCGATGTATACATTGCGCCAGAGGATTTTCGGCTGGCGGTTGGGCGATCTGCCCCACACAGGCTGGTCCGATAGGAAGATCATGGCGACCCTTGTTCTCATACCCGGACTTGTATCGGACGCGATCGTCTGGGCGCCCTTGGCCGAAGCGGCGTCTGGCTTCATGCCGGTTCATCACGCCGATCTCTCCGACGGCGCATCGATCACCGGCATGGCTCGAACGCTTCTCGATGAGACGGATGGCGATATCGTTACTGTCGGCCACTCGATGGGCGGGCGTGTCGCCCTGGAGATGGCTCGCATGGCGCCGGACCGGGTTCGCGGTCTTGTGCTGGCCAATACGGGGCATCATCCAAAGCGCGAAGGCGAGGAAATCAAGCGTCAGCAGATGATCGATCTCGGCAACCGCAGCATCGAGGACCTGGCGCAGCAATGGCTGCCGCCGATGCTCGATCCGGCCCGCGTGGGTGACAAGGACCTGATCGGCCGCCTCCACGCCATGGTCCTCAGGGCAGGCTCGCAGGTTCATGAGCGCCACATTCGCGCCCTTATCGGCCGCCCGGACGCCAGCGCCTATATCGCCGGTCTTCGTTGTCCCATCCTGCTTGTCGCCGCTCGCCAGGACGGCTGGAGCCCGATCGCCCAGCACCAGGAAATCGCCGACGCAGCGCCGGATGCCGAGCTCGTCATCATCGAAAATGCCGGGCATTTCGCTCCCGTCGAACGCCCCGTGGAAACGACCGCCGCCATCACCGAATGGCTGGCGCGCAGATTTGGAGAATCCCAATGAGTGAAGCAGCAGCTACGATACCGGATACCCCGCTCTTCGACCGGGCAGGCTCGATCCGCGGCTACCGGATCAACAAGATGGCGATGGCGCTTGGCCAGCCCGCCAACCGCGCAGCCTTCAAGGCTGACGAAGAGGCCTATCTCGACAGTTTTGGTCTGAGCGCCCACGAAAAGTCGGCGATCATGGCCCGTGACTGGCACGAGATGGTGCGCCTCGGCGGCAACCTCTTTTTCATCCTGAAGATTTCCGCGGTCGATCCGACCCCGATCACCAGGATCGGTGCGGCCCAGGCCAGCATGGAACACGAAGACTTCCTGCATCTGAGACTGGGAAAAAAGCGCAATGGCTAAGATCATCGGTGGGCTTGGAACGAGCCACGTTCCCTCGATTGGCGCGGCACTCGACAAGGGGCTGCGCGACACGCCGGACTGGAAGCCGTTCTTCGACGGTTACGAAGTCGGCAAGCAGTGGATGCGGGACGCCAAGCCCGATATCGCCGTCGTTGTTTTCAACGATCATGGCAATACCTTCTTCCTCGACCGCGTGCCGACCTTCGCCGTCGGCGTCGCCGAGACCTACAATCCGGTCGACGAAGGCTGGGGACCGCGCGCCATTCCGGCATTCGAAGGGGCAGTCGATTTCTCCTGGCATTTCGTCGATAAGCTGGTCGAGCGTCATTTCGACCCGATGGTCTGCCGGGAGATCGAGGTGGATCACGGCCTGCAGGTGCCGATGGAACTGTTCTTCGGCCGGCCGGAAGCCTGGCCGGTGAAGGTTCTGCCGATCTGGGTCAATACCATCCAGTATCCGATCCCCACCCCGCAGCGCTGCTGGGAAATGGGCAAGGTCCTGCGCGAAGCGATCGAGAGCTGGCCGGGCGACGAGCGCGTCGTCATCCTCGGCACCGGTGGTCTGTCGCATCAGTTGCAGGGCGCCCGTGCCGGCTTCATCAACCAGGCGGCCGACCGCGCCTGGCTGGACGGCATCGCCAGCAATCCGGAACCCTATCGCGCCATGAGCCGCGAAGACTATGTGGAACAATTCGGCTCCGAAGGCGCCGAACTGATCATGTGGCTCGTCATGCGCGCCGCGATGAACAGCGACGTCAATCTCATCCACAAGCACTACCACGCCCCGGCATCGATGACCGGCGCCGGCATGGTCGTGCTGGAAAATGCGGCCTGATCCGATGTTTTTCCTGATGCGCTGCCTGCACAATGAAGGCCAGGATGCCGCCCGCGATACCCACCGCCCGTCGCACCGGGCCTGGGTCCAGTCGGGCGGTGAAGGCCTTGCCGCGGTCCTGATCGGCTCGGCCCTTGTCGACGAGGGCGGTTCGTCGCTTGGCAATTTCGGCATCCTGGAGGCCGCGAGCCTCGAAGAGGCGCAGGCTTTTGCGCAAGGCGATCCCTTCAATCGTGCCGGGATCGTTTCGGCGATCGAGCTGACGCAGCTGCCGGACACGTTCCAGGCGGCTCGGATCAGCGATCCGATGACCCCGCGAAAGAACGGCTAATCCATTTCGGCCAATAAAAAGCCCGCCATCCGGCCAGGATGGCGGGCTTTTCGTCATGTCGTTCAGTCCCCGATCGTCTCATGGGCATCCGCCTTGCCCTCGGCCCAATATCCGGCGGCCTTGATCCAGGCGAGCGGATATCCGCGCTTCTCGACCAGATAGGCTCGAACTGCACGGGCGACCGAAGCTTCGGCGGCGACCCAGACGAAGGTCTCGGGCTGAAGCGCGATCGTCTCGAGTAGGGAGATCAGCCCGGAGGCGTCCGTGGCGCGGGAAAGAGGGCGGTGCACCCAGAGCGTCTCCAGCGACGCCGGCGTCTCGAAGACCTGTTCTTCTTCAGGCCCGGTGACCAGCCCGATACTCGTGATCACGGCGTCTTCGCCCGCCTCCTCGATACGCCGCCCCATCGCCGGAAGCCCGGTCTCGTCGCCGATAAGCAGCCAGCGGTTCACGCCCGAGATGACGGCTGAACCTCGCGGGCCGCCGATCGACAACGTGCTGCCCGGCTCGGCATCAAGCGCCCATCGCGTGGCGGGACCGGCATCGTGGACGGCGAAATCGAGCACCAGCGACCTGGCGTTCTGATCGTACCGCCGGGGCGTATAGTCGCGGCGCTCCGGTTCACCGGCTTCAGTCGGCAGGAAAATCTTGACGTGGTCGTCCGGCGCAGCGCTGACGAAATCCGAAAGATCCTCGCCGCCGAGGGTAATGCGCAGCATCTGTGGCGTGATGCGCTCGACGGTTTCGACCGTCAGCACACGACGCTTGAGTTCGTGACGAATGCGCTCGATCTTGGGAGCGGAGGAAGTCTGGTTCTGGGTCGTAAGGTCGTTCATCTGTGTCCTTTCACGGGATGTCGATGTCGACCTGCCGGACACAGCCGCGCAGACCGAAACCGGCAATGCCCGATCGATCAGCGCGTTGAGTGACGTTAACGCTTACGTGCGAACCCTTGCGGCACTCGCAGTGTGAGCTCTAGGTAGGCGGGCAAAGCCCGGACGACAAGAGTTGCCGAGCGTCAATTCCGGTAATTCTGCAAGTCGGGAAACTGCGAACGGCTGTCGTCTTCGCAGCGATGGCCTCGACATCCACCTTCCCTGCACCAGATATCTCCAGTCGTTCAGCCTTTGTGAAGGACTGACGGCCAATGTGCTGCGATCCCTGGGCGATTCGCCCGACAATATGGAGATGGCATGACGCTGCTGCAATTCCCCGCCGATCGGCGCACCGCTGACGTAAAACGTTGCGCCGAGGCGCTTCTGCGGCTTCACGGCGAACAGGCGAACCGTTTCTGGAGATCGGAAATGGCCAGTTTTGCGGCAGTTCTCAGAGCCCAGGGTGTGGCAGACGAGGAAATCTCCCGCCAGGCCGGCCTGTTCATGCACGCCGTCCAGATGCAGCTTCAAAGCGATTGCCTCGACGACGAAACGAGCCTTGTGGCGGGTTGACGCCCGCCGGCCTTCGCGCCGAGATATGGGCGACGCGGGGGCTATGGAAGAATTGGAAGATAACTGGTGCCGCTTGCAGGACTCGAACCTGCGACCCCATCATTACGAATGATGTGCTCTACCACCTGAGCTAAAGCGGCACGGGCAGCGGCCGGTTTTGCCGGGGCTGCGAGTGATGCGGCTGATACAGGCAATGACCTGTGATTTCAAGCCGGGTTTTCGGCTTCTCGACGATTTTCCTGAAATGACGGTTATTATCCAGCCGTTAGTTCAGACCGTAAGGCGCTCGCGCGCTGCCCGGTATTCGTTTTCCAGACGGTCGACGAGTTCGGCGACCGGAACCACCGCCTTGACCGCGCCGACGCCCTGGCCCGCCCCCCAGATCTCCTTCCAGGCCTTCGGCCCGCTGACCGCCTGGTCGAAATCCATCTTGGACGGATCGGCGACCGGAAGGGCGCCCGGGTCCATGCCGGTGGCGGTGATCGAACCCTTGAGGTAGTTGCCGTGGATGCCTGTGAAATAGTTGGAGTAGACGACGTCGGCAGCATTCGAGTCGACGATCATCTGCTTGTAGCCATCGACGGCGCGCGCCTCCTTCGTGGCGATGAAGGGCGAGCCGATATAGGCCATGTCGGCGCCCATGGCTTGGGCGGCAAGGATGCCGCCGCCGGTGGCGATCGCGCCGGCGAGCAGAAGCGGCCCGTCGAACCATTCCCGGATTTCCTGCATCAGCGCGAAAGGCGACAGCGTGCCGGCATGCCCGCCGGCGCCGGCCGCGACCGCGATCAGCCCGTCGGCGCCCTTGCGGATCGCCGAATTGGCGTGGCGATTGTTGATGATGTCGTGCAGTACGACGCCGCCATAGGAGTGTACGGCGGCATTCACCTCTGGCACGGCGCCGAGCGAGGAGATGACGATCGGCACCTTGTATTTCACGCACATCATCAGGTCGTGCTCCAGGCGCTTGTTGGAGGTATGGACGATCTGGTTGACGGCAAAGGGAGCGGCAGGCCTCTCGGGGTTGGCGGCGTTATAGGTGGCGAGATCCTCGGTGATCATGGCCAGCCACTCGTCGAGCTGGCTTTCCGGCCGCGCATTGAGCGCCGGGAAGGCGCCGACGACGCCGGCCTTGCATTGCGCCAGTGTCAGTTCCGGATGAGAAATGATGAACAGCGGCGACGCGACCACGGGCAGGCGGAGCCTGCCCTTGAGGACTGCTGGAAGCATGGATCAAAAACCTCCCGATTGACCTTTACGCAAACGTAAATCCGTCTACCAGATCGCGGCAGCCTCGAAAAGCCGGTGGAAAGATTTTCGAAGCAGATCTCCGCAACGCCCGGCAGGGGCTCCCGACATATCCTGTCCTTATTTTTCGCCATGGTGCAGTCGAAGGCGGTGCTTGCAGTTCCGCGGCGGAGGGGTTACCGAAACGTAAACTCCCGCGCGGTGGGAATGACGATGAAGAAGGACCGGCAGTGAGCGGTTTGGAAACGGCCATCAGAAACGCACTGGATCGCTCGAACCGGGCGGACCGGGAGATCAGGGCGCGTATTTATCAGTCGGCGCGCCAGGCACTGGACGCTGGCCTTCGCAAGCAAGGCGTTACCGACCGGTTGATCATCATGCAGCAGCATGAACTCCTGGAGCGGAAGATCCACGAGATCGAAATGGCGGAAGTCGAGCGCCTGGTTGAACCCGCGCCGGGACCCGCCGTGGAGCTCGAACCGGAACTGCCATACGCCGCGGAACCCATGGCGGTGGAGTCTCCGGTCATGCCGGCCAGCCCGCGGTCGGAGGCGACGCCACGGCCGGCGGCACCTTCACCTGTCGCGCCGTCCATCGATACCGTTTCGGGTGAGGCGCGCGCTCCATCTGCTGCTGCGATGTCCTCCGGCGATCTTGGCGGCGTCAGCCCCGCGCGTGGCGAGCGGATCGAAGCCGAGCCATCCCAACCGGAACCTCCGGCGAAAGCCGCAAAGCCGGGCAAGCCGAACAGGAACGCCCGCCCGTCCACCGATAGCGGGCTGGACGTTCCCCCGGAACGGGCGGCCAAACCGCGAAAGCGTCGAGGTTTCCTGTCGCATCTCCTGACCTGGGTCATCACCCTTGGCGTGGTCGGCGGCGCCTGCTGGTGGTTCTATCAATCCGGTCTGGTGCAGTCGATTGTCGAGGAGGCGATGAAGTCGGCCGACCGCTCGGTCGCCAGCCAGGCGGCGGGAGGCCCGGTCGCCTTCGATCCACGCCGCGGTTTTTCCGACGAGTGGGTGGAAATCTTCGTGCCCGCCAAGGCGGCGGAAATGAAAGCCGGCGGCCAGGCGAAAGTCGAGGCGGTGGCCGCATCGGAAGGGCAGGCCGTGCGCATCGCATCGGCAACGTCAGGCGACGGCGGCGATGTCTCGGTCGAAGTGCCACCGGAAGTGCTGCGCGAAATGGCCGGCAAGAGTTCGACGGTGGCCCTGACCCTGCAGTCGGGGCAGAACAGTTCCGTGCAGCTGTCGGTGCGCTGCGATTTCGGAAGCCTCGGCAACTGCAGTCGTCATCGCTTCACGGCAACGCAGGAGAAGCTGGAGGCGCTCTTCCGGGTGACCTTCGAGCGGTCGCTTGCCCCCAACCGGCCCGGCCGCCTGATCTTCAACAGCGGTATCGACGGCGCGGACCGGGCAGTGCTGCTCTATTCGGTGCGCATCCTGCCCGGCCAATGACCCTTTATCTCAAGAACTTCGGGCCGAAACCGAAGATCTTGTCGTCGATCTCGCCGATGGCGTCCTTGTCCTTGCCCTCATAGTCGAGCGACAGCAGGATATGGCGAATGACGTTGAGGCGGGCGCGGCGCTTGTCGTTGGCCCGCACGACCGCCCATGGCGTCTCCTTGTTGTGGGTCCTTTCGAGCATCGCGTCGCGCTTCCCGGTGTAGTCGTCCCACTTGTTGAACGCGGCGATATCCATCGGCGACAGTTTCCAGATCTTGAGCGGGTCGTGCCGCCGGTCATGGAAACGCTTGAGCTGCATCTCGCGGCCGATATCCAGCCAGAACTTGAAGAAGATGATGCCTTCGTCGGAAATCGTGTCCTCGAAGCGCGGAACCGCTTTCATGAAATCCTTGTACTGTTCCGGCGTGCAGAAGCCCATCACCGGCTCGACTCCGGCCCGGTTGTACCAGGAGCGGTCGAACAGCACGATCTCGCCCGAGGTCGGGAAATGCGAGATGTAGCGCTGGAAATACCACTGGCCGGCCTCGGTCTCCGTCGGCTTGTTGAGCGCCACCACGCGGGCCGAACGCGGATTGAGGTAGGCATTGATCGAAAAGATCGTGCCGCCCTTGCCGGCCGCGTCGCGGCCCTCGAACAGCGCCATCATCCGCTTGCCGGTCGCCTTCAGCCAGAACTGCACCTTGACGAGTTCGACCTGCAGCTTTTCGAGCTGCTTTGCGTATTTGTCCTTGTCGAGCTTGTCGTCATGGGGATATCCGCCGGAGCCAAGGGCATGCTCCTCGATCCAGGCCGGCAGTACCGGGTCGTCGATATCGAACTGCTTGAGCTTGCCGTTGATGTCGATGCTGACTGCCCGGCTTTCGGTTTTATCCGCCATGATAGTGCTTCCTCCGATCGATCCGCCGTACGGGGCGGTAGCCGATATGTAACGCAAGTTCGAAATTCCGCTACTCTCCGGATAACGCCAATTTTCCAATATCCCAACGGAAGCGATGTATATCTGTCATGCAAGGGATATATGAGCGCGTGTTCAACCTGTGAAAGCTGCGAGTCTGCCTGTGGAGTCGGTACTGGAGAAATGGCGTCGGGGTCTGGGCACGCTCGTTGCGAGGGCCCGCCAGGAACGCGCTCTGTTGCTGCTTCTGACCCTGCTGGCGATGATCGCGTACCTGATCGGCATGGACTGGGTGGGCGTGTTGGTGGGCTGGCTGCTCCTGGTTCTGGTCGTTGTCGGCCGCAAGCCTGTCGTCCTTCCGCCGCCGGCCCCGGAGATGGTCGAGGAAGAGCGGCCGGGCTTCCAGCCGTTACCCCAGGTGGCGGCAACGCTCGGTGCCTTGGATATTCCGGCTTTCGTGCTCGGCGAGGACGTCACCGTCCTCTATCAGAACAAGGCTGCCGAAAGGGCTTTTGGAATTCTTTCTCCAGGTTCGCACCTTTCGGCACGGCTGCGGTCCCCCGGCATTCTCGACATGGTGCGGGAAACCATCGCGACCGACGAACCCAACCAGATCGAGCATTCCGAGCGGTTGCCTTCCGAGCGCGTCTATACCCTGCGCATCGCGCCGATCGATCTCGGCCAGCCGATCCAGCAAAATCCTGAAGGGGTGGCGCAGAAGCTATATCTCCTCTCCTTCAGGGACATTTCGGAATTGCGCCGCATCGATCGGATGCGTTCGGATTTCGTCGCCAATGCCAGCCATGAGCTGCGCACCCCACTTGCCTCGCTGCGAGGCTTCATCGAGACCCTGCAGGGGCCGGCGCGCTCCGACCCTGCCGCGCACGAGCGGTTCCTCGCCATCATGTTTGACCAGGCGACGCGCATGAGCCGTCTTGTCGACGATCTCATGTCGCTGTCGCGTCTGGAGCTCAAATCCCATATCGCACCGGACCAGACGATCGACCTGAAGCCGCTGATCGGTCATGTGCGGGACGCGCTGGTGCCGCTCGCCGACGACCTCGGGGTGGAAATCCGCACGCATCTGCCGGAAGGCAAGGTGGAAGTGCTGGGCGACCGCGACGAGCTCGTCCAGGTTTTCGAAAACCTGATCGAGAACGCCTGCAAATACGGCCAGGAAGGCAAGTTCGTCGACGTTTACCTCAGGAACGGCGCTTCCGATCCGGTGGAAGTGACCGTTGTTGACCAGGGGCCGGGCATTCCGGCCGAGCACGTTCCGAGGCTGACCGAGCGCTTCTACAGGGTCAGCGTGGCCGACAGCCGTTCCAAGAAAGGCACGGGCCTCGGCCTTGCAATCGTCAAGCACATCCTGACCCGCCACAGAGCCCGCCTGATCGTGAAGTCGGAAGTCGGCAAGGGAAGCGAGTTCACCGTCAGGTTCTGACAAAAGAGAGTGCTATCGACGTCCCATGTCTGGCGCCCCGGAAGGTGCTCGCTTTTCCAGCAGGCAGGATGTCATCCGCACCGTCCGCGGCGCGGATTATTCGATGGAATCTTGAGGACGCGGCGTCAGGCCGCTTCGGTCTGCCGTTGCCATTCCGGCAGCGGAAAGATGCGGTCATAGGCCCAGTTGAAAACGAAGGCATAGACCACGTAGAAGACCGCGAACGACACGTCCATCGTCAACGCATGGACGAGGCTGATGCCGAGATACCAGGCGATCAGCGGCAGAAGCGCAATCAGCAGACCAAGTTCGAACAGCACCGCATGCGCCACACGTATTGGGGTGTTTTTCTGCGTGCCGCCGGTAAAGCGCTGCATCAGGTGGTCGAAGCCGAGATTGTAGAGATAGTTCCAGCCGGTGGCGATCGTCGCACTGCCGATGCCGACCACGCCGATATCGGCGGCCGGCATGCCGAAGGCGAAGGAGCCGAGCGGTGTGATGAGAGCGAGCCCGATCAGTTCGAAGCTGATGGCATGGCGGATACGGTCGCGAGTCGAGCGCATGATGACCTCCTGGGTGCTTTCCGGGTCGTCCCGGAGTTTTTGCCCGAATGGGGGAGGTCGTCCTCGCCGTCTTGCAGATAGGTCGAATGCCGATCCGGAGCAAGGCTTGGCCGGCATATCTGCCATGCGCAACAAAAAAGCGGGCCTGAGCCCGCCTTCGATCTTGTCCTCGTGTCGCGCCGCCGCTCAGACCCGAGCAGCAACCTTGCGGCGCTCGTTGACCGGCTGGTAGGCGAGCTTTGCATGATAGCCGCAATAGGGCGATGCATCCGGGGATTCACAGCCGCAGAAGTGGAAGTCGTCCTTGAGCGGATCCCCGACCGGCCACTTGCAGGTGCGCTCGGTAAGCTCGGTCAATGCCAGGCGACGGGAGATCGGCACCACCACGTTGGAGGCGGGACGATATTCCATCTCCTGATAGGGTTCGATTTCGACCTCTTCCTTGACCATCGTCGCGCCGACGGCGCGGGTAACGGTCCGGGTCGTGACGCGCGATGCATAATTCGGAGCCCGCGGCGCCGATGTCGTGCGCTTGGCCGCAGCTGAACGGCCCGTCGCTACCGTGCCGCCGGCTTTCGCCCGGCCCGGCAGGCTGAGACGGTGCACCTTGCCGATAACGGCATTTCGGCTTACGCCTCCAAGTTGCGCTGCGATCTGGCTGGCGCTGAGGCCCTCCGACCATAATCTTTTGAGCTTCTCGACACGCTCGTCTGTCCAGTTCATGCCCGTTCTCCGCCTTTGAACGTTGCTGGCATGCAGAATCCTTCCACCTTTGCTGCGAAATTCATTTCGCAGCACCCACTATATCTATGCTTGAGGTGACTAGTTCCGCCGCATGCAGTCTAGTAATTGATCTTTAACCTAGTGTGAGGCTGACTCCGTGGCAAGAGTCGGGGGAATCTGCGGGAATCGATTTCGTGGTTTTCCCCAACTTGCTGTCCGGGAGAGTCATTTTTGTCACATTGGCTGGCGCCTGCCGCTTTCCGGCCCGGGCCGGCCCAAAACGCCGAGCTTTGTTGACATTGATGGCCTAAACCCCGATAGTGCCCCCGCCGCCCAGTGGGCGGCATTTTTGATTTTTTCGGCCCCTTCCATGGGCCTTTCTGGATTGCCTAGAGGAGTGATGTCGCCATGGCTGAAGCCGCGCTTTTCGACACTTTTGCCCGGGCTCCGCTGCGTTTCGAGCGCGGCGAGGGCGTATGGCTTGTGACGGAAAGTGGGGAGCGATATCTCGATTTCGGCTCCGGCGTCGCCGTCAATTCGCTTGGTCACGGCCACCCGCACCTCGTCGGCGCGCTGAAGGCGCAGGCTGACAAGGTCTGGCACACGTCCAACATCTTCGAACAGCCGGGCCAGGAGACGCTGTCGCGTCGTCTCGCCGACAATTCTTTCGCGGATAAGGTGTTCTTCACCAATTCCGGCGCCGAGGCGCTCGAATGTGCCATCAAGACCGCGCGCCGCTATCAGTTCGTGAAGGGTCATCCGGAGCGTTTCCATATCATTACCTTTGAAGGCGCCTTCCACGGCCGTACGCTGGCGACCATCGCTGCCGGCGGCCAAGCGAAGTATCTCGAAGGTTTCGGCCCGAAGGTCGAAGGCTTCGATCAGGTGCCGTTCGGCGACATGGATGCTCTGAAGGCTGCGATCACCGATGCGACCGCGGCTATTCTGATCGAGCCGATCCAGGGCGAGGGCGGTGTCCGGCCGGTTCCGAAGGAATTCCTCCAGGCGTTGCGCCAGGTCTGCGACGACAACGGCCTGCTGCTGATCTTCGACGAGGTGCAGACCGGCGTCGGCCGTTCCGGCAGGCTGTTCGCCTATGAATGGGCGGGCGTGGCGCCGGACATCATGGCGCTTGCCAAGGGCATCGGCGGCGGCTTCCCGCTCGGCGCATGCCTTGCCACGGCGGACGCCGCGTCCGGTATGACCGCTGGCACCCATGGCACGACCTACGGCGGCAATCCGCTCGCCACGGCGGTCGGCAATGCCGTGCTCGACGTGATTCTGGGCGACGGCTTCCTGGAAAACGTCCGCGACGTCGCCTTGGTGTTGCGCCAAGGGCTCGCGAGCCTCAAGGACCGCTTCCCCGACGTCATCGAGGACATCCGTGGCGAAGGCCTGCTGCTCGGGGTGAAGGCGAAGGTGCCCGCGGGTGATCTGGTTGCCGCCATACGCGGCGAATACATGCTGACCATTCCGGCCGGCGATAATGTGGTGCGTCTCCTGCCACCGCTCACAGTCACAGCGGAGGAAGCCCGAGAGGGGCTTGCCCGCATCGAGAGGGCGGCGGAAAAGCTTTCCGCTTCCGAGATGAAAAAATCGGCCTGAGCGGGCAAAAGGGGGACGCCGTTGCTGGTTTCCCGCTTCACAGGGAACATCACATGGCATCTCCCAAGCATTTTCTCGATCTTTCCGCCGTTTCTCCGGCCGATCTCAGGGCTATCCTCGACGACGCTAAGGTCCGCAAGCAGGCGACCAAGGCCGGTACCGCGGAAAAGCCGCTCGCCGGCAAGATGCTGGCGATGATCTTCGAAAAGCCCTCCACGCGCACCCGCGTATCCTTCGATGTCGGCATGCGCCAGCTCGGCGGCGAAACGCTGTTTCTGTCGGGTACCGAAATGCAGCTCGGTCGCGCCGAGACGATCGGCGATACGGCCAAGGTCCTGTCGCGTTACGTCGATGCGATCATGATCCGCACCACGGATCACGCGCGCATGCTGGAGCTTGCCGAACACGCGACCGTGCCGGTCATCAACGCCCTGACCGACGACACGCATCCCTGCCAGATCATGGCCGATATCATGACCTTCGAGGAGCATCGCGGGCCGATCGCCGGCAAGACGGTCGCCTGGACCGGCGACGGCAACAACGTGCTGCATTCCTTCGTCGAAGGTGCCGCCCGTTTCGGCTATCGCATGAACATGGCGGTGCCGATGGGCTCGGAACCCTCCGACAAGTTCCTCAACTGGGCACGCAACAACGGCGGCAACATCATGCTTTGCCATGATGCCGAAAAGGCGGTTGCCGGCGCCGATTGCATCGTTACCGACACGTGGGTGTCGATGAACCAGGAGCACAAGGCACGCGGCCACAACGTCTTCCAGCCGTTCCAGGTCAATGCCGACCTCATGAAGCGTGCCGACAAGGATGCGCTGTTCATGCACTGCCTGCCGGCCCATCGCGGCGAGGAAGTCACCGACGAGGTGATCGACGGGCCGCAGTCGGTCGTCTTCGACGAGGCGGAAAACCGCCTGCACGCGCAGAAGTCCATTCTCGCCTGGTGCTTCGGCGCCGTCTGAGTTCAACGTCCCGGATGGAGGACGCGGAGAGCCGGCGGCGGCAATCAACCTTGATTTCCGCCCCGCAATCCCCCATTTGTCGGCTTTCAACAATACGCCGTCTTCTGGACTGGCGTTTCAACACACATCGTCGACGTCTTTTCCTCCGGCCAGCGGTTCCGCTTGGGCTGGCGCTTGTGTAAAGGTTTGGGTCGGCGCGAAGGAGTGAAGTCATGGCGGAAGCGACTGTGGAACTCAACGAACTCGACTTTGCCGGAGACGATCGGGTCGTTCCCTTCCAGGTGGAAGGTCTCGACGTGCGCGGCCGTGCGGTCCAGCTCGGGCCGCTGCTCAACTCCATCCTCAGCCGTCACGAATATCCGGGCCCGGTCGCGCGGCTGCTTGCCGAGGCGATCGTGCTGACGGCCCTGCTCGGCACCTCGCTGAAATTCGATGGCAAGTTCACGGTGCAGACCAAGGGAGACGGCCCGGTCGATCTGCTGGTCGCGGATTTCTCGACGCCCGACAGCCTTCGTGCCTATGCCCGTTATGATGAAGAGGCGCTGGCCGCTGCTGTCGAGGAAGGCAAAACTTCGCCGCCCGATCTTCTCGGGCAGGGAGTGCTTGCGTTCACCATCGACCAGGGCCGCGGCATGCAGCCGTATCAAGGCATCGTGCCGATGGACGGCTCATCGCTCGAGGAGATTGCCGGCGTCTATTTCCGTCAGTCGGAGCAGATCCCGACCAGGGTCCGCCTGGGCGTTGCCGAACTCTTCGACCGCGATGCCGATGGCAAGCCGCGTCACAACTGGCGGGCAGGCGGGCTTGTCGCGCAGTTCCTGCCGCACGCGCCTGAGCGCATGCGTCAGCCGGACCTGCATGGCGGCGATGGTGACGAGCGCGATTTCGAGTTCACCGAGGACGATTCCTGGGCCGAAGCCCGCACGCTGGTGGAAACGATCGACACCGACGAGCTGACAGACCCGCGGGTCGCAATCGAACGGCTGCTGTTTCGCCTGTTCCATGAGCGCGGCGTGCGGGTCTATGCGCCGCACCCGGTGTTCGATCGCTGCAGCTGCTCGCGCGACAAGATCAAGGGCGTTCTCTCGGGGTTCTCTGCCGAGGAGATCGAGGCGAGCGAGGAAGATGGCGAGATCGCCGTCACCTGCGAGTTCTGCTCGACCACCTATCGCTACAAGGCGGATGAATTCGCCGCAGCCTGATTATCGAACGGCGGGAGTTTCCTCCCGCCGTTTTCACGTCAAGGCATCTTGCATTCGAAGTTCGCGCCGTCTTTCAGGTCGCCGCTGCCGGAATATCTGGCTGATTGGGGATAGGGGCAGAGCGGACGCGTCATCACCGGCTTACCCTCCTTGATCTGCTTCGCCTGGATCACCGTCGGCGCCTTGCCGTTCTCCACCCAGTCCATCAGCGGCGTGAAGGCATCGAAGACATCCGTGCCGTAACCCGCGGTGCAGTGGAACATGCCGGGCACCATGAACAGGCGGTAGAAATCCGCCGTCCGCTCGGCGCCCATCTGTTTGCGGACGGCTTCATAATAGTTGACGCCCATCATCGGGTTGAGCGCCGGGTCGGACCAGCCGAAATAGGTGATCATCCGCCCGCCACGCTTTTGGAATTCGCTGAGATCCGGGTTGGTGGCGTCGACGATCTCGCGGATCGCGCCGATCTTCGGATATTCGCTATCGAAGTCGAACGTCTTCCAGTCGATCGCCTTTCCGGAGGCGGGCAGCATCGCCATGTTCTTGACGAAGGTCTCGCCATAGGCCAGCTGCCGGCTCGGTCCCTGCTCGGATACCATCCACATGTCCCAGCCGCTCACACCGGTCGGATCGACACCCTCGGTGCCGAACTGTACGCCGGGGAAAATCGTCTCCCCCTTGATCTTCACCCCGCCGGCGAGCGACTTCAGCGTTTCCACCTGCGCCGACGTAAAGCAGTCGGCACCGCCTGCCTCACATGTCTTCAGATCCTTGGCCGGATCGAAATTGCATTGACGGGGATCGGCGATCAGCCCGTCCCTGGCACCGTCGATCGCATCGCATTTGTCCATCACCGCCTCGGCGAGCACCGGAAGCTGAGCCCGGCTGATCGGCGCCTTGAGCAGAGCCCGCGCATTCCAGACGCCCCAGATCTGCGTATTGGTGAGATCGAGAACTGGAGCTCCGGCGAGGATGCCGTCGAAATCGGCCGGATAGCGCTGCGCCGCCATCAGGCCCTGGCGTCCGCCGGTCGAGCAGCCATCCCAGTAGGAGAAGGAGGGATGCCGGTCGTAATAACGCGCGGCAATCGCCTTGGCGGTGTCGACCGTCACATGCACCGCGCGTGAGCCGTAGTCGATCAAGAGGTCAAGGTCTTGTGCAAAATCCCCGAGCTTGTAGGTGGCCGCATCGTGGCCGGTATTCTGCTGGACGGTGAGGAAGCCTTTCGAAAGCGCCGCATTGCGGGTGGCGACCCGTGAAGGTGCCGCAAGGTCCTCGCCCGCGTAGCCGCCATTGCCGAACATATAGAGCCGCCGGTTCCAGTTGTCCGGCAGGGTGATCTCGAAGCGAACCTGCGGCCGGATATAGCCGGTCACCTGGCAATGGCCGGGGACCGTTCCCACGCCGGCCATATGCGTGGCTTTCAGCGCCGTGACCTCGGCAAAGGATTGGCCGTTCAGCATGCCGCAGGCGATCTGCGGCGACACGGTGGCGGAAGCGAAATCCGGCCTGTCCTTCTGATCGATGAAACTGCTCTTGTTTTGTGCGAGTGCCGGGGTGAAGGCCGCAACCGCCAGAAAGGCGCAGGGCGCCAGCAGAAAGGCCCGCTGAAGCGATCGTGTCATCAAGTTCTCCTCCCAAAGACCGGTTGACCACGTCAAGATGCCGCAGGAGGGAAGGGGTAACAAATAGAAAAACCGACGCCACCCATAACCTGCAGGTTGTCGTCGGTAGCGCGGTTTAGTTGAGGACGCGCATCAGGCCCGGTGAATCCAGGGAGAAAGCCGGGATCGTCACCTCGAAGGTCTCGCCTTCGTCGGTCTGCATGTCGTAATGGCCGAACATCAGGCCGGATGGTGTGTCGAGAGGACAGCCCGAGGAATATTCGTAGCTGTCGCCCGGCTTCAGCCGCGGCTGCTCGCCGACGACCCCCGGCCCGTCCACTTCGTCGACGATGCCGTTCTGGTCGGTGATGTGCCAGTAGCGATGCACCAGCTGCACGGTGAGCGTCGAATGGTTTTCGATGACGATGCGATAGCCCCAGACATAGCGGCTCTCTTCCGGATTGGATTGCTCCTCCAGATAGTAGGGTTCGACGGCGACATCGATATCTCTTGTCCGGGCGCGATACATGCGACACCTCAACAAATCTAACTTGGTTCGATATTGTACAGAGGCGCCGCAACGTCAAGAAATCTCGCGGTTTGAACAACCGAGTGTGAGCATTTGTTGAAGTTAAGGATAACCGGGATGGTGAATTTCTGGTCGATCCACCACCCCGGCCACTATCTTGAAAAGCGAACGCTTACACGCCGGCCTTGGAAAGCGCCCGGGCGAAATCCTCGATCAGGTCGTCGGTATCCTCGATACCGGCCGACAGGCGCACGGTGCCGGGCGAGATGCCGAGTTCGGCACGGGCCTCGTCCGTGAGGTTCTTGTGCGTCGTCGTCGCCGGATGGGTGATCAGGCTCTTGGAATCGCCGAGATTGTTGGAAATCTTGACGATTTCCAACGCATTCTGCAGCTTGAAGGCAGCTTCCTTGCCGCCCTTCAATTCGAAGCAGACGAGTGTCGAGCCTGCCTTCATCTGACGGGCGATGATATCGGCCTGAGGATGGTCCTTGCGGCCGGGATAGATGACCCGGGCCACCTGCTTCTGGTCGGCGAGGAAATCGGCGATCTTCGAGGCGCTTTCCGTCTGCTGCTTGACGCGCAGCGGCAGGGTCTCGATGCCCTTCAGCAGCGTCCAGGCATTGAACGGCGACATCGCCGGGCCGGTATGGCGGAAATAGTCGTGCAGGTTCTCGTCGATCCATTCCTTGTCGGAAAGCACGACGCCGCCGAGGCAGCGGCCCTGGCCGTCGATATGCTTGGTCGCGGAATAGACGACGATATGCGCGCCGAGTTCCAGCGGCTTCTGGTAGAGCGGGGTCGCAAACACGTTGTCGACGACGACCTTGGCGCCGATCTGGTTGGCGAGCCTGGCGACGCCAGCAATATCGACCACTTCGAGCGTCGGATTGGTCGGGCTTTCCAGGAAGAACACCTTGGTCTTCGGCGTGATCGCCTTTTCCCAATTCTCCAGGAAGCGGCCATCGACCAGGGTGCATTCGATGCCGTATTTCGGAGCGAGCGTCTCGACCACCCAGCGGCAGGAGCCGAACAAGGCGCGGGCCGCAACGATATGGTCGCCGGCCTTCAGCTGGCAGAGGATCGCGGCGGTGACGGCCGCCATGCCCGAGGCGGTGGCGCGTGCGTCTTCGGCGCCTTCCAGCATGCACATGCGCTTTTCGAACATGTCGTTGGTGGGGCTGCCGTAACGCGCGTAGATGAAGCCGTCTGTCTCGCCCTTGAAGCGGGCTTCGGCCGCTTCCGACGTGTCATAGACAAAACCCTGGGTCAGGAAGATCGCTTCCGAGGTTTCGCCATATTGCGAACGCAACGTGCCGCCGTGTACGAGCTGGGTTGCCGGGCGCCATTTGTTAGTCATGCGTGTCCTCTTTCAGAACAAAAAAACCGGTCGCATAAGCAGACCGGTTTCGCACCCGGTCTTTTTAGCCACTTATTTAACGTGGCTGCAAGCCGACCGGCCAAATCACCACGGGATAAGATTGGCATAGCGCCGCGCCCCGCTTGCGTCAATGGCTCGCATTTGGTTTTGTCGCGTCGAAAACTTGAGAGAGACATGATGGCTCGCGAAACAGGAATCTTGGCGGACCGCGCGATCGCGGCACTTTTCGACAGTGGGCGGCTGATCTCCGAGCGGGAGCTCGACCTGGATCAGGTTCAGCCCGCCAGCCTCGACCTGCGCCTAGGCGCCAAGGCATTCCGCGTCCGCGCGAGCTTCATGCCCGGTCCGACGAGCCTGGTCTCCGACAAGCTCGATCGGCTGAAGCTGCACGTGATCGACCTCTCGGAAGCCGCGGTGCTGGAAACCGGCTGCGTCTATATCGTGCCGCTGATGGAACGGCTCGACCTGCCGGCCAATATGTCCGCCTCCGCCAATCCGAAAAGCTCCACCGGCCGGCTCGATATTTTCACCCGCGTGATCACCGATTACGCGCAGGAATTCGACAAGATCCCGGCCGGCTACTCCGGCCCGCTCTACCTGGAAATCTCGCCGCGTACGTTCCCGATCGTGGTGCGCCGCGGTTCGCGCCTGTCGCAGATCCGTTTCCGCGTCGGCAACGCGCTGCTCGGCGAGCCGGACCTTCTGCAACTCCATAACGACGAAACCCTGGTCGCCTCCGCCAAGCCGAATGTCTCGGGTGGCGGCATCGCCCTGTCGATCGATCTTTCCGGCGACAGCGTCGGCCTGATCGGTTATCGCGGCAAACACCACACGGCCGTCGTCGATGTCGACAAGAAGGCGCAGCACGACATCTTCGATTTCTGGGAGCCGCTTTACAGCCGCGGCCGCAACGAGCTTATTCTCGATCCCGACGAGTTCTATATCCTCGTCTCGCGCGAGGCGGTGCACGTGCCGCCGCTTTATGCGGCCGAGATGACGCCCTTCGATCCGCTGGTCGGCGAGTTCCGCGTCCACTATGCCGGCTTCTTCGATCCCGGCTTCGGCCATGAGGCGGCAGGGGGACGGGGCAGCCGGGCGGTGCTCGAGGTGCGCAGCCACGAAGTACCCTTCATCCTCGAAGACGGCCAGATCGTCGGCCGCCTGGTCTACGAACACATGCTGGAAAAACCCGAAGGCATGTACGGCGCAGGCCTCGGCTCGAACTATCAGGCACAGGGCCTGAAGCTCTCGAAGCATTTTCGCGTCTGACACCACCTCCGGCTTGACAGTCGATGCCGTCTGTTGGAAATCTGCAGACCGACGCGGGTGTAGCTCAATGGTAGAGCAGCAGCTTCCCAAGCTGAATACGAGGGTTCGATTCCCTTCACCCGCTCCACTTTCCCGCCGCACGCCCCCGCTGCCTTTCAGCCCAAAGGGCCATTTATCGCCCCATGAGTCGATGATGGGACTGCGAGGGTTAGGGGAATTGCGCATCGTGTGGTAGCTTGGCGCAGATAGCTGCCCAGTCCCGACGACACGGAGGTAGGGTCCATGGCTGAGGGCATAGACGCACTTTTCGCGCAGGCGGCGCATCTGGCCGCCGGGTTCCGCCAGGCAGATCCTCAGCTCCACCGGCCGCAACTGCAATACCAGGAATGTCTGGCGACGCTCGTCGAAGAGCTCCAGGAGGAGACGCTGGCGATGGAGGACGTCCTTCAGCATCTCGTGGAAAAGGCTGAGCCGGGTCTCCATCGCATGACGGGCCCGCGTTTTTTCGGCTGGGTGATCGGCGGCTCACATCCGATGGGCGTGGCGGCAGACTTCCTGACAAGCGCCTGGGGACAGAATGCGGGTAATCACACCGCGTCCCCTGCCGCCGCGTCTTTCGAGAAGGTGGCGGCGACCTGGCTCTTGGACGTTCTGGGCTTGCCTGCTCAATGCTCCGTGGGTTTCGTCACGGGAGCGACGGTTGCTAATTTCAGCTGCCTGGCCGCCGCGAGAGGCGAGGTGCTTCGTCGCATTGGCTGGAACGTCGATGCAGACGGGCTATTCGGTGCGCCGCCGATCACCGTTGTCGTTGGTGACGATGCCCACACCACCGTTTTCTCAGCCTTGCAGTTCCTGGGACTTGGGCATGATCGCGTCGTCCGGGTCGCCACGGACAGACAGGGGCGTATTCTTGCCGGGCATTTCGAGGAGGTGGTCAACAAGGCGGCTGGTCCAATGATCGCCATCCTTCAGGCCGGGCAGATCAATACTGGAGCCTTCGATCCGTTCGCGGAACTTATCCCGGTCGCGAGGAGCAGGGATGCTTGGGTACATGTGGACGGCGCATTTGGTCTATGGGCCAAGGCTTCGCCGTCGACACGGCATCTTTGTCCTGGAGTGGAGTTGGCGGATAGCTGGGCCACCGACGGCCACAAGTGGCTTCAGACCCCCTATGACAGCGGCTATGCGATTGTAAGGGACGAAGTCGCCCACCGGCGGGCCATGACGATCGCTGCCAGCTACCTCCCCATCGCGGCGGAAGGGGAGCGGGACCCGTCGCACTACGTGCCGGAGCTTTCGAGGCGAGCACGCGGCTTCGCGACCTGGGCAATGATGAAGCACCTCGGCCGAAACGGCATCGCCCGTCTCGTCGAAGGTTGCTGTTCCGCCGCGCGGATCATTGCCGAACATCTGTCGTGCGAGCCGGGGATCGAGATCCTGAACGACGTCGACCTCAATCAGGTGATCTGCCGCTTCGGCTCGGATCTCTCGACCACCGATGCCGACGAGGTGACGAGAAGAACCATTGCGCGGTTGCAGCGCGAGGGAACGATCTTCGTGACCGGAGCCAGGTGGAGAGGGATCGAGGTCATGCGGATTTCCGTAAGCAACTACCGAACCGACGCGAGCACGGCGATGCTGGCCGCTGAGGCGGTGTCGGTTGCGTTCCGGAAGGAACGGTTGGGCAGCTGATGAGCTGCGACAGAGACCTTGCGGTCGGTGGCCGCCGGGCGCGTTGAGCGCCCGGCGAACCGGCTTTACTTCTTGGCGTCAGCCCAGCTCTTTACGAGTTCGTCGTAGTTGACGGTGACGGGCTTTTCCTTCTCGTTGGCGACCTTGAGCTGGGGAGCGAGGTTGCCCTTGGCGACCGCCTCCTTGTTCCAGTACGCGAGGTCGTGTTCCTCTGCGAGCTTCGGACCCATGTCACCCTGGACCTTGGCGCGTTCCAGGCGCTGCAGGACCTTTTCCTGCTCGGCGCAAAGCGAGTCCATGGCGGCCTGAGCCGTCTTGGCACCAGAGGACGCATCGCCGATCGCCTGCCACCAGAGCTGCGCGAGCTTCGGATAGTCAGGCACGTTCGTGCCGGTTGGCGACCACTGGACGCGGGCCGGTGAACGATAGAACTCGATCAGGCCGCCGAGTTTTGGCGCACGATCCGTGAAGCTCTTGTGCCGGATGGTGCTCTCGCGGATCAAGGTGAGGCCGACATGGCTCTTCTTGACGTCCACCGTCTTCGAGGTGACGAACTGGGCATAGAGCCAGGCCGCCTTGGCGCGGTTGGTGGGCGTGGACTTCATCAGCGTCCAGGAGCCGACGTCCTGATAGCCGAGCTTCATGCCGTCCTTCCAATAGACCCCGTGCGGAGACGGAGCGAAACGCCATTTCGGCGTGCCGTCCTGGTTCATCACAGGCAGGCCTGCCTTCACCATGTCGGCGGTGAAAGCCGTGTACATGAACATCTGCTGGGCGATTTCGCCCTGAGCCGGAACGGGTCCGGACTCCGAGAAGGTCATGCCCTGGGCGGCGGCCGGCGCATAGGCCTTCATCCAGTCGAGATATTTCTGGATGGAGTAGACGGCGGCCGGGCCGTTGGTATCACCGCCGCGTGCGACGCAGGAGCCGACCGGCTGCGACTTCTCGTTGACCTTGATGCCCCATTCGTCGACCGGCAGGCCGTTCGGAAGGCCCTTGTCGCCGTTGCCGGCCATGGAGAGCCAAGCGTCGGTGAAGCGCCAGCCGAGCGATGGGTCCTTCTTGCCGTAGTCCATGTGACCATAGACCTTCTTGCCGCCCACGTCGCGGCCGGTGAAGAACTCGGCAATATCCTCATAGGCCGACCAGTTGACCGGCACGCCGAGTTCGTAGCCATACTTTGCCTTGAAGTCGGCCTTGTTCTTGGCGTCGTTGAACCAGTCGTAGCGGAACCAGTAGAGGTTGGCGAACTGCTGGTCCGGCAGCTGGTAGAGCTTCTTGTCCGGTGCCGTCGTGAACTTCAGGCCGATGAAATCCTGAAGATCGAGGCCGGGGTTGGTGACGTCCTTGCCTTCACCCGCCATCCAGTCGGTGAGCGAGCGGGCCTGCTGGTAACGCCAATGCGTGCCGATCAGGTCGGAATCGTTGACATAACCGTCATAGATGTTCTCGCCGGATTGCATCTGGGTCTGCAGTTTTTCAACCACGTCGCCTTCGCCGATCAGGTCGTGGGTGACCTTGATGCCGGTGATTGCGGTGAAGGCCGGAGCCAGCACCTTCGATTCGTATTCATGCGTGGTGATTGTTTCGGAGACGACCTTGATGTCCAGGCCGGCAAGCGGTTTTGCCGCATCGACGAACCATTGCATCTCCTTTTCCTGTTCGGCGCGGGAAAGCGTCGAGAGTTCGCCGACTTCCTTGTCGAGGAACTGCTTTGCCTCCTCGGTGCCGGCATAGGCGGAGCCGGTCAGAGCCAGCAGCACCGCTGCCGTCGTTGTCATAAGATGCCGTCGCATTTTATCCTCCCAGAGTTTTGCGATTGCAATTTCGTACCGAGTGGCGGTTCTCCCGCCACTTTTTCAGCTTGCCTTTCAGACGAAGCGGAAGACGCCGATTGCGTAGACCACTGCCAGGGCAAGAGCCCACCACAGGTTGGGACCGATAAGCCCCAACCATGCGAGATGAATGAATGCCGCGCCGAGCAGCGAGATGAAGAGCCGGTCTCCGCGCGTCGTTTCGAAGCGCAGGATGCCGACCCTCGGTGCACCGCCGGGCGCGAAATATTCCCAGATGCTCATGCCGATGAGCAGGGCGAGGATCGTCAGAAAGAACAGGGCCGTCGGCAGTGTCCAGGCCATCCATGAAAAGCTCATGCGTGGTTCCTCCTTGTCAGACCCGGCCGAGGGCAAAGCCCTTGGCGATGTAGTTTCGAACGAAATAGATGACGAGTGCGCCGGGAACGATGGTCAGCACGCCGGCGGCTGCCAGCACGCCCCAGTCCATGCCCGACGCCGAAACGGTGCGCGTCATGATGGCGGAAATGGGCTTGGCGGCCGTGGTCGTCAGCGTCCGGGCAAGCAGCAGTTCCACCCAGGAAAACATGAAGCAGAAGAAGGCCGCGACACCGATGCCGGAGGCGATCAGCGGCATGAAGATCTTCACGAAGAACCGCGGGAAGGAATAGCCGTCGATATAAGCGGTCTCGTCGATTTCCTTCGGTACGCCCGACATGAAGCCTTCCAGGATCCAGACAGCAAGCGGCACGTTGAAGAGGCAATGGGCGAGGGCGACCGCGATATGTGTGTCGATGAGACCGAAGGCGGAATAGAGCTGGAAGAAGGGCAGGGCGAAGACGGCGGGCGGCGCCATGCGGTTGGTGAGCAGCCAGAAGAACAGATGTTTGTCGCCGAGGAACCGATAGCGCGAAAAGGCATAGGCAGCCGGCAATGCCGCCAGAACCGAGATCGTGGTGTTCAGCGCCACATAGATGATCGAATTGATATAGCCGTTGTACCAGGAAGGATCCGTGAAGATGACCATGTAGTTCCTGAGCGTCGGGTTCTGCGGCCAGAGCGAGAAGGCTCCGGTGATCTCGGAATTCTCCTTGAAGCTCATGTTGACGAGCCAGTAGATCGGCAGAAGCAGGAAGATGATGTAGATCGTCGAGACCAGCCAGGAGAGATTGCCTGCAGGCTTGTATTTGATTGTCCTTGCCATGGTTTTCCTCCCTCCTTCAATTGTCTGCATCGCTGCTGGTCATCACGGTGTAGAAGATCCATGACAGCAGCAGGATGATCAGGAAGTAGACGATCGACATGGCGGCGGCCGGACCGAGGTCGAACTGGCCGACCGCCGTCTTGACGAGATCGATCGACAGGAAGGTCGTGGAATTTCCAGGCCCGCCGCCGGTGACCACGAAAGGCTCGGTATAGATCATGAAACTATCCATGAAGCGCAGCAGGACGGCGATAAGCAGCACCCGCTTCATCTTCGGCAGCTGGATGTAGCGGAACACCGACCACCGTGATGCCCCATCGATCTTCGCCGCCTGATAATAGGCGTCCGGAATGGAGACGAGGCCGGCGTAGCACAACAGCACGACGAGGCTCGTCCAGTGCCACACATCCATGACGACGACGGTGATCCACGCGTCCAGAGGATCGCGCACATAGTTGTAGTCGATGCCGAGCGCCGCCAGCGTGTGGCCGAGCAGGCCGATATCGACACGCCCGAAGACCTGCCAGATCGTGCCGACGACATTCCACGGGATAAGAAGCGGAAGGGCCATCAGCACCAGGCAGACCGGCACGCCGATGCCCTTCTTCGGCATGTTCAGCGCGATGAAGATGCCGAGCGGAATCTCAATCGCGAGGATGATAAAGGAGAAAAGCAGATTGCGCTGCAGGGCTTCCCAGAAGCGGGCCGAATGCAGGATATCGTCGAACCAGTCGGTGCCGGCCCAGAAGAAGGCGTTGTTGCCGAACGTATCCTGGACCGAATAGTTCACCACGGTCATCAGCGGAATGGCCGCCGAGAAGGCAACCAGCAGGAGCACGGGAAGCACCAGAAACCAGGCTTTGTTGTTCCACGTCTTTTCCATGGTTCAGGCCTCCCTGCCAACGCGCCACGAATTGGCATAGATATTCAGCGCAACGGGGTCGAAGGTGACGCGAGGCTCTGCCGGAACCTCCGCATCCTCGGAAACGACGATCGCAATCGATTGCCCCCCAAGACTTGCGCGAACGATCCTGCGCCGGCCGATGTCTTCGATGCGCGTTACCGTGACAGGCATGCCCTCCCGGCCGAGGCGGATGAATTCCGGCCGGATGCCCAGTTCGATCCGGCCACCCGCATCGATCTTCGGCGCATAATCGAGGGCGATCGTCTCGGCTCCGAGCTTGATCGTACTCCCATGGATCTCGGCGGGTATCACGTTCATGCCGGGGGAGCCGATGAAATAACCGACGAATGTATGACTGGGCCTCTCGAAGAGTTCGGCCGGCGTTCCGATCTGAACGATCTCCCCATCGTACATCACGACCACCTTGTCGGCGAAGGTGAGCGCCTCCGTCTGGTCATGGGTCACGTAGACCATGGTGAAGCCGAACTGCTTGTGGAAGCGCTTGAGCTGGGAGCGGAGCACCCATTTCATATGCGGATCGATGACCGTCAGGGGCTCATCGAAGAGGATCGCGTTGACGTCGTTGCGGACGAGACCTCTTCCGAGCGAGATCTTCTGCTTCTGATCGGCCGTGAGCCGCTGGGCCTTGCGGTTCGACCAGTCGGAGAGATCGATGATCTCAAGCATCTCGCGGACGCGGCGATCGACATCCGGTTCCGCGATGCCTCTGTTGCGCAAGGGAAATGCCAGATTGTCGTAGACCGTCATCGTATCGTAGATGACCGGAAACTGGAAAACCTGGGCAATGTTGCGTTCCTGCGTGGAAAGATTGGTGACGTCTTTCCCATCGAAGAGGATACGCCCGTGGGACGGCTGCAGCAGGCCGGAAATGATGTTCAGCAAGGTCGTCTTGCCGCAGCCGGAAGGGCCGAGCAGGGCATAGGCGCCGCCATCGGCCCATTCGTGGTCCACCTCACGCAGCGCATAGGCGGCGTCGGATTTCGGGTTCGGACCGTAGGCGTGGCGGATGTGATCGAGCGTGATGCGTGCCATGTTCGCCGTCCTCAAGCCGCCGCCGCGATGGCGCGGCCGTCTGTTCCAAAAGCCATCAGATGGCGGGTATCCAGGAAAAGCTCGATTTCGGTATCCGGATCGATGTCGTGGATGCCGGGTGCCAGCATGACCCAGCGCACACCGTTGTAGTGCATATGCACGAAGCTTTCGGAGCCCGTGATTTCCGAAATCTGCGTCTGGGCCTTCACCCTCGCAGCATTGCCGGTCTGTGCCGCGAGCCCCAGGTGATGGGGGTGGAAGGCAATGGTCACCGGACCGTCCGGCACGCCGGACAGATGCGGCGGCACCGCAAGACTGTCTGCTTCCTGGTATCGGAACGAGTCGCCGGACTTCACTACGTCGATGAAGTTGAGTGGGGGATCGGCAAATGTCTTGGCCGTCACCAGGTCAGCCGGACGACGGTAGACCTCGATCGTCGGCCCGAATTGCGTGACCCGTCCTTCGGAGAGCGTTGCCGTATTGCCGCCGAGCAACAAGGCTTCGGATGGTTCGGTCGTCGCATAAACGAAGATGGCGCCGGATTGCGCAAAGATCTTCGGCAATTCCTCGCGCAGTTCCTCGCGAAGCTTGTAGTCGAGATTGGCGAGCGGCTCGTCCATCAGCACCAGGCTCGCATTCTTGACGAGTGCGCGCGCGAGCGCCGTACGCTGCTGCTGCCCGCCGGAAAGGTTGAGAGGGGTCCGATCGAGATAGGGGATCAATCTCAGCAAGTCCGCAGCACGGCGGACTTCCCGGTCGATGGTCTTCCCATCCTTGCCTGCAATCCGCATCGGCGAAGCGATGTTTTCGTAGACGGTCAGGGCCGGGTAGTTGATGAACTGCTGGTAGACCATCGCGACGTTGCGTTTTTGCACCGCGACGCCGGTGACGTCGGCGCCGTCGAAATACACGGAGCCGCTGGTGGGACGGTCAAGTCCGGCCATCAGTCGCATGATCGAAGTCTTGCCCGAGAGCGTCGGGCCGAGCAATACGTTCAGCGAGCCGCGATCGAATGCAAGATTGGTCGGATGAATATGATACTCACCCCCCACCATCTTGGCGACGTTGCGCATTTCCAGCATTCGAGTTCCCGTGCCTCCTCACATCGGGAACACATGTCGCTTATCCGGCCATTTTTGCCGGTATAGCGGCCATGTACTCCTCCAGATATTGTCTTTCCGTCTCACTCAACCGCAGACCGTCCTTGGTTCTGCGCCACAACACGTCCTCCGCGCTCATGGCCCATTCACGGTCGACAAGATATTTCACTTCAGCCTCGTAGAGATCGCCGCCGAAATGGTGGCCGAGGTCCTGCATCCTGGTGGCGCCGTCGAGGATCATCGCTGCGCGGGTTCCGTACCGGCGCACCAGGCGCCGCGCATGCCGTTCTTCCAGAAACGGATAGCGGGCTTTCAGCTTTACCACTTCTTCCTCGTAACCCTGCGCAGGAAAATCGCCGCCGGGCAGATGGCTCTTCGCCGTCCAGGAATGGCCTTTTGCTCCGATCGCTTCGGCGATCTTCTCCAGCGCATGTTCCGAAAGACGGCGATAGGTAGTCAGCTTGCCGCCGAAGACGTTGAGCAGCGGTGCGCCCTGAGTGACGTCGACCTTCAGCACATAATCGCGCGTTGCTTCCTGCGCCTTTGAAGCGCCGTCGTCAAAAAGCGGGCGAACCGCCGAATAGGTCCAGACAATGTCGGCCGGTCGCACCGGCTCCCGAAAATACTCGCTCGCTGCATTGCAGAGATAGGTCGTCTCCTCTTCGGAGATTTTCACATCCTTCGGATTGCCAGAATAGTCCCGGTCGGTCGTGCCGATGAGCGTGAAGTCGTTCTCGTAAGGAATTGCGAAAATGATGCGATTGTCCCGGTTCTGAAAGAAATAGGCGCGGGATCCTTCGAATTTCCTCTTCACGACAATATGGCTGCCCTGGACAAGGCGCACATGGCGGGCGTCATTGTTGCCGAGCGCCTCGCGGATCACCTGGTCCACCCAGGGGCCGGCGGCATTCACCAGCATGCGGGCCTGATAGGTCTCGGTCTTGCCGGTGCGGGTATCGCACGTGCCGATCGTCCAAACACCGTTCTCCCGGCGGGCGGCAACCACCCGGGTACGCGGCAGGATCAAGGCGCCGCGATCGGCGGCATCCCGAGCGTTCAGCACCACCATCCGCGCGTCGTCGACCCAGCCGTCGGAATATTCGAATGCCTTGGTAAAAAGCGGCTTCAGAGGCTTTCCTGCCGGGTCGCTGCGCATGTCGAGCACCGCGGTCGGCGGGAGCAGCTTTCGGCCGCCGAGATGATCGTAGAGAAACAGGCCGAGGCGGATCAGCCATGCGGGGCGAACCCCTCCCTTGTGGTAGGGCAGGACGAAACGCATCGGCCAGATGATGTGCGGCGCCATGGCCCAGAGGGTTTCGCGCTCCATCAGCGATTCCCGCACGAGCCTGAATTCGTAATGCTCGAGATAACGCAGGCCGCCGTGGATGAGCTTGGTGGCACCGGAGGAGGTGCCCGAGGCAAAATCGTCCATCTCCGCGAGTGCGACCGAATAACCCCGCCCGGCCGCATCGCGTGCGATGCCGCAGCCGTTGATGCCGCCGCCGATCACGAAGATATCGTGGATTTTTTGACCCATTATTTCCCTCGCTGATCCGAAACGGCAGCAAGCCCCTAGGCATTGTGAACTTAAAATGGATTAAATCGAAAATATTCCGAATGTCAAACGAAACTGAAGGGCTAATGAACTTCAGCGTTCGTCTCGGAAGTCTCCACCAGCGCAACGCCGTTCTGCAGACAGATTTCCCGGATCGAAGGAGACGCGCAGCGGTCGGTGATAAAGGTCTGGACCTGGGAGATTTGGCCGATACGCACGGGAGCGGTGCGCTCGAATTTTGTCGAGTCGGCGACTAGGATCACGTGCCTGGCATTGGCGATGATCGCCTGGGCAACTTTCACTTCGCGAAAGTCATAATCGAGAAGAGCCCCATCCGGGTCGATCGCCGAAACGCCGATGATCGCGTAGTCGACCTTGAACTGGCGGATGAAATCGACCGCGGCTTCACCGACAATACCCCCGTCCGATTGGCGAACGACGCCACCGGCAATGACCACCTCGATTTCGTCGAGAAGTCGTAACCGATTGGCAACGTTTATATTATTGGTAATCACCATGAGTTCCCGGTGATTGACCAGTGCCTCGCTGACTGCTTCGGTGGTGGTGCCGATGTTGATGAGAAGCGAGGCGTTGTCCGGAATGAGGTTGGCGGCGGCGACGCCGATCGCCTGTTTTTCCGCAGCGGCGATCTGCCGGCGTGCGTCATACCGGACATTCTCGTTGCTGCGGGGAAGAGTGGCGCCGCCATGGATCCGCGTGAGAATTTGCTTGTCGCACAGATCATTCAGATCCTTGCGGATCGTTTGCGAGGTTACCGAGAACGTCGTCGCCAGGTCGTCGACGAGCACTCGCCCCGCCGACTTCGCAAGTTCGACGATCTTCGTCTGGCGGTCCGTGATGAACACCTCACCCCTCCGTTCGCTTTTCTTTCACTTTTAGCGAAAGCGCGCGTAAAGGCAAATGCCGTGCGTCGATTTTTCGACGCACGGTGGGGACCGAGCTGGGAGTGCTCAGGCGGAGCGGATGTCGGCGACACCCTCCAGCTCGGCCATCACGGTGTCCGACAGCTGCAGTTCCGCTGCGGCGAGGTTTTCACGCAGGTGGCCGACGGACGAGGTTCCCGGAATGAGGAGAACGTTCGGTGCGCGACGCAGCAGCCAGGCAAGTGCGACCTGCATCGGCGTCGCGGCCAGGCGCTGGGCAACGTCCGACAGGATCGACGATTGCAGCGGGCTGAAGCCGCCGAGCGGGAAGAACGGCACATAGGCGATGCCATCACGGGCGAGATCGTCGATCATGGCATCGTCTTGCCGATGAGCGAGATTATACTGGTTCTGTACGCAGACGATCTTGGCGATGCCCTGACCTTCGGCAACCTGTGCCGGCGTGACGTTGCTGAGCCCGATGTGGCGGACCAGGCCCTTGCGCTGCAGCTCCGCCAGAACCGTCAGGGGTTCTTCGATCGAGCCTTCGGCCGGGCCGTGGACATCGAACATGATACGCAAATTGACGACGTCCATGGCGTCGAGACCAAGATTGCGCAGGTTGTCGTGGACGGCCTGTGTCAGCTGTTCGCCAGAGAACGCCGGGTTCCATGAACCGTCGGTCCCGCGCATGGCGCCGATCTTGGTCACGATCATCAGGTCGTCGGGGTACGGATGAAGCGCTTCGCGGATGATCTGGTTGGTTACGTGCGGACCGTAAAAGTCGCTGGTGTCGATGTGATTGACGCCAGCCTCGACCGCCTCGCGCAGGACTGCGATTGCCGCATCGCGGTCCTTCGGCGGGCCGAACACACCCTTGCCCGCAAGCTGCATGGCGCCGTAGCCGAGCCGTCTCACGTTGCGGTCGCCGAGAATAAATGTACCCGCTTGGTCTATGTTCGACATGGGATATCTCCTTTTCAAGATGACGTGGATATAGAACTTGAGAGACCGCACGAAAATTGGGTACAGTCGGCACAGGCTGTGCGGAATTTCGAACAATGAAGATCGATCTGAGTGATCTGAATGCCTTTGTGGCAGTGGCGCGCGCCGGCGGGTTCCGCGAGGGTGCGCGGACCACAGGCGGCAGCGCATCAGGATTGAGCGAGGCGGTACGGCGTGTCGAGGCGCAACTCGGGGTCAGGCTTCTCAATCGGACGACACGCAGCGTGGTGCCGACGGAAGCAGGCGCCGGTCTGCTGGCTCGGTTGACCCCAGCGCTCGCGGAGGTGGACGCGGCACTCGACGTGGTCAACAGGTTTCGCGACAAACCTGCGGGTATTCTCCGCCTCAATGTACCGGTCAGCGCCGCCCGGCTGGTGCTCCCGGCGATCGTCCCGCGGTTCCTCGCGGCCTATCCCGACATCAGGCTCGAAATCGCCGCCGATGACAGCTTCGTCGACGTGCTGGCTGCGGGATGCGACGCCGGCATCCGTTATGACGAGCGGCTGGAGCAGGACATGATCGCGGTGCCGATCGGTCCGCGCTTGCAGCGCTTCGCGGCCGCGGCATCCCCCGCATACCTCGATCGCCATGGCCGTCCCGATCATCCGCGCGACCTGCTTGGCCATGCCTGCATTCGCGGGCGTTTCACAAGCGGCGCGATGATGCTCTGGGAATTCGAACGGGACGGCGAGGTGGTGCGGATCGATCCGACGGGGCCGCTGATCGTGCAGATAGGTGCGGCAACCGACCTTGCCGTCGATGCAGCGATTGCCGGCACCGGCATCATGTTGCTGTTCGAGGACTGGCTGCGGCCCCATCTTGCCAACGGCTCTCTCGAACCTGTGCTCGAGCCGTGGTGGCCGCAATTTTCCGGCCCGTTTCTCTATTACCCCGGCCGACGGCTCGTACCGGCGCCGCTGCGGGCCTTCATCGATTTCGTCAAAGCGTCCAACCAATCGTGAGAGCGTGATGCCGCCCTCGTGTTCGACCGAGGGGGGTCCTCATATCGGGTGTCCGTTAGTTGCAACCGGCCTTCTGCCGGTCCCGCCTGGAACCACGTTCCCGATGGGGCGTTCAGGAGCAGCGCGGAGCATGACATGGCTGGCAACTGGATTCATCTTTGCATCGACATGCAGCGGATCTTCGCTGAAGACACTCCTTGGCACGTCCCCTGGATGCGCCAGGTATCGCCATCGATCGAGGAGATTTCCGGCCGCCACCCGGAGAAGACGATCTTTACGAGGTTCGTCACGCCGTCGCGGCCCGAAGCGATGGAGGGCATGTGGCGGGTGTATTATGAAAAGTGGAGGATGATGACGCGAGAGCATCTCGATCCAGGCCTCGTCGATCTGATCCCGTCCTTGAAAGCGCTTGTCCCTCCTGCACGCATCTTCGACAAGATGACGTATTCTCCCTGGGTGAGCGGAGGGCTGCATGGAATGCTCTTGAAGGAGGGTATCGGAACCGTGGTCCTGACCGGCGGTGAGACCGACGTTTGCGTCCTCTCCACAGCGCTTGGCGCCATCGATCTCGGATACCATGTGATCGTGCTGAGGGATGCCGTCTGCAGCGGAGCGGATGACACACATGACGCGTCGCTCGAACTTTTGGGAGACCGCTTCTCGGTTCAGCTCCACCTCGCGACGACCGAAGAATTCCTGCGAGAACTCTAGAAAGCCCGCCCGCTCGGCGGAAGCACCAGCCTGCCCGATTTCCGAGCTAAAAGCCCGGTTTAACGCCATGAAATAAAGCACTCCGCGCGGCCCTGCTCCATTTTGCTGCTCTGGGTTTGGAGGTCCCTGCCGACATATTAACGAGTCGTTGACTACGTGCTTTAGCGATTTTTAATATTCGCATATGCTAGTGGATGCGAGCAGCGCAATGCGGACATGACGTCTTCTGCAGCCTTGGGCAAAACAATAACGCAGGGATCCGCCATGCTCGCACGCCGACCGAAGGAGAGCCGTGAAGGCTACTCCGTTTTCATCGCCACCTCGCTGCTCCTTCTTGTTGCCATGATCCTGGGTGGGATAGGTGCTCACGTGGTCGATCGCATGCGCAGTTCCGCCAACGCGCTGGACGACAACAGAGCCATTCTGGCGGCAGAGGCGGCGGTCTCCTCGTTCAAGGAAAAACTTGCCGCGACCGTGCGAGACAATGCCGTCTGGGATGACGCCTACAAGGCGATAACCCAAGGGGATCGCGAGGGTTGGGTCTATGAGAATTGGGGCAAGACCAGCGAGGACTACGCGCTCTATGACGGGATAGTGCTGACCGCGCCAGCAGGCGGCAAGAGCATCGCCTATCTCAAGGCCGATATAATAGACCCGACCGAATATCTCGGCTCCAAGTTTACGGGGCAGACGGAAGCCGCCGCTCGGCCTGGCATCGACCCCATCGTCAATTTTTTCAGAAACGGCGATGATATCATTGCGGTGGCTTCGGAAGCGGTCCAGCCGTTCGGGTCGCAGGTACAGGATCAAACCTTCTATGTTCTCAGCTTCTTCAAGACCCTGACGTCTGAAGTCGTGGCCCAGATGGCCAAGGAACATCAGCTCCCGGAGCTCCACATAACTGACCGTCCGGCGGGCGATCTTCTGAATTCCCCGCTCATGGATGTGGATGGAATTGAAGTCGCGCGTTTGGCTTGGCCCAGTGCCGCTCCGGGAAACACGATTTTTGACGAGGCGCGCCCCTTTATCGCCGCGGCGGTCGCAATCCTCGGCGTTTATCTGGTTGGCGTCCTGTTTGCAGGCTTGTCAGAAACGCGGCGGCTGAAGAGCCTGGCGGATCGCGCCCAGCACGAAGCAACGCATGACAGCCTCAGCGGTCTCTTGAACAGGCTCGGCCTGATCGAAGGACTGGACCGGTTGATGCAGGCCGACAAGAGCCAGGTACTGGTCTTGCACCTTATCGATCTCGACGGGTTCAAGGCAGTCAACGATGCCTGGGGGCATGCGATTGGAGATCAGCTGATCAGGCTGGTGGCGGAAGCCCTGCGCGACATCCACGGAGACGTATTCGGTGTCGCCCGGTTGGGCGGTGATGAATTCGCTCTGGTTCAGCGCGGCTCCGCAAACCTCGCCGAATTTGACAATCAAGTTCTCGAACGTCTCAAAAGGCCGTTTCTCATCGAAGGCCGCACGATCGAAATTGGCGCAAGCATCGGCGTTGCCTGCCGTGACGACGCAGGGAATGCGCACGAACTTCTTCGCCGGGCGGATATGGCCCTTTATGAAGCGAAGGAAATGGGCAGGGGATGCGCCGTCACCTATCATCCGGATCTTGACCGCCAGCGTGAGAAGATCGCGGGTTTGGAAAGCGACCTTCGGCGCGCCCTCCAGAACGACGAGATCCAGCCGGTTTTCCAGCCGCTGGCTTCGGCGGCCTCGGGCGAGATCACGGGCGTGGAGGCGCTGGCAAGGTGGAGACGCGCCGAAGGAGCAATCGGCCCGGACGCGTTCATACCTCTGGCGGAGAAATGCGGGTTGATCGATATCCTCGGCCTCCAGATGCTTCGGAAGTCCATCGTGGCATCCCGGGCATGGTCGCCGCTCTCCCTGTCGGTCAATGTTTCTCCGATCCAGCTATGCAACCCCAATTTCGCCGGGGATGTGCTCGCTGTCTTGAAAGAGGAAGGTTTTGATCCATCGCGGCTGACACTCGAGATCACCGAAGCGGTGTTGATGTCCAACCCTGAACAGGCCAGACGCTCCATCACCGCCCTGAAATTGGCAGGCATCCGTTTTGCTCTTGATGATTTTGGCGCCGGTTATGCCAGTATCGGCACGCTTCGTGAGTTCGGCTTCGACCGGATGAAGATCGATCGCTCCCTGGTTCAAGCCATAGATGACGGCAGCACCGGCCGGAACGTCCTGACGGCCACGATCTCCTTGGCCCAGGCCCTCGGGATCCCAGTCACGGCCGAAGGCATTGAATCCGCCGATCAAGCGGACGTCTTGCGAATTGCCGGTTGCGATCAGCTGCAAGGTTTTCTGGTGGGCAGACCCATGGGGCGAGACGAGCTTGCGTCCTGGCTAGCATCATCGATCGCCGCTTGAGGGTGTTCTTCTTGTGACAGTGCCGGCCTAAGCCAAATGCTGTTGTCTGACCTCGTCGAACGGTAGCTCCACCGTGAAGGTCGTGCCCTTGCCCAGAAGGCTCTGGACCGAGATTGAGCCGCCATGCAATTCCACAATTTCCTTGACGATATTGAGACCGATCCCCGTTCCCGCGATACCGGTGGCGCTGCGGGCGCGAAAGTAGGGTTCGAACAGCTTCGGCAGGTCGTCTGCATCCATGCCGATGCCGGAATCGCTGACGCTGACCAGAACCCGCTGACCGTCTTTCCATCCGCTGACACGGATCCTGGAACCGGCGGGCGAGTATTTCACCGCGTTTGACAACAGATTGGAAAAGACCCGCTCTATTGCGGCCCCGTCGATCATCTGCAGGGCTGGAAGCGCTTCGAGATCGTAGCTGATCGTGTGGCTCTTGCTGATCTCCGCCCGGTTTGCGATGCAATGGCGCAGAATCGCACTGAGCGAACCGGCTTCCTTGTTGATCGCAATGGTCCCTGTCTCCAGCCGCCCGGCGGCGAGGATGCTTTCCATCAGCTCGACCATGCGGGCGACGGCGCCCTTGATCTGCAGAGCCTTGCCTTCCAGGAACTGGGGAGTCGCAGCCGCTTTCGTGCGCGTCAGCCGCTGAGCTGCTCCGTCGATCACGGCCAGAGGCGTCCTGAACTCGTGCGAGATCATCCCCACGAAGCGGCGCTGCAGCGCATTGATGCCCCGTTCATGCTGGAGAAGGCGATCCAGCTCGACGTTCTTCTCCTGCACTTCCGCGGTCCTCGCCAGAACGATCTTTTCCAGTTCGTCCCGATGCTGGCGCAATCTGCGCTCGCTGGACTGAAGGGCTTTGAGGGCAAGCTGGCGGTCGTGCACGTCCTCGAGGAGGCCATACCAGCGGATGACCTCGCCGTCGCCGTCGAGCCGGGGAGCAGCACGGTTCCGATACCACCGATACCGCCCTTTCGTTGTCCCGATCCTGTAGATCATGTCGAACGGCACGCCGGTGTGGACCGCGGATCCCCATTTGGCAATCACTTCAGGCAGGTCCGCCGGGTGCAGGGTCTTCTCCCACCCGCGTCCCAGCGCTTCGCCGACCTCCCGTCCGGAAGCATTCTGCCAACCCGGACCGACTTCGATGACGTTTCCTTCTGCGTCGGCCAACCACGGTGTTTGGGGATGCAGTTCAACGAGCGAGCGATAGTGTTCCTCACTGGCCCGCAGGACCTGTTCGGCGTGACGGAGTTTGGTAATGTCGGAAATGACGACAACGACAACCGGTTTCTTTCCGCCGGGCACTGGTACGAAAGACCGCCGTTTGTGCGTGAAAAGCGTCCGGGTCGAACCATCCGGCCCGGTGAGCTCTTCCTCGAACCGCCGTTCCTCGCCGGTGGCCAGCACTCCCGCGTCCACCTTCTGGATTCGATCGGCTTCGTCCGCAGGCAAGAAGTCGTGGTCCGTGTGGCCAAGCACGTCTTCGAGGTTCACGCCGAACATCTCGCATGCCTTGCTGTTGAGGAACAGGAAACGCGACTCTCCATCCTTGATGATCGTAGGTCCTGGAGCGTCCTCGAACAGGTCTTCCAGAAGTTCGCGGTGAGGCGTTTGCAGATCAGGTTCGATGGCGGAGCAATGGTTCATTGGCAGGCGTCCAGTTACTCGCGTAAATTGATCGATGCCTAATGTACATTCAGAGCGTTACCGAATGCTGAAACCGGACGTTGCTGCCTTACGCGGCAAGGCGCTTCTATCAGCAGGCCGGCGAGGGCCATTTCTTCAGCGCGCCCTGACGGAAATTTCGTGGCCGCATCACGGTATGCGGCCACTTATCAAGGTTGCCCGGTGACCGCTGCGGAGATGTCGGGCAACTATTCCTCGACCCAATAGGAGGTCGTGTTCTCGATGACTTTCTTGATTTTGCGATTGTCTCTCCACTCTCGTCCGGTGTCACGGATGACCGGTTTCTGCTGGGGAGAGAATATGTAGTTCTTGTGCGGCGCCGCCAACCGTTCAAGCTCTGCGTTGACGCCGGAATAGAATTGTTTTTCCGGATCCCGAGAAGGGTCCATCAGGCTTGAAGCCTGTCGGGCGAACGAGCCCCGAAGAATGGAGGGGGAGGTGGTGAATTTCGGAAAAGTCCTGAACAGCGGGATTTTTATACCCAGGAACCGCGCATATTCGTTCCTCTCGTGAAGATGACCGTCCTTGGCGATATTCCAGTTCTGGTCGGCCGTGTGAAAGGAAACCTGCATCACGCCCGGATCTGAAAACGGGCCGAAAATCTCCTCGCCGAGGTCGGTCAGCGCGACCCAGTCATCCTCGATGTGGAAGACATAGTCGGAACGCGTGTTGGTCCACAGACGCTGAACCGCGGCGCCAAAACCCGGCTCGCTCGGTCTGAAGAAGGATGCCGACGGCAGGTAGTTGCCGACCACGCGCAGGCACTCGGCTTCATCTTCCTCCGTGCCGAAGATCGGATCTATGTTCACGAGGACATTCGAGAAGGAAAAATGAGCAAAGCAGCGCTTTGAGAAACTTTCCAATGTCTGCTCAAGCAAGCCCGGCCTTCTGCCGGCAACGATACACAAATCCACACTAAAATTCGCCACGCGGCATATCTCCGGAAAACCCGGAACTCCGTATAGAGTTTCTTTCGCCTAGATACCATAGTGCCCGCAAGGTCACCCCCGGCGTCGAGACATGCTGTCCAGCGACCGTGCATAAAGACGCTTGATCGGAGCCATCCGAAATCGACGGCGCACTCACGCCGCCCGGGGAGGTGCCTGGCTCCGCCTCGACCTTGAGAGCACGACACAGTTCGCGGCCGCTTCCCGCGATGGCAAGCGGCAACGCAGAGACGTCGGGCAACTGCTCCGGCAGGGGACACGCCGGTTGCGTTCCACAAGCCGATACGGGCTACCTTCTGAAGAAGGAAGCCAGGTATGCAAGGGTGCCACTGGATCTGCGGGTGGCTATCGAACGCACCTGATGGGCGACTGTACTTGCGCTCACATGGGCTCCGAAGTGGCAGAAGCAGACCAGTTTGTGGAGCTGTCGGTCGGACAATTCAAAAAACCGTCTGGCTTCCCCATAGGTGTCGTTCCGCATCCCCGCTGCGCGCAGGACCGGATCGCCGAAGGCGACGGCAATCGCCGTCCCGTCGCCACGCATGGCGGCCCTTATTTCATCCGGCTGGTATTCGGTTTCCCGAAATGTCGAAAGGGATCGATCGGGGTTGAGCTCAAGAATCTCGGCCCACCGCTCGAGCCGCTCGCTGCTGGACATCTGGAAGTCGGGATAGCTGCGATTTATCCTGGCGATAGTCCTCAGCTGGTCGACTGCACGTTGCTCCATTACGGCCTCCTATTTGAACAAAATAGATGCCCGTCGCCCGATCTGTAATGTGATCCAGACCGCTTTTGATGTCCAATCACGATTGGCCACCGGCAGGAGCTCCGGTCTTTCCTGTAATCAAAATTGATGAGTGGGGATCAACGTCGCCTTTGCGTCCCGCCGCGCCTGGAGTTGCCGGATCGGCAGAGACCTGCTCAGGCGCCGTCCTCAGGCGAAAAGGTCACCCTTCTGAAGGATCTCGCGGGGATGGGCGGAATGTTCCTTCACCACCGTCTCGCTGCTGTCGATTTCCTGCAGCATGACGTCGTAGCCCCACAGATCCGCCAGATGCTGCAGAACCTGCCGGGTTTCGCTGTCTTCGAGAACCCAGTCGTTCGGCGCCCGGTGTTGCAGGAGAAGGCGACGGTCCCCGGCGAGATCGACATCGATGATGTCGATCCTCGGATCGGTCCAGCCGATATCGTATTCGCGCGCCAGCTGGCGGCGAACGCGTTTGTAGCCCCGCTCGTCGTGGATCGCCGAAACCAGTATCCCTTCGCTCATCTGCGGATCGTCGTAGAGCTGGAAAAGGCGCCACTTGCGGATCAGGTGCGGGCTCAGGAACTGGCTGATGAAGCTCTCGTCGCGGTAGTCCGCCCAGATGCCGCGCAGGACCTGCATCGGATCTCCGCGGCCGGCGATATCCGGGAACCATTCGCGGTCCTCATCGGTCGGCTTCGTCACGATCCGCTCGATATCCTGCATCATTGCAAAGCCGATGGCATAGGGGTTGAAGCCGGAGAAACGCCGGTCGTCATAGGTCGGCTGGAACACGACATTGGTGTGGGATTTCAGGAACTCGAAATAGTTCCCGTCGCTGATCTGCCCACGGTCGTGCAGTCTTTCCATGATCTGGTAATGGACATAGGTCGCAGTCCCCTCGTTCATCACCTTGGTCTGGCGCTGCGGGTGGAAATATTGCGCTACGTGGCGGACGATGCGGAGGATTTCCCTTTGCCACGGCTGCAGCCGGGGCGACGACTTTTCGAGGAAATAGAGCAGATTGTCCTGCGGCAGGCCGAGCGCCGCGCGCCGTCTTTCGAAATCGACGTCGGCCGCATCGCGCTTGCGGCCCGTTGGCACCGTGCGCCAGAGGTCGTTGAACATCTGCTCTTCATGGGCGCGCCGTTCCAGCTGGCGTTTTTCCTCCTGACGCAGGTCGAGCCGCGTCTTGCCCGCATAACGGTGCACGCCATGCGACATCAGCGCATGGGCGGCATCGAGGGTCCGTTCGACCGCCGTTTCGCCGTAACGTTCTTCGCAGCGGGCGATGTAGCTCTTGGCGAAATCGAGATAGTCGAGAATGCCCTCGGCATCCGTCCAGAGCTTGAAGAGATAGTTGTTCTTGAAGAAATGGTTATGACCGAAGGCCGCATGGGCGATCACCAGGGTCTGCATCGTCGCGGTGTTCTCCTCCATCAGGTAGGAGATGCAGGGCGACGAGTTGATGACGATCTCATAGGCGAGATCCCGCATGCCGCGGCGGTAGAAGGCCTCGTGATGGGCGAAATGTTTCCCGAACGACCAGTGCCGGTAAAACAGCGGCATGCCGGTCGATGAATAGGCGTCCAGCATCTGCTCGGCGGTGATCACCTCGATCTGGTTCGGGTAGACATCGAGCCCGAGTTCGCCGATCGCGATCTCCTCGCAGGCATCGTGGATGCGCTGCAGGGTGGCGAAATCCCAGTCGGCGCCGTCGAAGAGCAGTCGATTCTTCTGCATAGCCGCCTGGGTCATGGCACCGCCTTCGTTGGTGTCGAACGCTTCTGGAAGAGGTCGTGGAAGACCGGAAAGATCTCGTTCTTGCGGCAGACCTTGCGCATCGCAAGAGTTGCCGAGTTCGATCGGATGCTTTCATAAAGGCGCCAGAGGGGCGAATTGGAGGCGAGGGAATCCCCGCCCTCCTCATCGACTTCGATATAGGCGAAATACTGGCAGAGCGGCAGGATCTCGTGTCTCAGCAGATGGCCGGCCGGACCTTCGTCCCGGTAGGAGTTGTCGCCGTCCGAAGCCTGCGCAGCGTAGATGTTCCATTCGGTGGGATCGAAGCGTGCGGCGATGATGGAACGCATCGCCACAAGCGCGCTCGATACCAGCGTGCCGCCGGTGGCCTGGCCGTAGAAGAAGGTCTCCTCGTCGACCTCCTCGGCCTTCTCGGTGTGGCGGATGAAGACGATTTCGACCTTCTCGTAGCGCTGCGAAAGAAACAGATAGAGCAGCAGGTAGAAACGCTTGGCCAGATCCTTCATGTGCTCCGACATCGATCCAGAGACGTCCATCAGGCAGAACATCACCGCCTTCGCAACCGGCTTCGGTTCGTTGTCGAAACGGCGGTAGCGAACGTCGAGCGGATCGACATAGGGAATGCGCCGGATCCTGTCGGTCAGCGACTTGAGTTCCGCCTCCAGCGCAAGGCGGGTCTCATCATCCTCGCTTTCCTCGATCTGGCGTTGCAGCGCCTCGATCTCGGCAGGCTTGGGGCGTTTGAGAGCGATGCGCCGCATCATGGCGAGCCGCGTCGTCCGGTCGATGGAGAGATTGGAAGGGGAGCCGGAAATGGAGTAGCCGGCGCGAACCGGGCTCATCTCCTCGGTCTCGCTCAGCCGCCGCTTGGCGAGTTCGGGCAGTTCGAGGTCATCCAGAAACACCGAGAGGAATTCCTCGCGCGTCAGCACGAAGCGGAAGCCGTCTTCACCGTCGCCTTGGCCGGCCTCCTTGGGCCTGCCGGCACCCTGACCCGGCGGGCGAGGAATGATATCGCCTTCGACGAACGCCCGGTTGCCGGGCAGGACATGATCCGTAATCCCGCCTTCGGCTCGGCGGAAGCTCGGCTCGCCCATGCCGCCGATCGGGAGGCTGACTTCGCCGCCATCCAGTACATCACGGATGCTGCGGCTTTGCAGGGATCGCCTGACTGCTTGCTGCACGGCCTCCTTCGCGCGCCGCAGAAACCGCTGCCGATTTTCCAAACTTTTACCGCGCGGGTTCAGCCGCCGGTCGATGATGTGCATGTTGGCTCCTGCATGAGCATTAGGGTCTGTACTCAACTAGGTTTCGGACGCCGCACAACCCAGTATGCCACAATCCTACGTCCTGTCGTCACACACAATGATGGAGATGGAATCCACCTTTGTGTGTCTAAGGAACTGAACGGTTTTCCTGCATGCTGCGTTCCAAATCCTAATTGAGTACAGACGCTAACCTGCCTGTTTGACCCGCATGTACCACTCCACCAGACGGCGAACCTGTCTCTCGGTGTAGCCGCGCCCCGTCATGCGCGACACGAACTCGCTGTGTTTCTTTTCTGTTTCGCCGTCCTTCTTCGATCCGAAGGAGATGACCGGCAGAAGATCCTCCACCTGGGAGAACATTCTTTTCTCGATCACTTCCCGGATCTTCTCATAGCTCGCCCAGGACGGGTTCTTGCCGCCGTTATTGGCGCGCGAGCGGAGGCAGAACTTGACGATCTCGTTGCGGAAATCCTTGGGGTTGGCGATGCCCGCCGGTTTTTCGATCTTGGTCAGTTCCTGGTTCAGGAGTTCGCGATCGAGAAGCTGCCCGGTGTCCGGATCCTTGAAATCGACGTCCTCGATCCAGGCGTCGGCGTAGTCGACGTAACGATCGAAGAGATTCTGACCGTAATCGGAATAGGATTCCAGGTAGGCCTTCTGGATCTCGTTGCCGATGAACTCTGCATACCGCGGGGCAAGGTCTGCCTTGATGAACTCGATATACCGCTTTTCGGTTTCCTCCTGAAACTGTTCGCGGCGGATGGCCTGTTCCAGCACGTACATAAGGTGGACCGGATCGGCGCCGATATCCGTCGTGTCGTGGTTGAAGGTCGAGGCTAGTACCTTGAAGGCAAAACGTGTCGATATTCCGTCCATGCCTTCATCGACGCCGGCCGCGTCATGATATTCCTGCACGCTGCGGGCGCGCGGATCGGTTTCCTTGAGGCTTTCGCCGTCATAGGCACGCATCTTGGAGAAGAAGGTCGAGTTCTCGTGCTTGCGCAGCCGCGAGAGTACGGAAAACCGGGCCAGCATCTCAAGCGTCGCGGGCGCGCAGGAGGCATCCGCAAGCTCCGAGCCTTCAATCAGCTTCTCATAGATATGCTGCTCTTCGGTCACCCGCAGGCAATAAGGAACCTTGATGACGCAGATGCGGTCGATGAAGGCCTCGTTGTTCTTGTTCGCCTTGAAGCTCTGCCATTCCGCCTCGTTCGAATGGGCAAGGATGACGCCGGAGAAGGGAATGGCCCCGATATTCTCGGTGCCCATGTAGTTGCCTTCCTGCGTCGCCGTCAGCAGCGGATGCAGCATCTTGATCGGCGCCTTGAACATCTCGACAAATTCGAGCACGCCCTGGTTGGCCCGGTTGAGCCCGCCGGAATAGCTGTAGGCGTCCGAGTCGTTCTGGGAATAGTTTTCGAGCTTGCGGATGTCGACCTTGCCGACCAGCGACGAGACGTCCTGATTGTTCTCGTCGCCCGGTTCGGTCTTGGCGATGCCGATCTGGCGCAGTCGTGAGGGCTGCAGCCTCACCACCCGGAAACGGGATATGTCGCCTCCGAATTCATCGAGTCGCTTCAGGCACCAGGGGCTCATCAACCCGCTGAGGCGCCGGGTCGGAACGCCGTACTGCTCGAGCAGCATCGGCCCCATCGCCACCGGATCGAAGAGATTGAGCGGGCTTTCGAAGACCGGGCTGATATCATCGCCGGCCTTCAGCACGTAGATCGGATTGGCCTCCATCAGCAGCTTCAGCCGCTCGGCGAGCGACGACTTGCCGCCACCGACCGGACCGAGCAGGTAGAGGATCTGCTTTCGCTCCTCGAGGCCCTGCGCCGCGTGCCGGAAGAAGGAAACGATCCGCTCGATCGTCTCTTCCATGCCGAAGAAACCGGAAAAAGCCGGATAGGCCCGGATGGTGCGGTTCATGAAGATCCGGCCGAGCCTGGCATCCTTGGCCGTGTCGACCATCTGCGGCTCGCCGATCGCCGCCAGCAGCCGCTCGGCCGCGTTGGCATAGGCCATCGGATCTTTTTTACAAATCGCCAGATACTCGGCGACAGACATGTCTGTCTCGCGCCGGGCTTCGTAGTTCCTGGTGAAGGCATCGAACAAGGATTCACTCGGCATAGGCTACTCCAGTCAGGGTTGCGCTACTGCTCGACTGCCGCAAAGATTGAAAACGCTGCGGCAATCTATTGAGAATCAAGATGTTTCTAAACCTAATACGACACCCGGAGCGTTTTCATGGCAATGCACAAAAATGTGCGTCCACAAATCCGTGCTGACTTGGCAAACAGCAAGTCGGGGCCTGTTGCATCCCCACCACAACGTCTGCTCAACGCTTCGGGTCTTACAGGAAATCGCGTCGTCGGCGGGGAAGACAAGCCCTGCTTCGCCGTCTATGGATGCAACCGGCAGCGAGACGGGCGTTTTTTATGGACCAGCGGTTTTTCGATAGAGGCTCCGTGGAGGTGGCGCGTGACCTGATCGGCGTCGAGCTCGATGTCTCCGGTGCGGGCGGCGTGATCGTCGAGACGGAAGCCTATGAGCCGGACGACCCGGCATCCCACAGTTTTCGCGGGCCCACGCAGAGGAACGCGGTGATGTTCGGCCCGCCCGGGCATGCCTATGTCTATCGTTCCTACGGCATTCACTGGTGCCTGAATTTCGTCTGCCGGCCCGGCAGCGCCGTGCTGATCAGGGCGCTGCAGCCGGTCAGAGGCCTTGAGGAGATGGAGAAGAGGCGCCGCCTTGCCGATCCGCTACTCCTGTGTTCCGGTCCGGGCCGACTCTGCCAGGCGCTCGACATCACCATCGAGCACAACGGCCTGCCGCTGTTCGCGCCTCCGTTCGATCTCACTTTGCCGCAAACGCCGCCATTGATCGTCACCGGGCGGCGGATTGGCATCTCCCAGGCTGTCGACCTGCCATGGCGTTTCGGTCTTTCCGGCTCGCTGCATATCAGCAGGAAGTTCTCCGGCAAGGGTGGCACGGCGCTTTGAGTTAAAAGCTTATCCGTTGCGGCCGCTCGCCGATATGGGAGACAAGGCGGGTTGGCCGACATTCAAGCGGCGATTTGAGAAAAACCGTAACCACCGCGTAGTGCCGAAGCGAATGCCCTGATAGCGGGTAATATGCGCCCGGTTGAAGCAAATCAGGCATCCTTGCACCTTCCATTAACCTTCAGGCAAGGAATTAACCATACATATTAGAGACCACGGCGAAATGGGATGACTGCGGTCTCCCACCAGGCATGAAGCCGCAAAGCCGTACCGGTCCAATCCGGTATCCGCTCATGAAAATCCAGCAAAGCCGTGGTGACCGCGTTGCCCATGCCCGACGGATATTGATCCGGTTTGGCGAGCATTCCCGTTTATCAGGCGCTGGCGACAGCAGCTCGCATGCCGCCGATCCTCTCCGAGGATTGGCTTGATTAATTTGGGGACGGCTTTGGTGCAGGAAATGCCATCGGATCAGGCGCGACGTGGCCAGGCAGGCAGCCTGGGCGAGAGACTGGCATTTGCCGGCCTCGACGGCGAACTGCGCGATCTGCTGCGCCGCTGCCGCCCGCAGCTCGACCGGCATCTGAAGACCGGTCTGCGCGACCTTTTTCACCGCTTTCAATCCTTTCCGGAAGCCGCTCGCAATTTCGAAAGCGAGCAGCAGATCGAACGGCTGCACGACCTGCAGGCCTCCCATTGGGGCGTGCTGACCGATGCCCGCTTCGATGCGCTCTACGCCGAGCGGGTGAAGGTTCTCTCCGACGCCGAGAGCCGCATGGGCCTCGATCCGCGCTGGCACGTCGCCGGTCACGCCGTGATGCTCGAACACCTGATCGCCGGCGCGATCGTCGATCTCGCTCCGAAATCGCTGCTGCCGGGCGGCCGCAAGCGTGAGCAGGAGCTGCTCGACCTCGTCGGCGCGATTACCCGCCTGGTGATGGTCGATGTCGAGATTGCCGTCTCGCTCCGCTTCAACGAACAGCGCCAGAAGCACCAGCGCGCGCTCGCCGAACAGCGCGAAGCCGATCATGCGCAGGCGATCGAAACATTCACCGACGTCATCGCAGCGCTTGCAGACCGCGATCTGACGGCCTCTCTGCCGGCCGATGTGCCGGATGTCTATCGCGAGCTCGCCGATCTTCTCAACCAGGCGGTCGCCGGCATGCGCTCCTCGGTCGAGACCGCCGATGGACATGGCCAGAAGGCTGGTGCGCTCACCCAATCGCTTGCCGAAGGCGCCCGCTCGTTCGCCTCCGCTTCCGAAGAACAGTCGGCCCGCCTCAGGGAGGCGGCACGCGTGCTGCTCGACGTTACGGCCAGGGTCAAGGGAAGTGCTGCCGAGACGGCTGCCGCTGAAAAAGCCGCCGCCGAGACGCGCCGTTCGGTCGAGGCAAGCGGCGAGGTCGTCGGCCGGGCGATCAACGCCATGGCGGATATCGAATCCTCGGCCGAAAAAATCGGCGAGATCATCGGCGTCATCGACGACATCGCGTTTCAGACCAACCTGCTGGCGCTGAACGCCGGCATCGAAGCGGCCCGCGCCGGTGAGACGGGCCGCGGGTTTGCGGTCGTTGCCCAGGAAGTGCGCGCGCTTGCACAGCGCTCCGCTGATGCCGCCCGCGAGATCAAGACGCTCGTCAACGGCACCAAGTCGCAGGTGGATGCGGGTGTCCAGATGGTTCACCGCACCCAGGAGGCGATCGGCGGCATCGTCCGCCAGGTTTCCGACATCAATGACGCGATCGCCGGCATCGCCCGCGATACCGGCGAGCAGGCCGTCGGTCTCGACCGATTGACCATCGAGATCGGTTCGGTCAGCGAACACGTCGCCTCGAATGCAAGCCTTGCGTCCCGCGCTGGCGAAGGCGCCGACGAACTCCATACAGTCATCCTGGAACTCGGACGGACGGTCCGCGAGTTCCGGATCGAACGACAGAACCGCTATGCGGATGCGCGCCGGCCGGCAGCGCCGAGAACCCCGCCCACTCTCGTCCCGATCGCGCCGATGGCCTCCGAGCGTGCGGATGACGGCGAATACATCTTTCAGAAACGACAAGGAATAAGCTGATGGCAGCAAAGAAGGCTGGACCTGCAAGTTTGAAGCTGGCCGCGGTGCTGGACCTCAACGAGGCCTCGAACCTGCATGGCAAGCTGGTCTCCATGCGCGGCAGCGATCTCAGGATCGATGCGTCGGGCGTCGAACGCGTCGGTGTCCAGTGCGCCCAGGTTCTGCTCGCCGGCGTCAAGGCTTGGGAAGAAGACAAGAAGTCCCTCCTCGTGGAGAAGGCTTCGGATGCATTTCAGAAGACGATGCAACTCATCGGCATCAATAACCAGAATTTGGTTGCTAAGGAGATCTAGCAATGAAGAAAAAAGTACTGACCGTGGATGACTCACGGACGATCCGGAACATGCTTCTGGTGACCCTGAATAACGCAGGTTTTGAAACAATCCAGGCGGAAGACGGCGTTGAAGGCCTCGAAGTCCTCGAGGGCTGCAATCCGGACGTCATCGTCACGGATATCAACATGCCGCGCCTCGACGGCTTCGGTTTCATCGAAGGCGTTCGCCGCAACGAAAAATTTCGCGCCGTCCCGATCCTCGTCCTGACGACGGAAAGCGATGCCGAGAAGAAGAACCGGGCCCGGCAGGCCGGCGCGACGGGCTGGATCGTCAAGCCTTTCGATCCTGCCAAACTGATTGATGCGATCGAGCGTGTAACCGCCTGAGCCAGGAATTCCCCCGATGGATATGAACGAAATCAAAGAGATCTTCTTTCAGGAATGCGAAGAGCAGCTCGCTGAACTGGAGTCGGGTCTTCTCAAGCTGAACGACGGGGATCGCGACCCCGAAACGGTGAACGCCGTTTTCCGTGCCGTTCATTCCATCAAGGGGGGCGCCGGTGCCTTCGGTCTGGACGACCTGGTCTCCTTCGCCCACGTCTTCGAGACGACGCTCGATTGCGTGCGCTCCAACAAGCTGGAGCCGACGCAGGACGTCCTGAAGGTCATGCTGAAATCGGCCGACGTGCTCGCCGACCTCGTCACCGCGTCGCGTGACGGCGGCGGCGTCGATGAGTCGAGAAGCCGCAGTCTCGTCAAGGAACTCGAGGCGCTTGCCCATGGCGAGTTGCCGTCTTCCTCCGGCCACGACGCTCCGAAACCGGCCGCAAAGGCTGTTCCTGCGGCGAAAACGGAGCTTCCCAAGCCGAGCGACGACAGCGGCTTCCAGCCGATCCCCTTCTCGTTCGACGGTTTCGGCGAGGACGATGAGCCGGCGGTCGAAGGTTCGCTCTACGAGGTGATCTTCAAGCCGCGCCGCGAACTCTATTCCAAGGGCAACGAGGCGGCGCTCCTGCTGCGCGACCTGTCTCGTCTGGGAGAGATGAGCATCAATTGCGATACGGATGCTCTGCCGACCCTCGACAAGATGGATCCGGAAGCGTCCTACTTCAGCTGGAAGATCTCGATCCGGACCACCCGGAGCGAAGACGACATCCGCGCCGTCTTCGAATTCGCGGAATGGGATTGCGACCTCGAAGTGAAGTTTGCCGAAGAGGCATCTTCCAACGAGGAACTGCCGATGGTCCCGGTTCCGTTCGATCTCTCGATCCTCGATGACTCTTCGGCCGGCGAAGACGCAGGCCAACGGGGTGCTTCGGAAGAAACGGTCGCCGCGGCCCTCTCCGCCGCCGAGACCGCGAGCAACGTCTCCAGGGCCGCTCGTGTCGCCGAGAAGAAGGAGTCGGCCGCCGCCAGTGCCGCCGCCCAGAACAATGCCGCAGCCGCCGCTGCTGGCGCGGGCCAGACGATCCGCGTCGATCTCGACCGCGTCGACCGCCTCATCAACCTCGTCGGCGAACTCGTCATCAACCAGGCGATGCTCTCCCAGAGCGTCGTCGAGAACGACGCGACCGGTACATCGGCCGTCAACATGGGCCTCGAAGAGCTGCAGCAGCTCACCCGCGAGATCCAGGACTCGGTCATGGCGATCCGCGCGCAGCCGGTGAAGCCGGTTTTCCAGCGCATGTCGCGTATCGTTCGCGAAGTGGCCGACATGGTCGGCAAGTCGATCCGCCTGGTCACCGAAGGTGAAAACACCGAAGTCGACAAGACGGTCATCGACAAGATCGCCGAACCGCTGACCCACATGATCCGCAATGCCGTCGACCACGGCATCGAGTCGCCCGAAAAGCGCGAAGCCGCCGGCAAGGACCCGGAAGGCACGATCAAGCTGACCGCGAAACATCGTTCGGGCCGCATCCTGATCGAGCTCGCCGACGACGGCGCCGGCATCAACCGCGAGCGCGTTCGCCAGAAGGCGATCGACAACGACATCATCGCGGCCGACGCCAACCTGTCGGACGACGAGATCGATAACCTGATCTTCATGGCGGGCTTCTCCACCGCCGACAAGATCTCCGACATTTCCGGCCGCGGCGTCGGCATGGACGTGGTCAAGCGGTCGATCCAGGCGCTTGGCGGCCGTATCTCGATCTCGTCGCGGCCGGGCTTCGGCTCGACCTTCACCATGAGTCTGCCGCTGACGCTCGCCGTCCTCGACGGCATGGTGGTCACGGTCGCCGGCCAGACGCTGGTGGTACCGCTCACCGCCATCGTCGAGACGCTGCAGCCGGAGGCTGCCGCCATCCATTCCTTCGGCGCCAATCAACGGCTTATCTCGATCCGCAACTCGTTCTGCCCGCTGGTCGATGTCGGTCGGGTCCTCAACTACCGCGCCACCCAGGCCAATCCGGTCGAAGGTGTCGCGCTGCTGGTGGAATCGGAAGGCGGCGGACAGCGCGCACTGATGGTCGATGCCATCCAGGGCCAGCGCCAGGTCGTCATCAAGTCGCTCGAGGCGAACTACACACACGTCCCCGGCATCGCCGCAGCCACCATCCTCGGTGATGGCCGCGTCGCACTCATCCTCGATGTCGATGCGGTGGTCGCAGCGTCGCGAGGTCAGTCCATGAAACCTGAAATGTCGTTAGCCGCCACGGGTTGAGTTCACATGTCGTATGCCGTGAAGAATCTGGTCCAGGGAAGCAAGGAGCTGATCGCTTTTCGCATCAGCGATCAGGAATTTTGCGTGAACATCATGTCCGTCCGCGAAATTCGCGGATGGACGCAGGCAACACCGCTGCCGCATGCGCCCGCCTACGTCATGGGTGTCATCAATCTGCGCGGCGCGGTTCTGCCGATTGTCGACCTTTCGGCCCGGCTTGGCATGAAGGATGCCGAGCCGACGGCACGCCATGTGATCATCGTGGCGCAGATGAAGACCAAAGTTGTTGGTCTCCTCGTCGAAGCCGTTTCCGATATCCTTACGATTAACGACGAGAATATCCAGCCAGTACCGGAAGTCTCTTCCGATCTGGAGAGACAATACGCCCGGGGGATTCTCGCCATCGATAAGCGGATGATCTGCATGATCGAGTTGGACGCCCTCTTCCCCGACATGGAAAGCGAAGTTGCATGAAGCCCCTGGGCGCCATCGAAAGCCGACAGTCACCGGATGAAGTCCTCGCAAGCGGCGAATATCCGCTGACGCGTCGTGACCTCACCGACATCTCGGCGATGATCTACTCGGATGCCGGTATCTATCTCAACGATTCCAAGGCCTCGCTCGTCTATTCCCGCCTTTCCAAGCATATCCGGGCTTTGGGGCTGCGCGGGTTCAAGGACTATTGCGTTTTGGTGGCGTCGCCTGAAGGTGCCGCCGCCCGCCGAGAGATGCTGTCGCATCTGACAACCAACTTCACCCGTTTCTTCCGCGAGAACCATCACTTCGAGCACCTTCGCGACGAGGTTCTGCCGGGTTTGATCAACCGCGCCAAGAGCGGCGGTCGCGTGCGCATCTGGTCGGCTGCCTGTTCGGACGGGCAGGAGCCCTATTCGATTGCGCTGACCGCACTGTCGCTGCTTCCCAATGCGGCCGATCTCGACTTCCGTATCCTGGCGACCGATATCGATCCGAAGATCCTGGCCGCGGCCCGCGCCGGTGTCTACGATGAGAACGCGCTCGAGACCATGACGCCCGCCATGCGCAAGCAATGGTTCCGGGAGGTCGATGCCGGCGGACGCCGCAGGTTCCAGATCGATGAACGCGTCAAGAAGCTGATCACCTTCAACGAGCTGAACCTGATGGCGCAATGGCCCTTCAAGGGCAATTTCGATGTCATCTTCTGCCGCAACGTCGTCATCTATTTCGACGAGCCGACGCAGATGAAAATCTGGTCCCGCTTTGCCTCGCTCCTGCCTGAAGGCGGACATCTTTATATCGGCCATTCCGAGCGCGTCTCCGGCGACGCGAAAAACCTGTTCGATAATATCGGTATCACGACCTATCGCTATACCGGTAAGAGCGCAGGGAGGAAGGCATGAGCGCTCCGGCACGGGTCCTGGTCGTCGACGATTCCCCGACCATGCGTGGCCTGATTACGGCCATCCTGAATTCCGATCCGGAAGTCAACGTCGTCGGCCAGGCCGGCGACGCGCTGGAAGCGCGCGTCGCGATCAAGCAGCTCAATCCCGATGTCGTCACCCTCGATATCGAGATGCCCAATATGAACGGGCTGGAATTCCTCGAAAAGATCATGCGCCTGCGTCCGATGCCGGTCATCATGGTTTCGGCCATGACCCATCAGGGTGCCAACGCGACGCTCGCCGCTCTCGAAATCGGCGCCTTTGACTGTGTCGGCAAGCCGGCCCCCGGCGACGTTCGCCCTTTCATGGATCTTGCTGAAAAGGTGAAGGCTGCAGCCCGGTCAGGACCACGCCGGAACGGACCTGCGCCAGTCATCGCAGCCTCTCCCGCAGCGGAATACCGTGTCGGCAGGAAGGTTGTAGCTATAGGATCGTCAACCGGAGGCGTTGAAGCTCTCATCGCGGTACTGCAAAAGTTCCCGCAAAACTGCCCGCCGACCGTAATTACTCAACATATGCCTTCCACGTTTACCAAAAGTTTTGCTGAACGGCTTAATCGTATCTGCGCTCCTGTGGTGCAGGAAGCCACCGATGGCGCGCGGCTGGAGATCGGCAAGATCTACCTCGCGCCAGGTGGCGAACGGCACTTGCAGGTGGTCAATCCGTCGGCGCCATGTTGCCGGCTGATCGAAAGGGAGCCGGTAAACGGTCACAGGCCCTCGGTGGACGTCCTTTTCGACTCGGTCGCCGATCTGGCGGGTCGCAATGCGGTCGGGGTTATCCTGACGGGCATGGGCCGCGACGGAGCTGCAGGTTTGCTCAGAATGCGTAGCGCGGGCGCACGCACGATCGGGCAGAACGAAAAGACGTGTGTGGTCTACGGCATGCCGAGGGTTGCCCATGAAATGGGGGCCGTCGAGCAGCAGCTGCCGCTGGGCGCCATTGGTGAAGAAGTGTTGAAGTTAACTGCCGCCCGAAAAGAAGGTACCGAATAAATGTCTATCGCTGAAAAAATCAAAGTTCTGATCGTTGATGATCAGGTCACCAGCCGCCTGCTGCTCAGCGACGCCCTGACACAGCTCGGCTTCAAACAGATCACGTCTGCCGGCGATGGCGAGCAGGGCATGAAGATCATGGCCGAACAGCCGCACCATCTCGTCATTTCGGATTTCAACATGCCGAAAATGGACGGTATCGGTTTCCTTCAGGCCGTTCGCGCCAATCCGAACACCAAGAAGGCCGCATTCATCATCCTGACGGCGCAGGGCGACCGCGCCCTGGTTCAAAAGGCTGCATCGCTCGGCGCCAACAACGTTCTCGCCAAGCCGTTCACGATCGAAAAGATGAAGGCCGCTATCGAAGCGGTGTTTGGAGCATTGAAATGAATGACGCCGCTGCAGTCAGGCGTGTCCATATCATCCAGGGGGAATTTAAGGTCCTGAACGACCCGAATGCTGTTCTCTCGACGATCTTGGGCTCATGCGTGGCTGCTTGTCTTCGCGATCCTGTCGCCGGTATCGGCGGCATGAACCACTTCCTGCTTCCGGGATCCGGCGGCTCCATGACCTCGGGCGGCGATGCAACGCGTTATGGCGTGCATCTGATGGAGTTGCTGATCAACGGACTTTTGAAGCAGGGTGCCCGGCGAGACCGGTTGGAAGCGAAGATTTTCGGCGGCGCCAAGACAATTGCCAGCTTTTCGAATGTCGGCGAACAGAATGCCGCATTCGCGATGCAATTTCTAAAGGACGAAGGCATTCCGGTGGTCGGTTCCTCAACGGGCGGGGAACATGGGCGCAAGCTGGAGTTCTGGCCCGTGAGCGGCCGGGCTCGTCAGTATCCCCTGACCGGCGCCGAAACGCAACGGACGGTGGCTATGGAGGAGCGTCCGGTACGCACGCCGCCGAAGCCGGTCGAGAGCTCAATCGAGTTCTTTTAAAGAAGTCATTTCTCGGGGCGAAAGAAGCCATGAACGACATCGTCAAGACGCCAATCGCTCCCTTTGAGGAATCTCTTCCAGAAGTCCTGATGCGTCTGGTCTCGGAGCTTCATGACGTCGCATACCTGATCGAACGGGTCGAGCCGCAGCTTCTGGAGCTCGGCGGCGAAACGATCCTGCAGTCGCCGGACAGCCTGAAAGTCCTGCAGGGCATCGACCTTGCCGTCCAGAAGACGCGCGGCCTTGCAGAATTCGTCGACACGATCACCGGCGGCATTCCGAGCGACTGGATGGTCGATGTCTCGACCGCCCTCAATCTCGTCAAACTCGCCGACATGCAGAAGGCGCTCACCAACGGCATGCGCCACGGCCATTCCCAGCCTTTGAGCAAGGCAGCCGGCGATTTCGATTTTTTCTGATCGCCAGCCCTGACATGCATGCTTCGGCCATGATGGCCCAGGCACCCGCCCGTCTCACAATCCCATCCACAATCGCCAAAACCATGCGCCCGCGAAACGCTCGCACAAGCTTCGCTTCTTAGGGTGCGATTGAGCATAGGCTCGAATACCTAGTTGGCGATGTGGGAACAGAATGAATCTGTTGGCTCAATTATCACAAGTCTTTAAAAATCTGGCCGGTTTAGGCCAGACGCGACTTATTGCTTTAGGCGCTGTCGGCGTCGTTTCAATTGCGATCGTCATTGCTGCGGCCCTCTTCGTTAACAAGCCGGCTTACGAGACGCTCTATGTCGGTCTTGATACCGCCGACCTCAACCAGGTAAGCATCGCGCTGGCCGAGGCCAACATGTCCTTCCAGGTCGGTACGGACGGTACGAGCCTTCAGGTTCCTGCCGGCTCGACGAGCAAGGCGCGGCTTCTGCTGGCTGAGCGGGGCCTGCCGAACAGCACCAACGCCGGTTACGAACTCTTCGACAATGTCGGTTCGCTCGGGCTGACCTCCTTCATGCAGGAAGTCACGCGTGTTCGCGCCCTTGAAGGTGAGATCGGCCGGTCGATCCAGCAGATCAACGGCGTCAACGCCGCCCGCGTTCATATCGTCATGCCGGATGTCGGCAATTTCCGCAGGGGTGAGCAGAAACCGACGGCATCGGTAATGATCCGGGCCAGTTCGACGACGGGGCGCAAGGCCGCTTCGTCCATTCGCCACCTTGTCGCTTCGGCAGTCCCCGGGCTCGACGTCGACGACGTGACCATTCTGGATTCCGCCGGTCAGCTGCTCGCCTCCGGCGACGAATACGGCGGCAGCGAGATGAACAAGTCGCTGAGCATCGTCCAGAACGTTCAGCAGGAAATCGAAAACAATATCGACAAGGCGCTGGCGCCTTTCCTCGGCATGGACAACTTCCGTTCCAGCGTCACGGCCGCCCTGAACACGGACAGCCAGCAGATCAACGAGACGGTGTTCGATCCGAACTCCCGCGTCGAACGTTCGGTCCGCACCACCAAGGAAGCGTCGAAATCGCAGCAGACCCAGGACGACAACGCCACGACCGTCGAGCAGAACGTGCCGCAGGCCGCTCCGCCTCCGGGTGGTGCGAACGGTCCGAAATCGTCTGATCAGTCCGATAAAAAGGAAGAGCAGACCAACTACGAAATCAACCAGAAGACCGTCGCCACGACGCGCAACAGCTACCAGATCGAGAAGGTTTCGGTTGCCGTCGTCGTCAACAAGGGTCGGATCGCGAAAATGGTCGGCGAGCCTGCTGACCAGGCCAAGGTCGATGCCTATCTCGCCGAGATGCAGAAGATCGTGGCATCCGCAGCCGGCATCAATGCCAACCGCGGCGACATCGTCACGTTGACGGCCATGGACTTCCTGGAAAACCAGCTGCTCAGCGAAGCCTCCAGCGGGCCGGGCGTGATGGACATGCTGAGCCGGAACGTCGCCGGCATCATCAACTCGCTCGCCTTCGTCCTCGTTGCTTTCCTGGTGGTCTGGCTCGGTCTTCGCCCGCTCATCCGCACCGTCAGCGGCAACAGCGTCGCCGGCGAAGCAGCGGACGGCGCAGGTCTCGAACTTCCGGACTTCTCGCCGACGACCGGCAGCCCGGCACTCATGGACGGTTTCGGCTCCGACTTCGGCTTCGACAGCTCGAACGACATGCTGGGCGGTGGCGACGACGAGGGCTTCAACCGCCGCGTCAAGGAAGGTCCCGAAAAGCGCCTGGCCCGGATGGTCGAAATCTCCGAAGAGCGCGCCGCCAAGATTCTCCGCAAGTGGGCACTCGAAAAGGCAGCCTGACGGGGTATCACGAAAATATGATCGCTATGGGCCGGACCTTGTCCGGCCCATTTCTTTTCAGCCCCGCCGCACACTTGGCGCATTCATCTATATGGCGAATCAGCATGAATATGGCGCAACTGGGGAAATCCGGTGTCGAGGCGATGGTAATTCGCAACGCGTCTCCTACAATGGCCTTGATTCGTACAATCACTTCCAGAGGTCCCAAAGAGGTGGAACTGCTGAAATTCCCGAAGTCCACGACGAGGGAAATCGGCTACCGCAATTATTCTTGATGTATTTGCTTAATCCGGGATCGTTTCGGCGCTGGAGGGGTTGTATGGGAATCGCAACATGCCGCGATGCGGGCATTCATGATGAATGCACCACGTGGCGGGGAGCAGGTACCGAATGGAGTTGTCGGGGGTAGAAAAGATGACGGAGGGGCGCTCCTATGCGGAGTCTGCCGGCTCCAGAGGACTCTCGCGTGAGCAATTGGTTCGCCGTCTTTCGGTTTTGGCGGGCTCCAACAACATTCAGGCGGTCATGCGCCTGCTCGCAGATTACGTCGGCGCGTCTCATTTTCTGCTGGCCCGCTACGACCTCATCCAAGAACAGGGCCTCGATTTCATTGTTACCTCCAACTGGCCTTTCGATCTCGTACGGCGGCTGGGCTCGGAGCTCGCAAGCGGTTACGCGCGTTCCACCGAACTGGAAAAATGTCTCTCGCTGCTGACCCCCAGCTTTGCCTTGTTGCCTGACGACATCGTGCCGCCGGATGACATCAGCCGGCAGTATTGCGCGCTGACGTTTTGTGTCGGCAGAACGCGGTTCTCGCTGATGCTGCTGTTCCTGGACGGCATCATCCTTTCGCAGGAACGGTTGAGGGAGGTGGGCTTGTTCGCCGCCTACGGCGCCAGTTTTGGAGAAAACGCCGATGCCAGGACGGAGCGTGATTTCGAACTGACGGAACGCGAGCTGGAATGCCTCTTCTGGATTGCGGAGGGTAAGACCAGTGACGAGATCGCCGTGATCCTCGGCATATCCCGCAATACGATCAACAACTACATTACCAGCGTGATGCGCAAGACGGCAACCAAGACTCGCTCCGAGGCGATTGCCTACGCGGTTCGCAACAACTTAGTTTAGGAAAATAATTTCAATGGGTTATTCGCGCAGCGGCACGGCAGACGGACCTGGAAGCATCCAGTATCTGCGCCTCCAGCGCGCATCGAGCCGCTCGGACATCTTTCCGAAACTCGTCGCCATGCAGAAGAACCTGAAGGCGCGGAATTTTGCGGTTTTTCGGATTGCCGGCGCCGGGCTGCCCAACAAGCGCAAGCTTGTATGCGAGCTCGAAAACTGGGGAGCCGGCGCGCTCGAAAGCAGCAACCAGCTCATCGGTGTTTATGGCGAGGCGCTGCTGGACCATATCGAAACCTCGCTTCTGCCGCTGATCTGGAACGGATCGGAAAATACCAGTTTTGCCGATGCGGGCGAATTTTCGCCATTGACGCATCGCCTGGATTCCAGCGTCGTTCCTTTTTCGGGGATCGCCTTTCCCGTGCGCCTCGGCGCCCTCGGCAACGGCTACGTCGCTTTCTTCGGGACATCGATGGATTTGGCGAGCGATGTCATCATCGACCAGCATGTCAGGAGCTGTCAGGTGGTCATGGACCTCCTGGCGCTTGACGAACGCCGCAGCGTTCCCGCGGAATCCCTGAGCGAACGCGAGATTGCCTGCCTTCAGTTGGCGGGCGACGGCCGTATCAGCGAAGAAATTGCCGAGAAGCTCGGCCTCTCCGTCCACACCGTCAACGCCTATCTCGGCTCGGCCACCATCAAGCTCGATTCGGTCAACCGCATCCAGGCGATCGCCAAGGCGATCAGGCTCGGTTACATCCACTGATCCGTTCGGAGAAGAGCCCGGTTTTCCGTTTTGGGGTAGGGCGGCTCATATCTGCGAGTTGCTGGTCTTCACGAATTTGGCGTCCTGGAGGCTCTTTGCCAGGAAAGCTGTGTTGTCGTGCGGATCCTCGAAGGGGGCCTGGAACGCAATGTGGTCGATCTCGAGGGCCGCCAGCTGGTCAGCCAGCGTCAGGCGCGCATAGACTGAAACGCCGCGCGGCTTGATTTCGAGGTCGAGGACGACTTCCGGCTTGCCGTTCCATTCGAGCTTGTAGTCACCGCCGGCGCCGAAACTGACGGTCCCGGGATGGAAATAGAGCTCGGCTGCTGAAGACACGAGATCGGCAAGGCTGCTGTGGCACTCTAGACGTAGAAGTGAGATGAGATCGCCGGCATCGAGCAGGCGAAGTTCCGAAGCCACCGGGCTGATTGCTTGTGCAACGATTTCTTCCCGTTCGGTGGAGTAGGTGCATTTCTTCATGACGCTCAGCGTGTCCGTTTTTTGAGCGACCGGGAAGCGTAGACCCGGTGCACGAGTTCTGCCACAGCCTTGTAGAAGACTGGCGGAATGACACTATCCGCCGAGACTTGCGCAAACATGGAGCGCGCCAGGGGCGGATCCTCGAAAATGGGGATATCGTTTTGCTCGGCGATTTCGCGAATCTTGAGGGCAATCAGGTCCTGGCCCTTGGCGACGACGACCGGGGCATCGTTCTCCTCGCGCACGTAACGCAGCGCTACCGCAAAGTGAGTCGGGTTGGCGATCACGAGGGTGGCGCGCGGTACGTTGTTGATCATCCGCCGGCGGGCACGGTCTCGTGCGACCGATTTCTGGCGCTGCTTGACGATCGGGTCGCCCTGAGCCTGCTTGTATTCGTCCTTGACCTCCTGCTTGGTCATCTTGAGTTCGTTGTACCAGTGATAGCGCGTCCACAGCACGTCGACCACGGCAAGTATCCCAGCCGACAGGACGACCACGATCACCATTTGGCGGATGACTGAATCCAGTTTTACGAGGATGACCTGCGGATCAGAGAACATCGCGTCCAGCGAGGAGAGATATTCGCCGCGCAATGCGAAATACATGATCACTGCCACGATCAGGATCTTGAAGATCGACTTTCCGAATTCGACGAAACCCGGAACGCTGTAAATCCGCCCGAAACCCTTGGTGGGTGAAACGCGGGAAATCTGCGGCCGCACGCGCTCGAGGACCAGCGACGGCATGTTCTGTGCGAACGACGAGCCAAGCCCGAAAATGATGAAGAGCAGCATAACCGGAGTGAGGAACGCCGCGATCGCCCAGCCGAGATGGACGCTGAGCGAGACGACGTCCGTCGAATTTTCGAGCCGCCACTGATCCGGCTGTTCGAAAAGGTCCTTCAGCGTCTCGGCCATTTTTGCGATGTTCGAGGGCAGGAAGAAGACGAGAAAGACATAGAATGCCAGCATGGAGGCGAAAAGCGGCACCTCTCGGGAGACCGGGACGTTACCCTTGTCTGCCGCTTCCGACATTCGTTTGGCGGTCGGGTTTTCTGTTTTACTGTCTTTATCGTCGTCGGACACGGTTTTGAACCAATCGGTCTTCCGGTTGCGAGGACGTGGCTCAAACGAATCGGCCGCCGCCGCCCGCGATGTTACCGCATCGCCTGCTAGCCGCTAATCGAGTCAAGAAAAAGACTGTGGGTGGCCGGAAAATATCCGCGAAAGGCTGCCGAAACGAAAACGGAGCGGGGAATTTCCCGCTCCGCTTCTTTCGTAGCGCCTCAATCGGCAGGTCAGGCGGCCTCGGCCGGCTTGTCGCCTTCCTTCTTTTCTTCCTTGAGCATGATCTGGCCCGAATTGGCGAGCCGGATCGCTTCCTGTGCGATCGCGCGACGGGCGATCGCCACTTCGCGCGGATTGAGGTTCATGTTCTGAACCGCGAGATCGCTTTCGATCATGCGGCGCTGGCGCGGGCTGATGGCCGCGAGAACACATTCCTTGATCTCGTTGGTCGCCCCACGCAGCGCCATCGTAAGAATGTCCCCTGCGACGTCGTTGAGCAGCATGACGCGGCTGCGCTGCGGCATGTAGAGCAGATCTTCGAAGAGGAAGATCTTCGGGCGAACCTTGTTGACGGAGTCCTTGCTGATCGTCTCGAGGGAGTTGAGCAGGGTATCGACCTGGCTCTTTTCGAGTTCGTTCATCAGCTCTGCGACCTTGTTCGAGCCATTCGAGTTGCGTTCGGCTTCGATTGCAGCGATCAGTTCCATCACCCGGTTCTCGATGATCTGCGCGGCCTTGGGGCTGACTTCCTTCATGTTGACGGCGCGGTTCATGATATCGGCGCGGCGGCTGTCGGGAAGCTGGAGAAGGACCTTGGCGCCAAAGATCGATGGCATCTGCGAAAGAATGTAGGCGACCGTCTGAGGATGTTCGCGCGACAGGAATTTGCCCACGAATGCCGGATCGGCATCCTGCAGGCGGTCCCAGATATTGGCCTGGTAGTCGTCGAACGCGGTGCGGCGGCCGAGCAGCCCGTCGACTTCTTCCGGTGTCAGGCCCGCTTCGAGAATGCCCTCGATCGCTGCGGCATTGTCCATGAGACCGGTGCCCTCGGTGAACAGGTCCTCAAACTCGTTGACGAGTTCGAGGAGTTCGTCCGGGGGGATGGCGCGCAGGCTCTGGGCACAGGCAATGATATTCTGCAGCTCCGCCTGGGTGAAATACTTGAGAAGTTTGCCAGCGACGCCCTTGCCCATAGCCAAGAGCACTGCCGCGGCCTTTTCGGCCTTGGATAACGGTTTCGTCGAGAGGGCGCTGCCACCGAAATCGTCAAAGTCCATCATGGTCTTCCTTCTCTGTCCCAAACAGGGATCAGGTTCTTCTCGTGCTCAGTACTTCCGTCAGTCGCACACCGAAACGCGTGTCGTCATTTTCCAGCACGGTGATTTCACCCTTGCCGATGCGGCGTCCGTTGACCACGATTTCAACCGGCTCGCCGATCTTCTTGTCGAGTGCGATCGTCGCACCCTCTTCGAGGGTCATCAGGCCCGACACCTGCATGCGGCTCGTACCGAGCACGATCTCGACGTCGATCGGGATATCCATGATCAGGTCGAGATTGGCGTTGAGCGCGCTGCCCGGTTCCTGGTAGGCGGCGCTGCTGGATGTCGAGCTGCCGAAATCGTTGCCGCCGAAGCTTTTTGCGGCGCCAAAATCCGAGGCACCGCCACCGAAGCCGCTGCCGAATGTATCAGCCTGTGCTTCGAAGCCACCGCCGAAGGACGGGGCGTCGGCCGAAAAATCGGAGGTTGCTGACGAGCCGAAATCGGCATCGAAATCAGGCGCGCCGCCATCGGCATCCGTCTTCAAGACGCCGCGCAAATCGTCGATGGCCTGATCCAGATCGGCATCATTGCCGAGCGGCATCAGCGAGTCGTCGTCAGTGAGAGGTGTCTTCTTCGTAGCCATGCGGTGATTATTCCTGTTGAAACTTGCGTCAGCCTGCCTTGGCGAAAAAGCCGGCAACAGGCTGGCCGCGGGTCTAGCCTATCAGGTGTTGGAGAATCTCGTCGTCCGTGCTGATGTTATCCTTTACGCGGACTGTATACCGCTCGCCGGACCGCCCGAATTCGCACGAATACATATCCCGGCCGTTTGCACTGACCTGAACCTGGACATCGCGCTTGTCCTGGAAAGCGATCACGTCGCCGGCGGCGAGCCGCGAGATCGTACCGAGCGTCAGCTTCTGCAGGCGGATACGGGCTTCCAGAGTGACATGCGAGCGGCGGACCTGGTCGTTCATGCGGTCCGTCCATTCCTGCTTGGCCTTGGAAGCCTGAGCCTTCGCCTTCGGCGCGGTGACCTTGGTCTTCAGGAAGGCACGCTGAGGGATGACGAGAGCGAATTCGGAGGTGACCGAGCCGAGCTCGAACGCCATGCGGATGGAGACGCCGAATTCGGGGCGCGCCAGATCGTCCGGCTTTGGACGGTCTTCGGCGTTGTGAGGCCGTTCAAGGGCCGCTTCGAAGCTCCCCTGGGCGTTGACGCCGGAGCGCAGCACATTGGCGATCCGCTCGAAGACCACCACGGCGAGGTCGAGTTCGATATCGGAGAGGGGCCGTTCGATCGGCTGTACGATCGTCTCAAGCGCGGAGCCCAGCATCAGTTCCATGAGCGCAATCACGAAACTGTTGCCGCAGCCGAGCACGAAGTTCGGCGACCAGTTGCGCAGGGATCCGTCGGAAAGGGCAAACCCATCGCCAAGATCGGCGATGAGATCGGTCATCAGGCCGGACGTGCAGCTCACATAGGAGACGCCGATCCGGATGCCGGTTTCGCTGTGAAAGACGTCCGGCAGGAATTCTGCATAGAGCTGCGCGAATTCGCTGCTGATCTTCTCGACGGTCTTCTTGTCGCCGAGGCCTCCGGTCAGTTTTGCCAGGAGCGCCAGGTCCATGCCCGACGCCGGTGATTGGTTTGCTTGGTTCGACGTCATCATGCCGCCTTTTCTCCACCAGGATTCATCATTTCCTGCTCGACCGAATCGATCGAGGGCCGTTCTTTGTTGGAAATCGTCTTACGTCCGTATTCGAGCGCGACCTGCGGCACGGAGCCGTTCATGTAGGCAAGCAGGGTCTGCTTGACGATGATGTACAGGCGATGCTGCTTGGTGCGGACGATCTTGATCTGGGAGGTCAGCGGGTTGCAGACCGAATAGGACAGGAAGATGCCGAGCATGGTGCCGACGAGAGCCGCACCGATGAGACCGCCGAGAACTTCCGGCGATTCATTGATCTTGCTCATCGCCTTGATAACCCCGAGAACGGCGGCGACGATACCGATGGCCGGGAACGAGTCACCCATCGCGGTGATCGCGTGATAGGGCTTCATCTTGTCGGAGAACATGGTGTTGATTTCTTCATCCATCAGCGCCTCGATCTCATGGGAGCGGGCATTGCCGATGATGATGAGGCGCACGTAGTCGCAGATGAAGGCGGTCAGTTCCTTGTTCTTCAGGACCGTTGGAGCGGTCTGGAAGATTGGCGATTCCTCCGGATTGTCGATATGCGCCTCGATTTCGTTGCGCGACTTGGTTCTGAGGTCGCGCATCAGCGAATAAAGCACGCCGAGAACGTCCAGATAGTTCCGCTCTTTCGGTACGGTGTTCTTGAAGGCCTCTCCGAGCGCCTTGCCGCTATCCTTCACGACCTTCATCGGGTTGGCCATGATGAAGCCGCCGAGGCCGGCGCCGCCGATGATCAGAAGCTCATAGGGCTGGATGAGGACGTCGATGTGGCCACCCATGGCCATGAAGCCACCGAGAATACAGCCAACGGTGATGACAAAGCCGATAATAATATTCATCGCGTACCTGTGCCCGATCGTTTTCGTTTGTCTTGGGGATAAGGCGTCTGGCTTGCGTGAGGCTGGCTGTGGAGACGTCGACGAAAGCAGGTCCGGAACAGCTTCGCACAAGTCTTCGAGCCTAGTTCTGCCGACGATCGGACCGGATTGCCCGCTCCGCAGCGACGTCCGCCGCTTCCGCGGACTTAGGTAGAGCTATCGTGATCACGACCTATACCAGCTACGCAATGATCAGCCGCGACATGTCGAAGTCGCTGGAACGCGTCGCCGAAAAGCCGGAAGTTGCGCGCGAGAGCGAATATTACCTCTCCAAGATCGGCAGCATCAAAACCATCGACGACTTCATGGCCGATACGCGCATCTACAATTACGCGCTGAAGGCTCACGGTCTCGAGGACATGGCTTATGCCAAGGCATTCATTCGCAAGGTCCTGACGGAGGGCACCGACAACAAGGCGGATTTTGCCAACCAGCTCTCCGACAGTCGCTATTCGCAGCTCGCCGAATCCCTGAATTTTGCCGCCTTCGGCACCACCGCCACCTCCTTCGACAGGGCCCAGAAGGGCGTCGTCGACAAGTTCCAGCGCCAGACGCTGGAAGAGGATGCGGGCGTCGACAACATGGGCGTCCGGCTGGCGCTCTATTTCGAGCGCACCGCCCCGACGATCAAATCCGGCATGGAAGTTCTTGCCGACGACGCGCTTTCGGAAGTCATGCGCACCGCGCTTGGCATGTCGGCTGAGATGATCGGCGCCGACCTCGACCGCCAGGCCAAATACATCGAAGACACGGTCAAGATCGCGGATTTCCAGGACCCGGCCAAGGTCAACAAATTTCTCGAGCGGTTCACGGCGATGTGGGAGATCAGCAATCCCACCGAGAGCTACGATCCGCTCGCCGTCTTCAATTCCCCATCCTCGAGCGGAATTTCCACGGATCTTCTGATCTCGATCAATAACCTGAAACTCGGAGGCAAATGATATGCAGTCCGGACTTTACGTCGGCATCTCTTCCCAGATCGCGCTCGAGCGCCGCTTGAACACGATCGCCGACAATATGGCCAACATGAACACCGTCGGCTTCCGTTCCACGGAGGTCAAGTTCGACGAGGTCTTGAGCAAGACCCAGAACGATATCGGTGCAAAGGTCGCGTTCGTCACCCAGGGCAACGACTATCTGTCGACCCGGACCGGCGAAATGCAGCGCACCGGCAACCCGCTCGATTTCGCGATCAAGGGTAATGCCTGGTTCGCGATCGATACGCCGGGCGGCCAGGTGCTGACCCGCGACGGCCGTTTCACGATGGACGAGCTCGGCCAGCTCCGTTCGATCCGCGGTTATGCGGTTCTCGATGCCGGTGGTGCCCCGATCCAGCTCAACCGTGACGGCGGCCCTCCGACCGTCGGCTCCGACGGCATCATCCGGCAGAACGAACAGCCGGTCGCCAGCCTTGGTCTGTTCACGGCTGACGTCACGAAGGGCTTCGTCCGCCACGACAACTCCGGCGTCATCACCGTCGATACCCCGCAGCCGGTGCTCGAGGGCATCGATAACTCCGTCGTTCAGGGTTACCTCGAAGGGGCGAACGTCAACGGCATCCGCGAAATGACCCAGCTGATCCAGGTCAATCGCGCTTTCGAAAGCATCTCGTCGCTGATGCGCGACAGCGAGACCTCGCTGGACGATGCGATCAAGACACTCGGCGGCTCCAACGCTTAAACGATAGGAAAGAGGGCCCACCATGATGGAAGCGGCTATCCTCGATGCAGTCAACGGCGGCAAGCTGGCCCAGCTTGCCGGCCTTTCGGCACGTTATTCCGATCCGGCCTTCTCGGTCGCCCACGGTGGTCATGTCAGGACCATCGCTGCAGGACATTACACCGTCGCGGGCTTGTCGAAACACGTGCGGCTTGGCGAATTCGTCGCCCATCGCAGCGCGACCGGCATCCATCTCGGCGAAGTGGTCCGCGTGGAGCCGGACATCATCTACGTCTGCCCGATCGAACCCGGCGAGCCGATCGGTATCGGCGACACGGTAATCCGCAAGGGCGCCTTCCGTGTCGCGCCGGACAATAGCTGGTGTGGACGCACGATCAATTCGCTCGGGGAACCGATCGACGGCAAGGGTCCGGTCGGGCGTGGTCTTCATCCGCGTTCGATCGCCAATACCGCTCCGCCTTCGATGACGCGCAGCCGCGTCGAAAAGGGTTTCAGGACCGGGGTCAGGGCGATCGATATCTTCTCGCCGCTCTGCCTCGGCCAGCGTCTCGGCATTTTCGCCGGCTCGGGTGTCGGCAAGTCGACGCTTCTCTCGATGCTCGCCAGAGCCGACTCCTTCGACAAGGTGGTGATCGCGCTGGTCGGCGAGCGCGGCCGCGAAGTGCGCGAATTCATCGAGGATACGCTCGGCGAGCACATGTCGAAATCGATCGCCGTCGTCGCGACCAGCGACGAAAGCCCGATGCTGCGCAAGATGGCGCCGCTGGTGGCGATCACCATCGCCGAACATTTCCGCGACCAGGGCGACAACGTCCTGTTCATCGCCGACAGCGTCACCCGTTTTGCCCACGCGATCCGCGAAGTCGCCGTTGCGGCCGGCGAACCGCCGATCGCCCGCGGTTATCCGGCGTCGGTCTTCACCGAGCTGCCGCGCCTGCTTGAACGCGCCGGCCCGGGCGTCGAAGGAACGGGTACGATCACCGCGATCATCTCGATCCTCGTCGATGGCGACAACCACAACGACCCGATCGCCGACTCGACCCGCGGGATTCTCGACGGTCACATCGTTCTCGAGCGTTCGCTTGCCGAGGAAGGCCGCTATCCGCCGATCAACCCGCTCTCCTCGATCTCGCGTCTTGCCCGCAAGGCCTGGACCGAGGATCAGGAAAAGCTGGTGTCGCGCCTGAAATCGCTGGTGCACCGCTATGAGGAAACCCGCGACCTGCGCCTGATCGGCGGTTATCGCGCCGGCAGCGATCCGGATCTCGACATGGCGATCAAGCAGGTGCCGGTCATCTATGAAGTCTTGAAGCAGACGCCGGGGGAAAAGCCGGCGCTCGACGCTTATGCGGATCTGGCCAATGCGCTGCGTGCGGCGGCAGGGCAGGGCAATCCGCAGTCGGCCATAGCCAGAAGGTGATTATTCGATGAGCGAAAAGAACAACCAGGAAGCGGCAGCTCAATCGGAAGAGGCTCGCTCGCGATTGGGCGACAAGATCCTGGTCGCGACGGGCATCACGCTCGCCGCAGCCTCTGCCTTCTTTCCCTGGTACGTCTTCCTGAATGCCGACAAGTTCGGCATCCGGACGGAAGCGCTCGGCCGCACGCGCGATCTGCCACCGGGCGCCGCCCGCTCGGTCGTTACCGTGTCGCCTCTCGCCATGACCGACAGTACCAAGGACGATTGGCCGAAGCCTGTCGAGCCGATGGACGCGTTGACCACGGCCACCACGTCGTCCCTCGGCGAAACGCGCAAGGACGGCAATCTGCAGGAAGAGCAGCCCTTTCCGGGCCGCGGCAATTTCCGGCTGCTTCACGTCGCCAACGGCCGCGCGCTCATCGAGGACGGCTCCGGCATGTACATGGTCCGGGTCGGCTCGGTTTTGCCCGACAACAGCAAGCTCGCCACGCTTGAACAACGTGGCGGCAAGTGGGTGATCATTACTTCCAGCGGAGAAGTTTATCAGGACACGGGCGGGAGTGCTCGCCCGTAAGTCCGACGCAAGGTTACTGGCATAGTTTCCGGACAGAAGATGGAGACAAGCCTATGCAACCGATTCAATTGTTCGAAATGGCATCCCGTCAGGCCGATTGGCTTTCGGTGCGCCAGGAAGTCGTTGCGGGCAACATCGCGAATGCCAACACGCCGAAGTTCAAGGCGAAGGACATCACGCCTTTTGATTCGGTGCTGGACCGCACGCATGTTCCGATGGCCCGCACCAATCCGGGCCATTTCGCCAGCAACGACCTCAGCGATGAGATCGACATCAAGGCATCGGAACTGAACGAGGAAATCGGCGTCCAGGAATCCGGAAATACCGTCTCGCTGGCCGATGAGCTGACGAAGACGGGTGAAATCAAACGCCAATACGAATTGAGCACAGGACTAGTGAAATCGTTTCACAGCATGATGCTGACGTTAGTTAAGAGGTAAGCAAATGGATCCGCTTTCAGCCTCCCTGAAGATCGCTGGATCGGGAATGGAGGCGCAGTCGACACGTCTGCGCATCGTTTCCGAAAACATCGCCAACGCCCGCTCCACCGGCGACACGCCCGGTGCCGATCCCTACCGCCGCAAGACGATCACCTTCGGCTCGGAGTTGGACAAGGCAAGCGGCGTGGACGTGGTCGAGATCAAGAAGCTCGGCAACGACAGCTCCAAGTTCATCGAGGAATATGATCCGGATCACCCGGCCGCCGATGCCAAGGGCATGGTCAAGATGCCCAACGTCAACATGCTGATCGAGATGGGCGACATGCGCGAAGCCAATCGTTCCTATGACGCAAACATCCAGACCATCAAGCAGACGCGCGAACTGATCGCAGCGACGATTGACCTTCTGAAGGCCGGACAATGATCGACAAGATTCAAAACCTCAGCTCCCTCTCGCTGACCAACGGCCTCGACGAGGTCGGTTCCGCAAGCAGCTCCACGCTCGCCGGCGGCATCGCGACGACGCCCGGCCAGAACACCGGCATGGATTTCGGCAGCATCATGGCCAACATGGCGACGGACACGATGAACAGCCTGAAGGGCGCGGAATCGATGTCCTTCAAGGCCATCCAGGGCAAGGCCAATACCCGTGAAGTCGTAGATGCGGTTCTTGAAGCGCAGCAGTCGCTCCAGACCGCCATGGCGCTGCGCGACAAGATCGTCTCCGCCTATCTCGAAGTCACGAAAATGCAGATCTAGAGTTTGAGGACGAAGACATGAGAGCGCTTTCCGTCGCAGCAACGGGCATGGATGCCCAGCAGACCAATCTCGAAGTCATCGCGAACAATATCGCGAACATCAACACGACCGGTTACAAGCGCGCCCGCGCCGAGTTTTCCGATCTTCTCTATCAAAGCGAGCGCGCCCAGGGCGTGCCGAACCGCGCCAACCAGGCGATCGTGCCGGAAGGCGCGAACATCGGTCTCGGCGTGCAGACCTCGGCTGTCCGCAACATCCACACGCAGGGTGAGTTGACCCACACCGAGAACGATCTCGACGTGGCGATCGTCGGCCGCGGCTGGTATCAGATCCAGACCCCGGACGGCCAGACGCTCTACAGCCGTGCCGGCGCCTTCAACAAGAACGCCGACGGCCAGCTGGTCACGATCGACGGTTATGCGGTCGTGCCGAACATCACTTTCCCGGCAGACGTCAGCGAAACCAAGATCACCCGTACGGGTCAGGTCATGGTCCGCATCGGCAATTCCCCGGACTTTACCGAGATCGGCCAGCTCACCACCGCCAACTTCGTCAACGAGGCCGGCCTTCAGCCGCTCGGCGACAACCTGTTTGCGCAGACCGCCGCATCCGGCGAACCGATCGTTGCAGCCCCCGAGGATCCTGGTTTCGGTTATCTGAAACAGGGTTATCTGGAGAGTTCGAACGTCGACGCCGTCCGGGAGATCACCGATCTGATCTCCGCGCAGCGCGCCTACGAAATGAACTCCAAGGTCATCACCACCGCCGATGAGATGGCTACGATCGTCAGCAAGAACCTGAAATAATAACCAGGAGACGGGCAGACATGAAGTTTCGCCGGAAAAATGCGATTGGCGCCAGGCTTGGCTTGCGGCTCCTGACAGCTCTTCTTGCCGCAACCGGCTCGCCGGTCCTCGCCGGTATGGGGACGGCCGTTGTGCCGGTCCAGACCATTTATCCCGGCGAAGAGATCACCGAGGGCAGGGTCGAGGAGGTGCAGGTCACCAATCCGAATCTGGGCGGCGACTATGCCCGCAGGACCGAGGAGGTCGTGGGCATGGTGGCAAAGCGCACGCTGTTGGCCGGGCGCACCGTTCCGGTTTCGGCGCTTCGCGAAGCCTTCGCGGTCACTCGCGGCAAGTCGGTCCGCCTGACCTTCACCATTGGCGCCATGACGATTTCGGCCTCCGGCGCACCGCTCGAGAACGCGGCTGTCGGGGATGTCATTCGTGTGCGCAACATCGATTCGGGTGTCACGGTCAGCGGTACCGTCATGGCCGATGGGACGATCCAGGTGATGGCGAAATGAGAACCCGTCTCTTCCTCACGCTTGCCGTGATCGGCTCCCTCCTGGGCGGCGCGCCGGCGTCCGCCGACGGCCCCTATGTCGTCACCGCCCGCATCAAGGACATCGCGTCCCTGCAGGCCGGCCGCGACAACCAGCTGATCGGCTACGGCCTCGTCGTCGGTCTTCAGGGCTCGGGCGACAGCCTGCGCTCGTCTCCCTTCACCGACCAGTCGATGAAGGCGATGCTGCAGAACCTCGGCATTTCGACCCAGGGCAGCCAGTCCAACGCCAAGAACGTCGCGGCCGTCATGGTCACGGCCAACCTGCCTCCCTTCGCCAGCCCCGGCAGCCGCATCGACGTCACGGTTAGCTCGCTCGGCGACGCGACCTCTCTGCGCGGCGGCACGCTGGTCATGACCTCGCTTTCCGGCGCCGACGGCCAGATCTACGCCGTGGCCCAGGGGGCGCTTGTCGTGTCCGGCTTCTCGGCCCAGGGCCAGGCGGCGACATTGACCGAAGGTGTGACGACGGCGGCCCGCGTTCCGAACGGCGCGATCGTCGAGCGTGAATTGCCCTCGAAGTTCAAGGACTCGGTAAACCTCGTCCTGCAGCTCCGCAATCCGGACTTCTCGACCGCAGTGCGCGTCTCCGACATCGTCAACAGCTTCGCGGCTCGTCGGTACGGCGGCCCGATCGCAGAACCCCGCGACAGCCAGGAAGTGATCGTTCAAAAGCCGAAGTCCGCCGATCTGACGCGGCTGATGGCCGAGATCGAGAACCTCGTGGTCGAAACCGATACGCCGGCCAAGGTCGTCGTCAATGAACGAACCGGCACGATCGTCATCGGCGCGGATGTGAAGATCTCGCGCGTTGCAGTGAGCTACGGAACGCTGACGGTGCAGGTCACGGAGACCCCGCAGGTGATCCAGCCGGAACCTTTCTCGCGTGGCGAGACGGCGGTTCAGCCCCAGACGGATATCATGGCGATGAAGGACGGCGGCCAGGTCGCGCTCCTCAACGGTCCGGATCTGCGGACCTTGGTCGCCGGTCTCAACAGCATCGGCGTCAAGCCGGACGGCATCATAGCCATCCTGCAAGGCATCAAGTCCGCCGGCGCCCTTCAAGCGGAGCTCGTCCTGCAATGACCGAGACGCTATTCACCATTTCCGTATCCAAGACGCTCGCTCGTCGCGTCCTCGCCGCTGCCGCTGTCCTGATGCTGGTTTCCCAGGTCGGAGCGCAGCAGCCGGCGCCGGTCACCGAAGCGTCGACCAGCGACGAGATCCAGAAATTCTGCACCAATATCGCCGATGCCGCGCGGGACCAGCGTTATCTCCTGCAGAAGCAGGAGCTTGAGAAGCTGCAGGCCGAGGTCGACGACCGCATCAAGGCTCTCCAGGATCGTACCGCCGAATACCAGGACTGGCTGAAGCGCCGCAACGACTTCCTGGCGCGCGCTCAAGCCGGTCTGGTCGACATCTTCAAGACGATGAAACCGGATGCGGCAGCACCGCAGCTCGGAGAAATGAACATGGAGGTCGCAGCCGCGATCATCATGCAGCTTCCGGCCCGCCAGTCGGCCCTTTTCCTCGCGGAAATGGACCCGCAGAAGGCCGGCATGATCTCCACGATCATCTCAAGCGCTTCCGACCCCAATACGTCGAAAGCACGCGCTCCCAATGTTCCGAAAGTGCCCTCATGACGAAACGCATTCCCGCCATCATGGCCGTTCTGTTTCTGGCTGGTTGTTCGAGCCAGACGATCAAGGAGATCGGCAATGCGCCGGCCATGAGCCCGATCGGCAGCGGCCTGCAATATGCGCAGGCGCCGCAGATGTCGTCCTATCCGAAACAGCCGCGGCAGATGGCCAGCGGCTATTCGCTGTGGAGCGACAATCAGGCTGCGCTTTTCAAGGATTCGCGCGCTTTGAATGTCGGCGACATCCTGACGGTCGATATCAAGATCAACGACAAGGCATCCTTCGACAACGAGACGGAACGCAACCGCACGAATTCGACCAGCCTGACCTGGGGTGCCAACCTCAGCAACCTGTTCGGTTGGACTCCGAAGGCGGGCACGACCGGCGATCTCGGTACCGATTCGAGCACGGATTCTCAGGGCAAGGGAACGACCAAGCGTGCCGAAAGCCTGAAGCTGCTCGTGGCTGCCGTCGTGACCGGCATTCTCGAAAACGGCAATCTCCTGATCAGCGGCTCGCAGGAAGTACGCGTCAACCACGAAATCCGCATTCTGAACGTTGCCGGTATCGTCCGGCCGCAGGATGTCGATTCCACCAACATGATCTCCTATGACAAGATCGCCGAGGCCCGCATCTCCTACGGTGGCCGTGGCCGCCTGACGGAAGTCCAGCAGCCGCCGGTCGGTCAGCAGGTCGTCGATATGTTCTCGCCCTTCTGACGGACCTGGGCGAAGGTCTCTTGATGTGAAGGTTTGAAGACCATGGCGGATGAAGCACAGGCGGCCGACGCTAAGAAAAAGAAGAACGGCACCATCATGGTCATCGCGGGCGTCGCGATCCTGACCGTGATCGGCGCCGGTGGCGGCTGGGTCGTCGGTGGCATGATCGCGCCGAAGGATCCGAACGCGGCGCAGAAGCACGAGACGGCGGCAGCCGGCGGCGAGCACGGCAAGGCCGGCGAAAAGGAAGAGGGGCTTCCCCATATTTCCACCGCGGCCAACGGCGTCGTTCTCCTCGAGCCGATCACCACCAATCTCGCCTATCCGTCCGAAAACTGGATTCGGCTCGAAGTCGCGCTTGCGTTCTCGGGCCCGCCGGAACTGGCACTCGCGGAAAATATCCACCAGGATATTCTCGCCTACATGCGCACCGTTTCGCTGCAGCAGATCGAGGGTCCGCGCGGCTTCCAGTATCTCAAGGACGATATCAAGGAACGTGTCGATCTTCGCTCGCAGGGCAAGGTCGCCAAGGTGATGTTCCGCTCTTTCGTGATCGAATAGCGGCGGGTTTCAAAGACAACGCACGAAAAAAAGCGGCCCAAATGGCCGCTTTTTTGTTTGCTCGGATCTCTGTCCGGTCGGGACCTCCTTCCGGTTTCGCCGGAAGGAGGTCTGTTCGTTCAGCGCAGGCGCTTCAGGAAGCCGTCCGGGGCGACGGTGATCAGCAGCTTGTTCTCTACCGATTTGTCGATCTCGAATTCCGGATGGGTCTTCAGATATTCGAAGACGGCCGTTTTCGGATTGTCGCCCGGTCCCCAGGGACGATCGCCGGCCAGTTCCTTCGGCAGATCCTCGACGACGGTGTCGAAGACGACGCAATAGCTGCCGACGCTGGTGAGCGGGGCATAGAGCTTGAGTTCCTCGAGAACGTGCTCATGCGTGTGGTTGCTGTCGAGGCTGATCAGGATACGCGAATAACCGGCAGCGACCTTGCGGACCTGATCCATGATCTCGGGCGCGATGCTGGAGCCCTGGATCATTTCGATCCGCGACGCCATCGGGTGGGCCTCGATCGCCTGCTTGTTATGGGGGCGGATGTCGATGTCGATGCCGAGAACCTTGCGCTTCGGCTTGGCCGGATCGACGACCTCGCCCTTTTCCGCGGCTTCCGACAGTTCCAGCAAAGCCAGCATCGAGGCGCTGAGGATAAGGGAGCCGCCATGGGCGATGCCGGTTTCGATGATCAGGTCGGGCTTTACCGTCCAGATCAGCTCCTGCATGGCGACCATATCCTGCGGATACTGGATGATCGGTCGGCCGAGCCAAAAATAGTTGTAGGAATATTGCGAGGCGATCGACGTGCGCATGAACTGCGCGGCGCTGTCGTTCAGCTCCTTGTTTCCCGGGACGGCCGCGACGCGGGCTTCAACTTCCTTGGTGAAATCACTCATTGTCGATCCCCACATAGGTGTAAGCGTTGTGAGACAGCATTCGAATTTCCTCGAGATAATTGGAGTTCATGACGTAAATGGTCGAGCCGTGGGGAAGTTTCGCCAATGCGTGCTCCGGCGATTGCACCATCAGGCCGGTTGCCGGCAGGAATTTTCCCTGCTTGGCGGGATTGATGTCGATGACCATGTCGACCGGCTGCCCCTGGCGTGATTTCAGCAGCGAGAAAGTCACGCCCTTCGACGCGCCGCCCCAGATCGCCGAACTGTCGCCGGCGGCAATTCGGTCGCCCAGCGTGCGGGTGAAGTCGGCGGGAAACGCGACGCGATCGGTTTCTTCACGCACCGGCGGCCGCAACGAGTCCAGCTCGGCCACCACATAGAGGTACTGTCCGCCGAAAACCCGACCGCTTTCGATGACATTGCCGAAGATCCGATGGAAATCGGACAGGCGGAAATAATTGACGTGCTCGTAGAACACGTCGAACCAGGCGCGATGTTCCATGATCCAGTCGAAGCAGGGCACCTCGATATAGATGCGGCCCTTGCCGCCGTTCGCCTTGCAGAGCTCGACGAGGAAATCATACGGGTCCTGGATATGCTCCAGCACGTGGCGAAGGATCAGCCCCTCGCCTTGGACATCGACGCCGGCCTCGAAATAATGCCGCTTCACGCGCGGGTTCGTGCCCTCGTAGGTGGGGTCGAACCCGGTGAGGTCGAAGCCCTTTTCAAGCAGCATCTCGAGGAAGAGGCCCTTGCCGCAGCCGACTTCGACCAGGTTCTCACGGCCCATCGTCCGCTCGACAATGCCAGCCACCATTTCCAGATGCTGGTGAAAGTGCCGGCTGACACCCTGTTCGTTATTGTAATTGCCGTCGTAGTCCATGAGCTTGGGGTCGAACGCATCATTGTAGACGAGGCCCGTCTTCATGTCCTGCACCAGGCGGATATCGCCCTTGGCACAGCCTTTGGCTTCCGCTGCCGTGGGATAAACGCGGTTCTGGAAGGTCGGCAACTGCGGCTGTTCGTAAAGCAGCAGGGTATCTTTCGTCGTCATGTCATCACCTCGTTAATCCCACAACGCAGGGAGGATCCACCAGATTGTCGGGACGAACGCCGAATCGCAGGAGATCGCGGCGACCATACTCGTCGGCCAACCGCTCGGCTATCTGCCGCACCGTGACCGGAATTCCGGAACAGATATTGGTGGCTCCCGTTTTGTCGCCAAGTCCGATATCGGCGATCTGCCTTCCTGCTTCCCGAACGTCCAGGAAGTCGCGGATCTGGTTGCCGCTGGTCAAATCCACCGGTTTGCCGGCGGCAAGCTGCGTCCGAAGATAGGGAAACAGCCGCCGCTCGTCCTCGCCCTCGCCGAAAAGATAAAAGAGCCGGCACCAGGCAAAGCTGATCTGGTGCAGCGGCAGCCATTGCGACAGGGCCAGAAACACCGCGGCCTTGGCACCGGCATAGGGGCTGATCGGACGCAGCGGCGTGTCGGTGGCGAGCATGCCCGCCGAGAGGTCGTATTCGAAACATGTGCCCACGCCAACGAACCGTTTGACGCCGGCAAGCGCTGCACCCTGCGCCATCCGCAACGTGCCTTCGAGGCAGACGATGTTTTCCGGCGACTGCAGATATTTGCCGGGTTCGGCATACCACGCGACATGCGCGACCGTATCGACGCCTTCGAGGGCATTGGTCCACCACTCAACTGATTCGCGGAACAGGTCCGGCGTCCGCACGATACTCTCGACAGCCGAGAGATCGCCAAGCCGGCTTTCCGCCGATCCTTCGCGTAAAACCACCCGGACGCGCGCACCGGATTCGGTCAGCGCCCGCAACACCTGCCGGCCGACAAAACCTGTTCCCCCGGTGAGCAGGACGAGTGGGGTCATATGATCTTCAATTCCGGCACGGCGGTTACGAACCTGGTGCCCTGATCGGCAAGCGAAGCCAGCTGCTGGCGGACTTCGGTCGCGATGTTCCAGGGCAGGATCATCACATAGTCCGGCCGGCGCGCGACGATCTCGTCCGGATGCAGGATGGGGATATGGCTGCCCGGCATGAACTTGTTCTGCTTGGCCGCTGCGGCATCGCAGACATAGGGCAGCAGGTCCGGCTTGACGCCGGCAAAATTGAGCAGCGTGTTGCCCTTGGCTGCGGCGCCATAGGCTGCGACCGTCTTGCCCTCGCGCTTGGCGTCCAACAGGAAGGCGAGCGCGTCGTTCTTGACCTTTTCGGCCTTGGCCTGGAAGTCGGCATAGGTGGCCGAAGTCTGAAGGCCGCGGCGCTGTTCTTCGCCGAGCAACGCGGTGACGGCTTCGGTCGCCTGGCGCGAATCACCCTGATGGCAGGCATAGACGCGCAGACTGCCGCCATGGGTTGGCAATTCCTCTACGTCGAAGACGCGCAGGCCCGCCGCTTTGAAGATCTTTCCGACAGTGAAGAGGGAAAGATAGGAGAAGTGCTCGTGATAGACCGTATCGAACTGATTGTGCTCGATGAGCCGCATCACATGCGGAAATTCGAGCGTCACCGTGCCGCCGGCTTTCAGCACCGCCTTCAGGCCGCGTGTAAAATCGTTGATATTGGGGACATGCGCGTAGACGTTGTTGCCAAGGATGAGATCGGCAGCCTTACCTTCGCCGGCCAATTGCTTGCCGAGCGCCTCCCCAAAGAACTCCCGGCGGACCGGAATGCCGAGCGCCTCGGCAGCTTCGGCGGTGCTCGCCGTCGGCTCGACGCCAAGGCAGGGTATGCCGGCCTTGACGAAGTTCTTCAGGAGATAACCGTCGTTCGATGCGACCTCGATGACCATGCTGTCCCGGCCGAGGCCGAGACGGGAGGTGATCATCTCGACATAACGGGCTGCATGGGCGAGCCAGCTCGTCGATGCGCTGGAGAAATACGCATATTCGGCACTGAAGAGCGATTCGGCCGAGGCATAGTCCTCGGTCTGAACCAGCCAGCATTCTTCGCAGACCTGCAGCCTCAAGGGAAAATAGACTTCCGGCCTGGAGAGGTCCTCGGCCGTCAGATACGCATTGGACGGCGGCGCGAAGCCGAGGTCCAGGAAATCGCAGCGAAGTGCGGTACCGCAGTGGCGGCAGTTCATGGCGTCAGTCCCGTGAATTGTGATGTCAGGAAGGAATGACCGCGATCCCGATCCGACATTTCGGTGATCTCCAGCGGCCAGCTTATGTTGAGAACCGGATCCTGCGCGTTCAGCGCACCTTCCGAACCGGATGCGTAGGGCATCGAATGGAAATAGAGGAGTTCGCAATCGTCGGTGAGCGCCTGGAAGCCATGCGCGAACCCTTCCGGGATCAACAGCGAGCGGCGGTTCTCGGCCGAAAGCTCCTGGGCATGCCATTTCAGGAAGGTCGGGGAACCGGATCTGAGATCCACCGCGACATCGAAGACCGCGCCGCGCAGGCAATTGACCAGTTTCATCTCCGCATGCGGCGGATGCTGGAAATGCATGCCCCGCACGGTGCCTTGCCGCGCCGTCATCGTCAGGTTGATCTGGGCGATCGGCTTTGCCCAGCCTGCCGGCGCCAGCTCGTCGGCGCAGAACATGCGCGACAGGAAGCCGCGCGGATCACCGAGGTTCTGGCGTTCGACGAGCTTCAGGCCGGCAAGCGGCAGATCGGTGACGGTGAAGCGGCTCAATGGCGTGCCTCGTATTCGGCGATCTCGGCTTCGCAAAGGGCGCGTGCGTCGGCGCCGTCATTCTGCGCACGATACCATTTCATCGTCCGGTCGACAGCCTCCGCCAGCGACCAGCGCGGTTCGATGTCGAGCATATGCCGCGCCTTGGCCGTTTCCAAGGCAAGCCAGCCCGCTTCGTGCGGTCCTTCGGTGCCGTCGCCATATTGCACTTCGCCGCGGCCGAAGGAGGCGCGGGCGATGTCGATCACCTGGCGCACTGGCGCGGCCTCATGGCTGATCGGGCCGAAATTGAAGGCGTCCCCAATCGCGGGATCGCTCCACAGCCGTTCGGCAAGCACGAGATAGGCAGAGAGCGGTTCGAGCACGTGCTGCCAGGGGCGCTTTGCCTCCGGCCGCCGGACGCTGAGGGTATTACCGGACTGCCAGGCGCGGACCGCATCCGGCAGCAGACGGTCGGCCGACCAGTCGCCGCCGCCGATCACATTGCCGGCCCGGGCGCTGGCGACCGCGACGCCTTTTTCGCGCAGAAACGAATCGCGATAGCTCGCAATGACGATCTCGGACGCAGCCTTGCTGGCGCTGTAGGGATCATGTCCACCGAGATGGTCCGTCTCCCGGTAAGGGAAGGCGTGTTCGAGGTTGCGGTAGACCTTGTCGGTGGTGATCGCGACGATCACGCGCGCCGACGGAACCGAACGGACCGCCTCGAGCAGGTTGGCCGTTCCGAGCACATTGGTCGCAAATGTGCCGAGCGGATCCTGGTAGCTCGGGCGCACCAGGGCCTGGGCGCCGAGATGCATCACGATCTCGGGCGATGCGGAGCGCACCAGTTCGGCAAGCCTGGCGGCGTCGCGGATATCCTGGAAATGGCTTTCCTTGAGATCAGGCCGCGCGAGCGCAAAAAGGCTCGGTTGGGTTTCGGGCGGCAGGGCAATGCCTGTGACCTCGGCGCCGAGGCGTCCGAGCCAGATCGAAAGCCACGCTCCCTTGAAGCCGGTATGCCCTGTCAGAACAACGCGTTTACCCGCCCAGAAACCGCGGTCCGGACGAGCCCCGCCGGTCACGGCCAGATTTTCCATGGCGCTTTTCCGGAGGCCCAGAGGTCTTCGAGAAGGTTCTTTTCCCGCAGCGTGTCCATCGGCTGCCAGAAACCTTCGTGCTCGTAGGCCATCAATTCGCCCATCGTGGCAAGGTTCGCCATCGGCGCAGATTCCCACGGAATGTTGTCGCCCTCGATAAGATCGATGCATTTCGGCGAAAGCACGAAGAAACCGCCATTGATCATCCCGCCGTCGCCGCGCGGTTTTTCCACGAAGCCGGTAACCTGGTTGCCGGAACGTTCGAGCGCACCGTAGCGGCCGGGCGGATGCACTGCGGTAACCGTCGCATTCCTGCCGTGCGACCGATGGAACTTGACGAGCTCGGTGATGTTCACGTCGCTCAAGCCGTCGCCATAGGTGAAGCAGAAGCTTTCCTCGTTGCGCAGATATTCGGAAACCCGCTTCAGGCGGCCGCCGGTCATCGTCGCTTCGCCGGTATCGATCAGCGTGACTTTCCAGGGCTCGGCGCTGCGGCGATGGACCTGCTTTTCGTTATAGGCCATGTCGAAGGTGACGTCCGACATGTGCAGGAAGTAGTTCGCGAAATACTCCTTGATGACGTAGCCCTTGTATCCGCAGCAGATGATGAACTCGTTCACGCCATGGGCGGAGTAGAGCTTCATGATGTGCCAGAGGATCGGCCGTCCGCCGATTTCGATCATCGGCTTGGGCTTGAGATGCGTCTCCTCAGAGATGCGGGTTCCCAACCCACCGGCGAGAATTACAGCTTTCAATTCCGTCTCTCCGTAACTGACGGCCTATCATTGAACGACGACCGTCAGCAAACCATGCGAATGGGGCTTCTCCGGCGATCGGGCTAAACGCCTTCGTGCGCTAAAGCAAAATGGTCCTGATCAGATCGTCCTGGGCGAACACGAGGTTGGGCAGATAACCCATCTCGACGAAACGGGCCCGCTCTTCCGGCAGATGCACCAGGATCGCTGTGTTCTCGAGTTGCGCGGGTGTAGGTTCCACCGGCTCGTCGATGATCTCCAGTCGCGAAGGCAACCTTACCCTTTGGAGCCGTTCCTTGAGGGTTACGATATCCGGATATCCGGAGATGACGAGGTTCTCGATGCCCGCAGTTACCCCCAACTGCCAGGAAAGGGTCTGCAGCGCCGTTGCAAGCAATCCGCCTTCCTTGAAGGACATGACTTCCGGATGCTCGTCGAAGCCTCCGAAGACCATTCTCGTATAGACCTCGTACGCCTTCACGTATTCGCGCATGCCGACGAGCAGTCGCATCGAGACGGCCATTCGCTGCAGCGTGAAGTTTCTGCAGAGATGCTCCTGGGTCGCGCGTTCGTCGGGCGAAGTGCCGACCTTGCCGCGTTTCGATGCGAAGTAGAGGAAGTATTCCAGGCCGCCACGATACTGGTCCCATCCGGTTGCCGCGATCTGAGCGCCCCCCTGGACGCGATCGCGTTCGACGTTGGATGCGATGACCTGGCGATAGAAGGGCGTTCTCCGGAAGGCGATGTCGCCCTGGTCCAGGAAGTGGGCAAGCATGGGGAAGGGGTAGAAGCAGATATCCCTGGGAACCCATGAGGACCGGAAAGCGCTGGCGCGGTAGATGCCGATTTCAGGGAAGATGTGGCCCCGGAACATATAGTTGAAAACTTCGGCGAAGCTTTTCTGCGGAAAAACCTTGTCTTCGTTGACCGTGTAGAACAGTCCGCCCTCGACCTCGTTGATGCCGTCATACATCGCCCACGGCGCATGGCAGACGGTGATGTTCGGATTTTCGTCGAGGTAAGCGACGATATTGGCGACTTCCTGTGGGATCAGGCGATCGTCGTCGGCGAGGTAGAGGAGGTATTCGCCGCGTCCCAGCCGCAGGGAGCTGCTCATGTTGGGGATCATCCCCACATTCTCCGCGCCCCTGACGTAGCGGATCGGCATTCCCCGCTCGATGAATTCCTTGGCGACCGCGCCGGTATTGTCCGTCGAGGCGTTGTCGGAAATGACGATTTCATAGGGGAAATCGAAGCGGAAATCGCGATGGCACCGTTCCAGACAATCGTGCAGGTGTTTCTCACGGTTGTAGGTGGGGATGCATATGCTGAGTTTGATGGAAGACACCGAATTTCCTCGACCTGATTTGTTCGAACACGCAGCGGGTCCGCCGCAAGCAAGGGACGCTCAGCGGCAGGGTTCCGAGGCGCTTCCGATCGACGTCAGAGCCGGAATGGGACTTTTCCAGGCTCTGCACGTCCATTAGCTATTCCTGGATTGAGGCTATGCGACCAGACTTGCGCCAAGCTGAATGATGGTCGCGTCGGCAGCCCAGGCATCGTGGTTCGGCCAGCGCGGTCTCCTTTCTGTGTACGAGTCCCCGCACGCGGCCCGCAGGTGTTGACCTGCATTGGTCCGGGTGACTATCGAAGATGACGCAAAGGACCTTCGTGATCGCATGATTCGGCTGATCTACCTGTTCGTCGCTCTGATGGCGGCACCCGGGCTCGCGCTCGCCCAGCAATCGCCGGCGGATCTTCTCAATCTGCCGGTCGATGGTTCCGCAGCCGCGTGGATCATCCGGACTTTCGGGCTGTTGACGGTTCTCTCCGTCGCCCCCGGCATCCTGATCATGGTCACGAGCTTTCCACGGATCGTGATCGCCTTCTCCATCCTGCGCTCGGGCATGGGCCTGTCGACCGCTCCGTCGAACATGATATTGGTCTCGATGGCGCTGTTCATGACGTTTTATGTCATGTCGCCCACCTTCGACAGGGCGTGGAACGAGGGTGTCCAGCCGCTTCTTCAGAACCGGGTCACCGAGGCGGAGGCGGTTCAGCGGATCGCGGAGCCGTTCAGGGTGTTCATGTCCGCCAATACGCGCGACAAGGACCTGGAACTCTTCGTCGAAATCGCCCGGGAGCGAAACCAGTCTGTCGGCACACCGCAGGCCGTCGACTACCGCGTCCTGGTCCCTGCCTTCATGCTTTCGGAAATACGGCGCGGTTTCGAAATCGGCTTCCTGATCATCCTGCCGTTCCTGGTCATCGACATGATCGTCGCAGCAATCACCATGGCAATGGGGATGATGATGCTGCCGCCGACATCGATCTCGCTGCCCTTCAAGATCCTTTTCTTTGTCCTGATCGACGGCTGGAACCTGCTGGTCGGCAGTCTGGTTCGTTCTTTCAACTAAACGCAGACCTGCTGAAATGGAAACGGCGGGAAATTTCCCGCCGTTTCTTTTTGGTTCGGATATCAGCTTTTGCGGAAGCTGAACGGGCCTTCCCGCGGGGGAAGGGCCGGGACGCTGAAGTGGTCGGGCTTGATCCTGGCCTTGGCCTTTTCGGCCATCATCGTGTAGGCGGTTTCAAGATGCCGGCAATATCGTTCGGCGTCGAAAAGCGGATGCGTAAAGCGGTTTGCCTCAAGCCGCTTGCGCACCTCGGCGAGCTCCTCGCGGTTGTTGTAATAATGGACCGCCCGGCGAACGAAGTCATCCCGATCATCGGCGACCATTTCCGGCAGGCCGAGTGCATTCAGCAGGCTTTCGCTGACGCGTGATGCGAAGTTCTTACCCTTGTGGGTCAGCATCGGCAGCCCGGCCCAGAGCTTTTCGGAGGTCGTGGTATGGCCGTTATACGGATAGGTGTCGAGACCGAGATCGGTCAGGCCGATACGGTTGATATAGGCCGCATAGTTGTTGACGCGATCGCCGAACATCAGGCGGCTCTCCGGGATGCCAGCTTCCGCAAAGGCCTTGATCAGGTTCTTTCGAGCACCGAACCGTTCGCGGCAGATCAGGAACAGATAGCTCTCCGGCGTTTCCTTGAGGACGCGGACCCAGAGGTCGATGGTTGCGGGCGTGAATTTCCAGTGGCTGTGGAAGCACGAGAAGATGAAGGCGTCCTGCGGCATGTCGCAGAGCGCCCGATCGATCGGCTGCGGCATCGGGCGGTGGACCGCTTCGTTCGGGAAGAACGTCTCGGGCATCCAGCAGACCTTCTCGTAGTAGTGTTGGAAGGAGCTTTCCGGCACCACCGTTTTGTCCGCGATGAGGTAGTCGATGTCGACGTTGACCACGGTGCCCGGATAGCCGAGCCAGGTCGCATGCACCGGTGCGGTCTGGCGGTTCATCACGAATACCCGGTTTTCCGCGGTATGCCCCTGCAGGTCGACCAGGATGTCGATATTCTCGGCCTTGATTGCCTCGGCCGCCTCGTCATCCGTCATGCCCCGAATCCGGACAACTCTACCCCATTCCTCGCGGATGGCGTTGTTGTCGTTGCGCAGCCGTTCGGCAGGAGCGTTGCAGAAGAGCGTGACGTCGAAACGGCTCTTGTCGTGCGATTCCAATATGCCGCGAAGCGCCTTCATGACGGCGTGTTCCGTCCAAAGGTCGGCCGAAAGATAGCCTATGCGCAGCTTGCTGCCCCAGCGGTGCGGCATGTTGTGCCTTTTCGAGGCGGCGTTTTTGGGCTTTCTCTCGCCCATTCTGGAGCCCGCGATGGCGTTCGTTTTTTCATCGTCGCACCAGCGCAGATTGAAGAGCGACACCTCGTCGGCGATCGCTTCGAATTCGCCTTTGGCGATTTCCTCGAATTGGATCGGCTCGTATTTGCGGATGATATCGTAATCGAGGGCGTCTCTCATGGCTGAGAGATAGAAATTGCGCACGATCCGATCCTCGGGATCTTTCTCGAAGATCTCGAGGATGCACTTGTTCTCTTCGTCGCTCCGATCCTGGAGCCGGATCGAGCGGGCTGCGAGCTGGCGGTGTGTTGGTTCGTCGCTTCTCGCAAGCGTGTTGCGGAAGGCTTCGGCGCCTTCCAGTTCCTGGCGCATCAGAGCGCCGGACATCAGGACAGCCATGTCCGGATCGGCAATCGCGTCTTTGAGAATGCGCGCACCGAGGCGCAGGACGTTGATATCGTCGTTATTGGAAAAATGAAGGCGCATGGCTTCGCGCGTGTACTTGAGCTTATGCGGAGATTCCATCTCGCCGGCAATTTGGAAAGCCTGGGCGGCCTCGGTCTTCATCTTGAGCTTCAACAGAGTTGCGCCCAGGAGTGCGTAGTGCCTCGGATCCTTGTGAACATCAAGCAGCTTATTCAGGATGCCTAATACATCGTGATATTCTTTTTTGTCGAAGTGATTTTGTGCTGCGACGTATTGCCGTTGTATCTTCAGGGGTTTCAAGGCTTCCCGCTCCAGTAAAGTTGTGCCGGCGTCCCGGCAAATCGGCTTCACCGCGCATCGTGGCAAGCCAAGCTTGCATGAAGCCGACCTCCCGGAGTCAGGGCGCTTCGTACACCGTTTGTTAATGATACTGGTCGAACGGTTTTCAGGTCGTCGTGCTGTTTAAAGAACTTAGCAAGGATTTGCTGCGAGATTTGGCTCACACGACGGGTTTGGTGTTCCTTCAGATTGAAGAGACCGAGTTGGCATGATGCCGGACCGAAGTGCCGGTAATATATACAGTCCGGTATGTCCCCCTCCATGTATTTCGTTCAAAGGGACAATCAACTATGGCTAGCATTCTCACTAACGTGTCGGCGATGGCCGCGCTCCAGACGCTGCGCGGCATCAGCAACGACATGGAATCCACGCAGAGCCGCGTTTCTTCCGGTCTGCGCGTCGGTTCTGCTTCCGACAACGCTGCCTATTGGTCGATCGCGACCACCATGCGTTCCGACAAGGGTTCGCTCTCGACGGTTCAGGACGCTCTCGGCCTCGGCGCTGCCAAGGTCGACACTGCCTATGCCGCCATGGAATCGGCGATCGACGTCGTCACCGAAATCAAGAACAAGCTGGTTGCCGCTTCCGAACCGGGCGTCGACAAGTCCAAGGTCCAGGAAGAAATCACCCAGCTGCAGAGCCAGCTGAAGAGCATCGCTTCCTCCGCTTCGTTCTCCGGTGAAAACTGGCTCCAGGCCGAAATCGGCGGCACTCAGAACGCCACCACCGGCATCATTCAGGCCGGCACCGAGATCACCAAGCAGCTCATCGGTTCGTTCGTTCGTGACAGCGAAGGCAACGTCGCGGTCAAGTCCATCAACGTCGTCCTCGACGAACAGAACGTCCTGTTCGACTTGAGCGGCGGCCGCGGCGGTCTTCTCGACCAGAATGCCCTCAACGGTTTCCGCGCCATCGAGTTCGACGACGGCACGACGAACCAGAAGGAATACTTCGGCAAGATCAACACGTCGGCGATCTACTCGACCACTGCCCAGTGGAAGGACATCGGCGGCGGCGTGTTCATGAAGGGCGACACCAACGGCGTCTACTCTTCGGGCTCCAACGGTACCTACATGATCAAGGTTGGCGGCGCTTACATCGACGCAGTCTACACGACCAAGGGCTACGACTTCTCGGCTGGCGCGACTGCAACTGCCGGCATCAAGTACGGAGCAGACATCTCGGTTTCCGACCTCGACATCACCAAGCTCGAAGACTATCGCGACTCCAGCGGTGTCAGCTACCTCGGTCTGGGTACCAAAGCCAGCGATGAGGATCTCATGCAGGCATTGACCTCGTTCGTCGACGGCCAGCTGGAAGCGATGGGCAGTGCTGCGGCCAAGCTCGGTGCCGTATCGAAGCGCATCGACATGCAGTCGGACTTCGTCTCCAAGCTCACCGACTCGATCGACAAGGGCGTCGGCCGACTGGTGGATGCCGACATGAACGAAGAGTCGACCAAGCTCAAGGCACTGCAGACCCAGCAGCAGCTGGCGATCCAGTCGCTCTCGATTGCCAACTCCGACTCGCAGAACATCCTGTCGCTGTTCCGTTAATCGACACAGGGAAAATGGCGCGGCGGTTGACCGCGCCATCGACCTTCAAAAAGGGCCGCGTCCGAATTCGGACGCGGCCCTTTTTATTCTCTGGATCACTTCAATGTTCCTTAATCATATTGCTTCATTCTTTGGTCATCGAAACGGTGAGTTAACCAAGAAAATTAAATGGTTAACAAGCATGATGCTGACCGCTGTTCCCGGTGAAGTCCGGAATGTCCCTTCCTACAATTAGCCATTCAAGGGGCAATCAATATGACTAGCATTCTCACCAACGTTGCAGCCATGTCTGCTCTGCAGACGCTGCGCGGCATCAGCAACGACATGGAATCCACGCAGAGCCGCGTTTCTTCCGGTCTGCGCGTCGGTTCTGCTTCCGACAACGCTGCCTATTGGTCGATCGCGACCACCATGCGTTCCGACAAGGGTTCGCTCTCGACGGTTCAGGACGCTCTCGGCCTCGGCGCTGCCAAGGTCGACACTGCCTATGCCGCCATGGAATCGGCGATCGACGTCGTCACCGAAATCAAGAACAAGCTGGTTGCCGCTTCCGAACCGGGCGTCGACAAGTCCAAGGTCCAGGAAGAAATCACCCAGCTGCAGAGCCAGCTGAAGAGCATCGCTTCCTCCGCTTCGTTCTCCGGCGAAAACTGGCTGCAGGCCGAAATCGGCGGCTCGCAGAGCGCGACCACCGGCATCATCTACGCCTCCAGCGAAATCACCAAGCAGCTCGTCGGTTCGTTCATCCGTGATGCCGACGGCAACGTCGCGGTCAAGACCATCAACGTCCTCCTCGACGAACAGAACGTCCTGTTCGACTTGAGCGGTGGCCACGGCGGTCTTCTCGACAGCAACGCCCTCAACGGTTTCCGCGCCATCAAGTTCGACGACGGCACGACGAACCAGAAGGAATACTTCGGCAAGATCAACACGTCGGCGTATTATGCAACCAACGCTGTCTGGAAGGACATCGGCGGCGGCGTGTTCATGAAGGGCGACACCAACGGCGTCTACTCTTCGGGCTCCAACGGTACCTACATGATCAAGATCGGCGGCGCTTACATCGACGCGGTTTACACCACCAAGGGTTACGACTTCTCGGCTGGTGCGACTGCAACGGCCGGCATCAAGTACGGGACGGACATCTCGGTTTCCGACCTCGACATCACCAAGCTCGAAGACTATCGCGACTCCAGCGGTGTCAGCTATCTCGGCCTCGGAACCAGAGCCAGCGATGAAGACCTCATGGCTGCACTGACCTCGTTCGTCGACGGTCAGCTGGAATCGATGAACAGCGCTGCCTCCAAGCTCGGCGCCGTATCGAAGCGCCTCGACATGCAGACGGACTTCATCTCCAAGCTGACGGACTCCTTCGACAAGGGTGTCGGCCGACTGGTGGATGCGGACATGAACGAAGAGTCGACCAGGCTCAAGGCCCTGCAGACCCAGCAGCAGCTGGCGATCCAGTCGCTCTCGATTGCCAACTCCGACTCGCAGAACATCCTGTCGCTGTTCCGTTAATCGACACAGGGAAAATGGCGCGGAGGCTGACCACGCCATGGACTTAAAAAAGAGCCGCGTCCGAATTCGGGCGCGGCTTTTTTTAATTTCCTAATCGCTTTTCTCAATTTCCCGATCGGCTTCAATATTCATTAACCATATTGCGGTTACCTAACAGCATCGAAACAGTGAGTTAACCAAGAAAATTAAATGGTTAACAAGCATGATGCTGACCGCTGTTCCCGGTGAAATCCGGAATGTCCCTTTTCGTAATCAGCCACTCAAGGGGCACCTAAAATGACAAGCATTCTTACCAACATTGCAGCTATGTCTGCTCTGCAGACGCTGCGCGGTATCGCAACCGACATGGAATCCACGCAGAGCCGCGTTTCGTCGGGTCTGCGCGTCGGCACTGCTTCCGACAACGCTGCCTATTGGTCGATCGCGACCACCATGCGTTCCGACAACGGCGCTCTTTCCGCAGTTCAGGACGCTCTCGGCCTCGGCGCTGCCAAGGTCGACACTGCCTATTCCGCCATGGAATCGGCGATCGACGTCGTCACCGAAATCAAGAACAAGCTGGTTGCCGCTTCCGAACCGGGCGTCGACAAGTCCAAGGTCCAGGAAGAAATCACCCAGCTGCAGAGCCAGCTGAAGAGCATCGCTTCCTCCGCTTCGTTCTCCGGCGAAAACTGGCTGCAGGCCGAAATCGGCGGCTCGCAGAGCGCGACCACCGGCATCATCTATGCCGCCAGCGAACTCACCAAGCAGCTCGTCGGTTCGTTCATCCGTGATGCCGAGGGCAATGTCACGGTCAAGTCCATCAACGTCGTTCTCGACGAAACCAACGTCCTGTTCGACTTGAGCGGCGGCCACGGCGGTCTGCTCGACAGCAACGCCCTCAACGGTTTCCGCGCCATTAAGTTCGACGACGGCACGACGAACCAGAAGGAATACTTCGGCAAGATCAACACGTCGTCGTATTATGCGACCAACTCCGTCTGGAAGGACATCGGCGGCGGCGTCTTCATGCGCGGCGACACCAACGGCGTCTATTCTTCGGGCTCCAACGGCACCTACATGATCAAGGTCGGCGGCGCCTACATCGACGCAGTCTACACGACCAAGGGTTACGACTTCTCGGCTGGTGCGACTGCAACGGGCGGCATCAAGTACGCTTCGGACATCTCTGTTTCCGACCTCGACATCACCAAGCTCGAAGACTATCGCGACTCCAGCGGTGTCAGCTATCTCGGTCTGGGTACCAAAGCCACCGATGAAGATATCATGGCGGCACTGACCTCGTTCGTGGACGGTCAGCTGGAAGCGATGAACAGCGGGGCGGCCAAGCTCGGCGCCGTTGCGAAGCGGCTCGAGATGCAGTCGGACTTCGTCTCCAAGCTCACCGACTCGATCGACAAGGGTGTCGGCCGACTGGTGGATGCGGACATGAACGAAGAGTCGACCAGGCTCAAGGCACTGCAGACCCAGCAGCAGCTGGCGATCCAGTCGCTCTCGATTGCCAACTCCGACTCGCAGAACATCCTGTCGCTCTTCCGCTAATAAGACGCGTCATTCGGCACAAAGAAGCCGCGCCCTTTTGGGGCGCGGCTTTTTTTATGTCCCGGTAGTTTTTGTTAACTTTCGTAAATTCCATTTAACCTTTGTTAACCATTTCCACCTTAACTGAGCTCATCGAAACGATGGGTTAACCAAGACGAAGAAAAGGTTAACAGGCATCAGGCCAAGCCAACGTTCACCGGTGTAATCCCGGAAATGTCCCTTCCATCTAGCCATTCAAGGGGCAAACCAAAATGACCAGCATTCTTACCAATATCGCAGCTATGGCTGCTCTCCAGACTCTCCGTAACATCGACGGCCAGATGCAGACCACTCAGGACCGGGTTTCTACCGGCCTGCGCGTCGGCACCGCTTCCGACAACGCCGCCTACTGGTCGATCGCGACCACCATGCGTTCCGACAACGGCGCTCTCTCCGCGGTTCAAGACGCCCTCGGTCTCGGCGCCGCCAAGGTTGATACCGCCTATTCCGCAATGGAAAGCGTTGTCGACGTCGTAAAGGAAATCAAGAACAAGCTCGTTACCGCCTCGGAAGCCGGCGTCGACAAGGCGAAGATCCAGGCAGAAATCTCGCAGCTGCAGGACCAGTTGAAGAGCATCACTTCTTCTGCATCGTTCTCCGGTGAAAACTGGCTGCAGGCCGAAGTCGGCGGCGCCTCCAACCCCACCACGGGCGTGATCTACGCGGTCAGCCCGGTCGTCAAGCAGGTTGTGAGCTCGTTCATCCGTGATCCCGACGGCAACGTCGCCGTCAAATCGGTGGATGTCGTTCTGAACGAAACGAACGTCCTGTTCGACTTGAGCGGCGGTCACGGCGGCCTGCTCGACGGCAATTCCTTCAACGGCTTCCGGGCGATCAACTTTGAAGATGGCACGACCAACGACAAGGATTACTTCGGCAAGATCAACACTGCCGCGTTTTACGCAACGGACGCGCTCTGGAAGGATGTCGGCGGCGGCGTCTACATGAAGGGCGACACCAACGGCATCTATACGTCCGGCACCGGCGGCACCTATCTCATCAAGGTCGGCGGCGCCTACATTGACGCTGTCTACACCACCAAGGGATACGATTTCTCGGCTGGTGCAACGGCAACCGCAGGCATCAAGTACGCCTCCAACATCTCCATCTCCGAACTGGACATCACCAAGCTCGATGACTATCGCAACTCGAACGGTGTCAGCTATCTCGGGATGGGTACCAAGGCCAACGATGCCGATCTCATGGCCGCTCTCAACTCGTTCGTCGACGGTCAGCTCGAAAAGCTCATCAGCGCAACGGCAAAACTCGGGTCGATCAACAAGCGCATCGACATGCAGGAAGCTTTCGTCTCCAAGCTGACCGACTCCATCGACAGCGGCATCGGCCGACTGGTGGATGCGGACATGAGCGAAGAGTCGACCAGGCTCAAGGCCCTGCAGACCCAGCAGCAACTTGCGATCCAGTCGCTCTCGATCGCCAATACCAGTTCCGAGAATATTCTGTCGCTCTTCCGTCAGTAAGCGGCGCTCTAGGCTAGGAGCGGTTTCGTCCTGCTCTGCTGACGTGATAGCAAATATTCTGGAAAGAAGACCGCGTCTCGAAAGAGGCGCGGTTTTTCGCGTTTTGGGGCGTGGCTTGCGCGAAACCTGCACCGTTGTCGGATAGGCCGTTAAGACTTCATTAACTTCTTGCCAATCCTCGACCGGGTTTGATAACTGTCGATTTAACGATTTGTTAAGAACGACAGACCGCCCGCATCTGTGATGCTGAGTGGCGGTACGCATGATGCCTCTCGTCGTTTCCGGTCAAGTACTCCGGATTTCCAGACCATTTGACCGAGGCACGGCCGATGACCAGCATCCTGACCAATCCCGCCGCTATGGCTGCACTGCAGACGTTGCGCTCGATCGATCGCAACATGGAAATCACTCAGGCGCGGGTTTCCTCGGGCATGCGTGTCCAGACAGCCGCGGACAATGCCGCCTACTGGTCGATCGCAACCACGATGCGTTCCGACAATCATGCGCTCTCGACCATCCAGGACGCGCTCGGCCTCGGCGCCGCCAAGGTAGACACCGCCTACACGGCGATGGAAAGTGCGATCGACACCGTTGTCGAGATCAAATCCAAGATCGTTGCGGCTTACGGCGTCGGCTCCAATCGCGGCAAGATCCAGGAAGAAATCGCCCAGCTTCAGGAACAGCTGAAGAGCATCTCGGACTCGGCGACCTTCTCCGGCGAGAACTGGCTCCAGGACTATATCAGCGACGGCGGTACCAACGCTCAGGAAAGACCGGTCGTCAAACAGGTGGTTGCGTCGTTCACCCGCACCGCCTCCGGTGACGTCGCGGTCAAGACCGTCGATTATACGCTTGATTCCAAAACGGTCCTTTTCGATCTCAACGGCGGCAACCTCGGCATCTTGGACTCGTCCGTGAAGTTCGTCGCCGAGAGCGAAGTCGCCGTCGACATGATCACCTCCAACGGCACCATGGGTTCAACGAGCGCGTCCTACGCGGTCTCGGTTCTCGCCGAAAGCCAATTGATGGCGTTGGGCGCGGATGCGAATACAATCGACACGAGCATCTATGCAGTCGGCGGCAATTTTTATCTGAAGGTCGGGGAAGGCAAGTGGGCTCAGGTGACGACGACCGATCCGGCTACGGCACCGGCGGTAACGACCCCTGCTCACGACGACGGCACGACAAAATATTATTTCGTCGTGGCCCCTGCGAACAATCTCAATAACCGAAAACTTGGGATGTCGGTCACCACGGTCGACATCAACAAGCTGAACGACCTCGTCGTAAAGATGAACACGATGGTCCCGGGCTCAGCGCCGAACACCGACGCAGTGCTTGATATGATGGAGCGTTTCCTCGACAAACAGCTTCTGGCGATGACGAGCGCCGCTTCGAGCCTTGGCTCGATCCAGAAGCGCATCGATCTGCAGGAAAGCTTCGTCGCTTCCCTGACCGACGTGATCGACAAGGGTGTCGGCCGACTGGTCGATGCGGACATGAACGAAGAATCGACACGATTGAAGGCGTTGCAGACTCAGCAGCAGCTCGGCATCCAGTCGCTCCAGATCGCCAACACCAACGCCGAAAACATCCTGCAGTTGTTCCGGCAAGGTTAAGACTGCGCGGCGCCGGTCACTCGGCCGCCGCCCTTCATCCTCGCGCAAGTTTAACTTCCTACCGTTCCGCTAAAGTCCGGCGAAGTGTCTTGTGTCGCCGGGACAAACGAATGGCAACCTTGTCGGGATGATACGATGATTGCAGCGGTGACGATTTGCGCTTTCGGGAGGCTCATGACGAGCCTCGAACGAAAGGCGACGGCAGGGCAGGGGGACGCTCGATGACTGCTTCGCTCGCCCGCTACCTGAAGGATTTCAGCGAGCCGCAGGCCCCACCACTGCCCTTGCTGGCCGATGGTTTCGGCGATGGCTTCGAAGACGATCCGGCATTTCCCACTGTTGTCGAGGAGCCTGTCGATATCGAAGCCGAACGCGCTGAAGCCTATGCGAAAGGCCATGACGCGGCGTCCGGGGAGCTTCAACAGCGTTTTGATGACGAGCGGCAGGCGCTTCTGACCGCGCATGCGGAAGAGATCGCGGCGCTGCGCGAAAAATATGAAACCGAAGCGGCTGCGATGATCGCGACCGGACTTGAGGGCATTGCCGGATTGACGGCCCAGGCGGTCAGCGATCAGACGGCAAGAATCCTGTCGCCTCTTCTCGACGAAGCGCTCGTCGCCAAGGCGATTTCCGACATGGCGGATATCATCCGCAGCGCAATACTCGAGGGCGACGTTGGGACCTTGACCGTCCGGGGCCCGCTGCATCTGTTCGAAAAACTGAAAACTGCGCTTGGAGAGCCCACCCCACTCCTGCGCCACATCGAAGCGCCTGACCTGGATATTGCGGTCGACATCGGCGAGAGCGCCCTTGTGACCCGGATGTCCGCATGGCTGGCGAGTCTGAAGAAGGTATTGGGATGAGCGAAGGCGAAAACCATCACCACGGCAAGAACGAGGTCGTCATCGTCAAGCGACATGGCGGCGCACACGACGACGGCGTCCATGGCGGCGCCTGGAAGATCGCCTATGCCGACTTCATGACCGCGATGATGGCGTTCTTCCTCGTCATGTGGCTGGTCAACGCCGCCAACGAGGAGACGAAAGCCTCGATGGCGAGTTATTTCAACCCGATCAAGCTTTCCGACGAGACCCCGGCCTCGAAGGGGTTGGAAAAGCCGGTTGATGCGGCCGAGGGCCAGGAAAACGGCGAGAAGTCGAAGGTCAAGGCGGAGGGCAACGTTCAGGGCTCTGCGGCGGCGACCGGCGAGGACATGACCTCGACGTCAGGTGACGAACCCAATTACTCCGAGGCGGATTTCTTCGAAAACCCCTATTCCGTTCTTGCCGAGATCGCTCAGCAAGTGGGCCAGCAGGCGAATGTCAGCGCCAAGGGCGAGGGCGGTGCCAGCGATTCCGGCCCCGCGACCGGTGCCGACGGCGGCCAGGCCTACCGCGACCCCTTCGATCCGGACTTCTGGACCAGGCAGATGCAAATGTCGCGCGCCGAAGGGCCAGAGCAGGCTGTGAGGACCACGGCGAGCGACGATCCGCTCGCCCAGATGGGGCAGGCGCCGCAATACCAGCAGGCGCCGCAATCCACGGAAGCCAACACGCAACTGCAGCAGACCCAGATGGCTGTTGCCATTCCCATCCCCATCCCGCGTCCCGACCCGACGCAGATGGATAGACCGCAGACGGCCTCGGATGCGCAGGCGACGAAGCCTGCCAACCTCAACGGACAAAAGCCGGAAGACGGTGCGAAAGCGGAAGAGCAGGCCGAACTGAAGGCTGCGGAAGAGCTGAAGAAGGAAATCCAGCAGCAGATTTCCGGTATCGCCGGCAAGCTCGCGGAAGGTCTCGTCGTGACGCCTGCCGAAGGCGGTCTGCTGGTGTCGATCTCCGACCAGGCGGATGATCCGATGTTCAACATCGGTTCGGCCGTGCCGCGCCGCGAAATGGTGCTGGCGATGGAGAAGATCGGCCAGATCCTCAAGGATCGAAAGGGCAGCATCGTCCTGCGCGGACATACGGACGGCCGTCAGTTCAAGGGTACCGAGAACGACAACTGGCGCCTTTCCATGTCCCGTGCTCACAGCGCCTACTACATGCTGGTGCATGGCGGCCTGGCGGAAGATCGCATCAAGCAGGTTTCCGGCTTTGCCGACAGGCGTCTCCAGGTGGCGGACGATCCTCTCGCAGCCGCAAACCGGCGTATCGAAATCCTGCTCGAGGCGGACGAGGGATAGTGATGGCTGTGGGCATAAAGTCCTTGGTTGCGGTCGGCCTCGTTTTCGGGGTCGCATTCGCGCCTGCGGCATCGGCTCAGGATCGTACGGACCTTGCGCCCTATGCGATGCTTCGGTCCCTGCAATTCGTGCAGGATTCCGTCGTGCTCGGCGATCATTCGGCGGCGGAAATGCAGCGCTTCATGCTGGGGACGATCGATCAGCGCCTGCGGACGGCGCCCCCGTCCATCTTCGAAGATCCGCGCAATGTCGACGCGGCGCTGATCTACGCCATGAGCGGCGGCAATCCCGCAACGCTCGAATTTCTCGCCTCGCGCGATGTCGCCGGCAATTTCGATAACCGTGTTGCCGACGGGCTGAGAAAATACCTCGGCGGCCGCGGAACTTTGATCGAAAAAAGCCTCAGCGAAATGGCCAAGGAATACCGGGACGAGAAGATCGGTCCCTACCTTTCGCTCGTCAGCGGAAACGTTTTGGTCGCCAAGGATCCGAAGGGCGCCTTGGTTTTTTATGACTGGGCACGCTTGACGGCGCCTGGCACGATCATCGAGGAAGCCGCGCTGCGTCGATCGGTGGCGATCACCGTCGATGCCAATATGGTGGCGCCGGCGCTCTCCTATTCGCGGAAATACGCGCGGCGTTTCATCCATTCGCCCTACGCCAGCCAGTTTGCGGATTTCTTCGTACAGTTGGCTGTTGGCCATTTCGGTGAGATCACCGAGGACGATATCGACGGAGCGCTGGAATTCATGGACGCCGACCGGCGCCGTGAGATTTTCCTGCGCATCGCGCGTTCGGCTGCGATCGCCGGCAAGAACGATCTCGCGCGTCTCGCCTCCGCAAAGGCCGAAGCGCTTGCCAAAACTCCGACGCCCGAGGCGCTCGCGAAGCTTTACGGCGGATTTGCCAATATCCCGACGAAGGACATCGGGCAGGCCATTCAGGCGATAACCGACGTTCCCGAGGAAACACTTTCGCCGCGCGACAGGGCTTTGCGGCAGGCCGCAAAAGTGGTGGCGGAGCAAGTCGTTAGCCGGCCTACGGTCGACAGCCTCGCACAAGATAAAGCTATCAAAGTGACCAATACAGAAGACGCGAAATCTCCAGTCGCGTTGCCCAGGAATGAGATCGCTGGGCCTGCCTCCGCCACGGAACGTCCGATGGCCGGCACCGCTGCCAAATTCGATCCGGCCTTCCAGACATTCGTCGATAGCGGTCGTTCGAAATTGAGTGCTATCGACGAAATGCTGAAGGAGGAGAACGCTTCCAAATGATTACTGACATTCTTGGTGGTGGTAAGACTGGCGCAGCCGACGCGGCTTCGGCCACGAAGCAGGGCGTTGCCGGTCGCAAAGGTGCCGACGGTTCAGCTGGCGGCTTCTCCGACGCTCTTTCCGGTTTTGACCGCGATGCGGCTTCGGCTAATGCCGACGACGCGCCGGATGAGGACGCCCGCGCGTCTTCTGCGGAAGAACGCATGGCTGGCGACGTGAAACAGGGCAAGCCAAAGCCGATCATCGACATCAAACCGCAATCCCTCCGCCGCCCGGTCGAGGAGACGGAAGATTCCGCCGGCGCCGTGAAGCAGGCGTCGGTGAACGAGTTCAAAGAAAAGCAGATGACCCCCGCCGAAAGGAAGCTTCGCGAGGCCCTCGAGGCCGCGAAAGCCGTCGCGCGGAAGTCGGACGAGGTTCAGGGCAAGCGCGCCGTCAGATCCGAGAAGGACGCGGAGACCGAGACGGAGGGCGGCGAGGATCTCGACGTCTCCATGCTGGTCGCAGACGATGCCAAGATCACAGACATGCTGTCGCTTTTGACGAACGGTGAGGCGACCGGCGCTATCAATGCGATGGTATCGAAGAATGCACCCGGGCAGCAGAACAAGCGGACCAAGGGTGAGGATGACGAAGGGCGCGAGGTCGATGCCCTCGACCTGAAGGATGCCAAGCACGCAGGCGCCGGCGGCGCGGAAGCGGACCCGCTTTCGACGCCGGTGGATGCGGACCGGAGTGCCCCTGGCACGCGTGTCTTCCGTTTCAGCAACGCGCGTACCGACCAGCATGTCGATATGGCCGTCGGTGGCCGGGGCGAGCGCAGCACGGCGGAATTCAGATCGCCGTCGGGCGGCGCCGCCGAAAACATCACCGTGCTCGACGCACGCCGCTTCCTCGGGCTCGCGCCGAATTCGAACGGCGCCAATCTCACGGCGATGCTGTCGGGGGATGCCGATTGGGCAGGCGCCATGAGCCCGAGTTCGGCGCTTTCGAACGCAGCGGCCCAGAGCAGCACCGGCACGGTGGTGAATACGCTGAAGCTGCAGTTGAACCCACACGACCTCGGTGCGGTGACGGCCACGCTGCGGCTTCACGGCGAAGAACTCAATGTTCATCTGACCGTCGAGACCCGAGCGGCCTATCGCCAGCTCAGCGAAGACAGCGGCGGCATCCTGGATGCGCTGCGTGCCCAGGGCTTCGCAGTCGAGCAGGTGACCATCAGCATCGCGCCGACGGCGGATTCCGACGGTACCGGCAACCAGCAGGGGCAACCCGGCCAGAGCGGCCAGCAAGCCATGGCCGAGGGCGGGCGTCAGGGCCAGGCTGCCGGCCGCGGCCAGCAGCAGAATGGCGAGCGCCAGGGAGCAGATCAGGGAACGAGGAACGCAAATGACGCGGCATCGGACAATGTGGCTGGTACCGCTCCTGGTGGCGCTCGTCCTGGTCAGCTCTACCTCTGACGCCGAAGCCGGATCGCTCTTCAGTTCCGGAGGTTGGGGAGCGCAGCAGGGCACTGCTGCGCCCGCCACGCCTCCCAGCAGGGCTCCAGCGACACCGCGCACGCCTGTCAGAGCGCTCGCATACAACGCACCGAAGGCCAGTGCGCCTTTGAGTTCCGGCGTCTGCGAGCGGGAAATACAGGCTGCTGCGGCGAGATACGGCGTACCGGAAGGCATCCTTTATTCGGTCGGTCTCACCGAGACGGGCCGCAAGGGCAGCCTCAGCGCCTATGCCATGAATGTCGAGGGAAAGGCTTATTTCCCTCCCTCGCAGCAGGCGGCGATGACGACCTTTTACGACGCCAAACGGCAGGGCAGGAAGCTCATCGATATCGGCTGCATGCAGATCAATCACCATTTCCACGGTGAAAATTTCTCCTCGCCGGAAGAGATGTTCGACCCGAAACGCAATGTGGAATACGCCGCAAAGTTCCTCCGGAACCTGCACGATAAACACGAGACCTGGACGATGGCCGTGGCACGATACCATGCCGGACCGAATAACAATCCCGCCCAGAAGCAATATGTCTGCCGGGTGATCAGCAATCTCGTCGCCACAGGCTACGGAGAGTGGACTTCCAACGCTTCCCGGTTCTGCGCCAGCTAGACAATCACTAGTTGAATCGCTGAAATAAAGAATCGCAAAATTGCAGCGACTTGCATTTATGGCAAAAATGGCCATGCAAGCCTTCTTTTACGATGCGTTAATTTTTCCACCGGAAATTTGTGTCAGAATTTGGTGCACCCACTACATCTAGTGCAAATCGCGGTGCAGTTATTAATCAACTATTAATTTGTTTGGTTAACTTCACACAGCTTGTCTCGGATTCCGCCGATTCGTACCCATAGACATATTGAAGCACCACAAGTGATTCGGAGGCGGACGAATGATCGTAGTGGTTGATGAGCGTGAGCTCGTGAAAGACGGTTACACATCTCTTTTTGGACGTGAAGGAATTCCTTCCCAGGGGTTCGATCCAAAAGAATTTGGCGAATGGGTGAGTACGGCGGCTGACTCGGATATTGCCGCGGTTGAAGCCTTCCTGATCGGCCAGGGCGAGCGTACGCTCGAACTGCCGCGGGCCATCCGGGACCGGTCCATGGCACCGGTGATCGCAGTCAGCGATCAGCCATCCCTGGAGGCGACCCTCGCCTTCTTCGACAGCGGCGTGGACGACGTGGTGCGCAAGCCCATCCATCCCCGCGAGATCCTGGCGCGTGCCGCTGCGATCCGTCGCCGGCTGAAGGCGATCTCGAATTTCACCGATATCGGTTCGATCCGGGTATTCTCCGACGGTCGCGATCCGGAAATCGACGGCGACGTCTTTGCGTTGCCGCGCCGCGAGCGCCGCATCCTCGAATACCTGGTCTCCAATCGCGGTCGTCGCGTTTCCAAGACCCAGATCTTCAACGCCATCTACGGCATCTTCGACGAGGAAGTCGAAGAGAACGTCGTCGAAAGCCATATCAGCAAGCTGCGCAAGAAGCTGCGCAAGAAGCTCGGCTTCGATCCGGTCGATTCCAAGCGTTTCCTTGGTTATTGCATCGACTGGAGCTGATTTCTTAACAGGGCCTTGCCGCAAATTTTCGGCGGGAACCGTAAGCAGACAGCTTCACGCAAGGCCCGCCACTTACTCTCTCCATCAGACAAAAAGGAGATTTTCCTATGAGTATTTTCGGCACGATGAAAACGGCCGTCTCGGGCATGAACGCTCAGGCAAACCGTCTCGGTACCGTCGGCGATAACATCGCGAATTCGAGCACCGTCGGTTACAAGCGTTCTTCCACGGCGTTCTCCACGCTGGTTCTGCCCTCGACTCAAGGGTCGTATTCATCCGGCGGTGTCGAAACCAACGTCCGCTACAGCATCGCAGACCAGGGCGGCATCCAGTACACTACGTCGTCGACCGACCTTGCCATCCAGGGTGAAGGCTTCTTCATCGTTAGCGATCCGAACGGTACACCTTACCTGACCCGCGCCGGTGCCTTCGTGAAAGACGCAACGGGCTTCCTCAAGAACACCGCCGGTTTCAACCTGATGGGTTATCCCTACGGCGCGAACCCGCCGGCTGCGGTCGTCAACGGCTTCAACGGTCTCGAAGAAATCAACATCAACGACTTCGGCATGGTGTCCTCGCCGTCGACCGCGGGCAGCTTTCCGGCCAACCTGGACAAGGGAGCGGCTATCGTTCCCGCTGGCAGCAAGCCAAGCGACAACGTTGCCGGCAGCGTCATCACCAACAAGAGCTCGCTGACGGCTTACGATCATGCCGGCGCGAAAGTTCTTTACGACTTCTATTACACCAAGACTGCCGCCAACGAATGGGAAGTCACTGTCTATCGTCAGGATCAGGCCACCAATGGCGGCTTCCCCTACATCGGGGCTCTTGCCACCCCGGCCAGCGCCATCACCTCGACAGTAACGCTGAGGTTTGATCCCAACACCAATAAGCTGGCAGCCGGCCCCTACAGTGCAGGCCCTCCGATAACGGGCTCGGACAAGCAACTTACCGTCACCGACCCCACCGATGGCGCGACACCCGCGCAGACCATTACCATCGACCTCTCGGATATGACGCAGTTCGCGACCGCCTTTACCCCGGGCAAGGGCATCATCGACGGCAATGCGCCGAGCCCGATCACCGACGTCGAAATCGGTGGCGACGGCCTGGTCACGGCAGTCTATCAGGATGGCGGTCGTCGTCCGATCTACCAGGTTGCCCTCGCAACGGTCCCGAGCATCGATAATCTGCTTCCGCAGAACGGCAACGTCTACCTGCCAACCAACGACTCGGGCGTCGTCACCATCGGCTTCCCGCAGGCTGGCGCCTTCGGCCAGATCTACTCTGGCGCGCTTGAAAGCTCCAACGTCGATATCGCCAGCGAACTGACGGAAATGATCGAATCGCAGCGTGTCTACACCGCGAACTCCAAGGTCTTCCAGACCGGTTCCGACCTGATGGACGTCCTGATCAATCTGAAGAGATAATCGGACCGACGATCGAGAGAATAAGTCTCAAGAGGTTAGTAAAAAATGTCGCTCGCATCAGCATTGTCTACGGCACAGTCGATCTTCACCAACTCCGGCACGCAGTCGGCTGTATCGGCGAAGAACATCGCTAATGCACAGAACCCCGATTACACCCGCCGATCCGCAATGGTCGTGACCGGCGGCAACGGGGCCATTATCGGCGACATTACACGATCCTTCAGCGAGCCGCTGCTGCGCCAGACGATCGCAAGTTCGTCGATCGCCAGCGGCCAGCGGACGGTGCTGGACGGCCTGCAGGAAATCAAGAACCTGATGGGGGGGAACGACAACGAGCTCTCCCCCGCCAAGCTGATTGCCGCCTTCCGCAACAGCCTCGATGCCTTCGCCGGAAAGGCGAACGATACCGGCATCGGCATCGCCTTCATCTCAAGCGCCCGGGACGTTGCGGCCGGCCTGAATATCGCCTCCGACAAGCTTCAGCAGATCCGCAAGGATGCGGACGATCAGATCAAGCAGAACGTCACCGATCTGAATGCGCTGCTTGCGAAGTTCGAGACCGTCAACAACCAGGTCAAGAACGCGGTCTCCAGCGGCGCGGATCCGAACGACTCTCTCGATGAGCGCGACGGCCTCGTCAAGAAGATCTCAGAAATCGTCGGGGTCACGTCCTATACCCGCGGCGGCAACGACATGGTGCTCTACACCACGGACGGCACGACGCTGTTCGAGGCGGTACCGCGCAAGGTAACATTCCAGCAGACTGCAGCCTTCGACGCATCGACGAGCGGCAACGGCGTCTATATCGACGGCGTGGCGCTCAAGGCCGGGGATTCGGGCAACACCACCGCCAAGGGCTCGCTCCAGGCGCATATGCAGATCCGCGACAAGATCGCACCGACCTTCCAGAGCCAGCTCGACGAAATCGCCCGCGGTCTGATCACCTCGTTTGCGGAAACCGGACCGACCGGCGCACTGCTCCCGATGACCGGCCTCTTTACATACAAGGATGCCGCAGGCGTACAGCAGACGGCCATTCCCCCCGCCGGGACGATCGTTCCGGGCCTCGCCTCCAAGATCTTCGTCAATCCGGTGGTCGTTCCTCCGGCAGGCACGCCTGACAAGGTGCGCGACGGCGGCATCAACGGCGTGCCCTACATCGTCAACACGAGCGGCAGCAGCTATGCGGACCTCCTCGACAAGTACAACCAGAACCTGACCGGCCCGATGGCTTTCGATACGGACACGGAAATCGCCGATGCGCCGGACGTCCTCTCCTTTGCCGCCGATTCCATGGGCTGGCTCGAGCAGCTTCGCAGCACAGCGACCGCCGCAGACGAGACGAAGACGGCCATGCTGTCGCGCAGTCTTGAGGCGTTTTCCAGCAACACGGGCGTCAGCCTCGACGAGGAACTGTCCCTGCTTCTCGATATCGAGCAGTCCTACAAGGCCGGCGCCAAACTCATGTCGACGGTCGATGATATGATGAAGGCCCTTTTGGATATTGCGAGCTGATCATGAAGACCTCTTTCATTTCCACATTGTCGATCCAGACCACGATGCGAAACTCCATCTCGAACGTTCAGCGCGAGATGGTGAAGGCGAACCAGGAGGCCGTGAGCCAGAAGCACGCCGATCTTGGCGTCGCGCTTGGCGCCAACACCTCGCGGGCTCTCGATCTTTCCCGCGACATCACCCGCACCGACTCGCTTCTGACCACGGCCGCGCTCGCGACACAGCGTCTCGAAACCGCTGAGCTTTCGCTCAAGAGCATGAACGAGCAGGGCTTGAAGATTCAGGGCGCGATTCTGGCGCTCCGAGGCTCGGCCGACGAAACGAGCCTCTCGACCGCGCGCCTGGCCATGTCCGACGCGCTGGACGCATTCACGAATTTCGCCAACACCGCCGTCCAGGGCGAGTATATCTTCTCCGGCATCAATTCAGACGTGAAGCCGATGGAGGATTATTTCGCGCCGGCATCGCCGGCCAAGGCTGCGGTCGCCGCCGAACTCACTCAGTACCTTTCGGACAATGCCATTCCGAGCAAGGAGCAGATGACGCAGGCCCAGATGAACGGCTTCCTGGATAGACTGGAAAGCAAGTTCAACGGTTCCTCGCCGCTGGCGAACCCGCCGCATCCGGCGGCGGTCGCTGGCCAGGACTTCTGGAAGACCTACTTCTCGAATGCCAGCGACGAGAACATGAAGAGCCGCATCAGCCCGACGGAAGTGGTCGAAAGCTCGACCAATGCCAACAGCCAGGGCATGCGCAACTTCGCTTTCGCATCGATCATCTCGATGGAATACCTGCAGGCCGGGATGGACCAGGGTGCCCGCGCGGCCGTTACCGATCGCACCACGAGCGTCATCAACAAGGCGATGAACAGCGAGGGCAGCATCAACCAGCAGCGCACGTCGATCGGGATCTATACCGAACGTGTCTCCAAGGCTGAGGAAAGGTTGCAGGCGCAGAAAGACATTCTGACGACCAGCCTTGGAAGCATGGAGAACGTCAACCCGGAAGAGGCGGCAACCCGTCTCAACACGATGAAGACGCTCCTCGAAACTGCATATACAGTAACGGCAAAGATACAGCAGCTGAGCCTGGCCAACTTCCTTTGATGAATAAAGGAAGGCTCGTGACGAAGGATACATGAATGTACCAATTTTCATATGCCGAGATCATGGAGGACGGCGTTGCCAACGCCAAGGATCGCGAGCGGCAGGCCCTGGATCGTTCTATCGATCTTCTGATCGCGGCTCGCGATGAGAAGAACTATACGCGCACCACGGTTGAGGCTTTGTTCTACACCCGGCGTGTCTGGATCCGTTTTGTCGAGGATCTGAAGCATCCGGATAACGAGTTGGCCAATGAACTTCGTGCGGATCTGATCTCGATCGCAATCTGGATACTGAAGGAATGCGAAAAGATCAGAAACCGCGAATCGACGAATTTCCAGGGCATTATCGATGTGACCACCATCATCAGGGATGGACTTAAATGAAAAGTACGCTTCGCATCTCTTTGAAATCCGGCGAGCGGATATTTATCAACGGCGCGGTTCTGCGCGTTGATCGCAAGGTCGCGCTGGAATTTCTCAATGACGTCACGTTCCTTCTGGAGAACCATGTTCTTCAGCCGGAAGATGCGACGACGCCGCTTCGGCAGCTCTACTTTATCGCCCAGATGATGCTCATCAACCCGGACGGCAAGGAACAGTCGACGACATTGTTCCGCAAGTCGGTAGCAATGCTGCTGACCTGCTTTACCGACGATGAGATGCTGGCGGAACTCAAGCGCATCGACGGCATGGTTGCATCTGGCCGGGCCTTCGACGCTCTGAAGGCAATCCGCGCGCTCTACCCCATCGAAGACCGTATCCTCAACAATCGGGAACTCGCGCCGGCAACCGTCGAGCGGATTCGCAAGGAGATAGCACCGTGGCGGTAGACCCGATCAACAACAACAACCCTTATGCCTCCGGCAATAACAAGACACCCTCGTCCGACCAGTCGGCGGCAGGCCTGAACTACGACAACTTCCTGCAGCTCCTCATCGCTCAGATGAAGTATCAGGATCCGACCGATCCGATGGACGCGAGCGAGCAGATTGCCCAGCTCGCCACCTTCTCGCAGGTCGAGCAGTCCGTGAAGATGAACTCGAACCTGCAGTCGCTCATCCAGGCGAATTCGTTCTCGCAGGCAGCCGATATGATCGGCAAGTACGTCACCAGCGCCGACGACAAAACGACTGGTATCATCAAACAGGTGGAAATCTACTCCGACGGTCTGGTGGCGATCACCGAGAAGGGTGATAAGGTCCTCATACAGCCCGGCATCATTCTTTCGAATCAGCCGCCAACGACGCCTCCGGCGACCTGAGACCAGACGACGCGGCATGATGCCGAAACATTAAGCAGACGGAGCCGGCGCAATGAATGAAGCCGATGCCCTTGATATCATGCAGGCGGCGATCTGGACGATCTTGATCGCCTCCGGTCCCGCGGTCCTTGTGGCGATGGTCGTGGGCGTCCTGATCGCGTTTCTCCAGGCTCTGACGCAGATCCAGGAGATGACGCTGACTTTCGTGCCGAAAATCGTCGCCATCATGATCACGATCGGCATTACCGCGCCGTTTATCGGCGGCCAGATCAATCTTTTCGCCAATCTGGTATTTTCGCGGGTGCAATCGGGGTTCTGACCCGGTTGCCGCCCGCCTATCCTTTTTCATCTACCCACCTTCGCGCAAGCTTCGCCCTTTAGGCAGGACATGAACTGGTAGGAGTACTTCCTGCCGCCATCTCATGAAGAGACGGGAAAGTCATGGCGCAACCACCTTCACTATCCATTCCGAAAGTAGCCCCGAACGGTCGCGATCTCGGATTTGCGGGCGGCATCGTCGCCATCCTCTGCATCCTCTTCCTGCCGATCCCGGCATTCCTGATCGACCTTGGCCTGGCCTTCTCGATTGCCTTCTCGGTCCTGATCCTGATGGTGGCGCTGTGGATCCAGCGGCCGCTGGACTTCTCGTCCTTCCCGACCATCCTGCTCATCGCCACCATGGTGCGATTGTCGCTCAACATCGCGACGACGCGCGTGATCCTGTCGCATGGCCATGAGGGCCATGGCGCGGCCGGCAACGTGATCCAGGGCTTCTCCGGCCTCGTGATGTCCGGCGACTTCGTGATCGGCGTGATCGTCTTCATGATCCTCGTCACCGTGAACTTCATCGTCATCACCAAGGGCGCCACCCGTATCGCGGAAGTCGGCGCCCGCTTCACCCTCGACGCCATTCCCGGCAAGCAGATGTCGATCGACGCGGACCTCTCGGCCGGCATCATCGACGAGAAGGAAGCGCAGCGCCGCCGCTCCGAGCTGGAGGAGGAAAGCTCCTTCTTCGGGGCGATGGACGGTGCGTCGAAATTCGTTCGCGGCGATGCGATCGCCGGCCTCATCATCACCGCCATCAACATCTTCGGCGGCATCATCATCGGCTATTTCCGCCACGACATGCAGATCGGCGAAGCCGCCGACGTGTTCGTCAAGCTGTCGGTCGGTGACGGTATCGTCACGCAGATCCCGGCTCTCATCGTTTCGCTCGCCGCCGGCCTTCTGGTCACCCGCGGCGGCACGGCCGGCTCCACCGACAAGGCCGTCGTCGATCAGCTGAGCGGCTATCCGCGCGCCCTTTCGATGTCTGCCGGCCTAATGGCGCTTCTGGCGATCATCCCCGGCCTGCCCTTCCTGCCCTTCATGGCACTCGGCGGCCTGATGGGCTTCGGCGCCTGGCTTGTTCCGCGCCGTATTGAGGCGGAGAACAAGGCTCGTCGCGAAGACGAGGAACAGAAGGTCGTCCAGACCAAGGAAATGGAGAAGGATTCGGTCAAGTCGGTTCTCAAGACGTCCGAAATCGAACTCGCTCTCGGCAAGCAGGTCTCCACCCGGCTGCTTGGCGCCCACCAGGAACTCGCCTTCCGCGTCGGCAAGATGCGCAAGAAGTTCGCGACGCAGTACGGTTTCGTGGTGCCGGAAATCAAGGTCACCGACGACATCTCGATCCAGGAAAAGTCCTATCAGATCCGTATCCATGGCACGACGATCGCGTCGAACGCCCTACGGGTCGGCGACGTTCTCGTGGTCACCGGATCCGGCCGCAAGCCGAGCATCCCGGGCGACGAGATCCGCGAACCCGCCTTCGGCATGCCGGCGGTGTCGATCCTCGAAACCTTCGCCGAAGACTTGAAGCGCGAAGGCTTCCACCCGATCGACAACGTCTCGGTGGTGCTGACCCACTTGTCGGAAGTCATCCGCAACAACCTGCCGCAGCTTCTCTCCTACAAGGACGTGAAGATCCTGATCGAGCGTCTCGATCCCGAATACAAGAAGCTCGCCGACGAGATCTGCTCGTCGCACATGTCCTATTCCGGCCTTCAGGCGGTGTTGAAGCTCCTGCTCGCCGAGCGCGTTTCGATCCGCAACCTGCATCTCATCCTGGAAGCGGTGGCCGAGCTCGCCCCGCATGTGCGCAAGACGGAGCAGATCGTCGAGCACGTGCGCGTTCGCATGTCGCAGCAGCTCTGCGGCGACCTCGCCGACAACGGCGTGCTGCGCGTACTCCGCCTCGGCAACAAATGGGACATGCTGTTCCATCAGGCGCTCAAGCGCGACGGCAAGGGCGAAGTGGTCGAGTTCGACATCGACCCGCGCACGCTCGAAGAATTCAGCGAGCAGGCGACGAAGGTCATCCGCGAATTCATGGATCGGGGCCTGCCTTTCGTGCTCGTCACCTCGCCGGAAACGCGTTCCTACGTCCGCATGATCATCGAGCGGCTGTTCGCGACCCTGCCGGTTCTGTCCCATGTGGAACTCGCCAAGGGCCTCGAAATCAAGATACTGGGCGCCATTTCGTGATAGACTGTCCGCAAAGGACGATTCTCGCATGATTACAGACCCGCAGGGGACCATTCTCGCACTTTTCCTTGCGTTTTGCCGCATGGGTACGTGCGTGATGGTTCTCCCGGGACTGGGAAGCGGCCGCGTGCCGGTTCAGGTGCGATTGTTCGTGGCGGTCGCCCTGTCCATGGCCGTGCTGCCGGTTCTTTGGGATCAGATTTATCCAAGAGCCTCCGAGCCGACGGCCACCTATCTTGGCCTGATCTTCACCGAGGCCCTGATCGGCGCGGTTTATGGATTGATAGCCCGGCTCTATACGCTCGGCATGCAATTTGCCGGCACCATCCTTACCATGTCGATCGGCTTCACGGCGCCGGGCGGCCATGACATTTTCGAAGATTCGCAGGAAAACCAGCTGACCATTCTGCTGACGCTGAGCGGCCTGCTGCTCCTGTTCTTGATGGATTTCCACCACATCGTGTTCCGCGCGCTGGTCGATTCCTATGCGGCGACGCCGGTCGGCGCGCTGATCGATCCGCAGAAGATACTGATCACGCTGACGGATACGTTGCGCGCGTCGACCATCATCATGTTGCGGCTGGCAAGCCCGTTCCTGATCTTCGGCCTGATGTTCAACGTGGCGATCGGCCTCATCAACAAGATGGCGCCGCAGATCCCGATCTTCTTCATCTCGACGCCCTTCCTGCTGATGGGAGGGCTTTTCCTTCTCTATCTGTCGATCGCCGCCTTTATCCGCCAGTACGCGGATGGTTTCGCGCCGATCTTCAGGTCCTTCTAGGAGATCGCAATGGCAGGTCCAGTCAAGCGGTCGGACAAACTCAAGCGCTTGGTGGCGGTCCAGCGGCATCTCGAAACGATGGCTGAACACGAGCTTGCTGCGACGACCCGATACCGCGCCGAGGTCAATCAGTCGATGGAAGACGTCATCGATGCGATCGGCTCGATGAACCCGGTACACCGGCAGTTCTCTCAGCATTATTCGGAACGCTTCGGCCGCCTGACCACGAAGGAGCGCCAGCTTGCCGGCGTTCAGCAGATCCAGGAAATGAAGGTGCTCAAGGAGAGGACCAAGGCCGACCGCCTGGAAGAACACATGAAGGACGCCCGTGATCACGAAGACCGCGAAGTGGCCGACGATGCGATCTACGAGCTGATCGATATCACGCTCGCCCTCGAGCAAGTCAAATAGACTGGCCAGCCTCCAGCAAGCTTCGACCTTCATAGTCTCGTCATTGCACTGATTACCGGTTCGATTGAAGTCGGGCGGGATCATGTGCCATTTCAAACTGTTGCTGCGCTCTTGCACCTTTAGGATGCGGCTCGCGGCAGTCATGAAAGGAGCTGACGTGGCGATTTCACCTCCGAGCGATCTGGTCATGGACGTCGTCCGCGCTGCGGACCCGACTGCCGTTCAGGAAGCGCAGGCCAAGCTGAAGGCGAACAAGGCGGCCTTTGCCGCGACCAGCCTTGCCGAAGTTGGCAAGGGTTTTGGTGCAGCCATGAAATTCATCGACACGCCCGGCACGACGGCGGGTCTCGGCAATCCGGAAGCACCGAAGAAGGTCGCCGAAATGCCGGAGGAATACCGCAAGTTCGAAGCATCGGTTCTTTCGACATTCGTGAATTCCATGCTCCCGAAGGAGACCGAGGAAGTTTACGGCAAGGGCTCCGCCGGTGAGTTCTGGAAGGGCATGATGGCCGAGAAGATCGCCGACGAAATGTCGAAAAAGGGCGGTGTCGGCATCGCCGAGCAGATGTATTCGCAGGCGCTCGCCCGTGCGGAGCGTCAGGCCTCGGTCAATCCGACCACCAATGAGACTGATCGCAGCCGCGCAATGAGCATGATCACCGATTTCGAGCGGCAGGTTCTCGGCGTCGATAAGAAGAGTGAGGCCTGATATGCATCAGACTGGGGCAGAAAATATGGAAGTCATTTCGAATGATTATCGCATCAAGACCGTGCTTGGCCGGTTGGAGATGATAATCGACAACGAAAATCAGCGCATCGGCCGAGATCCGGAATTCGACCTGAAAGTGTCGAACGCGCACAAAAGCCGCTGCCTCTACGAATTGACCATGCTGTTCCGCGGCACCGATCCGAAGCAGCTTGCCACCGGACATATCGATCAGATGCATGGTTTGAAGAGCAAGCTGGCGCTCAATGCCCGCCGGGTCGAGGCGCATCTTCACGCTGTTCGCGCTGTCGCCGATCTCTTGAAGAACGCTGCCCGCGATGCGGACGACGACGGCACCTACACCCAAGAACAGTTCACCTACGGCCAGGCCTGATGGTCAAGCTCCTTCTCACTGGTCTGTGGGTCTGCATCGTCACGCTTGGGGCGGTGTATTTCTCCGTGCAGATGTCCGCAGCACCTGCGCCGGTCGACGAAGAGGCCAGGCGGAAGGAGCTTCTTCAACTGGTGCGCGGGGAATCGATCACCATTCCGATGATCGCGGACGGTGCTATCACCGGTTATTTCTTGAGCCGTGTCTCCTTCATGATGGACAAGGAAAAGATCAAGAATACCAAGCTGCCGATTACCGAACTGACGACGGACCAGCTTTTCACGCTGCTGATCGGCAACCAGATGGTCGATCTCAGCAAGCCCGGCGCGTTCAACCTCGAAAAATTCCGCACCAGCATCAAGGACAACTTCAACAAGAAGCTCGGCGAGGGCCTGGTGGCGGAGGTTCTGGTCGAACAGCTCGACTACCTCTCCAAGGAAGACATTCGCAACAACGCCTCGCGCGGCAACAAGAACCCGAACCCGGGCAAGAAGATTGTCGAGGGCGTGAAGATCGAAGATCCGAAAGCTTCGCCCACGGCCGGCCACTGACGACCGCTACGGCGATAACACAACGAATATATAGGCCGGCCTTGAGGGTCGGCCTTTTTGTTGCGAGAGCCTCGGAAATACGGGCATCGTTCGCATTTTACCAATCGATTTAAAGGCGATTTCAGAGCGCGCTGCTAGACCTTGGGGACGAATTGGTCTTGCCCCATGGGGAGCGCATCGATGAACGCATCCGGAGACTTCCTGGCATCCGCTTCACCCCGGACCCTGTTCGGCCTGCGTGTCTGCGATCTCGGATGGAACGCAACGCTCGGCCTCATGGAAAGCCTGATCGCGCTGCGCGGCAACCGCACGACACTCGGCTTCCTGGACGAGCGGACGGCTTTCCGTCAGATGATTGATCCCGCCTACCGCAGTCAGTTGGGCCGCAGGACGCTTCTGCCGGGTGGCGGCCGCGCCTTCGCCATTCTCGCCAAAGCGTGGCATGAAAGACCGACACCGGTGCGTTTTTCGGCCAGCATGTTCGTCCCGGCCCTGTTGAGCTTCCTGGAAAAGGGGCATCGCATCGGCATAGCCGGCGAGGATACCGCGCGGGTCGAAGCCCTCCGCGAGCATTTCGCCCGCCATGCCCCCTGGCATGACGTGGCGGTCGTAACCCTCGACCAGGATATGCCGCAGCGTTTCGACCTTGTCCTCGTCGATGCAGCGGGTCTTGGCCAGGAGCGGCGGATCGAGCGCCGGCTGGCTTCGGTCCGCACCGGATTGGTGGTGATGACCGGGACTGGGCTGTCCACCTTCATCGAAGGCAAATCGGCGCCCGCAGTGCCCCAGGCGACAGCCCCGTCCCGGCAGCCGTCTTTCGCCTGACAAGTTAACCCTTTCTTTGCCATGAAATTTTAGACTGCCTTAATCAGAGGGCTGCCCGCGGGATGCCGGCGGCCTCAGATTAGCGCGGTCTTCCCATGTATCAGTCGGTGAAAATCGAAGACGACCGAAACCCTGACCCGGCAGCAATGCTCGCCGGCACCGGTTCCGTGTTCGCCGGATTGCGATCCGCGGCCCTCAAGGTTGGCGCCCTCACGGTGATCGGCGCTCTTTTGCCGCTGCTGTTTGTCGAGACGGTTCCGCATCAGTTCAGCGCCGAGACCCGGCTGAAGGTCGAGGCGGCGAGCGAAGGCGCGATCAACACGGCTGCTGCCGCGCTGCGCTCCAGGACCAGCCTCGACAATGTCATCCGTGCCCTGAATCTCGGCCGCGACAGCGAGTTTTCGGTCGACCGTCCGAGCGTTGTCAGGATCGTGTCGGATATCGTCTCCGGTGAGGCGATGACCGTGTCCGAGGCCGAGAACCGGCTGCGCGAGCGACTTTCCCAGGCGATCGTAACGAGCTACGACCGCCGCGCCGGCCAATTTGCGATCTCAGTCACTGCGAGTGAGCCGGAAGAGGCGGCCCGCATCGCCAACATGCTCGGCGACACATTCCACGACGAGATCGCATTCTCCGGCACAAGGTCGTCGGGTCCGGTGGTGGAGAAGCTGCGCCAGACACTCGAGCATGGGCAGGCCGCTCTTTCCGGCTTCATCGCCGAGACCGACGCGCAGAAGCTTGCCGAGCTGCGCCGGACCGAGGGCGACGGACAGCAGCTCAGCGCGGAAATAAACGAGGCGACGGCGCAGCTTGGTGAGCTGAGGCAGAAGGCGGCACAGGCGTCCGCCATGAAGCTTTCGGACGTACTGAACAAGCCCCTGCCGGACAGTCTCGAATATACTGGCCTCGACTATCAGCGGCAGAGGCATGTCGAGGCAAAGCTTGCCGTCGACCAGCTTTCGAGCGATCTCGGCCCGCGTCACCCACGGCTTGCTGCGGCTCAGGCGGCGCTGGCGGATGTCAAAGACGACATCCAGGACGCGCTGAAGCAGCTCGGGACCTCGCTTCGTCAGCAGGAGACTGCCGCAGCCAAACATCTGGCTGAGCTCAAGGCGAAGCAGGCGAAGAAACCCGACGACAAGGAAATAGCCGATTCCGCCGCAAGGCTTGCGGCTCTCGAAGCTGCCGTGGACGAGGCACGGCGAAATTATCTCGAAGCGCTGCACGGCTCCGAAGCCAAGGCATCCACGGGCAAGGTGTCGGTCGTCGTTCCGGCCGTGGCGGCATCCGCGGCCGTCCTGGGTCCCTCATCCGCTGAAGTTTCGGGCATCGGTGCCCTGATCGGGTTCTCCCTCGGTGTTGCCCTGGTTTTTCTGAGGCGCGGAACACCGCGTCCCGCGACCTCCGCCGATGAAACGGATCCGGCCGATGAGCCCGCGCTGATTGTCGACCGGGACCTGCTGGCGGAGCATCTGGACGAGCGGGATTTCCTCCACGACGAGTATGATCCGACTTACGATCGGCCGACCTATGAGCCGCAGCCGTCCTGGCGCCCGCGCCATCCGGCGCCCGCCAATGACAGTCCGCTTGCCGATCACATCCGCGAAATGCTGATGGTCAATCGCCGTCCGGCCCCGGAGGCGGAGCTTCCTTCCCTGGTCGCGGCCGTCATGGCGGGCCGTCTTGCCGATGGACCGTCCTATGGTGCACCTCGTCGTCCGGTTCCCTCGCCCGAGGAGGTCCGAAAGGCGGAGGAACTTCGCGAGCTTCGCCGGAACATGGCGGAGTTGCGCGAACGGGTTCAGGTCTATTCCGACCGCCGGAACGCCTCCCGAGGATAAGAAGCCTGCGACATCGAATCCGCTTGCATTTGCCGTCTGCGACCAGCATAGGCGTTGGTGGGCAAATTCAGAACATGCTCAATGTATACATTGGCGGCGGTTTCAAGCGGGAGGTGCGCATGGCTGTGGTGATCGATGGTAAAGAGGCGGCAGCATCGGTAATCACCGCGGTGACCGAGGCTTCGGGTTCGCTCGAGAGGGAAACCGGCGTGAAGCCAGGCCTTGCAGTCGTCATCGTCGGCGACGATCCGGCCAGCCATGCCTATGTCAATTCCAAGAGCAAGATGGCCAAGCAGTGCGGCTTCAAATCGATCCAGCACAGTCTGCCCGACGACACCACTCAGGAAACGCTTGAGAAGCTGGTGGCCGAGCTCAATGCCGACCCGTCCATCCATGGCATTCTCGTCCAGCTCCCGTTGCCGAAGCACCTGAACGCCGAGCCGGTCATCCTGTCGATCTCGCCAAAGAAGGACGTTGACGGTCTGCACGTCGTCAATGCCGGCAAGATTGCGACCGGCGACCTTGAAAGCGGCTTGATTTCCTGCACCCCTGCCGGGGCGATGTTGCTGGTCAACCGTATACATGGCCGTGACCTTTCGGGTCTCAACGCTGTCGTCATCGGCCGCTCCAACCTGTTCGGCAAGCCGATGGGTCTGCTGCTCCTGGCCGCCAATGCGACCGTTACCATGGCGCATTCAAAGACGAAGGACCTCGGGTCCGTATGCCGCAATGCCGATATCCTGGTTGCCGCCGTCGGCCGCCCGCAGATGGTCAAGGCCGACTGGGTGAAGCCCGGGGCAACCGTCATCGATGTCGGCATCAACCGTGTAGCGGCGCCCGACAAGGGCGAGGGCAAAACCCGGCTGGTCGGTGACGTGGCCTATGCGGAAGCCGCTGAAGTTGCTGGCGCCATCACGCCGGTCCCCGGCGGCGTCGGCCCGATGACCATTGCCATGCTGATGGCCAACACCGTCATCGCGGCCTATCGCACGGCCGGCAAAACCGCACCCAGATTCTGATCCTGCGGGGACAGATTTTTTCATTTGTTCCACACCGGCTGCGCGGGGGTTGACTCCTCCGCGAGAGCGTTAAATCTCTCCCCATGTTTTGGAACTCCCGGCAGGGTAGAAAAAGCCGGGACAGCGGGAGGATATTTCAATGAAGGCATCATTTTGGATCGGTACGGCGCTGGCAGCGCTTCTTGCCGGTGGCACGGTCGCCCAGGAGCTGAAATTCGCGCCCGGCCAGGATTCGAAATTTAACTGGAAGAGCTATGAGGATTTCAAGGCTGCCCACGCCAATCTCAAAGGGCAGAACCTGACGCTCTTTGGCCCCTGGCGCGGCGAGGACGAGGTGCTGTTCAACAGCGTTCTCGCGTATTTCAATGCCGCGACCGGCATCAATGGCCGCTATTCCTCTTCGGAAAATTACGAACAGCAGATCGTCATCGACACCCAGGCCGGTTCTCCGCCGAACATCGCCATCATTCCGCAGCCCGGCCTGCTGGCCGATCTCGCAGCCAAAGGCTTCCTGACCTCGCTCGGCCAGGAGAACTCCGACTGGGTCAAGACCAACTATGGTTCGGGCGGGGACTGGATCCGTTACGGCACCTACAAGGGCAAGGACGGCAAGGAGGCCTATTTCGGCTTCCCCTTCAAGGCCGATTTCAAATCCATGGTCTGGTATGTGCCCGAAAACTTCGAGGAAGCGGGTTACGAGGTTCCGAAGACCATGGAGGACCTGATCAAGCTCAGCGACCAGATCGTCGAGGACGGCGGTGTTCCATGGTGCATCGGTCTCGGCTCCGGTGGCGCGACGGGCTGGCCGGCGACGGACTGGGTCGAGGACATGATGCTGCGCACCCAGAAGCCGGATGTCTACGACAAGTGGGTGAGCAATGAAGTCAAGTTCAATGATCCGGCTGTTGTTGGCGCGATCGATGAATTCGGCAAGTTCGCCAAGAACCCCAAATATGTGAGCGGCGGCGTCGCTGCCGTTTCCTCCACCGACTTCCGCGACAGCCCGAAGGGCCTCTTCGGCATTCCGCCGAAATGCTACCTTCATCATCAGGCATCCTTCGTTCCGTCCTTCTTCCCTCCGGAGACCAAGCTCGGCACCGATGCCGACTTCTTCTACCTGCCCACCTATGCTTCGAAGCCGGACCTCGGAACACCGGTTCTCGGCGCCGGCACGATGTTTGCCATCACCAAGGATTCGCCCGCCGCCAAGGCGTTCATCGAATTCCTGAAGACGCCGATCGCCCACGAGGTCTGGATGGCGCAGTCGTCGTTCCTGACGCCGTTCAAGGGCGCCAATTCGAATGCCTATGCCAATGAGGTGCTGAAGAAGCAGGGCGAGCTTCTGACCACTGCCACGACATTCCGCTTCGATGCCTCCGACCTGATGCCCGGCAAGATCGGCGCCGGCGCGTTCTGGACCGGCATGATCGACTATGTCGGCGGCAAGGACGCCAAGACCGTGGGGACCGATATCCAGAAGGCGTGGGACGGTTTGAAATAAGCCTCCCCCAGTGGGCTCTTGAATACGACCGCGCCGGACGCCGGCGCGGTCCAATAAAAGCTACGCATAAAACCGTGAAAAGGGGAGAGCCATGATATCGCAGATCGTTTCAGCCGTCGGCGTCGTGATCGCCGGCGTTTTCGTCTGTGCCTTATATTACTGGCTCTCCGACAAGATCCTTCAAATCGTCTTTCCCGTGCCGGTCGAGAATGTCCGCACCGCCTCCGTCAATCTCAACCGCCGCGCCATGGTGCGTCCCTGGCTGTTTCTCGGCCCGGCGCTGCTCCTGCTGGTCGTCTATCTCGTCTATCCGGTCGTCGCGACCTTCTTCCTTTCCTTCTACGATCGGTCGGGCGGCAATTTCGTCGGTCTTGCGAATTATCGCTGGGCTATCCAGGACGCGCAGTTCCGCCAGTCGATCTTCAACAACATACTCTGGCTCGCCGTAGTGCCGGCAGCGTGTACCTTCTTCGGCCTCGTCATCGCGGTGCTGACCGACCGCATCTGGTGGGGCAACCTCGCCAAAAGCCTGATCTTCATGCCGATGGCGATCTCCTTCGTCGGCGCTTCGGTGATCTGGAAGTTCATCTACGAGTATCGCGGCGGCAGCGAAACGCAGATCGGCCTCCTCAACGCCATCGTGCAGGCCATTGGCGGCTCTCCGCAGGTATGGATCTCGCTGCCGTTCTGGAACAATTTTTTCCTGATGGCGATCCTGATCTGGATCCAGACGGGCTTTGCCATGGTCATCCTGTCGGCGGCCCTGCGCGGCATCCCCGAGGAGACGATCGAGGCGGCGGTGATCGACGGCGCCAGCGGCTGGCAGATCTTCTGGAAGATCATGGTGCCGCAGATCTGGGGCACCATCGCCGTCGTCTGGACGACGATCACCATTCTCGTGCTGAAGGTCTTCGATATCGTGCTGACCATGACCAACGGCCAGTGGAACACCATGGTTCTCGCAAACCTGATGTTCGACTGGATGTTCCGCGGCGGGGGAGACAGTGGCCGAAGCGCGGTCATCGCGCTGATCATCATGGCCGCCGTCACGCCGATCATGATCTGGAACATCCGCCAGGCGAACAAGGAAATGGGAGGCCATTGAGATGAGTGCAACCGCAAGCCTCCGCCGTATCGGCCTTCCGCGCCTTATCGTCCACGTCTCCGTCCTTGTCATCTGCATCATCTGGCTCATCCCGACGCTCGGCATCCTCGTCACCTCCTTTCGAGAAGCGGGCCAGATCACCGCGTCGGGCTGGTGGACCGCCTTTACGGGCGCCGCCGAGACGAGCGCCGCCCGGCTCGGTGAGCCTTCGACAGCCAAGCAGAATGGTACGAACTATGTCATTTCGGGCTCCGTCTTCGAGGGAGGGAAGGGCGGCACCGTGCGCGCCTTCGGTACCCGCGTTGCCGCTCCGACGGAATTTACAGCGGGGCAGCCCGCCGATATCGGCAATGGCGAGACGCTGACCGTCAACGAGGACGGCAGTTATACCTATTCCAAGAACGCGCCTTTCGAGGGCCGCGGCAAGCGCGTTTACCTCTCTGTCGCCACTCCGCCATCCTTCACCACCGAAAATTACCGCACGGTGCTGACCTCTCAAGGGATCGGGCAGTCCTTCGTCAACTCGCTGACGGTCGCGGTTCCCGCAACGATCATTCCGATCCTGATCGCCGCCTTTGCGGCCTACGCTCTGTCCTGGATGGAATTTCCCGGGCGCGCCCTCATCATCGCCCTGGTGGTCGGGCTGATCGTCGTGCCTTTGCAGATGTCGCTCATTCCGCTTCTGAAGATGTATAACGAGATCGGCAATTTCTTCGGCGTGCCGTCTCGCAGTTATGCGGGCATCTGGCTTGCGCACTCCGCCTTCGGCATGCCGCTCGCGATCTATCTTTTGCGCAACTACATCTCCGGTCTGCCCCGGGAAATCATCGAATCCGCCCGCGTCGACGGTGCCAGCGATTTCGAGATCTTCGTCAAGATCATCCTGCCGCTGTCATTTCCGGCGCTCGCATCCTTCTCGATCTTCCAGTTCCTGTGGACGTGGAACGACCTCCTCGTCGCCATGGTCTTCCTCGGCACAGGCAAGGATCAGCTGGTCCTCACCGGCGCTCTGAACGCACTTCTGGGCTCAATGGGTGGAAAGTGGGAAATCCTGACGGCTTCGGCCTTCATAACGATCGTCGTGCCGATTATCGTCTTTTTCGCCCTTCAGAGATATCTCGTCCGCGGACTGCTTGCCGGCTCCGTCAAGGGCGGCTGATCAACATCGAACGACAACAGGATATTGAATGAGCGTTTCAGCAGAAGTCCCCGCAGCACCGGACAAGGACTGGTGGCGTGGGGCCGTTATTTATCAGATTTATCCGCGCTCCTATCAGGACTCGAACGGTGACGGCATCGGTGATCTGAAGGGCATCACCGCCCGTCTGCCACATGTGGCAGCGCTCGGCGCGGACGCGATCTGGATCTCGCCCTTCTTCCCGTCGCCGATGCGGGATTTCGGCTACGACGTCTCGAACTACACGGATGTCGATCCGATGTTCGGCTCGCTGTCGGATTTCGACGGTCTGATCGCCGAGGCGCACCGGCTCGGCATCAAGGTGATGATCGACCTCGTCATGTCGCACAGTTCCGACCAGCACGCCTGGTTCATCGAAAGCCGGTCGAGCCGCTTCAATCCCAAGGCGGATTGGTATGTCTGGTCCGACGCCAAGCCGGACGGCACGCCGCCCAACAACTGGCTGTCGATCTTCGGCGGATCGGCCTGGCATTGGGATCCGACGCGCATGCAATATTACATGCACAACTTCCTGACGTCGCAGCCGGATCTCAATCTGCACAACGCGGAAGTCCAGGATGCGCTGCTCGACATGACCCGCTTCTGGCTGAAGCGCGGCGTCGACGGTTTCCGCCTCGACACGATCAACTTCTATTTCCACGACAAGGAACTGCGCGACAACCCGGCACTCGATCCGTTGCGCCGGAACGCTTCCACCGCGCCTGCGGTAAACCCCTATAACTTCCAGGAGCATCTCTACGACAAGAACCGGCCGGAGAACTTGGAATTCCTCAGGCGCTTCCGCGCCGTGCTCGACGAGTTCCCGGCGATCGCCGCCGTCGGCGAAGTGGGCGACAGCCAGCGTGGTCTGGAAATCGTCGGGGAATACACGTCCGGCGATGACAAGATGCAGATGTGCTACGCGTTCGAATTCCTGGCGCCCGATCCGCTGACGCCGGCGCGTGTCTCCGAGGTGCAGAAAGCATTCTCGGTCGCCGCACCGGACGGCTGGGCCTGCTGGGCCTTCTCGAACCATGACGTGGTCCGCCATGTGAGCCGCTGGGGCCACGACGTTCTCGACCGCGACAGTTACGCCAAGATGGCATCCGCCATCCTGATGTCCCAGCGCGGCTCGGTCTGCATCTATCAGGGCGAGGAACTCGGATTGACCGAGGCCGATATTGCCTATGCCGACCTGCAGGATCCCTACGGCATCCAGTTCTGGCCGGAATTCAAGGGCCGCGACGGTTGCCGCACCCCGATGGTCTGGGACAGCCAGGCATTGCAGGCCGGCTTCTCCACGGCTGAGAAAACCTGGCTGCCGATCCCGGTCGAACATCAGCTTCGGGCCGTCGGCGCTCAATACGGCGATCCCGCATCGGTTCTGGAACAGTACCGACGGTTCCTCGCCTTCCGCAAGCAGCACCCGGCCTTTGCCAAGGGCGATATCGAATTCCTGGCCGAGGACGTCACGGTGCTCGGCTACAAGCGCCAATACGGCAACGAGACGCTGCTCTGCCTGTTCAACATGAGCGCGGCGGAAGCGGCAACCGAGCTGCCGGCCGGCGATTGGGAAGTGCTGACCGGCCACGGCTTCGAAAGCGGGCTTGAAGGCAGGCGTGTCGAACTACCGGCTTGGGGCGCGTTTTTCGCCCATCACGCGTAACGAGAACAAAGGGGAGGAAAACATGGCTGGTGTCGTTCTGAAGGATATCCGCAAGGCCTACGGCCAGGTGAAGGTGCTGCACGGCATCGACCTGGAGATCAGCCAGGGCGAGTTCGTCGTGTTTGTCGGGCCGTCCGGCTGCGGCAAGTCCACGCTGCTGCGGATGATCTCCGGGCTGGAAAGCATCACCGGCGGCGAGATGTTCATCGACGGTCAGCTTGTCAATGACGTGCCGCCATCGAGGCGCGGCATCGCCATGGTTTTCCAGTCCTACGCGCTTTATCCGCATATGACGGTCTATGACAACATGGCCTTCGGCATGCGGATCGCCAAGGAAAGCCGTGACGAGATCGACCGCCGGGTGCGTGCGGCGGCCGATATCCTCCAGCTCACTCCCTATCTCGACCGTCTGCCGAAGGCGCTGTCCGGCGGCCAGCGCCAGCGTGTCGCCATCGGCCGCGCCATCTGCCGCGATCCAAAGGTCTTCCTGTTCGACGAACCGCTTTCCAATCTCGACGCGGCGCTGCGCGTCGCCACCCGCATCGAGATCGCCAAGCTGAAGGATTCGATGCCGGACACGACGATGGTCTACGTGACCCACGACCAGGTGGAGGCGATGACGCTCGCCGACCGTATCGTCGTGCTATCGGCCGGCCGTATCGAACAGGTCGGCGCCCCGCTCGAACTCTACGAGCGGCCCCAGAACCTCTTTGTCGCCCGCTTCATCGGCTCGCCGGCGATGAACATCATCCCGGCTACGGTGACGGAGACCGGCGAGATGACCACGGTTGCGCTGAAGGGCGGAAAATCGGTGCACCTGCCGGTGCCGACAGCGGCTTCGGAAAAGGGCAAGCCTGCCAGTTTCGGGGTGCGGCCGGAAGATTTGTCGATCGCCTCAGGCGAGGACTATCTCTTCGAAGGCCAGATCGGAATCATCGAGGCGCTTGGCGAGGTGACGCTGCTTTATATCGAAGGCTTGGCTGATCAAGAGCCGATCATCGCCAAGATCCCCGGCATTCTGCAGGTGAAGAAGGGCGAGAAAATGCGCTTTTCAGCAGACCTCAAGAAACTGCACCTTTTCGACGCAGAAGGTAAGGCCTACCGCATCTAGGAGTAACTATCCGTTTACTGTGATTTTGCGATATGCAATTGGAGTTGTTCTGATTTGGGACTTCAAAACACTCTGTTAAATTTCGCCGGCTAGGCTTCCTTCCATTAAGCAATGGAGGGATGTCGTGAGTGCGACTCCAAGTAACAAAAATCACTTTTTGAACAAGGAAGAGTCTTTCATGTATGACCGGGAAGCCCGGTTCAAGATGGAAGACACGATGAATGCGGCGCGTATCGAATATACGGAAAACGGCGTGATGAACATGGCGCAGCGCCGCTGTGACGTCATCCGTATCTCGATGAGCGGCGCCGTCCTCGGCATCCTGACCCAGTATAATCTGCCGAAGCAGTTCTATCTCGATATTCCCGACGCGCGCATTTCCAAGGTCGGTTGCCTGCTGATGCGCACCAACGCCAACAACACGATCGAGGTGCGTTTCCTCTCGCTGCTCAAGCAGAAGGAACTGGACCGCATCTTCATATTCTCGACCCATCCGAACCATCGCGACCGGACGCTGGATATCCGCTCCTGGTAACCCGGTTCATGACCTGAAAAAGGAAACGGCGGCTCCACGGCCGCCGTTTTCGTTTCTGCCGGCAATCAGCCTGTTTACCCAAACACGCTGGCGCCCATGTCCGCGGTGCCGACATGGCGGCGGAAGGGGGCGAAGAGTTCGCGGCCCATGCCGAACTCGTTGTCGGAAAGATCGACGACGACGGGTGTGCGAGCCCCAAATTCCGCGGCGTCCACCAGCACTTCCAGCGTTCCGGCGACAGCGTCGAGGCGGATCATGTCGCCGTCCTTGATCTTGGCGATAGGCCCGCCGTCGCTGGCCTCCGGGGTGATGTGGATCGCTGCCGGTACCTTGCCGGAGGCGCCGGACATGCGGCCATCGGTCACCAGCGCCACCTTGAAACCGCGATCCTGGAGCACGCCGAGCGGCGGAGTGAGGCGGTGCAGTTCCGGCATGCCGTTCGCCTTCGGTCCCTGGAAGCGCACCACGGCGATGAAATCCCTGTTGAGTTCGCCACGCTTGAATGCTTCCTGCAGACCCTGCTGATCGTGGAAGACGATCGCCGGCGCTTCGACGATGTGGCGTTCCGGCTTGACGGCGGAAATCTTGATAACCGCCTTGCCGAGATTGCCCTTGAGCATCTTGAGGCCGCCATTCGATTGGAAGGGGGTCTCGATCGGCGCCAGCACCTTGAGGTCGCCGCTTTCATTCGGGGTCGACTCGCGAACAACGGCGCCGTTGGCATCGAGCTTCGCCTCGACCGTATACGCTTCCAATCCATGGCCGAAGACGGTGCGCACGTCGTCATGCACCATACCGGTCTTCAGGAGCTGCTTGATCAGGAACCCCATCCCGCCGGCGGCATGGAAATGGTTCACGTCGGCAAGCCCGTTCGGATAGACGCGGGCAAGCAGCGGCACGACGTCGGAAAGCTCGGAAATATCCTGCCAGGTGAGCAGGATGCCGGCCGCACGCGCCATGGCGACGAGGTGGAGGGTGTGGTTGGTCGATCCGCCGGTCGCATGCAGGCCGACGACGCCGTTGACCACGGAGCGCTCGTCGATCATCTCGCCGGCCGGCGTGAACTCGTTGCCCAGAGCCGTGATCGCCAGCGCCCGCTTGGCGGCCTCGCGGGTCAGCGCTTCGCGCAGCGGCGTGCCCGGATTGACGAAGGAGGCGCCGGGCATGTGGAAGCCCATGATCTCCATCAGCATCTGGTTGGAGTTTGCGGTGCCGTAGAAGGTACAGGTGCCGGGGCCGTGATAGGACTTGGATTCCGCCTCTAGCAGTTCGGCGCGGCCCACCTTGCCCTCCGCATAGAGCTGGCGGATGCGCGACTTCTCGTCGTTCGGAAGTCCCGTGGTCATCGGGCCGGCGGGAATAAAGACAGAGGGCAGGTGGCCGAAGCTGAGCGCTGCGATGACGAGGCCCGGCACGATCTTGTCGCAGATGCCGAGGAAGACGGCCGCGTCGAACATGTTGTGCGACAACCCGATGCCGGCCGCCATGGCGATCGCATCGCGCGAGAAGAGCGACAGCTCCATGCCAGGCTGGCCTTGGGTGACGCCGTCGCACATGGCCGGCACGCCGCCGGCGACCTGCGCTATGCCGCCGGCTTCCCGTGCCGCCTCGCGAATGATCGGCGGGAACGTCTCATAGGGCTGATGCGCCGAGAGCATGTCGTTATAGGCGGTGATGATGCCGAGGTTCGGGACGACGTCTCCTGCAAGCGCGTCCTTCTCGGCGGGGGAACAGACCGCAAAGCCATGGGCGAGATTGCCGCAGGAAAGCGTCGACCTGTGCGGGCCGCGCGTGGCCGCCCGCCGCACGCGGTCGAGATAGGCTTCACGGTGGGGTTTCGAGCGTTCGACGATACGGGCGGTGATTGCCTCGATGCTGGAATGAGCGGCCATGGTCTTGTCCTCTTGTGCTCAACCCCGGCTTGGGAGGGACAGGACCTTCGGGAGGGCCCTAAGCCACCGGGATTGCTCGCGTTGAAAAGTCGGCGCTTTAGGGCGCCCAGAAAATCTGCAGCGGCGAAGCGGCTCGATTGAGCACGGCGCGGATCGGCATGTCCGTTTCGTCGGAGCCGGCCTTTGCCGCTTCGAGCACGTCCTTCTTGCCCTCGCCTTCGATGTGCAGCACCAGGAAACGCGCATCCGAAAGGCTGGCGAACGAGAAGGTCAGCCGCTCTTCGCCGGCACCTTCCGCCTGCATGGTCAGAACGCCGCGGGGGCCGGAAAGATCGAGTGCTCGGGCAAGATTATTCCCATGCGGGAAGAACGAAGCCGTATGGCCGTCGCCGCCCATACCGAGGATCGCCACGTCGAACGGATTGCCGATGCCGGACGTCTTTTCGGTTGCGATCACGGCCGCTTCATCGATCGACGGCGCTTCGTAGTAGAGAGGTATGAACTTGGCGGCAGCCGCCTTGTCTTTCAGCAGATGTGCCGACACCAGAAGGTGGTTGGAACGCGGGCTGTCCGCCGGCACGAACCGTTCGTCGACCAGCGTCACGGTGACCTTGCTCCAGTCGATATCGCGGGTCGCCAGCGCCTCGAAGAACTTCTTCGGAGTAGAGCCGCCCGAGACCGCGATCGAGGCGGTGCCCCGGTCGCGGATCGCTGTTTCAAGATGTGCCGCGACCTCGTCCGCCAGGCTGGCGGCGAGGGCGGCGGCATCCGCAAATTCAAGCATGTTCGCAGTCATGACCCTTAGCCCTCATGCCATGTCCGGCCGTCGCGCTCGATGAGGGCGATCGCCTGGCTCGGACCCCAGGTGCCGGCGGTGTAACCCTGCACCTGCTGGCCGGCCGCTTCCCAGCCTTTGAGGATCGGATCCACCCAGCGCCATGCGGCTTCCACTTCGTCGCGGCGCATGAACAGCGTCTGGTTGGAGCGGATCGTGTCGGTGAGCAGGCGCTCGTAGGCATCCGGATTGCGCACCGAGAAGGCTTCCGCAAAGCTCATGTCGAGCGAGACGTTGCGCAGCCGCATGCCGCCCGGGCCCGGGTCCTTAATCATCAGCGACTGCTTGACGCCTTCGTCCGGCTGCAGGCGGATGATCAGCTGGTTGGCCGAAATGCGACCGGCAGCCGCGTCGAAGATGTTGTGCGGGATCGGCTTGAAGGTGATGACGATCTCGGACATGCGGGCTGCAAGCCGCTTGCCGGTGCGGATGTAGAAGGGAACGCCGGCCCAGCGCCAGTTGCCGATCTCGGCCTTGATGGCGACGAAGGTCTCGGTGTTGGAAACGCCGCCTTCGAGCTCGTCGAGATAACCTTTTACCGGACCGCCTGCGGATGCGCCGGCGCGGTACTGGCCGCGCACCGTCATCTGCTCGACATTGGCTTCGGTGATCGGCTTCAGGGCGCGCAGCACCTTGAGCTTCTCGTCGCGCACCGATTCCGAATTCATGGAGGAGGGCACTTCCATGGCGACAAGGCAGAGGAGCTGCAGAATGTGGTTCTGCACCATGTCGCGGAGCGCACCCGCCGTATCGTAATAACCGGCGCGGCCTTCGAGGCCGACGGCTTCGGCGACCGTGATCTGCACGTGGTCGATATGATCGGCGTTCCACAGCGGCTCGTAAAGCGCATTGGCGAAACGCAGCGCCATCAGGTTCTGCACCGTCTCCTTGCCGAGATAGTGGTCGATGCGGAAGATCTGGTCTTCGTGGAAGGCCTTGCCGATCATGTCGTTGAGCTGCAGTGCCGACGCGAGGTCGCGGCCGATCGGCTTTTCAACGACGATGCGGGTCGACCGGGTGATCAGCTTGTGGTCACGGATCTTTTCGGAAATCGGGCCAAAAATGCCGGGCGCCACGGCGAGATAGAAGACGCGGATGCGCTCCTTGCCGTCGTCGAGCAACTTCTTGAGTTCGGCCCAGCCGCCCTCGGCCTTTGCGTCGACCGAAATGTAATAGATCCGCTGGAGGAACTTCTGGACTTCCGCCTCGTCGTATTCGCCCTGCTTCAGATGCTCTTTCAGGGCATCCTGGGCGAACTTGCGGTAATCCTCATGTGAAAGCGTACTGCGCGAGGCGCCGATGATGCGGGTTGGCTCGGTGAACTGACCCTCGATCTGCCGGTGGTAGAGGGCCGGAAGGAGCTTGCGTTCCGCAAGGTCGCCGGTACCGCCGAACACGATACAATCAAAGGGTTCAACTGGGATGATCTGGCTGCTCATCGCTGTTCTTTCGTCCTGCATGGTTGGGTGCATACTTATTCTAATCGATTTAAAAACGCTAGCCCGAATTGGCTTCCGAAGTGTGTTACGGGCTGCTTGTCAGAGCCTGTCGCGCAGCGCAAACCACGTGAGGGCAAGGAAAAGCAGCGGAGTCCGCATGTGACGCCCGCCGGGGAAGGCAGGAATTTTGAGTGCGGCAAGGTGGTCGAGATCCGTTGCCTTGCCGCCGACCATATCAGCATAAAGTTTGCCACAATAGTTTGACAGCATCACGCCATGGCCGGAATAACCGCCGATCGACGTGACGCCCAGCATGACTTCGCGCACGAAAGGCTGGCGCGGCATGGTGATCCCGACATTTCCGCCCCAGGCATGGGTGATTTCGACGTCTTTCAGCGCCGGATAGGTGTCGACGATCTGCTTGCGGATGGCGTTGGCCGTGTCCGTGGGATTGCTTGAGGTATAGACCTCGCGGCCGCCGAACAGCAGCCGGTTGTCCCGGCTCTTGCGGAAATACCGCACCACGAACCGCGAATCAGCAACGGCCTCGCCACCGGGGAGGATACCGGGGAAATCGTCGAGCGGCGCGGTGGCGGCGATGAAGGAGCCGATCGGCATGATATGCGCTGATGTAACCGGTTCGAGATCGCCGATATAGGCATTGGTGGCGATCAGCACCCGATCGGCAGTCAGCGTGCCATTGGGCGTCCGGACTAGGATCTTGCCGCCCGGTCCGTTTCTCGTTTTCTCGATGCCTGTCGCGCGGGTCATCTCGAAAATCTGCGCACCGGCCGCCTGCGCCACCCTGGCAAGCCCGACCAGCAGCTTCAGCGGGTGGATGTGGCCGGTGCCGGTATCGCGCACCCCGCAATAATAGTCTTTCGTGCCGAGCCGCTCTGCGGTCTCTCTGCCGTCCATGAAGGAAATATGAGGATACCCGTAACGCTGCGCTGCGATCTCGGCGGTCGCCCGATAATCCTTCTCGTGGCCCCGTTTGTGGGAAACGTTCATCTGTCCCGGCATGTACTCCATGTCGATGCCGTGGATCTCGGCAAAGTCGAGGAGGTGCCGCTTGGCGTTCTCGGCCATGTCGAACAGCGCCCTGGAGCGCTCGTAGCCGATCTCCTTTTCAAGATCCTCCGGCCACCAGCGCTGCCCGGTACCCATCTGTCCGCCATTGCGGCCGGAGGCGCCGTCGCCGAACCGGCTGGCCTCGATCAGCGCGACGGAGATGCCAGCCTTTGCGAGGTTGTAAGCCGCCTGCAGGCCGGTATAACCGCCGCCGATGATCGCCACGTCGACTGATCTGGATCCGTCGAGTGCCGGATAGGTCGGCCGCTCGGGGACTGTTGCCTGATACCAGGAAATTCCCGGTGCGATCGGGCTCTGCCATGCATCCAAGGCGCAGCCCTCACACGTTGAGAAGCAGGAATTCCCGCTCCCAGGGGCTGATCACCTGCATGAAGGTCTCGAATTCGCCGCGCTTGACGCCCGCATAGAGGCCGATGAATTCCGAGCTGAAGACGCTGGCCAGCGCCGGATCGGACTCGAGCAGCGACACGGCTTCGAGCAGGCCGCGCGGCAGTTCGATCGATCCCTCGTTGGCTGTATCCTCGGTCGGCGGACCCGGCTCGATCGCGTTCATGATGCCGAGCAGGCCGCAGCCGAGCGAGGCCGCGAGCGCCAGATAGGGATTGGCGTCCGAGCTCGGCAGGCGGTTTTCGACGCGGCGGGCGTTCGCATCCGAGACCGGAACGCGGAAGGCGGTGGTCCGGTTGTCGTAGCCCCAGGCATTGTTGACCGGCGCCGACATATCGGGCGTCAGGCGGCGGTAGGAGTTCACATAGGGGGCCATCATCGCGAGCGTCTTCGGCACAAAGGTCTGCATGCCGCCGATGAAGTGGAAAAATTCCTTCGAGGCGGAGCCGTCCGGGTTCGAGAAGACGTTCTTGCCGGTCTTGATGTCGACCACTGACTGGTGGATGTGCATTGCCGAACCCGCCTGGCCCTGCATCGGCTTGGCCATGAACGTGGCGTAGATGCCGTGTTTCATGGCCGCCTCGCGGATGGTGCGCTTGAACATGAACACCTGGTCGGCGAGTTCGATCGGGTCGCCATGACGCAGGTTGATCTCGAGCTGCGCCGGACCTTCCTCATGGATCAACGTATCGATCTCGAGGCCCTGCTTTTCCGAGAAATGGTAGATGTCGTCGATCAGCTCGTCGAATTCGTTGATGCCGGCGATCGAATAACCCTGGCCGCCGAGGATGGAACGGCCGGAGCGGCCTTTCGGCGGGTGCAGCGGATAGTCCGGATCATCGTTCTTGGCGACGAGGTAGAATTCGATTTCCGGCGCCACGACCGGCTTCCAGCCGCGCTCCTCATAGAGTTTGAGGATGTTCTTCAGCACGTTGCGCGGCGTATAGGGGACAGCCTTGCCTTCGGTATCGACGATGTCGCAGATCACCTGCGCGGTCGGATCGGTCTCCCAGGGCACCACCGCAAGGGTCGAAAGATCCGGCACCAGCTTCAAATCGCTGTCGCGCGGCTCGTAGCGGAACGTGCCGGTCTCTTCGGGGTATTCACCGGAAATGGTGTGGCGGTAAAGGGCGGACGGCAGCGCCAGCGAGGTGTTCGAGGTGAACTTCGAAGAGGGCATCATCTTGCCGCGCGGCACGCCGGCCAGATCGGGCGTGATGCACTCGATATCCTCTATCCCTCGAGCCCGAAGCCACGCGGCGGCCTCCCGCCAGTCTGCGACACCTCTGAGCGAAGTGAGCGTCGGCTGGGCAGTCGCGGCCTTCGCCACAGTGCCGGTTGCGAGGGCGGGAGCGGTTTTTTTGCGCGGCATGACACATCGGGGTGAGGTTGATCGGATGTTCCATCATAACCACGGATTGGCGAATGGCGAGGGGGAGACGCCATTGACTTTGAGTTGCCGATCGAAAACAGCAGATATTGAAACAAGGAGCATGCGGTGACGCGGAAATTCGATGTGGTCGTCCTGGGCGCCGGCGGCGCGGGCATGATGTGCGCCATCCGTGCGGGCGGACGCGGCCGTTCGGTGCTGGTCCTCGATCACGCCAAGGCGCCGGGCGAAAAGATCCGTATTTCCGGCGGTGGCCGCTGCAATTTCACCAATATCCATGCGACCGCCAAGAACTACCTCTCAGCCAATCCGCATTTCGCCAAGTCGGCGCTTGCGCGCTACACGCCGCGCGATTTTCTGGACATGGTCGAACGCCACGGCATTCCTTGGCACGAAAAGACGCTTGGCCAGCTCTTCTGCGACGACAGCGCCAAGGACGTCATCCGCATGCTGCTGTCCGAAATGAAGGCGGCGAACGTCGTGCTCGAACTGCAGAAGCAGATCACGTCGATCGAAAAGACGCCCGACGGCTTCCGCATCGGCACCTCCGACGGGCCAGTGGAGGCGGGATCGCTGGTGATTGCGACCGGCGGCAAATCGATCCCCAAGATGGGCGCCACCGGTTTTGCCTACGACATCGCCAGGCAATTCGGGCTGAAGATCGTCGAGACGCGGCCGGCGCTCGTGCCGCTGACGCTCGATCCGAACCTGCTCGAAAAGCTCTCGCCGCTTTCCGGCATCGCGGTGCCGGCCGAAGTCCGTCACGGTAGGACTGCCTTCCGCGAGGCATTGCTCTTTACGCATCGTGGCTTGAGCGGCCCGTCGATCCTGCAGATCTCCTCCTATTGGCGGGAAGGCGATGACGTGACGCTGGTGATCGAGCCCGACCTCGATATCGCAGCGTTCCTCAAGACGGCCCGCAAGGCAAATGGAAGGCAGGCGGCGCAGACGGTGCTGGCGGAGGTGTTGCCGAAACGGCTGGCTCAGTTCTTCGTCGAAAACCGCGGCCTGACCGGGCATCTCGCCGATCTTCCCGACAAGGCGATCGAGGGGCTGGCCGCCTCGATCCAGACCTGGGCCATCCGGCCCGCCGGCTCGGAAGGTTACCGAACCGCCGAGGTGACGCTCGGCGGCATCGATACGTCCGAACTGGACTCGAAGACGATGCAGGCCAAGGCGGTGTCTGACCTTTATTTCATCGGCGAATGCGTGGATGTGACCGGCTGGCTCGGCGGCTACAATTTCCAATGGGCATGGGCCTCGGGCCATGTTTGTGGGGAGGCTTTGTAGTATAGGTTGATTCAGCAGTTGTTAATGTGCGCCAGCCATCCTGCCTTAATGCCAGCCAAATCCTGTGGTTTAAGGCGGGCATGCGCTTCCTGCCGGTGGCGGCTGGAGCGCCAGAGCAACTTGCCTTGGAGTGCCGTTTCCATGCAGAGACCCAGCCGTGCCCGTGCAATCGCAATCGCTAAGGTTCAGGATAACCCGAAGCTCATTCGCCTTCGTTTTCTCGCGATCGCCATCGGTGCAACGGCCGCGCTCCTCGCGCTTCCGACTCTCTTTTTCTAAGAGCTTCCACTCTTCGAGTTCACCGCGCGCCTGAACGGCGGCGGTCTTTAGTCACGCTCGCGGAGCGTTGGCCCGTTTATTCTCGCGCATTCCCGAGCTCAGGTTCGCGTCAGTTCCGCGCCTCGGGGCCTCTTTAATTCACTACATTCAAATTTAGTAAATTTTCACTTCCACCGGCGATACTAGATTTCAGTACATAGTTTTGCGGGGAAGCTGGCCTAAATGATCAAAATCCTGCCGTCGTCCGTGGTATCGCGGATCGTTCTTCTTTGCCTCTTCATGATCTTCGTTGCGGTGATAGCGGTGGGTGGTCTCACCTATACCTATCTGCGCGGCGATATCATGGATACGGCTAAGAACGATGCCCGCAAGGCGATACGCACCATGAGCCTGCTTTACGATCTGGAACTGGATGGCGCCAAAACCGAGATCCGTGACGGCGCGGTCATCCGTGTCAGCCAGGCCGAGGGTGTGGTGAAAGACCATGACATGGTCGATCGCACGGCGTCAGCCATCGGCGGTGTCGCGACCCTGTTCGAAAAGAAGGGCACCGACTATGTCCGGATATCGACCAATGTGAAGACGGAAAAGGGCGAGCGGGCCGTCGGCACCAAGCTTGCCGCAGAGCATCCGGCACAGCCGTTCCTGGCGCGTGGGGAAGCTTATTTTGGGCCCGCTGTCTTGTTCGGCAAGGATTTCATGACGGGGTATTTCCCCATCACCAACGCCTCGAACGGCGTCACCGGCCTGCTTTTCATCGGCATTCCGATGGAAGTCTATTTTGCCCATATTGCCACTGCGGGTCATATCGTTATCGGTACATCGCTTGCCGCTCTTCTCGTCATCGGAATCGCAAGCCTTTTCGCCCTGCGTATGCTGCTGAAGCCGCTCGGCGTGCTGACCGGCACCGTGCATGCACTTGCCCAAGGCAATGACGCAACCGAAATCCCCTATGCCGAACGCCGCAACGAATTCGGCAATATCGCTCGCGCCCTGGAAGTTTTCCGGGAAGCCGCGCGCGAAAAACAACGGCTGGAGAGCCGCAGCGCCGAGGATCGCGCCGAAACGGAGGCCGAACGCCGTCGCAACGATGCCGAAAAGCAGCGTGTCGACCGCGAGATCGACACTGCCGTCAGCGAACTGGGTGCGGCTTTGGCCCGCCTGGCGCAGGGCGACCTGTCGAGCACGATCGAGACGCAGTATTCCGGCCGGCTGGAGCAGCTCCGCACCGACTTCAACGGCTCCATCGTCCGGCTGCGGGATACGCTTTCTCATATCCGCGAAAGCACGCTCTCCATCCAGAAGAGCAGTGCCGATCTCAGCCATTCCTCGACCGAACTTTCGCGGCGTACCGAAACCCAGGCGGCTTCCCTCGAGGAGACGGCCGCCGCGGTCGACGAGATCACCGCGACGGTCCGCTCTTCTGCCGAGCGCGCCCGTGAGGCGGATTTGGCGGTCGCCATCACCAAGAAGAGCGCCGACAGCTCCGGCACCGTCGTGAGCAACGCGGTCGCCGCCATGGGACGTATCGAAGAGGCTTCCGGCAAGATCGAGCTGATCATCGAGGTCATCGACGACATCGCGTTCCAGACCAACCTTCTGGCGCTCAACGCCGGCATCGAGGCAGCCCGTGCCGGTGAGGCCGGCAAGGGATTTGCGGTCGTGGCGCAGGAAGTTCGCGAACTGGCGCAGCGTTCCGCCGGTGCCGCAAAGGAAATCAAGGACCTGATCACCCAGTCGAGCCGGGAAGTCGGCTCCGGTGCCGGCCTGGTGCAGCAGGCGGGCGAAGTGCTGGCAGCGATCAGCCAGCAGATCACCGGCGTCAGCCAGCACGTGGAAATGATCGCGACGGCCAGCCGCGATCAATCGGCCGCGTTGCAGGACATCAACAATTCCGTCAACCGCATGGACCAGATGACCCAGCAGAACGGCGCGATGGTCGGCGAGACGACGGAAGCAAGCCGACGTCTCGCAAGCGAGGCGGATGCCCTGCTCGAACTGGTAGAGCAGTTCCGCATCGACGCGAGCAGTCGCCGCTCGGGTTATTCCCGCGCTGCATGATATCTGCCGATCTCAAAGCGACGGCGAGCCGGGCGCTGCGGAAAATAGGGTACCGCACCGCTCCGGCACTGCCCGGTAATCTTGCCTAGGGTGGCAGCGGTCGGAGGTTTGGTCTTCGCCTGCGCCGCCGGATAGACTGGAACCAATCTCCTGGGCGGCAGCGATGCCGCCCTTTGTCGTTTTATGTCTATCCGTCACCCGCTGCAGGCTGACGAGCCAGCGCGGGTAGGGGTGGGCGTAACGCTCATAGAAATCGTTCTCCGCTGCGGTATCTCGACGGATGGGACTTGTTCGGAAGAGGTACGAATAGGCGGCTGCGACGATATTCTCATGCATCGGAATTGCTCCGTTTGTGGAAATCGTTTCCTCTATTAAACCTCAAAAACTGCTTCTTGTACCGCCGAATTCCGGCTATGTCTTTCACCTATGAAAAACATCAACTGGGATGCCTACGAGCTTTTCATGCAGGTTGCCCGGCTTGGCGGGCTGTCCGGTGCTGCCGGCATCACCGGATTGAGCCCCGCGACGATCGGCCGGCGGATGCTCGATCTGGAAGAGGCCGTCGGGCGCCCGTTGTTTTTACGCAGCCGTACCGGCTATCAGCTGACCGCCGATGGGTCTGCGTTGTTTGCCCAGATTCTGGAGATGGAAGGCGCCGCCCGCCGCATCGAGAGCTGGAAACGGGAAGGCGCCGGTTCGACGCTGGTGCGGGTTGCCTGCGGCACCTGGCTTGCCTGGATGTTCACCCGCAATCTCTCGCTTATCCGCACCGAGCGCGATAACTTCCGCCTCGATTTCTATATCGCCGAACGACGGGCGAGCCTGACGCACCGGGAAAGCGATATCGGTATACGCGCCTTCGAGCCCGAAGAGCCGAACCTTGCGGCAACCAGGCTCGGGGAGGTCGCCTATTCAGCCTATCGTGCCCGCAACGCCCACCCCTCGGTGGCCGACCGCTGGCTTGCGGTCTCGGAGGAGGACGCGATTTCCGCCTATCTGCGTTGGCCGCATCAGGAACGGGCAGCGCAAGTGGCGGTTACCGTCAACCGCCCGCGCTCCCTGCGCGATTTGGCGCTGGGGGGTGCCGGAACCGCGGTCCTGCCCTGTTTCGTCGGCGACCAGGACATGCGGCTCGAGCGGGTCGGCGGCGAGATCGAGAGCCTTCGGCACAGCCAGTGGATCGTCATGAACAACGACGATCGCCACCGCCGGGATATCCGCACGGTGGTCGATCGGATGGTGAAGTTCGCCCGAGGCCACGGCCCGCTATTTGCCGGCCGGCAACCTTAGACCTGTCTTCCCGTCACTGCACCCGGTTGGTGACGATGACCGGGATCATCAGGTCGCCCCAGTGGCCGTCGCCGCCGTGGTGTCGGGCGGAACGGACGAGCTCCACCGAAACCCCGGCCTCGACCGCCTTCATGATCGCATGGTTGAGGCGATGCAGGTCGTTGGCGAGCGTGCGGATCGCCGCCTGCTGGTCGGGCGTCATCGCCGTCGACTGCTCTTCTGCGCGTTCCTTGACGTGGGTCTGGATGTTCATGTCGGTTCTCCTCTTGGTGATGAGTTTGTAAGGCCTATTCCGCAGCCGGCCGGAACTGGTCGTGCTCGGTGGATTCCTTCATCGCGGTGGTGGACGAAAGTCCGCCGGTGATGGCTACGGAGACAGCGTCGAAATAGCCGGTGCCGACCTCGCGCTGGTGTTTTGTGGCGGTATAGCCGTTGATCTCGGCGGCGAACTCCGCTTCCTGCAGCTCCGAATAGGCAGCCATCTGGCGGTCCTTGTAGCCACGGGCGAGCTCGAACATGCCGAAATTCAGCTGGTGGAAGCCCGCGAGCGTGATGAACTGGAACTTGTAGCCCATCGCGCCCAGTTCCCGCTGGAACTTGGCGATCGTCACGTCGTCGAGGTTCTTTTTCCAGTTGAACGACGGCGAGCAGTTGTAGGCGAGCATCTTGCCTGGATGCACCTTGTGGACCCCTTCCGCGAACCGGCGGGCCTGTTCGAGGTCCGGCTTCGAGGTTTCGCACCAGATGAGATCGCAATAGGGTGCATAGGCAACGGCGCGGGCGATGCAGGGTTCGAGCCCGTTCTTCACCTGATAGAAACCCTCGACCGTGCGCCCGGCATCGTAGTCGACGAAGGGCCGGTCGCGCTCGTCGATATCCGAGGTGAGCAGCTTTGCCGCTTCCGCATCGGTGCGGGCGATGACAAGCGTCGGCGTGCCCATGACGTCGGCGGCAAGCCGCGCGGCCGTCAGGTTGCGGATATGTGCGGCGGTCGGGATCAGAACCTTGCCGCCAAGGTGGCCGCACTTCTTTTCCGATGCGAGCTGGTCCTCGTAGTGGACGCCCGCTGCACCCGCCTCGATGAAGGCCTTCATGATCTCGAATGCGTTGAGCGGCCCGCCGAACCCGGCTTCCGCATCCGCAACGATCGGCGCGAACCAGGTTTCGACCGAAAGGCCCTTGCCTTCCGCCGTCTCGATCTGGTCGGCACGCTGCAGGGTGCGGTTGATGCGTCGCGCCAGTTCAGGCGCGGCATTGGCCGGATAGAGCGACTGGTCGGGATACATCGCGGAAGCGGTATTGGCATCGGCTGCGACCTGCCAGCCCGACAGGTAGATTGCCTTCAGCCCGGCCCGGACCTGTTGCATGGCCTGATTGCCGGTCATCGCACCCAGCGCGTTGACGAAGTCCTCGCGGTGCAGCAGCGACCACAGCCGGTTGGCACCCATTTCGGCGAGCGAATAACGGATCTCCGCCGAGCCGCGCAACCGCCTGACGTCGTCTGCGGAATAGGGGCGTTCGACACCCTCGAAACGGCCTTTTTGAGCGCCTGGAACCAGCGTGTAAAAATCTGTCATCGTCATCCTCCTGTGTAAATTCGTCAGCCGCTCGATGCGGGTTTGATGTGACTATATTTACAGAATAGAATGCTGCACTGCCAGAAAAGATGCCGGATTGGTGCTGGCAAAGGGGTTAGGATGTCTTGTCTTTCACAAGCGCTTCTGTGAAGATGTTAATTTAGTAAAAGAGGCTGGCTGGCAGATTTGTAAAAACGGTGACAAATGGCAGAGCGAAAGATTTTTGCCGGCCCGCGGGTGCGGCGGGTGCGATTGGGCCTTGGGCTCACCCAGACGGCCATGGCCGAGGCGCTCGGCATTTCGCCTTCCTATCTCAATCTCATCGAGCGCAACCAGCGGCCGCTGACCGTCCAGCTCCTCTTGAAGCTCGCCTCCGTCTACAAGGTCGATCTCGATGCGCTGCAGGGCGAGGGCGGCGGTCTTGCGGGGCGGCTACGCGAAGTATTTGCCGATCCGCTGCTGGCGGGTGAAATCCCCGGTGACCAGGAAATCATCGAGGTGGCGGAGGCGGCCCCCAATGCGGCGCTCGGGCTGATGAAGCTCTATCGCGCCTATCGCGAGCAGGCAGCACGGCTTTCCGATCTCGCCGAGCTTCTCGCTCGCGAGGGTCATGAGACATCGATTGCCGGCACGCGCCTGCCGATCGACGAAGTGCGCGAGACGCTGGAGCGTCGCCCCAACTTCTTCGCGCGCATCGAGGATGCGGCGGAAACCTTTGCGGCCAGGCTCGGAACCGGCGACGAGCTGCCCGGCGCTTTGAAGGCCTGGGCGAAGAACGAGCACGGCATCGTGGTGCGCACGCTACCCGTCCATGCCATGCCGAACCTGCGCCGGCGTTACGACCGCCATTCCATGCGGCTGTTTCTCTCGGAGAGGCTCTCGCCCTTCGATCGGACCCGCGAGCTTGCCATGGAAGTGGCGCTGCTGGCGCTGGGCCGGGAGATCGCCGCCGAACTCGAAGACCTCAACCTCTCCACCAACGAGGCGCGGCGTATCGGCCGCTTCGAACTCGCCCGTTATGCCGCCCATGCGCTGATGATGCCCTACGGGGCTTTTCTCGCGGCAGCCCAGCGCGCCCGATACGATCTCGACGTGTTGCGCTCGCGCTTCGATGTGTCGTTCGAGCAGGCCGCCAACCGTCTGACGTCGCTCGCGCGGTCCGGCGCGCCGGGCATCCCGTTTTTTCTGATGGAACTTGACCACGCCGGCAATGCGATCCGCCGCGCCGGCGCTCAAGGGTTCCCGCAGGCCCGTTTCGGCGGGCTCTGTCCGAAGCTTGGGCTCCATTCCGCCTTCCTCCAGCCGGGCCAGGTCCTCGTCGATCGGGTAGAAATGCCGGATGGCGGGACGTTCCTGACATTGTCGAGGACGCTCGAAGGCCCTCAAGCGGGGTTCGGCGAGCGGATCCGGCGCACCGCGATCCTTCTCGGCTGCGATCTGTCGAGCGTGGGAGACACCGTCTATGGCGAGGCTCTGCCGGGAAGCGCGGCGACGGTACTTGTCGGCACCGCCTGCCGGCTTTGCGAAAGACAGGGTTGCCTTTCCCGTGCCGAACCGCCGGTCACCAGACCGCTCGGTCTGGACGAGATGGTGACCGGCCTCAGCGCCTTCGATTTCCAATGAGTTTTGCGGCGGCGCACATTCCCCCTTGTGGGGTGTAAAATTACTTTTTACTCTCGCGAAAAATATAAGGGAACTAGGCGCGGTTTGACGATTGCGCAGAAAAAACTGGAACAGGAGAGATCATGAAAAGTCATTTGCTCAGTCTTGCCGCTGCAGTTGCCGCCACGGCCTTCGCCGCGACGGCTGCTCTGGCCCAGGAGCGCGAAGTCCGCGTCTACAACTGGTCGGACTATATCGATGAGTCGATCCTGGTCGATTTCACCAAGGAGACCGGCATCAAGGTCATCTACGACGTGTTCGACAGCAACGAGATGCTGGAGACCAAGCTTCTCGCCGGCGGTTCCGGTTATGATGTCGTCGTGCCGACCGGCCCGTTCCTCGCACGCCAGATCCAGGCCAAGGTTTTCCAGAAGCTCGACAAGTCGAAGCTGCCGAACCTCTCCAACGTGTGGCCGCTGGTTTCCGAGCGTCTGTCGAAATACGATCCCGGCAATCAGTATGCCGTCAATTACATGTGGGGCACGACCGGCATCGGTTATAACGTCGACAAGGTGAAGGCGGCACTCGGCAATGTTCCGATCGACAGCTGGAATGTCCTCTTCAAGCCCGAAAACGCTGCCAAGCTGAAGTCCTGCGGCATCAACATTCTCGATGCATCCGACGAGACCTTCGCAATCGCGCTCAACTATCTCGGCAAGAACCCGGACAGCAAGGAAACCAAGGACCTCGAAGCCGGCGGCGCCGTCTACAGCAAGATCCGCAAGTCGGTGAAGACCTTCAATTCGTCCGCCTATATCGATGAGCTCGCCAATGGCGACAGCTGCATCACGATCGGCTGGTCGGGCGACGTGCTGCAGGCCAAGACCCGCGCCGAGGAAGCCAAGAACGGCGTCAACATCGAATTCATCATCCCCAAGGAAGGCACGTATATGTGGTTCGACAACCTCGCGATCCCGGCGGACGCGAAGCATGTCGCCGAAGCGCATGCCTTCATCAATTACCTGATGAAGCCGGAAGTCATCGCCAAGGCTTCGAACTTCGTTCAATACGCCAACGGCAACCTGGCTTCCCAGAAGTTCATCGACAAGGAAGTCCTGGAAAATCCTTCCGTCTATCCGCCGGAAGACGTGGTCAAGAAACTTTTCACCATTTCGCCATACGGCCCGCGCGAGCAGCGGGTCCTGAACCGGGTCTGGACGCAGATCAAGACCGGTAGCTGATCAAGGGCGGGGCAGGCGGAAACGTCTGCCCCGATTACTTTTGGGGCAGCAGCAATCGGGCGAAATGGGGTAAGGGCATGGCGAAATCTCTTGGGCCGGTAAAGCGTAAATTTTCTCCCTGGACCGACCCGTCTGCGGTTCCGTTCATTCGTTTCGAAAACATCACCAAACGGTTCGGCACCTTCACCGCCGTCGACAACCTGACGCTCGATATCTACGAGCGGGAATTCTTTTCGCTGCTCGGGCCCTCCGGTTGCGGCAAGACGACGCTGATGCGCATGCTCGCCGGTTTCGAGGAACCGACCGAAGGCCGCATCCTGCTGCAGGGCAAGGATATTTCCGGCGTGCCGCCCTACCGCCGGCCGACCAACATGATGTTCCAGTCCTACGCGCTCTTCCCTCACATGACGGTCGAAAAGAACATCGCCTTCGGGTTGGAGCAGGACAATCTGCCGAAGGGCGAGATCGCCACCCGCGTCGAGGAAATGCTGAAGCTCGTCAAGCTGGAGCAGTTCGCCAAGCGCAAGCCGAACCAGCTGTCCGGCGGCCAGCGCCAGCGCGTGGCGCTCGCCCGTTCCCTCGCCAAGCGCCCCAAGGTGCTGCTGCTCGACGAGCCGCTCGGTGCGCTCGACAAGAAGCTGCGCGAAGAGACGCAGTTCGAGCTGATGGACCTCCAGACCAAGTTAGGCCTGACATTCCTGATCGTCACCCACGACCAGGAAGAGGCGATGACCGTGTCGGATCGCATCGCTGTCATGGACAAGGGCCTGATCATGCAGGTGGCGACGCCGGCCGAGATCTACGAGGCGCCGAACAGCCGCTACGTCGCAGATTTCATCGGCGACATCAATATTCTCGAAGGCACGGTCGCTTCGACCGACAGCGCACTCGGCGCGCCGGGCACGGTCAGGATCGATTGCGACGGCATCGCGGTATCGGTGGAGCAGGAATGCCAGGCGGTCGCGGGCGACAAGGTCGCCTTCGCGGTGCGGCCGGAAAAGGTCCGCATCTCGCCGGACCAGCCGGCGGATATCTCGGCCAATGCGGTCTACGGCGAGGTCTGGGATATCGGTTATCTCGGCGACTTTTCGGTTTTCCTGGTGAAGCTCGCGGATGGCCGGGTGGTGCGTGCGGCGCAGGCCAACGTTTCCCGCCTCGTCGATCGGCCGATCACCTTCGGCGACATGGTCTGGCTCACCTGGCCGCTCGATGCCGGCCTCGTGTTGACGCGTTGAGCGGGGGACAAGGAGATGGCAAGCGTTTCCGAAACTCACCCCGCCAACAAACCCAACCCCGCCCGCTGGCTGGTAGTCGCGGTGCCCTATCTCTGGCTGCTGCTGTTCTTCGTCGCCCCTTTCCTGATCATCTTCAAGATCTCGCTCTCCGAGACGGCGATCGCCATGCCGCCCTATACGCCGCTGTTTGAAGGGTTCGGCGCATTCGGCGATTTCGTTTCCGAACTCGATCTCGACAACTATCTCTTCCTGACCGACGATCCGCTTTACATAGAGGCCTATCTCTCTTCGCTGCGCATCGCGGTGATCTCCACCTTCCTGCTGCTGCTGATCGGTTATCCCATGGCGCTCGCCATGGCCCGCGCCCCGACCATGCTGCGGTCGACGCTGGTGATGCTGGTCATCCTGCCGTTCTGGACGTCATTCCTGATCCGCGTCTACGCCTGGATAGGCATCCTGAAGCCCGACGGCCTGCTGACGCTGCTGTTCCAGTCGGTCGGCCTTCTCGGCGCAGATGAGCAGGTTCAGGTCTTCCGCACCGACTACGCCGTCTTCGTCGGCATCGTCTATTCCTACCTGCCGTTCATGGTCCTGCCGCTCTATGCGGCTCTGGAAAAGATGGACAATACTCTGCTCGAGGCCGCGAGCGATCTCGGCTGCCCGCCCTGGAAGGCATTCTGGAAGATCACCTTCCCCTTGTCGCTGCCGGGCGTGATTGCCGGTTCGATGATCTGCTTCATCCCGATCACCGGCGAATTCGTCATCCCGGATCTCCTCGGCGGCGCCGACACGCTGATGATCGGCAAGACGCTGTGGACGGAATTTTTCGGCAACCGCGACTGGCCGCTGGCATCGGCAGTCGCGGTCATCCTGCTGATCATGCTGGTCGTGCCGATCATGATTTTCCAGAACCAGCAGAAGAAGGTGGCTTGAGATGAAATCATCCCGCTTCGACGCCACCGTCCTGACCCTCGGTTTCGCCTTCCTCTACATCCCGATCATCATCCTGGTGGTCTATTCGTTCAATGCCTCCAAGCTCGTCACGGTCTGGGGTGGCTTTTCGCTGCAATGGTATCGCACGATGTGGTCGAACCAGGGTCTTATGGACGCCGCCTGGGTAACGGCACGCGTCGGCATCATCAGCGCCACGATCGGTACGGTGCTCGGCACCCTCGCGGCCCTTTCCCTCGTGCGCTTCACGCGCTTTCCCGGCCGGATGCTGTTTTCCGGGATGATCTATGCGCCGCTCGTCATGCCGGAAGTGATCACCGGCCTGTCGATGCTGCTGTTGTTCGTCGCGGTCGGCATCGATCGCGGTTTCTGGACGGTCATCATTGCGCATACGACCTTCACGATGTGTTATGTGGCGATCGTCGTGCAGTCGCGGCTGCTGACCTTCGACCGGAGCCTGGAGGAAGCGGCCCTCGATCTCGGCTGCCCGCCGGTCAAGACCTTCTTCAAGATCACCCTGCCGCTGATCTTTCCGGCGGTCATCGCCGGCTGGATGCTGGCGTTCACGCTGTCGCTGGACGACCTGGTGATTGCGAGCTTCACCACAGGTCCCGGCGCGACCACATTGCCGATCAAGATCTACAGCCAGGTTCGCCTGGGCGTCACGCCGGAAATCAATGCGATCTGCACCATCCTGATCGGGCTTGTCACCATCGGCGTCATCATCACCTCGATCACCACCAAGCAGGCCGAGATGCGGCGTATCCGCGACGAGCACGTCGCAGCCCGTGGTACGACCTGACCCTCACTCGCCTCCGCGCGGCGGCAGGAAGATGTAGATGAGCAGCCAGGCCGGCAGCACGATGACGGCGCCGAGCACGATGCGCGGCACCGACCAGACATAGGCGTTCTCGAGCCCGATCCGGATATCGTCCGGCGTCAGGTGCAGGAGCGCCAGCAGCGACGGCATGGTGATGCCGAAAAAGCTTAAGACCGCGCCCATGATGAGACAGGCGAGCAGCGCCTTGCATAGATTGATCAGGAACCGCGCCACCAGATTACCCCCATCCGGTTGATTCGGCTCATTGTAGGGGTTTCGCCGGAGTTTGCGAAACAGGCCAGATCACCGGGTTGGGCCAGGACCCGCCGATGAAGACCATCAGCGGCGCGGTATCCGCACCCTGCGGGATCGTTTTGACAATCGCCGAGAGCGCGAGGCTATTGTTGATGTAAGGAATGACGCCAGAAAGCGTCAGCGTTTCTGCAGCGCCGGTTATCTTCCCCTCGCGGATATCGGCCGAACCGTCCGCAAGACTGGCGGATATGTCGATATGGTCGAATTCCAGGTTGCCGGTGCCGGCATCGCTCAGGGGGAAATAGGGTTTTTGCGCCGCGAGCTGCCGGATGCCGGCAATATTGACGCCTGAAAACGAACCGCGGTCCGCGCGGAAGCGCAAGGTACCCTTGGCATTACGCCAGGCTTTCGGCTCCAGCGGCCGGTCGACGTCGAGCGCCAGGTCCAACGATCCGCGTGCTGCCGGAAGTGGCCCGGCGAGGCCGAGTTCCCTGACGATATTCCCGAAATCGGCGTCCTGGACAGCAAGGCGCAAGGCGACAGCCCCGGCCACGCCGCCTTTTACGGTGGCGACCCGGCCGGTCAGGCGGCCCGTCTCGAAATCGCTGTCGGCAATGTCGATACGGGATTGCTCGCCGGTGTTCATCACGCTCACGGCTGCCTCCGAAAGCTGGAAAGGTCCGAGCGTCGCCTGCTGGGCGGAAAGCCTCAGGTCGAGTTCCAGATCGGCGAGCTGGCCATCGCTCTCGCTGGCGTCTCCCATGGTGCGCGGCGCAATGGCGGCAAGTGCGGCGGAAAAATCCATCTGGTCGAATGCGAGCGTGCCGGTCAGTCTCGGCGGTTTGTCCGCGGGCAGCAGCAGATCGAGTACGCCCGTCGCCTTGGCGTCGTTCAGGCTGAGGGAGAGGTTGTCGAAGCGCAGGACGTTGTCGTTGGTAACGAGGTGGGTCGTCAAAGAGAAGCTTTTCAAGCGTTCCGTGCCGGAAAAGTTCAGGCCGGCCCAGCTCATCGCCGCCGCCAGGTCGGGGACCGTGAGTTCGGCATCGCCGGAAAGAAATGCCTGCGTCGCAAGGTCGGCGACGCCTCGGAACTGGCCCCGAAAGAGGGAGGACGCCATCGTGCCCGAGATGTCGCCGCTTTTGCCAGAGAGCAGCAGCAGGGGTTGGGTCGAACTTATGTCCAGCGTCAGCGCCCGGCCGCTGAGCTCGGCATCCGCCTTCAGCTCCAGGCCGCGAGAAAGCCAGGGCCAGTCGAGCGTTCCGTCGATCGACTGGAACCGTGTGACGCGGCCGCTGGCGAGGTCGGAGATTTCGAGTGTTCCGTTGGTGATGCCGACATCGCCCATGCGTGCATCGTCATCCGTCGTCAGCGTCTGCCCGCTGCCGTCCGGCCGCGCATTGCGCACCGCACGGCTGAGCAGCCCGTCATTCGCCCAGTCGAGCCTGCCGTCCGCCTCCCTGATGACGTAGATTTCCGGATCCGTGAGCCGGAAGTCCTTGAACTCGGGCTGGCCGATCAGGGCCTGCACAAGATCGAAGGAGGCCGAAAGCCGCGAGACCCGGCCGAGCACGCGCTCGCCGTCTTCCGCTTGCTTGCGGATGGTGATGTCCCTGAGCGTGACCCGAGGCTCGGGCCAGAAACGGATATCGGGTGTTCCCTCGATCTCCACGTCATGGCCGGTCCATTCGGCGACTGCCCGCTCCATGCTTTCGCGCACGACGGCCGATGAAACGAGGAACGGTGCGACAACCTGGAAAAGCGCGAACAGGCAGAGGGCGGTGATAGCGCCGATCAGAACGCGGCGCGACCGCCGGCCCAGCGGGCGGCCCAGGTTCTTCCGCAGATTTCCGATCGGATTGGTGAGCATGATCATCACGCGCATATAGGAAATGCCGGCCTCGTGCAAATCCGTGAAACGTCCCCGGCTGTCTCCTTTATAATGCGGTGCAACATGCTATAAAAGCCGGACCCTGCGACCTCACAGGGTTGGCGTGGATGGAGACGGGCCAGAACCCTGGTTTCCGATGTCGGGGCGGGGTTCTCCGAGGGTGGAGGAATGGGAATGGGCAATGAACAGCCGCTCTGGGCGCCCTCGAAGGAAGTACAGCAGAAAACCCCGCTTTATCATTTCATCAATTGGTGCGCCGAGCGTTTTGGCAAATGCTTTCCCGACTATGATGCGTTCTACGCGTGGTCGATCAGCGAGCGCGCCGAATTCTGGTCGGCGGTCTGGGATTTCTGCGGCGTCAAGGGCGAGCGCGGCGAACGCGCACTGATCAATGGCGAAGACATGCTCGCCGCCCGTTTCTTCCCTGATGCGACGCTGAATTTCGCCGAAAATCTACTCTCCGGAACAGGCGCCGGAGACGCGCTGATCTTCCGCGGCGAGGACAAGGTGGGCTATCGCTGGTCCTGGGATAAACTTCGTGCCGAAGTCTCTCGTCTGCAGCAGGCCTTCAGGGTGCTCGGTATCGAGAAGGGCGACCGCATTGCTGCGATGATGCCGAATATGCCGGAAACTATTGCCTGCATGCTGGCCGCCGCCTCGATCGGTGCCATCTGGTCTTCCTGTTCACCTGATTTTGGCGAACAGGGCGTGCTCGACCGTTTCAGCCAGATCGACCCAAAGCTGTTCATCACCTGCGACGGCTACTGGTACAACGGCAAGCTCCAGGACGTCGCCGCCAAGGTGAGGGCGGTTTCCTCGGTGCTGAAGACGCCGGTTCTGGTGGTGCCCTATGCGGGCGACGCTCCCGCACTCGCCGCATCGCTTGCCGATGGCCGTACACTTGCCGATTTCACGGCGCCTTATGAAGCGAAGGCCGTCGAGTTCGAGCCCCTGCCGTTCTCCCACCCGCTCTACATTCTCTTCTCGTCCGGCACGACCGGGGTGCCGAAATGCATCGTCCATTCGGCCGGCGGCACGCTGCTGCAGCATCTCAAGGAACATCGCTTCCATTGCAGCCTCGAGCCTGGCGAAAGGATGTTCTATTTCACCACCTGCGGCTGGATGATGTGGAATTGGCTGGCGTCAGGCCTCGCGGTCGGCGCCACGCTCTGCCTGTTCGACGGGTCGCCCTTCGCGCCGGACGGCAATGTCCTGTTCGACTATGCCGAAGCTGAAAAGTTTGCGGTGTTCGGCACCTCGGCGAAATATATCGACGCGCTCCGCAAGGGCGGCATCGCGCCGAGGGAGAGCCACGATCTGGCTGCGCTCAGGCTCGTCATCTCCACCGGTTCGCCGCTCTCGCCGGAAGGTTTTTCCTTCGTCTACGAAGGCATCAAATCCGACGTGCATCTCGCCTCGATTTCAGGCGGCACCGACATCGTCTCCACCTTCGTGCTCGGCAATCCGCTGAAGCCGGTCTGGCGTGGCGAGATCCAGGGGCCGGGTCTGGGGCTTGCCGTTGACGTCTGGAACGACGACGGCAAGCCGGTACGCCGGGAAAAGGGCGAACTCGTCTGCCCCAAGGCCTTCCCGTGCATGCCGCTCATGTTCTGGAACGATCCCGAAGGTCAGAAATACCGGGCCGCCTATTTCGAGCGCTTCGACAATGTCTGGTGCCATGGCGATTTCGCCGAATGGACCGAACATGACGGCATCGTCATCCACGGCCGTTCCGACGCTACGCTCAACCCGGGCGGCGTACGGATCGGCACCGCGGAGATCTACAATCAGGTGGAGCAGATGGAGGAGGTCGCGGAAGCCATCTGCATCGGCCAGGACTGGGACGACGACGTCCGCGTCATCCTATTCGTCCGCCTCGCCGGCGGCCTGACGCTGACTGAAGACCTTACCAAGGCGATCAAGGCCCGCATCCGCACCGGCGCTTCGCCGCGCCACGTACCGGCCAAGGTCATCCAGGTCGCCGATATCCCCCGCACCAAGTCCGGCAAGATCGTCGAACTGGCGGTTCGCGACGTCGTGCACGGACGGGCAGTCAGGAACAAGGAGACACTCGCCAACCCGGAAGCGCTCGATCTGTTCGACGGACTTGTCGAGTTGAAAAGCTGATGCGCCGGGTATCACCAACGAGGCGAGATGTATCGATACGGCACAACTCCGGCATAAATTCCAGAAATGGGTCGCTGTTAACGAGCCATTAAGCCGCTTTGATCAAAAGTGGAGCAACATGGTTTCGTCTCGTGTATGAACTACGCCTAGCCGCGAGCTTTCATAGACATGACGTCTCCACCGACCCTCGTTGGACAGCATTAAACTTCAAAGGCAGCTTCGGCTGCCTTTCTTTTTAGATGGTGCGCAACCTAAAGGCGTCTACTGTTGCGCCGCAACCAAAAGCGTTGCTGGCCGAGCCACGAGAATGCGAAAACCAGTCGCAGTCTCCCGGGTCAGTTCGCCAGCACCCGCGGTGAGGGGAAGGTGATTTCCACCAGCGTGCCCTCGTTCGGTGCAGAGGTGATCGCGAAGGCGGCGCGGTTTGCATCGACCATCGCCTTGGTCAGCGGCAGACCAAGGCCCGTGCCGTCGCCGCGCTTGCGAGAAGCGCTCGCAACCTGGCGGAACGGCTTCATCGCAAGTTCCAGCTCCGAGCGGGTCATGCCGATGCCAGTATCGCGGACGCGAAGAACCACATTGCCGTTGGTTTCGTAGGCCGTGGACACGACGATCTGACCGCCGGAGGGCGTGAAGCGGATGGCGTTCGACAGGATGTTCAGCACGATCTGCTTGATCGAGCGCGGATCGGCGACCACCTGCGGCACGGCATGCGAGAGGGCCGTGCGGATGATCACCCGCTGGCCGTTTGCCTGCGGCTGTACCAGCGAGACGGCTTCCGACACCGCCTCGTTCAGGCCGACCGCCACGAAATCAAGCTCCATCTCGCCGGCCTCGATCTTGGAAATGTCGAGGAGGTCGTTGACGATATCGAGCACATGCCGGCCGGAGCGGCTGATGTCATTGGCATATTCCACGTAACGCGCATGGCCGATCTGGCCGAAACGTTCGCTCGCCATCATGTCGGCAAAGCCGATGATCGCGTTGAGCGGTGTGCGGATTTCGTGGCTCACATGGGCGAGGAACTCGCTCTTGTGGGCGTTCGCCGTCTCGGCAGCACGCTTGGCGGTGCGCAGCTCGTCTTCGGTGCGCTTCCACTGGGTGATGTCGCGGATGACAGCGCAATAGCCGTTCGAGGAGGTCAATTTGCCGATCGTCATGAACAGCGGCAGAAAGCCGCCGGAAGCCTCGCGGCCGATGACCTCGCGGCCGTCGTTGAGAACGCTCGCCACGCCATGGCCGGCAAGCCCGGCGAGATAATCAAGGATCGCCCGCTGGCTCTCATGGGCGAACAGGGTGACGAAAGGTTTGCCGTTGATCTCTTCATTGTCGTAGTTGAAGAGCGCGCTCGCCGCCCGGTTCAGGGAGCGGATGTCGCCATCGGCGCCGATGATCACCACGCCGTCGGTGGCCGTTTCCAGGATGGCGCGCAGTTCGGTTACCTCGACCTGCAGCTTGGCGAGCTGGTCGGCGGCGCGAGGCGCGCGCAGGGGAATGACCGCCGCCGCTTCGCCATCCTCGGTGGAGCCCTGGCTCTCGGCCACGACCGGCATCAGCGCCAGCATGAGAACAGTCGAATTGTCCCAGCGGACGGACTGCAGGCGCGCCGTCACCGGCACCAGCACATCGTCGGCGCGCACCACGACCATGCCGCCGGCTTCCGTTGTCTTGCCTTCGAGGTCCTGGCGCTGCAGCAGCGCATCGAGACCGCCGACTTCCGCCAACTCGTCGATCGAGGCATAGCCGGTCAGCCGCAGGAATTCCGGATTGCCGTAGATCAAGGTGTCGCCGCTGTGGACGAGAAGCGCCACCGGCATCTGGTCGACGATCTCCGCGGAAAGGCCGATACGCTCGCGAACCGGTATCATCTGGCTCAACAGTTCGCGGTCGGAAAGCTCCGGATGCGGGTCGGCCGGAGCCTCCACAGCGATTTCCGTCTCTTCGGTGGGCTCGATCGGCCCGTCGGCAAACGCCTGGTTCGCGTCTTCGGCGAAGGCGATCGCCTCTTCCTCGGAAATCTCTTCCGAAACGGGCGCGACAGGTTCCTCGTGCACCGCCTCATGCTCGAGCTGAGCCGGCTCTATCGCGCTCGGCTCGTTCTGTTCGACAACGGGTACCTCCGCCTCTGTCGGGGCATCAGGCGTCTTTTCCTCGTTGCGGCGACCGACGAAGTTGTCGAGCTGTCGGGCGATTTCGCGGAAAGCCGCCTGTTCGACGGGGGTCAGTCCGTCGCGGCGGTTGGAGCGGCGCTCTTCCAGCTGGATGACCTTGTCGGAATGGCGGCGGCCGGCATTGTCGACGATCCGCAGTGCCGGGCGTTCGCCGGCCGGCCAGTCGAGCAGCGAAGGGATCTGCCGCCCCGACTTGGACGGCTGCGGCGCGTCCTCTTGTGCCGGCTCCGGCAGCAGGTCTTCGGATGGCGCCGCATCGGCGGATATGTCTTCCGCGGTAGCCGACTGTTCGGCATCTTCCGCGACTTCCAACTCTTCGGTTACCGAAGCCTCGGCAGCCGGTTCGTCATACTCGGAACTTCCGGCGATGGCATCCTCGGCTTCGCCCTGCAGAAGGTCTTCTGCCACCATTTCCGGTGCATCGACGGGCACATCGTAGGTTTCGAAAACAGTCTTCGCTTCCGGTTCGGCCACATCCTCCGGCACCGCACGGGTCAGGGTCAGGCCAACGGCATTCGGATCCTCGGCTGCATCGCCGATGCGCACGATGCCGAAGCCGCGAAAACCGTCGAACTCGCGGGTGCGGGTATAGGTCGGCAGCGCGGCGAGATCGACCGGCACCATCAGCGACGTGCCCTCGATCGGCCACCAGATCGTCTTGCCGGACCAGGTATCGCGCTTCTGGAGCAGCTCGGTGATCTTGCCTTCGGGATCGAGATGGAAGAGGGCGGCGAGATCGGTGAAGGCCATGCCGTTGATATCGGCGGCGTGGGGGCCGACGGCATCGGCAAATTCGCTCGAAACTTCCCTGAACCGGCCTTCCGCATCGATCTTCCAGACGAAGCGGGTGGCACGCCCGTCGCCGCGGAAGACGAAACCAGCCGGCTCCGGAGCGGCAGTTTCGGCGGCTGCGGGCTCGACTGCAGGTGCAACCTCAATTGTCTCCAGCTGGGCAGCCGATGTTTCCTCGATCGCGGTTGGCGAAACCAGCTCCTCGGCCGTCTCGATCGCGTCAGCGGGGGAAAGGGCCTCGACGTCCGCGGCCGGCACGGCATTTTCAGACGCGACCTCTTCCGCCGGTTGCTCGAAAACAGCGGACTGAACCGGCGCGGCGTCCCCGCCGGCTTCAAGCGAAATTTCTTCTTCCGGCTCTTCCGTATCCTCGATTTCGGATACAGCGGCGATCACCTGGGCAAAATCGTCGACCGGCTCGGCCTCGACCGTGAAGTCCTCGGTGTCGTCGCTCGCAGCGGGCTCCGTAATTTCCTCGCCGATCTCGGCATTCGCCTGATCGTCTTCGGCGAGCGTCGGTGCCTCGTCGCGGGGTTCGTATCCGTTGGCGACGGCAGCGCGGCCCTGTTCGGTCTCGACCGTGAACAGGAGATGCAGGGCCGGTTCGTTGGAAAGCTTGCCGATCGCAGCCGGCAGGTAGCCCTTGGAGGTCGGGATCGGGCGCTTGACGAGGCGGCTCGGATCGGCGCCCGCCATGGTCGCCATCATCTTGGCCGTCTGCACGGAAACGCCGAGCCCCGCGAACTCGGCGGAGGCCGCAAGCACCTCACCGTTTTCGTCGATCACCGCCATATGCGTATCGGGATCGTCGAAGCCTTCGATCATCCGGGCAGCAGAGGCCGAAGGCGCGAGCCTGCCCCGTTCCACCGGCGCGCTGAACAGCACGGCCGTTTCGCCCTGGACCTGGACAAGCTCGCAGATCGCCTGCACGGGAATGCGCTGGAAACCGGAGGCGACGCGGATCGTCAGGTTGCGGATGTCGCCGACTTCGCCGAGCTGGCGCGCGGCCGCTTCGATCTGACGGAAGGCGATATCGACGCGGTTGGGACCCTGGTCGAGGAAATCGTAGATGGAGCCGAAACCGAAGAGATCGGCGCCGCGCCCGTTCGCCCAGAGGGGGCTTTGCATGTCCGGAGAAAACAGCACGATCGCTTCGCCTGCTGCAAAACGATCGCGGACGCGCTCGTGCACGGCAATGTCGATGAACGGGTATTGAACTGCGGACATAGGCAAAACCTACAGGGCGTTTGTGACCGGATTTCTACGTAGTTTAACGGATTGTTAATAACCTCCCCCTGCCTTCGGGTCGAGAGCGGCGCCGTCCAAACCTCCGATAGGGTTAATTCCGGGACTCATTTTATTGTGCAGCGCACAATCATATTGCAATGCACAACGAGATGGTCTATATAAGAGGCATGACATCTTCGGTTCTGCCGAAGAAATCGCCAACGAGGACCTGAAACGATGGCATACAAGACCGACGATATCTTTTCCTTCTCCGCTTTCGATCCGTCCAAGATGACCGAAGGCTTCCGCGACTTCGCCGAAAAGGGTGCCACCCAGTCTCGCGAAGCCTATGCTAAGATGAAAACCGCTGCCGAGGAAGCCACCAAGACGGTGGAATCCACAATGCAGTCGGCCCAGGCTGGCTCTGTCGAACTCGGCCTCAAGGCGATCGACGCTCTGCGCACCAACGCCGAAAACTCGCTGACCCATATGGAATCGCTGCTCGGCGTGAAGTCCTTTGCCGAACTGATCGAACTGCAGACCGGTTTCATCCGCAAGCAAGCAGAAATCACGGTTGAGCAGGCCAAGTCCATGCAGGACACCGCCCGCAAGATCGTTGAAGACGTGACGAAGCCGGGCAAGGAAGCCGCTGAAAAGGTCATGACGACCTTCAAGGCTGCCTAATTCTTAGGGCATGATTTTAAGGAGAAGGCCGGAGCATGCTCCGGCCTCTTCTATTTGCGGGAAAGGACTTTCTATTTGCGGGATAGGACTTGCAAAAAAAGTCCGATCGCCGTATGTGACCCCCCAACGGCGCCCAAGGGCGTTTGTGCGGTTGTAGCTCAGTTGGTTAGAGCGCAGGTTTGTGGCACCTGAGGTCGGAGGTTCGAGACCCCCCAACCGTACCATTTTCTTCCAGATCAAAAGTTTTGTCGGGACGGATGGCACTCCGAGTGTTTAAGCGCTCGTGCACCGTTGAATCGACCAGGTCTGCCGCTGAATTCCGCACCTTAAATTATCTTAAACTGGTCGGTTGCCGATAAAATTATCGCGCCAAGGCATCTTCCCGCCGGCTCACCAGCGCAGCAGCCGGGGTCCCAGAAGCGAGCCGAGAATGCCTGTCAGCAGGATGCCGAGCGAATACCAGATGAGCACGAAAGGCATGCCGTTCTCGGTGCAGAACCAGGAATAGACCCAGGCGCCGGCGGCACCGGCCGCAATCCCGGCGATGAAGCCGGTGAGCCTCAGGTCTGTCGGCGCGCCGCGGCGAAGCACCCACACGTTCCCGGCAAGCACCGGCAGCGCGAAAAGGAAGATCAGCAAAGGGCAATGCAGCGCTGACGATCCGATGATCAAGGAGCGATAGGTCTCAGCCGGCGACATCATCAGCTGGCCGACCGCAACCACAGCCATGATCACGACGATCGCCGCCGCGAACTGGAAGAACCGCCCCCTCGAACCGTCCGGCCGCGCCAGATGGTAGGCGGCGAGGAACGCGGCGATCGCCAGCAGCACGTTATAGGCGGACTTGATCCAGAACACTGGCAACATCAGAGCTTCCGCCATGTCTATGCGCAAGCCGAGGATCGCCACCATCAGCACCAGCGACACGGCGAGCGCCGGCAGAACGCCGGCCACGAAGCGCCGCGCCAGCGCATGGCGCGGCACAGGCTTCAATTCGCCCACCAAGCTGTCGATGACGTCGTCCGTCTTTCTCACTGTCCGCCTCGCAATTTCTCCGCCAGTGCCTTGATCCCTCTATGAATGCCGACCTTGACGGCCGATTCCGATTGGCCGGTCCGGCTTGCCGTATCCGCGACGGATTGGCCCTCGAGCTTCACCTGGCGGATCAATTCCCGCTGTTTCGCCGGCAGGCCATCCAGAAGCCGTTCGACATCCATGCGCGCCGTCAGGCCTTCCTCGTTGTAGTCGCTCTCGAATTCCTCGCCGAGCTCCGTTTCCGCCATCATCCGGCTGCCGCGGCCGCGATGGTGGTCGATCAGCTTGTAGCGGGCGATCGAGAAGAACCATGCGGTAAACGGCCGCTCGCGATCATAGGTTTCCCGGCGGGAATGCAGCGCCAGCAATGTTTCCTGGACGAGGTCTTCCATGTCCGCTTTCGTCGCAGCAGCCATTCGGCGGCTGTAATATCCGACAAGCAGGACGCGCACTGCGTTGAGCAAACGCCGATAGGCGGCCTCGTCCCCATCAAGAGACAGAAGCATCAAGGCCTTCAGGGCTTCTTCCGAATGGGTGCTCGTCATGCTGTTCAAATGATTATTCGGAGAAGCACATAAACGGTTACATCCGGAATGGAAAATAATCCGGATGCTTCCGGCCTATCACATAACCGTGACGCTGTAACGACTTTCTGCGCGGGTCGAATTGATGGCTGTGAGCCCTCGGCACGCAGCCGGCGGACACATCGATTGATCCCAGGAGGACATCCCATGACCAAGCTTCTTTCCAGCCTCGCAGCCTGCACATTTGTTGTCGGCCTTTCGCTCGCCGGTGCGGCGAACGCCCAGAGCAGCACGAGCACCGACACGATGAAGAAGGACTCCATGAAGACCGACGCCATGAAACCGGATGCTATGAAGAAGGACTCGATGGCGACGGGCAGCACCAAGACCGACTGCATGCACAAGGCCGGCATGGAAAAGGACGCGATGAAGAAATCCGAGATGATGAAGGCCTGCGACGCGATGAAATGATTTGACCGCGGCCGCTGAAACTTTCTGCCCGGCGGCCGCGTCTATCTTCTGGAGCCCGATTCCCGCATTCGGAGGAAACACCATGGCCACGATCGATGCCGGCGCTGTGACCGGCCGGACGGTCATCTACCGCCACAGCCTGCTGGTGCGCCTGTCGCACTGGATGAATGTGCTTTGCATGACCGTGCTGCTGTTCAGCGGCCTGCAGATATTCAATGCGCACCCGGCGCTCTACTGGGGCCAATACGGTGCGAATAACGATCCCTCCTTCATTTCCACGGAGGCGGTCGAGGATGGTGACAAGGCGAAGGGCCTCACGCATGTGGGTTCGCTCACCTTCGACACGACCGGATTTCTCGGTGTTTCCGACGTGGACGGCGAGGCGACCGCACGAGGGTTCCCCGATTGGCTGACGATCCCGAGCTATCAGGATCTCGCAAGCGGCCGGCGCTGGCATTTCTTCTTTGCGTGGCTGTTCGTCATCAACGGCTTCATCTATCTCGCCTATGGATTGGTGAGCCGTCATTTCCGCCGCGATCTCCTGCCGGCCCGGGACGAGCTGACGCCCGTCCATATCGGCCACGAAATCGTCAATCACGCCCGGCTGCGGTTTGCGAAAGGGCCGGAGGCGCGGCATTACAACACGCTGCAGAAGCTCAGCTATGTCGCGGTGATCATCCTGCTCCTGCCACTGATGATCCTCACGGGGCTCACCATGTCGCCCGGCTTCAATGCCGTGGCACCCTGGCTGCTCGATGTGTTCGGCGGGCGGCAGTCGGCCCGCACGATCCATTTCCTCACCGCGTTTTCGCTGGTCGCCTTCGTGGTGGTCCACGTCGCGATGGTGATCCTGTCGGGCGTCTTCAACAATCTGCGTTCGATGATCACCGGCTACTACGCGATCGACCAAGGGAACATTAAGGGAGGCAAGCAATGACCAGCATCCTCACCCGCCGCCGCTTCCTGATCGGCGCGACCATGACGGCCTCCGCGCTCGGTTTGAGCGGCTGCGACGCGCTTGTCGAAAGCGACCGGACGAAATCGGTCCTCAAGATCGCCGAGGGGCTTTCGATGAAAACCCAGCGCTTCCTGCTCGGCGACAACGCGCTGGCGCGCGAGTTCACGGAAGCGGATCTCTCCCCGGTCTTCCGGGCCAACGGCACCAGCATGCCGGACAATCCGCAATATCTCGACTGGATGAGCCGGCAGTTCTCGACGTGGAAGCTGGAGGTCGGCGGCCTGGTCGAAAAGCCGATGCAGCTGTCGCTTGCCGAATTGAGGGGCCTGCCGGCCCGCACCCAGATTACCCGGCACGACTGCGTCGAAGGCTGGAGCGCCATCGGCAAATGGACCGGCGTGCCGCTCGGCGCGCTGCTCAAGACGGTCGGCCTGAAGCCGGAAGCCCGCTACATCGTCTTCCATTGCGCCGACGAGTACGAGAAGTCGCTCGACGGCAGCGGCTGGTACTACGAAAGCGTCGATCTGGTGGATGCCTTCCATCCCCAGACCATCCTCGCCCACACGATGAACGGCCGGGACCTCGAAGTCGCGCATGGCGCGCCGCTGCGGCTGCGTGTCGAGCGCCAGCTCGGCTACAAGCACGCAAAATATCTGACCCGCATCGAGGCGGTGGCCGATCTCGGTCGCCTTTATGGCGGCAACGGCGGTTTCTGGGAGGATCGCGGCTACGAATGGTATGCCGGGATCTGAAGAGGCTTTACGTTCCCGCTTGTGCCGGAGCAACTCTCGGGAGCCGGATGATAAATCGCGTGCCGCGGGCCTTGCCGGCGGGCGGGCTCTCGACGGCGATCGATCCGCCGAGAACTTCGGTGACGATCTGGTGGACGATATGCAGCCCGAGACCGGTACCGCCGCTGTGACGGGCCGTGGAAAAGAAGGGTTCGAATATCTTCTGGATGTCCGTCTCGTTTATCCCGCGACCGTCGTCGGTGAATTCGATGAGGACCTGGTCTGCCAGTCTGCGGACATCGATACTGATCATGCCGGGTTTGCCGGCATCGAAGGCATGCAGCAGCGAATTGTTGAGGAGGTTCGACAAGACCTGGGCAAACGGTCCCGGATAGGTGGTGATCGCCAGATCAGCGGGCACATTCAGCGTCAGGCTGATACCGGCGCTAGCGTCCCATTTGCGCAGGCGCGGATCGGCATCAGGAATGAATGCGGCGAGATCGATATCCCGTCGCTCCAGCGTCGCGCGGTCGACCGCAACCTGTTTGAAACGTTGAACCAGCGCGGTGCACCGGTGGATGGCGTCGCGGACCAGATCGAGGCTGGTATCGCTGTCTGCGACATAGAGGTCGAGATCCGAGCGGCGCAGCCCCGCTGCAATCCGTTCCTTGAAAAGCCTGAGATCCTTGGCGGCCTTGCTGAGCACGAGTGCCGCACTTCCAAGCGGCGTGTTCATCTCGTGGGCGACGCCGGCAACCATCAGGCCCAGCGACGACAGCCGTTCGGCTCGCGCAAGTTCCCGTTGGGTCACGTTCAGTTTTTCATTGGTCTCGCGCAGCGCCTTGTTCGTGTCCTCCATTTGCCGCGCCCATTCCGCCTCGGCCTCCATGCCGTTGGCCAGGCGGCCGGTGACCGCAAGCGCCACCATGGCGAGGATTGCCGCGACCGCGCCGAGAATGAGTTTCCCCCTCGTTTCCTGGTCGTTGATCGCGGCCGCCGAGTCACGGGCGAGCAGATAGAGGTCGGCACCCGCGGCACGTCTTTCCGCGACTTCGCCTGTTGCCAGCAAGCTCGCAACGGGCTGGAAGCGACGGTAGTTCCAAACGCCGTCCCTGCTGCCGAAAAGCCCTCTGTCTCCCTTGCCAATCGCCCGCAACATCTCCGCCTCAGCCGGGCCGGGCGTTGAGGCCCCAAGCTGCCAGCCCCAGTTCGCATCCGCATCTGGACCTTGGAGCCAGTATCCGGCCTGGTTCATCAGATAGAGCTCGACGCTCCTGTCGAGCCGCTTCAGGCGTTCAAGCAATCGCGTGGCGCGGTAGTTGATGACGATGATGCCCTGCTTGATCCCATTGCGGAAGACGGGGCTTGCGACGCGCAATGTCGGCAGATGGGGGACCTCGACCACGCCGTTGTCGATATTCAGATCGAGGGCTGAGAAATAGAGGCCGTTCAGCGGCAGCGGAATCGTATCGCGAAAATAGGGTTGGTCCGCCTTGTTCTGCAGCTGCTCGCTGCTCACGACGACCGGTTCCGCGCCGCTGCGGCGGTTGACGCGCAGCCGTTCATTGCCGTCATTATCCAGCCACCGTACCTGATCGTAATCCGGCGAGCTGGCGGCGAAACTCTGGAAGATCTCGGCGCTCAACGGAGCGAGCCGAGTCGTCGTTTCGCCGAAGCGCGATTGCAGGTCGGCGAGAAACAGGGCGTCGCGGCCAAGCCGGTCCAGGGCCCGACCGAGAATGTCGTAGCCTTGCGACAGGGTCTCCTCCCTGTTGCGGATCTGAGGTTCCCGCGCGTTCGCACCGATCTGATGCCAGAGCAATGGAACGCCGATGCCAAGTCCCACCATCCAGGGTATCACGAAGACGGCAAGTCGCCTGCGATGGCGATAAATGGCCCGGAGAGACGGAAACATGCGGAGTGGAGACGCGGGGATCATCGGCAGCTACACCGCCTTGACCGGCGAGTTTTGCAACCGCGCCAGGAATTGCTCGAAGGGCTCCGGGCGAGCGTAGAAATAACCCTGCGCCAGGATGCATTTTCTCGACCGCAGCCATTCCGCCTGCTGCTCGGTCTCGACACCTTCGGCGAGGACACGCATGTTCATGCGCTCGCCAAGCCGGATGATCATCTCGACGATCAGGTCACTCTGGCTGGACTCTCCGAGACCGGCGATGAACGACGGGTCGATCTTGAGCGTGGCGGCCTCGAACGACCGGAGCTTCGTCAGCGAAGAATAACCGGTGCCGAAATCGTCGATGGCGATCGCGAAACCTTCGCTTCTGAGAATGGAGAGCATGTTGTTGGCGTGCTGGTGCTCTTCCATCGCGACAGTCTCGGTAATTTCCAGTTCCAGCCGATCCGGTGACAGGCCATAACGGCGCGTGGTGGCGATCAGTTCGTCTATGAATTCCTTTCGCCCAAGCTGGATCGGCGAGACATTGACGGCGATCGTGACGCTTGGGAATCCCGCTTCGCTCATGGACCGTAGCGCGCTGCAGGCCTGTTCCAGGATTTGCTGACCCAGGGGCACGATCAGCCCGTTCGCCTCTGCGAGCGGAATGAAATCTGCCGGAAATACGACCGAACCGTCCGGACGCGTCCAGCGCGCCAGGATTTCGGCGCCGACAATTCGACTGTCGGCGAGGTCGATCTGCGGCTGGAATACGACGCTGATTTCCCGGTTGAGCAGCGCCTTGTAAAGCTGCTGCGAAAGAGCGAACCGGCGGCGTGTCTCGTCTTCGACATTGGGGTCGTATTCGATGAGTTGCCCGCTCGTCCCCTTCAGTCCCGCCTTCTTCAGGAGCAGAAGCCCAGTCGCGATGACGGTTTGAGCTGACGTGAAGTGATTGAGATCGAGGGAGGCGGCCTCTGCACCGAAGAACAGGGCTTCGGGCGAGTGGGCGCCCGCTTCGAGACGGTTTACATACTCGATCCGCACGAGATATTCCGGTCCGAGCACGGCAAATACGTCTTCGTGCAGACGCGCGATCATGCAGGGTGGCGGAAAGGCCGCTGCCAGACGCTTCACGAAAGCGCGCAGCAGGTGATCGCCCTGTTCGACCCCGAGCGAGACGCAGCTTCTCGCATACTGGTTCAGTTCGATGAACAGGACCTTCCGTCTGCGCGGCGGGGGAACCTCGAGCGCCGCTTGAATGCCGCGCTTCAGCGCGTTGCCGTTCGCGATCTCGAGCAGGCCGTCTTCATAGGCGGTGCGGTCGAGTTGGCTGGTCAGCGCCACATTGATCAGGCCGGTGCCGATATTGGTCGCGAAGACCCGCAGCAATTCCCGCTCCGTGTCGTCGATTCGCCTGTTTGTGGCGATGTACGCCGCTGCAGGAGGTGCGACCGCCTGGCCCTGGAAAAACAGAACCTGCGCTTTCGCGGTTTCGATACTCGCCTGCTCGTCGAGCGAGCGCTGGATCAGGTCGCGAATGGATTCGTCTTGGATGGTATCGAGGGTCTGGTTGAGGACCGAAGCGAACCGCCCTGCCGAGCCGATGATCTTCGGCGGCTGTTCACGGTCACGCCCGCGGACGCAGACGATGCCATCCTCGCTGACGCCGAGAAGTGCGGCCAGTTCGTGGATCATCCGGCGGGAGAAGTCCTCGAATCCTGACGACCTCGCCAGGCTATTGCTCGCCTCCACAATGCTCTGGAGGCCCCGGCGCGCGCGGTTCAGCACGTCGATCTGCTCGAAGGTCCTGAGATTCGCAGTGAGAATGCTGTGAAGCCGCTCATTGGTCAGGTCGGTCTTCAGCCAGTAATCGGCAATATCATAGGTCTCGAGCGACGATTGCATCGGCGCGATGCCCGGTTGCCCCGTGAGAAGCACGATACGCAGCTGCGAGTTGCCGAGCACCTCGCGGATCGTGCGAACCAGCCTGAGCCCCGCATCGTCCGTCTCCATCACGACATCGAGCAGCAGGACCGCGACCGAAGGCGTTTCGAGCAGAAGCTTGGCCGCCTCGTTGGCAGAAGAGGCCATCAGTATCCGCGGCGCGATGCCGCGATAGGTGAAGCCAGAAAGCGAGAGCCTGAGGGAGTTCTGGAACATCTCGTCGTCATCGACGCTCAAGATGGTGAAATCCCTCATCTCCGTTTGGAACTGGTCGGGCGAAGCCCCTGTCTGGGCGGCGGGCTCTGGATGAAATTCGAAGAGATCCTGAGATTTCTTTTCTTGTTCGATATCGCCCACGGACACATCCCCCGATTGTCACGCAAGGGTTGCCCCTGCATTTCCGCGAATCCATTAATTCACTCAAAGCCAAGCATGTCTCGCAAAAAGATGCATCGAGGGCGAGATTCTGGTCCTGGCTGTGGATTGAGGCCGGTTGCGGTGTGGAGACTGGCGCCTTAAAAGGGCGGAACTTCTCAAGCCTCGCTTGACCTGCGGCCGTGCGGAAGGCCGGGCGCCGAAAACTTTTCTCCTTTCGGGCCTGCCGCTGCTTGAGGAAGCCCATCGCTTCGGCGAAAAGGTATTGCCGCGTCTCGATGTCTCACGCGAGATGTCGGCATCGCGTCATTCACCTGGTAGACGCTCTTCGATCGTGATTTTTCCACGGTCAGGACCGCCTGATTCTCCGGCAAAGGTAAGAGCCTGTGGCAGCCAGCCCATCCGACTTTCTAGAGCAGACGGCAGTCCGGGGCGATAGCCTTGCCGCGCGGGTGCTGAAGGGCGTCGAGACCGTGCTCGGCACCATTGCAGCGCTCATCCTCGCCGTTCTGCTGACGGTCGTGCTGGTCAGCGTCTGCCTGCGCTATTTCTTCAATACCGGCTTCATCGGTGCCGAAGACCTCGGGATATGGCTGCATGTGGCGCTGATCTCGATCGGCGCCCCCCTCAGCCTCAACAGTGCGCTGGCCATGCGGCTCGATGTCTTCGTGCGTTTGGCTCCCGCCCGGCTGCTGCCGGCGACCCACGTTCTGGCGGACGTGTTCACCGTGCTGGCCGCCATGATCCTGCTCTTCGGCGGTTCCGAAATCATGTCCATGCTCGGCGGTATTTCTCCGGCGCTCGGCGTTCCGGAGTGGATCCGCTTCGGTTTCTTAGGCGTCGGCGGCGTGCTGATCCTCGTTGTGCTCCTCCTGCAAAGGCTTGCCGAGGGCAGGGCGCTGCCGGTAGTGACATCGCTCGTCCTCGGAGCCGCGCTCTATTTCGGCGTCCCCGAAATCTTTATCGACAGCGAGCTGCCGCCGAGCCTGTTCCTGGCACTGGTGGCAGCACTCGGTCTCGTCCTCGCCGCCCCGCTGGCGCATGCTTTCCTGGCGGCAGCCTATGTGGCGATCGCCTTCGGGAGCAGCCTGCCGGAACCGGCGATCGTCTCTTCGACGGTGGCCGGCATGTCGAAATTCCTGCTGCTCGCCATTCCCTTCTTCCTGCTGGCCGGCGGGCTGCTAACCTCTTCCGGCGTCGCCAACCAGCTCGTCCGGTTCGCGGCATCCATGGTCGGCCATCGCCGGGCGGGACTGGCGCAGACGACGCTCCTGACCAGCGTGCTGTTTTCCGGCGCCTCGGGTTCGTCCGTCGCGAATGCCGCCTTCGGCGCCTCCACCTTCCAGCCGGAACTGGTGAAGCACGGTTACCCACCGGCACAGGCAGGCGCGATCATCGCCGCCACCTCGGTGCTCGACAACGTCATCCCGCCGTCGATCGCCTTCCTGATCCTTGCGACGGCCACCAATCTGTCGGTCGGTTCGCTGCTGGTCGGCGGCTTCTTCGCCGGCGGCCTGATGGCGGTTTGCCTCGCCGTGGCCATCCATCTCTCCGTCAGAGAACAGGTGGCCTTGCCGCGCGCGTCGGGACGTGAACGATGGCAGGCCGCCACCTCCGCCATCCCCGCTTTCGGCCTCGGCATCATCGTCGTGGTCGGCATCCGCATCGGCATCGTCACCACGACGGAGGCGGCGGCTCTCGCGGCCCTCTATACGATCATCCTCGCCGTCTGGGGCAGGGTCGGAGCAGGCTCGCTGCTCGTCTCGTTCCGGCAGGCGGCGACGGAGTCCGCTGCGATCGGTTTGCTGATCGGCACGGCCGGGCCTTTCGCCTTCCTGCTCGCCGTCGACAACGTCTCCGGCCTCGTCTCCGAGTTCGTGATGATGCTTGGCGGCAGTGCGCTCGCGGTCCTCATCCTCTCCAACGTCATCCTTCTGGTCGTCGGACTGGTGCTCGATATCGGCGCGGCGATCTTGCTGTTCGGGCCGATCCTGCTGCCGGCCGCCGTCGCCGCGGGCATCGATCCGATCCATTTCGGCGTCATCATCGTCGTCAATCTGATGATCCACGGCCTGACCCCGCCGCTCGGCATGCTGGTCTTCGTGGTCAGCGGTGTCACCCGCATTCCCGCGACCGCGCTGTTCAAGGCGGTCGTGCCCTATCTGCTTGCACTTCTGGTTTCCCTGGCGATCCTTTGCGCCTGGGCGATCATCTTCTGATTCTTCCATAATTCCGGGGACCTGAGACATGGACAACATCAACCGCCGAACCCTTCTGAAGACTGCCGCAGCAACCGGCGCGGCGCTCGCCGCTCCGGTTTTCGTGCGCAGCGCGGCCGCTCGCACGACGACGATCACCACCGCCTCGCTGCTTGGCGACGACAAGCCGGAATCGAAGATCTGGGTGAAGATCGGCGAGCTGGTGGAAGCCAGGCTGCCCGGCCAGTTCAAGTTCAACGTCGTCAAGAACGGCGCGCTCGGTGGCGAGAAGGAAGTGGCGGAAGGCGCCCGCCTCGGTTCCGTGCAGGCAAGCCTTTCCACCGTCTCGTCACTGTCCGGCTGGGTACCGGAGCTGCAGGTCCTCGATCTGCCGTTCCTCTTCCGCGACGCAGCCCATGTCCGCAAGACGGTTGACGGCAATGTCGGTGCAGATCTCAAGCAGAAGCTCGCCGCTCAGAATTTCGTGATCGGCGATTTTATCAACTACGGCGCCCGTCATCTCCTGACCAAGGAGCCGGTCACCCGCCCGGAACAGCTGAAGGGCAAGAAGATCCGCGTCATCCAGAGCCCGTTGCACACCAAGCTGTGGGCCGCCTTCGGTACTGCCCCGGTCGGCATTCCGATCACCGAGACCTACAATGCGCTGGCGACCGGCGTCGCCGACGCCATGGACCTCACCAAATCCGCCTATGCCGGCTTCAAGCTTTATGAAGTCGTCCCCTGCATGACCGAAACCGGCCATATCTGGGCGTCCGGCGTCATCTATTATTCCGCAAGTTTCTGGAACCAGTTGAACCCCGAGCAGAAGACGGTCTTCCAGGAGGCGTCGAAGGAAGGGGCCGCCTATTTCAACCAGCTCATCGTCGACGACGAGGCGGCATCCGTTGCCGTGTCGCTCAAGAATGGCGGCAAATTGCTGAAGCCGGAAGCCTTCGAGGAATGGCAGAAAGGCGCTCAAGGCGTCTGGCAGGATTTCGCCGCGATCGTCGGAGGCATCGACAGGATCAAGTCGATCCAGTCGGCCTGATGCGTTTTTTTGAAAGTTAAGAAAATTTAATGTGGCACCGCAAAAGCGGTGCCATTCATGTTTTTTCAGCTCGATTTAAGGCGAAAATGCCCGATTCCAGCCATTTTGACAGCGCCGGGTAGATCGACGCCGCCTTCTTTCGACCCGAAAGCGAACACATTTTTGTGCACTGCAGCAATCGCCCTTGTCTCGGCCGTCAGCATGCCTATGTTTGCGGCAGCCGGTGCCTAATTTTTTAGACACCTGCGTCTTGGGCGTTCGTCCCCCTTCACCTGACCGGTTTTCGGCAGGCCATTCCAGAAGGAGCATACAATGACAATTTCGATCAATAATTTCGCATCCGCCAATGGAGCGAAGCTTTCTCCGCAGCACATTGCCTCAGCCGTCGCCGAAACGCGACGTTCTGTCGGCTACAGCATCGAAGAGCTTGCCATCACGACCGGCCTCGTCAACGACGAGATCGTTCGCATTGAAAACGGCACCGATGCCGACCCGGCCAAGCTGAAGCGCATTGCCGCGGCACTCAAGGTTCCGGTTACGACCTTCCTGCCTTCTTGATACAAGGTTTTCCGGCCGCTCCGGCGGCCGGACCCTGTTATAGGCCTTCTTCTTTTTCCTCTTGTGAAGGCCGTCCTATCCGTCACACAAAGATGTGGCTTTCCCCGTCGACCAGTTCCTTCAGGAACTCCACCACCGTCCTCAGCCGCATCAGGTCGCGCGTCGTTTCATGATATGTGGTCCAGTAGGACCTCCGGATGATGGTCTCGGGCAGCACGCGCACCAGTTCCGGATATTGCCGCGCCACATAGTCGTGCAGGATGCCGATGCCGGCCCCGGAACGCACTGCCTCGGTCTGGCCGATGGCGCTTGAAATCTCGAAGCTCGCATCCCAGTCCCGCATCACCTCGCCTGTGAAATTCAGGGAAGGCGAGAAGATCAGGTCTTCGACGTAACCGATGCGCGGATGGCTTTTCAGCGCCTCGACCGTCCGCGGCGTTCCGGCCTGATCGAGATAGGCCTTCGAGGCATAGAGGCCCAGCGTATAATCGGTCAGTTTCGAAGAGACGAGCCGGCCCTGTTCCGGGCGTTCGATGGTGATGGCGATATCCGCCTCGCGCTGGGAGAGCGAGAAGGATCGCGGCACCGGCACCAGCTGCAGCTTGAGTTCCGGATGCCGGCGCGTCAGCCGCCCGAGCCGCGAGGCAAGGAAGGAGACCCCAAAACCGTCGGGCGCACCGATCCTGACCGTGCCGGCGATCGCCGCGTCGATCCGCCCGGTGCTCGCCTGCGCCGCCAGCATCTCCGTTTCCATCCGCTCGGCCGCTCGAAAGAACACCTCGCCTTCGGCAGTCAGTTCGCAGCCATTGGTCCGGCGGATGATGAGGCGGGTGCGCAGATCCTCTTCCAGCGCTGTCACTCTTCGTCCGAGCGTCGCATGGTTGACACCGAGCCGCCGCGATGCCGCGAGGATCTGGCCGGTGCGGGCGACCGCGAGAAACATACGCACATCGTCCCAGTTCATTTTAGGCTCCAATGTCGAAATTTGCACAACGGATGCGTAAACTACGGCGTTGCCTTGTGCAAATCTGAGAGTATCCTCGGCTATTCAAAAAAGATCGCCACAAAAGGCAGGAGGAGCATACCCATGCGTGAGATCGGGCATTTCATCGGCGGCAAGCATGTCGCCGGCACCAGCGGCCGCGCGGCTGACGTCTTCAATCCGGCAACCGGCGAAGTCCAGGCGAAGGTTTCGCTCGCCAGCGTTTCGGAAATCCGCGCTGCCGTCGAAAACGCCAAGCAGGCGCAGCCGAAATGGGCTGCCACCAACCCGCAGCGCCGCGCTCGCGTGTTCATGAAATTCGTCGACCTGCTCAACCAGAACATGGACGAGCTCGCCGAAATGCTGTCCCGCGAACACGGCAAGACGATCGAGGATTCCAAGGGCGACGTCATCCGTGGTCTGGAAGTCTGCGAATTCGTGATCGGCATCCCGCACCTGTCGAAGGGCGAGTTTACCGAAGGCGCCGGCCCGCAGATCGACATGTATTCGATGCGCCAGCCGGTCGGCATCGGTGCCGGCATCACCCCGTTCAACTTTCCGGGCATGATCCCGATGTGGATGTTCGCGCCGGCGATCGCCTGCGGCAATGCCTTCATCCTCAAGCCGTCCGAGCGTGACCCGTCGCTTCCGATCCGCCTTGCCGAACTGATGATCGAGGCGGGCCTGCCTGCCGGCATCCTGAACGTCGTCAACGGCGACAAGGCAGCCGTCGATGCGATCCTCACCGATCCGGATATCGGCGCCATCTCCTTCGTCGGCTCGACCCCGATCGCCCGTTACGTCTATGGCACGGCTGCCATGAACGGCAAGCGCGCCCAGTGCTTCGGCGGTGCCAAGAACCACATGATCATCATGCCGGATGCCGATCTCGATCAGGCTGTCAACGCGCTGATGGGCGCGGGCTACGGTTCGGCAGGCGAGCGCTGCATGGCTGTTTCGGTTGCCGTCCCGGTCGGCGAGGAAACCGCCAACCGCCTCGTCGAAAAGCTGATCCCGAAGATCGAGTCCCTGCGCATCGGTCCCTATACGGACGACAAGGCCGACATGGGCCCGGTCGTCACCAAGGAAGCCCACGCCCGCATCAACGGCCTGATCGACCGCGGTGTCGAGGAAGGCGCCAAGCTTCTGGTCGATGGCCGCGGTTTCAGGCTGCAGGGTTACGAGAACGGCTATTTCGTCGGTGGCACGCTGTTCGACCACGTCACGCCCGAGATGGACATCTACAAGCAGGAAATCTTCGGTCCGGTCCTCTCGGTCGTCCGCGCCCACAACTATGAGGAAGCGCTCGATCTGCCGATGAAGCACGAATACGGCAACGGCGTTGCGATCTACACCCGCGATGGCGATGCCGCCCGTGACTTCGCCAGCCGCATCAATATCGGCATGATCGGCATCAACGTGCCGATCCCGGTTCCGCTCGCCTATCACTCGTTCGGTGGCTGGAAGGCCTCCAGCTTCGGCGATCTGAACCAGCATGGCACGGATTCGATCAAGTTCTGGACCAAGACCAAGACGATCACCGCCCGCTGGCCGTCCGGCATCAAGGACGGTGCCGAATTCGTCATGCCGACGATGAAGTGAAACGGCAATCAGGACAGAGCATCAGGCGGGCCTCTTCGGAGGCCCGTTTTTATTTTGGCGGTTGAAAGTGTCAATGCGATGTAGAGCAGTGATTGAAATGGCATGTCGCGGCCTTACAATGAGGCGAAGAATCGGGCAGGCGGCCGTCTCGACGGTATTCGGCAAGGGGACACGACATCATGGCAATGGCAGAGACGGCGCCTCGGGCGGCGGAAGGACAGTCTTTTGAACGCGCCTCCTTCACCGGCAGCGCCAGCGAATATTTCGGCATCTGGATCGTCAACGTTCTGCTGACGATCATCACCCTCAGCATCTATTCGGCCTGGGCGAAGGTGCGGCGCATGCGATATTTCTACGGCAACACGGTCGTTCTCGACCGCGCCTTCGAATATCACGCGACCGGCAAGCAGATCTTTATCGGCCGGCTGATCGTCACCGCGTTCGTGATCGTGCTCAACATCGGCACGGCGATCTTTCCGCCAGTCGGCATCGTGACCCCGATCCTGATCCTGATCGCTCTGCCGTGGCTCATCAAGCGCAGCCTGCGCTTCAACGCCCGGGTGACGAGCTATCGCAACGTGCGTTTCGATTTCGTCGGCACGGCAGGCGGCGCCTTCGTTGCGATCATGCTCGGCAGCTTCATAGCCTTCATTTCGTTCGGCATCCTGGCGCCGCTTGCGAGCCGCTGGACCTGGCGATACCTCTTCAACAACCTGCGCTACGGCGACCGGCCGTTTTCCAGCGACCCCCAGCTTGGCCGGCTTTATGGTGTCTGGATCCTGCCGGCATTGATCGTGTTCCTAGGCAGCATCATCTTCGGGTTCATTGCCTTCATCGCGATCATGGGTGCTGCGACCGTCATGCGCGAGAGCGCCGAATTGACGAGCACGCAGATGACCGTGCTGAGCATCGTCGGTCTCTACGCCGGTCTCTTCATCTATTTCATCCTCTACGGTATTGCTGGTCTCTTCTATCGGGCGGGTGTGCGCAACGTCGCCTGGTCGGCGGCGGAGCTCGACGACCGCCATCAGCTGGTCAGCGACATCTCCCGGCCGCGTTATGCCTGGATCGCAATCAGCAATGTGATCGTCACCGTGCTGACGCTGGGGCTGATGCGCCCCTGGGCGGCGGTCCGGATGGCGCGGTATGTCAACGAACACACCGGTATCCGCATCAACGGCGATCCGGGCGAGATCCTCGCCTCGATCGAGGCGAGCGGTGCTGCGATCAGCGCCGAATACATGGATATGGAAGGGTTCGACTTTGGTTTCTGACGGAGCGGTCATCGCGAAAGGCGAATGGCATCCAGCCAATTCCAGCCGCGCAATCGAGGCCGTCCTGCGCGAGGACGGCACTCTCCTCGTCGCAGCGGAAGAGGGGCGGGTCCTCGCATCGGCTGTGCCGGAGCGGGCCGAGATCAGCGCGCGGGTCGGCTCGATCCCGCGGCGGGTGAGTTTCCCGGACGGTTCCGTGTTCGAGACGCGCGACAACGACGGGGTCGACACCTATCTCCACGGCAAGCGCGGCGCCGGCAGCGGCTTGATCCACCGGCTGGAGCAGTTCCATCCGCGACTGATCGTCATGACGATTGCCGTCATGCTGCTTGCCGTCTCGATCTATCGGTTTGCAGTCCCCGTGCTGGTCGAGGTCGCCGTCCTGGTAACGCCGCCCTTCGTGCCGGAACTGATCGGCTCCGGCACGCTGGCATCCCTCGATCGGACCATCCTGAAACCGTCCGAATTGCCGGAAGGCGAACGGCAGGCGATCTCCGACGGCTTCTCGAAACTCGCCGTCCATTCGAAGGGCGGGCAGAAGGCCTATCATCTCTACTTCCGGGATGGCGGCGTGATCGGCCCGAATGCCTTCGCACTACCGGACGGCAGCCTGATCCTTACCGACGATCTGGTGAAGCTCGCTAGTGGCGACCGGGAAATGATCCTTGGCGTGCTCGGCCACGAGATCGCCCACGTCGAAGGCGAGCACAGCCTGCGGCAGCTCTACCGCGCCGCAGGCGTCGCCGCTCTGGTCATGTTGATTGCCGGCGATGTCGGCTCGGGCGTCGAGGACATCCTTACGCAGGGCGGCGCACTGGTGGCGCTGTCCTATTCCCGGGCCGCGGAAGCGGAAGCCGACCGCCGGTCTGTCGAGCTGATGCGGGCGGCCGGCTACGATCCGGCAGCACTGGCGCGCTTCTTCGCAATCCTTGAGGACAAGCTTGGAGATCATGAGGATGCAAGCATTCTCTCGAGCCATCCGGGCACCCCGCAACGTCAGCAGGACATCCGCAACTACGCCGCCGAGCTCGAAGGTCGGCTACAGGCAAGGTAGCCGTGATCGATAGCCGCCATTGACGTATCCGCAGACTATCCTAATTTAGCTCGCGGAGTAGGAGTGGGGATGTATGTCCATGGTGTACGAGTGGGATGCGAAACGCGCCCGTCGCGCGTATCTGGCGAAGATCGGCCTTAGCCTGCTGGCTGCAATGGTGATGGTCGCCGTCCCGGCCTGGATGGCGATCGCGATAACCAGTTGATGCGAGCCGGAACTTTTTCCGGCGAATCGCCGCGGATCCGGAATGGCGATCCGAGGTTGTGGAAAATCGACTCATAATTCGGCGGTCCGTCTTTTCGGCGGGCTGCAAAAGCAAGGTTTTCCCGGGAGAGCCCGCCGGGGCGTCTGCCTATGCCTCCTGATCTAGCTTGTACCTCGGCCTTCCGGGTCTCCGTTTGTGTGGACGAACAATTCGCCGCTTGAATTCCGCGCCGATGAAGGCAAGCTGGCGCAGCGCGAAAACTTGATGACAATTTTCTTATTTTGGAATTGTTCAAAACTAGCGGAGCCTTTATATAGGGCGGGTACCAGTCTCGGGAGACCAGCATGCGCTTGACCAAACAGACGAATTACGCAGTACGGATGCTGATGTATTGTGCCGCCAACGACGGCCACCTCAGCCGCATCCCCGAGATCGCAAGAGCATACGGCGTTTCCGAACTCTTCCTCTTCAAGATCCTCCAGCCGCTCAACAAGGCCGGCCTGGTGGAGACCGTGCGCGGCCGCAACGGTGGCGTAAGGCTCGGCCGTGCTGCTGACCGCATCACCCTTTTCGATGTCATCAAGGTGACTGAAGACAGCTTTGCCATGGCGGAGTGCTTCGAAGAGGGCGTTGCGGAATGCCCGCTTGTTGACAGCTGCGGCCTGAACGCTGCGCTTCGCAAGGCGCTCAACGCTTTCTTCGACGTGCTCGCCGAATACACGATCGACGACCTCGTCAAGGCGCGTCCGCAGATCAATTTTCTGCTGGGCATCGATATGCTGCATCTGCCAAAGGCCATCCCGAAGGTCATCGCGCCGGCCGCTTGATCCTGCCCGTTCCTGCTTCTTGAAGGCGCCGCCGTTGAGGCCGGCGCCTTTTTGCTGTCCCCGTATGCGGCAGAAGAGGTTGACCTCCCGCCCATTTGCAATAGAAGGGGACTAGGCGTTTTTCTGGCTTTTGTCAGTTTTCCTTCCTGTGGCGCCTTCAGGATCAAGCCATGCCCCTTTCGGAATTGCGCACCTTCGCGCTGACTGCGCTGATCGGTACTGCCGGTGCGCTGATCGCAATTCTCATTGCCTTTCCAGCTCCTTACCTCATCGGTCCGGCAATCGCGATCACCATTGCGGGGCTTGCCGGGTTGAACCTGGCGGTGCCGGCGCAGGTCCGCAACGTCTGTTTCATCATTGTCGGCGTGTCGATGGGGGCGACAGTCACGCCGGAGGTGATCGTCGCGGCGCGCACCTGGCCTCTGAGTTTCGTCATGGTGCTCGTGGCGGTCGTGATCCTGCTTTATGCAAGCTCGTGGGTGCTGCAGCGGTTCTTCCACTATGACCGGATCACCGCGCTTCTCGCCTCTTCCCCCGGCCATCTGAGTTACGTGCTCAGCCTCGCCGCCGAAACCCGCTGCGACCTGCGTGCCGTCAGTGTCGGCCAGAGCGTGCGCGTGCTGGCACTGACGATTACGGTTCCGTTGATCGTGGAAATCTTCGATCTCGTCGGCGCCGACCCGGTTCTGGCGCCTCTGGCGATGAGCGCGCCTGTTCTCCTGATCATGCTCGCGGTCTCAGTGCTGTTCGGCCTGCTGTTCATGCGCTGGAATTTTCCGGCAGCGCTGCTGCTGGGCGGCGTCGTGGTGTCGATCGCCACGCATGTGACGGGGTTCATCAGCGGCGGAGTTCCGAACTGGCTGCTGGTTCCGACCTATGTCATCCTCGGCTCGGTCATCGGCACGCGCTTCTGCGGCGTATCGATCACCGAATTGCGCACCGCTTTCGTGGCCGGCGGCGTGGTGACCGTGGTCGTCATCGCGCTTGCGGCGGCGATTGCTGGCGGGGTTTCATACATGACCGGCGTGCCGCTCGATGCGGCGCTGATCGCCTTTGCGCCGGGTGGGCTCGAAACGATGTCGGCGATGGCTGTCATGCTGCATGCCGACCCCACCTATGTCGGCGCCCACCACGTGTTGCGGCTGATGTTCCTGTCGGTGCTGATGCCAATCGTGCTCGGCAAGGACGCCCGGCAGCGTTGAGCGTCAGTTGACGAGGCGCACCGACGTAATCTCGGAGCCGGCTCCACCGGCAGCGCCCGTATAGGGTTCGATCTTCCAGTTGGACGAGTTCATGATCATGGTATTGACTACCAGCGTGATGAGGTTCGTCTGGTTCGTCGTCGAATTGTAGGTGACGTCGCGGTTCGGAAGATGGATCACTCCCTTGAGCGTTTCGCCATTGGAACCGTTGAAGATGTATTGCTGCTTGCGGGCATTGTTGGCGGTATCGCTGGTCTTTTCGAACATCAGGATGCCCTTGTAGGTGCCGCTGGTCGGCGCCGACGCCGTGAAGCTCAAGTTGCCATTGGCGCGGATTTCGCTGTCGGTGTCGGGAAAATAGAAGGTCACGCCCTCCGCGACGACCGTCGAACCGGAATTGATGATCATCCGGCCCTTGATGATATGGAGGCCGGGTTTGAACGTGATCTTCGGCGATCCGTTGAAGGTGGTGCCGCAATGGACGCCTGGAGCCATTTCCTGCACCGCTCCGTCCTTTGTGCCGCCGGTCGTGCAGGTGGAGGAGACGGTCGGCTCAGCAATGCTGCCGGCATAGGGATCTCCGGAAACCTTGCAGCCGGGCTTCAGGTTGCTGAGCGTCCCGCCGTTCTTGATATACTGGGTGCCGGCAACGCAGAAGCTGGCCGTATCGATCGTCGCCCCGCCATTCATGATGAAGGCCGGGTTCTGGGTCGAACTGACCTCCACGCCGCATTTCTCCGACTGCACGTTGGCGCCTGAATTGATCAGAACCGCCTGTGAGGCATTGCTGAGCACATAGATGCATGCGCCCGAAGGCTTCGGATTCTTGTTCGCGATGGCGGTGGATCGGACCTTGACGTCGATGGTGTGGATACCGAGCAGGCCGAGGAAATTGGTGGGGACACCTTGGGCATAGGTACCCGTCAGGCTGCCGTCGCTATTCGCGGCAACGACAAGCGCGGTCTCGAGGTCGGTCTCTTCCGGAACCGTATCGGTCAGAAAGCGCAGCGCTTCCCGGCGCTGACTGGCGATATCAGGTTTTGCAACGGCGCTGAGCACAGCCGCATCGAGCGCACCCTGCAGCCGGCTGCGTTCGAACGAGGCCTGGGTGAAATCAACCGCCCCGCCGGCGGTCGTCAGGAGGACCGGCAGCGCGAGAGCAGTCGCTATCGCAAAATTGCCGCCCGTATCGCGCAGGATGTGATAAACGCGAGGCGCAATAATATTGATGAGTCGCCGCATGATCGTGGATCTCGAGTTGGATTTGGAGGACGGAATTCGGTTGAAGGTGGGTCCTTTTATCGTAGTCTCTCTAAGGTTCCCGTAAGAGAATTGGAAAACCCGAAGTTAACTCCGATCTCCACAATTCGGCCTTGCCGCCTCCTGAACGCGTTATCAAATGGAAGTCAGTTATGCCCGCAATCGAACTCACGCCCCCTCTTGCCGTCGTCGTCATGGGTGTCAGCGGGTCGGGGAAGACATCGGTGGGCGAGCACCTCGCCGCGCGTCTCGGCTGCGCCTTCGTCGAGGGTGACCGTCTGCATCCGGAGGCGAACGTCGCCAAGATGGCGAAGGGGATTCCGCTGACCGACGACGACCGCTGGCCATGGCTCGATCTGATCGGCAACCAACTGGCGGAGGCGAGGGGGCGGGGCGAAAGCGTGGTGGTGTCGTGCTCTTCCTTGAAACAAACCTATCGGGACCGGTTGCGGCGGGAGAGCGGCGGCACGCTCTATTTTGTCTTCCTCACCGGAGACCCCAAGGTGCTTGAGCAGCGAATGGGCGCGCGTACCGGCCATTTCATGCCGGCGTCACTGCTTCAGAGCCAGCTTGCAACCCTGGAAAGCCCAGAGAATGAGGCTGGCGTGGTAACTGTCGACATCGACGCAAGTGTCGATACCATTGTCGATAAGGCTTTCGATGGTATTACCGCGCTCACCGGAGCATAGATAATAGGATTTAAGCTCCCGTTTTCTTCGATGTTCTGTCTTGTGCATCGGCTTGGAAAGTATTCTAAAAATTAGCGGCCTTCGTGATCCGATGCTCTTCGGGCGTCGTATAAACAAACAGTTTGTGTTCAAGCAATTCTGCCCTCGGTTACCGGAAACCTCACCGGCAACGAAGGCAGCGGTTGGCAGGTGTTTGAGGAGACGGTTTGCGGATGCCAGATTCGACGCAAGGACCAGGGCGGGGTTCCCTTCGCCGGGTGCCGAAACAGGAGCGGAGCCGCGAGCGCATCGATGAAATCCTGAAAGTATCCATGGAACTGATCGGCCAGAAGGGCATCGACGCAGTGACCATGAAGGAGATAGCCGCTCTCTCCGGCGGGCCTATCGCATCGGTCTATCAGTATTTCCCGAACAAATCCGCCATCATCGCCACGCTCTACGAGAGTTACGCCGAAGAGGTCCGTACCCTGGTGACGGAGCAGATCGGAAGGATCACCACGGCAGAAGAAGCTTTGCAGGCACCGGCCGAACTTTTCGATTTGTACTACTACAATATGCGGGAAAGGCCCGCGACCCAGGATCTCCTGAATGCCATCCAGGCGGACAAGGCGCTTGCGGACCTCGATATCGCCGAGACTCGCTTCCAGGCCGACGTCTTTTACCAGGCGACCGAACCTTTCGTTGAACAGCCGCTGCGAGAAAGTTATGCGCAGACGCTTCTGGTGATGTTTCACATGGCCGGCGCCACCCTGCGGCTGGCTCTCATGATTCCGGAAGACGAAGCCGCCGGAACCGTGGCGCAGTTCAAGTCCATCGTTCGGGCGCAGGCGACCTACTACCTTACCGGCAGCTTCCCGATTTCTCTCTGATCCCTCGATCAGATGCCCAACCGGTCGCGCAACCCATACCACCAGGCGCCGAGCACGGTGAGCGGTACCCGGAAGGTTCGGCCGCCCGGGAAGGGCAGGTTGGGGAGCGACGACCAGATGTCGAAGCGTTCCGCGTGGCCGGCGACCGCCTCGCCGAGGGTCTTGCCGAGCAGATGGGTGGTGGTCACCCCGTGGCCGCTGTCGCCGTGGGAGAAATAGACCTTGTCCGACAGTTTCCCCATATGCGGGATACGCGTCAGGGTGAGCGCGAAATTGCCGCTCCAGGCATAGTCGATCTTCACGTCCTTCAATTGCGGAAACGTCTTCAGCATATTGGGGCGAATGACGCCCGTGAGGTCGCTCGGATCGTGGCCGCCGTAACCGATGCCGCCGCCGTAGAGCAGCCGGTTATCCGCGGTGCGCCTGTAGTAGTCGAGGATGTAATTGGCGTCCTCGACGCAGTAATTGGCCGGCAGCAGGCTTTCGATCAGTGCCGCGTCGAGCGGTTCCGTTGCCATCACCTGGCTGGATACCGGCATCATCCGGCCGCTGATCTCCGGAAACTGCGGGGAGAGATAGGCATTGCCGCAGACGAGCACATACGAGGCTTTCACCGAACCCCTTTCCGTCCGCACCACCGGTTTTTCGCCCATGTCGAGGCCGGTCACGCGCGAGGCTTCGAAAATGCGTCCGCCAAGGCTTTCGAACGCCGCGGCTTCCCCAAGCACGAGGTTGAGGGGGTGGATGTGGCCGCCGAGCTTGTCGATCATGCCGCCGGCATATCGATCGGTCTTCACGTATTTGCCGACATCCGCCTTTGAGACCATCTCCAGCCCGCCATGGCCGTATCGTTCCCAATCGGTCTTGTGGTGCTCCATCTCGCGGATCTGCTTGTCCGTGAAGGCCGCGAAGAAGCCGCCATGCACCAGATCACAATCGATCCCGTATTTCGCGACGCGGCTGCGGATGATCTCGCCGCCTTCGAGCGACATGGCGCCGAGCTTCACCGCCTTGTCGCGGCCATAACGGCCGGCGATGGTTTCGAGATCACGGCTGTAGCCGTTGACGATCTGACCGCCATTGCGGCCCGATGCGCCGAAGCCGATGCGTTCCGCTTCCAGCACCACGACGGAATATCCGCGCTCGGCCAGTTCGAGCGCCGCGGAAATGCCGGTGAAGCCGGCACCGATAACGCAGACATCGGCCTCTATCGCCCCGTCGAGGGCAGGGCGGACACGCTTGTCCTTTGCAGAAGCCGCGTACCACGAATTCGTGTGGCCGGGATTGTCGCTCGTCTTGCCCCGATCTTCGCTGGTCATAAATGCCATCTCACACCATCCGGATATAGGCGTCGCATTGGACGTCAGTCACGCGTCGGGGCAAACTCCGACCGGCCCTGCTGCCCGCAGGCCAACCCGCGCTTTTAGATAAAGCTAGGCGTTGAAGCGCTCCGGCCGATAAGCCGAGATGTCGATCAATGTCTTCTGCCCCGTGATCGCCTCGGCAATCACCTGGCCGGTCACCGGGCCCAGCGTCAGCCCGTGATGCGCGTGACCGAAGGCGAACCACAGGCCGTCGTGGCGCGGCGCCTTGCCGATCACCGGCATCATGTCCGGTGTGCAGGGGCGGGCACCCATCCAGGGCTCCATGTCGAGCCGTTCGGCGAGCGGGAAGATGCTCCGCGCCACCGCTTCGGCGCGTTCCAGCTGAACAGGCGTCTTCGGCGCATCGCGGCGGGCGAATTCGGCGCCTGTCGTCAATCGGATGCCCTGGTTCATAGGGGCCAGGAAATAACCGCGCTCCGCGTCCATGGTCCAGCCGTTGAGCTTGGCATTGCCCTTGGCCGAATAGTGCATGTGATAGCCGCGCTTGACGCCGACCAGGAAATTGTAGCCGAGCGGTTTCGTAACCGTATCGGACCAGGGGCCGAGCGCCACCACCACATCCTTGGCTTCCACCGTGCCTTCGCCCGCGACGATCCTCCAGCCGGTCTTGGTCTGCGACAGGCTCTTGGCATCACCCTTCAGCACCCGGCCGCCGAGCTTTTCGAACAGCGCCACATAGGCGCGGGTCAGCGCCAGCGGGTCCTTGACAGACCACGGGTCTTCCCACCGCAGGCCACCGACGAAATCGTTCGAAAGATTGGGCTCCTGCTCGGCGATATCGGCAGGCGAAAGTTCCTTGAAGGCGACGCCATACTCCTTGCGAAGCCGCTCGGCCTCGCCGATCTCGCCATCATGCTTGCCGCGGGTGCGGAACACCTCCGTCCAGCCGTTCTTGGCGATTAGGTCCTGGGCACCGGCTTCCTCGATCAGCTCGTTATGGGTCGCGATCGAGTGCTCGATCAGCGGCGCATAGGCGCGGGCGATCAGCTGGTGGCGGGTCAGGTTCGAATGCCACCAGTATTTCGCCAGGAACGAGGTGACCGAGGGAATGGCTTTCCAGTGGAAATGCGCATCGATGCGGTTGTTCAGAGCGTAGCGCAGGATCAGGCCGAACTGCTGGGGGAAGCCATAGGGGACGACGCCCTCGCGCTGGATCAGGCCGGCATTGCCATAGGAGGTCTCCATGCCGGGTTCTTTCCGATCGACGAGCACCACCGGTTTGCCGCGCCGGGCGAGCTGCAATGCCGTCGAAACGCCGACAATGCCGGCTCCCAGCACGATCGCATCTGCTGTCATGATCTAAATTCCATTTCCCAAGTCTTTTATCGTTCGAGGATTTCAACATGCCGCCCGGAATGCTGCGGCGCAAACGAAAAATCACTGTTGCTTATATGGATTCCCTATTTCTTCGTCTGCCGCATCCAATCGAAAGCCTATGGGGCCGTCGCTACCTTCTGGATCGTGCATCGGTTTCGATGCGGGCTCCGCGCGGACAATGCCGCGGGCCGATCCCAACAAGGAGTGACTGAAATGTTTGGTCGTCTGGGGAGCGTTTACTTCCTGCATCTTGCTGAAGCCAAAGCCCGGCAGCGCCGGCTGTCGCAGCCAAATCGCCCGGTCGATGCGAACCTCGGCGTTTTCCTGAGGCTCCTCGGCGTCATCGGCCTGGGCCTTTGCGCCGCGGGTCTTGTCTCCGTGATGGTAGCTTGAGGAGGTTTGTCATGGGTAAGGCAATGTCGAAAGTCGAGCCTCCCTCGCGAGGCGTGCGTTTCATGGTGGGCCGCGACGTCGGCGGCCGTTGGGTCGTCTCCGACCGCGATGGCCTCGTCGGCGGATTGTTCACCGATCGGGCGTCGGCGGTGCATTTCGCCATGTTCGAAAGTGATCGCACGCCGGGTGCCGTCTGCTGCGTGCCGGAAGGTGTCACCTTGAGCCTGGGCTCGATTTTCGAGACCCCGGTCAAGGCCCCCAAGGCGATCGATCCCCGCATGAAGACCGTCGGACGGGCATGAGGAGAATGCCGATGTCCAGGGCCGTTTACCACATGCGCGGAGTTGTCTATCCGCGCTCCCGTAATTTCGGGAAGCCGGACCATCTGCGTGCATCGAGCATCATTCTCGGCATGCTCGCGGTTATGCTGATGGTGCTCGTTTTCGCCTATGCCATAACCTTTGCGGCCGCTTCCTGAGGGCAATCGCCGCCGGAAAGAACGAAATTCCTATAGGATTTTTATTTCTTTCCTCTGCGCTCCGTCTCGAACCCCTATGCGGTCGCGCCGCATATTAGCGTCCGGGAGATCGCAAAAGATCGTCTCCAAGCCGGAAAGCATCAAGGTGCCGTCTTTAAGGGATGGCACCCTTGTCCTGTCCGGCCTCGCCTTAACAACAGGAGTCCAGATCAATGTTGGACGTCATTCTACTCGGCACCGCAGTCGTCTTCTTCGGTCTCTGCTTTGCCTATACCCGCGCCTGCGACAGGCTTTGAAGGGAGAAACACCGATGATCCTCGATTATGTCCTGAGCGGTGCCGTGACCGTGTTCCTCACCGTCTACCTCACCTACGCTCTCATTCGCCCCGAACGCTTCTGAAAAAGAACGCTTTTGAAAAGAACTGGCGCTTCCAGCCAAGCAGCCGGGTATTGAAAGTTAACTCCAAATGACCCTCAACGGATGGCTTCAGATCCTGCTTTTTTGCGGGATCATCATCGCGCTCGTCAAACCGCTCGGCGGTTACATGACGCGTATCTTTTCAGGCGAGCGCACGTTTCTGTCACCCGTCCTCGTTCCGATCGAACGGGGACTGTATGCCATGGCCGGCACCAGCGAACGCGAAGAACAGCATTGGACCTCCTATGCCGTCTCGCTGCTGATGTTCAACCTCTTCGGCGTTGTCGTGCTTTACGCGATAATGCGCCTGCAGGCCGGCATGCCTTATAATCCGGCGGGCATGGGTGCCGTTGCGCCCGAGCTTTCCTTCAACACCGCCGTCAGTTTCGTCAGCAATACCAACTGGCAGAACTATGGCGGCGAAAGCACCATGTCGTATCTCACCCAGATGATGGGTCTTAACGTGCAGAACTTCCTGTCTGCCGCGACCGGCATGGCGATCGCCGTCGGTCTGATCCGCGCTTTTTCGCGCGCATCGGGTAAGGCGATCGGCAATTTCTGGGTCGATATGACCCGCGCCATACTCTATATCCTGCTGCCGATCTGCATCGTGCTGACGCTGGTTTACGTCTATCTCGGCGTGCCGCAGACGCTCGGGCCTTATGTCGAGGCGACGACGCTGGAAGGCGCCAAGCAGACCATCGCGCTCGGCCCGGTCGCCTCGCAGCTTGCCATCAAGATGCTCGGCACCAATGGCGGCGGCTTCTTCAACGCCAACTCGGCGCATCCGTTCGAGAACCCGGATGCGATCTCCAACCTCATCCAGATGCTGTCGATCTTCGCGATCGGTGCTGCCTTCACCAACGTCTTCGGCCGCATGGTCGGCAACCAGCGCCAGGGCTGGGCGATCCTCGCCTCGATGGGCATCCTGTTCATCGCCGGCGTCGGCATCACCTACTGGGCGGAAGCGGCCGGAAATCCGCTGATGCATGCCTTCGGTCTTGAAGGCGGCAACATGGAAGGCAAGGAAGCCCGCTTCGGCATCACCTTGTCGTCGCTGTTTGCGGTCATCACCACGGCGGCTTCCTGCGGCGCGGTCAATGCCATGCACGGCTCGTTTACGGCACTCGGCGGCCTGATCCCGCTCATCAACATGCAGCTCGGCGAAGTCATCGTCGGCGGCGTCGGCGCGGGTTTCTACGGTATCATCCTCTTCATCATCGTCACCGTCTTCGTGGCAGGCCTCATGGTCGGCCGCACGCCGGAATATCTCGGCAAGAAGATCGAGGCGAAGGAGATGAAGATGGCCGTGCTCGCCATCCTCTGCCTGCCGCTCGCCATGCTGGTCTTCACGGCGATCGCCACGGTGCTGCCGTCCGCCGTCGCCTCGATCGGCACCGCCGGCCCGCACGGCTTCTCCGAAATCCTCTACGCCTATACGTCGGCTGCGGCCAACAACGGCTCGGCTTTCGGCGGGCTGACGGGCAATACGCCCTGGTACAATGTGACGCTTGGCATCGGCATGCTGATGGGCCGCTTCCTGGTCATTATTCCGGCGCTCGCCATCGCAGGCTCGCTGGTCGCCAAGAAGACGGTTCCGGCCTCGGCAGGCACCTTCCCGACAGATGGCCCGCTCTTCGTCGGCCTGCTCGTCGGCACGATCCTGATCGTCGGCGGCCTCACCTTCATGCCCGCCCTGGCGCTCGGCCCGGTCGTCGAACACCTGGTCATGATCGCCGGCCAGACGTTTTGAGGTACTAAGGGGAGCAATGCCATGAGCATCCGCAACGCCCTCCACAGACAGTCCACCCTTGCCTCGCAAAAGCGAGGCAAGGGTGAGCAGAGCCCCTACGGATCCTATGCAATTTTTATCATGACGGCGGTCATTCTTGCCGTTGTCCTCGTGATCGAAGTCTTGCGCGGCTGATCGACCTTCGTCGCCTCGATTGACAAGCCAACTCATTTTCAAAGCTGGAGTCTCTTATGAGCCAGGCAAAATCCGCGAGCATCATGGATACTCGCATCCTCATTCCGGCCGCAGGCGATGCTTTCAAGAAGCTCAACCCGCGGACCCTTGCCCGCAATCCGGTCATGTTCGTCGTGGCCACGGTCTCGGTCCTGACGACCGTCCTCTTCCTCCGCGACCTCGCGGCCGGTAACGGCAATCTCGGCTTCTCCTTCCAGATCAATCTCTGGCTCTGGTTCACCGTGCTGTTTGCCAACTTCGCCGAAGCGGTCGCCGAAGGCCGCGGCAAGGCGCAGGCGGATTCGCTGCGCAAGGCCCGCACCGAAACCCAGGCCAAGCTGCTCTCGGGCAGTGGTCGCACCCAGTACAAGATGGTCGCCGGTACGAGCCTCAAGGTCGGCGACGTCGTGCTCGTCGAGCCGGGCGACATCATTCCCTCCGATGGCGAAGTCATCGAGGGTGTCGCCTCTGTGAACGAAGCGGCGATCACCGGTGAATCCGCGCCCGTCATCCGTGAATCCGGCGGCGACCGCTCGGCCGTGACAGGTGGGACGCAAGTTCTTTCCGACTGGATCCGCGTCCGTATCACGGCCGCTGCCGGCTCGACCTTCCTCGACCGGATGATCTCGCTTGTCGAGGGTGCCGAGCGCCAGAAGACGCCGAACGAGATCGCCCTCAACATCCTTCTCGCCGGCATGACGCTGATCTTCGTGCTTGCCACGGCGACGATCCCGAGCTTTGCGATCTATGCCGGCGGCTCGATCCCGATCATCGTTCTCGTCGCGCTGTTCGTGACGCTGATCCCGACCACGATCGGCGCGCTGCTGTCGGCGATCGGCATTGCGGGCATGGACCGCCTCGTCCGCTTCAATGTGCTCGCGATGTCAGGTCGCGCCGTGGAGGCCGCCGGCGACGTCGATACGCTGTTGCTCGACAAGACCGGGACGATCACGCTCGGCAACCGCCAGGCGACCTCGTTCCGCCCGGTCCGCGGCGTCTCCGAACAGGATCTCGCCGATGCCGCCCAGCTCGCTTCGCTCGCCGATGAAACGCCGGAAGGCCGCTCCATCGTCGTGCTTGCCAAGGAGAAATACGCGATCCGCGGCCGCGACATGGCGAGCCTCAAGGCGACCTTCGTCCCCTTCACCGCCCAGACCCGCATGAGCGGCGTCGATCTCGAAGGCTCCCAGATCCGCAAGGGCGCGGTCGATGCGGTGCTCGCCTATGTTGGCTCGGGGACGATGCCGGTCTCCGGCAACGCGGCAATCGCCACCCAGGCCAATTCCGACACAGTGCGCGAGCTGCAGGCGATCGCCGACGAAATCGCCAAGGCCGGCGGCACGCCGCTTGCCGTTGCCCGTGACGGCAAGCTGCTTGGCGTCGTGCAGCTGAAGGACATCGTCAAGGGCGGCATCCGCGAGCGTTTTGCGGAACTGCGCCGCATGGGCATCCGCACCGTGATGATCACCGGCGACAACCCGATGACCGCGGCGGCGATTGCCGCCGAAGCCGGCGTCGACGATTTCCTCGCCCAGGCGACCCCGGAAAACAAGCTGACGCTGATCCGCGAGGAGCAGGCCAAGGGCAAGCTCGTCGCCATGTGCGGCGACGGCACCAACGACGCCCCGGCGCTTGCCCAGGCCGATGTCGGCGTCGCCATGAACACCGGCACGGTCGCCGCTCGCGAGGCAGGCAACATGGTCGATCTCGACAGCGATCCGACCAAGCTCATCGAGATCGTCGAGATCGGCAAGCAGCTGCTGATGACCCGCGGCGCGCTGACGACCTTCTCGATCGCCAACGACATCGCCAAGTATTTTGCCATCATTCCGGCGATGTTCCTGACCTTCTATCCGCAACTCGGCGTGCTGAACATCATGGGGCTCGCCACGCCGCAAAGCGCCATCCTGTCGGCGATCATCTTCAACGCGCTGATCATCATCGCGCTGATCCCGCTGTCGCTGAAGGGCGTCAAATACCGCGCCATCGGCGCCGGCGCGCTGCTTTCCCGCAATCTGCTCGTCTATGGTCTCGGCGGCATCCTCGTTCCCTTCATCGGCATCAAGGCGATCGACATGATCATCACCGCGATCGGTCTCGCTTAAGGAGAAATGACAATGTTCAAGCAACTTCGCCCAGCGATCGTCATGATCGTTGCCACCACGGCCATTACCGGCCTGATCTACCCCTTCGCCATGACTGGCATTGCCCAGGCCATCTTTCCGGTCCAGGCAAATGGCAGCCTGATCGAGAAGGACGGAACTGTTGTCGGTTCGGCCCTGATCGGCCAGGCATTCACCGCCGACCAGTATTTCCACGGTCGCCCCTCGGCCGCCGGCGACGGCTACAATGCTGCCTCGTCTTCCGGTTCCAACCTCGGCCCGACCAGCGCCAAGCTGATCGACCGGGTGAAGACGGACTATGAAGCCGCGAAGGCCACCAACCCGAACGCGGACGTGCCGATCGACCTCGTCACCGCATCCGGCAGCGGCCTCGACCCGCATGTCTCGCCGGAAGCCGCATACTTTCAGGTGCCGCGCGTCGCCAAGGCACGGCAAATGGACGAGGCAGCGGTTCGCTCGCTTGTGGACCAGCATGTCGAAAGCCGCGAACTCGGGTTCCTCGGCGAACCTGTGGTCAACGTGCTTGCGTTGAATATGGCGCTTGATGCTCCTATGACTCGGTGAAGTAGCGAGCTGCGTCGCCCCCTCATCCGGCCCTTCGGGCCACCTTCTCCCCGCTGGGGAGAAGAAAGTTATGCCGCGGCGTCGCCGTTCCTCCTCTCCCCTCGGGGAGAGGGTGGCCGAGCGCAGCGGAGGCCGGGTGAGGGGTGGCGCCACCCACTGACACGAAAGACCAAGCATGCCCGACGACAGTCGAGAGAGTGAAAACAGACCTTCGCCGGATGCGCTTCTGGAGCATGCCGAGCGTGAGGCGCGCGGGCGGCTGAAGATTTTTCTGGGGGCGGCGCCCGGCGTCGGCAAGACCTACGAGATGCTGATGTCCGGCCGCGCCCGGAAAGTCGATGGTCTCGACGTGGTGATCGGCGTGGTCGAAACCCACGGCCGCCAGGAAACCGAGGCGCTGGTCGAGGGCTTCGAGATCGTGCCGCGCAAGGCGATCGACTATCGCGGCCAGCAGCTCGATGAAATGGACCTGGACGCCATTCTCGCGCGCCGCCCCGCCCTGGTCCTGGTCGACGAACTCGCCCATACCAACGCCGCCGGCAGCCGCCATCCGAAGCGCTACATGGATGTGCAGGAAATCCTCGGCCAAGGTATCGATGTCTATTCGACGCTCAACATCCAACATGTCGAGAGCCTGAACGACGTGGTGGCACAGATCACCCGTGTCCGGGTACGCGAGACGGTGCCGGACAGCATCATCGACCGGGCCGACGACGTCGAGATCATCGACATCACGCCGGACGATCTCATCAAGCGGCTGAACGACGGCAAGGTCTATGTGCCGCAGACGGCACGGCGTGCCATCGAGAACTACTTTTCCCCCGGCAATCTGACGGCACTGCGCGAACTGGCGCTGCGCCGCACCGCCCAGCGGGTTGACGAGCAGCTTTTGAACCTTATGCAGGCGCATGCCATTTCCGGCCCCTGGGCCGCCGGCGATCGCGTGCTGGTCTGCCTCGACCACGGCAGGAACGGCGCGAGCCTGGTGCGGTACGCGCGCCGCCAGGCCGATCGCCTGCGGGCGCCATGGGCGGCGCTGCATCTCGAAACGCCGCAGTCGGTCAATCTGCCCGAACAGGACAAGGACCGGCTGGCGGCCAACATGCGGCTGGCCGAACAGCTCGGCGGCGAGACCGTGACGCTGCCGGCGCTGCAGCCGTCGCGCGAGATCATCGCTTATGCCAACGCCAACAACTTCACCCATATCGTCGTCGGACGCCCGGCCAGGCCGCGCTGGCGACAGATATTGCAGGGCTCTGTCACCTATGACCTGATCCGCTACGCGGGCGATATCAGCGTCCATGTCATCTCCGGCGACACCAAGGAAGGCGAACCGAAACGCGGCCTGAAGGCGGCGCAGCTGCCCAAGGCCTTCCGCTTCAAGCCTTACGTCAAGAGTACGATCTTCGTGGCTCTCGCGATCATCGCCGGTGCCGCGCTCGACCAGACGCTCGACGTCCGCAACCTTGCCCTCGTTTTCCTGATGGCGGTGCTGGCGGCAGCGGTGCGAGGCGGGCTGGGACCTGGCCTGTTCGCCTCCGTGGCTGGCGCGCTCTCCTTCAATTTCTTTTTTCTCGAGCCGCGCTACACGTTTACGGTCCGGGATCCGGAAAGCCTGGTGGCGCTGCTCTTTTATCTTGGCGTCGCGGTCGTCGCTTCCAACCTGACGGCGGCCGTCCAGCGCCAGGCGGCGGCGGCCCGCCAGCGGGCCCGCACCACCGAAGACCTCTACCTCTTCTCGAAAAAGCTCGCCGGCACCGGCACGCTGGACGATGTACTCTGGGCGACCGCCTTCCAGATAGCCTCGATGCTGAAAGTCCGGGTCGTCATCCTGCTGCCGGAAAACGGCTCGATCGCCGTCAAGGCCGGCTACCCGCCGGACGACACGCTGGTGGATGCCGATATCGCCGCCGCCAAATGGGCCTGGGAGCACAATCGTCCGGCCGGCCGCGCCGCCGATACGCTGCCAGGCGCGAAACGCCTCTACCTGCCGATGCGCACCGGTCGCGAAGCGGTCGGCGTCATCGGCCTCGACAACGACAAGCAGGGACCGCTGCTGACCCCCGAACAGCAGCGGCTGTTCGATGCGCTGGCCGATCAGGCGGCGTTGGCGATCGAGCGCATCCAGCTCGTATCGGATGTCGACAAGGCCAAGCTCGCCGCCGAGACCGACCGCCTGCGCACCGCGCTGCTCACATCCATCTCGCACGACCTGAAGACCCCGCTTGCCGCGATCATGGGCTCCGCCGGCACGCTCAAGGACTTTGGTGCCAACATTCCGGAAGAGGCGCGCGCCGAGCTTCTGACCAGCGTGGTTGACGAATCCGAACGGCTCAACCGCTTCATTTCCAACCTGCTCGACATGACCCGCATCGGCTCCGGCGCCATGGAGCCGAACTATGCCTTCCATTTCGCCGGCGATATCGTCGGCACGGCCCTCAGCCGGGCGGCGAAGATCGCCTCCGGGCACAGGCTCAGCGTCAACATTCCGGCGGATTTGCCGATGCTCAAGGTCGATCCGGTCCTGTTCGAACAGGTCCTGTTCAACCTCATCGACAATGCCGCCAAGTACGCTCCCGACGAGACCGTCATCGACATCCGCGGCTGGCAGGATGGCGATTCAATTCTTATCTCGGTGATGGATGAAGGGCCGGGCATTCCGCGCGACGATCTGGAGCGCATCTTCGACAGTTTCTACCGCGTTCGGAAAGGTGACCATGTGCGGGCCGGCACCGGGCTTGGCCTTTCCATATGCCGCGGCTTCATCGAGGCAATGGGCGGCACGATCAGGGCTGCCAACCGGTCGGATCGTGCCGGTGCGATCTTTACGATCCGTATGCCGGTGCCGGCCGAAATGCCCATTCTGGGAGAACAGGAATGACCAATACTGCCGTGCGCGTCCTGATCGTCGATGACGAGCCCCCGATCCGCAAGCTCTTGCGCGTCGGCCTCTCCACCCAGGACTATTCCGTCAGCGAGGCGATGAATGCCAGGGTCGCGATCGATCTCGTCAAATCCGAGAAGCCGGACCTGATCATCCTCGATCTCGGCCTGCCGGATATGGCCGGCCACGATCTGCTCGCCAGATGGCGCGGTGAGGGGCTGGATCTGCCGATCGTCATCCTGTCGAGCCGCACCGACGAGGCTGGCATCGTCAAGGCGCTCGAACTCGGCGCCGACGACTATGTGACCAAGCCCTTCGGCATGAACGAACTCGTCGCCCGCATCCGCGTGGCGCTTCGCCACCGGCTCCAGACCCAGGGCGAAAAACCGATCTTCCAGACCGGCGAGCTTTCGGTCGACCTCGTCAAGCGCATCGTCAAGGTGGCGGACAAGGAGGTCAAGCTGTCGCCCAAGGAATACGATATCCTGCGTATCCTGGTGCAGCATGCCGGCAAGGTCCTCACCCATCGTTTCCTTCTCGAACATGTCTGGGACGGTCTGACCGACGTGCAGTACCTTCGGGTCTACGTGCGCCAGCTTCGCCAGAAGATCGAAAAGGCGCCGGACCAGCCGCAATACATCCTGACCGAGACCGGCGTCGGTTATCGGCTGCAGGAAGGCCAATAGGCCAAGACCCGATCAATGGACATGACCCATGAAACTGCGTGACTACCTCCCGCCGGAGAACATCGTGCTCGATCTGGCACCGCCGTCCAAGGCGATCCTGATCAAGCAGCTTTCCAGGCTCGCCGCCGAGCGGCTGGCGCTGGATGCGGGCGATCTCGCCCGGGTGCTGACCAATCGGGAAAATCTGGGATCGACCGGCATCGGCGCCGGAATTGCAATCCCGCATGCGGGCATCAGCGGCATCGACCGGCATTTCTGCCTGTTCGCCCGGCTTGCAGATCCGATCGATTTCGACGCGGTGGACGACGAGCCGGTCGATCTCGTGTTCCTGCTCCTCACGCCGGAAGGCCGCCCGGACCACCTGAATGTTCTCGCCTGTATCGCGCGGTGCGTGCGCGATGAGGAGACTGCTGCAGCCATACGTCGTGCGACGACGCCGCAGGATGTCTATTCGCGGCTCTGCCCCGTAAATGCATGATTAAAATGCGGGTATGTTGGCTTAGGCGAACGTAAACAACTTTTCCCTAACGTCCCTGGCTGGCGGATCGCGACTCCTGAGCCGCCTTATTGCGTCGGTTTGGGAGAGAGAGATGTCTGGTGCAATCAAATACCTGCCGGCCAGGACGTTCGTTGCTGTCGCATTTGCCGTTTTCGGCTTTGTGGGGCTGATCGCCTGGGGAGAATATTCCAGTTGGAGATCCCAGGTCGCCGGCATCGAGGCGGGGCTGGCCCAGACAGCCAAGGCGCTGGTGCAACATGCCGACGATACGGTCGACATGGCGAGGTTTCCGCTGGCGGCCCTGGTCACCCGGATCGAGCAGGAACGCGACGTGGTGGACCTGCCAGCTAAGATCACCCAGGTGATGAAACGCCAGGTCGATACCACCCCTTGGCTCGACGCCCTCGCCGTCTTCGATGCCGATGGCAGAATGGTCGCGACATCGTCTTCGATCGACGCCAGCGGCATGAATTTTTCGGACAGGGAGTATTTCGTATTCCACCAAGCCTCCGACATGCGGGAACCCGTATTGGGCAGGCCGTTGAAGAACAAGTTGAACGGTCAATGGATATTGCCGGTCACGCAGAGGATCAGCAACCCGGACGGAAGTTTCGGCGGCGTTGCGCTGGCGGCATTCATCCTCACCGAGTTGACCAACTTCTTTCAGGGCTTCAGCCTGGGCAGCGAGGGTTCGTTCCTGTTGGTTCGCCGCGACGGCGTCGTGCTGGCGCGTGCGCCATTCCTCCAGACGCTGCTGGGATCGAGCATCTCGTCCTACGATCTGTTCACGGACCATCTCCGCCAACGGCATTCCGGCTCCTATCACTACGTCTCCCCGATTGATGGCCTGCAACGCATAGGCGGCTTTTATCAGAGCGAGCGCAGCGGCCTGGTCGGGCTTGCTGCCGTATCCCAGTCCGAAGCGCTGGCGACCTGGATGAGGGGCGCGCGGATACGATGGGTCGCCTGCCTTATCCTGGTGGCGATCACCGGCTTCCTGGTTTGGCGCTGGCGGCGGCAGGTAATATTGCGGCGAGCGAGCGAAGCGCTGCTGGTGGCGCGCGAAGCGGAATTCCGCCTGCTTGCGGAAGGTTCAGCCGACCTGATCCAGCGCTTCAATGGCCATGGGATCAGGGAATACCTGTCGCCGTCCGTCCGGGAGATATTCGGTGTCGACGCCGAAACGATGCTTGGCACACATATCCTCGAGAACCTGCATGACGATGACCACGACGCCGTCAACCAGGTCATGACCCGGCTGCGGGAAGGGTCGCCCCGGGAAAACATGATCGTCCGCCGCAAGCGGGCCGACGGCAAGCAGATCTGGCTCGAAACTACGTTGAACAGGCTGCCGGGCGGCACCGGCGGCGATGATATCCGCATCGTTGCCGTCACACGCGATGTCACGCGCCAGAAGAACCTCCAGGAAGAGCTGGACGCGCTCGCCAACACCGACGAGCTTACCCAACTCGCCAATCGCCGCTCGTTCAACATTCATTTCGAAGACATGGTGCTGCAGGCCGCACAACAGCGCACGCCGCTCTCCATTCTGATGATCGACGCGGACCGCTTCAAATTCTTCAACGACACCTATGGCCACGCCGCCGGCGACGACTGTCTGCGTGCGGTTGCAAACGTCGTGCGCGGCTCGATCCGACGGTCGAAGAATCTCGCCGCCCGTCATGGCGGCGAGGAATTCGCCGTCCTCCTGCCGGATACGAATGGTGCCGGTGCATTGAAGGCGGCTGAAAACATCCGCCAGCGCGTCGCCGGGCTTCATTTGCCGCATGAGAAGAACCTTCCCTGGGGTCATGTGACGATCAGCATCGGTACCGCGACCTTCTATCCCGCAGCGGGCGCCAAGCTAACGACTGCGGAACTGTTCGAGCGCGCCGACCATGCGCTTTACCGGGCGAAGAACAACGGCCGCAATCAGGTCGCGGCTGGCGGGGACGAGGCGATGAGGCCAACCCTCCGGTCGGAAATCAAGTCCGTCTGACCGCATGCCCGCGGTCACGGCCTCGTTACATCCTTGATAAATGCCAGATTTCGCCCTTGACGCCGGCCCGCAGGGGAATACTAAGAAACATCCCCCGCCGACGGCCGTTTGACCGCCGAACATCCATCCCCAGCGTGTTCGCCGCGCGGCGTTCCCAGGTGAATCCATGACCAATCCAAGCTCCAACCGGGCGCTCGTCATTGCGGCCGTCATGGCAAGCATGGCGATGATCGCAATCGAGGCGACCATCGTTTCGACGGCCATGCCGCAGATCGCCGCCCAACTCGGTCAGTTGAACCTCTATAGCTGGGTGTTCTCCTCCTTCCTGCTGGCGCAGACGGCAATGACCGTGGTGTTCGGCAAGCTCTCCGATATCTATGGCCGCAAGCCGATCATCCTGTTCGGCACGGCGGTCTTCCTGATCGCCTCCGTTCTCGCAGGTTTTGCCTGGTCGATGCCGTCGATGATCGCCTTCCGGCTGTTGCAGGGCATCGGTGCCGGCGCGATCCAGCCGGTCATCATGACCGTCGTCGGCGATCTGTATCCCGGGGCGGAGCGTGGCAAGGTCCAGGGATATCTCGCCAGCGTCTGGGCGCTTTCTGCCGTCGTCGGGCCACTGCTCGGCAGCATCATCGTCCACAGCCTGCCCTGGGCCTGGGTGTTCTGGATCAACGTGCCGATCGGCATCATGTCGGCGGTCGGCTTCATCGTGTACCTGCACGAAGAAAAACAGACCCGGACGGCATCGATCGACTTTCTGGGAGCGGGCCTCTTCGCCGTGGCCATTTCCGCGCTGATGATCGCACTCACCGAAACCGAGGGAACTTCCGGCTACCTGTTCGTTTCGTTGGCGATCTTCCTCGTCAGCTTCCTGCTGTTCATCTGGCAGGAACGGCGCGCATCGGCCCCGATGGTTTCCCTGGAACTCTGGCTGAAGCGGCCGATCGCCTTTGCCAATACGGCGGTCTTCCTCTCCAGCATGGCGATCATGGGGCTGACGACTTTCCTGCCGATGTACGTGCAGACGGTGCTCAACCGATCTCCGCTGGTGGCCGGTTTCACGCTGACCATGCTGCTGGTCGGCTGGCCGAGCGGCGGGACGTTCGCCTCGCGGATGTTCCCGCGCTTCGGATTGCGGCCGCTGATGATCGCCGGCAGCGTCTTCGTTCCGGTCGGAGCATTTCTTCTGGTTCTGCTGACGCCGGAAAGCTCGCCCGTCCAGGCGGGCACCGGCTCGCTCCTGATGGGCTTCGGCATGGGTCTGCTCAATATCTCCGGCCTGGTGATCATCCAGGACAATGTCGGCTGGTCGGAACGCGGCAGCGCGACGGCCTCCAACGTCTTTTCCCGCAATCTCGGCAGCACGCTCGGCGCAGCACTTCTCGGCGCCGTCCTGACCTACGGGCTTGCCAATTCCGTCGCGGGGCCGATCACGTCCGATCAGTTGCGCGATCTGCTGCAGGGCGTCGGCGGCGGACTTGCGGCCGATTCGCCCATCCGGTCCGCGCTCCAGCAGGCGCTGCACATGACCTTCATCGCGATGTTCCTGATCACCGCCCTCATCATCGTCGCCTGCCTCTGCGTGCCCGGTGTGACGAAGCGCACCGAGGCCGTGCAGGAAAGCTGAGGCCTTCGAGACGCCGCTATCGCCGGACGGGCGGCGACAGCGGAATTGTGCCCCTAAGTCTCAGTTGCCGATGCCGGCCTGTGCGACCAGGACCGGCTTGTCGCGGTAATCGGTCGGGAACAGCTTCTTGAGGTTCTCGATCTTCGGCAGGTCGTTATAGACGATATAAGGATAGGTCGGGTTCTGGGTCAGGAAGTCCTGATGGTAGGCTTCCGCCGGATAGAAGGCCTTGCCGGGCTCGATGGTCGTGGCAATCGGCGCGTGGAAGACCTTGGCCTTGTCGAGCTGGCCGATATAGGCCTTGGCGACGCGGGCCTGTTCCTCGTTGGTCGGGAAGACGGTCGAACGGTACTGGGTGCCGGTATCCGGCCCCTGGCGGTTGAGCTGGGTCGGGTCATGGGCGACAGAGAAATAGATCTGCAGCAGATGCCCGTAGCTGACCTTCTTCGGATCGAATGTCACGCGAACCGCTTCCGCATGGCCGGTCTTGCCGTAACCGACCGTCTCGTAGACGGCGGTCTCCTTGGCGCCGCCGGCATAACCGGAAACGGCGTTCTTGACGCCTTCGACATGCTGGAACACGCCCTGGACGCCCCAGAAACAGCCGCCGGCGAAGATGGCGGTTTCGGTCGCGGCCGTGCTCGCCGCCTGGTCGATCGCGGGGGCGGGGATGGCAATTCCCTCCTCGGCCGTGGCGTTGGTGGTCGCGCCAAACGTCAGGCCGGCCAGAACCAGCGCCGTGCCGGCAAAGGCGGTGAGGGTATAGGGTGTTTTCGCTCTGTTTTTCATGGCGGTCTCCTCAACCGAAGTGAATGAAGGATAAGGCGGCGGATCAGGCCGATACCGGACGGAACTTCAAGGCTGCGCCGTTCATGCAGTAGCGCAGGCCGGTGGGCTTAGGTCCGTCGTCGAAGACATGGCCGAGATGGCCGCCGCAACGGGCGCAATGAACGGCGACGCGGACCATGCCGAGCGTCGTGTCGCGCACCGTGCCGACGGCATTGTCGAGCGGCGCCCAGAAGCTCGGCCAGCCGGTGCCGCTTTCGAATTTCGTTTCCGACGAAAAAAGCGCTTGGTCACAGCCGACGCAGGCGAACGTGCCTTTACGGTGCTCGTTAAGGAGCGGGCTGCTGCCGGGATATTCGGTGCCTTCCTCGCGCAGGATATTGTACTGTTCCGGCGTCAGCAGCTTGCGCCACTCGCCTTCGGTATGGCTGACGGGGAAAGTGCCGGCGGTCGCAAGCGCCGGGCGGATGCCCACGGCCAGGGGGACTACGGCGAGCGTCAGCGCGCCGCCAGCCAGGAATATGCGTCTGTTCATCATGGCGGAACCTCCCGGATCCATAATCTGCTTCCTGCATGATTACGGAATAGGCGCGTGATCGGTTACACGCATCGACGCGAAACACCGAAACGTGATCTCCGTCGAAGCCAGGTTCCCGAGTCCGGGGGGCCGGGAACCTTCATAGGTACGGCATCAGCGCGCCGGCCATTTCCAGTTCTGGATTTCCGGCATGTCCTCGCCATGTTCGCGGACATAACGGGTATGTTCGTCAAGCTTGCCCTTCAGCATGTCGATCACGCCGGCCGCCTTTTCCTTCAGTCCGGGAACGCGCTCGATCGCCTCGATGGCGAGGTGGAACCGGTCGAGTTCGTTCAGCACCGTCATGTCGAAGGGTGTCGTCGTCGTGCCCTCCTCGATGAAGCCGCGCACATGGATGTTCTGGTGGTTGGTGCGTTTGTAGGTCAGCCGGTGGATGAGGTAGGGATAGCCGTGATAGGCGAAGATCACCGGCCGGTCGGTGGTGAACAGCCGGTCGAATTCCGCGTCCGGCAGGCCGTGCGGATGCTGGTCCTGCGACTGCAGGGCGAGCAGGTCGACGACATTGACGACGCGGATCCTCAAGTCGGGTATCGCCTCGCGGAGCAGGGAAACGGCGGCAAGCGTCTCCAGGGTCGGTACGTCGCCGGCGCAGGCCATCACCACGTCGGGTTCGACCGTGCCGCTCTCGTTGCTTGCCCACTCCCAGATGCCGATGCCGGCTTCGCAATGCCGGATCGCCTCGTCCATTGTCAGCCATTGCGGCTCGGGCTGCTTGCCGGCAACGATGACGTTGACGCGGTCCCAGGTCTTCAGGCAGTGGTCGCCGATCCAGAGCAGCGTATTGGCATCCGGCGGCAGGTAGATGCGCACGATATCCGCCTTCTTGTTGGCGACGAGATCGACGAAGCCGGGGTCCTGATGGGAAAAGCCATTATGGTCCTGCCGCCAGACATGCGAGGTGAGCAGGTAGTTGAGGGAGGAAACGGGCTTCCGCCACGCCAGCTCGCGCGACACTTTCAGCCACTTGGCGTGCTGGTTGAACATCGAGTCGACAATGTGGATGAACGCCTCGTAGCATGAGAAGAAACCGTGGCGGCCGGTGAGCAGATAACCTTCCAGCCAGCCTTGGCAGAGATGCTCGGAAAGCACCTCCATCACCCGGCCGTCGCGCGACAGGTGCACGTCGTAGGGCTCGATCCGTTCCATCCAGACACGGCCGGTGACCTCGAAGACCTTGCCGAGCCGGTTAGATTCCGTTTCGTCAGGGCCGAAGATGCGGAAGTTGGAATTGACGTCGTTGAACTTCAGCACGTCGCGCAGGTATCTGCCGAGTATCTCCGTCGTCTGGACCATTTCGCTGCCCGGCGCCTTCACCGGCACCGCATAGTCGCGGATGTCGGGCACGACGAGTTCCTTGCGCAACAGGCCGCCATTGGCATGCGGATTGGCACCCATGCGGCGTTCGCCCCCGGGCGAGAGCGCGCGCAACTCCTCCTTCAGCCGACCGTTGCCGTCGAAGAGGTCTTCCGGATCGTAGCTCCGCATCCAGTCCTCGAGGATCTTGCGGTGGGCGTCGTTCTCGCGGCAACCGGACACCGGCACCTGATGGGCACGCCAGAAACCTTCGACCATCTTGCCGTCGACTTCCTTCGGCCCTGTCCAGCCTTTCGGGCTGCGCAGCACGATCATCGGCCAGCGCGGGCAGGCTTCAGGCGCCTTGCCGGCGCGGGCGTCCGTCTGGATTGCGCGGATACGGTCGAAAACCTCGTCCAGCACGGCGGCCATCTGCCGGTGCATCTTCTCCGGCTCGTGGCCTTCGACGAAGAAGGGTTCATATCCATAACCGCGGAAAAGATGGTCGAGATCCTCGTCGTCCACCCGCGCGAGCAGCGTCGGATTGGCGATCTTGTAGCCGTTGAGATGCAGGATCGGCAGCACGGCGCCGTCTCGGGCGGGGTTCAGGAACTTGTTCGAATGCCAGCTGGCGGCGAGCGGCCCGGTCTCTGCCTCGCCGTCGCCGACGACGCAGGCGACCACCAGGTCCGGATTGTCGAAGGCCGCACCATAGGCGTGCACCAGCGCATAGCCGAGTTCGCCGCCTTCATGGATGGAGCCGGGCGTTTCCGGTGCCGCGTGGCTCGGAATGCCGCCTGGGAACGAGAACTGCCGAAACAGTTTCCGCATGCCGGCCGCATCCTCGCCGATCTCCGGATAGATCTCGCTATAGGTGCCTTCGAGATAAGTGCTGGCGACCATGCCTGGCCCGCCGTGGCCGGGACCGCAGACATAGATCATGCTGAGATCGCGGTTGCGGATGATCCGGTTGAGATGCGCATAAATGAAGTTGAGCCCGGGCGTCGTACCCCAGTGGCCGAGCAAGCGCGGCTTGATATGCTCCGGCTTCAGCGGCCCCCTCAAGAGTGGGTTGTCGAGCAGATAGATCTGCCCCACGGAGAGATAGTTCGCCGCCCGCCAGTAGCGGTCGATGAGCGCCAGTTCCTCAGCCGTCGCCTCATGGTTTTCCGGCTCGATGGTCTTGAGTTGCATCTCATTCTCCTTCGATAGGTCGACCACATCTACCGCGGGCTTCCACCCGGGCTCATGACATGGATCAAGGCTGCGAATTGAGGGTGGCGAGGCATTCCTCTGCGATCATCCGCTCCTCGTCGGTCGGGATGACATAAACTGCGACCCCGGCTGCGGGCGTGCTGATCTTCAGGGCGTTGCTGTCGTTGGCCGCCACATCCAGTTCGACGCCGAGCCAGCGCAGGCGGTCGGCGATGCGCTTCCTTACCTCCGGCTGGTTCTCGCCTATGCCGGCGGTGAAGACCAGCGCATCGAGACCACCTAGCGTCGAGGCAAGTCTCCCGACCTCGCCGGCGATCCGGAGCGCGAAGAGGTCGATCGCCTCTTGGGCCTGGCTGCCGCCGTCCCCGATCAGTTCGCGGGTATCGCCGCTGAGGTCCGAGACGCCGAGGAGACCGGATTTGTGGTAGAGCATGTCCTCCACCTCCTCGATCGATTTTCCGAGTGGACCCAGGAAATGCAAGAGCACGCCGGGATCGAGCCAGCCCGGCCTCGTCGCCATCGGAATGCCGTCGAGCGTCGAAAATCCCATGCTGGAATCGCGGCTCTCCCCGTTTTCGATGGCGCAGAGGCTGGCGCCGCTGCCGAGGTGGGCGATGATGACTTTGCCGCTCGCGAGGTCCGGGGCCTCCCGGACGAGTGCGCCAGCCACATACCGGTAGGAAAGCCCATGGAAACCGTACCGTTTGATGCCCTGGTCGTGATAGGCGCGGGGAATGGCGAAGCGCCGCACGAGATCCGCCTGCGTGGTATGGAAGGTGGTGTCGAAGGAGCCGGTCTGGAAAAGCGTCGGCCGCAGGCGCCTGACTGCCCTGATCATCCGCAGCGCCTGCGGCTGGTGAAGCGGCGCCAGTTCGGTCAACGACTGGACCTTGGTGATCGTCTCGGTCGTCAGTTCCACCGGGCCGTCGAAGACGTCGCCGCCATGGACGATCCGATGGCCGGCGGACGTGACGGCGTTCAGGTCGAAGTGCTTGCCGAGTTCCCGGAACACCTCGTCCATCAACTCGGCGAGATCGTCGCCAGCCTCGCCCTCCAGTGGCAGATCGAACTGCTCCGGACCTTCCTTCAGATGCAGCGTCAGCGGATAGGTTCCGAAATCGACGACTGCCTTGCCGATCCGTTTCGGCCTTTCGCCGTCCACTTTGAAGATGCCGATCTTCACCGTCGAAGAGCCGGCGTTGAACGTCAGGAGAAGGTTGTCCGTCATGGAGGCATCCTTGCTTCAAGTCGTTTCGCGGCAGTGGACCTCGCAAGAGCGGCCGACGCCTTGGCCGGGACTGCACGGTTTGTCAGTATGATAGGAATCCCGGCGCCGAGGACCAGTCCTGCGGCGTCGGTACGGGCGAAATAAATGAGCGTCCGCATTGAAATCGCTTCGCGGATGATGGCCTCGCAACGGCCGTGATGTCTGAGCATGATATCCACGGGATAGACCTGTTCCTCTCGCAGGGTGCGCATGAGGGGGCGCCTGCGATCTGTGTCGCCCGGAACGGCGTCGCTTTCCTTGACGCAACTCAATGTGCCGACGCAGCGATCAGCGAACTGTCGAACCGGTGCCGTTCAATATAAGGTGCAGCAGATGATGACAGACGATCAGAGCGCGACGGCAGTCTTTCTGGCCAAGCCGGCATCCTATGGGCTCGCGGTCCCCGTCGAGCGCATGGAGACGCATATCTCCATGATTTTCCTCGTCGGCGATCGGGTCTACAAGCTGAAGAAGGCGCTGAAACTGCCCTATGTCGATTTCTCCACGGCCGCGATCCGCGAGGATGCCTGCCGCAAGGAGGTCGCGCTGAACAGCGAGACCGCACCCGGTCTCTATATCGGCGTGCGGCGGATCACCCGCTCGGACGCCGGCACTTTGGAGTTCGATGGCGACGGACCGCTCGTTGATGCCGTCGTCGAGATGAGCCGGTTCGAGCAGGGCCAGCTCTTCGACCAAATGGCGGCTGCGGGCCGGCTGACGCCGGAGCTGATGACGCAGACCGCTCGGATGATCGCATTTTACCACCGCCGGGCGCCGGTTGTCTCAAAGGGAGGCGGGGCGGCCAATATCGAAGCCGTTCTCGATATCAACGATGCCGGATTTGCCACCAGCCGTGTCTTCGGTCCGGCGGAACTGGCCAAGGTTAGCAAGAGCTTTCGGTCCCGGCTCGTGCAGCACAGCGAACTTCTCGACCGGCGAGCGCTAGCGGGCAAGGTCCGTCGTTGCCACGGTGATCTTCATTTGCGCAATATCTGCCTGCTGGACGGCAAGCCTTGCCTGTTCGACTGCATCGAATTCAATCTCGGGATCGCCACCGTCGATGTCCTTTACGACCTCGCCTTCCTGCTGATGGATCTCTGGCATCGCGGTTTTCCCGACCTCGCCAATCTGGTGATGAACCGGTACTTGGATGAAACCGACGACGAGGACGGGTTCTGCCTCCTGCCGTTCCTGATGGCGATCAGGGCGGCGGTCCGCGCGCATGTGACGGCGACGCAGGCAGAAGAGCCTGGGCAGGATGTCGCCGGGCTGGCGCAGGAGGCAAGGTCCTATTTCGATCTCGCCCATGCTCTCCTGAGGGAAGTGCCACCGCGCCTCATCGCGATCGGCGGCCTCAGCGGTTCCGGCAAGACGACGATTGCGGATCATCTGGCAGCGAAGGTAGGTGCGCCTCCAGGCGCCAGGATCATCGAAAGCGACCGAATCCGCAAAGCCCTGCATGGTGTTTCGGCCGAGACGAGGCTTCCGGTTTCCGCCTATCAACCCGATGTATCGGAAAGGGTCTATCGCGAGATGGCAAGGCATGCGGAGCTGATCCTTGCCCAGGGCGGATCGGTCGTTGCCGATGCTGTCTTCGACGATCCCATCAACCGGCGCCTCATCGAGGATGTGGCCACGAGGACCGGGGCAGGCTTCCGGGGCATCTGGCTCGAGGCTGATCCGGAACTGCTCTGGCAGCGGGTTCGGGAGCGGGCGGGCGGCCCGTCAGATGCCACCACGGACGTGCTTTCCGGCCAATTGGCCCGCAAACCCACCGATATAACCTGGCGGAAGCTCGATGCATCGAAAGCGCCCGAGGCTATCTCCGCCGCGATCCTGCAGGCTTGGGAACCCGATGGTCTTCATTGACCCGACGCAAGCGAAGACAGATGGGCTCCGCCCCGCGCCCGTTGACGCGCGTCAATGTCGCTGGCGGTGACGACGCTAAAACTTGAGGTCTTGGGGAGCCGGCCCGACCTGACTTCACGGGCCTTGTGGCGGAGAGAGGATATGGAGACAGATTACGACGTGGGTGTCCTGGACGCGGCAGATGTCTACCGCGCTTTCGCGGTCGTCCGGCTTGTGATGTCAGGCCTGGATCTGCAGACGTGGGAACGGCTGACCGCATCGGCCTCGTTGCGTCGCGATTGGCTGGCCGTTACCGACGCGCAGGGATATGTCCGCGGCCTTTGCCACGTCTTTGCCCGCGAGCATCCGATTTACGGACGCCAGCTCGAAATACCGGTTTTTGCATCCATTGGCCTCGTCGATAGCCAGGGTGTCGCGAAACGTCTTTTCGATTTCGCCAAACTGCGCGCAAAACTGGACGGGTGCGAAAAGGTCCATTTCTGGTCTTCCGCATCGAAGGCTTGTTACAGCCTCGATATACTTCGGGAGACAGGCCCCTGGGACGATGGTTTGATCTATGATCTGGGCACCGACCGCGGCACCGTTCACTGACGGGGCTTGCGGTTAAGGGTGCAATAGGCGTGCTCGGATCAGCCGAGGTCGGCCGCTGTCAGCGTATAGGTAGTGCCCCGATTAGGACGATAGGCCTTCATTGCCGCATCCTGGATACTGGATCGGGCTGCATCGAAAGCCCTCAAGTAATCGGCCTCGGACATGCCTGTCGCAGTGTTATGGGCGAGTGCCTTGGCTTCCACGAAAAACCTGACCTCGAACATGCCGTCATAGCCCAGGAAACGAACGACCTTGCGCGCTTCGTCGAAACTGCGGCTTCTGTTCGGAAATATAAGGGTCATGATGGTTTCAGTTCGAGATGGAAGGCATTTCTTTTGGAAACGGCATTCCGGGGTTTCTGATGATGCGTATTGCCGTGTCAGAACAGATCGCGAAGCAGGATGTAGAGAATGAATGCCATGGATATCCCCGGCACGGCCATGCGGAACAGGCTGCCATAGCCTGCCCGATGTAATTGCGGGCCTGTCTGGGAAGAAGGTTGGATTCGCCTGATGGAAGACATGTCGTCCTCCTCGTTGGGGCCAGGGCTCACGCCCTTGATCGCAGCGCCCGGTTCTGAATCTGCTACCTACGCTCAATATGGGTCGAACGCGGACAAATACAAGGGGAGGTCTCTCCGCTCCTCAAGAGTTGAGAGATCCGGCGCAGCCGCATTTCATGAGATCCGGCTGCCTGCTGTTGGGCGGCGTAGCGTTGTCGGCTACTTGTTCTTTAGAAGCCAGATCTTGCCGGCCATGGTGATGCCATGCGCGGATTCCTCTGCCGGAACGTCCTCGTTGAGGGTGCGCAGAAGGCCGTATTCCCGCAGTTCGTTCAAGGTCGTGGTGGTCAGGAACTTGATCTTCTGGGGCCGTTCCTTGAACCGGTCGTTCCGCGCATAGGTGACGACCGCATTCAGATGGGTCCATTTCTTGGCTTCCTGCGGAAACAGGTCACCATCCTTGGCGAGCTTCAGGCCCCTGATCTGGGTCGGCGTCAGCTCGACGGTCAGCGCGTGCGCCGCAGGCGTCGGGGTGGCGGCTGTTTTGGTGTTCTCGGTCGTGTTCAATGTACGGTCCTTGATCGGTACGGAGGTAGTCTTTGTGCATTCGCTGCGCAGGCGGTGGTTTCGGCCTGGCAGATTGCATGGGTTAAGAAGTCTTTCCCGCCTTGGCGGCGTCGCGAAACGACAGGAGCCTTTTGCTCTTTTCGTCCCAAAGCACGAGCTTGACGCATTGGATGCTCTGCCAAAGCGTTATGCGGCCGATGCCGGCAAGCTCGGGATGATCGCGCAGCACCTCGGGCAGCCGGTAATAGGGGATCCGGCTCGACAGGTGATGGACGTGGTGGATGCCGATATTGCCGGTCAGCCACCGCAGCGCCAACGGCAGATCGTAGTGGGACGCGCCGTGAAGGGCGGCCTCCGGAAACTGCCATTCCTCGGTCTTCGACCAATGGGTTTCCTCGAACTGATGCTGGACGTAGAAGAGCCAGACGCCGGCGGCCCCTGCGATCAGCACGATCGGCAGATGGACCAGCAGGAAAGGCACGATCCCGATCGCCCAAATCATCAGTGCCGCCAGAATGGCGACCGCAAGATTGGTCGCCATCGTCGAAATCCAGGGCAGCGAGCCAGACTTCATCATTCCGAACGGCAGGCGCTGCTTGAAGAGGAAGAGCCAGGCGGGTCCGATGCCGAACATCACCAGCGGGTGGCGATAAAGCCGGTAGGCAAGCCGGCGTGACCAGGGCAGAGCCTGATATTCGTCGATCGTCAGCGTGGTGATATCTCCGATGCCGCGCTCGTCGAGGTTGCCGGCCGAGGCGTGATGGGCGGCATGCGCCCGGCGCCAGTAATCGTAGGGCGTCAGGGTCAGCACCCCGAGCACTCGTCCGGTCCAGTTGTCGAGGCGCCGGCGCGCGAAGAACGAGCCGTGGCCGCAGTCGTGCTGGATCATGAACAGCCGCAAAAGAAAGGCCGCGGCCGGAAGGACGAGGATCAGCCCGATCGGGTAGCCTAGGAATACGGAAACATAAGCTGCGGCCGAGAAGGCTGCAAACGGCAGCACCGTGACCAGCAGTTCGAAGGTGCTGCGTCCGAAACGGGGCTGCCGGTATTTCGAAAGAATCTTGAGCCAGGCGCCGATATCGTCTTCGGCAACGGGCGCAATCGCATGGGCTGTGGCGTTCATGGATATCGATCCACCTTTTTGGCCTCGGCATGCGGCGCGCCCGAAGCGGGATGTGCCTGCACGTCTTCAGGCACATGCCTCAAATATCAGCCCTGACGGGCCTTGCGTGCAGCGTAACGACGATCGCGCTCCGCCTTGCGGGCGGCTTCATCGGCGATGACCCGGGCAACCCGGTCGTTGGTTTCCGCTTGCCGGGCCTCGGCCTCGGCCTTTTCATCGGCTTCCGCAGCGGCGGCCAATGCGGCCGCTTCCTGGAGCTGGCGCTCGTTCTCGGCAGCCTTCTGGGCCTCGCGCTCGGCGCGGCGAGCTTCCCTCGCGGCCGCAATGGCTTCGCGCTCGGCGCGGCGTTCCTGCACGGCAGGATCGGTCGGCTTAGGGGCGGTCGCAAACTTTGCCAAAAGCTCGCGCTTAGCATCCGCTGCGGTTTTGCGGCGCTCGGCAAAGCTGTTGTCGTTCGGGTGTCTCAATGTATCGTCCTTGTCAGATTTGAACTTGTCAGATTTGAAATCTTGTGTCCGAGACCAATATCGCGCCTAACGGGAGGCCATGCAGATATTCGCGTCAGCCAGATGCCTCAACGGAAAAAGGCCAGACATACGCCTGGCCTTCACATATCTTTGCCGCCATGCCAGTACGTCCGTGGTCATGGGAGGCTAAAGTTTTAGGCAGCCTGGAGCTGGCCTGCGGACATCTTGCCCGACTTGCGGTCACGCTCGAGTTCAAAGCCAAGCTTCTGGCCTTCAACGATCGAGCTCATGCCAGCGCGTTCGACGGCAGAGATGTGAACGAAGACGTCGGCGCTGCCGTCGTCAGGCTGAATGAAGCCGAAGCCCTTGGTGGCATTGAACCATTTAACTGTGCCAGTGGCCATAACGAACCCTTTCATAGCAACATTAATAAACCGCCGGGCGACGCACGGCGGGTGTTTCGACTTTTGAGAGGGAAAGTTCGTCAAGAAGCGCAAAGCGCAGCAAAAACAAAGATCGGCAAACAAAGTATCGATGTCCTCTATCTACCGTATCGGGATTGAAGTGTCAACTTTTTGTTTTGAAATTCGCGAAATACGCAACCATGAGTAGCTTTTCTGGCGGACGAACGAATATCAGCGGTACCCGCATCAAGGTCTCGCGGGCCGATGGGCCGACGGCTTGAGATCTAGGCGGAGGCCGGTATTTCTTCGGTCGTCACTTCGAACGAAGACAGGATTGCCGGGCCGAAGGCGGTTGAAAGCGCCACGTCCGTGGCATCCCGCCCCGTCGCCATCAGGATGCGCCCGATGCGCGGTTTGTTATGGCGGGCGTCGACCGTATTCCAGCGACCTCCGAGATAGACCTGGAACCAGGCGCTGAAATCCATCGGATTGACATCCACCGGGACGCCGATATCGCCGAGATAGCCGGTGCAGTAACGCGCCGGGATGTTCATGCAGCGACAAAGCGTGATGGCGAGATGCGCGAAATCGCGGCAGACGCCGGTGCGATCGGTAAATCCTCCGAAAGCTGTCCGAAGCGGATCGGCGTTCTGATAGTTGAAGGTGATGTGGTTGTGGGCAAAGTCGAGGATCGCCTGCACCCGCGGCCAGCCGAGGGGGGTCGAGGAGAATGTCTTCCAGGCGAAATCCGCCAGGCGGTCGGTGTCGCAGTAGCGGCTGCCGAGCAGGAAGACCAGCACGTCGTCCGGCAGGTCCTTGATCTCGTGCTGGAAGGCATTCTGCGGCACGGGATCGGGCATGCCGTCGTCGTAGATTTCGAATTCCGTCGAGATCGTCGTCAGCCCCGCCGGCGCGACGATCCTGCTGCAGGCGTTTCCGAAGCTGTCGAGATAGCTCCAGGCCTCGATCGGCCGGTCGAAACTCAGTACCTGATCGCTCAAAAGGTCCGCCCGACGCGAGGGATGGATATTGAGAACCAGCAGCATCGCGGTATCGTGCTGGCATTCATACCCTATGCGAAACCCTGCGCGTATCTTCATGGTCGTATCCCTATGGAAAAACTCTCGCCGGAATGGCAGTTCAGCGGCAACGCCCGAATAATCCGGGTGTTCCGGTCACCCATGCAGTTTCACGCTGTGGTCATCGGTCGTCACGTTAACCTGCACGGACATGCTGTCGAAATCGGTCTCGTCGCCATCGTAACTTCCCGATAGCGGGACAGCCTGCCGCGGATCGCGCGCGACACCGACGCGGATCAGGTCACGGTTGCCGACGATGCCATTGGTGGGATCGAATTCTACCCAGCCGGCGCCGGGAAGATAGACTTGGCACCAGGCGTGGGTCGATCCGCCGCCGAGCGTTATCGATCCGTCGCGGTCGGGCACGTAGATATAGCCGGTGACGAAACGTGCCGCCAATCCGAGCGATCGCGCCGCCTCCATCATCAGCAGTGCGAAATCACGGCACGTGCCGCGGCGCAGTTGCAGGGTTTCGAGCGGCGGTTGCGTCCCGTGTTCCGAGCGCCGGGCGTAAATGAAACCCTCGTGCAGCGCAAAACACATGGTCATCAGCAGGTGGCCGGTTTCGGTCGGGTGGCCGACCTTGATGAATTGCCGTGCCCATTTGCCGACCCGGTCCTCTGGATCGGGATAGTGGCGCTGGATCGTCCGCTCCAGATCAAAGACTTCTTCGGGATCGTATGCGAAAGGGTAGGTGAGGGCCTCTTCGTCGATCTGGAAGTCCATCGCCGCCTGAGGTGTGTGGTCGAGACGGATGATCGTTTCGAACCGCAGTTCGGATGAGGGTTTGGATATGCCGACGAGCGCGACGCAATTGCCGAAGACATCGTGGATCCAGCGGACATAATCCGGTTTTGGAAAAACGTTGAGATGGGAACTCAGCAAAGTCTGGTCAAAACTGTCCCGCGGCCTGAACATCAGCCTGTGTTCGCCGAACTCTACCGGCCTCGTATACCGGTAGGAGGTGACGTGCCGGACGGAAAATATCGTCATCCAATCACCGCAAAAGCATTGAGGGCGGGAGGCGCTGGCGCGGGGCGCGCCTTATCCAACCCTGCATGGATCACCGCTATAGCAGGCGCCATGCGACGGCGACAGGAAAAACCGGCCGCAGCCGGTAAAATACGACCACCCCGAACGCGGCATCGGAACGCCGGATCGGCGCTGTCTCACTGGTCCCGGCGCTGCAGCGGATAATCGCCGGCGTCGTAGAGCCTCTGTATCTGCGTGCTGTCGAAACGGGCTTCTTCGACCTCGAGAATGGACCCACGCAACAGGGATGCGGGCATCACCTCGATTGCGAAGCGCAGAGCCTCGGCCACGGTGTCGAACCTCTTGTAGCCAAGCCTGCTCGTTCTCTTCCAGTTTTTGCACGGGTAGAGCCCCGCGCCGGCGTTGTAGTTGAAGGCGGCCATGGTGGTGTCCTTGTGGTCGAGGATAGGTGCGAGGGGATGGCCCGAGCGAGCGGCCTCGTCGGAGCGGTCCCGTGTCAGGCCGGCTGCAATTGCGACGCGCGCCTCTGGAGGCGTTCCTGCTTCTGGGCGAGCTTGAGCTCGCGGCTTCTCAGGGCCTGCCTATGGCGGAATTCCTGGAGCTTGGCGGCATTGGAGCCTTCTTCTGCATCGGGTTTGCGAAACAGATTCTGGGCGGCATTGCGGACAGTATCGATCATTGATGTAACCTTAAAGGGTAGACTGCGGGACGTGACGACGGCCAACGCAAGAATTCTCCAGCCGACAGGGCGGAGTTCGACGTTCGCAAAATCAAGGGTGTCGCCAAGCAACCGGCAGGGCCGGAAGGATCAGGTAGCCGAAAAGGCTGAAAACGTGAATCATATATGGCGATATAATGCGACACTTTCAAGACTTGTCTCAAATACGGATAGGCGGCGCTTGCCATCGGCGGAAATGAGGCCCATCGTGGCTGGTCGGCTGCAACTGGCAAGGGCGCAGCCGCCTGAGGGACCCGAGCCCTAGCCCCGACGAAAAAGGAGGGGCGCGATGTCTTCACGATCCTCGCATCCGAATTTCCAGCTCTATTTTCAGAAGATGCTGACCGACAGCCAGGCAGAGCAAGCCGCGGAAGGCTGCCCGGATGCCCCGACCCTGCATGCGATCTTCCGGGATATGCTGATCCAGGGGCCACCACTGACCGGTTCGGAGATTTGGCTTGACGGCATCCGTGCCGCCCGAGTTTCGAAAAAGCGCCCCGGGTCCAACTAGATCGGTTTCGACCTTCTCGGAAAAGACAGTCCGGCATGCGTCGCCGGAAAATCCAGGCGATGCGACCTTTACACGATCAAGGATAAAGACTGCGCCAGAGGCGCCGTGGTGCGGCGCCTCCTGCTCGAAATATTATTTCGGCTTCTTGCCCAAGGTAAGGCCGCTACCGGCGAGCTTGACCTGTGCGCCTGCGGGCGCGGCGGTTGCTGCGGCGGCCTTGTCTTTTTTCGGTTTGCGAGTTTCGCGATTACTTCGTACCTGGCCTTTAGCCATTTTGTCCTCCTTGGGCGGCGATCGAATGTCGAGAGTGAAATCATGTTCGGCGACAGGCATGCTAGGCGTGAAATGACGGATTTGCAAAACCTGCCTTTGCCAGCCGAAGCATCAAAGCTGCGGTAGCGCGGTATCTCTGTGTTTGCTCAACGAAGCCGATATTGCGGCCCCAAAGCTCTTTTCGGGATGATCGCCAAAACGGGCAAGCATGAGGGCAGCCCCCGTTGCGCCGACCCGGCCGGCGACAAGCATGTCGCTTGGCTGCGTATGCTCACCGAATTGATGAAGTTCGATATTCTCCCGGTATCCGGGACCGCTGACGCGGACCAGATTGCGGGATGTGGACTGAGAGAATTCGGAAGACATGACGTCCTCCTTTCATTGGGGCCAGGGCGTGGGAATCCTGAAGCAGCAGTGCCCTTTATATCGCTGCTGAAGCTGCCATCATGCGCCGGACTTGCGCCAAACGCAATGTGCGGGTTGTGAGAAATGCCTTGCTCAAGACATAGTTGACCGGTAGTGGTAACCATCGAAATTGGTTGTCGAGCTTCGTTTTCACGCCTTTTGCGTTCGAGCTGATCTTTCCCTTCAAAATCGATCTCTTTTGTCGCCGGCATCTTGCCGGACGGCGACCTGTGTTCGATCGGAAGGATCATCTTCATGAGCAACGGAATCGTAAAATTTTTCAATACCTCCAAGGGTTTCGGCTTTATCCAGCCCGCCGACGGGTCGACGGACGTGTTCGTCCACATCTCGGCCGTCGAGCGCTCGGGAATGACCTACCTGGCTGAAGGCCAGAAGGTGAGTTTCGATGTCGTGCGGGACAACCGCACCGGCAAGAATGCAGCTGAAAATCTGCAGATCGCCTAAAGCCAAAACCAACTTCGGGCTCCGGCCACGGATATACTGGCGCGGGACCGTAGGCGGTCGCGAGGCACAGTTCCTCTCGGCCTTTTGTTATTGAATAATGAAAGAAGTTCCATGAAAAAGACAGATGCAGAACAGCAGGTAAAGCGTGCCCAGCGCCAGGTGATCAACACCAGCGGCGGCGGCCATCTCGGCGGCACCAACCACGGTCAGGGCTACGACGCCAAGACCTCTTCCGCCAAGGGCAAAGCCGACAAGGGCCGCAAGCCCGGCGGCAAGAACTAACTATTCCAGTGATGCGGGCCGAGGGGTACTTCGGCCCGTTCCCGCGGATCGGATCTGCCCGTTCCGAGTAGGCCCCGCGTTTTCCAACTCCATGCCGGCGATCGCGTCGTCGGCGCACGGAATTTGGATCACTTGCGCTTGGGAGCGACCGGCCCTTTCTCCGGTTTCTGCGGATGTCCCGGTGCGATGGGATCGCTTGCCGGAAAAGTCTCTTCGAGCGACTCTTCCAGGTAGTCGTCCTGCTCCTTGGCGATATCCTTGGCGGACGTTCCGGGCGAAGGCGCCTCTTTTCTCGTTCCCATTTTCGATCTCCCTGGTTGGTCGAACCGGATGATCCTACTCTCGTTTCTTCGAAGGCAGAAGGCACGATTGCGTTCTCATGGCTGCTGCGTTTCGGCTACACAAAAGCCTTTCCCCATCACGACGGAATCCATCTTCGATTCCAGCTGATCGGCGGGCGGCGCCAGCGGTTTCGAATTATCCGCTCCGATTGACGAAGATCATGGCTCGGGCCGGTGCCGATCCTAGACTTTCCTCCATAGGGCCGATCAAGGCCTCGTGCAGAGGAGACAGACAATGTCGTTCAAGACAGTGCTCGCAACGATCGGCAATAGTGAACCTGCCGCCGATCTCGCCCGTGCCATGGAGATCGCGACCGAACTTGAGGCACATCTTTCCGTGATGGTCATCGGCCTCGCGGTTCCGGCAACCATGGGAGATTTTCCGGCCGGCACCGTATGGCTCGACCAGCGGGACCAGGACCTGAGATTGCTCGACGGCATCCAGAAACAGACAGCCGGCGCCTGCGAGGCGAATGGCCTCTCGTTCGACGTCGATGTCGTCTATGCGGATGGCGGTTTCGTCAGTGAGGAAATTCATCGCCGCGCACTTTATGCCGATGTGCTGGTGATCGGAGACGGCGTGCGCGCCGACAGCATGCTCACAAGGCGGATCGTGGATGGTGGCGTGTTCGAAGCGCGGCGTCCCCTCCTGCTGGCTCCGAAGGGCCGCAGGACGACGCTGAAACCGCATCGAATCCTGCTCGCCTGGAATTCCCGCACCGAGGCCGCCCAGGCCGCGCGCGAGGCTCTTGATATGATGACCTGGGCGGAAGAAGTGCATGTGGTGCTCGTGGATCCGGACACCTCCTATTGGGTCAGCGGCGGCGAACCCGGCGCCGACGTCGCCGCCTATCTCGCCCGCCACGGGATCAACGTCGTCGTCGAACAGCTGCTGAGCGGCGCCCGGCTGGTGGAGGACGTACTCGAAAGACATGCGCTGGAAATCAACGCCGACCTCATCGTCATGGGCGCCTACGGACACTCGCGGGTGCGAGAGCGGATTTTTGGCGGGGTGACCGCTTCGATTCTGGAGGAAAGCAGGTTCCCGGTGCTGATCGCCCGGTAAAACCTGGAAGATCCGGCAAATCCTGACCTGCCTCCTGTCAGTCCGCGGGAGGCGGGTTTTTGTGTGCGTAAAGTGCAGCGACAGGGAGGGGACGTTATTTGATCCCGGACGCAAGACCCACCCCACGGACTGAACCAGAAAGGCGGGTCAGATCGCATTGCCTGCTGCCTATCGAGCGGATTGCATCGGCGGCGTTCGGATCACGACGCCGCCGACGTCGGCAATGCTTGCGGCCAGGATACGTACCGCTTCCTCCGCATCGGAGGCGATCTTGCCAATGATCTCCACGACCGAGTTGCGCACCCTGACTTCGACCTTGTCCTTGCCCAGCCCCAGTTCGGTCTGGAGCCGCGTCGCGACGGCCAGCTGCAGCGCATCGTCGCCACGTGCGATCACGTCAGGCATGCCGATGTCGAGCTTGAGGACATCGCGGCGGCTGACGATCCCGACGAGCATGCCGTTGTCGAGGACAGGGATTCGCTTGACGGAATGGAGGCGCATCAGTGTGACGATCTCGGCGACGCTGGCTTCCGGCGCCACGCTGACGATCTTGCGGCTCATGCAGTCCTCGACCTTCAACCCGTGCGTCTTGACGTAGTTTCTGAAGAATGCGGGATCGCCTGCGTCCGGAGCGGCCTTCGGCGCAAAGTTGAACTCATGCCGTTTCAGAATGTCTCCCTCGGTAAGCATTCCGCACAATGCTCCACCGTCGTCGATCACGGGCAGGCCGCTGATGTCGTTGTCGGTCATCATGCGGATCGCGTGTCTGAGGCTGGCTCCGGGGCTGATGTGAACCACCCTGGTCGTCATCAAATCTTTGGCAAGCATCCTGTGCTCCTGTGGTTGCGATCATCCGTCGCTTGCCCTGAGCTTCCCGCATCGTACCCGCGCCGACCTTGACCTAGCGCAATCCGAGCGCGGGCGGCCTTCAGGCCGGGTTCGTTCTACGGAGGCGCCATTTGTCCAGTTCGGTAACGACCAGGATCGAGGAGGCGGCAAGCATCATCAACGCCCACTCCGCAAACGAGATCGGCGCGACATCGAGGGTTTCGCGGAACCAGGGAATATACATTGCCGAAATATGGATGGCCTGGGCCGCGATGACAGTCAGGATCAGCAGCGGGTTGCCGAAAAAATTCAGTGAAAAGATCGACCGGCGCTCCGAGCGGCTGGTGAAGGTCTGGACGTTTTCGAACAGCACGAAAAGCAGCAGCAGCAGGTTGCGCGCCTGCGAAATCTCGTAGCCCTGATAGAGCAGATAGGAGAAGATCGCGAAACCGCCGCCGCCGATGACCAGCGTCGACTGGACGATCCGTCGGATCATCAACCGGTCGAAGATCGGTTCCTTCGGGCGGCGCGGCGGTCGTGCCAGTTCATCCCCTTCGGATTTCTCGCCGGCAAGCGCGACATCTTGGATGCCGTTGGTGACGAGGTTGAGCCAGAGCAGCTGCACCGGAAGCAGCGGCATGGGCAGCCCGAGCGGGATTGCCAGCAGGAAAAGCAGCATTTCGGCAGCACCCGTCGCGGTGAGCATCAGGATCACCTTGCGGATATTCGAATAGGCGGTGCGGCCTTCGCGGATGCCGCTGACGATTGACGCGAAATTGTCGTCGGTGACGACGATATCGGCGCTTTCCTTGGCGACTTCCGTTCCCTTGCGGCCCATCGCCACCCCCACATGGGCGTGTTTCAGGGCTGGGGCGTCGTTTATGCCGTCGCCGGTGACGGCCACGAAGTGGCCGTTGCGGGCGAGCGACAGCACGATCGCGAGCTTCTGCGCCGGTGCCACCCGGGCATAGATTCGCGCCCGCCCGGTCAGCTCGTCGAGCGCATCCGGACCGGCTTCCTCGGCCTTGCCGACATCGGCACCGCTGGTGATCTGGTCGGGCAGGAACCGCAACCCGGCCTCCGCGGCGATGGCGGCAGCGGTCTTCGGGTCGTCGCCGGTGACCATCACCACCGTCACGCCGGCCGAGTAACAGTCCCGGATCGCTTGCGGAACTTCCGGGCGGATCGGATCCTGCATGCCGGCAAGGCCGAGAAACACCAGGTCGACCAGGTGATGGTAACCGAAGGTCTCTTCCGAGCCGCTGCGGATTTCCCCTTCCGCGAACGCGAGCACTCTGAGGCCGCGCTCTGCCATCTCCTCCTTCTGTCGGAGAAGTATCTCGCGATCGATCGGCATGACGCCGTTGCCGCCGTCCATCCGGTCCGCCATGTCGATCAGGGTTTCAGCCGCCCCCTTGACGAAGATGCGTACCCGCCCGCCCCGGCGGTGGAAGGAGGCGGCATATTTGAGGTCCGGCTCATAGGGAATGCGCGCGATCAGCGGGTAATCGTCCTTCATCGCCTCCTGCTCGAGCCCGGCCTTGCGGGCTGCAGCCAGGAGAGCGATATCGACCGTATCGCCGACACCTTTCCAGCCGTCCGCCTGGCGGGTGAGGCCACCCTCATTGGGCAGAACGGCCGCCTTCAGCAGTCTCCCGGCACGATCGCGCGCCTCCGCCGCGCTGAGGTTCGACCCGCGAATCTCGCAGGTATCGAGATCCATGCCGGCATCGAGCATGAGTTCGCTGCCGTCGGGAAGGCGGATATCGGTGACGGTCAGTTCGTTGAGGGTCAGCGTTCCGGTCTTGTCGGTGGCGATCATCGTGCAGGAACCGAGCGACTCGACCGCCGGCATGCGGCGGACGATGACGTTACGCTTGGCCATGCGGCGCATGCTGATCGCCAGCGCGATCGAGATGGCGATCGGCAGGCCCTCCGGGATGGCGCTGACCGCAAGCCCGACCGACATCATGAACAGGTCGTCCCAGGCAAGCCCGCGTAACAGGCCAACGGCGACGAGGACGGCGGAGGCGAGCCCGACGCTCCAGGCGATCATGTTCGAGAAATGCTTGAGCCGGATCAGCAGCGGCGGCTGGGTGGCAGACGCCTTGCCGATCTCGGCGGCGATCCTGCCGATTTCGGTCGAAAGACCGGTCGCAACCACCAGGCCGGCACCGCGCCCGCGCGTGACGAGGCTGCCCGCAAACGCAAGGCCGGATTTTTTGTTTTCGGGCGGTGCGCCGATGATGGTCACGGTCTTGCGCGCTGGCGCGGATTCGCCAGTCAGAAGCGACTCGTCGCAGAGCAGGTCGTTGGCCTCGAAAAGTTCGATATCGGCCGGGATGCGACCGCCCGCCTCGATCCGCACGAGATCGCCCGGAACCAGCAGGCGCGCCTCGATCTCCTGCGCCATCCCGTCGCGGACGACCGTCGCAAACGGTTGTTCGAGATTGCGCAAAGCTGCCGCAGCACGGCCGGCGGAATATTCCTGGATGCCGCCGATCACGCCGTTCAACACCAGCACGATGCCGATGAAAACGGCATCTTCCGCCTCGCTGACCAGAAGCGAAACTGCTGCCGCGATCAGCAGAATATAGATCAGCGGGCTGCGGAATTGCGCAAGGAAGATCAGGAACAGGGACGAGGCCCGGGGTTCGGGAAGGCGGTTCAGGCCGAACCGCGCCAGACGCTCCGCCGTTTCGGCGCTGCTCAGCCCTTCGGAAGCCGCATCGTTCTCTTCGCGCTCGGACTGGACGAGGACTGAATTTGCAGGCATCGGCGCTCCAGATCAAACCGCGCCCTTGTCGGCAAACGAGAGGCGCTCGATCGAGGAGGATAACCGGTAAAGTCTGCCGGCAATTGATATCTGTCAACGTGGGAGTGTGGGGTGGTTGCTGCAGCGGTCGACCCGAGCGGCAATAATTTCCGCTCGGACGGACGCTGGGCGTCGATCCAGCTTACGAAAAGTTCTCCAGCACAGCCATGAACGTATGCCGGTCGCCCTGGCCCTCAGTGAGCCGCACGCGGCCTTCGATGTCAGCGAGATGATGGTCCATCAACTGCTGCGCCTTCACCAGGTCCTTGGCTTTCAGCGCGGCCACGATCAGGCGATGGTGATCGGCGCCGCAGTCGTCCTGCTTCTCTTCCTCGTAGAGGGCCATCACGAGCGAGAGGCGGGCAACGATCTTCGACAGCATTTCAGTCATGACCGCATTGCCGCCGAGTTGGGCGAGCACGATGTGAAACTTGCCGGAAAGGACCGTTTTCGATTTCTCGTCGCCGTGATGATGGATATGTTCTTCCTCGTCGGTCAGCTTTTCGAGAGCGTCCAGTTGCTCCGCTTCGGCGCGGTTCATGACGAGTTCGAGGATGACGTGCTCCAGTTTCCGGCGTGATTCGAAAAGCGCCCTGGCTTCTTCGATGCCGGGTTCTGCGACGAAAGTGCCGCGATTTTTCTTTCGCTCCAGAAGGTGGTCGCTTTCCAGAACGCCGAGGGCTCCTCGGACAACCGTTCTGCTGACGCCGAAATGTTCGGCTATCGCATCCTCGAGAATCTTGGTGCCCGGCGTCAGCGCACCTTCGCCAATGGCCGCGGCGAGCGTGGTCCGGATACGCTCCGAAACATCGTCATTGTTGGTTTCGGCCGTATCCGCTGTATTACTCGCGTTCGGCGCGGCCTTGGCGCTTTGACGGCGCGTCCTTTTCATTTCCTGCTCCAAATGCCCTTACGGCAGCATTATTTTTTCCATGAGAATATTCCTGCGTATATGCCGATCTCGACAAAAATCCAGACTTTCCCATGATTTTAAAGGGCATCGGCAGCTCATGCCGCCGATGCTGATGGACTGGTCGTTCAGGCTGCCTGCCGCTTTGTCGCCGGCGAAGAAAGGGGGATGCCGTTTTCGGCGCAAATGCTTTCGACATAGCGCGCCGAGTCCTTGATGAAGATCACAGCTTCCTTGTAGCCGTAGGACTGTTTCTCATAGGTGGGGTAGCCGTATTGGCTTGCTTCGTACGCTTCCCAATCCGGAATTTCACCAGATGTGACGCGCTTTTCGTATGCGTCCACCATGGCGAGATAAGCGTCCAGCTCTTCGGCGTTGAGATCTGGGTGGCCGGCGCGCCAGATCGGATCGTCGATCTGGATGCACTGGCGTGGATTGGCTTTTCGGGGCTTGTCTTCGACGGAGGCGGCAACTTCGAGCGAAAAATTCAGTTCTGGGTTCGCTCTTGCGAGGATGGGAAGGATTGAGCCGAAATCGACGATGCCGCCGCCGACCGGGCGGGTCTGGAAATCGAAGCCACCGGGTGCCCGCCCGACATAGGCATCCTTGATGTGGGTCTGGCGGACATAGGGCGCGACGCGTTTTGCGGCAAAGACCGGATGTTCTGCGCGCTGCAGACCGTTGGCCGTGTCGAAGACCACGCCCATGCAATCCTCGCCGATCTTTTCGATCAGCCGAAGAATTTCGAAGGAGGTGATCTCGTCATGGGTCTCCATGTTGAGGTGAACGCCGTTGGCGCGGGCGACAGGTGCCAGCTTCAGCAGAACCTTTTCGATGGCGAGCAACTGCTCGTCCCAGGTGACGTCGGTCCGGAACCGGTCATTCGCCAACCTGCCGCGATACTCCGATTTGAAATTGCCGGGCGATACCCAGAGTTCACGGCAGCCGATGGCAGCGCCTGCCTCGATCATCCGGGTGAAGCCGAGAATGATGTCGCCGTCGCCGATTGCCCTGAACTCCGGCGCCTCGGCGCTGCAATAGGGATTGATCTTGCCGACGCCGCTTTCGAGATAAAGGCCGAGCTCGTCGGCCTTCGCGCTGATGTCGCGCAGTCCAACCTTGTCCAGCGTCGGGCTCATATCGAGAACCGTGGGGAAGAAAAGGCCGCCGAGACCGAGGTCCTTGACATGGTCTAGGCTTGCAAGCGGCCCACGCTTTATGGCCTCGGGTAGTTTCTGTGCATCAATGCCCAGTCTCATGGTCTGCTCCTTGGAGTTTCCTGATCGGATGCGCTGCGCTGGCGATCCTTGCTTGGTTGGGTTGAACGATGGCGTCGGGCTGTCACGTCCGTCGCCGGGTCTCCTTTTGCGAGCCGCCAGACCGGCCCTTGGGTGCGAGCTGCTTTTCAAGAAAATGCTGGCCGATCGAGGCGACCGTGGTGATCGCGAGATACCAGAGCGATGCAACGCACAGCAGTTCGATGACCAGAAAGTTGCGCGCATAGATGGCCTGCGCCTGTGTCAGCAAATCCTGCATGCCGATGACGGAGACGATGGCACTGGCCTTCAGCATGCCGATCGCCTGGTTGCCGGTCGGTGGAACGACGAGGCGGACCGCCTGCGGCAGAACGACCGTCCGCAAGGTTTGCAATGGCCGCAAGCCCAGGGACGATGCCGCTTCACGCTGTCCACGATCCACCGCCGTCAGGCCGCCGCGAATGATCTCGCTCATATTGGCGGCCTCGTGCAGACCGAGCGCCAGGAACCCGGCGACCGCGGGAGTGACCAGATCATTGATCGATATCGTATAGGTGCCGAGACCCACCTCGGGGATAAAAAGTGCGATGTTGAACCAGAAGAAGATCTGGACGATCAGCGGCACGCCCCGAAACCACCAGACGAAGCCGACAGCCATCGCTTTCAGCACGATGTTCTGGCTGGTGGCCATGATGGCCACGATGCAGCCGACGGCAATCCCGGCCACCATCGCGCCTGCCGTCAGTTGAAGCGTCAGGACGACGCCGCCCAGGATCATCGGATCGATCATGAAGCGAGGGACTTCGCTCCATTGAACGCTCTGGCTACGGCCCACGATCATCATAAGGAGAGCCAGCGCGAGGATCGCGCTGGTGCCGGTTGTAATTTGCCCCCACCGTATCGGCTTGCCGACGGGAGGTGCCATGGCGATGCTGACAGGTTGAGCAAAAAGGGACATGGGCTCAATCCACCGGCATGCTGGCGGCGTCGTTGACCTTGACCGTCTTCACGGCGAGCGGGCCAAGGCTCCATTTTTTCATGATGGCCTCATAGGCGCCACTATCGACCATGTGCTGAAGGCTTGCCACGACCGTGTTGCGAAGCTGTGGGTTGTCCTTCGATACCAGCATGCCGAGATATCCGACTGCGAGGCGGACATCCGGAAGAGCCTGCAGGCCGACGCCTCTGCCGGTCTGGTTTGCCGTGGTGTAGACGCTCGTGGCATAACCGTTGACGGTCGCATCGGCGCGGCCGGTGCGCACTGCCTGCAATACGTCGGGCATTTTCGGGATGGACATGATGTTCATCGGCGTGGCGCACTTGGCCGACGCGGCTTCCACCATGCGCCCCTGGAAAGTGCCGACCGGCACGGCGACCTTCTTGCCGCAGAGATCCGCCATGCTCTTGATGCCGAGCGGGTTGTCCTTGATGGTCATGATCGTGGTGGCGTCATACATGTAGTCGATGACATCGACCTGCTTTTCCAGTTCCGGATCATCGTTGATGCCGGAGACGGTCATGTCGAAACGCTTCGACAGGATTGCAGGAACGATCGCGGCCCCAGCGCCGACGTCGGTCATCTGCACGTCGATGCCGAGAACAACGCCAAGCGCGGCCGCGATATCGGCATCGATGCCGATCAGCTTTCCATCCTCTGCGCGGAAGCTGATCGGCGGGGTGAGGTCGGTTGCGACCTTGAGGACCTTTGACGCCTTGATGGCAGGCGGCAGGCCGTCCGCGAGTTTCTGGTTGAATGCTATGCCCGGCAGCTTCGCCACGTCCGCCTCCGGTATCATCTTCACCGCTGGGCCTTCGGCTGCCTGTGCCGACAGGGAGAGCAAGGCTGCGAATGTGCTGGCAAGTCCGCTTCTCAGAATTCCGTTGATGCTGTTCATGGGATCCCCTTTCGTTGTTTTGCTGTGTTTGAATTCTCGGGGATTTTGAAGCAATCGCCGTGCCAAGTTGACGGACTGATTTCTAAGTTGTTGAGAACAAAGCTAGATATTTCCATCTAGAGATTCGCATAAACTTTCGAGATTAGTTTCGTGTGTTCATGCGAATATGAATGCATAAAATTTCATCGGGCTCAACGTTGTTGTCAGGGGAAGCGCCGCGTCCAATCCAATTTAGCTCCAATTATAGGAATATTTACCTAATTTTGAAGGCGAAAACTCTGCAATGGGCGCGTTTCCGGTGAAAAGTGGCGTGAATTCTCCCGTCCGGCTACCAAGCTTCTGCTCAAGAACTAAACTATCGAGACCAAATTATATGCAACAACACTGATTTATTCAGATTCAAAACTCTATGATAATAAACTTGCGAATTTCACTTCGACAAAAATAACATATTTAAAACATTGCCTTGCTTCGATTCTTCGGTTGGCAGTTTGAAACTGGCACGGTGCTTGCAGTTCGATTGGCATGAACCAGACCCTGACCAGATTTTTTAGCCAACGACATATCCGCTTAGCTCCCGGTCGCTACTCGCGTCCCATCGTTGCGGCAGATCATGGGGGAATTTGCATGCCTCATATTGCGAACTCGATCGAAGGAAAGCAGCTCAGTGTCAAAGACCTCACGCATAGTTATGGCGGACAGAATGCCGTCAGCGATGTGTCCTTTGAGGTCAACGCGGGAGAAATCGTCGCACTCCTCGGGCCAAGCGGCTGCGGCAAATCTACGGTGCTCCGGGCTATTGCAGGCTTGATCCACCCAAAGTCTGGCCGAATGGTGCTCGGTGGGGCCGACCTTGCCAACATATCAGCCCGAGCTCGTGGCATCGGCATGGTCTTCCAGAATTATGCGCTGTTCCCGCATCTGACCGTGGCTGAGAACATCGCCTATCCACTCGCCTGCCAGCAGGTTCCGCGTGCCGTACGAAAAGCACGCGTCGAGGAAATGTTGTCCCTCGTTCGCCTCAACGGTTACGGCAATCGGCTCCCACGCGAACTGTCCGGCGGCCAGCAGCAACGCGTCGCGGTTGCCCGCGCCATAGCAGGGCGCCCTTCGCTGCTTCTGCTCGACGAGCCGTTCGGCGCACTGGACCGGGCGCTTCGCTTCGACCTGCAGGTCGAACTTCTGCATCTTCAGAAAACACTCGGGATCACAACGCTGATCGTCACCCACGACCAGGAAGAGGCCCAGAGCCTGGCAAACCGTCTTGTCTTGATGAGCAAGGGTAATGTCGAGCAGATCGATACGCCGATGGCCGTCTACGACCGGCCGAACACGCTGTTCGTCAACACCTTCATCGGGCAGGCCAATATTCTCCACGGAACGGTCGTGCGTCTGGATGGTGAAGCCACATTGATCGGCTTGCCGGGCGACAAGGCTCTTCGCCTGCCGCGCCGCCTGAACTTCACCATCGGATCGAAGGTCACCGTCACCTTCCGGCCCGAGGAGGTTCGGCTGACGAGCCAGCCAGGCGAAAATTCGCTTGCGGCACGCGTGACCGTATCCGTGCCGCTCGGCCCGACGCTCGTCCACGACCTCGTCCTCGACGACGGGACCAATCTGCGTGCGTCCGAGGTGCGGGGCCCTTCGACCTTCGTTCCCGAAACCGGGACGCAGGTTTTTGCCGAGATCGATACCGCGCGAGCCCATGTCTTTCCGGGTGAACCGGAAGTCTCCCGGTGAATGAAGCCAGTGAATGAAAGCCGTCAATCAACAACCAACAGAGGTGATCGCATGACCAACTTCAATATGACCCGCCGTAATTTTGGCCTGCTCGCTGCCGGTGCGGCCGCAGCCGCAACCATGCCGTTTTCCGCCCGCGCCGCCGGCGGCAGCGTCGTCGCCGCAACCTTCCCCGGCAACTGGGAGGATGGCTACCGCACGGTTCTGACGCCGCTAGTGAAGCAAGCCGGTTTCGATCTGACGGTCGCCCCGGCTCTGGCGCAGGACCAGCTCGCCAAGGTGATGGCGAGCCCCGGCAACCCGCCTTACGACACGCTGCTGATGTCGCCTGGCCAGATGGCGACCGCCATCGACAACGACCTGATCCAGAAGATCGATCCGAGCAAGCTCAAGAACTGGAGCATGCTCGACCCGGCCTTCCAGGGCGAGTACGGCCCGACCGTGACGATCGAAGTCAACGGCATCGCCTACAATCCCGATCTCGTGCCGGCCCCCAAGGGCTATCGCGACCTGTTCGAAAACCCGGCCTACAAGGGCAAGGTTTCCTGGACCGGCTTCGGCTCGAACACCGGCGTCATGGCCTATAGCCAGATCGCCAAGATCTTCGGGACCAGTGCCACGGACATGGATGCCGTCTTCAAGCTGTTCAAGGACAATCCGGAGCAGATCAAGGGCGTCGTCGCCAGCACCAACCACCAGATGACGCTGTTCCAGCAGGGCGAGATCGCGGTCTTCATGTGCTCGACCGGCAACGTCGCGCGTCTGAAGAGCATGGGCCTCAAGGCCGAGTTCGTTCAGCCGGAAACCGGCTCTCCCGCAGCCCCCGTCAACATCCACCTGACCAAGGGCTCGAAGAACGTCGAGGCGGCCTATGCTTACATGGATGCCGCGATCTCCAAGGCGGCACAGGATCAGTTGAAGATGCCGCCACGCGAGATGTTCCCGACCAACGGGCAAGTCGCCCTGACACCCGGCATCGAGGCTTTCGTCAAGCGCGACCAGCTTGCCGGCATGATCTATCCGGACTGGGCTTCGATCAACAAGAACCGTGCGGAATGGATCCGCAAGTTCGACGCCCTCGTTGCTGGTTGAGATAAGACAATGAAGGCGAGCGGCTTCCCCTACGTTATCCCGATGCTCCTCTTGTCGGTGGCGTTCTTTGCGACGCCGCTCGCCGTTCTCATCGGGTTCAGTTTCATCGGCCCAGACGGACTGACACTCAACAATTATGGACGCTTCCTCGGCGATGCGTTCAACTATCGCGTGCTGATGAATACTGCCAAGCTCGGTCTGCAGACTGTAGCGAGCACGACCCTGCTCGGCATTCCGATCGCGCTCCTGTATTGGCACAGCGGCAAGACTGCGCGTCAGGTCATCATTTTTCTGACGCTCATTCCCATGCTGACCAGCAACGTGGTGCGCACATTCGCCTGGATCGTCATCTTGGGCAGACAGGGGCCGATCAGCGAGACCTTCGTGGCTCTCGGTCTTGCAGGACAACCGTTCTCGCTGATGTCCACTGAACTCGGCCTGGTGCTGGCCATGTGCCAGATCGATCTGCCCCTTATTATCCTGCCGCTGATCGCGATCCTGTCGCGGACACCCGTCCAGTTCACTGAAGCCGCGCAGGTTTCCGGTGCCGGCCCTTGGCGGATTTTCGTGACCGTACTTCTGCCGATGATGCTGCCGGGCCTGCTGGCCGGTTGGATTCTCGTTTTTGCGAGTACCAGCAGTTCCTTCGTGACGCAGGCGGTCATCGGCGGCGCCCGCAACGTCTACGTTCCGCAACTCATCTACCGTGAGGTCGGCACGCTGTTCGACTGGTCCATGGCATCGGCGATTGCAGTCGTCCTGCTGCTATCGACCGGAATTCTGCTCGTCGCAATGACAATGATTTCCCGCCACAGAAGGCTCGTTGGCCATGCGTAACAAGCGTGAAAATCCGGTCCCCGCTTTCCTCTACAAGGCATTCGTGTTCGGCTTCGGTGGCCTCAGCCTGATCTATCTGGTCGCCCCGATCATCATCGCCATCACCATGTCGTTTACGTCGGGGCAGACCCTGAAATACCCGCCGCAGGGCTTTTCGATCCGCTGGTACGAGGCCTTGTTCGATCCGATCCGCTCGGGAACCGAGCACATCGCAGCCGGCAACTCGTTGAAGATTGCCGCTCTTGCGGTTCTAGGGTCCCTGCTTTTTGCAGTTCCCGCCACCATCGGCATGGCACGGATGAAACGCAGCACTGTGAGTTCCATCGAGCCTCTCCTGCTCGCGCCGCTCGTCCTGCCGAGCCTGGTCTACGGTCTTGCGGCACTGATCGTCGCCAACTTCGTCGGCTTCCAGCCTTCGCTCTGGCTGACAGTGACCGGCCATGTGGTCGTCTTCGGGCCGCTGATGTACAGAGCCGCATCCGTTGTAGCCCAGGGGATCAATCCATCGCTGGCGGAGGCTTCGACGGTGATGGGGGCGACGTGGTTTACGACGCTGAGGCGCGTAACCTTGCCGCTCCTGCTGCCGGGCATTCTTGCCGGTGCGTTTCTCGTCTTCATCCAGTCGCTCGACAACGTGTCCGTCTCGCTCTTCCTCGCAGATGCCCGAACCACGGTGCTGCCGCTCAGAATGTTCGCCCTCATCGAAGAGTCGCTCGACGTCCGCGTTGCCGCGATGTCGGGAGTTTTGATCGCTCTCACGCTCGTGGTGCTGCTTGTCGCAAGACGGGTGCTGGCACCGCAGAAGCAGGCCTGACCTATTTTTAGAATTCTGGAAGGAATACCCAATGAACATGCGTGCAACCAAGGCGGGCTCCTATCGTGTCGGATCGCTGCTCGCCGATTTCCAGCCGGACTTCGATTTTGCAGCACCACTGCCGCTGCCGGTCGAGGAATTCGAGGATCGCCTGCGTCGCATCCGCCGTCAGGCGGTCGAAGCGGGGCATGACGCGCTGATCGTCCACACCGGCGGTGTCGGCTGGTTTCACACGTCGAACCACTATCTCCGCTATATCTGCGACTGGATGCGCGAAGGCGTGCTGATCATCCCGACCGACACCGACAAGCCGCTGACGCTTCTCTCCTTCTTCACCCAATCCGTGCTCCTGCCGCCGGGCGGTGAACCGGTGCTGGTCGAGGATATCTGGCAGATCGGCCCGATCGGTCGCGAATATGCCGATCGTCCAGGCGACTCCGTGATCAAGACTGCCGAGAAATGTGCCGAAGTGCTGGCCAGCCTCGGGCTGGCAAAGGCCCAGATCGGCCGGATCGGCGACCGTACCTCGCTGACATTCTGGGTGGCGCTCGACGAATTCATGCCAAAGAGCAAGTTCATCGCCGACAACGCCATTCTCGACCGGATGCAGAAGGTGCGTTCACCGCGCGAGATCGAGATGTTCCGGGCTGCCGCCCAACTGGTCAGCATCGCGACCCAGGCCGCCTATCACGTCGCCCGACCTGGCGTCACCGACCACGAGATCTATGCCGCCTTCACTCAGGCCCAGCTAGCCTTCGGCGGTGAGACCGGCGACGGCTACCAGATAGGCATCAACGAATTCGGCACCCATTGCGGCAAACCCTATGGCCATGTCGTGCGTCCGGGCGACCTGATCAATCTCTATGTCTCCAACATCACCTACCGCGGCTACACGGCCCAGACCGCCCGCATGATCGCAATCGGTGAGATTACCAAGCGGCAGGAGGAGGTGCTCGCCGTCTGCACGGAAGGCGTCAAGCGCGCCGAAAAACTGATCCGGCCGGGTGCGCTGATGCGCGATGTCAACAATGCCGCCTTCGAGCCGATGATCGAGCGTGGCATGTTGACCTCCCCGGAAGCCCGCACCATGCCCTATAACTGGGCGCCGATGGATGATGGTAGCGCGCGGCTGATCCCACGCCAGTATGTGAAGAACATCGACTGGGAGGCGCAGGGCCGCAAGCTGATGCATGTCTATCCGGCGACGGAAGGCCCGCATAATCCCAATCTCGGCCATTCCGTCGGCATGGCTGGGAGCCAAAACAGTTTCAACATTTCCTCCCACAACTACGACCGGATGGAGGAAGGCATGGTGTTCGTGATGCATACCCAGTGGCTGGAACCGCTCTCCGCCGGCTGCAATGTCGGCGACATGTATGTCGTCACCAAGGACGGGTTCGAGAACCTTTCCCGCCACACCCCGCTTGAAACCCATCGTATCGCTGCCGAGGCCTGACACATGACCGACCATACTCATTTCGATTTCGCCAAGCTTAACGAGCGCGAGCGCTACAAGCTTCTGATCGGCACCGTGATCCCGCGCCCCATCGCCCTGGTGACGACGGTCAGCAGGCAAGGGCAGCCCAATGCCGGACCGTTCAGCTTCTTCAACGTGCTGACCCATGATCCGGCCATCGTCGCTATCGGCGTCGAGAACTATTCGGACATGCGTTTCAAGGACACGGCGCGAAACATCCGCGAGACCGGAGAGTTCACGGTCCACATCTGCGATAACGCGCTGGTCGACCAGATGGAGGTCTGCGCCATCAAGTTCGGCCCCGAGGTCGACGAGATGGAGGAGGCAGGCCTTGCGACCGTCCCCGGCCAGATGGTGCGCAGCCCGCGCATTCTCGCGGCGCCTGCAGCGCTCGAGTGCCGCCGTCACACCACCCTGCAGGTCGGCCCGGCGCGGGAAATCATCTTAGGCGAGGTGCTCGGCGTCTATGTCCGCAGCGACGCCGTCAACCCATCGAACCTGCATATCGACCAGCAGCTCATGGACGCGGTGGGGCGCATGGGCGGGCACACCTATGCCCGGACCCGCGATCAGTTCGACATCAAGACGCTGACCCCGCAGGAATGGGAAAGCCGGAAGGAGGGAGCGAAGGCGGCGGCGGAATAAGCGCGCTTATCCGCTTCCTCCGCGTGATCTGCGCCTTCTTATGGTCCGAACAATAAGGGCTGAGTAGAAGCCGGCGGCCGGGAGCGACGCCGCTGCGCGATTTCGCGCGTGGGCATCAGGTCGCCAATGATGCCAAAACGATATCCGGCGCGACTGGAAAATCAAGGAATTAAGGGCTTTTAGGGAGAATTGGCTGGGGAACCTGGATTCGAACCAAGATTAACGGAGTCAGAGTCCGTCGTTCTACCGTTGAACTATTCCCCAGCAGGGTGCGCCGGTGAATGCCCGGGCCGGTGTGCGGCGCTTATAAACAAAAGCGCGCGGATTGCAAATACCGATTTCGAAAAAAATCGACGCTGCGGAGGCTTTCTCGTCTTAGGCGCGGAAAAGCTCAAAAGTCGGCTGATGACAGGGCAATGACATGGTCGGCAAAAAGCCGTTGGCGAAATCGCCCCCGCCTGTTATCTTCGCACCAACGAAACAATCAGACGCCAGCGGCATACCTTCAAGAGGCTTTGCGCGGCGAGATGGACTTAACAGTGATGGACCCCGATAGCGGCGCAAAGCCGCCGGAAGGCGGGGCGTCGGCGGTACCGCGCGGAGAGGGTAAATCCTCGAGGCGTCGGAAGGCGAAGCGGAACGGCAAACGTCGTGACGCGGCGCCTGTAACCAATTCGGAAGCGGTCGATTCGGCCGCCTCTGCCGGACGTCCCAACAGCCAGGAACCCAACCCGTCGGCGCGCAAGCGCAAGCGGCGCCGCGCGAAATCCGCGGGCGCCCAGCAGCCGGTACAGGGGGCGAACATCGCACCCGCAGCACAGCAGGTTCCGGTTCGTGGCGAGGGCGGGCAACAGCCGCACTCGGCCAAGTCGTCGTCGCGCAATCGGCGCAAGAAGAACAGAGGCGGTCGCGGCCTGCAGGGCCGGCCGCTGACGCCTGCCAAGGCGGCGCCTGGTGTGGCCAAAGCTCCAGCGCCTGCCGGTTCAGGCCAGGTTTCCTCCAAGGATGTGCGCGGTAGGGCAGGAGCCGAAAGCCCGGGCGCGGAGCAGCGCGGCGAAAAATTCTCCTACGTCAACGATCTCTATGCGGCGCTCGACCTCGGCACCAACAATTGCCGCCTGCTGATCGCCCAGCCGACAAGGCCGGGCCAGTTTCGCGTCGTCGATGCGTTTTCACGGATCGTCCGTCTCGGCGAAGGGCTCGGCACCAGCCGCCGGCTGTCGCAGGATGCCATGGACCGTGCGGTCGAAGCGTTGCGCATCTGCGCCACCAAGCTCGCCAACCGGCCGATCCGCCGCATGCGGCTGATCGCAACCGAAGCCTGCCGGGCTGCCGAGAACGGCGAGGAATTTCTGGCGCGGGTGATCTCGGAAACCGGGCTGGAGCTGGAAATCATCGATCGCGAGACCGAGGCGCGGCTTGCCGTGTCGGGATGCTCGTCGCTGGTCGGCCGCGAGGCGCGGTCCGTCGTTCTCTTCGATATCGGCGGCGGTTCGTCGGAAATCGCCGTCATCCGCATCGATGACAGCCGTTCGAGCCGGCTTGCCAATCACATCACCCATTGGACCTCGCTTCCGGTCGGCGTCGTGACGCTGTCTGAACGGCATGGCGGGCGCGACGTGACGCCGGAAGTGTTCAGCGCCATGGTGACGGAAGTCGAAGGCATGCTGGCCGGTTTCGATTGCCCACCGCTTGCCGCCTTCCGCCGCCAGGGCGCCGAGGATTTCCATCTGATCGGCACGTCGGGCACGGTGACCACGCTTGCCGGCGTGCATCTCGACCTGCCGCGCTACGACCGCCGCAAGGTTGATGGCCTGTGGCTGTCGGATGCGGAAGTCTCCGCCATGCAGGCAAAGCTGCTCTCCTGGGATTTTGCCGGCCGTGCCGCCAATCCCTGCATCGGTCCGGACCGGGCCGATCTGGTGCTGGCCGGCTGCGCCATTCTGGAAGCGATCCGCCGCCGCTGGCCGAGCCAGCGCATGCGGGTGGCCGACCGGGGCCTGCGCGAGGGCCTGTTGACGGACATGATGGCCGATGACGGCGTGTGGCGCCGGGTGCGGCCGCGCCGCACAGGGGGCAATCAGGCGGGCAGTCAAGGTGCCGGCGGACAGGATGAGGCTGGAGCAAGGCGATGACGAAACCACCCTCCAAATCCCCCGGTAGCGGCAATCGCACTGGCCGCAAGCTCGGCCAGAAGGTCAAGAAGGGCAAGCTCAAGGCGTCGTCGCGGCGCTGGCTCGAGCGCCATATCAACGACCCTTACGTCCAGCGCGCCAAACTCGAAGGATATCGCGCCCGCGCGGCCTTCAAGCTGCTGGAGATCGACGAAAAACATCAGATCCTCAAAGGCGCCCGCCGCATCATCGATCTGGGTGCTGCACCGGGAAGCTGGTCGCAGATCGCCGCCAATGTCACCGGTTCGACCGATGATGATATCCGCGTCGCGGCGATCGATTTCCTGGAAATGGCGCCGCTCGCCGGCGTCAAGATCCTGCAGCTCGACTTCCTCGATCCGGAAGCGCCGCGCCTGTTGATGGAAGCGATCGGCGGCACGCCGGACGTGGTCATTTCGGACATGGCGGCGCCGACCACCGGCCACCAGAAGACCGATCACCTGCGCACCATGCATCTGTGCGAGGTGGCGGCGCATTTCGCGGTCGAGGTGCTGGGCGAGGGCGGCCATTTCCTCGCCAAGACCTTCCAGGGCGGCACCGAACGCGACCTGCTCAACATGCTGAAGCAGAATTTCAAGCAGGTCATCCACGTCAAACCGGGCGCATCCCGCCAGGAATCGGTCGAGATGTTCCTGCTTGCCAAGCATTTCAAGGGCCGCAGGGCCGGCGAGACTGCCCCAGAATCCGAGGTGGAGGATGCTGACGTGGAATACGTCGAAGCCGAAGACACCGACCTGGACGACCGGGCCTGATTACTCGCCGGCTTCCGGCTGGATCTTGGCGGCTCCGTGGCCGGAAACGGCAGCACCCGTCATCGGGTCCAGTCTCAGCAGGGGCATGATCGCCAGAAGCGAAAGGGCCGCCACCAGGAAGAAAGCCAGGTGGAAGTCGAAGAGCTGCAGGTGCGTGCCGGTGACCGCCGCCGAGGCTTCGAGGATGAAGGCCGCAAAGGCGACGCCCAGCGCCATGCTGATCTGCTGCATGACGGAGGCGATCGAGGTCGCCTGGCTTGCCTGTTCGTCGCTGATCTCGGAATAGCTGAGTGCATTCGAGCCGGTGAAGAAGAAGGAACGGCAGACACCCGACATCAGCAGGAAGGCGACGATCAGCGCGTGGGAGGTTTCCGGCGTGAAAAAGCCGTTTGCCGCTGTGGTCGCCGCGCCGAGCACGCCCGCGACGATCAGCGTCATCTTGAAGCCGGTCATCGCGAAGACGCGGCGCGCGACGAACTTCACGATCAGCGCGCCGAGCGCGCCCGCAAACGTGATGAGGCCGGATTGGAAAGGGTTGAGGCCGAAACCGAGCTGCAGCATCAGCGGCATCAGGAACGGAATGGCCCCTGTCGAGATGCGGAACAGCGTACCGCTGCTGCTGGCGGCCCGGAACGCATCGTCCTTGAAGAGCCGCAGGTTGAGGATCGGCGCGGGATGGCTGCGCGCATGGACCACATAGGCGACCCCGGCTGCGAGCCCCAATGCCGTCGCCGTGATGCCAACGGCCGGCGGTAGCGCCGGAAGGCCGACGACCGAAAGTCCGAAGACCGTGCCGGCGGCGGTGACCGAGGTCAGGAAGAACCCCCACCAGTCGATCGAGGGAGGATTGGTGGTCTCGATCTCCGGCAGGAAGATTGTCGCGAGATAGATGCCGAGCAGGCCGACGGGCACGTTGATCAGGAAGATCCAGTGCCAGGTGAAATAGGTGGTGATGAAACCGCCGATCGGAGGGCCGGTGAGGGGGCCAACCAGTGCCGGAATGGTGAGCAGCGCCATGGCCGAGACGAGTTCGCTGCGTTTCGTGGTGCGCAAGAGAACCAGGCGCGCGACCGGCGTCATCATCGCCCCGCCCATGCCCTGCAGAAAGCGCGACAGCACGAACTGCAGAAGATCCGAGGAGAAGGCGCAGCAGATCGAGCCGATGACAAAGACGAAGATCGCGACGCGAAAGATTTTCTTGGCGCCGAAGCGGTCCGCCATCCAGCCGCTGATCGGGATGAACATGGCGAGCGCCACCATGTAGGAAGTCAGCGCCAGTTTGAGCGTGATCGGCCCTACATTGAGGTCGGCGGCGATCGCCGGAAGCGCGGTCGCAATGACGGTGGAGTCCATCTGCTCCATGAAAAGGGCGACGGCGAGAATGAGCGGAACGATGCGATTCATGGGGTGCCTACAATGGCGGGAATTGGCCCGTCCATAGACCTGTTGGTCCCGTCTGCCAATTGCGGAATCTCACCGTTTCGGATTTTGGGTCACGTCTGCGTGAGATCGGATTTCCTCGGCAGGGCGCGCGGTTATGTTCCACCGGATAGGACCCGATCTTGACGGTCCGGCACAATTCCAGGAGGCAGCGACATCATGACGAATTCAGGTATCGGACGGCGCACCCTTATCGGCACAGCCGGTTTGGGCATTCTCGCCGCTCCGGCGATCATCAATGCCGGGGCTTTTGCCCAGGAGAAACAGAAACTGGCTATCGATCATGTGACCCCGCCGGATATTCACAAATTCAAACTCGGTGGTTTCCAGGTTCTGGCGGTGAAGGACGGCGCCCGCCCCTCCGGTGCTCCCGGCGAAACCTTTGGCCTCAAGCAGCCGCCCGAAACGCTCGCAGCGCTGCTCACTGAGAATTTTCTGCCGACGGACCAGTTCGTCAACAGTTTCTCTCCGACGCTGATCGATACCGGTAGCAACGTGATCCTGTTCGATACCGGCCTCGGTAAACCGGGCCGCGCCCAGGGGGTCGGACGCCTGATCGAAGGATTGGCAGCCGCTGGCTACATGCCGGAGGATATCTCGATCGTCGTCATCACCCACATGCATGGCGACCATATCGGCGGCCTCATGGAAGACGGCAAGCCGGCTTTCCCGAAAGCGCGTTACATCACGGGCCAGGTGGAATACGACTTCTGGACCGATGCCGCCCGCGCCGGCACGCCTGCAGAGGGCAACCAGAAGAGCGTGCTCGCCAATGTGAAGCCGCTTGCCGAAAAGATGACCTTCCTGAAGGATGGCGGCGAAGTGGTTTCCGGCATCACCGCCATGTTGGCGCCGGGCCATACGCCCGGCATGCTGAATTTCAATATCGAATCGCAAGGCAAGCGCCTGATCCTCGCTGCCGATACGGTCAACCACTACGTCCTGTCGCTTCAGCGGCCCGAATGGGAGGTGCGTTTCGACATGGACAAGGCGCAGGGGGCGGCCACCCGCAAGAAGGTCCTCGACATGATCGCCACGGACAAGGTCGCCTTCCTCGGCTATCATATGCCCTTCCCGGCGGTCGGTTTCGTCGAAAAGCAGGATACCGGCTACCGGTTCGTGCCGAAGAGCTATCAGTTCGACATCTGATTATTGTTGAAAAGCAATCGAAACCCGGGAGAAGCCTCTCTCGGGTTTTTGCTATTCCCTTCTTGTCATGAACGTGTTACCAGCCCTCGCCAACTTCCAAGCAATTGTTGCCGGAGCGTCGGGACGTATAGAGTCGTTCCTGAGCGCATCCCGCATTTTCTAGATCGAAGGAATTTGGCAATGGCACGCATCATTGAAACCGCAACCGGCGCAGATGCGCTTACCTTCGACGACGTGCTCCTGCAGCCCGGCCATTCCGAAGTCATGCCGGGCCAGACGAATATCGCCACGAGCATCGCCCAGGATATCGAACTCAACCTGCCGATCATTTCCTCGGCCATGGATACGGTGACGGAAAGCCGGCTTGCCATTGCCATGGCGCAGGCCGGCGGCATCGGCGTCATCCACCGTAACCTGACCCCGATCGAACAGGCCGAACAGGTCCGCCAGGTCAAGAAGTTCGAAAGCGGCATGGTCGTCAACCCGGTGACGATCGGCCCGGACGCGACGCTGGCCGACGCGCTGTCGCTGATGAAGTCCTACAGCATCTCCGGTATTCCGGTGGTCGAGAACGGCGGCGGTCATGTACCGGGCCGGCTGGTCGGCATTCTCACCAACCGCGACGTCCGTTTTGCGTCCGATCCGGCTCAGAAGATCTACGAACTGATGACCCGTGAGAACCTCATCACGGTCAAGGAAAGCAGCGTCGATCAGACGGAAGCCAAGCGCCTTCTTCACAAGCATCGCATCGAGAAGCTGCTGGTGGTGGATGGCGAAGGTCGTTGCGTCGGTCTCATCACCGTCAAAGATATCGAAAAGTCCCAGCTCAATCCCAATGCCTCCAAGGACGCTCAAGGGCGCCTGCGCGCTGCGGCCGCGATCAGCGTTGGCGACGATGGTTTCGAGCGCGCCGAACGTCTCATCGAGGCCGGCGTCGATCTGCTGGTCGTCGATACGGCCCACGGCCACTCGCAGCGCGTGCTCGACGCCGTCACCCGCGTCAAGCGCATCTCCAACCACGTACGCGTCATGGCCGGCAATGTTGCCACCTCCGACGGCACCAAGGCGCTCATCGATGCCGGTGCGGATGCGGTCAAGGTCGGTATCGGCCCGGGCTCGATCTGCACCACCCGTATCGTCGCCGGCGTCGGCGTGCCGCAGCTCGCAGCGATCATGTCGGCCGTCGAAGCGGCACGGGTGCAGGACATTCCCGTCATCGCCGACGGCGGCATCAAGTTCTCGGGCGACCTTGCCAAGGCGATCGCCGCCGGTGCATCCGCCGTGATGATCGGCTCGCTGCTGGCCGGCACCGACGAAAGCCCGGGCGAGGTCTATCTCTACCAGGGCCGCTCGTTCAAAGCCTATCGCGGCATGGGCTCGGTAGGCGCCATGGCCCGCGGTTCCGCCGACCGTTATTTCCAGGCGGAAGTGCGTGATACGCTGAAGCTGGTTCCCGAAGGCATCGAAGGCCAGGTTCCCTACAAGGGTCCGGTCTCGGGTGTGCTGCATCAGCTCGGCGGCGGCCTGAAGGCGGCCATGGGTTATGTCGGCGGCGCCAATCTCAAGGAATTCCAGGAGCGCGCCACCTTCGTGCGTATCTCCGGCGCAGGCCTGCGCGAAAGCCACGCGCATGACGTGACGATCACCCGCGAGAGCCCCAACTATCCGGGCTCTGGCGCCTGACGGTTTCGATCGGAGGAGGTCGCGTGCCTCCTCCTCCTCAAGCCTCGGAAATAGTTGGTTGGATGCCTGCGACCTTGCCTCATTGCGAAGTCGGGTAGTCCGCAGGCAGTGGTGAGACCATGTGGCGCCGCTCGGACGGCACGCCATTGTGCATCGGCGAACCCGTGTTATTGGGTTCCTCTGACGAATGAGGAGAACCGATGCTTTCCACCGACGCGATGCTCTGGCCGATGATAGCGCATGCCGCGCTGGTCTTCTTTCTCTACTGGCTCCTGTCGAGGAAGCGGTACATGGCTGTGAAGTCCGGCAGCGCCGCGGCCGGTCAGTTCCGTGAAAACCGGGAGGAGCCGCGCGAAAGCCTGATTGTCCACAACAACCTCAAGAACCAGTTTGAGCTACCGATCCTGTTCTACGCCGTTTGCCTCGTCCTTTATGTATCGACTGCAGACAATTGGGGCACGGTTGCGCTTGCCTGGATATTCGTGCTTTCCCGCTATGCGCATTCCTACGTGCATCTCACCAGCAACCGGCTCCGCTATCGCCGCCCGATCTTCATGGTCGGCTTTTTTGCGGTGATGGCTATGTGGGGCTGGCTCGCGGCCTGGCTGGTTTTGAACTAGCGTAGCCAGCGCCAGATGGGGTCGAAAGCCGGACCCCCTCGACCTTCGCAGAGCGGCGCTTGCGGCTTTCCGCCGTAATTTTGGCGGAGCGGCCGATCAACCGACCTCACGAACAAGTGTAATATCGGGCACTTGGATCACTCAGTGTTTCATCTGCAAGCTGCAGGTCCTCGGTATAGATTTCTCCGTCATACGGTCTGCTACGGAGGAATAGCCATGGATAACGAGACACCGAAGATCACCCAGGCGATGATCGACGCCTATGATGAATACACCCATCTGACTTTAGACCGCCGTCGCTTCATGGAGAAGCTGACCCAGCTCGCGGGCTCCGGTGCGGCCGCTGCGGCAATCGCGCCCCTGATCGGCGCCAGTTCCGCCATCGCGGAGATCATTCCTGCCAATGACGAACGGCTGGCCACGGAGGACGTTACCTATCCGGGCGCCAACGGCGTGACGATGAAGGGTTATCTCGTAAAACCCAAGAATGCCTCCGGCACGCGCGGCGGCGTCCTCGTCATCCATGAGAACCGCGGCCTCAACGCCCATATCAAGGACGTCGCCCGCCGTATGGCGCTCGAGGGCTTCAATGCGCTCGCCGTCGATTTCCTGTCGCCCCAGGGCGGCACGCCGGCGGATGAAGAGCAGGCCCGGCAGATGTTCTCCTCGCTGAAGCCTGAAGAGGTTTCGGCCAATGGCGAAGCAAGCCGCACCTATCTCGCCGGCATCAGCGGCGCGAACGGCAAGGTTGGTGCGATCGGCTTCTGCTGGGGTGGCGGCGCGGTCAACAATCTTGCCGTGAAGTCCCCCAGCCTCAACGCTGGCGTCGCCTATTACGGCGCCCAGCCGAAAGCCGAGGACGTGCCCGCCATCAAGGCGCCGCTGATGCTGCATTACGGCGGTCTCGACGAGCGCATCAATGCCGGCATTCCGGCCTTCAAGGCGGCGCTTGAAAAAGGCGACAAGACCTTCGAGATCTTCGTCTACGACGGCGCCAACCACGCCTTCAACAACGATACCTCGTCGGCCCGCTACGACAAGACAGCCGCCGATCTCGCCTGGAGCCGCTCGGTGGCGTTCTTCAAGAAAAATTTGGCTTAATCGCCACCTCCGCATATTGCGAAGTTAGAAAAGCCGGGTTTGCCCGGCTTTTTTGCCCTATCAAAATGTACACTATTTGTGTATGATATCGCCAGATGCCGGGGAAATCACCATGGAATTCGAATGGGACGATGTGAAGCGGCAGCAGGTGATCAAGGAACGTGGCGTCGATTTTTTGTATGCCGCCGGAATTTTCGAAGGGGCCATTCTAACGCGCATAGATGATCGAGCCGACTATGGTGAGGTCCGAAAGATCGCGCTGGGAATGGTCGAGGGAGAGTGTTTCGTCGTCGATTTTACCGAGCGCGGCGACGTGATCCGGCTGATAACAGCGTGGAAAGGAGGTCGGCATGACCGATCAGAATATCAGAATAGCATCGCTCACAGAGCTGAGGAAAATGAGGGAGGCGGGGGAGCTTTTTCATGACCCTAAGGCGCCGGATACAGAAAACCTTGGCGCGGAATTTTGGGCCAAGGCTGACGTAAAAAGTCCTGCGAAACCCCGCTCCGTACATTTGAAGATCGATCCGGAAGTTTTCGATTTCTTCTTCGAGGAAGCCAATGGCAAGGGGCACCTCACGAAGATGCAGAACGTCCTTCGTGCCTACGTCAACGCCCATAAACATTCCTGATAGCCGCCAAACGTTTGGCGGCTAGTCGTCTCACCACCCCGGCATCACCTGTGTCGCCCGGGCCCGCGGCATGCGCTGGAACGCTTTCACCTCGCCGTCGAGATCGTCGGGTATCACGGCCGGCGAGATGTTGTCGAGGCAGGCGGTGATGTGGTCGGTGATGGCGTTCATCAGCGACGGTGAAAGTCCGGGCCGCTTCATCAGGCCGATCTGCACCGGCGGCAGCGGCGGGAAGCCGTCGGCGGACGACAGCACCTTCATGCCGGTGCGAAGCGCCGACTCGGGCAGCACCGAGACGGCCATGCCCGCGAGCACCGCGGCTGCGACGACGGTCGAGGACCAACTCGTGAACAGGACCTGGTATTCGCGCCCGTCTGCATCGAGCGCCGAACAGGCAAGCTGCCGCCAAAGGCAATCGCGGCGGCCGACCGCGAGCGGCACCGGCGCATCGTCCTTCAGCGGATGGTTGGCTGAGGCGACCCAGCAGAGCGGCTCCGTGCGCATCACGTCGGAAATCCGCTGGCGCGGGTTGTGGGTGACGAGCGCGATATCCAGCTCGCCGCGTGCCATCTTCTCGGCAAGGCTGACCGAGGGCTCACAGACGATATAGAGTTCGACATTCGGGTGGGTCTTGGCAAAGCGGCCGATGATCTCGGGCATGTACCGGTCGGCGTAGTCGTCCGGCGTGCCGATCCGGAGCGTGCCCTCGAGACGGTTGTCGTCGAAGGCGGCGATCGCCTCGTTGTTCAGGCGGATGATGCGCCGTGCATAGTTCAGGAGCTTCTCGCCCTCCGCCGTCAGCCGGTTGCCGCGGCCGTCCTTGGCGAACAGCTGCTTGCCGATCCGTTCCTCGAGACGGCGCATCTGCATCGACACGGCGGACTGAGTTTTGAACACCCTATCGGCGGCCTTGGTGAAACTGCCGGTGTCGACGATGGAAATAAAGGTATGCAACTGATCGATATCGAGCGGTGCGGACATGAGAATGATCCATCAGAGAGGTTGATGCTAATCATTAGAAACATTCGTTGGACTGATCAATAGGTTTTACGCGATAAGGAGATCGCAAATCAAAATCGAAGGGTGCTTCTTCCCTGAGCACCCAATCCGGGCAGCCTTTCCGTCGGACCTCCACGGAAGGGACGGCCTTTCTCGTGCCTGCGAAAGGATAGACCAATGAGCACGACCGACTGCGGAACTGAACTCGATCTGGTTCACGAGGAGCGCGGCACGCAAGGCCGTCTGGCTGTCGTGATGCTGCGAACGAAATCCGTATGGCGTGCCTTTCGCAATCGTTTGGCGAGCAATCGCCTCCATGATCTCGACGACCGCCAGCTCAACGATATCGGCATCACACGGCATGATGTGGTGATGGCGCTCGATCGGTCCGGCGTGCTGGATGATCCGTCGCTGCTTCTGTCCCGCTCCGCTCGCGAGCGTGCGCGGCACCGCTTTGCAAGACCGGCCAATCGCTGATCTTGCCTGACCTTTTCCCCGCAGGGTGATAGCCAATAGCCCTGCTGCTTGCCCGGCCGGTCGATCCGTGCCGGGCTTTTTTTATTTGGAAGGCTTTGGAGCGACAGGCGTCGCCGCCGGCTCGGCATTGGTGCCTGTGCCATTGCGCAGATAGGTGTCGAAGATCGCTTCCATGTTCTTCTGGTAGCTCTTCTGCACTTCAAGCCCGCTGTCGAACATGTTGTTCAGCACGTCGCGATAAGGATTGGATTCGTCCGCCGGCGCTTCCTTGGATTTCTCGGGCGTCGGGGCTGCCGCCGGGCTGGGGCTCGTGAAGGCGCCGCCCATCATGTCCTGGAAAGCCTTGGCGAAGGGATTGTCCGCAAACGGGTTGCCGCTCGAAGGCTGCGGCTGTTCCGGCTTGTCGAGCCCCCACATGGAGCGCATCGCCTGGGCGAAGGGATTGTCGAAGGGATTGGCAGCCGCCTGGGGCTTAGCCTTCGGCTGCAGGCCCATGCTTTCCAGCCATTGCTGCTGCATCTGGCCGATGGGGGAGGCGGCGAAGGCCTCGTTGGCGCCGGTCATCTGACCGCTCATCTGCTTGAACAGCCCGCCCATCAATGTGTCGGCCATGGCCGGCATCATCTTCTTGAAGACTTCCTGGCCGATCCCGGTGAGCTGTTCTGCCTGCGCTGCGATCGCGCGGGAGACTTCCTTGGAGCCGAACAGCTTTTCGAGCACCGCGTTGCCGTCCATCGTGCCCTGCGGCGTGAAGGCCTTGGTCAGGTCCTCGAAATATTTGCCATAGGCGCCGGACACCATGCTGCTCATCAGCGAGGTGAGATCATAGGGATTGGCGCTGGTGCGCTTGAACCCGGAGGAAAAAGCGGGCATCAGCGCCGCCATGGCCTGGGTGGCCTGTTCCTGGGCCAGGTTGAACTGCTTGGCGATCGCCTCCATGCCTGCGCCGTTCTGAGCCCTGAGCATCATGTCGAACAGTGGCAGCATGGAGAATCCTTTCCGGTTGTGTGATGCACCACTATATCCGGAAAGTGCTGGACGGAAACCGGTTTTTAGAACCGATCTCAATCTGGTCAGTATTGGTATTCCTCGAACACCGGCTCGACCGAGCCGTTCCAGCGGCCGTGATAGAGAGACAGCAGGTCGTCCGCCATGGTCGTCTTCTTGGCGAGCACTTCGTCAAGCGGTTGCAGGAAGATGCTTTCGTCCTGTCCTTCGCCGTTGAGCCGCGCCCGCGCCTTCAAACCCGCCTTGGAGATCGCTACCGCCTCGCGGGCGACGTCGAGCACCGACTTGCCCTTGATTTCGGCCTTCAGGCCCTTGACCGGCACGGCATCGCGCATGGCGATGACGTCCTCGACCGTCCAGTCGGCCGTCAGCGTTTCGGCGTCGGCAAGCGCCGTGTCGTCGTAGAGCAGGCCGACCCAGAAGGCCGGCAGCGCGCAGATCCGCCGCCACGGGCCACCATCGGCGCCGCGCATTTCGAGGAAACGCTTCAGGCGAACGTCGGGGAAGAGGGTGGAAAGGTGGTTTGTCCAGTCGCCCATCGTCGGTTCCCAGTCCTTGACTTCGCCTTTCAGGGCGCCGTTCATGAACTGGCGGAAGGTGACATGCGTGCAGTCGTGATATTTGCCGTCGCGAACGATGAAATACATCGGCACGTCGAGCGCCCATTCCACATAGTCGGCAAAGCCGAAATCTGGTTTGAACACGAAGGGTAGCACGCCAGAACGCTGGTTGTCGGTGTCGCGCCAGATGTCGCCGCGCCAGGAGACCAGGCCGTTCGGCTTGCCTTCAGTGAACGGGGAGGACGCAAACAGCGCGGTCGCGATCGATTGCAGCTTCATCGACACGCGCATCTTGGCGGCCATGTCCTCCTCCGAGGAGAAGTCGAGGTTCACCTGGATCGTGCAGGTGCGGTACATCATGTCGAGGCCCTTGGAACCGACCTTCGGCATGTAGCGCGTCATGATGTCGTAACGGGATTTCGGCATGCGCGGGGTTTCCGCGAGTGTCCATTTCGGGCTGCCGCCGATGCCGAGAAAACGGATGCCCATCGGTTCGGCGATCTCGCGCAGAACGGCGAGATGCTGGTTGGATTCCCGACAGGTCTGATGGATGGTCTCGACCGGCGCGCCGGAAAGCTCGAACTGGCCGCCGGGTTCGATCGAGATCGCGCCCATGCCGGAATGTTCGGCAAGCCCGATGATGTTCTCGCCGTCCATGATCGGCTCCCAGCCGAGCTTCTTTTCCATGCCTTTCAGCAGCGCGGAAATGCTGGCGTCGCCGAAATAGGGAACCGGGCTGTTGTCTCCCCGGAAAAAGGCGAATTTCTCATGCTCCGTGCCGATGCGGAAATCTTCTTTCGGCCGCGGTCCCTGCGCCAGGTAGGCGGAAAGCTCGGACACCGAGGTAAGCGGTGTCTGGTCGGTCGTATCGCGGGCCATGAAAATTACCTTGCTCGGAATGCCTGATCTGGACAGATAGCCGGCTGATTGGACCGGATTGATGTGCGCTGCAAGTGAATTTCTTTCAAGATAGATTCAGAATTTTCGAGGCCGTCATGTCAAGCGGGTCAACGCCAGTCGCCGACCGCGGCCTGGATGACCGCAAGCGCCGCCACCGCAGCCGTATCCGCCCTTAATATCCGGGGCCCGAGCGGTATCGCGGTGACGAAGGAAAGCGAACGCAGCCTTTCCCTTTCCTCGTCCGAAAATCCGCCTTCCGGGCCGACCAGCAGCGCCAGCTTGCTCTCTTTGATCGCCGAGAGGATAGGCAGCGGGTTCTGGCCCTCGTCGCCTTCGTCGCAGAAGATGATGCGCCGATCGTGGGGCCAGGTATCGAGCAGGTCGCCGAGTTTCTTCGGTGGCGCGACCTCCGGCACCGACAAAATGCCGCACTGTTCCGCGGCCTCCACCACATTCGCCTGAAGCCGGTCCATGCTGGTAATCTTGCCCTGTACATGCTGGGTCATGACCGGCTGGATGAACCCTGCACCCATCTCGACCGCCTTCTGCACCAGATAGTCGAGACGACCGACCTTCAGCGGCGCGAAGAGATAATGCAGGTCGGAGGCAGGCGGCTGCGGCCGGGTTTCCTCGATCGCTTCCAGCACGATCTTCTTGCGGGTCGGATAGGTGATTTTCGCCTTCCATTCGCCGTCGCGGCCGTTGAAGAGCAGGATTGCCGAACCTTCCTCCATCCTCAGCACGTTGGCGAGATAGTTGAACTGCTCCGACGACACCTCATGGCGAACACCGGCGCCGAGCGGCGCCTCGATGAACAGCCTCTGCATCCGGAAATTGGCGCGCATGGAAACCTCGAAGCTAGACGAACAGCGCGAACATAGCCGTGGCGATCAGCGCCGCAAGGGTTGCTGCCGCCGGAAGGGTGATCATCCACGCCGCGATGATGCTCAAGAAATGCGAGCGCCGCACCAGGTAACGCCGTTTCAGCTCGTCGTCATTGCGCTCGAAGGGCTCGGTGGTATCGAGATCCTTGCCGGCCCGCACCCGCATGTATTCGAAGCGGCGTCGGGAATGGCGGGTATACCATTCGCGGAAGAAGCCGACGCCGAACACCGCACCGACGGCAATGTGGGTCGAGGAAACCGGCAGCCCGATCCAGGAGGCAACGATCACCGTCAGCGCCGTCGACAGCGAGACGCAATAGGCGCGCATCGGATTGAGCTTGGTGATCTCGGCGCCGACCAGCCGGACCAGCTTCGGGCCATAGAGCAGCAAGCCGAGCGAGATTCCGAGGCCACCGATGATCAGTTCCCAGAGCGGGATGCGTACGCCGGTCGAAATGCCCCGTTGGGCCGCAGAAACGATCGCCGCAAGTGGACCGATGGCGTTGGAAACGTCATTGGCGCCATGCGCGAAAGAGAGCAGGGCCGCAGAAAGAATGAGCGGAATACGGAAGAGCGCGCGAAGCGACTGATTGCGGTTCTCGAGCCCCTCGGCTTGCCGGGCGATCACCGGGATCAGCAGGCGCCAGGCAGCGAGGCCGGTCAGGAGAGCGACAAGCGTGGCAACCGGCGCCGACACGTCCACCAGTTCTCCCAGCCCGAGCAGCGCCAGATAGCCTGCAAAGGCGCCAGTCATCACGCCGATCAGCACCGGCACCCACTTCTTCGCCGCGGCGATCTTGTCCTCGCGGTAGATGATGGTTTCCTTGACGAAGAACAGGAAGGAGGCGGCAATGACGGCGCCGAGGATCGGCGAAAAGACCCAGCTTGCGGTGATGCCCGCAATCGTTCCCCACTTGACTGCGGATAGTCCGGCGGCCGCGATCCCGGCACCCATGACCCCGCCGACGATCGAATGGGTGGTGGAAATCGGTGTGCCGAGCCAGGTCGCGACGTTGATCAGCACCGCGGCCGAGAGGAGTGCCGCCATCATCGCCCATATCAGCACGTCGGGGCTGGTGATCATGCCGCCCTGCATGATGCCGTTGGCGATCGTGTTGGCGACGCCCCGGCCGGCGATCACGGCACCCGCCACTTCGAAAACGGCCGCAAGACCGAGACCGAAGGTCATGGTCATGGCACGGGCACCGACGGCAGCGCCGATATTGTTGGTGACGTCGTTGGCGCCGATGTTCATCGCCATGTAGGCGGCAAGGCCGGAGGCGGCGATGACGACGACGGCGCCGGGTTTGCCGGTGACGTAGGCGGCCGCAAAGATGGCGACGAGGATGATGAACAGCAGTGCCGTTCCCGGTGCGGCAAGCCCGCGCGACATCTGCCGGGTGGCTTCCTCAACGGAGGAGAATTTCTCCAGATCCTTGTCGAGCGTCGGCTTCGCCAGGCGCGGCCTTTTCTGGCCCATATCTCCATCCTTGGGTGAAAAGTGAGGCGCGAGAACGGAACTGTCGGCCGTCTCCGCCTCCCGGAAGAAATCAAGGCCTATCGCTTAATAGCGTGCGCAGGCGAAGGCAATATTGCGGAATTGTGAAGGTGCTTCGAAGCGCTCTAACTTGCAGCCTTGATTGCAAGCTGCGGAACGCGCGGCTGCATTCGTTCGGCGAACTGCAGGAAGAGAATCTTCAGTTCCGGTTCGTTGACGCGCAGCGCGGCCTCTTCACAGGAAACCCATTCCAGTGTTCGAGAGCCCTTTTCCGGATAGCTCTTCAAGCATTCGTCCACTTCGAGCGCGTGAACCTGCACCCGCACAGGGATCTTCAGGCCGTTATCGAGGGTCTTGCGGTAGTGATAGAAACCGAGCGGTTCCTTCTCCACCTTGCCCTTGACGCCAACCTCTTCGAACGCTTCGCGTTCGGCGACCTGGTGAGCCTTCTTGTCGGTCATCGGCCAGCCCTTCGGCACGACCCATCGGCCGGTATCGCGGCTGGTCGCAACAAGAACCTCGAGTTGTCCCGGCTTCTTTTTTATCCGGTAGCAAAGCGCAGCATATTGCTGCCGCGGCGGCCGCTGCAGCATCAACCTGAGATTGCTCGTAACCCGATCCATCAAGCCCAATTTCTGTTTAGTCCTCCAGCAAATGGTAATTTACTAATATAATGCTTGCGCGAGGATTAACGACCCTCAGCGGCTCCTTTTGAGAAGAATCACGGTGGATAACCACTACGGAAGCGATAACCATTGTGAGGCCACTTAGTTTCACGTCAATAGAAATTTGCACAGGTGTTCAATTGTAGCTGTGCATGACGTCCGGCCATCTGCAGGAGGGGCCTCAGATCGTGGTCTGGATCATCCTGAGTTGCGCGATTCGGCTCCATTCTCCCGTGCGTTCGGCCTCGTTGGTGACCTTCGAGATGAAGTCGATATGGTCTTCCGCAGCCTTTCGGGCCTTGGCAGGATCGCCGTCCAGTATTGCCTGGCCGATCGCTTCGTGTTGCGTCATCACGGCATCGTGGGCGCTGCCGACATTGAAGATGATGCGGCGGTTGTAAAAGATCCCGTCGCTGAGCAGCCGGTAGCAGGCGCGCAGGGTGTGCATGAGAATGATGTTATGCGCCGCATCGCCGATTGCATTGTGGAATTCGACGTCGGATGTCAGTTCGTCCTCGAAACGCCCGTCCCGATGCGCGCTGCGCATCGTCTCCAGGATGCGCTCGATGAGTTGCTTGTCGGTGTCCGTCGCGCGTTCGGCGGCAAGTTCCGCCGTCATGCCTTCGAGCTGGCGACGATATTCCAGATAGTCGTGAACCGCCCGCTGGTGCCGGCGGATCAGGGCGACCAGCGGCGGCGAGAAGATCTGGCCGACGATATCGGCGACATAGGTGCCGCCGCCGTGCTGGCTGGTGAGCAGCCCGCGTGCCTCCAGCTCCTTCAGCGCCTCCCGCAGGATCGGCCGGGAAACGTCGAACCTCTGGGCCAGCTCGCGCTCGCCCGGCAGGCGGTCGCCGTCGCGCAGCACGCCGTTCAGGATCAGGCTCTCGATCTGCAGGATGACCTCGTCCGCAGTTCGACCATGCGGCACCGGCGCGAAAAGCTCATGCGTCAACTTTGCCGTCTCCAATCGGGTGATGCCAGCCTGGCGTTCGGGCTTCTTGTATCACTGGTAAAAAAAGTATACCAGTTGAATGTCTTTAGGAGGAGCCGGTGGCCGATACGATCAGTTTTCTGAAGCCTCGCGAGGCGGTGCTGTCGCGCCGGGCGGCGATTATTGCCGACCTGACCGAGCTTCTGCCGCCCGAATGCCTGGTCCATGAGGCACGCGAGCTGGTGCCTTTCGAGACGGACGCGTTCGTCTCCTACCGCCGCCTGCCGCTCGCCGTCGCCCTGCCGAAGACCACGGCGCAGGTGGCCGCGGTGATGAAATACTGTCATCGTTATGGCATTCCGGTCGTGCCGCGCGGGGCAGGCACGTCGCTTTCCGGCGGCGCCATCCCGCAGGAGGATGCGGTCGTGCTCGGCCTGTCCAAGATGTCGCGCATCCTGGAAGTCGACTACGCCAACCGCACCGCCACCGTGCAGGCAGGCGTCACCAACCTCAACATTTCCGAAGCGGTCGGCATCGACGGGTTTTTCTATGCGCCGGATCCCAGCTCCCAGCTCGCCTGCACCATCGGCGGCAATATCGGCATGAATTCCGGCGGCGCCCACTGTCTGAAATACGGAGTCACCACCAATAACCTGCTCGGCGTGAAGATGGTCTTGGTCGACGGCGCGGTGATCGACCTCGGCGGCAAACATCTGGATGCGGCGGGTTACGACCTGCTCGGCCTCGTCTGCGGCTCGGAAGGCCAGCTCGGCATCGTCACCGAGGCCGTGGTTCGGTTGATCGCCAAGCCGGAGGGCGCCCGCCCGGTCCTGTTCGGCTTCGATACATCCGAGCATGCAGGCGCCTGCGTCGCTGACATCATCGGCTCGGGGATCATTCCCGTCGCCATCGAATTCATGGACAAGCCGGCGATCGAGATCTGCGAGGCGTTCGCCCATGCGGGTTATCCGCTCGACGTGGAAGCGCTGCTGATCGTCGAGGTCGAGGGCTCCGAGGCCGAGATGGAGGCGATGCTGAAGGCGATCGTCGAGATCGCCGGGCGCTATGGCGTCAAGACGGTGCGCGAAAGCCAGTCGGCAACCGAGGCGGCGCTGATCTGGAAAGGCCGCAAATCCGCCTTCGGCGCCACGGGCCGCATCGCCGATTACATATGCATGGATGGCACGGTGCCGCTCGGCAAGCTCTCCTATGTGCTCAACAAGACCTCCGAGATCGTCGATCGTTTCGGGCTCAGGGTCGCCAACGTCTTTCATGCCGGCGACGGCAACATGCATCCGCTGATCCTGTTCAATGCGAACGACCCCGAGGATGCGGCCAGGGCCGAGGAGGCGGGCAACGAGATCCTGAAACTCTGCGTCGATGCCGGTGGCTGCCTGACCGGCGAACATGGCGTCGGCATCGAGAAACGCGACCTGATGCGCCACCAGTATTCGGAGGCTGACCTCAACCAGCAGATGGCGGTGCGCTACGCCTTCGACGAAGGCTGGATACTCAACCCGTCCAAGGTCTTTCCGCTGGATGGACGGCCTGCCGCATGACGCTGATCCCGAATTCCGAAACGGATGCCGCCTATATCATCCGCAATGCCGCCGGCGACGGCAAGAAGCTTGCGCTGTGCGGCGGCAACACCCGCGCCGGTTTCGGTAACTCCGCCGAGCCTGCGGAAATGATGAACTCGACCGGCCTTTTCGGCATTGTCGACTACGAGCCGGCGGAAATGGTGATGACGGTCAAGACAGGTACCCCGGTCGCCGAGATCGAGGCGGTGCTCGCCGCCAACCGGCAGATGATGGCGTTCGAGCCGATGGACCATCGCGGCGTCATGGGCACGCTCGGCGAGCCGACGATCGGCGGCGTGTTTGCGGCAAACGTCTCCGGCCCGCGTCGTTTCGTCTCGGGTGCTGCCCGCGACAGCCTGCTGGGCATCCGTTTCATCAACGGCCGGGGCGAGGCGATCCGCGCCGGCGGCCGGGTGATGAAGAACGTCACCGGCCTCGATCTCGTCAAACTGCTCGCCGGTTCGCAAGGCACGCTCGGGTTCCTGACCGAAGTGACTTTTCGGGTGTTGCCGGTGCCGCAGACGGTGGAGACCATCGTCATCTCCGGCCTCGACGACGCGGCCGCCGCAAAGGCGATGGCGGCGGCGATGGCGCTGCCGGTCGAAGTATCGGGCGCCGCCCACCTGCCGCAGACTGTCCGGTTCCGTTTTCTCGGCGGTGCCTTGCCGAGCGGGGAGGCGACCGTCCTGCGCCTTGAAGGCCTTGCCGCGTCGGTTTCCGTGCGCGCCGAAAAGCTCGCGGCCGTCATGGAGGCATTCGGTCCGGTCTCCCGGCTCGGCCTGGAGGAGAACCAAACGCTCTGGCGCCAGATCCGCGATGTCTATCCCTATTCGGATGGGACCCTGAAACCCGTCTGGCGCGTCTCGATCGCCCCGTCTGCGGGCCATCAACTCGTTGCCGCCCTCCGGCTGGAAACCGGCGTCGATGCCTTCTACGACTGGCAGGGCGGGTTGGTCTGGATGCGCATGGAGGCAGACCCGGAAGCGGATTTGCTGCGCCGCTATATCCGCGCTCTCGGCGGCGGCCACGCGACGCTGCTGCGGGCATCGGATGCGGTGCGCGCGGGAACGCAGGCTTTCGAACCGCTGCCGGATGCGGTGGCGGCACTCTCGGCGCGCGTAAAGCAGAAGCTCGACCCGGCCGGCATTTTTTGTCCGGGGAAGATGGGGTGATGAATATGTCGTCGCTTTCACCCGGTCGCCCCCCTCTGGCCTGCCGGCCATCTCCCCCACAGGTGGGGAGATCGGCTGGGCGCGCTGACACAGCCTCCATCACCGCTGTCGAAATTGGCGAGACGTTGCCGCGATTCGATCTCCCCCCTTGTGGGGGAGATGGCCGGCAGGCCAGAGGGGGGTGTGCTTCAGGACGCAGTGCCCTCGATCGATGCGCAGCCTCCGCGAGGGATACTCAATAAATGCAAACCAACTTCACTCTCGCCCAACTCGCCGATCCGCATGTGGCCGAATCCGAAAAGATCCTCCGCCGCTGCGTCCATTGCGGGTTCTGCACCGCCACCTGTCCCACCTACGTCACCCTCGGCAACGAACTCGACAGCCCGCGCGGCCGCATCTATCTGATCAAGGACATGCTGGAAAACGGCCGCGCGGCGGACGAGGAAGTGGTTACCCATATCGACCGTTGTCTCTCCTGTCTTGCCTGCGTCACCACCTGTCCGTCCGGCGTCGATTATATGCACCTGGTCGACCATGCCCGCATCCATATCGAGAATACCTACCGGCGCCCGCTGATGGACAGGTTGATCCGCGACCTGCTCGCCGCCGTTCTGCCCTATCCCGCCCGCTTCCGCGCGGCACTTGGTTTCGCCAAACTCGGTCGCCCCTTCGCGCCGCTCCTGAAGCGTATTCCTGCGCTGAAGCCGCTGGGCGCGATGCTGGATCTCGCGCCGAAATCCGCCGCCAGGATTTCCCACTCGGCGATGCCTGTCACGCATGCGCCCGAGACCGAGAAGCGCGGCCGCGTCGCGATCCTGTCAGGCTGCGCTCAGCCGGTGCTCGATCCGGGCATCAACGAAGCCACCCTCCGGCTTCTTGCTCGGCTCGGGATCGAAGTCGTGGTGCCGGAAGGCGAGGGCTGCTGCGGCGCGCTCGTCCACCATATGGGCCGCGAGGAGCAGGCGCTCGATTTTGCCCGCCGCAATGTCGATGTCTGGATGCGCGAGATCGACAAGGGTGGCCTCGATGCGATCATCATCACCGCGTCGGGCTGCGGCACGACGATCAAGGACTACGGCCACATGCTGAGGCTCGACCCGGCCTATGCGGACAAGGCGGCCAAAGTCTCGAGTCTTGGCAAGGATATTACCGAATATCTGTCGACGCTCGACCTGCCGAGGCTCGAACCGAAACGGCTGAACGTCGCCTATCACTCCGCCTGCTCGATGCAGCACGGCCAGAAGATCACCATGGCGCCGAAGAACCTGCTGAAGGCGGCGGGCTTCACTGTCCGCGATCCGGGCGAGGGGCATCTGTGCTGCGGTTCGGCCGGCACCTACAATATCCTGCAGTCGGAAATCTCGGCACAGTTGAAGGCTCGCAAGGTGAGGAATATCGAGGCCACCAAGGCCGATGTGATCGCCACCGGCAATATCGGCTGCATCACCCAGATCGCCTCCGGCACCGCGATCCCGATCCTGCACACCGTCGAGCTTCTGGACTGGGCTTATGGAGGCCCCAAGCCGGAAAAGATCCCGGCCGGATAAAATTCCGCTCAATAAAAAAGCCGGCGAAATCGCCGGCTTTTTTCGTCAAAGGCCTGAAGCCTTAGAACTTGTAGGAGACGCCGAGGTTGATGGCGTGCGTCAGGATGTTGGTCTTCAGCGAAGCGCCGCTGTCGATGTCCACATCCACGAACGAGTAGTTGCCCTTGTATTCGGCGAACATCGACCACTTTTCGGTGAGCTGGTACTTCACGCCGGCCTGGGCCTGGATCGTCGCGCCACCGAACTGATATTCGAAGGTGCGGCCGGAAGCGCGGGTCACTTCGACATGCGGCACGTTGATACCGACACCGGCGCCGACATAAGGCGTCCACTTGCTGCCTTCGATCGGGAACTTGTAGAGCGCGTTGAGCGTCAGCAGGTTCAGGCCGTCGGTGAATTCGAAGACGCTCCAGCCGCCAGCCTTGACCATGCTCTCGTCGTCTGCATAGACCTTGGCGTGGGTGTAATCGAGCGAAACACCCCAGTTCGTGAGGGCGCCGCCGTCGAACCAGTAGGTACCGCGGACGCCCCAGTAGGGCGGCATCGCGAAGGGCTTGGTATCCCAGCCGGCTGCGAAATCAGGTCCGTCCGAGACGTCGACATCGGAGTGCGGCGCGAACTGGTAACCGCCGTAACCGGAGATTTCAAATCCGCCGGTGTGAACCGGAGCCACATAGGCTGGGGTGGCTGGTGTCATGTCGGCCGCTTGAGCCGGAGCAATATAAGCAAGACCAGCGGTGAGAAGCGTGGAAGCGAAAGCGAAAGAAAGAATTTTGCGCATGAATCAGCCTGCAGGGAGGAACGTTGGCTTTTGATGACTGAATGTTTAGCGGCGGATGCATCGGCGGTCTGTGCTTTTTCTGCATCAGTCGCCGACGAAGCTAGGCGATTTATGGTTAACGAAGTCTAAACCTCTGAAAAGGGCAGCTTTTGCTGCCCTTTTTGACCTTTGACGAGGTTTCTCAGCCGCCGAAAATTGTGCCGAAAATATCGATGCCGCGATCCTTGAAATCGACGCTGCCCTGCCGGTTGCCGGGGCCGATGACGATCACCTTCGTGCCGATGTCGGCGCGCGAATAAAGATGTTCGACATCCTTGTTCATCATCCGGATGCAGCCTGATGACATGTTGAGGCCGATCGTCCAGGGCTGGTTGGTGCCGTGGATGCGGAAGATCGTGTCGCGGCCGCCCTTGTAGAGATACATGGCGCGGGCACCGAGCGGGTTGTCGATGCCGCCTTCCTGCACGGCTGGCAGAATGCGGCCGGCGCGGCGTTCGCGAACGCGCATCTCGGCCGGCGGCGTCCAGGAGGGCCACTCCGCCTTGCGGCCGACACTGACCACGCCCGACCAGCCGAACCCTTCGCGCCCGACGCCGATGCCGTAGCGGGTCGCCCGGTTGGGGCCTTCGATATAGTAGAGGAACTTGTTGTTGGTATCGACGATGATCGTGCCGGGTTTCTCGGTCGTCGAGAAGCGCACCACGCGGCGCTTGAATTGTTCCGGAACTTCCCGTGGCATCGCGACAAGCGTCACGTCGCCCGCAGGGCGTTCGATAGGCGCTGCCGCCGGGCTGATTGCGCTCGCATGTCCGGCGGTAAAGAAGATCGCGCCAGCCATTCCCACGGCCATTGCGAAGGTCTTGCCTGCCCCCATTCCCCCTGTTCTCATTCCAAAATCCTCTCCGCTCTGTTGAACGGCGGAGGCTAACCGACTCGGGCATCAAAGCAAGCCGGGATAGATGTAATAAAGAAGATGTGATGGCAAAAAGGCGGCGGTACTGTGTCTCCGCCGCCTCACCTTTGGCCTTTGCCGGCGTTACATGACGACGACTTTGGTGCCGATGTTCACCCGCTCGTAGAGGTCGGTGACATCTTCGTTGCGCATGCGAATGCAGCCGGAAGAGACGGCGCTGCCGATCGACCAGGGGGCGTTGGTGCCGTGGATGCGGTAGAGCGTCGAGCCGAGATACATGGCGCGGGCGCCGAGCGGGTTTTCCGGTCCGCCTTCCATGCGGGCCGGCAGGTAATGGCCCTTGGCGGCTTCGCGGCTGATCATTTCCGAAGGCGGCGTCCAGTCCGGCCACTCGGCCTTGCGGGTCACCCGGTGCTCACCGGCCCATTCGAAGCCCGGCTTGCCGACGCCGACGCCGTAACGCCGCGCCTGGCCATTGCCCGTGACCAGATAGAGGAAGCGGTTATTGGTATCGATGATGATGGTGCCGGCCTTTTCCTTGCTGTCGTAGGCGACCGTCTGGGGCAGGAACTGCGGTTCGATCCGGCTGCGGATCGGCTGCGGCCGCATCGCCACCGGCTGCACGGTGGAGCGGTCGAAGATGCCGCGGCGAACCATCGGCTGCTGCTCGCGCTGCTGGTAGATGGCGCGCTGCTGGGCGGCCTGGCGCGGATAGACCACCGGGCGGCCGTTGGGGCCGGCGAGCTGCATCACCCATGGGGCTGCAAGATCGGGGCTGACGACCACGGGCGGACGCTCGCGATAGCGGTCCTGGGCAAACGTGGCGGAACTGGAAAAGGCGGCGGCAAGGCCGAAGGCCAGGAAAAGGGTTTTCTTCATGATCGGATCCACACGTTACAAATCACCGACCGGACGCCCCTCAAACATTTGGATAATTTGGCGTCGGTGTTGACGAACATGGTGACCGCGAGGTGAAAGCGAATGGTAAACGGGTGGAACATTCCAAGCCGGCCGACCTATAAACCTTTTGGCAGGGTTACCGCCCGGTTTTGAAACATGGTTGACCAATGTTAAAGCCGGCCAAAAGCCCCTTAACCAAAGGGATCGGGCCAAAAGGAATTGGGAATGGAAAAGGCGGGAATCATCGTCGGCGAAGACGGCAAGGGGCGTTGCGCCTGGCATGGCGGTCTCGAAGACTACCGGCGTTATCACGACGAGGAATGGGGCCGGCCGGTGACCGACGATATCCGCCTGTTCGAGAAGATCTGCCTGGAAGGTTTCCAGTCCGGCCTGTCCTGGCTGACGATCCTGAGGAAGCGCGAGAATTTCCGCGCCGCCTTTGCCGGTTTCGATTTCGAGAAAATCGCGCAGTTCGGCGAGGAGGATATCGCCCGCTGCCTGGCCGATGCCGGCATCATCCGCCATCGCGGCAAGATCGTCTCGACCATCAACAATGCCGCCCGCGCCATCGAACTGAAGCGCGAGTTCGGTTCGCTCGCAAAGTTCTTCTGGAGTTTCGAGCCGGGGCCGCACCAGCGTCCGGAGGTGATGGATCTTGCGACGCTCAGGGCCAACCCCACCACGCCGGTGTCGGTAACGTTGTCCAAAGCTCTGAAAAAACGCGGCTGGACCTTCGTCGGGCCGACCACCGTCTACGCTTTCATGCAGGCGATGGGCATGGTCAACGACCATCTCGACGGCTGTTTCTGCCAGCGCGAAGTCGATGAACTCAGGCTGAAGTTCAGGCGCCCGTAATTTCCGACAGCACCGATCCCAGTTCGCCCAGATGTTCGATCTGGCGGAAGCGCGGCGCGTCGGTCGGCGCGTCCACATGTTCCAGAACCCAGGTCAGCGCGTGCGGTACGAACACGCCGTAGCTCCCTGCCGCGATTGCCGGCACGATGTCGGATTTCAGCGAATTGCCGACCATCATCGCCCGTTCAGGTCCGTCCGCGACCTTCGAGAAGATGCGGCGATAGGTGGTGGCGTTCTTCTCGCTGACGATCTCCACCGCATCGAAGAAATCGCCGAGGCCCGATTGGGCGAGCTTGCGCTCCTGGTCGAACAGGTCGCCCTTGGTGATCAGCACCAGCAGATATTCGCCGTTCAGGGCCTCCAGCGTCTCTTCCACATGCGGCAGAGTTTCGACCGGATGGCGCAGCAGGTCGCGGCCGATGTCGAGGATCTCGCTGATCGTCCTGGTCGGCACCTTGCCGTTGGTGATCTCGATCGCCGTCTCGATCATCGACAGGGTGAACCCTTTGATGCCGAAACCGTAGTGGGAAAGATTACGCTTTTCCGCTTCCAGCAGCCGCTCCGCAATATGCGCGCCTTCGGCGAACCCGCCGAGCAGCTTGGCGAAGTGTTCCTCCGTCAGCCGGTAATACTGTTCGTTCTGCCAGAGCGTATCGTCGGCATCGAAGCCGATGGCGGTAATCGGGCGCATGGATCTGCCTCCATCCGCTGATATGGCGAAAAAGGGGGCGCCGGGCAAGATGAAAGCCTGCCCGGCGCCGATCTGCATCAAGGGTTGTTACTTGCCGTGCGCCTTCAACCAGGCCTGCATGTCGGCGATTTCCGCCTCCTGCGCCTTGATGACGGCTTCAGCGAGCTTGCGGATTTCCGGATCCTTGCCATGCGCAAGCTCGACCTTGGCCATGTCGATTGCGCCCTGGTGATGCGGGATCATGCTGCGCACGAAATCTGCATCCGTATCACCGGAATACTGGATCGCCATGTCCTTGTGCATTTTGGCGTTCGCATCTTCGAATGCCTTGGTGGAGGGGCTGCCGCCCGTCGGCATGCTCATCTTGGAGTGGTCCATCCCCTTCATCTCCTGCGCGGCGAGCGGCCCGGTCATGAGAGCGGAGAGGGCGGCGGTCATGAGAAAGATTTTTGCAGACATAGGTTTCCTTTCCGTGTCCGACAGAGTTTTGATGATGACGTGAGCCGAATTTACGTCAGGCGCGGGGAGGGGGCGTCAGCGGCGCGGCGTGACATGGTTCCGAATCTACGGTCGTCCTTGGGGAAATCAACCGCGCCGAGATCACAAGGCGATGACATCGTGCACCGCCTGATACTCCTTGCTGAGCTCGCCATAAGGCGCAACCGGCCAAGTCCAACCCCGTTTCGCTGCCGGCGCCGGCACGCCATAAAACAGGTCGGCTTCTTCCAGCACCTGGCCCGCCCGATCGGTGACGCGATAGGCGGTATCGGTGATCAGAGCCGTTTTGCAGGGCAGTGCTTTGAGGCCGTCGAGATGCGCCCGGACCAGTCGCTGCAGGACCTCGTCGCGCGAGGGACTGTTTTCGGCCTCCAGCCGGCGTTTCGATCCGACACCGATCTGCGACAGGATATTGGCCGAGACGACGAGATCGAGATACGGCACCTGCCGCAGGAACGACAGCGGTTCCGGAATTTTGGCTGCGACCGCATCGTCGAAGCCGGAGAGGTCGCGCGAAATCAGCCGGACATTCCCGAACCGCTTCGCCTTCAGCCGCATCCGCACGCTCGCCAGATGCACGAGGTCGACCAGCACCACCGTATCGAATTTCGCCGCCAGATCGTCGATCGGCACGTCGCGCAGCAGGCCCGAACCCAGCACGACGCAGGTCCGCCGCTGCTTCATTCCGGCCATCGTTTCGCGAATGAAGGCTTTGCAGTTCTCTTCATGCGCTGCCCAATCCTTCGCGCACCGCCCGGCCCGCGACCACAGGCTGACGGACGAACGGATGAAGGGACGGAATTGCTTCGGCGTGACCAGGGAGGTCGCGGCGTATTGGATGGCTTCGGTGAGCATGAATTAGCGATAGACCTCTCGGCGGTGGCCGACCTCGATCACCAGCACGACGAGCTTGTGGTCCTGGATGTCGCAGATGATGCGGTAATCGCCGACCTTGTAGCGCCAGAACTTGCCCAGTTCGGATCCGTGTAAGGCTTCGCCTGCCTGGCGCGGGTTATCGAGCTTTGCCAGACGGTTATAAAGAAAGGAATGGATACGTTTTTGGACTTGAGGATCGAGCTTTTCGACTTGTTTTCGGACCAGCTTGTCGAATTCAATCGACCAGACCACGCCAGAACTCCTCGCTGCTGATCACTTCGGATTCTCCGCGCCGGATTCTGAGCGTAGCCTCTTCGGCCAGACGCAGATCTTCCATATCTTCCAGCAACTGCTCCACAGCCTCGGTGACATAAACAGACGGATCTTTTCCGGTCCGCTCAGCCAATGCTTCGAGCCGTTCGATCGTCTCATCAGGGAGCTCAATGGCAGCGTGCTTACCCACGGCGCATTCCTTTGTGGCGGGGACTTCGCTCGTATAGCACTTTATGTCCGCACCTTCCAGTATCCGGCATGACGCCGCCCTTGCCGCTCCGGCCTCTATCCTCTAAGAAACCGCACACAAATCCGGCCTCTCCGGGGCCTTTGGCAATGGAATTCCGATCATGAACGACAAGAGCAAAAAACCGCAGAAACTGAGAGCCCGCCTGCCGCGCGGCTTCGTCGATCGCTCCGCCGCCGATATCCACGCCACCAACGAGATGACCGCGAAGATCCGCGAGGTCTACGAACGTTACGGTTTCGACCCGGTCGAGACGCCGCTGTTTGAATATACCGATGCGCTTGGAAAATTCCTGCCCGACAGCGACCGCCCGAACGAGGGTGTGTTCTCGCTGCAGGATGACGACGACCAGTGGATGAGCCTGCGCTACGACCTGACGGCGCCGCTCGCCCGCCATGTCGCGGAAAATTTCAACGAAATCCAACTGCCGTTCCGCACCTATCGCGCCGGCTACGTCTTCCGCAACGAGAAGCCGGGCCCGGGCCGTTTCCGCCAGTTCATGCAGTTCGACGCCGACACCGTTGGTGCGCCGGGTGTCCAGGCGGATGCCGAAATGTGCATGATGATGGCCGATACGATGGAAGCGCTCGGCATCAAGCGCGGCGATTATGTGATCCGGGTGAATAACCGCAAGGTTCTGGACGGCGTCATGGAGGCGATCGGGCTTGGCGGTGAGGAGAATGCCGGACGTCGCCTGAACGTGCTGCGCGCCATCGACAAGCTCGATAAGTTCGGCATTGAAGGCGTGCGTCTGTTGCTCGGGGAAGGCCGTAAGGATGAGTCCGGCGACTTCACCAAGGGTGCGGGGCTCAAACAAATGCACATTGATTACATTGCAAGTTTGTTCTTGGAAACGAAAGATAGCGAATCGATTAAGCAGGTCCAATCTTCAGAAGAAGCCCGACGGTCGATGATGTTGCCGTTGCAAGGCGTACTTGGAGGAAACAAGCAAAACGAGACATACCTGAACGGTATCGATGAGCTGCTTAGCCTTAAGAGTTTGGTCACAGCTGCTGGTTATGGGCCGGAGCGCGTACTTATCGACATGTCTGTTGTCCGCGGTCTCGAATACTACACCGGGATGGTCTACGAAGCCGAACTCACCTTCGACGTCACCAACGAAAAGGGCGAAAAGGTCGTGTTCGGCTCGGTCGGGGGCGGCGGGCGTTATGATGGCCTCGTGTCGCGCTTCATGGGCCAGCCGGTTCCGGCGACCGGTTTCTCGATCGGCGTTTCGCGCCTGATGACGGCGCTGAAGAACCTCGGCAAGCTCGGCCAGGACGAGGTGATCGCCCCGGTTCTGATCACTGTCATGGATGGCGATGTCGAGAGCATGGGCCGTTACCAGCGCTTCACCCAGGCGCTGCGCAACGAAGGCATCCGCGCCGAAATGTACCAGGGCAACTGGAAGAAGTTCGGCAACCAGCTGAAATATGCCGACCGCCGCGGCTGCCCGATCGCCATCATCCAGGGCGGCGACGAGCGGGCGCAGGGCGTCGTGCAGATGAAGGACCTGATCGAGGGCAAGCGCCTGTCCGGCGAGATCGAGGACAATGCGAGCTGGCGCGAGGCGCGTGTAGCGCAGGAAACCGTTCCCGAGGCGGATTTGGTCGCCAAGGTGAAGGAGATTCTGGCTGCTCAGGCCGAGGATCGGAAGAGGGCGGGCAATGCGTGAGTGTAGACCCCTCCCCAACCCCTCCCCACAAGGGGGAGGGGCTTTACGCGGCGCTGGCCTGCCCAAATCAACTCGCCCAGATTCGGTGACGCCTGAGATTGTGCTCTTGGAGCGCCGCGGGTTAGTCCCTCCCCCTTGTGGGGAGGGGTTGGGGAGGGGACTTGTCTTCGGAGCGATCCCATGCCCCTGATCGACATGCCCGACTTCTCCAGCGACCTCCTCGCCGAATTCGCCGCCCGCCGCACCGAGCGGGTCAACACGCCGGTCATTCAGCCCGCCGAACCGTTCCTCGATATGGCCGGGGAGGATCTGCGCCGCCGGATTTTCCTCACCGAAAGCGAGACCGGCACCAATCTCTGCTTGCGGCCGGAATTCACCATCCCCGTCTGCCTGCGGCACATCGAAACGGCCACCGGCACACCAAAACGGTATTCCTATCTCGGCGAAGTGTTCCGCCAGCGCCGTGAGGGTTCCCACGAATTCTATCAGGCCGGCATCGAGGATCTCGGCGATAAGGATATCGCCAGTTCCGATGCCCGGGCCATCGGCGATGCGACCGGCATCCTGAAAGCGCTACTGCCCGGCCGCAAGCTCGCGCTCACGCTCGGCGACCAGGCGGTGTTCGAGGCGGTGGTCAAGGCGCTCGGCCTACCGTTCGGCTGGCAGCGGCGGCTGATCCACGCGTTCGGCGACATGGCGCACCTCGAAGCGCTGCTGGAGCGGCTTGCCAGGCCGCAGCCGGTCACCGGCCTCGATCCGCAGATCGCCGAATTGATCGCTTCGGACAACGAGGCGGATCTCGTTGCCCGCATCGACCGCACCATGCAGGAAACCGGTTATTCCACCAACGCCAGCCGTTCGCCGACCGAGATCGCGAGACGGCTAAAGGAGAAGCTGGAACTGGCCGAAACCCGGCTCGACGGCACTGCATTGCTGCTGCTGCGCGAATTCCTGACGCTGCAATTGCCACTCGCGGAAGCGCCCGCCGCCTTGGCCGGCTTTGCCGATGCCGCCGGCCTAAAGCTCGGCGCGGCGGTTTCTCGCTTCGACGCCCGGCTGGCAGCGCTCGCCAATGCCGGCGCCGATCTCTCCGCCATGACTTACCGCGCCGCCTTCGGCCGGCCGCTCGATTATTATACCGGCCTCGTTTTCGAGGTGACCGAAGTGGGATCGTCGGCAGTGCTTGCCGGCGGCGGTCGTTTCGATCGGCTGCTGACTCTGCTCGGCGCAAAGGAACATATTCCGGCTGTCGGTTTCTCGCTCTGGCTCGACCGGATTGAAACGGCGAGGGCATCCAGATGAGCACGATCACCATCGCTCTGCCCTCCAAGGGCCGTATCAAGGAAGAGACAGCCGAGATCTTCGAGCGCGCCGGGCTTGCCATTTCCGCTGTCGGCAACGACCGTTCCTATCGCGGCCGTATCGAGGGCATGGAAGGCGTCGAGATCGCCTATCTCTCGGCCTCGGAGATTGCCCGCGAGCTTGCGAGCGGCGCCGTCGATTTCGGCGTCACCGGCGAAGACCTGGTGCGCGAAGGCATGGCCGGCGCCGACGGACGGGTCGAATTCTGCGCCCGCCTCGGCTTCGGTCACGCGGATGTGGTCGTCGCCGTGCCGGAAATCTGGCTCGACGTCGAAACCATGGCCGATCTCGGCGACGTGGCGGCGGATTTCCGCGCCCGCCATGGCCGGCGGCTGGCTATCGCCACCAAATACTGGCGGCTCACCCAGCAATTCTTTTCGAGCCAGCACGGCATCCAGCTCTACCGCATCGTCGAAAGCCTCGGCGCCACGGAAGGCGCGCCGGCCGCCGGCCAGGCGGATATCATCGTCGATATCACCTCGACGGGATCGACGCTCAGGGCCAATCACCTGAAGATCCTGTCGGATGGGGTGATCCTGAAGTCCGAGGCCTGCCTGGTCCGGGCCCGCAAGCCGGCTCACGAGAAGGATCCGCGGATCGCCGGGATCGTGGAGGCAGTCCGCGCCGCGCTCTGAGTTTTGAAGAGGAGGAAGCACGATGCACGTGACCGGTCGATGCCATTGCGGCTATGTGACCTATGAGGCCGAACTCGACCCGAAGCGGATCAGTATCTGCCATTGCACCGATTGCCAGACGCTGAGCGGTTCGCCGTTTCGTGTCACCGCCGTCGTACCGGAAAGCGGTCTGAAGCTCACCGGGCACGAGCCAAAGCTCTACCGTAAGGTGGCCGAGAGCGGCCGCGTCCGCCAGCAGTATTTCTGCCCCGAATGCGGCTCGCCGCTTTTCGTCAATGGCGAAGGTGAGGCGGCCAGGATCTGGGGCATCCGCTGGGGCAGTATCGACCAGCGGGCGGAGTTGAAGCCGCAGCGCCAGATCTGGTGCCGCTCGGCCGTTTCCTGGCTGCCCGAAATGACTGAACTGCCGGCCGTCCAGACCGATTGAGATCAAAAAAATACCCGCCGGACTTCTCATCCGGCGGGCAGTCTTGGGCAGGGAATTTCGAAAGCTTAGGCAGCGATTGCGACAGAACCGCGGCGGGCATCGACAGAAAATGCACCGGCGCCGACGGCGGTGAGAACCAGGAAGCCACCGGCAATCGTCAGGTTCTTCATCATCATCAGGCTGTTAAAGAGCGTCAGCAGGCCGTTGGCGGCCTCCGGGAAGTTCGGGACGTTGATGGCGCCGGAATGGAAGACGAACGCGGTGAAAGCCGAGAAGAGAGCCAGCAGCAGCGCTGCGATGCGCGTCTGGAAGCCGGTCAGCACGGCAAGGCCGGCGACCAGTTCGAACAGGCCCGCGACATAGGCGAGCAGCATGCCGGCCGGAAGGCCGGCGCCGGTGATCATGCCGGCGGTGCCGGCGGGATCGATGAGCTTCTGGAAACCGGACATGACGAACATGCCGGACAGGAGGACGCGGCCGACGAGAAGCAGGGAATTGGTAGCGGTGGTGGACATTTTTGGGATCTCCGGATCGGTGTCTCTGGTGGGACACGCGGGGTTGAATTCTCTGGGACCGTATGTGCCCCATTTCGCCCGTATCCGGAAGATGAACAATGATTGACGGTTTGTTCGACAAAAGGAGACAATCGCTCGTGCGGCCGATACTGCGCCGCCGCCTGCTTCAAACGGCAGCGACCTTCAAGGATGCTCCTCTTTGCTGAACGCAACCTTCAGCAAAGGTTCATCGTTTCTCCTTCAACATGCGATCATTGCCGATGAAAGGAACCCCTCATGAAGAAGATCATCATCACCGCGCTCGCTCTCCTGGTCGCATCCGCGGTTCCGACCCTTGCCCAGACCTACCGCAGCGAGGCGCGGGAAAACCGCCAGGAATACCGCATCTATCGCGGCATGGCCCGGGGTGAGCTGACGCCGCGCGAATTGCGCAACCTCTCCCGCCAGCAACATCGCATCGACCGGGCGCAGTCCCGTGCCGGCCGTGACGGCTACATTTCCTATCGGGAGCGTCAGCGGATCGAGCGCATGCAGGACCGCGCTTCGCGCAACATCTACCGCAAGAGCAATAACGGCCGCGATATCTACTGATTGCGCAACGCGGAACTGTAGATCGGTGTAACGGGGCGGCTTCCAGGCCGCCCTTCGCATGCCGCGCCGGCATTTCGTTACCCGCAATAGTACTGACTGAACGGCGGATCAGCTCTCCTCGATCCTGCGTGCATCTTCCGGCAGGACCGAAAGTTCGCGCCAGTCGATCTCCTCGAGCAGCAGATTGTATTCGTCGACATTGACCTTGTGCACCGAGCGAAGCTTTTCCAGCTCTTCCCGCTGCGCGGCAATCGCCGTCAGGGCCAGCCGCCGGTAGGTCTCGAGCGAGTTGGCGTCCTCGCTGCGGGAAGCGGCCAGCTGCTCGATGCGGAACTTGGAGCGCAGCAGTTCCGCCTCCGTCTCGGTCGCGCCCTCGAGTCTCGAAAGGCCGGCAAGGGCGATCTTGCTGCGCAGAATGGCGAGTTCACCATGCCCCTCGGCACGGCGGTCGAGGCCGAGCCAGCGGATGATCGGCGTCAGCGTCAGTCCCTGGACGACGAGGGTCGCAAGAACCACCGAAAAGGCGGTCAGCACCACCACGTCGCGCTGCGGAAAATCCATCGGCAGGGCAAAGGCGGTCGCAAGCGTCACTAGGCCGCGCATGCCGCACCAGCCGGCCAGCAGCGCCTGCGTCGTCGTCGCGGGTTCCGGCCTGCCGCGGCTGCGCTCGTACCAGGCGGTGAGGCGATTGTAGCCGACGCAGACGATAAAACGGACGGCGACGACGATCACGATGGTGATCAGCGAAAACTGCGCAGCATCCCAAAGATGATCGGCCGGCATTCCGCCGACGATGTCGCGAACCTGCATGCCCATCAGCAGGAAGGCCATGACGTTGAGCACGAAGACGACCGCAGTCCAGACCGCATAGGACTGCACCCGCATGCGGGCCGAGGAGCGGGCTTCGCTGCTTCTCGCCAGCGTCATCGCGAAGGCGACGATGGCGAGCACAGCCGACAGGCCAAGCCGTTCGGCGAGGATCCACAGAAGGAAGGTTTGGACGAACTGCAGGAGGACGCCGCCGAGCGTGCCGGCGACGAACCGCATGAGATACCGGACCACCCAGGCGGCAAGGATGCCGAGCAGCAGGCCGCCGGGCACTGCGACGGAAAGATGCAGCGCGACGCCGGTGTCGAGGCTGCCGGCCGATTGCACCGAAAGCGCCGCGTCGAAGATCAGCAGCGCGGCCGCATCGTTGAACAGGCTCTCGCCTCGGAGGACCGTATCGGTGGTGCGCGGGATCGACATCGACGACAGCACCGCCGTCGCTGCTGCCGCATCGGGGGGAGCGACGATCGCACCGAGCACCAGCGCCGCGGCAATCGGCAACCCGGCAAAAGCCCATCCCGCAAAGGCGACGACCGCCGCGGTCGCACATACGCCGCCGATCGCAAAGACAAGCAGCGGAACCCAGAACCGGCGGGCCGTCCCGAGCGGAAAATCGAACGCGGCATCGAGCAGCGCCGGCGCGATGAACAGCGCCAGCGCGGTGTGCGGATCGAGCGAGATATAGGGCATGCCCGGCACCAGCGCGACCGCGGCACCCGCCAGCGCCAGCATCGACGGATAGGGCACGGAAAGCCGGCGCGAGATCTGCAGGAGCACGATCGCGACAAGCAGCAGGACGAGCAGGCTCTCGAAGAAACTCATGGCGCGACTGTAATTGTGGTCTGCGTCTTTGTCAGCCGGGCTCCATCCCGCAGACAAAACAAAAAGGGCGATCCGAGGATCGCCCTTTTCTCAACTGAACCGATTGGCTCAGATGTGAAGACCCGGAGGTCTTACATCATGTCCATGCCGCCCATACCGCCCATGCCGCCAGGCATGCCGCCGCCAGCCGATTCCTTCTTCGGAAGTTCGGCGATCATGGCTTCGGTGGTGATCAGCAGCGAAGCAACCGAAGCTGCGTTCTGCAGAGCCGTGCGAACGACCTTGAGCGGGTCGACGATGCCCATGGTGATCATGTCGCCATATTCAGACGTCTGGGCGTTGTAGCCGTAGTTGTCTTCGTTCTTTTCGAGGATCTTGCCGACCACGATCGAAGCTTCGTCACCAGCGTTTTCAGCGATCTGGCGAACCAGCGACTGCAGAGCGCGGCGAACGATGTTGATGCCGGCTTCCTGGTCGTCGTTTGCACCCTTTGCGGTGATCTTGACGGAGGAACGCAGCAGGGCAACGCCGCCGCCCGGTACGATGCCTTCCTGAACGGCAGCGCGCGTCGCGTTGAGGGCGTCGTCGATGCGGTCCTTCTTTTCCTTGACTTCGACTTCCGTCGAGCCGCCGACGCGGATCACGGCAACGCCGCCGGCCAGCTTGGCCAGACGTTCCTGCAGCTTTTCGCGGTCGTAGTCGGAAGTGGTTTCTTCGATCTGAGCCTTGATCTGACCAACGCGGCCTTCGATGTCGGCCTTGGAGCCGGCGCCGTCGACGATCGTGGTGTTTTCCTTGGAGATCGAGACCTTCTTGGTGCGGCCGAGCATGTCGAGCGTGACGTTCTCGAGCTTGATGCCGAGGTCTTCGGAGATGACAGTGCCGCCCGTCAGGATGGCGATGTCTTCGAGCATGGCCTTGCGGCGATCACCGAAGCCCGGAGCCTTGACGGCAGCGATCTTGAGGCCGCCACGCAGCTTGTTGACGACGAGCGTCGCAAGAGCTTCGCCTTCGACGTCTTCAGCGATGATCAGGAGCGGCTTGCCGGTCTGGACGACGGCTTCGAGAACCGGGAGCATTGCCTGCAGGTTCGAGAGCTTCTTCTCGTGGAGGAGAATGAAAGCGTCGTCGAGATCGGCAACCATCTTTTCCGGGTTGGTGACGAAGTAGGGCGACAGGTAGCCGCGGTCGAACTGCATGCCTTCGACGACTTCAAGTTCGGTTTCGGCGGTCTTGGCTTCTTCAACCGTGATGACGCCTTCGTTGCCGACCTTCTGCATGGCTTCAGCAATGTCGAGACCGACCTGCTTGTCGCCGTTTGCGGAGATCGTGCCGACCTGTGCGACTTCTTCCGAGGTCGAGATCTTCTTGGCCTTGGCCTGGAGATCCTTGACGACGTCAGCCACTGCGAGGTCGATGCCGCGCTTCAGGTCCATCGGGTTCATGCCGGCTGCAACGGCCTTGTTGCCTTCGCGAACGATCGCCTGGGCAAGAACGGTAGCCGTCGTGGTGCCGTCGCCGGCGATGTCGTTGGTCTTCGAAGCAACTTCGCGGACCATCTGGGCGCCCATGTTTTCGAACTTGTCGTCAAGTTCGATTTCCTTGGCGACCGAAACGCCGTCCTTGGTGATGCGCGGAGCGCCGAAGGACTTGTCGATGATGACGTTACGGCCCTTCGGGCCGAGCGTTACCTTGACTGCGTCGGCGAGAATGTCGACGCCGCGCAGCATCTTTTCGCGCGCGGTGCGGCCGAACTTGATTTCTTTAGCTGCCATTTTGGGAACTCCTGAAAAGGGGTGTCAGCGATATTTCAGTGAAAGCAACCGACTGAGATCAGCCGATGATGCCCATGATGTCGGATTCCTTCATGATCAGAAGGTCTTCGCCGTCGAGCTTGACTTCGGTGCCGGACCACTTGCCGAACAGGACGCGATCGCCAGCCTTGACGTCGAGAGCGGTGATGTTGCCCTTGTCGTCGCGGGTGCCGGTGCCGACGGCGACGATTTCGCCTTCCTGCGGCTTTTCCTTGGCGGTATCAGGAATGATGATGCCGCCCTTGGTCTTGGCTTCGGATTCGACGCGACGAACAACGACGCGGTCGTGAAGGGGGCGGAAATTGGTGCTTGCCATTGTCTAATCCCTCGATCAAATGACATGGACGGGTGGAAACCCGTATCTCGGTGCTGTTAGCACTCCCGTTTGGAGAGTGCCAGCCGCGTCGAGATAAGGGTGACCGGCGGATGAGTCAAGAACGGCCGTAAAATTTTCGGGACGGCTCGGAACTCATGGGAAATACGCTTAACGATACGGATGCTGGGCAACGCCTGCGCTTGGCGGACTGATGACCGCTACCGGCCACATCGGGTCGTCGGTTTCGGCTACCTCTCCGGGCAGGTCGGCATGTTGCACCGGACTTTGGTGGAAGAAAGGCGCCGGCGCATTTAACAGCCGCGCGGGGCCTGCGAATGCCGCAACGCCGTACCGCCATGCCGAAGTTCTCTTCCTTCATACGGCCTTCACATATGGCTCCTAGAGGGGGCGGCGAGCTTCCGCGCCCTGTGGGTACATGACGCCATGGACGACAGGTAACCAGGTGCGGAAAAGCATGAGGCAATGATGGATCAGGCGGTGAAGGACGAGATTGCGGTGAGGCCGACGCTCGGCGAGCTGACGGCGGTGTTCGCCAAGATCGGGGTCCTGAGCTTCGGCGGGCCCGCCGGGCAGATCGGACTGATGCACCGGACCCTGGTGGACGAAAGGCGCTGGCTTTCCGAGGCGCGGTTTCTGCATGCCTTGAACTACTGCATGCTGCTGCCGGGACCGGAAGCCCAGCAGCTGGCCACCTATATTGGCTGGCTGATGTTCGGGGTGCGCGGCGGCATGATCGCCGGCCTTCTTTTCGTGCTTCCGGGGCTGGCCGTCATCATCGCCCTTTCGACGGCCTACGCCCTCTATCAGGATACGAGCTGGCTGACCGGCCTGTTTTTCGGCCTCAAGGCGGCGGTGCTCGCGATCGTTGTCGAGGCGGTGATCCGCCTTAGCCGCAAGACGCTGAAGAACCGCCTCCTGTTCGGCATCGCGGGCGCCGCCTTCGTAGCATTGTTCTTCTTCGGCCTGCCGTTTCCGCTCGTGGTGCTGCTGGCGGGGTTAGTCGGCTTCTTTGCCGCCCGCAGGGGCGGTGGAACAGCCAAAAGCTCCGACGCGATCGACCTGCCGAAACGGCCGAAGCCGTTGACGGCGATCGCCACACTGGTCTTCTGGATCGCGGTCTGGCAGCTTCCGCTTCTGCTGCTGTGGATGTTCTCGGCGCCGGAAGGCCTGGCCGTCATGTTCACCTTCTTCTCCAAGATGGCGATGGTGACGTTCGGCGGTGCCTATGCGGTGCTCGCCTATGTGGCGCAGGTGGCGGTCGACAATTATGGCTGGCTGAAACCCGGCGAAATGCTGGACGGGCTGGCGCTTGCCGAAACGACGCCAGGGCCGCTGGTTCTGGTGCTGTCCTTCGTCGGCTTCCTGGTCGGTTTCCGGGAAGCCGCCGGTCTCGGACCGGTCGCCGGCGGCGTGATCGGCGCGCTGCTGGTCGCCTGGGCGACCTTCGTGCCGAGCTTCATCTGGATCTTCGCAGGCGCGCCCTATATCGAGCGGCTGCGCGGCAACCCGGTCCTTTCGGCGGCGCTGTCGGCAATCACGGCCGCGGTCGTCGGCGTAATCCTCAACCTCGCCATCTGGTTCGGCCTGCACGTCCTGTTCCGCGAGGTCGAGCAGACTTCCCTCTGGCCCGCGGCCGGCTTGAGGCTTTTCTGGCCGGTCTGGACGACGCTCGATCCGCTCGCCTTCCTGCTTTTCGTGGTATCGGCCTTCCTGCTCTTCCGCATGAAGATCGGCATGGTGCCGGTCCTGGCCGTCAGCGCGGTCGTGGGCCTTGCCGTCAGGTTGGCGGTAGCGAGCTAGGGACGAAGTGGGAAGAGTTATCCTTGCCGACGTGCCGATGCGGTTGCGGCTTTTCTCCCGAATATCTCTTGTAATCCTTAACCGGGTTTGTCATGTGACCCGGGACTTGCGAGATGGGAAGGTTACATGGCAAAGCGCATCGGCAATCTGAACGAAGTGATCGGCGACTACGACGTGGTCCTTTCGGACGTCTGGGGTGTGGTTCACAACGGTGTCGAGGCCTTCCAGCATTCCTGCAAGGCGCTCGCCGCGGCCCGCGAAGCCGGCGCCACCGTCGTGCTGATCACCAATTCGCCGCGCACGGCTCCCGGCGTCATCGAGCAGATGCGCACGCTCGGCGTGCCCGACGGCACCTATGACCGGATCGTCACATCCGGCGACGTCACCCAACACCTGATCGTCGACGGCCCGAAAAAGGTCTTTCTGATCGGTCCCGAGCGCGACCTCAACCTGTTTGACGGGCTCGGCGTCGAGGTGGTCTCCGCCGACGAAGCCGAATGCATCGTCTGCACGGGTTTCTTCGACGACGAGAAGGAAGTACCGGAAGACTATACCGACATGCTGGCAGCGTTCGCCAAGCGTGACGTGCCTTTCATCTGCGCCAACCCGGATCTCGTCGTCGAGCGCGGCCACAAGATCATCCCCTGCGCAGGCGCGGTGGCGGCCTATTACGAAGAGTTCGGCGGCAAGACCCGCGTCGCCGGCAAGCCGCACCGTCCGATCTACGAGGCGACGATCGAAGCCGCCCGAGAAGTGCGCGGCGAGTTCCCGATGAACCGGGTGCTGGCGATCGGCGACGGCATGCCGACCGACGTGCGCGGCGCGCTCGCATACGGCCTCGACCTGCTCTATATCAGCGCGGGCATCCATGTCGCGGAATACACCGTCAACGGCCAGACCGACGAGGCGATCCTCAATGCCTGGCTGAAGCGGGAAAATGCCGCGCCGAAATACTGGATGCCGCGCCTCGCATAGCCCCTGGGCCCGAATTCGGCCTGAACCGGAACCCGCCGCATGACAGTCTTCCACCGCAACGAGAAGAAGGAACCGCTGCCCGAGGAACTGAAGGGCGGCGTCATCGCCATCGGCAATTTCGACGGTGTGCATCGCGGCCATCGCAGCGTGCTGGAGCGCGCGCTGGCACTTGCCGAACAGCACGGCGTACCCGCCCTGGTGCTGACCTTCGAGCCGCATCCGCGCACCGTTTTCCGCCCGGAGGAACCGGTCTTCCGCCTGACCCCGGCGCCGCTCAAGGCTCGCCTGCTGGAGGCCATGGGTTTCCGCTCGGTGATCGAATATCCCTTCACCCGCGAGTTCGCGACCCGCTCGGCGGAAGAATTCATCCAGACCATTCTCGTGGATTGGCTGGCAGCCAGCGCCGTCGTCACCGGCTTCGACTTTCATTTCGGCAAGGACAGGAAAGGCGGCCCGGCCTTCCTGATGGCATCGGGCGGCAAGCACGGTTTCAACGTGCAGCTGGTCGATGCCTTTCGCGACGAGAATGCTGACGTAATCTCGTCCAGCCGCATCCGCGATCTGCTGGCGGAAGGCGATGTCTCCGCCGCGGCCGGCCTGCTCGGTTATCGCTATACGCTTGAGGCAGAAGTGATCGGCGGTGAAAAGCTCGGCCGGCAGCTCGGTTTCCCGACTGCCAACATGCAGCTGCCGCCGGAGGCCGTACTCAAGGCCGGCATCTACGCCGTGCGCTTCCGCCGCCCCGACGGCACGCTTTTCGACGGCGTCGCCAGCTACGGCCGCCGCCCGACGGTGACCGAAAACGGTGCGCCCCTGCTCGAGACCTACCTCTTCGACTTCTCCGGCAGCCTCTACGGCGAAACCTGTTCCGTCTCCTTCTTCGGCCACCTGCGCGACGAACTGAAGTTCGACGGGCTGGATGCCCTGGTCGCTCAGATCAAGCGGGACGAGGAAGAGGCGCGGGCGCTGCTGTCCGGCGTCAGGCCGCTTGGCGAAGTGGACGCCAAGATCGCGTTTTGAGGGGTTAGCGGAGCAGCCGGCTGTCGAAGGGGTAGCGCACCGCTTTTTCGATTGTCAGCTTCCCGGCATCCGCATGCTGAGGATTGAAAAGAACATTGGCGGCCTCCGGCAGGATCGCCGACGGCACTTTCAGAAGGCAGAATTTGTTTTCCACGAGCCACGCGTTTCCCGCATGCTCCGTCGCTGCTTTGTCCCGGCAATTAATGTCATCTGGCGCTATCGTCTGAACGGCAAGATCGTCTGGGCAGCGGATCTTCAACAGCTGAAAATCCCGAGGCAGATCTTCCGGATCCACATGCACGAGTATCTCCAGAAGTGCGGTGGATGGATGGTCGCAGCAACAAACGATCGGCGTTCCTTGTTTATGCCATCGCCCGGGAGCGAACAGCCCGCCTCTGCCGGAAAGGTCGGCGTAATTGGAAATCCGCCAGAGGATCATGCGTCAGACATAAATGCCGTGATCGATCTGATGCAGCGCTTGCTCCACCAGTACGGCACCGCTCTCCGATTCAAGAAGGTCGAGCGGCACGATACCATCCAGGCCCCTGTTCGGCTTGCGTAGCCAACGCTGGGCTGTGTCGCGTTCGCCGAAAACCTGTTCGGCCAGCTCCATCACGCGAACGACGCGCAGGGCGCCATCATTCTCGGTGATGGTCAGCGGTTCGCCATTGGCGATCCGGCGAGCGAGCGTGCGGCGGGGTGCGATAAATCGATAGAGTTCATCCATCGAAAAACCGAGTTCAGTCAGCTTGGAAACCGTGGCTCCGTCATAGGTCTTGATGCGACCATGGGAGGCGATCTCCAGTCGTTTGCGGATAGGCATGTTAGCAGTGGTGCTCATTTGGCGGCTCCGTGCCATTTGCCCAGAAATATAAGCGCAGATGGCACTAAAATCAAATGCGGCTTTCTGGACGAAATTGGCTTGGTAAATCCCCTTCCTTTCCGCCGCAAAAACCCTTAAGAACCGCCACCATGAAAAAATTCCGGCTGGCCCAGATCATTCGAATTATAGGCCCGGCCTTCCGCGCGCTGTAAGAGCGGCCGGAGGGTCCGGGTTTTTGGCGCTTCATGAGCGCCTTCCGCCAGCGAATTTTCATCGAGATGCGCCCCGTCGCGGCGCCAGGACGATTGCTTCCATGACCGATACCGCCGAAAAGCTCGACTATTCGAAGACCCTCTATCTGCCCGAAACCGATTTCCCGATGCGCGCCGGCCTGCCGCAGAAGGAACCGGAACTGGTTGCCCGCTGGCAGCAGATGGACCTCTACAAGCAGCTTCGCGCCTCCGCCGCGGGCCGGACAAAATTCGTGCTGCATGATGGCCCGCCCTATGCCAACGGCAACATCCACATCGGCCACGCGCTGAACAAGATCCTGAAGGACGTCATCACCCGCTCGTTCCAGATGCGTGGTTATGACTCGAACTATGTTCCGGGCTGGGATTGCCACGGCCTTCCGATCGAATGGAAGATCGAGGAAGCCTATCGCGCCAAGGGCAAGAACAAGGACGAAGTTCCGATCAACGAATTCCGCCAAGAATGCCGCGAGTTCGCCGCCGGCTGGATCAAGGTCCAGGGTGAAGAATTCAAGCGCCTCGGCATCGTCGGCGATTTCGAAAACCCGTACCTGACGATGAACTTTCACGCCGAGAGCCGCATCGCCGGCGAACTCCTGAAGATCGCCAAGAGCGGCCAGCTCTATCGCGGTTCGAAGCCCATCATGTGGTCCGTCGTCGAGCGCACCGCGCTGGCTGAGGCCGAGGTCGAATACCACGATTACGAGAGCGACACGATCTGGGTGAAGTTCCCGGTTTCGGACGTGAATTTCGAAAGTGCACCAGATGACGGTTTCGATCTCGCAACTGTGGAAGAGCTGAGATCGGCTTTCCTAGTTATCTGGACGACAACGCCCTGGACCATCCCCGGCAACCGCGCCATCGCTTACTCGCCAAAGATCTCCTACGGCCTCTATGAGGTGACCGAAGCGGCGAACGACTTCGGCCCCCGTCCAGGAGAAAAGCTGATCCTCGCCGACAAGCTGGCGGAGGAGAGCTTCGCCAAGGCGAAGCTGCAGTACAAGCGTCTTGGATCTGTCACCGCCGATGAACTCGGCGCGATCACCGCTGCGCATCCCCTCGCAGGCCTCGGTGGCGGCTACGATTTCGCCGTCCCCCTCCTCGCCGGCGATCACGTCACCGATGATGCCGGCACCGGGTTCGTCCACACCGCCCCCGGCCACGGCCGCGAGGACTTTGACGCCTGGACATCGGTTGCCCGCGAGCTCGAAGCCCGCGGCATCTCGTCGAAAATCCCCTTCACGGTCGACGACGGCGGTTTCTACACGGCCGACGCCCCCGGTTTCGAGGGCGCTCGCGTCATGGACGACAACGGCAAGAAGGGCGATGCCAACGACCGCGTCATCAAGGCGCTGATCGAGCGCAACGCGCTGTTTGCGCGCGGCCGGATGAAGCATCAATACCCGCATTCGTGGCGGTCGAAGAAGCCGATCATCTTCCGCAACACGCCGCAGTGGTTCGTCTACATGGACAAGGACCTTGCCGACGGCACCACGCTGCGCTCACGCGCGCTGAAGGCGATCGACGACACGCGTTTCGTGCCCGCTGCCGGCCAGAACCGCCTGCGCGCCATGATCGAACAGCGCCCGGACTGGGTGCTTTCGCGTCAGCGCGCCTGGGGCGTCCCGATCTGCGTCTTTGTCGACGAGCAGGGCGAAATCCTTCAGGACGAGGCGGTTAACCAGCGCATCCTCGAAGCCTTCGATCTCGAAGGTGCCGACGCCTGGTTCGCCGAAGGAGCGCGCGAGCGTTTTCTGGGGTCGCGTGCCAATGAAGGCTGGACCCAGGTAAGGGATATCCTCGATGTCTGGTTTGATTCAGGCTCGACGCACACCTTCACGCTGGAAGACCGACCGGACCTGAAATGGCCGGCCGACGTCTATCTGGAAGGTTCGGACCAGCATCGCGGCTGGTTCCACTCCTCGCTGCTGGAATCCGCCGCCACCCGCGGCAGGGCGCCCTATGACACGGTCGTCACCCATGGCTTCACCATGGATGAGAAGGGCCAGAAGATGTCGAAGTCGCTCGGCAATGTCGTGGCCCCACAGGACGTCATGAAGGATGCCGGCGCCGATATCCTGCGCCTCTGGGTGATGACGACGGACTATTGGGAAGACCAGCGCCTCGGCAAGACGATCATCCAGACCAATGTCGATGCGTACCGCAAGCTGCGTAACACGATCCGCTGGATGCTCGGCACGCTGGCCCATGACGAGGGCGAGGAGATCGCCTATGCCGATCTGCCGGAACTCGAAAAGCTGATGCTGCATCGCCTGGCCGAGCTCGATAAACTCGTGCGCGAAGGCTACGACGCTTTCGAGTTCAAGAAGATCGCCCGGGCGCTCATCGATTTTTCCAATATCGAGCTGTCGGCCTTCTACTTCGATATCCGCAAGGATGCGCTTTATTGCGATGCCCCGTCGTCGCTGCGCCGTCGTGCGGCTCTTGCGGTCATCCGCAAGATCTTCGACTGCACGGTGACCTGGCTTGCGCCCATGCTGCCGTTCACCACCGAGGAATCGTGGCTGTCGCGCAACCCGAACGCCGTCTCGATCCATCTCGAGCAGTTCCCGACGGTTCCGGCCGAGTGGAAGAACGAGGCGGTTGCCGAAAAGTGGGCGCGGATCCGCAAGGTGCGCTCGGTTGTCACAGGCGCGCTCGAAATCGAACGCAAGGACAAGCGGATCGGCTCTTCGCTGGAGGCCGCACCGGTCGTTTATGTCAACGATCCGGAGCTGCTGAAGGCGTTGGAAGGCCAGGAGTTTGAAGAGACCTGCATCACGTCGGGCATCGCGATCGTTGCGGGCGAGGGGCCGGAGAGCGCCTTCCGTCTGCCGGAAGTGCAGGGCGTTGCCGTCGATCCGAAACTCGCCGAAGGCACCAAATGTGCCCGCTCGTGGCGGGTGACGACCGATGTCGGCTCCGATCCTGCCTATCCGGATGTTTCGGCGCGTGACGCTGCCGCATTGCGCGAGTTGGCCGCTCTCGGCCGGCTTTGATGGTGGAAAGTTACCGGATGATTGCGCTTTGAGCAATCATCCGGTAAAACCGCCTGAAATTGGCCGGATTTTCCGGTCATCAGGCGTTTGAGTGTGTCTGAGGCGTCAGGACGGGCGCCGCTGGAAGGGTTTTGATGAAAGCGACATATGCGTTTCGTGTCGGCATGGGCGTGGCCGGTGTCCTCGCCTCGACATTGACCCTTTCGGGCTGCATCGGCGGCCCGACATACGGCACTGACAAGACAGCCATGGAGCAGCTGACCGACGACCTCGGTCAGTCCGTCTCGCTGGGCGGCAAGAGCGCCGAAGCGAAAGCGGGCCTGAAATACAACCCGCGTCCTTCGCTGGTTGTCGCCAAGGGCCAGGATCAGGCGCTGCCGGCGCCGCAGCAATCGCTGGCGAACCGCGAGAGCAATCCCAACTGGGTCGAATCTCCGGAAGAAACCCGCAAGCGTCTGCGTGACGAAGCGGCGGCCCACGAGAACGATCCCAACTATCGTTCACCGCTGCTCGCAGGCAGCGGCCAGGCCGGTCAGATGACCGAAACGGAAAAGTGGGAAGCCTTCCGCAAGGCCAAGGAAAACGCCGAGACCGTCAGCGTCACCGGACGCCGCCGTTCGCTCGCCGATCCGCCGGCGGAGTTCCGTTCGGCGGATGCGGCTGCCCTGTCGGATGTCGGCGAGCCCGAAAGCCAGAAGGAAAAGCGCCGCAAGGCGCAAGCCGCGGAAGCCAAGAAGGGCAGCGACTGGTGGAAGCTGTTCTAAGCCCGCTTTAGCTCTCTCTTTTCGATCTGAAGAAGCCGGTGAGCAGGATCGCGGCCTCGCTTTCGCCGAGGCCGGAATAGACTTCCGGCGCATGATTGCAGGTCGGCTGGGCAAAGAAGCGCACGCCGTTGTCCACCGCTCCGCCTTTCGGGTCCTCCGCGCCGTAATAGAGCCGCCGGATGCGCGCAAACGAGATCGCCGCCGCGCACATGGTGCAGGGTTCGAGCGTCACGTAAAGGTCGGCACCCGATAGCCGCTCCTGTCCAAGGGCGGCTGCGGCATCCCGGATGACGGCGATTTCGGCATGGGCGGTAACGTCGTTTTCGGCGCGGGTCCGGTTTCCGGAGCGGGCGACGACAACGCCGTCGATGACAAGAACGGCGCCGATCGGAACCTCGCCACGGGCGGCCGCGTCTTTGGCTTCCGCAAGGGCAGCATTCATGAACCCATCGGTATTAGGCATTTCGGCGATTTCCTCTTAACCCGGATCGCGCGAACTGGTAGGAAGCATCCAACTGGACGCCCGGCTGCGGGCACGAATCCATCTCAGTCAACACGAACAAGAATGTCCGGATCGCTCCGTAGACATCACGCTTCAGGCAAACAACAAATGAATTCCAAAGACAAGCCGAAGCGCGGCGAAGGCAAGACTTTCGTTCGCGAAACCAAACCGAGAGCCGCTCCGAAGGCCGGCCCTGGCGGCAAGGCGGGCTTTTCCGCCAAGGAAGGCCTTGCGCCCAGGAAGAGTTCCGCGGCCAAGAGCGGCGCTGAAAAGGCGGCAAAGCCCATCCGCAAGCTGCCGCCGGCACCGGAAACCATGGAGGCCGAGGGCAAGCCCGAGCGCATCTCCAAGATCCTCGCACGCGTCGGCGTCGCGTCGCGCCGCGATATCGAGCGGATGATCATGGAAGGCCGGGTCAGCCTGAACGGCAAGGTCCTCGATACGCCGGTCGTCAACGTGACGCTCGCCGACAAGATCGAGGTGGACGGCATGCCGATCCGCGGCATCGAGCGCACCCGCCTCTGGCTCTACCACAAGCCTGCCGGCCTGGTGACCACCAATTCCGATCCGGAAGGCCGCGCGACTGTCTTCGACAACCTTCCCGAAGGTCTGCCGCGGGTGCTCTCCATCGGCCGCCTCGACATCAATACCGAAGGCCTGCTGCTGCTGACCAACGATGGCGGCCTGTCGCGCGTGCTGGAACTGCCGACCACCGGCTGGCTGCGCCGTTACCGCGTGCGCGCCCATGGCGAGATCAAGCAGGAGGAGTTGGACAAGCTGAAGGAGGGCATCGCCGTCGAAGGCGTGCTCTACGGCTCGATCGACGCGACGCTCGACCGCACCCAGGGCAGCAATGTCTGGATCACCATGGGCCTTCGCGAAGGCAAGAACCGCGAGATCAAGAACGTGCTCGGCGCGCTCGGCCTCGAGGTCAACCGCCTGATCCGTATCTCCTACGGGCCGTTCCAGCTCGGGGACCTGCCGGAAGGCGAGGTGGTGGAAGTGCGGGGCCGCATGCTGCGCGACCAGCTCGGGCCGCGCCTGATCGAGGAATCCAAGGCGAATTTCGACGCGCCGATCTATACCGAGACGGCTGCGGAAGAGGATGAGAAGCCCGCCCGTGCCGAACGTTCGGCCCGTAACGAGAAGTCGGAATGGGCGGCAAGGCCGGAGCGGAGCGAACGTCCGCGTGCCGGCAAGCCGGAGGACCGGCGCGAAAAGCCGCTCGGCCGTCTGGATACCAAGCGCGACGACCGCAAGTTCGCCGACAAGCCGCGCGGCGCAAAGCCGTTCGGCGGTCGCGCTGAGGACGAGGACGACCGGCCGAAGAAGCGTCCGCCGATGGGCACCAGCCGCACCGCCAATGTCTGGATGGCGCCGGGCGCCCGCCCGACCACCGAAAACAAGACGCGCAAATCCTCCGCCCGTGCCGAGGCCGAGCAGCTTTTCAAGAAGCCCACGCCTCAGAACGACCGGCCGGTCATCGTCAACCGCGCCGAAGAGGACCGCGACTGGATCCGCGCCGACGGGCCTGACAAGCCGGAAAAGGCCGATTTCGGCCGCAAGAAGTCCTTTGGCGACCGCCCGGATCGTGGCGACCGTTCCTTCGGCGACAAACCGAGAGGCGACCGCAAGCCGCGTGAGGACGGCGACCGTCCGCGGACCAAATCCTTCTCGGGCGACGCCCGCTCGGAGCGCCCGCGTGGTGACCGTCCCTTCGGCGACAAACCCCGTGGCGACCGCCCGTTCGGCGACAAGCCGAGAGGCGACCGCCCGTTTGCTGACCGCAAGCCACGCGCCGATGGTGATCGCCCTGCTCGTTCCTTCGGCGAAGGCCGTTCCGAGCGTCCGCGCGGCGAGCGTCCTTCCGGTGACCGTCCGCCCCGTGGTGACCGTCCGTTCGGCGACAAGCCGAGAGGCGAACGGTCGTTCGGCGACCGCAAGCCGCGCGAGGATGGAGAGCGTCCCGCACGGTCCTTCTCCGCAGGCGAGGGCCGCTCCGAGCGTCCGCGCAGCGACCGGCCGTTCTCGGACCGGCCGCCTCGTGGTGATCGTCCCGCAGGTGACCGGCCCACAGGTGACAGGCCGCGCGGTGGAAAGCCTGGCGGCAAGCCCTTCGGAGCAAAGCCGGGCGGCGGCAAGAGCTTTGGCGGAAAACCTTCCGGCGGCCGCGGAAAACCGGCGGGTGCCGGCGGCAAGCCCGGGGGCAAGCCTGGTGGCCGGCCCGCCTCGGGCGGACGCCCGGCCGGCGGCAAGCCGCGCACGCCGAGAGGGTAACGCGCAGTGCGGATCGTCGGTGGTGAATTTCGCGGCCGGTCTCTGGCCACGCCCAAAACAAGCGACATCCGGCCGACCATCGACCGGACGCGCGAAAGCCTGTTCAATATCATCGGCCACGTCTATCCGCAGGCACTGGATGGCGGCCGGGTGATCGACCTCTTCGCCGGCACCGGCGCGGTGGGGCTGGAGGCGTTGTCGCGCGGCTGCAAGAGTGCGCTCTTCGTCGAGAACGGCGTCGAGGGCAGGGGCCTGTTGTGGGAGAATATCGACAGCCTCGGCCTGCATGGCCGGGCGCGCATCCTGCGCCGTGATGCCACCAAGCTCGGCACGGCCAACAATATCGAGCCGTTTCATTTCTTGTTTGCCGACCCGCCTTATGGCCAGGGGCTCGGCGAGGGCGCCATGCTTTCGGCCCATGCCGGCGGCTGGCTCGCACCCGGAGCCCTTGCCATTCTGGAGGAGCGGGCCGACATCAATCCTGCCGTCGATGCCGTCTTCAAGTTTTTGGAGAGCCGGACGTTCGGCGATACCCGCATGGATTTTTTCCGCTACCAGCCGGCCTGAGGTCAGAGGAATGAACACAAGGCTTGCAGTTCCCGATCTCGAAGCCGTCAGAGCCAAGGGCGGCCTGACGTTTGCGGTTGCTCTCGGCGGCGGCGGCGCGCGGGGCCTCTCGCATATCCAGATCATCGAGGCGCTCGACGAGCTCGGCATACGGCCGGTGGCGATTTCCGGCTCGTCGATCGGCGCGATCATCGGCGCCGGCATGGCGTCGGGCATGACCGGACGCGAGATCCGCGAATACGCGCTGGAGACGGTCGGCCATCGCGGTACCCTTTTGAACAAGCTCTGGGGTCTCGGCCCGGCGACCATGCGCGACAAGCTCGGCGGTTTCCGCTTCGGCCAGTTCAATCTCGAACTCATCCTCGATGCCTTCCTGCCGCCGCAGGTGCCGGAGGATTTCGCCGATCTCGAAATCCCGATGAAGATCTCGGCTACCGATTATTACGGCCAGGCGGAGGTGATCCTCGAACAGGGCGAGTTGCGCACCGCGATCGCGGCGTCTGCCGCCATTCCCGGCCTGTTCATGCCGGTCCGGGTCAACGGGCGGGTGATGATCGATGGCGGCGTCTTCAATCCCGTCCCGTATGAGCAACTGATGGATGTTGCCGACGTGGTGATCGGCGTCGACGTGGTCGGTGCGCCGGAAGGCGACGGCACCCATGCGCCCAATCGCATCGACAGCCTGTTCGGCGCCAGCCAGCTGACCATGCAGGCAAGCATCGCGCTCAAGCTGAAGCTCAATCCGCCCCAGATCTTCCTTCGGCCGTCGGTCAACCGTTTCCGGGTGCTGGACTTCCTGAAGGCCCGCGACATCCTCGACGAGTCCGAGCACATCAAGGATGAGCTCAAGCGCGCCATTGACGCGCTTCATGCGGCAGCAGCCGAAGCCTGACGTTTGAGCTGCTACGCGGCCTCGGTTTTCCGGACAGCGCTGAAAACATTGCGGCCGGTCTTCCGTGCGATCTCCGACGGGAAATCGGGTTTAGCCAGTTCTTCTTCCAGCAGAAGCTCGGATGCCATGACCGGCGCGCCGCAATAATCGAATATTCCGTGATCGATCTGTGTCCTCATCGCGCCGAAATAACCGTGCCGCGCATAGGTGCGCATGTCGGCGCCGCCGATCGCGACCAGATGGATGGGGAGGTGGCGAAGTTTCTTCACCACCTTGGCGCCTTTGACGTCGTCATAGGCCCAGCCGTTTGCGAAGACGCGATCGATCCATCCTTTCAGTAGCCCCGGCATCGACCACCAGTAGACGGGATAGACGAGCACCAGTGCATCGGCGCGGTCGATCCTCGCCTGTTCGGCCGTGACATCCGCCGAGGGTGGTGCCTCCCTGCGATGCGCCGCGAGATCCGCCTGTGTAAACCTGGGATCGAAGCCCTCCGCCGCAAGGTCGGCAATTTCAAAAGAGCCGCCGGACATGGTGATGCCCTCGGCGAGATGGGCGGCGACGTTGTGGGTGAGGGATTCGGGTTCGGGATGCGAAACGACGATCAGCGCGTGCATGGCGAAAACTCCTGCTGGCAGATTGAAACTCACGGGCAGTGGTTATATACTTTTGGTAAGTTACTTTTGGTATATAGTCATGTCAAGCATCGAAATGAAAGAACCGGCGCGTCTCCGGCAGCGCCTGTCGCGGCAGGGAAGGCGCCAGCAGTTGATGGAGGTTGCGTGGCGCATCGTCCGCGAAGAAGGCACGGATGCCCTGACGCTTCCCCGGCTGGCGGAGCAGGCGGGCGTCGCAAAGCCCGTCGTCTACGATCATTTCAGCACCCGCCCCGTTCTCCTGGCCGCGCTTTATCAGGATTTCGACAGCCGCCAGACGGCCATCATGGACGCGGCCCTGCAATCGAGCGGGCCGACGCTTGCCGACCGGGCTGCGGTCATCGCCTCCTCCTATGTGGATTGTGTTCTGTTGCAGGGCCGGGAGATACCGGGCGTCATCGCCGCGCTGGAGAGCTCTCCCGAGCTCGAACGGATCAAGCACGAATACGAGGGCATATTCATGGAAAAATGCCGGCTTGCGCTTCTCCCGTTCGCAGAGGCCGGTCATATAGCTTCGCCCGGGCTCTGGGCCCTGCTCGGTGCAGCCGAAGCGCTGTCTGACGCCGCCGCCAGCGGCGACATCACGGCGGCAGAGGCCAAGGCCGAGCTTTCCGAGACGATCGTCGCGATGGTCGCAAGAGGGAGCGCCGGCCGGCCCTAGCCGTTCTCCGCCGTCGCCGGTTCCGCGCTCAGTTCGTCGGCGTCCACCACCATCGACCGCTTCGGCTTGATCAGCGGTTCCGGCCGGACCGGGCTGTTGAACAGCATTTCGCGGCCGGCGCCGAGCCCCTGGACGGCCTGGATCTGCAGCCGCTCCTCGTCGCGCTGGCGGATGTCGTCGCCGATCTCGTCGGTCTCGTTCTCGCTCATGCCGAGCGCTTCCAGCGTCTTTTTTCCGAACAGCAGGCCGGATTCCAGGGTCTCGCGCAGCTCGTATTCGACGTTCCGATCCCGCAGCGACAGCGCATGGATACGGTCGTAGGAGCGGACATAGAGGCGCACGTCCGGAAATTGCGAGCGGATGAGATCGACGATCTGGTCGGTCGTCTCGCGTTTCTGGGTGGTGACGGCGACGATCTTCGCCTTTTCGATGCCCGACGCGATCAGCACGTCCCGACGCGTCCCGTCGCCGAAATAGATACGGAAACCGAAGGAGGCGGCCTGGCGGATGCGGTCGGCGGAATCGTCGATGACGGTCACCTCGCGGCCGCCGGCCAGCAGGATCTGAGCGGCGATCTGGCCGAAACGCGAAAACCCGATCATCAGCACGTCGGCCCCGGCACCGTTGAAATCCTCCTCCAGTTCCTCGCGGCTCTCGCCGTTGAGGAGCCGTTTGGAAAGTGCCGCACCGAAGGGTGTAAGCGCCATCGACAGCGTCACGCCGGCGATCAGCAGCGAGGCGGTGGCCGACGAGAACAGGCCGCTCGCCGTTGCCGTGGTGAACAGCACGAAGCCGAATTCGCCGCCCTGCGGCAGCAGGAACGCGATGCGCACCGCATCATTGTGCGGCGAACCCCAGAGCCGGGAGAGCCCGTAGACGATCAGCGCCTTGAGCGCCATGAAGATCGGCACCGCGGGCAGGATGAAGAAGATGTTGTCGAGGATGACATGGACTTCCAGCGACAGGCCGACGGCCATGAAGAACAGCGCCAGAAGCAGGCCGCGGAACGGTTCGATATCCGCCTCCAGCTCGTGCCGGTAGGAGGATTCGGCCAGCATCACGCCGGACAGGAAGGCGCCCATCGCCATCGACAGGCCGACCGCCTGCATGGCGGCTGCCGACCCCAGCACCACCAGCAGCGCTGCGGCGATCATCACCTCGCGCGCACCGGTGCGGGCAATAATCTGGAACATCGGCGTCAGGAGATAGCGTCCGGCAATCACCATCGCACCCACGGCCCCGACCGCGATGGCGAAATCCAGAAGCGGCGAGGCTTCCGTCTCCGTGGTCCCGGGCGCCAGGATGGTAATCAGTGCCAGCAGCGGCACGATGGCGAGATCCTGGAACAGCAGCACCGAAAACGATCGTTGGCCGTGCCGGCTGTTCATCTCGCCGTCGTCGTTGAGGATCTGCAGGGCAAACGCCGTCGAGGATAATGCAAGGCCGAAACCGACGATCAGGCTGCCGCGCCAGTCAGCCATATTGCTCAGATAGGCCAGTCCGGTCAGCACCAGTCCTGAGATCACCACCTGTGCCGGCCCGAGGCCGAACACGTCGCCGCGCATCTGCCAGAGACGCGAAGGCTTCAGTTCGAGCCCGATGATGAACAGCAGGAAAACGACGCCGAATTCCGCGAAATGCAGCACTTCTTCCGTCTCGACGATCTGCTGCATGATCGGTCCGATGACCACGCCGGCGGCGAGATAACCGAGCACCGTGCCGAGTCCCAGCTTCCTGAACACCGGGGCGGCAATCACCGCGCCGGCAAGCAGGAGAAGCATTTGGGAAAATAGCGAGCCGGGAGCGGTCATGCGGGATACTTTCAGTCTAAGGTGGGAAATCAAGAATCGGCGAGCCGCCCTTGATGCTTCTGACAGTGCACAATAAATGGGACGAGAATGAAAGGCTTGCAATCATGACCTCTGAAATCGATTCCGCCGAACTGCTTTCCCGCGCCAGCCAACTGATCGATCTAGCCAAGGCCGCGGGAGCGGATCAGGCGGATGCGGTCGTGGTTCGCTCCCGATCCCGTTCCGTCAGCGTCCGTCTCGGCAAGGTCGAGGGCACGGAAGCGTCCGAGAGCGACGATTTCTCGCTTCGCGTCTTCGTCGGCCGCCAAGTGGCGAGCGTCTCGGCCAATCCCGGCTTCGACATGAAGGTGCTTGCCGAGCGCGCCGTCGCCATGGCCAGGGTCTCTCCCGAAGATCCTTTCGCCTGCCTTGCGGACGAGGCCGATCTCGCCAGATCCTATCCGGACCTCGAACTCTACGATCCGACCGATGTACCGACCGATGCATTGCGCGAAGCGGCGCTGGAAATGGAGCAGGCGGCGCTCGACGTTGAGGGTGTCACCAATTCCTCCGGTGCCGGCGCGTCGTCCGGCATGGGCGGCCTCGTGCTCGTCACCTCCCACGGCTTTTCCGGCAGCTACATGGCATCCCGTTTCGGCCGTTCTGTCAGCGTCATTGCCGGCGAGGGCACCAAGATGGAGCGCGACTACGATTTCGACAGCCGCCTTTATGCCGCCGATCTCGACGACCCGAAGCTGATCGGCCTCCGCGCCGGCGAGCGCGTCGTCAAGCGCGTCAATCCGCGCCAGGTCGACACCGGCAGCAACGTCACCGTCGTCTTTGATCCGCGCATCGCCCGCGGTTTCGTCGGCCACGTCGCCGGCGCCATCAACGGCGCGTCCGTCGCCCGCAAGACCAGCTTCCTGCGCGACAAGATGGGCCAGCAGGTGCTCAAAGCCGGGCTCAGCATCACCGACGATCCGCTGATCGTGCGTGGTTCCTCTTCGCGTCCTTTCGACGGCGAGGGCGTGTCCGGCGAGCGCATGGTGATGATCGAGGACGGCGTCCTGAACCATTGGTTCCTGTCGACCTCGACCGCGCGCGAACTGGGGCTTGCCACCAACGGCCGCGGCGTGCGCGGCGGCACGGCTGTCTCGCCCGCCTCCACCAATCTGGCGCTGGAGCCCGGCGACATCTCACCCGAGGATCTGATCAAGTCGATCGGCAACGGTTTCTACATCACCGAACTGATCGGCCAGGGCGTTAACATGATCACCGGCGAATACTCGCGCGGCGCCACCGGCTTCTGGATCGAGAACGGCGAGCTCGCATATCCTGTTTCGGAAGTGACGATCGCCTCCAACCTCAAGGACATGTTCATGCGCCTGACGCCGGCCAACGACATTGACCGAAAGTTCGGCGTCGCCTCCCCGACCATCGCCATCGAGGGCATGACACTGGCGGGACGCTGATCCCGATGACGGTCGCCGAAGCCTGGGGCCAGGATCTCGAACTCATTCTCGACGCGGCGCGCCAGGCCGGCGATATCGCCCACGGATTTTTCGGCCGCTCGCCGGAAGTCTGGTGGAAGAACGAGGGCAAGTCGCCGGTCAGCGCCGCCGACTTCGCCGCCAACGACCGGCTGCAGAACCTGCTCCTGACGGACCGGCCGAACTACGGCTGGCTTTCCGAGGAAACCGACGACGATGTCGCCCGGCTTAGCTGCGAAACGCTCTTCGTCGTCGATCCGATTGATGGTACCCGCGCCTTCATCAACGGAGAAAAGACCTGGTGCGTCTCGGTCGCCGTCGTGCATCGCGGCCAGCCGGTGGCCGGTGTTCTTGTGGCACCGGCGCTCGACGAGGAGTTTTCCGCGGTGAAGGATGGGCCGGCGCTGAAGAACGGCCGGCCGATTTCCGTCACCGTCGCCCGCAGCAATGGCGAACTGGTCATTGCGGCCGACGAAAACCTCGTCAAGAAATTCGAGCCGGAGTTCCGCGACGAAGTCCGCCGGGTGCGGCATGTGCCGTCGCTCGCCTACCGGCTCGCCATGATCGCCGACGGCAGCATTGACGGCACCGTCGTCAAGCGTGCCTCCCACGACTGGGATCTGGCGGCTGCCGACCTCATTCTCGAACGGGCGGGCGGCCGCCTCGTCGATCTTACCGGCAACAGGCTTGTCTACAATCGCGAGACCGTCAGCCACGAAATGCTGGCCGCCGGCGCCGAACACGCGCTCGACAGCCTTTTACCCCAGCTCGCTAGGCTCACTCCGGGTTGACCTTTCCATGGGAATGCAGCAGAGGAAGAGCCGGGGGAGCTGGAACGGACGGAATATCGGACAATGACGGAAACGGGCGAAAAGAAACAACTTCTGCACCTGGTCTTCGGTGGTGAACTGCAGAGCCTGGAGGGCCTTCAATTCAAGGACCTTTCGGCGCTTGATATCGTCGGCATCTATCCGGACTACGCGAGCGCGCTGATCGCCTGGCGGGGCAAGGCGCAGCAGACGGTCGACAACGCCCATATGCGGTATTTCATCGTCCATATGCACCGTCTGCTCGATCCTGATACTAAGTCGGCTTGAGATAAGCCTCGCGTTTTACAATGTGCTCGCAATGCTGGTCCCTCGCCTGGTATCGATCCCGGGGACCCTTTTTTGACGCATTTGTAAAACACAAAAAACTGGGTTACGGATGAGCAATCGGAGGGTCTATCACATTGATGGCGGCCATCACGCATCGGGGGCAAACACGGTGAGCAAGATTTCTGCGCGCCTGGCTCTCGTTGGTTACCGGGTGGCCGGTATTTCCCTTTATCCCCTGGTCGGCCCTTACCTTGCTTATCGCGCCATGAAGGGCAAGGAAGACAGGACCCGCAAGCTGGAACGGCTCGGTTATGCAAGCCTTGCCCGGCCCCGTGGCCCGCTCATCTGGGTGCACGCGGCAAGCGTCGGGGAAACCATCGCCATCATGCCGATGATCCGCGAACTGCGGCGCCGTGAGATCCACATCCTTCTGACGACGGGCACCGTCACCTCCGCAAATCTCGTCCGGTCGCGGCTGGCTGACGAGGTGATCCACCAATACGTGCCGCTCGACCTGAAATTTCCGATCAAGCGCTTCATCGCCTACTGGAAGCCGGATGCCTGCATCACCGCGGAATCCGAGATCTGGCCGACTACCATCGCCGAACTCGCCCGCCGCCGCATTCCGCAGATCCGCGTCAATGCCCGCATCTCCGACCGGTCCTTCGATCGCTGGCGCAACCGTAGCTCGATCGCCGAAGCCATCTTCGGCAAGATGGCTCTGGTGGTCGCTCAGTCGGATCTGGATGCCGAGCGCTTCCGCGATCTCGGCGCCTGGCCTGTCATCGCATCCGGCAACCTGAAGAGTGATACCGATCCGCCGCCCTGCGACGAGGCAGTGCTGGCAAGCTATCGCAAGCAGATCGGCAGCCGCCGGACCTGGGCTGCGATCTCGACTTTCGACGGCGAGGAAAAGGCGGCGGCGACCGTCCACAAGGCGCTGAAACCGAAGAACGGCCAGCTGACCATTCTCGTGCCGCGCCACCCCGATCGCGCCGACGCGGTCGAAGAGATGCTGAAGGAAATGGGCCTGACCGTGGCGCGCCGCTCGCGCAACGACGTTGTGACGCCGGAGACCGACGTCTTTCTCGGCGACTCCATCGGCGAAATGGGGCTTTACCTGCGTCTGACCGAGATCGCCTTCGTCGGCAGGTCGCTGACGAACGAGGGCGGGCAGAACCCGCTGGAGCCGGCCATGCTCGGCTGCGCCGTGCTTTCCGGCCCGCATGTCCAGAATTTCCGCGACGCCTACCAGCATCTGGTGCGCAAGGGCGGTGCCCGCATCGTCAAGGACGTGGAGATGCTGGCAAAGGCGGTCCACTACCTGATGATCAACGATCTCGCCCGTGTGAAGATGATCGATTCCGGCCATGACGCGATGGACGAGATGCGCGGTGCGCTGTCGAAGACGATCAAGGCGCTGGAGCCCTATGTCAATCCGCTGACGGTCAGCGCCAGGCTGCAGCCGAAAGCCGCCGCCGTTCGATGACCCCGGAAAAGCTCGCACACATCGCCGGCATCCTGTTCGACAAGGACGGCACGTTGTTGCTCTATGACGAGAGCTGGGGACCGGTGAACCGCGAGGCTGCCCGCATCGCTTCCGCCGGCGACGCCGAGCTCGAACCGCAGCTTCTGTTTTCCGGCGGCATGGACCCGGTATCGGGCCACACCCGGCCGGACAGCCTGCTGGCCGCCGGCAACGCCGCCGAGATCGCCGCGGGCTTTGTCGCCGCCGGTTCGCCGCTCGAAGTGGGTGAACTCACCCGGCTGCTCGACGACCTTTTCATCCGTTCGGCTGAATTTTCCGTGGCTGTCACAGATCTGGCGGCGCTGTTTGCCAAGCTCAAGGCGCGGGGCTTCAAGCTCGGCATCGCCTCCAGCGACAACGAACAGGCGATCCGCCAGACCGCCATCCGCTTCGGCATCATCGATCATGTCGATTTCATCGCCGGCTACGACAGCGGTCACGGCGTGAAGCCGGAGCCGGGCATGGTGCTCGGTTTCTGCCGTGCCACCGGGCTTGATCCCGCCGAGGTCGCCATGGTCGGCGACAACAATCACGACATGCATATGGGTGCGAGCGCGGGCGTCGGCCTGAAGGTCGCGGTGCTGACCGGCACCGGCTCCCGCGAGACGCTGTCGGCATCGGCGGATATCTGCCTTGCCGATATTACCGCGCTCATGGACCTTCTGCCGGAAAAGCTTCACGCCTGAAGCGGGCTTTGGTTTCAAAGGCTTGCCTTTTTTCCAAAACTGCCATTTTGTTCGCGGGCTGTTTCAGGACGGATCAGCCGGAGTTTGGGTATGGTATCGGAAGCACCGCCATTCTGGTGGACGAAAGCGGATTGGCGTGCCTGGGGCCTTGCCCCCGTTTCGTTTCTTTATGGCCGTATCGCCGGTCGCCGCATGGCCAAAGCCAGGCGCGCCAGCATTCCCGTGCCGGTCATCTGCGTCGGCAATTTCACGGTCGGCGGCGCCGGCAAGACCCCGACCGCCATCACCCTTGCACGCGCCGCTAAAGAAAAGGGCCTGAAGCCCGGTTTCCTCAGCCGCGGTTACGGCGGTTCGCTTGATGTCACGACCGTGGTCGATCCCGAGCATCACTGGGCCGAGGCGGTGGGCGACGAGGCGCTATTGCTCTGCCGCGAGACGCTGACGGTGATTTCCCACACCCGCGTCGAGGGGGCTCATCGACTGGTCGCCGAAGGCGCCGACCTGATCATCATGGACGACGGTTTCCAGAGCGCCCGCCTGGCGCTGGATTTCGCCCTCGTCGTTATCGACACGGTGCGCGGCATCGGCAACGGCCATCTCGTGCCGGGCGGGCCGGTGAGGGCGCCGATATCCGAGCAGATGCGTCAGCTCTCGGCGATCCTCAAGGTCGGCAACGGCGAGGCGGCCGACCAGCTGGTGCGCCAGGCCGCCCGGGCCGGCAAGCAGATCTATGTCGCGGCGCTGAAGCCGCGCGAAAATCGCGACATCGCCGGCAAGGCGCTGTTCGCCTTCGCCGGCATCGCTGATCCGCAAAAATTCTATCGTACCGTCGGAGAGGTCGGCGGGCTGGTTGTGGAAAAGCGCGACTTCCCCGACCATCACTATTTCAGCGAGGACGAGATCTCGGACCTCCTGGACGATGCCGCCAAGGACAAACTGACGCTCGTCACCACCGCCAAGGATGCGGTGCGGCTGCAGGGACATCACGGGCGCATGGAGGAACTGGCGGAAAAGGTCAGCGTGGTCGAGGTCGACATGGCGTTCGACGATCCGCAGGCACCGGGCAAGATCATCGATACGGCGATCGCTAACTTCCGCCAGCGGCGTATCACGGAAGGAAACGCCGCGAAGATTTAGCCGCGGCTCTGGTTGGGCAGAATGCCGGCGCGCTTGTCGGCTTCCAGCGAGGAGGCGCAATCGACATAGGGCTCCTGCCGGGCGACGCTCCAGTACCGCAATTCGTCGATCGGAATCTGCGCCCCAGTCATGGCGCATATGACATAGGAGCCGGCGGTCAGAATCTGGTAATCGCCATCGAGATACCGGATCTTCGCTTCGCGGAATCCGCTTCCCTCGAACCGGTTCATCTGTCGTCTCCTGCGGAAAAACATGGCGCCTGCTCTACCCCGATTGAACCTGAATTGCCAGCTTTTTCAGCTTCGGCCGAAGAGCCGCTCGATGTCGGAAAGCTTGAGTTCGATATAGGTGGGCCGGCCATGGTTGCAGGTACCGGAGCCGGGCGTCGCTTCCATTTCCCGCAACAGCGCGTTCATCTCCTCCGGCCTCAGCCGTCGGCCGGAACGCACCGAGCCGTGGCAGGCCATGGTGGCGGCGACATATTCGAGCTTGCCGCGCAGGCCCCCGGCGGTGTTCCATTCGGCGATCTCGTCGGCCAGATCGCGGACCATCGAGGCCGCATCGACTTCGCCGAGCATGGCGGGCGTCTCGCGCACGGCGACAGCGCCCGGACCGAAACGTTCGATCGCCAGGCCCAGCCGGTCAAGTTCCGTCGCATTCGCCATCAGCCGGTCACAATCCTCTTCCGGCAGGTCGATGATCTCCGGGATCAGGAGGACCTGGCTCGCCAGCCGCTTGTTGTCGAGCGCCTTGCGCATAGCCTCGAACACCAGCCGTTCATGCGCGGCGTGCTGGTCGACGATGACAAGCCCGTCTTCGGTCTGCGCCACGATATAGTTTTCGTGAACCTGCGCGCGGGCGGCACCCAGGCGGTATCGCGGCGCGTCTTCGCCAGCGGTCCTCGGAGCGGGTTCCGCGATCGCCGTATCGGCTCGGGCTGTCGGCATGGTCAGCACGTCGAAGCCGGATTGCGCCTGTTCGGCAAAGTCGTTGGCCGGCTGTGGATGGAGCGGCCTGAACGGCGAGGCCGCGGCCGCCCAAGGGGTGCGCGGTGTGGCATGAGCCGGCTGGAAGCCGGGTCGGAAGGCGCGCATCATGCCTGACGTTCCGGTCGTCGCCGCCCGATCGCCCTCGCGATGTAGCGCCTCTCGGATCGCCCCGACGATGAGGCCCCGCACCAGGCCGGGATCGCGAAAACGCACGTCCGACTTCGCCGGATGCACGTTGACGTCCACCAGCGCCGGATCGATCTTGATCGATAGGACCGCCACGGGATAGCGGCCGGAGGGAACGCTTTCCGCATAGGCGCCGCGCAGGGCCGACAGGATCAGCTTGTCCTGTACCGGCCGGCCGTTCACGAAGGCATATTGATGCGCCGAATTTCCACGGTGAAAGGTCGGCACGCCGACGAAGCCGGAAAGCCCGACATCTTCCCGCATCGCGTCGATCTCGATCGCATTGTCGCGGAAATCGGCGCCGAGGATCTGCGCCATGCGGGCGAGATGGTCGTCGCCGGTCGCCGGGAATTCGAGCGTCGTGCGGTCGGAACCCGACAGCACGAAGCGGATATGCGGAAAGGCGATCGCCATGCGCTTGACCACTTCGGTGATCGCACCGGCCTCGGCCTTCTCGGTCTTCAAGAATTTCAGCCGCGCCGGCGTCGCAAAGAAGATATCGCGCACCTCGACCACCGTGCCGGTATTGGCCGGTGCCGGCTTCACGCCGCTCATCTTGCCGCCGATCACCGCCACCTGCGATCCTTCCGAATGACCGTTGCGGCGGCTGGTGATGGTGAGCTTCGCCACCGAACCGATCGAGGGCAGGGCCTCGCCGCGGAAGCCGAGCGTGCGGATGTCGTCGAGCGTCTCGGATATCTTCGATGTGCAGTGTCGCCGCACCGCAAGATCGAGATCGGCCGCATCCATGCCGGAACCGTTGTCGGTAATCCGGATCAGGCTTTTGCCGCCGCCGGCGGTGGCGATCTCGATGCGGGTCGCGCCGGCATCGATGGCGTTTTCGATCAGTTCCTTCGCGGCGCTGGCGGGCCTTTCGATGACCTCGCCGGCAGCGATCTGGTTGATCAGGGTCTCGGGGAGCTGTTTGACGGACATGCGCCATTTTCCCGGATTCGGCACCGGAAGGAAAGCCCGGATCGCACCTTTCCTAACCGATTGAAATGAACTTTAAGGTTGATGCACGGCCGTTCATTAATCCGGCTTTAAGATAAACGAGATAATTTGTTCGGTATTAAACTTGGATGAAACCGGGGAGGCGCCAGCTTCCCGCGAGTGACCGGGATGGCGGCCAGCTGGGCACCGTCATGCGAGCCCCGATCACCCGTTGAGGACTTGGAGCCAGCATGTTCCCACGCCGACAAGACGAAAACTAGAAGGAATAACGCCGAGAGGCGAATATCGGCATTACGGCCCGGCCTTTGTCCGGTCCGAAAAAGCATACGGGGAGTTCCATCCTATGAATGATTTGGCGTCGGCGGACGCAAACATTCAAGCTGTCATGCTCGAAGTGATTTCCGAGGGCATTTCGGGCGGCGTATTTGTCTATGACAAGAATGACCTGATCGTCTTTGCGAGCCAGCAATTGCTGACTCTCCTGCCGGTTCCGAAGAGCTTTCTGACGCCCGGCACGCGCCTTCGGGATTTCCTCGGGGCTGTCTACGATGGCGGCGGACGCTTCCTGACCGATGCTTCCGGTCCGCGCCGGATGCTGAGCCGTGAGGACTGGATCGCCGAACAGATCGCCACGCTCTGGAAGGAACGGGCCGAGTCGCAGGAACGCCGCGGCACCGACCGCTGGGTGAGCTTCACCAAGCGCCGCCTGTCGTCCGGTTACGGCGTCTGCGTCGTCAGGGATATCTCCGATCACAAGAAGCGCGAGGAACAGTGGCGCGCCGACATGGAACGGGTGCAGATCACCGAAGAGGTGCTCGACAACCTGCCGTTCCCGATTACCGTCAAGGACAGCAGCCTGACCTTCGTCGCCGTCAACAAGATGGCCGCGCGCTTCCTCGATCTGCCGCCCGAAGCAATTCTCGGTCACAAGGGGTCCGATGTTCATCCGCCGCAAGTGGAGCAGCGCCTGGACCGCATCAATCGCGGGGTCCTCGATCTTGGCGAGCCCCAGCAGATGTCCGAACTGGTGATCCGGCCGGACGGCTCGCAGGTCGTCATCATCGCCAACAAATACCGTATCGGGAAGCCGGGGCGTTATTACCTGGTCACCGCCATGGAAGACATTACCGGACTGGTCGCGACCGATGAAGACGGCGAGGAGATCAAGCCGCGCATGAGTCGGGGCGGATTGATCGCCACTTCGCTGGCTCGGCAGGAGCGCGACGTGCCAGTGAAGGCGGCGGTTGCGCCCGACACGACCCATCTCTCCAACCGCAAGGTTCTTGTCGCCTCCTCCGATCCGAGGACGAGCGCCGAGGCGCTGGAAATTCTCGATGATCTGGGGTTCGACACCTCTTCCGTTTCAGACGGTGAGGAACTGGAGCTCTTCCTACAACTCGCAAAGGAAGCCAGCATCGCAATCGATCTCGTCGTCGTGGACACGCTGGCGGACAAGGCTTGCCTTGAAATCGTCCAGCGGCACCGCATTCCCGCCTTGGCGATTAATGGGGTCCGGGTGAAGCGGGAACTGGCCGCCGGCGTCACTCGCCAGTTCAGCCAGCCTGCCGCAAACGAGACTGCGCGCGACGAAGACGCCTGGATTGCCTCGCAAGCCGGCGAAAGCGCCGGCATCGACATTCTGGTTGCCGAAGACAACGAAGTGAACCAGATCGTCTTCTCCCAGATCCTCGAGGGCCTGGGTTATCGTTATGCGATCGCCGCCGATGGCGAAGAAGCGGTCCGGCTCTGGCAGGAGCGGTCGCCGCGGCTGATCCTGATGGATATCACCCTTCCGAAGCTCAGTGGGTTCGATGCGAGCGTGCGCATCCGGAACCTGGAGACGATCGACAACTCCATCCCGATCATCGGCGTCCTTCCCCAGGCCTTCGAACGCGATCGCGACCAATGTTTCGCCTCCGGCATGAACGAGGTGATCCTCAAGCCGATTAGCCCCGAGGCGCTGGAAGCCGTTTTCCAGACATTTCTCGGGATATCCGCAAAGCAGTCGTATGCTTAACCGATTAATCAATCCGTTCATGTAAGTTAAGCCCGGGCCATCATTTTTTAATCTTTTTCCCGCATCCTGCGCCGGTCTGTGAAGCGCAACGGGATTATTCATGAAGTCGGCGGGAAACCCATTGCCGCAGGTCAGCCAGAATGAACTGCAGGCAATGGCCTACAGTGACGCCCTGACGGGACTTGGAAATCGATACCGTCTGCGTGACAAGGTGCGCCTGCTGGCTGCCGAGCGGGCCCAGGATCCTGCACCCTTTACCATCTGCATTGCCAATCTCGACGGCTTCAAGCCGATCAACGATCTGTTCGGCGCCGAAGCGGGCGACGAGATCCTCTGCCAGGTCGCTCATCGCCTGAAAGCCTGCATTCCGGACGGCGCGACCGTTACCCGCCATGACGGTGACGAGTTTGCCTTCATCCTGCCTCTTGTCTTTGAACGCGTCGGCGCCGAACGTATCGGCCAGATGATCAAGGACGTCCTGTCCGCCCCCTACGATCTCGGCGACCGCAACGTCCGGCTATCGGCCTCCTTCGGCTTTGCGATCTATCCCTTCGCCGGCGCGGATTTCGAGGAACTGCTGAAAAGCGCAGAAACCGCGCTCTACCGCTCGAAACGCCGCGGCCGGGGACAGATCACGGTCTACTCCCGCGAAATCGCCCAGGAGATGAAGCGGGCGACACAGCTGGAACAGGCGCTTCGCAACGCCATCATCGCCGATGCCGTGGATGTCCACTTTCAGCCGATCGTTCGCATCAGCGATGGCGCAGTGGTCGGTTTCGAGGCGTTGGCGCGCTGGATCGATGCCGATCTCGGCTTCGTCTCGCCCGCGGTTTTTGTGCCCCTTGCCGAAGAGCGCGGTTTTATTGACGCACTTTCTGAAACGTTACTGCACAAGGCTGCCGAGGCTGCACTCTCCTGGCCGCGCGAGCTTTTCCTCTCCTTCAACCTCTCTTCAGCACAGCTGATGGACCCCGGCACGACCGAGACCATCCTCGCGACCCTGGCACGCGTCGGCCTCGATCCTCATCGCCTGGAACTGGAAATTACCGAAACGGCGGTGATGACCTCGGCCGATACGGCGCAGCGCATCATTACCGACCTGCGCCAGCAAGGCGTGCGCATCTCGCTCGACGATTTCGGCACGGGCCAGTCGAGCCTCGGGCGGCTGCGGGACTTCACCTTCGACAAGGTGAAAATCGACCGCGCGTTCGTCTCGCGCATCACCACTGACCGCGCGTCGGAACACATCGTCAAGGCGATCATCGCCATGTGCGACGGGCTCAACCTGGCTGTGGTCGCGGAAGGCATCGAGGAAAAGGCCGATGCGGACAAGCTCAACGAACTCGGCTGCGCGATGGGACAGGGCTATTATTACGGCAGACCGGCTGACAGCGCTGTCACCCTGCGCTACCTCCAGGAACACTACCGCGACTTCATGACCATCGAACGGGCTTGAGCGAGGCCTGGTTTGCACTCAGCACCTGCAAAAAAGAGGCGGCACCTGCGGTACCGCCCCGTTTCGTGGTGACGACGTGTCACCCGTTCCGGACCCTTGACTGATCGAGCGTTTATTTGCTCGGGGCAGCCGGTGTCGTCGACGGGTTAGTAGCGCCGCCTGCAGGCATCGAGGTGCCGGTGGAGGACGTGGTCGTCCGGTCGGTTTCTGCCTGCTTGTCTGCCAGGCTCTTGAATTCCGGAGCGGTCTGAAGGGCTTCTGCCGTTTCCGTGGTGGTCAGACGGACTTCGTTGTTGTTTTCCGCATCACGCGTCATGGTGATCTTGTCCATCGGCAGAGCGATTTCCTTCTCACCGATGCCGAGGAAGCCGCCGACGCCGACCACGGCTGCAACGAGGCCGCCGCTTTCTTCAAGAATGAGGTCGTTGACGTCGCCGATGCTCTTGTTTTCCGCGTTGTAGACCGACTTGCCGATATAGTCGTTGGCGCTGATCTGGTTTTCAGCCTGTTCGGTCAGGTAGCCGCCGGAAGCGGCGGCCGTGTCGGTGCCGGTCTTCGGAGCCGGCGTTGCGGCGCTGTCAGCCGGTTTTGCAGCCGAATCTGTCGGAGCGGCAGGGGTTGCCGGAGCCGGGGAGGCCGGCGACGTCGGCTGGGTCTGGGCATATGCCGGTGCAATGGCGGTGGACGCCAAAAGAACAACGGCTGCCATCGTGCTAAGGGTCTTCTTCATAACGAACCTACCTTCCTCTGCTCAAGATTATCTCTGAACACGCGGCCCTCCGTTACGGAGCTCTCCGGCCGCGCTGGTTCGAGAGGAAAATGTTATGAGGACGGATTGGTTCCGGCTAAGATTGCTGAAATTTTAGGCGTTTGAGCGGGAACTTTTTCGCGTTTTGCTTGTTTGAAGCGCTCTTTGCGTCCTTTAGAGGCGATAGGCTGGCTCCGGATCGCATTGGATGGAAACGGTGATTTCGAACAGCGAGCCGGCAAAGGGGTCGGCGGCGCGAGCGGCCTCGTCCAGTCCCTCCCGCGCCGAAGTTACGGCCAACCGGTCCTTGCCGATGAAGGCGGGGCAGGTGGTCTGTTTTGCCGGCACCAGGTGACGCGACAGATGCCGGCCGTCAGCCGAATAATGATCGATGGCACCCTGGCCCCAGCGGGCGTTCCAGATCGTCCCGTCGCTGGCGCAGATCGACCCGTCTATGCCGCCGGGCCTGCCGTTCTCGTCGACCAGGAGCTCGGCTTCGCCGTTCGGCAAACCTGTCGCCGGGTCGAGGGATACGCGCATCAGCCGGTTGACACGAGTGTCTGCATAATAACCGATCGCCCCGTCGGGCGAGAAGCAGATCGAGTTGGGGATGCTGATGCGGTCGAACAGCTTCGTCACCTCACCCTGACGGACATGATAGATAGCGCCGGCGCCGTCCTCGGCTTTTCGTCCCATCGTTCCGATCCAGAGGCTGCCGGAGGGATGGACCCTTCCGTCGTTCGAACGGTTGCCCGGCTTTTCCGGCTCCAGTTCGAGATAGGGGGACAGCGCGCCGGTCGCGCGGTCACGGATGAACATCCCCTTGTCGCTCGCGATCATCTGTCGGGCGGCGTCGATCGAGGCAAGCGCGCTGCCCATCACCGGCAATGCATGAACGATCTCCCGCCCGGTCGGCAGATGCAATTCGTGCAATCCCTTGCCGAGAATGTCGAACCACCAGAGCGTCTCCGTTTCCGATTCGAAGGAGGGGCCTTCTCCAAGTTGGCACAGAGAGGAGGAAAGGACGCGGCCTTCGAAAGCGTGTGTGGTCGCCATGTGAAATCTCCAATTGCATACCGAGGTAATCGATTAGTATCATCGACGGGAGAGAGTCGGCAAACTCCCCGCATAGGTGATTTGATCCCCAACAATTATCTCCTGACAAACGGCTGGAGGCATGCAAAAGGTTTGCAAATCCGAGTAGATGTCATCATTGTCGAAAGTTGATAATTGATGTCGTGATTATTCGGAATTGATAATAGCCACAAATTTAGCATCTAATTAAAATCTGAAATAGCAGCCTCCACCACGCAGGCACGTTCGGCGGGAGCTATCCGGGCAAATCCGGAGAGCCTTTTCCGTTCCACGGGTCGGAGGCGGGCAATGCGAATATAAAGGACCGGATTGGGCGGATGTATGGGAAACACCAGGAATCGCTCGACGCCAGCCGGCGGACAGAGAAGCAGATGATGGCCAATACCGAGAAAGCAGAAGAAGCTCGTGTCTTTGGCGGAAGTGTCGGAGAAATCGCGGATCTCAAGACACAGTTCGACGTGTTCCGGTTCATGAAGCGGGTAACCGAGCATTATGGTTGCCGCACGTTCATGGTTCTCAACCTGCCCCACGCCACCTCGCTCGAACTGTCCAACAACACGGTCATTACCAACTGGCCCGCGGAACTGCTGTCTCTTTTCGACCGCGAAGGCATGATGCAGACCAGCCCCGTACTTCGGCGGCTGCGCGCCTCCACGATCCCGTTCACCTTCGATCTCGATACGGTGCCGCCCGAGCGGCAAGGACCGGCCATCCGCGGCATGTTCGGGAGGTTCGGTCTCGTCCGAGGCGCTTATTTCCCGGTCCATGACATGTCCGGCAGCCGCGGCGCCGTTTCTTTCGCAGGCGATGGCCTGCCGTTCACGCACCAGCAGATGATGGAGTTGATGTACATCTCCATCCACGTCTTCGAGCGCCTGGCGGAGATCCGCAACCTCGATGTGCGCACCACGGACGTGCTCACCGACCGCGAGATCGACTGCCTCAACTGGACGGCCGCCGGCAAGACCAGCGCGGAAATCGCAGAGATCCTCGGCCTCTCCGAACACACGGTCAATCACTACCTGAACCGTGCGGCCAAGAAGCTGGATACGGTGAACCGCACCCAGGCGGTCGCCAAGGCGCTCAGAATCGGTTTGATCAAGTAGCCAATAAAATGCTGCGGCGCACAAAATTTCACCACTGCTCAAGCATTGACCGGTCACGAAATGCCACTTCCATCAAGGGATGTTGCGCCGCAGCAGGGCTCTCGGCCAGAAGTGGTTGAAAAAGCTCATCAATAGGAAGTATCTTCCCGTCTGGCATGTTTCGTGCTTCTGTAGGGGCAGGTCCAGAGGGGACTGCAAGCGCCCCAAGAGGCGTGACAAGAAAAGCTGCCGTTCGATCAGTGCGCCACATGGCTGCCGATCGAACGGCGGTTTATCTTGCTTGCCCCTGGCAATGCCGAACTCCTATATATCTGCGAACGCAGCGTCCCGTTTTGAGGGATCGGTATCGCATCAGGCATTCGGGAGTTTGAAATCATGGCCGACGTGACGAAAGAGGAAGTGCTGGCGGTTCTCGCCAAGGTGCGCGGGCCGGACCTCGAAGGCGATATCGTCTCGCGCGGCATGGTCTCGGACGTCTTCATCTCCGACAACAAGGTCTATTTCTCGATTACAGTCCCGGCAGCGCGGGCGAACGAACTGGAACCGCTGCGCGTGGCAGCGGAACGTACCGTCAAGGCGATGCCGGGCGTCAAGGGCGCGCTGGTGACGCTGACGGCGGACCGCAAGGCCGGTTCCGCTCCGCCTCCGCGCCCGCAGCCTGCCGCACCGGCTGCTCATCCGCATTCGCACGGGCACGCCCATGGTCACGGGCACAGCCATCCGCCCCAAGGCCAGCAACCGGGCCAGCAGCCGGGCCAGCCGCCGCAGCGGGAAAAGCCTGGTGTGCCAGGCGTCGGCGCCATCATCGCCGTGGCATCCGGCAAGGGCGGCGTCGGCAAGTCGACGACGGCGGTCAATCTCGCGCTCGGGCTCCAGGCGAACGGCCTGCGGGTCGGCATTCTCGATGCCGATATCTACGGGCCGTCGGTGCCGCGGCTCCTGAAGATTACCGGCCGTCCACAGCAGATCGAAAACCGCATCATCAAGCCGATGGAGAATTACGGCCTGAAGGCCATGTCGATGGGTTTCCTCGTCGATGAGGAGACGGCGATGATCTGGCGCGGGCCGATGGTCCAGTCAGCACTGCTGCAGATGCTGCGCGAAGTCGCATGGGGCGACCTCGACGTGCTCGTCGTCGACATGCCGCCGGGTACCGGCGACGTGCAGCTCACTATGGCCCAGCAGGTGCCGCTGGCCGGCGCGGTGATCGTTTCGACGCCGCAGGACCTGGCGCTTCTCGACGCGCGCAAGGGGATCGCCATGTTCCGCAAGGTCGAAGTGCCGCTGCTCGGCATTGTCGAGAACATGAGCTATTTCCTCGCTCCCGATACCGGCAAGCGTTATGACATCTTCGGCCATGGCGGCGCGAGAAGCGAGGCGGAACGGATCGGCGTGCCGTTCCTCGGCGAGGTTCCGCTGACGATCGACATCCGCGAACGGTCCGATGCGGGCACGCCCGTCGTCGCCTCCGATCCCGAAGGAGCCTCGGCGAAAATCTACCGCGAGATTGCTGCCAGGGTCTGGGCCGAGCTCGGTGGCCTTACTCCCCGACCGGCGCCTGCAATCGTTTTCGAATAAGAATTCGCATATATGTTCCTCACCATTTCGGAATACCTCCCTCGCGCCGATGGGCAGTCACTTTGGCGGCCGTTCCCGGTCAAGGCTTTGATGTAGGTCGCGAATCACCTTGTTGCCGAAGCCCCCTTGAACATATTCGGCGCGGGAGTCATGTTGCGGCGCCCACTAGGAGGTTTATACGGCTCTTGATTTTGACTATGGCTGTCTCTATAGGCCCGTCCCGCTGATGGCCGGCTGGCGGTCCCTAAACCAGGGGCCGGCAAGCCCGCTTCTCGTTCAGGGCCGACGACGTTCGGCCGGAGACCACGATTGATCAATGCCTATAGCGCCACTGGCTCGATGAAGACGCTTGCGCCGGCCGACGCGTTGCGACAGCTTGCCGACGACATCGTCTGGATCGATCTGGTCGAACCGACTCCGCAGGAGGACGCCTATGTCGAGGGTCTCCTCGGAATTCAGGTTCCGACCCGTGACGACCTGAAGGACATCGAACCTTCGAGCCGGCTTTATGTAGAGAAGGGCTCAGTGTTCATGACAGCGTCGCTCGTCTGGCGCGCCGATGGCAAGGATCCGCAGCTCACCGACGTCGCCTTCATCCTCTCCGGCAGCCGGCTGATCACCGTGCGCTATGCCGAGCCGAAAAGCTTCCAGCTGTTCATCGCCAGCTTGAGCCGCCTGCCGGAACCGGGGCGCGATGGCGCCACTTTGCTGGCAAAACTTCTGGAAACCATCGCCGATCGCACCGCCGAAATTCTTGAGCAGACGGTCGATCACGTCGATGCGCTGTCGACGGAAATCTTCCGCGACCGAGGCAAGCGCCGCCCGCCGAAGTTCCTGGAACGCAAGCTGGCCGATATCGCCGAATACCACCGGCTGATCAGCAAGGTGCGCGACAGCCTCGGTTCGCTCGCCCGGTTGCTGACCTTTCTCATGAACGTGCCCTTGATCAGCCAGGACAAGAGCGACGACAACCTCTGCCGCACCGTTGCGCGGGATGTCGACTCGCTTTCGGAGCATGCCTCCTACATCGCCGGCAACATCGCCTTTCTGCTGGATGCCTCGCTCGGGCTGATCAATGTCGAGCAGAACGCCATCATCAAGATATTCTCCATCGCGTCGGTCGTGTTCCTGCCTCCGACACTCGTTGCCTCGATCTACGGCATGAACTTTCAATTCATGCCGGAACTCGAGTGGCATATCGGATATCCGCTCGCGATCCTCGCGATGCTCCTGTCCGCCATCATCCCCTTTTTCTTCTTTCGCTGGAAAGGCTGGCTTTAAGCCGGACATCCCCCATGGGTCACCCCGCTGAACATCACGACGCCGAGAAGACGAAGGTCCAAGGCCTTTTTGCGCTCGCACTCGGCTCCGTCGGCGTCGTCTACGGCGACATCGGTACGAGCCCGCTCTATGCATTCCGCGAGGCTCTGAAGCCGATCGCCCACGACGGCGTCACGGAACTCGAGATCATCGGCCTCATTTCGCTGATGATCTGGACGCTGACGATCATCGTCACGTTCAAATACGTGCTTTTCCTGCTGCGCGCCGACAACGACGGCGAAGGCGGCACGCTCTCGCTCCTTGCACTTCTGACCAAGTCTGCCAATGGCCACAGGGCAGTGTTGATGCTGCTCGGCCTCATCGGCGCCGCACTTTTCCTGGGCGATGCGATGATTACGCCGGCGCTGTCGGTCCTGTCCGCCGTCGAGGGTCTGAAGCTGGTGGCGCCGTCGATGAGCAGCGCCGTGGTACCGATCTCGGTCGGTATCCTGATTGGTCTTTTCGCCATCCAGTCGAAGGGAACCGGCCTCGTATCGCGCTTCTTCGGGCCGATCACCGCCGTCTGGTTCATCGTCATGGGCGCCGGCGGCGTCGCCCATATATCGGACGACTACAGCATCCTGGCGTCCTTCAATCCGGTCTATGCGGTCGAATTCATGCTGAACGAGAGTTTCGTCGGCATCGTCGTCCTCGGCGCCGTTTTCCTGACGGTCACCGGTGCCGAAGCGCTTTATGCGGACCTTGGCCATTTCGGCCGCCGTCCTATCCAGTGGGCTTGGTTCACGCTCGTCTTCCCGGCGCTGACGTTGAACTATCTGGGGCAGGGCGCTCTGGTGCTCAAGCATCCGGAAGCGATGTCCGATCCGTTCTACCTGATGTTTCCGCAATGGGCGCTGCTGCCGGTGGTCATTCTCGCGACCGCAGCCACCATCATCGCCAGCCAGGCGGTGATCACCGGTGCCTTCTCGCTGGTCCGCCAGGGGATCCATCTCGGTTACCTGCCGCGCATGCAGATCCTGATCACCTCCGAGACCAATACCGGGCAGATCTTCCTGCCGGGGGTCAACACCCTGCTTCTGGTCGGTGTGATCGCGCTGGTCCTGGGCTTCGGAAGTTCCGAATCGCTTGCCACCGCCTACGGTATCTCGGTGACCGGCGCCATGGTCGTCACCACGCTGATGGCCTTCGAATTCGTGCGCGTGAAGTGGAAATGGCCGCAGACTTTTGCGATCTGCGTCCTGGCTCCGCTGCTTGCCCTGGAACTGGTCTTCCTCGGCGCCAACCTCTTGAAGGTCCACGACGGCGGCTGGGTCCCGGTCATGATGGCGATCATCTTCACCATCGTTATGTGGACCTGGAAGCGCGGTACCGCGATCCTCTTCGAAAAGACCCGCCGCATCGACGTGCCGCTCGAAACCTTCATTCCGATGGTCGAAAAGAAGAGCGATCATGCGCCGGTCTCGGTGCCCGGCGTGGCGATCTTCCTGACCAGCGATCCGGAAACCGCGCCCGCAGCACTGCTGCACAACATCAAGCACAACCACGTCCTGCACGAAAAGAACGTGGTGCTGACCATCATCACGGTCAACAAGCCCCGCGTGTCGCTCGAGGAGCGGTTCAAGATCGAGAAGGTCTCGGAGCGTTTCACGCTGATCGAACTGCGCTTCGGCTTCATGCAGTCGCACAATGTCTCGCAGGCGCTCGCTTATCTGCGCAAGACGGGCTTCAAGTTCGACATCATGTCGACCTCCTTCTATCTGGGCCGCCGCAAGCTGGTGCCTGATGCCGCGTCCGGCATGCCCATGTGGCAGGACCGGCTGTTCATCGCCATGGCCAACACCGCGACCGACCCGTCCGACTATTTCCACCTGCCGGCCAACCGCGTCGTCGAGCTCGGCTCGCATGTCATCATCTGAGATGCGCCATTGGGACGCCCTTCGCTGACATTGATGTGAATGTGCTCATTCAAGCCGGTTGCCGGGCGTTTCGGCAGCCGGCGTTAACCGCTCATCAAGGTTAATGATTGATCTTCATCGGGTTCTTGTTGCCCTGTGGAGTTTTAAGGTTTTGCGTTCGAATAGCGTTTTGCGTCGCAAGTCCTCATCCGGACTGAGTGGATGGACTTCCCCGGCCGTCTTCGGCCTTGCCTGCTGGCTGATCTTTCCGTCCGCCCCGGCTCATGGCGATCTCGCCGATCTCCTGACCGGCTTCGACGGCGCCGAACAATGGCGCATGGTGCTGACCGATTCGCCGGCGGGCTCCATCCATCAGGCGTCGCTGGCATTTCCCGGTCTGAAGAACGCGGTCTCCGGCAATGCCGGTCTCGAACTCCCGGACGGCCGCAAGATCGCGCTCGTCGACGAAAAGAAATCCTCTGATCCGCGCCCCGATGAAGACCGCGTCAACCGCGCCGCCAAGAAGGGCCGTATCGTCACCGTCGAACGCATGCAGCCGCCCAAGGCCTTTTCCGCAGGCTCCGTGCTGCAGCGTTCGAGTGGGCTGACCTTGCCGCTCGACGCGCGCGATGAGCTGACCAGGTTTGCCAAGGCCGGCAAGAGCGAGAAGCCCGTCGAACTCGCCGCCTTCTATTTCCGCAAGAAGGACGAGCCGAAGCCGGAAGACGATCTGATGCCGATGATCGCGAGCCTCATCAACAACAATCAGGCCGATGTGCTGGCGACCGCCTATGCGCCGGCGGCGCAGGATTTCGCCAAGGAATCGCCCTTCGATGCGATCCTCACGGAAAAGCCGAGCACCGGCCGCTTCATTCCGCCGATCGGTCTCGACGATCACGCCTGGGCTGCGACGCCGTTGCCGCCGGCCTCCTTTTCGGCGCGCGAGCAGCAGTGCCTCGCCTCCGGCATCTATTTCGAGGCGCGCGGCGAATCCGTCCGCGGCCAGGCGGCAGTCGCCCAGGTCATCCTGAACCGCGTTCGCAATCCGGCCTATCCGGATACGATCTGCGACGTCGTCTACCAGAACGAGGACTGGCGCAACCGCTGCCAGTTTTCCTTTGCCTGCGACAATATCAAGGACCGCATCCGCTCCGAATATCATTGGAAGATGGCACGCGAAGTGGCCATGGCGGTGACCGCCGGCAAGATCTGGTTTCCGGAAGTCGGTTCAGCCACCCATTATCATGCCGTCTATGTTCGTCCCGACTGGGCGCGCACGATGAAGAAGGTCGGCCGCATCGGCCTGCACGTCTTCTACCGCACTTATGGCGGCGGCTGGAGCTGAGCCGGTTCCCGTCGCTTCAACGGGCGGCGATTCCCGCGACAGTTTTACCCGACTCCGGTTGTACTCGTTTTAACCGGTTGAATTTGCTCGATTAATTTACCTCAATCGAAGAACCTTGGACGCCTTGACTATGGGGGCGGGCAAAACTATGTTGCGCGCGACTTGAAAACGGGCCGGACGGCGCGAAATCCCCCGCCAACTGCACTTTTTTGCTGTTGGAAAGCATAAAACCGGTTGTGCCGGGAGCAGAAATAGGGGAGGACGCACATGACGGATCACCGCGACGATGGTCTGGAAGAGCGCCGGCGGCGTCTTTCCGCAAAACTTGCGGAAAGGAAGGCCGAAGACGACGCAGAGGCGAGGCGGGACGCGCAATCTGAAGAAAGCCGAAAGGGCATGGCCCTCGGCTTCAAGATTTCCTCCGAGTTCATCTCCGCGATCGCAGTAGGCGCGATTCTGGGCTATGCGCTCGATTATTATGTCGGCACGTCGCCGTGGGGGATGATCATTCTTCTCCTCCTCGGCTTCTGTGCCGGTGTCTTGAACGTGCTTCGCTCGGTGGGAAAGGTGGCTCAGCCGCCTGCCCTGCAGAAGCGCAGTGACGGAGACGGAAAGGAAGGCGGCCTTTAAGAAGGGCGTTTCCGGCGAAGTGAAGGGAGCCGCTCAAAGCGGCGAATGAAAGAGGTAGACGGTGGCAAACGATCCGATCCATCAGTTCCAGATCAGCAAGATCGTTCCGATCGAAATCGGCGGCATCGACTTCTCCTTTACCAATGCATCCCTGTTCATGGTTGCGACCGTGGCCTGCGCCGCAGGTTTCCTCTATTTCTCCACCTCGCAGCGCTCGGTCGTCCCGGGCCGCGCGCAGTCGGTTGCGGAAATGTCCTATGAATTCATCGCCAACATGCTGCGCGAAGGCGCTGGCAGCCATGGCATGAAGTTCTTCCCGCTGGTCTTTTCGCTGTTCATGTTCGTGCTGACCGCAAACCTGCTCGGCATGTTCCCCTATTTCTTCACGGTCACCAGCCAGATCATCGTCACCTTCGCGCTGGCGATTCTCGTGGTCGGCACGGTCATCGTCTACGGCTTTTACAAGCACGGCCTGCATTTCCTCAAGCTCTTCGTGCCGAGCGGCGTCCCGGGGGCATTGCTGCCGCTGGTCGTGGCGATCGAAGTGATCTCGTTTCTCTCGCGTCCGATTTCGCTCTCCGTTCGTCTGTTCGCCAACATGCTGGCCGGCCATATCACGCTGAAAGTGTTCGCGGGCTTCGTCGGCTCGCTCGGAGCGCTCGGCGCACTCGGCATCGGTGGTGCCATCCTGCCCCTCATCATGACCGTCGCCCTGACCGGTCTCGAATTCCTCGTCGCCTTCCTCCAGGCCTACGTCTTTGCGGTGCTCACTTGCATGTACCTCAACGACGCGGTCCATCCCGGCGGGCACTAAGGATAAAGACATTGGCGTCATAGGCGTCAGTCTACAGCCGCAACAACCATTTCGAAGGAGTTTCTCATGGAAGCGGAAGCAGCAAAGTTCATCGGTGCAGGCCTGGCTTGCTTTGGTATGGCCGGTACGGCTCTTGGCCTCGGCAACATCTTCGGCAGCTACTTGTCGGGCGCACTGCGCAACCCGTCTGCCGCTGACAGCCAGTTCGGCCGTCTGGTATTCGGCTTCGCCGTTACGGAAGCTCTGGGCATCTTCTCGCTGCTCGTCGCTCTCCTTCTCCTGTTCGTGGTCTGATATCTAGGCCAGGAATTCGGATCGCGGCCGCCTGAACAGGGCGGCCGTGGTCTTTCGCATTTGGAATTCACCTGGAGGTGATGATGTTCGTGACCTCGGCATATGCGCAGACCGCGCCGGCCGCTCCAAATACGCCTGCTGCGCCCGCTGGCGAAGTGCATACCGAAACCGGCGTTGCCCACGGCGGCGAACACAAGGGTGCGTTCCCGCCCCTGGATTCCACCTATTTCGCTTCGCAGCTTCTGTGGCTGGTCATCAGCTTCGGCCTCTTCTACCTGCTGATGAAGAAGGTCATCGTTCCGCGCGTCGGCGGCATTCTCGAACACCGCCACGACCGGATCGCCCAGGACCTCGACGAGGCCGCCCGCCTGAAGGCGGAAGCGGACGCTGCCGTCGAGACCTATGAAAAGGAACTGGCTGCTGCACGTTCCAAGGGCCACAAGATCGCCGAAACCGCTCGCGAGGCCGCCAAGACCAAGGCCGCCGCCGACCGCACCGCGATCGAGGCCGAACTGACCGAGAAGCTGGCCGCTGCCGAAACCCGCATCGGTGAAATCAAGGCAAAAGCTTTCGCAGAGGTTGGCCAGATCGCCGAAGAGACCGCCACCGCCATCGTCGATCAGCTGATCGGCGCCAAGGCAAGCGGCGACGACATCAAGGCTGCAGTTGCAGCCGCGAAGACGGAGGCCTGATCCAATGACATTGGATGCAACATTTTTCGCACTTGTCGCTCTCGTCATCTTCCTGGCCCTGATCGTTTACCTGAAAGTGCCGGGCATGATGGCGAAGTCGCTCGACGAGCGCGCCGCCAACATCGGCAAGGAACTCGACGAAGCCAAGCGCCTGCGCGAAGAAGCGCAGACCCTGCTCGCCGAATACCAGCGCAAGCGCAAGGAAGCCGAAGCGGAAGCAGCCCAGATCGTGGCTGTCGCCGAGCGTGAGGCCGCGGCCCTGACCGAGGAAGCTCGCCAGAAGACCGACGAATTCGTCACTCGCCGCAACGCGCTTTCCGAGCAGAAGATCAAGCAGGCGGAAGCCGAAGCGATCGGTGCAGTCCGTGCCGCCGCCGTCGATCTCGCCATCGCCGCTGCCCAGAGCGTCATCGCCCGCAAGGCCGACGCGTCCACCCAGGACACGCTCTTCCAGGACGCCGTCGGCAAGGTGCAGTCACGACTGAACTGATTTCAGTCACCACAAGACTTCCAGAAGCCGGGGCGAAAACCCCGGCTTTTTTTGTTTTGGAAAATAGAGGATTCCTACGGAGAGCGTCATGCGCAAGCCACGATTGTTCGGCGCGGACTACAGCGTTTATGTGCGGACGGCCCGCCTCGTACTCCTGGAGAAGGGCGTGGACCACGAACTGGTCCCGGTCGATGTCTTTGCGACAGGTGGTCCGCCAATGTCATACCTCGAACGCCACCCCTTCGGGCGTATCCCCGCGTTTGAAGATGGCGACTTTAAGCTCTACGAGACCGGAGCGATCACGCGCTATGTGGACGAGGCATTTAATGGTCCCGCGTTGCAGCCGCCCACCGCTCGCATTCGCGCGCGCATGAACCAGATGATTGGCATTGCGGACAGCTATGTCTACCCGACACTCGTGTGGGGCATTTATGTCGAGCAGGTTTCCAAACCCGCCAGCGGCAGGGATACGGATGCCGCCCGCCTGGATGCTGCGCTCGAAAGGGCGCCGACCTGCCTGAAGGCCCTTGCCGACCTGTCGCAGAACTCTGCGTGGCTCTGCGGGGATGGGATCAGCCTGGCGGACCTTCATCTGGCGCCGATGATCGACTATTTCATGAAGTCGCCCGTCGCAAACGACCTGCTGGGCAAGCATTCCGGCCTGATGTCCTGGTGGGAGCGGGTATCCGTGCGGCCGAGCATGCTCAAGACGATACCGACGAGCTAAGCGCTTCGCCGGACGGGCCGTGGATTTCTACCGGTCAGCTTTCCGGCAGATCATCCTTTTTAAGCGGCCGAAAGCTCATCCGGTGCAGGGAACAGGGGCCATGCGTCTCGATGCCGGCGCGGTGCTGGGGCGTCCCATAACCGACGTGGTTGGCAAAACCGTAGCCGGGGAAGACCAGATGCGCGCGGGTCATCATCCGGTCGCGGGTGACTTTTGCGATGATCGAGGCGGCGGCGATCGACACGGAGCGGGCATCGCCCTTGATGACCGCCTTGCCGGGGCAGCAGAGCCCCTGCGGCACGTCGCGGCCGTCGGCGAGCACATAGGCCGGCGTCACGGCAAGCCCCGCCACCGCGCGGCGCATGGCGTCGAGGCTGGCGCGCAGGATGTTGCGCTCGTCGATATGGCGTGGGCCGGACGCGGCGATCGACACTTCGGCCGTCGCCATGATCGCCTCGAACAGAATTTCCCGCTGGGCTGCGGTGAGCTGTTTGGAATCGTTGAGGCCGTCCGGGATATTGTCGGGGTCGAGGATGACGGCGGCGGCCACGACCGGGCCTGCCAGCGGCCCGCGTCCCGCCTCGTCGGTGCCTGCGACCGGCCAATGGCCGGCCTGGCGTGCCACAAGCTCCAGACTGAAATCCGGAACCAGCGGAACATCTTCGAAAAGCATCGGAGAATCGGGCGACGTGCGAGGTAACATGGCGGCAACCTCGCACGTCGTCCCGACCTCCTGCAACCCCCGGCCAAGCGATTGCGGCGTCGCTATCCACCGAGGGGCGGCGGTGGAACCGGGGTATTTTCCGACGCGGGGGACAGGGCGGGTCCGCGTCGAAAATTGGAATTAGCAATTTAACCGGGCCAGGGCCCGGTCAGAGCAGCGAGAGTTGGATACCACCGCCGTCGGGGCGGAGGAAAATGTCGTCGCGCAACGGCAGGCCGCGCCGGACCATGCCGAGCCGCTTGGTCGCCATCTCGAAACGCCGGCCGATCTGCCATGCATAGGGACCGGCACCCTTCATCCGCTTTCCCCATTCGGCGTCGTAATCCTTGCCGCCGCGCATCGAGCGGACGAGCGACATCACATGCCGATAGCGATCCGGATAATTCTGCAGCAGCCAGTCGCGGAAGAGGGGGCTCACCTCCAGCGGCAGGCGCAGGAGTACGTAGGTCGCTTCCGTCGCCCCCGCCGCATGGCCGGCGTCGAGGATCCGCTCGATCTCATGGTCGTTGAGCGCCGGAATGACGGGTGCCACCATGACCGCAGTCGGAATACCGGCATCGGTCAACGCCTTGATGGCAGTGAGGCGCTTGGGAGGGGTCGAGGCGCGCGGCTCCATGGTGCGGGCAAGCTTGCGGTCGAGGGTGGTGACCGAAATCCCGACCTTCGCGAGCCCTTTCGAAGCCATGTCGGCAAGGATGTCGATGTCGCGGGTGATCAGCGCCGACTTGGTAACGATCGCGACGGGGTGGTTGGCCTTCTGCAGCACTTCGAGGATCTGCCGCATGATCCGCCATTCCCGCTCGATCGGCTGGTAGGGGTCGGTATTGGTGCCGATCGCGATTGCCCGCACCTTGTAGTCCGGGCGGCTCAGCTCCCGTTCGAGCAGTTTCGGCACGTCAGGCTTGGCGAACAGCTTCGCCTCGAAATCGAGGCCCGGCGAAAGCCCCATGAAACTGTGCGTCGGCCTGGCGAAGCAATAGATGCAGCCATGCTCGCAGCCGCGATAGGGATTGATCGAGCGATCGAAGGAAAGGTCCGGAGATTCGTTGCGGGTGATCGCGGTGCGCGGCTTTTCCACCTGGACCTCGGTCCTGAACGGTTCGAGCTCCTCCAGGGTCTGCCAGCCGTCGTCGAATGCCTCGCGGCGCTCTTCCTCGAAACGGCCGCTCGGGTTGAGCCCCGCGCCGCGCCCGCGACGCCGGTCGATCTCCACCCGAAGACCGGAGGATTTGACCAACGCATCGGCAATATCGGCCGTATGGGCAGGCGCGAAAGCGTCCTGCCGCAACTGATGCAGCTCGTTCATGGGTTAGCTCCTGAAGGGGAAATTCCCCGTTCCTGATGATTAAATTCCTAGCGCGGAAATGAGAACATTGCAAGAACAAAATTGAAGGCCGGCGTTTCTGGCGTTCCTTGTGGCAATGCGTTACATGTCAGGAATGCTGACTGTCATCATGGAATGCCGCGATCAGGAATCCGAGCTGGCGCAGACGCTCTCGGTGCTCGTTTCCGCGGCGGTAGAGGGACTTGTGAGCGATGTCGTGGTGCTCGATCACGGTTCACGGGACGGTTCCTCCCGCGTCGCCGATGCGGCCGGCTGCCGTTTTTACGGCCATTGGGATATCAAGGATATTTTGCGCGGCGCCCGTGGAGAATGGTTGTTGCTGGTCGAACCCGGCGCCCGGCTGCAGGCTGGGTGGATCGACGAGGTGATGGAATATATCGCGCTGAACAAGCAGCCGGCCCGCTTCGCGCCGGCGCGCAACTATCGGCGGCCGTTCTTCAAGCGCATCGGCCGCGCCGTGCCGCCGTTGGAATACGGCATGCTGCTGCCGAAGCGGCAGGCGATCGCGCTCGCAAAATCGGGGATGGACCTGGAAGCGCTGGCACGCGGCCAGAAGGTGTCGAAGCTCGCCAGCGAGATTATTCCGGCCTGGGTGGCAGCGGCCGTCAGGTAGCGGCTACTTGCCGCCGCGCTTCAGGTGCTCGTCGAGCCGCGGCATGATCTCGATGAAATTGCAGGGCATGTGGCGGTAGTCGAGCTGCGCCTTCAAGATACCGTCCCAGGCATCCTTACAGGCGCCGGGCGAACCCGGCAGCACGAAGATGAAAGTGGCGTTGGCCACGCCGCCGGTCGCCCGCGACTGGATCGTCGAGGTGCCGATCTTGTCGTAGGAAATGCGGTGGAACACTTCCGAAAAGCCGTCCATGCGCTTTTCGAACAGCGGCTCCAGCGCCTCCGGTGTCACGTCCCGGCCGGTAAAGCCCGTGCCGCCCGTGGTAATCACCACGTCGATATCGGGATCGAGCGTCCATTCCCGCACCTGGCCGGCAATGCGGTCCTTGTCGTCCGTCACGATCGCCCGCGCCTTCAACTCGTGGCCGGCTTCAGTGATCCGCGCCACCAGCGTGTCGCCGGACTTGTCGTCGGCCGCCGTGCGCGTGTCGGAGACTGTCAGCACGGCGATGCCGACGGGGATGAAGGAACGGGTTTCGTCGATCCGGTTCATTGGGTTTTCTCTGGCACCTGTCCAACGGTCCTCACCGCCTGAAAATACCATTCCGGCTTCTGGCCGTTAAGGCTTTCCATCGCCTTTTCCGCCGCTTCGAAGGAAGGAAATATCCCGAAACAGGTGGCGCCGGAACCGGACATCCGCGTCAGCATGGTGCCCTCCGCGCCGATCAGGCTGGAGATCTGGTCGATCTCGCGCACCAGCGATCGCGCCGGCGGTTCAAGATCGTTGCGCAGGGTTTTCAGGAAGCCGATCCAGTCGCTGTCGAAGGGCCCGATCGCCGCGTTTTCCTTCTGCGTCAGGCGCAGGAAGATATCGGGGGTCGAGACGCCGACGAGCGGATTGCCGAGCACCAGCGACAGCGAGGGCAGGTCGGGAAGCGCGGTCAGTTCCTCGCCTATCCCCCTGGCCATCAGCGCCTCGCTCTTCAGACACATCGGCACATCGGCGCCGAGCGAAAGCCCGAGCGCTGCCAGTTCCCCGTCCGGCAGGCTGGCGTTCCAGAAGCGCATCAGGCCGCGCAGGGCAGCTGCCGCATCAGCCGAACCACCGCCGATACCGGCTGCGACCGGCAGGTTCTTTTCGAGATGGATGGCAACCGGCGGCGCCAAAACGCCTTTATCCTCCAGCGCCGTGCGCAGGAGATCGCGCGCTTTCAGCACGAGATTGCCCCTCTTGCCTTCCGGCGAGGCCGGCAGCAGCGAGGCGAACCGGCCGGAAACGGAAAAATCGTCGGCCTCCGTCTCGCTAAAGCACAGCCGGTCCCCGGTGTCCGCAAAAGTCACGATGCTTTCGAGCCGATGATAACCGTCGGCCCGCTGGCCGGTCACGTGCAGCGCGAGATTGATCTTGGCGGGCGCCAGTTCGAAGAGGCCCGCCTTGTCGGCGAGCCATTTGTCGGATGACGGATTGTCCAGGAACATGCGCGTCAGGATTTCTTGTCGGGATTGGCAGGCGCCGGCGGGGCAGGTGCCACGGGCTCCGTCGGGCTGCGGTCGGCAGTCGTGGCGTTCGGATCGAGCGGCGCCAGGCCCTTCTCGATCTTCTCCTTGATCTGCTCGCGGTTGATGTCCTCGCCTTCCGAGATCAGAGCCCGGTTCCACTGGTAGACGGCCTCGAGCTTGCGCCCGACGCGCCAGTAGGAATCGCCGAGATGGTCGTTGATCGTCGAATCGCCGGCACGCAGCTGCACCGCACGTTCCAGCTCGGTCACGGCATCGTCGAACTTGCTCATCCGGAAATAGGCCCAGCCGAGCGAGTCGACGATATACCCGTCATCCGGTCGTGCATCGACGGCCCGCTTGATCATGTCGAGACCTTCGTCGAGGTTCTTGTTCATGTCGACCAGCGAATAGCCGAGATAGTTGAGGACCTGCGGCTGTTCCGGGTTGAGCTCGAGCGCCTTGCGGAAGTTCGGCTCGGCCTTCGCCCAGTTCTTGAGCCGCTCGTAGGCGATGCCGCGCTGGAAGAAGATCGTCCAGTCGCCGGGCTTCGGCACAGGCCCGATGACCTCGGCAGCCTTGTCGTAGGTCTCCGCCATGGTCTTGTAGTCCTTGGCATCGGAAAGCACGCTGCCATAGGCGATGTAGCTACGGATGTCGGACGGATCGGAATCGATCAGCGACTTCAGGTGCTGCTTGGCCTCGTTCACCTTGCCGGTATCGGAAAGCGTCACGCCGAGCTGCAGCTCGGAAATGCGGCGCATCGGCGAATCGGCGGGGACGCTGGCATAAAACTTGATGGCGCGCTCCGGCTGCTTGAGCTTTTCAGCGATGCCGCCGAGCAGGATCAGCGTGTCGGCGCTCTTGGGGTCGAGCGCATGGGAAATCTGCAGGTAGAGCGAGACCATGTCCTCGGCGCCCTGGCGGTTCAGCGCCCCGCCGATCGAAAACAGGACACTGGCTGCGCCTTCTGCGGCATTACTCACCTGCTGTTCGGGCTTCTGGCCTTTCTCGATGCTCTGGCGCAGGGCCTTCAGCGGCGCATAGTTGGAGACCATGCCGTCACCGACGGAGATCGCGTCCAGCGCCTTCTGCTTGTTGCCGGCAGCAGCTTCGAGACGCGCAAGCGCCATAACCGCGCGCATAAAGGTGTCCGGCGCGGTGGCGACGGCTTCCTTGTTGGTGACGGCGGTATTGAGGTGCTGCCGCGCCGTGCCGATATCGCCGGTCACCAGCGCCATGGCGCCGAGATGGTAATCGGTGAATACCTTGTACCAGGCCGGTCCCTTGAGGTTGTTGATGCCGGCCATCGCCTGCTTGCCCTTGCCGGCGCCGACATCCGCCCAGGCGGAAAGAAGCTGGTGGGTCAGCCGGTCGAGATCGTTCGGGCCTTCGTAGGCAAGAACCTTCTTGGCGGTATCGAACTTCTTGGCGCGCAGGGCATCGAGGCCGCGGACGATCTTGGTGATCCGCTCGACGGCCTTGTCGTCCTTGAGCGCGTTGGCTTCAGCGAGGCCCTGGTCGAAATCGCCGTTGAGCAACAGCGAGATCATCAGCCGCTCGCGGATTTCCAGGTTGGCGGCATCGAAAGCCAGCGCCTTGCGGTAGAGCGCGATCGCAGTGTCGTAGTCGTGGTCGACGTCGGCTGTCCGTGCGGCCAGAAATGCACCGGAAAACGTCTTCACGTTGCCAGGGCCGAACGTCACCGTGTCTTTCACCGCTGGCTTCACTTCCGCCGTCGCCGCATTGGCTACCGTTCCAAACAGGAGAACAGTTGCAAGCGCCGCACTGGAGAGCAGAAGAAGGCTGGATTTCTGCCGCATAAACATGCCTTTCGTAAGAGCATGGCGATTCGATGAGATACCGCCGCCAATTCCGCCCTATTGATTCATGATAGAATGGCTTTTTTGAAGCACGTCCGCAAGGAAATCCCCAGCGCCGCATGGGGGCGGCGCCGGTCACACCTTCGACAGCGGGCGGCTTTCGGTCAGTTGACGCGCTGGATCGAAAAGTCGATCACTTCGAGAAGAGCGGCTTTCAGCGGCGAGGCCGGAAGCGGTGCCAGCGCATCGCGGGCGATCGTGCCGTAATGCAGCGCCCGGCCGATCGTGTCGTTCAGGGCGCCGTATTTGTTGATCAGGCCGAGCGCCTTTTCCAGGTTCTCGTCGCTGCTCTCGCCCTTCTCGATCGCCTGGCGCCAGAAGGCGCGCTCGGCCTCGGTGCCGCGGCGATAGGAGAGGATGACGGGCAGCGTGATCTTGCCCTCGCGGAAATCGTCGCCGACATTCTTGCCGAGATCGGCAGCCTTGCCGCCGTAGTCGAGCGCGTCGTCGACGAGCTGGAACGCAAGGCCAAGGTTCATGCCGTAGGATTTCAGCGCGCCCCGGCCGGCCTTGTCGGCATTGGCGATGATCGGCCCGACTTCGGCGGCGGCCGCAAACAGCGCAGCCGTCTTGGCGCGGATGACGGAAAGATAGTCGTCCTCGGTCGTCTCCATGTTCTTGGCGACGGAAAGCTGCAGCACTTCGCCTTCGGCGATCACGGACGCTGCGGCCGACAGCACGTCGAGCGCTTCGAGAGAGCCGACCTCCACCATCATCCGGAAGGCCTGGCCAAGCAGGAAATCACCGACCAGAACGCTTGCCTGATTTCCCCAGATCATCCGTGCGGTGGAACGCCCGCGGCGCAGATCGCTTTCGTCCACCACATCGTCGTGGAGCAGCGTTGCCGTGTGCATGAACTCGACGCTGGTCGCAAGCTTCACATGGCCTTCGCCCTGGTATCCGAACAGGGCAGCGGACGCGAGCGTCAGCATCGGCCGCAGCCGTTTGCCGCCGGACGAGATCAGGTGGTTGGCGACTTCCGGGATCATCTGCACGTCGGAGCCGGCCTTGGAAAGGATCAGCTGGTTGACCCGATCCATGTCCGCCTTGGTGAGATCCACCAGCGGTTTGACGGATGCCAGTTTGTTTTTGCCTTCTTCAAGCGGTATGACGACGCCCAATGTCAGGCCTCCCTATCGAAATCTTTCAAACGACAATAGAAAGAGGCTGATAGTGCGGCAAGCGCAAATCGCATCCCGCCAGATATAATGGGGTAACAAACAAGCCATGCTGGAGATCATCCGCACCAACGACATCGTGATCCTGTCGCTGGCCCAGAGCCTGATGAAGGATGCGGGCATCTACTGCATGGTGGCCGACCAGTCGATGAGCGTGCTCGAAGGCTCTCTCGGCCTCTTGCAGCGCCGGCTGATGGTCGACGGCGAGCGCGCCGACGAGGCTCGGCGGATCTTGAAGGACGCGGGGCTGGAAGCGGAGCTGCGGCCTTGATGGTTGTGGATCCTCGGTCCTCAGTTTTTCCGGAGCTTTAGCATTGAGCGTTCTCGCGGATCGCCCCCCTCTGCCCTGCCGGGCATCTCCCCCACGGGTTGGGAGATCGGCTGGGCGCACGCTCGCCGCTTCAAATTTGACGTCTCATTCTGCGCACCAACGTGCGGCGTATCTTCTCGCACATTTTTATCTGGCCTCTCTTCCGGCACGCCGTATTTGGGAGGGCGATGATCACGCCGCTTGTGATCTCCCCATCTGTGGGGGAGATGCCCGGCAGGGCAGAGGGGGGCTGCCGACTACCAGCGCTCAATGGTGCCGCAAAGTATGAGCACTCCAACCCACACCGTCGATGCCTTCCATCGCGGCCGCTTTCACGTCATGCAGCCGAAGGGCGGCGGGCATCGGTCAGGCGTCGATGCGATGCTGCTCGCTTCGCTGGTCGCCGCTGACAAGCCGGTGAGCGTCGCCGATCTCGGTTCGGGCGCAGGCGCTGCAGGTCTTGCGGTCGCCGCGCGGCTGCCGCATTCGAAAGTCCTGCTGATCGAGAAATCGCCGCTGATGGCCGACTATGCGCGCAGGACGCTGGAACTTCCCGAAAACGCCTTCCTGGCCGGTCGCGTCGAGGTGCTGGAAGCGGATGTGACCCTGACCGGAAAGCCGCGGCTCGCCGCCGGCCTTGTCGACGAAATTCATGACCACGTGATCATGAACCCGCCCTTCAACGATGCCAGCGACCGCAAGACGCCTGATGCGTTGAAGGCCGAGGCGCATGCGATGACGGAAGATCTGTTCGAAGCCTGGATCCGCACCGCCGGCGCGATCATGAAGCCTGGCGGGCAGTTGTCGCTGATCGCCCGGCCGCAATCGATCGCCGAGATCATCGACGCCTGTGGCAGGCGTTTCGGCGGCTTGGAAATCACGGCTCTCCATCCTCGGCCGGACGAAAGCGCCACACGCATCCTCGTCACCGCCGTCAAGGGCTCGCGCGCCCGCCTGACATTCAGGGCGCCGCTTTTCGTGCATGGCGCGGATGGCCATGCTTTTTCGGCGTTCGTGGACGACCTGAACAATGGCCGCGCCGCCTATTCCCGCCTCAGCCCGAAACGAAATCCACGAGAAGCTTGACGTTGAGGCCGGCGATGACGACGGCGATCAGCCATGCGATGCCTGAGAGCCAGATCGGCGCCACGAGTTGACCCATCTTGGCCTTGCTGGCGGTGAACATGACGAGCGGGAAGACCGCGAAGGAAAGCTGAAGGCTGAGCACGACCTGGGTCAGGATCAGCAGTTCCGCCGTGCCCGCATCGCCGTACCATATCGTCACGAACGCAGCCGGAATGATGGCGATCGCCCGGGTGATCAGCCGGCGGATCCAAGGCTGCAGCTTCATCTTGAGGAAGCCTTCCATGACGATCTGACCCGCAAGCGTCGCCGTCACCGTCGAGTTCAGGCCGCAGCAGAGCAGGGCGATCCCGAAAAGCGTCGGTGCGATGGCAAGGCCGAGCAGCGGCGCCAGCAGCGAATGGGCTTCGCCGAGCTCGGCTACCTCAGTCCGCCCGGTGCTGTTGAAGGCGGCTGCCGCGAGGATCAGGATCGAGGCATTGATCAACAGTGCGAAACAGAGCGCGACGGTGGAGTCGATCGTTGCATAGGTGAGTGCTTCCTTCTTTTCCGGCAGGGTGTGGCCATAGTTGCGGGTCTGCACGATGCCGGAATGCAGGTAGAGATTGTGCGGCATGACGGTCGCGCCGAGAATGCCGAGCGCCAGATAGAGCATCTCCGGATTGGTGACGATCTCGGTTGTCGGGAAGAAGCCGCGGATGACGCCGCCCCACTGCGGATCGGCGAGGAAGATCTGGATTGCGAAGCAGACGGCGATGACGCCGAGCAGGGTGATGATGAAGGCTTCGACCCAGCGGAAACCCATCTTCTGCAGGTAAAGGATGATGAAAACGTCGAGTGCCGTGATCAGCACGCCGAGCTCGAGCGGAATGCCGAAGATCAGGTTGAGGCCGATGGCGGTGCCGATCACTTCGGCGATGTCGGTGGCGATGATGGCGATTTCGGCAAGTGCCCAGAGCGGGATGGAAACCCATTTCGGGAACGCGTCGCGGCAGGCCTGAGCCAGATCTCGGCCCGATGCGATCGCAAGGCGCGCACAGAGCGACTGCAGCACGATCGCCATCAGGTTGGAAAGCAGCGCGACCGCGAGCAGCGCATAGCCGAACTTCGACCCGCCGGCGAGCGAGGTCGCCCAGTTGCCGGGGTCCATGTAGCCGACTGCGACCAGGTAACCCGGCCCCGCAAAGGCAGCGAGCCGCCGCCAACGGGATCCGGATTGGGAGATGTCGATGCTTCGATGGACGTCGGAAAGCGATGCCTCTCCCCGCTTGTTCCGCCAGCCGCTTTCCTGCTTCGAACCCAAAACGTCCATTGTCACACTCTCTTCGTTTGCGAGCGGATAATGCCTTGTTGGAATGGTAATGCAAGTCATTCGCAACTAGAAAATCAAAATCCTGCTTTAAGCGGCGCAGCCATTGCGTTTGAAAATCCGTCACATACATGCTTTGGCAGAGCCGAACGCGACAGAAGGAAAAGAAATGGCCGGGTTTTTGAAGAGGTTGATGCCGAAACGGTTCCGTAAGAAGGGGCTGACGATTCCCGTCGTGCGGCTTCACGGAGCGATCATGGCCGGCGGCAGCCAGTTCAAGCAGAGCCTCAACCTGGCCGGCGTGGCGCCGATGCTCGACAAGGCCTTCGCCAAGAAGGATGCGCCGGTCGTCGCGATCTCGATCAATTCGCCAGGCGGATCGCCCGTCCAGTCGCGCCTGATCTTCCAGCGCATCCGCTCGCTGGCGGAAGAAAAGAACAAGAAGGTGCTGGTCTTCGTCGAGGATGTCGCGGCCTCGGGCGGCTATATGATCGCGCTCGCCGGGGATGAAATCTTTGCCGATCCGACCTCCATCGTCGGCTCGATCGGTGTCGTGTCCGGCGGTTTCGGCTTTCCGGAACTGTTGCGCAAGATCGGCGTCGAGCGCCGCGTCTATACCGCCGGCGAGAACAAGGTGATCCTCGATCCCTTCCAGCCGGAAAAGGAAGGCGACATCGAATACCTGAAGGCCCTGCAGCTCGAAATCCACAAGGTCTTCATCGAGATGGTCAAGATGCGCCGCGGCGAGCGGCTCGCCGACGACGCGACGATCTTTTCGGGCCTGTTCTGGAGCGGTTTGCGCGGCCTCGATCTCGGCCTAGTCGACAGTCTCGGCGACATGCGCGAGGTCCTCAAGCGCCGTTACGGCAAGGATACGAAGCTGGAACTGATCGGCAGCGCCCGTACCCTGTTCGGCCGCCGCGTGCCCGGCGTCGTCTTCGGCGAGGGCAAGGCTGGAGAAATCGCCGCAGGCGCAGTCACGGGACTTGCGGCGAGCCTGGAAGAAAAGGCAATGTGGAGCCGCTACGGCCTTTGAGGTCGTCAGGATAGCGCGAGAGGGGAAATGGCGCAGCTTTTATTTCTGATCATCGTCATCGGCGGCGGCTGGATGCTCTACAAGAAGTTCATCAAGGACGCCGAAAGACTGTCATCGCGCACCCGCCGCGAGGAAAAGGAACGCCAGACCGGCGCGATCGGCACCCTGGAACCGGACCCGACGACGGGGGAGTATAGGGTGAAGAGGGAGGAGGAGTGACCTATTATCAAAAGGGCAGATTGATGATATACGTTTGCGAAGTATATCATAGGAGCGTGTGATGCAGGTCGCCAAGTGGGGAAATAGTCTCGCAATCCGGATTCCGGCGTCCGTGGTCGACGCTTTGGGCCTCAAGGAAGGCGATGATATTGCTGTGCGTGTCGCGGATGCCGCCGTATTTGAAATCGAGCGCGACGATACCCGGCGGAAAGCACTCGAAAAGCTCAAATCCTTCAAATGGGACTTGCCTCCTGACTGGAAGTTCGATCGTGACGAGGCGAATTCGCGCTGATGCCGACGGTCGCGAATTTTTTGGACACCAACATCATCGTCTACGCCTTCACCAAAGACCCACGAGCAGCGGCCGCCCAGCAATTAATGGCCTCTCCATTCGTCCTCAGTACTCAGGGGCTGAACGAGTTCGCAAACGTGGCGCGGAAGAAGCTTAAACATCCGCTGGAGCAGATTGAGGAAGCGATCGAGGTTCTTTCCAGATTGGCGTCAATGATCGTTCCCATGGATCAGCAGATGACAATGACCGCTTTAAAGCTTGTCGGGCGATACAATTTCGCCTTCTATGATGCGTTGATGGTGGCAGCAGCTTTAGAAGCCAATTGCACGCGCTATTACTCGGAAGATCTTCAGGACGGCTTGATCGTCGAAGGGACGCTTACGGTTATAAATCCGTTCCGTTGATCCTACGCTTTTCCGCGAGCTGCTCGCGGACGCGCGCAGCCATCTCATCTCCATCCCACGGCAGCCACTGATCTCGCGGCAGCTTCGCGCGGCGGCGGATTTCGTCCTTCATGCCGATCAGCGGATCCTCATGAGCGGAACTTTCCTCATCCCTCAGCAGGCTCTCGATGCCGGCCTCGAGGACTTTTTCGACGGACGGAAACTGACCGTCCTCAACGAGCTTTTCGGCAAGTCGCAGAGAGCGCTCGGACAAGGTGAAGCTGTTCTTGACGTTCATGGTCTTTCGCCGGAAGAACGGGCGAACCTTAACATGGATCGTGCCGTTTCGGCATCCCCGCAACCGCCCCAAACGCATAAATCCTTGACCCGTGCCCCTGATGCGTGGCACTCGTCCGCATCCTCGAACCGACACAGATATGGCCATGACCGAGCTGCCCGACCACATGTCTCCGACCCGCTCCTTCCAGGGGCTGATCCTCGCGCTCCAGAATTACTGGGCGGACAAGGGCTGTGCGATCCTGCAGCCTTACGACATGGAAGTCGGTGCCGGTACCTTCCATCCGGCCACCACGCTGCGTGCCCTTGGGCCGAAGCCGTGGAAGGCTGCCTATGTGCAGCCGTCGCGTCGTCCGTCCGACGGTCGTTACGGCGAAAACCCCAACCGGCTGCAGCATTATTACCAGTTCCAAGTCATCCTGAAGCCGAACCCGCCGAACCTGCAGGAACTCTATCTGGGCTCGCTCGCGGCAATCGGCCTCGATCCGCTGCTGCACGACGTGCGTTTTGTCGAGGACGACTGGGAAAGCCCGACGCTCGGCGCCTGGGGCCTCGGCTGGGAATGCTGGTGCGACGGCATGGAAGTCTCGCAGTTCACTTACTTCCAGCAGGTCTGCGGCATCGAATGCGCGCCGGTCGCCGGCGAACTGACTTACGGTCTCGAACGCCTCGCCACTTATCTGCAGGGCGTGGACAGCATCTACGAGCTCAATTTCAACGGTCGCGAGGGCGAGGAAAAGATCTCCTATGGTGACGTTTTCCTGCAGGCCGAGCAGGAATATTCCCGCCATAACTTCGAATTTGCCGATACCGCCATGCTGCACCGGCATTTTATCGACGCGGAAAAGGAATGCCAGGCGCTGCTCGCGGCCGGCGCTCCGGGCGCGAACGCCAACCAGATGCTGCACAAATGCGTCTTCCCCGCCTATGACCAGTGCATCAAGGCGTCCCACGTCTTCAACCTGCTGGATGCCCGCGGAGTGATCTCGGTCACCGAACGCCAGAGCTATATCCTGCGCGTCCGCACGCTGGCGAAAGCCTGCGGCGAGGCCTTCCTGATGACCGATGCCGGTGGTGCGAATTTCGGCCGGGCCGCCTGAGGTCCGGGTTTTGGAGCGGGATTGACGCTGCGCGGCGAACCGTTCAAACGCCTCCGGTCCACTGCGTGCCCAACTGCCAGATAGGTTTGATTGTCGGGTAGGCACCGGTTGGAAGCTGTCCTGCGTAGATCTGCAGAAACCGGCGCGTGCCGGCCGGCTCCGGGGGCCTCATCATTACCCCGTACTGAAAAAACAGCACGGCAAACGCCAGCACATTGGCGGTTCGCACCAGGCACGCCATGGCAATTCCATCCAGATTGTTTTGAGGTGGGGCCGAATCTTTGGAATCGCCCGTTTTTCTGTAAGAGAATCTAGGGTATCCGGACGGTCGGGACTTTGCGGTAAGTCAAAAAATTGACCATGAAAAATAATCGATGACTTCAACCACTTTTTTATACCAGGCCTCTACTGTCCCATCGCAATGGCAAGTCGGGAGACTCAGATGTACATTTTGATCGGCATAATTGTTCTCGTCGCATTCTACGTCGTTATGATCTACAACGGCCTCGTCAAAGCGCGCCAGATGGCGGAGGAGGCGTGGTCCGGCATCGACGTTCAATTGAAGCGCCGCGCCGACCTGATCCCGAACCTGATCGAGACGGTCAAGGGATACGCAGCCCACGAAAAGGGCACGTTCGAGGAAGTCGTCAAGCTGCGCAACCAGGCGCAGGCGGTGCCGGCAGGCGACGTCGCCGGTCGCGCCCAGGCGGAAGGCCTGCTCGGCCAGGCACTCGGCAAGATCATAGCACTTGCCGAGGCCTATCCGGACCTCAAGGCGAACGAGAATTTTTCCGAACTGCAGGCCTCGCTCGAAACCATCGAAAGCGAGATCCAGATGTCGCGGCGGTACTATAACGGTGCGGCTCGCGATCTGAACGTCAAGGTCGAGAGCTTCCCCAACAACCTCGTCGCCGGCCAGTTCGGCTTCTCGAAGCGCGAGTATTTCGAGATCGAGAACGCCGCCGATCGGGCGGTCCCGACCGTCAAGTTCTGAAATCCGCCATTGGACCTTCGTGCCGCAACGGTTTAAGAGCGCGGTCGGCCGCTCGTTGCGGCATTCCATTGGCGTTAAGAGACGAATATCATGGGTAGAGCCAAACTCACCATCCTGCCGCCGGGCAAGCCGCTTTCCGGACGCGCCATGCCGCCGGGTTCCAAGTCGATCACCAACCGTGCGCTGCTTCTGGCAGGCCTTGCCAGCGGCACCAGCCGGTTGACCGGCGCCCTGCGCAGCGACGACACGCGCTACATGGCCGACGCTTTGAGGGCCATGGGCGTTTCGGTCGACGAGCCGGACGAGACCACCTTTGTCGTCACCGGCAGCGGCAAGCTTCTGCCGCCCTCTACCCCGCTGTTCCTCGGCAACGCCGGCACCGCGACCCGGTTCCTCACGGCGGCTGTCGCTTCCGTTGCGGGCACCGTCGTCGTCGATGGCGACGAACACATGCGCAAGCGGCCGATCGGCCCGCTGGTCGCCGCCCTGAAATCGCTCGGCATCGATGCCGAAGCGCCGACCGGCTGCCCGCCGGTGACGGTTCGCGGCAATGGCCATTTCGCCTCCGGCCGCGTCGAGATCGATGCCGGTCTCTCCAGCCAATACGTCTCGGCGCTGCTGATGGCGGGGCCGCTTGTCAGCCAAGGCGCCAACGCCCCCTTGACGGTTGCGCTGGCCGGCGCGGAAATCGGCGCCCGCGGTTATGTGGACCTGACGCTCGCCGCCATGCAGGCTTTCGGCGCCAAGGTCGAGCAGATCGATGCGGCGACATGGAAGGTCGAACCGACCGGATATCGCGCGGCGGATTTCGTGATTGAACCGGACGCGTCGGCCGCCACCTATCTCTGGGCCGCCGAGGTGCTGACCGGTGGCGCCATCGATCTCGGCGTGGCGGCCACCGCCTTCACCCAGCCGGATGCCAAGGCTTACGAAGTGATCGCGCAGTTCCCGCACCTGCCGGCCGAAATCGATGGCTCGCAGATGCAGGACGCGATCCCGACGCTTGCCGTGCTCGCCGCCTTCAACGAAACGCCGGTGCGTTTTACCGGTATCGCCAACCTGCGCGTCAAGGAATGCGACCGGGTGAGGGCGCTCTCGCTCGGCCTCAACGCCATTCGCGACGGCCTTGCGACGGAAGAGGGCGACGACCTGATCGTCGCCTCCGACCGGTCGCTTGCCGGCCAGACCCTGCCGGCGGAGATCAACACCTTCGCCGACCATCGCATTGCCATGAGCTTTGCGCTTGCCGGGTTGATGATCGGCGGCATCACCATTCTCGATCCGGATTGCGTCGCCAAGACCTTCCCCAGCTATTGGGACGTGCTGGCCTCACTCGGCGTCGAATATACGGACATAGTTTAAGCGGAAAACCCGGATCGGCTGGTGCCGAAGAGGAGGAATGTCGTGATGCGGTGGTTCTCCGGCCTTGGCCTGGCATTACTTTTCTCCTTGTCGGCGGCGCTGCCCGCCGCGACGGAGGAATATATCCGCTCCTATCATTCCGACATCCAGGTCGCGGAAAACGGCGACCTGACGGTTGCCGAAACGATTGTCGCCAATGCGGAAGGCGACAGGATCAAGCGCGGCCTGTTTCGCGACTTCCCGCTGACCATGACGGATGCGGCCGGCCGCACCGTGCGGGTCGGCTTCGAGGTCGTTTCCGTCACCCGCGACGGCCAGGCCGAACCCTTCCATACGGAAAGCGTTACCGGCGGCATCCGCATCTATTCCGGCGACAAGGACGTCTTCCTCCGGGATGGCGAACACACCTTCGTTTTCACCTACAAGACCGATCGGCAGATCCGCTATTTCGACGACCATGACGAGCTTTACTGGAACGCCACCGGCAATGGCTGGGAATTCCGCATCGCCCAGGCCTCGGCGCGGGTGACCCTGCCGGGCAGCGCGCGGATAACCCAGACCGCCGCCTATACCGGCCCGCTCGGCTCCACCGCCCGCAATGCCCGCATGCAGGCGAATGGCAATCAGGCGGTGTTCTCGACCACAAGGCCGCTCGGCGCGCAGGAGGGCCTGACGATCGTCGCGGGCTTTCCCAAGGGGGTTGTAGCCCCTCCGTCCAGGGATCAGGAAAGCGCGTGGTGGTGGCGCGACAATATCGGGACGATCATCTCGATCGTCGGCCTTGTCCTCGTCGTCGGTTATTATGCCGCGTTCTGGGTCCGCGTCGGTCGCGACCCGGATCGGGGTGTCGTCGTGCCGCGCTGGGATGCGCCGGAGGGGCTGTCGCCGGCTCTGGTCAACTACATCGACAACAAGGGCTTTTCCGGCGGCGGCTGGACGGCGTTTGCCGCAAGCGCGCTGGATCTGGCGGTCAAGGGTTATGTGACGCTGGAGGATCTCGCGGAAAAGATCGTCATCCGGCGCACCGACAAGGCAGTGCCGAGGGCGGTGCCGATCGGCCAGGCCTCGATCCTCGGCTCCATCGGGGCCAAGGGGCAGGAACTGATCATCGACGAGGCCCACGGCACCACTGTCCAGTCGATCGGCGCGAGTTTCCGCCAGGCGATCGAGAAGGAACATCGCGGCCAATATTACAACGGCAACAAGGGTTACGTGATCGGCGGCGTCATCCTGAGCGTGCTTTCCATCGTGGCTTTGCTGGTGTTCGGCAATCTCGAACCGGACATGATCGCCCTGCTGATCATCACCGCGTTTTTCGCCGTGGTCTTCGGTTTCCTTGCCGTTGGTTTCGGCAAGGGCTTCCGCCGCGGCTCGTCGCTGTTATCGAAAATCGTCTCGGTCGTTATCCTCGGCGTCATCGGCCTCGTTGCGATCTCGATCGGCTCGGCCATCCTCGTGGCGGTCCTGTCGGAGATGACCGGCAACGAGCATTGGCCGATCCTGGTCTCGGTCGGCGGCATCGTGCTCGCCAACGTCATCTTCTTCTTCCTGATAGGTGCGCCGACGCCGCTCGGCCGCAAGCTGATGGATGGCATAGAGGGCCTGCGCATCTACCTGACGCTCGCCGAAAAGGACCGCATGAACACGGCCGGCGCCCCTACCATGTCGCCGCAGCATTTCGAAAAGCTTCTGCCCTATGCGGTAGCGCTCGGCGTCGAAAAGCCGTGGAGCAACACATTCGAGACCTGGCTTGCAAGCGCCGCGGCAGGCGCTGCCGCCGGCGCCTATGCGCCCGGCTGGTATAGCGGCAATTACGGATCCAATTTCGGCGACCGCATCGGCGGTTTCTCCTCCTCGATGGCCTCCACCATCGCCTCGACCATCCCCGCGCCAAAATCCTCGTCCTCCTCCTCCGGCTTTTCCGGCGGTTCGTCCGGTGGCGGCGGAGGCGGTGGCGGCGGAGGCGGCTGGTAGAGACTTTCCCCAATCCGACTGATGACTTTTGGCGACGGGCTTGCTAAGTCCGCCGCGACCTTATTGTTAGCGCAAAGACATCATCATGCCCGATCTGCTTCTCGAACTCCGCTCGGAGGAAATTCCCGCCCGCATGCAGCGCAAGGCGGCGGGAGACCTGAAAAAGCTCGTCACCGACGCGCTGGTGGAAGCGGGCCTGACCTATGAGGGTGCGCGCGAGTACTGGACGCCGCGTCGCCTGACGCTGGATATCCGCGGCCTGACGGCTCGCTCGGCAGATCAGCGCGAGGAACGCAAGGGTCCGCGCACCGACGCGCCGGAAGGCGCCATCGCCGGCTTTTTGCGCGGTGCGGGTCTTTCGTCGGTCTCCGAGGCCCAGGTCGTCAACGACCCGAAGAAGGGCGATTTCTACGTCGCCGTCATCGCCAGGCCCGGCCGTCCGGCGGAAGAGATCATCGCCGAGGTGATGCCCGGCATCATCCGCAATTTCCCGTGGCCGAAATCGATGCGCTGGGGTGCCGCTTCCATGCCGAAGGGCGCGCGTTTCGCCGGCATTGACGGCAAAGGTCCGGAAAGCCTGCGCTGGGTGCGCCCGCTGCAGTCGATCGTCTGCGTTTTCGGCCCGGAACATGACGAAACCCAGGTCATCCCCTTCGAGATCGACGGGCTGACCGCCAGCAACATCACTTACGGCCATCGGTTCCATGCGCCTGCCGCCATCACCGTGCGCCGTTTCGACGACTACGTGACGAGCCTCGAAAAGGCGAAGGTCATGCTCGATGCCGATCGCCGCAAGGACGTCATCCTGCACGATGCCCGCGATCTCGCCTTCGCCAACGGGCTCGACCTAGTCGAGGACGAGGGCCTTCTGGAGGAAGTCTCCGGCCTCGTCGAATGGCCGCATGTGCTGATGGGCGAATTCGAACAGGACTATCTCGAAATCCCGTCCGAAATCATCCGCCTGACCATCAAGACCAACCAGAAATGTTTCGTCACCCGCCCGCAGGCCGGCGGGGAAGGGCTCTCCAACCGCTTCATCCTGATTTCGAACATCGAGGCGAAGGACGGCGGCAAGGAGATCATGCACGGCAACGGCAAGGTCGTGCGCGCCCGTCTCTCCGACGCCAAGCATTTTTGGACCCGCGACCAGGGCGACATGCCCGACCTCGACACGCTGGAAGCATCAGCTGCGAAGTTCGACCTGGACCTCAAGAAGCCACTCGACCAGCGCATGGCAAAGCTCGACGCGCTGAACGTGACGTTCCACGCCAAGCTCGGGACACAGGGCGAACGCGTCGCCCGCATCCGCGCACTGGCTCAGGAATTGGCGAAGGTCACGGGCGCCGATCCGGCCCTCGTCGATCGCGCCGTGGTCTTGGCCAAGGCCGACCTTCGTACCGAGGCGGTCGGCGAATTTCCTGAACTGCAGGGCTTGATGGGCCGTAAATATGCGGCGCTGCAGGGCGAAGATGCGTCCGTCGCCGCCGCCATCGAAGACCACTACAAGCCGCAAGGCCCCTCCGACCGCGTTCCGGAAGACCGGGTGGCGATCACTGTCGCACTCGCCGACAAGCTCGATACACTCGTTGGTTTCTGGATTATTGATGAGAAGCCAACCGGCTCAAAGGATCCTTATGCGCTGCGCCGCGCTGCGCTCGGCGTCGTACGGATTTTGCTTGAGCGAAAAACCCGGGTCTCTCTGATCGAGAATGCGATTATCGATCATTTCCAGAACTATTATAGCTGGTGGTTGGCTCTTAAAAGCGGCTCATCGCGGAGTGAAGCCTTGGGGGATTCTTTTCCTGCACCTTTAAGCAATGAGATCAAGGCCTTCATAGCTCAACATTGGGACAATTTCACTTTGGATTTGCCCCTTGAATATCTCGAAAATCTGCGGGAATCTGAATGGGTTGTAAGAAGTAGGCGAAATCTTGCCGACCTCCTCTCCTTCTTCCACGACCGCCTCAAAGTCTACCTCCGCGACCAGGGCGCCCGCCACGACCTGATCGACGCGGTCCTCACCCCGGACTCCGACGACCTCCTGATGGTCGACCGCCGCGTCAAGGCGCTGACGGCGTTCATCACCTCGGAAGACGGCAAGAACCTGCTCGCCGGCACCAAACGCGCCGTGCAGCTGCTCGCCGCGGAAGAGAAGAAGGGCACCGTCGTCGCCGATGGCGTTTCGGAAGAACTGCTGAGGCTCGATGCCGAAAAGGCGCTCTGGGCAGCGATCGTCGTCGCCTCGAAGGAAGCGGCCGAGGCCGTCGCCAGGGAAGACTTCCGCTCGGCCATGGAAGCCCTGTCGAAACTCCGTGCCCCCGTCGACAAATTTTTCGAGGACGTGCTCGTCAACGACGAGGACGCCGCCATCCGCGCCAACCGCCTGGCCCTCCTGAAGGCCATCCGCGAAGCAACCGCGACCGTCGCGGACTTTTCCAAGATCAGCGGCTGAACATCCGACGCTATTGGATTATGGTGACGCATATGTTACCATCATCCAATGAAGATCACCGAATACCTTGAACCAGATGGATCGAGCCCTTTCGGGCGGTGGTTTTCGAAGATCGAGTCCCGTGCGGCCTCGAAGGTGACGATTGCGCTGACGCGGATCGGACAAGGCAACCTCTCGAATGTGAAGTCGGTCGGCGCCGGAGTGCTGGAATACCGGATCGATTATGGGCCCGGCTACCGAATCTATTTCGGTCGGGACGGCGAGCAACTGGTGATCCTGTTGGTCGGCGGAACCAAACAACGCCAGCAAAATGATATCGAGACCGCGCTTGGCTATTGGCAGAACTACAAATCCAGGAAGGGAAGCTGAGATGGCCCTGACACGCGAATTCAAGGAAACGGTGAAGGCCCGGCTGGATCAGGATCCGGCATTTCGCGCCGCTTTGCTTTCGGATGCGGTTGAACTTCTTCTGGAAGGTGATCTCGAAACCGGTAAGAGCGTGCTGCGCGACTTCATCAACGCCACGATCGGTTTCGAAAGATTGGCCGAAAAGGTCGATATGCCGGCCAAGAGCCTGATGCGAATGTTCGGGCCTAAAGGCAATCCGCGCGCCGATAATCTGTTCAATGTCATCCGGCAATTGCAGGAAAGCTCGGGCATCCACCTGGCAGTGGCAGCCGCCTGATCCTGACCCAAATAAAAAACCGCCGGATCTTTCGACCCGGCGGTTCCCCGTCCCCCGACTAACTTTGGTCAGCTCGCGCGGCGCATTTTCTGCGCGACGCGGTTGAGGCTGCCGGCGCCGGCATTGTAGCCGGTGTCCTGGCCTGCACTGATGCGGAAGCTGCTGATCAGGCTCAGCAACTCATCGGTGTCGGCGGCAAGCGCTTCGGCCGAGGCGGTCGTTTCTTCCGCCATTGCCGCATTGTGCTGGGTCGCCGCGTCGAGCTGGTTCAGCGAAGACGAGATCGAGCGCAGCGTAGTGTCCTGTTCGGAGGCCGAATGGGCGATCTTGCCGACGATGTCGCTCGCCGCCTTCACCTGGTTGGAAATCCGCTTCAGGGCCTCGCCGGCCTCGCCGACGAGGCGGACGCCGTTCTGCACCTGTCCGGAAGAACGCGAGATCTGATCCTTGATCTCCTTTGCCGCAGCGGCGGAGCGCTGGGCGAGTTCGCGGACTTCCTGGGCAACGACCGCAAAACCCTTGCCGGATTCGCCAGCGCGGGCCGCTTCGACGCCTGCGTTCAATGCCAGAAGATTGGTCTGGAAGGCGATATCGTCGATGACGCCGATGATCTTGGAGATCTCGTCCGACGAATGTTCGATGCCGCCCATCGCGTCGATCGCCTGAGCGACGATCTGGTCGGAACGGGTGGCCTCGGCGCTGACCGAGGTGACGCGCTGGGCCGCCTCGTGTGCACCTTCGGCCGTCTGGCGAACGGCGACGGTGAGTTCGTCGAGCGCCGCCGACGTCTCTTCGAGATTGGCGGCCTGGCGTTCGGTGCGTTGCGACAGCTCGCTTGAGGCGCGGCGGATTTCTTCCTTCGAGCCGCCGATGTCGATGCCCTTGGCATTGACCTTGCTCATCGCCGCTTCGAGATGGGCGAGTGCTTCGTTGAAGTTGTGGCGCAGCGTCTCGTAACGCGGGCCGAGATCGCCGCAGCGGATCGTCAAGTCGCTTTGGGCGAGTGATTCCAACGCTTCGCCGATGGTGGAGACCACGCGGGCCTGGCTTGCGGCTTCCTGCTGCTGGCCGTCGAGGTTCTGCTGGCGTTCGCGGTCGAGCTCCTGGCGCTGCTTTTCCTCGCGATGGGCCATGGCATGGCGTTCGCGGATCTTTTCCTGCAGCGCCTGGGTGGCCTTCGCCATCATGCCCACTTCGTTCGACATGTCCGTATGCGGGATGGCGATCGTGACGTTTTCGTCGGCGACCGCCTGAAGCGTGCCATGCACGGCGGCGAGCGGCTTGGTGATGCCGCGGATCACCACATAGGCAGCCGCAAGGGCGATTATCAACGCGAAGGCGCCGGTAGCGAGTGCGTCCAGCACCATTCCGCGAATCTGTGCCTGCAGGTCGTCGGTGTAGACGCCTGTCGCAAGGACCATCTGCCAGGGCTCGAATGCCTTCGCATAGGAACTCTTCGAAAAATTGCCATCAGGCAGACCGGGCTTGGTCGTGCTCATATAGTCGACAATTCCGCCGCCGGATTTGCCAACGGAGACCATTTCGTCGCGGAACAGTTTCCCGGCGGAATCAGGTTTGCCCTTGCCGCTCTCGCCGACCTTCTTCGGATCGGGATGCATCAGCATCTTCACGTCGTAGTCATAGGCAAAGAGATAGCCGTCGGGCTGGAAGCTCATGGCGGAGACTGCGACGAAGGCCTGTTTCTGGGCTTCTGCGCGCGTCAGCTCACCGGCCGCCTCACGCTGCTGGAACTTCTTGAGGATGCCGATACCTGACTCCACCTGGGTCCGCAGCATTCCATACCGCTCGGCATAGATAGCCCGCGTCGAGGTCTGGAGTTCGAAATAGGTCACGACGGCGAAGCCGGCGATCAGGGCCAGAACCAGCAGGACGAGCTGGTTTGAAATCCTCAGGTTTTTCATGTTCGTTCCATAAGTGATTGAGCTCGCCTCGAGCGACTTGGAAGAATGATTCTGAATGGAGAGGCGCTTCTGCGCATGGAGATGTGCTGCATCGCACACTTGAGAGAATATGGTGCAATATTTGAATAAAAATTTAACAAAAGCGAATTTCAGGAAGGATATTTAATACCTGGAAAAATTACGTGTATGTTTTCATGGGGCTGTGTATTTAAAGTTGTCGACAATAAAGGGAATTCGGAACACTAATGCTCCATAAATCGAAAAGATTTGACAATAATATCTAAAATCTACGGTTGTAGACTTGAGTTTCGTATTTATACTTAGGCTAATTCTCTCTTATGATGCAAGCCGCCGGATCTTTCGACCCGGCGGTTCCCCGTCCCCCGACTAACTTTAATTAGCTGGCCCGGCGCATTTTCTGCGCGACGCGGTTGAGGTTGCCGGCGCCGGCATTGTAGCCGGTGTCCTGGCCTGCACTGATGCGGAAGCTGCTGATCAGGCTCAGCAGTTCATCGGTGTCGGCGGCAAGCGCTTCGGCCGAGGCGGTGGTTTCTTCCGCCATCGCCGCATTGTGCTGGGTCGCAGCGTCGAGCTGGTTCAGCGACGACGAGATCGAGCGCAGCGTGGTGTCCTGTTCGGAAGCCGAATGGGCGATCTTGCCGACGATGTCGCTCGCCGCCTTCACCTGGTTGGAAATCCGCTTCAGGGCTTCGCCGGCTTCGCCGACGAGGCGGACGCCGTTCTGCACCTGTCCGGAAGAACGCGAGATCTGATCCTTGATCTCCTTTGCCGCAGCGGCGGAGCGCTGGGCGAGTTCGCGGACTTCCTGGGCAACGACCGCAAAACCCTTGCCGGATTCGCCAGCGCGGGCCGCTTCGACGCCTGCGTTCAATGCCAGAAGATTGGTCTGGAAGGCGATATCGTCGATGACGCCGATGATCTTGGAGATCTCGTCCGACGAATGTTCGATGCCGCCCATCGCGTCGATCGCCTGAGCGACGATCTGGTCGGAACGGGTGGCCTCGGCGCTGACCGAGGTGACGCGCTGGGCCGCCTCGTGTGCACCTTCGGCCGTCTGGCGAACGGCGACGGTGAGTTCGTCGAGCGCCGCCGACGTCTCTTCGAGATTGGCGGCCTGGCGTTCGGTGCGTTGCGACAGCTCGCTTGAGGCGCGGCGGATTTCTTCCTTCGAGCCGCCGATATCGATGCCCTTGGCATTGACCTTGCTCATCGCTGCTTCGAGATGGGCGAGCGCTTCGTTGAAGTTGTGGCGCAACGTCTCGTAACGCGCTCCGAGATCGCTGCAGCGGACAGTGAGGTCTCCCTGGGCAAGCGCTTCCAGCGCTTCGCCGATGGTGGAGACCACGCGGGTCTGCAGCGCGGCTTCCTGCTGCTGCATATCGACATTCTGCTGGCGCTCGCGATCGAGTTCCGTCTTCTGTTTTTCCTCGCGATCGGCCATGGCGTGGCGTTCGCGGATCTTTTCCTGCAGAGCCTGGGTGGCCTTCGCCATCATGCCCACTTCGTTCGACATGTCCGTATGCGGGATCGTCGCGGTGACGTTTTCGTCGGCGACGGCCTCCAGCGCCGTGTGCACGGCGGCGAGCGGCTTGGTGATGTTGCGGATGACGAGGACGGCGACGCCGAGTGCGAACAGGAAGGCGACGAAGCCGATGCCGACCACTTCCAGGATCGTCTTGTTGATCTTGGCGTCGAGGTCGTCGGTGTAAACGCCTGTGCCGACAATGAGCTGCCAAGGCTCGAAGGCGCGGGAATAGGCGGCCTTTTCGAAGACCTTGTCAGCCGGCATGCCGGGCTTTTCCCAGTAATAGGTGGTAACGCCGCCGCCGGCACGGCCCTTGGCGACCATCTCTTCGCGGAACAGGTTGCCCATCTTGTCCGGCTGACCCTTCTGGTTCACGCCGATCAGTTTGGAATTGAAGTGGAACTGCGTCACCGTCTCGTAGTTCAGGCCGAAGATGTAGCCGGCCGGCTCGTATTTGATCCCTGCCACGGTTGCGTAAGCCAATTTCTGCGCGTCCTCGCGCTTCAGCTCGCCCGATTTTTCCCGGTCGTAATAGGATTGCAGGATGGAAATGCCCGATTCCACCTGGGTGCGCAGCATTTCGTAGCGCTCGGCATAGATGGAGGCGATCGACGTGCGGATCTGATAGTAGGTGACGGCGGTAAAAGCCACCATGAGCACTGCCACCATGGTCAATAACTGGTGGGAAATCTTGAGATTCTTCATGTTTCGACTCACTTTCAGGCAGCCGAACTCTCCCGGAGGAGCCGGAGCGGGGCGAAGTTTTTGGGGAAGCGCGTCCTGCGCCGGTCACGTGCTCACATCGCACTATGACGGGAGAGTGATCTCGAACATTTGAATAAAAATTTAATTATCGGGGTCTTGACAGGCCCGAACGCAAATATTTTGAGCAGGTCGGATTTGATGATGCACAATTTGCGCGCATGCCGTGAAACGGCGTTCCAGAAGCACTTTCTGCTATGTAAATATAATGATTTTCTAACTTAGAACCGGTTGGTGCGCAGCTCGAACATGTCGAGGGCCAGCGGCTTCGGCGCGAGCGAAGCTTCGGCAATTCCGACCGACGCGTCGCCGATTGTCTTCACGGCACTGGTCATGGCGTCGGTATCGATGCCGTCACTCGGTGCTTCGGCGGCGACGATCTGCGTCTGGGTCGAGCCGTTGGTCGTCGGGTGAAGCTCGGCAATGGCCTTTTCCTCAGCCATCCATTTGGGCAGCTTGCTGACATGGACCACCGGCGAGCCGCCGAGCCAGGCTTCGGTGCGCGCCAGCTTCTTCTCACCGTTGATCTCGATGATTTCCGTCTTCTGGGTGCCGGCCGGCAGATCGGGAACCTTGTAGGCTGCCTCGTCCGATGTCGGCGCCACGGCGACCGGGCAGCTTGCGCAGGTCTTGGTGACGATACTGACGCCTGGCTGATGTGTGCTGTTGATCACCGTGATCGACGACGCGAAAGCGGAACCGCTTGCAAACACCAGAGCTGTAGCCAGAACGAGACGCATGACCGGGAATCCTTCTTGAGGTTCCCAATGTTTACTGCCGCTTCGTTTCTATCCCGTCTGGATAATCGGTAAATTTTGAATGAACTTGGCGTTTCCGGCACTCAGCTCTTTTCGCGCGCTACTGCCTGCCAGCCGATATCGCGGCGGCAGAAGCCGTTTTCCCATTCGACCTGGTCCACGAGTCCGTAGGCGCGCGCCTGCGCGTCCGCGACGGTCCCGGCGGTCGCCGTGACGTTCAGCACGCGGCCACCGGTTGCGACAAGTTTGCCGTCCTTGAGAGCCGTCCCGGCGTGAAAAATCTTCCCGCCGGCAGCATCCTCCGGCAGGTGGGCGATCGGGGTGCCCTTGTCGTAGGCGCCTGGATAACCCTTGGAGGCCATCACCACGGTCAGCGCCACGTCGTCGCTCCACTCGGCGGAAACCTGGTCGAGCGTTTCGGTCGCTGCCGCATGAAGCAGGTCGAGCAGGTCGCTCTTCAGCCGCATCATCAGCACCTGGCATTCGGGATCGCCGAAGCGGACATTGTATTCAATCAGTTCCGGACCCTTGGCGGTGATCATCAATCCGGCGAAGAATACGCCGGTAAAGGGATGCCCGCTTGTCGCCATGCCGCGGATCGTCGGCTCGATGATCTCCTTCATGGTGCGCGCGACCATGTCCGGTGTCATCACGGGAGCGGGCGAATAGGCGCCCATGCCGCCGGTATTCGGGCCGGTATCGCCGTCGCCGACCCGCTTGTGGTCCTGGGCCGTCGCCAGCGCCAGCGCCGTCTTGCCGTCGGACAGGCAGAAGAAGCTCGCCTCCTCGCCGTCGAGATAGGCTTCGACCACCACTTCGGCACCGGCCGACCCGAAGGCGCCGTCGAAGCAGTCGTCGATTGCCGCAAGCGCCTCGTCGAGCACCATGGCAACGGTGACGCCCTTGCCGGCGGCAAGCCCGTCTGCCTTCACGACGATCGGCGCGCCCTGTTCGCGCACATAGGCCTTGGCCTCGGCAGCGTCGGTGAAGCGGCGATAGGCGCCGGTCGGGATATTATAGCGGGCGCAGAGGTCCTTGGTGAAACCCTTCGAGCCTTCGAGTTGGGCCGCGGCTGCGGAAGGACCGAAGGTCGCAATGCCCTTGGCGCGGAGATGGTCCGCAAGCCCGGCGACGAGCGGCGCTTCCGGCCCGACGACGACGAGACCGATTGCATTGTCGAGGCAGAAGGCCGCGACGGCGGCATGATCGTCGATGTCGAGCGATACGAGTTCGGCATGATCGGCGATGCCGGGATTGCCGGGGGCGGCGTAGAGTTTGCCGAGTTTCGGAGACTGGGCGAGTTTCCAGGCGAGCGCGTGCTCGCGTCCACCCGAACCGATCAAGAGAACCTTCATGTCCTGCCCTCGCCTGCGCTGAAAACCTTGGCCTTGCGCGGCGGTTAAGGGGAGGGGAGGCAAAGGTCAAGGGCCAAGGCTTAGGTGGCCTCCCATCTTGTGGCCATCATGGCGTTTCGATGGGAGGCCGTTGCGTTCGATAAAGGTCAGAATTCACCGCGCCGATTTTTGGCGCCACGTCGGATGTCCAGTGTCGTCTGGAAGATCACCCTGTTCCGATAGGCGAGGAAAGGTACCGGTTCGTTCCGAAGGGACGCATCGTTCAGCTTCTGTTCGAGATAGGAAATGGCAGCCTCTAGCTCTTCATTGGCGACCGCCGTGTCAAATGCCAGTGTCCTGGCGGCGTTTTTGGGCATTCGTATCTCCATTCGGCCACATCATGCGGCGGAATGATTTTAATAGCCTCTTGCCGGAGGTGAGAGTGCGTTGGTTCTTTTCCACAGGGCCTTGGTTAGCAATCGGTCACCCCATGTCTCGTTCCGGCACGGTTGGCGCCAAGCAAATTGTGGAACCGGCATTCGCCACGTTGCCTTGCCACAAACTTCGACTATGGTCGCGCCTCCCATTTGAACGAGGACGCCCATGGCCGCCGATCTCCGTTTCCTTGCCGCCGCGATTGCCGCGGAAATCAATGCCCGTCCCGAACAGGCCGCCGCCGCGATCGGGCTGATCGACGAGGGCGCCACCGTGCCGTTCATTGCGCGCTACCGCAAGGAAGTGACCGGCGGGCTGGACGATACCCAGCTCCGCAACCTGTCTGAACGCCTGGTCTATCTGCGCGAGCTCGAAGCACGCCGTTCCACCATCGTCGATTCGGTCAATTCGCAGGGCAAGATGACCGACGAGCTTGCCGCAAAGATCGGCAAGGCCACAACCAAGGCCGAGCTCGAAGACCTCTATCTCCCCTACAAGCCGAAGCGCCGCACCCGCGCCGAGATTGCCCGCGAACGTGGCCTCGGACCCTTGGCCGAAGCGATCTGGGCCGACCGCAACGCCGATCCGGCAAAGCTTGCCGAAGCCTATGTCAAGGACGAGGTCGCTGACGTGAAGGGTGCGCTCGAAGGCGCCCGCGATATCGTCGCCGAGACGATCTCCGAAAATGCCGACCTGCTCGGCCGGCTGCGCCAGCATATGCGGGCTGGTGCGACGCTGAAGGCCAGGGTGGTCGACGGCAAGCAGGAGGCCGGCGCCAAGTTCTCCGATTATTTCGATCATTCAGAGCGCTGGGCGACCGCTCCCGGCCACCGCGCGCTTGCCATGCTGCGCGGCTGGAACGAGGAATTCCTGACGCTGACGATCGAAGTCGACCAGGACGATCCGTCGCCGGTAAAACCCGCCCAGCGTATCATCGCGCTCGCCTTCGATATCCGCGACCGTGGGGCCGCCGACCGTTGGCTGATGGAAGCCGCCGGCTGGACCTGGCGTGTCAAGCTCTCGGTCTCGCTGTCACTCGACCTGATGCGCGAATTGCGTGAGCGCGCCGAGGAGGAGGCGATCCACGTGTTCGCCCGCAACCTCAAGGACCTGCTGCTCGCCGCACCCGCCGGCTCGCGCACCACGATGGGCCTCGATCCGGGCATCCGCACCGGCGTCAAGGTGGCGATCGTCGATGCCACCGGCAAGCTGCTGGAAACCACCACCGTCTACCCGTTCCCCCCGAAGAACGACATCCGCGGTACCCAGGCCGAGCTCGCCTCGCTGGTCCGCGAACACAATGTCGAGCTGATCGCCATCGGCAACGGCACCGGCAGCCGCGAGACGGAAAAGCTGGTCGCCGACATGCTGCTGAACCTGCCCGGGCAGAAGCCCACCAAGGTCATCGTCTCGGAAGCCGGCGCATCGGTCTATTCGGCGTCGGAAACCGCCGCTCTCGAATTCCCCGGCCTCGATGTGTCGCTGCGCGGCGCAGTTTCCATCGCCCGCCGCCTTCAGGATCCGCTGGCGGAACTGGTCAAGATCGAACCGAAATCGATCGGCGTCGGCCAGTACCAGCACGATGTCGACCAGGGAAAACTCTCCCGCTCGCTGGATGCGGTGGTCGAAGACGCGGTGAACGCGGTCGGCGTCGATTTGAACATGGCGTCCGCGCCGCTGCTCGCCCGCGTCTCCGGCCTCAGCCGCTCGATCGCCGAGGCGATCGTCGCCCATCGCGACCAGAACGGCGCTTTTTCGAGCCGCAAGGACCTGCTGAAGGTCGCCCGTCTCGGAAACCGTACCTTCGAACAGGCGGCAGGCTTCCTGCGCATTCCGAACGGCAAGGAACCGCTGGATTCGTCCGCCGTCCATCCGGAAGCCTATGGCGTCGCCAAGAAGATCGTCGCCGCCTGCGGCCGCGACCTGCGCTCGCTGATGGGCGACAGCGCGGCGCTCAAGGCGCTCGACCCGAAGCGGTTCATCGACGAGACCTTCGGTCTGCCGACCGTCAAGGATATCATCGCCGAACTGGAAAAGCCCGGCCGCGACCCGCGCCCGAGCTTCAAGACCGCCACTTTTGCAGAAGGCGTGGACGAGATCACCGACCTGAAGCCGGGCATGATGCTCGAAGGGGCCGTCACCAATGTCGCCGCCTTCGGCGCTTTCGTCGATATCGGCGTGCACCAGGACGGGCTGGTCCATGTCTCGCAGCTCGCCGACCGCTTCATCAAGGACCCGCATGAGGTGGTAAAGGCCGGCGACGTCGTCAAAGTGCGCGTTGTCGAGGTCGATGTGAAGCGCAAGAGGATAGCGCTGACGATGCGGAAGGACGGCGGCGAGGCGGCACCCGCTCCCCGCGGAGACCGCGACGTCCGGCCGGTTAACCCGAAAATGATGAAAACTGAAAAACCTTCATCTCAGGGCGCCTTCGGTGCAGCACTCGCAGAAGCTTTAAAACGCAAGTAAATTTCACCGGCTTCCGGAAAATCTCAATCACAGCGTGCGGGCCGTCAGCCAAGGGTTTGACGGCCTGTTTTTTTATGTCATTTTCATGGTCGCAATGTGCTTGAAAGTCGCAAAGAAGCGACTAGATTTTGGATTAGTAAGGCATCCTTAGTATTATTGGAGGTGGGTCCGTGGCCTCGTCCCTTCACAATCTTCTCAGCAAAATCATCAAGACTGGAACTTTGATCGTACGCGCTTCGGCCGGCGAGCAGCGTTATGGCGGCGGCGGTGGGCGGTCCGTTTCGATACGCTTTATCGATGAGGCCGCCGAACGCGAACTGGTGGCGGATCCTCCCTTGAAGCTCGGCGAGCTCTACATGGACGGCCGTCTCGTCATCGATGACGGCGACATCTACGAGTTCCTGGCGCTTATCAAGGACAACACCCTCAGCGAAGGCCTGACCTTCGGGATGATCTGGCGTGGCATCGCCCGCGTGCTGGTTTCCCAGTTCCGCAATCGCGTGCCGATCAACCACAATCGGCGCAACGTCGCCCATCATTACGATCTCAACGAAAAGCTGTTTTCGCTCTTCCTCGACGAGGACTGGCAATATTCCTGTGCCTATTTCAATCCGCCGGGCATTTCGCTCGACGAGGCGCAGATCGCCAAGAAGCGCCACATCGTCGCCAAGCTGCTTGCCGAGCCGGGCCAGAAGGCGCTGGAGATCGGCTCCGGCTGGGGCGGCATGGCCATGTATCTGTCGGAATCGTCCGGCGTCGATGTGACCGGCATCACGCTCTCGACCCAGCAGCTCAAGATTTCCCGCCAGCGCGCCGCCAAGCGCGGTCTTGCCAATAGCGTCCGCTTCGAGTTGCAGGACTATTATTACTTAGCCCCGGACAAGCGTTATGACCGCATCGTTTCCGTTGGCATGTTCGAGCATGTGGGCCGGCTGAACTATCAAAAGTTCTTCGACAAGGTGAACGACGTGCTCGCCGATGACGGCGTCATGGTGCTGCATTCGATCGGCCAGCCCTATCCGGCCCTGATCAACAATCCCTGGATCGAGAAATATATCTTCCCGGGCGGTTACATCCCGGCGATCTCGGAAGTGATTCCGGCGGTCGAGAAGGCCGGCCTGCTCGTCTCCGACATCGAAATCCTGCCGATGCACTACGCCCATACGCTGCGCCACTGGCGCGAGCGGTTCATCGCCAACAAGGACAAGGCGGCGGCGCTTTACGACGATCGTTTCGTGCGGATGTGGGAGTTCTATCTGGCCGGTTCGGAAATGGCCTTCACCCACGAAAGCTTCTTCATCTTCCAGATGCAGATCGTCAAGAAACGCACGGCCGTTCCGGACAATCGCGACTACATCTACGAGCGCGAGGCGGAGCTCAAGGCCTTCGAAGAAAGTCGCATCCCGCTTGACAAGGTTGCGGTGTGATCTTCCGCTTGGTTAACAAGCTGGCAATGGAAATGCGATAATAGAACAGAAATCCCCAGTGGGGTCTCTGTTCTGTTTTGCGTTTTCAGGATCCATTGCCATGTCCCTGCCTCTTCGGGCTGCCCTTTTCATTTCCGTCTTTTCGATCGTTTCTCCCGGCAGCGCCGGGGCTCAGGAAGGTTTCTGGTCCGGCGACTGGTACCTGACGCTCGGCGGCGCCGGTTTCGTCGCACCGAAATTCGAGGGTGACAACGGCCGCAGCCTGCAGTTCTCGCCGATCATCTCGCTCGGCCGTCAGAACAGCAAACAGGCACGTTTCTCCTCCCGCAACGACAGCATCTCCTTCGCGCTGATCGACCAGGGTTCGATCCGCGCGGGCGTGGCCGCCAAGCTGATCATGCCGCGCGACGGCGACACGTCCGACGACCTGAAGGGTCTGAAGAAGGTCAAGCTCGGCGGCGAACTCGGTGGCTTCGTCGATATCTATCCGACCGACTGGATCCGCGCCCGGGCCGAAATCCGCCAGGGCATCCGCAGCCACGACGGCGTCGTCGCCGATGTCTCGGTCGATGCTTTCACGGATCTGCAGCCGGATCTCAGGCTTTCCGGCGGTCCCCGGGCGACCTGGGCAAGCAACGGCTACAACGACGCCTATTACAAGGTCACCCCGAGCGAGTCCGCAGCGTCGGGCCTCTCCGCCTACGATCCGGGCAGCGGCCTGCATTCTGTCGGCGTCGGTGCGGCGTTGACCTGGAAGGCGACCGAACAGCTCGAGCTCACCTCGTTTGCCGAATACAAGCGGCTGACGGGCGATGTCGCCGACAGCAGCCTGGTGCGCGAGCGGGGTTCCAAGAACCAGCTGATGTTCGGCGTTTCGGCAAGCTACAAATTCGGCTTCTCGCTTCCCTAAGGCGCGGCTCTTCCGCGCCGGAGAGCGTAGCTCTTCTACGCCCTAAGTCGTGAGCGTGCTCACGACGGAAGGCGCGGCTCTTCCGCGCCGGAAGGCGTAGCTCTTCCACGCTAGTGAGGCGACAAAGCGCCGGCTTGACCGTAACGTTCGGCCGGCGCTAGAACCGGACATGACGAACGCCGACGATTTCAGCGGCCGCGTGGCCGACGCTCCATCCGACAACTGGGTCTACCGCGTTCTGCCGCGGCCGGCCTGGCCCTATGCGCAGCTTGCAAGGTGGGACCGGCCGATCGGCTGGCAGCTTCTGATGTGGCCGTGTTTCTGGTCCGCGGCACTGGCGGCGAATACTGCGAAGGAGGAGGGCGCGTTTTCCCTCGGCCTCCTGCTTTTCCACCTCGTGCTGTTCTTCTTGGGGTCGGTCGCAATGCGCGGGGCCGGCTGCACCTATAACGATCTGGTCGACCATGACATCGACATGGAAGTGGCGCGCACCCGCTCGCGGCCGCTGCCCTCCGGCCGCGTCTCGCGCTTCGAGGCCAAGGTCTTCATCGCCGTGCAGGCGTTGGTCGGTCTGCTCGTCCTTGTCCAGTTCAACGCTTTCACCATCCTGCTCGGCATCCTGTCCCTGGCAGTGGTGGCGATCTATCCGTTCGCCAAGCGGTTTACCGACTGGCCGCAATTTTTCCTCGGTCTCGCCTTTTCCTGGGGCGCGCTGATGGGCTGGGCCGCAACGTTCGGCAGTCTTTCGCTTGCGGCCATCTGGCTCTACCTCGCCGCCATTGCCTGGACGATCGGATACGACACGATCTATGCCCATCAGGACAAGGAGGATGACGAGCTGATCGGGGTACGCTCGACCGCGCGTCTGTTCGGCGACAATACCAAGCCCTGGCTGATCGGCCTTTACGGCCTGACGCTCGTCTTCCTGCTGCTCGCTTTCGGATCGGCTGGCGCCGGTTTCCTGGCCTATCTCGGCCTTTTCGTCGCGGCGGTGATGTTCGGCTGGCAGGTTCTGGTCCTCGATATCGACAATGCCGACCAGTGCCTGAGGCTTTTCAAGTCCAACAACCGGGTCGGCGCGATCCTGTTTGCCGGCCTCGCCCTGTCGCTCGCCCTTTAATGGAAAAAGCCCGACCGCTTGAGGATCGGGCTCTCTCCCACCTTATCGCGCGGGCGGTGGACAAAGGGACAAGCAAAGCCCTACCGACGCGCGATAATCTCCTTGCCTTCGATCTTCATCGTCACGCCGAGGCTGCCGGTGGTGCGGCGGACCAGGAAGCGCGGACGACGGGCTGCGAAATAGGAATGACGGCGGCGCTGCCTGACGGCACTGGTGCGCACGTCGCCGATATGGTTTTCCAGCGGCCGGGCGATGCCGTCGGCTTCCACCATCAGCATCGGAATGCGATAGGCGTCCGACCAGCTCCGCCAGTCGGCGGCGATGTCGCAGAGGTCGTGGGCGACGAGCAGCGGAATGCACAAATCCGGATCGTCGTGATGCAGTTCGAGCGTGACCGTCACTTCGCCGTCGCCGTGGTCTATGGCGCGGGCCGCAACACCTTTGAAGGCACGGGCGGGCAAAGCGAAGGAGAGCGGCAGGCCGCTTGCGGGAAGGATCTTACGCAGCACAGCGCCGCGTTCGTCGATGGTGATGGAGACATCTCCTGATGTCTCGCGCAGCGCATAGGTAACCTGCTGCGGGAAACGAGACGGATCGAGCCTGAATGTCGACCCTGCCCAAACGGGCTTCAGAACAGTGTTGGTCATCGATATGCTACCCTTGTTTTACCTGAGAGCCGTTGCCGGTTTCTCTACGGGACTTTTGTCCTCTGATAGCCAAAGCATAGGGCGGGCCATGTTCGAGACTGCTTAAAAATAGCGGTTAAAGAAGCCTTGCCTGCCTGGATGGTTAGCGAAAGGGCACGCTTTTGGGTTTCTGGAAGGTGAATCGCGGCTTTCCTGTGCAGGCCTGGGACAATCCCGGCGGGACGCCGGAACGCCCAGAAAAGCCCCGGGCAAGGCTAGGTCGCGATGATTGCGGCAGCATCATTCCGACTCGTGGGGCCTTTCCGTGGTATCGACCTATCTCACCTTCGATCTTGTCAATCGCGACATGCAGAAAAGCCTGAAGACGATCGCCGGGCAGACGATGGTCGTCAGCGACACGAAATACTACCAGGAAAATATCGGCAAGATTAAAACGGTCGACGAGTTCCTCGATAACTATCGTCTCTATTCCTATGCGATGCAGGCGCATGGCCTGGACGACATGATCTACGCCAAGGCGTTCATGAAGCAGGTGCTGGAAAGCGATCTCAGCGACGACAACAGCTTTGCGAACCGCCTGACCGACGATCGATATCAGAATATCGCTGCAGCCTTCAATTTCGGCGTTTCCAACGGAGAAGGGGCCGCCGCCCAGTCCAATGGGCAGATGGAGGAGCTCTTCGATACCTATGACCAGACGATCGCCGCCCAGAACGATGTGTTCGAGGACGACACCCGTTATTTCAAGGCGATGCTGGGCGAGGCCGGCAATATCACCAATGTCGACCAGCTGCTCGCCAATCCGAGGCTCCGCGATTACCTGTTCACCGCCTATGGCATCGATACGAAATACTACAATTACAATGCGATCCGCGGCGTGCTGGTTAGCGATCCGGCCGACCCGACCAGCTTCTACAACACCGCCTACGGCAACACTCTCGACCAGCATAATGCGATGAAAACCGAGGACAGCGAGCTTGCCGAGCGGCTGAGCCTCAGTACCGGCATTCCCGCTCTGCAGGACTCGCTCGCGCTTGGCCAGCAGAGGAAAACCGATCTCGAAACCCAGATCGCCGCCAAGCAGGCTGAATTGCCCGGCAGCAGCGATCCCGCGGCGGTCCAATCCCAGATCGACGCTATGCAGGTGGAATTGACAAAAACGGTAGAGGCGATCCAGAGGGACCAGGACACTCTTGCCACATCGCAGACGCGTTACACCGAGCTGGATGGCAGGCTGGTGCCGATCGCCCAGACGGCCGAGCGGCGCGCCGAACTAGCAAAGCTCATCGCCGCCGGGGCGTCCGACGCGCCTTATCTCGGCTTGATGAAATCGCTTGCCGAGGATTTCAACTTCAATGCGGACGGCTCGGTGCCGGCAGGCGGCGCGGTCACTCAGGAAAAGCTGCTGGAGATCGTCGGCGGCTTCTTCAACAAGCAGACCCGTATCACCCATGCCGAGGCGATGTTCAACCAGGAGCTCTTCGAGCAGGAGCTCAAGACGGCGGACAATATCAGCGACTTCATCGACGACCCGCGACTTCTCAAATATATCAGGGTCGCCTTCAATCTCGACAAGGCCACGGTCGTGAAATCGACGATCGAGCAGATCCTGACGAGCGACCTCTCCGATCCGGACAGCTACGCGAACCGGTTCGGCGCGACCAATCCGGAATATCTCGACCTGGCGAAGGCCTTCAATTTCAATACCGACGGTACCGTCGCCGCCGGCCAGGCCCAGGACGAATTGCAGACCAGCTCCACCCGCAGCAACTATATGAGCCGCTGGGACGACAAGCAGGAAGCGGATCTCGAAAAGGCCATCAAGTTCTACAAGCTCGACCTCACGGCCGTGAAGACGCTTGACGACTTCCTGAGCGCGGATGCCAACGACTCTTACAAGTTCGCTCTCGAGGCGGTTGGCCTCGATCCGACGACCGTTTCGAAATTGACGATCAAAAGCGCCCTGAAAAGCGACCTTTCCGATCCGAACAGCTACATCTACAAGCTGAAGGACGAACGGTTCATCTCGCTTGCGAAGCTTTTCAATTTCGACAGCAAGGGGGGCGTCACCCGGCAGGTGCTGCTCCAGTCCAATGCGGCGATCACCAACGTCGCCAAGGACTATATCCTGCGCCAAAGCCGGTTCATGGAAGGCGATGAACTCAAAGCGGCGAGGGCGAAGGCCCAGACCGAGGCGAAATATTATACCGACGCGATGCAGCGTATCGGCAGCCGCGACGAACTGCTGGCCGACCGCAAGACGCTCGACATCCTGATGATCTCCAAGGGGATAGATCCTTCCACGGTCACCAACGACTTCTTGAAGGAGGCTTTCAACTCGGATCCTGCCGATCCCCAAAGCTTCGTGAATACCCAGACGGACAAGCGGTTTGCGCAGATTGTCGGCACCTTCAACTTCGATTCCAAGGGCGACATCGACCGCAGCGCCGCAGGCGAGGCCCAGAACGGCGGCGAGGTTGTCGCGACCCAGGACCTTTACGTCCGCCAGATGCTCGAAACCCAGCAGGGCGAGGAAAATCCGGGCGTCCGCCTCGCGCTTTATTTCGAGCGCATGTCCGACAGCATCACCGACCCTTACGTGATCCTCGGCGACGAGGCGCTGATGGAGTTCTTCCGCGTCACCTTCAGCCTGCCGGCGGAAATCGGCAACATGGATGTCGATCAGCAGGCCAAGATAGTGGAGAAAAAGCTCGATCTCGAAGACCTGGCCGATCCGGAAAAGGTCAGGAAATTGGTGCAGCGCTTCACGATCATGTACGATCTGGAGAACAGCGTGAACACCGCATCGGCGGTCAGCATCCTGAGTGGCAGCGGCGGCTCGGCCGGCATCAGCTCGGATACGCTGTGGGCATTGTCCCAGATCAGGCTGAGCTGAGAGCGAACCGGTCTTCTCAGGCGTCGTCGCTCTTGTCGGCCGTCTCAAAGCGCGGATCGGCGTTCGATTCGAGCCAGTCGAGGTCTGCGCGCATGGCGTTGCGGCTCGCCTTTTCCATCCGCCGGTAGCGGGACAGCAGTTCCTGGCCGAATTCTGTCAGGCCCGCACCCCCACCGCTTTTCCCCCCATGGCGGGTAAAGATCGCTGGCTCCTTGAACATCCGGTTGATTTCGTCTCCGAGCAGCCATGCCCGCCTGTAGGACATGCCGATCGAGGCGCCAGCCGCCCGGATCGAGCCGTGTTGGGCGATCAATTCCAGAAGCTGCGCCTTGCCCGGACCGAGCCGCACGCCGTTGTCGAGGTCGATTCGTATCGTGGTCTTCGACGGTTGGCTCATGGAATGATCACGACCTTGCCGGGGTTCATGATGCCGGCCGGATCGAACGCCTGCTTGATGCGCCGCATCAGGTCCATCTCGATCGGCGAGCGGATATGGGCAAGCTCGTCGCGCTTCAATTGACCGATGCCGTGTTCAGCCGAAATCGACCCGCCGGCGGCGAGCACGATGCCGTGGACGATCGCGTTGATTTCCCGCCAGCGGCCGATGAAGGCTGCCTTGTCGGCGGCCATGTCAGCGCTGATCGGCTGCGAGATATTGTAGTGGATGTTGCCGTCGCCGAGATGGCCGAAGGCGCAGACCCGGGCGCCCGGCATGGCTGCCAGCACCGCCTGCTCGGCTTCGGCCATGAAGCTCGGGATTTTCGAGACGGGCACCGACACGTCGTGCTTGATCGATCCGCCCTCCGGTTTCTGGGCGTCGGACATGCTTTCGCGCATGTGCCAGAGCGCCTTCTGCTGGGCGACGGAGGAGGCGATCACGGCGTCACGGATGAGGCCCGCTTCAAAACCCTGTTCGAGCAGCGACTGCACCATGGAACTGGCCGTCTCGGCGGAATCCGAAGTCGAGATGTCGATCAGCGCATACCACGGATGCGGCTCGGAGAGCGGATCGCGCACGCCCTCTATATGCCGGGCCACGAATTCGATGCCGATGCGCGGCATCAGCTCGAAACCGGTCAGCGCCGTGCCGCAGAGGTTCGAGGCTCGCTCGAAGAGTTTTAGCGCGTCTGCCGGCGAGTTGAGGCCGGCAAGTGCGACCTGGTGCCCGACCGGCTGCGGGAAGAGTTTCAGCACCGCGCCGGTGATGATGCCGAGCGTGCCTTCCGCGCCGATGAAGAGGTCGCGCAGGTCGTAGCCGGTATTGTCCTTCTTGAGCCGGCGCAGGCCGTCCCAGATCTCGCCTGTCGGCAGCACCACTTCGAGCCCGAGGCAGAGCTGGCGGGTATTGCCATAGGCCAGCACGGCGGTGCCGCCGGCATTGGTGGAAAGATTGCCGCCGATGCGGCAGGAGCCTTCCGAACCGAGCGACAGGGGAAACAGCCGGTCGACGGCTTCCGCCGCCTTCTGGACGTCGGCAAGGATGGCGCCGCCGTCGGCGACCAGCACGTTGGCGACCGGATCGACGTCGCGGATGCGGTTCATCCGTTCGAGCGAGACGATCAGGTCGCTGCCGCCGGTGCGTGGCGTCTGCCCCCCGACGAGGCCGGTATTGCCGGTCTGCGGCACGATCGGCGTGCCGGTCTCGCTTGCAAGCTTCAGGATCGCCGACACTTCCTCCACCAAGCCCGGCTTCAGGAGCATAGGCGAAGAACCCTTGTAGAGCCCGCGGCCCTCGACGAGATGCTGCGCAAGATCGTTCGCGTCGCGCAGGACGTGGTTCTCACCGACGATCGCCGCGAAGCGGTCGAGAAGCTCTGGGTTCGGCCCTGAAATGTCCATCGGCGTCTCCTCCTCTTTAGCCCCGTCTTATTCCCGCGGGGCGGCCGCCCTCGCCAGCCGGTCGTTGATCGCCTCGCCGAGCCCATGGTCGGGAATGGGCGTGACGGCGATGCTGGCGGCACCGGTGGCGTCGGCGCGCTTCAGATAATCGAACAGATTTGCCGCCGCTTGCGCAAGGTCACCGGACGGGCTCAGGTCAAAAACCGCCGCGGCGAGTTCCATTCCCTTCACCGGAGCGGAACCGAGCCGGATCAATGCTTCGCCGGCCTCGACATGGTCGGCGTTGAGCCTCACCGCTGCACCGGGCGCATAATGAGAGGCCAGCATGCCCGGAGCCTCGATGATCGCCGCCGGTCCCTCAGGCCGGATCACTGCAAGACCGGTTGCCTTCTCGATCTCTTCCGCGGCTACCCCGCCCGGTCTCAGCAGCCGGATCATACCGTTCTCGACGCGAACGATGGTCGATTCGACACCGACCGGAGCCGCACCGCCGTCGATGATCAACGCCAGCTTCTCGCCCAGGTCGTCGGCCACGTGGCGCGCGCTGGTCGGGCTCACCTTGCCGGACGTATTGGCGCTGGGGGCCGCGAGTGGCTTGCCGAAGGCGCGGATGAGCTCGGAAGCGAAGCCCTTGGGAAGCCGGATGCCGATCGTATCGAGCCCGGCCGTCGCCAGCGCATGAATGCCGCTCTCGGGCTTCAGCGGAAGGATCAGGGTGAGGGGGCCTGGCCAGAAGGCTTCGGCAAGCCTGCGCGAGATCGGATCGAAGTCGGCATAGCGCTCGGCCATGTCGAGATCCGACATGTGGCAGATCAGCGGGTTGAAGCGCGGCCGGCCCTTGGTCTCGTAGATGCGGGTGATGGCGGCGGGATTGGTGGCGTCGGCCGCAAGTCCATAGACCGTCTCGGTCGGGATCGCCACGGGCAAGCCGTCGCCAAGGACGGTGCAGGCTTGACGAAGCGCGCCGTCACGATCCCGGGTGATGTCGATGATTTGAGCCGTCATATCCGCCCGTCAATAACGCGGACCCGGGCGTCTTCAAAGCTTTTTGATGATCTCGCGGAGCATTTCGTTGGAAGTGCCGAGCATCAGCACGTTCTTGATGGCTTCCATCGGATCATTGGTCTGGAACAGAAGGCCGTTCTTGCGGATCGTGCGGTTGATCTGCAGCGGCTGACCCGCCTCGCGTTCGACCGCAACGGCAAAATACATGCGCGAATTGGCCGGGCTTATATGCTCGAAGAACGTTTCTTCCTCGCCGATCTTGGAGAAGAAGTTGGCGATATAGAACGACCAGCTCACGGGGACGCCGCGTGGAAGAAACGTCCTTGCCGCAGTGACATGGCAATAGCCGAGATGCGGACGTTCATCGAGCGTGTGGTGGAAGATGATCTTCGGAAACTTGATCGAGCGATGGAAGGAGTTGATCCGGTTGTGGCTCGTCTCCCCGGCTGCCTCGAGCCTTTTGCCCGTGCGCTCGGCGACTTCGTTATGGGTGAGATAGCGGCGCTCTTCCGGCAGCCAGACCGGATTGTAGCGGGAGCTGCGCCCCGTCCGGAGGAATTCCGAATGGGATGCAGTCTTCACAACCACCGGCGCCGGAGGCGTTGGTGGAGGAGCTTTGTAATAACGGATCTTTCCCTTGGCCTGCACGGTGGCATCGCTCCCATTCACGCCGGGATTTTATGGCTTATCCCTTAATGACAGGTTTCGCTTTCGCGGGGCTGGAGTGTTGCATTCTGGGCCGTTTCGCCGCTGTCGCCAACGCGGTTGCCGATGTCGCAATGTCGCCTATGCGACACGCTCGCTCGATGATTATATCCGCCTCGATCTTGAGGTGCCGCCTAACTAGGGAAGGCGGAGAATTGGGAAGCCGGCAGGGGTCTTTAGAAACCCTAATCCGGCGCTGCCCCCGCAACGGTGGTGGAGCAATAAGGCACGGCATAAGCCACTGGGAAAGAGCCGCAAGGGCCGCCCGGGAAGGCGCCGAGCCGGTCCCACAAGGGACAAGCTCCTGAGCCCGGAAACCAGCCTCGGGATCAAAAATGACGACCGGACGCGGCGGGCGTTCGGGACAGGGTGTTGGGTGGGCCTTGAGGCCGGCCGGCATTTCCATGTCCTTCCGCTGTCCACATTGACGAGGAAGATAATATGGAAATTCGCAATCAGGCCCTGCGGCAGCTCAAGAACCGCCGTGAAGGCTTCAGCCTCGAACAGCCCTTCTATACCGATCCCGCCTATTTCAAGCTCGATCTGGAAATGATCTGGTATCGCGACTGGCTGTTCGTCGGACATGATTGCGAACTGCCGAAAGCCGGAGCCTATTTCACCCTGCAGATCGGCGATTATCCGGTCGTCGTCGTGCGCGGCCGCGACAACCAGATCCGGGCGCTGCACAATACCTGCCGTCATCGCGGAAGCCGCGTCTGCACCAAGGAGCACGGCTCGGCGGTCCGGCTCGTCTGTCCCTACCATCAATGGACCTACGAGCTGGACGGCTCGCTTTTGGTCGGCCGCCAGATGGGCCAGGACTTCGACAAGACCCAGTTCAGCATGAAGAAGGTCCATTGCGAAAGCGTCGCCGGCTTTATCTTCATCTGCCTTGCCAACGAGGCACCGGATTTCGCGCCGGTCCGCGCGGCGATCGAGCCCTATATGGCGCCGCACCGCCTCTCGGAAGCCAAGGTCGCGCACCAGTCGACGATCATCGAGAAGGGCAATTGGAAGCTCGTCTGGGAAAACAACCGCGAGTGCTACCACTGCGCCGCCAACCATCCGGAGCTCTGCCGCACCTATCCGGAATCGCCCACCGCGACCGGCGTCCAGGGTGCCAAGGACGATCCGGTCATCGCCGCCCATTGGCAGCGTTGCGAGGAGGCTGGGTTGCCGAGCGAGTTCCGCATGGACGAAACCGGCCAGTTCCGCGTCGCGCGCATGCCGCTGATCGAGGATGCCGAGAGTTATACGATGAGCGGCCGCAACGCCGTGCAGCGCAAACTCTCCGAGGACGTGACGATCAACTCGATCGGCACCATGCTGCTCTTCCACTATCCGAGCAGCTGGAACCACATTCTCGGCGACCATGCGATTTCGTTCCGCGTCACCCCGCTGGGGCCGGAGGAAACGGCGGTCACCACAAAATGGCTGGTCCACAAGGATGCGGTCGAGGGCGTCGACTACAATCTCGAAGAACTGACCCATGTCTGGAACATGACCAACGACCAGGACCGCCAGATCGTCGAGGAAAACGCCTTCGGCATCCGCTCGCCCGCTTATGAGCCGGGTCCCTATTCGCCACTCCACGAAGGCGGCGTCATGCAGTTCGTCGAATGGTATTCGAACTTCATGGTCAACCGGCTGCAGGGCGACCAGGCGCAACTCTCGATCGTCGCCTGATCGCCAATTCGTGATCTGCGGTGATCGGTGCCGGGTACGTCTTCAGGAACCGAAACCTGCGTCTGGCGTTGTTTTCTGATTAAAAATCAGAATGAGGAAACACACCGCATGAACGCCTTTCGTCTACGTCTGACTGCGGCGGCGGTTGCCATCGCGACCACCTTTGCCGGGCTTGTGCCAGCGCAGGCCATTCAGATGCCGGCTCCACCGTCAGGCATTTCGGCCGCCGGGGATATCACCAATGTCCAGTACCGTCGCGACTTCCGGCGTGACCGCTATGGCTGGTATCGCGGCCACCGCGGTTATCGCGATCGCCGGCCCGGCTACCGTTATTACAACGGGTTCTGGTTCCCGCTCGCCGCGTTCGGCGCCGGTGCCATCATCGGTGGTGCCATACAGGCCGACCGGGGCGGTTATTCGAGCCGTCACGTCGCCTGGTGTGAAAGCCGTTATCGCAGCTATCGGGCCTGGGACGATACCTATGCGCCGCGCGCCGGCGTGCGGGTACGCTGCATCTCGCCTTACAGATAAGCAAGCGTTGGCCACCTCTACGCCAAGCCCGGTCGCGGCATATGCCAGCGGCCGGGCTTGCTTCGTCGCGGCGCACGTTAATGGCGCATTCAGGATGAACTTCCTAAGGTTGCGGCAAAATTGAAATTCACTGCATACTGAAATAATTGGCTGTCGAAAATTGAAACATAGACAAGGGATCTGGGGACCTAACATGACTCTTTTGAAGAAGATCGCGGTTGCGGGCATCTCCGCTGCCGTTCTCGCCGGCTCTCTGATGCCGGCTCAGGCGATGCCGCTGCCGTCCGCTCCGGCCGCCGGGATCGAAACCAGCGCCGACACCGACGTGACCCTCGTGCAGTACCGTCGCCATGGCGGCGGCTGGTATGGCGGGCATCGCGGTTATCGCGACTACCGTCCGGGTTATCGCCGCCATAACGGCTACTGGTTCCCGCTGGCGGCATTCGGTGCCGGCGCCCTGATCGGCGGCGCCATTGCCTCCCAGCCGCGTTATGCTGAGCCGGCTCCGGCCTATGGCGGCGGCGACGACATCAATCCGCGCCACTACGAATGGTGCGCCGATCGCTACCGTTCCTACGACGCCTATTCGAACTCGTTCCAGCCGAACTACGGTCGGCGCCAGACCTGCTATTCGCCTTATTTCTAAGAGCGCCCGGCAGGCACTACCCCACCCGTCCGGTATCGAACCCGGGCGGGTTTCGTTTGTCCGGCGGTCAGAGAATGCCGGTGCGCTTCAACAGCCACCAGGCGGCAAGCACCGAAATGCCGATCAAGCCGAAGGCATAGGCCGTTCCGCCGGAGCCTCCCTCGAAGGGTAGCGACGAGGTGTTCATTCCGAAAAAGCCGGTGACCAAGGTCGGCGGGAGCAGGAAGGCGGTCATCAGCGACAGGATGTAGAGGTGGCGGTTGGTCTCGGAGGAGAGCTTCGAGTCGATTTCCTCGTGCAGCAGTCGCGCCCGCTCCTGCAGCGCGTAGACGTCGTGGTCCGCCGCCTCCAGCCGACCGATTAGCCGCGAGGCGGCGTCGTCGAAACCGGGGGGCATCTCGTCGTCGTCGGTCGCCGCTGCGCGCCGCAGCAGCGTCAGCACCGTTCTCAGGTGCCGGTGTAGCCTGACCACCGTCCGCCTGATCGGCGCCAGCCGACGGCGTTCATCGCGCGGCGTGTTGTCGTAGACGAAATCCTCGATGATGTTCATTTCCTCGGTGAGCTCCATCACCAGCACGATCAGCGTGCGCTGGAACTCGGCGACCAGCGTCTCGAACACGTCGATCGGCTTTTTATAGCGCGAGGCGTTCTTTTCGATCGCCGCCCGCACCCGGTCGATCGAGCGCAGGGGCTGCAGGCGGGTGGTGATGATGATCCTGTCCGAGACGAAGAAATGCAGCCAGCCGATATTGCGTGTCTCGCTGTCGAATTCCCGCTGGAAATCGACCAGGGTGCCATAGACGAGCTGCTCGTCGAGCGTCACGGCGGCGTGCGTGTCGTGGGTGGTGAGTGCGGCGAGAGCCGGCGGTGTCAGGCCTGGGAAGCTCTCCAGGAAGGCGTTGACCCGGCTGTCGGCGAGGTTGAGATGCAGCCACAGGAAACCGTCGCCGACATCGAGATCGCTACGCGCCGCATCGAGCGGCAACCGGGTGCAGGGCGCCGATCCCGGATGGAAGCGATAGGCCCAGACGAGGCCTGGGACAGCGGGGTTCATGAGGGACATGGGCGAGGAATCCGGAAGCATAGGCATCACTCCATAGACCCCTTGTGTAACGCCCGTTTCAACAAGATTCTCTAAAAATTCCTTGAACGGTCCAGTGCCATTTGTTACATGTAACAAATCAAGGAGTATTTCATATGGCCAGTTCCGTGAATGAGCGCGTCAGAAAGCGTCGTGAAAATCTCCGAGCGTCCGGGTTGCGTCCAGTGCAAATTTGGGTTCCCGATACGCGGCGGCCTGGTTTTGCGGAGGAATGCCATCGGCAGTCGCGTTTGGTCGCGGCGGCGGATGCGGCAGATCCCGATCTGATGAAATTTCTGGATGAGGCCCTGGCTGATCTCGGGGAGCAATGATGCGCAGGGGCGATCTTGTGACGGTTGCTCTGGCTGGTGATTTCGGAAAACCGCGCCCCGCGCTTGTGATCCAATCCGACCTCTTCGACACGGACACGCTGACGGTTCTGCTGCTGTCCAGTACCATTGTGGATACGCCGCTCATCCGCATCATGGTCCAGCCCACGCCCAGCAACGCGCTCAACAGCCCTTCCCAGATCATGATCGACAAGGCGATGACCCTCAAGCGGGAAAAGATAGGGAGGGTTTTCGGTTCGATCGAAGATGACATTCTCGTAGCCGTGAATCGGTCGCTTGCCGTGTTCTTTGGCTTGGCCTGAACATTGACAACCGCATTTACGTTTACGTAAAAAGCATATGAGGAATGCCGACGGAGCAGAATCGGCTAGAATACGGCAGTCACCTGCGCCCAGGAGGAGGAGCATCATGTACAAGGCACCGGTCGAGGAGATCGCCTTCACCCTGAACCATGTGGCGGGCCTTTCGGACGCCCTGGAGATCGGCAGGTTCGGCGACTTGAGCGCCGATCTGGTCGAGGCGATCCTGGAGGAGGCGGGGCGGTTCGCCGGCAACGAGATGGCGCCGCTCGGCGAGATCGGCGATAGACAGGGCGCCCGCCTGACCGACGGCAAGGTGACGACGCCGGACGGCTGGCCGGAACTCTATCGTCATTGGCGGGAAGGCGGCTGGAACGGCCTGACTGCGCCGGAAGCCTATGGCGGCCAGAACCTGCCGCATATGCTGAACGTCGCCGCGCTCGAAATGTGGAATTCCGCCTCCATGGCCTTTGCGCTGGCACCGACGCTGACCATGGGCGCCATTGAAGCGCTGGTCGCGCACGGCAGCGAGGCGCTGAAGGAAAAATACCTCGCAAAACTGGTGTCCGGCGAATGGACCGGCACCATGAACCTCACCGAGCCGCATGCCGGCTCCGATCTCGGCGTCCTGAAGACCCGCGCCGAGCGCGGCGACGACGGCAGCTACCGCATTTTCGGCCAGAAGATCTTCATCACCTGGGGCGAACACGACGCTGCCGACAATATCATCCATCTGGTGCTGGCGCGGCTTCCCGATGCGCCTGTCGGCACCCGCGGCATCTCGCTTTTCCTGGTCCCGAAATTCCTGGTGGGCGACGACGGATCGCTGGAGGCGCGCAACGACGTCTTCTGCCATTCGATCGAACACAAGCTCGGCATCCACGGCTCGCCGACCTGCACGATGATCTACGGCGACGGCAAATATTCTCCCGGAAACGAGGAGGACAAGGGCGCGATCGGCTGGCTGATCGGCGAGGAGAACAAGGGCCTCGCCTGCATGTTCACGATGATGAACAATGCGCGCCTGGCGGTCGGCATGCAGGGCGTGGCTATCGCCGAAGCCGCAACCCAGAAGGCGGTTGCCTTTGCCAAGGAACGCACCCAGGGCAAGGCGCCCGGCTGGTCGGGGGAGGGCATGAGCCCGATCATCGACCATCCGGATATTGCCCGCACGCTGATCACCATGAAGGCACTGACGCAAGGCGCTCGCGCGATCTGCTACGCCTGCGCCCACGCGACCGACATGTCGCACCACACCGAAGGCGACGAGGCCCGCCACTGGACCGAACGGGCAGCGCTTCTGACGCCGATCGCCAAATCCTTCGCGACCGATGCCGGCGTCGACGTCGCGTCGCTCGGTATCCAGGTGCATGGCGGCATGGGCTTCATCGAGGAGACGGGCGCTGCCCGTTACCTGCGCGACGCCCGCATCGCGCCGATCTACGAGGGCACCAACGGCATCCAGGCGATCGACCTCGTGACCCGCAAGCTGCCGCTCTCTTCGGGCGACCAGGTGCGCGGCTTCATCGGCGAACTGAAGGAGATCGCCGACAGGGTCTCGGCCTCCAACGATACGGCATTCGGCGAGACGGGAGATCGCCTGCGCGCCGCCATCGCCGCGCTCGAAACCGCCACCGGCTGGCTCCTGGAAACTCAAGGCGCCGGCAGGACCGCCGAGGCGCTTGCCGGTGCGACGCCCTATCAGCGCCTGTTCGGCCTGGTGCTGACCGGCTGTTACCTCGCCAAGGGCGCGCTTGTTGCCGCCGATAACGGCGGCTCGGAAAAGCGCGTCGCGCTCTGCCGCTTCATGGCCGAAAACCTGCTCGCCGAAACCTCGGCGCTGAAGGACCGCGTGATTTCAGGCGCCGAGAGCTTGCAAGCCGCCCGCGCGATCCTGGCCTGAAGGAGACATCCGTGAGCGACACCCACATCCTCGTCGAGCGCCCCGAGGCCCAGCCGGGCGTCATGGTGATCCGTTTCAACCGGCCGGAAAAGAAGAACGCCATCACCTCGGCCATGTACAACCGCATGACCGCCGCGCTCGAAGAGGCGAACCGCGACGACGCCGTGCGCGCCGTCGCCTTCCTGGGCACCGACGGCTGCTTCTCCGCCGGCAACGACATGGGCGATTTCCTCGCCTATGCCATATCCGGATCGAAGGATGCGCCTGCCGCCGCCGTTTTCATCAAGGCCTTGGCACTTGCCGAAAAGCCGCTGGTATCCGGTGTCGACGGTCTCGCGATCGGCATCGGCACCACCTTGAACATGCATTGCGACCTGACGGTCGCGTCCGCCCGCAGCCTGTTCAAGACGCCCTTCGTCGACCTGGCGCTGGTGCCGGAAGCCGCTTCCAGCCTGCTGGCGCCGAAAGTCATCGGGCACCAGCGCGCGTTTGCCATGCTGGTGGCGGGTGAGGGATTTTCCGCGCAGGCGGCGCTCGATGCCGGGCTGATCTGGAAGATCGTGGAGCCGCAGGCGGTCGAAGCCGAGACGCTGGCGCTTGCAGCAAGCCTCGCGGCGAAACCGCCCCAGGCCCTGAGGATCGCCCGCGACCTGGTGCGCGGACCGCGCGATGCGGTGCTCGCCCGCATGGATGAGGAACTGGTGCATTTCTCCGCCCAGCTCAAAAGTGCAGAGGCGCGCGCCGCCTTCGAGGCCTTCATGCGACGTTAACGGTGTCCCGCGGGAAACTCCGCTCCCGTCTTCTTTTGGCGCAGCTTCGGCGCTAGATTGCCTCCACAACCTGGGAGGAAAAGAATGTCCTATCGTTTCTGGTCGTGCTTGTTCGTATTGCTTCTGGGAATAGCGCCGGCGCAGGCCGAGACGCTGGCATTCCCATTGCAGAGCCAGCCGCTGCAACTCGCCCAGAGCCCGTCCGTCACCATCGGCCCGAACGGCGTCATCATCCGCCGTGACGACGATCGTGACCGTTATCGTGACGGGGACCGGGACCGGGATCGCGACCGTGACCGTGACCGCGATAGAGATCGCCCCCGCCCGCAGCGTTATGTCTGCGTTGTCTCCCCGCCGCCGAGCATGGATCGCCGTCGTCCCTATGTCTGCAACGCCGAACCGGGCCGCGTCGGCGGCCGTTGCCGCTGCTCCGGCGTCGTTGGCAGCGGCACGCTTGATCTGGCTCGGTAAGAGGCCCGGCGGTCTTCTGCCCGAGCTTACTTCTGCAGCAGTGCTACCGCCTCCACGTGCGGCGACCAGAGGAACTGGTCGATCGGGGTGACGGCCTTGATCTGGTATCCGCCGTCGACAAGAATTCTGAGGTCGCGGGCGAGCGTCAGCGGGTTGCAGCTGACCGCAACGACCGTCTTCACGCCAGACCGGACAAGTTCCTTCATCTGGACTTCGGCACCGGCGCGCGGCGGATCGAAGACGACGGCGTCGTAGTTCTTTAGCTCGGACACCATCATCGGCCGGCGGAAGAGGTCGCGCTTCTCCACCGATACCGGCTTCAGCCCCTGTGTGTTGCGGGCGGCGTGATCGAGCGCCTTGACCGACTTCTCGTCGCCTTCGACCGCATGCACCTTGGCGATGCGGGCGAGCCGGAGGGAAAATGTGCCGGAGCCGGCAAACAGGTCGAGAATCCGCTTGGCCTTGCCGACATGCGACAGCACCAGTTCCGCCATCGCGTCTTCCGCAGGTTTCGTCGCCTGGGTAAAGGCGCCGGGCGGCGGGGAAACCTTGACGCCGCCGAAATCCACCAGCGGCTTCTGCAATTCGATGACGATCTCGCCATTGGCAGAAACCCGAGCAATGCTTTTCAGCGCCAGCACCGTCTCGGTGACCAGGCGCCGCTGCTTGTCGTCGAGCGGCTTCAGCCCTTCCGCGGCAAGGTCGAGGCCGGCAGGCGTTTCGAGAACCGCGATGCGGAACGTCTCCGAGCCCGTCGCCAGCGCCTTGCCCACCGCGCGGATCGCCTCGAGCCAGGCAACGATGCCGGGCGAGGCGATCGGACATTCGACGATCGAGACGATATGGTTGGTCTCGGCGCGGTTGAAGCCGAGCAGCAATTCCTTCTCGGTCCTGCGGGCGGAGAACACCACCCGACGACGCTCGCCGGGATGCGCGATGACCAGTTCGCCCACTTCGGGCGTCAGGCCCTTGGATTTCAGCGCCTCGACGACGAGGTTGCGCTTGAAGGCGTGGTAGGGCACGTCGGCCAGGTGCTGCAGCGAACAGCCGCCGCACGCGTCGCTGTCAGGCCCGAAGTGGCGGCAGGGCGGCGTGACCCGGTCCGGCGACGGGTTGGAAGTCGACATGACCGTGCCGTGATCGCCGTTGCGGGCGATCGCCAGCGTTTCGCCCGGAAGAGCGTAGGGCACATAAACCGGGCCGTCTTCGCCATTGGCGATGCCGTGGCCCTGCGCGCCGAGCCGGTTGATCGTGACGGTGACCGTGCTCATGACGGTTCACCGGGCTTCACGCCTGCGAGCAGGTATTCCTGGTTGCCGTCGCCGCCGACGATCGGGGAGGGGATCATCCCAAGGCTCGCCCAGCCCATTTCTTCGACGAGCCAACGTTCGAGTTCGGCCGCGACCTGGGGTGCCGTCTCCGGCTCCTTCAACAGCCCAGCCTTGCTGATCGCATCGCGTCCCGCCTCGAATTGCGGCTTGACCAGCAGCACGCAATGCGCGCCGGGCTCGGCAAGATCCAGCGCCGGCGCCAGCGCCAGTTTCAGCGAAATGAACGAGACGTCGGAGACGATGAAGGTGATCTCGCGGTCGTCGTAATCCTCGGCGGTCAGATAGCGGGCGTTGAGGCCTTCGATATTGGTGACGCGCGGCTCGGCGAGCAGTCGCGGATGCATCTGCCCGTGGCCGACGTCGATCGAGGTGACATGTTCGGCGCCGCGCATGACCAGCACTTCGGTAAAGCCGCCGGTCGAGGCGCCGATATCGAGACAGTCATGGCCCGCCGGGTCGAGCTTGAAGTGATCGAGCGCCGCGACAAGCTTCAGCGCCGCGCGGGATACGTAATCCTGCGCCGGGTCGTCGATGGTGAGTTGCGCGTCGAGCGGAAAGGTGAGGCTCGGTTTGGTGACGACACGGCCGTTGACGGTAACGGTGCCGCGGGCGATCGCGTCGCGCGCACGGGCTCGGCTCGCGACGAGATTGAGCGAGACGAGAAGCTGGTCGAGGCGTTGGTTTTCGGGAGTTGAGGACATGAGTGCAGTCAATGCCTGCCTATCGCCTGGCTTGCAAGGGGCTTGATCCATGAAAACTCGCGGCCGCGTTCAATCAAATTTTAATGATGTTGGGATTCTCTCCAGGCTGGAGGAGATATCCATTGCTGTTTCAACTGAGAGCGGAAGCCCCTGATGTCGCTTAAAAACCTATCCCTGAACAAGAAGCTGATCATCACCTTCGCGGCGTTGATGTCGGTCTGTCTGCTGGCCTCCGCCGGCGTTTATTGGCAGGCCTTGAAATCGAGCCGGTCTTCCGCGCAGCAGGTCGTCTCCCAGACCATCCTGATGCATGTGGACGCGGCGCTCGAAGCCATGCTGGAACAAGCCGTCAATCAGCGCGGCTTCCTGCTCTTCAAGAGCGACAGCACCTATGCGGACGTCTTCAACAACCGCGAGAAGATGATTGCGGCGATCGACTCCGCCAAGAAGGCCGCCGTCGGCATGCCGGATATGCTGACTTCGCTCGATGCGATGCGGGCCGCAGCCGATGTCTTCCACACCCAGCTCACCGTTCCGCAGCTCGATGCGCGCAAGAACACCAGCAAGCCGATCGACGAAGTCATCGAGATCGGCCGCAACCAGTCCAAGGGCCAACTCGACGTCTTTCGCGAGGCTGCCGCCAAGATCAAGAAGCAGGCTTTCGACCTGTCCACCGCCATGGTCAATGCCCAGACCCGCGCCCACACCGACCTGTTGCTGACGCTTCTGATCGGCGGCGGCATTGCTGGCCTGATCGCGGTTACCCTCGTGCTGGCCCTGTCGCGCGTCATCGTCAAGCCGATCGTCGGCATGACGGACGCCATGACCAGCCTTGCAGGCGGCAATCATGACATCCAGGTCCCGGCTCTCGAACGCGGCGACGAAGTCGGCCGTATGGCCAAGGCCGTCACGGTCTTCAAGGATGCGGCGATCGAAAAGCAGCGCCTGGCCCGTGATGCGGATATCCTGCGCGACACCAGCGAGCGCGAACGCCTCGACAACGACGCCCAGAAGGCCCGCGAAGCCACCAATCTCGAATTTGCGATCGACGCGCTTGCCACGGGGCTTGCAAGCCTTGCCGACGGCGATGTGGCCTACCGCATCGAAAAGCCGTTCTCCGGCAATCTCGACCGGCTGCGCACCGACTTCAATCAGGCGCTCGGCCGGCTGCAGGCCGCCCTCCAGGCGGTCGGCGAGAACGCCTCGGCGATCAGCTCCGGCGCGGGCGAAATCCGCTCCGCGGCCGACGATCTCGGCCGACGCACCGAACAGCAGGCCGCAGCCGTCGAAGAGACAGCCGCAGCACTCGAACAGGTGACGACGACGGTGAAGGAATCGGCCCGCCGTGCAGAGGACGTCGGCCAGCGCGTCGAGCGGACCCGCATCGGTGCCGAGAAATCGGGCGAGGTGGTCCGCCGGGCGGTCTCCGCCATGGAGCAGATCTCGAAGTCGTCCGGCGAGATCAGCAATATCATCTCGGTCATCGACGACATCGCCTTCCAGACCAACCTGCTCGCGCTCAATGCAGGCGTCGAGGCGGCCCGCGCCGGCGAAGCGGGCAAGGGTTTCGCGGTCGTCGCACAGGAAGTCCGCGAGCTCGCTCAGCGTTCCGCCAATGCGGCAAAGGAGATCAAGGCGTTGATCACCACCTCCAGCCAACAGGTGGATGCGGGCGTCGCGCTGGTCGGTGAGACCGGCCAGGCGCTGGAAGCGATCGTCGGCGAAGTGCAGCAGATCAACCAGCACCTCTCCGCCATCGTCATCTCCACCCGCGAGCAGTCGACCGGCCTCCAGGAGATCAACACCTCCGTCAACGCAATGGACCAGGGCACGCAGCAGAACGCCGCCATGGTCGAAGAGCAGAACGCGGCAAGCCACAAGCTTGCCCAGGAAGCCCAGGCGCTCGATGCCCTGCTGAGGCAGTTCAACTTCGGGGGCACACCGGCGGCCCGGACCTCTCGTCCGGTTGCGGCCCCGTCTGCAGCCCGTCCGGTGGCATCGCCGGCGAACGCCCTGCGTTCCACCGTCGCCCGCGCCTTTTCCGGCAAGGCGGCGAGCGCCGCGGCCGTGAAGGAAGAGTGGTCGGAATTCTGATCCGCCCATATGGCTCGATCTCAAAGGCAGGCCGGAAGACCATCCGGCCTGCCTTCTCTGTTTCAACAATTGCGTCTATCTTCCGGCGGCCGGAAAGCCGGCAACGAACCGGAGGGACGGAAATGCGGTGGACCTTGCTGATCGGCGGGCTTTTGCTTGTCTCGAACCCGGCACTCGCCAACGATACCATGGCAGAGTTGAAGACGGGCGGGCTGATCTACGTCCAGACCTCCGACGTCTCCATGGCCGAGGAGCAGCTCTACATTTCCCGTGAGGAAGTGCTGGTCGATTACGTCTTCAAGAACACCAGCGACAAGGACGTCGAAAGCGTCATCGCCTTCCCGATGCCGGATGTTACCGGCAGCATGGACAGCAACATCGCGCTCGACGAGACCGACGCCGACAATTTCCTCGGCTTCTCCGTCGTGCAGGACAGCCGGCAGATCAAGCCGGAACTGCAGCAGCGGGTGCTGGCGACAGGCGTCGACCGCACCGACGAACTCGTTGCGCGCAACATTCCGCTTCTACCCTATAGCGACAGGACGCTCGCCGCGCTCAAGGCCCTCCCAGAAGACGTGAAGGGCGCCTGGATCGCCGAGGGGCTGGTTTTCGTCAACCGTTACGATGCCGGCAAGGGCTGGCAGGAGGAGCTGACGCCTGCCTGGACGCTGCGATCGGTTTATTGGTGGAAGACGAAATTCCCGGCAGGCAAGCCCATCCGCGTCAGCCATCGCTACAAGCCGAGCGTCGGCGGCACTGTCGCCATGACCTTCATCGACCAGGGCAAGCCGGCGACCAACTACAAGGACTATGCCGAGCGCTACTGCATCGACGCCGCCTTCCTGAAGACGGCCGCAAAGCTCGAAGCCGCGGCTGGGAAAAGCGGTCCGAACTACACCGAGCAATGGGTGTCGTACATACTCACCACCGGCGCCAACTGGGGCGGCTCGATCGGCAAGTTCAAGCTGACGATCGACAAGGGCAGGGCGCAGGACTATGTCAGCTTCTGCGGCAATGGCATTAAGAAGGTCGGCCCCACGACCTTCGAGATGACTGCCGACGATTTCTCCCCCGAAAAGGATTTGAATATCCTGTTCCTGACGGCCGCCGATCAGTAACGGCGGCACAAATCCCTATTCAATAATATTGAATGAGCGTGATCGTGCCGACGCTTGCCGCTCGGGACGGAAAGTACGATGTTTCCACCTGTGAATTGCCGAAGAATCCCGGAAACATCCCATGCCGCGTCGCTCCGCCGATGGCTATGACCTTGTCGCGATTGCTCTGCACTGGCTGATCGCGGTGCTGATCCTCGGCCTGCTGATCCTCGGCTTTGTCATGACCCGCCGATCGATCGATCCCGCCCTGCAGTTCCAGCTCTTCCAGTGGCACAAATCCTTTGGCATGCTGGCTCTTCTTCTGGCCGCCGTGAGGCTCGTCCGTTCGCTGACCGTCGCGCGGGTGAAGCCCGCGGAAGGTCTGGGTGCCCTGGAACGCCGCTCGGCACATGTGATGCACTACCTGCTGCTGACCTTGGCGGTGGCTGTGCCGGTGGCCGGCTGGATGATCGCCTCCGTATCGCCGCTCGAAATTCCGACCTTCGCGTTCAACCTCGTCGTCATTACGCATCTTCCGGTGCCGAAGTCGGAAGCGGCCGAGGCGTGGTGGACGACCGTCCATGCGGTTCTCGCCTATTCCACGCTGGCGCTCGTCTTCCTGCATTCCGCCGCCGCACTCTACCACCACTATGTCAGGCACGACGACGTGCTCACCCGCATGCTCGGCAGCCGGCACCACACCGTTAAAACGTCAATCGAGGAGCCGGGACCATGACCCGCAAGGCAACCGTCATCGCAGCAATGCTGCTCACCATGTCGCTTCCGCAGGCCAGCTTCTCCGCGGTCGACGTCCCGAGCCTCACGGAGGCGGCCGGGCGTTATGCCATCACGCCCGGTTCCCGTATCGCCTTTGCTGTGGATCAGGTCGGCGGCGGCGGCATCAAGGGCAAATTCGGCAAGTTTTCGGGCACGTTCAACCTGAAAGCCGGCGATCTCGCCCATTCCATGGTGAATTTCGACCTGAAGCCGGAAAGCGTCAGCACCGGCCAGGATCGTATCGATGCTTTCCTGCGCTCCGGCGCCGTCTTCGATTCCTCCCGGTTCGAGACGATCTCGTTCCGGTCGGAACGGATCGAGCAGACTGGCCCGGACAGTGCCCGCATCACCGGCACGCTGACCGCCAAGGGGCATAGCTCATCCGAAATCTTCGATGTGAAACTGACCTCCTGGAACGGCCGAAAGATAGGCTTCAACGTCAGCGGCAGGATCTACCGCTCGCGCTATGCCATGGATGTCGGCACGCCGATCTATTCCAATGTCGTGCAGTTCGACATGGTGATCGAGGGCGAGCGGAGCTAGAGACAGCGCCCCTCGATTGGCCCCATTACTTCATTCGACGTAGAAGCATACTGCTTCGGAGCCTTGCCTTGGAAAAGGGGTGCCGGGATGCGAGGCGCCGTCGACCGACACTATTGATTCTACTGCAGGATTTCAAAAGTAGCAGCTTGATTTGGAATTCCTCTAACAACTAACGCTTTCGAAGTATGGGCTTTTGGCATGCTTGCGCCATCCAAAAAATATGACACTGTGACCGAAGTATAGTTTGGGGGTGTGTAATGGCGCAGTTAGTATATCCCATTGATCCGGATACTCTTCTGGCAGATGTTGATGCTGCTCGGTCGATGGCCAGGAATTATGCTGAGGCTTACCAATCGGCATCGCCTTATCCGCATATCTGCATCGACAATTTCCTGCCCGAGCAGGTTCTGGAAAACGTCCTGGCCGATCTCAGGAACCGCCCGGAAAAAGAGACGACTTTTGCGAGGGCGCAGGAGAACAAGAAGGTCTCCTACGCTCCGGAGCGGCTTCCGACCTACACCAAGAACCTGTTCTATGCGCTGAATTCGCGCCCTTTCATCCTGTTCCTGGAGGAGATGACCGGCATCGAGGGATTGATCCCCGACCCGTTCTTTTTCGGCGCCGGCGTCCACGAGACCGCCAACGGCGGGCATCTCGATATCCACGCGGATTTCAACCTTCATTCCAAGATGAAGGTCGAGCGCCGTCTCAACACGCTGATCTATCTCAACAAGGGCTGGCGGGAGGAGTGGGGCGGTTCGTTCGAAATCTGGGACAAGGAGATGAAGGGCAAGGTGCACAGTTTCACCCCGCTGTTCAACCGCATGGTCACCTTCTCGACCACATCGGACTCTTTCCACGGCAATCCCAGCGTCGTGAACCATCCGGAAGACAAGACGAGGGACTCGATCGCCCTCTATTATTACACGGCGACCTGGGACGAATCCCGCAAGTCGCATTCGACGCTCTTCAAGCCGCGGCCGAATTCGGCGGACAAGAAGGATTATGCCGTAATCCGCCGTGACGTGCTGCGGGAGTTCACCCCGCCGATGCTCTATCGCAAGATCATCGGCCCCTTGAGCCGCCTCGGTTTCTAGCCCGGGAGAACCCGGCGGTCGGGCTCAGCCGGCAAAACCGACGCCGATCTGCGGCTGGCCGAGCGTCCTGAAGACGGTCGAAACGATGCCGGCGCGGTCGAGGCCAGCCTTGGCGTACATCGCATCCGGGCTCGCCTGCTGCATCCAGATGTCCGGCAGCACCAGCGAGCGGATCTTCAGCCCGTTGTCGAGCAGGCCCTCGGTCGCGAGGAACTGCAGCACATGGCTGCCGAAACCGCCGACTGCACCTTCCTCGATGGTGATCAGCACTTCGTGATGGCGGGCGAGCTGGCGGATCAGATCCTGGTCCAGCGGCTTGGCGAAACGCGCATCCGCAACCGTCGTCGAAAGCCCCGCCGCATCGAGATCCTCGGCTGCAAGCACACTTTCCTTGAGGCGCGTGCCGAAGGAGAGCAAGGCCACCTTGGTGCCCTGTTTGACCACGCGGCCCTTGCCGATTTGGAGAATCTGGCCGCGTTCCGGCAGTTCGACGCCGACGCCTTCGCCGCGCGGATAACGGAAGGAGATCGGGCCGTCGTCATAGGCAGCAGCCGTGCGCACCATGTGCTTCAGCTCCGCCTCGTCCGCGGCAGCCATCACCACCATGCCCGGCAGGGTGGCGAGGAAGGTCGTATCGAACGATCCCGCATGGGTCGGCCCGTCGGCGCCGACGAAGCCTGCGCGGTCGATCGGGAAACGCACGGGCAATCCCTGGATCGCCACGTCGTGGACGACCTGGTCGTAACCACGCTGCAGGAAGGTCGAGTAAAGTGCGCAGAACGGCTTGAAGCCCTCCGCCGCAAGCCCCGCTGCAAACGTCACCGCATGCTGTTCGGCAATGCCGACGTCAAAGGTCCGGGCGGGGAAGACATCCGCCAGCTTGTCGATGCCCGTGCCGTTCGGCATCGCGGCGGTGACGCCGACGATCTTCTCGTCGAACCCTGCTTCCTGAACCAGCGCCTCACCGAATACGCTCGTATAGCTCGGTGCATTCGGTTTCGATTTCGCCTGCGCGCCGGTGATGACGTCGAACTTGTTGACGCCGTGGTATTTGTCCGCGGCGGCTTCCGCCGGCGCATAACCCTTGCCCTTCTGCGTCACCACATGGATCAGCACCGGGCCGCGGGCATTGTCACGCACATTGCGCAGCACCGGCAGGAGATGGTCGAAGGAATGACCGTCGATCGGGCCGATATGGTAGAAACCCATCTCCTCGAACATGGTGCCGCCGGTGACGTACCCGCGTGCATGCTCGACGGCGCGGGTGATCGCCCGGTCGACATTTTTGCCGAGATAGGCGGTCAGCTTCTTGCCGAGATCGCGAAAGCCCATATAGGTGCGGCCGGAGGCGAGACGCGCCAGATAGGCGCTCATCGCGCCGGTCGGCGGGGCGATCGACATGTCGTTGTCGTTCAAGATGACGATTAGCCGCGCATCCAGCGCGCCGGCATTGTTGAGCGCCTCATAAGCCATGCCGGCCGACATCGCGCCGTCGCCGATGACCGCGATCACATTGCGCTTCGAGCCGGAAAGGTCGGCCGCGACCGCCATGCCGAGGCCGGCCGAAATCGAGGTGGAGGAATGGGCAGCGCCGAACGGATCGTATTCGCTCTCGGCACGGCGGGTGAAGCCGGAAAGCCCGTCCTCCTGGCGCAGCGTGCGAATGCGGTCGCGCCGGCCGGTCAGGATCTTGTGCGGATAACACTGGTGGCCGACGTCGAAGATCAGCCTGTCGTCCGGCGTGTTGAATACCTTGTGGATGGCGATCGTCAGTTCCACGACGCCGAGGCCGGCGCCGAGATGGCCACCGGTCCGCGACACCGCATCGATCATCTCGTCGCGCAATTCGCGGGCAAGCTGCGTCAGGTCGCGATCTTCGATCTCGCGAAGATCGGCAGGAAGCATGACCTTGTCGAGCAATGGCGTGGCGGGAGTTGATGTCACGAATAGTGGCCTTTTCTGCTCTTTTCCGGAAGCGCGTTCCTCCCCAAGATGAGAAGAAAGCAGGCTTTTTCAAGTTGCATGACCCGCGGTTCTATCCGATTTCAGGCTACGGGCAAGGGGACAAACTCCTCCTCGTCTCCGGGCACGATGTCGAAACGGCCGGTGCGCCACTCATCCTTCGCCTTTTCGATGCGCTCCTTGGAGGAGGAAGCGAAGTTCCACCAGATGTAGCGCCTGGAGTTCAGCGCGGCGCCACCGAACAGCATCAGGTGACAGCCCGGAGCGCCGGCTTCGAGCGTGATATTGTCGCCCGGACGGAAGACGAGAAGCTGGTCGGCTGCGAACCGGTCACCGGAAACGACGAGTTCGCCGGAAAGAATGTAGATCGCCCGTTCCTCATGCGCGGCTGCAAACGGGAAGCGCTTGCCAGCCTCGAGGCGGAGATCGACATAGAGCGTGTCGGTGAAGGTCGAGACGGGCGAGCCGAGGCCCTCGAAAGCGCCGATGACCACCCGGCCGTTCGCGCCGTCCACGTCGATGACCGGCATTTTTTCCTTGCTCGTGTGCGAGAAGGTGGGATCGATCTCTTCCTTGTCGTCCGGCAGTGCCAGCCACGTCTGCAGGCCGGAGACCGACATCGGATGGCCGCGCAGGTTTTCAGGCGTGCGTTCCGAATGCACGATGCCGCGGCCGGCGGTCATCAGGTTGATGTCGCCCGGCCGGATGACAAGCTCGGTGCCGAGGCTGTCGCGATGCTTGATCTCGCCGTCGAACAGGTAGGTGACGGTGGAAAGCCCGATATGCGGATGCGGCTTGACGTCCAGCGCCTCGTCGGCCCGCAGCAGCGCCGGTCCCATTCGGTCGAAGAAGATGAAAGGCCCCACCAGTCTCCTCTGCCGGCTCGGCAAAGCGCGCCGCACCGAAAATCCGCCGATATCGCTGGTGCGCGGAATGATCAGGTTCTCGATCGCATCACAGGCAAAGACGTCACCCGCGACCGGGTCGTTTCCGGGGAAGAAGGACATGGGGAGCTTCCTAAAGCGTTTCCTGGTCTTCGGGGTATCGGGCGAGAAAGGCTTCCAGATCGGCGAGCAACGGTGGCAGACGATGCGTGATCGCCGCCCAAATTACCGCATCGAGTACGTCGGGATAGTCATGCCGCAGGATATTGCCGAGGTTTCGTATGCCGCGCCAATCATGCTGCGGAAACAGCTCTTCAGCAAGCGTGCCAAGTTTAACGGCTGCCTCCGAAAGTCGCGCGAGGCATCGCTCAGACGCATCCTTTGTCAGCCGGTTCTTGGAATAAATCGTGAAATCCATGCCAAGGGTGTATTCAAGAACGGCTTGCCCGTTTTCGATAATATCACGCATGCGGATAAGGGGGCGCTTAGTAGGCAATGGCGCGATCCCGTTCCACATTCCGCCGGAGCCGTTCCTTCTGCAGCGGTTCGGCAATGATATCCACACTGCTGGCACCAGTAATGCTTGAGATCAATACGCGTAGATCTTCAAGGGCGCTAAAGTAGCCGAAACCCGACTGGATCACGGGTTCAGCAAATTTGACGAGAACATCAAGATCGGATTCTACCGTCGCTTCACCTCTGGCGACAGAGCCAAAGACCGACACATGCTCCGCGCCCGCAGCGCGCAGCTCGTCTTCGTGCTCCCTCAGCTTGGCGATGACCAGATCCTTGTCCATGCGGACAATATAGTGGAGCCCTCGGATTTGGTCGAGAGCGTTAGGGGCACCCGCTCAAAGCGACCTCATCCCCAGCCGTCGCCCCAAGCTCCATACATCCACCCGCATGACACAGCCTCCACCCACCCGGTGTCATGCCCGAGGCCGCCAGCGAAATGCGTCCCTGCGGCGGCAGCGTCGGGTGCCAAACCCACCAGCCGTCCGTCAGCACCGCGCCCGCTCCGGGCTCCATGCCCGCGCCGGACCCTTTGACCTCGGCTTGGCGAAGCTCCAGCCCGGCTGGCGTCACGGCCCAGGTCTCGCGCCATTCCGTCTTCTGCACCGAATGGGTCCAGGAGAGCGTGAACATCGAGAGAGCGAGCGCCGTCACCTTGCCGCCCGCCAGGATGCAGAGGCTCATTGCCCGGCGCTCATGTCAGTGCCGGTGCGGTAGGCGCATTGCGGTTGCGCCACCAGTGTTGGGCGACAAAGACGACGCCTAGGGTCCAGCCAAGTTCGTCGGTCCAGGGAAGCGCAACAACCAGGCTTGCACCGGCGACGACGGCCAGTAGCCGCTCCCACGGTGCCATGCGGGCGAACAGGAAGCCGACGACCGCGGTGCCCCAGAGCGCGATGCCGAAGCATGCCTTGAGGAAGACATAGGCGACCTCGACCGGGTAACCCCATGCCGCGGCAATCGCACCCGGATCCTGTAGCATCAGAGCCGGCGTGTAGACGGCCATGAACGGTACGACGAAACCGGCGGTCGCGAGCTTGGTCGCCTCCACGCCGATCTTCAGCCCCGAGGTCTTCGCCATCGGTGCCGCCGCGAAGGCGGCGAGTGCGACGGGCGGCGTCAGGTCGGCCATGATGCCGAAATAGAAGACGAACATGTGGCTGACGATCAGCGGCACGCCCAGTTCCAGAAGGGCAGGACCGGCAAGCGACGAGGTGATGATGTAGTTCGGGATCGTCGGAATGCCCATTCCGAGGATCAGGCAGGTGATCATCGTCAGCACCAGCGACAGGAACAGGTTGTGCTCGCCGACCCGGATGATAGCGCCGACAAAGGTCGAGGCGATCCCGGTCAGCGTCAGCGTGCCGATGACGATGCCGACGATGGCGCAGGCGATACCGACCGGCAGCGCGTTCTTGGCACCCTCCGCCATGGCGTCACGGCAGATCGCCAGCGTTTCGCGCCCGCCCTTGACGAAGATGCAGCCAACGATCAGGGCGAGGATGACGATCGCCAGGAAGTTGACGCCGTAGCGCAGGAAGGAGGCGGCGGCGATGCCGAGCACGACCCAGAAGACGAGACGGAAGGCGAGCGGGCCGATGCTGGCGGCAAGAGGCATGCCGAGGATCAGCACGATGACCAGCGCCAGCCCCATCGTACCGGCGAAGATCGGCGTATAACCGGCAAACAGCAGGTAGACGAGGGCGGCGAGCGGCAGGATCAGCGGCCAGTGTTCCCTGACAGCCGCCCAGGGGTTCGGCAGATCGGCTTTGTTCATGCCCTTGAGGCCGGCCTTGCCCGCCTCAAGGAACACCATCCAGAAGCAGACGCCGAAATAGAGCACGGCGGGGATGATTGCGGCCTTGACGATCTCCGCATAGGAGACGTTGAGCGTCTCAGCCATGATGAAGGCGACGGCGCCCATGACCGGCGGCATGATCTGGCCGCCCATCGAGGAGGTCGCCTCGACGCCGCCCGCAAAGGCGGAGCGGAAACCGAAGCGCTTCATCAGCGGAATGGTGAACTGGCCGGAGGCGACGACATTGGCGACGCCCGAGCCGGAAATCGTGCCCATCAGCGCCGACGACATGACGCAGACCTGCGCCGGCCCGCCGCGCCAGGTGCCGACGAGGCCGAGCGCGAAATCGTTGAACAGCGCCAGCATGCCGGCGCGTTCCAGAAACGCCGCAAAGACCACGAAGATGAAGATGTAGGCCGCCGAGACGTAGATCGGCGTGCCGTAGATGCCTTCGGTGCCGTAGGCGAAATTCTCGATGATCTGCTCGAAATCATAACCGCGATGGATGAACGGGCCCGGGGCGTATTGCCCGAAAAAGCAGTAGGCGAGGAATATGGCGGCGATGATCGTCAGCGGCAGTCCCATCAGCCGCCGCGCTGCTTCGAAGACCAGCACGATGAGCACGGCTCCGATGATGAGGTCCGGTGTCGTCAGGAAACCGCTGCGCTGGATGAGGTCTGTGTAGAACACCCAATTGTAGATGCCGGTGAGAAAGCCGACGATGCCGAGCGCCCAGAACCAGACCTTGCCGGCTTTCGTCTTGGCGACGAGATTGCCGATCAGCACGAAACCGAGCAGCAGCAGGAAGCCCACATGCATGGCGCGGACGATCTGGCTCGCAAGCGTGCCGTAGGCGGCTGTCCACAGCTGGAAAAGGGTAAAGGCAAAGGCGATCCAGAAGGCAATTCGCCCGGTTATCCCTTCGCCGAAGCCGGCCGGCAGGCCCTCGATCGGCTCTTCGGCCGAATGTGAGGCGATCGAGTTTTGCGTTGGGGTTTCGGACATTGGTTCTCTCGGCAAGCTCTCTGGTCTGTCGGGAAACCCCCTCTGGCCTGCCGGCCATCTCCCCCACAAGGGGCGAGAAGACCCGCGGCTCCTCCCGACCAAGTGGGCGTCGGCGGTGCGGCAGGTTAAGCCCCTCCCCCTTGTGGGGAGGGGTTGGGGAGGGGACTTGCAATAGGCACGGTCTGCCTATCGCTTTACTTCATCAAGCCGGCTTCCTTGTAATACCGCTCCGCGCCCGGATGCAGCGGTACCGGCATGCCTTCGAGCGCCTTTTTCGGGTCGATCGCCTTTGCCGCGGCGTGGGCTGCGGAAAGTTTCGGCAGGTTGGAGAACAACAGCTTGGTCATCTGGTAGACGGTCTCGTCGGATACGCCCGAATGGGTGATCAGGAAGTTGCCGACGGCGGCGGTCTCGACATCGGCGGTCTGGCCCTCGTAGGTGCCGGCCGGGATTTTCACCGAGACATAAGGCGCGCCGATCTTGGCGACTTCGGCAGCGGGGATCGCCACCACGTTGATCTTCAGCGATGTCGCAAGATCGCGGATCGAGGCGACGCCGAGACCTGCCGACTGAAGCGTCGCATCAAGCTGGCGGTTCTTGATCAGCTCGACGGATTCGGCGAACGGCAGGTATTCGGTCTTGCCGAGGTCCTTGTAGGACATGCCGGCGGCCGTGAAGATGGCGCGGGCATTGAGTTCCGTGCCGGAAGCCGGCGCCCCGACCGAGAGGCTCTTGCCCTTGAGATCAGCGAGCGTCTTCACGCCGGATTCGGCGCTGGCGACCACCTGGATATAGTTCGGATAGATGGCGGCGATGCCGCGCAGCTTGTCGAGCTTGGCGGGAAAGCCCGCTTCCTTGTTGCCTTTCCAGGCCTCCTGGACGGAATCGCCGAGCGAAAAGGCGATCTCGCCTCGCCCTGCCTGCAGCAGGTTGAGGTTCTCGACGGAAGCCTTGGTCGCCTGCACCTGGGTGCGCGCGTCCTTGATCCCCTGTCCGTAGATTTCGGCAAGCGCCACGCCGAGCGGATAATACACGCCCGACGTGCCGCCGGTCAGTACGTTGATGAATTCCGCGGCCTTCGCGCCGGCGGCGGAAAATGCCGTCGAAACGGCAAGCGTCGCCACGAACATGAGATTGATTTTACTGGGCTTCACGCCGAAATTCATGATGGTCTCCTCCCAAAGTACCCACTTAGATGGTGGCTATCATGGGGAGGCGGTCCCGGTGCGTCAATCGGTTTGTGACGCAATGCTTGCGAAGGTCGTAAGACTTTGGTTTTAGGCCGCGGCGGTCACTCGCCGTCGAGCGGTTCGACGCCCTGCGGCTTGCCGGCGCGGTCGAGGCGGATCTTTTCAATGCGGTTTTCGGCGGCCGTCAGCAGCTTTTCGCAATGTTTCTTCAGCGCTTCGCCGCGCTCGTAGATGGCGATCGATTCGTCGAGCGCCACGTCGCCCCGTTCCAGCCTCGCGACGATGCTTTCGAGTTCGGCGACGGCCTTCTCGAAGGAATAGCCGCTCACATCGAGGCTCTCGGTGTTATCGGTCATCGTCTATCCCTTCATCAGTCTGCAGATGTGCATGCCCGCCGATTCGGCGAGCCCTTCCAGATCATATCCGCCCTCGAGCAGGCTGACGATACGGTTGCCGGCATATTTGCCGGCGATCTCCATTACCCGGCCGGTCGCCCAGTCGAAATCGTCGCCGACGAGATTGATCTGCGCCAGCGGATCGCGATGATGCGCGTCGAAGCCGGCCGAGATGATGATGAAATCCGGCCGGAAATTGTCGAGCGCCGGCAGCACGCGGCTCTTGAAGGCCTCGCGAAAATATTCGCTGCCGGTATCGGGCGAAAGCGGGGCGTTGACCACGTTGTTCTTGGTGCCGGTCTCGTCCTTGGCGCCGGTGCCGGGATAAAGCGGCATCTGGTGCGTCGAGCAGAACAGCACCGATGGATCGTCCCAGAAGATGTCCTGCGTGCCGTTGCCGTGATGCACGTCCCAATCGACGATGGCGACGCGCTCGATGCCGTATTTCCGTTGCGCATGGCGGGCGGCGATCGCCGCATTGTTGAACAGGCAAAAACCCATCGCCTTGTCTTTTTCCGCGTGATGGCCGGGGGGCCTTGCCGCGACGAAGGCGTTGTCGACCTTGCCGGTCGCCACGTCGTCGACGGCCGCCATCGCGCCGCCGATCCCGGTCAGCGCGGCTTGAAAGCTCTTCGGCCCCACATAGGTATCCGCCTCGATCTGGCGGATCGTGTCCTCCTCGGGGATTTCGCGCATGACAGCGCGCAGGTGCTCCTCCGGATGCGCGAGCAGAACCGCGTCCTCGTTCGCCTGGGGAGCTTGCTTGCGGTCGAGCCTGGCGAAATTCGGATGTTCCAGCGCGATCGCCAGCGAGCGCAGCCGGTCCGCCCGTTCGGGATGTCCTTCGGGCGTGCTGTGTTCGAGGAAGATCTTGTGTTCGTAAAGGCGCGTGGTCATGCGGCGGCCTCGTCAGGGGTCAGTCCGGTCTGGACCTTCCCGACATGGCGCAGAAAGCTGACTTTTTCAAGCCGCAACCCCTTGCTCTTGCGCTTGTTTAGCTTGAAAGAATGGTCTTACATAGTGGGGTGCAACCCAGAGGGTATCGTGGCCAAAGAGTCAGTCAAGTCTCAGGAATTCCGGGTTCCTTTCCGCGATGTCGACATGCACGGGGAGATGTTCCGGTCATCCTATGTCGTGCGGGCGGAAGAAGCCGTCACGGAATTCTGGCACCGCCGCAAGCCGCAGAAGGACGATCCGTTCTTCAGGATCGGCAAGATCACCTGCACGTTTCACTCGGCCTTGAAGCTGGGCGACGTCGTCCACACGCATATCGGCGTCAGCAAGATCGGTGGAAAGTCGGCGGGTTTCCTCGTGCATATGCTGCGGGGCAACGAGGCCGTCGCGGAAGCCGAGATCGTCTGGATGACCTGCGACCCCGAAAGCGGCGAACCGGTGCCGCTCCCCGAAGATCTGCGCGACTGGCTCTATCAGTTCCTAGATTGATGGGACGCGGCCGATCAGGCCCGTTGCGGCAGCAACGGATAACCGACCATCACGGCGCGGCCCGCAAGTGCTGCGATCATCGCCTTCAGCACATCGCCCGGAACGAAGGACAGGTCGCCGATGAAAGCGGTCAGGAGCCCGGTGCCCGTGACATAGGCGAGATAGAAGATGCCGAGTGCATGATCCACAACCACGCCGCCGAGCAGCGCTGCGAGGAAAAAGCCGGTGATCTGTACGATGCCGCTCTGCGAACGATCGACGAAACGCTCGGAGCAATAACCGGTAATGACGGCCGCGAAGAACCAGCCGACGAGATAACCGGCGGTCGGCGAGGCGAAGGTGGCAAGGCCGCCGCGTCCACCCGATAGAACCGGCAGGCCGATCGCGACCAGCAGCAGGACCAGAAGCACCGCGAAACCGCCGCGCTTGGCACCGAGGATGACGCCCGCCAGCATGACGCCGAGCGACTGCGCGGTGATCGGCACGGGAATGAAGCCGAGCATGATCGGCGGCACGAGACCGAGCGCCACGATAATGGCGGCGAAAAGGGCGGCCAGAACGAGATCACGGGTGGTCATGCTATGCGAATCCCTGGTTGTCATATGAGGTCATTTCTGCGCCCGGATGCCACGTGCGTCAATGGCAGCGGCGATCTCGTCGGCGTTTTTGAGCGTCAGGATGATCAGCGGCACCGCCAGCGTCAGCGGCCGGACCTTCAATCCGCGGGCGCGGTGCGCGTCGCGAATTGCCTGGTAACGGCTGAGGATCTCCGGCACGAAACGGATGACAAGACCGATCGAAAGCCCGATATCCGCGGCCCTGACGAGCCCCAGGCGCTCCAGCGGCATGGCAAGGCGGGTGATCTCGTCGATGAAATCGCCGGTGCTGGTGGTCGCCGTCACCGCCGCGGCGAAGAGGGCAAGCGCCGTCAGCCGCGTGACGACGATCAGCGCATCGTGGCGGCCGTTGAGGACAAGCGTGAAGATCGCGACAATGACGATGGTCAGCAGGATCGGCCGAAGCCGCAGCCAGGACTGGCGCCATCCGAGCCGCAGCGACGAATAGACGATGCCGCCGAGAACGGCCGCGATGACAAGAACGGCGGGAGAATGGATCACGAATAGCAGGAGGCTGAGCGCGGCAAGGCCGAGAAGCTTTGCCCGCGGCGAAAGCCGGTGCAGAAACGTGTCGCCTTCCACGTAAAGCGTCTTCATTCAACAAGCTCGCGGTAGCGGGAGATGACCTCCGCCGGCGCGCCGTCATAGGCGAGGCAGCCTTCGTGGAAGCACAGAACCCGGTCGAAATCGGCGATCAGGCCGAGGTCATGGCTGATGACGACGACATTTTCGTCGAGCCCGTGGATCGTCCTCTCCACGAGATCACGGTTTCGGAGATCCAGCTGGTTGGTCGGTTCGTCCATGATCAGGATGTCCGGCCGGGTCACCAGAACCGAGGCAAGCGCCGCCAGCTGCAGTTCTCCGCCCGAAAGTTCGTGCACACGCCGGTCGGCCAGATGGGCGATGCCGAAACGGACAAGCACGGCCTCGATCGCCGCCTGCGTATCCGCCTTCGAGAGTTTTTGGCTTTTCAGCCCGAGCGCGATATCTTCTTTCAGGACCGGCAGGATGATCTGGTTCTGCGGGTTCTGGAAGATGAACCCCGCCTGGCCGCGAACCTTGTCGCCGTCTTTCACCGTATCGAAGCCGTTGACGGTCACCTGGCCTGCGGCAGGCAGCACCAGCCCGTTGATCATCCGCGCGAACGTCGTCTTGCCGGAACCATTGAGACCGATGACGCCGATCCGCCGTTCACTGAGCGACAGCGTCAGCGGATGGACGACGGTGCGCCCCTCGAAACGCGCTTCTGCCTGTTCGAAACGGATATCCAAGCCTGTCCCTCGGTGTTCAGCGGTCTATAGACCGGAAGATGGGGAAGGGGAATGCGGAACCGAACGTGAACATTGAATCCGGCGCGGCGGTATCCTAGTCTAGATGCCATGGCGATTCTCATTCCGAACGATCAGGCCCGCAGGATATTCCTCGAACGGCAGCGGCTCTGCGAACCGCCCGGCCGCGCGTTGACCAAAGCCGGCCTGCTGCAGCTCATCGACGATCTCGGTTTCGTCCAGGTGGACAGTATCGCCACCGTCGAGCGCGCCCACCACATGATCCTGTTTTCGCGCAACCAGACCTACCGGCGCGAGCACCTGACCGCGCTTCTGGAAAAGGACGGCGAGCTGTTCGAGCACTGGACGCATGACGCCTCGATCATTCCGGCGAGCTTCTTCCGCTACTGGAAACACCGTTTTCGCCGCCGCGAGCCGATCCTCGCCGAACGTTGGAGGAAATGGCATGGCGAAGGGTTCGACGCCGCCTTCGAGGAGACCTTCCAGCATATTGCCGAGAACGGCGCGATCATGTCGCGCGACATGAAGCAGGAGGATCACAAGTCCGGCGGCTGGTGGAACTGGCATCCGAACAAGACGGCGCTCGAATATTACTGGCATACCGGCAAGCTGGCGATCGCCGGCCGCGTCAACTTCCAGAAGATCTATGACCTGATGGAACGGGTGATCCCGCCGCAGCATCACGAGCCGGAGGTCAGCCACGAGGAATTCATCGACTGGGCCTGCCGCGGCGCCATGACCCGCCTCGGTTTTGCGACCTCCGGAGAACTTGCCGCCTTTTTCGATCTGGTCACGCCGGACGAGGCGAAAGACTGGGTGAAGTCCCATCGCGACGAGCTGACCGAGGTGCTGATCGAGACCGCCGACGGCAGCAAGCCCCGCCCGTCCTTCGCCTTCCTCGGCTTTCCCGAAAATCTCGGGGATATCCCCGAACCGCCCGCCCGCGTGCGCGTGCTCAGCCCGTTCGATCCGCTCCTGCGCAACCGCGACCGGGCCGAGCGGCTCTTCAACTTCTTCTACCGCATCGAGGTTTTCGTGCCGGAGCCGAAGCGCCAATACGGCTACTACGTCTTCCCGCTGCTCGAAGGCGACCGCATGATCGGCCGCATCGACATGAAGGCGGACCGCAAGTCCGGCACGCTGGATGTGAAGCGGTTATGGCTGGAAAAGGGTGTGCGGGCTTCCGCCGGGAGATTGGAGAAGCTGGACGCGGAACTGCTCCGCGTCGGGCGGTTTGCAGGGGTGGATAGGGTTACCTATCAGGATGGTTGGCGGGGCGAATAAGCGCGGCCGGCGAAAACCTTTGGCCGCACCGTTTGCCTCACGTCAGGTTCTACCCCCGCCACCGCAGAAACACAGTCGCCAGAGGCGGCAGCACCGCGGAGATCGAAAACTCCCTCCCATGCGCCGCCTGTCGCTCCGTCCAAGCCTCCGTCTGTCCGAGATTGGATCCGCCATAAAGCGCCGCGTCGGTATTCAGCACCACCTCCCAGGGTCCCTCCGCCGGGACTCCGATGCGATAACCGTGCCGCGGCATCGGCGTCAGGTTCGAGACGACAAGCACGTGCGATGATCGGTCCTGGCTGCTTCTCAGCATGCCGTAGACCGAATTCGCCGCGTCGTCGGCCACGGCCCACTCGAACCCCTCGTGATGCAGGTCGCCGAACTGCAGCGCCGGCTCCTGGGCATAGAGGGTGTTCAGGTCGCGGACGAGCCGCTGGACGCCCGCGTGGTCCGGGCTGTCGAGCAGGTCCCAGACGACCGAGGCGTCGTGGTTCCATTCGCTCTCCTGAGCCAGTTCGCCGCCCATGAACAGGAGCTTCTTGCCGGGATGGCCCCACATGAAGCCGTAATAGGCGCGAAGGTTTGCAAGTTTCTGCCAGCGGTCGCCCGGCATCTTGGCCATCAGCGAGCCCTTGCCGTGTACCACTTCGTCATGGGAGAGCGGCAGGATGAAGCGCTCGGAATAGGCATAGATCATCCCGAAGCTCATGGCGCCATGATGGTATTTCCGGTAGACCGGGTCGTCCTGCATGTAATGCAGCGTGTCGTGCATCCAGCCCATGTTCCATTTGAAATCGAAGCCGAGGCCGCCTTCTTCGATCTTCCTAGTGACGCCCGGCCAGGCGGTCGATTCCTCTGCCGCCGTGAACGCATGCGGGCAACGGTCATGGATGATGCTGTTCAGGTGCTTGAAGAATTCGACTGCTTCAAGATTCTCACGCCCCCCATACTGGTTGGGGATCCATTCGCCCTCGTTGCGGCTGTAGTCGCGGTAGAGCATCGAGGCGACCGCATCGACGCGCAAAGCGTCGACATGGTAATGCTCCAGCCATTCGAGTGCCGAGGCGATCAGGAACCCCTTCACCTCGTTGCGGCCGAGATTGTAGATCAGCGTGTTCCAGTCCCTGTGGAACCCTTCGCGCGGATCGGCATGCTCGTAGAGCGGCGTGCCGTCGAACTTGGCAAGACCCCAGACGTCGGTCGGGAAATGCGCCGGCACCCAGTCGAGGATGACGCCGATGCCGGCCTGATGGCAGCGATCGATGAAATAGGCGAAATCTTCCGGCGTGCCATGACGACCGGTCGGGGCGAACAGCCCGAGCGGCTGGTAACCCCAGGAGCCGCCGAACGGATGCTCCATGATCGGCAGCATCTCGATATGGGTGAAGCCGAGGTTCTGCACATAAGGGATCAGCCGCTGGCTGAGTTCGACCCAGTCGAGCATCCGGTTGCCTTCCTCGGCGATCCGCAGCCACGAGCCCAGATGCACCTCGTAGATCGACATCGCGCCTTCGCGATCCCGGTCTGCGCGCTGCCTGCGCATCCAGTCCTCGTCGCTCCATCGGAAGGGTTTGGACGACGCGACGATCGAAGCTGTCGACGGGGCCGCTTCGCTGGCGCGGGCAACCGGATCGGCCTTTTGGGGGAGCAGATTGCCGCTGCCGTCGAGGATCTCAAACTTGTAGCGCTCGCCATGGGTCAGGCGCGGGATGAACAGTTCCCAGATGCCCGCTTGCGGACGCAGCCGCATCGGATAACGTCGCCCATCCCAGGAGTTGAAGTCGCCGACGACCGAGACGCGCCGGGCATTCGGCGCCCAGACGGAAAAGCGCACGCCCTCGACCCCTTCGACCTCCATCGGGATGGCGCCGAGCGTGCGGCCGAGATCGTAGTGCGTGCCCTGGCCGATCAGATGCAGGTCGAGATCGCCGAGCAGCAGCGGGAAGGAGTAGGGGTCTTCCATCTCCTGCATGGCGTCCGGCCAGCGGATCCGGAAGAAATATGGCGCAGTGCTGCCGGTCACCCCGGCAAACAGCCCGCCCTCGTGGATGGTCTCGAGTTCGGCCAGCACCTTGCCGGTATCGGCCTCCACCACTTCGACCGACAGCGCACCCGGCAGCAGCGCCCGGACCACCGTGAGGTTGCCGTATTGATGGCGTCCGAGGATCGAGAACGGGTCCCCGTGCCGCCCTTCGACCAGGGCCTGCAGACCCTCCTGGACGGTGCCGATCATCAAATCGGTGCGCTCGTATCTCATGAAACGTTCTCCAGAAGTCGGGATGCGATCGCCGAGAAGCCGGCAAGCGGTAGTGGAAGCCAATGGGGGCGGCTGCGCACTTCGTAGGCGATCTCGTAGGCAGCCTTTTCGAGCAGGAAGAGATCGAGAATGCGCCCGCGGGCCTCCGGCGCGATGCGCAACTCCTGTGAGTTCCCCGTGGCTTCGAAATAGGCTTCGAGGAAGGCCGGCTCCGCCATCTTCATGAAACGCCCGACCAGTGCCTTGTGGCGCGCGTCCTCCACCTCGCTGACCATTTCACGGTCGAGATCGGCAGAGGCTGCGAGATAGCTGAGCGAGCGCAGAAGACCGGCGACGTCGCGCAAGGGATTGGTCTTGGCGCGGCGTTCGGAAAGGTCGCGGGTCGGTTCGCCCTCGAAATCGATGATATAGGCATCGCCTTCCGAGACCAGGATCTGGCCGAGATGGAAGTCGCCGTGATTGCGGGTCATCAGCGTGCCTTCCACCTCGCTTGCCAGATGAATGGCGAGGCCGAGGAGGTCGTCACGGCGGCCTAGTAGTGTTTTTGCCTCGCGGGCGATGTCCGATTCGATCCCTTCGACCGTCTTTTCGAGGATCGACAGGCTGTGAGATATCTGGGCCGTGACAGCCGCGCGCCATTTTTCGGCATCCGCCGCAGTTGCCCGGATCGGTTGGAAGTCCGGGTCTTCGGTCGCCTGGGCGAGGGCGACATGCAGCTCCCCGAGCCGTTTGCCAATCGCCGCCACGAAATTCACGAGCGGCTTGAAGTGCTCGTCCACCACCTCGCCCTCAAGGCCGGTCACCACGATTTCGTCGATGGCGCGGCGCAGGTTGCTGAGCATCCAGTTCCAGGCGTCGCCCTGGTTGCGGATCGCGCTCTGCACGATGATCAGCGTGTAGCGGTTGCCGTCCGGCGCCGTGCGGGCGACCTCACCGAGCAGTTGGGCGGTGTTCTGGTAGCCGACATTTGTCAGGTACCTCGTCATTTCCACTTCGGGATGCATGCCGGGGAAGACGTGGCGGATGAGCTTCACCATCGCCATGTCGCCCAATATTAGCGAACTGTTGGATTGCTCGGCGGACAGCCAGTGGACGGCCATCTCGTCGTTGATGGTCAGGCAGTCGAGCTTGTCGGTGCCGATGAATTCCAGCGTGCCGGCGCGACCGGAGATCACCGACCGCTCGCAGAGGCCGCGGATCACCCCGCGTGCCAGTCCTTCCATCGCGAACCCGTCGGTCAGGAAGCCGACGCGGCGGCCCTGCCGGATGCGGGCGAGCGCCAACTGCTGGGCGAGCGCCGTCGGCTGGGCGTCATCCCAGGAAACGGCGAGCGGCAGCAGGTAGGTGTCCTTGCGCCCGTTCACCTCGGCTTCGAGTTCACCGAGCAGGATGTTGTTGGCAAACGCGATCGGGGTTGCGGCAACCAGCGAAGCACCGCTCAGGACCTCGCCTTTCGCACCGAACCAGCGCCGCTTGTCGAGATAGGCGGGTAGGACTTCGTTCGACAGCGTCGCCGACAGCCGCGGCTGATCGACCAGTTCCTGAAGGTCGCGGCGTACCACCATGGTCACCATGTCCTGCATCTGCTCCGGCGGTTCCTTGCGCCAGACAGGGCCGTCGGCTTCCGCCACCAGATGGAACCAGAAGAAACCGTAGGGCTGCAGGGTGAGCAGATAGGTCAGCTGGCCGATCGGCGGGAAGGGCGACATGCCGGAAAGCTCGATCGGCACGCGCCCGGCGAACTGTGCCAGGTCGAGCTCGACCGCCTGCGGCAGGCGCGACAGATTGGCGACGCAGAGGATCGTGTCGCCGTTATATTCACGCAGATAGGCAAGGATCTTGCGGTTGCCCGGCGCCAGGAATCTGAGCGAGCCGCGCCCGAATGCGGAATGTTTGTTGCGCAAGGCCAGCATCCGCCGCGTCCAGTTGAGCAGCGAATGGGCGTCGGCCCCCTGCGCCTCGACATTGAGCGCTTCATATCCGTAGAGCGGATCCATTATCGGCGGCAGCACCAGCCGCGCCGGGTCGGCCTTGGAAAACCCGCCATTTCGGTCCGGCGACCACTGCATCGGGGTGCGCACCCCGTCGCGGTCGCCGAGATAGATGTTGTCGCCCATGCCGATCTCGTCGCCGTAATAGAGAACCGGCGTTCCGGGCATGGAGAGGAGCAGCGCGTTCATCAGTTCGATGCGGCGGCGGTCGCGCTCCATCAGCGGCGCAAGGCGGCGGCGGATGCCAAGGTTGATGCGGGCGCGGCGGTCGGCAGCATAGATGTTCCAGAGGTAGTCGCGTTCCTCGTCGGTCACCATTTCGAGCGTCAACTCGTCGTGGTTTCGCAGGAAGATCGCCCATTGGCAGTTTTCCGGGATTTCCGGCGTCTGCCGCATGATATCGGTGATCGGGAAGCGGTCTTCCTTGGCGATCGCCATGTACATGCGCGGCATCAGCGGGAAGTGGAACGCCATGTTGCATTCGTCGCCGTCGCCGAAATATTCGCTCGTATCCTCAGGCCATTGATTGGCCTCGGCGAGCAGCATCTTGCCCGGGTGAGTGGAATCGAGCGACGCGCGGATCTTCTTCAGGATCTCGTGCGTCTCGGGCAGGTTCTCGTTGTTCGTGCCCTCGCGCTCGACGAGATAGGGGATCGCATCGAGCCGGAACCCGTCGATGCCGGTATCCGCCCAGAAGCGCATCACGCCGAGCAGTTCCTCCAGCACCTGCGAGTTGTCGAAGTTGAGGTCCGGCTGGTGGGAATAGAAGCGGTGCCAGTAATAGGCGCCGGCGACCGGATCCCAGGTCCAGTTCGATTTTTCCGTGTCGAGGAAGATGATCCGGGTTTCGGGGAATTTCTGGTCCGTATCCGACCAGACGTAGAAGTCGCGCTCCGGAGAGCCGGCCGGCGCATGGCGCGCGCGCTGGAACCACGGATGCTGGTCGGACGTGTGGTTGATGACGAGCTCGATGATGACCCGGATGCCGCGCTGATGCGCCGCTTCGACGAAAGCCTTGAACTCGTCGACCGTGCCGTAATCGGGGCTGACGCTGCCATAGTCGGCAATATCGTAGCCATCATCCCGGCGCGGCGAGGGAAAGAAGGGCAGCAGCCAGATCGCATTGGCGCCGAGCGAGGCGATATGGTCGAGCTTTTCGTGAAGGCCCTGAAAGTCGCCGATCCCGTCGCCATTGGCATCGAAGAACGATTTGATGTGGAGCTGATAGATGATCGCGTCCTTATACCATAGCGGATCGTCCTCATTCATCTGTGCGTGGTTCTGCCCCTGGCTCCGGTTCGTGCCCGTCATATCCATTTGCTTCCCTCCCTATCGCACGCGCCAGATGCCGAAAGGCAGGCCCCAATGGGGATCGAGACGCAGCCTCTGCACCTTCCCGGCCCAGGTGAATTTGTGGCCGGTGATCAGGTCTTCGACGTCAAGTGCGCCATGGTCCGGGAGGTTCCATGACCAGAGCGGAATTTCGACATCCGCCTCATGGGCGTTGTACGGATCGAGGTTGATTGCGATCAGCAGCACGTTCTCGCGACCGGCACTCGCCTTCTCGAAGAACATGATGTTGTCGTTCCAGGCGGTGAGAAGCTGCAGGCCGAGATGCGAATGCAGCGCCGGGTTCTCCCGGCGCAGCCGGTTGAGAAGCGTGATCTCGCCCTTGATGTTGCCCGGACGGTCGTAATCCCAGGCGCGGATCTCGTATTTCTCCGAATCCGCATATTCCTTGCGCTTGGCGTCCGGCCGACCCTCGCAGAGTTCGAAGCCGTTATAGACGCCCCAGAGGCCGGACAGCGTTGCCGCAAGTGCCGCGCGGATCAGATAGGCAGGACGCGGCGCGTTCTGCAGGAAGTCCGGGTTGATGTCGTGGGTGTTGACGAAGAAATGCGGCCGGAAGAACTCCTTCGGCTCCTCGGTGGTGATCTCGCGCATATACTGCTCGAGCTCCCACTTGGCATTGCGCCAGGTGAAATAGGTATAGGACTGCGAGAAGCCCACCTTGGCGAGCCGGTACATGACTTTCGGCTTGGTGAAGGCCTCCGACAGGAAGACGACCTCCGGATGCCGCGCGCGGATGTCTGCGATCAGCCACTCCCAGAACGGGAAGGGTTTGGTGTGCGGATTGTCGACGCGGAACAGTTTTACGCCGTTGTCGACCCATTTCTGCACGACATCGCGGAGCTCGACCCAGAGCGAGGGGATCGCGTCATGGGCGTAGAAATCGACGTTGACGATGTCCTCGTATTTCTTCGGCGGGTTTTCTGCATAACGGATCGTCCCGTCCGGCCGCCAATCGAACCAGCCTGGATGTGATTTCAGCCACGGATGGTCGGGCGAGGCCTGGATCGCCAGGTCGAGCGCGATTTCGAGGCCCTCGTCCTTGGCGGCATCCACCAGTCGGCGGAAGTCCTCGAACGTGCCGAGTTCGGGATGGATCGCGTCATGACCGCCTTCCTCCGAGCCGATCGCATAGGGGCTGCCCGGATCCTCCGGTGCGGGGCTCAGCGAATTGTTCTTGCCCTTACGGTTGGTCTTCCCGATCGGGTGGATGGGCGGGAAATAGAGAACGTCGAAACCCATGTCGCGGATGGCGGGCAGCCGCTTGATGACGTCGTCGAAGGTGCCGTGCCGGTTCGGATCGCCACTCTGCGAGCGGGGAAAGATCTGGTACCAGCTGGCGAAACCGGCAGCGATACGTTCGGCGTCGACCGGGATCGCCTGCGAGCGGGCCTTGAACGGCCGGCGGTCGGCCTCCGCCATCAGATCCGCGGTCTCGGGCGCCAGCAGGATTTCCGTGCGCTGCGGGTCCTGCACCTCGGTCAGCTTGTCGAACAGGGTTTTGAGCCGGGTCTTGATCCTGCCCGACGAATTGTCCAGCGCATCGAGGACGAGGTTGATGCCCTCCTGGATTTCCAGCCTGAGATCGAGCCGCGCCTCGTGCTTCTTCACGAACTCATAGCGGAAGATCGCAAAGGGATTGCGCCAGGCCTCGATCAGGAATTCGTGGCGGCCCATCCGCTTCAGCGTGAATTCCGCGTTCCAGCGATCGTTCAGGACGAGCTGCATGCGCTCCTCGGTCCATTCCGTCTCGTCCGCCGCACGCCACAGCAGCGCCGCTGCCAACGGATCATGGCCGTCGCCGAAAATGTCCGCCTCGACCTTCACCGTCTCGCCGACCACCCGTTTGACCACGAAACGGCCGTCATCGACGGAAGGCGTGATCTTCTCGATTGCCAGCCGGGGTGAGGCGGTCGCCTTGTCGACCGAGGGTACCGGCGCGGCATCGACAATCGGCACCGACGACCGGCCTTCGAATATCCTGATCTCGCCAGGTTTCAGCTTGAGCTGTGCGGCAAAGGCTTCGCCATCCGCCTCCGGCGCTTCGAGCGGCAGGAACGGCGAAGCAGCCTCGCGGAGGGCGTTGAAGGGTGCAGCCACGGCACGGCGCAGATCGCGGTTCAAAACCACGACCCGCACCTTCTGCGCCGAACGGACGTCTTCCCGGTCGGTCTGCATCAGCGCCACGGCGGGCGTCTGGCTGGTGGAGATGAGGCGGAGCGGCTGGCGGGCGAACCCGGCAGCGGTCTTGTTGGTACCGGCATTGACGCTGCGTATATCGACCGAGAGGTCGAACGAGCCCTGTTCGCGCAGGCCCCGGAGGCCCATTCCATCGCCATGAAGCGGGTCAAGCGGCGTGGAAGCGCCGAATTCGAAACCCATCGGGATCATCAGCCCGCTGGCGAAGGTCGATGCGAGCTTCAGCGACCGGACCGCCTTCCTTTGCAGCACTTCGCAACTGTCGGTGCCATGGGCGATGCGTTTGCCGAACGGCGCTTCCGGAAACGTCACCTGATACCCGAGCTGCCGCTGGATCTGGTATTCGTCGAGGATCCAGCGCTCCTCCAGGTTCCACCAGGCAAGCGACGAGAAGCTGCCGTCGAAACCGGCGCCCTCGAGCGCCCGGCGATCCTCGAAGGAGGTGCCGGGCGTCCATGCCAGAAAGGTGGTTTCCGGCGTGGCCTTGCGGGTCGAGACGATCAGGTCGTACCAGGCTTCAGGCGCCAGGCGGCCGATACCGAGACAGCGGAAACCGGCAATCCCGAGGCCGGCAAGTTGCGCCATCCGATTGCGCCAATCCTCGATATGACGGGCTTCGCTCATGAAATCGACGCCGCGGCTGCAGCTGTCGCGCGGCGCGACACGCGGATCGGCAAGGATCGGCCCGGCATGTTCCGCATCCACCGCGACCCGGTCGACCACGAGGTCGAGCATCAGCTTGACCTTGCTTTCGCCCGCTGCCCGGATCAGCGCCTTGATGCCGTCCTCGACGGAGGAACCGAGCTGAAGTTCGGGGTCAAGTCGATCGAATTTCTTCGTCACGAAGACGCTGGCATTGCGGCCCCGTTCGAAAAGCGGCGCGGTCAGCACCGTATCGAAACCGAGATCTCTGGCATGCGCGAAAACCTCGCGCCAGGCATCGAGCCCCCTCAGCATCAGGGGATGAACGTAGTAGATCTGTGGTGGGAGTTGCGCGAGGGATGTCCCGGCGATGAATTGGGGGCGCGTGTTCATCGGATTTTCCTCGCCGCAGATTAGAGCCGTCGAATTTGCGGTCTAACTGTCGGGCGGCGGCGCTTGTTCCGATAAAAGTCCTGAGGCCAGCCGGTTTTCACGCTCTCCGGACATGCATCTTGACGGAAGTCATTGAAGCTGATGATCAATCCGCAGTTGTCCCCAAAGGCGCCTCATAGGCCTCATTTTTCCCGACGAGCTCGATCAGCAAGGCCGGAGATCGCTCCGGCCTTGCTGATGCGGTCAGGTTTCCGGAAGCTTACTGCTTTTCGATCTTGCCGATCTTGGCCCACCCTTCCCAGCGCTTGGTGTCCATCGTCGCATAGTCGAGGGTCGCTTGCGGGCTGTCGAGCGTCATCGGCTCGCCGCCATTGGTGCCGACGAACTTGCGGGCGTCATCGCTGGTGGTGACCTGCGTCATCACCTTGTGCATCTTGTCGAGAATGGCCTTCGGCGTGCCCTTCGGCGCGGCGAGAACCCACCAGATGCGGACGTCGACATTCGGCACGCCTTCTTCGGCGAAGGTCGGAATATCCGGGACGGAGGAGATGCGCTTTGCCGTGCTGACGGCCAGCACGCGCAGCGTTCCGTCACGCGAGCGGGCAAGGCCGAAGACCGGGTCGCCAACCATGTAGTCGATGGCGCCGCTTGCAAAGTCGTTGAGCGAGTCGGCGCTGGTCTTGTAACGAACCTGAAGCGTGTCCGGCACGTCGGTATTGGCCTTGTACATTTCGGCCAGGATGACAGACGGGAAGTTCGACGTGGCGTAGGAGCCCTTGGCGCCCTTTTCCTTCATCGCCTTGGTCAGGTCGGAAATCTTCTGGTAGGGCGACTTGGCGTTGACCAGCATCATGAATGCCTGGCTGAACACCGGCGCGACATAATCGAAATCCTTGAGCGGATCATAAGGCGGGGCGTTGAAGACGTAGGGCGCGGCGGTGAACTGGTCGGCCGAGCCGATCAGCATCGTGTAACCGTCCGGCTTGGCGTTCTTGAGCGCCACGACCGAAAGGCTTCCGAGGCCGCCCGGCTTGTTGTCGACGATGACGGTCTGCTTGAGCTGCTCTTCCAGCTTCTTGGCGAAGAAGCGGGCATAGACGTCCGCGCCGCTGCCGGCCGGGAAACCGGCGATCAGCGTGATCTGCCGGCTCGGGTAATTGTCGTCGGCGGCGGTGGCCATACCTCCCGGAACGTAAGCGGAAAACACCAGCGCCAGGGCGCCTGCTAAAAATTTCTTCACTGCACTCTCCTCCTAGAGTCAGTCCGGAACATCGCGGGCGAGGCCGGAGTGTGATGACGCGAACAGTCTCCTCCCGCTCGCGTCGTGATATAAGGAGGCCATACATTTTGAAGGCCGTCAAACGCTCTGCCGGCGTGAAAGCGCCTTCAAGCCGAAATCTAATGGCTCTAAGGGCCGCGCTTATGCTGCAACGTTGCAATGCTTGTTTTGTGGGCGATTTCCAGCACGAAACTGCAATATTCCGCCACTCGGAAAGCCGGACCAAGATAGGAGGCTCGTCATTCTTGGGGGCATGCGCCGACGTGCTGGTTACATGCGGGTAAACTGAAAGATCAGCGCCGCGACCAGGCGCGAAGAAGGGCGCCGTCGGCACCTCCCAGAGGATCGGTCTTTGGAAGCGGCAGGCTGGCGATCCGGGCAAGCTGCGCTTTGCTCGCCGGACCGGTCTGGATATCCGCCTCCTGCCCGGGAGGGTAGGCGCCGATCACCAGGAAATCCCGGCTGGCATCGATCCGCATGTGGCCGGTGCCGGCAGGCAGGATCAGGCAGTCTCCGGCATGGACGCCGAGTTCCGTGCCGTCAGGCCCGCCGATCAGCAGCCGTGCCCGGCCGCCGGCGATGCCCAGCACTTCATGGGCGCCGGTGTGATAATGCTGATAGTCGAAGACGCCGTTGCGCCAGATCCCCTCCCAGCCATTTTCGCTGAACCGGCTTTCGAACTTCGGCGCCATCTCGCCTTCCGCCGCGATGGCTTGGCGACAGACCAGCACCGGCAGGCCGGGATTGTTCGGCACCCAGTCGCTGGGCTCGAAGAAAATGGGTTCGAAGGTGGAGTCGGCGGTTGAGGTCATGGCATCGAGGCTCGGCGGCGTGATCTTAACGCTTCGGTTCACGGCCGAAATCCTTGCGAAGCTCATCCTTGGCCTTCTCCAGGGTGGTGCGTCGCGACTTCGAAAGCTGTTCGCCGGCGCGGTTGATGTAGAAATTCAGCATCGACATGGCCGACTGGAACGGGCTCGACTTGCGCCTGTCGCTTGTTTCGGCGGAGTGCTTGAGGGAATCGGCGATCTTTTTCGGGCTGCGCGATTTGAACACGCCATCCTTCAGGTCCATGGCGTCGCTGTGTTCGGCCACGTCCTTCGACCATTTCTTCTTGCTCTTTTTCGGCATGGGAACCTCCCGTGGAAGATTGCATATCCTCCCGAACCGGCCGCTGCCGGCAAGGTTCCCGCGTCTATCGCGCCGCGGTCGTCGTATTGCGCACCACGAGATGCGTTTCCAGCACGTAGCGCACGTCGCGGATGGCGCGCGACTGCAGCATGTCGAGGAGCAGCGAGACGGCAACCCGGCCGGCCTCCGTCGATCGGTTGGAGACGGAGGTCAGCGCGGGATAGGTGACGGCCCCAAGCACGTCGTCGCAGCCGATCAGGCTGAAATCGCCGGGCACAGAGACCCGCTTTTCGGAAAGCCCGGCCAGCACGCCCTGCGCCGTCAGGTCATCGAAGGCGACGGCAGCCGTTGCGCCGGTGGCGAGGATGGCGCTGACGGCGTTGCGGCCGGAATTGTAGCTTGCGAGCACCGCCGGCACGGTTTCGACCACGATATCGAGCCTTGATGCCGCGGCCTTGATGGCGGTGCGGCGCTGCTTGTTCGACCAGGAGTTCGAGGGGCCGCTGACATAGACGATCCGGCGGTGTCCGAGCTTCGCGAGATGTTCGACAGCTTCTCGGACGCCCGAGCCGCTGTCGATCAGCACCCGCGGGATGCCGTCGATATCGCGGTTGATCAGCACCAGCGGCAATTGGCCGGCATGGGCGCGGATGCGCTCGTCCGAAAGGCGCGAGGAAGCGAGCACGAGGCCTTCCACCTGGCCGGCGAACCGGCCGACCAGCTTGTCCTCCTGCTTCGGGTTCTCTTCCGTATTGCCGAGGAAGATGCAGAAATCGGACCTGTCCGCTTCGAGCTGGGCCGCCTGGATCAGCGGCGGAAAGAACGGGTTGGCGATATCGGGCACGATCAGACCGACATTGCCGTGCCGCCCGGTGCTGAGCGCCCGCGCCGTGTGGTTAGGCACGTAACCGAGCGCCTCGGCCGCCTTCATGATCCGCGTCACGGTTTCCGGGGAGAGCATGTCCGGCCGCGTGAAGGCGCGCGAGACGCTGGAACGCGCAACGCCTGCCGCATCCGCGACCTGGCTGATGGTGACGCCTTTGGTCCGCTTGATCATCGGCCCCGCTTGATCGTGGAAATTGAGAACTCGCCCGTTTGGCCCTGGCACTTAGCATGAAGTCTGAGGCGCTATCAATTCTGCCCCGCCCTTGCAGACTGACATTCATCCACTTGACATGCAACCGGTTGCATGGAAGTCTTCGGTCAATAAGAACAAGGGGAACTGCAACGGATGCGGCCATTCTATAGGGCTGCGCGCCGCCGGCTTCCCATGGCATGAACATGGAGACTGCGTTGACCATCGCCACCGCCCATCGTCCTTCGCCGGAAACGCGGCGGACTTTCGATCGCCTCTCGGTCGAAAGCTTTGCAACGCGGGCCGAGATGGGTGCCGCTGCCGCCGCCGACATTGCCGCCGCCTTGGTCGAGCGCCTCGCAGGCCAGGCCGGTGTCAGAATGATCTTCGCTGCCGCCCCCAGCCAGGCCGACATGCTGAAGGCGCTCTGCGCCGCGCCGGGCATCGACTGGGGCCGGGTCACCGCCTTCCACATGGATGAATATATCGGCCTGTCGCCTTCCTCGCCGGCGCGTTTCGTCAACTGGCTGGACGAACATGTGTTCGCCAAGCTGCCGTTCGCCGCCGTGCATCGCATCACCCCCGAGCCGGATGCGGGCGCCGAAGTGCGCCGTTATTCCGGCCTGCTGAACGAGGCGTCGATCGATTTGGTCTGCCTCGGCATCGGCGTCAACGGCCATATCGCCTTCAACGACCCGCCGGTCGCCGATTTCAACGACCCGCTGGACGTCAAGATCGTCGAACTGGACGATATCTGCCGCCAGCAGCAGGTCGATGACGACTGCTTTTCCGATCTTGCTTCGGTGCCGAACGAAGCGATCACGCTGACCGTGCCGCGCCTGCTCAGGGCCGACCGGATGTTCTGCGTCGTGCCGGGCGCCGTCAAGCGCGATGCCGTTTCGAAGACGCTCTACGGCCCGCTGACCACCGAATGCCCGGCAAGCGTCCTGCGTTTCCACGCTGCCTGCACTCTCTATATCGACAAGGACTCCGACCCCGATGCCTGATCATCCCGTCATCGATGCGGACGCGCTCTGCGAAGGTTATCTCGCCTCGACCCAAAGCTTGATGCGCCGGGTTCTGGAGGAGGAAAAGGCCTCGCTCGACCAGGCCGCGGCCAGGCTCGCCGGTCAGATCGCCGCCGACCGGCTGGTGCATATCTACGGCCCCGGCGGTCATTCCAATCTCGCCTCGCAGGAGGTCTTTTTCCGCGCCGGCGGGCTGATGCATATCAGCGCCATTCTCGACGAAGGCACGCTGCTCTCGAACGGTGCGCTCCGCTCCATGGCGATCGAGCGCACGCCCGGTTACGGCAAGGTGGTGATCGCGAACCAGCGGCTCGGAGACACCGACCTGCTGATCCTCGTCAACGCCTACGGCATCAATGCCGCGCTGATCGATGCGGCTCTGGAGGCCAAACGCCGCGGCGCCTTCCTGATCGGCGTCAGTTCGCGCGAACATGCCTCGAAAACCTCGCAGGACCATCCGGCCCGCCACCCCACCAGGCAGAACCTCCACGACATCGTCGACGTCGCCATCGACTGCAAGGTGCCGATCGGCGATGCGGTGGTGAAGGTCCCCGGCATGGGCGAAAACATCGCGGCAATCTCCACTTTCGCCAACGCATTCACGCTGAATTGCCTGGTTATCCGCACGGTGGCGAAGCTTGTCGAACGGGGGATAGAGCCGCCGGTCTGGCGCAGCGGCAATGCGCCGGGAGGCGACGAGGCGAACGGCCGCTTCATCGCCAATTTCCAAGGCCGGGTGAGGGCGCTCTGACCATGGTCGTCGACGGTATCGATCCCCGCACCGGCAAAGGTTTTGCGATCGAAATCGCCGACGGCAGGATTACCGCCATCCGCCCGGCGGAAAATACCAGTCCGCGCTACCTCGCCGCCGGCCTGATCGACCTGCAGGTCAACGGTTATTGCGGCTTCGATCTGAACAGTGGCGAAGTCACTCCCAACATCCTCCTCTCGCTCTGCGAGGAACTGCTGAGCGTCGGCGTCACAACCTGGCTGCCGACCCTTATCACGGCGCCCGAGGCTTCTCTCCTTCAGGCCCTCGCCGATATCGCAAAAATCCGCGCCGGCCATCGTCTGATCGCCGAAATGGTCCCGGGCATACATGTCGAAGGTCCCTCGATCTCCGACAACGATGGCCCGCGCGGCGCGCATCCGCTGGCGCATGTCCGGCCGCCGTCGATCGAAGAGTTCGACCGCTGGCAGCAGGCTTCCGGCAATCTGGTCTCGATGGTGACGCTTGCGCCGGAACATGAGGGCAGCGTCGATTATATCCGCGCTCTTACGGCCAGAGGTGTCCACGTGGCGCTCGGTCATACAGCCGCGACGCCGGAGCAGATCCACGAGGCGGTGGAGGCGGGTGCGGTTCTCTCCACCCATCTCGGCAACGGCGCAGCCGCCATGCTGCCGCGCCATCCGAATTTCATCTGGGCGCAGCTTGCCGACGACCGGCTGGCGGCGAGCTTCATCGCCGACGGCTGGCACCTGCCGGCCGACACGTTCAAGGCGATGCTGCGCGCCAAAGGCCTGGACCGGGCGGTCCTCGTGTCCGACATGGTGGCGCTCGCCGGCATGCCCCCAGGCATCTACGACCAGCCGGTCGGCGGCCGCGTCGAAGTGTCTGCCGAAGGTCGCATCAGCGTCGCCGGCACGCCCTATCTCGCCGGCGCCAGCCTGCCGCTGTCGGCCAATGTCGCGATCGCGTCGCAGATAGCGGGCCTTCCACTTGCCGATACGCTTCTCCTCGCGACCGCAAATCCGGGCCGTTTCGTCGGTGGACGGGGGCGCCTGGAAGTCGGCGCGCGGGCCGATCTGATCCGTTTCGAATGGTCGGAAGGCGAGCGGGAATTGTCCATCCGCGAAACCTGGGTCCATGGCGAAAAGGCATCCTGCACATGATCAGGGCCGGCGTTGCCATCGTCGATATCACCCCGCCGCCCGGCCTTGCAATGTCCGGCTTCGCGGCCCGCACGCTGCCGGCCAGGGGCGCCCATGACGCCCTGACGGCGCGTGCCGTGGTGGTCGGCGATACTGCCGTCGTCGTTGCGGATGTCATCGGCATCGATGCTGCGACGAGTGCCCGGATCCGCGAGCGCTGCGTCCTGCCGGCAGAAAACGTCGTGGTCGCAGCGCTCCACAATCACGGCGGTCCGGTTTCCATGGCCGGACGGCTCAGCATCGCTGCCGATCCGGCCTATCTGGAGCGGCTGGAAGACGCCTGCGTCGCCGCCATCGACAAGGCCGCCGCCGCACGCCGGCCGGCAACGGTCACTGTGGGGCAGGGAAGTGATCCTGGGATTGCGCGCAATCGGCGCCATCCGGGCGGACCCGTGGACACTTTCCTGCCGCTCCTTCGCATCCGCGCAGCGGATGGCAGCATGATCGCCGTCGTCACCGCCTATGCCTGCCATCCGGTCGTGCTGGCAGCCGACAATCTCCTCTGGACGGCCGATTATCCTCATTTCGTGCGGCAGGCGCTGGAGGAAGCCTATCAGGGCGCTGTTGCGCTGTTCATGACCGGCTGCGTCGGCGACGCCAATACCGGCCACTCCGCGCATGCCTCGATCTCGCTTGCGGAAAACCCAGACCGCAGCTTTGCTGCCGCCGAACGGATCGGCCGCAAGATTGCCGAGGCGGCGCTTGGCGCCGCGGAACACCCGGTTTCGGACGCCGTCAGCGCCCGCAACGCGATCGTCAGCCTCACCGTCGAGTGCCGCGAGACCGAACCGCCGGAAACCCTCGAAAAACGCTGGCGGGACGAGGCCCTGAACGTCGAACCCGCCCGCAAAAGCCTGCTCGGCTATTGGGCGGATTGGGCACGCGATATCGCGCCGCTTAAACCCGAGCCGCTTGCAGCCCGGGTGACCGTCCTCGATTGGGGCGGTGTACCGATCGTGTCGCTGCCGGGCGAGATCTTTGCGGAGACGGCGCTGACAATCCGGGCTGCACTCGGCCTGGACAAGCCAGCCTTCGTCATCGGCTTTGCCGACGACAATCCCGGTTACATCCCGCCGGCCGGCGAATTCCGGTTCGGCGGCTACGAGGTGGACGAGGCGCATCGCTATTACGGCCTGGCGGCGACCTTCGCGCCGGGCTCGGCGGAAACGCTTGCGGCCTGCGCCATCCGGCTCGCCAACGAGACCTCCAGCGGAAGCGGGGCCGCATGAGCCAAGGGACCGCCGGAAACGATCCGATGCTTGACACGCAACCGGTTGCATGAGAGCTTTTTGTTAACAACAACAAGGGAACAGGGACATGAAAAACAGATCAGCAAAGACGAGGATTTCGACCCGCGCGCTGCTTATGAGCGCGGCATTCGGCGCAGCCCTTCTCTCGGGCGCGTCCGCCGTTTCGGCCGAAACGCTGACGGTCTGGAGCGGTTATCCGGAAATGGCGCCGTTCTATGAACATGTCGCGCAGGGCATGAAGGCCGCCTATCCGAAACTCGAGGTGAAGGTCGAGGCGATCGCCCTTCGCGAGCATGAAAAGCGCGTCGCGCTTGGCCTCACCGGAGGCCAGGACGGCACGACGGTCATCGAGCTCTCCGGTTCGACCGCCACCCGCTACCTTGAAAACGATCTTCTTCCGGAAGCCCCGGCGGATATCTCGACCTTCGTGAAGGATCCGAAGAACTTCGACAAGTTCTTTAGCGATACGGCAGGCAAGGGCGGCAAGATTTACGGCGTGCCGCTCTTCCGCGGCCAGGGCGCCCTCTACTACAACACCGACATGTTCAAGGCCGCCGGCCTGACCGCCCCGCCGAAGACCATGGAGGACTATTCCGCCTATGCCGAAAAGCTGACCAAGCGCGACGCATCCGGCAAGGCCACCGTCTCCGGCTGGAGCATGCGCCTCTCGGGCGGCGGCCAGGGCATTGCCGAGAAATTCTGGATCAACATGCATCAATATGGCGGCGCGATCCTGGTCCCCGCCGGCGACGGCAAGTGGAAGCCCAATTTCGCCAATGAAGCGGGCCGCAAGGCGCTGAAGCAATATCTCACCAACATCTTCACCACCAAGACGGTCTCCCCAGAGATGCCGGCTGACGCCGATGCCTTCGAGCGCGGCCAGACCGCGATGTTCATCCGCGAATCCTGGGTGATCGGCGATATCGCCAAGAAGGCGCCGGATCTGAAATACGCCACCGCGCCGCTGCCGAAGGGTTCGATCGCGCTGCCCACCAACCTCTACGTCGCCGGCAAGGGTGCCGATGCCAAGGCCGGCTGGGAATTTGCAAAGGCGGCCAACTCGCCGGAAAACCTCGTCTGGCTGCTCCAGAACGTCGGCTGGCTGCCGAATCGTTCGGGCGTCGACTATTCGGCCGTCACCTCCAAGCAGCCGGCGTTCGCCGCCTTCGTCGATTATCCGAAGGGTTATGAGTTCTTCACGCTGCCGTCGATCGGCCCGATCGAGGAGATCCTGACCCGCGTTGCCGCCCAGCTCGTCGTCGCCTTCGGTGACGCCTCGCTTGCCGGCGACGATGCCAAGATCGATGCCTTCCTCAAGAAGACCAGCGACGAAGTGAACACCATCCTCACCCGCGAAGGCTTGGGCGCGAAATAATCGCCGGCACCACTCGCCAATCGCATGGGCCCGGGGCATCATTGCTCCGGGCACTTAAACGGGGATCCAGGGTCCGACCCGCGCCGCGGCCGAACCCTGCTGTCTACAGGCCAAAACTCTATGCTGAAGCGCAAAAGATGGATTTTTGCGATCCTTGCGATTTTGCCGACCCTGGCAATCTTTGCCTATGTCCGGCTTTATCCGATCGCCGACACGCTGAGGCTCAGCCTTTTCAAATGGGACATCCTGTCGAAGAACAAGCCCTTCGTCGGCCTCGCCAATTTCCGCGAGCTGATGGGCGACCACCTGTTCATCGATGCGCTGGTCAACACCACGATCATCGCCTTCGGCGTCTTGATCCTGACCATCCCGATGGCGCTGATCATCGCCGCGCTGATCTTCCATCGCACCCGCTCGCGGATGGCAGGTTTTTACGAGACCGCGATCTTCATTCCGCATGTCGTGTCGCTGGTTCCCGCCGCCATGGCCTGGAAATGGATTTTTGACGCTCGCCTCGGGCCGCTCAACGCGCTTTTGACCTTCTTCGGCATCCCAGCGCAATCCTGGCTGTTCGATCCGGTCCTGTCGGTCATCTGCATCATCGTGCTCTGCTCCTGGCAGGCGCTGGGATATGCGGTGCTGATCTATATCGTCGGTTTCAAGAACCTGCCGGTCTCGCTTTACGAAGCCGCCAAGCTCGATGGCGCCTCCGGCCCGCAGAGCTTCTGGTACCTGTCGATCCCGATGCTGAAACCGATCACGCTCTATGTGTCGGTCGTGACGCTGGTTTCCGGCTTCAACGTCTACGCCCAGGCCTTCGTGCTCGCTTCCGATGCGCAAGGGGCGCCCGGACGGCAGGTGCGGGTTCTGGTTCTCGACATGCTGGAAAACAGCTTCCGCAATTACCGCGTCGGCTACGCGGCATCCGAAGCCGTCGTGCTTCTGGTCATCGTGCTGGGGCTGACGCTCATCCAGTTCTCGACTCTGCGGGAAAGGGGCAAGGCATGACCACCAATCCCGTGGACTATATCGAGCCCACCACCGAAGAACTGTCCGAGGGCGTGCGTCTGCGCCGCAAGAAGCGGGTGATGAACTTCGCGATCGACGTCTTCCTGATCGTCGTCTCGATCCTGATGCTCTTGCCGCTGGTCTTCCTCGTCGCCAACGCCTTCAAGACGCCGGCCGAAATGCTCAGTTGGCCGCCGACCATCATCCCGCGCGATCCGACGATCGCCAATTTTTCCGCCGTGCTCGGCGAAACGCCGCTCCTGCGCTGGATCGCCAACAGCATCGCCTTTGCGGTGATGTCGACGATCGCCATCGTCGCCACCTCGGCGATCGCTGGCTACATCTTCGGCAAGTTCCGCTTCCGGACGCTGAACATCCTCTTCGCGCTGTTCCTCGCAACCGCCATCGTGCCGTTCGAGGTCTACATGATCCCGCTCTATTTCCAGGCCAAGAGCCTCGGCATCCTCAACTCCGTCTGGGGCCTGCTGCTCGGTTATCTGGTGATGAGTTTCGGCATTTTCCTGATCCGCCAGAACGTCATCCACTCGATCCCCGACGAACTGCTGGAAGCGGCCCGTATCGACGGCGCCGGCGAGTTCTGGATCTTCCTGCATATCGTGCTGCCGCTCTTACGCGGTGCGCTCGGCGCACTCGCCGTGCTCGCCTTCTTCCAGGCCTGGACGGCCTTCGCTTGGCCGATGATCGTCACGACGACCCGCACCAGCTATACGATCGAGGTCGGGTTGGCGCTTTTCCAGACCGGCTTCACGGTCGATCTCGGCCGCCTCAGCGCCGCCTCCGCCACGGTCCTCATTCCGTCCATCCTGCTCTTCGTCATCCTGCGCCGCAACTTCGTGCAGGGCGTCGCCAGCACCGGCCTCAAGGAGTGACGATGGCGATGGATTTCTTTGAAGAAGCCCGCATCACCTATGCCGCGGCCAATGCCGGCACGCTCTACTGGATGCTGCAGCGGCCGATTCTCGGCGGCGGGTTTTTGAACACCAAGCAGAACAGCCTGACGCTGAAGGACTACAGTTCGGAGGATGGCATCCGTGGCCCGGATTACACCTACGGCTGGATCCAGGGGCGAGGGCTGGAAGCCTTGGTCGGACATGCGGAGTTCTTTGACAATGAGTTGCCGCCCCTCGCCAAGAAGCTCGATACCGCCGGCCGCCGTCTCTACGACCTACTGGCTGCCTTGCAGAAGCCGGATGGCCATACCTATTTCTGCTATGACCGAGATATGCAGGCCGTCTATGCGGATCAGTCCAACGTGCTCCACGCTCAGGAAAAGCCGGCGCTGATCTATACCTATTCCGACGCCTTCGTGGCCAAGGGGCTGGTGGCAGCCGCGAGCCGCTACGGCCTGCCGGATATAGCCGGTCACCTCGCCTATTTCGACCGTGTGATAACTGCCATCGAAACCGGCCGTTTCCAGATGGACGAACGCAGGTCGCTCTCGCTCCACAGCCTTGCCGTCCAGCCCGATGATTTCGGCCCGCGGATGATCCTGCTCGGTGCTGCAGGCCCGCTGAAACGCGCCGGCCACACGGCGCGTCTCGCCTTTGCCGACCGCTTCATCGCCCATGTCATCGACAGGCATTACGATGCCGCGACCGGCTTGTTGCGCAACGTGCCGGGCGAGGATCTATGCAATGTCGGCCACGGAATCGAGTTCGTCGGCTTCGCGCTCGACTATCTCGACGACACCGCCGATCCGGCACTGATCGAAACGCTGGAACGCATCCTCGTCTCATCCGTCCGCAAGGGCTTCGTCGGGCCGGGCATCACGCTCACGGTGTCCATTAAGACCAGCGAGGCGCAAAGCCCCTATTGTCCCTGGTGGTCGCTGCCGGAGACCATCCGATCGGCAGCTCTCGCCCACGAGCGCACCGGCAGCGCTGCGAGCCTGGATGTCTGGAAGGCCGCCCACGCCGCGTTCTTCGAGCGCTACTGGCGCGGCACACCGCCGATCGCCTACCAGACGATGACCAGGGACGGCCCCGTCGATTTCGTGCCCGCCACGCCGGATCTCGATCCGGGCTACCACACCGGCCTCAGCCTGCTCGCCGCCATCCGCGCCGCAGATCGGCTGAAGCCCCGAACCCGAACAGTTTCAGGATAAGTACATGGCTTCCGTTGAAATCCAGAACGTCCGCAAGGCCTATGGCGACTTCGAGACCATCAAGGGCGTGTCGGTCGATGTGCCGGATGGCGCCTTCGTCGTCCTTGTCGGCCCCTCCGGCTGCGGCAAGTCCACGCTGTTGCGGATGATCGCCGGGCTCGAAGACATCTCGGGCGGCACGATCCGCATCGACGGTCGCGTCATCAACGAGGTCGAGCCGAAGAACCGCGACATCGCCATGGTTTTCCAGAACTATGCGCTCTACCCGCATATGACGATTGCCGAGAACATGGGCTTTTCGCTGCGGCTCGCCAAGAAATCCAAGGAGGAGATCGCCGAGCGGGTCAATGATGCGGCGCGTATCCTCGGACTTACCGATTACCTCAAGCGTTATCCGAAGCAACTCTCCGGCGGCCAGCGCCAGCGCGTCGCCATGGGCCGGGCCATCGTCCGCAACCCCAAGGTCTTCTTGTTCGACGAACCTCTCTCCAACCTCGATGCCAAGCTGCGCGTGCAGATGCGCGCCGAGCTGAAGGACATCCACGCCCGCATCAAGACCACCACCGTCTACGTGACCCACGACCAGATCGAGGCGATGACCATGGCGGACCAGATCGTGGTGATGAGGGACGGCATCGTCGAGCAGGTCGGCGCACCGCTGGAGCTCTACGACAAGCCGGTCAACACCTTCGTTGCCAGCTTCATCGGCTCGCCCTCGATGAATTTCCTGTCCGGCAAGGTGGCTGATGACGGTAAGTCCGTGCTGACCGGAAGCGGTGTTCGCCTGCCGCTTGGACCGGAGGCTTCCGCTTCCTCCGGCACCGCTGTCACCTACGGCATCCGCCCCGAACATCTCGCCATCGCCTCCGGGAACGAGGGCATTCCGATGACCGTGACGAATATCGAGCCGACCGGTTCGGAAACCTTTGTGCAGGGCACGGTCGACGGCCAGAAATTTTCGGCGCAGCTGCGCGAGCGGCTTTTCATCAAGACCGGCGAGGTGCTCAATCTGGCGCTCGCGCCCACCAACAGCCACATCTTCGACGCCGCAACCGGTATGCGGCTCGGCTGACAAGCATAAGGCAGGACGACAATGGAACAGACTTGGCGCTGGTTCGGGCCGGACGACACGGTCAAGCTTTCGCATGTGAAACAGGCCGGTGCCGCGATTAAGTCACCGTCGAACGGCATCACGCTCTGTACAGGTTCCTACGGCGCCAATCCGGGGAACGATCTCGTCCCGATGCGACCCGACCACGGCCACGCGATCGTCGACGACATAGGCAGACGCGTCAATCCCGGTTATTCCTGCATCGGTCGACTGAAAGGCCTGGCGGAAACTGCGCGGCATCATGCGGGCGCTTGAGGTTTTGGGTTAAGGCTTGCTTGGCGGACGCCGGAACAAGCGGCCCCCCACCCGGCCTCCGCTTTGCTCGGCCACCCTCTCCCCGTTGGGGAGAGGAGGAGGGGTGACGGCTCGGCATGTCTCTTCTCCCAGCGGGGAGAAGGTGCCGGCAGGCGGATGAGGGGGCGGCTCGCCGCAAACGATATTTTATGTGTACCGGGAGGTTACTATGACGAAGTTGAAAGTGGCGATCATCGGGCTCGGCATGGCGGCAGGGCACCATGCTCGCGCCCTGCTCGATTTGTCCGACAGGATCGAATGCGTTGCGGCTTTCAGCCAGACGGCAGCCCGGCGTGAAGCGTTTGCTGGCCAATACCCGATCCCTACGACCGGCGATCTCGATGCGATCTTTACGGACAAAACGATCGAGGCGGTGCTGATCCTCACCCCGCCAAGCAGCCATCTGGAACTCGTAGAGCGTTGCGCGGCGGCGAAAAAGCATATCCTGCTGGAAAAGCCGCTCGATATCTCGTTCGAGCGCTCCGAGGCGATCGTCCGCGCCGCGAGGCAAGCGGGCGTGTTGCTGTCCATGGTGCTGCAGAACCGTTTTCGCGCGGCGGCGCTGAAACTCGACGAGATCGTCAAGTCCGAGCGGTTGGGGCAGTTGATCGAGGCGTCTGTCGCGATCCGCAACTGGCGACCCCAAAGCTATTACGACGTCGAAGGCCGCGGGACGATGGCACGCGATGGCGGTGGCGTGCTGCTGACCCAGGGCATCCACACGATCGACCTGCTGCTGAGCTTTGCCGGTACCCCGAAAGATGTCTCGTCCTTCGTCCGCACCAGCCCTATCCATGCGATGGAAACCGAAGATCTGGTGACGGCGACCTTCGCATTCGAAAACGGTGCGATCGGGACGCTGAACGCCACCACCTGCGCCTATCCTGGCCTGCCGGAACGCATCGAGCTGCTCGGCACCCACGGTACGGCAGTCCTGACCGGCGATACGCTGAAGGCCGCCTTCATGGACGGCATCAGCGTCACCGAGGGCGGCCAGAATTCCGGTAGCGGGGCCGGCGCCAATCCTATGGCCTTCGGCCACGAGATGCACCGGGCCCTGATCGGGAATTTCATCGATGCGGTTCGAACCGGTGCACCGCTGCGCGTCACCGGCGAGGATGCGCTCAAGGCGCACCGCTTCATCGAGCAGATTCTGGCTGCCGGCCGGTAGACCGTCTCAGAGGCCGGCTGCCTTGCGCAATTCCTCGGCCATTTTGGCGCGCCAGTCCTTGCCGGACGCCTTGAATTTTTCGAGCACGTCCGGATCGAGCCTGAGTGTCACGGCCACCTTCGGCGCCTCGACCTTCGGTCGGCCGCGAGCGGCGATCGCCTGTTCCATTTTTGCGGCGATCTCGGGAAACACTTCCCTGAAGGGCCGGGCGCTCTTCAATTCCTCCTCCGTCCAGGGAGGATTGTCGGAGACTTCATCCCAGTCTTCCTTGGTGTAACCACGGCCGGGTTGGAATTCTTTCTGTTTCTGGGCCTTGATGTTCATTCGATCAGGCTCCTTTCATCCTTTCGGGCGGGACGCATCGAAATGACCGACAGCGCTTCCGCACCGAGTTTCACGAAGATCGCTGCGACTACGCCGTCTTTCAGGCGGCCAATGGCTTTCATCCGGTTATTTCTTGCAGGCACGATGGCCGAGGTTAGAAAGAACCCGAAATAAAGATCCGCGAAATCGAGATTGTGCTTCTCGATATTCGCCAGCCGCTTCGTTTCGTCCCAAATGATCTTCAACTATTATCCGTACACGAAAAATCGCCGCCCGACAACGAACGACGATGGAACGGTACGAAACCTTTTACAACCCTAAGGATTGAGGGCGGTCAGCAGATCACCGTCTCGGCGATCTTGATGCCGAAACCTTCGAGGCCGACATAGTGGCGCTCGCTACGGGTCAGCAGCTTGATCGAAGTGACGCCGAGATCCTTGAGGATCTGTGCGCCGAGGCCGATTTCCAGCCATTCGCTCTCGCGGGCCTGGGCTTCGGCATGGCCCTCCTGGTCCTGGCGCAGCTTGCGGCCATGGTCCTTCTGGCCGACGCCGACCGAACCTTCGCGCAGGTAGATGATCACGCCGCGACCCTCTTCCTCGATCTTCGCCATGTAACGATCGACCGAGCGCTGCGTGCCGAACACGTCGCGGGTGACGTTTTCGAGATGCAGGCGGACTGGAATATCGACGCCGTCGCGGATGTCGCCGAAGACCACCGCCACATGCTGCATCGGGTCCCAAGGCAGCGAATAGGCATGCGCCTTCGCCTTGCCATGCGGCGTCTCGACATCGAACGACGTCTGCAGCACGATCAGCGTTTCCTTGCGCTGGCGATAGGCGATCAGGTCGGCGACGGAAACCTGCTTCAATCCGTGTTTGGCGGCAAAGTCGGTAACCTGCTGGCCGCGCGTCACGGTGCCGTCGTCATTGACGAGTTCGCAGATGACACCGATCGGTGGAAGGCCGGCGAGCCTGCAGAGGTCGACCGCCGCTTCCGTATGGCCGGAGCGCATCAGCACGCCGCCTTCGCGGGCGATCAGCGGGAAAATGTGGCCGGGCCGCACGAAATCGCTCGCGCCGACATTCGGATTGGCGAGATTGCGGACGGTGAGCGTCCGGTCCTCGGCGGAAATGCCGGTCGTCGTGCCGTGCTTGAAGTCCACGGTGACGGTGAAGGCGGTCGTATGGGCGCTGTCGTTTTCCGCTACCATGGCATTGAGGTTGAGCCGCTTGGCCTCCTCGCGCGGCATCGGCGCGCAGACGATGCCGGACGTGTGGCGCACGATGAAGGCCATCTTGTCCGGCGTGCAGTGGACTGCGGCGACGATCAGATCGCCTTCGTTCTCGCGGTCGTCGTCATCGGTGACGACGACGATTTCGCCGGCTTCGAATGCGCGGAGGGCATCGACGACGCGCTTCTGATCATAGGCCATGGGTGTTGTTTCCTAGAGATTTCGCCCCGTCTGGGCCCGGTCGCGGAGATAGTGATCGGCAATCGCGCATGCAACCATCGCCTCGCCGATCGGCACAGCGCGGATGCCGACGCAGGGGTCGTGGCGGCCCTTGGTACGGACTTCGACATTGTTGCCGTCGACGTCGATCGAGCGCTGCTCGGTGAGAATGGAGGAGGTCGGCTTGATCGCGAAGCGGGCGACCACCGCCTCGCCGGTCGAGATGCCGCCGAGAATGCCGCCTGCATGGTTGGAGAGGAAGATGGGCTTGCCGTCATTGCCCATGCGCATCTCGTCGGCGTCTTCCTCCCCGGAAAGCTCTGCGACGCCGAAACCGTCGCCGATCTCGACGCCCTTGACGGCGTTGATCGACATCAGAAGGCTGGCGATATCCTGATCGAGCTTGCCATAGACCGGTGCGCCGAGGCCGGCGGGCACGCCTTCGGCGATCACTTCGACCACGGCACCGATCGAGGAGCCCGCTTTGCGGATGCCGTCGAGATAGTCTTCCCAGACAGGCACCATCGCTGCATCCGGGCAGAAGAACGGGTTCTGGCCGACCTGATCCCAGTCCCAGTTGGCGCGGTCTATTCTGTGCTTGCCGATCTGGATCAGCGCGGCGCGGACTTGGACGCCCGGCACGATCCTGCGGGCGAGCGCGCCTGCGGCAACGCGAGCTGCCGTCTCGCGGGCCGAAGAACGGCCGCCGCCGCGATAGTCGCGGATGCCGTATTTGACGTCATAGGTATAGTCCGCATGACCGGGACGGTAGCGGCGGGCGATCTCGCCGTAGTCCTTGGAGCGCTGGTCGGTATTCTCGATCAGCATGGAGATCGGCGTGCCGGTCGAGATCATCGTCTCGCCATCGGCATCCATCATCACGCCGGAGAGCACCTTGACGATGTCGTCCTCGCGCCGCTGCGTCACGAACCGGGACTGGCCGGGCTTGCGCTTGTCCATCCAGGCCTGGATTTCCGCAAGCGTGAAGCGGATGCCGGGCGGGCAGCCGTCGACCACGCAGCCGAGTGCCGGACCATGACTTTCACCCCAGGTGGTGACGCGGAAAAGGTGACCGAAAGTGTTGTGCGACATGGCGTTACAGGACCAGCTGTGGCGGAGCTGGCCTTTCGCCAACTTCTGACGCGGTTGTCATATGGAAAAGGTTGCCGGGCGACAAGTGTTTCTTGGCAGAACAGTCGCGCCCGCGTTGGTGAACAATGGTGGCTCTAGGCCGCGGCCTTGCGCCAGCCCGCATGCGCGGCTGCGGTGAAATCGTCGAACGAAAGCGGCCGGGCGAAGGCATAACCCTGGAGCAGGTCGCAGCCGAGTTCGCGCAGAAGGCTCGCATGCTGCATGGTCTCGACCCCCTCCGCCACCGTTTCGACGCCGAGCGAGCGGGCGATGTCGATGATCGAGCGCACCAGCGCCCGTTCCTGCGGCGAGGTCAGGATCGGCATGACGAGTTGGCGGTCGATCTTCAGCCGCTTCGGCTTCAGCTTCAGAAGGCTGACGATGGAGGTATGGCCGGTGCCGAAATCGTCGATCTCGATATCGATGCCGAGTTCCTTGATCCGCTGGAGATTGCCGGCCGCCGATGCTTCGCTCTCGTCGAGGAAGATCGATTCCACCAGCTCGAATGAGATCTCGCCGGGCACGATCGCTAGCGTCTGCAGCGTGTCGATCAGCGCCTCGTCATGCAGCCGCTTCGAAGAGACGTTGACGGAAACCTTCGGTATCCGGATGCCGAGCGCTGCCCAGCGCATCTTGTCCTTTAAGACCGTCTGGAGCACGATATGGTCGAGCGCTGCGGACACATTGAGGTCTTCGGCAATCTTCAGGAACCGGTCGGGCGCAAGAATCCCGTGATGCGGATGGTTCCAGCGGATCAGCGCCTCGACACCGGTGAGCTGGTTGGTACGGGCATCGAACTGCGGCTGGTAGAAGGCGATGAATTCGTCGTTGTCGATGCCGGCCAGCACCTCGTCGGCAGTGCGTTTGTGGCTGACGATCTCGGCCTGCAGGTTCTGCGTGAAGAATTCGTATCGGTTGCGGCCCATGCCCTTCGCCCGGTAGAGCGCGATATCGGCATTGACGAGAGTACGGCGCGCATCGACGTTCATGCCGCTTGCCTGGGCGATGCCGATGGATACGCCGCAGCGGCAGGCGAAACCTTCGAAATCGATCGGCTGGTGAAATTCCGCGATGATGCGCTGGGCGAGCTGGCCTATCTCTTCGGCGCCGGAATTACCGGAGGCGAGGATCACGAATTCGTCGCCGCCGATACGCGCGACGATATCGCTGCCACGAACGTTGCGCGACAGGATGCGCGAGGCGTGCACGAGCATCGCGTCGCCCGCCGCATGGCCGAGCGTGTCGTTGATCTGCTTGAAGCGGTCGAGATCGAGATGCAGGATCGAGAACTTCTGGCGCTCGGTATAGCTGGAGCGCGACAGCCGGTCGAGTTCGATGTCGAGCTTGCGACGGTTGGCCAGCAGTGTCAGCGGGTCATGCAGGGAATTGTGCTCTATCCGGCTTTTGGCGAGTTCGAGTTCTGCGTTCTTCGCGTCTGCCTCGTCCTTGGCAGCCTTGAGTTCGCTGGTCAGGATCGCATCCTGGGTGACGTCGAAGGCGATGCCCACCACCTTTTTGGATCCGTCGCGCGTCTTGTGCATCTTGCCGATGGAGCGGATGTAGCGGATCGAGCCATCCGGCTGGGGCACCCGCACGACCAGCGGATCCGGCCGGAAGTTCTCCGTGAAATGATAGGAGCTGAGTTTGGCAAGCTCCCGGTCGTCGGGATGGATAAGTTCGATCCAGTCATCGACCCGGACGAAGCCGTTGGTGAAGGGGATGCCGTGCAGCTGGCACATGCGGGCATCCCAGGTATCGACCCGGGTTGCCGGGTTTGATTCCCATATGCCGCAGTTATAGGAGTCGAGCGCGAGGTCCAGCTTGGTCGACAGCTCTTCCAGGTCCTGCTCGCGGTTCGACAGTTCATCGAGCGCCAGCTCCAGTTCGGCGTTCTTGATGTCGGTATTTTCCTTGGCGTTGCGCAGCGTCTGGGTCAATACAACGTCGCCGGTGACATCCCAGACAATCCCGGTGGTGCGCAGCGTACCGTCGGCATTGCGATAGTTTGCACCCGCCGACCTCAGGTATCGCAATGTGCCGTCCGGCAACTGCACGCGATAGGTCTCGCTGCAAGGCATGTTGCTGGAGGCGCAGTCGAGGAAATGTGTCTCCGCGGCCGTCCGATCGGGCGCATAGATCGATCCGAGCCAGTCGTAGAGACGATTGCCCTCGCTGGCTGCCGGTTTGTCGTGCAGCCCGGCGGCTCGGTTGTCCCAGAAGAGACTGTCGCCGTTGCCCGTCACCTCCCAGATGCCGATATTGGAGGCTTCCATGGCAAGGTTGAAGCGTTGCGACAGTTCGATGAGGTTGAGTTCACGTGCCTTCAGCGCGTCGATATTGCGGTTGCGCTCCGAGATCAGCGAGGTGGCGATGAAGATCGGCACGATCACCGCGAGTGCGGCAATCACGAGGGCGAGGCGGATCCCGAGCTGATTGGGCGGCACGATGTCCCAGCCGGAACGAGGAGCGGCGAGAAGCGTCCAGTTGGCACCGCTGATCGGCACCGTCCATTTCATCGGAGACTGGTCCTCGATGGAATCATTGCCGAAGAAGGCGAAATATTCCGGCCGGTCCACGTCCCGCAGGACAACGTTCAGCCACTCGAGATTGATCAGGTTCGGTTTCGTCGCGGTGGCGGGGGAGAAGGTGACGCCGGAAGCTTCCATCAGGCCCTGCTTGTCGATCAGCACGGCGATGGCGCCCCACAGGTCGGTGCCGTCCTCTTCCTTCGGTACCGGCACGACCAGGGTCAGGTGTCCCTCCTGGCTGCCGCTCAGCAGCGATACACGGTTCCGTCCGCTGACGGATTTCAGGTCGGCTGCAAGGCGGGGAACATCGATCCTGCCGATCCTGCGTGGCGTACCGCCGGCAATGCCGTCGCGCGTGATGACCCGGGCAAACTCGAAATTGGGCGCGACCGCGACACCGGCAAAATGCGTCGCCTCGCCAAGTTCCTTGTCGACGTAATGCTTGAACCCATCAACCGAGCCCTCGGCGTCTTCCCTCAGGGCGTGAGCCAGATGGCGAGCCGCGGTGGTGTCGGTCTCCACGCGTGCAATGAGGCGCCGCGCCAGCAGGCCGGCAACGTTTTCCGTCGTCGCGCGAAGGTCGCTGCGAAAACCCTCGGTATAACGCTGGTCGACGATCACGCCGGTCGAGATCACCGTAAGGGCGATAATGAACGCGATTGCCGTCGGCGTCTTGGTGCTGCGCCCCAGGCGCAGTGACTTGGAACCGGACGACGGCCAGAATCTCACGCGCGCGAACCTTCTTATTAACCCCTGTGGCATGACGGAACAGCCTATGGGGCGGGGGTTAATTTACGCTTTCATCCCACCCTACAAACTTTGGCGCGATTTATTGTACGAATACTTTGAATAATTTCGGTGGTGTGACTGGCTCAGCCGCAAGATGGCATTCGGTTCTCGAAAAGCGTTAACTATCAGCTCATTACTTATACGGAAAATGTCATGGTGCCGGGCGATTTTCGCCACAATCAGCAGGCTATCTGTGCGTCGAAACGAGACATCATCGACCTCATCAAGGCTTTCGACCATGCGCATCCTGATTGCTGCTCTGCTTGCCACGGCCAGCGTCTTTTCGCCCCTCAACAGCTGGGCGCAAAGTGCCGATGTCGAAGCCACGATCAAGGCCGTGGACGCGAAGGCGCTCAACTTCACGCTGGACGACGGAAAGACCTATAGGGTGCCCGAGGAGTTCAATTTCGAAGGCCTGAAGGCGGGCGTCAAAGTGCTGGTCTTCTACACGGTTGTCGATGGCAACCGCGTCGTCGATGACCTTCAGATCGTCCAGTAATACTGAAGATTTAGCAAAGTATAATTTAGAATATCCGATGCGCAGGGTTGGCGCAGATCAGAGCCATTGTATCCGGTTATTGCAGGTATCGACCTCGAGGATGCGATCCTGCGGGGTCAGAACGGTGGCGGCCTCGTCCTCGTCGAGGTTGCCGATCAGCCGGAAGAGCGAGCGGATCACCCCGCCATGGCTGACGCAGACGGTCGGACCGTCGAGGGATTGCAGCCAGGCGCCGATCCGCCAGCAGAGAATCTCATAGCTCTCGGCAGACGCCCCCGGCGGGATGAAACTCCACTTCTGCTCGGCGCGAGCGACCAGTCGCTCCGGAGAAACATGGCTGATTTCCTCAAGCGTATGGCCCTCCCAGTCGCCGAAGGAGACCTCGATCAGCCGTTCGTCGGTTCCGTAGGCGAGGGGATCGAGGCCCATGGCGGTACGCAGCCGTTCCATGGTTTCGCGGGTCCGCGACAGGGGGCTGGCGATGAAGCGAAACCCGTCCGCCGCGCCGATCATCTCGCGCAGCCGTTCGCCGTTCCGCGTTGCCTGAGAACGGCCGAGCGCATTGAGCGGAATGTCCTGCTGGCCCTGGAGCCGGCCTTCGGCATTCCAGTCCGTCTGCCCGTGGCGGATCATGTAGATGAGCACGGCAGACGTCCCTGGAACAGCATCAGTCCTTGATGACCGAAATGTCCGGCGCATCGACGGCCTTCATGCCGACGACATGGTAACCGCTATCGGCATGATGGGTTTCGCCGGTGACGGAGCGCGACAGGTCGGACAGCATGTAGAGGCCGACATCGCCCACTTCCTCGATGGTGACGGTACGGCGTAGCGGCGCATTGTATTCGTTCCATTTGAGGATGTAGCGGAAGTCGCCGATGCCGGAAGCGGCAAGCGTCTTGATCGGCCCGGCCGAGATCGCGTTGACGCGGATGTTCTTCGGACCGAGATCGACGGCGAGATATTTGACGCTGGCTTCGAGTGCCGCCTTGGCAACGCCCATGACGTTGTAGTTCGGCATGACCTTTTCGGCACCGTAATAGGTGAGGGTCAGCATCGAGCCGCCGTCGATCATCAGCTTTTCCGCCCGCCTTGCGACTGACGTGAAGGAATAGACCGAAATCTGCATCGTCTTGGCGAAATTGTCCGCCGAGGTGTCGACATAGCGGCCGGTCAGCTCGTCCTTGTCGGAAAAGCCGATCGCATGCACCAGGAAGTCGATCTTGCCCCAGTGTTTTTCGAGATTGTCGAAAACCTCGTCGATGGTCGATTCGTCGCCGACGTCGCAATGGCCGGCCATGTAGGCGCCCAACTCGGCGGCGAGCGGCTCAACGCGCTTCTTGAGTGCATCGCCCTGGTAGGTGAACGCGACTTCCCCCCCATGCTGGTGGATGGCCTTGGCAATGCCCCACGCGATCGAACGATTGTTGGCAACGCCCATGATGAGACCGCGTTTGCCTGCCATGAGGCCGGAAGCCTGAACCATTCATAGTCCCCTGATACCTTAGATGAACGCTGCCTATGACATAGGCGGCTCAAGGGTTCAAGCAGACTTGGATCATCTCGTGTTAGTAGCCGTAACAAAGGGTGCTTAGCGGTGAATACCGACGCAAAACTGTCATACTAGACGATGCCGTCAGACATACAGCCCGTGACGCATGTGCCGCATCAGGTCGGTGACCTTTTCGTTGGGTTTTTCCCACAGGACGACGCGCAGTTCGACGACGAGATCGCCGCGGCCGCCGGCATCGTCATAAAGGCCCAAGCCGTTCAATCGGACCGTCTGGTCAGAACCGGACCATGCCGGAATGCTGATGTTGCGGTTGCCTTCCGGCGTCTCGACCGACGCGTCGCCGCCAAGCACCGCGTCTTCGAGCGAAATCGACAAGGTCGTGTGAAGATCGAAACCTTCGACGCGGAAACGGCTGTCGCGGGAAACCTTGATCGAGGCGAGAAGATCGCCGGATTTCATGCCGGCGAGCTTGAGGCCCTGGCCCTTGAGCCGCGCCACATGGCCTTCCGTCATGCCTTTTTCCAGCACAAGGCGCACTTCGCGGTCGTCAGCCATCTTCAGCGTGACCGCGTTGAGTTTCAGGAGGTCCTCCAAGGTCACCGTTGCCTCGACGGAAATATCCGGAGCCTTTTCGGGAGCAGGCGTCGTGCCGCGGAAGCGGCGCACGATGGAGGCGATCAGGTCGATGGCAAGCGCCGGCAGGGGCGGTCTTTCGCTCCCCGATGCATCTGCCTTGGCTGTTTCCGCCGAATCGCCGTTGGTCTGCGCCGAGCCGCCCGTGTGAGATTTTGCCTGGTCGGCCGCCGCGGCGCCGAAGATACGCTCGATCATGTCCTCCGGCGTCTCGCCTGCCGGGGCGGACTGATTCTGGGGATGAGCCTGAGCCTGAGACTGGGCCTGGGACTGGGCTTGCGATTGGCCGCGAGCCTGCGCCGGTCCCTGGGGTTTGGCGTTTTGGGCATTGGTCTTGGCGAGTTCTTCCATGACCTTTTCGGCATTGGCCTTTGCGGCCTTGGCGCGCTCGGCGGCTTCGCGGGCGGCATTGCGCTGCTGCATGATGGTTTGGTGCATCTCGGCGGCCCTGTCGTATCGCTTGCGGCGCTCGGGATCCTTCAGGACCTCGTAGGCCTGGCCGATCTCTGCGAAACGGCTCGTCGCAGACGGATCGTCCTGATTCTGGTCGGGATGAACGGTCTTGGCCTTGGCGCGCCAGGCTGCCTTGATTTCGTCGGGCTCGGCATTGCGCTTCACGCCGAGAAGAGAATAGGGATCACGCATTGTGGGACCACCGGTTACTTGAAACGGCGGGCCCCCGCTTGATCCTTGGACCCCCGATACTCGTCACAACTCCGACAGCCATCGGCCGGTTCCTCATGTTCCGGGCAGATTACTGCTTACATCAGGCGAGCCTATGTTAGGACTTGTGAATCAGTGGTTACGCCGCCGCCAGTCCTAGTCGTTAAGGTAAACGAATGGTTTCCGCTGGTTTTCACGGAAATGCCTGAAACGGATTTTGCAACGCGTCGGTTTTTTGGGGGAGGGGCGGCCGCGACTATTGGCGGTCGAAGGCCGTCAGCATCCAGTCGCCGCTGCCGGTCAGGCAGGTCTGGCCGGAGAACATGGCGATACCCTCGTAGGAATGCCGCGTGGTGGTGAAGGCGCGGCAAATCTGCTCGCCGTTGCGAGCCTCGCGGATTTGCGAGACCACGCCGGCGCTGCCGGTCGTGGTATTCGCCCACGGAACCGAGGCCGCTCCGACCTTGGCAAGATCGGCCGAGGAGACGGCGTTACGCACCGTCGCCTCGTCGGAAAGCGTCGCACCGGTAGGCTGAGACGCGCTAGGCACGGTGCCGGTCGCGATCGAGCGGTCGACTTTGGGCGCGCTTCCGAAGAGATCGAGGCTGCTGGTACAACCGGCAAGCGAAAGCCCTGCAAGGCAGAGGGCGGCTGCCCGTCTGCCGAGGAGAAACGACCTCTTTGTGCGGCTCTTCGACTTTGCTATCACTACCACCGTGCGTCCTGTCCGACTGAAAAACTCGGGCATTTTTCATGAGATTGGGAGTATTTTATTCAATATGTCTGAGAGCGGGTTAACAACTGGTGACTTCACCGCCGAGAACGAGCCTTTCGCGCTTTTCGGTTCCTGGCTGAAGGATGCCGAGGCCTCCGAACCCAACGATCCGAATGCCGTTGCGGTTGCGACCGTCGACGAAAACGGCATGCCGAACGTTCGCATGGTCCTGTTGAAGGGGTATGACGAAAACGGTTTCGTCTTCTATACCAATTTCGAAAGCCAGAAGGGCCGCGAGATCCTCGGCCAGAAAAAGGCGGCGATGTGCTTCCACTGGAAATCGCTGCGTCGCCAGGTTCGCCTGCGCGGCGAGGTGGAGGTGGTGAGCGATGCCGAGGCGGACGCCTATTACGCCTCGCGCCCCCGCGGCAGCCGCATCGGCGCCTGGGCGTCGAAACAGTCCCGTCCGCTCGAAACCCGCTTCGCGCTCGAAAAATCGGTGGCCGAATACACCGCCCGCTACGCGATCGGCGACATTCCGCGCCCGCCCTACTGGTCCGGTTTCCGCATCAAGCCGCTGTCGATCGAGTTCTGGCACGACCGCCCGTTCCGCCTGCACGACCGCATCGAATTCCGCCGCGCCGTCGCAGACGGCCCGTGGGAAAAGGTGCGGATGTATCCGTGATCTGTCATTGACCAGGCATGTGTTAGCATCTAGATTATACGGAAATTCGTATATCGAGGTCGAAGATGGAACGCCTGGTCTTTGAGAATATCTTTGACGCAGTCACGGAGGATCCGATCGAGGCTGCCGACCTACGGTTTCGCTCGGACCTGCTGACGACCCTGATCGCCATCTTCGAAGACAGGAAATGGAAGCAGGCGGATATCGCCGGGGCGCTCGACATTCCTCAACCGCGCGTGAGCGAATTGATGCGCGGGAAGATACATCTGTTCTCGGCAGACAAGCTGATCGGCTATCTTGCGAAGCTCGGCGTTCGCCTGAAGCCGTCCTTCAGCGCCGAGCATAGGGTGATCTGCGAGGTGGTTGAGGCGGCCTGATCTATTTGCGACTTTTGACGATTTGCAACATCGTCTTGTGGCGATCCTGGACGGTATCCATTGCCTTGCGGTCGACGCCATTCGTCGTCTTGGTGAAGGCGTGGAGAATGAAAACCGTATCGAGATATTTGGCGCAATAGACGGCGCGATAGGCCGGGCTCCCGTTCTCGATCAGCTCTATCACGCCATTTCCAATACCCTTCAGATGCTTGAAGTCCGAAAGAGGCTGGAGCCCTTCCTGGACGCGCTGGAGGTCGTTGGCGAATTGGATCTGGATATCTTTTGGAAGTTCCTGGAAGGCCTTTTTCGCGGAAGAATTCACGAATTCAAAGGACTTCGCCATGTGTCACCGCCCGATCGCGAACGGGATGCCTGAGGCGAGGGCCGAGACGTAGCGCGGCTGCTGGTAGTAGCCGTTGAGCGAGATGCGCGGCAGGCCGGTGAGCCGGTTCATGGATTTGGCGCAGAGCGTGCCGGGCTGCGTCGTCACCGCGACCGAAAAGCCGAGTTCCTTGGCAATCGCGCAGTCGCGCTCGGAGACCGCGGCGCGGCTGCCATAGGGATAGGCGATCGTGGCCGGCCGTTCGCCGGTCAAAGCCTCGATCCAGTCGGCCGACTGCTCCATTTCCGCCCGGGCGTCTTCCGCCGAAAGCCGGGCGACGGCGCGGTGGCTTATTGTATGGGCACCGAGCGAAGCCAGCGGATGGGCGGCGACCGAGCGGAGCTCTTCGGCACTCATGGTCAGGTCGGCGGTAATCTTTAGCGGATCGACGCCGTGTTTCCTTGCCAGCGCATCGATCCGCGAGACGGCGGTGGATTCCTCGACCTCCAGGACATAGCTGGAAAACCGGTCAAAGGCGTCGAACTTGCGGGCCTCGGAAGTGAGGTCGAGAACCTCGGACCCGCCGCCGAAATCGAACGTCACTTCCCGTTCGCGGCCGAGCAGCTCGGCAACCGTCTCCCACCAGAGCGAATGGGTCCGCTCGGCAAATCCGCGGGTGACGAAAATGGTGAAGGGCACGCCGTAGCGGGCAAACACGGGCAACGCGTATTCGGCATTGTTGCGGTAGCCGTCATCGAGCGTGAAGGTCGCGAACGGCTGCTTGGTCGGCGCGGCAAGCCGTGCCGGCACGTTGCTCAAGGGGATGAATTCGTATCCTTCGGCCGAAAGCCGCTCGATCGCTTCGCCGAGGAAATCCGGCGTCACTTCCAGATGGCCGCTCGGCTGCAGCGGTCGGCTCTGTTTCGGCCGCACATGGTGGAGCGTGAAGATGGCGCCGTGGCCGCGGGCATTGGGCATCATCCCGGCACGCGCGAGTGCAGCAGCCATGTCGAGGCCACCGGCGACAAGCCGGCGTTTGACATCCCGGCGCCAAAGCGCCTGAAACCTCTCCCTGGTATTCCCCACCGCGATCACGCCCACGTTACTTGGTAGTGGGCGACCCTACTGCCGGACGGGTTAAGCCTTGCTGAACAAAGAGGGGCTTGATTTTGGTCAGGGCCGCAGCGCGTCGAAAAGCGGCAGGCTGACGATCGCCGCCATGGCGATCAGCGTGAAGCAGATGCGCCGAAAGGTGCCTTCGGAGGCAAAGCCGAACAGTTTCGAACCGGCGATCACACCGAGGCCGTAACCCGGCCCGGCGATCAGTGCGAGCGCAAGAACGTCGAGGGTCAAAAGATGGCCGACGATATAGGCGGTGGCGGAGATCACCGTCGAAAGCGCAAAATAGAGGATCAGATTGGCGCGCACGGTGAGCGGCGGAATGGCACCGCCGAGCCAGTAGGCGACGACCGGCGGACCGGAGAGTTGTGCGGCGCCGCCGAACAGGCCGGCAAGCGCGCCGACGCCGATCGTCAGCGGCGTCTTCGGTTTGCCATGGTAACGCCAGCCGGAAATCAGGAAGACCAGCAGAAAGAGCACAACGACCGAGATCAGCCAGCGCAGCGCCGTCGGATCGATCACCGCCAGCAGCGTCGTTCCGGCCGGCACGCCGATCAGTGTCCCGATCAGCATCGTGCCCACCTCGCGGCGGTTGGCGCGCTTCCAGCCGTCCGGCACCATGCCGAGCGTCGTCACCCCGTCGATGACCAGCAGCAGGGCAGGGGCGATCTTCGGCCCGACGGCGGCACCGGCGAGCGGAACGAAGATCAGCGCTCCGCCAAACCCGGAAAACCCGCGCGCCAGCCCGGCGATCAGCGCCGAGAGGAAAAGAAAGACGAGCTGGGCCGGCGCGTGGCCCGGAATCCATGCATCCAGCAAAGCGGAAATCGGGTTGGCGGAGTCCATGGAAAATGCCGTATGCAGATGGGATCGAGTAGCCCGCACCTGCCGGGATTTGGGTAAGGGTGTCAAGCAAACCCTCTGGACACGGCGCGGGACTCGGCATTCTCCTGTGGATACAAAAGGAGAACGCCATGCTGGGCAAACTTACCGAACAGTTCGAGGCCGCATCCGCGGATTACGCCGAAACCCATGGGATGGTCCGCGATGCCGACTGGTTTCTCCTGAAGCTGCAGGAGGAGATGGGGGAACTGACCCAGGCCTGGAACCGCGCCACCGGCCGCGGACGGAAGAAGGGCAGGAGCGACGAGGCTCTCGCCCGCGACCTCGCCGACGAGACGGCCGATCTGCTCGGCCACGTCCTGCTGTTTGCCCGCAACAACCGGATCGATCTGGTGTCGGCGATCGAGCGCAAATGGCTATTCAGACCGGATGAGGAATAGGATCAGATCGCGCTGGGGAAATCCGGCTGTGCTTCCGGGCGTGCCAAACGGAAGGCAGGAAGCTCGACGCATTTCGCTTCGACGGCCAGGAGTTCCGGGTAGGCCGAGAGATCACAACCGAGTCTGCGCGCGTTGCTCAACTGCGGAATAAGATGCAGGTTCGCCCATCCCGGCTCGTCGCTGAAACAGAAGGCGAAGTGTTCATGCCGATCGCGCAGCGTCTCTTCCAACGCCTTCAGTCCGGACGTCAGCCAGTGCAAAACCCATTGCTGCACCTTCTCTGAATTGAGTTCCAGATCGGTTTGGAGGAACCGGCGCACCCGCTGCACGGTGATCGAATGCATTTCGGATGCGATGAGCCCAGCAAAACCCCGCGCCTGCGCGCGAAGCAGCGGGTCTTTAGGCAGAAGCGCGGGCAGAGCATGGCTTTCCTCGAGATAGTCGAGGATCGCCGACGATTGGGGAATGATCTGCCCGCCGATGTCGAGGGCGGGCAGCAATCCCTGTGGGTTGAGGCGCAGGTATTCCCCGGGCGCTAACGATCCCACGGGCAGGTAGGTATAGGGAATGGCCTTGAGATTGAGCGCGATGCGCACTCGTTCGCCGGCTGAATTCTGCCACCGGGATAAAAGGCGCATAACATCTCCCGAAGCGCCTTACGCTTTCGTCCCGCCCACCGTCACCTGGTCCATCCGCAGATGCGGCTGGCCGACGCCGACGGGGACCCATTGGCCGCCCTTGCCGCAATTGCCGATGCCGGTGTCGAGCTTCATGTCGTTGCCGACCATCGAGACGCGGCGCATCGCATCCGGGCCGTTGCCGATCAGCATGGCGCCCTTGATGGCGGGGCCGATCTTGCCATTCTCGATCATGTAGGCCTCGGTGCAGCCGAACACGAACTTGCCCGAGGTGATGTCCACCTGGCCGCCGCCGAAGGAGACGGCGTAGATACCCTTCTTCACCGAGGCGATGATCTCTTCGGGCGATTTGTCGCCGCCGAGCATGTAGGTATTGGTCATCCGTGGCATCGGCGTATAGGCGTAACCCTGGCGGCGGCCGTTGCCGGTCGGTTGGACGCCCATCAGCCGGGCGTTCTGGCGATCCTGCATGTAACCGACGAGCTTGCCGTTTTCGATCAGCACGTTGTAGGCCGATGGCGTGCCTTCGTCGTCTATGGTGAGCGAGCCGCGGCGGTTGTCGATCGTGCCGTCGTCGACGACGGTGACGCCGGGGGCCGCGACCATCTCGCCGAGAAGCCCGGCAAAGGCCGAGGTTTTCTTGCGGTTGAAATCGCCCTCCAACCCGTGGCCGACCGCCTCATGCAGCATCACGCCCGGCCAGCCGGAGCCGAGCACGACATCCATCGTGCCGGCCGGGGCGTCGATGGCGGTGAGGTTGACGAGCGCCTGGCGCAGCGCCTCGTCGGCGCCGGTCTGCCAGTTGCCTTCCGTCACGAAATCGCCGAAGCCAATGCGGCCGCCGGTGCCGAACGAACCGCTCTCCTGCCGGTCGCCGTCACCGACGACGACGGAAATGTTGATGCGCGTCATCGGGCGGATGTCCTGCACGCGGTGGCCATCGGCGCGCAGGATGTCGACCACCTGCCAGCTTGCGGAGACCGTTGCCGTTACCTGCCGCACCTTGTCGTCCTTGGAGCGCAGATAGGCATCGATATCGGTGAGCAGCTTGACCTTCTCCTCGAAGCTCGGGGATCCGATCGGGTTCTCGTCGCCGTAATATTTCTTGTTGGTGCGCTGGGGAGCGGCCGCGTAGGAACCGGAATAACCGGCGGTAACGGCCCGCACCGCATCCGAGGCGCGGGACAGCGCTGCCGCCGAAAGCTCGCCTGCATGGGCATAACCGACCGCTTCGCCGGCGACAGAGCGCAGCCCGAACCCCTGGTCGGTGTTGAACGAACCGCCCTTCAGGCGGCCGTTGTCGAAGGTCAGCGATTCCGCCTGGGCATGTTCCACGAAAAGCTCGCCGTCATCGGCGCCGGTAAGCGCCTCGGAGAGGATCGAGCGCAGCTTGGTCTCGTCGCAGTCGAAAAGGTTGAGAAGGTCGGTGTTCATGGGTGCTCCTTCGGCGCTGCCCTATGAAGACGCGCGCTCTGCTCCAACCGATGTAGGTCCGGGGAGGGACCGAAGCAAGCCTAACCTGCCGGCTCAGGCGTGTTTGCGGCGGAAGATCATGCCGATGACGACGGCAACGAGGGCCGCGGCAAGGCCGTACCAGGTCACGGCATATTGCAGGTGGCTGTTCGGCAGGTCGAACTGGGTGACGCCGCCTTTGGGCCAGCCGCCCGGATTGACGATCGACCCATCGGCATCCACGAAGAACTGCACGACCTTCGACGCATCGATACCGGTGGTCGAGGCCATGGCGTCGAGATCCTTCCAGTAGAAAATGTTCTTGGCGAGATCGTTGTCCGGGACGATCGAGGACGGCTTTTCGCCAAGCCGCACCCGCGCATAACCGGTGACGGTCTGCTGGCCGGCAACCTCCCCGGCCGTACGGGTTTTCGGGTCCTTCATCTCATAGGGCACGAAACCGCGGTTGACGAACAGGATGCGGCCGTCGGCAAGCGTCATCGGGGTATAGACGTAGAAGCCGGTCTGGCCGCCGAAGGTCGCGAAGAAATGCCGCTCCCCGGCATGGTTGAACGTGCCGGTGACCGATACCCGGCGGTATTCGATATCGCCGCCGGATTTCCCGATCGCCTCGATATCGGAAAGCGCGACGGGTGCCGCCGACCGCCGCTGGGCGATATCGGCGAGCAGGCCTTCCTTCCAATGCAACCGCTCCACCTGCCAGGTGCCGAGCGACAGCAGGATGGCGAGCGCCGCCAGCACCACGACGGCGGTCGCGATCACCCGGCCACGGCCGCGGGCGGGCGTTTCATCGGAAGCGGTTTGGGAGGGAGCCTTGGTTGCCATTCATTCCAGTCCTCAAAAAGCAGAAGGGCGGCTTATCGCCGCCCTCCCGGAATTCATGTCCCCTGGCTCAATGGGCGAGCGGTGCGCCCCAGCCACCCCAGATGTAGATGGCGAAGAACAGGAACAGCCATACCACGTCGACGAAGTGCCAGTACCAGGCGGCGGCTTCGAAGCCGAAATGCTGGGTGGGCGTGAAACCGCCGTTGATGGCGCGCAGCAGGCAGACAGCCAGGAAGATCGTGCCGACCAGGACGTGGAAGCCGTGGAAGCCGGTCGCCATGAAGAAGGTCGCGCCGTAGATCGAGTTCGAGAAGGCGAACGGGGCGTGGATATACTCGTAGGCCTGGACGCTCGAGAACAGGATGCCGAGTGCTACGGTGAGAGCGAGGCCGGTGATCAGGCCCTTGCGGTCGCCGTGCAGCAGCGCATGGTGAGCCCAGGTGACGCAGGTGCCGGACAGAAGCAGGATGACCGTGTTGTAGATCGGCAGGTGCCAGGGGTCGAGCACCTCGACGCCCTTCGGCGGCCACTGACCGCCGAGGAACTCGACACGAGTCGCCTGGATCGCCTCGTTGGCGTAGAGGCTGGCATCGAAAAAGGCCCAGAACCAGGCGACGAAGAACATCACTTCCGAAGCGATGAACATGATCATGCCGTAGCGCAGATGCAGCGAGACGACGCGGGTATGGGCGCCCGAATTGCCTTCCTTGATCGTGTCCGTCCACCAGCCGATCATCGTGTAGATGATGATCGCCAAGCCGCCGAAGAACCACCATGGGCTCGCCCAGTTAAGGCCGAAAAGATGGAACTCGCCGCCCTTCAGATAGCGCATGTAGGCGACGCCGCCGAAGGTCATGACGAAGGCGCCGATCGAGGCCAGGATCGGCCACGGGCTCGGATCGATGATGTGGTAGTCGTGATTTTTCTGATGCGCGTCGGCCATGTCAGAATCCCCGGATGAATGCCTGCTTCGCCGGAAAACCGGCGAACCCTCTTAAAGTTTCCCCACGCCTGTGTTCTGGGCGCCCGTCTTCGGGGCGCCTGCCTTCGAGCCTTCCGGCAGAGCCGCAACCGGTTTGCCCGGCTCGCTCGGATAGAAGGTGTAGGACAGGGTGATCGTCTTGATGTTCTTGGTCTCTTGGGCCGTGGCGAACTCCGGGTCAACGAAGAACACCACCGGCATCTGGACCGATTGGCCGGGCTGTAGCGTCTGCTCGGTAAAGCAGAAGCACTCGACCTTGTTGAAATAGGCGCCCGCTTCCATCGGCGTCACGTTGAACACCGCACTGCCCGTCGTCGGCTTCGACGAGCGGTTGGTCGCGGTATATTCGATCTGCACGGTCTCGCCGATCTTCGGACTGACCGACTTGGCGGGCTTGAACTCCCAGTTCAGGCCCGGCGAGATGTTGGCGTCGAACGTCACCTGGATAGGCTTGTTCAGGATCTTGTCGGAATACTGCTCGACGCGCTGGGTCGTGCCGTTATAGCCGGTGACCTGGCAGAACAGCCGGTAGAGCGGCACGGAAGCATAGGCAGCACCGACCATGCCAGCCACGAAAACGGCGCAGCCGGCGAAGATCGCGCTGTTGCTGACCCGCTTTGCCTGACCGTTCTGATTGACGTCCGTCATCGCTCCACCCTAGTTCCCAAGCCCGCCGACTTTCACCAGCGTCATGATATAGAAGAGGACCACGAGCCCGGCGAGAACGATGCCGAGCGCGATATTGCGGTTGCGGCGCGACTTCTTCTGCGCCTCGCTGAGCTTGACGGTTTCCATCACAGCAAACCTCCTACGAGGTGCGGCAATCCCGCGAGCAGCCGGTCGGCCAGCAGGCCCGAGAAGATCGCAAAGAGATAGACGATCGAATAGGCGAACATCTTCTTCGCCGGCATCATTTTCTCATCGCCGTCCGGCATGCGCCGGACGGCGATGGAACAGATGACGAAGATCGCGCCGAGCACGGCCGCGAAGATGCCGTAACCGAGGCCCGCAAGCCCGGTGAGGGTGGGGGCGACCGCGATCACCGCGGTCAGCACCGCATAGACGATGATCTGGTTCTTGGTGGAGGCCTCGCCTGCGACATTCGGCATCATCGGCACGCCGACCGAGCCGTAGTCGCGCATCTTGAAGAGCGCGAGCGCCCAGAAATGCGCAGGCGTCCACAGGAAGATGATCAGGAACAGGAGAATGCTGTCGAGCGATACGCCGCCGGTGACGCAGGCCCAGCCGATCATCGGCGGGAAAGCGCCGGAAGCGCCGCCGATGACGATGTTCTGCGGCGTCGAGCGCTTCAGCCACATCGTGTAGACGACGGCATAAAAGAAGATCGTGAAGGCCAGCAGGCCGGCCGAGAACCAGTTGACCGCAAGGCCGAGGATGACGACCGAAAAGACCGAGAGCGTCAGGCCGAAGGCAAGCGCTTCCTGGGGCAGGATGCGGCCGGCCGGGATCGGGCGTTTGGCGGTGCGGGTCATGATCGCGTCGATATCGGCGTCGTACCACATGTTCAGCGCACCCGAGGCGCCGGCACCGACCGCGATGCAGAGAATGGAAATCACGCCGAGGACCGGATTGATCTGGCCGGGCGCGAGGATGAGGCCGGCGAATGCGGTGAAGACCACGAGCGACATCACCCGCGGCTTCAGGAGTTCGAAGAAATCGCGCGCGCTCGCTTCCGAAAGGCGTGAGCCTCCATCGGTGCCGAGAGCGTCGTGATTGTCCATAACCGTCATTGAACCGTCCTGTTTGGTATTTCAAGGCATCGCGCTGCCGCGATGCCCTTTTTCAAAGATTTAGCGCTTACTTGATGCGCGGCAGCTGTTCCCACTGGTGGTACGGCGGCGGCGAAGAAAGCTGCCATTCCAGCGTGGTTGCACCTTCGCCCCACGGATTGTCGCCAGCGACGCGCTTCTTGGAGAAGGCTTCCCAGACGCCATAAAGGAAGATCAGAACGCCGACGAAGGAAATGTAGGAGCCGACCGACGAGATGTAGTTCCAGCCGGCGAATGCATCCGGATAGTCGATGTAACGGCGCGGCATGCCGGCGAGGCCGAGGAAGTGCTGCGGGAAGAACACCAGGTTTACGCCGATGAACATGACCCAGAAATGCGCTTTGCCGATCTTCTCGTTGTACATGTAGCCGAACATTTTCGGGAACCAGTAGTACCAGGCCGCAAAGATGGCGAAGACCGCGCCGAGCGACAGAACGTAGTGGAAGTGGGCCACGACGTAATAGGTGTCATGCAGCGAACGGTCGAGGCCGGCATTGGCGAGCTGGACGCCCGTGACGCCGCCGACGGTGAACAGGAAGATGAAGCCGATCGCCCAGATCATCGGCGTCGAGAAGGTCAGCGAGCCGCCCCACATCGTCGCGATCCAGGAGAAGATCTTGATGCCGGTCGGGACCGCGATGACCATCGTCGCGAAGACGAAGTAGCGCTGGGCATCGAGCGACATGCCGACCGTGTACATGTGATGGGCCCAGACGATGAAGCCGACAGCGCCGATCGCGACCATGGCATAGGCCATGCCGAGATAACCGAAGACCGGCTTCTTGGAGAAGGTCGAGACAATGTGGCTGACGATGCCGAAGCCGGGCAGGATCAGGATGTAGACTTCCGGATGACCGAAGAACCAGAACAGGTGTTGGAACAGGATCGGGTCACCGCCGCCTTCCGGAGAGAAGAAGGTGGTGCCGAAGTTGCGGTCGGTCAGAAGCATGGTGATGGCGCCCGCCAGAACCGGCAGCGACAGCAGCAGCAGGAAGGCGGTGACCAGAACGGCCCAGGCAAACAGCGGCATCTTGTGCAGCGTCATGCCCGGGGCGCGCATGTTGAGGATGGTGGTGATGAAGTTGATCGCACCGAGGATCGAGGATGCACCGGCAACGTGCAGCGCGAAGATCGCCAGGTCGACCGCCGGTCCCGGAGACCCCGTGCTCGACAGGGGCGGATAGAGCGTCCAGCCGCCGCCGACGCCATAGGCGCCTGCCGGGCCTTCGACGAACATCGACAGCAGCAGCAGCAGGAAGGCCGGTACGATCAGCCAGAAGGAGATGTTGTTCAGGCGGGGGAAAGCCATGTCCGGCGCGCCGATCATGATCGGCACCATCCAGTTGGCAAAACCACCGATCATCGCCGGCATGACCATGAAGAAGATCATGATCAGCGCGTGAGCGGTGGTGAACATGTTGAACATCTGCTTGCCGCCGTCGATGGCGGCGTCGCCCTCGAAGCCGTAGACCATCGCGGCCAGGCCGTGGAAGATCTGGATGCCCGGCTGCTGCAGCTCCATGCGCATGGCAACGGAGAGAAGGCCGCCGATGATGCCTGCGATGATCGCGAAGATCAGGTAGAGCGTGCCGATGTCCTTGTGGTTGGTCGAAAACAGCCAACGCTGAGCAAAGGTCGGCGTGTGCGAATGATCATGATGATCGTCGTGAGCATGCGCATCATGAGAGGTGCGAGCCTGAGCGTGATCGTCGTGAGCGGAATGTCCAGCCATTGTCCTCACTCCTCTGTATTACTTGGATTCATTTGCCGCGACGGCAAAATTGCCGGCAGGCTTGTCGACCGCAGCCACGAGAGCCTTGTAGGCACCCGGCAGGTCGGTCGCAGCAGCAGCGAGCCAGGCCTTGTACTTGTCTTCAGACACGACGCGGATGGCGATTGGCATGAAGGCGTGGTCCTTGCCGCAAAGCTCGGAGCACTGGCCGTAATAGAGGCCTTCGTTCTCGGCTTTGAACCAGGTTTCGTTGAGGCGGCCCGGCACGGCGTCGATCTTGATGCCGAAAGCCGGCATGGCGAAGGCATGGATAACGTCGGACGGAGCGGCCGTTACCAGCATGCGGACCGTCTTGTTGACCGGGATGATCAGTTCGTTGTCGACGGCCAGCAGCTTCGGATAGACGGCGAGATCGGTCTTGCCGGCGGCGGCGCGATCCGGATCCTTCAGCAGGAAGCTATCGAAAGCGACCGGGGTCTGCATGCCTTCGTATTCGTAATTCCACTGCCACTGGGTGGCGGTGGCCTTGACGGTCATATCCGAGTCCGGAATTTCGAGCTGGGCATTCAAGAGGTTGAAGGAGGGAATGGCGAGGAAGAAGAGGATGAGAACCGGGCCAAGCGTCCAGATGATCTCGATCGCCGTATTGTGGCTGGTCCGCGACGGTACCGGATTGGCGCTGGCGCGGAATTTCACGACGACGACGACCAGCAGGACCAGAACCAAAAGCGTGGTCGGCACGATGAACCACAGCGTATAATGGTTGAACCAGCGAATCTGGTGCATGATCGGCGTTGCTGCCGCCTGGAAATCAATCTGCCACGGATGCGGCTGGTCCGCAAAACCTGCGGAAGCAAAGAGCAGACAGATGAGCGCCGTCATCACTGCAAAAGCCCTGTTCATCACTACATATCTCCCCATGCGTCTGATCTCGATCAAACCGAACGCAGAATCCAAGCTATATGGTCTGCTTCAATCACAGTTTGCCTGCCGCCGCAATATCTGGCGGGAAAAGCCCGTGCGGCATTTTTGCGCCTATGGGATAAGGCTGGAATCCCGTGAGAATCAGGGGCCGCCGCCTGCTTTTTCGACCGGGCCGAGGTCTTATTTCAAAGGCCTTCAACACCTCCGGCCGCGTCATTATAGACCGCACGACGGCCAAAATCCGGCTTTTTCCTGATAAAAGTGACGGCTAGGCCACGCGGCCTGGCGGGTCCCACTTTCGCCGTACTCCACTGGAAAGAGGTCAGGGCTTTTCATTTCGTCTAGTGAACGACAAGAATAGCCGCACTGATTCGTCTTCCAGAGGTTTCCATGGGTCGTCCCTCCCTGATCTGCGCCGGTCTTGCCGTGATGCTTGCAGCCGCCGTTTCGCTTCCCGCGTTGGCGCAGCAGCCGCAGCCCAGCCCGCGGCCCGCGGCACCCCAGCCGGCCCCCGTTCCGGCACAGGGCGCCAAGCCGGGACCGCAAGCGCCCCGGCCGGCGCCGAACGGCGGGCAGGCCCAGCAGCCTCCGGGGCAGCAGGCGCAGCCCCCGGGCAACGTGCGCGAGAACCATGGCGCATGGTCGATCATCTGCGACCGGCCGGCCGGCGCTTCCGCCGACCAGTGCGCGCTGATGCAGAACGTCATCGCCGAGGACCGGCCGGAAGTCGGCCTGTCGGTGGTGGTGCTGAAGACCGCCGACCGCAAGGCGCGCATCCTGCGCATCCTCGCGCCGCTCGGCGTGCTCCTGAAGGACGGCATGGAACTCTATGTCGACAACAACAATATCGGCCGCGCCTATTTCACCCGCTGCTTCTCCGAGGGTTGTTATGTGGAAGTGGAGATCGACGAGGAACTGATGCGCATCCTGCGCGCGGGCAAGGCTGCCGTCTTTGCCCTGCGCGAATCCGCGGATCAGGACCGGGTCGGCATTCCGATCGAGCTCACCGGCTTCGGCCCAGGCTACGACGCGCTTCCGTAATGTCATAAGAAGGCGATCGGAGCTTTATGGGCCTTGAGGGCAGGCGTGATTTCCCGTGCGTTTCGACGACAAGGTGCGCGACGCGGTGCTGCCTTCGCTTTCCAATTGAAGCTCTTCTTTCTTGTGTGCGTGACCATTGCCGCTATATATGGCGCGTGGTCGGTCAAGCCGCGTATCCTGCTCATCCAGGGCGGTCCGGCCATTTTCGCTCTCGTGCTGACAGTCCTGGCGTCCTGATTTGATGGCATCATCCATACCTGAAAAAAGCCCGCTCAAGATCCGTCTCTGCGGCCCCCGCGGTTTCTGCGCCGGTGTCGACAGGGCGATCCAGATCGTCGTGCTGGCGCTGAAGGCCTATGGCGCGCCGGTCTATGTCCGCCACGAGATCGTCCACAACCGCTATGTGGTCGAGGGTCTCGAAGCGAAGGGCGCCGTTTTCGTCGAGGAACTGGACGAGATCCCGGCCGAACACCGCGAGCAGCCGGTTGTCTTCTCCGCCCATGGCGTACCGAAATCCGTGCCCGAGGACGCCGAGGCCCGCAATCTCTTCTATCTCGACGCGACCTGCCCGCTGGTTTCGAAAGTCCACAAGCAGGCGATGCGCCACCAGCGCCTCGGCCGCCATGTGGTGCTGATCGGCCATGCCGGCCATCCGGAAGTGATCGGCACGATGGGCCAGCTGCCGTCGGGCACGGTGTCGCTGATCGATACGATCGCCGACGCGGAAGCCTATGTCCCCGAAGATCCGGACAATCTCGGTTACGTCACCCAGACGACGCTCTCGGTGGACGATACGGCAGGCGTCATCGCCAAGCTGCAGGAGCGTTTCCCGAACCTCACGGCGCCTTCCGCCGACAGCATTTGCTACGCCACCACCAATCGCCAGGAAGCGGTCAAGGAAGCAGCTCCCGGCTGCGACCTCTTCATCGTCGTCGGCGCTCCGAATTCGTCGAATTCCAAGCGGCTGGTCGAAGTGGCGCTGAGGGCAGGGGCCAAGCGCTCCCTCCTGGTGCAGCGCGCCTCCGAATTGAATTGGGACGAGATCGGCCAAATCGGCACGCTCGGCCTTTCCGCCGGCGCCTCCGCCCCGGAAGTCATCGTCGACGAGATCATCGCCGCCTTCAAGGAGCGTTTCGAGGCCGAGATCGAGCTCGCGATCACCGCGGAGGAAACCGAAAATTTCCTCGTCAACCGCGAGCTGCGCGGCGTGCCTTTGACGATTGAGGACATGGCATGGGTGAATGGGTGAGGAGCGGCCCGGCGAAGCCTGAAAAATCGATAGAGTGGTTCGATTTCAGCTTCGAACGCCCCGGCCTCTAGCGAAGGGCCGGGCGAGCCGCTAGGAAAGCCCCATCACCTATCTGCGCGGCAGAATCAAGCGGGATGACACCTTGGCCGTTTACACCGATATCACCGAAGATGACCTGAAGCAGTTCCTGACCGAATACGATGTCGGGGAACTGACCTCCTACAAGGGGATTGCCGAGGGCGTCGAGAATTCGAACTTCCTGCTGCATACGACCCGCGACCCGTTGATCCTGACGCTTTATGAAAAGCGGACGGACGAGCGTGACCTGCCGTTTTTCCTCGGCCTGATGCAGCACCTCGCGGCCAGTGGCCTGTCCTGCCCGCTGCCCCTGCCGCGCAACGACGAAAATCTCTACGGCACCCTGTCCGGCCGGCCCGCCGCGCTCATCTCCTTCCTCGAAGGCATGTGGCTGAGGAAGCCGGAGGCGAAACATTGCCGCGAGGTCGGCAAGGCGCTCGCCCGGATGCACCTTTCCGGCCAGGATTTCGAGCTGACGCGCCCGAACTCGCTTTCCGTCGAAGGCTGGAAGACGCTTTGGGAAAAGTCCGCCGCGCGCGCCGACGAGGTCGAAACCGGCCTGCAGGACGAGATTTCCTCCGAACTTGATCACCTGGACCGGAACTGGCCGAAAGGTTTGGCCGCCGGCGTCATCCATGCGGATCTCTTCCAGGACAATGTCTTCTTTCTCGGCGACGAACTGTCCGGCCTGATCGACTTCTATTTCGCCTGCAACGACCTGCTCGCCTATGACGTCTCGATCTGCCTGAATGCCTGGTGTTTCGAAAAAGACGGCGCCTACAACCTCACTAAAGGCCAGGCGCTGCTCGAAGGCTACCAGAGCGTCCGCCCGCTTGAGAGTGCTGAGATCGAGGCCCTGCCTATCCTCGCCCGAGGTTCGGCACTGCGGTTCTTCCTGACCCGGCTTTACGACTGGCTGACGACGCCGGCCGGCGCGCTGGTGGTCAAGAAGGACCCGCTCGAATATCTGCGCAAGCTGCGCTTCCATCGCCAAATTGCATCGGCCACCGAATACGGGCTGACTGAAGAAAGACTGTCCGCATCATGAAGCAGGTAGAGATTTTCACCGACGGCGCCTGTTCCGGCAATCCCGGTCCGGGTGGCTGGGGCGCCATCCTGCGTTATGGCGACACCGAAAAGGAAATGTTCGGCGGCGAGGCCGAGACGACCAACAACCGCATGGAGCTGATGGCGGCGATCTCTGCGCTGAACGCGCTGAAAACCCCGTGCGAAGTCAACCTTCACACCGACAGCAAATATGTGATGGACGGCATTTCCAAATGGATCTTCGGCTGGAAGAAGAACGGCTGGAAGACCGCCGACAAGAAGCCGGTGAAGAATGCCGAGCTCTGGCAGCAGCTTGAGGAAGCGCGCAACAAGCACAAGGTGACGCTCCACTGGGTGAAGGGCCATGCCGGCCATCCGGAAAACGAGCGCGCCGACGAGCTCGCACGCCTCGGCATGGCGCCGTTCAAGAAGAGATAACCGGCCAAGCCTGGGAGAGGATCGATGGCCCAGAACGTCTACGACACGCCGGAATTTTTCGAAGGCTATAGCCAGCTCGGCCGCTCGGTCCATGGGCTGGCCGGTGCCGCCGAATGGCCGACGATCCGCACATTGCTGCCCGCGCTGAACGGATTGCGCATCCTCGATCTTGGTTGCGGTTTCGGCTGGTTTTCCCGTTTTGCGGCGGCGGAGGGCGCTGCCTCCGTGCTCGGCCTCGATCTCTCGGAAAACATGATCGCCAAGGCGCGGGCGGAAAACGCCCACCCGGCCATCGTTTACGAGATCGCCGATCTGGAGCGGGTCGAACTGCCCGCGGCAGCCTTCGACCTCGCCTACAGCTCGCTCGCCTTCCATTACCTGGAGGATTTTGGCCGGCTGGTGGAGGAGGTTCATTCCGCCCTGGCGCCGGGCGGGAAGTTCGTTTTCACCATCGAGCACCCGATCTACATGGCTTCCCAAAATCCCGGCTGGCGGACGGATGACGCAGGCCAGAGATTCTGGCCGGTGGATGGTTATTCGGTCGAGGGCCCGCGCACGACCGACTGGCTCGCCAAGGGCGTCGTCAAATATCACCGCACCATCGGCACGACGCTGAACACGCTGATCGATGGCGGTTTTGCCATCCGCCGTGTCATCGAATGGCGTCCCTCGCCGGATCAGCTTGCCGCCAATCCGGCATTTGCCGAGGAGATGGACCGTCCGATGATCCTCATGGTTTCCGCGGAGCGCTGAGCGATGACCTTGCGCCTGATCTCCCTCAACGCCTGGGGCGGCCGCGTCCATGCGCCGCTGATGCAGTATCTCAAGGCGGCTGACCCGGATGTGCTCTGCCTGCAGGAAGTCACCCGCACGCCGGATGCCGCCGCCGACTGGCTGGCCTACCGCGACGGCGCTTTCGAACTGCCGCAGCGCGCCAGCCTCTACGAGGATGTGAAGGCGGTTCTGCCCGGCCATGAGGCGATATACGCTCCGGTCGCCCGCGGCACTCTGTTCGAGGGTGAGCGGGAGGTGGGCTCCGAATTCGGCCTCGCCACGTTCGTGCGCGGTTCTTTCCCGATCATCGGCCAGCAGCTTGGTTTCGTGCATGGAGAGTTTTCGGCCGGCGGCTGGGGCGAGCATCCGCGCTCGCGTAACGCCCACGCCGTCCGCATCCACCGCTACGGGATAGGCTCGGCGGTGACCATCGTGCAGATGCACGGGCTGCGAGATCTTGCCGGCAAGGGCGATACGCCGGCCCGGCTGGCCCAGGCCCATGCTCTCGTCGCGCTGATCGAAAAGGTCTGGCAGCCGGGTGAGCCGCTGGTCGTCTGCGGCGATCTCAATCTGCTGCCCGGCAGCGAGACCTTCGCCATCCTCGGAAAACTCGGCCTTACCGATCTCGTCACCACCCGCGGCTTCACCGACACCCGCACGTCCTGGTACCCGAAGGACGGCCGTTATGCGGATTATCTGCTGGTGACGCCGGATGTGAAGGTCGAGAGTTTCGACGTGGTCGCTGAGCCGGAAGTTTCAGACCACCGCGCGCTTCTTCTGGAAATCGCCTGAGCCGCTGTTGCGCTCGCAGCATCAGTCACTATTCTGCCGCCAACAACCCGGGGAGGTCCGCTCATGATCCTGCATTGCGTATTCGTTCGGTTCAAGGCGGCCATCCAGCAGGCCGACAAGCAGTCGATCTACGATGCGGTCGCCGCGCTGAAAGATGTCACGCCCGGCATCCTCGACGTGAAATTCGGCCAGAACGTTTCGCCGGAAGGCCTGAACGGCGGCTTTCTCGACGGTTTCATCGTGACCTTCGAGAATCCCGAGGCGCGCGACGCTTATCTCGTCCATCCGGACCACATAGCTGTCGGCGACCGGATCATCGGCTCTGCGGACGGCGGTCTGTCGGGGCTTCTGGTTTTCGATATGGCGGTCTGAGGAAAGGCCGCGGGCGTTTGCCCGCAGCCTCCTCTGGCGGGATCAGCTCGACTTCGCCATCGCCGCAGCGATCTGGTCGACATTGTAGCGGAACATCTTTTCATAGGTCGGCGCCGGCCCCTTGGCATCCGAGAGCGATTCCACATAAAGCTCGCCGCCCGGCTGGGCAGCGGTCGCCTTGGCGATCTGCTTGACCAGCCGCGGATCGTTGGAGTTTTCGAGGAAGTAGGTTTTTACCCCCGCGGCCTTGATCTGCTCGATCAGCTTGGCGACGTCGGCGGCCGAGGCTTCGGTCTCGGTCGAGAGACCGAGCGGCGCCAGGAAGCTGACATTGTATTCGCGGCCGAAATAACCGAAGGCATCGTGGCTGGTCAGAACCTTGCGGCGGTCGGCCGGCACCGCGTCGAACTTGGAATGCGCGTAGGCATTCATCGCGTCGAGCTTCTGGAGATAGGCTTCGGCATTTGCCTTGAAGGCGCCCGCATCGGCCGGATCCGCCTCTGACAGCGCCTTCTCGATATTGGCGACCCAGACCTTCACGTTGACCGGGCTGTTCCAGACATGCGGATCGGTCACCGTCTTGCCGTCTTCGTCCATGGTGCGCGTGTTCACCCCTTCAGACACCACGACCGGCTTGCCCTTGTAGCCCGAGGCGGTGATCAGCCGGTCCATCCAGCCTTCCAGGCCTTCGCCGCTGACGAAGGCCACCTGCGCCGCCTTGAGGTTCTTTGCGTCCGTCGGCGACGGCTCGAATTCATGGGGATCGCCGTTCGGGCCGACAAGGGTCGTCACCTTCACATGTTTGCCGCCCACCTGAGAGACGACATCGCCGAGCACCGTGAAGGAGGCGACGACCTTGAGCGTGTCGGCGAAGGCCGGCACGGCGGAGAAGGCCATGAGGGCGGGGATGGCGGCGGAAAGAAGCAGTCTGCGGGATATCATCGAGGTCTCCTTGAGATTGACCGGTGGTATCAGCCCTTCAGATGTGGGCTGGGAAACAGCCGCCGGGCAAAACCCGACGGCGAGAAGAGAATGGAAAGGCCGTAGATCACCGCCGCCGTCATGATGATCGTCGGGCCGGAGGCGAGTTCGAGGTGATAGGAGGCGACCAGCCCGACATAGCCGGAGACGGCCGCCGTGCCGGCGGCAAGAGCTATCATCGCGGTCAGGCTGCGGCCCCAGAGCTGCGCCACCGCGGCCGGCAGCATCATCAGCCCGACCGCCATCAGCGTGCCGAGCGCCTGGAAGCTCGCCACCATGTTCAGCACCACGAGCAGCAGGAACAGCGCGTGATAGACCGGCCCGCGGCCACCGACGGTGCGCAGGAAGCCCGGATCGAAACACTCCGCCACCAGCGGCCGGTAGACCAGGGCGAGGGCGATGAGCGTTACCGACGTGATCGAGCCGATGAGGACGAGTGCGGGGCCGTCGATTGCGAGAATGGTGCCGAACAGCACGTGCAGCAGGTCGATATTGGATCCGCGCAGCGAGACGATCAGCACGCCCAGGGCCAGCGAGGTCAGGTAGAAGCTTGCAAAGCTCGCATCTTCCTGCAGCACGGTGGCCCGGCTGACGATGCCGGAGAGCAGCGCCACAGAAAGACCCGCCACGAGCCCGCCGATCCCCATGGCCGTCAGCGACAGCGAGCCGGCGACGAGATAACCGATCGCCGCACCGGGCAACACCGCATGGCTCATCGCGTCGCCCATCAGGCTCATGCGCCGCAGCATCAGGAAAACGCCGATCGGCCCGGAGCCGAGCGCCAGGCACAGGCAGGCGACCAGCGCCCGGCGCATGAAGCCGTAATCGGCAAACGGCGCGATCAGCAGATCATAGGCGCTCATGCGACAACCCCGTTGCTCGGGGCCTTTCCGCTTGGGCTCTCGCAAATCCCTGCGCCGTCGTCCCATCGCTCCGCCATCATCCGCGCCTTGAGCAGATTGCCGGCCAACATCACCTCCGCCGTCGGCCCCCAGGCGATGCATTCGCGGGCGAGAAGCAAGGTCTCGGGAAAGTGCGTCCGAACCTGCTCGAGGTCGTGCAGCACGGCGATCACGGTGCGACCCTCGCCATGCCACTGCGCGACGATGTCGAGCAGATCCTGTGTCGTGCGGGCGTCGATTGCGGTGAAGGGCTCGTCGAGCAGGATGACTTTCGCATTCTGAAGCAGGAGGCGCGCAAACAGCACCCGCTGGAACTGGCCGGCCGAAAGCGAGCCGATCGGCCGCCGTTCGAACCCGCCGAGGCCGACCGCGGCGAGCGTCCCGGCCGCCTGGGCATGTTCCTTCGCTCCGTTCGCCCTGAAGGCTCCCGTATGCCGCCACGCGCCGAGCAGCACCGTATCGAGGACCGAAATCGGGAAACGCCGGTTGATGTCCGCCGCCTGCGGCAGATAGCCGAAATCGCTGCGGACGAGCTGATGTTGCAGCCGCCCTTCCGCCGGCCTCAATTCGCCCATGATCGCCTTCATCAGCGTCGATTTGCCGGCGCCGTTCGGCCCGGCAATCGCGGTCAGGCTGCCGGCCCGGAAGAAACCCGAGACGTGATGGACGGCGGGATGGCGGTCGTAGGTGACCGTCAGGTTATCGAGCGTGAGGAGGGCGTTCACGGAAGCATCGCCGCCCAGGCGATTGCCAGCCAGAGAAGGCCAAGGAGCAGCGCGACGTAGACGAGGCGGCCAAGGGCCGAACTGCCGATCAGGCTGGAGGAGTGAGGAAGTCGTGCCATCGCTGTCGCCATTTATGTAATAACATTACCGTTATGTTATAACAAATGTGGCGGAAAGAGGGCGTGCTGCTGCATTCCCGAAAGGCGGCAGTTCATAAAACACAATCGCAGAGTCGCGGACGTCGTCGTTGGCGGGATTAGTAGCTGCTGCAGGTCACGTTGTTGCCATACCTATAGCAATTCGTGGTTGTTGGTGATCTCGGAGCCGACATTACGATGGGCGGAGGCGCATAGCTTTGTCCCCTGAAGGGGAAAGCGGGCATCCTTCCATCTGATGGGCCGCATTCATAGCTCATGCGATACCAAGTAATAGGTCCGGGTATAATATCGGCGATCAGTCCGCCCGCATTGCTTGAGCTGTCGAGTACTTGGTATGGCCCTTTGCAGGCCGCGGCCGCTGTTTTGAGGCAGCCCTGAGGCGATCCGTTACATTTCGCCTCGCGCATCGCTTTGCCGCTTGGTCCAGGAATACTCTCGCCTGACGACGCAACACAACCCGCCAATAATGGCAGTGCCGCAAGCAGCAACATTACAGCCTTCGATTTCATGACAGGCCCCCACGCCTTAAAGCAATACGCGCACACATTCATCTCAGAGTCGAGGAAGCTATTAAAGCGGGGCAACGCCAGGTAACAAAAAAGGGCACCATCCGGCGCCCTTTTTAAACGGAATGTGCAATGGCTCAGAGTTGTTCCAGCATCGCGGCGGCGCCGGAGACGGTGGCCTGGCCGGGGCTTTCCTCGACGTTGAGCGACTTGACGACGCCGTTTTCGACCAGCATCGAATAACGCTTCGAGCGCACGCCGAGGCCGCCGGCCGAAAGGTCGGCGTCGAGGCCGAGCGCCTTGGTGAAGGCGCCGTCCCAGTCGGCCAGGAAGTGGATCTTGCCGAGGCCACCGGTCTGGGTCGCCCAGGCGCCCATCACGTGCCAGTCGTTGACGGCGAGGACGGCAATGTCGTCGACCCCCTTGGAGAGGATCGCGTCGCGGTTTTCGAGATAGCCGGGCAGGTGGTTCAGCGTGCAGGTGGGCGTAAAGGCGCCGGGCACGGCGAAGACAACCACCTTCTTGCCGTCGAACAGCTGTTCGGTGGTGATCTCCACCGGACCGTCCGCGGTCTTTTCCTTGAACTTGGCTGGGGGAAGTTTGTCGCCGATGGCAATCGTCATGGGGCTCTCCTCGGTTGGGCGAGCGCCTGTTTCAGGCCCGCCATTCGCGGCGCACTATAGAGCGCACTTTCGCCAAGACAAGGGAAAGGCCGCAATGCAACAGGCCGCCGGAGGCAGGTCCGATCAACAGGACGTGACGTCACTCGAAGGCGAGCGAGGTTTCCATGGCCCGGTTACCGGCGATCACCAGAATGCCCCAGCGCTTGCCCTTGATGTCGTAATTCTTCGGCAATTTACCGACCGGCATGTCGAGCGCGTAGGCGTCGCCGTCGCGCCGGCCGTTGACGCCGTCGAAGAGCACGTGGCCCTGCGGGCCGGTGACGATCACCTGCGGCGGTGCCGAGGCCTCGGGCGGCAGTTTCAGCTTCAGGGCCAGCTTGTCGCGCCCCTGCGTCATCGCGTAGTAGGTGACCGCGAAATCGTGCGAGGGCGGTTCCGGGAGCTTTGAAGCCGCGGCGGTGAGGATCATTGCTTCCTCGACGGGCGTGCCCTTGGTGGCTCCAAGCTGCAGCGAGAATTCCGCCTGGAACGGAATGCAGATATTGCGGCATAGGCCGACGAAGGCGGAAGCGCCGAGGTTCAGCGGCTTGCCGGGATCCTCCATCTTGAGCTCGAAGGGCAGGGTGACCGCATGGTCGTAGCCGATATCGCGCAGCTTGCCGTTGTCGATCCGCTTCGGCACGGGATAACTCATGTTGTTCAGCGTCACGCCGCTTGCCTTGGAAAACACCATCTGCGGCGGAATGCCGGCATCGCCCGGCTCCTTCCAGTAGGTGATCCAGCCGGCCTTCGGTTCGATCTGCAGCGCGCCGCGCACCGTGCCATCGGGCTCGGGCGGCATCGCCACCACCCGCATCCGGCCGCCCTCGTTGCTCGCCCACGGCGTGGTCTCGGCGCAGCTTATCGAGGCAATGCTCAGGACTGCGCCTGCAGTGATGCAGGCGGCGAGCGCTGCGGGCGCCCGGGACGGAATGCTGCTCGGCGAAATTCTCTTCATCGACCAAGCGTTTAACCGATTGGCCTTGCCCGAACCAGTCACGAGCCTATGCAAACTGATCATTTTCGGTTGATTGATCGGGGCGACTGCCCCATCTTGATGGAATTGCAATTGACGCTCTCCTGCCCGTTTGGCCGGGCCGGAAGGCAGGCTGGAGGCATCATGTCTTTCTCGACCCTCGAGGACAAGAGCGAACGGGGCTTCCTGGACGGACAGTTCCTGATTGCCATGCCGGGCATGCAGGACAGCAATTTCACGCGCGCCGTCGTTTATGTCTGCGCCCATTCGCCGGCTGGCGCGATGGGCTTCATCATCAACCGCGCGCAGCAGATTTCGTTCACGGACGTTCTCCTTCACTTGAAGATCATGGATCAGGCCGATGCGATCATGCTGCCGGTGCAGACCCGGGATCTGCCGATCCTTTCGGGCGGTCCGGTCGAGACCGGCCGCGGTTTCGTGCTGCATTCGGACGATTTCGTCAGCGAGTCCTCCATTCCGGTGAGTGACGACATCTCGCTGACCGCCACGCTCGATATCATCCGCGCCATCTGCGACGGGCGGGGGCCGGCGCGTGCCACGATGCTGCTCGGTTATGCCGGCTGGGGCGCCGGCCAGCTGGAAATCGAGATCGCCAACAATGGCTGGCTGAACTGTCCTGCCAGCGACGCGCTGATCTTCGACCGCGCGCTGGAAGGCAAGTACGAACGCGCCCTGGCGCTTCTCGGCGTCAGCCCGGAAATGCTCTCCAGCGAAGCTGGCCACGCCTGATCGTCCAATTTCGAAAGATTTCCGGAACGAAGCCTGCGGCCCGGAGTTCTTTTCCCAGCAGGACGATGGGCGTCCTCACCGAGGAGAAGCACGATGGGCAGCACCAGTGACAAGATGGCCGGCAAGGCCAACGAAATGGCCGGCAAGGTCAAGCAGGCGGCCGGCGACATGACCGACAATCCGAAGCTCAAGGCAAAGGGTGCGGGCCAGGAAGCCAAGGGCCATGCGCAGCAGGCCAAGGGCAAGGTCAAGGATGCGGCGAAGGGTGTTGTCGACCGCATGTAACGGTTACTCTACAAGCTTAGAATGCGAACCTGTTCCGGCTCCGGCCGGAGCAGGTTTTCTGTATCCGCCCATCTGAAACCGACGGACGTTCCATGCGCCTCTACGACTGCGATCATTGTGGCCAGACCATCCACTTCGACAATCGCTCCTGCGTCAACTGCGGCCACCGGCTGGCCTTCGTCCCGGAGCATCTGGCCATGCATGCGCTTGCGCAGGATGAAGAGGAGGGGGCATGGCATCTCGTCGCCCGGCCGGACTACAAGGTGCGCCACTGCGCCAATGCCGCGATGGATATCTGCAACTGGACCGTCAGCGCCGACGATCCGCATCCCTTCTGCCCTGCCTGCCGGCATAACCGGTTGGTTCCGGACGCCTCGACCGAGGTCGGCCTCAGCCAATGGCGTCGCATCAGCCAGGCGCAGCGGCATCTCTTCTACTCGCTGATGCGCTGGAACCTGCCGCACACCAATCGCGACGAGGATCCGCAGGGCGGCCTCGTTTTCGATTTCCTGATCGACGAGATTCAGCCGGACGGCACTATCGTGCCGGCCATGACCGGCCACGAGGATGGCCTGATCGCAATTCGCGCCGCCGAGGCCGACGATGCGACCCGCGAGCAGGTGCGCGTCTCGATGAACGAGCCCTACCGCACCATGCTCGGGCATTTTCGCCATGAGACCGGTCACTATATCTGGGACAAGCTGGTGCGCGACGGCGGCAGGCTCGAGGAATTCCGCGCCATCTTCGGCGACGAGACGATCGATTACGGCGCGGCGCTGCAGAGAAACTACGAACAGGGCCCGCCGCCCGGCTGGCAGGATTTCTACATCAGCACCTATGCCAGCACCCATCCTTGGGAAGATTTCGCCGAGTGCTTCGCCCACTACCTGCATATCGTCGATACGCTGGAGACAGCCCGGGCCTATGGCATGGTGATCGAACCGCGCGGCCATGCGGAAATGGCCGCGGAAGTGGCTTTCAATCCTTATGCGGCGCGTGATGCGGAACAGCTCGTCTCAGCCTGGGTGCCGTTCAGCATGGCGCTCAACAGCATCCACCGCTCGATGGGCCAGCCGGATCTCTATCCGTTCGTCCTCTCGCAGGCCGTCATGGTCAAGCTGGAATATATTCACCGGCTTATCCAGGCGCAGAGGGGATAGCTCCGCCCCAAAAAGAAAACCCGCCTTTCGGTGGATCGAAAGGCGGGAAGTAGTTTATGGGGCGCATTCAGAGACCCCTGGGAATTAGGGGGCAAGATCACGATTTCGTCAACTCCAAAACATGCATTATCATATTTTAACAGGCGCTACTTTACGTTGAAGCTGCTTCCTTGATCCCGCATTGTGGAGCAGAAATGCAGCCTATGCTGGTTTTTATGCGTCACCACCTCAAGCTTTTGTTTCTCAAAAGGTCTTGAGCGTATCGAGCCCCAGGGCGATGCGGCCGGAAAACTCCTGCTGCGGTCCGGTCCTCATGGGGTGATAACGGGCGCCCTGAATGTCGCGGAAACGGCGTTCGAGGCCCTTGTCCCGGTAGAAGGCTGCACCGCCCGCTGTCTCCATGGCGAGTTCCGTCGCGGCGATCGCGTGGCGGGCGACCAGCGAGCGGCCGATCATGATCTCGTTGGTCGTGGCTGGCGAAGGTTCGCCGCGCTCGGCCGCGGCAATCATGGCGGCATGGGCGTATTGCGCGGCCCTGAGTTCGGTCTCCATCCGCCCGGCAAGTTCGATCACATGGGCGTCCGGCTCCTTCCGCTTCGCCATCTCGACCGCGATATCGCGCGCGCTTTCCGCAACGCCGAGATAGGCCGCGTAGATCAGCGGGAAGGCGATCATCGAGATGATGTGGAACAGCATGTGCCATTCGCCCTGGTTACGCTTCAATGCGACCGCTTCTTCCGGCACCACATGGCCCTCGATCATCACGTCGTTCGAGCCCGTGCCGCGCATCCCCATCACCTTCCAGGTGTCGAGAATTTTGACATGCGGCGATTTCATCGGCAGGCCGAAATGCAGGACCTTCGGTCCATCCGGTTCGTCGAGCACCGCGCCGGTCATCAGGATGTCGCCGATCGGCGAGCCGGAGGTGAAGATCTTGCGTGCGGTGATCCGGTAGCCGCCATCCACCTTGTGGGCCTTGCCCGATCCTTCGATCCAGTCCGAGCCGCCGCTCGATAGCAGGATGACCCGCTCCGCCGCCACGCGTTTGAGAAGCGGCATTACCGGTGCCGCCTTCTGACGTGTCCAGCGCCAGGCGGGGATCGCCACCTGATGCGTGTGCATCGAAAAGGCGAGCGCCGTCGAGCCGCAATGGTGCGCGAGCTCCCGGATCATGTCGCAGAGTTCGCGAACCTCAGCGCCGCCGCCGCCGAGATCGGCGGGGACGCCGGCCTCGATCAGGCCGGAATGGCGCAGGTCGCGATAGTTGTCGGCGACGAAAGTATCGCCGTCATCGGCCTCCGCGGCACGTGCGGCAAAGACCGGCCCGAGCGATCTGGCAATGCCGACCGCATTCGAATGGACCATGTGGGCGGGTTTGAGTTCGGTTGCCGTTGTCATTTTTTCTCCTCCCATGTGTCGAGAATGGACGGAGTGTTGGCCGCTCGGCGAGCAGCCGCAAGTACAGGAAATGGACTAGACCCTGCCGCACGTTGATCGCCGCCGGCGCGGCGCCGAGAATGATCGGGGCAGATCCGGTAACTCGGAGCCCTTGATCATGACATCGGAAAGCGGATCGATCCGCGCCGTTTCGCGGTGCTTTTCAGGCGCTTTTCGGCTTCTTCTGCGAACGGGCGGGGCGGGCGGTATTCAGCGCCACGGCGGCGCGAATGAGTGCCTTCAGCGCCTCCTCATCGATCTTGTCGCCCTCGTGAAAATCGATCGCACGCCTGGTGTTTCCGTCGAGGCTGGAGTTGAAGAGGCCGGAAGGGTCCTCCAGCGAGGCCCCTTTGGCGAAGGTCAGTTTCACGGCGGCCTTATAGGTCTCGCCGGTGCAGATGATCCCGTCGCGCTCCCAGACCGGGACGCCTCGCCACTTCCATTCCTCGACCACGTCGGGCTCGGCCTGCTTGATCAGGAGCCGGACCCGGGCGAGCGTCTCGCCCCGCCAGTCGCCAAGCTCGCGGATCCTCGCATCGATCAACTGCGCCGGAGAGGGGTCTTTGTCCGCCGAAATGCTGTTCATGGTTTCCATTGTTGCCGTCGCTTTCTTCATGCTGTCGCCGTTCGCCCGTCGCTACATCCGTTCGCCGGGCAATTGGCTGGCCTGCTTCACCCAGTCGGCGAGCTGTGTTTCGTCGAGTTCGTCTCCCTCATGGATATGGAAGTAGCGCGTCTGCGGGGTTTTGGACGTGCCGGGAGGGACGGGGTTGAGCGAGGTGCCGCGGAAGAAGGCCAGCTTGATGTAGTTCGTGAAGCAATGGACGCTGAGGAACCAGCCATCACCCTCGATGCCGTAGAGCGGCGAGTTCCATTTGACCGCCTTGTAGACGTTGGGGACGGTGCTGGTGACGAGTGCGTCGAGGCGGCGCCCGACATCGCTTTTCCAGCCCGGCATGGCCGCGATATAGGCCTGCACGGGTGCGTCGCCGTAACCCTTGGCGATCTGCGGGTTGCCGCCCGAAAGGAGAGCCGGCTCCGCAGCGACGCGGCTGGCGGGTGCCGGCTTGGCAGCCCCGGATTTCCTGGACGTCTTTTCAACCATTCTGTTCACTCCTATCCGCTGGCGCGTTGCCCGCTGCGACGGGCGTATGGCAACGCGAACAGATAAAGACCGCTCAACATTAGCAGGAACAGGGGGATGAGGGGAGAGTAGACGATCCACAAGGGCGGCTCGCCGATGCCCATGGCGACGAAGTTCGCAATGACCGTCGCCGTAAAGACGATCGACAGCCAGCGGTGGACCTGCCGCGTTAACGTATTCCAGTTCAACGATAATACCTCCTCGAAAAACGGACGGCACTGCCGCCCTGTAAAAAAGTTCGGGCACCGGCCTCTCGCAAGGCGTCAGTCGATCCTCGCCAGAACCGTCTCCAGCGCACTGGCGAACCCCTGCCATCCGTGGCGGGCGCCGTTATAGGCGAGCGTCTGATCCGGCCGGAAGCCCGACTGCTCCATGCGCAGATGGGTTCCTGTGCTGGTCGGGGTAAGCGTCAGGGTCACAACGCTTCTCAGATCGTAGGCCGCATCCTCATGCGCATGGTCCCAGGTGTAGGAGAGCTTTCTGTGAAGCTCCACGGCCAGCACTTCGCAGTCCAGGACGCCGCCCCATTCGCCGCGAAGCTTGAAGCGGTGACCCACGACCGGCTGGAAATCGTTCTTCATCAGCCATTCCTCGATCAACTGCTGTTGCGTGAGCGCCCGCCAGACCTTTTCCGCCGGGTGAGCGATCTCGCGCTCGACGACGACGGTGCGTGTTTGGGTCGAAGTATCGTTCATTGGTCCATCCTTTTGAGCAGGTCTTCGAGGCGGTCGAAGCGGTTTTGCCAGAACCCGGCCATCTGGCTCGTCCAGTCGACCAGCGGGGCGAGCGCGCCGAGCTGGGCGCTGTAATGCGTCTGGCGGCCCTCATGGCGGTCGCGCACCAGCCCGGCCCGTTTCAGCACCCCGAGATGTTTCGAGACGACCGGCTGAGAAACCCCGGCGTGCGCCGTCAGGACCCCGACCGTCCTCTCGCCTTCGCGGCACAGCCGCTCGAATATGGCTCGCCGCGTCGGGTCGGCAAGCGTTCGAAAGAGCACATCGTGGGCGTTCGACACTGAATTCATACCTCGTTGGCTATGGATTGACGTATAGCTCTAGAGCTATGAATGAGTCAAGTAGGGATGAGGCGGCAATGCTATGCCGATTGCTCTGTAATGATAGCGTTTAGATTCGTCATGCCTTGGCAGCTATGTATCGTGTCCGAGCGTTCGGCACGCGCCGGGATGGACGAGGTGTTTGATATCCGTCATCCGGAGCCGCCCCGTTGTCAGGCCAATAGTCCATAAAGCGGACTTGGTCGGTTTCCGGAACGGGATTACTCTGCCCCGGGGCATGCGAGGAGATGGCGATGTTGGAAGTGACCGCGAGCTACGGCCAGTTCTGTCCGGTGGCGATGGCGGCGGAGATATTCTGCACCCGCTGGACGCCGCTCGTGCTCCGCGAACTTCTGTGCGGCAGCTGCCGTTTCAACGACCTCCGGCGCGGCGTGCCGCGCATGTCGCCGACCCTGCTTTCGAAACGGCTGAAGGAACTGGTCCAGGCGGGCATCGTCGAAAACCGCAAGGCGGCCGATGGGGTGATGGAATATCATCTGACGCCGGCCGGCGAGGATTTGCGCGAGGTGGTGATGACCCTCGGCTTCTGGGGCCAACATTGGGTCGAGACCCAGCATTCGCTTCAGAAACTCGATCCGTCGCTGCTGATGTGGGACATGCGCCGCCACCTCGATCCGACGCCGATGCCTTCGCGGCGTTGCACGGTCCTCTTTCTCTTTCCGGAGCGGCCGGCGGCCCAGCAGCGCTACTGGCTGGTCGTCGACGGCCGCGATGTCGATGTCTGCTCGACCGATCCCGGCTTCGAGATCGACCTCTACGTGACCAGTTCGCTCCGGACGATGACCGCCATCTGGATGGGTATCGCGACGGTGCGGACCGAAATGGCGCAGGGAAGGCTGGAGCTGGACGGCGATCCGGAAATGGCGAGCTCGATGCAGCAATGGCTGGGTTTGAGCCCCTTTGCCCGCGAGCGTCCGAGAGCGGGCAAGGCCGCTTGAGAAAGCCTACGCCCGCTTGGTCAGCGGGAAGCGCTCTTTCAGAAGACGGAGCACGGCATCTGCCGGGGCAGGCGGGCCGAACAGATAACTCTGGCCGAAATGGCAGCCCATCTTGGCAAGTTCCGCCGCATCCTCGTCGGTCTCGACGCCCTCCGCCACCACGGTCATTTCCAGCGCACGGGCCATGGCGATCACGGAACGCAAAAGGACTGCCCGCTTTTCCGTTGCGTTGCGGACCAGCGCCTTGTCGAGCTTGATCGTGTCGAACGGGAATTGCGTAAGGTAGGCGAGCGACGAATAACCGGTGCCGAAATCGTCGAGCGCCAGGCTGAGGCCCGTCTCCTTGAGTTTGCCAAGCACCAGCCGCGCCTGTTCCGGGTTCTCCATCATCAGCGACTCGGTGAGTTCGAGCTTCAGCTGGCCCGGATTGACCTGGGTCTTCTGCAATAGCGCGCGCACGTCGTTGTAGAGATCGGCGTTGAGAAGCTGGGCGCTCGACAGGTTGACCGACACGAACACCGGCAGGTCGCCGGTCTGGCCCTGCCAGACCATCAGGTCCGAGGCCGCCCGGTCGAGGGCGAACAGGCCGAGTGGTCCGATCAGGTCCGACATTTCCGCAATCGGAATGAACTCCGAAGGCGGTATGCTGCCGCGCTTGGGATGATCCCAGCGCATCAGCGCCTCGAAACCGGCAATCTCGCCATCCTTCAGGCTGATGATCGGCTGATAGGCGAGGAACAGTTCCTTGCGTTCGATGGCGCGGCGAAGATCGGTCTCGATCTGCAGCTTGTCGGCGCCGGCCGCCCGGAAGGCGGGGCGGAAAGGTTCGACGCGATTGCCGCCGGAGCGTTTCGCCCGGTACATGGCAAGTTCCGCGTCGGCCAGCATGCCGGAGGCGCTTTCCTGCTGGTCGACCCACGAGGAGAGGCCGATCGAGGCTGTCAGGATGATTTCGCGGTTGGCGAAGTTGATCGGCACCATGATCGCCTTGGAGACCGCATCGGCAAAATCCGCGACCTTGGCCGGATCACGCTCGGAGACGAGGATCAGCCCGAACTGGTCGCCGGCAAGTCGCGCCAGCGTGTCCTGCGGCTTCAGCAGCCGGCGCAGACGGCGGGTCAGCGCGATCAGGATATTGTCGCCGGCGGCGATGCCGAGACTATCGTTGACCTGCTTGTAGCGGTCGATGTCGATCGCCATGACGGTCGGCCGCACGGTGTCGCCGGCCGGCGCCAGCGTCAGCACCGATTGCAGCCGGTCGAGGAAGACCTGGCGGTTCGGCAGGCCGGTCAGGTTGTCGTGCAATGCGTCCTGCAGCAGCCGTTCGACGGAATTTTTCTGCTCGGTCACATCGATGATCGTGCCGACGCAGCGGATGATTTCGCCGTTCGAGCCGAGCACCGGCCGGGCGCGGATCTGCAGCCAATGGAAATGCCCGTCCTCGGCGCGGATGCGGAATTCGTGGTTCAGGCGGCCGCGGCGGTGTTCGAGCAGCACGTCCAGCGTCGCTCGAAAGCGGTCGCGATCGTCGGGATGCAGCCGCGGCACCCAGTTGCGCACCGGCCCGTGCATGGCGCCGACATCGAGCCCGAGGCGGGTCGAGATGTCGGGCGTGGTGACGACGCGGTCGCGGGCCACGTCCCAGTCCCAGACGGTGTCGCCGCTGCCGGTCAGCGCCAGCGATTGCCGTTCGAGATCGGAGAACAGGCCCTGCTGGTAGGCGCCGCCGGCAAAGGCGTGCTGCATGACCGTGAAGCCGATCAGAAGCACGATCAGAACCAGACCGCCGCCAAGCGCCGGCTGGATGATGTCGTTGTCGAGCTTGCCGGTCACCGTCAGCCAGCCGGCGAACAGCCAGACCAGAATCAGCGCCCAGGTCGGTACCAGCAGGATCGCGCGATCGTAGCGGTTGAAGCCGAGATAGATGATCAACAGGATGCCGACGGTGCCGGTTAGTGCGAACGAAAGGCGGGCGATGCCCGACGCGACCGAGGGATCGTAGATCGCCACGCCGCCGAGCAGCACGAGCCCGACCACCCAGGCAAGCGTCGCGTAACCGAGATGCACGTGCCAGCGGTTGAGGTTGAGATAGGTGAACAGGAAGATGACGAGCGAAGACGCGAGCGCCACCTCCGCCGCCGCGCGCCAGATGCGCTGGTCGCCCGACGTGACGGTGATCAGCTTGTCGAGGAACCCGAAGTCGACGCAGATATAGGCGAGTACCGCCCAGGCAAGCGCTGCCGCCGCCGGCAGCATCGAGGTGCCCTTGACGACGAAGAGAATGGTCAGGAACACCGCCAGCAGGCCGGCAATGCCGAGCACGATGCCGCGATAGAGCGTGAACGAATTGACCGTGTCCTTGTAGGAGTCCGGCTGCCAGAGATAGATCTGCGGCAGCGACGGCGTCGCCAGCTCCGCGACGAAGGTGATGGTCGAACCGGGGTTCAGCGTGATCCGGAAAACATCGGCATCAGGGCTCGGTATCCGGTCGAGCGCAAAACCTTCCGAGGGCGTGATCGAGATGATGCGCTGCGAGCCGAGGTCCGGCCAGAACATTTTCGAGTTGGCGAGCCGGAAATGCGGGGCAACGATCACCCGTTCGAGCTGTTCTTCCGAAACGTTGGAAAGTGCAAAGACCGCCCAGTCGCCCTGGTGGCCGGGAGAGCTTGCACGCACCTCGATGCGGCGGCGGATGCCATCCGCAGCGGCGGCCGTCGACACCTGGAAGGCCTCGCCCTGGTTGACGTAGATATCGGTGGTTCTCGTGAGGTCGAGCGCCGTGTCGTCTCGCGAGATCTTGACCGGCTCCGCGGCGCGCGCACCTGGCGCAGCCGTCAGGACCATGGCGGCTGCGAGGAGGGCGATGATTGCCGGAAAAAAGCGGATCAATGACGCAAGACGCAAGGCTGAGGCGTTCATGGCTTCAGCATCTTCCCGAACTCACCGTCTTCCGGCAGGCGGGAAAACATCAGGTGGTCGCGCCATTCGCCATTGATTTTGAGATACTTGCGCAAAAGACCTTCCTGCTCGAAACCGGCCTTTTCGAGAAGCCGTACACTCTTCCAGTTCTCCGGAATACAGGCTGCCTCGATCCGGTGCAACTGAAGTCCGCCGTAGATATACGGGATAGCCACCTTCAATGCGGCCAACATGTGGCCTTGGCCGGAATGTTTCTCGCCCATCCAGTAGCCGACCATGCAGCTCTGCGCCGCACCCCGCCGGATATAGCCGATGGTCAGGCCGCCGAGCAGCACCTGGTCGTCGCGGCGGAAGAGAAGCAGCGGCACGGCAAGGCCCGAGGCATATTCCTGGCCGCTTCTGACGACGCGCAGGCGGAACGCCCCCTCGGTCAGCTCGTCCGGCCGCCAGATCGGCTCCCAGGGCTGCAGGAACGGCCGGCTTTCCGAGCGCAGCCGCTGCCACTGTTTGTAGTCGGAATAACGGGGAAGCCGGAGCAGGTGGTTTTCGCCATAAAGCTCTGGTGTGTCCGGCTGTCGCGACAGGAACCGAAACACCGATTTGGTCATGCTAACGCTGCTCCGGGCAGGGCGGCCGGTTTAACCGGCAGCCTTCTTCGTCTGGATTCCCGGCGTGGAAAGCGCCGTGGAGATGTCGGTCAATGGCGCCAGCTGTTCGATCGGGCCGACCGCCGACAAGGTGGGAACTGTATCGAAAAACAGCCGTCCGGCAAGGTCGGTGAGCCGCTCCGTGGTGATGCCTTCCAGCCGTTCCATCATTTCCGGGTTGGGGATGGGGCGACCATAGAGCATCATCTGGCGGGCGATCTGGCCGGCGCGGGCGGCCGGGCTTTCCTGGCCCATCAGAAGCTGGGCGCGGATTTGGGCGCGGGCACGGTCGATTTCCTGCTGGTGGATCGTCTCCGAGGACTTGCGCAGCTCATCGATGATCACAGGCACCAGTGTCGGCAACTCGTTGCCGCCGGTTGCCGCATGGATGCCGAAGATGCCGGTATCGGAAAAGCCCCAGTGGAAGGCATAGACCGAATAACACAGGCCGCGACGTTCGCGCACTTCCTGGAACAGGCGCGAGGACATGCCGCCGCCGAGGATGTTGGCGAGGATCTGCGAGCAGTAGAAGTCGCGCATGTGATAGGCCTTGCCCTCGAAACCGAGCAGCACCTGCGCGTCCATCAGGTCGCGGGTTTCGCGTACGTCGCCGCCGATGTAACGGGCGACTTCCAACACAGGCGGCGAACTCGGGGTCATTGGCAGGCGGGCAAAACGCTCTTCCACCTGCTTGACGAACGTCGTGTGATCCACGGCGCCCGCAGCGACCACGAACATCCGGTCGGTCGTGTAATTGCGCGAAAGGTAGTTGCGGATCTGCCCGGGCGTGAAACCCTTGACCGTATCCGGCGTGCCGAGGATCGGTCGGCCGATCGTCTGACCGCGATAGGCGACCTCGGAAAACTTGTCGAACACCACATCGTCGGGCGTGTCGTTGGCAGCGCCGATCTCCTGGAGGATGACGTGCTTTTCGCGACGCAGTTCTTCCTCGTCGAAGGCTGATTCCGTCAGGATGTCGGCAAGGATGTCGACCGCAAGCGGCACGTTGTCCCTGAGCACCCGGGCGTAATAGGAGGTGGTTTCGGTGGATGTTGCGGCATTGAGTTCGCCGCCGACATTCTCGATCTCTTCGGCGATGTCACGGGCGCTACGGCGGGCGGTGCCCTTGAAGGCCATGTGCTCGAGGAGGTGGGCGATCCCATGTTCGTCCTCGGTCTCGTTACGCGATCCGGACTTGATCCAGACACCCAGCGCGACGCTCTCCAGATGCGGCATGGTTTCGGTGACGACCGTCAACCCGGAGGCGAGCCGGGTGATTTCTACATTCATGTTTACGTCTTTCCGGCGCCGCCGATACCTCTATTACTTAGCGCGGGCATGCTGGCCGATGAATGTTTCGACGGCCTTAAGCTCAGGCTCCAAGATATCGAAGCGCTCCTCCCTTTGCATAAGATCAGCAAGCCATGATGGAAGCGCCGGATCAATTCCGCAAGCGGATTTTACCGAGGCCGGAAATTTGGCCGGGTGCGCGGTGGCCAGAGTGACCATCGGGCTTGCCGGTTTTGCGTTCTTCCTGGCGACGAAAACACCGGTCGCCGTATGCGGATCGAGCAGGTAACCGGTTTCAGCAAGCGTCTCGCGGATGGTTGCGGCAACCTGTCGCTCCGTCGCCCGCCCGGCACGGAACTCGCGGCGGACGGCTTTCAGCGCCTCCGGCTTGATCTCGAAGCTGCCGGACTGCTTCAGCCCGGCCATCGCGGCGCGCACCGACGCGGCGTCGCGGCCATAGGCTTCGAACAGCAGCCGCTCGAAATTGGATGATATCTGGATGTCCATCGACGGCGAGGTGGTCGCCTTGACGTCGCGCATCTCGTAGCGCCCGGTCTTCAGCGTCCGGGCGAGGATGTCGTTGTCGTTGGTGGCGATCACCAGCCGGTCGATCGGCAGACCCATCTTCTTGGCCACATAACCTGCGAAAATATCGCCGAAATTGCCGGTCGGCACCGTGAAGGAGATTTTCCGGTCCGGCCCGCCGAGCGAAACGGCGGCCGTGAAATAATAGACCACCTGCGCCATGATGCGCGCCCAGTTGATGGAGTTGACGCCCGAGAGCCTCACCCGGTCGCGGAAGGCGACGTCGTTGAACATCTCCTTGACGATGTTCTGGCAGTCGTCGAAATTGCCTTTCAGCGCCAGCGCATGCACGTTGGCGGCACTGGAGGTCGTCATCTGCCGCTGCTGCACGGACGAGACCTTGCCATGCGGGAAGAGGATGAAGATGTCGGTGCGCTCGCGACCCGCGAATGCGTCGATCGCCGCCCCACCGGTATCGCCCGACGTCGCGCCGACGATCGTCGCCCGCTCGCCGCGCTCGGCCAGCACATAGTCCATCAACCGGGCGAGCAGCTGCATCGCCACGTCCTTGAAGGCGAGCGTCGTGCCATGGAAGAGTTCGAGCACGAAGTCGTTCGGCCCCGTCTGCACCAGCGGCACGACGGCCGGATGCCGGAACGTGGCATAGGCCTCGTCGATCATTCCCTTCAGCTTGTCGGCGGGGATTTCGTCGCCGACGAAGTGCTTGAGGATCTCGAAGGCGACCTCCTGATAGGTCTTGCCGCGCAGCGCGCGGATCTCCTTTTTGGAGAGCGAAGGCCATTGACGTGGCACGTAAAGGCCGCCGTCGCGGGCAAGGCCCGCCATAAGCGCATCCCGGAATCCGAGCGGAGCGGCTTCGCCCCGGGTAGAAATATAGTCCACGACCATCAACCCCAATCGATTTTTATTCGCGCCGCTGATATAGACCAGGAAAATGGGCGGTGAAAGACCGGAAAGTGATGCTCCGGTTCGCCAGGTAAATGGCCCAGATATTGGGATGGAAGAGGGTTGAGTACGGTGTTTGCAAAGATTTCGCGTGGTCTTCTGGCGGTGTCGCTCGTGGCGGTTCTCGCAAGCTGCAATTCCTCGGCGCCGACAGAGGGGCTGACCCCGACCGCAACCGCCGCCCCCGTCGCTGAGGCAGCAACTCCCGTCGTGCAGGCATTCTGCCCGCCGGTCGTCATGCTGGAACAGACTGCTATTCACCGCGCCTATGCGCGCGGTGGCGAGAACACGCCGGAAAAACTGCTCTACCAGGCCTCGCTCGCCGACGCGACGCGCCAGTGCACCGCCAATGAGACAACGCTGACCATCAACGTCGTCGCGCAAGGACGTCTCGTCCAGGGTCCGGTCGGCGTTCCCGGCACGGTCACCCTGCCGATCCTCATCGAAGTGGTCGACGGCGATAGCGTCATCTATTCGCAGAAGGTGTCCTTCCCGGTCGAAATGCCGGCCGGCGGCACCCAGTTCATCTTCAACAAGGCGGATGTGCAGATCCCGAACGCGCAAGGCGGCGCCTCGCGCTTCACCCGCGTCCGCCTCGGCTACGACACCGGCCCGGCAAAGAAGCCGGCCCGCCGGAGCTGATCGAGAAAGAACCGATCGGGGCGCTCAGAGCGCCCCGGCCCATTCGCCGAGCGCGGCGATAACGGCCGGCAAGTCCATCATCCGCGAGATCACGGTTTCGGCACCGGCGTCCGTCAATCGGTCGGCATGGCTTGGATAGGTGTGCGACGCACCGGTAAAGCCGACGACTCGCATGCCGGCCGCCTTGGCGCCATGGACGCCATGGGTGGAATCCTCGATCACCAGGCACTTCTCCGGCGAGACTTTAAATTGCTCGGCGGCGTGCAGGAAGATATCCGGCTTCGGCTTGACCCGATCCGGCCCGAGATCCTTGGCCGAATAGATATGCGGCGCGAAATAGGGTTTCAGGCCGACCTTTTCGAGCATCACGTCGAGGCGGTGGGTACTTGAGTTGGAGCAGATGCAGCGCTGCGTCGTCAGCCTTGCCAGCGCGAACTTCACACCGTCGATGATCTTCACGTCGCGGGCAAGCCGTGCGTCAAGGATTGTCTCGGACTTGTCGAGCAGCGAGGCCGACAGCGGAATATCGGCTTCCTTTTCCACGGCCAGCAGGATGTTCTTCCAGGTCATGCCGGCGAAGCGCTCGCCCATTTCCTCGACGCTGATCGGATAACCCGCTTCGGTGAGCAGCCTGGACTCCACCTGCGCCGCGATGATTTCTGAATCGACGAGAACGCCGTCGCAATCGAAGATGATGAGGTCGAAGCTGCTCATGAGGAAATGCCTTCCATGGGCCTGATATAAGGTGAGGCGGCCTTTTATACGATGGCAGGACAAACCTCAACCAACCGCTGCGCATGGCTGGGACAAGCGTAGCGGGCGGCTCTCGACAAGCGGAAAACGGCGCACTAAGGAACGCTGATGGGCAAAGAACCGGAAGACACCATCGCCAGCCGCATCAGCCGCGTGCTTGCCGACCGCATCGTGCGTGGCGAGCTCGCCCCCGGTGCCCGTCTTCGCCAAGATCATATCGCCGAGGAATTCGAGACCAGCCACGTGCCGGTGCGCGAGGCATTCCGCCGGCTGGAAGCGCAGGGACTGGCGATCAGCGAGCCGCGCCGCGGCGTGCGCGTCGCCTCCTTCGATCTCGCCGAAGTCCGCGAAGTGGCGGAAATGCGTGCCGTGCTGGAGGTGCTGGCGCTCCGTCATGCCGCCCGCCACCTGACCCCGGCCATCCTCGATGCGGCGGAAGACGCGGCCCGTGAGGGCGATGCCGCCGCCGACGTGCATGCCTGGGAGGCGGCGAACCGCCGTTTCCACCGGCTGATCCTCGCCCCCTGCGGCATGAAGCGTCTGCTCGCCTCGATCGACGATCTGCATGCGGCAAGCGCAAGGTTCCTGTTCTCCGCCTGGCAATCCGGATGGGAAAAACGTACCGACCACGATCATCGCGCCATCCTCGCCGCTCTTAGGCAGGGCAAGTCCGACGAGGCTGCCGCCATCCTGCAGAAACATGTGCAATGGATCGGCCGTGGCCCGCAGCCGGCCAAGACTGGTGCCGCGCGCGAGACTTTCGCCATCGTCGGTTAGTCATTTTTCAAAATTATAGATAATTTATTTCCGCGAAAACTGGCTTCCGTCGGCCTGTTCGGGTGGATTTGTGCCGTCGTTTCGGTTCCTTCCATCGTGTACTCGACGCCATAGTTCTTGCGTCCGTCGAAAATTCACCTCATAAAATAGATGGGAATCAAAATTATCTATAATTTGAGAAGGAGAGCTCGATGTCCCTGATTAATTCCCCCCAGACGCTTGTTTTCGATCCCTTTCGGCTCGTGGAGCGGTCCTTGCCCGCCAAAGTCCTATTCGTGCTTGCGGGCACGCTGGTGCTGGCGATCGCGTCCCGGATCGCCGTGCCGATGGTTCCGGTCCCGATCACCATGCAGACTTTCGCGGTGACTATGATCGGCGCGCTTTACGGCTGGCGGCTCGGCGCCGTGACGGTGCTTGCGTGGCTTGGGGAGGCTGCGCTTGGAGCGCCGGTGCTCGCGGGTGGGGCGGGCGGCATTGCCGTGTTCGCAGGGCCGACCGCCGGTTATCTCTTTTCCTTTCCGGTGATTGCCGCCCTTGCCGGCTGGCTTGCCGAACGCGGCTGGACCGGGCGGCGCATCCTCGCCAGCTTCTCGGCGCATCTGATCGCAAACCTTCTATGCCTTGCGCTCGGCTGGGCCTGGCTTGCGGGACTGATCGGCGCTGAAAAGGCATTATGGGCCGGTGTTGCTCCGTTCATCCTCGGTGCTGCGCTGAAATCGGGTCTGGCGGCGGCTGTCCTTGCCGCAGTTGCCTCCCGCAATCGCACCGCGACAGAATGACGGTGAGGCTGCGGCCGCATCATCTTCTCTGCATGCTGACCTTTGTCGGCGAAGGCTATAGCCCAGCCTTCGTCGCCAACTATCGTCGTCTCGCCGGCCGGCTTTCCGCCGGCGAGCCGATCGAGATCGTCTCCGGTCCCGACGATATCTGCGCTCCGCTCCTGTCGGATGAAGATGCACATTGTTTCGGTGCTTCGGTTGCCGGTCGCGACGCGGCGGCGCTGGCGGATATCGCCCGCCTGCTTGGGCGGGAGCTAGAGACCGGGGCGGTGATCGCCTCCGATCAGGCACTGTTCGAGAAACTGCGCCGCGCCTTCTCTGCCGGCGTGACCCGCCACGCTTGCACGGGCTGTGAATGGAGCAGCCTTTGCGATCGCATCGCAGGAGAAGAATACAAAGGTGCGCTGGTGATGAAGTTCAGCCGGCCGGAAACAGCGAAAGAAACTTCCGCTCGCCGTCGGGCGTAAACAGCACGGCGCGGCTCTCGTCACTGCGCCGTGCCCAGCCGTTTTCGAGGAAATGGGCAAGCAGCGCCTTGCCGAGCGTTCCGGCCAGATGCGAACGCCGCTCGCTCCAGTCGAGGCAGGATTTGCAGAGCGGCCGGCGATTGGATGTGAGCGATGCCACATCGATGCCGAGCGTACCGAGTTCCGCGCGGCCGTTCTCGGTCATCGTCAGGTTCTCGCCATCGCTCTCGATCGCGCCGCGGGCGACGAAACTGTCGAGCATCCTGACCCCGTAGTCGCCGGCCAGATGATCGTAGCAGACGCGCGCTTTGCGCAGCGCCGGATCCCTCGGCCCCGGCCGGTGGCGCAGATGGCCCCTGCTTGCCGCAAACCCCATGATGTTTTCGAGCAGCGCGCCGGCGGCCGCGTCGGCAAGCGTGAAATAGCGATGCCGGCCCTGCTTGCGCTGCGCGAGAATACCACCATCCTCGAGCTTGGAGAGATGCGAACTCGCCGTCTGCACGGTCACGCCGGCGGCTTGCGCAAGCTCGGTCGCCGTCAGCGCCTGGCCGCCCATCAGGGCGGTCAGCATGTTGGCGCGGGCGGGATCGCCGAACAGCATCCCGATGCGGGCAATGTCTGGACCTTCTTTCATACTTCGACCGTAACCGAAGCATCTTCGTCTGGCAATATGGCAAAACACCTCCGCAACACAAGGAGACGAAGTCATGATCACCTGTTTCATCCGCTACGAAATCGACCCGTTCAAAAAGGACGACTTCGCCGAATATGCCCGCAACTGGGGCCAGGCAATCCCGCGCTGCGGCGCCGATCTGATCGGTTATTTCGGCCCCCACGAGGGTTCGGCGACGACGGCCTACGGCGTCTACAATATCGACAGCCTCGCCGCCTACGAAGCCTATCGCGCCCGGCTGATGGTCGATCCGCTTGGCCAGGAGAATTACGCGTTTTCGAAGCGCGAGCGCTTCATCCTGAAGGAGGATCGGATCTTCCTCAAGAATGTCTCCATGCCGCACGGAGCATTGGTAAAGCCATGATCGCCGTCATCTTCGAAGTCATCCCCTATCTGGGCGAGCGCCACAAATATCTCGACCTTGCCGGTGAACTGCGGTCCGAACTGGAAACCATCGACGGCTTCATCTCGATCGAGCGTTTCGAAAGCCTCACCCTGCGCGGAAAAATCCTCTCCCTGTCGTTCTGGCGGGACGAGGAGGCGGTCAAGGCGTGGCGCAACCTCGAAAGCCATCGCGCCGCCCAGAAAGCCGGCCGCGGCGGCGTCTTCGCCGATTACCGCCTGCGCATCGGCCATGTCGTCAGGGACTACGGCATGTTCGAGCGGAACGAGGCGCCGAAGGATAGCCGCGAGGTACATGCGGCTTGAATTGCGAAACAGATTACTTTCGGGAAGTTTTGTTGCGGAGCAAATGGACGGCCGCCTTCAAAGGCGGCAAGTCATGCATAACGACATCCCAGATGACGTCATCCGCAATGCGGTGATATTCGTGACGCAGGACGTTACCCATCCCACGTATCGATCGCCAGGCGATTTCCGGAGCCTGTTCTAATAGTTTATCCGGAATATGCCTGCTTGCTTCTGAAATGATCTCGATGGCGCGCTGGATTGCAAGCCGCAGGACTTGATCGCCGTCGAAATCTTCTCGCCTCTTTCCGTCCACGGACTCTTCGATCACCGCAATCATTTCGAGAATGTCATCCAGGATTAATTCGATGTCGCGTGCCATCAGAAGATCCGGATCGCCGAATGTTCGATTTTGTCTTTCAGGCGGGGATGCAAACTGTTTCGCGTCGTGACGTCTACTTCGGTGGACAATTCATCTTCCAGGAAAAGCTTGATACCTGTCAGATCGACGAGAGAGAATTTTCTACCGATATCATAATCGATAAACAAATCGAGATCGCTTGTCGGTCCGGCCTCGTCGCGGGCGACCGATCCGAAAAGATAAAGCGAGGTCGCGCCGAGCGCGCGGATGGCGTCGGCCTGCTGTTTCAGCTTTTCGATCGCTTCACTTCTCTTCATGAGCTGATCCTAGCGCAACCCGCACCATCTTTCCACGCCTCAAAATTTTTCCCGAAATCGTGCACCGCTTCAGGCTTTGGTAACCAAAATAGGTAACCATAACAGGCAGTAAATTCGTATCGAGTAGAGCGTAGCGAGTAGCACATGGCAGCAGTTCTTCCGCTGGCCGACCTGAAGCGTCAGGTCCGTCCGGACACTTGGCTAAACTCCATCATCAAGGGCGATTGCGTCGCTGCCCTGGAAGCCCTGCCGGATCATTCCGTCGACGCGATCTTCGCCGATCCACCCTATAATCTCCAGCTCGGCGGCACGCTGCACCGTCCCGACCAGTCGCTGGTCGATGCCGTCGATGACGAATGGGACCAGTTCGCCTCCTTCGAAATCTATGACGCCTTCACCCGCGCCTGGCTGCTTGCCTGCCGCCGCGTTTTGAAGCCGAATGGCACGATCTGGGTCATCGGTTCCTACCACAACATCTTCCGCGTCGGCGCGATCATGCAGGACCTGAACTTCTGGCTGCTGAACGACATCGTCTGGCGCAAGGTGAACCCGATGCCGAACTTCAAGGGTCGCCGGTTCCAGAACGCCCATGAGACGATGATCTGGGCGAGCCGCGACGCCAAGTCGAAGGGCTATACCTTCAACTACGATGCGCTGAAGGCCTCCAACGACGACGTGCAGATGCGCTCCGACTGGCTGTTCCCGATCTGCTCCGGCGGCGAACGCCTGAAGGGCGACGACGGCAAGAAGGTCCATCCGACCCAGAAGCCGGAGTCGCTGCTTGCCCGTGTGATCATGGCCTCGACCAAGCCGGGCGACGTCATTCTCGATCCCTTCTTCGGCACCGGCACGACCGGCGCCGTCGCAAAACGTCTCGGCCGCAACTTCGTCGGCATCGAGCGCGAGCAGGATTATATCGATGCGGCTTCTGCCCGCATCGCCTCCGTCGAGCCGCTCGGCAAGGCGGAACTGACGGTCATGACCGGCAAGAAGGCCGAACCCCGTGTCGCCTTCAACACGCTGGTCGAAAGCGGTCTCGTCAAGCCCGGTCAGGTCCTGACCGATGCGAAGCGCCGCCACAGCGCGATCATCCGCGCCGACGGCACGCTCTCGGCAAATGGCGACGCCGGTTCCATTCATCGCCTCGGCGCGAAAGTGCAGGGCCTTGATGCATGCAACGGATGGACGTTCTGGCATTTCGACGACGGGCAATCGCTCAAGCCCATCGATGAACTGCGATCCGTGATCCGAAACGGTATGGCGAAACTGGACTGATCCACCGGTCCCCGCCATATCGACCGAATGCCTTGTCCGGTTTCGTACCTCTAGTCCCGGACGAGGATAATTGGCGCTCGGGAAGGCTGATCCCGGGCGCCATTTCTTTTTTCGGCGTGGCGTTAATAGCCTCTGCCGCCCGGCCAAACTCGACTTTGCGAAATTTCAGGTATTCCCGCCGTCACCTGCTCTTGATATCGTAGGTTGTACGGGGTTGAACGAATTTCCAATTTAGCGTTTTTTAGAATGTCCATGCCTGTCAATGGCGAGTTGCGCCACCGGATCGAGCGTGCGCTGGCGCGGTTCTCTCCAAGCTGGGAGGGCAGGGATGCCGCGCGCCGGGCCGTGGCGCTGAAGATGCTGATCCTCTGCGAACTGGCCGGCGGTCGCCTGCGCGTCGTCGATGCACTGGGCCTCAACGACAACACGCTCGACAACTACCGTCACGGCAAGACCGAGCCGCGCCACAGCACGCTCAACATGATGGCGGAACTCGCCGAAGTGCCGATCGAATATCTCGGCAATGACTGGTCGGTCGAGGATGGAGTCATCCATTTTTCACCTCCGGAAATCCCGCCGGCCGGGTTTTCCGAGCCGAGCCCGGTCTGGAATCTCGCCGATCGGATGGTCATCCCGGCTTATGAAGACGTCGTGCCCGGGCAGTCTTCCCTCGACACCACATGGACGGCGATCGCCGGAGATTTCTGGGCGAAGCTTTCGGTCGATCCGGAGAACATGCGGGTCGTCTCTGCGAGCGGCGACAGCATGTCGCCGACGATCGTCGGTGGTACGCCTATTTTCGTCGACATCAGCGACCGCAAGTTGGAGGACGGGCGCGTCTATCTGTTCGATGCCGGCGCGGAACTGATCGCCCGGCGGGTGCAGCGGTTTGCCGACGGCAGTATCGAACTCCTGCCGGACAACCTGGAACGGTATCGCCCGCAGCATGTCCTGAAGGACGGTTTAGCGGAGCTGAAAGTCGTCGGGCGCGTCTGTGCCGCGAGCCGGATCCTGTAGGAACCGGCCCCGTGACCAGACGGCCTTATACCTCGATGCCGTGGGCGATCAGGTCCTGCCGCAGCGTCTCTGCATCCTTGAAATGCACCGCCTGCCAGCCGGCCGCGCGCGCACCTTCGACATTCGCATGGCTGTCGTCGATGAAGATCGAGGCTTCCGGGGCCAGGCTGAAGTCGCGGGCATGCTTTTCGTAGATCGCCACGTCCGGCTTGATCAGGCCGATCTCGCCCGACACGGTCACGCCCCGCGGCCTATTGAGAAAGGGGAAGATTTTTCTGGCCTCGGCGAACGTGTCGGCGGCGAAATTGGTCAGCATCGTCACGTCGTGCCCCTTGTCGATCAGGCTCTCCATGATCTTGACCGTGCCGTCATAGGCATGCGGCACCATTTCGTGCCAGCATTTGCGGAAGGCGCGGATCTGTTCCTCGCGCTCCGGATATTGCGCGACCAGCAGTGCCTCGGCATCTTCCCACTTGCGGCCGCGATCCTGTTCCAGGTTCCATTCATGGGTGCAGACGTTCTCAAAGAACCATCTGCGCTCCTCCTCGTCCGGAATGACGCGGGCATAGGGAAGGTTCGGATCGTAGTGGATCAGCACCTTGCCGATGTCGAAGACGATGTGGTCGATCTTGGCTGCCATGAACAGGTCCCGGGAATATCAGTTCGAGGATTTTTCGAAGGCCAGTGGAATAGCCTGGGTGATCGCTTTTTTCATCACTGTAGGCAAGGCCTGGGCCTCGAGATTTGTGACCGGCTCCCACCAGCCGTCGGCGGTAGCGATCCTCGCGGTCTTCGCCCGGAAGACCGAGAGCCTCAGTTCGAAATGGGTGAAGACGTGGGTGACGGAGCCCGATGCCTCCCATGCGGCGGGGAAGGGGGCATGGTCGGTCGTGGTCCCGCCGTCGATGCGCGATGTCCAGGCGGTGGTCGGCACTTCGGTCATGCCGCCGAGTAACCCGCTGTCGACCCGCCGCCGCAATAGCACTTCGCCCTCCGGCGTCACGGCCACGAAGACGGCGCCGAACCGCACGGGCCGTTCCTTCTTCGCCGCCTTGACCGGAAACCGCTCTGGGTCGTGTTCTGCAAAGGCCAGACAGTCGTCGCGGAAGGGACAGAGCGCGCAGGCCGGCCGTTTCGGGGTACAGATGGTTGCGCCGAGATCCATCATCGCCTGCGCGAAATCACCGGGCCGACCGGCCGGTGTCAGTTCAGCCACCCTTGCCTTCATCACCGGCTTGGAGCCCGGAAGCGGTGCGTCGATGGCGTAAAGCCGTGAAATTACCCGCTCGACATTGCCGTCCATGACGGCGGACTGACGGTTGAAGGCGATGGCCGAGACTGCGGCGGACGTATAGTCGCCGATGCCGGGAAGCGCTCGCAGGCCTTCCTCCGTGTCGGGAAACACACCGCCATGCTCGGCCGCCACCGCTTCAGCGCATTTTTTCAGGTTGCGGGCGCGGGCGTAATAACCAAGCCCCGCCCAGGCCGCCATCACGTCCTCGACCGGTGCGGCGGCAAGGTCGGTCACCTTGGGCCAGAGCGTCAGGAACTTGGCAAAATAGGGTTTCACCGCCTGCACGGTGGTCTGCTGCAACATCACTTCCGAAAGCCAGACGTGGTAGGGATCGGCCCGTTTTCCGGCCTTTGCCGCAGCCGGGCTTACCCGCCATGGAAGCTCCCGATGGTGCCGGTCGTACCAGGTCAGCAGCTTCTGCGCATGGGTGATGTGGATCGTCTGGAGCATTGTTTGCCGTAATGGGAAGAGATGGCGTATAGTTGTGGGAATAGTGCGCCGGCATCAAGGCCTGCCGGGGCCGCAATGGCGGGCGTCATGAGTTATCCCAAGAAACGCGAGCTGCAGATATCGGAGATCGCGAACGGTATCATCGATCCCGTGCTCGCCCGCCGCGCCGGCATCTCGACGGCGCTGCTCGGCTCGTGGGACGAGATCGCCGGCGAGGACTTTGCCGATTGCACGCGGCCGGAAAAGATCGCCTGGCCGCGCCGCGACGAGGGCACCGGTTCCGGCGGCGGCCATCAGGCGGGCGTGCTGACGATCGCCTGCGAAGGGGCGCGGGCGCTTTTCCTCACCCATGCCCAGGGTGAGCTGATCGCCCGCATCAACGGCTTTTTCGGTTTCCCGGCGGTGCGCCAGATCCGCATCGTCCAGAAACCGGTCTCCCAGACCTTCAAGCATCCCCGCAAGCCGCCGCCCTTGAAGGGCGAGGCCGCCAAGCGGCTGGAAACCATGATGGAAGGCATTGAAAGCGAGGCGCTCAGGAAGGCCGTGGCAAGACTCGGCACCGCCGTGCTGCAGCAGAAACGCAAGGTCTGAGAGAGAAACCCGCCGATCCTCTTGATAGATCTCCGATTTGTCACAATTCTTTGAAGAGATTTGCCTATCGACAGCTTGTTCGCGCTGGGGCGCCGCGATACGGAATGTCACCTTTATTGAAGATCTCTCGCACACGGGTGTTCCATGCAGATGAACGAAATGACCATGACCAGGCGCGCGCTTCTCGGCGGAGTGGCAGTCACCGCTGTTTGCCTAGCCTTGCCGCTTGGTGCTTCCGAAGCTTTCGCGCAGGAATTGCCGGAGTCCCAGGGCACCGTGGACATGGCCGCTGCAGTGAAGCCGGGTCCGCTGCCGGAAATGGCGCTGGGCGACGAAAAGGCGAAGGTCACGATCATCGAATACATGTCGATGACCTGCCCGCACTGCGCCAATTTCCACAACAAGACCTTCGAGACGATCAAGACCAAGTATATCGACACCGGCAAGGTGCGCTTCATCCTCCGCGAATTCCCGTTCGATCCGGTCGCGACCGCCGCTTTCATGCTTGCCCGCTGCAGCCCGCAGAACGCCGCCGAGCTCTCGACGCCCGCCCAGTATTTCCCGATGGTCTCGATGCTCTTCAAGCAGCAGCGCGGCTGGGCGGCTCCCGCGGACGGAAATGTGCGCAATGCGCTGCTCCAGGCGGTCAAACTCGCAGGTTACTCACAGCAGACTTTCGAGGCCTGCTTGACGAACCAGAAGCTTCTCGATGAAGTGAACGCCGTCGTTAAGAGGGGCGCGGACGAATTTGGCGTCAATTCCACGCCGACCTTCCTGATTGGCGGCAAGAAGTATTCGGGAGATATGTCTGTTGAATCCATGTCCAAGCTCATCGACAGCCTGTTGTGAGCACGCCTTCCCCGACGGGAAGGTGAGGGGCGCGGCATGAAGTTCAACAAGCTGCGCGTTCTCGGATTCAAGTCTTTCGTCGAACCGACGGAATTTATCATCGAGCGCGGGCTGACCGGCGTGGTCGGCCCGAACGGCTGCGGCAAGTCGAACCTCGTCGAGGCGCTGCGCTGGGTGATGGGGGAAAACTCCTACAAGAACATGCGCGCGTCCGGCATGGACGACGTGATCTTTTCGGGCTCCGGCAACCGGCCGGCCCGCAACACCGCCGAAGTCGGTCTCTATCTCGACAATTCCGACCGCACGGCACCTGCCGCCTTCAACGATTCCGACGAAATCCAGGTGACCCGCCGCATCGAACGCGAGTCCGGCTCCGTCTACCGCATCAACGGCAAGGAAGCCCGCGCCAAGGACGTGCAGCTTCTGTTTGCCGATGCCTCGACTGGCGCCCGCTCGCCTTCCATGGTCGGGCAGGGCCGCATCGGCGAACTGATCCAGGCAAAACCCCAGGCGCGCCGCCAGCTGCTCGAAGAGGCAGCCGGCATTTCCGGCCTGCATTCGCGCCGCCACGAGGCGGAACTGCGGCTGCGCGCCGCCGAAGGCAATCTCGAACGTCTGGACGACGTGCTTTCGCAGCTCGAAAGCCAGATCGAGAGCCTGAAACGCCAGGCCCGCCAGGCGAGCCGCTTCAAGACCCTGTCGTCCGATATCCGGGCCCGCGAGGCGATGCTACTGCATATCCGCTGGGTGCAGGCCAGGGAGGCGGAAGGCGAGGCGGAAAGCGCGCTCAACCAGGTGACCAGCGTCGTTGCCGAAAAGGCGCAGGCGCAGATGGAGGCCGCCAAGCAACAGGCGATCGCCAGCCTCAAGCTGCCGGAACTGCGCGAGGAGGAGGCGAAGGCCGGTGCCGCCCTGCAGCGCCTGCAGATCGCCCGCGGCCAGCTGGAGGAAGAGGCAAACCGCCTGCTGAAGCGCCGCGACGAACTGACCCGTCGGCTCGTCCAGCTCGGCGAGGATATCAGCCGCGAAGAACGGCTCGCCGCCGACAATACCGCCTTCCTCGAAAAGCTCGGCGAGGAAGAGGCCCAACTAAACGACATGCTTGCCGATTCCGGCTCCGAAGCCGAAGAGATGCGCGAGACTTTCGAGGCTGCCGCGGCGTCGCTTGCGACGAGCGAAGCGCTGTTTTCGGCAATCACCGCTGAGCGCGCCGAGGCCGCCGCCGGGCGTCACCAGCTCGAACGGCTGATCCGCGATCTCGCCGAGCGCCGCCAGCGCCTCGACCGGCAGCTTGGCGATGCGGCGGGCGAGCTTAACGCCATCAACGAGCGGCTCTCCGCCCTCGACGATCCGGCCGAAAGGCGGGAAGCGGTCGAGGCGGCGGAAATCGCCGTCGAGGATGCGACGATCGCGGTCGAAGACGTGGAGGCGGCACTTTCCGCCGCCCGCTCGGCCGAATTGATGGCCCGCGGCCCGGTGGAGGCTGCACGCTCTGCGCTCAATGCGCTGGAGACCGAGGCCCGCACCATTTCGAAAATGCTCGCAGCCGGCGCCACATCGGGGGACTTCGTCGCGGTCGCCGACATGATCCGAGTCGATCGCGGTTTCGAGGCAGCTCTCGGTGCAGCGCTTGGCGACGACCTCGAAAGCCCCGTTGATGCCTCGGCTCCGACCTACTGGTCGGTGAATGGCGACGGTTCCGGTGATCCCGGCCTGCCCCAGGGCGCTCAGCCGCTGATCGCGCATGTCACTGCGCCGCCGGAACTGTCCCGCAGCCTTGCCCAGATCGGCGTCGTGGCTTCGGCGGAGGCCCAGCGGATGATGCGCCTGCTGCGGCCCGGCCAGCGCCTGGTGACCCGCGAAGGCGCGGTCTATCGCTGGGACGGCCATGTGACCGGCTCCGAGGCGCCGGGTGCGGCTGCCTTGCGCCTATCCCAGAAGAACCGGCTCTCGGAACTGGAAGCCGAGATCGACGAAGCCCGCATCGTGCTGTCCGAAACCGAGGTGGCGCTCGCCGCCGCCGCATCCGAAATCACCTCCGCCGAACGGCGCCTCACCGACGCCCGCGATCGCGCCCGCATCGGCGCGCGCCAGCTATCCGAAGCCCGCGATGCGCTGGCCGCTGCCGAACGTGCAGCCGGCGACCTGATGCGCCGCCGCGATGTGGCCGGCGAGGCGGTGAACCAGGTGACCGCGCAGATCGAGGATCTCGGCGTCCAGGAGGAAAACGCCCGCGTCGAACTCGAGGATGCGCCCGATATTTCCCATCTCGATAACCGGCTGCGCGACCAGCAGGCGGTTGTCGCGACCGATCGCGGCCTGCTCGCCGAAGCGCGCGCCCGTTACGAGGGCCTGAGCCGCGAGACCGAGGCCCGCAAGCGGCGCCTTGCCGCGATCGCCCAGGAGCGCGCCTCCTGGACGGCCAGGGCGGCGAGCGCCGCGGATCATATCGCCAGCCTCAGAGAGCGCGAGGAAGAGGCCCGCGAGGAGATCGCCGATCTCGAAGCTGCGCCCGAGGAGTTCGACGACAAGCGCCGCGCGCTGCTGACCGAGTTGCAGAAGGCGGAAGAGGCCCGCCGCGCCGCCGCCGACCGATTGGCCGAGGCGGAAACCCATCAGCGCGAAGCCGACCGGATCGCGGTCGTTGCCCTTTCCGAACTGGCCGAAGTGCGCGAAAAGCGCGGCCGTGCCGAGGAGCGTCTGGTTTCGGCTGCCGAGAAGCGCCATGAGAGCGAGAACCGCATCCGCGAGGCGCTCAATGTCGCGCCCCACGAGGTCCTGCGGCTGGCCGGCCTGAAGCCCGACTCGGCCCTGCCGGATGTCCGCGAGATCGAGCGCGAGGTAGACCGCCTGCGCATGGAGCGGGAAAGGCTCGGCGCCGTCAACCTGCGCGCGGACGAAGAGCAGAAGGAGCTTTCCGACAAGCTCGACAACCTGATGCGCGAGCGCGCCGACGTGATCGACGCGATCCGCAAGCTGCGCGGTGCGATCCAGAGCCTCAACCGCGAAGGCCGCGAGCGGCTGCTGGCCGCTTTCGACGTGGTCAATGAGCAGTTCCAACGGCTCTTCACCCATCTTTTCGGCGGCGGCACGGCGGAACTGCAGTTGATTGAATCGGACGATCCGCTCGAAGCCGGCCTTGAAATCCTCGCCCGCCCGCCGGGCAAGAAGCCGCAGACCATGACGCTTTTGTCGGGCGGCGAGCAGGCGCTGACGGCGATGGCGTTGATCTTCGCCGTCTTCCTCACCAATCCGGCGCCGATCTGCGTGCTGGACGAGGTCGATGCGCCGCTCGACGATCACAATGTGGAACGTTATTGCAATCTGATGGACGAGATGGCGGCATCGACCGAAACCCGTTTCATCATCATCACCCATAATCCCATCACCATGGCCCGCATGAACCGCCTTTTCGGCGTGACGATGGGCGAACAGGGCGTTTCCCAGCTCGTTTCCGTCGATCTCCAGACCGCGGAGCTTCTGCGCGAGGCGAGCTGAATGGGGTGCCGTTGTTGCGAGTTGCATTCTCTCGCGACGTAATTTACGTCAATTCATTGACTAGCATCAATTTTTAAGGCTGCATCCGGGGGTAAAGTACCTGCGACCTACGTAGAATCACCCATATGGGGGATGTAATTTTCTGACTATTGTTATTTTGTGGACTGTGGAATTGGAACGCGCCTGAGCGTCCATACGCTTCGCAGTCCAGCTCAAAGTTTCCTACCCCCCGTCCGGGTTTCCTGTCCCGGGCGGAAAGCTTTGCGGGGCCGCCTGTGATCCGGCCCCGCAAAGCTTTGTTTGCCAGCGCTCCCGGGCCAATTTGGTAACCGTCTCCGGCCGCTCTTGTTGCGACGCAACATATTCCTGCCTAGATCCGTTCCCAAACCGTCATAAAACTTGTAGTTATTGCGCAAAAGACTGCGACGGGTGGAGAGCAGCAATGTCGAAATGGGTCTATCGCTTCGGCGGTGGCGAGGCAGAGGGCCGCGCCACGGATGTCGAGCGGCTGGGTGGCAAGGGCGCCAATCTCGCCGAGATGGCAAGCCTTGGCCTGCCGGTTCCTCCAGGACTGACCATCGTTGCCGATGCCTGCGTTTTCTATTTCGAGAATGGCAGGACGCTTCCGGACGACCTGAAGGCGCAGGTCCTCGAAGGCATTGCCGCGATCGAAGGGCTGACCGGCCGCGTCTTCGGCGGCAGGACGAAGCCTCTGCTGCTTTCAGTGCGCTCCGGCGCCCGCGCATCCATGCCGGGCATGATGGACACCGTCCTCAACCTCGGCCTCAACGACGAAACGGTGCAGTCGCTCGGGCACGATGCCGGCGACGCGCGCTTTGCCTGGGACAGCTACCGCCGCTTCATCCAGATGTATGCCGATGTGGTCATGGGCCTCGACCACGAGATTTTCGAGGAGATACTCGAGGACGAGAAGGCCCGGCTCGGCCACGATTATGACACCGACCTCTCTGCCGTCGAATGGCAGCACGTCGTCAGCCTCTATAAAAGGATGATCGAGGACGAGCTGGGCAGCAGCTTTCCGCAGGATCCGCATGTGCAGCTCTGGGGCGCCATCCGCGCCGTCTTTTCGAGCTGGATGAACCCGCGCGCCATGACCTATCGCATGCTCCACCGCATTCCGGAGGAGTGGGGCACGGCCGTCAACGTCCAGACCATGGTGTTCGGCAATCTCGGTTCGTCCTCGGCGACCGGCGTCGCCTTCACCCGTAATCCCTCGACCGGCGAAAAGGCGCTCTACGGCGAGTTTCTGGTCAATGCGCAAGGGGAGGATGTCGTCGCCGGCATCCGTACGCCGCAATCGATCACCGAGGAAGGCCGTATCGCTTCCGGCTCCGACAAGCCGTCGATGGAAAAGCTGATGCCGGAAACGTTCGCCGAGTTCAAGGCGATCTGCGACCGGCTGGAAGCCCATTACCGCGAAATGCAGGACCTCGAATTCACCGTCGAGCGCGGCAAGTTATGGATGCTGCAGACCCGCTCCGGCAAGCGCACCACCCGCGCGGCGATGAAGATCGCCGTCGACATGGTGGAGGAGGGCGTCATCACCGAGGAAGAGGCGGTTTGCCGCATCGAGCCGCCCTCGCTCGACCAGCTTCTCCACCCGACCATCGATCCGCGCGTCGAGCGCCACGTGGTCGGGTCCGGCCTGCCGGCTTCCCCGGGTGCCGCCACCGGCGAGATCGTCTTCACCGCCGAAGAGGCGGTCGAGGCGGAACACGAAGGCCGCAAGGTTATCCTGGTGCGCATCGAGACCAGTCCCGAGGACATCCACGGCATGCACGCCGCCGAAGGTATTTTGACCACCCGCGGCGGCATGACCAGTCATGCCGCCGTCGTCGCCCGCGGCATGGGCATCCCCTGCGTCGTCGGTGCCGGCTCGATGCGGGTCGACCTGCGCAACGAACTCCTGATCGGCGCCGGCGTGACGCTGAAGCGCGGCGACACGGTGACGATAGACGGCTCGTCCGGGCAGGTGCTGAAGGGCGCGGTGCCGATGATCCAGCCTGCACTCTCCGGCGATTTCGGCAAGCTGATGGCCTGGGCCGACAAGACCCGCCGCATGACGGTGCGCACCAACGCCGATACGCCGCAGGATGCCCGCGCCGCCCGCTCCTTCGGGGCCGAAGGCATCGGCCTCTGCCGCACCGAGCATATGTTCTTCGAAGGCGACCGCATCCACGTCATGCGCGAGATGATCCTCGCCGAGGATGAGACGGGCCGCCGCGAGGCGCTCGGAAAGCTCCTGCCGATGCAGCGCTCGGATTTCATCGAGCTCTTCTCGATCATGCACGGCCTGCCGGTGACGATCCGCCTGCTCGATCCGCCGCTGCACGAATTCCTGCCGAAGACGGAAGCCGAGATCGCCGAGGTCGCCAAGGCGATGGCGATGCCGCCGGCCTTCCTCGCCCGCCGCATCGACGCCATCCACGAATTCAACCCGATGCTCGGCCATCGCGGCTGCCGGCTGGCGATCTCCTATCCCGAGATCGCCGAAATGCAGGCGCGCGCCATTTTCGAGGCGGCGGTGGAGGCCGGCAAGCTGACCGGCGAACCAGTCGAACTGGAAATCATGGTGCCGCTCGTCAGCCTGCGCAAGGAACTGGACTATGTGAAGGGCGTCATCGACCGCGTCGCCGAGGATGTCGCGAACGAAACCGGCGTTCCGATCGCCTATCTCGCCGGCACGATGATCGAGCTGCCGCGCGCCGCCATCCGCGCCCATGTCATCGCCGAGACGGCTGAGTTCTTCTCCTTCGGCACCAACGACCTGACCCAGACCACCTTCGGCATGTCGCGCGACGATGCGGCGGCCTTCATCCCCACCTATCAGAGGAAGGGCATCATCGAGCACGATCCGTTCATCTCGCTCGATTTCGACGGTGTCGGCGAGCTCATCCAGATCGCCGCCGAGCGCGGTCGCCGGACCCGCAACGACCTCAAGCTAGGCATCTGCGGCGAACACGGCGGCGACCCCGCATCGATCCGCTTCTGCGAGAATGCCGACCTCGACTACGTCTCCTGCTCGCCCTTCCGCGTGCCCATCGCCCGCCTTGCCGCAGCCCAGGCGGCGATCGAAAGGAGGAGGGGATGAACCGGAGAGCCACTCCCTATTTCAGATGGTCCGGCCATTTTCGGGACGTGTGAAATATGGCCAATATCTCCGCTCGTTCGCGGAGGCGATAAAAGGCGATGTAGGGGATGCCGGCGATGGTGAGGCGCCGTGTATCTCCATCCGATGTCAGTCGTCCGACTTTCGGGTGCCACGCGAGCATTGAAACAGCTTCCACTATGCGACGGACCACGTTTTCGGCAGCGTGCGAATTGTCGAGTGCGATATAGGAGCCGATCTCATCGAGATCTTGCAGTGCCTCGTCCAGCCAGACGAGTTCATCCATTAGGGACGAATTTGCGGATCACTGCCTTCACTGTCTCCGCGGAAGCAAATCGTCCGGCATCAGCCGATTTTTTTCGCTCTGCCAGTTTTTTGACCTGCCACGCGTGCAGATCGTCGGCTGCCTCCGTCGGCGCCGGCGAAATAGCATCCTCAATCGAAATTGGCTTTTGCGTTTCGCTCATGGAAGGATCATGGCAGATCGAAGCCGCTTTTAAAAGCTGATTGGGGATGTTTATGTCATGCCGGCCGTCACCGGCAAAACAAAATCGCTATTCGAAAATGAAGGTCGAGGAGGCCATCATGAACCAGGTTACCGTTCTCGCCGTCCCCGTCTTCAGCACGCTCTGCAACGAGGGTTTCCGCCTTCGCCGCGAAGTCTTCATCGTCGAACAGAACGTGCCTGCCGACATGGAATTCGATGCCGAAGACCTGACCGCCTTCCACTTCGTCGCCGTCGTCTCCGGCGAGGTCTGCGGCACGTTGCGGGTCATTTACGCGGAAGATTGCGTCAAGATCGGGCGGGTCGCCGTCACCAGCCCGTGGCGCGGCAAGGGCGTCGCCAGCGCCATGATCCGCGCCGCCATGGAGGCGCACGGCCAAGCGCGGGACAACCGCTTTCATCTGGCGGCCCAGAGCGACAAGATCTCCATGTACGAACGTTTCGGCTTCAAGACCTATGGGGAAGAGTTCTTCGACGTCGGGATTCCCCATTACAACATGAAGAACTTCTGACTCTCGATCTTTTGCTCACACGTCTGTGTTGCCGTGTTATGCTCGGCGCAGACGTGCGACAAAGGGGAGGGGCATATGCCGCGTTTGGACCACGTGACGATCCGCACCCGCGATGCGGGGCCGATGATGGCGTTCCTTGAAAAGGTGCTGGGAGCAAAGGAAGGGTTTCGGCCGCCATTCCCTTTCCCGGGCCACTGGCTCTATATCGACGGCCATTCCTGCATTCACCTGCTGATCGTCGAGCGGGAAGGCGATCCTCCGGTCGGCATCTACGACCACGTAGCCTTCTCCTTTTACGACCACGATGTTGCCGTCAAGGAGATTGAAGCGACAGGTTACCGCTTCGAACACGACGCCATACCCGATACCGATATCGGCCAGATCTTCGTCTACGGCCCGGAAGGCGTGAAGATCGAGCTGCAATACCGCCGGTGATCGAATGGGCATTCGCGTTCGAGGAGGAGTGCGCCGTTCTACAGTACCGCTCTTATGCCGGCGGTTCAGCGCCGCTCGACGATCACCCGGCGCTCAACCACCATCGGCCGCCACATCATCGCATCGGCACGGGACTGCATTGAACGGCCTTCGGCGCGGCGGTCGAGTTCGATGTCGAGCATGCAGCGTGCCATCGCATCCGTGCCGCGCCTGAAGCCGTAGCTGGCGCAGGTGGTCTCGTCCGCCGCGCGGCGTTCCTCCGGCGTCATCGTCTGGCAGCCGGCCAGCAGGGCGCCTAGCGGGGCAATAAGCGAGGCGACGAGGAGAAGGCGGTGAGGGCGCATGAGATGAACTCCTTTTCATTCGGCCGGGCTGCAACCTTGGGATTCCATTCCGGGCGAAGCTGTTTTACACAGGAGCAAGCGCTTTTGCCATGGAGCCTTTGCCGATCCCATGCCCGTCCGTTTTGTCCGGCCCGTTTCCCATTCGGCCTATACGGCCCGCAGGCTGGCCTTGTCGGCGCTGGCGTTGTTCGTCATCGCCGCGCTGGCCCATCGTTTCGGCCCGCTCGCGACCCCGGATTTCCTGGCGCTGCTGTTCCTCTCGGCGGCGATTGCCGCCGTTTCGGTGCCCCTGTCGCTGATTGGCCTGATCCGGCTCTGGCAGGTCGGCGCAACCGGTGGCGTCGCGGCGACGAAAGGGCTGATCTATGCCGGTATCCCGCTTGCCGTGGTGGCAACCGGCGCCTTCCATTATTACACCCTGCCGCCGCTCTTTGACATTTCCACCGATATTGCCGACCCGCCGCCATGGGTTGCCGAGCCGAAGGCCGGCCAGAAATGGCTGCCGCGCTCGACGATCATTACGCCTGCCGATCGGCGGGTGCAGTTCGCCGCCTATCCCGGTCTCACCGGCAGGCGTTACGAGGGCGCCCTCGACCGCGTCTATCAGGGTGTGCAGAAGGCGGTGCTTTCCGCCCGGATCGCGATCACCAAGAAGGAAGGCGTCGAACTGATCGCGCCGGACATCGCCCAGCGTCCCGCGCCGCAGGACGAACAGGCACCGGTGCCCGACGTGGCGCCGATCCCGCTGCCGCGCCCGGAACCCTCGCTCGCACCGGTTTTTGTCAATGCCGGCGATGTCCTGCTGCAGGGCGAGACCCGCACCCTGATCCTCGGCCTGCGTTTCGACCTGGTGATCCGACTGCGCGAAGATGCCGAGACGACTTCCGTCGATATCCGTGTCGCCTCGCGTTACGGGCCGCATGACCTCGGGATGAGCGAAGTCATTGCCGAGGATTTCCTCGACCGGCTCGATACCGAACTTCTGGGGATAGCCGGGAACTAAAGCATGTCGCGCAAAAGTGTGCAGCGGTTTTGCGATAACGGCATGCGGAGAAACTAAAGACTTGAAGCGTGCCGCGAATCCGAAGGATCGCGGCACGCTTCAAGCCGGCCAGTAGACGCCCGCAAGCGACGGCGGGCCTTCGGTCAGCACGCGGCCTTTCTCGACCAGGTCCTCCAGATGCGCAAGCACGGAAAGGGCAGCTGCCCCATGCAGGCGCGGATCGGTGCTGGCATAGATCACCTTGACCATGTCGGGGATCAGCCGGTCGCCGGCCCTGATGCGCTCCAGCACCGCCCGTTCGCGCATGCGCCGATGGGTGCGAAGCCCCCGCAGGAACGAGCCGGGCTCTTTCACCGGCCCGCCATGGCCCGGAAAGAAGATGCGGTCCTCGCGCGGCAGCAGCTTTTCGATCGAAGCCATGAAATCCGCCATAGACCCATCCGGCGGCGCGACGATCGTCGTCGCCCAGGCCATCACGTGATCGGCGGAAAACAGCACGCCGGTTCCTTCCAGCCCGAAGGCGGAATGGTTGGCCGTGTGACCGGGCGTATGCACGGCCGTCAGCGCCCAGCCGTCCCCCTCGATCAATTGCCCGTCGGCAACCGCGATATCGGGCACGAAACCGGTGTCGGCGCTTTCGGCGAACGGGTTGACCTCGCCCGCATGCAGCGGCCGCGAGGCCCGGTGCGGTCCTTCGGCGACGGTGATCGCGCCGGTTTCTTCGCGCAGCCGGCGGGCAAGCGGGGAATGGTCGCGGTGCGTGTGGCTGACGAAGATATGAGTGACCTCGCGCCCCTTCAGCGCTGCCATCAGCGCTTCGAAATGCGCCTCGTTCTCGGGGCCGGGATCGATGACCGCGACCGAGGAGCCGCCGACGATATAGCTATTGGTGCCGTGGAAGGTGAACGGCGAGGGATTGTTGACGGTCAGCCGCTGCACGCCTTCGGCAACGGTGACCGGCACGCCATAGGAAGGGGTGAATTCCATGTCGAAGGTAATGTCTTCCGCCATGCCGGGCCTCCGCGCCTGATGCGATCTCGATGACGGCCGTCGCGGCATTGCCGTTCTGCGCCGGGCCTCTGATCGCGTCGGTTAAGCTGTTCAAGGCGCTGGCGAGAGATCTAGCATCGCTTTCGCTGCGGTGCATTCGGAAATTGCCGCCGGCCCTCACCCTGTCGGGCGACGGCCGGCGGCTTTCATGACTATGTCGTCCGCTTGCGCGGGCTCACGCGCCTCAGCCGGCGGTCAGCAGTTCCGTGCAATAGCTCGGGCCGTTGGCGCCCGGACGATCGGAGATGATGGTGATGTCGCGGATCACGTAGCTGGAGGAGACGGTGATCTTGGCCGTGCAGCTGACGCTGGCGGTGCGGCCGCCCTGCTGCTTGATGCGGTTATAACCGCCGCGCCAAGTATAGACGGTCGTGGAGCCCTCGTCGATATCGCTGATCGGCGGGCTGAATTTCGCGAAGAACTCGCCGGCCGAATGACCCACCCAGCGGGTCTCGATCGGATTGCTGGCAACGCTGACGGTGGTGCAGGCCGAAAGGGCGAGCGCGAAAAGGGCAGTCGATGCGATGACGCGGCGGCTCATGATCCTGAAAAATCCTTCATGTCTTCTGTTGTGCCTGGGAGGCAGGGTTTTCGAGACTGCACGTAACAGATTTTTGTCAGGCTTCGCGAGGCGATGAGCGCCCGCCGACATCAAATTTGTCCTGCGCCGCTTTTTTGCAACGCCCCGGTTTTCCGCCTTTCCGGAGCCGGGTAGCCAACGATCGCGACGCCCTCGCATATTTTTCATGAGCGGCGCTTGTACAATGAAAAATGCTGGTCTATAGAGGCGCCGCTGGTCACGGAGTGTAGCGCAGTCTGGTAGCGCACCACGTTCGGGACGTGGGGGTCGGAGGTTCGAATCCTCTCACTCCGACCAGGTGATCTCTGGCTTTCCAGGGGTCCTTTCCCGAAAAATTGTCTCCGCAAAAGCATATTCAGATCGGCGGACCATTTCGGAACGCAGACGCTGCGGTCTCGCGGCTTGCCGGCAGGAGTAGCGTCGATCGATCAATCAATCTACTGCCTACGTGTTCTGCGACGTTTCCCCTGTCCATCGCATGGGGCGTGATTGTAAGGATCGGCAGCCGGATTGGCCGCAAGTTTTCATGGAGGCGCGACGGGTTGACTAAACCGGGACGGTATCCCATTGGTAACACGGCTCAGGCATGCCCATGCCTCGCGGCGAAAGTAAAAACCGCAACGACGCGGTATAAGTAAAGATTTGCATTTCAGGTGGAGTATATGAAAGGCTTGATTAAAAAGGCGCTGCGTAAGGCGGGGAAGTATATGTTTCCTTCCGCCAATCATCCCGCACGGGATGAAACGTCGCTGATGCTTCAGGGGAAGCAGCTCGCTCACCTCAAATCAGCCTTTGTCAAGGATTCCACGGGACTTTTCGATTTCGAGTTCAAGGTGTTTTCCCAATGGGGGGAGGACGGCATTATCGAGTGGCTCGTGGAGCAGCTTTCGCCCTTGCCGCAGATCTTTATCGAATTCGGCGTCGAGGATTACACCGAGTCGAACACGCGGTTTCTGCTGATGAACAGAAACTGGCGCGGGCTTGTTATCGATGGCTCGCCGGACGCAATCGCAAAGGTAAGAAGAAGCGAGCTTCACTGGCGTCATGACTTGACGGCCCATGCAAGCTTCATTACCCGCGACAACATCGATCGCATATTTGAGGAACACGGCTTTTCCGGCGAAATCGGCCTTTTGAGCGTGGATATCGACGGCAACGACTATTGGGTCTGGGAAGCGATAAAAAGCGTAAACCCGGGCATAGTCGTTTGCGAATACTGCGCTCACTTCGGGGATATCCACGCGGTATCCGTCCCTTACAAGGAAGATTTCACACGGCACGCAGGGCACTATTCCGGTCAATATTTTGGCGCCTCGCTCAAGGCGTTCATCTCGTTGGCGAACCGCAAGGGTTATACGTTTCTGGGAACCAACGCTTCGGGAATAAATGCCTTCTTTGTGCGTAATGACTTGATCCCGAGGCTCGGAGACAAACAGCCTCCGGTAAAGTCCTTCCCCATGCGGGCCAGCGATACTCGCGACGAGCAAGGCACTCTTACCTTCATCCATGGACCGGCGAAGGCAGACTTGATGAGGCATTTACCTATAGTCGACGTGGAAACGGGGAAACAGACGACGCTTGGCGAACTTGGTTACCTGTACAGCGATGAATGGGTGAAGCTGATGCGCGGCGATCTGCCGTGAGGCCTTGCGCACCAATCGCGTGCACTTCAGCCGGTGAAGAATAACGCTAGGTCTCGGCATGCCCTTGCGGCATCATGTCGGCGGACCGTATCACACCGTTGAATAACCTCTTGCTCATGGGGGTCGTGCCTGCCTGGCAGGGGAGAGGGCCGCAGAACGCATGCCGCCTAGACGCGCCAGATCGGAACGGGTGACCCTGCTTGATGTCGCCAACGTTCTCGGGATCAGCTCGATCACCGTGTCCCGCGCCCTGCGAGAACCGGAAAAGGTGTCCGAGCCGCTTCGGCAGAAGATCCTCTGCCAGGTGGAGCAGATGGGTTACGTGCCCGATCTTGCAGCCCGGGCGCTCGCAAGCCGCCACAACGGCATCATCGGGGTTCTGGCGCCGGCGCTGACCAATCATGCCTATCTCGGCATCATGAGCGGCATCGAGGAACGGGTGCGCGATACGGATTTCCGTATTCAATATGCCAATACCAACCACGATGCGGAGCAGGAATACCGTCAGGTCAAGCTTTTCCTGTCGCAGCATCCGGCCGGCATCCTGTTGACGGGATTGCAGGACCAGCGGGTCAGCGATCTGCTTGAGCTTGCGCCGTGCCCGGTGGTTCAGATCGTCGATCTCAACCTGCTGCCCTCGGGTATCGCAGTCGGCATCAATCACCGCGAGGCGGCGGAGACTGCGACGCGCCATCTGCTCGCCTGCGGATACCGCCGCATCGGCCTGATCGGCGGCAGCCGCGATCTTCGCGCCCAGCGGCGACATGACGGCTATGCGCTGGCGATGCAGGAGGCGGGGCTCTACGATCCAGGCCTCGTCATGACCGAGCACAAGCAAACCAGCATGCAGCTCGGCTGCGACCTCTTCAAGCGGCTGCTGGAAACGGCGCCCGATGTCGACGCGGTGTTCTGCCAGAACGACGATCTTGCACTCGGCGCGCTGTTCGAGGCGCAACGGGCGGGCCTGCGCGTGCCGGATGATTTCGGGATCTGCGGTTATAACGACCTGGATTTCGCGCTCTGCGCCGAGCCGAGGCTGACCACTGTCCGCGTGCCGCGTTTCCAGATGGGCTATCAGGCCGCGGATCTCATCGTCCGGGCCATCAACGACGAATGCCTGCCGAGCCGCGTCATCCAGCTGCCGTTCGAACTCGTCCAGCGCGGTTCGACGCGGCCGCTCGCCTGACGGGGACCTGGCAACGAAAAAAGGGACCTTCCGGCCCCTTTTCCATTTCCTGCCGATCGAAGGGATCAGATATCGCCGCCGGCGTTGGAGAAAAGCTCTGCCGCCTGTTTGGCAGTCATTCGCTTGACCTCGGTCTCGTCGCGGCGGTTGGCGAAGAGTTCGCTTGCCATCAGCTGCTCGGCAAGGTCGGCCGGCAGCGACAGCACGACGCGCTGGCCTTCGCCCCCTTGGCCACGATGGATGCCGCCGATTTCGGCGCGCTTGGCGGTGATCATGCCGCCCGCCACCGTGTTCAGCGTGTCCGGATCGATCAGGATGAAGGCGCCGGTCGAGCGGTTCTGTTCGTAAGCGTCGAACACCGCCAGTTCCTCGAAGGAAAGGCGCACCTTGCCGATCGCATTCATGGCGAGCGTCGAGGCATGCGGCTGCCACTTGCCGGTCGCAAGCTCAAGCTGGCTGATCGGTTCGACCGCGACGCGCTGGCGGCGCGAGCCGCTCTTCAGCCAGTAGCGTTTTCCGGGCTCGATGCCGCCCGGCTGCAGCGACACGAGCTGGGCGTCGAAATGGTGGCCTGTCATCGGCTGACCGTCGAGCGAGACGATCACGTCGCCGCGCGCCACGTCCACCTGCCGGTCGAGGACCAGCGTGATGGCGTCGCCTGCGACCGCCGCGTTGCGCACCAGGTCGAAGGTGACGATCCGGCTGACATTGGCAACCGTGCCGGAAGGCAGGATGACGACGGAGTCGCCCGGCTTCACCGAGCCGCCCGCGACGGTCCCCTGATATCCGCGAAAACTCTCGCCGGGACGCACGACGCGCTGCACCGGCAGGCGGAAACCGCCGGCCTGGGTGGAGCGCACGGTCGCCAGCTCCAGCGTCTCGACCAGGGTTGGGCCGTCATACCAGGGCATTGAGGCATCGGCCGGGTAAACGACGTTTTCGCCCTTGAGCGCCGACATCGGGATGGCGGTGATCTGGCGTACGCCGAGCGACAGCGCGAATTCGCGGAATTCGTGGGAGATTCTGTCGAAGATTGCCTTGTCGTAGTGGACGAGGTCGATCTTGTTGACCGCGAGCACGAACTGGCGGATGCCCATCAGGGCAGCGATCGTCGCGTGCCGGCGGGTCTGTTCGAGAAGCCCGGCGCGGGCGTCGGCAAGCAGGATGGCGAGATCGGCGGTCGAAGCGCCGGTCGCCATGTTGCGGGTATATTGCTCATGGCCGGGCGTATCGGCGACGATGAACGAGCGCCTGTCCGTCGAGAAATAACGATAGGCGACGTCGATCGTGATGCCCTGTTCCCGTTCGGCCTGCAGGCCGTCGAGCAGCAGGGCGAAGTCCGGCAGGCCAAGGTCGTTCTGGCCACCCGAGTCGCGGGCAAGCGTCGCGGCCTGGTCTTCCTTGACCGCCTTGGTGTCCCAGAGCAGCCGGCCGATCAGCGTCGACTTGCCGTCGTCGACGGAGCCGCAGGTGATGAGGCGCAGCGGGCGCGTGTCGCGCACGGCCTTCAGGGGTTCTGCGAAGGGCAGGATGGTCGCCGAGGCGTTTTGGGCGGGAGCGGTCATCTCAGAAATATCCTTCGCGCTTCTTCTTTTCCATCGAGCCGGACTGGTCGCGGTCGATGGCGCGGCCCTGGCGTTCGGAAACGGTAGCGATTTCGAGCTCGGCGATCACCTCTTCGAGGTTGGACGCGGTCGAGCGGATGGCGCCGGTCAGCGGAAAGCAGCCGAGCGTGCGGAAACGGATCATGCCCTGCTGCACGGTTTCGCCGGGCAGCAGTTCAAGCCGCGGATCCTCGGCAAGGATCATCATTCCGTCGCGCTCCACATAGGGGCGTTCGGCGGCGTAATAGAGCGGCACGAGCGGAATGTCCTCCGCCTGGATGTAGCGCCAGATATCGACCTCGGTCCAGTTGGAAAGCGGGAAGGCGCGCACGCTTTCCCCTTTCCGGACCATGCCGTTATAGACGTTCCACAGTTCCGGACGCTGGTTGCGCGGGTCCCATTTGTGGTCCGGGGTGCGGAACGAATAAATACGTTCCTTGGCGCGGGAGGCCTCCTCGTCGCGCCGGGCGCCGCCGAAGGCCGCGTCGTAGCCGCCGGCATCCAGCGCCTGGCGCAGGGCCTCGGTCTTCATGATGTCGGTGTAGAGCGCCGAACCGTGGCTGAACGGCGAGATGCCTTCCTCGGCGCCGCGCGGGTTGGTGTGGACCACCAGGTCGAGATCGTATTTCTCGGCGATCTGGTCGCGGAACTCGATCATCTCCTTGAACTTCCACGTCGTATCCACGTGCAGCAGCGGGAAGGGGACGCGGCCGGGATAAAAGGCCTTGCGCGCGAGATGCAGCAGGACGGACGAGTCCTTGCCGATCGAATAGAGCATGACAGGTTTTTCGAATTCCGCCGCCACTTCGCGAAAGATGTGGATCGCTTCGTTTTCGAGGGCCTTCAGATGCGGATCAAGCGGCGGTCTGGAAACGGGCGGGTTCTTCACTTCCGTTTCCTGTACTGACAAAGGCATTTCGGTCTCCGGGTAGTCTCTAGAAACAAACAAGAAAGGGCTTCAGTTCGCTTGGGGGCCAGGCTCTGCGATCGGTTGAGCGGCGTTTTCCGGCACATGCAGGCCGCATTCGCGCTTTTCGTCGTTTTCCCACCACCAGCGGCCGGCGCGCTCGGGCTCGCCGGGCTTGATGGCGCGGGTACAGGGCTCGCAGCCGATCGACGGATAACCGCGCTTGTGCAGCGGGTTGACCGGGATGGCTTCGGAAGCCACATGGGCATTGATCGTCTCGATGTCCCAGTCTGCCAGCGGGTTGATCTTGATCAGGTTGCGCTCGGCGTCATATTCGGCGAACGGCGTCGTGGCGCGATTGCCGGACTGGCCGCGGCGAAGGCCGGTGACCCAGACGTCGGCGCCAGCTAAAGCCTTGGCGAGAGGCTTCAGCTTGCGCACATGACAGCAGGCATGGCGGGCTTCGACGCTGTCGTAGAAGCCGTTGAGCCCGTATTTCGCCGCGTATGCGTCCACGTCGTCCTGTTCCGGCCGAAACCGGCGGATCTCGATGCCGTAGCGCTCCTCGGTTTCGCCGATCAGGTCGACGGTTTCCTTGAACAGCCGCCCGGTTTCGAGCGTCGAGACCTCGACCGGCAGGCGGTGCGTGCCGATTGCGGCGGTGATCACCTGGTCCTCGATGCCGAGCGATGTGGTGAACACGGCGTGACCGAGTTCGGCGGCAAGCGCCAGGCGCCCGGCAAGGTCCAGGCTTCCGAGCTTTGCGTCGAGGGTAGCGGCCAGTCCCGAACGGTCCTGGCCGGCGGCATCGTGCAGTGTCATGGGTCTTCTTCCGTGAGCAATTGCTGGATTATCCGGATTCCACGCGCGCAAGGACAGGAAAACCCGTTTCTTCCCATGGTGATGCGGAGCAAATATCTCTCCAAAGCGACGCTCACACAGAAAACCTGCCGCCTTAACCAAAAGTGACCAATTTTATCCCCGAAACCCCTGCATTGGTTTGTATTTTCTCGTGATTTGAGATATTGCGGGAACATGTCTCCGGGGCGCTGTTTCCCCTGGCGGATATGCAGCCCCTGAGCGCCCTTCCGGCGCCCCCGTGGATGCCCCGAACGAAGCTGAAGTGAGCGGCGCCGTGAGGACTATTTCCTTGCGGCGGCGCTATTGTCGATGGTTGCGTGATGATATCCCAGAAAGCGAAATATGCCCTTCGGGCCCTGGCCGCCCTGGCCCAGGCCGATCCCGCAGAGCCGATGCTGATTTCCGAAATTGCCCTCCAGCAGAGCATTCCGAAGAAATTTCTGGAACAGATCCTGCTCGACCTCAAACGCTCCGGCATCGTCGTTTCCCGCCGCGGCAAGCAGGGCGGCTATCTTCTCCTGAAACCCGCGGACGCCATCACCTTCGGCGAAGTCCTGCGCCTGGTCGACGGCCCGATCGCGCCGCTGCCTTGCCTCTCGCAGACCGCCTACCGCAAATGCGAGGATTGCGACGGCGAACATCTCTGCGAAATTCGCCATGTCTTCGCCCGCGTCGCCGACGCGACCCGCGACGTGCTCTTCAACACCACGATCGCCGATGCCGTCGAAGGCGCCGGCGACGCCAAGCCGCCGGTCAGGGAACTGCTGACGGCCTGAGAATTGCTTCCGGCTTGGCGATGTACCAAAATTTGGTATAATGGCGAGGCAGGAGGCAGCATGGCTCGAAATACATCCATCTCACTCGGCGATCATTTCGCCAGTTTCATCGACATGCAGGTCGAAAGCGGCCGCTATGGTTCGGCAAGCGATGTCGTCAGGGCAGGCCTGCGCCTGCTTGAAGAACATGAGGCCCGGGTCAAGGCTTTACAGGACGCTCTGATTGCTGGTGAGGAGTCTGGCCCGCCACAACCCTTTGATAATCAGGCATTTCTGAAACGGATGCGAGAGCGTCATGGCCGCTAAAGGCCGGGACTATAAGCTTTCACCGCTCGCGGAAGAGGATCTTGAGGATATTTGGGGTTACACGGTCGAAACGTGGTCTTGGGAACAGGCCGAGCGCTACCACGATGAACTGATCTCAACTCTGGAAGGATTGGCGGCAGGGCGGAAACTCGGTCGACCGGTTGATATTCGGCAAGGGTATTTCAAATATTCCGTCGGTGCGCATTGTGTTTTCTATCGGTTTTCCGAAAGCGCGATCGATATTATCCGCATCCTCCATCAGAAGATGGACGTCAGCCGACATCTCTAGTATCGCGCAAATCGCCCGCAAAATTCTCCTCCCGCACCCCCAAAGCCCCGATTATGGCCGGATTGTGATTTTGCAAACCGCCCGTTTGCCAACGCGGGCGTTCTGTCCATGTCGTCGGGGTTAATGGTTTCTTTGTCGTCGCGGGCCGCCAAAGAGAAACAGTTTTGCCTTCTTGCCGGCCTCGATTGACTAAGACGACCTAACCGATAGAGTTTTGGCAGAACCACAGGAGGGAACCTCATGTTCAATTTTGCCCCGGGATTGGGCCGGCGACTAGGTGCCCGTTTGGGCGCCGTCGCACTCGGTCTGTCCCTGACGACCGGCATTTCGGTCGGGATCGTCGCGCCGGCTTTTGCCCAAAGCCAGCTTCTCAACGTCTCCTACGATCCGACCCGCGAGCTCTACAAGGATTTCAACGTCGCCTTCGCAAAATACTGGAAGGCGCAGGGCGGTGACGACGTGACGATCCGCCAGTCGCATGGCGGTTCAGGCGCGCAGGCCCGCTCCGTCATCGACGGTCTGGAGGCCGATGTCGTGACGCTGGCGCTCGAAAGCGACATCAACGCGATCGAGAAGTCCGGCAAGATCAAGCCCGGCTGGCGCGACCGCCTGCCGAACCATGCATCGCCCTACACGTCGACGATCGTCTTCCTCGTCCGCAAGGGCAATCCGAAGGGGATCAGGAACTGGGGCGACCTGGTGAAGGGCGATGTGTCGATCGTCACGCCGAACCCGAAGACCTCGGGCGGTGCCCGCTGGAACTACCTGGCTGCCTGGGCCTGGGCGAACGAGGAATACAAGGGCGATCAGGCCAAGATCAAGGCTTACGTCGGCGAGCTCTATAAGCGCGCTCCGGTCCTCGATACCGGCGCCCGCGGCTCGACGGTCACCTTCGCGCAGCGCCAGATCGGCGACGTGCTGCTCGCCTGGGAAAACGAGGCATATCTCGCCGGCGCCGAGTTCGGCAAGGATGCCTTCGAGATCGTCGTTCCGCCGATTTCGATCCTCGCCGAGCCGCCGGTCGCCGTCGTCGACGCCACCGTCGATTCCAAGGGTACCCGCAAGCAGGCGGAGGCCTATCTGCAGTATCTCTACTCCGATGAAGGCCAGAATATCGCGGCGAAGCACTTCTATCGTCCTTCGAAGCCCGACGTGGTAAAGCCGGAATTGTTGAAGGCGCTGCCGAACATCAAGCTCGTCACCGTCGATGATCCTATCTTCGGCGGTTGGAAGAAGGCGCAGCCCGAACATTTCGGTGACGGTGGCATTTTCGACCAGATCTACAAGCCCGGTAAGTAAGTCGGAATATTCAATGATCCATAACGCCACTGCCTCACCGGCAAAGTGGCGACTGAAACGGCCGAGCATCATCCCGGGTTTCGGGTTGACGCTCGGCTTTTCGCTCGCCTACCTGTCGATAATTATCCTGATCCCCGTTGCCGGCCTGCTTTGGCGTACCGCCGGGCTTGGCTGGAGCGGGTTTTTCGCCGTTCTGACCGACCAGCGCACGCAGGACGCACTTTATATATCCTTCGGCACGGCCTTCGTGGCCGCGCTGGTCAATGTCGTCTTCGGCACCGTCGTCGCCTGGGTGCTGACCCGTTACAATTTCCCCGGTCGCCGGCTGATCGATGCGATCGTCGACCTGCCGTTCGCGCTGCCGACGGCGGTCGCCGGTATTGCGCTTGCAGCGCTCTATGCGCCGAACGGCTGGGTCGGTTCGCTGTTCATGCCGTTCCGGATCGCGTTCACGCCGCTCGGCATCGTCGTGGCGCTGGTCTTCATCGGCCTTCCCTTCGTAGTACGCACGGTGCAGCCGGTCATGGAGGAACTGGACCGCGAGGTGGAGGAAGCCGCGGCCACGCTCGGTGCCAATCGCTTCCAGACGATTTCGAGGGTGATCCTGCCGGGGCTGACGCCGGCGATCCTGACCGGTTTTGCGCTCGCCTTCGCCAGAGGCGTCGGAGAATACGGCTCTGTCATCTTCATTGCCGGCAACATCCCTTACGTCTCGGAGATCGCGCCGCTCCTCATCGTCATCCGGCTGGAGGAGTTCAACTATGCGGGCGCGACGGCGATCGCCACCATCATGCTGATCATCTCCTTCGTGATGCTCTTCATCATCAACCTCATCCAGGCCTGGAACCGAAGGAGATACGGCAATGTCTGAAGACGCCCGCTCCGCGCTCGGCAAACCGCCGCCATTCCGCAACCCCGCCGACGAGCAGCCGCTCGCAAAGATCCTGCTGATCGGGCTGGCGCTGGTTTTCCTCGCCTTCTTCCTGCTCCTGCCGCTGGTTTCCGTCTTTGTGGAAGCTTTCCGCAAGGGCTGGGCGGAATATTACGAGGCGCTGATCGAGCCCGACGCGGCGGCAGCGATCCGCCTGACGCTTCTGGTGGCGGCGATTTCCGTTCCGCTCAACCTCGTCTTCGGGCTCTGCGCCTCCTGGGCGATCGCCAAGTTCGAGTTCAAGGGCAAGTCCTTCCTGATCACCCTGATCGACCTGCCGTTCTCGATCTCGCCAGTCATTTCCGGCCTGGTCTACGTGCTGCTCTTCGGCTCCAACAGCCTGCTTGGCCCGATCCTCAAAAGCCAAGGCATCACCATCCTGTTTGCGGTGCCGGGCATCGTGCTCGCCACGGTCTTCGTCACCTTTCCCTTCGTCGCGCGCGAGCTGATCCCGCTGATGGAGGACCAGGGCACCGGCGACGAGGAAGCGGCACTGTCGCTCGGGGCATCCGGCTGGCAGACCTTCTGGTATGTGACGCTGCCGAACATCAAGTGGGGCCTGCTCTACGGCGTGCTCCTCTGCAACGCCCGTGCCATGGGCGAGTTCGGCGCCGTTTCGGTCGTCTCGGGCCATATCCGTGGCCTTACCAACACCATGCCGCTGCATGTGGAGATACTCTATAATGAGTATAACTTCGTCGCGGCCTTCGCGGTGGCGTCGCTGCTGGCATTGCTGGCGCTCGTCACCCTTGCATTGAAAACCCTTCTCGAACTTCGGTTCGGTGCCGGCGCTGCCGGCGGCAGGCATTGAAAGGTCTGAGGCTAGATGGAAGTCACCATCAACAATATCCGCAAGGAATTCGAACGTTTTCCGGCGCTGAACGACGTGTCGCTGAAGATCGCGTCCGGCGAGCTGATCGCGCTGCTCGGTCCCTCGGGCTCCGGCAAGACGACGCTCCTGCGCCTGATCGCCGGCCTCGATTTCCCGACATCGGGCAAGATCTTCTTCGGCGATCAGGACGCCTCGCATCATTCGGTGCAGGAGCGCAATGTCGGGTTCGTATTCCAGCATTATGCGCTGTTCCGGCATATGACGGTCGCCGAGAATATCGGCTTCGGCCTCAAGGTCCGGCCGACCGCCAGCCGCCCGCCGAAGACGGAAATCCGCCGGCGCGTCTCCGAACTCCTGGAGATGGTCCAGCTCGGCGGGCTTGAGAAGCGTTATCCGAACCAGCTTTCCGGCGGCCAGCGCCAGCGCGTCGCACTTGCCCGCGCCATGGCGATCGAGCCGCGCATCCTGCTGCTCGACGAACCGTTTGGCGCGCTCGACGCCAAGGTGCGCAAGGAATTGCGCCGCTGGCTGCGGGAATTCCACGACCGCACTGGCCACACCACCGTCTTCGTCACCCATGACCAGGAAGAGGCGCTGGAACTCGCCGACCGTGTCGTGGTCATGAGCCAGGGCAAAATCGAGCAGGTCGGCTCGGCCGACGACGTCTACGACCGGCCGGGCTCACCCTTCGTCTTCTCCTTCATCGGCGAGTCCTCGCAGCTCCCGGTCGAGGTAAGAGACGGCACCATGCTCTTCCAGGGCCAGCCGATCGGCATTGCAGAGGCGGGCGACGGGGCAGGGGAATTGTTCTTCCGGCCGGAAGACGTGACGCTTGTCGACGCGCCGGATGCGCTGTTCGGCAAGGTCACCGCCTGCCGCCGTCTCGCCGGCACCCGCATCGCCGAGATCGACATCGCCAATGACGGCCACGCCCCGTATCACGTCGAGGTGGAGGTGCCGCTGCATGCGCCGATCGAGCTCGGCAGCGAAACTCGCTTCCGTCCGACACGCTGGAAGGTTTTCCGCAAATAGCGTTTCCGCAGCCTCAAGATGACGTTAGCCGCCCGTTACACGCTGCGGCATATATGGTGCCGCTGAAATCGCAGTGCACGCGCCGTTGTTGCGTGGCGTTTTTACCTTAATCACGGAAAGTTTTTCAAAATTGATATGTGTCAATTGTTGATTGGCACAGAACAGGTAAGAACCTTTTGGGCGCAAGCTCTGACGAAATGCAGGCCTAACGCTTATTTCCGTGACGGATAACCTATGGCAGACATTGCCCACCTCGAAGAACCCTCCGAGCCGGTCGCCGGCTCGCCCGCAAAACAGTCGGCACAATCGGCCATCTCTATGGGGAGGGTGCTGATTGATCGCTTGACTCCCGATACGAGCATTCTCCTGTCTTTCGGTTTCGTTCTGTTCGTGATCGCACTTGGCGTGAGTGTTTTCCTCGAGGAAAATCTGGTGAGGCTCGGCTGGAGCCTGCTTCTGTCGAACACCAATATCCAAGCGCCGACCGGCCTGGCGCTGACGCTTCTGATCGGCACGCTTGCCACCAACCGGCTGCGGCGCCCGCGGCGCTGCCGCAAGCCGCCGGCGAACGACGAAATGAACCGTGCCGTCGAAATTCTCGCCACCCAGCCGAATGCGAGCGCCGGTCTCGTCCGCCTCGGCGACAAGAAGCTGCTTTTTTCCGATTGCGGCAACGCGTTCATCATGTACGCCCAGCAGGGTCGTTCCTGGGTGGCGCTGTTCGATCCCATCGGCCCCGGCAGCGCCTGGTCCGGCCTGACGCTGAAATTCATGGAACATGCCCGCAAGTCGGGCTGCCGCGCTGTTTTCTATCAGGTCTCCCCGGATTTCCTGCCGCTCACCGTCGAATCCGGGTTGAAGCCTTACAAGCTCGGCGAACAGGCGGTGGTTGACCTGACGAACTTCGACCTCAAGGGTGGCACTCGGATCAGGCTTCGGCGCGCCGTCAACCGCGCGGTTCGCGATGGTCTTGAGTTTTCGATGATCGAGGCAGATGACGTGCCCGCCGCTCTCGATGAACTCCGGTCCGTCTCCCGTGCCTGGCTGACGGCCCAGAATGCCACGGAAAAAGGCTTTTCGCTCGGAACCTTCCAGCCTCAATACGTGGCGACCGGCCCGGTTGGCGTCATCCGCATTGAGGGCAAGATTGTTGCATTCGCCAACGTCCTTTCGACCGGCTCCGCCGGGGACGCCTGCATCGACCTGATGCGCCACCTGCCAAATGCTCATCAGGGCATGATGGTCTTGCTGTTCGTGCGGATCATGGAGCATTTGAGGGCTGCAGGCTTTCGCACCCTCAACCTCGGCATGGCGCCGCTTGCCGGCCTTTCGACCCATAGCAAGGCGCCGCTCTGGAACCACGTGGGCGAGCGCATCTTCCAGAATGGCGAGCGTTTCTACAATTTCCGCGGCGTGAGGTTGTTCAAGGACAAGTTCGATCCGGAATGGCAGCCGCGTTACATCGCCGTCTCCGGCCGTGGCCTGCCAATCGTTTCACTGGTCGACGTTACCATGCTGATCGGCGGCGGGCTGAAGGGCATCCTTCGCAGATGAAGGTTCTGCCGATCATTGTTGCAGGCATCACCTTCGTCGCTGCCATCGTCAATATCGTCTCCGACCCGGCCCTGAAGGCCAAAAGCCTGCCGATCGACCGGATTTCTTTTCCCGAAGCCAAGGCGACTGGCGTCGTGGTGCTGCTTTCGGGCGGCGAGGGGTGGTCGGACCGCGAGGAGCGGACGTCCGAGGCGCTGGTCAGGGACGGTGCCCTGGTGGTCGGCGTGGATATTCGCGATTATTATGCGGCGCTCGAGGAAGAGCGGAGCGACTGCCTTTATCTGGTTTCCGACATCGAAGACCTAACGCGCCAGCTGCACCGCTCGGCCGATATCGCCACCTATCATCCGCCGGTCGTGGCAGGCATTGGCGACGGCGCTACGCTGGCGCTCGCCATCGCCGCCCAGACGCCGGACTCGACGATCGCCGAGACGCTTGCCATCGACCCGCAGACAGCCATCCCGCTGTCGACCATCCTCTGCACTCCGGCGCCGAAGACGCCAGTCACCGGCGGCACGGTCTACGGCCTGACCGAAGGCGATCTTCCCAATCCCGTCCGGATCGTCTTCACCTCCGAGGCCGACGCGGCGGGCCGCCGCCACGCGGAAAATCTGAAAAACACTCATCCCGCGATCGAGTACCGGGAAGCGGCTGGCGGCGCGGATGTGGCACTGCTGGAGAATACATCGGCCACCGTCCGGCGGCTCGCCCAGTCCGCGTCGCCGCTCAATCTGCCGATCGTGCCGATCCATGCGACGCCGAAGCACAACACCATGGCGATCATCTATTCCGGCGATGGCGGCTGGCGCGATATCGACCAGCAGCTCGGCGCCTATCTGAAGGAAGAGGGCATCCCGGTCGTTGGCGTCGATGCGTTGCGCTATTTCTGGAGCGAGCGAACCCCGGAACAGACCGCAGCCGACCTTTCCCGTATCATCAGTTCCTACCGCAAACGCTGGAACGTCGATAACGTCCTGCTGATCGGATATTCCTTCGGTGCCGATATCCTGCCGGCCACCTACCGGCTGCTGCCGGATGCCGACAAGCAGGCGATCTCGCTCATCTCGCTTCTGGCGCTGTCACATCAGGCGGATTTCGAGATCAACGTGACCGGCTGGTTGGGGTTTGCAGGCCATGGCAAATACGGCGATCCGGTCGACGATCTTCGCGAGGTCGAGCCGTCCAAGATCCAGTGCATCTACGGCCTCAAAGAAGATGACAGCGCCTGCCCGGCAGTCCGGGAGATCCGCGGCACCCAGGTTCTCGCCCGCGAAGGCGGCCACCATTTCGACGGCGACTACCGCGCCCTCAACCGCCTGATCGTCGACAGGGCCGTGGCGCTGATGGCGACCAACTGACAGTCGATGGCGGGCTGACGTTCAAGAAACGGTGAAACCTCTGGTTATTCGGTCAGGCATCCTACATCTCCGGCATATGATCCGGAACAGAGGAGAGCCGTCATGCCCCGCCTTTCGATCGCCCGCATTCTAGCCGGCACCACGATCGCCGCATCGCTCGCCGGCACTGCCGTTGCCCATCACGGCTGGTCCTGGGCGGAAGCCGACCAGATAGACCTCAAGGGTACGATCCAGTCGATTTCGTTCGCGCCGCCGCATCCGACGCTCGAGATCAGAGCCGAAGACGGCGTCTGGCGCGTCGAACTCGGCAATCCCAATCAGACCCAGCGCTCCGGCTTCGTCGAAGGACAGGCCAAGGTCGGCGACCAGATCACCGCCACCGGCAACCGCTCCGAAGACCGCAGCGAAAAACGCATGAAGGCAGTCCGGATCGTCGTCTCCGGCAAGACGTTCGACATCTATCCGGAACGCATCAAGACCAACTGAGGCGGGCATGGAATTTCTCGCGTCGCTTGTCGAAACGCCGCTCGCGCGGGCGCTGATCACCTCGTCGACGCTCTATCTGCTGGTCAACGCCGCGCATATCCTCGGCATCGGCATGCTGTTCGGCGCCATTCTGGCGCTGGATCTCCGGCTGCTGGGCCTGGCCCCGGTCGTCCCGCTTGCCGCAATCGCGCCTTACCTGTCACGCCTCGCCGGCGCCGGCGTCCTGATTGCCATCGTTACCGGCCTCTGCCTGTTCTCGGTACGGCCGCTGGAATATGTCCGCAACCCGGCTTTCCTCGCCAAACTCGGCTTGGTAGCCCTGGGGCTCCTGAACGTTGCCGTTGTTCATTTCAATTCCGGATGGCGGACGGTGCTGGCCGGCAACGCGCCGACGACGGCACTTCGGTTTTCCGCCATCCTCTCGATCGTGATCTGGATAAGCGCGGTGATCGCCGGCAGATGGATCGGTTTTTTGTAGACTGGTTTCGTCGCGTCATTTTGAGTATTATCGGTTGACTGTGACCGTGGAGGTTTACTTGCAGACCCTTGTTGAGTTGCCGGATGCTGAAGTCGAGGCATTGGACCGTTTGGCGCAGAAGGAGAACATATCTCGATCTGTCCTGATCGAGCGTGCCGTGCACGATTTTCTGCAGAAAAGTGACAAGCAAAAAAGAGCCGAAGCTTTCGGCCTGTGGGGTAATCGCATCGTCGATGGCTTGGACTTTCAGCAAAAAGTTCGCGATGAATGGTGAGCGATAGCGCCGTTCTCGATACGAATATTGTCGTCGATTATTTGAATTCCGTATCCGAAGGGCGTGAGGAATTTGAACGGTACGAAAATCCAAGCATCAGCATTGTGACATGGATGGAAGTGCTCGTCGGGGTGCCTCCACATCTGGCTGCGGCAACACGAGAATTCCTCAATGCCCTGAATATCATCGCGCTTGACGATGCAGTTGCCGAAAGGGCTGTGTCCCTTCGCCAGAAGCACAAGATGAAGCTTCCCGATGCGATCATCTGGGCGAGCGCGGATATTCATTCAATGCTGCTCGTCACAAGGAACACGAAGGACTTTCCTGCAAATCTGCCGGGAATTCGCGTACCTTACGTTCTGCGCCACTGATCACCGATCGCTCACCATCGCCCGCGGATTGACCCAGGGTTCCTGATTGCTGCGGGGCAGGGGCGTCCTGCCGAGGATATGATCGGCTGCCTTCTCTCCGGTCATGATCGAGGGGCCGTTGAGGTTGCCGTAGGTCACATGCGGGAAGATCGACGAGTCCGCGACCCTCAGGCCCTCGACGCCGATCACCCGGCATTCCGGATCGACCACCGCAAGCGGATCGTCGGCGCGTCCCATGCGGCAGGTGCCGCAAGGGTGATAGGCGCTTTCCAGGTGCTCGCGCAGGAATGCGTCGATCTGATCATCGGTCTCGACCTGTTCGCCCGGCTGGATTTCCGGCCCGCGATACTGGTCGAATGCCTTCTGGGAAAAGATCTCGCGGGTCAGCCGCACGCAGTGGCGGAACTTCTCCCAGTCTTCGGGATGGCTCATGTAGTTGAAGCGGATCACCGGATCCACCTTCGGATCGGGCGATCGCAACGTCACGCTTCCGCGCGATTTCGACAGGTTGTAGCCGACATGCACCTGGAACCCGTGGCTTTTCGCTGCCGCACGGCCGTCGTAGGAAATCGCCACCGGCAGGAAATGGTATTGAATATCGGGCTGCGTGAGACCGGCGCTCGAGCGCAGGAAGGCGCAGGCCTCGAACTGGTTGGAGGCGCCGAGGCCGCCCTTCGACAGCAGCCACTGCGCGCCGACCACGCCCTGCCAGAACCAGGGCAACCAGGAATAGAGCGAGACCGGCTTGGTCGAGACCTGCTGGAAATAAAATTCCATATGGTCCTGCAGGTTGGCGCCGACGCCCGGCCGGTCGGCCTTCACCTCGATGCCCATCTCCTTGAGATGGTCCGCCGGCCCGATGCCCGACAGCATCAGCAGTTTCGGGGAGTTGAAGGAGGAGGCCGAGACGATCACCTCGCGGTTGGCCCTGATCGTCTCGTTGACGCCGCGGCGAAAAATTTCAACGCCGACGGCGCGGCCGTTCTCGATGACGATCTTCTGCGCCAGCCCATAGATCAGTTCGACATTCTTGCGCTTCAGCGCCGGCCGCAGATAGGCGTTGGCGGCCGACCAGCGCCGGCCGTTATGGATCGTCTGCTCCATCAGCCCGAAACCTTCCTGTTTCGAGCCGTTATAGTCCTCGGTCATCTCGAAACCGGCCTGGGAGCCCGCCTGGATGAAGGCATGGAAGAGCGGATTGGTCATCGGCCCACGCTTTACATGCAGTGGCCCGTCCGTGCCGCGCCAGCCTTCTTCGCCGCCATGGGAATGCTCCATGCGCTTGAAATAGGGCAGCACGTCCGCATAGGCCCATCCGGTCGCTCCCAGTTCCTCCCAGCGGTTATAGTCCTCGGCGTGGCCCCGGACATAGACAAGCCCGTTGATCGACGACGACCCGCCGATCACCTTCCCGCGCGGCGCGGTGATGCGGCGGTTGTTGAGGTTCGGTTCGGGCTCGGAAAGATAACCCCAGTTGTAGCGTTTCATGCTCATCGGCCAGGCAAGAGCGCCCGGCATCTGGATGAAAGGCCCGAAATCCGTGCCCCCGGCCTCGATGACGATCACCGAATTTTTGCCGTCCTCCGACAGGCGATAGGCCATGGCGGAGCCTGCGGACCCGGAACCGATGATGACGAAATCTGCCTGAAGCATGTCAGCGTTCTCCAGACATCTTTTTGAGGTCGTGCCGTGCCAGCCCCCCTCTGGCCTGCCGGCCATCTCCCCCACGGGTGGGGAGATCACAACTGGCCCGACCTTCCCGCCAAATTGACCACGGGCCGAGTCGCTGCGCCTGTTGTTTGGGGAAGCCTGCGCCCCCAGCCAATCTCCCCACTCGTGGGGGAGATGGCCGGCAGGCCAGAGGGGGGCGGACTTGCGCGACGACAGCCGTGGTGAACATCAATACGGCGCCTCGACCTTGCCCATGCCCACATAGACAGTCTTCAGCTCGGAATAGTGCTCCAGCGCCGCCAGCGAATTTTCGCGTCCGAAGCCGGATTGCTTGGAGCCGCCGAAGGGGATTTCCACCGGGCAGAGATTGTAGGTATTGATCCACAGCGTCCCGGCCTCCAACTGATCCGCCACCCGATGGCCGCGCGTGAGATCGGACGTGAACACCCCGCCCGAAAGGCCGAATTCCGTGCCGTTGGCGCGGGCGATCACCTCGGCCTCGTCGTCGAAATCGAGCACGCACATGACGGGGCCGAAAATCTCCTCGCGGGCGATCGCCATCTCGTCGGTGACGTCGGCGAAAACGGTCGGCTGCACGTAATAACCTTCGCCGGTGACGTGGTTCGGAATGCCGCCGCCGGTGACGAGCGTGGCACCCTCGACCTTGCCCTTTTCGATATAGCTCATCACCTTCTGGCGCTGGTCGAAGGAGACCATCGGTCCGATCTGGGTCGCCTCGTCCATCGGATCGCCGATCACCATGTTTTCCGTGCGGGCCTTGAGGCGGGAGAGGAATGTCTCCTTGATGCTCCGTTGCACGAAGACGCGGGTGCCGTTGGAGCAGACCTGGCCGGTCGAATAGAAGTTGCCGAGCATCGCTCCGCCGATCGCACTGTCGATATCCGCGTCGTCGAAGACGATCAGCGGCGACTTGCCGCCGAGCTCCATCGTCACATGCTTGAGGCTCCCGGCTGCTGCCGCCGCCACCTTGCGACCGGTCGGCACCGAGCCGGTCAGCGACACCTTGGCGACATCCGGATGGTTGACCAGCAGAGGCCCGGTCGTCCGGTCGCCCTGGATGACGTTGTAGAGCCCCTTCGGCAACCCGGCCTCGATCAGGATCTCAGCAATCTTCAGTGCCCCCAGCGGCGTGTTTTCCGAGGGCTTGAACACCATGGCATTGCCGCAGATCAGCGCCGGCGCACCTTTCCAGCAGGCGATCTGTTGCGGATAGTTCCAGGCGCCGATGCCGACGCAGACGCCCAAGGGCACCCGTTTCGTATAGGCAAAGTCCTGCCCCAGCGGGATATAACTGCCGTTGAGTCCTGCCGCTGCGATACCCCCGAAGAATTCGAAGCTGTCGGCGCCCGATGTCGGGTCGGCGACGATGGTTTCCTGGATCGGCTTGCCCGTATCGAGCGTCTCCAGTTCGGAAAGCTCGCGGTTGCGCTCCCGCATGATGTCGGCGGCGCGCTTGAGGATGCGGCCGCGGGCGGTCGGGCTCATCGCCGCCCATTCCGGCTGGGCGCGCTTGGCGGCCGCAATCGCCCTCTCGACGATCGCGGGCGTCGCCGCATGCAGCCGCGCGATCACCTCTCCGGTCGCCGGATAGAGGCTTTCGATGACGGTGCCGTCGGTATCCTCGACATATTCGCCATCGATGAAATGGCTGGCGATCGGCTGGGCTTTCATCTCATTCTCCGCGCGGGTAGCGTTTGGACTCTTCGAGATTGTCGAGGTTCATGTGGTTGCGCATGTAGCGCTCCGACGCTTTCTGCAAGGGCTGGTGGTCCCAGGGGTAATAGGCGCCGTTGCGCAGTGCTTCGTAGACCACCCATCGCCGCGCCTGGCTTTCACGCACCGCCGCGTCGAAGGCACCCATGTCCCACCGCTCTTCGCGCTGGCGCCGGAACTGAGCAACCACTTCGGCAAGTTCCGGATCGTCGGCAAGGTTGTTGAGCTCCTTGGGGTCGCTTTCGAGGTCGAACAGCTGGTCCGGATCGAGCAGGCAATGGACATATTTCCATTTGCCCTCGCGGATGGCGACGAGCGGCGCATAGGAGCCTTCCGCGGCATATTCCATCAGCACCGGGCTCGTGCGCGGAACACCCTCCATCATCGGCTTGAGGCTTTCGCCGTCCGTCCAGGGCTTGATCTCGTCCATTGAAATGCCGGCGAGGTCGCAGAGCGTCGGCGTCACGTCGAGGTTGGAGACCGGCGCCAGATGCAGGGCCGTGGGCACGCCGGGACCGGCGATCATCAACGGCACGCGGGCCGAACCCTCGAAGAAGTTCATCTTGAACCACAGCCCGCGCTCGCCGAGCATGTCGCCATGGTCGGAGCAGAACAGGATCAGCGTGTCGTCCAGCATCCGCGTCCGCGTCAGCGTGTCGACCAGCTCGCCGACCTTCTCGTCGATATAGGAGATGTTGGCGAAATAGGCTCTTCGCGAACGGCCGACATTTTCTTCCGTTACGTCGAAATTCTTGTAGTCGCAGGAAAAGATGATCCGCTTCGAATGCGGGTCCTGGTCTTCGAGCGGGATCGGCCCGACTTCCGGCAGCAGGTGCTCGCAATCCTCGTAAAGATCCCAGAACTTCTTCCGCGCCACATAGGGGTCGTGCGGATGGGTGAAGGAGACGGTCAGCGCCCAGGGGCGCCGCTCCGCATCGTCCCGCTCGCGGGCGAGGTGATAGAGCTTCTGGTTGGCGAGAAAGGCGACCTCGTCGTCATATTCCATCTGGTTGGTGATTTCGGCGACACCCGCGCCGGTCACCGAACCGAGATTATGATACCACCAGTCGATCCTTGTCCCCGGCTTGCGATAATCCGGCGTCCAGCCGAAATCGGCCGGATAGATATCGGTCGTCAGCCGGTCTTCGAACCCGTGCAGCTGGTCCGGCCCGACGAAATGCATCTTTCCCGAAAGTGCCGTGTAATACCCGGCGCGGCGCAGATGATGGGCGAAGGTCGGGATCGACGAAACATATTCGGCGGCATTGTCATAGACCTGCGTTCGGCTCGGCAGCTGGCCCGCCATGAACGAGGCACGCGCCGGCGCGCAGAGCGGCGACGACGTGTAGTTGTTGACAAACCGGGCACCCCGCGCGGCGAGCGCCTTGAGGTTCGGCGCATGCAGGAACGAAGCCGGCCCATCGGGAAACAGCGTCCCGTTCAACTGGTCGACCATGACGATGAGGATATTGGGTTTGGTCATGGCAGGCATTTTCCTCGCGGGCGGCATAGTCTCCAGAGTGAGTTATTTTCGATCGTCTTGGCAATCAAGAAGCGATTGCGAACCTTCCTGTCGCAAAAGCGCGCCGTTCACCCGGATCACGCCTGCTCCACATCCTATTCCGTAGGTTAGGGTGAGGTTCTGGCAAAAGGGATCGGTCATGACGTTCGGTCGGAGGCATCGCCTATCTCGTCCACGCCTTCCAGCTGAAGGGCTGGGACCACGTCGTGTTCTGGCCTCGCGATCGACCTCACGATGCAGGGCTGGGCCCTGATCGCGGTCGCGCTTGCGGCCAAGCCATGAGGCACGCAAAGGTTGCCGCTAAGTCTCTAAAATCTTGTATAAAAATGCTTTTCATCGTCACAAAACTTTCATCCAGCCTTCATGTTCGGGAAAGGTATTTTTGACCAATTGCTGGGAACCTGACGTTCGTGTTGAGGCATGTTTTAGGCCATTGCGCAGTGGAGTAATGAGTAATGTCGTCTGCGGCCATCTTGGAACCGGGCGTTTTCCGTCGGTATGCGAGCGATCAGCTCGTCACTCTGGCCAAATTGGTTTTGGAAAATGCCTTTCAGCCGATTGTCGAGGTCGGCACCGGGTCCGTCTTCGGTTATGAATCGCTGCTGCGCGGCCAGGAACGGATCGGGTTCTCGTCACCGCTCGAACTGCTCGATGAGGCCCAGGAGACCAACCAGCTTCTGGCACTCGAACAGATGATGGCAACGCGGGCATTGGCGAAATTCGCCAGCCTGCCGGATTTTTCGTCCCAGACCCTGTTTCTCAATCTCGACGTCCGGCTGATCCGCCACGGCAAACATTTCCTCGAAAAGGTCGTGCAGCACCTGCGCAAGGCGAATATCGCTCCGTCTTCCGTCTGCTTCGAATTCTCCGAGCGTTTCGACAATACCAGCGTGCCGGAGTTCGCCGATCTGGTCACCCAGATGCGGAAGGAAGGCTTCAAGCTGGCGATCGACGATTTCGGTGTCGGCCATGGCGAAATGAAACTGCTCTGCGACTATCCGGTCGATTACCTGAAGATCGACCGCCATTTCGTCGCCGGCATCGACAAGAACCCGCGCAAGCGCCACCTCGTCAAGAACATCGTCAGCATCGCCCATGTGCTCGGCATCCGCGTCATCGCCGAGGGCATCGAGACGGAGGCGGAATTCCTCGTCTGCCGCGAATACGGCGTCGATCTCGTCCAGGGCTGGTTCATTGCCCGGCCGACGACATTCGTGTCCGAGCTGCAGCCGTCCTTCCCCTATCTCGCCGATATCGGCCGTTCCCGTCGCTCCAGCCAGTCGCTTGACGAAATCCTCATCCGCAAGCAGATCGAACATCTGCCGACCGTCTATGAGAACCAGAGTATCGACAGCGTCTTCGACCTGTTCCGCCGCAATCCGCGCCAGGCTTTCTTCCCGGTGCTGAATGCAAACGGCGAGCCGCGCGGCGTCATCAACGAATACCATCTCAAGGAATATATCTATCAGCCCTTCGGCCGCGATCTCCTGAAGAACAAGGTCTATGAGCGCTCGATCTCGCATTTCGTCGACCGCGCCCCGATCGTCGGGCTGGATGCGGAAGCCGAAGAGCTGATGACCCTGTTTGCCAACATGGAAAACAGCGCCTGCGTCATCCTCACCGAAAACATGCGGTATGCGGGCGTCGTCTCCGCCGCCTCGCTGATCAAGGTCATCAACGAAAAGCAGCTGAAGATCGCCCAGGACCAGAACCCGCTGACCGGCCTGCCGGGCAACCGCGCCATCCGCGACTTCATGCAGGAAACCGGCCGCGACGACGACGAGACCCGCTTCTTCTGCTATTGCGACTTCGACAACTTCAAGCCGTTCAACGATCATTACGGCTTCCAGATGGGCGACCATGCGATCTCGCTGTTCGCAGCCCTGGTGAAGCGTTATTTCTTCTCCGACGGCGATTTCCTCGGCCATGTCGGCGGCGACGATTTCTTCATCGGCGTACGCGGCTGGACCCGCGACGAGCTCAATGAAATCCTTGAGCGCCTGCTCTCCGATTTCCATGACGATGTCGTCGAACTCTATTCCCCGGAAGAACGCGCCGCCGGCAAGATCCGCGGCCACGACCGCTCCGGCACGGAGCGGGATTTCCCGCTGCTGCGCTGCTCGATCGGCGTGCTCGAACTGCCCCAGGGCCTGCTGCTCGACGATGTCGGCCGCATCGGTTCGGAGATCGCCGCCGTCAAGGCGGAAGCCAAGGAAAGCGATGGCGGTCTGGTTTTCGCAAGTTTCGGCGAGACAAAATGACCTAGGCGGCGGAACGCCGCCTTCCTATCGCAGGGCGACTATCCTAAGTCAGGAGGCCTATCACCGATCCCGTCGGTGGCCGCACTGAGAGGAGTCCCGCCATGCCGCTTCCCACCGAAATGCGTTTCGTCGATCTGCCGTCCTTCGGAGAGCCGGGGGTGATGACCATTGCCAGGGGGCCGCTGCCGGCGGTGCGGCCGGGCGAAATCCTGGTCAGGGTGGAGGCGGCCGGCATCAACCGCCCGGACGTGCAGCAACGCAAGGGCGTCTATCCGCCGCCGAAGGACGCAAGCCCGATCCTTGGCCTGGAAATAGCCGGCGAAGTGGTGGCAATCGGGGAGGGCGTCAGCGAATTCAAGCCCGGCGACAAGGTCTGCGGGCTCGCAAACGGCGGCGGTTACGCGGAATATTGTGCCGTGCCGGCGGGGCAGGCTCTGCCATGGCCGAAGGGTTTTGACGCAGTGAAAGCCGCGGCGCTGCCGGAAACCTTCTTCACCGTCTGGGCCAATCTGTTCCAGATGGCGGGCTTGACCGAAGGTGAGAGCGTGCTGATCCACGGCGGCACCAGCGGCATCGGCACGACTGCCATCCAGCTCGCCAAGGCGTTCGGCGCGACGGTCTATGCGACGGCCGGCTCCAGGGAAAAATGCGAGGCCTGCGAAAAGCTCGGCGCCATAAGAGGCATCGACTACAGGACCGAGGATTTTGCCGAAGTCATCAAGGCGGAAACCGGCGGCCGGGGCGTCGATGTCGTGCTCGACATGATCGGTGCTGCCTATCTCGAAAAGAACCTCTCGGTTCTCGCCAAGGACGGCTGCCTGTCGATCATCGCCTTCCTCGGCGGCAACATCGCCGAAAAGGTCAACTTGTCACCGATCATGGTCAAGCGCCTGACGGTCACCGGCTCGACCATGCGCCCGCGCACCGCGGACGAAAAACGCGCCATCCGCGACGATCTTTTGGCCCAGGTCTGGCCGCTCCTGGAGGACGGAACGGTCGCTCCGGTCATCCACTCCGTCCTGCCGTTCGCAGACGTCGTCGAGGCCCACAAGCTGATGGAAACCAGCAGCCATATCGGCAAGATCGTGGTGAGGCTTGCATAGTCGCCTTGCAGAGATATACTTGTTTTGATATAAATCGTGGACCGATGTGAAGCGACTGGAATTTCTTGGAGATGCGTTGGATCGCCTGCGGGACTTTCCGGAGGTCGCCCGTAAGGAGGCGGGCGTCCAGTTGCATAAAATTCAACTCGGCCTTGAGCCGAGCGACTGGAAGCCCATGACGACGATCGGAGCGGGTGTGCGGGAAATCCGCATCCGCGACGAAGCGGGCGCTTTTCGCATCATCTACGTGACCAGAATAGAAGATGCCGTCTACGTCCTGCATGCGTTTCAAAAGAAGACGCAGCAGACGGCAAAGCGGGATCTGGATATCGCCACCGCGCGTCTTCGGCAGATCTGATTGGATTGGACCTATGGAACGTCAGAGCTTTTCAAATGTCTGGGACGCGCTGGAAGACACCCCGGCGGAAGCGTCCAATATGTCTATGCGTTCGGCCCTGCTGATTGCGATCGAGCAGAAGGTCCGGAACTGGAATGTGACTCAGAAGGATGCCGCGGCTCGCCTCGGCATCAGCCAGCCGCGCCTGAACGACTTGCTGCGGGGCAGGATCGCAAATTTCAGTCTGGACGCACTGGTTGAATTGGCTGGGAAAGTTGGGCTTTCCGTGCGGCTGGATATCGCGGACGCAGCCTGATTTCCGATCCCGCAAGCTGACGGAAATCGGCAAGATCGTGGTGACGTTGAGCTGAAGGGGAGAATCTGCCTCGATCGAAGCTGGCGAATTTTAGGGACGGAAGGCCGCTTCCGCAACTCAATTAAATTCGCGATCGTTTATATAACGTGGCTTGCAGACTCAGGCTTTGGCCCCTACCTTTTAATCATCATCAACGTAGTGAAAGGAAGGTGGTCCAATGTCTAGTGAGATTTCGGTCTGTGTAACGGGCAATGGAAAGGTGGCGGTCTTGACGGGGCAACCCTCGGCCTGAACATCATCTTCCTTCGGGGAGCTCACGAAGCGCCCCGGGTTCGTTGAACCGGACCAAACTCATGGAAGGGTCGCCTCGAGCGGCCCTTTTCCATTTTAGGGCCCTTCATTCAAAGCCGCTTTAATGACGGCCGGCGGTTCTTCATTTTTCATTATTTCTAATTTGCGAATACCTATGCGCCCATCGCATAGGTGGCCTGCCAAGTGGGCGCTTTCAGTGCACGTTTGATGAGCTTATATAAGCGTCATCGAAGCAAACGAGAGCGCCAGGGACTGGCAGCTGGGCTTCGAAAATCCCAGGAAAGGGGAACCATCATGAACGTCGCACGCACTCTCAACAATTGGCGCAAGTATCGTCAGACGGTTGCCGAACTGGGCCGTATGACACCGCGCGAACTCAATGATCTCGGCATCGCCCAGGGCGATATCCGCCGGGTTGCGCGTCAGGCCGTCGGCTTCTGATCGCCATCTGACATCTATTTATGTCGAACGCCCGCATCCGCGGGCGTTTTGCATTTCATGCATAGCTGCCATCTTAAATCCCGATCCGTCCGAGCGCCGGCACCTTGATGCCGGGATTGGCGATATCGAGGCCTGCGACCAGGCCGAGGAAGTGTATCTCGAACCCGCTGCGCAAACCGGCAGACAGGCCGATGAGGCCGCGCACGGTCAGGTGTATGTCGCGCCAGTCGTCGTCCACATGAATGAATTCGCCGTCCGGCAGATAGTCGCGCCCGACTGCGTGCGGCGGCAGCACGGCATCGAGCTCCGGCACGCTGCGCAGCACATGGGCGACGAAGGTGTTAGAGTTGGGCCCCGGCCAGATCGTGTAGCCGCCCGGCTCGGCATAGGGGTAGGCGGCGATCGCGCCCTCGATCTTGGGGATCAGCAGTTCCGCCTTCGAGCCGGTTGCCGAGGTGACGAGCTGCGGCGTGTTGGAATACCAGTAGGCGTCAGGCGAATAGCCGTTGCGGCGGATCGGACTGCCCCAGCCCACCTTGTCGTAACGCGTATAGGTTTTCGCGCCTTTTTCCTTGAAGACGATCCAGGCGTGGCTTGCAACCGCGCCCTTCATGCCTCCCGTCATCGCCGAGAAGACGTAGATTGCCGCTTCGTTGCTTGTCTCGGGCTTCGGCAGGATGCCCGCCGAGGACCATCGCGCATCGCGCCAGCCCGACGGTCGCTCCTTCATCGCCCACAACCCTGCCGACGCGAAGGTCGGAACCAGGTAAACGATGAAGATGACCAGAAACAACCGCTTAATCGATTTCATACCGTCCCCCATGAAAATCCCGCCGGACTCGTTTAAGAGCCTGTGATATCGCCAGACGATAGGCACATTGAAACCGGCATTTTCAGGACAGACCATGCAAAACCCCGTTACAGTCGAAGTTACTAGAGGCAATCTGGTCGAAAGCCGTCACTGCGGCCTCGGCGCCGTGGTGGACGGCGACGGCAAGGTGCTGTTCTCGTTCGGCGAGGCGGACGCGCATGTTTTCCCCCGTTCCGCCAGCAAGGCGATGCAGGCGCTGCCGCTCATCGAAAGCGGTGCGGCGGATGCTTACGGCTTCGGAAACCGGGAACTGGCCTTTGCCTGCGCCTCCCATTCCGGCGAGGACGCGCATGTGGCGATGGCCGCCTCGATGCTGGGCAAGGCCGGCCGCGACGACAGCGCGCTCGAATGCGGCGCCCATTGGTCCTCGGAACAGGCGGTGCTGATCCATCAGGCCCGCACTATCGAGGCGCCGACGGCACTTCACAACAACTGCTCCGGCAAACATTCCGGCTTCGTCTGCACCTGCGTCCACACGGGGATGAATCTGAAAGGCTATGTCGATTACGACCATCCGCTGCAGGCCGAAATCCGCGGCACGATGGAAACCCTGACCGGCGCCATCATCGGCCACCAGAATTGCGGCACCGACGGCTGCTCGATCCCCACCTATGCGGTGCCGTTGAAGGGCCTCGCCCACGGTTTTGCAAAGATGGCGACGGGCAGCACCCTGTCGGCCGAACGTGCCAAAGCCTCGCGCCGGCTGATGGATGCCTGCATGGCCGAGCCCTTTTACGTCGCCGGCACCAACCGCGCCTGCACCAAGCTGATGGAAGTCGCCCCCGGTAAGATTTTTGCCAAGACCGGCGCCGAAGGCGTCTTCGTCGCCGCGCTGCCGGACCAGGGCATCGCCATGGCGGTGAAATGCGAGGACGGCACCACCCGCGCCGCCGAAGCCATGATCTTCGCCCTCATCGCCCGTTATTTCGAAAAGGGCGGCGAGGTGCACGCCAAGCTGATGGCGATGGCCAACAAGCCGATGAAGAACTGGAACGGCATCCATGTGGGTGACGTGAGGGTGACCGACGCGCTGTTTGCGTGAGATCGGCTAGACTGTTTTCGGCGGAAGGCAATTGGAGTGGCCAGCTTGCCCGCACTCCGTCATCCTCGGGTCAAGCCCACTGCCGTCCGGTTTAAATTGCGGCCCATGTAAAGACCATTTGGTTTTGGTCTGTTGGCGTGTCGGGAGGCGGCTTAAGGAGTTGGTCTGTTCTTTTGCGGTGCATGATGTTTGCGCGCACGAGGCGTGCGAAGGCGAGTGGGCTTTGGACGGTGTTGGTCGTCCTTGGCCATGCGCAGGAGCAGGAAGGCGATGAGGACGACGGCAATCTGGATGCGTACGGCGTTCTCGGAGGTGCCGAGGACCGGACAGCAGTGGCTCAAGGCCCGGGATGACAAAGATTGGAACCGCGTTTCCACCAACCTCCGATTGACTTTACCAATATTCCGCCTCTAGTGCTCGCGGGGATTGATCAATTGGATGGGGACAATGAAATTTCGCTTTATTGGCGCTGCCGCGCTTTCTTTCGCCGTTGCAAGCTGCACTCCAACTGGCATTACCGCTGACGGTCGACCGCTTATTCAACACTTCTTTCGGGATCTTGTGATGAGGGGATGTAATTTCCAGATGACATGGAAATCGGCGAGAGAAGCCACAGATACTTTCAAGCCAATTATACCCACTGACAGAGAACGCGTGACTGACAGAGGCCTCATGAGGGCTGCGATCGCAATTTGTGACAAGGCGAGACCCGGAAATAAGAGCAAAGCTATCGAAGTCCAGGTTCCTGACAGTCGCGGTGTCCTGCGGAAACTCGTTGTTGAAAGAGAATAGAAAAGCGTAGGGGCTTACCCACGCTCAATCATCCTCGGGTCAAGTCCGCTCCTGTCCGGTTTAAATTGCTGACCATGTAAAGACCATTTGGTTTTGGTCTGTCGGCGTGTCGGGAGGCGGCTTGAGGAGTTGGTCTGTTCTTTTGCGGTGCATGATGTTTGCGCGCACGAGGCGTGCGAAGGCGAGCGGGCCTTGGACGGTGTTGGTCGTCCTTGGCCATGCGCAGGAGCAGGAAGGCGATGAGGACGACGGCGATCTGGATGCGTACGGCGTTCTCGGAGGTGCCGAGGAAATGGCGGATTTTCAGGGTCTGCTTGACCCAGCGGAAGAACAGTTCGATCGCCCAGCGTCGCTTGTGAGGAAGAGGATAACGGCGGGGATGGTGGCCCCCTGCGCATACGGCGGTGAAAAGACGTTGCTTGTGCCCGGCTACGTCCGATTTCGCGCTCCGAACTAAACCTCGATCACACGCATCCCCAAAGCCCTGTAGGACGCCAGCCGCTCCTTGTCGATGCCCTCCTGCACGATCATGCCCGACAATGCCGAAACCGGCATGATCACATGCGGCGAGGCCGCATCCAGCTTTTCCACTGTCACGAGCGTGATCGTCTCTGAGGAACAGGCGGCGATGTGGCGCTTGATCGCCGCCTCCTCGAAATCGCCGGTCGAAAGTCCGCGGGCCGGATGCACGGCGGTGACGCCGAGGAAGAAGATGTCCGGCCGCATCAGCGCGATCTGCGCCATTGCCGCTGCACCCGTCGCGACCATTGAATGTTTGTAGAGCCGCCCGCCGATCAGTATCACCTCCGCCATCGGATGGTGTTCGAGTTCCGCCGCGATCGTCGGGCTGTGCGTGACGACCGTCACGGCGAAGTCGCGGGGCAGGGCGCGGGCGATCTCCGCAGTCGAGGTGCCGCCGTCCAGAAAGATTGTCTGGCCCGGCTTCACCATATCGGCCGCCGCCCTGCCGAGCCGCTGCTTCACATCTGACGACACCGCCCGCCGGGCGGACAAATCCGGCAGGTCGGGAGAGATGGGCATAGCCCCGCCATGCACCCGCCGCAGCAGGCCTTCCGCTGCCATCTCCCGAAGGTCCCGCCGGATCGTATCCTCCGAAAGCGAAAACTCTTCCGCGGCCCGTTTGGCGACGACCTGCCCCTCCCGGCGCAGCATGTCGAGGATGAGGCTCTTGCGTTGGGTTGTCAGCATGGCTCTTGACTCTGCACGAAATTGCATGAATAAGCGCAAATATGCCTGAAAATGTGAACGATGTAAAGCATTTCCTGCATATTCGTGCAATTCCGCGATGAATGCGGACAAGTTTGGAGAAACGAAGATGTTGATTTTGATCGCTGGCCCCTATCGCTCCGGCACCGGAGACGACCCTGAGAAGATGGCCGAGAACCTGAAACGGCTCGAAGCGCCGTCGCATGCGCTGTTCAAGACCGGCCATGTACCGATGATCGGCGAATGGGTGGCGCTGCCGGTCTGGCATGCAGCCGGCGGAAAACATGTGGGCGACGACCTGTACGAGGAAATCTTTCACCCGGTCGCGGGACGTCTGCTGCAGCTCTGCGAAGGCGTCCTGCGCCTGCCGGGTGCCTCCAAGGGCGCCGACAACGACGTCCGGATCGCCAACGAACGCGGCATTCCGGTCTGGCATCGGCTGGAAGACGTGCCCGGTGTCAGTTGACCGGCGGTTTGAGACTTCTGGCCTGAAAAAACCGTGCTAGAACACACGCGGTCCAAAGGAGGATTTTCATGTATACGCTGTTCTTTTCGCCCAACGCCTGTTCACTGGCCAGCCATATCGCGCTTGCCGAATCCGGTCTTCCCTACGAGATCAAATGGGTGAAATTCGCCGACAAGGAACAGCAGTCGGAAGCCTACCTGAAGATCAATCCGAAGGGCCGCGTCCCGGCACTCGCAACGGACCGGGGGATCATCACCGAGTCCGTCGCGATCCTCGCCTTCATCGCCCAGGTCGCACCCGAGGCAAAGCTCGCACCGCTCGACGACCCGTTCCTGTTCAGCAAGATGCAGGCGTTCAACGCCTATATCGCCTCGACAGTGCATGTCGCTTACGCCCATTGGCGCCGCGGTTATCGCTGGGCGGACAACCAGTCCTCCTTCGACGACATGACCGCCAAGGCACCAAAGGTCTTCCACGATTGTTTTCAGGTGATCGAGGACTCGTTGCTCGAAGGTCCCTATGTGCTCGGCGAAACCTATTCGGTCGCCGACGCCTATCTCTACCTGATGACCGACTGGCTCGCCAACATGAAGCTCGACCGTGCGGATTTTCCGAAGGTCAATGCGCACTACGAGCGGATGAAACAGCGTCCCGCCGTTCAGCGCGCCCTGGCCGAACAGGCTGCCACGACCGCGGTCTAATGCCGGAAGACGGCGGCAAGTTCTTCCGCCTAAATACGGGTTCACGCCGGCCACATGATCCGCCCTTGGGGCGGGAAGCGAATCATCGGAGCGTCAGGCGCATTTCGCCAGAGGCGCCTTATTGCAGTTCGTATCGGCTTGAAACGGGCGCGGGAAGGGCAGGTCGGCGAGTTGCCGCAGGTCCATCGCGCGGACATCGGGATGACGGAACGGGTCGTTCGACTGCAGGTCCGTCAATGTTTCGGTCGTTTCCAACCAGGCTTTCAAGTTCAAGAAAATCTTCAGCGGTGCCATGACCGTTACCTCGCAAATATGTGACCATTTGCAGACGTAACATCGGCCTTGCCGCCCGGCTTTTCAATTGAGTTCTTGAGCGCTAGACTATAGAAAAGCTATATGAGCAATCTCAACCTCGTGCATCTCAACGGCTTGCGGGCTCTTGAGGCGGTCGGACGCCTGGGCTCGCTGCAGGCGGCTGCCGACGAGCTCGGCGTCTCGGTGGGTGCCGCCAGCCAGCAGGTTATCAAGGCCGAAGCCCAACTCGGCCAGCCGGTCTTTCAACGCCTGCCGAAGGGCATGATGCCGGTCGATTCGGCGCGGCCCATGCTGGCCCGATTGAGCGAAGGATTCCATGCGCTGTCCGAAGCGGTGGCGATCGGCAGGCGGCAGGACGATGCGCTGCTGACCATCTCCGTCGCACCCGTGTTTGCAGCACGGTTCCTCGTCCACCGGCTCGATCGGTTCTCGAGCCTGCACCCGGAAATCCGCCTGCGCATCGACGCGACGACCAGGCTCGCCGATCTTGGTGTCGACGATATCGATCTCGGCATCCGCGTCGGGCCGGGCACCTGGCCGGGCGTCGATGCGGAGCTGCTGATCGAGCAGACGGTCTTTCCGGTCTGCTCGCCGGCGCTTGCCGAAAAGCTGAAGGAGCCGAAGGATATCCTGAAATTGCCGGCGATCATCGACGGCCCATCGATGTTTTCCTGGGAGATCTGGCTGAACGAAGCGGGACTGTCCGGCGCCGGCATGGCGACGCGGCATGTGTTCAACGATGCCTCGCTCTGCCTCGATGCGACGATTGCGGGGCAGGGCGTGATGCTCGCATGGCATACGCTGGCGACCTACGCGCTGGAACAGGGGCGGCTGGTCGAGCCGTTTTCGATCCGGGCACGCACCGGCATGGGGCATTACCTCGTCACCCGCGCCGGCGCTCGGGTGCCGGCGAAGGTGAGGGCTTTCCGGGATTGGCTGAAGACGGAACTGCCGCCGCTCACGGAAAGCCGGAAGTAAAGCGTTACGCCGGTTCGGCGGTCCGCTTGTCCCACATTGCCTTGAAGCCGGGGCGGGCCTGGGCGGCCTCGATCCAGGCCTTCAAGGCCGGGCGGCTGTCGAGCAGCGGCGCATATCCTTGCGCATAACGCACGACTTCTCCGACATTGATATCCGCCACGGTGAAACGGCCGCCGACCATGTGGCTGTTCCTGGAAAGGTGCTTTTCGAGCACGTCGAAGGGCCGCTTTAGGGTGCGGGCCGCAACCTCGATGTCGGCCTTGCCTTCTTCCGTTTCCGCCCTTCCGCCGGCGATCGTGGCGGAGATCTTCAGGGCCGGCGTCTCGACGCTGGTCGCGCCGAACAGCGACCACTGGACCATCTGGCCCTCCTCGGCAATATCCTTCGGGCCGAGGTCGCCGCCGTATTTGCGGGCGAGATAGAGCGTGATCGCCAGCGACTCGTGCAGCACGAAACCGTCATCGTCCATCGACGGGATCGAGCCCATCGGGTTGATGCTCAGGAATTCCGGCGACAGCGTGTTGACCGGGGCGCCCGATGCCATCGGCTCGGGCAGGCGGTAGCCCTGGATGATCGGAATAAGTTCGAAAGGAATACCCAGTTCCTCGATGAGCCACAGCGGCCGCGTGGCGCGCGAACGGTAAACACCATATATTTTCAGCATTAAAGTCCCTCCAGGAAATGCGAGCGCAAGCTACGGGCAGGCCGCCCAAAACGGAAGACCAATCCGCGTTGGACGATCATGAAAGTTTTCGATGAATGGTGCGGTCAAACGATCCGGTTGTTCGCGATCGTCAGATGCTTGAATCCCTGAGCCTGACCGTCTCCGCGAGCCAGTTCGGTCGTGGAAGGCGTCTTCCACCGGTGGCCGATCACCGCGCCGTCCTTCACCGCCTCGAACAGGTTGCCGGAAATCAGCGCTCCGCCGGCGCCTTCGACCACCGTCACCGCACAGCCGACCTTTGCCTGCCGGACGATGTTGTTGCTGGCGAGCACGTTGCGCAGGTATGGCCCGAAACCGAGCGCCATGCCCCAGAGCGGCACATTCTCGATGACATTGCCGGTCACCGCGGTATCCGCCTCGACGCTGATGCCGACGCCGAAGATCGCTCCGTCGAGCACATAGGGACCGGTGGGGATAAGGTTGCGGACGATATTGCCGGCGACGGTCGCAAGCCGGCCGCCTTCGTTGAAATTGACGACCGAAATACCGTTGGCCGCGCCATCAATGATATTGCCCGAGACCAACGCGCCCTCGAAGGCGAATTCCGCATAGATCGCCGTTTCGCCGGAGGCCAGGCACGTATTGTTGGCGATCTGCGCGTTCGAGGCGCTGTTGGCGCGGATCGCCGAAAAGGCCGAATGCGAAATCTGGTTGCCGATGACCATCACGTTGCCGGCCCGGAACAGGTTGATGGCGTTTCCGTACTGGCCGGTGCCGCCGTTTGTGGCGCCGATCCGAAAGATGCGGTTGCCGGAAACGATCGTGCCGTCGGCGCCCTTGGTCCAGCGATGGATGAGGATGCCGCCATTGCCGCAGTCGGAGACCGTATTGCCGGTGACCGAAAGCCCGGTGCTCTCGACCGCATAGAGGCCGTATTCGGCAGCTCCGGAAATACGGCTCCGCTCGATCCGCCCGCCGCAGCGTTCGAGTTGCACTGCGGTCCTGCGCGCGCCGATGATCTCGCAATTGTCGATGACGATCTCGCTGATGCCGCGCATGGTGACGAGCGCCGGGCTCTGGTCGTCGAGCCCGCGGTTCGCCCCGTCGATGACGATGTTGGAAAGCTCGATGCGGCGCGCCCCGTCGGCCGTCAGCATCCGCCCGCCACCGGAATAGACGAGCCGGGAAGCCCCGGCCACGCCGGTCATGCGGGTGCCCTCGGGCAGATCGAGATTGGACACCGGGTAGTTTCCGGGTGGCAGGAAGACCGGCATGTTCTGGCGCGCCGCCTTGGCGATGATCTCCGCGAGTTTGCGGTTCTGCTTGTCGCCTCCGTCCGGGGTGACGCCGTGTGCGCCGGCATCGATCGAGCCGCGCAGATCGATCGTCGAAAAGCCCTGGGCGGCGGCGAGGACGGGCCGAGGCACGGCTCCGGCCGCCGCCGCACCCGCGATCATCGTCAATGCCGTGCGTCTCGAAATCATCCAGCGCGTCTCCCCTGCGTCAATAAAGCATTTTCCATGCCGGTCCTTTATATTGTTACTATGTTCAAAGGTTCCGATCGATTGAGTAAAAAGGCTTCTTTTGAAGCTTCAATCATGGCAATTTCACAATGATCTTAAGCAACGATAAGGAATTCTCCGCCATGCTATACGGCACTTGGCGCGAGTTCCCGCGTATTTTCTTTGGAAAATGAAAAGGAGGCACTCGGATGGCGGGACCCATGTCGCATAGCATGCCCTTGACTTTTGTCGATCCGCTGGACGAACTCTGCAGCCGCCTCCTGCGCGTTTCCGCCGACAGCGAGATAGACCTCGACATCGCACTGGCCACCCGCGAACTTGAAACCCGCACCCTTCTCGATCAGCTCCCGGACTTCATTTACGTAAAGGATCGTCGCGGCCGCTTCGTTTTTGCCAATGCCGCAGCCGGGCGCAGCAGCAAGCTGCATAAAGGCAACGATCTGATCGGCAAGACCGATTTCGATATTCTCGATCATGAAACCGCACGCGAACTGTTTCTCGTCGAACAGGAGATCATGTCGACCGGCGTGGCGATCGACGGCCGCGAGGAACGCGTCAAGCTTGGCGACGGCCGCATGCTCTGGCTCACCACCTCGAAAATGCCGCTGCGCGACGTTCACGGCCAGATCGTCGGCCTGGTCGGGATTTCACGCGACATTACCGAGCGCAAACGCCAGGACGACCGCCGGCACGGCCATGCGCGCCTTCTCGAAATGGTCGCCCGGGGCCAGCCTTTGTCGGCGGTTCTGGATGCGATCGTCAAAACGGTCGAAGAGGAACTGGACGACGTCATCGCCTCGGTCCTGCTTCTCGAAGAGGGTACGGACCGGCTGCGCCACGGCGCGGCGACCCGCCTTCCGCCCGATTATGTGAAGCTGATCGATGGCATCGAGATCGGCCCGAAGGTCGGCTCCTGCGGCACGGCCGCCTGGCGGCGCGAACCGGTCTTCGTCAAGGACGTGCTGGCCGATCCGCTCTGGGACAATTATCGCGAACTGGCTCTGAGGTTCGGCTTCCGCTCCTGTTGGTCGACGCCGATCATGAGCGCCGACGGGCTGGTGCTGGGCACGTTCGCTCTGTATTCGGATGCGCCGCGCGAACCGACCGAGCTCGAGCTCGAGTTGACGGCGATGGCGACCGACATCGCTGGCATCGCCATCGAACGCGCCCGCGCGGAGGAGCGCATCCAGCACATGGCGCATCACGATCCGCTGACCAGCCTTCCGAACCGCACCCTGTTCTGGGCGCAGTTCAGCCGTGCCCTGCATGAGGCCCGCCGCGAGAAACGCAAGGTAACGGTCGCTTATCTCGACCTCGACAATTTCAAGCAGATCAACGATACGCTGGGGCACGCAGCCGGCGACGAGGTGTTGAAAACGCTGTCGTGGCGCATGGTCAACTGCGTCCGCGTCACCGATCTTCTGGTTCGCCTTGGCGGCGACGAGTTCGCGATCGTCTTCAGCAATGTCAGCCAGGACGAACTCGGCCTGGTACGCCGGCTTCAGGAATTGCGCACCGCGATCTCGAAACCGATCGTCATCGACGGCAAGAGCGTCACCGCCACCTGCAGCATGGGCGTCGCCTTCTTCCCGCAGGACGGCGATACGCCGGAAGAACTGCTCGCCCGCGCCGACCGCGCCATGTACGAAGCCAAGGATCTGGGCCGAGACCGCCTGCGTGTGTCGCAAGTCCCGGGCGATGGTCTCGGCATTTAGGCTTCCGTATCAGGATGGCGTTACCGAGAGATTGCCGGACTAACCAATAGCCCTGTTTGTGCAGTTCTTCGGTTGCCGCTTCGAGCGCTGTCGGAAGCTTATGGCGTCGCCTGAGGCGCCTCGGGAAGCTCGCCTTCCGGCAGTTTTTCCGGCGTCACGAAAGCCTCCTCAAAACCCGACACGAACTTTTCGAACAGCACCGAAAAGGCGTTGAGTTCGTCTTCCGGCCAGTCCTCCAGGACGCGTGCCAGCAGCGTGCGTTTGACGGCGCGGATCTCGGCCAGCAGGCTGTCGCCGAATTCGGTGCGCACCACCAGCGAGCGGCGGCCGTCCGCCTGCGAAGCGTCGCGGCGCAGGATGCCGCGGGCGACGAGATCGGCGACCAGCCGGCTGCCGCGCGAGGGGTCGATGCGCATCGCCTCGGCGATAGCACCGACCGTCACCTCGCCCTCGATCCGGCGCATCACGTCCAGCACATCGAGATGCGAGATTTCCAGCCCCGGAGCGATATTGGCGATCGCCGTGCGGCCGATGATCCGCCGGCCGATCAGGATCCGCATCCGTCCCAGCGTTTCGCTCACGCGGGCCACGTCCTCGGGGGAAGGCGAGGCGGCAGCGGGTTTCTTTTTCAAAAGGCTCTTCGTCGTCATGGCATGAAACATATCAAAGCCCATGAGGCTTTCCAACCGTTCTTTGCACTGCGCATCGGAGTGCGGTTGACAATTATATGCTGAAGGCACATAAATTTGGGACACTTTGGATTGACCTATGGATATGACCCGTCCGGCCCATGTGCCGCTTGTCGCCAACCACCGCCAGCGGTTGGTGATCTTCTGCTTTTTGCTGACGGCGCTGTTCATGGCGACGCTGGACAACCAGATCGTCTCGACCGCGCTGCCGACGATTATCGGCGAGTTCGGCGAACTGGAGCGTTTCGGCTGGGTCGGTTCGGCCTATCTTCTCGCCAGCAGCACCTCGATGCCGATCTACGGCAAGCTCGGCGATCTGTTCGGCCGCAAATACGTGATGCTGGCGGCGATCGTCATCTTCACCGTCGGTTCGCTGACCTGCGGGCTTGCCTGGTCGATGGATTCGCTGATCGCCTCGCGCGTGCTGCAGGGCTTTGGCGGCGGCGGCATCATGGTATCGATCTTCTCCATCAATGCCGACCTGTTCGAGCCGCGCGAGCGGGCGAAATACCAGAGCTATTCGAGCCTGGTGATCATGGCCTCCGGCAGCCTCGGCCCGCTGCTCGGCGGCACGATGAGCGAACTGTTCGGCTGGCGGTCCATCTTCCTGATCAACCTGCCGGTCGGCATCGTCGCGGTCACCGGCATTTCGCTTCTGCTTCCCTATCGCCGCCCGATCCGCAAGCCGAAGATCGATTATCTCGGTGCCGTCCTGCTGGCGGGAACCGTTGCGAGCATCGTCGTCTGGGCTGACAGCGTCACGTTGTTCGGTTCACTGGTCGCCTGGCAGTCGATGGTCGTCGTGGCGGTCGGCACCCTCTGCGCCATCCTCTGGGTCATCGTCGAGGGGAAGGTGCCCGAGCCGATCGTGCCGCTGAAACTCTTCCGCGATTCGACCTTTTCGTTGTTCCTGATCGTCTCCTTCTGCACCGGTGCGGTCGCGATCGGCATGGCGAACTATTTTGCGCTCTTCCTGCAGACGACCACCGGCCTGTCGCCGACGACCGCGAGCTTCTGCTTTGTCGCCACGACCCTCGGCATCGTCATCGGCTCGATCTCGACCGGCCGGCTGATCTCGATCACCGGCCGCTACAAGCCGTTCACGCTGATCGGCCTGTCGCTGAATATCGTTGCCCTCTTCATCTTCTCGCAGCTTCCGGTCGGAACCCCGATCTATGTCATCCTCGGCTTCATGCTGATGCAGGGGTTGGCGATCGGCTTCGGCCAGCAGGCGCCGATCATCGGCGTACAGAATTCGGCCCCCCGCGAGGACGTCGGCGCGGCAACCGGTGCTGTGACGCTGATGCGCATGGCCGGCGCCTCGATCGCCATCTCGGTCTATGGCGCGATCGTCGCCGCCGGCATCCGAGGCGTCGGCACCAGCATTCCGGGCGTCGAGGATATCGGCTCGCTGACGCCGCTGATGATGCTCGCATTGCCCGAGCCGTCGCGGATCGCGGTCCACACGCTCTACACCGAGGCCTTCACGCCCGTGTTCCTGGCCGGCAGCGCCATGGCCTTCATCGGCCTCATCGCCGCCCTGATGCTGAAACCGGTCCGTTTGCCGCAGGCGGTGATGGCCGAAAACAAGCCGGCCGCCGCCTCGGAGTGATCTGGCGCGGCGGCGTTTTTGCCCTATCTTCAAGGGCATGAAACCAGAGGCGCTGCTTCATCCCACCCCGGCCGGGCTGTTCTGTCCCATCGGCCGTTTCCATGTCGATCCGGTCCGTCCCGTCGAGCGGGCGTTGATCACCCACGGCCATTCCGACCACGCCCGCGCCGGCCATGCGAAGGTCCTGGCGACCCGCCAGACGCTCGACATCATGCGGCTGCGCTACGGCGAGGATTTTTGTGGCGAGGAGCAGGCAGCCGCTTTCGGCGAGGAGATCGATGTCGACGGTGTGCGGGTGAGCTTCCACCCCGCCGGCCACGTGCTCGGCTCGGCCCAGATCGCCATCGAGAAGGACGGTCTGCGGATCGTGGTTTCGGGCGATTACAAGCGCGGCGTCGACCCCACCTGCGCCTCCTTCGTGCCGGTCGCTTGCGACGTCTTCATCACCGAAGCGACCTTCGGTCTGCCGGTTTTCCACCACCCGGACCCGAAAGACGAGATCGACAAGCTGCTGACCTCGCTGAAGCAGTTCCCCGAGCGCAGCCATCTCGTCGGCGCCTATGCGCTCGGCAAGGCGCAGCGGGTGATCCGGCTGATCCGCGATTGCGGGTATTCCGAGCCGATCTTCATCCATGGCGCCTTGGCAAAACTCTGCGATTATTATGTCGGCCAGGGCATCGATCTCGGCGACATAAGACCCGCGACCATCGAGAAAAGCAGCCCCGACGCCTTCAAGGGCGCCGTCATCGTCGGCCCGCCCTCGGCCTTCCAGGATCGCTGGGCACGCCGTTTCAACGAACCGCTGATCGCCTTTGCCTCCGGCTGGATGATGGTGCGCCAGCGCGCCAAGCAAGGGGGCGTCGAACTGCCGCTGGTCATCTCCGATCACTGCGATTGGCCGGAACTGCTGTCGACCATCGAGGAGATCGGCCCATCCGAAGTCTGGGTGACGCACGGCCGCGAAGAGGCGCTGGTGCGCTGGTGCGAACTGAAGAACATTCCCGCCCGGCCGCTGCATCTGGTGGGTTACGAGGATGAGGGGGATTGAGGGAGATGGACAATATTCGTTGTGCCACCAGTACCCCTCTCTGCCCTGCCGGGCATCTCCCCCTCAAGGGGGGAGATCGGCAAGTGGTATGGCCATCGCCATTCTTCAAAGATAAAACCCCTCCCCAACCCCTCCCCACAAGGGGGAGGGGCTTCGGTGCCACGCGTTTCCGTCGAGATCGAGGCAAGGCATTGCCACGAGTCTTCTCCCCCCTTGTGGGGGAGATGGCCGGCAGGCCAGAAGGGGTCTTTCTTGAGAAGGCGGCCACCCCATGAAACCCTTCGCCACTCTCCTGGACCGCCTCGTCCTCACTCCGTCCCGAAACGGCAAGCTCACCCTTCTCGCCGACTATTTTCGCGATACGCCCGATCCCGACCGCGGTTATGGCCTTGCCGCTCTCGCCGGCGGGCTCGATCTGAAAAGCGTCAAGCCGGCCATGCTGCGCGACCTCGTGCTGGAACGCATGGACCCCGTCCTCTTCCAGTATTCCTACGATTATGTCGGCGATCTCGCCGAGACCATTTCGCTCGTCTGGGACGGTACCCGCAAGGACGAAATCGATGACGACCACCAGCCGCGCCTGAGCGAAGTCGTCACCAGAATGAACTCTCTCGGCCGCACCGAGGTGCGCTCCGCCGTCCGCGACCTGCTCGACAAGCTCGATCCATCAAGCCGTTTCGCCTTCCTGAAACTCGTCACCGGCGCGCTCCGCATCGGTGTCTCCGCCCGCCTCGCCAAACAGGCGCTGTCGGATATGAGCGGCACCGGGGAAAACAAAAGGGACGTCACCGAGATCGAGACGCTCTGGCACGGGCTGACGCCGCCCTACGAACCGCTCTTCGCCTGGCTGGAGGGTCGGGCGGAAAAGCCGGTTCTGGCGACGCCGGCGATCTTCCATTCGGTCATGCTCGCCAATCCGGTCGAGCCCGGCGATCTCGAAAAGCTTGATCCCGCCGATTACGCCGCCGAATGGAAATGGGACGGCATCCGCGTCCAGATGTCGAGCTACGGCGGCACCAAAAAACTCTATTCCCGCTCCGGCGACGACATAACCGGCGCCTTCCCGGATGTCGTTCAGTCGATCAATTTCGAGGGCGTCATCGACGGCGAACTCCTGGTCGGCGGCACCGCCCGCTCCAACAATCCGACGCGCACCTTCTCCGACCTGCAGCAGCGGCTGAACCGCAAGACGGTGACGGCCAAGATGCTCGACGACTATCCCGCCTTCGTGCGCGCCTACGACCTGCTGTTCGAAAGCGACCTGGATATCCGGGCCGAGAGTTTTCTCGAACGCCGCAGACGCCTCGGCGACATCATCCAGCGGGCGCCGCATGACCGTTTCGATCTTTCCGATCTCGTGCCCTTCACCACCTGGGACGAGCTCGACCGCATCCGCATCGCCCCGCCCGATCCGGTCATCGAAGGGGTGATGATCAAGCGAAAGGACAGCCCATACCAGGCCGGCCGCCTCAAGGGGCCGTGGTTCAAGTGGAAGCGGGACCCCTACAATATCGACGCGGTGATGCTTTATGCCCAGCGCGGCCACGGCAAGCGGTCGAGCTATTATTCCGACTTCACCTTCGGCGTCTGGGCCGAAACGCCTGATGGCGAGGAACTGGTGCCGGTCGGAAAAGCCTATTTCGGCTTTACCGATGCGGAGCTCGAAGTGCTCGACAAGTTCGTGCGCGACAACACGGTCGACCGTTTCGGGCCGGTCCGGGCGGTGCGTGCGGAACCGGATTTCGGTTTCGTGCTGGAAGTCGCCTTCGAGGGCATCAACCGCTCGACCCGCCACAAGTCGGGCGTCGCCATGCGCTTTCCGCGGATCGCCCGCCTGCGCCAGGACAAGCTGCCGCGCGACGCCGACCGGCTGGCGACGCTCACGGCAATGGTGGAGGCACGCGAGGGTTGAATGTAGCCAAATTCGCCTATCTAAACCGCGATATTGCAGATCTTGGTTCCTGGGGGATAACCACATGACGAAATCGAGCTTTGTCATCAAGTGCATTGTCGCGCTCATCGGCTGCGTCGCAGCGGCTTATGTCGGCCAGGAACTTTTGGGCGGCGCCGCTCTCGGATGGGTGGTCGGCGGCGCTGTTCTTGGCGTGACTGCCGGACCGTTTCTTCAGGCGCTCGTTCAGTGGCGCAAGGAGAAGGATGCGATGCGCGCGAAGAAGCTGTAGGCAATCCAAGCCTCGGGTTTTCCTATGAAGTTCGCGAATGAGTGAATGGACAGCGTTTCCTGCAAATGCTGATATCGGCCCGGCGAAACGCTCTTCAGGCTCATCACATATGACAGATCATCGCATTCTTCCTTCCCGAAATCTCATGGAAGACGGCGGTCTGACCCGCCGTGCCCTGCTGGCTGGCGCCGCCGGCCTCTCGGTTGCAGCCATGCTGCCGACCGCGGCCCGCGCTGAGTTTCCCGTTCCGGAGGTTCCGCCGCTCGAAAAGCAGGATTACGGCGATGCCCGCCGGCATTTCCACACCAACCTCATTCGCAAGGGCCCGTCCCCGGAACAGTCGCCCCCGCTCGGCACGCCCACCGGTTCGAAGAAGGTGATGTATCGCGGCGGACCGGACGGGTCGATCGAACTGATCGCCTGGATTTCGCCCTATGAGCCTTCCGCGAAACTGAAGCCCGCGGTCCTTTTCCTGCATGGCGGCAACGCCACCGGCGACGGCCATTGGGAACTGATGAAGGCCTATTGGGAAGCGGGTTACGTCGTCATGCTGCCCTCGTTCCGCGGCGAAAATGGCCAGGCCGGCAATTATTCGGGCTTCTACGACGAGACTTCGGACGCGCTGGCGGCAGCGGCCTATCTGGAGCAACTGCCGGGGATCGACAAGAACCGCTTCTTCCTCGCCGGCCATTCGAATGGCGGCACGCTGGCGCTGCTCGCCTCGATGACGCGAAAGTTCCGCGCCTCCGCGCCGATCTCGGCGGGCGTCAATTCCTGGCGTTATTTCGGCCGGTTCGAGCGGGAAGTGCGTTTCGACGAGAGCGACCAGAAGGAATTCATCATGCGCTCTTCGGTCTGCTTCGGACACAGTCTCAAATGCCCGACGCTCCTGCTGCGCGGCACCGAGGAGCGGCCCTTCGACGCCGATCACCGGCTGCTGATGGATCGGGCGAAATCGGCCGGCGTTGAGATCGAGGCCAAGCTCCTGCCCGGCAACCACAACGGCGTTGTGCCGGGCGCGGTCGCCGAAAGCATCCGCTTCTTCAACCAGGTCACGGGTTAAGGCCGAGCCTTCGCCGGAGCGCATGTATGAGCGGCAGTGACAGAATGGATTTGGGCGGGCCGATCATCGTCTTCGATGCGATGTGCGTCCTGTGTTCGGCCAACGCCCAGTTCGTGCTTCGGCACGATCGCGCCGCAAGGTTCCGCCTGGCGTCGATGCAGGGCGAGGTCGGCACGGCGCTTTACCGTCGGTGCGGGATCGACCCCGAAAACCCCGAAACCATGATCGTGGTGGATGGGCAGAGCGTCCTGCGCGACAGCGATGCGGTTCTGGCAATCTATGAAGGGCTCGGATGGCCCTGGAAGGCGCTGTCGATCGTCAGGCTGGTGCCGCGGTTCATTCGCGATCCGCTTTACCGCCTGATCGCCAGAAATCGCTATCGCATCTTTGGACGGCGAGAGGCCTGCTGGCTTCCGTCACCGGAACAGGCCCGCCGCATCCTGTGAAGAGGGTGTCGTAAGAATTACCCGAACATCAGCGACCGGTGCGTCCCCGCGCCCGCCATGGCGCCGTCGCCGACGGAGATCGCCACCGAGCCCGCCGCGCGGGCTGCATCGCCGCAGGCGAAAACGCCGGGAATGCTGGTCTGCTGGGTCATGTCGGTGCGGATGAATTTGCCGACCGGGCCGTCCTCCAGGGCGCAGCCGAGCTGTTCGGCAATGGGACTTGCCAATTCCGTTCGGGACAGCACGAAAAGTCCGACAAAACTCAAGGCCCGGCCATCCTGCAGCAGGATTTCGGCATGGCCGCCGATCGACGAGATCGGGGTTTCCTCGATGGTGACGCCGCGCGCCGCCAACTGGCCGGCCTGTTCCTCGTCGGGCCGGAACACATCGTTGAGCAACAGGGTGGTCGGTCCCCAGTCGGGCAGCATCAGCGCGTGATGCATCGACATGGCGGAGACGCCGATCACGCCGACCTGTCCGCGGTTCAATTCGTAACCGTGGCAATAGGGGCAATGAAAGACGCTTTTGCCCCACCGGTCGAGCAGGCCGGGGGTCTCGGGCAGGTGGTCCCTGACACCCATGGCGAGCACGAGCCGTTTCGCCGCAAGCTCTCTGCCCCCTGATGTCACCGAGAAACCGGCGTCGCTTTTCCGGGCGTTGTCGGCCCGTGCGTCGAGCCATTCGACGGTCGGATAGGCCATCAGCTGGGAGCGGGCCTCGCCGGCTATGATCTCCGGCCGTTCCCCGTCGCGGGTGAGGAACCCATGAGAAGTCTCGGCAAAACGGTTTCTGCGGTGGCCGTCGTCTATGACGAGGACGCGCCGCCGGGCGCGGGCGAGCTGCAGGGCGGCGGAGAGGCCGGCATAGCTGCCGCCGATGACGATCGCTTCGTAATCCATGCGAAATCCTCCTCATGAGTCTTGAAACAACATAAGTTACATGATGGCGTGCGGTCAATAGGTTCGTAACTTATGTTGTTGCGAATGAGTGCGCGTGTTAGGAATGCACGGCCGATAACGCCTAGGGAGCGCCGCGATGAGACACGACAGCCGCCTGTCCCGCATGCTGCATGTGCTGATCCATATGGATCGCCACGAAGGCGCGGCCACGTCGGAAACCATTGCCGCGATGCTCAACACCAATCCGGTCGTGGTCCGCCGCACCATGGCGGGGCTCCGGGAGAAGGGCTATGTGAGCTCGGAAAAGGGCCATGGCGGCGGCTGGAGACTGGGTCGCCCCCTGTCGGAAATGACGTTGCTCGATATCTACGAAGCGGTCGGCGAGCCTGCAGTCTTTGCGGTCGGCCCTGCCTGCGACCAGCCGGCATGCCTGGTGGAGCAGGCGGTCAATGCAGCCCTTTCCGAAGCTTTCGAGGAGGCCGAAAAGCTGCTTCTCGGCCGCTTCGGCCAGGTGACACTGGCAGATATCGCCCGCGACTTCGATGCTCGCATGGCACGCCATCCGGCATTGGCGGCCCATGCCGGTGCCGGCTGGCACGCATGAGCGGTTCCACCAGCTTCGCGCCAGCCGCATCTGCCATTGTCGGCGGGACTTCATCTGCTGGAAGCGGGTTCCCATGCCATTCTCCTTTCGACCTTTCCGCCGACCCCTTGGCCTTTCCGTCATGCTCACCGCGTCCGTGGCGCTCAGTGGCTGCCAGATTCCCTTGGTCACCGATACCAGCCGCATGAACCCGGACGTCTTCGTGCAGCAGACGGCGCCGGTCTTCAACGTCGCGCCCTATGCCGATCCGCCGTCAAACCAGCCGCCTCCGATGCCGGGCGCCATTCCGCACAAGCGCCAGCTCTATCCGTCGACTTTCCACCAGACCTATGGACTGCCGGTTTCCAATCCGGTCCACCGGGCCATGTACGGCGTCATCCGCGACGACGGCCACACGCTTCCGGCCATCCCCTATTCGCGAATCGATGCCCGGTATCTGCGCCAGGACGTCGATTACCGCACCAGCGAAGCGCCGGGCACGATCGTCGTCGATACCAGGGAACGTTACCTCTATCTCGTGCAGCCGGGCGGCAAGGCGATCCGCTACGGCGTCGGCCTCGGCAAGGCCGGTTTCTCGTGGCAGGGCCGCGGTGTGATCCAGCGCAAGGCGGAATGGCCGCGCTGGACGCCGCCGGACGAGATGGTCGCCCGCCAACCGGACCTGCGTAAATTTTCGGCCGCCGAGGGCGGTGCCAATCCGGGCCTCAACAATCCGCTTGGCGCCCGCGCGCTCTATATCTTCAAGGATGGCGAGGACACGCTCTACCGCGTGCACGGCACGCCGGACTGGCAGTCCGTCGGCAAGCAGACCTCGTCGGGCTGCGTGCGCATGCTCAACCAGGATGTCATCGACCTCTTCGACCGCGTGCCTTCGGGCACGGCGATCGTGGTCATCTGACCACGGAAACATTCTCTTCGATGAGCGGAAAGAGCGGCGTTGCCGCTCTTTTTTATTCGTCATCTCAAGGGTTTGAACCGCCGTGTAAATCTCGTGAATAGTTGATTAAGGACCGCAGACCTATCCTCCAGCTCAGGGAGCGAGTCGGAACCTTTCGACCGCCCTGCCGTTAAAGAGCGATTTTGCTGTTCCCTGCGTTTTACTATTGAGCGGTCCTGCCTCAGATGATCCTGAACCCTTCCTTTTCCCGCCGGAGTTTTTTGTCTCTCCTCGGCGCGGGCGCCGCCTCCACGCTTGCCGGCTGTGCCTCGTCCGTGCCGCGCCCGCTGGCGACGACGGTTGCCTTTCGTCCGGAGCCTATTGAAGGCCCCTCGTCGGAACTGGATGTCATGTACGGCACCGTGGTCGACGGCGGTTTCGTCATCCCGGCAATCCCCTATCGCCAGGTCAACCCGCGCTATTATCGCCAGCAGGTCGTCGATCCGACCGGCGAACGCCCCGGCACGGTGGTGGTCGACACGGCCTCCCGCTTCCTCTACCTCGTCGAGCCGGGCGGCACTGCCATGCGCTACGGCGTCGGCATCGGCCGCGAGGGCTTTGCCTGGCAGGGCGAGGGCGTCATCCAGTGGCGGCAGAGATGGCCGAAATGGACGCCGCCGGACGAGATGGTCGCGCGCCAGCCGGAACTCACCAAATATTCGGCAAAGAACGGCGGCATGCCGCCCGGCCTTCTGAACCCCCTCGGCGCCCGCGCGCTCTACATCTTCCAGAACGGCAAGGACACGCTCTACCGCCTGCATGGCTCGCCGGAATGGAATTCGATCGGCACCGCCGCGTCGTCCGGCTGCGTGCGGCTGATGAACCAGGATATCATCGACCTCTACGACCGCGTGCCGGAAAAAGCGCGCATCGTGGTGTGGCAGTAGGCTTTTCTGTCACAGAGGGCTGCTATCAACCCGGCCTGATCCGCCGTGCCGGGAGGTTTACATGGTTGAAATCGATGTCCCTCTCGTCAGAGGGCTGGTCGCCGAACAATTCCCCGAATGGGCGGGCCTGGACGTGCGGCCGGTCGCGAACGGCGGCTGGGACAACCGCACCTTCCACCTCGGCGACACCATGTCGGTCCGCCTGCCGAGCGCCGAACGCTACGTCGCGCAGGTGGAGAAGGAGCACCGCTTCCTGCCGGCGCTTGGCCCCCGATTGCCGCTTCCCATTCCCGTGCCCCTCGGGCTCGGAAAGCCGGGCAAGGGTTATCCCTGGCCCTGGTCGGTCTATGCCTGGATCGCGGGTGACCGGTCCAGCCTCCGGACGATTGCCGACCTCACCGTTTTTGCGGAGGACCTCGCGGATTTCCTCCTGGCGCTCTGGAAAATCGACGCATCCGACGGCCCGCCGGCCGGCACCCATAACTTTTTCCGCGGCGGATCGTTGGAAGTCTATGACGCGGAGACGCGCCGCTCGATCGACATCCTCTCCGGCGAAATCGATGTGCCGCTGATCACCGAAATATGGGAACGGGCGCTCGCCTCGACCTGGAAGGACAGGCCGGTCTGGCTGCATGGCGACGTCGCCGAGGGCAATCTCCTGGTGCGCGACGGACGGCTTGCCGCGGTGATCGATTTCGGCAGTTCCGGGACCGGCGACCCGGCCTGCGACCTCGTCATCGCCTGGACCCTGTTCGACGAACCGGCGGCCCGCGCTTTCCGCAATCGTGTGGGGTTCGACGCCGAGACCTGGGAAAGGGCGGGTGGCTGGTGCCTGTGGAAGGCGCTGATCACGGTTGCCGGCGAACCCGGAACGAACCCGCTGGTCAGAGAACAGCATCGCCGCTGGATCGACCGGATCGTCGCGGATCGCCTAAGCCGAACCTGATCTCTGCGGGAACCACCTCGGAACTTTGTCGTTACTTTGCGCGGGGCGTTCTGGAGGAAGCCATGCAGCAGCATTCACTATGGCGTGCGTATAGTTACGCCTGGATAACCTTGGCATTTTTCGCTTTCAGTCTTGTCGGGCATTGGCTGTTCGGCTGGTTTGCCTTCGTGCAGGAACAGGCCGAGCACGGACAGCCGGTCGAATTTTCCCCCTATCTGACGGAAATGTTGCGCGACACTTTTGAAAACTGGCAGTCGGAATTTTTGCAGCTGCTCTGGCAGGTCGGGGGCCTGGCCTTCTTCCTGTTCCTGGGCTCGCCGCAATCGAAGGAAGGGTCCGACCGGCTGGAGGCGAAGATCGACGTTATCCTCCGCAAGGTGGATCCCGTCGATGGCGAAGGTGTGATCCGGGACCTGGACGAGCAATATTCGGGCCGCCATACCGACGAACCTGAAGCCCACAAGCCGTGAGCCCGACGGCTTCATTGCAATCTGGTGACGACCGGCCTCGGCCGGTCATGGAGGTCTGTCAAGCAGAGGGCAATGGGTCTTTTTCGCTTCCCGCCTTGGTCAGCCTCTGCTTCAGCGCGATCAGTTCGTCGCGCAGCGCCACCGCCTCTTCGAAACTGCAGCCGACAGCCTTGCCGATCGCACCGGCGACGCCCGCCGCCTGGGTTTTCAGCTCCGTTCCCTTTTTCGTCAGCGAAATCCTCACCAGCCGCTCGTCGTCGCGGTCGCGCTTGCGGGCGACGAGGCCGGATTGCTCGAGCCGCTTGAGGAGAGGGGAGAGCGTGCCGGAATCCAGCCCCAGCCGGTCGCCGATCGCCTTTACCGGCTGGTCGTCCTCCTCCCACAGCGTGATCATCACCAGGTATTGCGGATAAGTGAGCCCGAGCGGCTCGAGCAGCGGCTTGTAGGTGCGTGTGAAGGCATGCGCCGCGCCGTAGATCGCAAAGCACAGCTGCGCATCGAGTTCGATCTCGAAATTATCCGCGTTGCTCGCTTTTTTCTGCATGGCCGGTCCTGTCTTCACGTGCCTGTGCTCTATCTTTTTCGAGCAAACGCATTTTCGCAGGCTTGACGGGAAAATGCAATGCGCGTAATTAGATTGTGCGCAATTGAATTGCGGACAATATTTATCACCCAGGACTAGAACCAAGGGAGTTAGACCCATGCCTATTCTCTACACCACCAAGGCTTCCGCCACCGGCGGCCGCGCCGGCCATGGCGCCTCCGAAGACGGCGTCCTCGACGTCACGCTGACGGTTCCGAAGGAACTCGGCGGCGACGGTGCCCGCGGCACCAACCCGGAACAGCTTTTTGCCACCGGTTATTCCGCCTGCTTCCTCGGTGCGCTGAAATTTGTCGCCGGCAAGGAAAAGGTAAAGATCCCGGATGACGCCAAGGTGACGGCGACTGTCGGCATCGGCCCTCGCGAAGACGGCGGCGGTTTCGGCATCGAAGTATCGCTTCTGGTCAGCATCCCGGGCGTCGAACGGTCGGTTGCCGAAGACCTCGCCGCCAAGGCCCACATCGTCTGCCCCTATAGCCACGCGATGCGCACCTCGACCGAAGTGCCGGTCACGGTCGCCTGAGGCAGGTCTTTCAGGAAGCGGCTCCGGCCGCTTTCTTTTGTTTGCTGTCCGGCGACGACCGTGCCGCGCGATAGGCGGCCGTTGCCCAATCGTTGAGCCGGTCGTCATCGTCGAGCACATCGGCCGGCACCTCGTAGTAGCTCGCGACAAGGACATTCCGGGCGGATGTCTTGTAGGAAAAGGGGCGCGAGTCCAGCGCTTCGAACTGCGGCCGACTTTCATCGTCTACGCGAAAATACAGCGAGTTCTTCATCACGAAGCCGATTTGTGCACCGCCGACGCGTATCGCGGCGCCGGCAAAATAGCGGGTCACCGTGGCAGGCTCGACCGACGTCAGCCGATCCGCAATGTCTAAAGCCATCTGGCGTGAGGTCGAAAGGGACATGGGTTCTCGGAATTCGAGGTCGGCGGTTTCTGGTTATCTCTCCGGCACCCGCCTCCGGTCAAGCCGCCGCCTTACCTGATCACGCCCAACGTCGCCCGCAGCTCTTCCGGGCCGCCCTCGCCAAGCTCCGCGTCGACCTCCGCATGCACCCGTATCCAGATCGGCAGTGCGGCGGAAAGCATGGTCATTCCGTCGTCCGTCAGGCGCAGAAGCCGGCCGCGCCGGTCCTTCGGGTCGACGCTGGTTTCGACCAGGCCGCGCCGTTCCAGTATTTTCAGTGCCGCCGTCAGCGTCGTGCGGTCCATCGCGAGCAGGCTGGCGACCTGGCCCATCGGCGCCGGCTGCGGCCGGTTCAGCGACATCATCAGCGAAAACTGCCCGTTGGTGAGCCCGATCGGCTTCATCGCATTGTCGAAACGCCGGGCCAGCGCCCGCGCCGCCCGCTGTACATGCAGGCAGAGGCACGTGTCGCGTACCAGCAGCGTCGTCGAAAAGGGAATCACTTCTATGGTCGGGGTGTTTGACAGCATCGGAAGAGTATGTTGATATCAACTTATTCTGTCAAGCATAAGAGGAGGCCTGTCATGGATGTCACCATGTCCCCGAAAAACCCTGTCGTCAGCCGTGAGGAATGGCTGGAAGCCAGCCGCAGACTTCTGGCGCTGGAGAAGGAAGAGACGAAGCTGCGCGACAAGGTGCGCGCCGAGCGCCTGGCCATGCCTTGGGTCAAGGTCGACAAGGATTATGTGTTCGACACCCCGAACGGCAGAAAGTCGCTCGCCGATCTTTTCGATGGCCGCAGCCAGTTGATCGTCTATCACTTCATGCTCGGTCCGGACTGGGATGCCGGCTGCCTCGGCTGCTCGTTCCTGTCGGACCATATCGACGGCACGCTGCCGCATCTCAACAACCACGACGTCACCTTCATCGCAGTCGCCCGCGCGCCGCTCGACAAGATCGAGGCCTACAAGAAGCGCATGGGCTGGAAGTTTCCCTGGGTCTCGTCCTTCGGCAGCGATTTCAATTTCGACTATCACGTCTCCTTTTCCAAGGAAGACCTTGCCAAGGAGAAGGTGTATTATAACTACCGTGAAGTGCCGCCGTCCGAGGCGCATGATGAACTGCCGGGCCTTTCAGCCTTCTACAGGAACGAGGCGGGCGAGGTCTTTCATACCTATTCCAGCTACGCCCGAGGCGGCGAAGAGCTGATCGGCACGCTGATGATCCTCGACCGGGCGCCGCTTGGTCGCAACGAGGACTCGACGATGAACTTCGTCAAGCGTCACGACGAATACGAACAGAAACCACAAGAGACGGCTTCATCCTGCTGCCATTGAACGGGTTCATTCTGGAGCTTCGAAAAGAGGAGGAGGAAAAGATGAGCGCGATGGAAATGCCCAAACCCCAGGCCGAACACGGCTTTCTGGAAAGGATGGTCGGCCTTTGGGAGGTGACGTCCACCAGCATGGGCCATGACGAAAAATGGGTCGAGGTCTGCCGGTCGCTGAACGGCATCTGGTTCGTTGCCGAAGGCAGCGGCGAAATGCCGGGGGGCGGTGGCCCTGCCACCACCATGCTCACCCTCGGCTACGATCCGGCCAAGGGCAAATATGTCGGCACCTGGCTCGGCACGATGATGAACCATCTTTGGGTCTACGAGGGGGAGGTGTCGGACGACGGATCGACGCTCAATCTCTACACGACCGGCCCGGATTTCGCCAATCCCGGCAAGACCGGCGACTACCGCGAGCAGATCATCTTCACCGACGACGATCACCGCACCTTCAATTCCAGCGCCAAACAGCCGGACGGCACCTGGCAGCAGTTCATGGAAGCGAACTACGCCCGCAAGCGCTGAGCCTTGCGGGTGGTCAATCAACGCGCCGAACGGCCAACGCGTCGAACGGCGCAGTCATTCGGAGAGGAGACGACCATGTTGCAGACCGTTACCGGGACCAGATCGGAGACCCATGGCAAATTCATCTGGGTCGAGCTGATGACGCCGGATACCGATGCCGGCGGAAAATTCTATTCGTCGGTGGTCGGCTGGAATGTCAAGGAAATGTCGATGCCCGACATGCCCGCCTATTTCCTGTTCGAGATGGGTGAGGGCGACAATTGCCCGGGTATCGGCGGCATGATGAACTTCCCGCCGGAACTCGAAGGCAAGATCCCGCCGAACTGGACCGGTTACGTCTCGGTCGACGACGTCGACCAGATGGCCAAGGACTATGTCGCCAATGGCGGTCGCGTCCAGCGCGAGCCGGAGGATATTCCGGGCATCGGCCGTTTTGCCGTCGTCGCCGATCCGCATGGTGCAGTCCTCTGCATCATGACGCCGCTGCCGATGGAAAATCCGCCGCAGGAACTCGCCGCGGACGCCGTCGGCAATGTCGGCTGGCGGGAACTTTATGCCGGCAACGGCAAGGAAGCCATGGACTTCTACGGCAAGATGTTCGGCTGGACGCTCGACCAGGACTTCGACATGGGGCCGATGGGCGTCTACCACATCTTCTCCCATAACGGCCGTCAGATCGGCGGCATGATGACCAAGCCGGCGGAAGTGCCGATGGCCTGCTGGTGCTACTATTTCATCGTCGACTCGATCGATGCCGCCATCACCCGGTTGACGGCAGGCGGCGGCAAGGTCGTCCACGGCCCGATGGAAGTCCCCGGCGGCTCCTGGATCGTCCAGGCGCTCGATCCACAGGGCGCATTCTTCGCGCTGACTTCCGCGAAGAAGTAACCGGCACAGTCTGTTTTGGCAGGTGTTGGCCCTCATCCTGAAGGGCATGCGAGGCGTTGAAAGAGATGCCCGCATGTCGCCAAAGGGTGAGGGCCTTCCCTTTTTATGTCTCGATAAAAACCAGTTGCAAAATGAAATTGGATTGGTAAGCTTCAACCAATTGCAAATCGCAACTGGTTTGAGAGGAAGACCCATGGCGGATCGAAAACTGACATTCCTGATCGTTCACGGAGCCTGGACCGGCGGCTGGTCCTGGGAGAGGGTGCTGAACCGCCTGCATGCCGGAGGCCACCGCGCTTATGCGCCGACGCTGACCGGGCTTTGCGAACGCAAGCACCTGGCAGGCCCGTCCGTCGACCTCGATACCCATATCGACGACATCGTCAACGAGGCGGTCTACAAGGACCTGACGGATCTCGTGCTGGTCGGCCATTCCTATGGCGGCATCGTTGCCACCGGCGTTGTCGAGCGCATACCCGAGCGCATCCGCTCGATCGTTTATGTCGAGGCCTTCATTCCCGAGGACGGCATGAGCTTCACGGACTACGACCCGGAGGGAGACTATTCCGCGCCGATGATCCCTGTACCGGAAGGACCAGGCGGTTATCTGCGCGAAGAGGATGAGCTGTGGGCCGCACCCAAGGCGACGCCCCAGCCTTCCGGCACGCTACGGCAGAAACTGAAAGTCACCGGCGCCTACGAGCGCGTGCCCAAAAAGACCTTCATCGTCGCGACCGGCTGGGACGGGCCGTTCGGCCAGATGTCGGAAAAATATCGCGGCGCCCCCGGCTGGACTGTGCGGGAGCTTGCCTGCGGCCACGACATCCCGATCGACATGCCGGACGAACTGACAGCAATGCTGATCGAGGCGGCCTGAATACCCTGCAGTGGAGATCTTGCAAGCATGGCGAAGCTCATCTTTGGAATGAACCTGTCCCTCGACGGCTACGTCGACCACCAGGAATTTGCGCCAGGTCCGGCGCTCTTTCGTCACTGGATAGAGCACGTCCGTGATCTGACGGGCAGTGTGTACGGTCGCCGCATGTACGAGACCATGCGTTATTGGGACGAAGACCGCCCCGAGTGGGATGCCGAGCGCCACGAGTTCGCCGCGGCCTGGCGGCGCCTGCCGAAGTGGGTCGTGTCACGCTCGCTGAAGTCTGTCGGCCCTAACGCCACGCTCGTCGAAGCTGACGTCGAGGCCGCGATCCGTGACCTGAAGGCTCGGCTCGCTGGGGAGATTTCGGTCTCCGGGCCGGACCTCGCCGGAAGCCTGACCGACCTTGGTCTTATCGACGAATACCGGCTCTACCTCCACCCCGTCGTGCTCGGCCGCGGCAAGCCATTCTTCGCCGGCCCGCGGCCGCCGCTCCGCCTTGTTTCCACCGACCGTGTTGGCGAGGACGTGATCAGGCTGACATACGTGCCTGCTTAAATCCCTTCCTCGCCAGACCGAACGTCGATGCGTCGGTAATCAGTGGCTCATCGAATTGATGCCGTTGAACATCGCGTCGAAATTGCCGTTCTCGACCGCATGACGCAGCGGCTTGCAGCGTTCGACGATCACTTCCTTGACGTCCGGCTGCCGCGTCAGGATATCCATGACCTCCGAGATGAAATCGGCCAGCGGCATGGCGTTGGGATCGCTGGCCTGGCGTTCGCCCATCAGCGATGTCTGCACATAGGGCGGCACGATCTCGATCACCTGCGGCCCGCTGTCCTTGAGCTGCTGGCGGATTGCCATCGAATAGGAGTGGATGGCGGCCTTGGTCGCCGAATAGGTCGGCGTCAGCGCCATCGGCACGAAGGCGAGGCCGGAGGATACGGTGAGGATCGCGGCATCCTTCCGGGTGCTAAGCTGCGGCAGCAGCGCGGCGATCAGCCGGATCGGACCGAGCAGGTTGGCGGCGATCGTGTCCTCGGCGGTCGAGAGATAGTCCGAGCCCGCGCCGATCTGTTCCGGCACCATGATGCCGGCATTGTTGATGACGGCATTGAGCGACGGATAGGCCGCCATCAGTTCGGCCGAGAACGTTTTGATGCCTTCGGCATCTGCGAGGTCGAGCACCATCCCCTTCATGCCGGGATTGGCGGCGGTCACCGCATCGAGCGTCGACCGGCGCCGGCCGGTGATGATCACCTGGTTGCCGAGTGCATGGAACGCCTCAGCGAGAGCCCGGCCGATGCCCGAATTGCCGCCGGTGATGAGGATCGTATTGCCGTTCATTTTCATGTTGGTCGCCTTTCCATTTGCGTGGCCGGAAAATATGGCTATCAATCTCTTCTCGTAAGAAGGCACCCAAAAGATTTATACATACCAAAAGGAGAGTGACTGTGGATCAAGGAATTCGCCCGATGCGGTCACCCTCGGGCCATGAAATCCCCGAGGAGATCGACCCGGTATTGGAAGAACTGGTGCGCGGCATCATCGGCCAGGTGGCCGACAAGTGGACCATGCTGATCCTCGAGGTACTGGAAGAACACGGCACGCTGCGCTTCACCCAGATCGGCAAGCTGACCGGAGGCATCAGCCAGAAGATGCTGACCCAGACGCTGCGGCAGATGGAACGCGACGGTTTCGTGTCGCGCACCGTCTATCCGGTCATCCCGCCGAAAGTCGAATACAACCTCATGGAACTCGGCCGAAGCCTCAGCGCCGCCTTCTGCGCGGTCTGGGAATGGGCAGCGGTCCACCACGCCGATATCGAGGCGGCGCGAAAAGCCTTCGAAGAGCGCAGCGCGGGCGCTTGAGTTTTCTCCTTATGGAGGGGAGGGAAGGTATGTCCTTATCCGGCTGCCACCACCGCTTCCCCGTTTTGACGGCCGGACGATCGCATATGGGACGTGAGACGGTGCGGCGTCCCTAACCCTCCCCCTTGTGGGGAGGGTGGCCGGCAGGCGGGCGGGGTTTTTATACTGGTTGAAGGCCTTTCCCCAACCCCTCCCCACAAGGGGGAGGGGCTCCACGCACCGTCGTCCCCTCACATGCTATCGCCCTACCGCGAGCAGGGAAAAGGGTAAGGAGCAATTCCATCGAGTCAGCCACGGCTCGCCGTAAAGAAGCTCTCCGGCCCCTCCACCTCGACCAGCCGCCGGCCTTCCACCTGCCAGAAACGGGTCCCCACGGCGCGCACGAAACTGCGGTCGTGGGAGACCAGCAGGCAGCTTGCCTGGTGCGTCATCAGCTCGCTTTCCAGCGCCTCCTGTCCGTCGATGTCGAGATGGTTGGTCGGTTCGTCGAGCAGATAGAAATTCGGCTCGCGCAGCCGCAGCGCCAGCAGGCCGAGGCGCGCTTTCTGCCCGCCCGAAAGCTCGCCGACCGGCCGCGCCTGCATCTCCACCGTGATGCCGATGCCGGCGAGCAGCGAGCGAGCCTTCTGGTCGCCGATGTCGAACCGGTGGATGATCGTTTCGTGCGGCGTCTGCCGGTCGTCGAGATCGGCGAGCGACTGGTCGCCGTAGCCGAGGATCAGCGTCGGCGTCGCCTTGATGCCGCCGATCGTCGCCAAGGGTTCGGCGATCGCGTGACGCAGCATCGTCACCAGCCGCGTCTTGCCGGTGCCGTTGCGGCCGAGCAGCACGATCCGGTCGCCCTGGCAGATGAACTGCTTGCCGGTCTTGAACAGAAGCGTGCCGTCCGGCGTCGTCACCGCCGCATCCTCCAGCGTTACCAGCACCTTGGCATGGGTACCGCGATTGGCGAGGCGAATGGCGCCGGCCGAGCGTTCCAGATGCGCCGGCCTTGCCGCGTCCTCCAGCTTTTCGGCGCGTTCCTTCAGCTGCTTGGTCTTGACGACCAGCAGGTCGCTGCCCGAATTGATGCCGATATTCTTCAGCTTCGCCGCCTGCCGACGCAGCTGGTCGGCCGTCTTGATGTCGCGTTCGTAGCGCTTCGCATCCGCCGCATCCGCCTCGTCGAGCGCTGCCCGTGCTCGAGAATAGGGCAGGGAGAAGGCTTGGGAGTTCTCCGGCCGCAGGAAAAGCGTGCGGTTGGTCACGGTGTCGAGGAAGGCGCGGTCGTGGCTCGACAGGATCACCGGCATGTCGCGGGGCAGCGCGTTCAGCCAGTCTTCCAGAAGTGCGATCTTGGCAAGATCGAGATGGTTGGTCGGCTCGTCGAGCAGCAGCGCATCTGGTTCCGTCACCCAGGCCCGCGCGATCAGCGCCAGTCTTTGCCAGCCGCCGCTCAGCGCGGCAAGCGGCCGCTCACGCAACGCCTCCGGCACGTCCATTCCTTCGAGCGCGACATCGGCGCGCCAGCTTTCGCTGTCGATCTGGTCGGCCGGGAGCGCCTGGAGCACGGCTTCGCGAAAACTCGCCTGCATCAGGGCGGGCGGCACGTTCTGCTCCACCATGCCGATCGTCAGTCCCCGGCTTCTGGTGATCTCGCCCTCGCTCGCATCGAGCGTGCCGGCGATGCATTTCAAGAGCGTGGACTTGCCGCGCCCGTTGGCCGCGACGATGCCGATCCGGTCGCCGGCATTGACGCTGAGGTTGAGCCCGGAAAACAGCGGGCTGGAGAGGGTGATTCCGAGATTGCGGAGGTTGATGAGGCTCATTGTCATTCTCTGGTCTTGGCTTGCAGACACAGGACATCGCGGGCACTCGCGGCCATCATCGATGTCATGCACAGTTTGCAACGTGTTCGGAAATCGCAGCTATGCACGAGCGGGCGCTCGGCGCTGCGGGCCACGAAGGGCAGACCAGGAAGAGGGTATTTTAAGAGAAACGGCCTCTGGTCAGCCCTGCAAACGCATTTGCAGGGCGTCGACGGGACCACGTGTCCGGTAGTACCGGAAATAGAAATTGTGCACGTGATCCTCCTTTCTCTTGAAAAGCACATGGGCGAAATACCATCGCACTCCGGCGAATGCAACCGGACCATACCAGGCCGGCTTGTTGCAGCAGAGCTTGCCCGGGACGGTTCGGCTGTTATAAGCGGCCATCGCCGACTGGCGAATTGTTGATTTTCAGGAGAGACGCCGATGGCTGGCGATGATGACGAATACGTCTATGACGAAGCGACCGGCGACTGGCGCCCGGCCTCCGAACTGGCTGCGGCCGCAGGTGCCGGTGCCGCCGAGGTTCGCGACACCTCCGGAACCGTCCTCAAGGACGGCGATTCCGTCACCCTGATCAAGGACCTGAAGGTCAAGGGCGCCGGCCAGACCCTGAAGCAGGGCACGGTCATCAAGTCGATCAAGCTGACCGACAACCCCGAAGAAATCGACTGCCGCCATGAGGCGATCAAAGGCCTGGTGCTGCGGACGGAGTTCGTGCGCAAGCGGTGAGAACCTATCCCTCTCTCTTCTCCCCTCGGGGAGAAGATGCCCGACAGGGCAGATGAGGGGGAGGAGCAAAGCGACGCCTTGAGCGAGAAGCGAAAGGCAGAGCCCGCGGTGCAGGCCCCCTCATCCGACCCTTCGGGCCACCTTCTCCCCGCCGGGGAGAAGAGGCAGCAAGCCACTAGGTCCCAAACGCTGCCTACCGCTTCAAGCTCCCCAAGATCCCCCGCACGATCGCCCGGCCGACCTGGGTCGCAACCGTCCGGGTCACGCTTTTCATCGCCGCTTCGATGATCGTTTCGCGCTGGTAGCCGGAGCGGCGGGGCTGGGCGCGGCCCTGGTCGTTGTCGTCGTCCTTGCCGCCGCCGAAGCCCGGCAGGGTCCAGCCGGTCGTCTCGCCGGAACCGGCGGGCGGGGCAGATTGCAGCTCGTCCTGCGCCTTTCTGGCGGCGGCCGCGTCGGCAGCCTGCTTGGCGCGTGCGGCGAGGATTTCGAAGGCGGATTCGCGGTCCATGTCCTCGTCATAGAGGCCGAGCACCGGGCTCTTGTCGAGGATCATCTGCCGCTCCTGGTCGGAAAGCGGCCCGATGCGTCCCGACGGCGGGCGCACCAGCGTGCGTTCCACGATCGAAGGCGCACCCTTGCCCTCAAGCGTCGAGACCAGCGCCTCGCCGGTGCCGAGATTGGTGATCGCCGTGGCGCAGTCGAAATCGGGGTTGGGGCGGAACGTGTCGGCCGCCGTCTTCACCGCCTTCTGCTCGCGCGGCGTATAGGCCCGCAATGCGTGCTGCACCCGGTTGCCGAGCTGGGCAAGCACGGTTTCCGGCACGTCGAGCGGGTTCTGGGTGACGAAATAGACGCCGACGCCCTTGGAGCGGATCAGGCGCACCACCTGTTCGACGCGCTCGGTCAGCACCTTTGGCGCGTCGTTGAAGAGCAGATGCGCTTCGTCGAAGAAGAACACCAGCTTCGGCTGTTCCGGATCGCCCACTTCCGGCAGTTCCTCGAACAATTCGGAAAGCAGCCACAGAAGGAAGGTCGCGTAAAGCCTCGGGTTCATCATCAGCTTGTCGGCCGCGAGCACCGAAATCTGCCCGTAGCCGGTGTTCGGGTTGGTCCGCATGATGTCTGAAATCTTCAGCGCCGGCTCTCCGAAGAAATGCTCCGCGCCCTGCTGTTCGAGCACCAGCAGCCCGCGCTGGATCGAGGCGACGGAGCTTTTCGAGATCAGTCCGAACTGGCTCGACAGCTCGCTGGCGTTCTCGGCCATGTAGTTCAGCAGCGAGGCGAAATCCTTGAGGTCGAGCAACGGCAGGTTCGCCTTGTCGGCGATCTTGAAGGCGATGTTGATGACGCCTTCCTGCGGCTCGGATGCATCCATCAGGCGGGACAGCAAGAGCGGTCCCATCTCGGCGATGGTGGTGCGCACCCGGTGGCCCTTTTCACCGAACAGATCCCAGAAGATCACCGGGAACTGTTCGAAATCATAGTCCGCAAAGCCGATCTGCTCGGCGCGCTTCAGGAGAAAATCCTTAGGCTCGCCCTTCAGGGCGATGCCGGACAGGTCGCCCTTGATGTCGGCGGCGAACACGGGCACGCCGGCCTTCGAAAAACCTTCGGCGAGAACCTGCAGGGTCACCGTCTTCCCGGTGCCGGTGGCGCCGGTGACGAGACCGTGGCGGTTGCCGAACTTCAGTTCCAGATATTCAGCCTTGTTGAGCGAATCGTCCGGCTTGCGGCTGCCGCCGATGAAGAGCTTTCCCGTATCGTCCATGCAACTATGCGCTCCCTGACCGCGTTCTGTGGCAACTGCTTATAGGATGTGCGGAGGCGCCGGGCAACGGCAACGAGATCGGCCCGCGTCCGCTTGCGAGGGAAGGCTGGGTAGGCATGACGACCGGCGAAAGGGCGGCCGCATTGGAAACCGACAGAGGCCGTGAGGCCGATTCCCCGCAAGAGATTCCCTCCACGGGCCTGAAGGACGTCTTCTGGCGCGTCTATGCCGGCGTCACCAGGGACCGCATCATGCTGATCGCCGCGGGCGTCACCTATTATCTGCTTCTGGCGCTGTTTCCCGCGGCAAGCGCGCTCGTCTCCCTTTACGGTTTCGTCGCGGATCCCTCGGCGATCGTCGACCGAATCACCTTCCTAAGCTCCGTCATGCCGGCGGACGCCCTGAACATTTTTCTCGATCAGCTGCGGGCGCTGACCACGGAGCGCAACACGACGCTGTCGATCGCCCTGATCGGCGGTCTGGCGCTGGCGCTGTGGAGCGCCAACAACGGCATGAAGGCGCTGTTCGAGGCGATGAACGTCGCTTATGCGGAAGAGGAAAAGCGCAGCATCGTCCGCCTCAACCTCATCTCGCTTCTCTTCACGCTCGGCGCGCTTTTGCTGGCGATCGTCATCCTGTTTGCGATGGGCGTCGTGCCGGCGGTGCTGCGTTATCTCTGGCTCGACCGCTTCACGGAAATCATTATCCGGCTCGCCAGATGGCCGGTGATGATGCTGTTCGTCGCCGGCGGCATCATGATGCTCTACCGCTTCGGCCCGAGCCGCGAGCCGGCCAAACTCAAGTGGCTCACCTGGGGTGCGGCATTCTCGACCGTCGCATGGCTCGCCGCCTCGATTGCGGTTTCCTTCTATCTGGGGAATATTGCCGACTACAACGCCACCTACGGCACGCTCGGCGCGCTGATCGGTTTCATGGTCTGGACATGGATATCGGTCATCATCGTCATCGTCGGTGCCGAGATCAATGCCGAACTCGAACACCAGACGGCCCGCGATTCGACCACTGGCACGCCGGTGCCCTTAGGTGCCCGCGGCGCCTACATGGCCGATACGGTAGGCGAGAGTTCCGGCGACGCATGAAGCCTGGAGATGCTTCACGCTCCCTGTTGGCTTCGGCAAAGACTGTGTGTATTACCTTGACGTGAACGTCAAAACCTTCAGGAGAGATTGATGAACGAACTGGTTTCCCGCGTCGCCGAGAATGTCGGCATTGCCCCTGACGTCGCCGAAAAGGCGATCGGCATGATGCTCGGTTTCCTGCAGCGCGAGGCCGATGACGGCGCGGTTGCCAAGATGATCGAGGCGATCCCCGGTGCTTCCGAACTGGTTGCCAAGTTCAACGGCGAAGGTGCCGGCGGCGGCGGTCTCCTCGGCGGCCTGATGGCAAGCTTCGGCGGCGGCGTCATGGCGCTCGGCCAGCAGCTGATGAGCCAGGGCCTCGGCATGGGCGAGATCACCGGCCTTGCCAAGGAGACCATGGCGGTCGCCCGCGAACACGCCGGCGACGAGGTCGTCGATACGGTCATCGCTTCGGTCCCGGGCCTGTCGCAGTTCGTCTGATCTGCATCCTTCGACTTTTCCAAGCCGTCGGCCGCGAGGCCGGCGGCTTTTTTGTCTTATCCAAGGCAATGAGACCGACGAGGGGCCAATTGGGTATTGTCGGCACCTTGCAGGCTTGTCCTCGGTTTCGCACTCTCCATGTCAATGAGGGTAACCCAAGATGGGAGGTTGCCATGTCCGATGATGACGAGGCCGCCATGGTGCGGATAACCGGAAGGGTGCAAGGCGTCGGTTTCCGTGCCTGGACCCGTGAGGAGGCGGAACGGCTGGGTTTGACGGGCTGGGTCCGCAACGAGCCGGATGGTTCCGTCCTTGCTCTGCTCGCGGGACCACCCGCCGGCATATCGCAAATGCTCGAGCGTTTCCGGCACGGTCCGCCCGGTGCGTCGGTCTCCGGTGCGGAGCGACAACCGGCGACGCTCGCGGAAAAGCCGGCCGGCTTCCGGATCACCAGATGACCTAGCCGATGGCTCGGTTTGCCGGTTATCCGGCCCGAAGCGGCGGCAGTTGTTTTGGGCTCGGCTGCGACAGAAAAGTCATTGACTTTTTATCCCTCAAGGCACATTTCCAGAAGCGAAGTGACGCCCGACCGGGCGCCACTCTTTCAAAGGACAATTGAGATGAACCCCGACAGTCGAAGTTCGACGTCATCATACCGACCCGTTCCTCCGGGGCTCTAGTCCTTGCTTGAAAGGATGCGCGCTCCGAAGGGACCGATGGTCCGAAAAAGGAGCCGTCATGCTGCGCATCCATGCCTACGACCTTGATCGCCTTGTTTCCGTCGCTTCCGATGTGCCGGCCGTTGCCGTAGCGCCGGTCGCTACCGATCCGTCGGCACCGGTCACGCCCGCTCCCGCAACCCCTGCAGTCGTCTGGTACGATCTCGTCAGCCCGACGCCCGACGAGGAACGCATCGTCGGCGAGCGCGTCGGCATCACCGTGCCGACCATGGACGAGATGGAGGATATCGAACTCTCCGCCCGCCTCTACCAGGAGGACGGCGCCGAGTTCATGACCATGACGGTGCTGACCAGGCCCGATGCCGGCACGCCGCGAAAGGTTCCCGTCACCTTCATCGTCAAGGGCCAGGTCCTGGTCACCGTCCGTTATGCCGAGCCGCGCCCCTTCGATGCCTTCATGGCGCGTGCCCGCAAGCCGAACGGCGCCGGCCTGCATTGCGGTTACGGCGAACTGATCATGACCGGGCTGATCGAGGCGATCATCGACCGCATGGCCGACACGCTGGAACGGCTCGGCACCGAGATCGACCAGATTTCCCAGGAAGTCTTTTCGACCAAGGCCGCCAAGGCCAACAAGAAGACTCGCGACCTGCAGGACCTCATCCGCGAGGTCGGCCAGAAGGGCGAGTTCATCACCGTCGTGCGCGAAAGCCTCGTCAGCGTCTCCAGGGTCGTCGCCTATTACGCAGCGCTCGACGGAGTCGACCGCAAGCTGTCGAAGGAACTGCGCCAGCGCCTGAAACTGCTGCAGCGGGACGCCACCTCGCTTGGCGATCACTCCGCTTTCCTGTCCGGCAAGATCAATTTCCTGCTCGATGCGACGCTGGGGCTGATCAATCTCGAACAGAATCAGATCATCAAGATCTTCTCGGTCGCCTCGGTCGTCTTCCTGCCGCCGACGCTGGTCGCCTCGATCTACGGCATGAACTTCGCCTACCAGCCGGAGCTGCAATGGCACTATGGCTATCACGCCGCGATCGCGCTGATGATCTTCTCGATGGCCATGCCTTATCTGTATTTCAAGCGGAGAGGCTGGCTGTAGGCAAGGAAGGCCTCCCGTTTTCTCGCGGAGGCCGCGGCTTGCTCCCTCTTCTCCCCGGCGGGGAGAAGTGCCGAGCTTAAGCGAGGCGATGAGGGGGATGAGGAGCGGTCCGGCGAAGCCGGAGCAATCGATCCACTGGATCGATTGCAGCGACGAACACGCGAACCGTAATGTTTGAGGCAGAATGTGGCTTCGCCCCCCTCATCCGGCCCTCCGGGCCACCTTCTCCCCGCTGGGGAGAAGATAATCCTCAAAGATCCCATTCCGGCGCCAGATGGCCCGGGCTGACGATGCGGCCGGTCGGCTTGGCGAGGGCGTGGATCGCCTGCATTTCGTCCTCCGACAGCGCGAAATCGAACACGTCGAAGTTTTCCGGCAGGCGGGAAACCGTCGCGGTCTTGGAAAGCGCGATCACGTCCTTCTGCTGGATCGCCCAGCGCAGCGTCACCTGCGCGGCCGTCTTGCCGTGCTTGGCGCCGATATCCTTCAGCACTGCGTCGCCCGGCACCGCGCCGTTCGCCATCAGGTAATAGGCGGTCAGCGACATGCCGTGCCTGGCGACTTCGGCCAGAACCTTCGTCTGGTCGAGATAGGGATGGTATTCCACCTGGTTGGTGGCAAGCGGCGCATCCGAGAGCTTCACCGCTTCGGCGATCAGCGCGACGGAAAAATTGGAGACGCCGATATTCTTCACCTTGCCGGCCTTTTTGAGCTCGTTCAGCGCACCCATGCGGTCGGCGAGCGGCATTTCGCTCTGCGGCCAGTGGAGGAGAAGCAGGTCGACATAGTCGGTCTTCAGCTTGGCGAGGCTCTCGTCGACCGAGGCGACGAAGGCGGCATGGCCGACGCGGTCGACCCAGACCTTGGTGGTGAGAAAGATATCGGCGCGGGGGATGCCGGATTTCGAAAGCACATCGCCGACGGCTGCCTCGTTCTTGTAGATCTGCGCGGTGTCGACATGGCGGAAGCCGAGCTTCAGGGCCTCCGGCAGCACGCGGGCGACGTCCTCGTCGGGCATGCGGAACGTGCCGAAACCGAGGGCGGGAATGTTGGCGCCGTTGGCGCTGACTGTGAACATATGGAACTCCTATGGGGAAGCCCGGCATACGGCCGGGCCAAATGAGGCCCGTATTACATGGACCGATTCGGTGACGGATCAACCACCTTGATTTCAGGAGACGTCAGCCGGCAAGCGGCGGGTTGAGGCGGGCAAAACCTTCCTGGCGCCGATAGGGGAAATGCGGATAGGGGGCGGTGACGGTGCTTGCCGCATCCAGCCTGCCGATCTGTTCCGCAGTCAGCGACCAGCCGACGGATCCGAGATTCTGGCGAAGCTGCTCTTCGTTGCGGGCGCCTATGATCACCGAGGAAACGGTCGACCGGCTGGTGAGCCAGTTGATCGCCACCTGCGGCACCGTCTTGCCGGTTTCCTCCGCTATCACCTGCAGCGCATCGACGACGCGGTAGAGCAGCTCGTCTTCGACGGGCGGGCCGAAATCCGCCGTTTCATGCAGACGGCTGCCTTCCGGAAGCGGCTTGCCGCGGCTGATCTTGCCGGTGAGGCGTCCCCAGCCGAGTGGGCTCCAGACGAGCGCGCCAAGCCCCTGGTCCTGTCCCAATGGCATCAAGTCCCATTCGTAGTCGCGGCCGACCAGCGAATAATAGACCTGGTTCACGACATAACGCGTCCAGCCATGTTTCTCGGCGGCGGCGAGCGACTTCATGATCTGCCAGCCGGAGAAGTTCGAGACGCCGATGTAACGCAGCTTGCCGTCCTTCACGAGCTGGTCGAGCGTCGAGACGACCTCTTCGACCGGCGTCGAGGCATCGAAGGCATGCAGCTGGAAGATGTCGATATGGTCGGTGCCGAGCCGCTTCAGGGCCGCATCCACCGCGCCGATCAGGCGGGATCGCGACGAGCCCCAGTCGTTCGGCCCGTCGCCGGTCGGCAGGCTGGCCTTGGTGGAGATCAGCACCTCGCCCCGCCGGCCCTTGATCGCCTCACCCAGCACCTCTTCCGAAGCACCGGCCGAATAGACGTCGGCCGTGTCGAACAGGTTGACGCCGGCCTCGAGGCAAATGTCGACAAGGCGGCGGGCTTCTTCGACATCGGTCGTGCCCCAGTGGCTGAACAGCGGGCCGGAGCCGCCGAATGTGCCGGCTCCGAAGCTTAAGACCGGCACTCTGAGGCCGGATTGTCCGAGATTGCGGTATTCCATGATGGTGATCCTCGAGTGTGAAAACTATTCGGCCGGGCAGGAGAGGGCGGGATTGCCGCTGACGGTGGTCTCGCGCCTGTCCAGCCGGATGGCGAAGAGGGCGACGGCAAGGGCTGCGAGCGGCACCAGGCCGGCGATCAGCGTGACCGAGCCGAGCCCCGGGCCATGGTCGATGATCACGCCGCCGAGCCAGGCGCCGATCGCATTGCCGAGATTGAAGGCGGCGATGTTGAACGACGAGGCAAGCCCCTGGCCGGCGCCTTCGGCCTTCTGCAGCACCCAGATCTGCAACGGCGAGACGGTGGCGAAGGCTGCGGCGCCGAACAGGCCGATGGCGATGACGGCGAGCACCGGCTGGTGGATCGCGGCCGTCAATGCCAGCAGCACGACGGAGAGCGCGATGAGGCTGGCGACGATGGTCGGCACCAGATGACGGTCGGCAAGCCACCCGCCGGCGAGGTTGCCGATCACCAGACCGCCGCCGAAGACCAGCAGGATCGGCGAGACCGCGGCTTCCGAAAAGCCGGTGATCTGCGTGAGGATCGGCGCGATATAGGTGAAGCCCGCGAACACGCCGACCCAACTCAGCACGGTAATCAAGAGCCCGAGCAGGACCGAGCGGCGGCCGAGCACGGCAAGCGCGCCTTGCGAGCTTTCCTCCTGATTGTCCGCGGCCTTGTCCTTCGGAACGAAGAGCGCGATGACGGCGAGCGCGACGATGCCGATCAGGGTGACCGCAAAGAACGTCGAGCGCCAGCCGAAGGCCTGGCCGAGCCAGGTGCCGAAGGGCACGCCGAGAATGTTGGCGACTGTCAGGCCGGTGAACATGATGGCGATGGCCGAAGCCTTTTTGTTCGGAGCAACGAGGCTGGTGGCGACCACCGAGCCGACGCCGAAGAACGAGGCATGCGCGAATGCGGTGAGCACCCGCGCCGCCATCAGCGTCCAGTAGTCGGGTGCCAGCGCACAGGCGAGGTTGCCGACGGTGAACACCACCATCAGGCTCATCAGCAGGGTCTTGCGCGACCATTTGCCGGTCAGCATGCCGAGAATGGGCGCGCCGGCGACGACGCCGAGCGCGTAACCGGAAATCAGCAGGCCGGCGGCCGAGATCGACACGCCGAGATCTTTGCTGACGTCGATCAGCAGGCCCATGATGACGAATTCGGTGACCCCGATGCCGAAGGCACCGGCCGTCAGCGCGTAGAGAGCGAGAGGCATTGGCTTGGGTCCTTGTCCTTGGGAGGAAGGAATTGATAGTCGTTGGCGAAGCCCCCTCATCCGCCTGCCGGCACCTTCTCCCCGAGGGGAGAAGAGGCATGCCGCACGGTCCCGTTCACATCTCGCCCTCAGGGAATAGTCGCGAACAGCTCCGCTCTTCTTTTCCACGAGGGCCAAGAGGAACGGATACGGTCACGACATCTCCTCTTCTCCCCAGCGGGGAGAAGGTGCCGGAAGGCGGATGAGGGGGCCTGGGTGACAAGGAGGCCTTCTGCACCGCAATATCGTCATCTCGGACTTGCCTGTGTAGCCGCATAAGCGGATAATCATTTGTGAATTGAAATCACAGGTGATGAGGAATGGATAACCGCGCCGGTGAAATGGAAGTGTTTGCGCTGGCAGCCGAGCTGAAGAGCTTTTCCGCCGCGGGGCGAAAGCTGAAACTCTCCCCGTCGGCGGTCAGCAAGCTCGTGACCCGGCTGGAGGATCGGCTCGGCACGCGCCTCGTGGTCCGTTCCACCCGCATGCTGCAGCTGACGCCGGAGGGGGAGACCTATCTGGCGCGGGCGCGGCGCATCCTGGCCGAGATCGCCGATACCGAAGAGATGGTCTCCGGCGGCGGCCGGACGCTGCCGCGCGGGCCGCTGTCGATCAACGCATCGGTCGGCTTCGGAGAACGTTATGTCCTGCCGCTCACCTGCGAATTCCAGCAGCTTTTCCCGGATGTGCAGCTCGATATCACGCTGACCGACGACATCGTCGATTTGATCCGCGAGCGGGTCGATATCGCAATCCGCCACGGGCCGATGCGCAACTCGTCGCTGATGGCGCGAAAGCTCGGCGAGAGCCGTCAGGTGGTGATCGCCTCGCCGGGTTATCTGGAACGTCACGGTGTCCCGAAGATGCCGGCCGAGCTCATCCATCACAACTGCATCAATTTCAATTTCCGGCGGGCGGTCGAAGGCTGGCCTTTTCGTGACCCGAAAACCGGCAGCCGGGAGCTGTTGCCGGTTTCTGGAAACCTGAAGGCGAGCAACGGGTCGATCATCCGACAGTTTTGCCTGGATCACCTCGGCATCGGCCGGGTCGGGCGTTTCCATGTGGAACCGGATATCGAGGCCGGCCGTCTCGTGCCGGTTCTGGAAGATTTCAACCCGGAAGACATCGAGGAAATCCATGCCGTTTATGCCGGCCACGAGCACCTCGCCCTGCGCATCCGCACCTATATCGACTTCCTCGCGGCACGACTTTAAGAGACCGTTCTGGTCGTGTTGATCGGCAAACGTGTCTTCTATGCCACAGATTCGCCTTGCTTTAGCCGATTTCCGTACCCAAATCCCGGGTTCAGGAGAATCCCGGCATGAGTGACCAACTGAACGACATCATCGCCCGTCTGCGGGCGGAGGTAATCGCCGATTCGTCGGAGTACCCACACGTGAACGTGCCGCTGGAAGACCTGCGGCTCATCGTCCAGAGCTTCGAAATCCTTCATGCGGAGAAGGAAGCGCTGCGCCGCCGCGTGGAACAGCACGCGGAAGTCGTAGAGGCCGTCGAAGTCTTTATTGCAGCTTACCGCGATAAATATAAGAACTATGGCAACGGCGGCGTTCGTCCCAGCGCCGTGCTTCGCCGCGAGGTACGGATGATCTGGGCTGCCATGAACGGCCACGTCCTGGCGACCGAGAGCACGTTCTAAGCGTTCGGGGCAGTTGGGCCGGGTCGGTACCCGGATAGACGCGCCGCCGACCCGTCAGTCCCTGTCCGGTGCGCCGAGCGGAAAGAACGAGCGATAGGGCCGGGCCTCGTCCACCGCGCGCGCAAAAGACGGTCGGGCGAGCAGCCGGTTGCGATAGGCCCGCACATGAGCGAACTGCTCGCCGATCGGGTGCGTCCAGTCCGCGTAGAAGAGGGCAGGCGCCGCGGCACAGTCGGCCAGGCTGAACGCATCGGCCGCCGCCCATTCCCGGCCCGCCATCCGCTCGTCCAGCCAGCCATAGGCGGCATCCAGCATGCCGCGCGCTTCCTGCACGCCGTATGGATCGCGGTGCTCTTCCGGCCGGATGGCGTTGAAGACCACCTTCTGCTGCGGGGTGGAAATGTAGTTGTCGAAGAAACGGTCCATCATCCGCACATCGAGCGCCGCATCCGCATCGTCGGGGATCAGCTTCACCGGGCCGGGATAATGAAGGCCGAGATATTCGATGACGATCGACGATTCGAAGACCCGTTTCTCGCCGTCGAGCAGGACCGGGAAACGCTTCACCGGCCACATGCTGCAGAGGTCTTCATAGGCCGAAGGATCCTCCGGCCCGAGCATGCGGGTGTCGAACTCGGTGCCGTTCTCATAGAGCGCGGTGAGCACTTTCTGGCAGTAGGACGAAAATGGATGCGAATACAGAACCGGACGCATGACGGCCTCCCATAACCGATTGCGAAGTGAAACTGGTTTATGGATAACTCAGCCGATTGCTTTTTGCAATTGGTTTTGTGCTGAGGCACGATTCCGACCGTCTTCTGTCGAGCAAGGCAGTCGCTCCGCCCTGCCGGCCATTTGGAGCGCCGGCTTCGCGTGGAGCCCCTCCCCCTTGTGGGGAGGGGTTGGGGAGGGGACTTCATCCAGCATCAAAAACCCCTCCTGCCTGCCGGCCACCCTCCCCACAAGGGGGAGGGTTAAGAACGCCGCACCGCCTCGTGTCTGCACGGTCAATTTAGCGGGAAGAGCAAGCCGCTTGCAATCTCGCCACCTGAGGGGGAGATGCCCGGCAGGGCAGAGGGGAGGCACATACGGCAAAACGTCCCTCCCGCGACACGCTGTCCCCGGACCTCACGCCACCACGCCGACCGCTTCCATCGGTTCCCGCACATGCATCCCCTGGATCTCCTTCGCCACCATTTCCTGCAGCCGCCAGAGATTGCGGTCGTTGATGCCGAATTCGGCGAGATGCACGACGGTATTGTAGAGATATTCGGCACACGATCCCCGATGCCCGCAGGCGCGGGCCAGAACCTTTGCGACCTCGTCGAGCGGCAGCAGCGGCCGGATGATGCGCTTGCTGGTGCCGCCGACCCAGAAGGTCAGCGCCCGCACGGTCTCGCCGGCCTGGGTCCGGACCGGCAGCCAGCGGAACGAGGTGAGGCTGTCGCGATGGCTGACCTCGCGGCGCAGGGCTTTTTCGATCTGGACGCGCTTGTCGTCATCGGCCACGCGGTAGATCACCCCGTCGCAGCGGCCGCCGCGCGACAGCATCATCATCAGCCCCGGCTGTGTCGGCGAGCCCCGGCCGCGCTCGATCCTCAGCGAAAAGGAGCGATGCCAGCCGAACGCCGCGGCCCGCTGGCAGGCGATGCTGTCGAAGCCCGGCTTCCAGATCAGCGAGCCATAGGCGAAGACCCAGAGCGGATCGTCGCCGATTTCCGCCGCCAGGCGATCGGCGATCTGAATGTAGTCGTCGTCGGTCAGCGGCTCCCAGCTGGCGGGTGGGCCAGGGTCCGTTTCCTCGCGGAAACAGAGATCGACCAGATCCTGCGTCAGCGACAATGTGGATGGTTTCGGCATGGCTTCGAACGGCTTTTCGGGCAGGACGACGAAAACAGGAAGGGTCGAGAGTGCAAGCCGAACCGGCCCGAGTCAACCATTTTGCTGCGTTGCGGCTGCACGCCGGGTGCGCCAAGCTAGAGAATTACTGACGTCGCCGCGATACGAAAAGTCGGCCGGGTGCCACGAAATGGTCACGGAACATTTCCAGCATGAACCATTCTTGAAGAGCTGACAGTTCAAGGAGCGATGATCATGGACATGACCACCGAAGCCCCGCCAGAGCGCATGCGGGCGAGACACAAGTGGCTCGATCTCAAAGGCATGAAGGTGTTTTACCGGGAGGCGGGCAGGGCCGGTGCGCCCGTGCTTCTGCTGCCGCACGGCTATCCGTGCTCGTCCTATGAGTTTCGCGAGTTGATGCCGCGGCTTGCCGATCGCTGGCATCTGGTCGCGCCGGATTTTCCCGGCTCCGGTTATACCGAAACGCCCTCGGGCTTTGCTTACGATTTCGACGGTTTTGCCGATTTCCTCGAGACGTTCACGCAGACGCTCGGGCTCGACCGGTTCGCGCTCTACCTTCACGACTTCGGTTCGCAGATCGGACTTCGCCTGGCGATCCGGCGGCCGGAAAAGATCGCCGCGCTGATCGTCCAGAACGGCGATATCTACGAGGATGCGCTCGGCCCCAAATATGCCGGCCTGCAGGAGTTCTGGCGCAACCCGACCGAGGAAGGCCGCCGCACGATCGCGGGCGCTGTCAGCGAGGAGGGTTTCAGGGAAGAGTTCCTCAACGAGGTCCGGCCGGAGATCGCCGAGCGCATCTCGCCCGACCTTTGGAAGCTGCATTGGGCCCTGACGGACGAACGGCGGCGGCAGATCGCCGTCGATGTCATCGCCGGGCTGCGCGAGAATGTCGCCTGGTTTCCGCGTTATCAGCAATATCTGCGCGACCGCCAGCCGCCGACCCTGATCGTCTGGGGGCCGCAGGACGGCTACATGCCGGAAAAATCCGCCCGCGCCTTCCTGCGCGACCTGCCCAGGGCGGAACTTCATCTTCTCGATGGTGGTCATTGGCTGCTGGAAACCAATCTCGACGAAGTCGCACCGCTGATCCGCGATTTCCTTGGTCGGGTGCATTCCGGTTGATGGCCGGCGGAGGAATTTGATGCGTTGGCTTTTTATCGCGGTGCTGTTGATCCTCATCGGCTGTGTATTGAGTATCGGTTGGATGAATGACCCCGGTAATGGCCGGATAGAAGCGACGCCGCCCCAGCAGCAGAACCCGCTGGCCCCGCCGCCGGGCACCCCTTGAAGCCGCCGGGCACTCCTTGAAGCCGCCTTCAGGCCTTGACCGCGATGATAAAGAACCGCGGGAAACGCAACAGCACCCGCCCGTCGGCCATCGGCGGATAGGCCCTGGCGATGCGGGCGGTGTAGTCGGCTGCAAAGGCTTCGGCATGGGCAGGGCCGGCGGCGTCGAGATAGGGCCGCAGCCCGGTCGCCCTGACCCATTCGACGATCGCCGGCGCATGGCCAAGCGGGTGGTAATAGACCGTGTGCCAGACGTCGATCCGGGCGGATTTCGGCATCAGCCGGTCGAAATACGCCCCAGGCGGCGGCAGCACCGCGCGGCGCACCCTGCCGCCTTCGAAGGCCGCCTTCCACGGGCCGGCCGCACCGGTTTCCTCCATCAGCACATGGCTGGGTTCGGAGAGATTGTCCGGCATCTGCACCGCGAGCACGCCGCCGGGTCTCAGGTGATCCATCAACCGGGCGAGCACGGAAATATGGTCCGGCACCCACTGGAAGACCGCATTGGCGTAAAGCAGGTCGGCCGGCTCCTCCGGGACCCAGGTGTTCAGATCGGCGTTAGTGAATTGCGTGCCGGGCAGGCGCTTGCGGGCCGCCGCCAGCATGTTGTCGTCGCTGTCTAGCCCGGCGACATTGGTTGCCCCAAAACGCTCCGCGATCAGCTCCGTCGAATTACCCGGGCCGCAGCCGAGGTCATAGGCACGGGCAACCGAGCCGAACGGTACCTGCGCCAGAAGATCGCGCGCCGGCCGCGTCCGCTCATCCTCGAATTTCACATATTGTTCCGCCGACCATGCCATGAGCGTCTTCCTCGAGTGTTCGTTTCGATGGAACATGGCACTCCGACACGCTGGTCTCCATGGGCAAAAATATCAATTTTTGTGATGATCCATTTCATATTATCGCTTGACCTCGGCGGCGGCGCCGGACTTCACTCACCCGCAATTTTGAAGCGCCAGAATGACCCCGAGAATGACCGAGGAGATCGCCATGTCCGTCAATACCGCCCCCCGCACCACCACCTGGACGTTCGTGGATGGCGAATGGCTGGAGGGCAATCCGAAGCTGATCGGCCCCACCTCGCATGCGATGTGGCTCGGCTCCACCGTGTTCGACGGCGCCCGCTGGTTCGACGGCATTGCGCCGGACATCGACCTGCATTGCCAGCGCGTCAACCGGTCGGCCACGAACATGGGCATGAAGCCGGTGATGCAGCCCGAGGAGATCGAGGCGCTCGCCTGGGAAGGCATCAAGAAATTCGATGGCAAGACGGCGATCTACATCAAGCCGATGTACTGGTCGGAACACGGCATGCCTTACAGCGTCGTCACCGCCGATCCGGAATCGACCCGTTTCGCGCTCTGCCTGTTCGAGGCGCCGATGCAGACCGCCAAACCCTCGTCGCTCACCGTCTCGCCCTATCGCCGCCCCAACCCGGAAGTGGCGATGACCGGCGCCAAGACCGGCAGCCTTTATCCCAATAGCGGCCGCATGATCATGGAAGCCCGCAGCCGCGGCTTCGACAATGCGCTGGCCCGCGATATGAACGGCAATGTCGCCGAGACAGCCTCCTCGAACATCTTCATGGTCAAGGACGGGGTGATCATGACGCCGATCGCCAACGGCACCTTCCTTGCCGGCATCACCCGCGCGCGGGTCATCAACCTCCTGCGCCGCGGCGGTTTCGACGTGCGCGAGACGACGTTGACGGTCGCGGATTTCATGGATGCCGATGAGATCTTCACCTCCGGCAACTATTCCAAGATCGTCCCGGTCAACCGCTTCGAGGAACGCCAGCTCCAGGAAGGCCCGGTCGCCCGCAAGGCGCTGGAACTCTACATGGACTGGGCCCGCTCCCCCGGCGACGAGGCCTGAAACCTTCAGGCTGCGGCGTGCGAGGCAGGCGATAAGTTAGAATTCGTCGTCCTCGATGTCGTTCGCGCCGGTGAGGCTTTTGCCCCGATGTAGAATGCGCATGATCGTCACGAGGTCGGCATCGATGCGAAAGACGATGCTGGCCTTCCGTTTGAAGCCGACGACGCGGATGCCGGGGCCGAATTCGTCATGCTTCGTGCCGCGGGCGGGAAAGGTTTCGAAGGCCGCGCAGTGACCGAGGAGTTCGTTGACATATCGCCGGGCAATGGCGCGGCCGGCTTTCGGAGCAATATAGTCATAGAGTTCGGCAAGGTCGGCATCCGCTGCCGGATCGAAAACGACCCGGTATCTCATTCGGGGAGGCGGGTGTCTTTGTCGCGCGCATCCATATGCGCATTGATGCGCCGACGGACTTCGCTGATCGGAATTGCCTTGGAAGGATCATGCGCCGTGACGGTCGGCATGACTTCATCCCGCAGCCAACTCTCTATTCCGGCATCATGATCCGCCAGATACCGCAGTCCTTCGGCGACCACCTCGCTCTCGTCGGCAAATTCGCCGGACGCGACCTTCTTTTCGACGAGTTCGGCCATGTCTTCCGGGATGGAAACGGTGATGGATCGGTTCGGGCGCATCGGTTGGTTCCTGTTCGCAGGTAAGCTTATCAGATCGCAGGGCGGGGCGCCATTTCAGTGACAGACTTCGCCAGACCATTCCCGGCACAGTGCTGCACGAAACTCAGTGCCGAGTGATCCAGCTATTTCTCCTCACACAAGCCGGACCGCAGCCGTGCCGATGATGATCATCGAAACGGCGATCATCAGGGGTTTGACCGGCAGGTAACGGACAATGAAGGCGCCGATCGGCGCCGCCAGGATGCCGCCGAGGATGAGGCCGAGGGCGGAGGAGAGTTCCGACCAGCCGAGCGACACGATGAAAGTCGCGGAAATCACCGTGGTGACGGAAAATTCGGTCAGGTTGGTGGAACCGATCACCTTTTTTGGATCGTGGCCGCGACCGAGCAGCGAACTCGTCACGATCGGCCCCCATCCGCCGCCGCCCATCGCATCGAGCAGCCCGCCCCCGCCGCCCACGAAGGGCACGATCCAGTCGCGCACGTCGCGCGGCCATTTCGGTTGAAAGGCCTTGTAGAGGATGAACAGGCCGACGGCGATCAGGTAGGCCGAGACGAAGGGCTCGATCGCCTTGCCGTCGATATTCGACAGGACATAGGCGCCGATCGCCCCGCCGACCATGCCTGCCGGCGCCAGCCGGACCACCAGCCGCCAGTCGACATTGCGGTTATAGAGATGCGACAGTCCCGAGGCGGCGGTGGTGAAACACTCGGTCACGTGGGTCATGGCGCTTGCAGCCGCGGGCGCGACGCCGATGGCAAGCAGGCTGGTCGTAGTCAGCACCCCGAAAGCCATGCCGAGCGCCCCGTCGACGATCTGTGCGAAAAAGCCGATGGCGACGAAGATCAGGAAATCGGACGTCAGGAAGTCGAACGACATGCAGCCTCCTCTTTGCCAAGGGCGTTCGCTTTCAATTCGCAGGCGCGAAGAAAGGTTCCCGTTTTACCGCCGGGCAAATCAGAGGATTTTCCCTCGGCCATTCGAAAAAAACGGAATGACCTCCGACGGTTGGATGCAGGGTTGCATCGACCCGACAAGGGATCGCATCCTCTTTGGACCTGCACCTGATGCCGGCGGAGAGCCGGACGGGCACGGCCGCGAACTACTTCCCCGCCTTCACCGCCAGCTTGTCGGCGGAGATTTCGCCGCCGATCTCGGCCTTGCGGGTTTTCTTGTCGAAGGCGCAGAGGGCGCTGATCGTCACCTTGGCACCGACCGCCTTGCCGGAGACGACGGCCAGCCCGTAGCTCTGGCTGCCGAAGGGATCGACGAGAGCCTTGCCGTTCTCGATCAGCCCCCTGGCGGCGGACACGCAGGCCTTGGCGACCTCGGCCTGGAAACCGGACCATGCGTCGTCCGAGGAGGCATGCGCGGCAGGGACGCTGGATGCGAGGAGGGCGGCGGCAAGAGCAAAAGTGGTCTTCATCGAACAGGCTCCGAATCGTGATCTGGCCCGTTTCTTGTATCTCGAAATTTCCGCAACTTCTTCACCCGATCGGCTTGATTTTTGGCAAGTTCACCGTTGCCTCTTGGCCCCTCCGCTCCTATGTTCCCGCACGACGCTATGCCCAGGTATCTGCCGAACCCAGGTAGCTGCCGAACAAGGAGTAGACCAATGGCCTTCGAACTTCCCGAACTCCCCTACGACTACGAAGCTCTTTCGCCCTTCATGTCGAAAGAGACGCTCGAATTCCACCACGACAAGCACCACAAGGCTTATGTCGACAACGGCAACAAGCTTGCTGCCGAAGCCGGCTTGGCCGATCTGTCGCTCGAGGAAGTCGTCAAGAAGTCCTTCGGCACCAACCAGGGCCTCTTCAACAATGCTGCCCAGCACTACAACCACGTCCATTTCTGGAAGTGGATGAAGAAGGGCGGCGGCGGCACCAAGCTGCCGGGCAAGCTCGAAGCGGCAGTCGCCTCCGATCTCGGCGGGTACGACAAGTTCAAGGCCGACCTGATCGCTGCCGGCACGACCCAGTTCGGCTCCGGCTGGGCCTGGGTTTCGGTGAAGGACGGCAAGCTCGTCATCTCCAAGACCCCGAACGGCGAGAACCCGCTGGTTCACGGTGCCGAGCCGATCCTCGGCGTCGACGTCTGGGAACATTCCTATTACATCGACTACCGCAACGCTCGCCCGAAATACCTCGAAGCCTTCGTCGACAGCCTGATCAACTGGGACTACGTCCTCGAGCGCTACGAAGCCGCCACGAAGTAATCCGGCCAACCGCCGTCATCCTCGGGTTTAACCCGAGGATCACACCCGGTGTCGCAAGGCGCCGGGTGTTTTTGTTTTTGAACTCGGCCGTCGGGGCGGAAAGCAGCAGGGAAGCAGGTTATGGACGAGCAATCGATAGAGATGATCTTGGCAGAGCTCGCCGCCCGCGAGCCGATCTTCCATCGCCGCGAATTAGGCACCAGCCGTGAGGCGCTGGAAGCCATGACCGAAGAGACGTTCTGGGAGATCGGCGCGAGCGGCAGGGTCTACGGCCGGGATTTCGTCATCGCCACTCTTCTTGAGCGATACCGCACACAGGAACAGCATAACTGGCCCTGCCGGGATTTCACCATCAGCCGCCTCGCCGACGACCTCTACCATCTGTCGTATATCCTGGAAGAGCCGGACCGCCTCAGCCGGCGGTCCACGTTCTGGAGGAGCACTGCGACCGGCTGGAAGATCGTCTTTCATCAGGGCACGGTGATCGCTTGAAGGATGCCAATCGTCACACGCCTGTCACAACCACCGACTAACTCCGCGAAATGCCCCACGAAAAACCTCTCCTCCGCTTCGGTGTGATCGCCGATCCGCAATATGCCGACCTGCCGCCATGGCTGGAGATGGAGCGTTATTACGCGAGCAGCCTCGACAAGCTGCGCCAGGCGATCGGCGTGTTGAACGGCGAGGATCTCTCCTTCGTGGTGACGCTCGGCGATCTCATCGACCGGGGCTGGGAGAGCTACGATCCGGTGCTTGCCGCCTATCAGGGCCTGCGCCATGAAAGCTTTCTGATGCCGGGCAACCACGATTTTTTCGTTGCGCCGGCGAAACTTGGCGATGTCCACAAACGGCTCGGCATGCCCGCCGCCTGGCACGATTTTGCCCGCGGTGGCTTTCGCTTCGTGGTGATCGACGGCAACGAGATCAGCCTGTTTTCAACCCCGGAAGGCCATCTGCGCCACGCTTTGGCGCAGCGGCGGCTGGAAACACTGCTTACCGAAGGCGCGATCAACGCCAAGGAATGGAACGGCGGCATCGGCGACGGGCAGTTCGCCTGGCTGGAGGCGGTGCTTGCGTGGGCAAGTGCTGCGGACGAGAAGGTCGTGGTGATGGGCCACTATCCGCTTTACCCCGAAAACGAGCACAATCTCTGGAGTGCCGAGCGGCTGACCGATCTCTTCGCTCGCTCCGGCAATGTCATCGCCTATCTGAACGGCCATAACCACGTCGGCAATCTCGGCCGCGCCGGAAACACCTGGTATGTGAACTTCAAAGGCATGGTTGATACCAAGGCGGAAAACACCTTCGCCGTCGTCGAGATCTTCGCCGACCGCATCGAGATCATCGGCCATGGCCGCGAGGAAAGCCGCACTCTCGCTCTTTAAGGCCGGAGAGGCTCAGCCGCGCGCGGCCCAGGAAAGCCCGCGCCGCAGGATGCTGCGCATATGCGGATGCTCGAATTCGGCCGCCACATGGCCGAGCGCCGAATAGAAGATCCGTCCCTTGCCAAAATGGCGCTTGAAGACGACGGGCATCGTCACATTGCGCACCGCCTCGTCATATTCGCCTGAAAAGGTCGTCGTCGCGAGGATTTCGACCGACGGATCGTAATGCAGGTAATACTGCTCCGAGCGGTAGTCGAAATCCGCAATGCCCTGCATCACCGGGTCGTTGGGGCGAGTGACGTTGACGCGGTAGTCGATGATGTTGCCGGGATGCGCCACCCAGGTGACCCCGGCAAGATAACGGAAGGCCGCACTCTCCTTGAAGGAGGTCGCAAGCGCCCCGTGGTGGCCGCTAAGCCCGAGCCCGCCACGCACCGCCTCGACAAGCGCATGGGCATCCACCCTTTCCAGCTTTTCGCCGGTAATGATCGGCACCAGCAGGTCGGCAGCGGCGATGGTCTGGGAGCCGAAGATGCCGAGATCCCCGGTGATCTCGACCGCAAAACCGTCCTCCCGAAGGATACTGCCGACAATGCCGGCGCATTCCTCCGGCTCATGGATCTTCAATCCGCCCCAGACGATAATGGCCCTACGCATTCGATGTCTCCCATGCCCTGCTGTTTCCTGACGAAGCGGGGGCACCATAGGGACAAAGCCGCCAACTGTCAGGGGAGGGCGAAGGTCACGGGATACCGGTCGTTCACATCGGCGGACTGGTCCAACCCTGAACCCAGAGCGACCGCAGGTTTTCGCCTTCGCCGCGGAAGAAGCCGTCGGCGAGTTCGCAATGCTCCACCCGGTCGGCGCGGAAATTGCGGATTGCCTGCCGGAGTTCGCACCAGGCGACGATATTGGCCGTCTGCGAGTAGTAGATCAGCGCCACCGGCCGGATCGTCCGTTCCGTGGCCCGGGCATATTCGTCGCGGTAGTCGAGTGCCAGCTTCTGTTCGTCGCGGATCGCCCGGCGCACCATCGCAAGGTCGAGCGCGTCCGGCACCGGCGCGATCGAGCCCCAGGCATGCAGCGCATTGGCGGAAAACGTGCCGGCAAGCGGCGCCGGCACCACGGCGGCGATCTTGCGGTTGACCTGCTTAGCCGCCTGCCGCAGCTCCGTGTCCCCGGTCCGTTCCAGCAGTGCCAGGGCGAGCACGATCGCCTCCGTCTCCTCGATCGACAGCATCAGCGGCGGCAGTGTGAAGCCGGGGCGCAGGATATAGCCGATGCCGCGCCCGCCCTCGATCGGCACCCGCATCGCCTGCAGCGCCGCGATATCCCGGTAGATCGAGCGCACCGTCACTTCCAGCTGCAAGGCGATTTCCGCCGCCGTCACCGGCTTTCTGGCAAGCCGGAGGATCTGGATGATCTCGAACAGGCGCGAGGCCTTGCGCATGCCGGTTTTCCTTGTGGCCGGATGATCGCTACTGACAATACGCTGTCAGTTGGGCTGCCGTATAGGACCGCATATCCGGTTGAAAAACAAGGCTTCGGCATTCGAAGCCGACATTGCGAGGCTCAAGAAACTGACATGACCTACACCGAAAACCTCTGGCTCTTTTTCACCCTCCTGTTCGGCATCATCGTCGTGCCGGGCATGGACATGATCTTCGTGCTCGCCAACTCGCTGACCCGCGGCCGCACGGCGGGGCTTGCCGCCACCGCCGGCATCATCGCCGGCGGGCTGGTGCACTCGCTTTACGGCGCGGTCGGCGTCGGCCTGCTCGCAAGCCTGATGCCGGTCCTGTTCAAGCCGCTGCTGATCGCCGGCGCGCTCTACATGGCCTGGATCGGCGTCAGCCTGATCCGCAGTTCGATCACCGTTGATCATGTCGGCCCGGCGGACACGCGGTCGAACTGGGAAGCGTTCCGGCGCGGCGCGGTCACCTGCCTGATCAATCCCAAGGCCTATCTGTTCATGCTCGCCGTCTATCCGCAGTTCCTGCGGCCGGATTTCGGGCCGCTCGCCCCGCAGGCGACAATCATGGCGGCGATGACGGCTGCGACCCAGCTCGCGATCTATGGCGGCCTCGCCGTCGCCGCCGGCCACGCGCGACAGTTCCTGGTCGGCAATGGCAGCGCGACGATCTGGGTCGGGCGGATCGCCGGCCTCCTATTGCTTGCCGTTTCCATGCTGACGCTCTGGGAAGGGGTGATGGCCTGAAGGACGGCTTAGCAGTCTCGGCGAGACATATCTCCTTCACATTCCGTGCCTGCCCGGCAACAGGCGGAACGCTCGCGGCCTCATGACAGAAAAGTTACTTTTTTCAAACGCATAAGCCGGCAATCATGAGGTTGCTAAAATGCGCCGGCATGACCGGCTCGATGAGGAGAGGAATGGATGAAGTTTAAATTGATTGCCGCCGCCGCGGCCGTACTCTGTCTTGGCTTTACGGCAGTGACCGCGCAGGAAACGCCGATTGCCAAGCGCCAGGCACTGATGAAGGGTATCGGCGGCGCAGCCGGCGCGCTCGGCGGGATCGCCAAGGGCGAAAAGCCGTATGACCAGGCTGCCGTGCGCACGGCGCTGACCACGATCAGCACCAATATCAAGGCCTTCCCGGATCAGTTCCCGGCGGGCTCCGAGACCGGCGACAAGACCAAGGCGGCACCGGCCATCTGGGAAAAGAACGCCGAATTCCGAGGGAACGCCCAGAAGCTCGGCTCCGATGCGGAGGCTGTTCTGGCTTCCATGCCGGCAGACCAGGCCGCTGTCGGCAAGGCGCTGCAGACGCTCGGTGGCAACTGCAGCACCTGCCACCAGAATTTTCGCCTGAAGTGATCGCGGCCCTGTCTTAGCATATGGGACGGCCGCAGCTTTCTGCGGCCGTCCTTGCATTGCAGAGTGACGCCGGAGGAGGAAGGCGATGGCATCGATATGGTCCAAAATCCTGGCGGCGGGCGTCGTGGTGATCGCGGCGGGTGCCGCCTCGGCCTGGGCGCTGACCAAACCTGATCCCTATCCGGATTCCCATTGGGCGGGCCTCGGCGCGCCGGATCTTGCCAAGGGCGAGCAGCTCTTCTGGGCCGGCGGCTGTTCGAGCTGTCATGCCGCGACCGGCGCCACCGGCGACGCGCTGAAGGTTCTGTCCGGCGGCAGGCCGCTGCCGAGCCCGTTCGGCACGTTCCATATTCCCAATATCTCGCCCGATCCGAATGCCGGCATCGGCAACTGGACCTTGGCGCAGTTCGGCAATGCCACGACCCGCGGCGTCGGGCCGGACGGCGAACACCTCTTTCCGTCCTTCCCCTACGGCTCCTATTCGAGGCTCTCGGCCAGGGACATCAACGATCTCTTCGGATACCTGAAGACCCTGCCGGCGAGCACCAACGTCGCGCCGCCGCACGAACTGCCGTTCCCCTTTAATATCCGGCTGGCGGTCGGCGGATGGAAATTCCTGTATTTCAACGACCAGCCGCGCGTGCAGCTTGCCTCTGCCGACGACAAGGTCAAGCGCGGCCAGTTCCTGGTCGAAGGTCCCGGCCATTGCGGCGAATGTCATACGCCGCGCGACGCGACGGGCGGTTTTCTCCCCGACCGCTGGCTCGCCGGCGGCCCGAACCCGGAAGGCAAGGGAACCATCCCGAACATCACGCCGGGCTCGAAGGATATCGCCTCATGGAGCGAGAGCGACATCGCCGGATACCTCGAAACCGGTTTCACCCCGGATTTCGACACCGTCGGCGGCTCCATGGTCGAAGTGCAGCAGAACCTCGCGCATCTGCCGAAAGGCGATCTTGAGGCAATCGCCGCCTATCTGAAGGCGGTGCCGGCGCGGTAGGTGGATTGCTTGCAAAATCTGCTAGCATGGATTAAAGTGCTAGCATGAACAGCAAGCAGCGCAAGACGCTTGGCGCCATATTTCGGGATCCGGTGTCGCCGTCCATCGATTGGAGCGACGTCGAAAATCTTTTGATCGCCATTGGATGCCGTCTGCTGGAGGGCAATGGCTCGCGAGTTCGTTTTGAAAAAGACGGACTGGTCGCGTTCTTCCATCGACCCCACCCGGATAAGGAAGCGAAGCGATATCAGATCAAGGATGCGCGGCTTTTTCTGTCTCAGTTAGGAATAGAGCCATGAATGTCTTGGAATATAAGGGATACTCGGCCCGTATCGAATTCGATGCCGAAGATGAGATTTTTGTCGGGCACATCGCCGGCATTGCCGATGTCATCGGCTTTCACGCCGATTCCGTCGCCGATCTCAAGACCGCCTTCCACGAGGCGGTCGACGATTATCTGGAAACCTGTGAGCGGCTCGGAAGATCGCCGCACAAGCCCTATTCCGGCCGGGTGATGTTTCGCATCGACCCCGACGTGCATGCCCGAGCCGCAAAGGCAGCCGAGCTTGCTGGAAAGAGCCTCAACGAATGGGCAGGCGAAATCCTGGCCAAGGCCGCCGGATAGGCCTCGGCCGCGGATATCACGCCAGCGCCTGCGTATAGCGCATGCCGGTGACCGGGCGCGGCTTGAAATCCATGTGTTCGTAGAAGCGGTGGGCGGCGAAATTGCCGGTGGCGGCGCTGACCGAAAGATAGTCGCAGCCGGCATTCTTGGCGATCTCGCGGGCACGCGTGACCAGGTGCTGGCCGATGCCATGGCCGCGATGGCCGTCGCGCACGAAGAGATGGTGCAGGTCCATGCCGCGGGTGCCTTCCTGCGCCCGGTAGAGCGGCACGAGGATGGCGTAGCCGATCAGGTCCGAGCCGGTATCGGCGACAAGCGCGCTGATCCATGGCATCGCGCCGAACAGGTCGCGCTCGAGCTTTTCAGGGGTGATGCCGGCGGGATCGTTGTGATGCGCGGCGAGCAGCGCGATCATCTCGTTGAGTTCCGGCAGGTCGCGCGATTTCGCGTTGCGGATCGTCACGACCGACGGGCGAGGCAGGGTAATATCGGTATCCTCAGTCATTTCCGGCATCCTTTTTCGGTCTTCTCGCCGTCAGGTGCCGTTTGAAACAACAAAGCCGCCTGACGGCGGCTTGTTGACATGGTGATCTGTCGAGCCGCCCTTTAAAGGAAGGCCCAAAAATACGAGCAGGCGATGGTTGTGCGCGCGTTGATCATGGCGCCTAGATGCTCCCGATCTCAAATCTTGTCAAGCACCATCCTCGAAACGGCTGGCCGCCGCCATGATCGCCTCCGCCATGCCCCGGTCACTGGTTGAATCCAGGTTATTAGACTGGCAGGGCATGGCCCATACTGGCAACAGCTAGGTATCATATAATAACAATAGATGTTACATTCTCGCTGTCCGTAGGAGGGTAAAACATCATGGCCAGCATAGCACTGAACGAGCATTATGAGCGCTTTATCAAGAAGCAGCTGGAGTCGGGACGTTATAACAACGCGAGCGAAGTCGTGCGCGCCGGTCTGCGCATGCTCGAGGATTTCGAAGAGGCTCGGGATAAGTGGCTTCGCGACGAAATTCCCTCGCGTTTCGAGGAGTTGCAGGCCGATGCTTCGAAAGGCGTGCCGCTTGATACCGCTTTCGCTCGGCTTGAAGCCAAGCATCATGCTCGCGTGGCGAAAGCCAAATAGGCGATGCGGCGCACGATCATCATTCACGAAAAGGCTGAGGAAGAACTCGACGCGCTGTATGACTACATCGCCGATCGGGCAGGTCCGCCCGTCGCCTGGAATTACGTTGTCGGCATCCGTAAATTCGTTGAGGACATGGCCGAATTTCCCGAGCGGGGAACTGCCCGCGAAGGACCTGTTCCGGGGCTGCGGATCATAGGTTATCGTCGCAGCCTCAGCATCGCCTTCGTCGTTCAGCAGGAACAGGTCGTCATTTTAGGCTTCTTCTACAACGGCCGCTTGGCAACCACCGAGATTCTCGAAGAACGCCTCTGACCCGCTCTCAATGCTCCCCCTCGCACAGCCCGTGGTCCGATAGCGCCCGGATCACATAACAATCCTCGATCGAATGGCCGTCGCAGTGTGAGATGATCCGTTCGAGTTCGTGTTCCAGCTTCTTCAGCTTTTCGATCTTTTCGCGAACGGCGATCAGATGATCGGCGGCGATCCTGTCGGCGTTGACGCAAGGGAGGTCGGGGTGCTGGCTGAGCGCGATCAGTTCGCGGATCGCCGGAATATCGAGGCCGAGGTCGCGGGCATGGCGGATGAAGGCGAGCCGCTCGAGGTCGTGCCGCTCATATCGCCGCTGGTTGCCTTCCGAACGTTCGGCCGCTTCGATAAGGCCCATCTGCTCGTAATAACGGATGGTCGGCACCTTGACGCCGGTGCGTTTCGAAAGATCGCCGATCGACAGCATGGCTGAAAATTCCCTCTTGAAGCTCTAGTCACTGGAGGAATTATCTAGTCAGTCACCGGCATGAAGGCAAGCGGGGGCATGGCGCCGATCGCCCAACGTAAAACGGCTACAGCCCTGACTGACAAGGCCGCAGCCGCCGAAAGCTTTATAACCTTACAGGGAGAACCGCGGATCGTCCTTGGTACCGTTCTGCAACTGCTGCTTCTGCGCATTGCCCTGTGCCAGTGCAGCAGGGTCGCCGCCCATGTCCATCGCGGTTTCCTGCTTCTGACCGTTGACGCCCATGGCCTCGAGGATCGCCTTGCGGATATCCGCCTCGATCGCCTCGCGGTCTTCCGCCGACATGGTCTTGAGATCGTCTTCGGTAAGATCCTTGTCCTTGAGATACTGTTCGCGAATGCGCTCGGCCAGGGTCTTCTTGGCCAGATCCATGAACTCGTCCTCGTATTTCGTCGAAGGCGCCTCGCCAAGCCAGGTGTCGCCGGCGTCCTGATCGACCTCGGCGCCCTGGCTTTCCATCGTCCAGAGGCTATCTGCCAGCTTTGCGCCGAACACCGTATCGCTGCCGGTTATGCCGCCCGAGACCGACTGCCGCGGCGCCGCGTAGTCGTTGGCGTTTCCCGAAGCATTCTTGTCGCCGCCGTTCTTGCCAAGGATACCGTAAAGAGATGCGTAATAAGGATTGGTGCTTCCAATTGTCGTCATCGCGACTCTCCCCCGTGTGAGACCACTAGCGGCTTAGGTCCCGAAACCTGCACGGAGCTTTCGGATTTTGACTTGTGCCGGCAGCGCATCGGGATATAGGGTACCCCCCTATATTAACATGGAGACGCTCGTGGCGCATACCATTCGGGAACAGGCAAAGCTTCTGGCGCGGGTGCGCCGGCTGAAGGGGCAGATGGAGGCGGTCGAGCGGGCGCTGGAAGCCGAGGCGCCCTGCGGCGAGGTGCTGCAATTGCTCGCATCGATCCGTGGCGCGCTTTCCGGGCTCACCGGTGAGGTCATGGAGGATCATCTGCGCGAGCATGTCCTGCATGCCGATGACGAGAAACAGAGGGCGCAGGCGGTCGACGAACTCGCCGACGCGCTCCGCACCTATATCCGCTGATTGCGACGAAGGAGAAGACCATGCCCGATTCCATCGAGGAGCTGAAGCATGAGCACGTGTTTCTGGGCGCCGACCATGAGCGCAACGAGCGCAAGGTCTGGCTGGTGATCGCGCTGACGGCGACGATGATGGTGGCGGAAATCGTTGCCGGCTCGATCTTCGGCTCGATGGCGCTGACCGCCGACGGCTGGCACATGTCCACCCATGCCGGCGCCATGCTGATTGCGGCGCTCGCCTATCTCTATGCCCGCCGCCAGGCCCGCAATCCGCGCTACACGTTCGGCACCGGCAAGCTTGGCGATCTCGCCGGCTTCGCAAGCGCCATCGTGCTCGCCCTGATCGCGCTGCTGATCGCCTGGGAGAGTTTTGTCCGCCTCGCCAATCCGGTGGCGATCGATTTCGATCAGGCGATCCTCGTCGCCGTGGTCGGGCTCGCGGTCAACCTGCTCAGCGCCTGGCTGCTGCGGGAGGATCATGGCCGGTCTCATCACGGCGGCCATGCCCATGACGGCGGCCATCATGGACATCACGGTCACCATGGCGCCCATGCGCACGGGGCTGCCAAGGACCACAATCTGCGCGCCGCCTATCTGCATGTCCTCGCCGACGCGCTGACCTCGGTTCTGGCGATCGTCGCGCTCATTCTCGGCCGGTCCTATGGCTGGGCCTGGCTGGATCCGGTCATGGGCGTGGTCGGCGGTCTGGTGATCGCGCGCTGGTCCTGGGGGCTGATCCGCGTGACGGCGACGATATTGCTGGATGCGCAACCGGATGACGCGGAACTGGCCGGCAGGATTCGCCGGAGCGTCGAGACGGAGGAGGACAGGATTTCGGACCTGCATGTCTGGCAGCTTGGTCCGGGGCACCATGCGGCGATCGTCGCGCTGGTCACGCCGAAACCCCAGGCGCCGTCCTTCTACAAGGATAAGCTCCGGGGCATTCGGGATCTGTCGCATGTCACGGTGGAAGTCACGCCCGCCAGAACGGCGTAGCGGGATGTCTTAGAATTCCGCGAATTCCTGATAGCGATCTTCGACCCAGTCCTGGGGCGCTGATCGGCCCTGCGTGTCGACGTTTGCTGAGCCCGCGTCGTCGATTTCCATGACCCAGAGCGCATTGGCAAGCGAAGACGACAGCAGCGTGGCGCTTCCCGTCAAGGCATTGGGAGACCGCTGGAATGCCGCAGCTTCACGCTGAGGCGCTTCCTCGACTTTCCGGTCCATCTCTTGTGCCCGGTTGGGATAATAATAGCCGTTGAGGCCGCTATCGATCTTCATGGCGCAACGCCCGTGTTCAGAATGGTTAACAAATAGTTAACGCACGAAGCTTGCGCGAGGCTTGCGTCCGAGGTTGCCGATTGACGGCAGGGGCTTGACAAAAAAATGACAATGAACGGCTGTTCGGCGCGTTCCGCATCCGTTCCAGTCGCTGATAAACCTGTCGGATATCGCCCTGGGGCTCCCTAGCCGCTCAAGGGAAAGTCGCTCTGGCGGGCGAAGTCTGAGCCACGCCCGGGACCTCAAGGACGACAGCATGGCGGACGATCGGAATGACGATGCCCGCCATCGGCCGGTCAGCCTTCCATTGCGCGGGCCATTTCGGCGAGCTTGCGGACCGTGTTGAGATTGCGCGACGTGCCCGGTTTCAGGGCCGGAAGCTTCAGCTTCGATTTGCCCGAGCCGACCGGATAGTGGACATAGATCTCGCGCCCGGCGACGACCGCCTCCTCGCCATCCGGCGCGACCATCTTGTCGAGTGCATCGTTCGGGGCCTTTTCGGGCAGGAAATGCACGAGCAGAAAATTCGGCTGGGCATGGGGGAAGGGCGCGTTTTCGGCAATCGCCTCCATCTCCCGCGTCGAGCGCACCATCACGCCCGGCTTTTTGCCCAGTTTCCCGCCCAGCGCTTCATCAAGCTTCTCGGCGACCTTGGCCTCCGTCTCGTCGGACCGGAACAGCACATTGCCGCTCTGGATATAGGTTTTCACGTCCGTGAAGCCGAGGGTTTCGCAGATCGCCTTGAGTTCGGTCATTGGGAGTGCCGTGCCGGCGACGTTCACCGCGCGGAGCAGGGCAATGTAGACGGTCATTTCTTCTCCTCCCAAACGCTAGCAATCCTTATGTTCCGGAGTTGCCGGACATGCTTTCAGGAACACGGCACACCCTCGCTGGCAGACCTCTACACCTTCCCCGCCACCTTGATCGCAAACGCATATTCGAAGGCGATCTCTTCCAGCCGCTGGAAGCGTCCCGATTTGCCGCCATGCCCGGCTGCCATGTTGGTCTTCAAGAGGATCGGTGCGCTGCCGGTAGAAAATTCGCGGACCTTCGCAACCCACTTGGTCGGTTCCCAGTAGGTGACGCGCGGGTCTGTCAGGCCGGAAATGGCAAGGATCGGCGGATAGGGTTTCGCCTCGACATTGTCGTAAGGCGAGTAGGCGGCGATCCACTGGTATTCTTCGAGGCTTTCGATCGGGTTGCCCCATTCCGGCCATTCCGGTGGGGTGAGCGGCAGCGTGTCGTCGAGCATGGTGTTGAGCACATCGACAAAGGGTACGGCGGCAATGATGCCGGCGAATTTTTCCGGCGCCATGTTGGCGATGCCGCCCATCAGCATGCCGCCGGCCGAACCGCCTTCGGCGATGATGTTATCGTAGGAGGTAAAGCCCTGGGCCACCAGATGGTCGGCGGCGGCGATGAAGTCCTTGAACGTGTTTTCCTTGAATTCCATCTTGCCGGTTTCGTACCAGGCGAACCCCTTGTCCTTGCCGCCGCGGATATGGGCGATGGCATAAACGAAGCCGCGATCGGCGAGCGACAGGTTGTTGGTCGAGAACCCGGCCGGAATGGTGATCCCGTAGGCGCCGTAGCCGTAAAGCAGGCAGGGGGCCGAGCCATCGAGCGGCGTATCTTTCCGGTAGAGCAGCGAGACCGGCACCAACTCGCCGTCATGCGCCGGCGCCATCACCCGGCGGGTGACGTAGTCGTCGGGATTGTGGCCCGACGGCACTTCCTGGGTCTTCAGAAGCACCCGCTCGCGGGTCCTCATGTCGTAGTCGTAGAGCTGGCTCGGCGTCGTCATCGACGAATAGGAAAAGCGGATGACGTCGCTGTCATATTCGGCGGCACCCTGCAGGCCGAGCGAATAGGCCTCTTCCGCAAAGGCGATCGCATGTTCCTCGCCGGTCGTCCGGTCGCGGATGATGATCTGCGGCAGACCGTCCTTGCGCTGCAGCCACAGCAGATAACGGGCGAACGCCACGTGGCTGATGATCAGCCGGCCCGGCTCGTGCGGCACGACCTCGGTCCAGTTCTGCTTGCCCGGCGCCGTCACGGGCGTTTGGCAGATCTTGAAATCCTTGGCGTCGCCGTCATTGGTGAGGATATAGAAGACGTCGCCGCCTTCGGTCATCGAATATTCGATGCCTTCCTCACGTTCGGCGACCAGCGCCGGCTCGGCGGTCAGGTCCTTGGTCGAGAGCAGCCGGTATTCCGATGTCTCGTGGTCGTGGATGTCGATATAGATGAAGTCGTCGAGCAGCGATCCGCCGACGCCCATGAAGAAGCCCGGGTCCTCCTCCTCATAGACCAGGCGGTCTTCCGATTGCGGCTGGCCGACAATGTGGTGGAAGACTTTCGAGGGGCGGTGGTTCTCGTCCTGCAGCGTATAGAAGAAGCTCTTGCCGTCAGGCGCCCAGATGCCGCCGCCGCCGGTATTTTCGACCACGTCGGCAAGATCCTCTCCCGTCGCGAGGTCGCGGATGCGCAGGGTGAAATATTCCGAACCCTTGTCGTCATAACCCCAGATGCCGCGGGAATGGTCGCTTGCGTGGTCGATGCCGGAAAGCCGGAAATAATCCTTGCCTACCGCTTCCTTGTCGCCGTCGAGCAGGAGGTGCTTTTCGCCGCCATCGCGCGGCGTGCGAAAATAATGCGGCTGCTCGCCGCCGGTGACATAAAGCGTTCCGTAGGCAAAGGCCCCGTCCTTCATCGGCACGGAGCTGTCGTCTTCCTTGATGCGGCCGCGCATTTCGGCAAACAGCTTTTTCTGCAGCTCGGCCGTGTCGCCCATGGCCGCTTCCATATAGGCGTTCTCGGCCTCCAGATGTTTGCGGATTTCCGGATCGAGGAGCGACGGATCCTTGAACATCGCCTGCCAGCTATCGGCCCGGAACCAGGCATAGTTGTCGGTGCGGGTAATGCCGTGGCGGGTATCGGAGACCGGCTTCTTGGGCGCAACGGGAGCGGCGGGAAGATTGGCGAAAGGCGATAGGCGGGAGGTGGCCAAGGAAGCACTCCGGTTGTGAGGCGAGGAGTGCCAGAGATAGGGGGCGCTTAGGCGCTAGGCAAGCGGGGAAGGAACGAGTGTTATTTCTTCCTGTGAGGCAGCGAAGCGTCGCGCTCGTTCTGCCACCAGACAAATGCGGCAATCAGCAGCAATCCGGCAAGAGGAAGGAAGAGGAGGAAGATATCAATTGCGGTCATCTATCCAGCCCGTTCAGCAATCGTGTCGCCAGTGAATGTAAGCCGAGCCCGATCGCAAAGCAAATCATCATCCAGACGGAGATCCAGAGAACATCGAGCTTGGCCACCGGCAATTCTAGAGTAACGCGCGTAACCGGCGTGAATACGCCGATCAGAATGGCCCCGATCCCGATATTGTTCAGGAATGTAGCGCGCAATTTGATCTGTTCCTTTTTCGCGTCCGAAGACAGCCGGATTTCTTCGCTCATGATGAGGTTTAACCGAGTGTGGCCACTGTCGAGGGCGGTGGAATGTCGCGCCCCATATCCTGCGCTGCCTCGATCCAGCTTGCTATCGCGTCACCTACGTTGGAAATGGCTTCCTGCGGCGTCTCGCCGTCGCTCATACAGCCAGGAAGACCGGGAACGGTCGCCAGGAAACCGCCGCCATCTTCTGGAAGGAGCGGCGAGACGAGAACCGGGTAGGGCAGTTTGGTCATTGTTTACCCCTCAATCACATCATCCTATTTCCCGTTCTGGTAGGTGGTCAATCGCGTAACCGTCTCATAGTTTCCGCCCGTCCGAGTCATATTGGATAGGAAATGACATGATAAAAACCTGGTCACTCGCCGCACTGACCCTTCTTTTCGCGCTGCCGGCGCATGCGCTCGATGCCCGCATCGTCCGACAGCTCGATGCGCTCGCCCCGGACGAGCGACGCGAACAGCGCTGCGATATCGAGGCGATGGATCGCATCAAGCAGGACAACAAGGGCGAGTTCAAACCGGACAAGGTGATTGCCTACACGTTTGGCGATCCGATCGAGGCCGGCAATGCCATCCGTGCACCGGGTGCCGTTTTTCGCAGCGCCGGCGACTGGTACCGGCTCAAATACAAATGCGAGACCGGCGACGAAGGCCTGAAAGTGATGTCCTTCGACTACAAGATCGGCTCGAAGGTCCCGCGCGAGGAGTGGGAAAAATATTACCTCTACGAGTGAGGTCATCCTGGCAGGTGCGGCACGGTTTTCCGGTCGGGGAAAAGTTCGGTCAGCACCGTCATCATGATCAGCGAAAGCGGCAGGGCGAGCATCGCTCCGACGGCGCCCCACATCCAGGTCCAGAACAGGATGGCGATGAAGACGATGAAGGGATTGATCTCCCATTGCCGGCCCATGATCGCCGGGAAGAGCAGGTTCTCCATCGCAAGGTGGATGGTGAAGAAGATGATCGCCGGGATCAGGCCGAGGAACAGGGCGTCGTGGGTAAGAATGCCGGCGATCGCCACCGAAACGGTCATCAGGGTGATGCCGAGGAACGGGATGAAGCTCGAGACGAAGGCGAACAGGCCCCACAGGACCGGCATGGAAAGCCCGCCGAAATAGGCGATCAGCGCCATCACGACCCCGAGCCCCAGATAGAGAAGGCTGGCGGTCGCGAAATAATAACCGAGCACCTGGTCGATCGAGTTGAGCACCCGGATCGCCATCAGCCGCTGGCGGCGTGTCGGAAAGGCGAGAATGATGGTGCGCCGCAGCCGCACCCGGCCGTAGAGGAAGAGCAGCAGGGCCGCAAAGAAGATCATCCCCTGGATGATTGCCGGGGTCAGGTTGGCGGTGACGATGCCGAGGATGTTTCCGGAATTCTCGATCAGCGACTGCATCGACATCGGCCCCGTCTCGAATGTCGCAGGCGAGACGTTGATCCAATGCTGGCTTTCGAGGAACGGCTTGATGCGGTTGATGGTCCGCTCGATGAAACTGGGGCCTTCCTGGATCAGCGTCGCGACAGGTTCGGCGAGCGAATTGATGATCAGGAACAAGGCCGCGAAGACCAGCGTCGATAGGATGAAGGCAATGCCGAAACGGGGCACGCCTGCCTTGCCGAGGCGATCTGCGACCAGCCCGAGGATCAGGCCGACGACGATGGCGAGCGTCACGGGGATCAGGATCAGCGACATGTAATGGACGAGCGAGAAGAACACGATCGCGAAAATGCCGATCACCGCCCAGGCCATCGCCACGTCGAGCGCCTCGCGGCCGAGCGGCAGGTTCTCGGCGGCCTCGATATCTTCCGGGTGTAGGGCCGCCTCCTTGCGTTGCGCCGACATGTCCGTCAGGTGTTTCTTCAGCTTGCCATTGCCGCGCGCACTCATGATTGTCATGTCCAGAGGTCCCCGTGATCGCTCTCAACGCGAAAGCGGCGCTCCGGTTCCGGAACGCCGCTTGTCCGCAAACGGGGTTGGCTGCGCTCAGGCGGCGAGCGTCAGGCCGATGCCCCAAGGGTCCTTCAGCGACCAGCCGTCGGCGGTTTTGGTCGCGGCGATCTCCTGGGCATCGAGCGCCGTCAGCGCCCTGTCGAGCGCCGACTTGTCGTTGAACCGGACGGTGTAGTCCGAGAGCCCGGTCATATTGCCTTCGCGGGCCTGGGCGCCGCGGCTGTTCCAGATATTGGCGGCGATATGGTGGTGGTAGTCGCCGGTTGCAAAGAAGCTGGCGCCCGGATACCGCGCCATGATCTTCAGGCCCAGCACGTCCCGATAAAACGCATCTGCCTGCGGAATATCGCCGACCTGCAGATGGATGTGGCCGACGGCGGTGCCATCCGCCATGCCGTCAAAGGCGTGCTTCGGAGCGCTGTTGTAGAGTTCCTGGAGGTTCAGGCGCTCGGTCGCCATGGCGATCGTGCCGTCCGGCTGATAGGCCCATTCCTGCGGGGTTCGGTCGCGGTAGATCTCGATACCGTTGCCCTCGGGGTCGGACAGATAGATCGCTTCGCTGACGAGGTGGTCGGAAGCGCCCTCCAGCCGGATATTGTTATGGGCGGAATGGGCCAGCCAGTGAGCAAGCTCCTGCCGGTTCGGCACCAAGAAAGCGGTGTGGAACAGGCCGGCTGCATTGCGCGGCGCGCGGGCGACGTTTTTGCCGGTCGAAAGTGTCAGGAGCGGTTGGCCGCCGACGCCCAGAACCTCGCCGCTCGGGCTCTTCTCGATGACCTTCAGGCCGATAATATCCTGGTAGAAACCGGAAACCAGGGCCAGGTCGCTGACGACCAGATGCGCGCCGCGGACATGGGCGGGACGGGTCAGGGCAAAGGGCTGCGTGACATCGGACATATCGAAATCCTCTCTGACATCGGGCGGGTGAACGCCCTGTTGCAACCTATATGGCCCATGCTCATCGTTCACGAAAGAGCGCAAACTGGCGATTGATCGTCTCCAAATTGTAGACGATCAGGGGTGTTTGACCCTGATCAAGGCGGCTTTGGGCAGGCGACGCTACGATAGGCCGAAAGACGTGAAGGAAGATCGCATGTACAAAAAGATTATCGTCGCAGTGGATGTCTCCGCTCTGGAAAAGGGCGAGCGCATCCTACTTACCGCCGCGAACCTGCTCGACAAGGACGGCACGATCCTGATCGTCAACGTGGTCGAGGACATGCCCGCTTATCTCGTCTCCGAGTTGACCGTCGATCTGACCGTCGCAGCCCGTCAGGATGCCGAACGGCAACTCGTCGAGCTTCGCCGGAAAGCCGGCATCGAAGCCGATATCGAGATCCGCCAGGGCGCGCCGGCGCGCGAAATCCTGGCCGCTTCGGTGGATCAGGATGCCGACCTGATCATCGTCGCCTCGCATATCCCGGACCTCTCGAACTATCTGATCGGTGCCACCGCCGACCGCGTCGTGCGCCACGCCACGTGCTCGGTCCTCGTCGACCGCTGAGAAGGAACGGACCCATGGATACGACAAGATATGGCAGTGTTCTGAGGGCGAGAAAGGCGGAGCTGGAAAGCCGCCTGAACCGCATCGAACAGGATTTCGTCACGCCCCGCAACCCTGACGACGACGACCGTGCCGTCGAACGCAACAATGACGAGGTGCTGGAAGAGCTCGGCGAAACCGGCGAACGGGAGCTTGCGGCCATCGATGCGGCACTTCACCGCATCGCCGCCGGCACGTTCGGCATCTGCGCCAGATGCGGCCAGCCGATCGCCGAGAAGCGCCTCGATGCAGTGCCGCACACGCCCCTTTGCCAGACCTGCGCCGCCGAGGTGCCGGCCGAACTTTAACGCGGGAAATGGAATGTGAATCCTCCCTCTCTTGCCTTCCTCCCTGGTCATGCTCATTCTTAGATCCATGCAGGCGGAAGGTCGGATGAACGAGTTTTTCAATTTCGGGCGGAAATACGATTTTCACGAGATCGTCGCGGATGGCATCATCCACGGCGTCGGTATCGTGTTCGCGCTGGTCGGCGCCACCGCCTTGATCTTCTACGCGACCGTCTGGTCGAGTCATGGCGAAATCGCCGCCGCCTGGATCTATGGCCTCGGCCTGATCATCTGCCTGTCGATCTCTTTCACCTACAATATCTGGCCTCACTCGCGCACCAAATGGGTGCTGCGGCGGCTCGACCATTCGGCGATCTTCATCCTGATCGCCGCCACCTATACGCCGTTTCTGCAACGCGGCGCGCACGACCCCTGGATATTCGCCATGCTTCTGGCGATCTGGGCGACCGCCATTTTCGGCATCACGCTGAAATGCCTGTTTCCCGGCCGTTTCGACAAGCTGACGATCCTGCTCTACCTCGCGATGGGCTGGAGCGGCGTGATGGTGGCCGGGCCGATCTCGCAATATCTGCCGGCCGTCACCGTCTGGCTGATCGTCATCGGCGGCTTCATCTATTCGCTTGGGGTGATCTTCCACGTCTGGGAGCGGCTGCGGTTCCAGAACGCCATCTGGCACGGGTTCGTCGTCGCCGCCGCCGCCGTCCACTACGGCGCGGTGATGACCTGCTTCAGCCTCTCCGGCGGTTTTTGATCCGAGGTTCGGTTTATCGCGGGTAGGCGACCGGCTTCAGGCTCGCTACTCCCGCATTCCGTCGGCAAGCCAGGACCATCAGCAGATACCGCGCTTGCCCCTCCCGCATCGATTCCAATGAAGTTATCCAAAGAGCAGACCAGCAAATCTGGACTCGTCATTCGATCGTCTGATATAATGGACAAGCGAGTATCATGATGGACAAAACCTAATGACCGAACCCCTTGTACGCGACGCCACCGAAGCCGATCTCCCGACCGTCATGGAGATCTACAACGACGCCGTCGCCAACACGACGGCGATCTGGAACGACGTGCTGGTTGACCTTGAGAACCGCAAGGAATGGTTCTCTGCCCGCAAGGCCCGAGGTTTTCCGGTTCTGGTCGCGGACGTGAACGGCAAGGTCGCCGGTTACGCTTCCTACGGCGACTGGCGCGCCTTCGACGGGTTCCGCCACACGGTGGAGCATTCCGTCTATGTCCACCGCGATTTCCGCGGCGCCGGCATCGGCCGGCTGCTGATGCGGGACCTGATCGCCCGCGCCGCCGAGAACGGCATCCACGTCATGGTCGCCTGCATCGAGGCCGGAAACACCGCCTCGATCGGCCTGCACGAAAAACTCGGCTTCCGCACCGCCGGCACGTTTTCCGAAGTCGGCACCAAATTCGGCCGCTGGCTGGATCTGACCTGCATGGAGCTGAAGGTTCCGGGGTGACGTTGATAATAGTTATTGGTTTTGGTATTTTCCTGTGAACGGAGAAAGACTATGGCCAGTAGTGCAAATCTCGGACAGCATCTCGAAAGCTACGTCGACGAACTGGTGAAATCCGGACGCTACAATTCCCGTAGCGAAGTCCTTCGGGAAGGCGTGCGACTGGTCGAAGAGCGCGAGAAGCGGCTTGCGGCACTGGATGCAGCGTTGGCGGAAAGCATTGCCGATGCGGATGCCGGTCGAGTGATGTCCGGTGACGAAATGCTCGCTTACTTCGAGGCCAAGTATACAAAAATGATGGAAGACACGGGCGCGTGATCGTCGTTTTTTCGGCGAGGTTTCGCGCGGATCTTGACCGTATCTGGGCTTATGTCGCAGAGGACAATCCTCGACGCGCCATCAGCTTTGTTCGCGAAATTGTCGAACGCAGCAATAAGCTCTCCGAAATGCCTTTGAGGTTTCCGTTGATTGCTCGCTACGAGAGCACCGGTATCCGGCGCATGCCCTATAAAAATTATCTCATCTTCTACCGGGTCGGCGACAAGCGGATTGAAATGCTGCATGTGCTGAACGGTGCCCGGGACTACGAAGCCATTCTCTTCCCCGACGAATGATCCTCAGCTTCGCTGCAGCGCCAGATGCGCCCCCAGCCCGACAAGCAGCGCGCCTCCGGCCCGCTGCATCAGCCGCTGCGCCCCGCTCGAGCGTTTCAGCCGGGTGATCACAGCGCCGGCGAGGAACACGCAGACGATATCGGCAGACGAGAACATCAGGTTGACGATCGTGCCGAGGATCACGAACTGCAGCCAGATGGGGAAGGCGGCCGAGGCGTCGATGAACTGCGGCAGGAAGGCGAGGAAGAAGATCGCCGTCTTTGGATTGAGAACTTCCACCGTGATGCTTTCGAAAAACGCCCGCCGGCCGGATTTCTGGGCAATCTCCGGAAGTTCGAGATCGCCGGCCGCCTTGGCGCGGAACAGCGAGATGCCGAGCCAGACCAGATAGGCCGCGCCGGCCAGCTTCACCGCCAGGTAGAGCATAGGCACCGCATGGAACAGCACCGAAAGCCCGGCGGCTGCGGCGAACACATGCGCGTAACCGCCGATATGGATGCCGAGCGAGGCCATCAGGCCCGACCACCGCCCGCGCGCCAGCGTCTGGGCCGCGGCATAAATCATGGCCGGCCCGGGTATGTAGGCGAACACCACGGTGGTGGCGAGGAAGGCGAGAAACAGCTCGGTCGAGGGCATATCGTGTTCCTTGAGTGAGCCCGCATCATTGCAACAGGCGGTGCCCGCCCGCAAGTGCGCTCAGCCGCTGCCGTTCGAGCGGCGCAGTGTCGGACACTTCGATCAGCACCGAAGCATCCGCCCGTCGTCCTGACCTAGAACACCCGCATCGAAATGCGAACAGGCCAGGCGAGATCATGCCGAACACACCGAATATGACCAGGGAACTGGCGCTGCTTCTGGCGCTCTCCACGCTCTGGGGCGCTTCCTACACGTTCATCAAGATCGGCGTCGGGACCATCCCGCCGGTGACGCTGATCGCGCTGCGGACGCTGATCGCCGGAGCGGTGCTGCTCGCCGTCATCCGCTGGCGCGGCCTGAAGCTGCCGCGTGACGGCGGCACCTGGGCGCGCTTCCTGTTCCAGGCCTGCCTGAACAGCGCCATTCCCTTCACGCTGATCGCCTGGGCGGAACAGTCGACCGATGCCGGGCTTGCGGCGATCCTCAATTCCACCACGCCGATCTTCGCCTTCCTGATTACGGCATTGATCACCCGCCACGAGCCGGTGACGGTGCGAAAACTGTTCGGCGTCGGCGCGGGGCTGGTCGGCATCTGCATGGTGATCGGCGTCGAAGCGCTGTCGGGCCTCGGCGAGAGACTGGTGCCGCAGCTGGCGATCGTGCTGGCGACGGTGTGTTATGCCGGCGCGGCGATCTTCGGCAAGAACTTCAAGGGTCTCGACCCGATCATGCCGGCGGCGGGCTCGCTCGTCTGCGGCGCCGCGCTGCTGGTCCCGGCAAGCCTGATCGTCGACAAGCCCTGGACGCTTGAGCCCTCTATGGAATCGATCCTCGCGCTGGTGGCGCTCTCGGTGTTTTCGACGGCGCTCGCCTTCGTCATCTATTTCAGGCTGATGCAGACGCTCGGCTCGGTCGGCGCGACGTCGCAGGCCTATCTGCGGGTGCCCGTCGGGGTGGCGATCGGCGTCGTTTTCCTCGGCGAAAGCCTGCATCCGGGCGCATGGGCCGGCCTCGTCTGCGTCGTCGCAGGCGTTGCCGCCATGACCTTGCCGCCACGTCAAAAGCTCGTTTCCGTGTGAGCCCGCCTTGCGTCAATCCCCCGTCGGTTCTGGCGGTCCCGGCTGTGAAAGATGGGCCTCGACGGCAAGGTTCAGTTCCCGCAGCAGGTCCGCAAGCTGTGCCTTCTTCTCCGGATCGAAGCCCGCGATCGCCGCCGCCTCACTCGCCATGTCCTGCCGGAACGCGGCCTCCGCTCTGCCGATGCCCTTGTCGGTCAACTGTACGGAAAGGCTGCGGCCGTCGCTGTCGGACGGGACGCGCTTGATCAGGCCGGCCTTTTCCAGCCGGCCCAGACGGTGGGTGAGGCTGCCAGAGGCGATCATCAGCGACCGGTAGAGTTCCGTCGGCGTCAGCCGATGGGGCGGCCCGGAGCGCAGCAGCGTGCCCACGACATCGAATTCCCCGCGATCGAGCTGGAACGATGCGAATGTCGCCTCGATCGATGGCGTGACCAGCCGCGACAGGCGGTAGATGCGGCCGAGAATCTCCATCGGACCCGTGTCGAGATCCGGCAATTGCTTGGCCCACTGGGCCCGCGCCCGGTCGATGTGATCCTGCGTTTTTTGCGTCTGCGCCATTCCGATTCTCCGTCTCGATAAAACTATCTTGACATGAAGATAAATTGGGAGCAAATATCTTCATATGAAGATAAATCGGTAAGGAGCCGACCATGCCTTCGATCGCCGCAAGGAAGTCCTTTGAAATTCCGCTGATCGTGCAGATGCTTGCCTGTTCCTTCCTGTGGGGAGGCGCTTTCATTCTCCTGAAGCTGGCCGGCACCGCGCTCTCTCCGCTCGCCCTGACGGCGGTGAGGGGGCTGATGGGCGGCAGCCTGATCGCCATCTGGATGATCGTCTCCGGTCACAACATTCTCCCGCGTGGACGCGAAATGCGCGACTGGGTCGTCCTCGGCTTTTTGCAGGGCGTCGTGCCGAACAGCCTGACGGCCTATGCGCTGACGGAAATTTCGGCGGGCCTGACATCGATGATCCAGGCCTCCACGCCGCTCGTCGTCGCGGTTCTGGCGCAGGCGCTGTTTGCGAGCGAGCGGCTGACGCCGAAAGTGGCGCTCGGGCTTGCAACCGGCTTCGGCGGCATGGTCCTGCTGATCGGCCCGGCGGCGCTCGGTGCCGACAATGTCAGCCTTCGCGGCGTCGGCGCCGTGGCTATCGTGGCGGTCAGCTATGCGCTCGGCAATCTTTATGTGCGCGGCATTCCAGGTGCTCAGCCGGTCCGGCTGGCGCTGGGACAGCAGCTGTTTTCCGGCCTGCCGACCTTCGCGATGATGATCTATCTCGGCGGTCTTTCGGCCTTTGCTCCGGCGCTCGACAACCTGCCGCTGCTTCTCGTCCTCGGCGTGTTCGGAACGGCCCTGCCGATCGTTATCTACATGAACATCCTCAAGAAGGCGGGTCCGACCATCGGTTCGATGAACGGTTATTTCCTGCCGCCCTGGACGATTATCCTCGGTTTTGTCCTGCTGGGTGAACCCGTCAGCCTGGGAGAGGTCATCGCCACCGCGATCGTGCTTGCCGGTGTCGCGATCGTGTCGCTGAAGACGGAAATGCTATTGATAGCCTGCCGCAGGCTGGCTGCCATTCTTCGCCCGCGGCGCAGCGGCAAGATCGCCTGAACCGACAGCCTGAGCCGGAAGGTAAACGAAAGGCCCGGAAGATCCCGGGCCTTTTCTATTGTCCGGGCAGCACCGCTGCGACAAACGCTTCCAGGCTCCGGCGCACATGCGCGTCGATCGGCCCCGCGGGATTGAACCCCCACCAGAGAAGACAACCCTGCCACTGCGAGGCCATCAGCATGCCGATATTGTCCGGCCTACCGGGTGTCGATGCAAAACAGGCGGTGATCGCGGTGGAGATAACCTCGCCCCAGGCGCTGCCGCGGGCGCGCAGGCGCGGATCGCGAAAATCCTCCCGCAGCATCAGCAGGCCTTCGGCATAGGCTTCGATGCCGCCATAGTCTCCGGAAAGCGCGACGAGAATGTCCACGGCACCTTGAGGTGTCTTCGGCGCGGCGGCGATCGCCGCTTCCGTCTTGGCATCCAGATCGTCCCAGGCAAACAGCAGCGCGGCACGGGCAAGTTCTTCCTTGTTCCTGAAGCGCTGCACCAGCGTCGAGCCGGAAAGCCCGCACGCGGTGGCGAGCGAGGCGAAGGTCAGCGCCTCCGGGCCTTTTTCGTGCATCACCTTCAGTGCCGCCGCCAGGACGTCCCTGTCCGGCATGGTTTTTGGTCGTGCCATCTTGCCTCTCGAATTATAAACGAATAAACGTTTATATATTGCCTTGATTTGAAGCGCCAGTTCTAACCATACGGAACCGGAAGGGAAGGAGCAGTCATGTCGCACGTGTACAAAAAGCCGATCGAGGGAAAAATCGCGCTGGTGGCAGGCGCCACGCGGGGTGCCGGGCGGGGTATCGCGGTCGAGCTCGGGGCGGCCGGCGCCACCGTTTATGTCACCGGCCGAACGACGCGGCAGAAGCAGTCGGAATACCGGCGGCCGGAGACGATCGAGGATACCGCCGAGCTGGTAACGCAAGCCGGCGGCACGGGCATCGCGGTCCCCCTCGATCACCTCGTCTCGGAGGATGTCGCAGCGCTCGTCGAGCGCATCCGCGGGGAGCAGGGCCGGCTGGATATCCTTGTCAACGACATCTGGGGCGGGGAGCGGCTTTTCGAGTGGGACAAGCCGGTCTGGGAGCACGACCTCGAAAAGGGCCTCCGTATGCTGCGTCTGGCGATCGACACGCACCTGATCACCGCGCATCATGCCCTGAAGCTGATGGTCGAAAAGCCGGGCGGCCTGCTGGTCGAGGTCACCGACGGCACGGCCGAATACAATGCCGAACACTACCGCCTCTCGCCCTTCTACGATCTTTGCAAGACCGCGATCACCCGGCTCGCCTGGGCGCATGGCAAGGATCTGGAAAAGGTGGGCAGCACCTCCGTGTCGATCACCCCCGGCTGGCTGCGCTCCGAAATGATGCTCGATATCTATCAGGTGACCGAGGAGAACTGGCGGGATGCGCTCGTCGCCCAGCCGCATTTCTGCATTTCGGAAACCCCGCGCTTCATCGGGCGGGCGGTGACAGCCCTTGCCGCCGATCCGGACCGGGCGCGCTGGAACGGCCGGTCGCTGTCGAGCGGCGGCCTCGCCAAGGTCTATGAATTCGATGACGTCGACGGCTCGCGGCCGGATTGCTGGCGCTACATGAAAGAAGTGCAGGAGCCCGGCAAGCCGGCTGACGCCACGGGTTATCGCTGATCAGCCGCCCGTCGCCGCCCTTCCTATCGCAAGCCGCTCGGCCTCGTCGCGCAGGTCGAGCGTGATCAGGGTGCCGTCGCGGATGCCGCGTTTCAAGGCATCCTTCCGCTCCGGCGCGACCTGGATCTCGCCCGTCTCGAAAAGCGCCTGCAGCCGGCTGCGCGACAGCGGCAGTTCCGCCGAAAGCAGCCGGTCGAGCCGCAGGCTGGCGGGGCAGGGCAGGGCGAGCGTGATCGCGATCCGCCACCAATCCGCATCGTGGCGCAGCACCGCCTTGCGGGTCTCGATGTCGTCGCTTTCCTCGATGCGTCCGGCCTTGGCCTTCAGCGCCTGCGCGTCGAATTCGATGCGGGCCACGAAGTCCGGCGTGCTCGCCTGCATCGCGTCGAGCATGGCAGGGTCGATTGCCCGGATGGTCTGCCGCTCGAAGATCGGCCGGTTCCAGGTGCCGTCGCAGGCGATGCATCTGTAGATGAGCCAGGCATCGAGCCGCTTGCCATTGGCATTGAGGCGGATGCGGCCGCTGGAGCGGAACGGTCTCGATAACCCGCAGCCGCTGCAGGCAAGGATCGGCCGGGGTGGAGTTTTAGGGGTTGCAGTCCATTCGAGATGGAGGATGTCGCACATGCCGTTTTGATCTTCCGGTCAGGAAGTTCATGCGGGAAACGGCACTGAAGAAGCCCTCTTAAGGGCGCACACGGTGTGGCGAAGGTCCGGACTGTGGGAGATAAGCGTCGGAGGCCTTAGTCGGACGGTTCAGGGCAGCACGAGGCCGCACTGGCACGATCAATGCCAAACCGGTCTCAAGCCGCCACCCCGATGAACAGTGTTCCCACGCGGGCAAGCGTCATCGCTCTTCCACACATGGGAGGGTGAACCTGTCGAGACCGGGGATTACTTAGGCAAACTGAACCTCAAAGGCCGACGCTCTTCGACGGAAAGGCATAAACGTGCGAAAATCGAAGTCAAGAATTTTTGGACATCACGCCGCGCCCGTTGTGACCTATATGACCTGACCCATATGAAATGTAACCAGTCGTTCAGCGAGGATCGAACCATGGACATCAAGCGCAGCGGATCGCAGCCTTCGAAGGCCCCGCCCCAATATTTCACCGGCACCGTCCGGCTGGATCCGATCGTCGAGGCGCCGGAGCCGGCCCGGGTCCGCGCCCTTTCGGTCACCTTCGAGCCGGGTGCGCGCACCGACTGGCACACCCACCCGCTCGGCCAGACGCTGCTCGTCACGGCCGGCGCTGGCCTCGCCCAGGTCTGGGGCGAGCCGGTCCGGGCCATCCGGCCCGGCGACGTGATCTGGTTCCCGCCCGGCGAAAAACACTGGCACGGCGCATCCCCGACCACCGCCATGACCCATATCGCCATCCAGGAAGCGCTGAACGGCAGCACGGCGGAATGGCTGGGGGCGGTGACGGACGATCAATATGCAGGCGAGGTCGCGAAGGACTGAGCCCTATTCGACGAGCCGGATTTCTGCGTCCGGTTCGTACCAGCCATGGCGCCGGCGCGACCAGAAGATCGCGGCCGGCGGCGCGAAATCCGGCTCGCCGAAACAGCCGACCGAAACGACGATCCCGTTCTCCAGCACCTCCGCCTCCATGTAGACCAGCGTGCCGCAATTCGGGCAGAAGACCTGGTCCATCCACCGGCCCTCGTCGGTGATCCGCCGGAAGCGCCGCCGCTCGCCTCCGTCGGCGACGATAGCCTGCTTGCGATAACGGGCCCGATAGGAAAACGCCGATCCTGTCGCCTTCTGGCATTCGAGGCAGGCGCAGGCATAGACCCGCTCCGGCGCGCCCGCGAGGGTGAGCCGGAAGTTGCCGCAGGAACAGGCGGCGGTGCGGGTGGTCTCTCCCTGCCGGTTTTCCGCCTCGGTCATTTGGTCTCCATGAAGCGCGCCAGCGCCGCGAAGTCGTCCTCGGCGTGGCCGTTCCGGATGGCCGCCTCGAAAAGGCTGCCGAAGGCGTTCGCAATCACCGGGTTGATGCCGCGCTCCGTGTTGATTTCCACGAGATGCTGGAAGGCCACATTATGGACTGCGATCGTCGCGAGGGTTTCCTCGTCGCCCCGGTCGCGCCCGTCCCGCACCCGCTGCCTCAGATCCTGTTCCGCCCCATCGATGACGGGTTGGGAAAGCTTTAGATAGTTCGCGTAGATTTCGGGATCGATATTTTCGGCCTTGGTGATGGCGAGCGCCTGGAGCGTACCGAACAGCGTGCCCCACATCTGGCCGAGAAGGGCGCTGTCGAGCGCGGAGGCGGCCCCGAAATCCTCGCTGACGAAAGCGGATTTCCCGCCGAGCCCGGCAAACACCCTTTCGTGCTGCCTGTAATGGGCGCCCGACCCGCTGTAGAGGATCAGCGTCTCCGGTTCGCCGATGAAATTCGGCGTGGCCATGATCGCCCCGTCGAGATAGGCGATGCCGTGTTCGGCCGCCCAGGCGCCGGTGTCGCGCGCCGTCTTCGGCGAACCGGAGGTGAGCTGCACGAGCAGCTTGCCCTTCAGCGCCTCGGTGACATCCGGCTTCCTCAGCTGCGCATCGGAAGCGGGATAGTCGAGCAGGTTGACGAAAACGATCTCCGCTCCGGCCGCCGCCCGTTCGGGTGTCGTTTCCGGTCGTGCCCCAAAAGCGCCGAGCGCCTGCGCCTTTTCCGCCGTGCGGTTCCAGACATGCACCTCGTGGCCGTTTTTCGCGAGCGTACGAACAAGTGCCGTTCCCATTCGGCCGGCGCCGAGAAACCCTATTGTGGTCATCGCATCGAACTCCAATATGTGAGACGGCATTTTGATAACGCCTCTGGCCGGAGGCGGTAAATTACGCACCTTCGGGTAAGCGGTTACTCTGCAGTAAGGGGAGAACGGGAATGAAACGCTTGCCGGACGACGATTGCGGTTTTGCCAGCGCCCTCAACGTGATCGGTGGAAAGTGGAAGACCGACATCCTTTGGGAGATCAACATCGAGCCCCGCCGCTTCGGGGAGCTGAAGCGCATACTCTCAGGTGTCAGCGAAAAGGTGCTCGCCCAGCAGCTTCGCGAGATGGAGGCGGACGGTCTCATTCGCCGCGAAGTGTTTGCGGAGAAGGTGCAGCGGGTGGAATATTCCGCCACCGATTTCGGCCGCAGCCTCAACCACGCCGTGACGGTGATGGCGGAGTGGGGCAAGGCCTACGAGGTCCGCATGGCGGAGAAGGCCGAACAGGAGCGCAGGCCCGTCCTGGCGATGCGGGCCTGAGGCTCGAAAAGGTTTCGCGCGTCATTGAACGGAAACGTCTGGCGCGCAAAGATGAGGGCATGATTCCGAACCGGAACCAGAAGGAGCCGCCATGTCAGACGTCACCCGCATCTCCAACCAGTACCTGACCGTCGACATCTCCTCGCTAGGCTCCGAGATGCAGGCGCTGACAGCCGCCGATGGCCGCTCGTTTCTCTGGAATGGCGATGCCGCCTTCTGGAACGGCCGGTCGCCGGTTCTCTTCCCGATGGTCGGCAAGGCGCCGGAAAACCGGATCAGCGTCGATGGCAAGCCATATGAGATGGGCCAGCACGGGTTTGCCCGCCGCAGCAAATTCACGCTCGCCTCGTCGAGCAGGACCATGTGCCGCTACGAGCTCGGCGCCTCGGATGCGACACGCGCGGTCTATCCGTTCGAATTCCTGCTGGCGGTCGAGCATTCGCTGGAGGGCCGGACGCTGACGGTCGCGGCCGAAGTCGAGAACCGCGACCAAAAACCGATGCCCTTCGGCCTTGGGTTCCACCCGGCCTTTGCCTGGCCGATTCCCGGAGCGGCGGACAAGGCCCACAAAATCACCCTCGACAACGGCGCCGAACCGGCTTTGACGCGGCTGGAAGGTGGGCTGGTCAGCCCGGAAAAGCTGCCGTCGCCCTTCAAGGCCGGCAGCCTGACCCTCGACCATGCGATGTTCGAGGCGGATGCGATGATCTTCCCGGAAGGGGCTGGCGATGGGCTGACCTATGCCGCCGAAGGCGGTCCCGCCCTGAAATTTTCCTTCGAGAACCTGCCGAACCTGGCGCTCTGGCAGAAACCCGGCGCCCCCTTCATCTGCATCGAACCCTGGCACGGCACCGCGGCCGAACTCGGCGGCTCGGACGACCTGGCGAAACGTCCCTACGGCGTGGCCCTTGCTGCCGGGCAAAAGGCCCGCTTCGCCTTCACGGTGGAACTGCCGGTCTAGCATACAGGGTATCCCGGCTTCCCGAGGCCCCGCATTCGGTTTATGACTACCGTCGGCATTCCTGGGTGCAGTTGCCGCCCGGGATCATCGTCTACGACAAGGACCCGGCCTGACGTCAGGCGGTCCCGCGATTGCTGTTGGAGGAGAGCATGGCCGCGTCGCTTCGCATAAACCACCTGTCCATCATGGTCCGGGACCTGACCCGCAGCGCCGAATTCTATCACCGCGTCCTGCGCCTGCCGGAAATCGAGTGCAAGGCCCGCAAGCCGAATATCCGCTGGTTCGGCATCGGCGACAGCCAATCGATCCACCTGATCGAAGGCGATTTCGGCCAAACCTACGTCACCATGTCGACCCATCTCTGCATCGCCGTGACAGACCTCGACGCCACGGTCGCCCACATCGCCGCAACCGGCACGAAATACGGCGATCTGGCCAGAAACGAAGGCCGGATCTACACCCGTGCCGACGGCGTCCGGTCCGTCTACCTGCAGGATCCGGACGGCTACTGGCTCGAGATCAGCGACGATTATTGAACTGCCGCAATACTCGCGCGAATGCGCGAATGTCATGAATTTACAGCCCAAGGTTGGCGCAAGGCTTGGATGCTTCTCTTCGGGGAATATTTTCGGGGAGAATAATCATGACCACCACTATTGCATCCACATCCTATTACAACGCGGCCACTCGACATGCAGGTTCCAATGGCGCGGGTCTTGCCAAGGCCGACGATCCCTATGGGGACGCCGTCGGAGACCAGGGTTCGGCGCGCGGGGCCGGCAAGGCATCGGCAACCGCCGATGGTGCGCAGGCCGATGGCGGCGCTTCGACGGTGACCATCAATTTCATGGGCAAGGTCGTCAACGCGATTGTCCTCGACCGTTCGAACCTCAAGGCGATCAACGTCGCCGAATTGCCGGAAGACGAGTACCAGCAATTCATGGAGGGAGCGCGGCGGCGCATGGAGGCGAACAAGAGCTACCTCGAAAGCCAGTATACCGAGCGGTCCTTCCCGGACTATTCGAACGATCCGCGCATGAAGACCTATGCGACAATCACCATCGCAGGCAGGGTCGTCGCCACCATCGACAATCAGGGCGTTGTGACGACTGCGAGCGATGCGATGGGCGAACGCATCACCAAACTGCTGGCGGCCGGTCTGCCCGACGAGGCTAACATCCCCGGCGGTCCGGCAAATGCGCAATACAGGGCCGAGAAGATCGCCGAATTGCTGGGCGGCCGGATCGTCAAGGCTTCCACCGCGATGACGCAGCGGCAATACAATGCCATGCCGCCATTCGAAGGACCGACGATCACCATCGACTACGAGGGCATGAAGAACGACCCCTTGTCCGCGCAGATCGACCGCATGGCCGAGAATTATGCGGAGACGGAGAAAAAGCGGGCGGAATATCTGGCTCGGCAGCAGGCGTGAAAATCTTTTCCAAATGGACGGAGCCTCGAGCGGCCCGCCCATTTGGAAATTATAGCCTGATGGTCGAGAACATCAGATTCACTTCATCGCCTCGAAATCCATTGCATGGCCGTTGATGCAGTAGCGCAGGCCGGTCGGCGGGGGGCCGTCGGGGAAGACGTGGCCGAGATGGCCGCCGCAATTGCTGCAGCGGACTTCGGTGCGCACCATGCCGTGCGACACGTCGCGGATTTCGGTGATCGCTTCCGGATTCACCGCCTCGAAATAGCTCGGCCAGCCGCAACCGGAATCGAACTTGGTGTCGGAGACGAACAGCGGCTCGTGGCAGGCGGCGCAGCTGTAGAGGCCCTTTTCATGGCTGTTCCAGAAGGGCCCGGTAAAGGCGCGTTCGGTGCCGGCCTGCCGCAGGATGCGGTACTGCTCGGGCGTCAAGATCTCGCGCCATTCCGCATCGGTCTTCTGGATTTTCGGGGTGATGACATCGGACATCGCAAGGTTCCTTTCGTTTCCCCATAGATAGGCATCGAGGCGGCGAAGGAAAAGTCCGCGATTGGAGAGCGGATGCGGGCATGGCTGTTTCGGGGCCTTAGCGGACGAAGCACTCCGTTGGATCAAAGCCAGTTGGACACGAGCAGAGGTAGAGCTAGGAGCATCCCGACCGGCGTCGCCATTCCGAACAGAAGGAATAAAGCGACCGACGCAACACCCCAACACCACCAGAATATACGAAATCTCCGTGTCATAAGCCCCGCTGCGCAGAGCGCCAAATTGAGCAAGAAAAAGGTCAAACCAATTGCAAATCCTCTGATTCCTAACACCATCAGGGCATGCGGAATGATCCCTAGCAGTATGGCTGTCACTACAAGAGCTGGGGCTTTCTCGGACAATTTTTGCATTGCATTGCCTTCTGGCATGGCGCTCGTCATCCCCGATGAAATGCACATTGTCGTGCCAGTTGCGCCCACTCTTCCCGGAAAGTGTTAATGTCCGGTGTGGGGCGCCTTGTTGCCCTAGCATCCGGACCGAAATGCTGGTTTCCGCGGGCCTGCTTCTGGTGTCACATCGTCGAAAGCGGACGCGATGTTCCAATCTATCGCCGCACATTGACGAGGGGATTTTTCACCACAATAAGGTCAAGCCGAAAAAATGTGGTAAGCGCCAGCCTAACAACAATATAAGCGCCAGCCAAACAACAGCAGGAGTGAAACAGTGAGCGAACCGACCGTAGCAGATGCAACAATCCGCATTTATGAATCGCTCCAGGCGAACAATGCCGACATCGACGTGCATATCGCGGCTCTCAAGGCGGCGATGGCCCGAGCGGGTTTGAAAGAGGCCGTATTCGACCCGGCTAAGCTCGTGCAGAACAACCGTTCTGGCAGGAAGCTGATGCAGGCCTACTTTCGGCAGCGCGGCGTGACGGTGAAATTCTCGGCTGAGTGACGCCTTCTTATGATGTATGATGCCGAACCGTTGCTTAAGCATAGGCCAAGCACCAGCCGGGAGCGCGAACCCAACATAGCTCGGCCGGTCGCAGAATAAGCAGTTTTGCGACGCCAGCAATGTCCGCTCATGGTGCAAAGTTGCCGCCACCATTTGATGATCGGACGCAGTGGGATCACAAAGCTAGGTCCAAAAACTAGAACATCCTTCTCCCGTAGAGGCGCGTGCAGTGGCTACGCGCCATGTGCAAAAACGTCGGATGCTGATTTTTGGCGAACTCATTTATCGAGAATACACCGTAGACCTTCCCATTTGCACCGACCACTATCGGGGGATTCAGTGCAAACTTATTGCAGACGCTCGTGTCCGACGTTTCATCTGCGTACTCGGAATAAATATTGTTGATTGAGGTACTCGATGTTTCGCCCCCGTACTTCCCCGACGTGTTGCCGACAGAATCGGGTTCTTTGTTTAGGCAGTTCATGCATCCGAGATAAGTCGTCCGATCCCCACCGCCGTAAATGCTGAAGTCATTTAGACCGGCACCTGAAGCTGACGCTATCAGTGCGATGGAAATCGTTACACTGGTTAGAACGGACATATTGCCTCCAATTCATCGGAAGCTAGCCGACAAGCTGCACCGAAACAACGAGCTCTTGCCCGCTATTTCGGCCGGGGCGGAGGGGCCGAGCTTAGAAGGCTTCGGGGAAAATCGCCGCTGTTGCCGTCCCAAGGATGAGCGCGAGCATTATCGCCATCAGTCCGATCGTGCCTGTCCTGTCCCCCATGTTGAAGCTGCCGAACAATAGGTGTCGCGAGACAATTCCCGCGAATGCAACGAGCATCACGAATGCAAGCAATGCTACCTTCTGGCCGATCGTCATGTTGCTCCCCATCCGCACCACCACATCGTGACTAGATGATGTTAATGAATGCCCTATCCTGTGGCCAAGGCGGGAACCGACGGAGCCGTTCTGATGTGCCAAGGTTGGCAACGACATCCTCCACCGAACATGGCAGGAGCAGGAGGAGACACTAAGGGAAACCTGGAGACTAGGAATGATTGCACCTGATGACCTAGCCGGCCTGCGAGGCATTCCGGAGATAGATGCAATTTTAAAGCGGGCTTCAGCTCTTCCGCTTAATGATTCAATCTACCAGATCTTCCGATCACGAAACGTCTTGGGGCGACACGAGTGGAAGGCAGGCATGACCGATCCTCGGCCGTACGTCTTCCATGAGAGCCCGCTATTCTGTTGGATGAAGATCGCAAATCCGGGCGCTACAGATGGTGAAATCGTCGAAGGCTTTGAACTCACGATCCGTTTAGAGCAGGCTTATGGTCGCTGCGTGGAAGAGATCACTCATCGAGTCGGTAAACACGTTCCAATCACGACGAGAGAGTCGATGGTTGTCCAATTGTTGCAGAACAGATTTCCTATGTTTAGTGAGAAGACGGTCCAGACGCTCAGTCAGGATGGGCTGAGAGCGGACCGCTGAGACTACTCACGGTCGCATCACCTTAGGGTACTGGCCTGAGCATGTATCGAAAGCCAGTCAAAAGAGATCCAGCGCAATGATAGGCGCGTTGCGATAGTCCCGATGGGGTACGATGAGCGAGTTTCTAGATTTCCTAGGGAATTTACTAAGCGGGATTTTTTCCGGGGCGCCAGCGAAGTCGCGGTGGCTCCGGCGGGTGGAGCAGGCCTTTGCCGTCGCAGTGATAGCATTGGCCGCTCTGGTCCTTTACCGGATCTACACGGAGCTATGACCGCCAATGGCGCGAAGGCGCCCCTTTAAGCGCTGATCGCCCTTGCCATCGAATTCCCGAAAACGCGCGTTTCTGTGTGTTTCGTCCGGTTCCGCTTGAGGCGAGGCCAGGTTTCCCATAGAAAATCACTTGCCTCCGAACGGTCGGGCGGTGTGGGGCTTCTGAAGCGTGGAGATGACATGGCTGCCAATGCGCCGGCGTTGACGTTCTTCGCACTCTTCCTTCCCTTCCTCGCTTCCGTTCTGGCGCCTGTCCTCACCCGCTTTCTGGGCGACAAGGCCGCCTGGGTTTTGGCACTGGCCCCGGCGCTCGCATTTGCGCATTTCTGCACCTTCCTGCCCGAAATCGCCGCCGGCGAGGTGGTGACCGGGGGGTATGCCTGGGCGCCGAGCTTCAACCTCTCCTTCTCCTGGTTCCTCGATGGCCTGTCGCTCACCTTCGCGCTTCTCATCACCGGCATCGGCACCCTGATCGTCCTTTATTCCGGCGGATACATGAAGGGGCATGAGGGGCAGGGGCGCTTCATGGCCTTCATCCTCGCCTTCATGGGCGCCATGCTCGGCCTCGTGGTCTCCGACAGTTTTCTGATGTTGTTCGTCTATTGGGAGCTGACCTCGATCACCTCCTTCCTGCTGATCGGCTTCGATCACGAGCGGGAGGCGGCGCGGCGTGCAGCACTTCAGGCGCTGGTGGTCACCGGCGGCGGCGGGCTCTGCCTGCTCGCCGGCCTCGTCTTCCTCTGGAACATAACCGGCGTCACCCAGCTTTCGCTGCTCGTGCATCTCGGCGACGGGCTGCGCCAGAGCCCGTTCTATCTTGCAACCCTGCTGCTGGTGCTTGCCGGCGCCTTCACCAAGTCGGCGCAGTTTCCGTTCCATTTCTGGCTGCCGAACGCCATGGAAGCGCCGACGCCTGTCTCGGCCTACCTGCATTCGGCGACCATGGTGAAAGCCGGCGTCTATCTGCTGATGCGGCTGAACCCGGTCATGGGGGATACGCCCGCCTGGGTGATCCTGCTGCCCTTCTTCGGCGGTATCACGCTGATTGCCGGCACGTTCCTCGCCGTCCGCCAGACGGACCTGAAGCTGATGCTCGCCTATACGACCATGGCCTCGCTCGGTCTCCTGGTCATGCTGACCGGCTTCGGTTCGGCTCATGCGGTCGAGGCGGCGGTGCTTTATCTCGTCGCCCATTCGCTGTTCAAGGGCGCGCTGTTCATGGTCGCCGGCACGGTGGATCATGAGGCCGGCACCCGCGACGTCACCAAGCTCGGGGGCCTGCGCGCCGCCATGCCGGTCACCTTCGGCGCGGCGCTTTTGGCGGCGCTCTCGATGGGCGGCCTGCCGCTGTTCTTCGGTTTCCTCGCCAAGGAGGAGATCTATGCGGCACTCGCCGCCGGCAATCCACGCGCCGTGTTTTTCACCGGCCTCGCCGTCATCGGCAATGCGCTGATGTTCGCGATTGGCTTCGCCGTGGCGCTGAAACCCTTTCTCGGTCCCCATGTCGAGACGCCGAAACATGCCCACGAAGGACCAATGACGCTCTGGCTGGGCCCGGTGGTTCTCTCGGTGCTCGGCCTGGCTGCCGCACTCTTTTCCGGGCTGGCCCATCGTTACATCTCCTCGCCGATGGCAAGCGCGGTCACCGACCAGAAGATCGTCATCGACATTTCGACGGTGCCGCATCTGGGCCTGCCGCTGCTTCTGTCGGTGATCACCGTGTTGCTCGGCGCGCTCGCCTTCTGGCGGCTGACGGACCTTCGGGCCTTCATGGTGCGGGCGGTGGAAAGCCTTGGCCCCGGACCGGACCGAGGTTTCGATCATGTCGTCTCCGGCCTGGTGCGGTTATCCGTCGCCGTCACCCGTCTCGTCCAGCCGGGTCGGCTGGAAATCTACATCACCGCCACCTTCATCCTGCTGGCCGTGACGCTGCTCGTCCCGCCCTTCCTGTTCGGCGAACTGCCGGCGATGCCCGCCTGGCCGGAAGAGCTATTGGTCCAGGAAGCGGCGTTCTTCGCAATCGCGGTGATCGGCCTCATCGCCGTGCTGCGCGCAAAAGACCGGCTGACGGCGATCGTCTCGCTCGGCATCCAGGGTTTTGCCGTCGCGGTCATCTTCCTGCTGTTCGGCGCACCGGACCTGTCGTTCACCCAGTTCATGGTCGAGACCCTGTCGGTCGTCATCCTCGCGCTGGTGATGACGCGGCTGCGGCTCACCCCGCGGGATCATCGGCCCCTGGGACAGTCGCTCTTCGACGGCATGGTTGCGGTCGCCTGCGGCCTCGGCTTCACGCTGCTGCTTTTGAAATCGACGCAGGCGCCGTTCGACACGGTGCTCACCGATTTTTTCAACACCTATTCCAAGACCGTCGCCCACGGCGCCAACGTCGTCAACGTCATCATCGTCGACTTCCGCGGCACGGATACGCTGGGCGAGATCGCGGTGGTGATGGTGACCGCGCTCGCGGTCCTGGCACTGATCCGGGTGAGGGCGGGCAAAAAGGTTGCGGACGACAAAATGGAGACGCGGCGTTGACGGGTGTGGCTTACCCCCCTCTGCCCTGCCGGGCATCTCCCCCTCAAGGGGGGAGATCGACTCGCGGTGAGATTTCGGCCATCTCAAACGTTGCGGCTAGAGCGATGCCCGTGCGCCCAGCCGATCTCCCCACCCGAGGGGGAGATGCCCGGCAGGGCCGAGGGGGGCTTGCAGGGTTCGACCTGCGAAGGGAACGGACCTTGTTCAACCTCAAAGAAGTGGTGGCAACCAACGCACGAGGTGCTCATCCATGAACACTCTCATCCTGCGCACCGTCGCCCCCTCTCTGACCGCGTTGATGCTGCTGTTCTCCGTCTTCGTCCTGCTGCGCGGCCATAACGAACCTGGCGGCGGGTTCATCGGCGGGTTGATTGCGGCCTCGGCGCTGGCGATCTACGGCATCGCCTTCGGCGTGCCGTCGGTACGCCGCGCGATCCGGTTCCATCCGATGGCGATCGCCGGTTTCGGCCTGCTGCTCGCCACCCTTTCCGGCGTGCTGTCCATCTTCTTCGGCGTGCCGTTCATGACCGGGCTCTGGGTCTATCCGGTCATTTTCGACGTGGAGCTGCCGCTCTCGACCGTGATGTCCTTCGATATCGGCGTCTATCTGGTCGTGGTCGGGGCGATCACCTCGATCGCGCTTGCGCTCGAACAGGAGCCGGGCTCCGACGCGGAAGGGGAGGACTGATGGAAGCACTGTTTTCGATCCTGATCGGCCTGTTCTTTGCGGGCGCCATCTACCTCATCCTGTCGAAATCCACGGTGCGCATCCTCCTGGGCGTGGTGCTGCTCGGCAACGCGGTCAACTTGCTGCTCTTCACCGCCGGCCGGCTCACCCGCGAAGTGCCGCCGATCATCCCGGCCGGCATGGACACGCTGTCGCCAGGCGCCGCCAATCCCCTGCCGCAGGCGCTGATCCTGACGGCGATCGTCATCTCGTTTTCCTTCTTCGCCTTCCTCCTGGTGCTGACCTACCGCGCCTACCAGGAACTCGGCACCGACGATACCGACGAGATGCGGCTCGCCGAACCGCGGCAAGAACCACTCCCGCCGCTGGGATACTGAGAGGATGGTTTTGCAGTTTTCGCTGGATACTTGTTGCTACGCCATCGGTTCTCTCGCCCTCGGCACCCCCCTCTGCCCTGCCGGGCATCTCCCCCACATGGGGGGGGATCGGCCAGGGGCTGGCTCCCCGCTCGCTATCTCTCCACTTTCTGTTGAGCGATATGGGACGCGAGGCGGTCCGGCACCCTTAACCCTCCCCCTTGTGGGGAGGGTGGCCGGCAGGCGGGAGGGGTTTTATTCGCGGCGAAGACCCCTCCCCAACCCCTCCCCACAAGGGGGAGGGGCTCCACGCACCGCCTCGCATCCCATATGGCATCGCCTTGCGCTCGCGGGAGACTGCAAGAGCGGGTCGGGGCGAATGGCTCGACCTGGGAAAACCGGCAGTCCACCGGGAGGCGTCCACTGATGGCCTCTCCTTCCGTCGACCTCTCCGCAGCCCTGATCCTCGCCGCCCCGGCGTTTCCCGACTGGCTGGTCGTTCTCCCCGTCGCGCTGATGATCGGCCTCGGCGCCGTGCTGATGATGGTGCGCAAGTCCGTCCGCCTGCATGGCGGCATCGCGATTGCCGGGCTGGCACTGCTCGTCCTCCTCGATGCCGCTCTGCTCTGGCGCGTCTCGGTGCATGGTCCGGTCACCATGGTGATGGGCCGCTGGCTGCCGCCGTTCGGCATCGCGTTTACCGCCGACCTTTTCGGCGCGGTCATGGCGCTCGCGGCGGCCGTCGTCGCACTTGCCGCCGGCATATTCGCGCTCGCCGATATCGACGCGAGCGGCCGGCGCTACGGCTTCTATCCGTTCCTGATGCTGCTGATGGCCGGCGTCACGGGCGCGTTCCTGACTGGCGACATCTTCAACCTCTATGTCTGGTTCGAGGTCCTGCTGATCTCGTCCTTCGGCCTCCTGATCCTCGGCTCGCAGCCGGAGCAGATCGACGGCGCGCTGAAATACGCGGTCCTCAACCTGATCGGCACGACCCTGTTTCTGATCGCGGTCGGTTACCTCTATGCGATCTTCGGCACGCTCAACATGGCCGATATCGCCCGCAAGGCGGCAGGCCTGCGCGAGACCGCGCCGCTGACGACGCTGACGGCACTGTTCATCCTGGCGTTTGCGATGAAGGCCGCCGCCTTTCCGGTGAATTTCTGGCTGCCGGCCTCCTATCACACGCCGCGCGTGGTCGTGTCGGCGCTGTTCGGCGGGCTGCTCACCAAGGTCGGCATCTATTCGCTGATCCGCGTCACCATCATGCTCTTCCCCGTCGAGCGCGAGGCATTGAGCCTGATCGTCGCCATCTCGGCGGCGCTGACCATGCTGGTCGGTGCGCTCGGCGCCCTGGCGCAGAACGATATCCGCCGGCTCGTTGGTTACGTGGTCATCGCCGGCATCGGCAACATGATGGCGGGCGTCGCGATCGGCACGCCGGCGGCCGTCAGCGGCGCCATCCTCTACGCGCTGCATTCGGTGGTGACCATGACCGCGCTTTATCTGGTGTCGGGGGAAGTCGGCCGGCTCGGCGGCACCTGGGCGCTCTCCGGCCTCGGCGGGCTATACCGGAAGGCGCCGTGGTTCTCGGCCGCCGCCTTCCTGCTGTTCCTCGCCGCCTCCGGCCTGCCGCCGCTCTCCGGCCTGTGGCCCAAGGTGGCGCTCCTGAAAGCCTCGCTCGATATCGGCGCCTGGTGGCTGGCCGCGGCGATCCTCCTTTCCGCCTTCCTGGTCACGCTGGCGCTCGCCCGCGTCTTCCTGCTTGCCTTTTGGCGGCCGCAGCCCGACCCTGTTCCCGAGGCCGCCGTTCCGGCCGGCTCGCCCGCCGATTGGCGTATCGCCCTGCCGCTCGGCTGCCTGACCGCGCTCGTCGTTCTTTTCGGCCTGCTGCCGGAACCGCTGCTCGATCTCGCCCAGAGGGCGGCGGCGGGGCTCGGCGAGCCCGCGGCCTATATCCAGTCGGTCTTCCCGGGAGGGACAGCGCGATGATCACTTATATCCTGTCACTGGTCTTTGCTGTCGTCTGGGTCGCGGTCACCGGCAGCGCCACGCTGCATAACCTGATCTTCGGTTTTGCGCTGTCGACGCTCGTGCTCTGGATCGTCCGCGACGAGATGGGCGCCCGCGGTTACTGGCGGCGGCTCGGCCGCATCCTGTCGCTGCTCGCCCTGTTCCTGAAGGAACTGGCGCTGTCGGCCTGGAAGGTGGCGGTGCTGGTGATGAGGCCGCACATGGACCTGAAGCCCGGCATCTTTGCCTTCCCGCTGACCGTCACCCGTGATTTCGAGATCACCCTGCTTGCCAACCTCATCACGCTGACCCCCGGCACGCTGTCGGTCGACGTCTCCGAGGACCGCAAGACGCTGTTCGTCCACGCGATCGACTGTTCCGATGTCGAAGCCACGAAACGGGATATCGCCAACGGCTTCGAGCGCAAGATCATGGAGGCGTTCCGATGACGACGGCTGAAATGATCATTTCCTACGCGGTCTGGCTGGCGCTTGTGGTGCTTGGCTTATCCTTCCTGCTCACCGTGTGGCGGGTGATCAAGGGGCCGACGCTTCCCGACCGGGTCGTGGCGCTCGACATGCTGACCGGCATCGTCATCGGCTTCATCGCGCTGATCGCCGTCCGCACCGGCTTCACGCTCTATATCGATATCGCCATCTCGCTCGGCCTCGTCGGCTTCCTCGCGACCGTGGCTTTTGCGCGGTTCATCCTGTCGCGCGGCAACAGGGAGGCGCCGAAGGGAGACATGATGAAGACGTTCACGGCGTCGGTGCCCGAATCGCGACGCAAATCCGCGGCAAGGCGCCCATCCGGCACCGGGCCGGCCGTCCGGCGGAAGGCGAAGAAATGATGGATATTCTATTGGCCGCGATCACCGCTCTTCTGACCCTTGGCGGCGCCGGGTTCGCGCTGGTGGCGGCGATCGGCCTCAATCGTCTGCCGGACCTCTATACCCGCATGCACGCCGCATCCAAGGCGGGCACGGTCGGCTCCGGGCTCCTGTTGCTTGCGGTCGGCGTCCATGCGGGCGATCTGCCGACTTTTGCAAGAGCGCTTGCAGGCTTCTTTTTCTTCGTGCTGACAGCGCCGATTTCGGCGCATCTGCTCGCTATGGCAGCACACAAGGTTGGCTATCCACTTTGCGCTGAGTCCGTCCGGGATGAAATGAAGGATTACGATAAGCGAATATAATCCCTTCTGGACCGAGTTATAACCCTGTCGCGACTGAGCAAATGCCCATCTATTCATCAGTAAAGCTGATGTAGGGGCGATATAGGCGGCAGAAAGGCTGGTAACCGGCAAAATTCGCACTTGGAGATGAAGCGAAGCAGTGGTACTTCATTACAAGTAGAGTGCAGATGTTGTTCTAGATTAGGCGTTCCCTCGTCATTTTGGTGAGTCGACAAGTTCTTCCGATGAGGAACAATAACGCCGTTCACACGCAAGGGAAGGTTCCAATCGAGCGCAATATCCGGTGTGAACCGTTTTCTTTTCCGCATGAAGCTTAGGGGTAGGCTTCGGTCGCAAGACGGCGGGGCGGCATAGGTTTTCTCCGGGAGACTCTACGAACGGGCAGGTGTCGCGGAGGTCGCGGGGCCAGCCAGTCACTTAAACAGGAGACAGGAAATGACAGACGTCGCATTGGGCAAAAGCCCGGATCTGCTGGTAGAGCTGACCGCAGATATTGTGGCCGCCTATGTGAGCAACCATGTTGTGCCAGTCAGCGATCTTTCGAATTTGATCGCGGACGTGCATTCGGCGTTGAGCAACACCTCTTCGCCGGCACCGGTTGTCGTGGCCATCGAAAAGCCGAAGCCCCCGGTTCCGATCAAGAAATCGATCGAGGATGACTATCTCATCTGCCTGGAGGACGGGCAGAAGTTCAAGTCGCTGAAGCGGCATCTGATGACTCACTACAACATGACGCCGGAAGAGTATCGCGAGAAGTGGGGCCTGCCGGCCGACTATCCGATGGTGGCCCCCGCTTATGCGGAAGCCCGCTCCAGGCTCGCCAAGGAAATGGGTCTCGGCCAGCGCCGCAAGCGCGGCAAGGCCTGATCCGGGGCGACGCCCGACAAGGCAGGGAGGATTTGAGACCAGCCCGATGAGGACCGATCGCAACAGCGGCGGGGTGGCTGGTTTTGGCATCGACGTAAAGATGCGGATAAAGAACCGGGCCGATTGAGTGCCCGGTTTTTCTTTTTTGAAACAGGCATCGCGGGGATGGGTAAAGGAAAAAAATCCCATTATCTTTCGGGAGCTTGTGGAAATTATCAACAATTTCAGCCTATAATTGCGTGGAGGCGGTTTCCAGCGTCCCCGTTTTTGCTCTAGGGTGTATGAATTAATTCCTATTAATTGAGGAGTTGTCATGCCTTTCGAGAGATATTTCCAGCCCTCCGTCCCGCCTTCCTCTTTGCCGTTTTCCCCGCCCGTGCCGCTGGACACGGCCGGTTCGCCGATGCTTCCAGCCAGCCTGCCGCTCAAGAGCGCCTGCCGCATCGTCCGCCAGATGGTCTCGGAGCTGGTACAGCTTTTCGGCGATAGGGTGATGCTGCGCCGCGACCGGCGCCGGCTTTCCTGCCATGTGCGCCAGATCGCCATGTATGTCTGCCATGTGGCGCTCCAGATTTCGATGAGCGACATCGGCGAGGCTTTCGGCCGCGACCGCACCACCGTCGGTCACGCCTGCCACGTGGTCGAGGATCGCCGCGACGACCTCGCCTTCGACGAGTTCGTCTCGGCCGTCGAGCGCATCGTCACCGCCGTTTTCGGCCTCTCGGAGGTAGCGGCCCATGACTGAAGCAATCCGGAAACCCGTGATGGACAAGGCCGCGGACCCGACCCTCAGGCGGCACCTCCTGCGACTGATCCGCCAGCTCGCCCGCGGCGACTGCGCGATCACGGCGGGTGAGGCGGGTGAGATCAGGCTCGTCGGGGCGGAGGAACGAGCCTATCCCGAAGCGGTGATCGCCCAGGCCCGCTCGCTCGGGCTGGCGCAGCTTGGCGACGGAAGGATTGCCGCAAGTGCGGCGGCGTCCAGCTTCCTGCGCCGTGCGCTGGTGACCGGCGAGGAGGCCTTCGTCGAGCAGCATGGCGAGATCGTCATGGCTTCGGCCGAGATCGACGGCGCCCGCCAGCCGGTGCGCCGGAACCTGGCCGAATCACCGCTCGGCGTGATCGCACGGATGAAGGACCGCGACGGAAAACCCTTTTTGCCGGCCGAAGCCTTGGAAGCGGGCGAGCGGCTGCTCACCGATTTCACTCGCGGACAGCTCCAGCCCCGCGTTACCGCCTCTTGGGAGCCGCGGCTCGCCACCCGCGCCAAGGGCACCGCCGGCGGCCAGGCCGACATCGCCGACAGCGCGATATCGGCCCGCAACCGTTTTTCGAGGGCGGTGGAAGCGATGGGGCCGGAACTTTCCGGCGTCGCGGTGGATGTCTGCTGCTTTGCGAAGGGTCTTGAGACGGTGGAACGCGAACGCCAATGGCCGGCCCGCTCGGCCAAACTCATGCTGCGTACCGCGCTGCTGGCGCTCGCCCGCCATTATGCGCCGCCGGCTCCGGCAAAACGCCGCCAGAACCACCACTGGGGAGCCGAGGATTACCGGCCGGTCCTGTGACGGAGAAGACTTGTCAGGCTGACGCTGCAAATGCCAGAAGCACCGGCCTACTGCGCCGCCCGTTTCGCTGCATAGGCGGCGCGGGCGGCGTCGATCCTCGGGGAGTTCGCATGGGTCCAGTCGGCCAGCGCCTGGACTGGTTCCCAGAAATCCCGGCCGAGGTCCGTCAGGGCATATTCCACCTGCGGAGGCGTCGTCGGGGTGACGGTCCGCGTCACGAAACCATTCTCCTCGAGATCGCGAAGAGTGGAAGCCAGCATCTTCTGGCTGATCTCACCGATCTCGCGCTTCAGTGCATTGAAGCGAAGAGGGCCGTTACCCAGAACGCGCACGACCAGAAGCGTCCACTTGTCGCTGATCCGGGCCAGCATGCGGCTGATCGGCCCGCAGGACACGGTATCCTCGCGGTTACCTGGTTTCCGAAAAGTGCTGTCTTGATGGGGCACCGGATCCTCGGATAGATGGTTACGGACAGAAACCAACATACATGAGGATACCATGGTTCCGAAGCCCAAAATCGCGGTCATTATCGGCTCTACCCGCCCCACCCGCTTTGCCGACAAGCCGGCACAGTGGATGTTGAAGCAGGCGCAGGCGCGTGACGACATAGAGGTCGAACTGGTCGATCTGCGCGACCATCCGCTGCCGTTCTTCGACGAGATGGCCTCGAACATGTGGATGCCGAGCCAAAATCCGGAAGCTGTCCGCTGGCAGGAAACCGTCGGCCGCTTTGACGGCTACATTTTCGTGGTCGCCGAATACAATCACTCGCTCACCGGCGTGCTCAAGAACGCCCTCGACCAGGCTTACAAGGAATGGATCCGGAAGCCCTTTACCGCCATCGGTTATGGCGGCACGGGCGCGTCGCGCGCCGTGGAACACCTGCGCGGCATCGGGGTCGAGCTGCAGATGGTATCGACCCACGCCGCCGTCCATATCGGTGGCGGAGACTTCATGGCGGTCGCCCCCAGGGGCGGCAACAAGCCGATCGAGGAGATCGAGGCAAATCTGCTGCCGTCTGCCAAAACGGCGCTCGACGAGCTGGTCTGGTGGGCAAAGGCCACAATGGCTGCCAAAGCAGCGGAAGCCTGATCCCTTGACGCCAAATCCCTGAGCTTCATTTGAAGCTCAGGGATTTTCAGACTGGTGACCGGGCCTCTCCGTCGAAGGTCCGGGCTTCGGCGCTCAGATCCCGAGACCGCCGGCTACATTCACGGTCTCGCCGTTGATGTAGCCCGCATGGGGTCCCGCCAGGAAGCAGATGGTTTCGGCCACTTCCTCGAGGGTTGCGATGCGGCGGATCGGATGCATGTCGAGAATGGCGTCGCGGTTCGGAAGCTCGCCGGCAACGTCTGCCGCCATGTCCGTCGGCATGATTCCCGGCTGAACCACGTTCACGGTGATATTGCGAGGCCCGAGGTCGCGCGCGATGCCCTTCGCATAGCCGGCAAGCGCCCACTTGGTTCCGGTATAGTCGGCGACACCGGGGAAGGGGACGTAGGAGCCGAGGAGGGAGCCGACGAAGATGATCCGGCCGCCGTCGGTCAGCTTTTGCGCCGCCGCGCGGGTGTTGGCGATCGTGCCGAGCACGTTGACCTGCCACTGGCGATTATAGTTGTCCCAGTCGAGTTCCGGATCGTCGACCATCTGGCCCTGGATGGCGATGCCGGCATTGTTGACGAGGATGTCGAGCCTGCCGAATTCCGCCATCACCCTGTCGATCAGCGGTTTTGCGGAAGAAAGGTCGGCCTGGTCGCTCTTGACCGCAATCGCGCGAACGCCCTTTGCCCTGAGCTTTTCCACGACGGCCTTCGCCTTGTCGGCCGAGGCCGCGTAGCTGATCGCGACGTCCGCTCCGTGATCGGCGAAGGCTTCCGCCGTCGCGGCACCCAGGCCGCGCGAGCCGCCGGTAATGAGGACGACCTTCCCCTTGAATATGTTGGACATGAGTATCCTTTCCCAATTCGACGAGGGCTCCGCTCGATCCTGCCAAGCGGCGCCCAATTTCATAACGTATGTTACGATAACGATCGGTATGGAATTTGACAGGGCCGGTCAAGCCGTTTAATAACGATCGTTATGAAAATAACAGGACAGAGCTGATGGGACGCCATCGCGAATTCGATGTGGAGAAGGCGCTCGACGCCGCGTTATGCGTCTTCTGGCGCAAGGGCTATGAAGGTGCCTCCTATGCCGACCTGACGGAGGCGGCAGGTGTCGAAAGGCCGGCCCTCTATTCCGCCTTCGGCAACAAGGAAGCGCTCTTCCGCAAGGTCCTGGCACGCTACTACGAGCGCTATGTGGACTATCTTCCCGCGGCACTCCAGTTGCCCACGGCGCGCGAGGTTGCGGCGCACGTTCTGCAGGGTGCGATCGACCTCACCACCCGTTATCCCGACCATACGGGATGCCTCGCCATCCAGGGGGTGCTGGCGGGATCGGATGAAGCGGAGCCTGTCCGCCAGGCCTTGATAGAGTCGCGCGCTGAAGGCGAGGCGCAGCTTCGCGAACGCTTCGAGCGGGCAAAGGCCGAGGGCGACCTGCCGGAGACGGCGAGGCCCGACACCCTTGCGGCATTCCTGATGGCCGTTCTTCACGGCATGGCGGTGCAGGCCAAGGCCGGCTTCAGTCGCGACACGCTGGAGGCCGTTGCCGAGCAAGCGCTCGCCACCTGGCCCGAGGGCAGGGGCGAGGGGGCTTTGCGCCCTAAGCCGCAGCCCTGATCCGCGCCTCTTCCCGGATGCGCTTGACCATCGAACGCAGCCCGTTGGCGCGCTGGGACGACAGGTGTTCGACCAGGCCGATGCGGTCGAAGATTTCGATCGCGTCTGTGGCGGCGATCTGGGAGGCGGTCCTGCCTGAATAGACGGCGAGCACGATGGCGACGAGGCCGCGAACGATATGGGCGTCCGAATCGCCGTCGAAGGTCATCACCGGGTCGGCGCTGCCGTCCCCGAGATGGCTGACCAGCCAGACCTGGCTCGCGCAGCCCTGCACCTTGTTCTCCGCGGTCTTCTGGTCGTCGGGAAGGTCCGGCAGCGCCTTGCCGAGTTCGATCACGTAACGATAGCGGTCTTCCCACTCGTCGAGGTATTCGAAATCTTCGATGATCTGCTCGAGGCTGGCCATAAGCGCTCCGGTTCTTCTATCCGCTCCATATAGGCACTGCAGGCCGGGATAAAAGCAAAAAAAACGCCGTGAGGGGTAAACCTCACGGCGTCAGCAAATGCTGAATGACAGGGCAGGCAGATCAGGCACCGGGAACCGTGGCATTGAGAGCCCGGTGCAAGCTTTGAAATTCGAATTCGGATCAGACGTCCGGTATCAGGCCGATCTGGTGCGCCGACCTGGTGCGAGGGATTAGTGGGTCGGCCGTTTCTGCGGGACCGGCACGGTGCCGGTGAAGATCGTATCGGCGCCGGTAGCGGCTGCCGTTTCAGCCTGTTTGGCCGGGAATGGGGTCGGCTCCGGATCGGCAAGCACCGCGGTCCGGGTGCCCTTGTCGCCGAACTGCTTGTCGAGCAGCTCGAAGGCGACCTGGGCGCCCTGCCTGGCCCTCGTGCCGAGCGCCGAGAAGGTCTCGGCACCCTTTTCGCAGACCTCAGGCTTTTCGGTGCAGATGGCGCTCACATATTGATAGGCTTCGGTCGCAGCCGAAAATGCATTGCTGACCTGCAGGGGCGAAAGCCCGTCGGTCTCGGTCGCCGGCTTGCTGCTGAAGTAGGAGAGCACTACCAGCACCGCCGCGAACCACATACTTCCCTTGATGAGAAACCACATCGTTCTATCCACCTGTTTTTCCCGCTCTTGGGTCTCGAGCGGGCCGCCGGATCTGTGCCGGTCTTGAACATGGTTGTACCGCCGGGAAGCAAATATGGCTTTGACGGGATCGTTCGGTTTTTCGGCAAATTTGCTTAAAATGCGAAATATCGGCATTTGCAGCGTCTTTGCAGCGAACTTGAATCGAATTTTAGCGATCGATGTTAAGCATAATTGCGGCGGTCCGCCCGAAACCCCGGGCTTTGTCGGGGGCTGGTTTGCCACAAAGGTTAACGCATTGCGAAAAATCGAAGCAAATCCGCCGCTTACGTCGCGTTAACCACAAGCTCAGAAGGCTTGGTCCTTCTGTCCCAAAGCCGGATTTTGGCCCATTGCGGGACTTCCAGACACCCCTTCTTTTATCCTTTCCTTAAGCCACGGGGGCCTATTGTCGGCTTCGATAAACGAGTCTGTGCAGGGTTTTGCGTGCGCGTATTGAGTAACATTGCCGGAAAGGCGGTCATGCTGGTCGACGAGACCGCAAGCCGCTGGCTGACGCGCCTCGGCGAGGGCGACACCGCGCGTCCCGGTGAAATTGCCCAGTTCCGCCGGCTCGTGTTCTGTGGCCTTGCCGCATTCGTCACCGTGCCGCCGGCGCTTGCGCTGCTCCTGCCGCCGGCGCTGGCCCTGCCCGTCGGCGTGGCGCTGGTTCTGTCGCTTTTCCTTCTGGCCGCGGCCGCGTCCTTCGCCTTTCCGCGCCATGCCGTGGCTCCCGTTGCTCAGCCTGCGCCGGAAGACGCTGCCTTCGATGCGATGCCGGGCCTGTCGCTCATTCTCGATCCGCATGGCCTGCTGGTGAAGACCGGCGGTCGCGATCAGCATCTGTTTCCGCCAAGCCTGCGCGAGGCGGCCGGTGAGCCGCTTGCCGAGCGCGTCCACGTGTCCGACCGGATCGGCCTCGTCCAGGCTTTCGACATGCTGCGCCAGGGTGTGCCAAGCGCCGCTGCCGATATCCGCATCGAACGGCCATACTCGGCGGCCGGCCGCCAGTTCCTGTCCGTTCGCCTCGACATGACCGCCATCCGCGATGGCGAAGGAGAACTCCTCTACGTCCTGGCGCAGGCGCGCGACATGTCGGAAGAAGAGCAGCTCCGTCTGGAAGCCGCGGCCAATGTCGCCGAGGCGCGCTCCGCCCATGAGGCGAAGTCGAGGTTCCTCGCTGCCGTCAGCCACGAGCTGCGCACCCCGCTCAACGCCATTCTCGGTTTTTCCGACGTGCTCATCGGTGAATATTTCGGCCGGCTCGAAAACGACCGCCAGCGCGAATATGTCGGCCTGATCCGCCAGTCCGGCGGCCATCTCCTGTCCGTCGTCAACACCATGCTCGACATGTCGAAGATCGAGGCCGGCCGTTACGAACTGCTCGCCGAACCCTTCGCCATCGCCGAAGCCGTGGAAACCTGCCGTGCCATGCTCGATCTGACCGCCCGCGAAAAGGGCGTGACGCTGACGAGCCGCGCGCCCCGCGGGCTCGGCGAAGTGATCGCCGACCGCCGCGCCGTGCAGCAGATTCTCATCAACCTGGCCGGCAATGCGATCAAGTTCACCGGCCCCGGCGGCGTGGTGTCGATCGACGCCGTGCTCGAGGGCGATGACGTCAAGATTTCGGTCAGCGACACCGGCATCGGCATCGCGGCGGAAAAGCTGCAATATATCGGCCAGCCGTTCATGCAGGTGGAAAACGCCTATACCCGCACCTACGAAGGTACCGGTCTCGGACTTTCTCTGGTAAAAGGTCTGGTGGCGCTGCATGGCGGTCGTTTTACGATCGTCAGCCGTCCGGGCGAGGGGACCGTGGTGACGATCTCCCTGCCGGCAGACGGCTCGGGCGTCGAAGCAAAACGGGATGACTCCCGGGAGGAAAAAGTCGAATTCCCGCCGCGGCTGAGGGCAGCCCGGCATGCGGCCATGATGGACGAACAGGATTTTATCGATGACCGCGCGGAAGCGAAAATCGCCTGACAGAAAAAAAACTGTCAAGCAACCGGGCATTCTGTCGAACCTGCTGCTGGCGGGAGCGCGTGCTGCTGCGCGCCGGCCGAAGACCCTGTTCGGCTGCGCTGCCTTCGGCATCGTCTTCTCCTTCGTCGCCGGCAATGCGCTCTGGTACCAACCGGGCGGCCATCCGTCCCCGTTCCTCGCCACCCGCGACGCCAAGAACCCGAACCAGATCGCCGGTTATCGTCCGGCAAGGCGCACCGCGCCCGCCGATGTCACCACGTTTCGTATCGAGCGGGCCGATCCGACCGTCGTAGCGCCGGCTCCGGCCGCCGCGCCGACCGCAATGCCAGCCGCAGCACCTGCCCAGACGGCAGCGCCCGCGCCGACGGTTGTCGCGCCGATGCCGCGCCCGGCGCCGCAGCAGGCCGCCGCCCAGCCGGCAACCCCTCCTGACGCTCAGCCCGCAGCGCCAAAACCCGCCGAGACAGCACGCGCCACACCGGCCGCGCCGGCAAGGCCTGCGCAGTCCCTGGTCCAGCCGCCCCGGCCTGTCTCGCCCGCCCGCCCGGCCGAGAGCGCCAATGCGCGCGGCGAAGACCCGGTTGCCGCCGCAATCCGCGCCTCCGAGCGCAAGCCGACGATGACGCCGCCCGCCAATATCCCGAACGGGGCCTCCAGTTCCGGCAGGCCCGTGGCCACGCCCGTCTCCCAGAAGCCGAACGCCCCCGTTCAGCCCACGAACCTCGTGCTGCAGATCCAGCGCGGCCTGTCGAACATCGCCTATGCGGATGTCGAGGTCGACGGCGTCGCCGGCACCCAGACCAAGGCCGCCATCCGCCGCTTCCAGCGCCACTACCGCCTGCCCGAAACCGGGGAGCCCGACGAGCTGGTGCTGAAGAAGCTGAAGTCGATCGGCGCGCTGTAGGGGCGGCTGCGCCCAATCTCCCGAATTTCGTTATTGGGGCGAAGCCAATAGCCACTGGTGATGCTCCGTTGCGGGCAGGAATGGCATTTTCGCCGGTTCACTCCCTCAGATTTTGCCGGAAGAATGCGATCACTTCGGCATTAAACTCCCTGTGGAAGGCGGCACGGTCGAAGCCGAGAGCGTCGATACACACCTCCGAAAACTGACGGTTCTTGGGGCACAGCGTCAAAAACGACAGATGGACGGCATTAGACACTATCCGAAAGTCAGGCTTTTCGGGCAATACACGTGCAAGTGTCGCGACATCTTCCGGCGATGCTCCGCCACCCCCTCCCAGCTCCGATCCCCATAGCTGAAGCGGAATCGTGACGTTCTTCACACTGTCCGTGGTCTGAAGGACAACGCTGAGAGGGTCAGCGACTACCATTGCTCTGATGCGGGGATCATGAGTTAGCGACTGAGGTAGCGGCCTTTGTTGTGAACGTCGGACTTGATTGGTTTGCGGGCAGCCGGTTGCTTTCGGGTCCGCGCAACGCGGCGGCAATTTGCTGAAATCCGGATTGGCCCCGGCGATGACAAGGCCCGTATAGCCGCCTTGAGAGAACCCATAGAAGCCGACACGCTGCGGATCTATCTTAGCGGCATCAGGTGAGGCCATAAGCATGAAATCAACGGTTCTCTTGATATCGACAGGACGTCCGATCAACGCGCCCAAACCGTCAGCGCGGCTCATATCGGCATAATTCGCGTGCGGATGATTGACGGCAACGACGACAAAGCCGGCGTCCGCCAAGGCTTCGGCCGTGTCATGGTGGCCAAGGTACCAGCCACCATAGCCGTGCGAGATGATAACGAGCGGCAGCTTCTCTCCGGCAATCAGACAATCCAGGACTGCCGGCACCGTCAGCCCTTCGATCCGCACATCTGCAGGCGCCTCGGCACAGGGTGACCACATCGCCGCATCGATTGCCGGATCCTCCCCTTGCCCGCCAGGGATATGAAGGAGCTTCAATCCCGCTGCATGGGCAGAGGACACAGCGAGACAAAAGGCGGCCGCCAGGGCCAGGCGTAGGTACGTCATAGTCGTTGCTCCAATTTACCAAGGAAGTCCGCCGGCCCGTCCTTGTCGACCGGCGGCTCGCCGTATTGCGATTGTGCAGGGTGCAATATTCAGCAATCTGTCTTGCTACCTTGCATTAACAGGTAGCGTGTTATAGATAGTATGTAAATATGAGGAACGGGATGACTGACTCAATCCAAATTCAACTGCGAAAGGGCGCGCTCGATCTCTGCGTCCTGGCGGTGCTGTCGCGGGGGGAAAGTTATGGCTACGAGATTGCCAGTACCCTCGTCACCGCTGTCGGCATGGGCGAAGGCACGATCTATCCTTTGATGCGTCGAATGCAGAATGAAGGCCTGGTTGCCACGCGCATCGTGGAATCAAGCAGCGGGCCGCCCCGCAAATATTACCGGCTGACACCGCTTGGCCGGACGGTTTTCGAGGCCCATCGCAATGACTGGCGATCCTTCGCTGCCGCTGTCGATAAACTTGTTGAGGATATATGATGACCAGGGATGCCTTTCTGAGCAGGCTGAAACAGGGGCTTGCCGGTCTTCCGCCCGAGGAGGTTGAAGAGATCGTCGCCGACTATTCGGCCCATTTCGCCGAATCCAACGCCGATGGACGCAGTGAAGCGGAGGTCGCCGCCGCACTGGGCGATCCGGCGAGGATCGCCCGGGAACTGCGCGCCGATATCGGGCTGCGGCGTTTTGAAACCCATTGGAGCCTGTCCAACCTCATGGGCGCCATGATGGCATTGGCCGGCCTCGCCATCGTCGACCTGCTTCTGCTGCTGCCATTGCTGATCGTGGCGATCGTGCTGGTGATGGCCTTTGCCATCGTGCTGGTGGCGATTGGCGCGGTCGGGTTGAAGATCGTCTTCACGGCTTTGCTCTTCGATCCGGGCGGAGCCCTGACGCATCTGTTGGCGCGCCTGTTCATCGGCGTCGGACTTGTGAGCGGCTTCCTGGGCGGCGGCGCTTTGCTTTTGATGGGAATAAGTGCCGGCACCCGCATGCTTGGCCACTATGCCCGATTGCATTTCCGTCTGGCCCAACCGGACCGGCACGGCGTTTGAAACTTTCGACATATTTCACGGAGGGAGCCTCGATATGACTCGGACATTGGCATTTGTCGCAACGACGGGCCTCATTGGCGCCGCTGCTTTTTTGACGATCGGAATCGCGCTTGCAGGCCCGAGCTGGACCGATGCGGCGGGTTTGTGGGGCATAGGGAAATCGACCTGCGGGCCGGCGACCTCGGCACGACGGCAGGTTACGCTCCCATTTGCGACAAGCGACAGTCTGGCGATCCATATGCCGGCTTCCGTCCATTATCAACCAGGCGATAGAGCAGAGGCCGTCATCAGCGGCGACCCCGCTTTGCTTGACAATGTGCGGTTCGAAGCTGGCGTGCTGGGCCTGGATTGCGATCCCGGTTGGTTTGCCTCGCGGCTTGAGGTTGAGCTGTCAGGCCCGTCGATCTCCATATGGGAACTGCGTGGTAGTGGTGATCTGACCCTGTCGCAAATCAACCAGCCGAAGCTTCAGGTGACCATCGAAGGCAGCGGCGATGTTACCGCCACGGGAACCGCCGACGCGGTCGATCTGCGCATTTCCGGGTCGGGCGAGGCGCAGTTCGGGGATCTGACTGCAAAGTCGGTAAAGGTGGACATTCGTGGCAGCGGCGATGCCAGGCTGACTGCACAGGTCGATGCGGACGTTTCGATTTCCGGGAGTGGCGATATTGAACTTTTCGGGCGCCCGACCATGCGTCGCTCGGAGATCAGAGGCAGTGGCAGCATCCAGCAAATGCCTTAACACGCTCGTCGAGATCTAGTCGTGCCGCCATGTCCACACATGGCGCAGATAGAGAACCAGGACGATTACCAGGAAGGTGATGTCCTCCAATCTCCCGAATGTTCGATGTTTCCAGCGGCGAGAGCTCGCCGCTCAACGCATCGCCACCGCTTCCAGCACCAGCCGTTTCAGCTCTTCGGCAGGTGGGGCGAGGCGGGTTTCGGCGACGTGCAGCGCAAGCTCGATCGCGCCGAGATCGGGCAGGCCCGCGTCTTTCGCATCAAGCGCGGCAAGCTGCGCCGGTTTGCCCTCGACGATCCGGGGGGTGACGCCAAGCCCTGCGGTGACCGCGGCCCAGAGGCCGGCAAGGCTCGGGCTGGCGAACGCGTGGCGCCAGGCGATGCCGTTCCGATCGAGCGCATCGATGGCGGCCTTGCGGAAGGCGCAGGGCGGATCGAAGGCGACGATCGCAAGTGCGTCTCCGGGCATATGCCGGAAACCATCCGGGCCGATCCAGGCGATGTCGCGCCTTGCGACGATCTGCGCCCGCGGGCTGGCGAGCGTGCCCCAGGTCAGCGCCACGTCGAGTTCGCCCTTGTCGATCGCCTGTACCATCGCGACACCTCGGTCGACGCGCGCCTCGACCCGCACCTTCGGATGGACTTTTGAAAAGCGGCCGAGCAGGTCGGGAAGCCAGGTTTCGGCGAAATCCTGCGGCACGCCGATCCTGACCCAGCCTTCGAGCTTGCCGACGCCGCGCACCGCCGCCCGCGCCTCGTCGTTGAGTTCCAGGATGCGCCTGGCATAACCAAGCAGGATTTCGCCTGCTTCGGTCAGCACAAGCCCACGGCCCTGCTTCTGCAGCAGGGTTTCGCCCACCTGTTCCTCGAGCTTCTTCAATTGCAGGCTGATCGCCGAAGGGGAGCGGCCGAGCCGGTCGGCGGCCTTGGCGAAACTGCCGAGTTCCAGGCCGAGGGCAAAACTTCTCAACGTGTCGATATCGAGGTTGATGGGCAGCATGATCGTTGAGTTCTGCAAAAGAGTTTGTTTAAAACTTCGCGATTTTCAAAACGATTGTGCGGGGAGAAGATAGCGGCGTCAACAGAAATCCGAAAAGGAGAACGTCATGCCCTTCGTTCACGTCATCATCGCCGGCAAAAGCATCGAACCGGAAGCCAGGCGCCGGCTGCAGCAGGAAACCACGGTGCTGATGAACACGATCATGCGCAAGCGCCGCGAGGTCACCGCGGTCCTGGTGGAGGAGGTCGATCTTTCCGGCTGGACCGTCGGCGGCGAACCTCTGGAAGTGGCCGCGCATGTGGAGGCCAATGTCACGCTCGGCACCAATACGGCCGAGGAGAAGAAGCGTTTCATCGAGGCGATGGACGCGCTTTTGAAGCAGAGCCTCGGCGAGATACCGCCCGCCACCTATGTCATCGTCCACGAGGTCGAGGCCGACGCCTGGGGTTTCGGCGGAGTAACGCAGGAATACCGGCGTACAAATGCAATGACGGCGTGATCCTCATCGCACCGGTTGGATGGCGCCCGGCATGGCCGGGCGCATCTCTGCCTTTAGAACACGGCGAGATATTTCAGCAGCGAAATGATGCCGATGATGATGATGATGATCTGCGCGATCTGCTTCGCGCGGCCATCGATCGGCAGGCGCGCGACGAGATAGAGAACCAGGACGATCACCAGGAAGGTGATCAGAATGCTGATCAATGCGGAAGTAGCCAAGCCCCAAACTCCTTTTCATGACAGTGCCGTACGACACCGCCTGTGTAAATATGGTGCAGTGGGCGAAAGGAAAGGGCGCGGCAGCGCGATTTTCCGTTTCTTCTCAGGGACTTCCGTTGCCTGGTTCCCGTGGAAGGGCTCAGACCGCCTCGGCGCCGAGCTCCCAAGCCCAGTGCAGATGTCGGTCCTTCAGCGTCCGGTCGCGCAAGTAGCCGGTCAGCTCCTCGTCGATCTCCTCCAGCCGCTCGATCGCGAAATCCTCCGGCCGGTTGGCATTCCAGGCCGCCTGCAGGCTCTTGCTCACATGGCTGCTGTGCCGGAGCGTGAACCAGATGCGGTTCTGGATCTTGTCGAGGTCTCCGGAGCGGCCGATCCATCGCTGCCCCATGGGTGCAAAACGGATGGCGTAGATGCCGGCCGGAGCCTTGCGTTCCTTGTAGGCGGAGATCGCCGCTTTCCTGTCGATGGTGTTCATGTCCCGTGCCTTCCTTGGTGGAAGGGCAGCTAATATCACCCGGGTAATATTATGGCAATAGTTATATCCGGGTAAAATTGGTGCGAGGCAGGTTTGCGCCCGGTCTCGAAGCACCGTATGAGGGGCCATGCGCCTGAAATCCGAAATCGTCGTCTCCGCCATGATCCGCCGCGTCTTCGGGCTCGGCGGTTTTGCGGCCGTCGAAAAGAAGGGTGCGGAGGCGGCGGGCGCGATCTTCATCCGCCAGCGTTTTCGCGACGGGCTGGAAACGCTCTACGCACCAGCCCCGCAGAACTTCTTCGGCGACGAGGACGACAGTGGGCGCAAATTCGAGGTGAGGGCGGAACGGGCCGAGCCGGAAGCCATCCGCGAGATGTTGTCGCGCGAAATGCGCTTCGATCCGGATCTCTGGCTGCTGGAACTGGAGATCGACGACGTCGCGGATCTGTTCGAAGTTGTGAAGCCCGGCTAGGCTTTTAGCGCACCCGGTAGAGGCCGTTGAACGGCTTGCGGGCGCTGGCGGTGGTGCGGACCACGCGCGGCTGGCAGCTATCCTCCGCGCGGTTGTCGGCGAACATCGGCTGATGCTGCTGTTCCGGGTAGGTGTAGCTGTCGGCGCGGCGCCAGGCCTCGACGCGTTTGCCGCATTCGTCCTCGTCGAGCCCGTCCCAGAGCGCGGTGGCGCGTGTCACCCCGTCCTGTTCCGCACCCAGATGGTCGTAGAGCCGCTGCAGGATGAACAGCGCATCGTCCTTGTCCATCGCCAGGCCCCTCAGCGTCGCCGCGAGCTGCTGGCCGGATATGTCGAGCATGATCCGCTCCGAAAGCCAGTGGCTGGCGGAAAGCGTGTCGGCAAGCACGGTCGCAAACAGCCCGGTCTCGCGGTCGCGGGCGAAGCGGACGAGCAGCGCCTCCTGGATCGGCGACAGGTTGCGCAAGCCCAGTCGGTCTGCGGCGGGCCGGTCGACATGGCCGGCAAGCGCCTTGATGCGGTTGCGCAGCAGTTCCTCGCGCGTGTTGCGCTCGGCCTCGTCGACCATTTCCGGCGTCGGCCTCAGCGGCAGGAGCGCGCCGAGGTTTTCGGGCGCATCGCTGCGCTTGGTGCGGTCGTGGCGCAAGCCCACCAGCGCGTCGATCACCGTCGGCGACAGCGCCTCGCGGCGCACGATGGCGCGGGCATGCGCTTCCCCTTGGGTGCGGGCGATGGCGATCAGCGCATCGTCGGAAAGGCAGGTCGAGGAGGTGAGGAAAGGTGCTGCAACCGCGATCGGCTGGCTGGCGATGAAGAAGGCGACGGCCGGTGGCACGGTCTTGCATTGCGAGAGCGCCGCGACCGCATCGCGGCGGGCCTCTTCGGACGATGCGGAAAACAGGGGTGCGAAGAGCTCGGCGAACTGTCGAAGTTCCGACCGCGAAGGGTACGGAAGACTTTCGAAGCTCGTCACGGTGGCCATCAGCACCACATCCTTTTTACGCATGGCCTGGGGCCTTTCAAGGTCTCGAAACTCATTCGTCACTGGCAAACTCGCAATCAACGCAAAACAAATCCGGAGTGCCGAACGCCGGTCAGGTGTGCCGGAAAAGCTCGCCTGGCGTTCTCATCGTACCTTGCCTGGGAAACTCCCGGTGGCGCGCCGTCCGCTCACGCAGCTGTGAGAACATCTGCAGAATGGGGTCGCCTTGGTTTAACCGGATGCTAACTCTTGGAGGGTTAACGGTCTGTAAAAATGGTTCGTTTCGATACGCCGGTAATTTCTTGCAGTCCCGCTGTTTTGCCAGGAAATCGCAGGTCCGATCCACGCTTTCAAAGGCTGCGAACCAAACCGACGCTTCTGCGTTTTGGGGTCGGACAACAGACATGTACCGGTAGCAAGTGCTATATTAGCAGTAATACATTGTTAACGGTGGTCTGGCTGAATCCAGGGGTAACCGGCGCGTATTTGCCGCGTTTCAAATGCCGAATGGCCCCGCGTCCCTGGGACCTTCCCGATAGCGGCCGGTTCAGGCGGAACCGGCCGTTCATGTCGAAATGTCGTTGCGCTTTCGAACAAGGCGCACAGGCGAGAAAGGCGCGGATGCCCGGACTTCTGTCTCGGGAAGCGTCAGGCCCTTGGAGAGGGCAGGGTGAGATCGGTCCGTCTTCATCCGTCTCGAATTCCTTAAACGGAGACGAGCATGGCAGAGATCGTAATACTGAACAGATGGCGCAGCGAGCATGCGCGCCGGCCGCAGATCAGGATCGGCGAAAGCGACAACGCCGGACAGGTTCTGCTGTTCACCGGCGTGCGATACGAACGTTTCGAGGATTTTGGCGACCGCAAGGCTGAAAACCACGCGGTGCGTGCCGAATAGTCGGCAAACGGAGATCAGAACCGGCTTCGGGAGCGCCATTCGAAGGGCGCGCAGGTAGCCTGGTTCAGGAATTGCGACACGATACCCGCAAAGCTTGGTTGCGGGACGAGACTTCTCAAGACCACATATCCCTCCTCCGCCCGTGCTTCCACCAGGATCGACTGCGAAACCGCCTGCGGCAGCGCCTTGCGCAATGCCGTCAGCTGCATCGGCGACGCGATCACCACATCCAGCACGCCGCCGGCCGACGTCCGGTCATTGATGCTGAACACCTCGTTGGACGACTGGTCGTAGACGCCGAGCGACCAGAAGGGCACGCCGCCATTGGCGGCCGTCAGCCTCACCGGCCCTTCCGAGATATCGAAGGCGCAGACCGCCGCATCGACGAACGGGTCGTCCTTGGAAAGCCCGGCCCGGTCCGGCTTCTCCCCCAGCCGGTAGAAACGATAGATCTCGCCTTCCGCCAGCACCCGCGTATAGGCGTCGCGCTCGCTGAAATCGGGCAGCGCCAGCACGATGATCAGGTGCAGCAGCGCCGCACCGACGAGCCCGGTGATCACCGCCAGCAGAACCTTTAGCGCAAAACCCCGGGAATCGGCCTTCCGGGACGCGAAGTCCCTGGACCCCAATCCCAAACCTCTCGGGCGCAGACTTCTAAATCCCAGCCTTCTAAACCCCCAGCGTCTAAATCGCGGACTTCCGAACCCAAGGCTTCTAGACATTGCCGCACCCGGTCTTCTCGATGCGCGGCATGGTGAGGTCAATCAGGCCGGAGCTGCCGGCCGTCGGCGTGTCGAACAGCGTCAGCGTCAGCCGGAACACGCCGGGCGTCGTGACCGCCAGCCAGTTGCCCGGCTTGGCGGTTGCGGAAATCGCGATGTCGAAACCGCCGTCGCTGCTGCTGTTGCGCAGCACGATGCGGGAATTGAGAGCCGTCGGCAGGTCCGATTGCGCCGAGGGCGGGGCAGCACCGGGGGCTGCGGCAAACAGCGTCCAGAAACGCGCCGGCGGCGTGTGGCCGGTGAGGCGATAGGAGCAGTTTCCGGTCAGCCGCTCCCCGGCCTGGTCGACCGAGGCGATGAAGGTGAGGCCTTCGGCGCTCGCGTAGATGAGCTTGCCGGCGCTGGCCCGGTGCGATTTCGCGTAAGGGTCCGCCTGCGCGGTCTGCGCGTCAGGAAAGGCTTCCCACGAGCCGAGCTTGATCGCACCGAAACCGATCGTGGCATCCAGTGCCACGAGAGTGGACCATATCCCGCCGCCGAAGGCGATGGTGAGCGCGATCGCGATGAGGAAGGGAACACGGAACACGGGTTTGCTTTGGCCCTCGGACAGCTGTGCCAGAGGGTTAGCATTGATTCTATTGCGAAGGAATGGGTGGGCTGTGTCTTTCCGGCACGCTCGCCTCTTGGCTCCCGGCGCGGAGCGAATCGCTCCCTGTGTATCCTTCAAGAATCGCCCGCCGTCCTTCCTCCGATCCCCGCCGGATCGGCGGCGAGAGGCCCGCTGCCTGTGCCGGGATTGGTCATCCAGGGCCTTTGCGTGCCATTCCCAAACAGGGATGATCTTAGGGTTAACCCTTTGATAAGGTTGTTTCGAGCGGTTCCTGTGACTAAAAACCGCCTGTACCTTGCCCGGTTCATTCCTTGGCTACCGTGTCTGCGACGACGTTCCGGAGCAGAGACGATGAGAACATGGATGATGGCGACCGGTGCATTGATAGCCGTGGCTGCTGGATTTTCGGGTGCCTATTACCACCTGAAACCGGCGCCGGGGCCTTCGACCCCGAAGGACATTTCCCTCGACTTCATGACGCTGACTGAAAGCCAGCCGACGGAGGCGCGCCGCGCCATCGTCGACGGTATCGAGATCTGCCTTCCCCAGCCGGCGCGGGAGGGCTGGACGAGCCCGCCGGTCAAGAACCTCGCGGTCGACAGCTATATCCGCTTTTTCGACCTGATGGGGCAGGAGGTGGGGCAGGCCGAGCGCAGCGCGGAATTCCGTGCCTGGCTTTCGCAGGCGGGCGGCGGCCTGTCGGAGCGGGACCGGTTCGCCTTCGGCAAGCTGACCGAGGGCGGCCTGCACGAAGGCGTGACTGCGCTCTGCGTCGCCGCGACCATGCGCGGCAAGCTCGGAAGCCAGGGGGTCAGGGGTTTCTGGAACTGACGGCCGTCGCCTCGGCGAGCGATCCCGTCGCGGTCTTGTCGGCCACCTTGGCGGTGGCAGGTCCGAGCCGCCCGGCTTCTTTCAGCTTTCCGGCGATCTGCCGCAGCAGGCGGGTGGATTCGGCCGACAGGGAACGCGGGCGGATGAGCGCCTGCAATCCGGTATCGGGAGTGCCATCCTTCTTCTTGGCGACGGCGTTGCCCTTGTGGTCCCCGGTCGGCAGCGGGTTGTCGATGCCGGGAATGGCGCGCAGCTCGATGCCCTGGTGGGCATAGTCCATCACTGTCTTGAAGGTCGAGGCCGGCAGCGAGCCGCCGGTCATGTTGTCCATCGAGGTGAAGTCGTCGTTACCGAACCAGACCGCGGTCGTGTAATTGCCGGTAAACCCGATGAACCAGGCGTCGCGATAGCTCTGCGAGGTACCGGTCTTGCCGGCCGTGACGATGCCGCCGTCGAGCGCCGCCCTGCGGGCCGTGCCGATCACCGGGATCTGCGTCAGGATGCGGTTCATCGACGATGTCGCCTGCTCGGAGAGCACGCGCTTGGCCGGCCGTTCGTCGCGGTTGAAATCGTAGAGCACGTCGCCGCCGTAGCCGAGAACCTGCTCGATGCCGTGGCGGCGCGATTCCATGCCGCCGGCCGGCATCACGGCGTAGCCCGTCGCCTGGTCGAGCACCGTCATTTCCGAGGTGCCGAGCGGGATGGTCTTGTCCTTCCTGAGCGGCGTTTCGACACCGAAGGCCTTGGCTGTCTTGACGATCACGTCGGTGCCCAGATAGTCCTTGGCGAGCCTGACCGGCACGGTATTGAGCGACTGCGCCATGGCCGACAGCAGCGTCACCTTGCCCTTGTAGGAGCGCGCGTAGTTCTGTGGCGACCAGCCGTTCCAGGTGATCGGCGCGTCTGAAATCGTCGATTCCGGCTTGAAGCCGTTCTCCATCGCCGCCGAATAGGTATAGAGCTTGAAGGACGAACCCGGCTGGCGCAGCGCCTTGGCGGCGCGGTTGAACTGGCTTTCGCCGTAGTCGCGGCCGCCGACCATGGCGCGCACGGCCCCGCCGTTCTCGATCATCACGAGGGCGCCCTGCTTCACCTTGAAGCTCTCGCCATATTCGCGCAGGCTCGATTCCACCGCCGATTCCGAGGCCTGCTGCAGGCCCATGTCGATCGTCGTGCGCACCACGACCGAATGTTCGTGGAACTTGCCGGCCTGCGCCAGCCGCTGCACTTCGTCGAAGGCCCAGTCGAGGAAATAGTCCGGCGCCTTGACGTCGGCGCGGTCGACGACGGTCGCCGGGCCGCGGCGGGCGGCGATCACCTGGCCTTCGGTCATCATCCCGCTCTGCACGAGGTTGGAGAGCACTTCGTTGGCCCGGGCGCGGGCAGCCGGCAGGTTGACATGCGGCGCATATTTGGCCGGCGCCTTGAACAGGCCGGCGAGCATGGCGCTCTCGGCAAGGTTCACTTCCGCGATGTTCTTGCCGAAATAGAATTGTGCCGCCGCCGCCGCCCCGAACGTGCCGCCGCCCATATAGGCGCGGTCGAGATAGAGCGACAGGATCTCCTTCTTGGAGAGGTTGGCTTCCAGCCACAGCGACAGGAAGGCTTCCTTGATCTTGCGTTCGATCGACCGTTCGTTGGTAAGGAACAGGTTCTTGGCAAGCTGCTGGGTGAGCGTCGAGCCGCCCTGCACAACGCCGCCGGCCTTGGCGTTTTCGCTCATGGCGCGGGCAAGGCCGAAGAAATCGATGCCGAAATGGTCGAAGAAGCGGCGGTCCTCGGTCGCCAGCACCGCCTTGATCAGGTGGTCCGGTAATTCGTCGATCGGCACGGAGTCTTCGTGGATGATGCCGCGATGGCCGATGATGTTGCCGTAGCGGTCGAGGAAGGTGACGGCGAAATCGCCGCGGTTGCGCCAGTCCTCGTGGGTTTCCTCGAAAGCGGGCTGGGCGAGCGCCAGGAGCACCACGAAACCCGCGGTGCCCAGGGTCATCGCCTCGCCGGCGAGTTCGAAGCCGAGGCGTTTCCAGCCCCGCACGCGAAACCGGCGGAAGAAGATGGTGATCTCCTCCCAGATCTCGCCGAGCCGGAAACCGAGATTCCAGACGGTGGAATCGATCCAGGAATCGATGCGCAGCAGCAGGTGGCGCTTGCCGCGCGGCCGGTCGTCGGATGACTTTGGCTCGTCCTGCACCTTCGGAATTCCCCGCCCTTTCGATGAGTTGTGCTTGACGCGGTCCCTTCAAGGGATCAAGAGCTCTAGCCTCTCACCGTTAATCAGCTTTAGCTGACAAATGGTTGATGCGCGATATCAAAATCGCAACAGGTAAAATGCAGATGCGCGGATTTGTTCCGCCCTGCCGCAAATGTGATATCCACGATGACCGACGAACCTTTCTGGAAGACCAAGCGGCTCGACCAGCTGAGCCAAAATGAATGGGAAAGCCTGTGCGACGGTTGCGGGCTCTGTTGTCTCAACAAGCTCGAGGACTGGGACTCAGGCGACGTCGTCTTCACCTCCGTCGCCTGCCGTCTGCTCGACGGGGAGAGCTGTCGCTGCAAGGATTACCAGCACCGCCAGGCGACAGTGCCGGACTGTATCCAGCTCACCCCGACGACGGTCAACGAGATCACCTGGCTGCCGCCGACCTGCGGTTATCGCCTCGTCCGCGACGGCGAGGACCTCTATTGGTGGCATCCGCTGGTTTCGGGCGATCCGAACACCGTGCACCAGGCCGGCATCTCCGCCCGCGGCCGCACGGTCAGCGAAAACGAGGTCGATGTGGAAGATTTCGAGGACTACGTGGTCGACTGGCCGCTGACCGTGGGCGAGGAACGCTGATCTGGTTTGAACACTGGAGAGATGGTCGGTGGCCATAAGCCGCCCACCGCGCCGCTGACAGGATCGTCGCGATTCCGGCCAGCGCGCACCATCTTCATGCGCGCGCCAGCCAGACAAGAGGGCCAGAAATTACAGTTTCACGCCGACACTTGCCAGGAAGCTCTCCATACGGTTGTCAACCTCAGCCTTCGTCTCCGCCCACGCCGGGAACGACTGGAGAAGATTGTCGTGCCAAGCGACCAGGTTTGGATATTCCTTGAACGGAAACTTTGCACGATCGACCTGGGAGAAGGGAGCCGCGATATCGATATCGGCAAAGGTCAACCCATTGCCGACCATGAACTTGCGGCCTTCAAGATGCCGGTCGAGTACCTTCGCTGCAGCGCGGATCTTGCCCTCGGCAAATTTGATGAGGGACTCGTCCTTCGGTACGCCCATGACCGTCTTCCCCACGCGCTCATCGAAGATGGTGGTGGTGAAGGTGCGCCACTGCTCGCCCGACCAGAACATCCACTGAAGCACCTGGAAGCGCTCCTCCTGCGTGGTTCCGACCAGCGGCGAATTCACCTTGTTGGCGAGATACAGATTGATCGCAGAAGATTCCCAGAGAATGGTGTCGCCATCCTCCAGGACCGGCGTCAGACCGTGGGGATTGAGACGTGATTTGAACTCGTCGGTCTGGCTCTCGCCTTTGAAGAGGTCAACGTTAACGCGTTTGAGTTCAACGCCCATGATCTTCGCAGCGGCGTTCACGCGACGCAAGCTGCCCGAGCCAGCATCGCCATAAATCTTGATTGTCATAACTCTTCCTTTCGGTTCCGGGCCCGTGAAAGGGCGACCGAATGTCGAGTCTCATATTCCCTTGGCGAATGGCAGCCATGCCTTATGAATGTCATCTATTCCATTTTGGAATTCATCGATGTATTCCATGCCGCCGGGTCATGACTTGCTCAGTCAGCTCGATCGGTCTCGTTCGGAATAAAACTGATGGATAAGCTAGATGCGATGCGGATGTTCGTGCGCGTCGTCGAAAGCGGAAGCTTTTCGCAGGCAGCGCGGGACCTGAACGTCAGCCAACCGACGGTCAGCAAACAGCTTGCTGCGCTCGAAGCGCGTCTCGGGACGCAACTCCTTGCGAGAAGTTCGCGTGCCCTTGCCGTGACGCCCGCAGGACAGGAATATTACGAGGCCACCGTCCGTATCCTTCAGGATCTCGACTTTGTCGAAGAAAGGGTTCTTGAAGGGCAGTCGGCCCCCTCGGGGCTGGGTCCGCGTGACCCTCTCGCCAGCCTTCGGGAGGATGTTCGTTATTCCCCGGCTGGCGGATTTCAGGAACCGGTTCCCTGACGTCGCGATCGAGATGGAAGTCTCCGGGCGGCACGTTGACCTTATCGAGGAGGGAATAGACGTCGCGATCCGTATCGGTCGGCTTGCGGATTCAGCACTCGTCGCCCGGCGCATCGGCGACATGCGGATGATAACCCTGGCCTCCGCCGGCTATGTTGCCCAACACGGCACGCCGCAAACGCTGGACGAACTGCGCACCCACCAGCGTATCAGCTATGTCTACCAGGGCGATATCATCGGGTGGGGTTTCCAGGTAGACAGTCGGCAGGTCACGGTCGACGGCGGCGGAGCGTTCCGCACGAACGACGCCGAGCATGTCCGCGGCGCGGTCCTCGCGGGCCTTGGTATCGCCCACCACGCGAGCTGGTTGTTCACGGATGTGCTGGCCACCGGCGAGGTTGTGCGAATTTTGGACCAGCATGCGCCGCCGCTCTTTCCGATCAACGCCGTTACCGTTGCCGGACGGCGCATGCCCTCCCGAGTGCGGCAATTCGTCGATTTCCTCGCCGCGATTTGCGCCGAGGAGCCGGAATTAAGGATAGGCGACGGCTAGCCCGTCATCGGCTGTTCTCAGTATGGCTGGCTTCGCCGCTTCTACAGCCTGAACGACGTCACTTCACTGCGATGACGACCTTGCCCTTGGCGCGGCCTGTTTCGACATAGTCCAGCGCCTCGTTGGTCTTGTCGAACGGGAAGACCCGGTCCATCACCGGGCGGATGTGGCCCGCTTCGATCAGCGAGGTGATCTGTGCGAGCTGGCCGCCGTTCGCCGTCATGAAGAGGAACGAATAGCCGATCTTCCGGCGTCCCGCTTTTCGCCTGATGCCGAAGCTCAGCAGGCGCATGGCCTGTTGAAGCAGCCAGCCGGAGTCGTTCTGCCGGGCGAAATCCGGATCGGGCGGGCCGGAAATCGAGACCAGCTTGCCGCCCGGCTTCAATACGTCCAAAGATTTTTCGAGCGTGTCCTTGCCCAGGCTGTTCAGCACGACGTCGTAGCCCTGCAGCACCTTCTCGAAGTCGTCTTTCCTGTAATCGACGACGACGTCCGCCCCGAGACTTTTCGCGAGGGCGATATTGGCGGTGCTCGTGGTCGTCGCCACATAGGCCCCGAGATGCTTGGCGAGCTGGATCGCGATGGTGCCGACGCCGCCCGAGCCGGCATGGATCAGGACCTTCTGCCCCTTCTGCAGGTTGGCGCGCTCGATAAGGACCTGCCATGCCGTCAGCGCGACAAGCGGAATGGATGCGGCCTCTACCATGGTGAGATTGCCGGGCTTTCTCGCCACATCGGCCTCGTCCATGGCGATATATTCGGCAAACGTGCCGATGCGGTCCTGGGCCGGACGTGCATAGACCTCGTCTCCCGGCTTGAACTTCCGGACTTTGGGTCCGACCCGGACGACGACGCCTGCCACATCATTGCCCAGCACCAGCGGAAGGCGGTAGGGCAGGATAAGCTTGAATTCGCCGTCCCTGATCTTGTTGTCCAGGGCGTTCACTCCGGCGGCATGAACCTCCACCAGGACGTCGTTGTCGCGCAATGCCGGCTCGGGTATTTCGCCGGGCCGCAGGGCGCCGCCTTTGCGATAGCGATCGATCAGGAATGATTTCATCGGACTGACTTCCGTTTCCGTGGTGGCCGGCATCGCCGGCGGGCCTGCGATGAATGCTCAGGCGGAGAGCCCGTTGAACTTCCGAAGGTTCTTGTCGACGATGTTTTCGGGCAGGAAGCGACGTATGAAACGGACCTGTCCCGCCATTTTCCCGGCAGTGTAGCGCCGTTTGGGCGATGCCGCATTGGCGGCCTTCAGGACGGCTTCGGCGACCACTTCCGGTGCATCTCCCTTCGCGACGGCTTCCTGCATCAGCCGTTCCGCACCGGCGCGAACTGTATCATAGACGGAAAGCGGGCGGTCGGCGCGGGTCAGATTCTCCTCGAAGGCGGTGCGGGTCAAGCCGGGCTCGACAAGCACGACGCGGATGCTCTGGTTCCGCACTTCATGGTCGAGGGACTCCGAATACCCTTCGACGGCGTGTTTGGTCGATGCATAAAGGCCGTTGAAAGGAGCCGGGATCATCCCCAGTATCGAACTCAGGTTGACGATGCGGCCCTTCTGCTGGCCCCTCATCACGGGCAGGACCGCATTCGTCATCCGGATGGTGCCGAACACGTTGACGTCGAACAGGGCCTTCGCCTGCTCGATCGTGGATTCCTCGGCACCGCCAAGCAGGCCGACCCCGGCATTGTTGACAAGAAGATCGATCCGCCCCGCGCGGCGCAGAACCTCGTTAACGGCACTTTCGACCGATGCGTCGTCGGTCACGTCGCAGACCAGCATCGTCACCCCGTCCGCCGTGTCCGGCATCGGCTTCCGGCTGGTGCCGAAGACCTGATAGCCATCCCGCCGCAGCGCCTGCGCCGTCACCAGTCCTATTCCTGAGGAGGCACCCGTAACCAGGGCAATGCCACGTTTTTTCTTGCTCATCGGTTTCGCTTTCATTTTGTGATGGAACATCGTTGAGCGATCAGTTACTATCAAATCAGTATCAAGTCACTACTAAAAAGATATCGACATGAAGAATCTTTCCGACCAGCCCTGTCTGATCGCCCGGAGCCTGGCGCTTGTGGGGGACGCGTGGAGCATGCTGATCATGCGCGACGCCCATGCGGGGCTGACCCGCTTCGACGAGTTTCGCAAGAGCCTCGGCATTGCGCCGACCATGCTGACCGGACGGCTTTCAGGCCTGACGGAGGAGGGGCTTTTGGAGAAACGGCGCTATTCCGACCGTCCGCCACGGGACGAATATCTGCTGACCGAAGCCGGCCGGGACTTTCTGCCGGTTCTGTTTGCGATCGGCGCATGGGGGCGCAAGCATCGCGGCGGCGGCAAGGTCACCCGGTTCTTCGACGCCGAAACCGGAACGGAGATCGATCCGGTCACCATCGACCGCGCCACCGGCGCTCCGGTCGGAACGCGTCCTATCCGGATCGCCGCGCCCGAATGAACCGCAACACCGACTGAAAGCCGGGTCCTGCGTCCTGTTGCCGGCGATTGTCCGTTCCTTGCCCGATGCCGGATCGATAGCCCTCGGGGCTAAACCGGCGAGCGAGGAAGGCGCAGGAACCCGCACGAAGCACAGGTTTATTACGTGTCAATGACATAAGTTAAGATGGGCAAGACAGGTTTTTCAGGTAATTCTACCAGTATGCCCGAGCGTGCAGAAACGCTAAGACTACGGTGACAGTCAAGATTCATTCCGAATTCATTCGATGGCACCTAGATGAATGCAGAAGGCACGCTGGCAGACCGCCTCTACGAGGCAGCCCTGGTTCCTGAGCTTTGGACGGAAACTTGCGAGAGGATAGCCCGGGAGGCAGGGTCCAGCACCGCCTCGATCTTCACCATCGACGGCAGCGGCAATCATCGTTACGTCACCACTCCCAATATCGCCGACGCGTTTGCCGAGTTCGTCAAGAGCGAGCACCGGTTCGACAATGTCCGGCCCGCGCGCGGAATGGAGCGTTCGCCCTTTTCGTTCGTCCGCGTGACCGATCTCCTGAGCGCGGAGGAATTTGCCAATGATGCGATCCAGCGCGACATCATCGAGCCGCACGGCATGCAATGGGAGGCGGGCTGGGCTTTCCAGGAGCCGACCGGGCACGTCATCGTCATCACCCTGATGCGCGCCAAGGGCCTGACGCATTTCTCCGACGAACAGCTGGCGCGCCTCGATCTCCTGAAGCCGGATCTCGCCCGGGCCGCCTATATGGCGTCGCGGCTTGCCTTTTCCGAGGCGCGTTCGATGACCGAGACGCTGTCGCTGCTCGGACTGCCGGCGGCGGTCATCGGCGACGGCGGCCAGGCAATTGCAATGAACCCGGAGATGGAGGCACTGAGCCCGCGCATCCGCACCGGCGCCGGCGATCGGTTGGTGCTGGAGGGGACGGGTGCCAGTGCTCTCCTCGACGGGGCGATAGAGCACTACAAGGCGCAGGCCACGCCGACCGTGCAGTCGCTGCCGATGGCGGGCCGCGACGGCGCGCCGCCGCTGATCCTGCATCTTCTGCCGATCCGCCGCGCCGCCCGCGACATCTTCTCCCGTTCGATGGCGGTGCTCGCCGTCACCCAGGTGGGGCAGGTCGGCCCGCCGGACATGCGGGTGCTCTGCGGCCTATTCGACCTCACCCCCGCCGAAGCCCGCGTGGCGCGCGGCATCGCCATGGCCCAGACGCCGGAAATGGCCGCCGCCGCGCTGGGCATCTCGCTCGAGACCGCCCGCTCGCACCTGAAGAAGATCATGCTGAAAACCGGCACCACCCGCCAGGCGGAACTGGTGCTGCTGCTTTCAGGCCTGAACGCGCCGAGCTTCGGCGGTGGCGGTCGGCAGGAGCCGTGAACGCCTCGCAAAGTGCGTTCGGGTTAAATTGGCCACATTCCTTTGCTGGATGACGTGCACGCATGTGCGAAGTCGCAATTGGCTCAGGCATGAGCGAGTGCAATCGATCGATGCGCTCGGCTGTCGTGAATTGATGCCGCATTGGGTTGTAGAATGAAATACAGACCGGAAATCGATGGCCTGCGGGCCGTCGCTGTGGTTCCTGTCCTCATATTCCACGGTGGTTTGGGTTTCCGCGGCGGATTTGTCGGCGTCGACGTCTTCTTCGTCATCAGCGGTTATCTGATTACATCGATCATGTATGGCGAAGTCGAAGCGCGGAAGTTCAGCCTCGTCCGCTTCTACGAGCGGCGCCTGCGACGGATCATTCCGGCGCTTGTTTGCGTCTGCCTGGCTTGTCTGCCTTTTGCATGGGCATGGATGCTTCCCTATGAGCTGCGCGACTTCGGCCGCAGCCTCTATCAGGTGACTCTGTTCGTTTCGAACTTCTATTTTTGGAGTAAAACCGGCTATTTCGATGCAAGCAACGACCTGAAGCCGCTTTTGCATACGTGGTCCCTCGGGGTAGAAGAACAGTTCTACATCATATTTCCTGTTGTTCTCATGGCGTTGCACCGGTTTCGCCGCCAGTTTGTTCTGGCGGCCATCCTCCTGTTGAGCGCAGCGAGTTTCCTTGCCACGCAGGTCGTGCCGCTGTTCGATCCTGCGGCGAATTTCTATCTTCTGCCCACGCGCTTCTGGGAGCTTGGCGTTGGCGCCAGCATCAGCCTGGCGAGTTTCGATCGAGAAAAAGCCCGCCACGGCGGTGTGGCGGCGGCTTGCGGTCTCGCGATGATCGTCCTGTCCTGCTTCTTCGTTGAAGGCGGACCGTATTATCCCGGCTGGCAGACGCTGCCTGTCGTGGTCGGAACCGCGCTGGTTCTTCTGTTTTCATCCTCAGAAAATCTCGCTGGACGGCTTCTTTCCGCAAGAGCCTTGGTCTTTGTCGGTTTGATCAGTTACAGCCTCTATCTCTGGCATCAGCCGGTCCTCGCCTTCGCGCGCTTGCGACTGTTCACGGATGACCTGAGCGCTTCAACGTCCGCTCTTCTGCTTGGCGTCACGGCGTTGCTTGCGGTTGTGAGCTACTATCTCGTCGAGCGGCCGTTTCGCGACGGGAACCGCGTCGGCACAAGGGCTTTCGTCACTCTGGCCGGGGTTACGGGAGCCGCCAGCATCGCTTCCGGGATCATGTTCGAAATGACCGACGGCGCTGCGTTCAGGGCGCCGGGTCTTTACGAGATGACCGAGGTGAGCAAAGGTCTGAGCGAAAACTGTAACGGCAAGATGGCGCCCGAATGCTCCACGTCGGATAGTCCGGAGATCGCGGTGTGGGGAGATTCCTTCGGCGCCCATCTCGTGGAAGGAATCCTGGCGTCGGCCCCCGATGTCAAACTCGTGCAGTTCACCAAAAGCCTTTGCGGACCGTTCACCGACATTGCCTACCCGGTTACCAGCGACGGTCGCAGGTCGCCTGAAAGCTGCCTGTCCCGGAACAGGGACGTCCTCGACGCCATGGCGGCAACCAGGACGCTTCGATACGTCGCGATAGGCGTCAATCTCGATATCTATACGGAAACTGAAACGTTCGTTCGGAAGGATGGACAGAGTGTGCCGGCAAGCCGGACGCTGCTTCTGGACAGCTTTTTAGCGTCCTTGTCCGGCCTGCGGCAAATGGGATTGAACCCCGTGGTTTTCGCGCAACCTCCACAGACGGGCACCGATGTCGGCAGTTGTGTTGCCCGTTCACGATTGCTGGGCATCGCGGCCAACCACTGCGATCTGTCTGCTGACGACGTGAACCGGCGAGGCCGCGTTGCGATGGACATCATGAATGTCGTGGCGCGGGACTATCCGGTGATCGATCTGGGCAGCGGCCGGTGCAACGGCACGACCTGCCGGGTTTCCGAGGATGGCGTCTCCCTTTATGCGGATGCGGGACACTATTCTCAGGGTGGAATACGGCTGCTCGGAAAGAAGTACCATCTGTACGATCTTATCGTGAAAGCGGCGACTGAGGGCTGCGGTAATGGCCCCGTCCCCGCTGCCCGACCCGCCGGTTTCTGCCGCCCTTGAGAATATCCACAACTACCCCTTGACCTTCCCATGATGGGAAGCTCCACATAGTGCGGGACAGTAAAACATCCCGACAAAAAAAGGGGAGATTGCGCCCGTGAACCAGACCGTCAAGCCGATCCACAAAGCCGAGCCTTTTACCGTTCCCGTTGAGGGCATGACCTGCGCCTCCTGCGTGCGCCGCGTCGAGAACGCTGCCGCGAAAGTGCCGGGCATAGACAGGAGCGCCGTCAACTTCGCGACCAAGAAACTGACGGTGGAATCGGCCGAGGGCTTTTCGCCGGAGGAACTGACGAAGGCGATCAGGAAGGTTGGTTACGAAATCCCGCCAGGCGCCATCGACCATGCGATGCGCGAGGCGGGCATGATGCCGCCTGTGGCGCCGACGGCACATGCCGGGCATGAGCACCACCACGGGCCTTCCGCACCGGAAGCCCACATGGACCATGCCGCCATGGGGCACGACCAGGCGGCGGGCCATGCCGGCGGGCATGACCACATGCATATGCACCAGGGCGAGGAGGGCGTGCTGAAGCGCGACCTGGCAATCGCCTTCGTACTGACCCTGCCGCTCTTCGTGCTGGAAATGGCCGGCCACGTCTACGATCCGTTCCACCACTGGCTGATGGGCGTGATCGAGACGCAGAACCTTTATTATCTCTATTTCGCACTGGCGACGGTGGTTGTCTTTGGCCCGGGCTTCCGTTTCCTGAAGCTCGGCCTGCCGGCGCTGCTGCGCGGCGTGCCGGAGATGAATTCGCTGGTCGCGGTCGGCGTGCTGGCGGCCTACGGTTATTCGCTGGTGACGACGTTTGCCCCGGACCTGCTACCGGAAAGCGCGCGCTTCGTTTATTACGAAGCCGCGACGGTGATCGTCACGCTGATCCTGTTCGGCCGGCTGCTCGAGGCCCGCGCCACGGGCCGCACCGGCGAGGCGATCGAGAAGCTGAGCCGGCTGCAGGCGAAGACCGCCCGCGTCGAACGCGACGGCAAGCTGCTGGACATCCCCGCCGAACAGGTGGTCGCCGGCGACGTGCTGGTGATCCGGCCGGGCGAGCGGATTCCGGTCGACGGCACCGTCATCGATGGCTCCTCGAATGTCGACGAATCGATGATTTCGGGCGAGCCTCTGCCGGTCGAAAAGGCGGCCGGCGCGACCGTGGTCGGCGGCACGATCAACAAGACCGGCGCCTTTCGTTTCCGGGCCGACAAGGTCGGCCGCGATACGATGCTGGCCCAGATCATCCGCATGGTCGAACAGGCTCAAGGGTCGAAACTGCCGATCCAGGGGCTGGTCGATCGGGTGACGGCCTGGTTCGTGCCGGCGGTGATCGTGCTGGCCGTTCTCACCTTCGCCGTCTGGTTATTCGTCGGCCCCGAACCGGCGCTCGCCCATGCGCTGGCCAATGCGGTCGCCGTGCTGATCATCGCCTGCCCCTGCGCCATGGGGCTTGCGGTGCCCACCTCGATCGTCGTCGGCGGCGGCCGTGCGGCCGAACTCGGCGTGCTGTTTCGCAAGGGCGAGGCGCTGCAGGAACTGCGCAATGTCCAGCTGGTCGTGTTCGACAAGACTGGCACCGTCACCAAGGGCCGGCCGGAACTGACCGACCTGGTGACCGCGCAAGGTTTTGCCGAGGACGAGGTGCTGGCATTGGTCGCGAGCGTCGAGGCGCAGTCCGAACACCCGATCGCCGAGGCGATCGTCAAGGCGGCCGAGGCCAAGGGCCTGACCGTGCCGAAGGCGGAACGCTTCTCGTCGGTGACCGGCTACGGCATCGAGGCGGAGGCGGACGGTCGCAGGATCTCGGTCGGCGCCGACCGGTTCATGGAAAAGCTGGGGCTTTCGGTTGAGGTGTTTGCGCAAGCCGCCGCAAGGCTCGGCGACGAGGGCAAGTCACCGCTTTATGCCGCTGTCGACGGCAAGCTGGCCGCCGTGATCGCGGTTGCCGATCCGCTGAAACCCTCAAGCCGCGACGCGATCAGGGCGTTGCAGGCGATGGGCGTCGAAACGGTGATGGTGACCGGCGACAACCGCCGCACGGCGGAGGCGATTGCAAGACAGGTCGGCATAGACAAGGTCGTTGCCGAGGTCCTGCCGGAAGGCAAGGTGAAGGCGATCCACGAGATGCGGGCCAAGGGGGAGCAGGGCGTGAAAAAGCTTGCCTTCGTCGGCGACGGCATCAACGACGCGCCGGCGCTCGCCGAAGCCGATATCGGCATCGCCATCGGCACTGGCACGGACGTGGCGATCGAAAGCGCCGACGTGGTTCTGGTCGGCGGCGATCTGTCCGGCGCCGTTTCGGCGATCGCCATGAGCCGCGCGACCATGACCAACATCAAGCAGAACCTGTTCTGGGCCTTCGGTTACAACGTGGCGCTGGTGCCGGTCGCGGCCGGGGTGCTTTACCCGGCCTTCGGCTGGCTGCTGTCGCCGATGATCGCCGCTGGCGCCATGGCACTGTCGAGCGTCTTCGTGCTCGGCAACGCGCTGCGGCTGAAGGCGGTGAAAGTGGGAGAAACCAGATGAATATCGGCGAAGCTTCGAATGCGTCCGGCGTTTCGGCCAAGATGATCCGTTATTACGAGGAGATCGGCCTGATCCGCCCGATGGGCCGCAGCGGCAACAATTATCGGGTCTATGGCGAGGAGGAGGTGCACATCCTGCGCTTCATCAAGCGGGCCCGCAATCTCGGCTTTTCGCTCGAAGAGACCGAGACGCTGCTGAAACTCTGGCAGGACAAGAGCCGCGAAAGCGCTGCCGTCAAGGACGTCGCGACCGCCCATATCGGCGATCTCGAACGACGCATCGCCGAGATGCAGGGCATGCTGAAGACGCTGAAACACCTTGCCAACTGCTGCGGCGGCGACAACCGCCCCAACTGCCCGATCCTCGATGACCTGGCGGGGGATGGAGCGGCCGATGCACCCGTTCCGGCGGGTAGGAAAAAGACGAGGCAGGATGCCTGATGCCCCGCACTCGGATGAGGCAGGACCTCGCCTCCTTCCGATCTCCCCCCTTGAGGGGGAGATGCCCGGCAGGGCAGAGGGGGGTGACCGCTCCGCATATTCTTCGGCCGAATGTTTTGCCGCACCGGCGCCACCCCCCTCTGTCACCTTCGGTGACATCTCCCCCTCAAGGGGGGAGATCATCTGGAGCATGCCGCACCGGCTCCATTCCTCAAATGCCCTTGACCTTCCCTCCATGGGAAGCTGCACAACACATCTAACGAACAAGGAGATTCGGATGACTGCGATTTTCACCGTGCCGGACATGACCTGTGGCCATTGCGAAAAAACCGTGCGCGGCGCGCTGGCGGAAGCCCTGCCGGGCGCGGCGGTGGCGATTGATCTGACGGCCAAGACGGTGGCGATCGAAGGCGACGCCGCGAAGGCCGAAGAGGCGATCCGCGAGGCTGGGTATTCGCCGGAAAGAGCAGCGGTCTGAGGTCTTCCCCACCGCCCGTCACGAAAATTTCAACATTCTGACGGCCGACCGTTATACGTCCGCAAAACTCGCGTGGCAGAGGAAGAAGCAACTGCGGGACTGGCTTTCATTCGTGAGGCGGGTCTCCGTTTTTCACCCGCCTCGAATTGCCGGACACCCATCATGCTCAAAGCGCTGTTTTCAACCGTTGCCCTCGCCATCCTCTTCGCGCCCGTTGCCCATGCCGCCGAGCCCGGCGTGACGGTCGCAACTCCTTGCCCGTTCGGCGATTGCAAGGCGGCGATCGGGCTTTCCTTCGCCGGTGAATTTAGCATCCCGACCGGCACGCTGTTCGACGGCGTCGAGTTCGGCGGCCTGTCCGGCCTTGATTACGACCCGGCAAGCAATCGCTATATCGCCATTTCCGACGACCGTTCCGAGCGGTCGCCGGCCCGGTTCTACGAGCTTTCGATCGAGGCGAGCGCGGCCGGCATCTCCGATGTGAAGGTGATCAAGACCGTGACCCTGAAGGACAGGAACGGCGAGGCTTTTGCAGCCAAGAGCGTCGATCCGGAATCGGTCCGGTTCGGCAAGGACGGTATCTACTGGTCGAGCGAAGGCGACGTTAAGCAGCTTCTGCCGCCCTTCGTCCGTGTCGCCGACCGGGACGGCGCCTTCGTGCGCGAGTTCGAGCTTCCCAAGGCTTTTATGCCGACCGCCGACAAGTCCGCCGGTGTTCGCGACAACCTCGCCTTCGAGGGGCTTGCCACGCTGCCCGGCGGTGACCTGATGGTGGAGGTCGAATCGGCGCTGTTCCAGGACGGCCCGATCTCCGGGCTCACCCGCGGCACGCTCGCCCGCATGATCCGCTACGACGCGGCAAGCGGCAGGCCGAAGGCCGAATATGTCTATCCGATCGCGCCGATCCCCCAGGCGCCGACCGTCGACAAGGGTTATAACGACAACGGAGCTTCGGAAATCCTGAGCCTCGACGACCACCGTCTTCTGGTGGTCGAGCGCGGTTTTGCGCAAGGGTTCGGCAGTTCGATCAAGATCTTCATGGTCGATACCGAGGGCGCCACCGATGTCTCGGCGATCCCTTCGCTCGCCGGTACAGAGGCGGCCATCGTGCCGGTGCGCAAGGCCCAGGTGCTCGACATGCGGGCGATCGGCCTGCAACCGGACAATATCGAGGCCGTCACCTTCGCCAAGGGCACCGATGGCAGCGATCTGCTGATTTTTGTTTCCGACAACAATTTCTCAAAGGAACAGAAGACGCAGTTCATCGCCTTCAAGGTACTGGCCCGCCCCTGAGGACGCCCGCCACCCCTCGAAATCTTGCTCCACCTTTTCGCAAGGTGGAGCATTGAACGTATCCCGAAGCCGCGGCTTAGAACTTGACGCCGATGCCGACGTTGATCACGTGCTGGCTGAAGTCGAAATCGGCGCCTGCGAGGCTGCCGTTGCCGAAGTCGTTGTAGCGGTATTCGAGGCGGCCGAAGATATTGTCGGTGAAGGCGTAATCGACGCCGGCGCCGACCGTCCAGCCGTTGAGCATGTCGTCGTCGTCAAAACCGCCGCCGTCGATATGGGCGGTGGTGGCCGTCCAGCCGGCTGCCGCGAAGATCAGCGCCCGGTCCATGGCGTAACCGACACGGCCGCGAACCGAACCGGAGAACCCGGTGTCGACGTCGATGCCGCCGGCATAGCTGTTCTCGTTCCAGTCATAGTTGACGTCGCCTTCGATACCGGCCACGAAACCGCTGGAGAACTGCCAGTTATAACCGACGAAGCCGCCAAGCCTCCAGCTGTCGAAATCGTCCGAACCGCCGCCGGGGGCATCACCGTCGCCCCAGGCATATCCCGTGTGGGCACCGATATAGGGGCCGTTCCAGGAGAACACGACGGGCGTTTCGACGGCTTGAGGAGCCTGCGGGATTTGCTCGACGGCGTCGGCTGCGTAAGCAACGGAAGAGGCGGTCATGGCGGCCGACGCTGCAAGGATGAAAAGAGCCTTCATGGATATTCCCTCCGATTGGTTGGCAAAAACGCAAATAGAGCGGTTTGCTTGGAAAGCTGTAGCTAAAATACAACATCGGAAAAAATCTGCAATTACGCCTTAAGATACTGAAAATGCGTAATTTTAATTTTCGACTCATCCCTTGACCTCAATCATGGTTGAGGTTGTAGCGTCCCCGGGACTGAAAAAACGGATAAGAGGCAGGGCGTGTTGCAGGATATCAATGTGGGCTGGTCGAGGCTTCTCAAGGGCCGCGAAGGGGCGATGCTGGGGCTGATCTCGGCGGGGATCGGGCTGCATGCCTTCAACCAGTTCGCGATCGTCGCGGCGCTGCCGCCGGCAGCAAGAGAGATCGGCGGCACGGGTTATTTCAGCTGGGCCTATACGCTCTATTTCCTCGGCTCGATCGCCGGCGGCACGGGTGCGGCGGCGATGCGCGACCGGTTCGGCGCGCGTTTCATTCTGCTTCTTTCGGCGCTGGTCTTTGCGGCCGGCGGGCTGCTGGCGCTGTCGGCGCCGGCTTTTTCCTGGATCATGGCCGGGCGCCTGCTGCAGGGCATTGCCGACGGGCTGATCGTGGCGATCTGCTACAGCCTCATCCCGGCCAATTTTCCCTCAGCGCTGATCGCAAAGGTGTTTGCGGTGGAGGCGATCGTCTGGGCGGTGGCGGCGATTGCCGGGCCATTGGCGGGCGGGCTTCTGACCGAGGCCTATTCCTGGCGGGCGTCTTTCCTGGCCGTCTCGCCGTTCGTGCTGCTGCTGGCCGTGTTTGCGCTGACCGCGAAGGTGAGGGTGACGGAGGCGGCGCCGGTGCCGCTCTCCGCCGCCACCATTTCGCTCTGCCTTGCCGCCTCCTTCGTCCTGTCGCTGTCGTCGGTGGTGACCGGAGGGGCGATGCAGGCAGTGGCGGTGGTGGCAGGGGCGGGCCTGTTCCTGCCGGCGCTGAAGCTCGACGGGCGGATCGGGCCAAGGCTGTTTCCGGAAGGCGCCTTCCGGCTCGGTTCGGTTCTCGGGCACGGGTTCTGGGTGCTGTTCCTGATGTCGGCGAGCCACTCTGTCGGCAGCGTCTACCTGGCGCTGATGATCGACGCCGTCTTCGGTTTCCGGCCGTCCGTCGTCGGTTATCTGGTGGTGACCATGGCGCTCTCCTGGAGTGCTGTCGCAGTGGTCGCGAGCAGGATTACGGCGCTTGCTCCGCGGCATCGGTGGATGCGCGCAGGCGCATTGTTTCAATTGGCCGGTTTCCTCTGCCTCGCGGCCGCGTTTGCGAGCGGCTCGCTGGTGCTGCTGCTGGCGGGCCAGGTGGCGATCGGTACGGGCTTCGGCGTCGCCTGGGCAAGCGTCAACCAGGCGGCGATGGAAGCGGCAGCAAGGCAGGAGCGCGATCTCGCAAGTGCCTTGCTGCCGACGATTTCGACCGCCGGTTATGCGATTGGCGCTGGGATCGCCGGGATGATCGCAAGCGCGACCGGCCTGGTTTCGGCGCTGGAAAACGGCAACGCCGGCGGGCCGGCCCTGTGGCTCTACGGGACTGCGGCTACCGGTGCGCTGCTGACCTTCCTCCTCGGGTTCGGGGTGCGGCTGACCAAGGCTTGAGCGGCGCAACAAAAGCGCATTTCGCTTGTTCGACGGGACAGATTTCCCATATTTGAAGAAAAGGTCGCCGCATCCCGGCGGCCAAAGGAGACCTTCCCGTGTTCCAGTTCGACAATTCCTATGCCCGCCTGCCGGACAGGTTTTTCGCCTCCGTCTATCCCGAGCCGGTGGAGGGGCCGAAGCTTCTGAAATTCAACGGGTCGCTGGCAGAAGAGCTGGGCGTCGAGGCGGACTTTTCCGATCCCGTCCGGCTGGCGGCGATCCTTGCCGGCAATGTCGTGCCGCCCGGTGCCATGCCGATCGCCATGGCCTATGCCGGCCACCAGTTCGGCAATTTTGTGCCGCAGCTGGGTGATGGGCGGGCGATATTGCTGGGCGAGGTCGTCGACCGCAACGGCAAACGTCGCGACATCCAGCTAAAGGGCGCCGGACCGACGCCCTATTCCCGCAGAGGCGACGGACGTGCGGCTTTGGGACCGGTGCTGCGCGAATATATCGTCTCCGAGGCGATGAATGCGCTCGGCGTGCCGGCGACACGGGCCTTGGCGGCTGTCGCGACCGGCGAACAGGTCTATCGCGAGACGGTGGAGCAGGGCGCGGTGTTCGTGCGCGTCGCGGCAAGCCATGTGCGGATCGGCACCTTCCAGTTTTTTGCCGCCCGCGGCGACAATGACGGGATCAAATTGCTCGCCGACTACGTCATCGAGCGGCACTACCCGGAGCTTAAAACCGCGGAAAACCCCTATCTGGCGCTGCTGCAGGGTGTAGCGGCACGGCAGGCGGATCTGATCGCCCGCTGGATGGGTATCGGTTTCATCCACGGGGTGATGAACACCGACAACATGACGATATCAGGCGAGACGATCGATTTCGGGCCCTGCGCCTTTCTCGACGAATACGACCCGATGAAGGTGTTTTCCTCGATCGACCAAGGCGGCCGCTACGCCTATCGCAACCAGCCGGGCATCGGCCAGTGGAACATCGCGCGGCTGGCGGAATGCCTGCTGCCGCTGCTGGACGAGGACGAGGAAAAGGCAGTTGAGGCGGCAAACGCCGTGCTGAAGGCGTTCGGCGAGCGGTTCCAGAAAGAGTGGATCGGGGTTTTCCGCGCGAAGATCGGCCTTGCGACCGAGGCTGAGGGCGATGGCGACCTGATCCAGGCGCTGCTGGCGGCCATGCATGAGGGGCAGGCGGATTTCACGCTGGCCTTCCGGCGGCTTGCCGACGCGGCGGAGGGCCGGGAAGAGGCGTTCCTGGGTTGCTTTGCCCATCCCGACAAGGCGCAGGCCTGGCTTGCGGACTGGCGCGAGCGGTTGACCACGGAAGCGCGGCCGGTCGGCGAACTGGCTGACGCCCTGCGCTCGGTCAACCCGGCGGTCATCCCCCGCAATCACAAGGTCCAGGAAGCCCTATCGGCCGCCAATTACGGCGATTACAGTTTCTTCGAACGGTTGCTGGAGGCGCTGGAAAAGCCATTCGAGGAGCGGCCGGAATTCGTGAGCTACATGCAGCCGCCGAAGCCTGAGGAGCGGGTGACGCAGACGTTCTGCGGGACGTGATCCGTCCGTAAATTAATTTTTGCTAATTAGGAAAATAGTCCTTGACGGCGTGACGGTTGTTTGGTAGGTTCTAGGCACAGTCGAAGAATTGCGCCGGTGGATAGCCGGTGGCAAGACTTCCAGTCAAATTGGCCCGGTCCCAAAGCCGGGCCTTCTTTTTATCTCGACAATCGGCAGCGGGGACGCGCAGCGACCGGAAACGGGCGCGGCGGGATTTTCTGCGCCGAAATTTTGGCCCTCATTTGGCTCCTGTTTTGGCCCCGGGGATATCCCAGATGGATGAATTCGAGACGTTCGATCCGGCGCTTTTCGGGCTCTGGACGGAGGCGCCGGTCTATGGCGACGCGGTCGTCATGGATGATTCTGTGCTGTCGAACGCGGTGCGCGGCGTGCTGCTGGAGATCAAATCGGCCGAAGGCGCATTCTCTCCCGGCGAGGAACTGCGGCGGCTCCTGAACGAGATGACCGTCGAGATGCGCGACCAGTTCTCGACCTTCCGGCGGATGCGGACCGCGGCGGAGGCGGCGCTCACAGATGGCGACGACGCCGCCCAGAAACTGGCGCGTGCCGATGTGAAGGCCGCGACCGACGCCATGTCGCTGATCGTCCGCACGCTCGAAAAGGTCGACAGCCTGCAACGCCAGCTCGCCCGCGACCGCGACGAGGCCGCCGAGCGCGATGCGGACGAGGGTGGGTATGAGGAGGCCGTGCGTGAGGTCGAGGAACTTATCGAGCAGCGCGCCCAGGAGCGTTTTGAGAAGCGCTGTCTCGCGGCCGGTATTGATATCGGTGAGCCCGGCGGTGCGGGAGGGGATCGAACGGCATCGCCTGACACCGGTTGAAGACGTTGTCGAAGCTGGGACGATCGAAACGCTGGCTGAATACGGGGAAAAGATGGACCGGATCAGCAGCTTGCGGGCTCAGATGAATGGAGCAATGGCAAAGGGTTATGCGGTGCTCGCTGAGCCTGGCTGTGATGAAGGGACGGCCGAAACGACTGTTATTGAGGTCGGAGCGGGCGGGTGCATCGAACTCCCTCTTCTCCCCAGCGGGGAGAAGTCCCGAGCGAAGCGAGGGGATGAGGGGGCCGGCGACGCTGGAGCGGTCGATCTGGTGGACCGAGGAATGCCTGAAGTGGAAATGGTGAGCGGGAAGGTGGCTTCGCCCCCCTCATCCGGTCCTTCGGACCACCTTCTCCCCGCCGGGGAGAAGAGGGAGATCGTTGAACCATCGTCGTCCTCCGCAGGTTCTTTACGCAAGTGGCGTGATAGCACCAACTCACGTCATTCCTGCGCCGTAAGCCGGGACTGGCGCCATGCCGGCCGCCGCGACCAAAAGCCGCCCGAGGGCGACTGGCGCACCTGGTTGATCATGGGTGGGCGCGGGTCGGGGAAGACGCGGGCCGGCGCGGAGTGGATCCATGGGCTCGCATCGGCCGGCAGCAGGTCGGATCTCAGGATCGCGCTGGTGGCGGAAACGCTGGGCGATGCCCGTGAGGTGATGATCGACGGGGTGTCCGGCATCTGCCGGATTGCCCGAAGCAAACGGCCGGATTTCGAGATCTCGCGCCGGAGGCTGGTCTGGCCGAACGGGGCGATCGCGCAGATCTTTTCCTCGGAAGACCCGGAGAGCCTCCGCGGACCGCAGTTTCATTTTGCCTGGTGCGACGAGCTCGCCAAATGGCGGCATGCGGAGGAAACCTTCGACATGCTGCAGTTCGGGCTGCGGCTCGGGGCCGATCCGCGCCAGTTGGTGACGACGACGCCGCGGCCGGTGCCGATCCTGAAACGGCTGATCGCCGATCCCGGCACGCAGCTCGTCCGGATCTCGACCCAGGCCAATGCGGGCAACCTTTCACCCGGCTTCATTTCGGCGCTGGAGGCACGTTACGGAGGAACGCGACTCGGACGGCAGGAACTGGCCGGCGAGCTGATCGAGGACCGCGAGGATGCGCTGTGGAAACGCGCCGCCCTCGAAGCCTTCACGATCCGCTTTACCGGTGCGCTCAGGCGCATCGTGGTCGCCGTCGATCCCCCTTCGGGTTCGGGCCAACATTCCTGCTGCGGCATCGTCGTCGCCGGCCTGGAGGCGAGCGGCCGGGCGGTGGTGCTGGCCGATTGTTCGGTCGAAGGCAAAACCCCGGCGGGCTGGGCGAACGCGGTGGCGCGGGCCTATGTGCGCTTCCAGGCGGACCGGGTGGTGGCCGAGGTGAACCAGGGCGGCGAGATGGTGACGGCGATGCTGAAAAGTGTCGATGCGGTGTTGCCGGTGACGATGGTGCGGGCGACGCGCGGCAAATTCCTGCGCGCCGAGCCGGTGGCAGCCCTCTACGAACAGGGGCGGGTGGCGCATGCCGGCCGGTTTGCCGAGCTCGAAGATCAGATGTGCGACTTCGGCCCGGACGGCCTGTCTTCAGGCCGTTCGCCCGACCGGCTCGATGCGCTGGTCTGGGCGCTGACGGCGCTGATGCTGGAAGGTCATGGAGAGCCGCGCGTGCGTGGAGTTTGAGCGCGGCTCGTCGCTTAATTGATGATGATCAGCGCGGGGTAACCGGCTTCGGCTGGGCGCTTTCGCGCATCTGCTTCCACTCGGATTCGATCCGCTCGACGACATGCTGCGGGATCGGCTTGGAAGGGGCGGCCGGTGCGGGCTGCTGCATCATCATGATCTCCTGTTGTTTAGAAAGCCGACAAGAACGTCGTGTGGAGCCGTTGGTTCCACATCATTAGAAAAAAGTAAACTGCCGCCTAAAGGCTTAAAACGATTTAGTTTTTCTAAACCGATTGAAACCCTGCAACGCGGTATGGGAGTAGGTTCCAGATGGCGCACAACCGGCATGCTTTCTTTGATTTGGTACGGACGAAGCTCTTCAAGGGCCGGCTCGTCACAGGTCAGGTGAAGGGGCTGACGGCGATTCTCGACGCCTGGCGGGAAAGGGATGGCCAAGATGAGGCGCAGCCGCTTTCCTATGTGCTGGCGACCGCCTTTCACGAGACGGCCGCCACCATGCAGCCCGTCCGGGAAACCCTGGCGGCCAGCGACAGGTCGGCGATCACGCGTCTGGACGAGGCTTTTGCCGCGGGCCGGCTCGGGTCGGTGAAGACGCCCTACTGGCGGCCGGACGCGGAAGGAAAAAGCTGGCTCGGCCGCGGACTGGTGCAGCTCACCCACAGGCGGAACTACGAGGCGATGTCCGCTGTGACCGGTATCGACCTGGTGGCCGATCCGGGCCGGGCGATGGAAATGCCGGTCTCGGTGGCGATCCTGATCGAGGGCATGCGGCGCGGCAGTTTCACCGGCCGCAAGCTCGGCGACTATTTCGGGCAAGGGCGAGCCGACTGGGTGGGCGCCAGAAAAATCATCAACGGGAACGATCGGGCGGACCTGGTGGCGCGGCATGCGCGGGTGTTCGCCGAGGCGCTGCAATAGGCCGCATTGTCGCCCGTGGCAGCCCGTGATAGCGAGGCCTCCGCTTTGCTGGAGGTTCCATGATACGCCATATCGTATTTTTCACGGCGCAAACGGGCGAGATCGAACGGGTACGGGCAGGTCTTTCCCTGCTGACCGGCAACCCGCATGCGCTGACCCTGGAGATCGGCACCAACGTGAAGAGCGACCAGCTCGGCAACGAGGTCGACCTGGTCGTCTACGGCGAATTCGAGGATGCGGCGGCGCTTGCCGCCTACAAGGCGCATCCGGCCTACCAGGCATCGATCGATATCGTCCGGCCGATCCGGGAGATGCGTTTGGCGGCCGATTTCGACAGCGAAAGTGCGGTGAAGGCGCCCCTGCCGCTTCCCTGAAGCGGGCCTTGGCGCCCGCGAGCGAAAAGGACAAGTCACGATGAAATCTCCATTCCGGCGCCCGTGGTTTTCCACGGGTGGGCGACAGACCGTGCCTGAAATCCAGGGAGCCGACATCCAAAGGGCCGAGACCAAGATGGCTTCCGGTTTCGCGATCGTGTCCGGCGAGGGAGCGGCGCAGTGGTCGGGGCGGTCCTATGCGGCGCTGGCGCGGGCAGGGTTCATGAAGAACCCGGTCGCCTATCGGGCGGTGCGGATGATCGCCGAAGCCGCCGCAGCCGTGCCGTGGCTTGCCTATGACGGGGCGACGGAGCTTGCCGAACATCCGGCGCTGGCGCTCTTGACGCGGCCGAACGGCCGGCAGGGCGGACCTGACTTTTTCGAGGCGCTCTACGGGCACCTGGCGCTTTCCGGCAATGCCTATGTCGAGCCGCTGTCGATCGGCGGGAGCTTACGCGAACTGCATCTGCTCCGGCCCGACCGGGTGAGCGTGGTCGAGGGCCGCGACGGCTGGGTGGCGGGTTACGACTATCGCGCCGGCGGCACCACGCGGCGGCTACCGGCAGAGAGCGATGGTCTGGCGCTGCTGCATCTGAAACTGTTTCATCCGCTGGACGACCATTGCGGCTTTCCGCCGCTCGGGGCGGCGGGTGCCGCGCTCGACCTGCACAATGCGGCGGCCAGCTGGAACAAGGCGTTGCTCGACAATTCCGCAAGACCTTCCGGCGCGCTGGTCTACCAGCCGAAGGACGGCGGCAACTTGTCTGCCGACCAGTACGAGCGGCTGAAGGACGAGCTGGAGGCGGGTTATTCCGGCGCCGTCAATGCCGGTCGGCCGCTGCTGCTCGAAGGCGGGCTCGACTGGAAGGCGATGGGCCTGTCGCCGAAGGACATGGATTTCATCGAGGCGAAGAACGGCGCCGCCCGCGACATAGCGCTCGCCTTCGGCGTGCCGCCGATGCTGATTGGCATTCCCGGCGACAACACCTATGCCAATTACCAGGAGGCCAACCGTGCCTTCTACCGGCTCACGGTGCTGCCATTAATTGCGCGAACGGCCGCGAGCTTTTCCGCCTGGCTGTCGGAGGCCTATGGCGAGCGGCTGCGGCTGGAACCGGACCTCGACCGGATCGCCGGCCTTTCCGCCGAGCGCGAGGCGCTGTGGGCGAGGGTCGGTGCGGCGGCGTTCCTGAGCGACGAAGAGAAGCGCGAGGCGGTGGGGTATTAATCCGTAAGGAAGGGGTGTAGATTGTAATACGCTGTATTACAAAATGGAGGCTGTCATGGCCAAGCCCGTTCTTTCAGACCCGATCACGCTGCGCCTGCCGCTCGACATCCTTGAGGACATCGAGAAGATCGCTGAGACAGCGGACAGAAGCCGATCCTGGGTGATCGTCCGGGCGCTGAAAGCCTACCTGACCACGGAGGGAAGCGAGCTTCTGGAAATTGCCGCGGCGCGCCAGGACGTGCGCGACGGCAAGGTCATGGATATGGACGACCTTCTCGACGAACTGGACGGCTTGAATGCTGCGGATGAAAAATCCCGGACCGATGCCGCATGAAGAAAGTCCGCATCTCCACGATGGCTGCGGACTACATCAGGTCCGAGCGGACCTACCTCGGCAGGTTCAGCGCTCCGGCGGCGCGGGAACTGAACAGGAAATTGCAGAATGCCCGGTCGCTTCTGTCGCAGCATCCGGAGATCGGCAAGATCAAGCCGGGCTCCAATGGCGTCAGGGTCTTGGTCATTACGCCCTATCTCATCGAGTACGAAGTCGATTCCGACGGCGTGCTGATCCTGATCGTCAGGCACGGCAGGCAGGATGATCGGCCCGATGAGGACGAGGACGTCTACGCGGAGTAGACGGGCGGCTTGGCGTTTCTCGACGCGTCTGTTGCTACTCACTCAACTTGCGAAGTGCCGGACTCAACTTTCCAGCAGGTAGCGCCAAGCGATTCTGAACATTCATGGAAACTGGATCCGCCGACCCTGCGTCGAGCGCGGAACGGCTGATTGCATGGCAGCAGCGCGTTCGGTCCGTATGCGTGCATCATAAACAAGAGAGATTAAAAATGGCTGACCTCGGAAACGATCCGGGCGCCCTGGCCGGCATCTGGGCCGCCAAGGCGGTGGGCGCCACGGCGGGAGCCGGCGTGTCGCTGATCTATCTGCTGCCGAAGAGCCGCCGCGAGGCAGCGAGCCGGTTTCTGACGGGCTTGAGCTGCGGAATGATCTTCGGCGGCCCGACCGGGATTTGGCTGGTGGAAAGGCTGGGGATCGGCGGGGAGCTTTCAGGAGCGGAAGTGATGCTGACGGGGTCGGCGGCGGCCAGTCTTTGTGCCTGGTGGGTGCTGGGCGCGCTGGCGCGGATTGCCGTCAGATATGGGGGACGGGGCGGCGGGGCTTAACTTCGGTCTTCGCCCGGAGCCCCTCATCCGCCTGCCGGCACCTTCTCCCCGCATGCGGGGAGAAGGAAGTACGACGCGCCCGTTTCCCTCATCTCTGACGCCGTTGGCATGCCAGGGCGTCACCGCGTGTTCCTTCTCCCCGTGACAACGGGGAGAAGGTGCCGGCAGGCGGATGAGGGGCTGGCTCCAATTCAATCGTTAGGAGAATCCCGATGCACGCTTATCGCGGGCCGCGCCCGAACGCGCGCAAATTTGCCAATCTGGAACTCGCAGGGCTTACCGGCGACGGGGTTTTCTCCGGTTATGCCAGCGTCTTCGGCGAAGTCGACCTCGGCAAGGATACGATCGAGCGCGGCGCCTTTCGCAATTGCCTCGTCGAGCGTGGGGCGCCGGGGGTGCGGATGCTCTACCAGCACGACCCTTCCGAGCCGATCGGCGCCTGGCGGACGATCCGCGAGGATGCCCGCGGGCTTTACGTCGAAGGCATGCTGTCGCCGGGCGTCGCCCGCTCCCGCGAGGTGCTGGCGCTGATGAAATCCGGCGCGCTCGACGGGCTGTCGATCGGGTTCCGCACGGTCAAGGCCCGCACCGACGCCAAGACGGGCGTGCGCAAAATCCTCGAGGCCGATCTGTGGGAAATCTCGGTGGTGACCTTTCCGATGCTGCCATCGGCCCGGGTCTCCAACATCAAGCATGCGCGGTTCTTCCGCGACAGGGAAACCGAGCTCGTCCGCCAGATGCGGCGGGCGGCGAAGATGATGATGAAATCAACCTTCAAAGGAAAAGCGATATGACCGAGCAGGCGAGAACGATGGCAAGCGTGGCGCCCGAAGTAAAGGCCGTGCCGGAAACGGTGACGGCGGCCTTCGACGAATTCATGGAGGCGTTCGAGGCCTTCAAGGAGGTCAACGACCGGCGCCTCGGCGAGATCGAGCAGAAGCTGACCGCCGACGTTGTGACCCGCGACAAGATGGACCGCATCAACCGTGCCGTCGACGACCAGAAGAAGGTTCTCGACCAGCTGGTGCTGAAGAAGGCCAGGCCGCAACTCGGCCGCGGCGGTTCGGAGCTTTCGGCCGAGGCCGTGGAGCACAAGGCGGCCTTCGACGCCTATGTCCGCCGCGGCGAGGAGAACGGTCTGCGCGAGCTGGAGGCCAAGGCGTTTTCGGGCGGAACCGGTGCCGACGGCGGTTATCTCGTCCCGCCGGAAACCGACACGGAAATCGGCCGGCGGATATCGGCAGTGTCGCCGATGCGGGCGCTCTCGACCGTGCGCACCGTATCCTCCGCCGTATTGAAGAAGCCGTTTGCGGCGGCCGGGCTTTCGACCGGCTGGGTGGCCGAGACCGCGGCGCGGCCGCAGACCAATACGCCGCAGCTCACCGAACTCTCCTTCCCGACCATGGAACTCTATGCGATGCCGGCGGCGACGCAGTCGCTGCTGGATGACTCGGCGGTCGATATCGAGGCCTGGATCGCCGGCGAGGTGGACATCGTATTTGCCGAGCAGGAGGGCGACGCCTTCATCCGCGGTGACGGCACCAACAAGCCGAAAGGATTTCTGTCCTATCCGACGGTGGCGGAAGGCTCCTGGAGCTGGGGCAATATCGGCCATATCGCCACCGGTGTGGCGGGCGGCTGGAAATCGACGGGTCCTTCGGACACGCTGATCGAGGTCATCTATGCGCTGAAGGCCGGCCATCGTCAGAACGGCACGTTCATGATGAACCGCAAGGCACAGGGCGACATCCGCAAGTTCAAGGACGGCGACGGCAACTATCTCTGGCACCCGCCGGTATCGGCCGGCCAGCCGGCCTCGCTGATGGGCTTTCCGATCGCCGAGGCCGAAGAGATGCCCGACGTGGCGGAGAACTCGCTCTCGATCGCGTTCGGGGATTTCCGCTCCGGTTATCTCGTCGTCGACCGGGCGGGCGTGCGTATCCTGCGCGATCCCTATTCGGCGAAACCCTATGTGCTCTTCTACACCACCAAGCGCGTCGGCGGCGGCGTGCAGAATTTCGAGGCGATCAAGGTGGTGAAGTTTGCTGCGGCATAATTCGGCCTCCGTCATCCTTATCTGTTGCGTTGGTTTTGCTTTGAGTTGAATCTGAGCAGGCCGGCGGCGTACCTTCGTCATCCTTGGTCTGAGAGACCGTGCCCGAGCGCGGTACGCCGCCTTTAGACATGCTTCCACCCGAACAGTTGACCGGGAGGCCGTTGGCGCGGCGATCCCGCAGGATAAGGATGGGTCTCATGAGCTTACCATCTTGCGTCGTCGGGATCGACATTTCCAAGTCGTTTCTGGATTGTTTTCTTCACCCCGCCGGTATGGTCCGTCGGTTTGACAATGACAGCCAAGGCCATCAGGCACTCATCGGCTTTGTCGCCGAGTATCAGGCCTTCGGCGTCCTGGAGGCGACCGGGCCTTATGACCGGGCACTTTGCCGACAGCTGCATCAGGCGGGATTGGCCTTCCATCGCGCCAATCCCCGCAAGGCACGCCAGTTTGCGAGAGCGGCAGGCTTTCTTGCCAAGACCGACCGGGTCGACGCACGCATGCTTGCCCTTTATGGAGCGACCATGTCTCTGGCTCCCGAGGCCAAGCCTGACGCAGCCCGTCAGGTTCTTCGAACCCTTGTCGAGCGGCGCGACCAACTTGTGGCAATGCGCAAGAGCGAGCGCATCCGTCTCGCCCAGCCCCATTGCCGGGACATCGACGAGAGCCTGCGACAGATGATGGAAGTGCTCGACCGGCAGATCGCCGCCATCAATGTCCGGATCGACATCCTGGTGACCCAGGTCGAGGCTCTGGCTGAAGATCAGGCGATCCTGCGTTCGGCGCCGGGCGTCGGTCTGCAGACGGCAAGCGTGCTTCTAGCCTATATGCCGGAACTGGGTCGTCGTGACCGCCGTTCCGTCGCAGCTCTTGCCGGCCTCGCACCGATCGCATGCGATTCAGGTGCCATGCGCGGCAAACGCTGCATATGGGGCGGGCGCAAACGCGTCCGCGACGCGCTCTATATGGCTGCACTTGCGGCCTGTCGGTCAGGTCCCTTTAAGCGCATATTCCAAGCCATGCGCAATGCCGGCAAACCTCCAAAACTTGTCCTGATCGCCATAGCAAGACGGTTGCTCGTCGCACTTAACGCCGCAATGAGGGACCGAAAACCCTTCCAAGCTTGACACCAACAACACAGTTGCTCGGGCTCGACCCGAGGATCCAGCCTTTCTAGCGTGGCGCCTCTCCGCATTGATACCCATCGGGCTCGGCTTGGATCCTCGGGTCGAGCCCGAGGATGACGGAGTATGCGGAGCCGGCGCCGGCCAAGCTCTCCAGGATCCCCATGACCTACGCCCAAACCACTCCGCCTTCCGCGGAGCCGCTGACGCTTGCCGAGGTGAAGGCGCATCTGCGTCTCGATGGAAGCGATGAGGATGCGCTGCTGGCCTCGCTGATCAGCACCGCCCGCGAACACCTGGAGCGGGAGACCGGGCTTTGCCTGATCTCTCAAGCCTGGCGGCTCCATCTCGACCGCTGGCCGGCGGACGGGGTGATCCGGATTTCGAGATCGCCGGTGCAAGAGATTCAGAACGTTACGGTTTATGACGCTGACGGGACGGCGCTTGAAGTTCCACTGGAAGATCATCTGCTCGACGGCAAGGGCCGGCCGGCGCGGCTGTGGCTACGGCACCCGCCGGCGCCGGGCAGGTCGGTCAACGGCATCGAGATCGACTTTTCGGCCGGTTTCGGCGAGGCGGGCACCGATGTGCCGGACACGCTGAAACGGGCGGTGTCGATCCATATCGGCCACATGTTCGCCTTCCGCGGCGTCGTTTCGCCGGAGAACCAGCCGGCCGGCATTCCCGACGGCTACGAGCGGCTGATCGCACCCTTTCGGATGCGGAGGTTCTGATGGTCCTGTTCTTCGATCCCGGGCTGATGACCGCAAGGCTCGACCTCGAGGCGCCGCAGGCGGTGCCGGACGGGCAGGGCGGCGCGACGGTGGCCTGGGAGGTGACGCTCTCGCTGTGGGCACGGATCGAGCCGGTTTCGTTCGTGGTAGCCGAACAGGCGGCCGCAGAGACCGGCACCATCAGCCACCGCATCTGGGTGCGGTTTCGCGATGGCATTTCAGCCGGGCAGCGGTTTCGCAAGGGCGCGCGGACCTTCCTGGTGAAGCTGGTGCACGATCCGGACGAGACGCGGCGTTATCTCGTCTGCCAATGCGAGGAGGAAACCCGATGACGGCGGGAAACGCGCTTCTGCAGGCGATCCATCAGACGCTTGCCAATGATGCGGCGCTGACCGCGATCGTCGGTGCCGACGGCATCCGCGACCGGCTTCTGCCGCGGGCAAAGCTGCCCTGCGTGGTGTTTGGCGAGATGGAGACACAGGATTTTTCGACCGCCAGCGAGGCCGGCGAGGAACATCTTCTGGTTCTGGAAATCTGGTCGGATGGCGAGGGACGGCGCCAAGCACAGGAGATTGCCGGCCTGGTGCACGCCCTGCTGCACGATGTGGCGCTGGCGCTGGAGGGCGCGGTGCTGGTGAACCTGCTGCAGGTGGGCACAAGGACGCGGCGGGAGCCGAAGACGAAGTTCTATCTGGCGGAGATGCGGTATCGGGCGGTGACGGAATAGGCTTGCGTAAATTACGCATTTTGCGTATTTTAAGTGGAGCCAAGGAGCAGCTTCATGACTGAACCCCTCCGCGTTGCGGCGACGGAATTCGCCCGCAATTTTGCAAGATATCAGGACGAGGCGATCAGCGCCAAGGTGATCAGTGTCACCAGTCACGGGCGCGTGGTGGGTGCTTATCTCTCCGCCAGCGAGCTTGCCCATTACGAGACGCTGAAGCGCAAGGAACGGGAAATCCTGACGGTCGGTGAACTCGACGAGGAGACGCTCTCTGCTATCCGTGATGCCGAATATGGCTCGATTGCCAGGTGAGTTTTCCGGAGCCCAGGCCGGGTCTCGTCATTCGTTACGCGTTCCTCTGGAGCAGCGAGGAAGATCGCGGCTCAGTGGAGGCGGGCAAGGATCGTCCCTGCGCCATCGTTGTCGCCGCGTATAACCAGGCAGGCGCGATCCAGACGATCGTGGCGCCGGTGACGCATTCGCCGCCTCGTGGCGACAATCCGAAGGCCTCGCTTGAAATACCTGCTGCGATCTGCAAAAGCCTCGGCTTCGACGACGGCCGTCATTGGCTGCGGCTGGATGAACTCAACCGGTTCCTGTGGCCCGGTTACGACCTGAGACCGCGTCCGGACGATCCAAGCCGTTGGGACTATGGCATGCTGCCGAAGGAATTCTTCGAGCAGATGCGCGGCCGCATCATCGACCTGGATCGCGAGCGGAAGAACAGGATCATGAAGCGGGACTAGGTTCGGCCGCCCGCGCATTCGCCCGCCGCACCAGCCCCACCAGCATCAGCACCAATACCAGCGAGATTGCCGAGAGCACGGCGCCGGTCACAAGCGCCGCGGTGACGCCGGCGCGGTCGAGGATGGCGGTGAAGATGACCGGGGCCGCGGCAGTGGCAAGGTTCTGCGGCAGCGACAGGCGGGCCGATTGCAGGCCGAATTCGCGGGGCGAGAAGAGCGACAGCGGCAGGAGTGCACGGGCGACGGCGAGCACGCCGGTACCGAAGCTATAGAGCAGCATGAAGACTACCAGGACCGGGGCAGAGGACGTGACGGTCGCGGTAAGCAGGAAGCTGAAGAGGATCAGGCCGGTGCCGACGAGCGAAGTGAGCAGCGCATTGCCGCGTCTGCCGAGAGCCATGTCGACGAAGCGGGCCGAAACGCCGATCGCGCCACGTGCCGAGCCGAGTTGCAGCGCGAGCGCCGGCGAGGCGCCGGCCTGTTGCAGCAGGGCCAGCAGCGAGGGCGACAGGCCGAAACTGATGAACGAACTGATCGCCGTTGCCGCCGCCACCAGGAAAAAAGCGCGACGACGTTCCGGCGGCGTGAAATCGACAGGGGTCGTATCCGTAGCTTGGCTTTGCTCGTTGCGGTCGATCGGTTTGGGAAGACCGAACAGATAGAGCGGCAGGCAGATGAAGAGCTGCAGCAGGGCCGAGAATACAAACGTCATCCGCCAGCCGACGAGATCGTTCATCAGCGCCAGGGCCGGCCAGAAAATGGTCGCCGAAAGCCCGGTGAACAGCATCAGGATGGCGATGACGCGCTTGCCGTCCAGCCCCTCACGCTCGACGACCGCCGTATAGGCCGGCGCCGACAGGCCGAGCGCACCGCCGAAGCCGATGACGATCCAGGCGAGACCGTAGACCAGGATTTCGTGGGCGCTCGCGAGCAGCAGCAGGCCGATCGCGAAGATGACGGATGCACCGGCCATGACTTTTGCTGCACCATGGCGGCCGAGCAGCCGCCCGGTCGCGGGACCGGCAAGCGCACTGACCAGCATCATGATCGACAGGCCGAAGAACACGACCTCGTTCGGAAGGTCGAGTTCCGGTGCGACGATGCGGCCCATGACCCCGAGCATATCGAAGGTCGTGCCCCAGGAAATGATCTGGGTGACGGCGAGCACGGCGATCGTCTGCGCCGAGCGCAGCGGGAGGATTTTGGGCATGGCGGCGGGAGGCATTCGCGAAAGGGATGGTTGAGCGCCCGATGCTCTAGCACCGCTTTTTACGGTGCGGAAGCGACAAACGGATAACAGCGGAAAGGACTTCCACATGGTGGCGCAGAAGGGCAAGGACCTGCTCTTGAAGATCGACAATGACGGCGCGTTCCTGACGGTGGCGGGGTTGCGCTCGAAGCGGCTCGCCTTCAATGCCGAGACCGTCGACATCACCGATGCCGAAAGCGCCGGGCGCTGGCGTGAGTTGCTGGGCGGCGCCGGCGTGCAGCGCGCTTCTCTGACCGGCGCCGGCATTTTCAAGGACCAGGAAAGCGACGCGCTGGTGCGGGCGGCGTTCTTTGCCGGCAGCATTCTGGCCTGGCAGATCCTGATCCCGGCCTTCGGCACGTTGACCGGGCCCTTCCAGGTGACGGCGCTCGAATATTCCGGCGAGCACAACGGCGAGATCCGCTTTGAACTGGCGTTGGAATCAGCCGGCAGCCTGACCTTCGGAGTGCTGTGATGGCGGGCGGGCACGCAAACCGCAGGCGCGGCGAGGTGGAGGCGGTGATCGACGGCGACCGCCGCATTCTCTGCCTGACGCTTGGCGCATTGGCGGAACTGGAAACTGCGTTTTCCGTCAGCGACCTCAACGGGCTGGCGGACCGGTTTTCTTCCGGGCGGCTGAAGGCGGCGGACATGATCCGGCTGATCGGTGCCGGCCTGAGGGGCGGCGGCAATCTGCTCTCCGACGACGAGGTGGCGGCGATGAGTATCGAGGGCGGAATTTTAGGTTATGCGCGGATTGTCGGCGATCTGCTAGCGGCGACGTTTGGGGCGCCGGGCAAGGAGGCCGCGGCAAACCCTTGAGTGCCGCAGCGGGAATCGGAGCAGTCGCAGGAGGAGCTTCGAGTGGCTCCTCTGCCGCAACTGCGATCGAAGAGGCGAGGCGACCGTTTCCCTGGGATGCGGTGATGCATGCCGGCCTCTGCCTGCTGCGGCTTCCGCCGAGGGATTTCTGGGCGCTGACGCCGGTCGAGTTTTCTGCCATGGCCGGCGGACTGAGGGGACGTGGCGCGGGTATGGAGAAGGCCGGGCTGGACGCGCTGATGCGGGCGTTTCCGGACGGATGAGTCAGGGCGCGGCGACGAAACGGGAGTTCACCATGGAAGACGACAATAGTTTGGCCGGCACCCTGTCCGGTGCGGAGGCGCTGACCGGCGTGATGGCGGATCTCGAAGTCCGCTCGCAGCGCTTCGGTGCGGCGCTGACCGGGGCGCTGCGGTCCGCGACGACAGGCGGGCGCGGGCTTGAGGACGTACTCAAGGGGCTCGGCAACCGGCTTTCGGACATCGCGCTGGCCGCTGGCCTCAGGCCGCTCGAAAACATGCTGGGCAATGCGATCGGCGGGCTTGTCGGGTCGGTGACGCCGTTTGCCGACGGCGGTGTCGTGCGCTCCCCGAGCTTCTTTCCGATGGGCGGCGACATGGGCCTGATGGGCGAGGCGGGGGCGGAAGCGATCCTGCCGCTCAGGCGCGGGCCGGACGGCTCTCTCGGCGTTGCGGCCGCCGGCGGGGCCACGCCGCAGATCGTCTTCAACGTGACGGCGAGCGATGCCGCGAGCTTTCGGAAAAGCGAAGGGCAGATTTCCGCCATGCTGGCGCGCAGCGTTTCGCGCGGACGGCGCGGCTTGTGACGATGATGTTGCGAGGATGAGATGAGCGGTTTTCACGAGGTTCGGTTTCCGTTGCGCCTGGCGCTCGGGGCAACCGGCGGGCCGGTGCGGCGCACCGATATCGTCAATCTTTCCAACGGGCGCGAGCAGCGCAACCAACGCTGGAGGGATTCAAGGCGCAGCTATGATGCCGGTTCGGGGGTGAAATCGCTCACCGATCTTTATGCGGTGCTGGAGTTTTTCGAGGCGCGGGGCGGGCAGCTTTACGGCTTTCGGTTCCGCGATCCGGTCGACGGGAAATCCTGCGCGCCGGGCGAGGCGGTATCGGCGACCGACCAGGCGATCGGCACGGGCGACGGGGAGACCGCGGCTTTCCAGATCGTCAAAACCTACGCGGATGGCGCGGGGAGCTGGACGAGGCGGATCGCCAAGCCGGTCGCCGGAACCGTCACCTTGTCGGTGGACGGCGTCGCAGTACCAGCGGAGGCCTGGTCCGTCGATGCGGCGACGGGGATCGTCACCTTTGCCGCCGGGCATGTTCCGCCGGTCGGGGTCGCGGTGCGGGCGGGTTACGAATTCGACGTGCCGGTGCGGTTCGATACGGACCGGATCGATGTCAACCTCGCGCATTTCGATGCCGGGCATATTCCAACCATTCCGCTGACGGAGGTTTTGGCATGAGAACGGTACCGACTGATCTGGCCGAACATCTGGCGCAGGAGACGACCACCACCTGCCATGCATGGCGGGTGACGCGGCGTGACGGGGCGGTGCTGGGATTTACCGAACATGACCACGACCTGATATTTGATGGGACGACCTTCCTGGCGGCGAGTGGCTTTTCGGCAAGCGAGGCAGAAGCGGCAACGGGGCTTTCGGCGGGTGCCGACGAGGTGGCCGGCGGATTTTCGAATGCGGCGATCCGCGAGCAGGATCTGGCGACCGGCAGGTATGACGGTGCGCGGGTGGAGCTGTTTCTCGTCAACTGGGCGGCGGCGGATCAGCATGTGCTCTTGAACATGCGGGAGATCGGCGAGGTTTCCCGCGCCGGCGGGCAGTTTCGCGCAGAACTGCGCAGTCTGGCGCATCGGTTGAGCCAGCCGCAGGGGCGCGTCTATAACCGGCGCTGTGACGCAAGTCTTGGGGATGCCCGTTGTGGTGTGGACCTTGATCTGTGGCGCGGCGAAGGGGCGGTAATCGCGGTAAAGGATGCCAGCCGGATTGTCGTCTCGGGCCTCGGCAGTTTCGCGAGCGATTTCTTTCGGCAGGGCGTGCTGACGTTTGCGGGCGGCGTGGCGGTCGATGTCGACGCGCATGAAAAGAGCGCGGACGGTTCGGTGGAGCTAACTTTCTGGTTGCCGCTGGAGCAGCCGGTTGCGGCGGGCCATACGTTCACGGTCACCGCCGGTTGCGACAAGTCCTTTGCGACTTGCAAGAGGCGCTTTGCCAACCATCTGAATTTTCGCGGCTTCCCACATGTCCCGGGCGCCGATTTCGCCTATTCCTATGCCGACGGGGAGCGGGTCCACGACGGGGGCCCGATCTTCCAATGAGCGGGCAAAGCGAGCGCGTCGTGGCGCTGGCCGAGGGATGGATCGGCACACCCTACCGGCATCAGGGCGCAACGAAGGGCGTCGGCTGCGATTGCATCGGGCTGATCCGCGGGATCTGGCGCGAGCTTTACGGCGAGGAGCCGGAGACGGTGCCCGCCTATGCGCCCGATTGGGCGGAGCGGAGCGGTGAAGACCGGCTCGCGGACGCGGCCGCGCGGCTCTTCGGGCCAAGCGTGCCGTTGGCTGAGGCGGAGCAGGGAGATGTCCTGCTGTTCCGCTGGCGACCGGACTGTCCGGCGAAACACGCCGGGGTACTGGTCGGGCCGCAGCATTTCATCCACGCCTATGAGCAATCGGCCGTGACGCGTTCGGCGCTGGTACCATCGTGGCGGCGACGGGTTGCGGGCGTGTACCGGTTTCCCTTGGCGTCTCATTGAAAAGAAATGCCGCTTGGAGTATCTTTCTGGAGTGGTGAGCGGAGTTGCTGCTCCGCCCACCGTTTGCTTATGTTTTGAAATTGATCCGGACGGCTATAGACCAGCCCGTCCGGGTCACCTTCAAGATAAGCGTAATGCCAATCGGCCTGAGCCTCATAACATTACCTCCATTTTCGAGAGCAAGGCCCTTGCCTGGGTCGGCGCGGCCTGTCCTCGCCGATGCGCCGGCTGGCGCGGCGCGTGCTGCTTCTGCTCCCGAATTTCCTGACGCTAGCACAATCTGAGCGAGCATCCAGTGGCAGCGCTGGGCGGCGGCGAGGTATTTCTATGGCCACTATCCTTTTCCAGGCGGCGGGTGCGGCGCTCGGCAGTGTGTTCGGTCCGGTCGGTGCGATCATCGGGCGGGCGGCAGGGGCGCTGGCCGGCAGCATGGTCGATCGGGCGCTGATCGGCGGCAGCGGCACGACCATCTCCGGGCCGCGTCTTGCGACTGCACGCATTCCGGGTGCTGATGAAGGAACGGCGATCAACCGCATCTACGGGACGGCGCGGATCGGCGGCACGCTGATCTGGGCGACGCGTTTCGAGGAAGAGGTAACGCACGAGCGCTCCGGCGGCAAGGCGACCAGCGGGCCGCGGGTGGAGACGTTCCGCTATTTCGCAAACCTGGCGGTCGGGCTCTGCGAGGGGCCGATCGCCGGCGTACGGCGGGTCTGGGCCGATGGGCGTGAACTCGATCTGACGGCAATCGAGATGCGGGTCTACCGTGGCGACGGAGAGCAATTGCCCGATCCGCTGATCGAGGCGAAGCAGGGCGAGGGCAATGCGCCGGCCTATCGCGGGCTGGCCTATGTCGTGTTCGAACGGCTGCCGCTCGACAGTTTCGGCAATCGCATCCCGCTCCTGCAGTTCGAGGTGCTGCGGCCGGTCGGCAGGCTCGAACATCAGATACGCGCCGTGACGGTCACGCCGGGCGCGACGGAGCATGGTTATGCGACTGTGCCGGTGACGGAGAAGACAGGCGAGGGCAGCGGGCGCATTCTCAATCGCCATACGCTGGCGGCCGGCACCGATTGGCAGGCGTCGCTCGATGAGTTGCAGGCGCTCTGCCCCAACCTCGAACGGGTGGCGCTGGTGGTCTCCTGGTTCGGGACGGATCTCAGGGCAGGGTTTTGCCGGATTGTGCCCGGTGTCGAAGTGCCCGGGCGGTGGGAGGAGAGCGCGGAGTGGTCGGTGGCCGGGATGTCGCGCGACGGCGCGCATCTGGTGAGCCAGGATAGCGGACCAGCTTTCGGCGGCACGCCGAGCGATGCGAGCGTGGCTCAGGCGATCACCGACCTCAGGGCGCGTGGGCTGAAGGTCTATCTCTATCCGTTCGTGATGATGGATATCCCGCCCGGCAACGGCCGGCCGGATCCCTATGGCGGGGTGGAGCAGGCGGCCTTTCCCTGGCGCGGGCGGATCACCTGTTTTCCGGCGTCGGCGGATAAGACCGCTGATGCACGGACGCAGGTGCAGGTTTTCAGCGCCGGCTCCGAGGGATACCGGCGCATGGTGCTGCATTATGCCGGCCTGGCGGCGGCCACGGGCGGGGTCGATGGTTTCATCCTCGGCTCGGAACTACGCGGGCTGACGCAATTGCGCGACGAGACGGGGGCCTTTCCTTTCGTGCAGCAACTGGTTGGGCTTGCGGCGGATGTGCGGGCGATCGTCGGGCCGGGGACGAAGCTCACCTACGGCGCCGACTGGAGCGAATATTTCGGCTATCATCCGCAGGACGGTTCGGACGAGGTGCATTTCCATCTCGATCCGCTTTGGGCTTCGGCGGATATCGATGCGGTCGGCATCGACAACTATATGCCGCTCGCCGATTGGCGCGACGAGGATCTTGTCGCGGACAATCCGGATGTTTTTCGGCTCGCGGATGATGCCCAAGCGATGGCTGCGCAGATCGGCGCCGGCGAGGGTTTCGACTGGTATTACGCGAGCAATGCGGACCGGCGGAACCGGGTGCGGTCGCCAATTTCGGACGGGCTGGCGGGCAAGCCGTGGGTCTATCGTTACAAGGATCTCTTGGGCTGGTGGTCGAACCGGCATCATGACCGTGTGGGCGGTGCCGAGACTGCAATGCCCACGGCCTGGGTGCCCGGCATGAAGCCGATCTGGTTTACCGAACTCGGCTGCCCGGCGGTCGACAAGGGCGCCAATCAGCCGAACGTCTTTACCGACCCGAAATCGGCCGAAAGCGCTCTGCCGTATTTTTCGAGCGGCGGGCGGTCGGACAGCATGCAGCGGCGGTTCCTGGAAGCGCATCATGGCTGGTGGCAGGGCCATGCGGCGCCGGCCGGCATGGTCGATCCAGGCCACGTCTTTGTCTGGACCTGGGATGCCCGGCCTGTTCCGGCCTTTCCCGGCGATCTTTCGGCCTGGAGCGATGGCGGCAACTGGCGCACGGGCCATTGGCTCAATGGCCGGCTAGGAGGAACTACGCTCGCCGATGCCATCGCCGCGATCCTGACCGAACATGGTTTTGAAGATTTCGAGGTTTCTGAAGTGAGTGGTGACCTGACTGGCTACGTGCAGGGCGAGGTGACTTCCGCGAGGGCGCTTCTGGAGCCGTTGCTCGAGGTCTTTCAGGTGGATGTTGCCGAAGACGGCGGCAGGCTGCGCTTCCGGTCGCGGTTGACGGCGAGCCTGGCGGCCAAGGAGATCGCCGTCATTGCCGATATCGAGGATGAGCCGCTGTGGTCGGAAAACCGCGGGCATGACAGCGATTTTGCGGCGGAGGCGGTGCTGACCTCCTACAATCCGAGCCTGGACTACGAACAGGCGGGTGTGCGCTCGCGGCGGGCGCGGGCGGAAAGCCAACGCATCCTCAGCTACGACCTGCCGGCCGTGCTGCCGGAGGAGACGTCGCTCGGTGCGGTCGAGACGCTGCTGCGCACGCACAGGGTCGCGAGGCGGTCGTTGAGTTTTGCGCTTTCGCCGGCGGATATTGCCGTCGAGCCCGGCGATGCGGTGCGGCTGGCTCTGCCGGATGCCGCTGGCCCGGAAGGAACGTTCATCATCGAACGGATCGAAGAGGGCGCGGCGCGGCGGATCGAGGCGCGGCATCATGCGCCGCTCGCGCCGTTGAATTATGCTGTCGGAGAGGGGCACAGGAATGGCGGTAGCGCCGTCTCCGACGCATTTGCGCCTGTACTGCACTTTCTCGATCTGCCGCGGTTTGCGCCCGGCGAGGCAGCGAGCTTCGCCCGCGTTGCGGGTTTCTGCCGACCGTGGCGGCGGATGGCGTTATCCTCCTCCGTGACGACGGAAGGGTATCGCACGCGCTCGGTGCTCGACCGGCCGGCAAGGGTCGGCATTCTGGTGGCGCCGCTTTCGGACGGCGCGATCGGGCGCTTCGATCGTGGTCTGACCATGGAGATCGAACTGTTTTTCGGTGGCCTGTCGTCGGCGGACGAGCAGGCGGTGTTGAATGGCGAAAACCGTGTTGCCGTGAAAGCGCAGAACGGCGCCTGGGAAGTGCTTGGCTTTGCTGCAGCCGAAGAGATCAGCCCGAATCGCTGGTCGCTGTCGAACCTGTTGCGCGGGCTGGCGGGGACCGAGGATGCCATGTTGGCGGGAGCCGCGGCGGGTGCAGCCGTCGTCGTGCTCGACGAGGCCGTTGTGCCGCTGGGACTGTCGGCGGAGGAGCGCGGTCTGGCCATGAACTGGCTGGCGGAAAGCTTGGGGCAGGCGGGCGGGCGTTCCGGCCCGCATGGCTTTGCGGGAGGCATGCGCGCCGAGACGCCGCTTTCGCCGGTACATATCCGCGGCGAGCGGCAGCTTGGCGGCGATGCCCGGTTGACCTGGGTGAGGCGTGGCCGGGTCGAGGCGGACAATTGGGACGGGATCGAAATTCCCCTGGACGAGCCTGAGGAGCGCTACCGGCTCGAGGTGCTGGACGGAACCATTATCAGGCGCATGGTCGAGGTGACGGAGCCCGCCTTCATCTATCCGGCGGCCGACGAGATTGCCGATTTCGGCGGTATCCAATCGAGCCTTTCGTTGCGGGTCCGGCAGATGGGCCGGGCGGTCCCGCTCGGCGTCCCGGCCGAGGCGGTCGTTGTATTCTAGGTTGAAACAAGGAGATAAACATGGATGGCATGAAGGTGTGGTATCAGTCGAAAACGGTCTGGGGCGGGTTGATTGCGGTCGCCGCCTCGCTTCTGCAAGTCACGGGTATTCAGCTCGGAGCAGATGTCCAGGCAGACCTCGCAGAGCTTGCGGTGACGCTGGCGGGGGCTGCCGGCGGGTTTTTCGCGATCTACGGTCGTATCGCGGCCCAGACCGGAATCAGGGGAAAATAGCCCGATGAAGGAAAGCATTACGGACCATTCATTTGCCATTCAGCCGCCTTTGGCTACATAATCCATCACATGCTTTGGACATGAATCCTGTTTGTCTTGTGAGTGGAAATTGTAACCATGGCGCGACTGCCAATCATCGCGATATTGACCGCCGGCCTTGCCGGTTTCGCCGGCTTTTTGCCGGAAAAGGTCGCTGCGAGTGATTATCTCGTCCTCGTCGCAGGCGATTGCGGCTCGGCGGCGTCGCGCGTGGTGCGCGAAACCGGCGGGCGGCTTCTTTCCGCTCAGCCCTCCTCCGATGGCCAGACCTGTGTCGTGACGGTGCTCGTCCAAGGCGATGGCAATCAAAGACCGCGCAAGGTAACCGTCAGGGTTCCGATGTAAGGCGGCTCCGGCGGCGATCAACTGCCGGCATATCATTCGAGGGGCGGTGCATGCGCATTCTGGTGGTCGAAGACGACGTCAATCTCAACCGGCAGCTCTCCGACGCCCTGAAGGAGTCGGGTTATGTGGTCGACCAGGCCTTCGATGGCGAGGAAGGCCATTATCTGGGCGAAACCGAGCCTTATGACGCGGTGATCCTCGATATCGGCCTGCCGGTCATGGACGGCATCACCGTCGTCGAGAAATGGCGTGCCGGAGGCAAGGGCATGCCGGTTCTGATGCTGACGGCCCGCGACCGCTGGAGCGACAAGGTGGCAGGCATCGATGCCGGTGCCGACGACTATGTCGCAAAACCCTTCCATGTGGAGGAGGTACTGGCCCGCGTTCGGGCGCTGATCCGCCGGGCGGCGGGGCACTCGTCCTCCGAAATCGTCTGCGGGCCCGTGCGGCTCGATACCAAGGCTTCCAAGGCAAGCGTCGAAGGCATCGCGCTGAAGCTCACCTCGCACGAATTCAGGCTGCTGTCCTACCTGATGCATCACATGGGGCAGGTCGTTTCCCGCACCGAGCTTGTGGAGCATATGTATGATCAGGATTTCGACCGCGATTCCAATACGATCGAAGTTTTCGTGGGCCGGCTTCGCAAGAAGCTCGGTGTCGACCTCATCGAAACGGTCCGCGGACTCGGCTACAGGATGCAAGCGCCAAACGATGCGCCCTAAATTCCGGATGATCGGACCAAGATCGCTGACTGCCCGCGTGCTGCTTCTGGCCACGTTGTGGTCGGCGCTGGCTCTGGTCGTCATTTCGATCGTCATCTCGCAGCTCTACCGGCAGTCGGCCGAACGCGCCTTCACCGACCTCCTGCGCGCCCAACTCTATAACGTCATCAACTCGATCACGATCGGTGACGACAACAAGCTCGCCGGCAGCCCTCAGCTCGGCGACCTGCGTTTCTCGCAGCCCGAGACCGGCTGGTACTGGATCATCGAGCCCCTCGGCACCTTCGCAGCCACGCCGCTGTCCTCCTCCTCGCTCGGCACGTCGAACATCAGCGTGCCGTCGATCCTGGCGGTACCCTTCAACAATCGCTACGAGCGCTTCTATCCCGCGATCGACGCCTACAAGAACCATGTTCTGGTCGCTGAAACCGAAGTCGTACTCGACGGCGAAGGCCGCGCCGCGCGCTTCCGCGTGTCGGGCAATCTCGCGGTTGTCGAGGAGGATATCCAGGCCTTTACCCGCAGTCTCTATATCGCCCTTGCCGTCTTCGGTTTCGGCAGCCTGGTCGTCAACGGCCTGGCGATCCTTTACGGGCTGCAGCCGCTCGACGGCGCACGGCGCTCGCTCGAAAAGGTGCGGCGCGGCGAGGCGGAGCGGCTGGAAGGCGAGTTTCCGCGCGAAATCATGCCGCTTGCGAGCGATATCAACGCACTGATCGAAAGCAACCGCCGCATCGTCGAGCGGGCACGCATGCAGGTCGGCAATCTCGCCCATTCGCTGAAGACGCCGATCGCGGTTCTGCTCAACGAATCGCGTGCCGTCGAAAAGGTGCAGTCGGACATGGTGCGGTCGCAGGCGGAGGGAATGCAGGCGCAGGTGCAATCCTACCTGAACCGTGCGCGCATCGCCGCCCAGCGTGAATCGCTGCTTGCCCGGACCGAGCTCGAGCCGGCGCTGGAACGCCTGGTCAGGGTGATGCGGCGGCTCAATCCGGAAAAGGAGTTCCACCTGTCGGTCTTTCCGCCGGGCGTGGCGCTTGCCATGGAACAGCAGGACGTCGAGGAGACCGTCGGCAACCTGCTCGAAAATGCCGCACGCTTCTGCGAAACCGGCGTCTGGATCACCGCGACGCCCACATCCGGACCTCAATCCGGCGAAGGCGAAACCGCGCGCCGCTCCTGGGTCGAGGTCGCTGTCGAGGACGATGGCCCGGGACTGGAGCCGGATCAGATCCATGAAGCGATGAAACGCGGCAGGCGCCTCGACGAGAGCAAGCCGGGCGCCGGGCTCGGACTGTCGATCGTGCGCGAGATCACCGGCGAGTATCACGGCTCGGTCGAGCTGACGCGCGGAGCACGGGGTGGCCTGAGAGCGCAGCTTCTGCTTCCGAGCGTCGCCAAGGAAGGTCCGTGATCGTCCGATATTCGCAACACGGTCCAGCATGACTGTGGCGTAAGGGCAACATCGGCCTATTCCCTGCCATTGCTTATGGACGGATGGATCGCCTGCTATATCTTTGTCGGAAGAGGCATTTCCATATGTCTGCTAATATGCGGGGAGACTGAAAGATCGTCGGATTTGTGTGTTTTCCCAATGACGCCTTAATGATGCCATGCCGGGACCGGACCAGTCTCGGCGAGCTTTCCGAAGAAAACGAGCCGCGACCGGTTTCCGACACGATGCGATTATTGAGCCTTCGAAATACCGTTTCATCGCTTGTGGTTGCCGGCCTGCTGGCAGGTTGCGGCACGTCTTCAGGAGCGGGGACCGGCGGCACGCGCGGCCTGCTGACACCGCGGCCCTCGCCATCCACATCCTATATTTCCGCGCTGCAGGGCGGCATCGTCGGCCGCAGCGGCGCAACGCTATCGGCAAGCGACCGTTCCCGCGCCCTCGAGGCGGAATATCGCGCCTTGGAAGGGGCGGCGGGCGGCGAAGTAATCACCTGGAAGGGTGACGACGCGAACGGCCAGGTGATCGCCAACGCCCCCTATCAGGTAGGCACCCAGAACTGCCGTCAGTATCGCCATACGGTAACCATGAATGGCCGCGACATGACGGCGCGGGGCGCTGCCTGCCGCAATTCCAACGGCACCTGGACGCCGCTCACCTGATTTCCTCTGCGGCCGTTTGACATGGGTCATGGCCGCCAGATCGGATCGGCCCCATATGCAGGCTTGAACTTGCGGCCAAAGGCCTCAAATTCGCGTCAACGCCGGCTGCGCTGTTGGAAAGCGCGGGCCGTTGCAGTATTGGGCCACTATGGTTTTATGGATCATCCTCGCAGCTCTGACGGCGGCCGTTGCGGCAATCCTCATTCTGCCTTTCGCCCGAGCCACCAAAACAGCGTCTGCTGACCGTGCCGGAGAGGTCGCGGTCTATCGCGACCAGCTGGCCGAACTGGACCGCGACCGGGCCCAAGGGCTGATCAATGCGGAGGAAGCGGAATACGCCCGCGCCGAAATCGGCCGCCGGCTGCTGGCCGCGGCCGGCGCCGGGGAGGGCAAGGAGATCGCCGCTCCGAAGGCGCGAAAATATGCGCTCGCCACCACTGTGGTCACGCTGGTGCCGCCCCTCGTCGGGCTCTGTCTTTACCTGGCGCTCGGCAATCCCGGGCTGCCGGACCAGCCGCTTGAAGCGCGGCTTGCCAATCCCGGCAACAATGTCGCGCTGCTGGTCGCCAAGGCGGAGCGGCATCTGGCCGAAAATCCCAATGACGGCGCCGGCTGGGATCTGCTTGCGCCGATCTATTTCCGCTCCATGCGGCTTGGCGACGCCGAGATGGCCTATCGCAATGCGATCCGCATTCTTGGGCCAAGTCCCGTCCGGCTGGCCGGGCTCGGCGAAACTCTAGTCGCATCGAATGACGGGATCGTCACCGAGGACGCGCGTTCCGCCTTCGAGCAGGCGGTGGAGCTCGATCCGGACAATCCGCGTTCACGTTTCTATGTCGGCCTCGGCTTCGAACAGGCCGGCAGGGCGGCAGAGGCAAGGGCCCAGTTCGAGACGATTGCCAAGGGCTCGCCGGCCGATGCGCCGTGGATGCAGCTCATCAACCAGCATATCGTCAAGAACGGCGGCACCATCGTGACGGAAAAGGACACGGCGCAGGCGCCTGGCAATCCGTCCCAGGCAGATGTGGCGGCGGCCGCAAACATGTCGCAGGGCGATCGGCAGGCGATGATCCGCGGCATGGTCGATAGTCTTGCGGAACGGCTGAAACAGGACCCGAACAATCTCGAAGGCTGGGTGAGGCTGGTGCGCTCCTATTCCGTGCTCGGCGACAAATCCAGGGCTGAGGACGCCTTGAAGAGCGGCCTCAAGCAGTTCCCGTCATCAGGCGAGCTGGTGGCGCTCGCCAACGAGATGGGGATCACCGTCGAAGGAGTGGCGCAATGACGCGCAAACAGAAACGGCTGGCGGTGATCGCGGGCGGCATGAGCTTCATCCTCGTCGCGGTGCTGCTCGTCATGTTCGCCTTCAGCCAGTCGGTCGCCTATTTCTTCATGCCGGCCGATCTCGCCAAGGCCGATGTCAAGCCCGGCACCCGCATCAGGCTCGGCGGGCTGGTGGCCGAAGGATCGGTGAAGCGCGGCCAGGGCTCGACGGTGAGTTTTACGGTAACGGACGGAACCGGCAGCGTACCGGTCACCTACACGGGCATCCTGCCGGACCTGTTTCGCGAAGGCCAGGGCGTGGTGACCGAAGGCGCGTTCGATGCGGCATCGCACGGTTTCGTGGCCGACAGCGTGCTCGCCAAGCACGACGAGAACTACATGCCCAAGGAAGTCGCGGACCGACTGAAGGCGCAGGGCGTCTGGAACGAGGGCCAAGGCAACCAGGGTCAGCCTGATGGCGCCAAGGGGACGGCAACGAGATGATCATCGAGATCGGCCACTATGCACTTGTTCTGGCGCTCGCAACCGCGCTGATCGTCTCGGTGCTGCCGGTCGCCGGCGCTCGGCGCGGCGATGCCGCGATGATGGCGCTGGCCCCAACCGGCTCACTGGTGCTGTTCGCGCTCGTGGCCTTTTCCTTCGGCGTACTGACCTGGGCCTACATGGTCTCGGATTTCTCGGTCGCGAACGTCTGGGAGAATTCCCATTCGCTGATGCCGCTGATCTACAAGTTCTCGGGCGTCTGGGGCAATCACGAAGGGTCGATGCTGCTCTGGCTGCTGATCCTAGTGTTCTTCAGCGCGCTCGTCGCTGTCTTCGGCCGCAATCTGCCGGATACGCTGAGGGCCAACGTTCTGGCTGTCCAGGCCTGGATCTCGACCGCCTTCCTGTTCTTCATCCTCCTGACCTCCAATCCGTTCCTGCGCCTCGATCCGGCGCCGGCCGAGGGACAGGACCTCAATCCGGTGCTGCAGGACCTCGGCCTGGCGGTTCATCCGCCGCTTCTCTACCTCGGTTATGTGGGCTTCTCGGTCTGCTTTTCGTTCGCGGTCGCGGCGCTCTTGGAAGGCCGCATCGATGCCGCCTGGGCCCGCTGGGTGCGGCCGTGGACGCTCGCCGCCTGGACCTTCCTCACCGCCGGCATCGCCATGGGTTCCTACTGGGCCTATTACGAACTCGGCTGGGGCGGCTGGTGGTTCTGGGACCCGGTCGAGAACGCCTCCTTCATGCCCTGGCTCGCGGGCACGGCGCTGCTCCATTCGGCGCTGGTCATGGAAAAGCGCGAGGCGCTGAAGATCTGGACCGTGCTTCTGGCGATCATGACCTTTTCGCTGTCGCTGCTCGGCACCTTCCTGGTGCGCTCGGGCGTGCTGACTTCGGTGCATTCGTTTGCGACCGATCCGACCCGCGGCATCTTCATCCTCTGCATTCTCGGCATCTTCATCGGCGGCGCCTTCGCGCTGTTTGCCTGGCGGGCGCCGATGCTGAAGGCGGGCGGCATTTTCGCACCGATCTCGCGCGAGGGTGCGCTGGTGCTCAACAACCTGATCCTGACGGTGGCGACGGCAACCGTGCTGACCGGCACGCTCTATCCGCTCGTCCTCGAAACGCTGACCGGCGAAAAGATCTCGGTCGGCGCGCCGTTCTTCAACATGACCTTCGGCCTGCTGATGCTGCCGCTCCTGGTCGCCGTGCCGTTCGGTCCGGTGCTCGCCTGGAAGCGCGGCGATCTTCTGGGCGCCCTGCAGCGGCTGTATGTCTTCGCCGGTCTGGCACTGGCAGCGGGCCTTGCCTTCTTCTATATCCAGAACGGCGGACCGGTTCTGGCGATCTTCGGCCTGGTGCTGGGTTTCTGGGGCATGATCGGCGCGTTCGCCGACCTCTGGTATCGCGGCAATTTTGCCAAGGTCGGGCTGTCGGTCGGCCTGAAACGGCTGGCCGGCCTGCCGCGTTCGGTGTTCGGCACGGCGATCGCCCATTTCGGCCTCGGAGTGACGGTGCTCGGTATTTTCGCAGCAACGACCTTCGGCACCGAGACGGTGGTGGAGATGAAGCAGGGCGCTTCCGTCGACGCCGGCGGTTATTCGCTGACCTATGACGGGCTGCGCGACGCAGTTGGGCCGAACTATACCGAGAGCCGCGGACATTTCGCCGTCAGCCGCGGCGGGGTGCAGGTGGCGGACGTCTGGTCGTCGAAACGGCTTTATACGGCGCGGCGCATGCCGACGACGGAGGCCGGCATCCTCACCTTCGGGCTCAGCCAGCTCTATGTCTCGCTCGGCGACGCGATGGAAAGCGGCGGCATGGTCGTGCGCATCTGGTGGAAGCCGTTCATCCTCTGCATCTGGGGCGGCGCTCTGGTGATGATGGTCGGCGGATTTGTCTCGCTGTCGGACCGGAGACTGCGTGTGGGTGCGCCGAGCCGGAAGGCGAAGCCGGTCAAGGCCAGGCTGGAGGCGGCGGAGTGAGCGTGTTTCAGCAGGCCGGTGCGGCAACCTCCCTCTTCTCCCCAGCGGGGAGAAGTGCCGAGCGTATGCGAGGCGATGAGGGGGCCTCACGGCACAAGTTATATGATTGGGTATCGATGGCTATGCCCCCCTCATCCGACCCTTCGGGCCACCTTCTCCCCGTGGGGGAGAAGAGGGGAGGATGCCAGTCCGCCGGCGCTCTTTTCCGATCCTTCCTACTTCTCTTGGCTCTCCTCGCCCCCCTCCCGGCCTTCGCGGTCAACCCCGACGAAGTGCTCTCCAACCCCGTGCTCGAGCAGCGCGCCCGAAATCTTTCGGCGCAGTTGCGCTGCATGGTGTGCCAGAACCAGTCGATCGACGACTCCAATGCGGAGCTTGCCCGCGACCTGCGCGTGCTTGTGCGCGAACGGCTAGCGAACGGCGACACGGACGATCAGGTGATCGACTACGTCGTGTCCCGCTACGGCGAATTCGTGCTCCTGAAGCCGCGGCTCAGCGCCAAGACGATGATCCTGTGGGCCACTCCCGTCCTGCTGCTGCTGGTCGGTGGCGTGGCGATCCTGGTTTTTGTCCGCACGCGTCCCAGCCAACGCGCGGTTGCGGCGCTCTCCGCCGAGGAACAGGCGCGCATCGAAGAGCTTCTGAAAAAATAGGCGCCCAAAACAGACCGCTGCAAACATTACCAATATTTCATTCGTCCGCCACCTGCAGTTAACCTGCGAGCGCCTATATCTCTTGTCATCCACCGCCTGGCTGACCTCCGGCCAAAATGACTGAAGAGAAGAAGGTAGCTTAAAACATGCGCAATATCGGACGTCCCTCTCTGAAGACCGTCTTGAAGACCACCACGGTTGCTGGTCTTGCCGCGGTCATGCTCTCGAGCGGCATCCCGGCTCAGGTCACGCAGTCCCTTGCTGCTCCGGTCAGCGTCACCGCACCGCAGGCCCCGAGCTTTGCCGATGTCGTTTCGGCCGTTTCCCCCGCCGTCGTTTCGGTGCGCGTCCAGTCCGACGCCCAACCCGTTTCCGACGACACCAGTTCGTTCAGTTTCGGCGGCCGCGGTTTCGACCAGCTTCCCGACGACCATCCGCTGAAGCGGTTCTTTCGTGAATTCGGCGGCCAGGTGCCGGGCGCTCCGGGTGCTCCGGGCGACCGCAACAACCGCAACCAGGATCGCGCCGACCGCAACGGTCCGCGGGGTCAGGACGGCAACCGTCCTCACCGTCTGCGCCCGGCGGCACAGGGCTCCGGGTTCTTCATCTCCGAAGACGGTTATGTCGTCACCAACAACCACGTCGTTTCGGACGGTTCCGCCTACACGGTCGTTTTGAACGATGGCACGGAACTCGAAGCCAAGCTGGTCGGCAAGGACAGCCGTACCGATCTCGCCGTGCTCAAGGTCGACGCCACCAGCCGCAAGTTCACCTATGTCAACTTTGCGGACGACTCGAAGGTCCGTGTCGGCGACTGGGTGGTTGCCGTCGGCAACCCGTTCGGCCTTGGCGGTACGGTCACCGCAGGCATCGTTTCGGCCCGCGGCCGCGACATCGGCTCCGGTCCCTATGACGACTACATCCAGGTGGATGCGGCCGTGAACCGCGGCAATTCCGGCGGCCCGACCTTCAACCTCTCCGGCGAAGTGGTGGGCATCAACACCGCGATCTTCTCGCCCTCGGGCGGCAATGTCGGCATTGCGTTCGCGATCCCGTCTTCCACCGCCAAGGACGTCGTTGCCGACCTGATGAAGGACGGCAAGGTCGATCGCGGCTGGCTCGGCGTGCAGATCCAGCCGGTCACCCAGGACATCGCCGATTCGCTCGGCCTCAAGGAAGCGTCCGGCGCTCTCGTCGTCGCTCCGCAGGAAGGCTCTCCGGGCCAGAAGGCCGGCATCAAGGAAGGCGACGTCATCACCGCCGTCAACGGCCAGCCGATCAAGGATGCCCGTGATCTCGCCAAGCGCGTCGCCGCCTTCGGCCCCAACACCAAGGTCGATGTCGACCTGTGGCGCGACGGCAAGGCGCAGAAGATCCCGGTCACGCTGGGCAATCTCCAGAGCGACGAAGCCGCCGCGGCCACGCCGAAGCAGCCCGACGCCCCGGCGCCCTCCAGCGACAAGGCGCTTGCGAGCCTCGGCATCACTGTCGCTCCGGCCGAGGACGGTTCCGGTCTCTCGGTCACCGACGTCGATCCGGACAGCGAAGCCGCTGCCCGCGGCCTGAAGACCGGGGAAAAGATCGTCTCGGTCAACAACCGCAAGGTCACCAGCGCCGCCGATGTCGGCAAGGTTCTCGACCAGGCCCGCAAGGATGGCCGCACCCGCGCGCTGTTCCAGGTGGCTGGTGAAAACAATACCAGCCGCTTTGTCGCCCTGCCGATCAACGAAGGCTGATTTCCCAAATAGGTCGCAAGGTCAGGGGCGCCGCCGGCAACGGTCGGCGCCCTTCTTCTTTCCATGGAGCGAGTGATGGAGACGGATACCCGATATTCTGCCGGCACCGCAGATTCCCGTAGTGCAAAGACAGGCGCGGACGCTATTGTCCCGCACATGAAGATTCTGGTGATAGAAGACGACTTGGAGGCGGCAGCCTACATGACCAAGGCCTTTCGCGAGGCCGGGATAGTGGTCGACCATGCAAGCGACGGCGAGAGCGGCCTGTTCATGGGGACCGAGAATTCCTACGACGTGATGGTCATCGACCGCATGCTGCCGCGCCGCGACGGGCTGTCTGTCATCAGCGAGTTGAGAAAGCGCGGCATCAATGCGCCGGTGCTGATCCTTTCGGCGCTCGGCCAGGTGGACGACCGCGTGACCGGCCTGCGCGCCGGCGGCGACGACTATCTGCCGAAGCCCTACGCCTTCTCCGAACTTCTCGCCCGCGTCGAAGTGCTCGGCCGCCGCAAGGGCACGCCGGAACAGGACATGGTCTACCGGGTCGGCGACCTGGAGCTTGATCGGCTGTCGCACGAAGTGAAGCGCGCCGGCAAGGAAGTGCTGCTGCAGCCGCGGGAATTTCGCCTGCTGGAATATCTGATGAAGAATGCCGGCCAGGTGGTGACCCGCACCATGCTGCTCGAAAACGTCTGGGACTATCACTTCGATCCCCAGACCAATGTCATCGACGTGCATGTCTCGCGGCTGAGATCGAAGATCGAGAAGGATTTCGAAAAGCCGCTTCTGAAGACGATCCGCGGTGCCGGTTACATGATCAAGGACGAGGGGTAAGCCGAGTTGCTGGCACGCGCCCGCCTGATGTTCCGCTCGACGGCCGTGCGGCTGTCGGCGCTCTATATCCTGCTCTTCGCCTTGTGTGCGGCATTCCTGGTCATTTACGTGACGGCGATGTCCGAACGGCTGCTGGCGCAGCAGACGCGGCAGTCGCTGCAGGAGGAAGTGCAGGAGATACAGCGCGCCTATGAACGGGGGGGCGTGAGCCTTCTCCTGCGGATGATGGAGCGGCGGGCCCGCCAGCCGGGCGCCAATCTCTATGTGATCGCCGGTCCCAACGGCGAGATGCTCGCCGGTAACGTCGCCGCCGTGCAGCCCGGCGTGCTCGACGAGCAGGGCTGGACGGACATCCCCTTCACCTATGAACCCTATACGGAAGTGGACCGCCGCGGCCGGCATCTGGCGACCGCCAACGTCATCCGCCTCGACAACGGTCTGCGGCTGCTGGTCGGCCGCGATCTCGGCGATCCGAGCCGGTTCCGTGGCATTGTGCGCCGGGCGCTGATGGTGGCATTGGCCATCATGGGCGTCGGAGCGCTGGTGATCTGGTTCGGCATCGGCCGCAATGCATTGAAACGCATCGACCGCATGTCGGCGGCGAGCCAGAAGATCATGGCGGGCGACCTTTCGCAGCGCCTGCCGGTCGGCAAGTCCGGCGACGAATTCGATCGGCTGTCGGATTCGCTGAACGCCATGCTCGGACGCATCGAGAAGCTGAACGAGGGTCTGCGCCAGGTTTCCGACAACATCGCCCATGATCTCAAGACGCCGCTGACGAGATTGCGCAACAAGGCGGCCGATGCGCTGGGCGAGGATCGCGCGGATGTGCGTCGGACGGCCCTCGAAGGCATCATCGCCGAATCGGACCAGCTTATCCGCACCTTCAACGCGCTGCTGATGATCTCCCGTGTCGAGGCGGGTTCGATCGCTGCGGAAATGTCCGATGTCGATCTGTCGGCGATCTCCGCCGACAGCGCCGAACTCTACGAGCCGGCGGCGGAGGAGGCCGGTCTTTCGCTCACCACCGAGCTCGAACCGGGTCTCGTCGTCACCGGCAACCGGGAGCTCATCGGCCAGGCGATCTTCAATCTCCTCGACAATGCGATCAAATATGCTTCCGAGGGAAGCCAGACGCCGAAGATCGGCGTGAAGCTCGCCAGGAGCGACGGCACGCTCAGGCTCTCCGTCTGCGACAACGGTCCGGGCATCCCGGCCAACAAGCGGGGCGAGGTAACCAAGCGGTTCTTTCGCCTGGACGAAAGCCGCTCCAAACCTGGCACCGGCCTTGGCCTCTCGCTGGTCGAAGCGGTGATGGAACTGCATGGTGGCTCGCTGGAATTCTCCGCCACCGACGAGACCAATGCCGCGGCGCCCGGCCTGACGGTCACCATGGTCTTTCCCGTGCCGAAGCCCTAAGTTTCGCCAGGGAAGAATCACGGGAGGTGCCAGTGTCGGAGACCGGAAAACGGCTCGATACGGTGAAGGCGGAGGTGATCCGCCCGCTGAACCAGACGGAGACCAAGGCGGCGATGGCGGCCCTGAAGGATATCGGCAAGTCCGAGCCTTCGGTCGCGGAACTGCTTGGCAAGGACAGCGCGCTTAAGGATTTCATCGTCGCTGCCTTCACCCTCTCGCCTTATCTGCGCGATACCGCGGTCATCACGCCAAGGCTGTTGACGATCGCAATCACCGAGCCGCTGGAGCCGACGCTGGAGCGTCTGGTGGATACGGCTCGCCGGGCCTGGCAGAAGACGGACGGCAAGGCGCCCTCCGAAAACGAGGTGATGACCGCGCTGCGTGCCGGCAAGCGGGCCTTGAGCTTCCTTGTCGCGCTCGCCGATCTAGCCCGTATCTTTTCCGCCAGGGACACGACGCGCTGGCTGAGTTTGTTTGCCGAAGCCTCCGTCGCCGCGGCGATCGATCACCTTCTGGCCGCCGGTCACGAGAGCGGCAAACTGAAGCTCGCCGACCTCGAAGAACCGAGCAAGGGCTCGGGCCTGATCGTGCTCGGCATGGGCAAGCTCGGCGGCCGCGAGCTCAACTATTCCTCCGACATCGATATCGTCGTCTTCTTCGACCCTGAAACAGGCATCCTCGCCGATCCGCTCGACGGGTCGGAAGTCTACGGCCGGATGATGCGACGGCTGATCCGCATCCTGCAGGAACGCACGGCAGACGGCTACGTGTTCCGCACCGACCTGCGCCTGCGCCCGGATCCCGGCTCGACGCCGCTCGCCGTCTCGCTCGATGCGGCACTGATCTATTACGAGGGCCGCGGCCAGAACTGGGAGCGGGCGGCCTTCATCAAGGCGCGGCCGATCGCCGGCGATATCGCGGGGGGCGAAAATTTCATGCGGCTGCTCACCCCCTTCGTGTTCCGCAAATATCTCGATTATGCGGCGATCGCCGACATCCATTCGATCAAGCGGCAGATCCACGTGCACAAGGGCCACGGCGCGATCGCCGTGAAGGGCCATGACGTCAAGCTCGGTCGCGGCGGCATCCGCGAGATCGAGTTCTTCGCCCAGACCCAGCAGCTGATCGCCGGCGGCCGCATGCCGCCCCTGCGGGCGCGCGAAACCGAAGCGGCGCTGAAGGCGCTCGCCGAGGCGCGGTGGATCGCGCCTGACATCGCCGCCGAATTGACCGAGGCCTACTGGTTCCTGCGCGATGTCGAACACCGCATCCAGATGGTCCACGACGAACAGACCCACAACCTGCCGCAAACCGAGCCCGAACTGAAGCGCATCGCCTTCATGCTCGGTTTTGCCGATACCGCCAGCTTTTCCGCCAGGCTGGAACATATGCTGAAGACCGTCGAAAAACGGTATGCCCGGCTGTTCGAACAGGAGGCAAAACTGTCCGGCGGCGACGGCAATCTCGTCTTCACCGGCCAGCAGGATGATCCGGGCACGCTGAAGACGCTCGCCTCGCTCGGCTTTGAACGCCCGGCCGACATTTCCCGCGTCATCCGCACCTGGCATTATGGCCGCTACCGGGCGACCCAATCGGCCGAGGCGCGCGAGAGGCTGACCGAGCTGATGCCGGCGCTGTTGATGGCGTTCGGCGAGAGCAAACGTGCCGACGAGGCGTTGCTGAGGTTCGACAGCTTCCTGAAAGGCCTGCCGGCCGGCATCCAGCTCTTCTCGCTGATCGGCAACAATCCGCCGCTGCTGGCGCTCATCGTCACGATCATGTCCTCGGCGCCGCGGCTTGCCGATATCATCGCCTCCAAGCCGCATGTCTTTGATGGCATGCTGGATCCCGGCCTGATGGCCGAATTGCCGACCCGAGACTATCTTTCCTATCGCCTGGCCGCATTCCTCACCGCCGGCCGGCACTACGAGGAAAAGCTTGACCGGCTGCGCATCTTTGCGGCCGAGCAGCGTTTCTTGATCGGCATCCGGCTGCTGACGGGCGCGATCTCGGGTGCTCAGGCGGCACGTGCCTTCACCCATCTCGCCGACCTCCTGATCGACGCCGCTCTGAAGGCGGTGACGGCGGAGATCCGCAGCGCCCATGGCCTTTATCCGGGCGGCCGCGTCGCCGTCATGGGCATGGGCAAGCTCGGCAGTTTCGAACTGACTGCCGGTTCCGACGTCGATCTCATCCTTCTCTACGATTACGATAGCGAGGCGATCGAAAGCGAGGGCGCCAAGCCGCTCGATTCCAGCCGCTATTTTACCCGCCTGACGCAGCGGCTGGTCGCAGCGCTTTCGGCACCGATGGCCGAGGGAGTGATCTTCGAGGTCGATCTGCGCTTGAGGCCGTCGGGCAACAAGGGGCCGGTCGCCACCCGCATCAACGCATTCGGTAAATACCAGCGCCAGGAGGCCTGGACCTGGGAACACATGGCGCTCACCCGCGCCCGGCTGATCTGCGGCGAAGAAAGCCTCGTCGACGAGGCGAAAGGCCTGATCCGCGAAGTGCTGTCGACCAAGCCGGATATCGCCAGGATCGCCAAGGACGTGGCCGAGATGCGCGAGCTGATCGAGAAGGAAAAGCCGCCGCGCGATATCTGGGATTTCAAGCTGGTCCCCGGCGGCCTGATCGATATCGAGTTCATCGCCCAGTATCTGCGGCTGATAGCGCCGGCCAAGGGCGTGATGCTCGATACCTATGGTTTCAGCACGGAAGAAGCCCTGAACGCGCTCGGCGAAAAGCTGATGAAGCCCGCCGATCTTGATATCTGCGTCGAGGCGCTACGGCTTTTCACCGAGCTTTCGCAGATCGTCCGGCTCTGCGTCGACGGACCGTTCGATCCGGGCGAAGCGCCTTCAGGGCTCGTCGAGCGCGTCTGCCGGGCAGGGAATTGCCCGGATATCCGCACGCTGGAGGGCGAGGTAAAGCGGCTGTCGAAGGCGGTGCGGGCGGTATTTCAGACCGTTGTAGCAAAGTGACGGGGCGCATTTGCCCGGTATTTGGCAGCAACCGCCAACACAACTAACAATAATAGCTCCACTGCAACGCCGGAGATGCCTCCCTAGCGCCCGCTGCATCGGCCACTTCCTTGTTCTTTACACGCGAGGATGCCATATTGAGAAGGAGTAGAGGATTTTCGAAGTGAGTGAAAACGAAGAGACAAAATTGCTGGCGCTGATGGAAGCGATGTTCAATGGTCAAAAAAGAACGTTGGGCATGGTTGAAGCCGCCATTGAAAAATTCGGTTCGGTTGAGACGGAAATTACTAAGCTCAATCGTAAGATGAATACTTTGCACGAGCTCGCACTTCGGCAGCACAGTGAGACATCGGGCAGGCTCGAGGCAATCTCTTCGAGAATGGAGGAAACCGAGAGACTCCTCGATGACCGTGCTCGTGACCTTAGCCGAACCCAAATCGATGTCGTGGGCCAGTACAACGAAGTTTTGACCGCCTTGCAGGACGCTTCACATGCGTCTCGCCTCGCCGAAGAGGTCAGTTCGAGATTGACCGAAGTTGAGAACAAGATCGCCCATATGTAAGGCGGAAGATCTTGTTGGCGGTTGCCGCCCGATTGACCTTCGTGGCAGAAGCCCGCGGCGACCTGAAGGCAAAGCCCTCGGTTCAATTCACGCCACCCGCTTGCGGCCGACCAGCATGGGCTGGTCAGGGATCAGCAGCGAGACGACCGTGCCTTCGCCGACCCGTGAACGGATACGCATCTTGCCGCCGTGCAGGCCGATCAGCGAGCGGGAAATGGCAAGCCCCAATCCCGAGCCGCCCTTGCTCTTGGCATACTGGCTCTGCACCTGCTCGAACGGCTGGCCGATCTTGTTGAGCGCTTCCATCGGAATGCCGATGCCGGTGTCGGCGATCGTCAGCAGCACCCCCTTTTCCATCTTGCGGGCACGCAGTTCGATCCTGCCGCCGTGATTGGTGAACTTGACCGCGTTGGAGAGGATGTTGAGCATCACCTGCTTCAGTGCGCGGCGATCGGCCACCATGTTGAGGCTGTCGCACAGGCGCTGATGGATGGCGATCTGCTTGTCCTGGGCCGAGATCGAGGTGAGGCGCAGGCTTTCCTCGATCAGCGGCTTCAGGTCGACCGCTTCGCACTGGATGCGCATGTGGCCTGCCTCGATCTTAGACATGTCGAGAATGTCGTTGATGACGTTGAGGAGATGTTTGCCGCTATCGTGGATGTCCTTGGAATATTCCGAATATTTCGGTGAGCCGAGCGGTCCGAACATGCCGTTCGTCAGGATTTCCGAGAAGCCGAGGATCGCGTTGAGCGGGGTCCTGAGTTCGTGCGACATGTTGGCGAGGAATTCCGACTTGGCTTTGTTGGCGGCCTCCGCACGGTCCTTTTCCGCCTGATAATTGGCGTTGGCGATCGAAAGCTCGGACTTCTGGCGCTCCAGTTTCTTCTGCGAGGAGGAGAGGTCGCCGATCGTTGCCATCAGCCGGCGCTCGCTGTCGCGCAGCCGTTCCTGGTGGCGCTTCAGCAGCGTGATGTCTGTGCCGACCGAGACCAGGCCGCCGTCGCGGGTGCGGCGCTCGTTGATCTGCAGCCAGCGCTCATCGGCGAGCTGCACTTCCGTGGTGCGCGAAAGGCCGCTGCCGTCCGGATCGGCGACGCGGCGCTCGATGACAGGGCGCGCTGCGGCGGCGTTGACCGCGTGACGCTCGGTGCCGGGCACCAGCACGCTGTCGGGCAGGCCGTAAGCCTGCTGGAAATGGGTGTTGCACATCACCAGGCGGTCGTTCTTGTCCCAGAGCACGAAGGCTTCGGAAGTGCATTCGATCGCGTCCGCAAGACGCTGGTCGGCCTCGGCGTAGCGCTGGGCAAGGCGATGCTGTTCGGTGACGTCCATGGCGATGCCGATGACGTGGGTACGCCCCTGGCTGGTCTTCACCAGCTGGGCGCGGGCGCGCATCCAGACGTAATGACCGGCCGCATGGCGCATGCGAAAAACCTGGTCGACCTGCTTGGCATTGCCGCGGCTGATGGCGCGGGCGAGCGCATAGATGTTGCCGTCGGTCGGGTGCATCATCCGTGCGGCATCGGTAAATGAGATCACGTTGCCAGCAGGCGGCAGGCCGAGCATCTCGTACATCGATCCGGACCAGAACAGGCGCCGGTTGCTGACGTCGAAATCCCAAAGCCCGCAACGGCCGCGCGACAGCGCCGTCTCGATGCGCAGGTTGGATTCGACGAAGGTTTCGTCGGCCTCGCGAGCGCGTTTCACCTGCATGTAATAGGCGTAGAGGATGACCAGCAGGATCGCCGAAATGCCGGTGAAGAGCGTGACGTTGAGGGAGACGTCGTGACGCCACGCAAGATTGATGCTCTCCAGCGAGTAGGCCGCCACGATCAGCGCGCCTTCGCTGCCGACCATCTCGATCGCCGCATAGTGCGGAACTTCGCCGAAATAGGTCTCGATCACGCCGCTCTCGTCGCCGAACCGCCGCAGTGCCGCGGTTTCCGGCAGGACGGAGGTCAGGCGCCTGCCGACATAGCTGGCGGCCTGCTTGGTACCGCCGAAGATCCGGCCGGTTTCGTCGACGAAGAGGAAGAAGGCCTCGGCCTCCAGGCGTTCCTGCGGCAGAAAGGTCCCAAGGCGTTTTTCCGCGGCGGCGCGGTCCCGACCGATGAGTGCCGTTGCGTCGCCTGAGAAGGCAGCACTCGCCGCGGCTGCCATCAGCGCGGTTGCCTGCCGTGCGGCATCTTCCATCCGCGTGTATTCAGAGACGATGCCGAGAATGCGCGACGCGGCAACGACGGTGAGGAAGGCGATGATAAGAAGGGGGATCGAACGCTTGAGAACGAGTTCCACCCGCGGCATCTGCCGCGCGATGGGCTTGACGGAAAGTCGGGCCTCATCCGGGATGACCCGCCGCAAACTTCCAAGGCTTGGAAATTTTAGACGCAGCCGCCCCTCGGCCGCGGTTGCCCGCTGCACGTCCGACATGGTTTTCATGGTATCCCTCATGGTGATTCGGCGCGCCGCTCGCCCGAATCTGCCTTAATGAATCATTAGTGATTCTTCGTGTCCAGAGGCTTGCTAAGATTTTTTTAACGATTTGATTCAATTGCGAATCGGAAGAGTCCCGCGGGGGCGGCAAACCGGCCGTCTCAGGAGACGGCCGGGCTTTCGGAAAGGTTGGTGCGTGTGGCCGCGATCGAAATCACCGCCAGCGTGATGATTGCACCGCCATAGATATACGCGGCATTGGAGAGGCCGAGCGTAGGGGCGATCAGTCCCGCCGCTATCGCGGGGATCGAGAACGCGAGGTAGCTCTCGACCAGGAAGGCTGCGAAGAGGCCGGCGCGTTCGTGGCTTTCGGCAAGGGGCAGGACGACCTTCAGAATGTTCGAGAAGATCGATCCGAAGCCGAGGCCGGCGGCCGCGGTGCCGAGGAAGAGGAACCCGACGGCCTCAAGGTATACCCCGGAGAGCGTGATCAGGACGCCGATTATCAGCGTGGCCCCGCCGGTGAGGAGAACCTGCTGTGGCGCCCATGTGCGGAAGATGAAGACCGAGGCGGTGGCGCTGAGCATCAGCGTGGCGACGACCGTGCCGCCGACGAAGGGCGAGGTGACGCCGGTCGCAACGGCGACCAACGTCGGCATCAGCGACAGATAGAAGCCCGCGAGCGCCCAGCCGGCGATATTGACCGGCGTGACCTTCAGAAGCGTCGCGCGGGCCCGCCGCGGTACGCTGATATGCGGGCGCATGGCGGCGAGCGCGCCCGGCCGTCCGGTGATGGTCTCCGGCATGAAGGCAAGTGCGATGATGCCGGCCACCGTCACGATGAAAAGAAGCGCATAGATGAGGTGCGTCGGCGCGGGTGCGAAGGCGACGAGCGTGCCGCCGGCAAGCGTGCCGACCATCAGGCCGAGAAAGGCGGTGATGCTGTTGAGCGTCGGCCCCCGGCGCTTGTCGGTATCGAGGATCGTCGCCCCGAAGGTCGGGAAGGCGATGCCGGTCGCGAAACCCTGGACGATACGGCCGACGAGTAGCATCGTGCCCGATTCAGCCAGCATGAAGACGATCAGCGCCGCGGCGTTGAAGATCAGTGCAAGCAGGATCAGCGGGCGGCGCCCGAGATAGTCCGAAAGCCCGCCGACGGTCAGAAGCGCCGCGAGCAGCGCGAAAGAGTAGGAACCGAAGATCAGGGTGATCATCGCCGGCGAGAGATGAAAGAGTTCCTGGTAGAGATGATAGAGCGGCGTCGGCGCGCTGCTGGTCGCGGAGATCAGCATCGCGAATATGAAACTGTAGACCGTCATCCGGAAAGCGGACGGGGAATTGGGCGAGGGGAGGATGCTGCTCATGGCGGTTCACCTTAACGCAAATTATTAGCGTTAGCCGCATGTAGTTGCATTGCCGGATTAATGCAATATCTTTGCGTTAAGGAATTTCATATCTCCGGCACGTGCCGGCAAGGAGAACAAATTGGCCAGGGAAATGGTGCGCCAGGGTGGCCGCAGTGCCCGCATACAGTCGGAGGTGCACCGCACGGTACGGGATCTGCTGAAGACCATGGATCGCGGCGCGATCACTGTGCCGATGGTCGCCGAAAAATCCGGCGTGACGCCGTCGACCATCTATCGCCGCTGGGGGGATCTGTCGGAACTCCTGGCGGATGTCGCGGTTGCGCGCATGCGGCCGGTCGCCGACCCGGAAGATACCGGCGCGATGGGGTCCGACCTCGAAACCTTCATTCTCCAATATGCCGAGGAAATGTCGTCGAAGGTCGGACGCTCGATGCTGGCGGATGTGCTTGGCAGCATGGAAGGCGCCGCGGCGGGCCGCTGCTGCCAGTTTACCTACGATCACCTGGAGACGTTGCGCGAGCGCGCCTTGACGAGGGGCGAGACGGGCTTCGACGTGAGCGAAGCGATCGACGTCGTCGTCGCGCCGATCATCTACCACATCCTGTTCGGCGATCGCGAGCTGACGACCGACTATTGCCGCTCGCTGGTTTCTCGCTTCCTGGAAAAATGCGCCGGCGCTTGAAGCCGGCGCCTCAGGCTCAGCCCTTCAGCATCCGCTCGACGATGTCTCGCACGTCGGTGGAAAGCGTTGCGGCCTGTTCGATCGTGGTCAACGCCGCCCGTGCATGATCGGCGCGCTGCGGTTCCAGCGATCGCCATGAGCGCATCGAGGTCAGGATCCGGGCCGCGAGCTGCGGATTGCGCGGATCGATCGCCAGGATCTGCTCGGCCAGGAACCGGTAACCTTCGCCGTCGGCGCGGTTGAAGCCGGTCGGATTGCCGAAGGCGAACGTGCCGATCAGCGAGCGCACCCGGTTCGGATTGCTGGCGATGAAGCGCGGGTTTTCCATCAGCGCCCTGACACGGGCAAGCGCGCCGGCACCCGGAATGGTCGCCTGGGTCGAGAACCACTTGTCGACGACAAGGGCATTGCCGTCGAAGCGCGCGAGGAACGTGGCAAGCGCGTCTGTCGTTTCCGGCGCGTCCGGGAAACGATGGGCAAGCACCGCCAGCGCCTGGGCCAGATCAGTCATGTTGTCGGCGGATGCGAAGGCTGCGGCCGCGCGGGCCGGCGTTCCTTCCGCGTAGGTCAGGTAGGACAGTGCGGTATTGCGCAGCGAGCGCTTGCCCGCACTTGCCGCATCCGGCGTAAAGACGCCCTTGACCTTCATGTCCTCGAACAGGCGCAGGAAGGTTCTGGTTCCGGCCTTGGCAATTTCCGAAAGAATGGCGTTGCGGCCCGCATGGATTGCATCCGGGTCGTTGTTGCCGCCGAGTTCGCGGGCGATGTCGGCCTCGCTTGGCAGCGTCAGCGCCTGGGCGCGGAAGGCGGGTTCCAAGGTCTCGTCGCCGGCGGCTTCCAGAAGGGCCGCGACGAAAGCCGGGTCGCAGGTGATTTTTTTGCCGTCCCGCGCGTTGCGCGCCGCCTGCATCAGGTTCGGCAGGGCGAGATCGGTCAGCGCCTGCCAGCGGGCGAAGAGGTCGGTGTCGTGGCGGGCGATATGGGCAAGATCGGCCGGCGTCTGGTCGAGATGCAGGTTGATCGGCGCCGAGAACGAACGGTTGAGCGACAGGACCGGACGGGAGGAAATGCCCGAGAAGGTGAAGGTCTGCCGGCGTTCGGTCAGATGCAGCACTTCGCCGGTGACTTCGCCCCCCGCGACCTTGGTCGGCACTGCCGCCGAGCCGTTGTCGAGGATGAGCGCGAAGGAGAGCGGGATGTGCATCGGCTCCTTGGCCGTCTGGCCGGGGGGCGCCGGGATCATCTGCTCGAGAGACAGCTTGAAGGTGCCGCTTGCCTGGTCGTATTCGCTCGACACCGTGACCAGAGGCGTGCCGGCCTGGTGATACCAGAGCGAGAACTGCGTGAGATCGCGGCCGCTCGCATCCTCGAACGACTTGACGAAATCCTCGACCGTCGCGGCCTGCCCGTCGTGGCGCTCGAAATAGAGGTCCATGCCCGCCTTGAAGTCGTCACGGCCAAGCAGCGTGGCGATCATCCGGGTGACTTCCGAACCCTTTTCGTAGACCGTGGTCGTGTAGAAGTTGTTGATCTCGCGGTATTTGGTCGGGCGGACCGGATGCGCGAGCGGACCTGCGTCTTCCGGGAACTGCTCCGATTTCAGGTGCCGCACCTCGGCGATGCGCTTCACCGCGCGCGAACGCTGGTCGGCTGAGAACTCGTGGTCGCGATAGACCGTCAGGCCTTCCTTGAGGCAGAGCTGGAACCAGTCGCGGCAGGTGATGCGGTTGCCGGTCCAGTTGTGGAAATATTCGTGGGCGATGATCGCCTCGATATTGGCATAGTCCTGGTCGGTCGCGGTTTCCGGGTCGGCGAGCACGTATTTGTCGTTGAAGACGTTGAGGCCCTTGTTCTCCATGGCCCCCATGTTGAAGTCCGACACGGCGACGATCATGAAGATGTCGAGGTCGTATTCGCGGCCGAACCGTTCCTCGTCCCACTTCATCGAGCGCTTCAGCGCGTCCATGGCGTAAGCCGCGCGGGCCTCCTTGCCATGCTCCACATAGATCTTCAGTGTCACTTCACGCTCGGACATGGTGACGAACGTGTCCTCGACCACGCCGAGATCGCCGGCGACCAGCGCAAAGAGATAGCTCGGCTTCGGATGCGGGTCGAACCAGGCGGCAAACGCGCGGCCCTCGTCGTAACCGGCGCCGCCCAGGAAGTTGCCGTTCGACAGCATGACCGGGTTGGCGGCCTTGTCGCCGATGATGGTGATCGTATAGGGCGCCAGCACGTCCGGCCGGTCCGGAAAATAGGTGATGCGGCGGAAGCCTTCCGCCTCGCATTGGGTGCAGTAGATGCCGTTGGTCCGATAGAGGCCCATCAGCTGGGTGTTGGCTTCCGGATTGATGAAGGTGGTGACGGTGATTTCGAAGGGAGCGTCGGCCGGCAGGTCGCGGATGGTCAGGCTTTCCGGCGTCGCATCGTATTGCGCCGCGGGCACTTCGTTCTGGTCGAGCAGCAGTCCGGACAGCGTCAGTTCGTCGCCATCCAGCACCAGCGGCGCCGAAGGGTCGACACCTTGGCGCCGGTGGAAGATCAGCCGCGCATCAACCTTGGTGTTGGTTGGGTCGAGCTCGAAGGTCAGATCGACGCGTTCCAGGACGAAGTCGGTGGGGCGGTAATCTGCCAGATGAACGATCTGGCCCGTATCTGTTCGCATGTTGCTTCCTGAACCGGCTCTTCAAATTGGTGTCGGGAGTTTCGCAGTACTCCCTGTCGAACTGGCACACACACCCGTCGCCGCGGGGATAATTGCACGCAATGCTAAACGATTGTTGAAACTTTGGCTAAAATAAAGCGTGATTTTGATCCGCTGTATTTCGCGCAATCTTTCACAAGGTCACGGATATTGATCGACCTATCATCAGTTTTGATCCCCTTCACGGCACTTTTCCGTTACTTTGCCGTCAAACTGAATCTTCCCCGATCGCCTCTCCAAAACGCCCTGTCCGTGCGGACTGGATTTCCACCGAAAATCCCCCAAGAATCCCCATGAGTTGTTGATGGCCGCCGATGCCCTGAATCCCCTGCGCGGGATCATGTTCAAAGTCACCTCCGTGGTGATCTTCGTGATGATGCAGACCTGTATCAAGTCCGCAGGTCCCGATATCCCGGCAGGCCAGATCACCTTCTATCGTTCCGCCTTCGCGCTCGTGCCGATCATGGTCTATCTCGCCTTCCAGGGCGAGTTGCGCGGCGCCTTCCACACAAACAGCCTGACCGGCCATGTGAAACGCGGTTTTCTCGGCATCCTGTCGATGGTTTTCGGCTTTTATGGCCTGGTCCACCTGCCGATGCCGGATGCGATCGCGATCGGTTATTCCTCGCCGCTCCTGGCCGTCGTCTTCGCCGCCATCTTCCTGAAGGAGACGGTGCGTATCTACCGCTGGAGCGCGGTCATGGTCGGCATGGTCGGGGTGGTGATCATCTCCTGGCCGAAGCTCACCATGTTCGAACAGGGCGGAATGGGCTCGGAGCAGGCGATGGGCGCCGCCTCTGTCATCCTCTCGGCGGTGCTGGCCGGCTTTGCGATGATCCAGACGCGCCAGCTCGTGCGCACCGAGAAGACGGCGACGATCGTGCTCTATTTTTCGCTTTCGGGTGCGCTGTTTTCACTGCTCAGCCTGCCCTTCGGTTGGGCAGAGCTGACGATGCCGGAGAAGCTTTTCCTGATCGGTTCCGGGTTCTGCGGCGGCGTCGGCCAGATCTTGCTGACCGAAAGCTACCGCAATGCGGATGTGTCGACGGTCGCGCCGTTCGAATACACCTCGATCCTTCTCGGGATTTGCATCGCCTATGTTCTGTTCGGGGATGTGCCGACGGCGGCCATGCTGGTCGGGACGGCGATCACGGTATCGGCGGGGATTTTCATCATCTACCGCGAGCATCAATTGGGGCTCGAGCGGAAGGCGGCGCGCAAGGCTTCGCCGCCCGGGGCTTGACCCCGGGGGCTTGAAAAAAGCCGGATGCTTAAAGCGGGATGGCCGCGGCGACCGGGTTGGCCGCTTCGGTAGAGACGCGGACCGCACCGGCGCGGCTGTATTCGCGCGATGCGTTCACGGCAGCGCCGATGTGAGAAAAGTTCTCACGCAGGGTGCGGATCGGGTGGAGGATGGCCGTCATGGCTGATGCTTCCTTGGGTCGCGCGATCAACGTTCGCGGAAATCGGCGAAGACCGAAGCCGGACGAGTGACGCCGACCGTGCGCGCCATGGCGCAGGAGGTGAGCTGCTCGTTCGTCGCGGAGCCGAAATGGTGATAGCCCTTCGTCGAGCGCGGCGACAGGCCGGCGATGCGAAGAGTTTCGAAACCCGAATGGATCGGGCGGAAGCGGGTCGTCATTGGCCTTGGTTCCTTAAACCTAGAATTCCTCCCAAGACACAGGCCTAATATTGCAATGCAGCATCGATTCTGCAATGCAGCAAAACGCTGCACTGCCATGCGCGGGTTGCATGGCATTTTTCATATTTCCGTAACTTTACTGAAATTAGGGTTCAATCTGCCTGAAATGCGGGCAATCACTGCGCCGACAAACGCATTTTGAACATCAAAAGGTCCTGCCAGGCGAGCGCCTTGTTGGCGGGAGCCGCGAGCAGTTCCTGCGGATGCAGGGTAGCGATCGCCGAAAGCGTCACACCGCCGAAACCGATGTCCCGCCATTCGCCACGCATCGAATGGATCGTCCCATTGCCGCCGAAGAAGAAACGGGCCGGAAAATTGCCGAGCAGCAGCAGCAGCTTCGGTTCGGCGAGCGCCACCTGGCGCTCCAGGAACGGCCGGCAGATATCCATCTCGGCCTGCGAGGGCATGCGGTTGCCCGGCGGCCGCCATGGGATGACATTGGTCAGCAGAACGTTGTCGCGGGAAAGCCCGATCGCGCCGAGCATGCGGTCGAGCAACTGCCCCTGCCGCCCGGAGAAGGGAATGCCGTCGCGATCGTCGTCCGCATTCGGCATCGGGCCGATCATCATGATGCCGGAAGCGGGGTTGCCGCTCGCAAACACCGTGTTGCGCGCCCCGTTCTTCAGGTTGCAACCGTTGAAGGCCTCGATCGCGGTTCTGAGCTCGTCGAGCGAACGGGCGCTTTCGGCCGCAAACCGTGCCGAGGCGACCGCCTGTTCGTCCGGTACCGATACGGGCGCGGAGGCGGGTGGAGGTGCTGACGCGCGCGCCGTCGGTGCGGTCCGTTTCGGCGTTGCCGCGGCCGCCTGGGAGGTCGGCGCCTGCTCATAGTTCGTCGGCTGCTGCTGCCGGGCAGACGCGGGCGCCCTGGCATCGGCCTGCGCCGCCTTCTGGGCCGCAAACTGCGCGAACCGGTCCACCGGCTCATCCTCGACAAGCCACTCCACGCCCGCATCCGCATAGAAATGCAGAAGGGCGGCGAGCTCGGAGGCGTCCATGTCTTTGGCGAGGTTCATCTGATTCACACTACAGCATGTCGCGTGGGAGAGGGAACCGGTTTTGGACAGAAGAAGGCGATAGGGGAGGGTGCTGCAATCTTAACCCTCCCCCTTGTGGGGAGGGTGGCCGGCAGGCGGGCGGGGTTTTCATACCGGGTGAAGTCCCCTCCCCAACCCCTCCCCACAAGGGGGCGGGGCTCCTCGCACCGCCTCATACTCTCAACGGGCGGGTCCGTTTTTCCCCTCAAGCCGCCCATTGCGCGACATTGTCGCTCTCGCCGATCAGCGCCAGGCCGTGGGCGATCGACAGCAGTTCGCCGCCGGTCTCGATCTTGCCGGCATCGAATCGCTGCGTGAAGATCCGCCGCACCGCCGGCACGAAGGAGGTGCCGCCGGTGAGGAACACCTTGTCGATCTCGGAAGGCGCGGTGCCGGTCTTTTCCAGAACCTCGTCGAGCGCACCTTCGATTCGGCCGAGGTCCTCGGCAATCCAGCCTTCGAAATCGGTGCGCTTCACCATTTTCCGTCCGGCACGCCCAAGCGGCGCGAAGTTGAATTCCGCTTCCTCGGCTCCCGACAGCGCCATCTTGGTCGCCGAAATCGCCTGGTAGAGCGGGTACCCTTCGTCATGGTCGACGAGATCGACGAACAGTTCGAGCTTTTCCGGCTCCAGCGCCGAGCGCACCAGCGATTTCAGGTCGGCGAATTCGCGGCTGGTCTTGAAGATCGACAGCTGGTTCCAGCGGCCGAAATTGACGTAATAGCCGGCCGGCACATCCAGAACCTTGTCGAAACTCTTGAACTTGCTGCCCTTGCCGATTTCCGGCGACACCAGGTTGTCGATCATCCGGTAGTCGAAATGGTCGCCCGCGACGCCGACGCCTGAATGCCCGATCGGGGTGGCGGTCAGCTTGCCGGCCCTGGTTTCGAAGCGGATCAGCGAATAGTCGGTGGTGCCGCCGCCGAAATCGGCGACGAGAACGGTGGCGTCGCTCTTCAGCGTCTGGGCAAAGTAATACGCGGCCGCGACCGGTTCGTAGACATAGTGGATTTCCGGAAAACCGAGTCGCGTCAGCGCCTCGTTGTAGCGTTCGGTCGCAAGCTTCGGATCCGGATTGGCGCCGGCGAAATGCACCGGCCGTCCGGCGATCACCCGCGACACGTCGGTCGGCCAGTTGTCCTCGGCATAGATCTTCAGGCGCTTCAGGAAGATCTCCATCAGGTCCTCGAAGACGTGCCGGCGGGCAAACACCAGCGTGCCCTGGAAGAGCGCGCTTGCCGCAAACGTCTTGATCGACTGCAGGAAGCGACAGTCGCCGGGATTGTCGATGAACTGGCGGATCGCCGCCTGTCCGGCCTCGACCTTCAGCGCCTGCGCCCCCATCACCGGATCCTTCATGAAGGAGAGCGCCGTGCGCATCGAATCGCTCTCGCCGGCGGCGCTGGAAAAACGCATCGAATGCGTGGTGCTGCCGCCATCGGCCAGTGCCAGAACCGTATTGGTCGTGCCGAAATCAAGCCCGAGCGCCCGTGCCATCGCCGTGCTCCTTTTACCCACCGAAGATCATTGAACCGGAACCCCCGGCAATGCGCCGGCAGGTTCCGAATGCGAAAAGGGCGCTTCTGGCGCCCCGGAATTTTTGAGAGGGCGGGTGATCGCACAAGGCAGGCGGGATGGCAAGGGGAAGCTTCGCATTGGCAGCGGTTGTGGGGTGTGCAAGATTTCGCGCTTCCGCTTGGAGCCGCTGCGTTCTAATGTCCCGGCTTCAGGGGGATTCATGAGTCAGCAGCTTATCAATCAATATCTTGCCGAGATCGATCGGCTGCGGAAGTTTTCCGGCCTTTCCAACGAACAGATCATCCGCCCGGCCTTCCGTCGCCTCCTGGACTCGTGGGCGGCGTCCGACAAGCTGGTCTTCCTGGAGGAATATCCGGTCCAGACCACTTTGAAGACGACCGTCTATCCGGACGGCACCGTCCTTCACGATATTCGCGTGCCCCTCGGCTATTGGGAGGCCAAGGACACCAAGGACGATCTCGACGAGGAGATCCGCAAGAAGCTCGCCAAGGGCTATCCGCAGGACAATATCGTCTTTGAAAACTCCGAAACGGCGGTGCTGATCCAGAACCGCCAGGAGGTCACCCGCGCCTCGATGACCGATACGGCGAGCCTGTCGCGGCTGGTCTCGCTGTTCTTTTCCTACGAGCGGCCGGAAATCGCTGAGTTCCGCAAGGCGGTCGCCCGGTTCAAGGCCGATCTGCCGACGGTTCTCGATGCGCTGCGCGCGCGGATCGACACCGCCTATGGCGACAATGCCGCCTTCCGGGCCGAGGCGGCCCGTTTCCTGAAAACCTGCCAGGAAACCATCAATCCGACGCTCGGCGAGGCGGATGTCCGGGAAATGCTGATCCAGCACATCCTGACCGAGGAGATCTTCACCCATATCTTCAACGAGGGTGATTTCCACCACGAGAACAACATTGCCAAGGAACTCTATGCGCTCGAAGGGAAATTCTTCACCGGCGCGGTGAAGCGCGACACGCTGAAGGGGCTGGAACCCTATTATGCGGCGATCCGGGCGAATGCGGCGCAGATCAACAGCCATCCCGAAAAGCAGACCTTCCTGAAGCTGATCTACGAGAATTTCTACAAGGTCTACGATCCGAAGAAGGCCGATCGCCTCGGCGTCGTCTATACGCCGAACGAGATCGTCAAGTTCATGATCGAAGGGGCCGACTGGCTCTGCGAGAAACATTTCGGCAAGAACCTGATCGACGAGCATGTCGAGATCCTCGACCCGGCGACGGGCACAGGCACATTCATCTGCGAACTTCTCGAAAGCTTTCGCGGCGACCCGAAGAAGCTCGCCCACAAATACAAGAACGAGCTGCATGCCAACGAAGTGGCGATCCTGCCCTATTACGTCGCCAACCTGAATATCGAGGCGACCTATGCTGCGATCACCGGCCAGTTCGCCGAATATCCGAACCTCTGTTTCGTCGACACGCTGGACAATGTCGGCGGGCTGGGCATCCGCTCCGGACACCAGCACGAACTTTTCGGCGCCATGTCGGAGGAGAACGTCGCCCGCGTGAAGCGCCAGAACGCCCGCAAGATTTCGGTGATCATCGGCAACCCGCCCTATAATGCAAACCAGGCAAACGAGAACGACAACAACAAGAACCGCGACTACAAGCGGGTCGATGAGCTGATCAAGTCGAGCTACATTCGGCTTTCGACGGCGCAGAAGACCAAGGTCTACGATATGTACGCCCGCTTCTTCCGGTGGGCGTCCGATCGCATGCACGACGACGGGGTTTTGGCCTTCATCACCAACCGGAGTTTCATCGAAAGCCGAACCTTCGACGGTTTCCGCAAGGCGGTGGAACAGGAGTTCAGCGAGATCTACGTCGTCGATCTCGGCGGCGACGTGCGCGCCAATCCGAAACTCTCCGGCACCAAGCACAATGTCTTCGGCATCCAGACCGGCGTCGCCATCTCCTTCATGGTCAAGCGCCGCAAGCAGAAGGGCTGCAAGATTTTCTATGCCCGGCGGCCGGAATTCGACACGGCAGCAGACAAGTTGGCGTTTTTGGGGTCGTCGAAGCTATCGGGAATCGGGTTTGAGCGGATCGCACCGGATAAGCAGGCGAACTGGGTGAATCTGTCGGAAAACCAGTGGGGCGATTTTCTGCCTCTATTTGATAAAGCTACAAAGAACTCGTCTGTGAGCGGTCGTGACAGAGCTCTATTTAAGCTTGGTGCGAATGCTATCAAAACTAATCGCGATGAGTGGTTATATGACGATAGTGCCGACCATGTCGCAGCTCGGCTGAAGTATTTCATCTCTGTATTTAATGACGAAATTGCGAAACCAAAACGGCCTTTTGGAGAATACGATAAGTCAATCAAATGGAGTAGTGGACTTATAGCGCAAAGGGCACCATTGCAATTCACCGAGTCCAAGATAATCCCATCTATATACCGTCCGTTCGTGCGCCTAAAATACTATGCGGAAAAGGCACTGAGTGATCGATTGACGGAGCTTCATACTAGGATATACGGAGCTGAATTAAACAAGAAGAACCCTAATATATTGGTAGTATTTGGCAGCCGACTTCCATTTACTACCTTAGTGGCTGATGGGCCAGTCAACTACGCGCTCCTTTCTCTCGACCCCGTCTTTTCACTCCCCCTCTACCGCTACACTTCCACCGGCGAGCGCGTCGACAATATCACCGACTGGGGCCAAAAACAGTTCCGCGACCACTACGGCAAGGCCGAAAAAATCACCAAGGAAGACATCTTCCACTATGTCTACGGCGTCCTGCACGATCCGGTCTATCGCGAAAAATACGCGCTGAACCTGAAGCGTGAATTCCCGCGCATTCCCTTCTATCCGGATTTTTGGACTTGGGCCGGCTGGGGCAGGCGGTTGATGGAACTGCATATCGGCTATGAGACCGTTGAGCCATGGCCGCTGCAACGCCTCGATACGCCCGACGAAAAGGCCCGCGCGGCCGGCGTCTCGCCGAAAACCGTCCTCAAGGCCGACAAGGATGCCGGCATCATCCGTCTTGACGCGGAAACGACGCTCTCGGGCATTCCGCCTGAGGTCTGGAGTTATCGGCTCGGCAACCGGTCCGGGCTCGAATGGATCCTCGACCAGTACAAGGAAAAGACCCCGAAGGACCCGACCATCCGCGAAAAATTCAACACCTATCGTTTCGCCGACTACAAGGAAAAGGTCGTCGATCTGCTGATGCGCGTCACCCGCGTCTCCGTTGAGACCGTGGCGATCACCGAGGCGATGAAATCCGCGCGGCGGGCGGCGGAGGAGGCCTAGGTTTTCGCCCGCGTCATCGCCGCCTGTTGTGCAAGCCAGTTCCCAAACATCTCCATGGCGGGCGTCACGGTGCGGGATTTGAGCCGGGTCAGCCAGTAGCTGCCCTTGGAAATATAGATTGGAAACGGCTGTTCGATCATGCCGGCGGCAAGCTGGCGGGAGAACATCAGGGGAGGGGCGAGCGCCACTCCAGCCCCTTGAATCGCCGCTTCGACCATCAGCACGGAACTATCGAACACCAGCCCGCGGATCTGCGGCGGGGCGACATGGGCCGCCTCGAACCAGCCCGGCCATTCGTCGGCGCGGTAGGAGCGCAGCAGCACCTGGTGCGCGACGTCCTCCGGGGTCTTGATCTGCCTTGCGATCGGCGGAATGCAGAGAACGGACAGCGGCGCCTCGAACAGCGGATCCGCCTCGATATCGTGCCAGGCGCCGTTGCCGAACTTGATCGTGTAGTCGAGGCCCTCCGCGGCGATGTCGACGCGGTTGTTGTTGGTGGAAAGCCTCAGATCGATGAACGGGTATTTTTCCCGGAAATCGGGAAGCCGCGGCAGCAGCCAGCCGACCGCCAGCGTGCCGACCGCACCGAGCTTCAGCACCTCGCGCACATGCCCGTCTTCGAAGCGCTCCAGCATCGCGGCCATGCGGTCGAAACTGTCCTGCAACGCCGGCAGTAGCGCCAACCCTTCCTCGGTGATCATCAGTCCGCGCGGCAGGCGGCGAAACAGGGTCACGCCGAGCCGCTGTTCGAGGAGCTTTACCTGATGGCTGACGGCGGCCTGGGTGACGCAGAGTTCGATCGCCGCACGGGTGAAGGAGAGATGCCGCGCGGCCGCCTCGAAGGCCCGCAGCGCGTTCAGCGGCAAATATGGTCGAACCATGGCCATGCCCTAATTTCATTCATGCCTGACCGCAGATATCATCGTTTGATTAGGGCTTGCAAGCCGACCTAGAAAAGCCGTGTCACCCCATTTGGAGCACCACGATGGCTTTCAGAAATTCTTTCCTTCTGGCATTTTCCCTCGGAATTACCGCGACTTTTCTTGAGTGCACCTCTGCTGGCGCCGCCGATCCGATCCGCTGCACCGTCATCATCGACGAGGAGAGCGGCGATGCGCTTTACCGGCAGGGTACCTGTGATCAGGGCTTTTATCCCCAGTCGACCTTCAAACTGCCTTTGGCCATGATGGGCTACGACGCTGGCATCCTGACCGACGCCCGGAACCCGCGCTGGAAATACCAGGCGAAGTTCAAGGGCCCGGAGCGGGTGAAGAAGGATGTCGATCCGCTGATCTGGGAGAAGGAATCGATCGTCTGGTACTCGCAGGAAATTGCCCGCAAGCTCGGCAAGCCCAAGTTTGCGGACTACATCCAGCGCTTCGGCTACGGCAACCGCGATATCTCCGGCGGCCCGGGCAATACCGACGGCCTGACCGAATCCTGGCTGATGTCGTCGCTGAAGATTTCGGCCGACCAGCAGGTCCAGTTCCTGCGCCGTTTCCTCAATGGCGGCCTGCCGATCTCCGAACATGCGGTCGACATGACGCTGGCGATCGTGCCGCATTTCGATGCCGGCGACGGCTGGGACATCCAGGGCAAGACCGGTTCCGGCTGGCTGCGCGACAAGGCCGGCAAGGTCGATTACGACCGCCCGCTCGGCTGGTTCGTCGGCTGGGCAATGAAGGACGAACGGCGTGTCATCTTCGCAAGGCTGCTGGTCGATACAAAGCGGTACCCCAACGAGCCGATCAGCTTCGTGGTGCGGGATGGGCTGATCAGGGATTTGCCGAAACTGGCAGAAAGTTTCTGACTTTCCGGCCTCTTACCTGAAACTGAAAGCGGCCGGGCGACCCCCAAGCCCGACCGCCGCAGCGCGTACGCAGTACTACGCTGCACGACCTATAAGAAGCTTTAGCGGTGGCTAATGCAAACGGAGTCCGTTGTTCAGGTTATCGATTAAGGTTACCTGCACCGGCGCCCGCCCGCCGGCCCGTTCAGACGGCGGGCAAGGGCATCACTCCGCCGCAATCGACCTTGGCACGTCGTCGTTCGCCTCGTGCAGGTCCTTGTCCTTCCTCGTCCAGAGCCCTCCGAGGAAGCGCCCGAACCGGTCCATCTCCACGAAGATGACCGGCGTGATGAACAGCGTCAGCGCCTGGGAAACGATCAGCCCGCCAACGACGGCGATACCCAGCGGCTGGCGCAGTTCCGACGAGGCACCGGTGCCGAGCGCGATCGGCAGTGCGCCGAGCAGGGCGCAGAAGGTCGTCATCATGATCGGCCGGAAACGGCGCACGCAGGCCTCGTGGATTGCGACTGCTGCCGTTTCCCCCTTCGAGCGCATCGTCTCCACCGCCACGTCGATCATCATGATCGCGTTCTTCTTGACGATGCCGATCAGCATCAGAAGCCCGATCAGCGCGATGATCGACAGGTCGAAACCGAACAGCTTTAGTGCCAGCAACGCTCCGAAGGCCGCAGCCGGCAGGCCCGACAGGATCGTCAGCGGGTGGATGAAGCTCTCGTAGAGCACGCCGAGCACCACATAGATGGTGAGCACTGCGGCGAGGATCAGCAGGGGCGTATTGCCCTGGCTCTGCTGAAAGATCTGCGCCGTGCCGCCATAGGAGGTGAACACGTCGTTCGGCATCTGCAGGTTCGCTTTGATCTGGTCGACCGCCGCCGTCGCATCGGAGAGCGAGACGCCGGCCGGCAGGTTGAAAGACACGGTCGTCGAGACCAGCTGGCCGGTCTGGTTGATGGTGACCGGTGCGGTCTGGCGCACCACCGTCGCGAAGTTCGAGAGCGGCACCAGCGAGCCGTTCGAGGACATCACCCTGACACCCTGCAGCATCTGGTCATTCCACTGCTGGGTATTGTCGAATTCGGTGATGACGTCGTAACTGTCACCGGTCGACTGGATTTCGGCGGCCGTATAACCGCCGAAAGCCATCTGCAGCGTCTTGCGCAACTCGTCGTCGGTAATCCCGAACGAGGCCGCCTTTTCCGGATCGACCTTGATATTCGCCTCGATCGCATCGTTCTGGGCGTCGGAGGTGACGTCGGTGAAATGCGCGCGATCGGCGCGCATCGCGGCCTGGATCTTGTCCGACCATTCGGTGGTCTGCGAGGCATTCAGCGCCTGGACGACGAGCTGATACTGGCTGGCCGTCGCGCGGCCGCCGAAGCGCAGGCTCTGCTGCGGGGTGATGAAGGTCTTCATGCCCGCGAACCCGGATGTCGCCTGCCGGAGTTCGCGCAGCGTCTGGTCGAGCGGCGGACGCCGGTCGCGATCCTTCAGTTCCACCCAGATCGTGCCGTTGTTGAGCGAGCTGCGGCCGTTGCTGCCGACGATCGAGGTGACGTGGTTGACCGCGGGGTTCTTCTGCACGGCGGCGGCCACCTGCGCCTGCAGGTCGCGCATCGCCGGATAGGAAATGTCCTCGCGGGCCTGCGTCGAGATCGTCAGCCGGCCGATATCCTCCTGCGGGAAGAAGCTCGTGGGCAACGTCCAGAACAGATAGACCGAGGCGCCGACCGAGGCGAGGAAGACGAGAAGGATGATCGCTCGGTTCCGAAGGCACCAGCCGACCGCCCGGTCATAGCCGTTGAGCGTGCGGCTGAAACCGGCATCGAAGATACGCACCACCAGGCCCGGGTGATGTTCGGCGCCGGATAGACGCGACCCGAGCATCGGCGTCACCGTCAGCGAGACGACGGCCGAGGCGACGATGGCGAGCGCCACCACCATGCCGAACTCGTTGAACAGCCGCCCGACCACTCCGCCCATCAACAGGATCGGGATGAACACCGCGATCAGCGACACCGACATGGAAATGATCGTCGAGCTGACTTCGCCGGCCCCCTGCAGGGCCGCCTGCATCGGCGCCATGCCGTCCTCGACATGCCGCATGATGTTTTCCAGCATGACGATCGCATCGTCCACCACCAGGCCGACCGCAAGCGTCAGCCCGAGCAGCGAGATGTTGTCGATACTGTAGCCGAGCACATACATGGCGCCGAACGTGGTGATCAGCGACAGCGGCACGGCAAGCCCCGGGACGAGGGTGGCGGTAATCCGGCCGAGGAAGAGATAGATGACCAGCACGACGAGGCCGATCGTCAGCATCAGCGTGAACTGCACGTCCGAGATCGAGGCACGGATCGCTGTCGAGGAGTCGTTCATGACGTTGATCGACACGGCGGCCGGCAGCTCGACCGACAGTCCGGGCAGCTTGACGCGCACCGCATCGACGACATCGACGGTATTGGCATCCGGCTGGCGCTGGATGGCGAGGATGATCGACTGGTTGCCGTCATACCAGCTTCCCGCGTCGAGATTGGCGACGCTGTCCTGAACATTGGCGACGTCGCCGAGATGCACCGGGGCGCCGTTCGGGCTGGCGATCACCAGCGAACGGAACTGGTCGGCATTGGTGCGCTGGGTATCCGCATTGATGGTCAGCCGCTGGCTATTGTTCTCGAGCGAACCGACCGGCGCCTGGCTGTTGGCGGTGGAGATGGCATTGGTGACGTTGTCGACGCCGAGATTGCGCGCCTGCAGCTTGTTGGGGTCGACTTCGACCCGCACCGCATAGGTCTGGGCGCCGAAGATCGACACTTCCGCGACCCCGGGAAGCGTGGAGAGCGAGGGGGACAGCACATCCTCCGCGATCTCGTCGATCTTGCTGCGCGGCATCGTATCGCTGCGGATCGACAGGAGCAGAACCGGCGCATCGGCCGGGTTGGTCTTGCGGTAGCTCGGCGGCGTCGTCATGTTGTTCGGCAGCTGCCGGGTCGCATGCGAGATCGCTGCCTGCACGTCGGCCGCTGCCGCGTCGATATCGCGGTTGAGATCGAACTGCAGCACGATCGAGGTATTGCCGAGCGAGTTGGTGGCGCTGATCTCGCTGATCCCGGGGATCGTCTCGAACTGCTTGATCAGCGGCGTCGAGACCGCCGTCGCCATCGTCTGTGGCGACGCACCGGTCAGCTGCGCGGAGACGTTGATGGTCGGGAAGTCGACCTGCGGCAGGGCGGCGACGGGCAGCAGCTGATAACCGGCAAGGCCGGCAAGCACCGCGCCGATGGCGAGCAGCGTGGTGGCGACCGGGCGGCGGATGCAGAATTGCGGGATCATTGCGCTGCCCCCACTTCGACCGCCTGTTCATTGCCCTTGGCGCCGGCCGCCTTCTGGCCGTTGCCGAACTGCTCGACGACGGTCGCGCCATCGACGAGCTGCACCTGGCCCTCGATCACCACATGCGTGCCTCCGGTCAGCCCGCTGGCAATCGCCGTGTCGGGACCGTTGGAGCGAGCCACCTTCACCGGCGTCACGTGCACCTTCCTGTCGTCGCCGACCGCATAGACGAACGGGCTGTCGACGCCCGGATTGACCGCCACCGTCGGCACCACGATGTCCTTGTCGTCGCTCTGGAAATGCACGGTGACATTCAGCGATTGCCCCGGCCACAGCGTTCCGGACGGATTGTCGAACCGCGCCTTGGCGAGGATCGTGCCCGAAGCCGGATCGACAGTGTTGTCGAAGAAGCTCAAGGTTCCCTTGGCCGAAGTGCCGCCGCCCTGCGGCACGGCATCGACCGTTACCGCCTTCGCCGTCGCGCCCTGCTTGAGCTGGCCGAGATAGGCTTCGGGAAGGTGGAATTTCACGTAGATCGGATCGTATTTGGCGATCGTCACCACCGCCGATCCGGCGCTGAGATAAGCGCCGGTGCTGATGTCGATATCTCCGAGCCTGCCGTCGAAGGGCGCGCGGATATCGGTATGGTCGAGGTCGATCTGATCGGAGGCAATCGCCGCATTGTCGCTCTGCACGGTGGCGGCCGCGGTATCCTGCGCCGCCTTCGCCTGGTCGACGGTCTGCTGGGTGCCGGCATTGCCGCGCAGCAGGTCGTTGGCGCGGATAAGCGCGGTTTGGGCCTGGGTGAGCGTCGCCTGGTCGCGGACGAGCAGCGCCTTGTCCTTGTCCAAAGCGGCCTTGGCCGTGCGGTCGTCGAGCTTGGCGATCAGGTCGGCCGTCTTGACGAATGTGCCGTCGGTTGCCGCGATGCTGACCACGATACCCGGTTGCTGGGCGGCGATCGTGGTATTCTCGTCGGCATTGGCCGCACCCGAGGCTGTGACGTCCATCGGCAGGGCGGTGCGGGTGGCGGCGACCGTCTTGACCGCCGGCGGTGGACCGCCTGCGCCGCGCCGGCGCGCGCCCTGCGGCTGGCCTTCGCCGGGAGCGGCAGAGGCCTGCTGGCTGAGGGACGAAAGAAAGGGAAGCCGATCGCGGAACTCCCAGCCCGCAACGCCGGCAACGACAAGAATGCCGGCAAAAATCCAGATCTTCTTCATGGGTGACCGCTCGCCTGTGGTTGTGCTCGATGGTATCGGCACATCGAACAGCCCCTATTGCGGCGCAAAAAAGACAAGGTTTGACCGACCGGCTCACTAACCGGTGAAAGCGGATTAAAGGTTTGTAATGAAGGGCTTAGATGAACTGGAGTTAATCTTCTTCGCCTTTCGGCTGCGCAGGAGAAGCGCGCCCAACCGGACTAGCGCAGGAACCGCCGGGCGCTCCAGATGACGGCAAGGCCGACGATCGCGACGCCGGCGCCCCTGATGATCCAGGGAGTCTGGTTGATCATGAAACTGCTGGCAGGATAGGGGAAGGCGCCGGTGCCCTGGCCGATCCAGATGAGGCCGATCACCACCATCAGGATGCCGATGATCGAAAGCGCAAGTCGAGTGAATTTCATGGAAGAATCTCCGAGGGCAGGGTCTGGAGATCATAGGCGTGGGCGGGTGCTCCCGCGAGACGCATTCGCGTGATGTCGGGTCGTCCGGAAAGGCCTCCGGTCAGACGTCTTCGTAATAGGTGGCGATCAGCGACCGTGGTGCCGGTTCTTCGCCGTCGGCCAGGAAGAAACTGCCGGCGATCCGGCTCGAAGGCGACAGGCTGTCGAGAAGATTGCGGACCACGACATCGTCCACGGCCTCCAGGCTTCGCGCATGCATGTTTCCCGATCGGCCGGAGATCGCCGAGGTCTCGGCTGCGTGCCGAGTTGCTGCTTCCCAGGTGCCTGCATAGGTCGCGACCTGTCCGGCCGCAAGTGTCGCCGAGATCGAGGCTGCCGAGGAAGGCGCCGCAGCGTGAGGCACGGCGGAGGGTACACTGGGCGGGGTAGCCTCGGTCGCCCCCGAAACACTTTCGATCATGCCGGCGATCCTTTAATTTTGGGGGCCGGCTTGCCTCTTAGCTCAGGCGAATTGAGATACCGCCAACAGCGGCACCCCAATTCGATTTAATGTTTAACGACCTGGATTTAACCCTCTTTCGCAAACCTCAGATCGATCGCGACGCGCCGCCGTCGACCCGGAGCATCGTGCCGGTGACATAGCTTGCCGGGACCGAGCAGAGGAACGCACCGGCGGCCGCGAATTCCTCGACCTTGCCGAGCCGGCCGGCGGGAATGGTCTTCAGCGAGGCGGAGCGGATTTCCTCCACCGATTTGTCGGTGCGCTTGGCATTGGCGCCGTCGAGCTCGTCGATACGATCGGTATGAATGCGGCCGGGAAGCAGCATGTTGCAGGTAATGCCGAAACCCGCCACTTCGGTCGCGATCGTCTTGTTCCAGCCAACCAGCGCCGAGCGCAGCGTGTTGGAAAGCGCCAGATTGGCGATAGGCTCGAAGACGCCGGAGGAGGCGACGGTCAGGATGCGGCCGAAACCCTGTTCCTTCATCTGCGGCAGGAGGGCGTTGGTGAGCGTGATGACGCGCAGCACCATGGACTGGAAGAAGATGTCGAGCTTGTCGGCGGTCATGTCTTCTGTCGTGCCCGGCGTCGGACCGCCGGTATTGTTGACTAGGATGTCGATTCCGCCGAGCTTTTCCTTGACGGCGGCCTTCATCGCCTCGACGAAATTCTCCTCGGAAAGGTCGCCCCAGACCCAGTCTGCCTTGCCCTTGCCTTCGGCATTGATCGCCTTGCAATTGTCCGCCAGCCGCTCGCCGGAGCGGCCGACGAGGAGAACGTGGGCGCCTTCGCTCGCAAGCGCCTTGGCGATACCGAGGCCAAGCCCGCGGGACGAGGCGAGCACGAGAGCGCGTTTGCCGTTGAGACCGAGATCCATGATGCTGTTCCTTCCCCAATTCCTGTGATCGGTTGTCGGGCCTTTATAGCAGCGGCAGGCGGGCGCGAAAGGTCGATCTTGCTTTCTGCGGTTCGGTGCCTATAATTGACGTGAACGTAAACGTAATATGAGAAAACCGAAACGCCGTTTGCGCGAATGACAAGGCAGAGGACGTTTTCCCGCCTCGACAAGCCGGGGCGGTTTTGTCAAACAGGTTGCCTGAATAGAGCCGGAAGGGGCCGGCGAGCGGAGTTGGATATGAACGAGCAAGAACTGCCAGAACGCGAGAGCATGGAATTCGACGTGGTGATCGTCGGCGCGGGTCCTGCGGGGCTTTCGGCCGCGATCCGCCTGAAGCAGGCCAATCCGGACCTGACCGTCGTCGTGCTCGAAAAGGGTTCGGAAGTCGGCGCGCATATCCTCTCCGGCGCGGTGGTGGATCCGGTGGGCATCGACGCGCTGCTGCCCGGCTGGCGCGAGGAGGACGGTCATCCGTTCAAGACCCCGGTCACCGCCGACCATTTTCTGTTTTTGGGCCCGGCAGGCTCGATCCGCCTACCGAACTTCATGATGCCGCCGCTGATGAACAATCACGGCAACTACATCGTCTCGCTCGGCAACGTCTGTCGCTGGCTCGCCGAAAAGGCGGAAGCGCTGGGCGTCGAGATCTATCCGGGCTTTGCCGCCACCGAAGTTCTCTATGACGAGAACGGCGCGGTCAAGGGCGTGGCGACCGGCGACATGGGCGTCGAGCGCAATGGCGAGCCCGGCCCGGCCTTTACCCGCGGCATGGAACTGATCGGCAAATACACGCTGATCGGCGAGGGCGTGCGCGGATCGCTCGCCAAGCAGTTGATCCTGCGGTTCGACCTGCAGAAGGATCGCGAACCCCAGAAATACGGCATCGGCCTCAAGGAACTCTGGCAGGTGAAGCCGGAAAATCATCGTCCGGGCCTGGTGCAGCACTCGTTCGGCTGGCCGCTCGGCTTGTCCACCGGCGGTGGTTCCTTCCTGTATCACCTGGAGGACAATCTCGTCGCCGTCGGCTTCGTGGTGCACCTGAACTACAAGAACCCGTATCTCTACCCGTTCGAGGAATTCCAGCGCTTCAAGACCCACCAGGCGATCCGGGGAACGTTCGAGGGCGCGAAGCGCCTCTCCTACGGCGCCCGCGCCATCACGGAGGGCGGATATCAGTCGGTGCCGAAACTGACCTTCCCGGGCGGCGCGCTGATCGGCTGTTCCGCCGGCCTCGTCAACGTGCCGCGCATCAAGGGCAGCCACAACGCCGTCCTGTCCGGCATTCTGGCCGCCGACAACATCGCCAGGGCAATCGCAGCCGGCCGTGCGAATGACGAAGTGGTCGAGATCGAAAACGAATGGCGCTCCACGCCGATCGGCACGGACCTGAAACGGGTGCGCAACGTCAAGCCGCTCTGGTCGAAACTCGGCACCGGCCTCGGCATCGCGCTCGGCGGTCTCGACATGTGGACCAACCAGCTGTTCGGTTTCTCCTTCTTCGGCACGCTGAAACACGGCAAGACCGATGCAGCCTCGCTGGAACCGGCCGCCCGGCACAAGAAGATCGACTACCCGAAGCCGGACGGCGTGCTGACCTTCGACCGCCTGTCCTCGGTCTTCCTGTCGAACACCAACCACGAAGAAGACCAGCCGGTCCATCTGCAGGTGAGGGACATGGACCTGCAGAAGCGCTCTGAACTGGAAGTCTATGGCGGTCCCTCGACGCGCTACTGTCCAGCCGGCGTCTACGAGTGGGTGGAGAAGGACGGCAGCCAAGTTTACGTGATCAACGCCCAGAACTGCGTCCACTGCAAGACCTGCGACATCAAGGACCCCAACCAGAACATCAACTGGGTCCCCCCGCAGGGCGGCGAAGGGCCGGTCTATCCGAATATGTGAGTTTCAGTGCAGATGGCTTGGCATAGCAATGCCAAGCGAATGCGCCATCTTGTGGAGCTTCTTGTCGCGCGTCCATAGTGCGTGACCAGCCGAAAGAAACACGGACGCAAGCAGGTGTGCGTCCACATAACCGATTCCTGTTCCGAAGAGTGTCTTGCTGCGGATCATGTGCCTTACTTCGTTGTCGTCCGCTTTGACTATATTCGGCAAATCTCCCAACATAACCATGACGTCGTCGTACTGGGGGATATGTCCCAAGGACAGTTCGCCGATAACGAACGGATGAATGATAACCTCTTCCGCATCTAGCAATGCCTGCAGGTGTGCGTCGCCGGCCCGAAAATGATCTACCCAGATCGAGCTGTCGACGAGAATCATTCCGGTTCCACCGGATCGAAGCGCCGCCGGGGAGGAGCCACAAGGTCGGGTGCGCTTCCTCCAAGCTGGGCTAGGCGCCTAGCCGCCTCCCGCTGGACGAGGCCTTCGAGAGCCAGCCGGATCAAGGTTGGAGTCTCGGTAACTCCCGTGTATTTGCGAGCCTTTTCAAGCAGTTCGTCATCAATGGTTATGGTCGTACGCATAGCCGGATCTCCTTATCATCAAAAATAGCATCAATTGATGCGACATTCAATGCGCACGTACCGGGTCGCCGTCTACTTCTGACGCGTTCGTGATGACTGCAGCAATCGGTCGTTTAGCACTTCATTAACCATAATATTCTTAAGGTCAGCGTCATTCTCTCGACGCACCAAGGACACATTCATGTCGATTTCCCGTCGCGGCTTTCTTGCGGGTCTGCCGCTTCTGCTTGCCGGTTGCGCTTCCACCATCAACGATCAGACGAATTACGCAGCGCTGCCGAACGAACAGTTTCCGCTGAAGACCGTGCCGGTCGAAAACATCAAGCCGGAGCTGCGCCGCACCGAAGTCGCCTATGTCAGCCAGTATGCCGCCGGCACCGTGGTCGTCGATACGCCGGCCCGCCGCGCCTATTATATCCTCGGCAACGGCCGCGCGATCCGGTATGGCGTCGGTGTCGGCCGGGCCGGACTGGCGCTTGCCGGCAATGCCTATGTCGGCCGCAAGGCCGAATGGCCGACCTGGACCCCGACCGCAAACATGCAGCGCCGCGAGGAGCGATACCGGAAACTGGCGGGCGGCATGCCTGGTGGCCCGAACAATCCGCTCGGCGCCCGCGCCATGTATCTCTATCGCGGCGGTAACGACACGCATTTCCGCATCCACGGCACCAACCAGCCGCAATCGATCGGGCTTGCCATGTCGAGCGGCTGCATCCGCATGATGAACCATGACGTCGTCGATCTCTACAGCCGCGTCAATGTCGGCGCCAAGGTCGTCGTCATCCAGGCCTGATCCACCGCCAGGCCGCTAAGAAAGCCCGCCGTTTCAGCCACGGCGGGCTTTCTTTGTTTCTTTCACAGGACCCCGTCAGAAGCCCGAAAGCACGAGCTTGCCCTTGGTGCGGTTGCTTTCGACCATCGCGTGCGCCTTCTTCAGGTTAGCGGCGTTGATCGGCCCCAGGGTTTCGGCAAGCGTCGTGCGGATCTTTTTGGCATCGACCAGTTCGGCGACGTGGTTCAAGAGCTTGTGCTGCTCGATCATGTCCGCGGTCTGGAAGACGGCACGGGCGAACATCATTTCCCAATGCACCGACAGCGCCTTGCTCTTGAAGTCGCGCAGGTCCATCGGCTCCTTCGGGTCGTCGATCAGCGCCAGGCGGCCCTGCGGTGCGATCAGCTCCAGGATGTCCTTGAGATGGTTTTCCGTATGGGTGGTGGAGAAGACGAAGGCGGGCGCGCCGATCGCCATCTGGGCGAGCTGCGGCGCCATAGGCTTCGAATGGTCGAGCACGTGATGGGCGCCGAGTTCCTTGATCCAGGCTTGCGTCTCCGGCCGGGAGCCAGTGCCGATCGCCGTCACGTCGGAGAGTTCGCGCAGGAGCTGGATGGCGATCGAGCCGACCCCGCCGGCGCCGCCGATGACCAGAACCGCGTTCCAGGCACCCGCCACCTTGTCCTGTACCTTCATGCGGTGGAACAGTGTCTCATAGGCGGTGATCGCCGTCAGCGGCAGGGCGGCAGCCTCCTCGAAGTTCAGGGTCTTCGGCTTGAAGCCGACGATGCGCTCGTCGACCAGATGGAATTCCGCATTAGTGCCCGGCCGGTTGATCACGCCGGCATAATAGACCTCGTCGCCCGGCTTGAAGAGTTTGACGCCCGGGCCGACCGCCTTCACCACGCCGGCAGCATCATAACCGAGGATCCGGTGCTGGCCGGGTTCGACCGCGGCCGAGCGGCGCACCTTGGTATCGACCGGGTTGACCGAGACAGCCTTGATCTCGACGAGCAGGTCGCGGCCCGCCGCCTCCGGCATGGGCAGCTCGATGTCGATCAGCGAGGTTTCGACGGTGATGGGCTGGGGAGTATTGAAGCCGACGGCGCGCATGGAACGTCTCCTTGGTTCGTGTCCTGTTGTCCGGAGACTAGATGGCGCCTATGTTCAATGAGCGCAAGAATGCACATTTTTGGTCTATAGTACCGAAAAGTATACCGTGAAAGGACGCTGACCATGTCGAAACCCCGTGCCAAGCTGACCGACAATTTCCCTGGCTGCCCGGTGGAATCGACCCTGAGTTTCCTCGACGGAAAATGGAAGGGCGTCATCCTTCATCATCTTCTGGAGGACGGCACGCTGCGCTTCAACGAACTGCGCCGCCGTATTCCGGCGGTCACCCAGCGCATGCTGACCAAGCAGCTGCGGGAACTGGAAGAGGCGGGTCTGCTGTCGCGCACCGTATTTCCGGTCGTGCCGCCGCGCGTCGATTATGCGCTGACGCCGATCGGCCGCAGCCTGGAACCGGTCATCGCCGCGCTCCGCCTCTGGGGCAAGGAACACGTCATCTGCGAGAATGGCCAGAAATACATGGTGATGCCGGAGGAAGAGGCAGCGTCGAAAGCGGCTTAGTCATCGAAGCGCTGCGTGTTCATGCGGACTCTAACGGGAGACGGCAGCGCAAGCCACCCCCTCATCCGACCCTTCGGGCCACCTTCTCCCCGCTGGGGAGAAGAGGGAATGTGCCGCGACCTCTCGATCATCCTCTCCCCTAGGGGAGAGGTCCGCTGAGCGTCAGCGGAGGCGGGGTGAGGGGGAGACTTGCTCTCAGGCCGCCGCGGTCTTCCGGTCGAGCATCGCCGAGACCGCAAACACCCCAAAACCGAGCAGCGATAGCACCGCTCCCACATAACCGGTCGCGGGAAAACCCCAGCCCCAGGCTATCACCAGCCCGCCGAGCCAGGCGCCGAGGGCATTGGCGATGTTGAAGGCCGAATGGTTGGAGGCGGCGGCAAGCGTCTGCGCGTCGGCGGCGACATCCATCAGCCGGGTCTGTAGCGCGGGACCTGCGGCGAAGCCGCAGCCGATCAGGAAGACGCAGAGGCAGAGCACGACCGGATATTGCGCCCACAGCCCGAAGGCGCCCATGACGACGATGTTGAACAGCATCACGCCGCCGATCGTGCCCTTGAGCGACAGGTCGGCCAGCCGCGAGCCGACAATATTGCCGACATTCATGCCGATGCCGAACAGGGTCAGCACGATCGCCACCATGCTGACCGACATTCCGGCCGTCACCGTCGTGGTCGAGGCGATGTAGCTGAACACCGAGAACATGCCGCCGAAACCGACCGCCGCGATACCGAGCGTCAGCCATACCTGCGCGCGGCCGAAGGCGCTGAGCTCGCGCCAGATGCTGGCGCCCTCATGCACCGCGTCGCGCGGCTGGAAATACCAGAGCAGTGCCACCGTCACGACGCCGATGCCGCCGACCAGGAAGAAGGCGGCGCGCCAGTTGAGCATCTGTCCCATGAAGGTGGCGATCGGCGTGCCGACCAGGGTCGCGACGGTGAGGCCGAGCATCACCCGGCCGACGGCGCGGGCGCGTTTGTTGGGCGGCACCATCGAGGCAGCCACGAGAGCCGCGACGCCGAAATAGGCGCCATGCGGCAGGCCGGTGATGAATCGCAGCGCGGTAAAGCTCCAGAAGTCCGGTGCCATGGCACTCGAGATGTTGCCGAGAGCGAACACCGTCATCAGGATCAGCAGCAGCGACCGCCGCGTCATCCGGGCAGCGGCGACCGCGATGATCGGCGCACCGATGACGACGCCGAGAGCATAGGCGCTGATCACGTACCCCGCCATCGGAATGCTGACCTGATAGGTGGAGGCGACATCCGGCAACAGGCCCATGATGGCGAATTCGCCGGTGCCGATGCCGAAGCCTCCGACCGCCAATGCGATCTCGATCAGGATGACGGCGAGCCGCGAAAGAGCGGGTGCACCATCAAAATCCTGGGCTTCCGAACGGTCCCGTGCGGATTGAAAATCGGCGGCAGTATCGGTCATAATATTGAATCTGCTGGAAAAAGGGCGCGGGTAGGATGTGGGAGGCATCCACCCGCTCTGGAGGTGAGTGGGTCATCGAAACGACCGGACTTCAGGCTAACATGGCATTGTGCGTTGCGGTAGTATCCGCCATTTATTCAGGCGTGCCCTCACGGGATTGTGAGTTTTTTCCTGAAGCGACGGCGGGCTTGTTGATAAAGCTCCCGGTCGCAACCATTTCTCTGATGGGCCGTTGTCCCGCGCCAAATCCGCTCCTCTGCAAGCGAGATCAAATGAACCTTTTTGCCGTCTTCAACCGCGATGGCGGTACCTTCCGAACCACCGATATGGACGCCTATTGTGCTCGAGCAGCCGAGACGTTCAAGGCGGCCGGTCACGAGATCGAATGCCATGTAGTGTCCGGCAAGGACGTGGTCTCGACCATGGAAAAGGCGGCCTCGACGACCGGCGTCGAAGGGCTGATCGCCGGTGGTGGGGACGGGACGATCTCCGCGGCCGCCGGCATCGCCTGGAAAAGCGGCCTGACGCTCGGCGTCGTTCCGGCCGGTACCATGAACCTTTTCGCCCGCTCGCTGAGACTGCCGCTCGATATCTGGCAGGTGCTGGATGCGCTGGCCGACGGCACGCCGGAAAACATCGATATCGCCAGCGCCAACGGCAAGAGCTTCGTGCATCAATTTTCTGCCGGCATGCATGCGCGCATGGTGCGCTACCGCAATTCGATGACCTTCGCCTCGCGGCTGGGCAAGATACGCGCGAGTACGCGGGCGGCGATCGGCGTCATGTTCAATCCGCCGGAATTCGAGGTGGAGTTCAACGCCGGCGGCAAGATCGGGCACCGCAAGGTCTCGGCGATTTCCGTCTCCAACAATGAATTCGGCCGCGACCCACTGATGTTCGCCGACAGCCTGACCGGAGGCCATCTCGGCTTCTATGTCGCCGATCCGCTGACGCCGGCGGGCGTGGTGCGGCTGACGTTGGATATCATGCGCGGCCGGCTGAAGGAAAACGCGGCCGTCACGGCGATGACGGCGACCGAACTGGAACTGCACTTCCCCCGCGAACGCCACGATATCCGCTGCGTCATCGACGGAGAGCTGCTGCCCATGGATCGCGACGTGCTCCTGAAGATCCATGCGGGCGAGCTGACCGTGCTGGTCAACCGGCCGCAGGAGCGTGTGACGCAGGAACGGGACGGCAGCGGCATCTGAGCGGGTTCGCGGCGGTATCCGAACCGTCCTGCCGCCTCTTCAGATGGATGAAACGACCCGATTTCGCCCGAGCGATTTGGCCTCGTACAGGTTCACATCGGCGGCTCTGAGGCATTCAAGAGGATCGAAGCCAGGAGCACAGTGGATAGCTCCGATGCTGGCCGATACCGGGACGTTCGATCGTGAGGCGGAGCGCACATCCAGGCCTTCGATGAGTTCACGGACATCCTTGCACCACCTCAACATCTCGTCGACGGTCAGGCCACCTTGAAAGAGAGCGAACTCTTCGCCCCCGAGGCGGCCCGCTATGTTGAATTGCCCGTCATACGCGGCGAGTATCTGCCCGGTGCGGCGAAGGACCTCGTCACCGATTGCATGACCGTGGCGATCGTTGATCGACTTGAAATGGTCGAGATCCAGAAAAATAAGGGCTCCGGTTACGCCCTCGCGGCTGAAGGTCTGCAGCTCCTCCATGAAGGCGCTGCGATTCAACAGCCCGGTCAGTCCGTCCCGGCGGGACTGCCAGTGAAGTTCCTCGTAGGCGGCGGCCAGTTTCGCGAGTGCGTCAGAGGCCACGGCTTCCGCACGTCGAACGCGTTCTGTCTGGCTGAAAAGCACGGCCGAGGCGGGAATGGAGATAGCAAGCGGGCAAACGATGGTCATCACCAGGCCGGCACCGGCGACTTCCCCGCCCAGCATCGGAACGAAGGCAAACGATAGAGCCAGAGATGCAAGCAGGGACAAAAGTCCGGCAAAGAGTGACTTGGCGATAACAATACGCATCGAATGTGCCGCGAGACTTCAAATATCAAGCGTCCTTAGCCTCCATGAATTTAAGATAGGTTGAAACATTCGCTTAAACATCGATCGTGTGCGGCCAATGCCTGTTCACGCTACCGGAGATCGCGGAATCTGGGCGAGTTCAGGGCCTGCAATACAACCTCTTGCATCCGCTTATTCATATCTCGTTAAGTGGGGAACATTAGATTTTCAACCATTGATAGAATCATTGGTTGGTCTGGCCATGAAGCGCCCGACAAATCGCGGCAATGCCCATCAAGGGAGGTGCGCCGCGGACGAGGGCCGGCATGACTTCCATCTCCGCTGTTCAACCTGGGGCACTGCTGATCCTTCAGCAGGCGAACGCCCAGCCTGCCGAAACTGACGAAGACAAGGAAAAGAAAGCCGATCTCGTCAAGGTGGCAAACGGTATTACCGGAGAGCCCGCTGAAGAGACGCTGAAGGCCGCCTTTGCGATCAGCGTCGCATTCATGGAACTGGACGCCAAGGGCGAACTGGCCGCCGAGGCGATGGAGTTTATCGACTCGGATCAGTTCAAGGTCACCGACCTGACCGTCAAGCAGACGCTGAAGCAGGTAATCTCCGAAAGGGGATGGGAATTCATGCAGCTGGTGAAACAGCAGCAGGAGGCCCATGACGGTGCTATTTCGCGCGAAAACCTCTTCGCAATCGTGCTTCCTCAGATGATCGTCAAGAACCGCGAGCGTTTCACCGAAGACGAGATCGAGCTTTCGGTGAAGTTCGAGGACAAGAGCGGCATCATCGTCTTCATTCCCGACAGCGAGGGGAACAGCACCTATAGCGACCTCATGAAAGCGATGAAGGAGGAAGAGATCAACGCTGCCAAGACCGGCGACGAGACGGCTTTACGTGAACTCGGCATGGAACTCGGTTCATATGCCACCGCCTGGAGTGATGCATTCGGCTTCAAGCCAGGCGATGTATTTATGTTTGTTGACGTGAAGGATATTCTCTACGCAGCATGGATGAAGCCCTAAATCCGCGGCAGATAGGTCTGGTAGTCGAAATCCGAGACCGTGCGCAGATAGGTGATCGCCTCCTTGCGCTTCGTGTCGCCATAGAGCTTCTGATAGCGCGCTCCAAACACGTCGGCGATGAAGGGCGAGGCGGAAAACTCCTCGACCGCCGTCAGGAAATCGTGCGTCAGCTTGTTTGTACCGGCCGGCGGCTCCTTGCCTGGTTCTGTTGCAGGGCCCGGATCGAGCGTTTCGTCCAATCCTAAAAGCATGCCGCCGAGGATGGCGGTGAGCAGCAGGTACGGATTGACGTCGGCGCCGGCGACGCGGTGCTCGATGCGGGCGGCAGGCCCTTGGGCATCCGGAATGCGCACAGCAGTCCCCCGATGACCGTAGCCCCAGTCGATATCGACCGGCGCGAACGAACCCGGCTGGAAGCGGCGGTAGGAATTGGCAAACGGTGCGAAGATCAGCTGTGCATCGCGCATCGTTTTCAACATTCCGGCGCAAACCGACTTCAGCCGCACCGGGTCGTCACCCTTTGCATCCAGCACATTGTTGCCGTCCCGGTCGATGATGCTCGCATGCACATGCAGGCCGGAGCCCGCATGCTCCGCGTAGGGTTTTGCCATGCAGGTGGATTTGAGACCATGCTTTCTGGCCGCCTGTTCGGCGATGCGTTTCAGGTAGATGCAGTCGTCGGCGGCCGCCAGTGCATCGGCGCGGTGGAGAAGATTGATCTCGAACTGACCGGCCCCGAATTCCGCGGTCGTCGCATCGGCCGGCAGGTCTTGGAGTTTCGCCCAGGCCCGCACCGTCTGAAGATAGCCTTCGAGCGCATCGACGGCCCTCATGTCGTAGAGCTGGAAGCCGTTCGGTTCGCCGCGATACATGAGGCTGGCCGGCGGGCGCGGCCTGCCGGTCTCGCGCCAGTCGTCCTCGATCACGTAGAATTCGAGTTCGGTCGCCACGACCGGCGTCAGGCCGCGTTCGTCGAAACGCTTGAGAAGGGCCGCGAGGATGGCGCGGGGATCCATGAAGGAAGGCGTGCCATCGAATTCGTGCATGGTCGAGAGAACCTGCTTCGACCCTTCAGGCGCCCATGGCATCGGCGCAAGGCTACGCCGGTCGGCAAGGCAAATCCCGTCCGGATCGCCGACCGACAGCGACAGGCCGGTGATGTCGTCGTTGTCGTCGCCCCAGATATCCAGCGACTGGGTGGAGGAGGGGAGGCGCACCGTGCCGTCCCAGACCTTCTTTTCAGCCTCGAGCGGGATCTGCTTGCCGCGCAGGTCGCCGTTCATGCCGACGAGCAGGATTTCGATGCGGGGCGGGGCGGTCTCGTCAGCCATGGGAAATGTCTTCTGCGGGGTGTTGCGGAACTCTGTTCGTAGCCGATAAGAATTGACGGCACAATCTAAGGCAGAGAGACAGTCATGACCGATATGCCGCCGCTTTCCAATCTCGCCGCCATCGATGCCGCGCATCACCTGCACCCGTTCTCGGACATGAAGCAGCTGAACGCCAAGGGTGCGCGGGTCATCCAGCGTGCGGAAGGCGTCCATATCTACGATTCGACGGGCAAGAAATATCTCGATGCCTTTGCCGGCCTCTGGTGCGTGAATGTGGGTTACGGCCGCAAGTCGATCGCCGACGCCGCTTATGCCCAGATGCAGGAACTGCCCTATTACAACACCTTCTTCGGCACCACGACGGCGCCGGCGGCATTGCTCGCCCAGAAGATCGCCTCCCATACCGGCGAAAAGCTGAAGCGCGTCTTCTTCACCAATTCCGGCTCTGAGGCGACCGACACCTGGTTCCGCATGGCGCGGGTCTATTGGAAGGCCCTGGGCAAGCCGGAGAAGACCTTGGTCATCGCTCGCAAGAACGCCTATCACGGCTCGACGGTCGCCGGCGCCTCGCTCGGCGGCATGAAGCTGATGCACGAACAGGGCAATCTGCCGATCGAAGGCATCCACCACATCAACCAGCCCTATTGGTATGCCGAGGGCGGCGATCTTTCGCCTGCCGAATTCGGCCTGAAGGTCGCCCGTGAGCTCGAGGCGAAGATCGACGAACTCGGCGAGGATCGGGTCGCAGCCTTCGTCGCCGAGCCGATCCAGGGGGCAGGGGGCGTTATCATTCCGCCCGAGACCTACTGGCCGGAAATCGCCCGCATCTGCAAGGCGCGCAACATCCTGCTCGTTTCCGACGAGGTAATCTGCGGTTTCGGCCGCCTGGGCACCTGGTTCGGCCACCAGCATTTCGGTTTCGAGCCGGATCTGGCGCCGATCGCCAAGGGCCTGTCCTCCGGCTACCTGCCGATCGGCGGCGTGCTGGTCAGCGACCGCGTCGCCGACGTGATGACCGAGGAGTTAGGTGATTTCTATCATGGCTTCACCTATTCCGGTCACCCGGTTGCGGCTGCCGCCGCGCTGGAAAACATCCGAATCATCGAGGAGGAGGGGTTGGTCGAGCGCGTCCGCGACGATATCGGCCCCTATTTTGCCGTCGCCTGGAAGAGCCTGGAGGATCACGCGGTGGTCGGCCAGGCCGAAAGCACCGGCCTGATCGGCGGCCTGCAGCTTGCAGCGGATAAATCCACCCGCCGCCGTTATGCAAAGCCCGACGACATCGGCACGCTGGTGCGCAATCACTGCGTCGAAAACGGCCTCATCCTGCGCGCCACCGCTGACCGCATGCTCGCCTCGCCGGCGCTGACCATCAGCCGCTCGGAAGTGGATGAGGTAATCGAGAAGCTCCGGGCGGCGCTGGATCATCTGCGGGACAGCGTAACCGAGTAGCCCTTGTCCTATTTCGCGGGCTGCACCCAGGCATAACCGAACGTGACACTGTCCCGTCCACCCGAGAAGAGATAAGGTACGACCTTGGTCGCCGGCGCCAAGCCTTCCGCCGCGACCCCGTTCGCCTGCAGATATGGCTTAAGGGCATCGAGCATTTCCCCGCCTCCCTGCCAGACGATCAGCCCCGGCTGGTTTCTCTCCGCCTCGCCGAGCGGCGGCGTCTGCCCGAAACTTTGCAGCAGCACGCGAGCCTGCGGCAGTTCCAGCCGGGCGCTTCCGGCAAGATAGGGATCGTCGGTGAGCACATAGGCCGGCTTGGCACCGGCATGCTCCGCCACCACCTGTTCGATGAACGGCCCGGACGGCAGGTTTTCCTTGGTATAATCGCCGAACATCGGGCCGATGACATTGCCGAGCGCGATGTAGACGACGAAGCCGAGCGCCAGCGCCGCCACCGGAAACAGCAGCCGCGGGATGCTGCGGCTCGTATCCGCCTTGGCCGCCTCGAGCTTCAGGCACAGATAGAGCGGCAGCAGAACCAGGAACGGCGACAGCCATTTCTCGCTGATGCTGGTGGCGCCGAAACCGAGCCCGATCAGCCCGACAGCAATCAGGCAGATAGCGAGCGTCCGCCCGATCACCCGCGTCCATTGGTTCGTCGCCTGCCAGGCATCGACCAGCGGGCGCCGGAAGGCGATCAGGAAAAAGGCGAGCACCGGCAGCCCGCCAGTCAATACCGCTGCCAGAAGCGTGCCTATACCGGACAGCCGGTCGAGAATGGGGTTGCCCGACGCGTCCGCGCGCATCGCCTTGATCGTCCCGGCCGTCGCTTCGCCCAGGTTTCCGAGCACCCAAAGGCCATGCGGCAGGCAGATCACCGCTGTCACGGCAAGCGCCGGGATCAGCCGCCAGTCGAGAATGCGCTTGCGAAGCTCCGGTTCCGGCAGGATGGCGAGGATCGCCGCGACGGGCACGATGACGAAATTATACTTGGCGATCAGCCCGAACCCGACCGCGAGGCCGGTGAGCAGGTAGGTCCAAAGGGTCGGCCGCGTCAGCGTCTTGAGGAAACCATAAAAGAACAGCGCGACGGCAAACAGCGTGGCGATCGCATGCGTCAGGTCCCTTTGCGCCATGACGCTGACCGCCGGCATGGCGATCACGCCGATCATGGCGATGGCGACAAGCCGCCGGTCTTTCAGCAACACCCGGGCCGCCAGCCCATAGACCGCACAGGTGAGGAACAGCAGCAGGTTCTTGACCAGCGCGACCGCAAGGACCGACGGGCCGATCAGGTGGACGGCCCCGTATTGCAGCCAGTTGTACAACGGCGGCTGACGGCCGTAGCCCATCAGCAGGAACTGCGACTGGTAGAGCTGTTCCGCCTCGTCGCTTTCCAGCGCCTCCGAGCGCAGCACCCGAAGGACGATTGCCAGCACATAATATGCAGCGATCAGCCAGAGGATGAGGTCCGGACGGCGGGCAAGCGCGTCACTGATGCGCCGCATCGCCCTCATAGACTTCCCTGACGATGTAGCTGAGCGAGTTGTCATCGCGGTAATAGGTGCGGGCGATCATTTCCGCGATAATGCCGGTGGTGATCATCTGTACCGCCGACAGGAACAGCATGACTCCGATGAGGAACAGCGGCCGCGTGCCGATGTCGTTGCCCATGACGAACTTGTCGATGAACAGGTAAAAGAGGATGATCGCAGACAGCGCGCCGAGCCCGAGGCCGAGCGAGCCGAAGAAATGCCCCGGCCGTGCCTTGAAGCGCATGAAGAACATCACCGACAGCAGATCGAGGATCACCCGGAAGGTGCGGGAAATCCCGTATTTGGAAACGCCGTGCTGGCGCGCATGGTGGGTCACCGGCATTTCGCCGATCCGCGAGCTCGGCACTACGCCCGCGACCCAGGCGGGGATGAAGCGGTGCATCTCGCCCATCAGCTTGACCTGCTTGATCACCGACCCGCGATAGATCTTCAAGGAACAGCCATAGTCGTGCAGCCGCACGCCGGTGATGCGGCCGATCAGCCGGTTGGCGATGAAGGAGGGCACCTTGCGCAGCAGCAGCCCGTCCTGGCGGTTCTTGCGCCAGCCGACCAGCAGGTCCAGCTCGCGCCGCTCCAGCTCGGCCACCATGCCGGGAATGTCCTTCGGGTCGTTCTGCAGGTCGCCGTCGAGCGTGGCGATCAGCCGGCCGCTTGCTTGGTTGATGCCGGCCTGCATGGCGGCCGTCTGGCCGAAATTGCGCTGCAGCGCGACGATCTTCAGGTCGAGGCCGGGACGGTTCAGCGCTTCGCGGGCATTGGCGATCGTCGCGTCCGTGCTGCCGTCGTCGACGAGGATGAGTTCCCAGCTCGCCGCGTAGCCGGCCATCGCCGCGCAGATCCGTTCGATCAGCGGGCGCACGCTTTCTTCTTCGTTGAAGAGGGGCACGACGAGGGACAGTTCGATCGGCTCGGCCGTCTCGATGCGGCTGGTCACCGACTCTGCTGTTGTACGCACCTTGCGTTTCTCCTAAACCACGGGCTTGAAGGCCCTCTGATAATGGCCGAAACCCGAAATTTCACATGGGGCACCCTACTATATGAAGAATTCTCCGGTTGCCAGCCGCCGGGCGTGGATAATTCGCCACGCGATGACGCTCGCAACGGTGGTGATCATCCTTGTCTACGCCGCCTTCATTCAATGGGCCTGGGGCTGGCAGAGCGTCGTGTCGCTGTGGAGCAGCGCCGGCTGGGGCTCGGCGGCGGTAGCGCTGGCGCTGCTGCTCGGCACTTATGTCCTGCGTACCTGGCGCATCTACGACTACTTTCCGGCGGAAACCGGTGGCCGGTTCGGCACGCTGCTGAGGCTTGTCCAGGTCCATAACCTCCTCAACATCATGCTGCCCTTCCGCACCGGCGAAGCGAGCTTTCCGCTGCTGATGAAGCGCGAGTTCGGCCTGGGCGTTGCGCGCAGCACCGCGGCGCTGTTGGTCATGCGGCTCTTCGACCTGCATGCGCTGCTCGCCGCCGCCGGCACGGGGCTGGCGCTGCAGACAGGAAAGCTCTGGGCCTGGGCGCTCTGGCTCGCCTTCCTGATCCTGCCGGCTATCGCCTTCGCGCTGCGCGGCCCTGCCTTCCGGTTTGCAGCCAAGGTCCTGCCGGACAAGGTGAAAAAACTGCTCGACGAGGTCGAAGCCGGCCTGCCGCTCGACGCAAAAGCCTTCGCCCGCGCCTGGGGCGCGACACTGATCAACTGGTTCACGAAGATCGCCGTCCTCGCCTGGGTGCTTGGCCTTCTGGGTGGTCTCTCCATCGCCGCAAGCTTCGGCGGCGCGCTCGGCGGCGAACTTTCTTCGGTGCTCCCCATGCATGCACCGGCCGGCGTCGGCACCTATCCCGCCGGCATCACCGCCGGCGCCATCGCCTTCGGCGCTGGCACGGCCGGGCTGCCCCTGGCGGAACTCGGCCAAGCGGCGGTCAACACGCATCTGCTGGTGATCGTTTCGTCGCTGGTAGGGACGGCGCTGTCATTGCTGGTGGCGAGGCCGACAAAGGTCGAGTGATCAGGCGATCTGCAGGCCGAGATGTTCGACCATCGGCAAGTAGTCCTTGTCCCTATGCAACAGGCGGTGGCCGCGTTCGATGCAATAGGTGCCGATAATCATATCTATCGTCTTCCGCACGGTGACGCCTCGATCCCGAAGAATCCGGTAGTTGGCCGCCGCCTTGACTGCGAGTGAGGGAGACAGCATTTGTGCGGCAGGAAAGTCGCGGAAGTTTTGTTCGATCCAACGGGCTTGATGGTAATCGCGAGCGCCCTGGAGCACTTCGAGCATGATGATATCGCCTACAAGAACAGTGCCTTGGGCTATGAAGGAGCGCAGCCTACCCGCGACGTCGACATCGTCTTTTCGAAATAACGAGATCCAGACCGAGCTGTCGGCGACGATCATTCGCGGCCCTCTAAGCCCCAATCGGCAAAGCGAATGGAGTCTTTGCGCATGTCATCGAGATCGCCATCCCAACCGATGCCTTCGAGATTGTCGACCGCACGCATCTGCCTGCGGATACGAACGAGATCCTTCAATGCCTGCTCCACCGTAGCCTTCTTCGTCGGCAGGCCGGTCAGTTCCATAGCTTCGGTGATCAGTTCATCGTCGAGTTCGATATTGGTGCGCATAGCCACCTCGTGTGTATGAATTCGGAAAATCATACACCAAGGTGGCTGGCCTTACAACATCACTGAAACGCCGTCTCATAAAAGCTTCTCAGCTTGCGCGAGTGCAGTGTCTCTGTCGGCATGGCCGCGAGTTTCTGCACGGCGCGGATGCCGATCTGCAGGTGCTGGCTGACCTGGGTGCGGTAGAAGGCGGTCGCCATGCCGGGCAGTTTCAGTTCGCCATGCAGCGGCCGGTCGGAGACGCAGAGCAGCGTCCCGTAGGGCACGCGGAAGCGGAACCCGTTGGCGGCGATCGTCGCCGATTCCATGTCCAGGGCGATTGCCCTCGACTGGGAGAGGCGCTTCACCGGTCCGCGCTGGTCGCGCAGTTCCCAGTTGCGGTTGTCGATCGTCGCGACCGTGCCGGTGCGCATGATCCGCTTCAGTTCGAAGCCCTGGTAGCCGGTGACCTCCTCGACGGCGCTTTCGAGCGCCTGCTGCACTTCGGCCAGCGCCGGGATCGGGATCCATACAGGCAGGTCGTCGTCGAGCACGTGGTCCTCGCGCACATAGGCATGGGCCAGCACATAATCGCCGAGGCGCTGGCTGTTGCGCAGGCCGGCGCAATGGCCGACCATCAGCCAGGCATGCGGTCGCAGCACGGCGATATGGTCAGTGATCGTCTTGGCGTTCGAAGGTCCGACGCCGATATTGACGAGCGTGATGCCCGCATGACCCTTTTTCTTCAGGTGATAGGCAGGCATCTGCGGCAGGCGGACGACCGGGTCGGTTTCCGGCTTGTCGTTGCCTGCAAGCGTGACGACATTGCCGGGCTCCACGAAGGCCGTATAGCCGTCGCCGCCCCGCGCCATCATCTCGCGCGCCCAGGTGGCGAATTCGTCGATATAGAACTGGTAGTTCGTGAACAGCACGAAGTTCTGGAAGTGATCGGCGCTGGTCGCCGTATAGTGGCTGAGCCGGGCCAGCGAATAGTCGATGCGCTGGGCAGTGAACGGCGCAAGCGGCGCCGGCTCTCCGGGCACCTGATCGTATTCGCCATTGGCGATCAGGTCGTCGGTGTTGTTGAGATCCGGTGTGTCGAAGAGGTCGCGCAACGAGATGTCGGCGAGCGAACTGGTCGCCGATGCCTCCACGTGTGCGCCTTCGCTAAAGGCGAAATGCAGCGGGATCGGTGTCGTCGATTCCGAAATCGTCACCGGAACGCTGTGGTTGCGCATCAGGAGGCCGAGCTGCTCTTTCAGGTAATGCCGGAACAGCTTCGGCCGGGTGATCGTCGTCGTATAGACGCCGGGCGACGAGACATGGCCGTAGGAGAGGCGCGAGTCGGCGTGGCCGAAGGAGGTCGTCTCGATGCTGACCTGCGGATAGCAGGCACGGTAGCGGCCGGTCACGGCAGCACCATCGGCAAGCGCCCCAAACGCATCGATCAGGAATTTCGTATTGCGTTCGTAAAGTTCGGTCAGGGCATCGACCGCTTCGACCGGATTGTCGAAGGCGCGCGGCTCTACCGGGCTTGGGCTGATGAAGGAAAGCGGGGTCAAGGAAAAGATTCGTGTGTTCATGCGCTATTATAGAGAGAACTCAATAACAATCAAACGACGTTGAAAGGCGCCCGCCGATTGAACACCTGAACTTTTTCAAAGCGCCGCGACGCAGTTCGGCGTGGCGGGATGATAGCAGGGCACCCCGGTGCCAAGATGCACGCGCAGATCGTTGCGCGCCGGAACGGCGACGAGTGCGGCAAAGGCGAATGCGAAAATGGTCATGATCAGCGTTACGATTGTCAGGCGGCGTGCAAGGATGGTCATGGTTCTCTCCCCAAAGCCAATGACGGCAGAATAAAGGCGCGGGGCTGAATGCGCCCTGAGAGAGGGTTTCATCCAGCGTTCAGAATGGTTAACGCCGAAAGGGGGCGGAATGCGCGACGAATCGTCTATGACCTCCGTCGCTGGTTTCATCCGCTCGCCGAGGAGTAGGCACATCCCGCAGAGCACTGCGTTCATGAAAAAGCCGGCCACGAGGGCCGGCTTCGAAATTGGTCTGTCGGTGGAGAGGTCATCCCGTGCATTGGTGCGACCTGCGCGGGATGCGGTATCTTGAAGCAACTGCTTAGTTATGCGGACGCAACGTACCGTCGTAGTAGTCGCCTTCGTCCTGTCCACCATCGAGATCGGCATTGCCGCTCGCGTTGTTGTTGTACATGTAGCCGGTGCTCGGATAGATGCTGCCGGTCGACATGGTATCCACGCCCTGACTGCGATCCTGGCCGCGATCCTGCTGGATGGTCGGCGGCGATTGCGGCAGGCCGTTCGGGTCAGGATAGACGGCATCCTGCGCCATGGCTGCACCAGTAAAACCTGCTGAAATGATAAGAGCGGCAATACCGGAAGTCAGATAGGTTCTCATTGTCCTGTCCTTTCCATCTGTTCTTATGGTGCGGAGCGAGAGGTTCATCGCTCCGTCCGAGGTACAAATCCCTGGAAGGGAGGATCGTTCCAATAGAAATGGAGCGGAGCCGCCAACTAGCGGTTTTTTTGAACGGCAAAAAGCCTGTAATATTGCCGGAAACCGGCGGCGCGGTGCCAAATGCAGGAAATCTCACGAAGAAGAGCATCAACGTGATTGATTCGTGGAAAAGCTTCACTTAATCTTGAACTCGATGGCTGGTTTCAGAGTCCGGCCATCACGCACCGGAAAGACGATTGCGACCCGTCTTTCCAATCGGTGTCTTGAATGAACTGCGAATACCAGCCGCTCGCGCGGCTGGTATTTCATTTTTTCCGTATGTCTGCTGTCTGTTTGATCCCGCACCGGGCAAGCTCTGTGCGGCTATCGACGGTGAACGAACTTCAGAGTTAGTTCGGGCGGTTGACACCGCTGTAGTAGTCGCCGTTGTCCAGATCGGAAGCACGGTTATCGCGGCCACCGCCATTGTTGAACGGAAGCTTGCCGTCCTGGCGATCGATGCTGCCGGTGTTCAGGCGATCGATGGTTGTGGCTGGTCCGGTCTTTTGGGCGCCCTGGTAGTAGTCGCCTTCAGCAAGTGCTGCACCGGCGAACGAAACCGAAGCAATCAGGGCTGCGGCGAGGGCGGAAGTCATCTTTGTCATTGTCTTATGCCTTTCAGAGTTGCCCGCGGCAGTGAGTTTGCGACCCGGCCTGCGGACATATGTGCGATATCTTGAATAGGAGGCGGTTAGTTCGGACGAACTGCGCCTTGGTAGTAGTCGCCACGGTCCAGGATGACGGTGCCGTCGAACGACTGGTTCGACTGGTCGGAACCCTTGGCGCGAGCGATCGAACCGGTGTAGCCGAAGCTGTCGACGCGGGCGCCATGGACGGACTGAGCCTGCTGGGTGGGCTGTGCACCTTCGTAATAGTCGCCTTCATCGGCGAGAGCGGCGGTGGCGAAGGAAGCCGAAGCGATGAAGGCTGCGGCGATAGCGGAAGTGATTCTGGTCATTGTGGTAGTCCTTTCAGAGTGTTCCGCGGCTTCAAAGTTTGCGACCCGGCCTGCGGAAATTGTTTCGGTATCTTGAATGAGCTGCGATTAGCTCGGGCGGTTTGCGCCGTCGAAATAGTCGCCGCTGTTGACGTCGGCCTTCTGGGCATCAACCTTCTGGCCGATGCTGCCGGTCTGAACGTGGTCGACGGTGGCGGAAGCCTTGGAGGCGCCTTCGTAATAGTCGCCTTCAGCGAGAGCGACGGAAGCGAAGGAGGCCGAAGCGATAAGGGCTGCGGCGATAGCGGAAGTGATCTTGGTCATGGTGGTAGTCCCTTCAGAGTTACCCGCGGCTTTCAGTTTGCGACCTGGCCTGCGGAGATTGTTTCGGTGTCTTGAATGAGCTGCGGTTAGTTCGGACGAACTGCGCCTTCGTAGTAGTCGCCACGGTTCAGGATGACTGTGCCGTCGAACGACTGGTTCGAACCCTGGGCGTTGGAGACCGAGCCCGTGTAGCCGTAGCTGGCCGAACCCTTGGCCTTCTGATGTGTTGCCGGGTGCTGCTGGTCGGCCGACGGCGGAGTAACGCCTTCGTAGTAGTTGCCTTCAGCAAGAGCGGCGGAAGCGAAGGAGGCCGAAGCGATAAGGGCTGCGGCGATAGCGGAAGTGATCTTGGTCATGGTGGTAGTCCCTTCAGAGTTACCCGCGGCTTTCAGTTTGCGACCTGGCCTGCGGAGATTGTTTCGGTATCTTGAATGAGCTGCGGTTAGTTCGGGCGGTTTGCGCCGTCGTAGTAGTCGCCGCGACCGATCGGAGCCGGGATCTGGTTCTGTTGATCCTGAGCAATGCTGCCGGTCTGAACATGGTCGACGGTAGCGGAAGCCTTGGAGGCGCCTTCGTAATAGTCGCCTTCAGCGAGGGCGACGGAAGCGAACGAGGCCGAAGCGATAAGGGCTGCGGCGAATGCGGAAGTGATCTTGGTCATTGTCTTTATCCTTGGGTTATGTTCGGTTCGGTCTTGGGGTCCGAACCAGAGTGAATTTCTGTTTGCGATGCTGATATCGGACCGATCGGTTCGATCCGAAAGCCCCCCATTTCGGCGACTGCTGTCAACGAAACGTTGACAGCGAAAACTGCTTGGAAAAAATGCACGTAAAACGTGCTTATCGTGGCTATTTCTCGGAAAAAGCCACGAATAAATCGATTAAGTTACGATTTGGTAAGATAATTAATAAGTAAAATCAGTAATATATCCGGTTCCGAAAGGAATTGCACCGACTGCGTGTAATTTTCGGGAAATCATGTCATTTTCGAGGCTTTTATGTGGCGTAAATAGTGTTCAATAGGTATTCAAGCTTTTCACAAAACTGTGACATTGAAATTTCGCGGATTTTTACGCCCCAAATCGATGCCGTTCGCGTGATCAAATTGCCTTTTCTTGATGCGGCGCAGCAAAATATTCAGGCACCTCTTGACGGTTGGAAACCAAAAATGGCCGTGCCGTTGCCGGCGCGGCCATTTCTGCACTTCTATATGGGACGATATTCGGGCGATCGGCTTAGAGGCGGGTCCAGGTCTGCGACTTGCAAAGGATGGCGAGGACGCAGCCTTTCATCTTGAGCGAATTGCCGTTGACCGAGCCGGACCCGCTATAGGTCTTGTCCTCCGCGGGGTCGGTGATCTCGCCGCTATATTCGCCGTCCTTGCCGGAGAGCTTGCCGATCTGCTTGCCCGAATGTTTGCCGGTCTTCAGCGTCACGCAATAGGCGGTGCCGCATTTGCCGATCACCGCGGTCTCGCCGCTGGCGGTCTTCCAATTGCCTTCGATCGGCTCTGCGGCTCGGGCTCCGGTCGCGGCAAGTGCCAGCACTGCAACAAGCATCAGTCTGCGCATCATGATTGTTCTCCTCCTTCGCTTCCGCCGCTGAGCTTCGAGAGCAGACAGACGGCGCGGTTTCCTCCAGTTCGCACCCCTCTGGACGAACTCGTGCCGAAATTTATCTTACGCACACGTAAAGGTAAATACGGGTTTGGGCCCGATATGGCGGAATTTCAGCGCTCGGGAAGGCCGGGGTTTTCCACAGCCCTGGAGACAGGTTCGTCCAACCGAACCGTATTCGTAGTTAGCGATCGGTTTAAATCGTTTTCTAAACTTTTCGTAAAAATCTCCGCAAATTCCTTAAAATGCAAGGCATCCCATGTTTAACAAAAACTCAAATTTACGAAGCGTTTGAACTTTGTTTTCGTTGAATTAATCATGCTTTTTAGGCGTCTTTTGGAAGGTTGGGCGCATAGTGAAGTCATCAAACGAGCGGAAAAAATCGCCGGCCGGAAGGATCGAAACAGCCGCTTCAAGACGGTGATCCGGATGGAGCCCGAAAGGGCAAAAACAGGGCAGACGACGAACAACAGGCTTTAACAGGGATCAAACCGATGGCACGCTTTGAAATGAACAATTCCGGAATGGCCACCATGGGTGGCGAAACCCGCGCTGACACTTTCTGCGAAATGGGCCTGATGTATGCGACCGGTCGTGGTTGCGACGTCGATCTGATCTCCGCACACAAATGGCTCAACATTGCCGCGATCAAAGGCTCCGATCGCGCCGCCGAATTGCGCGCCGACCTCGCTCAGACGATGAGCAAGATGCAGCTGGCCACGGCACTCCGCGCCGCTCGCGAATGGATGACCATGCATTGAGCGCCTTCAGGAGCGCCGTGCTCGACGAATTGACCGGCCCCGCAAGAGGGCCGGCGGGAGAACAATCCAAAAGACAGCACCCATGAGGGATTGGGAGACAGGGCGGTCGGTCTGGACGGGGACGATCGTCGGAAATTGAGACCGCGACCGGCAGGAACAAGGCCGGCGCGGTCATTTTTCGTATAGCCTATAGGCCCTTCAGCACCTTCGGCAGCGCTTCTTCGAACAGCGCCATGTCCGATTCCGGGCCCGTGCTGACGCGGATGCAGCGGTTGAGCTGCGCAACACCCGGCATGCGGATGAAAACCCCGTGCTCCATCAGCCCATCGACGATCGAGCGTGCATAGGCGCCGTCGCGGCCGCAATCGATCGCCACGAAATTGGTGGCGGACGCCAGCGGCTTCAGTCCGTTGGTTTCAGCGATTGCCGCGATCCGGTCCCGCGAGGCCTTGATCTGCCCGATCACCTGGGAGAGGTAGGCCTGGTCTTTCAGCGCCGCGAGTGCCGAGGCGATACCGATCCGGTTCATGCCGAAATGATTGCGGATCTTGTCGAAGGCCTCGGCAGTGCCGGGCGTCGAGATCGCATAACCCACCCGCGAGCCGGCCATGCCGTAGGCCTTCGAGAAGGTCCGGGTGCGGATGATGTTCGGCCGGTCGATCAGGGCGGCGATATCGGGCGTCGCGCCGGCAGGACCTGTCTCGCAATAGGCTTCGTCGAGAATCATCAGGCAGGTTTCCGGCAGCGCCTTGGCAAAAGCGATGATGCTGTCGGCATCCCACCAGCTTCCCATCGGATTGTCGGGATTGGCGAAATAGACCAGCGGCGCGTTTTCACGGCGAACGGCTTCCAGCAGCCCATCGAGGTTTTCGCGGTCGTCGACGTAAGGCACCGTCACCAGCCGGCCGCCATGGCCGGCCACGTGGAAGTTGAACGTCGGATAGGCGCCGAACGAGGTGACGACCGGCATGCCCGGCTCGATCACCATCCGCACGATCATCCCGAGCAGGCTGTCTATGCCTTCGCCGACGGCAATGTTGTTGATCTGACAGCGCAGATGCGCGGCGAGCGCCTGCTTCAGTTCGAAATTTTCCGGATCCGCATATTTCCAGGTGCTTGTCGCCGCAGCGCTGATCGCCTCGATGACGGAAGGCGCAGGGCCGAAGCCATTTTCATTGGCGCCGATGCGTGCCTTCACCATGAGACCGCGATTGCGCTCGATGGCCTCGGGTCCGACGAAGGGGACGGTGGCGGGAAGGGCGCTGATCAGCGGCGTAAAGCGCGAGAATGCGGGCATGGACTTCAGTTCCGGTTCTTTTAAAACCGGCACACAATAGGATCGATTCACCGGCATGCAAGTCTGCTTGGGCTCGATTAGGCTTGATCGCCGCTAAATCTTTTCGCCTCCCGTTTGAAAAGCGCGTCGAGCCTTTCGATGACCTGACGTACCTCCGGCCGGTGCCGGTCGTCGTCATTGGCGACGATCCACATTGTATAGGTAAGCTCCGCGATGATGCCGCCCTCGCGGACCAGGCCGGGAACGGAATTGCCGATGAAGCACGGCAGCACGCCGCGCCCGTTGCCGCGGGCGATCAGCCTCGGCAGGATATCCGGAGAATTGGTCCAGGTGCGAATATCAGCCTCGTGATGCTGGAACACCCATTTATCGGCCGGGGAATGGGAGTTGTCGGTGCCGAGCGAAACCCAGGGCATGGTCTCGTCTTCGGCAAGGCTCTTCGCTCTATATATAGAGTGTGCGACGACGACTGATCGGCGGATCGCCACATTGCCTGATTCCGGCCTCCGGGCGACGATCCCGATATCCGCCTCGCGATAGGTGAAATCGACGCCCTTGTGCAACGACTTGCAGCAGAGCCGGAACCGGTCCTCTCTGCCCCTGATCTCCGGCGTGTGCTCGCTGATGTAACCGGAAAGCCAGGCATCGGCGCCGATCGAGACGATCGGCATGGCAAAGGCCTGCGCGTTCCAGTCGGCGATGCTGTCGGCGGTCCTTTGCATGGCGCGGACGTGTTCGAGCAGCGTTTCGCCATCCGGCGCCAGCCGATAACCCTGCTGGCTGCGCACGAATAGGCTCCGGCCGGTTGCCCGCTCGAGCGCTAGCATCCGCCGGCCGATCGTCGGGGCACTGAGGCCCGTGCGGGCGGCGGCGGCGCTCAAGCCCCCTTCGCTCGCCACATGCAGGAACAGCTTGAGATCGTCCCAGCCCGCGTCCGTCATATCAGGCACCCTATCGTTTCACCGGTGATCTTCCCATCGTTCATGGATGAAAAGCAGCTTTCGCCGGCGCGTCTACAAGCCGCGCGGCAAATCACTAGCTCGATGGCATCGCATCATAGATGGAGTGACCGCCATGCTTCTCAACTGGGTGAGACTTTGGGAACAGCTGAACAAGGGAAAGGACAGATGCTGCCTGAACGGGCCTCGGCATCCAATGGCCGATCCACTCGAGGGCGCCGAATGGGGCGGGCTGCTGTGGGCCGTGCCGTTTCTGTCGCGGCTGGCGAGCGGCGACCATGAGCGGCGGGAGGAAAAGGCCCCCCGGCCGCGGGACTATCTGCCCGTTAATGACTTGTCTCGAAGCTCAGCCGGATCACGTGATGCAGAAACTCGGCGTCGATCAGCATGTTGAAGCCGACGGTGACCTTCTCTTCCTCGCGGCGGATCACCGTGCATCCGATGTCGTCATGGATGCCGAGGATTTCGAGGAAGAAGTTGTTGGGCATCGGCAGGGTCGGGCCGACCTCGATCTCCGCACCGTAGAGCGAGATGCTGCGGATCAGGCAGCGGAAGCTGGTTTTGGTGCTGAGATGATGGCCGACAAGGATGACCTTGCCGGGGCGGTCGATCGTGAACTTCTCGAAGGCCCGGTCGCGCGGGCCGTCTTTTCTGCTGTCCTGGTCCATAGTCAAGGGCATCACACCCTCCCGTTTTCATTCCTACTCTGTGACTATATTCCTCCTGCGCTGACACATTCTGAAACGGAATGATAAAATGCGACGGATCGGCGGGGATATTGACGGCAAATCCCGGTTTTAACGCTGTAGAGGCGGTTTTTCCTTTCCGTATGGGACAGCTGCGAACTCATTGCGCATAATCGGCCATGTCGCGTTGTTGACGGACCTGTGTCGCGGGGATACCCCTTGCGATCGGATTGGTGGTGCTATCAACGAAACCATGATCGGTGTGGGGAGCGAGACGTGACGGGCAGGTTGGTGATAATTGGTGCGGGCCAGGCGGGTTTCGCGCTCGCTGCAAAACTCCGGGTCCTGAAGGATGCGCGGCCGATTACGATCATCGGTTCGGAAAACGTGATCCCCTACCAGCGCCCGCCGCTCTCCAAGAAATATCTGCTCGGCGAAATGGAGTTCGAGCGGCTGACCTTCCGGCCCGAAAGCTGGTTTGCCGAAAACGATGTCGAGCTTCTGCTCTCGACCTATGTCGAGGAGATCGACCGCAAGGCAAAGTCCGTCCGTATGCAGGACGGTGCCGTGCTTAAATACGACACCCTGGCACTCGCCACCGGATCCACGCCGCGCACGCTGCCGGCAAGTGTCGGCGGCGATCTCGACGGCGTCTTCACCGTGCGCGACAAGCGCGATGCCGACCTGCTCGCCGGCGAGATGAAGCCGGGCCGCCGGCTCCTTATTATAGGCGGCGGTTATATAGGCCTCGAAGCGGCCGCCGTCGCCCGCCATCTCGGCCTCGAAGTGACGCTGATCGAAATGGCCGACCGCATCCTCCAGCGCGTCGCTGCAAAAGAGACCGCCGACGTGATGCGCGCCATTCACGACAGCCACGGCGTGATCATCCGCGAAAGGACCGGCCTGCATCGCCTGGTAGGTGGAGGCGGCCCGGAAGGGAAACACGTGCGCGCCGCTGAACTCTCCGACGGGAGCACCCTCGAGGTCGATTTCGTCATCGTCGGCATCGGCGTCAAGCCGAACGACGAACTGGCGCAGGAATGTGGCCTCGACGTTGGCAACGGCGTGATCGTCGACGAGTTCGCCCGCACCTCGGATCCGTCCATCTTCGCCATGGGCGACTGCGCCATGCTGCCCTGGAAGGGCGAGCGCATCCGTCTCGAATCGGTACAGAACGCCGTCGACCAGGCGGAAGCCGCCGCGGCGATCCTTGCCGGCGGCTCGGCGCCCTATGACGCAAAGCCCTGGTTCTGGTCCGACCAGTACGATGTGAAGCTGCAGATCGCCGGCTTCAACATGGGGTATGACGAGACGCTGGTGCGCAAGGGTACCCGCGAGGGAAGCCTGTCGATCTGGTATTTCCGTCAGGGCCGCTTCATCGCCGTCGACGCGATCAACGATGCCAAGGCCTATGTAAGCGGCAAGAAGCTGCTCGACACTGGCATTGAACCGAGCCGCGCCATCCTCGCCGATCCGGCCGCCGACCTGAAACAGCTCCTCTCCTGAAGGGAAACGCCATGCCGTCTCCGAAGAATCACTTCAAGGCGGCGCTGAAGGCCCGCCAGCCGCAGATCGGCCTCTGGCTGAACATGGGAGAGGCACTGACGGCCGAGATTGCCGGCCATGCCGGTTTCGACTGGCTGGTGATCGACGGCGAACACGGCCCCAACGACCTGCGCAGCATTCTGGCGCAATTGCAGGCGCTTGCCACCTCGCCTTCGGAAGTCGTCGTCCGGCCGCCGGTCGGCGAGACCTGGCTCATCAAGCAGATGCTCGATATCGGTGCCCGCACGCTGCTCGTGCCGATGGTCGATTCGGCCGAGCAGGCGAGGGAACTCGTTCGGGCCGTGCGTTATCCGCCGCGTGGCGTGCGCGGCGTCGGTGCCGCCGTCGCCCGCGCCTCCGGCTTTAACTCAATTCCCGACTATGCCGAGACGGCCGCCGACGAAATCTGCCTGATCGTCCAGGCCGAAACCATGGCCTCGATCCGCGACCTGGAGAACATCGCCGCGGTGGACGGCGTCGACGGCGTCTTCATCGGCCCGGCCGATCTTTCGGCCGACATGGGTTATCTCGGTCGCATGGAAGCCCCTGAGGTCCAGGAGGTGATCGAGAAGGCGATCGGCACGATCGTGAAATCCGGCAAGGCGGCCGGCATCCTGACGTTCAGCGAAACCCTGAACCGCCATTATCTCGATCTCGGCGCGAGCTTCGTGGCCGTCGGCGCCGATGTCACCGAGTTTTCCGGCGCGCTGCGATCGCTGGCCGGTCGTTACGGCCGTGGCGGCGGTGCCGGCAAGCAGCGTTCGGGCTACTGAGAATCACTGAAGCTGCGGGAATGGAATCACTTGTTGCGATTCGCGTGTCGTGACCGGTGGGAATCGCATGACATTTCCATAAAAGACCTTGCCATCGATATCGTTTCCCAATAATCAGGCCCGACCGGAGAGGTGGCCGAGTGGTCGAAGGCGCTCCCCTGCTAAGGGAGTATACCCGAGAGGGTATCGTGGGTTCGAATCCCATCTTCTCCGCCATTCCAGGCTCGAAACGCCGACCCAATCCTCAAATCCAATCCCGTTCTGATCGACCTTTGCGTGTTGCTCGCAGGACCGCGCAGTCGCGCCCCCGTGGTGAGCGAGGTGATTCCCCTCCGGAGCTTTCCCGAGGCGCTAAGTGGCTGCCAGATAAGCTCTTTCTTAACAAAGCGTAAAATACCATCTAAGCCAGTCCCCGGCTTTGTGTCCTTTCGGCAACAGACTTATGGGAAGCGGGTACCGGAAGGGCGCCCGATTGAAGTTCCAGATTGCATGACCTCCCCCGTCTTGTATTTTCAAATCCAGAAGCGAGGCGGTGGATCGTCCTTCTTCTAGCAATCGACGGGGATGGGGCAGGGAACGCTGTCCTTCAGCCAAAAGAACCCAGACCCATACGAAACTTTGACTGGAGGTCAAAAATGAACATCAAGAGCCTTCTTCTCGGCTCCGCTGCTGCCCTCGCAGCAGTCTCCGGCGCTCAGGCAGCTGACGCCATCGTAGCTGCTGAACCGGAGCCCATGGAATACGTTCGCGTTTGCGACGCTTTCGGCACCGGCTACTTCTACATCCCGGGCACCGAAACCTGCCTCAAGATCGGCGGTTATGTCCGTTTCGAAACTAACATCGGCCAGGACCAGAACTCGTTCAACGACACCGACTGGGATAGCTGGTCGCGCGTTCAGCTCGACTTCACCGCGAAGTCTGACACCGAACTTGGTACGCTGACCTCGGTTGCTTCGGTTCGTTTCGAAGCCAACCAGGACGTTGGTTATGATTCCAACGCCAGCGCCAACGGCGCCTACATCAATGAAGCCTACATTCAGCTCGGCGGCTTCAAGGTTGGTCGTTACTACAACCCTTGGGATAAGGGTATCAACGGCGAGTCCGATTGGAACTCCGGTTCCGGTGCTTTCGCCAACACCCGCATGCAGTCTGTCGGCTACTTCTACACGGGCTCTGCCTTCACCGCCGGCGTCCAGGTTGACGAACTGTCGCGTGTTCAGGGCCTTGGTGGCCAGAACGTCGGTATCGAAGCTATCGTAACGACCAAGTTCGGCGGCGTAGCTTTCGACCTTCTCGGTGCTTATGACTTCAGCGCTGAAAATGGTGCAGTTCGTGCCCTCATCTCGGCTCCGGTCGGTCCGGGTACCCTGCAGGCTCTCGCCATCTGGTCGAGCGGCGTGGGTGATGCGAACTTCCAAAATGCCTACTACAACCGTGGTGAATGGGCTCTCGCTGCTTCGTACGCTTTCAAGGTCTCCGACAAGCTGACGATCACTCCCGGCGGTACCTACGTCTGGAACTCTGAAATCGATGCTGACGGCGAATTCACGGGCGACGACGCCTGGCGCGCTGGCGTAACGGTCGATTACACGATCGTTCCGGGCTTCACTGCCAAGGTTACTGCGAACTACAACGAAACTTCGGGCGCTGCTGAAGAATTCTGGGATGGTTTCGTCCGTCTCGATCGCACGTTCTAATCATCACGGAACTCCCCCGGTTCACCGGGGGAGTTCTCTATAAATGGCTGGCCTCTATGTAGGGCCTCCATATGGGGAGATGATACTGGGGAATGGGGCTGCTTATGCGGCCTTTACGCGTTTGATCAATTTTAGGTCGGGCGCGAACTAGCATTCAGAGAAATTGACTGGAGGTCAAAAGAATGAACATTAAGAGCCTTCTTCTCGGTTCTGCAGCGGCTCTCGCGGCAGTTTCCGGTGCTCAGGCTGCCGACGCCATCGTCGCTGCCGAACCGGAGCCTATGGAATACGTTCGTGTCTGCGACGCGTTCGGCACTGGTTACTTCTACATCCCGGGTACTGAAACCTGCCTCAAGATCGGCGGTTATGTCCGTTTCGAAGTCGGCTTCGGTGAGGACACGAATAGCTTCAACAACGGCGACTGGGATTCGTACAGCCGCGCTCAGCTCGACTTCACGGCAAAGTCCGACACCGAACTCGGCACGCTGACCTCCGTTGCTTCGGTTCGTTTCGAAGCCAACCAGGACGTTGGTTATGATTCCAACGCTACCGCCGGTAGCGGCGGTGTGACCGGTGCCTACATCAACGAAGCCTATATCCAGCTCGGCGGTTTCCGCGTTGGTCGCTGGTTGAACTGGTGGGATGCTAACGACCTTCCGGGCGAGCTCGACAACCTCGGTTCGAACCGTCTGCAGTCGATCTCCTACACCTATACCGGCTCTGCATTCACGGCTGGCATCCAGGTTGACGAACTGTCTCGTCTTCAGGGCCTCGGCGGCCAGAACGTCGGTATCGAAGCTATCGTTCAGGCGGCTATCGGCCCGGCCAAGCTCGAACTGCTCGGTTCCTACGACTTCAGCGCCGAAAACGGCGCGATCCGTGCGATCGGCTCCGTGGCCGTTGGTCCGGGCACCTTCTACCTCTCCGGTGTCTGGTCGTCGGGTGAGAATGCCTACTACGGCGTAGCCGATACCGGTGCTGGTGAAGCAGCTGTGGCCGTTGCCTATTCCTTCAAGGCGACCGACAAGCTCGAAATCATTCCGGAAGCCCAGTACATCTGGAATACGGAAGCTGATGCAGACGGCGACTTCTTCGGCGATGATGCCTGGGGCGCTGGCGTAACCGTCAACTACCAGATCGTTGAAAACTTCGCTGCCAAGGTTGCTGTAAACTACACGGAAGTTGGCGATGAAGACGGTACGGTACAGGGTATCGTCCGCCTGCAGCGCGACTTCTAATCTGATTTTATCGGATTAAGCTTAGAAGCCCGGCCTCGTGCCGGGCTTTTTGTTTTGATTGACTTTCGGCTGCAACAGGGATGGCTGTTCGAAATTAAGCGCGCGTCGCCTCTTACCTGAAGGTGAAGACCAGACTCGATCAAGCCGCAGCCTGCTACCGCCGCCCGAACCGCAGATCCGCTTCTATATCCGCCTTCTGCCCGAGCCTTGTCTTGTAGACCTGGTAGTTCTCCATCACCCGCTGCACGTAATTGCGGGTTTCGGGGAAGGGGATGCGCTCGATCCAGTCGACCACCTCGTCGAGCGACTTGCCGCGCGGGTCGCCGTAGCGGGTAATCCATTCGGGCACACGCTTCGGGCCTGCGTTGTAGGCGATGAAGGTGAGGATGTAGGAGCCGCCGAACGTGTCGATCTGCTCGCCGAGGTAATGCGCGCCGAGTGTCGCATTGTAGCCCGCATCCGTGGTCAGCCGCGCCGCCGCATAAGTGAGGCCGTGCCGCTTGGCGACGCCCTGCGCCGTGCCGGGCAGGATCTGCAACAGGCCGCGGGCATTGGCGGGAGAAACCGCGCCCGGGTTGAAGGCGCTTTCCTGGCGGGCGATCGCATAGGCGAGTGCCTTGCCGGAACCTTCGATATCGGCGCCGGCCGGGATGACGCCGATCGGGAAGGCGAGTGCTGCCACATCGATGCCGCGGCTGAAAGCGGTCTTGCCGATCTGCAGCGACAGGGCGTGGTTGTCTTCCGATTCGGCTCTTGCCGCGAGGATCGCGAGCTCTCCCGGGCTGGTCATTTCTTCCGCCAGCGCGCGATAGAGTACCGCGGCGCGTTTGCCGTGGCCGGCATCTTCGAGCCTTGCGATCGCCCGGACGGCTTCGCGGCTTTCGAAATTCTGACGGTCGGTCCCGCTCGCGGTCGGATAGGTGACGTCGAGTGACTTGAGGTCGAGCCGTGCGGCGGCAAGCTGGCCGTAGAACGTGCTGGAGAAATGCGCCGCCTTGGCGAAGAACTCCTTGGCGCTGCCCGGACCGCCGTCTTCCGCCGCGCGGCCGAGCCAGTAGAGGGCGCGCGACGCCGAAAGCGGCTTGTTCGAGGTATCAAGGATCTTGCGGAAATGTTTCTCGGCGGTTGCCGGCTCATGCAGCGCCCGCAGCGCATACCAGCCGGCGTGGAATTCCGCATCGACGATATCGGTGGAGGAAGCGGCGACATAATTGGCCGCGGTCCGGTAGGCGAGCTTGAACTCTCCCTGATCGGCGAGGCCACGCGCCACGATGCGGCGCTCGTTCCACCATTCCGTCGTGTTGACCAGTTTGGCCGCGTCGCGCGGGGCCTTTTCGAGCAGGCCCGCAGCGTCCCGGTATTTGTCCTGCCGCCGAAGATATTCGACGCGGGCGAAGAGATAGCCGGCATCGTCCTTCAGGGAGCCGTCGACGCCGTTCAGCAGCGCCTCGGCATTCTTGGCATTGCTGATGACGGCGGTCCAGGCCTTGTAGAGCGATTGCGCCTTACCGAGATCGCTAAAACGCTTCGCCTGTGCCGCACGCCCCTTGTACATCAGGAAGTCCATCCGCGCCTTGTGGTCGGCGGCGGTGAGAAGCGCAGAGAATTCAGAGAGGATCCGGTCTTCGGTTGGCTTGTCGAGTGGCTCGGACAACCAGATCTGCCGAAGCGGCCGGGCGGCCTCGACCTGTTTGCCGGAGGCGACGAGCGCGCGGGCGAGGATGAGCGTGCCCTCGGTGGTTTCCGGCCGGGTTGAGCCGAAGGCCGCGAGCACGGTCGGGGCGGGCGGGTTTTCGCGATAAAGCGCGCGTTCGGAATTGGCACGCAGACCCTTCAGGCCCGGCCAGCCCCTCAGTTCCATCTGGGCCGCCGCGATCTCGCCGGACGGCACGCCCGGCGCGCCGGATGTGGCGATCGCCCAGGTGAGGATATGCCGGTCGAGCGAGCCTTCGGTTAGACCGTTGCGTGTGGTAAGGGCGGTGGCGATGTCGTTGCCGGCAAGCGCATCGAGCCCGACTTTCAACTGGGGAGCAAGGACCAGTGGATCCGTCCTCGGGATCGTGCCGGTCACGTCCGGCACCGGCACCGGCATCGCGGCGGGCATGGTGATCGCGACCGGGTTTTCGGGCTTCATATAGGGAAGGGGGGCCATGCTTTCGGGCGGCGATGCGGCAAATGCATGCATGCTCGCAGCGCCGAGCCCCAGTGCTGCGAGGATCAGAACAGGCCTGTACATCCGGTAACTCGCGAAAATGGTCGTCCCCTTATTAGCCGCCAGCCACGTTAACGAAAGCTTACCGCGTTTATGAAAATGCGCGGTTTCTTATATGAGATTCCATATGAAATCCCTGGCACTTGCGCTTGTCGCCGCTTTCCCGCCGCTTTATGGTGCGCGACCTGAAAGGCTTTCGGGAAGGTCGGCTGCGTCGCGGCCCGTCCAAAGTTGTCGAGAGCCCTCATAGTCATGGATTGCGGCAGCAGAATGGACGCTGCCGACTGGGAGTTTTGCATGTTCAAGGGATCGATGCCCGCGCTGGTCACTCCGTTCACCGCCGATGATGCGGTGGATGAGCAGGCTTTTGCCGCGCATGTGGATTGGCAGATCGTCGAAGGCAGCAGCGGTCTGGTGCCTGTCGGCACCACCGGTGAATCGCCGACGCTGAGCCATGACGAGCACAAGCGCGTCGTGGAACTCTGTATCGAAGTGGCAAAAAAGCGGGTTCCCGTTATCGCCGGTGCCGGCTCCAACAACACGCGCGAGGCGGTGGAGCTTGCCGTGCACGCGGAAAAGGCCGGCGCCGATGCCGTGCTCGTCGTGACGCCCTACTACAACAAGCCGACCCAGAAGGGCCTGATCGCGCATTTCTCGGCGATCGCGCAGGCGACAAAACTGCCGATCATCATCTACAACATCCCGCCGCGTTCGGTCATCGACATGTCGCCGGAAACGATGGGCGCGCTGGTGAAGGCGCACCGGAACATCGTCGGCGTCAAGGATGCGACCGGCAAGATCGAGCGCGTCTCGGAACAGCGCATCACCTGCGGCAAGGATTTCGTGCAGCTCTCGGGGGAAGATGCGTCAGCGCTCGGCTTCAACGCCCACGGCGGCGTCGGCTGCATCTCGGTGACGGCCAATGTCGCGCCGCGCCTCTGCGCGGAATTCCAGGCGGCGACGCTTGCGGGCGATTATGCCAAGGCGCTCGAATACCAGGATCGCCTGATGCCCCTGCACAAGGCGATCTTCCTGGAACCCGGCCTCTGCGGCGCCAAATACGGCCTCAACAGGATCCGCGGCATGAACCGCACGGTCCGCTCGCCGCTGGTCTCGACGCTGGAACCGGCAACCGAAGCGGCAATCGACGCGGCACTGCGTCACGCCGGCCTCTTGAACTGAGACGCTTCCGCGCTCACCGCTTCACTTTCGGCTCTCGCCGCATTACATAGACAAGTAACCCCGCTCATTGCCCATGGGCGGGGATTTGTTTTCGGATAAAAAGGGCGGAACGGAATATACCCATGGCCCCCAAAGGCAGCCAGCGTACGGTCAACAAGATTGTCGCGGAGAACCGCAAGGCCCGCTACAACTATGAAATCCTGGATACCTATGAGGCCGGCCTGGTCCTGACCGGCACGGAGGTCAAGTCTTTGCGTGAAGGCAAGGCCAATATTGCCGAATCCTATGCCTCGGACGAGGGCAACGAAATCTGGCTGATCAATTCCCATCTGCCGGAATATCTGCAGGCCAACCGTTTCAATCACGAACCGCGCCGCCGCCGCAAGCTTCTCCTGTCGAAGCGTGAGATCAACCGCCTGCGCGTTGGCATCAATCGCGAAGGCATGACGCTGGTGCCGTTGAAGATCTATTTCAACGAAAAGGGCCGCGCCAAGCTCGAACTCGCGCTCGCCAAGGGCAAAAAGCTGCATGATAAGCGCGAGACCGAGAAGGAACGCGACTGGAACCGCCAGAAGTCGCGGCTGTTGAAGTCGAACTGAACAACCGCTCAATTCCGCCGCGCCATTTCGCCATATATCGATCGTGAACTTCCATGCCTCCCAGCCGTTAAGGGAGATATCAGGGAGTTTTCGTGCGGAAGACAAGCTATCCGGATATCATCATCGGTGCGATCGAGCGGCGGCGGATCATCGAACTCCGTTACAAGGGCGTGAAGCGCAAGGTGCGGCCGCATATCCTCGGTTATGTCGGTGAGGGCGCGCTTGCCCTCAGCGCTTGGCAGATTGCCGGAACGGGTTCCGGGTGGCGTCTGTTTCACGTCGATGACATCAGCGATCTGACCGAGACCGAGGCGGGCTTCCGCAGCCCTGCGCGCGGATATAACCCCTACGATCCCGCTTTTTCGCACGTCATCGAGCGGCTGTGAAATCTAGCCCTAGGAACAAAATCCACCTTCGCCCGTTCGTTTTTCATCTCTGAGCGCGAGCGGGCAATGAGCAACGGGGCTATGACGCGAAAGAAAATCCTCACTTATGGCATGCTGGTGATCGGCGTCAGTGCCGCCGCCTATCTGCTTTATCACACCTTTCGCGAATACTCGGTCTCCGACATCGTCGAATCCGTCCGCGCCATCCCCATTTACAATCTCCTGATGGCGCTCCTTTTCGCCTTCGGTTCCTATCTCTGCCTCTCGGGCTTCGATTGGGCCGGCGTGCGATATGTGAGGAACGACCTCGCCTATCCGAAGATCGGCCTTGCCTCCTTCATCGCGCTGTCGATCGGCCAGAGCGTCGGTCTTTCCGGCTTGAGCAGCGGCGCGCTGCGTTACCGCTATTATGCCCATTGGGGCATGAGCACCGAGGACGTGGCGAAAATCGTGCTGCTGTCGGGCGTCACGGTCGGCATCGGCATGGCAATACTGTCGGGCATCGTCATGGTCCTCAACCCGAAGGATGCCGCTTCGGTACTGGGCCTGAGCGAGACCGTGATCATTGCGACTGGTTTTGCCTGTCTTGTCGCGACAGCCGGCTACCTGGTGCTTGCGGCCTTCGTCCGCACCCCGCTGAAGATTCGTTCCTGGACCTTCGAGATGCCGACGTTGAAGATCGCCGTCGCCCAGGTGGTCATCGGCACGATCAATTTCGCGCTGGTCTCGGCCTGCCTGCGCGAAGTCATGGCCGCCAGTGCCGACGTGAGTTATCTGAAAGCCGCCACCGCCTTCGTGCTCGCCAACCTGGCGATATTGATCACCCATGCGCCGGGCGGTCTCGGCGTGCTGGAAGCGACCGTCCGCCATGTCATGGGGGACCAGGCCTCGATCGGCTCCCTGGTCGCCTTCCGGGTGATCTATTTCTTCATCCCGTTCTTCATCGGCCTGCCGCTGTCCTTGATCGTCGAGGCGATCTTCCGCGCCAACAAAATAAAACGCCAGTCGCAATCGGGGCTTCAGCTTTCCGAGCCTGCATCGACGTGACCTCGCTGAGGGCGTCACTCCGGTCTGAGCTTCTAGCCCTTCCTTACCGCCATCCGCCGCTCATGTTCCAGCAGCCAGCGCTTGCGCCACAGCCCGCCGCCATAACCGGTGAGGCTGCCGTCGGCGCCGATCAGGCGGTGGCAGGGAATGACGATGGCGATCTGGTTGGCGCCGTTGGCGCCCGCCACCGCGCGGGTGGCGGAGGGGAGGTTGAGTTCGGCCGCGACCGCTCCGTAGGTCGTCGACACCCCGGCCGGGATCGTCCGCAGCGCCTCCCAGACCTGCCGCTGAAAGGGAGAGCCGTGCCCCGCCAGCCGCGTTTTGAACCCACGGTCCTCGCCGGCGAAATAGGCCTTCAACTCCGCCTCGATCTGATCGATCGGCGGATGGCGTCCCATGACGATGCCGCTGCCGGTGAATTTTTGAAGTTTGTTGATTTCCGCCGGCAGCGCCTTGCGCTCGGCGAATTCGAGGAGGTGCAGCGAATGCTGGTCGGCGATCGCCATCATCGGCCCGATCGGCGTTTCAATCCAGTCTGCCCTGAGCAGCACCTTGGTCCGCAGATTGGCGGGCGCCGCACCGAACAGCTTGGTCACCGCGCTGCGGAAGCCGCTGCCGGATTCATAACCGGCATCGAGCTGCGCATCGAGAACGCTCGCCCCTTGCTTCAGCGTCTCGGCCGCCTTGCCCATCCGCCTGAGCCTGGCGATCTCGAGGAAGCTCATGCCGAACTGGCGCTTGAAGGCACGCCGGGCGGTGGAGGGGTCGATGCCGAGCGAAACGACATCCTCCTCGCTCCAGCGGCGGAAAGGCTCCGTATCGAGCGCCGAAAGCAGCCGCGTCACCATCGGATCCGCCTCGCCGAGCTTGAGCATCGGCCGGCAACGGCTGCAGGGCCTGAAGCCGGCCTCCAGGCATTCGGCAATCGTCTCGAAGAAACTGGTGTTTTCCCGCTTCGGCTTGCGAGCCGGACAGGTGAGGCGGCAGAAAATGCCGGTCGTCTTCACCGCCGCCCAGGCAAAGCCTTCATAGGAGGCGTCGCGGGCGACCAGCGCGTCGTAAAGAAGATCATCGGAAGGGCGTTCGAAAAGCATGGACCTTTTCTAGCCCAGAACGAAAAAAGGCGCCGCCGAAAAACGGGCGCCTATTCTTCTTTTTAGTGGTGCGGATGCCGGGTGATCAGACGTCGGTGGTTTCGGTCGACTCCGCCGGACGGGGCGGGCGTTCGGACGGGTCGCGGCCGACTTCCGCCTTGAGCGACACGAGGTCGATGAAATGGTCGGCCTGGCGGCGCAGGTCGTCGGCGATCATCGGAGGCTGGGTCGCCATGGTCGAAACCACGGAAACCTTGCGGCCTTTTCGCTGCAGGGCTTCCACCAGGGTGGTGAAGTCGCCGTCGCCGGAAAACAGCACCAGATGGTCGACGGTTTCCGACTGTTCCATGGCATCGATCGCAAGCTCGATGTCCATGTTGCCCTTGATCTTGCGGCGGCCCATCGAGTCGGTGAACTCTTTGGCGGGCTTGGTGACGACCTTGTACCCGTTGTAGTCGAGCCAGTCGATCAGCGGCCGGATCGAGGAATATTCCTGATCTTCTATCAACGCGGTATAGTAATAGGCACGTAGAAGATAACCGCGCTTCTGAAAAGCTTTAAGCAACTTGCGGTAATCGATGTCGAAACCGAGGCTTTTCGAAGCAGCGTAAAGATTTGCGCCGTCTATGAAGAGAGCAATCTTCTCCCTTGGGTCAAACATGTGGTCTCCATCCCCTTTTCTTATCAACCTGCTTGGCAGGTGGAGGCCTGGTCAATATAAGCCGAACCAAATCTCCGGAATAATCCACTACATTACGAACTATTCATATAACTGTCATTTATGGCACGATTCATAATAATCCAAGCAGCTTGAGGTTGAAATTCGCGGGCGCCCCCAGAAGACGCGGCGCGCCTTGTCAAAAGTCAATTCTCAGGAAAAACTTGAATTTGCCGCGCAATGGCTGTATCGGGCGTATCAATTCCGAAAATCACCGATCAAAGGACAGGCAATGGCCCGTGTCACAGTAGAAGATTGCATTGACAAAGTCGACAACAGGTTCGAACTGGTCCTGCTCGCGAGCCATCGCGCCCGCCAGATCTCGCAGGGCGCTTCGATCACCATCGACCGCGACAATGACAAAAATCCTGTCGTCGCTCTCCGCGAAATCGCCGATGAGACGCTTTCCCCGGACGACCTCAAGGAAGACCTCATCCATTCGCTGCAGAAGCATGTGGAAGTGGACGAGCCCGAGCCCGATCCGGCTTCGCTGATCGCTGCCGGAAGCGGATCGACCGCTTCGGATCGCGACGAGGAAGAAGACGCTCCGGAAGCCGTTACCTTCGACCAGATGTCGGAAGAGGAACTGCTCGCCGGCATCGAAGGCCTCGTGCCGCCGGAAAAGAGCGACGATTACTAAGCGAAACATTCGCTTCGCAAGTTTTCGTTCATTCTCTCGCCCTAATCTGCTTGAATGTTTTATGATGGCTGCGCCAACCTATCCGGTTGGCGCGCCATTTTCTTTTCGTCCGGTGCCCATTCGCAGGCACTGAAGCGGTATCGAGGACATTTTTCAGGATGATGCGGCAATACGAGCTGGTGGAACGGGTTCAGAAATACAAACCCGAAGCCAACGAAGCTCTGCTCAACAAGGCCTATGTCTACGCCATGCAGAAGCATGGTCAGCAGAAGCGCGCGAGCGGCGACCCCTATATTTCCCATCCGCTCGAAGTGGCAGCCATCCTCACCGACATGCATCTCGACGAGTCGACGATCGCGGTGGCCCTGCTGCACGATACGATCGAGGACACCACCGCCACCCGTGCCGAGATCGACGAACTGTTCGGCGAGGATATCGGCCGGCTGGTCGAAGGCCTCACCAAGCTGAAGCGCCTCGACCTCGTCTCCAAGAAAGCCAAACAGGCGGAAAACCTGCGCAAGCTGTTGCTTGCCATTTCCGACGACGTTCGCGTCCTTCTCGTCAAGCTCGCCGACCGCCTGCACAACATGCGAACGCTCGAGCATATGAAGGCCGAGCAGAAGGCGCGCATTTCCGAAGAGACCATGGATATCTATGCGCCGCTTGCCGGCCGCATGGGCATGCAGGACATGCGCGACGAGCTGGAAGAGCTCTCCTTCCGCTACATGAACCCGGAGGCCTACGACACCGTCACCCAGAGGCTTGTCGATCTCGAAGCCCGTAACGAGGGCCTGATCAAGAAGATCGAGGACGAGCTGCGGGAATTGCTGATCGCCAACGGCCTCAAGGATGCCTTCGTCAAGGGCCGCCAGAAGAAGCCCTATTCGGTGTTCCGCAAAATGCAGTCGAAGTCGCTCTCCTTCGAGCAGCTCTCGGATGTCTACGGGTTCCGCATCGTCGTCGGCGACATTCCGTCCTGTTATCGCGCGCTCGGCATCGTCCATACGCGGTGGCGTGTCGTGCCGGGCCGCTTCAAGGATTATATCTCCAACCCGAAGCAGAACGACTACCGCTCGATCCACACGACGATCGTCGGCCCGTCCCGCCAGCGCATCGAGCTGCAGATCCGCACCCAGCTGATGCAGGAGATCGCCGAATACGGGATCGCCGCGCATGCGCTCTACAAGGACGGCCAAGGGGCGGTGAAGGGCGGCGAGCTGTTGCCGAAGGAATCCAACGCCTATTCCTGGCTGCGCCACACGATCGAGTCATTGGCCGAGGGCGACAATCCGGAAGAGTTCCTGGAGCATACCAAGCTCGAACTGTTCCAGGACCAGGTCTTCTGCTTCACGCCGAAAGGCAAGCTGATCGCGCTGCCGCGCGGCGCCACCCCGATCGACTTCGCCTACGCGGTCCACACCAATATCGGCAACACCACGGTCGGTGCCAAGATCAACGGCCGGATCATGCCACTGGTGACGAGGCTCAACAACGGCGACGAGGTGGAGATCATCCGCTCCGGCGTGCAGGTGCCGCCTGCCGCCTGGGAAGAGATCGTCGTGACGGGCAAGGCGCGTTCGGCGATCCGCCGCGCCACCCGCATGGCGATCCGCAAGCAATATGCCGGCCTCGGCCACCGCATCCTGGAACGCACCTTCGAGCGCGCCGGAAAGGTCTTTGCCCGCGATACGCTGAAACCCGCTCTGCCCCGGCTCGCCCACAAGGATGTCGAGGACGCGATTGCCGCCGTCGGGCGCGGCGAGCTCTCCTCGCTCGACGTGCTGCGCGCGGTGTTTCCGGATTACAAGGACGAACGCGTCACGGTGAAGCCGGCCACCGACGACGGCTGGTTCAACATGCGCAGTGCCTCGGGCATGATCTTCAAGCTGCCGAACCAGCGGCGCGTCTCCCCGGAGGAAATCGAGGCCGGGCCGGATCCGCTGCCGATCCGCGGTCTTTCGGGCAATCTGCAGGTGCGGTTCGCGCCGAGCGGCGCAGTGCCCGGCGATCGCATCGTCGGCATCATGGAAAAGGACAAGGGTATTACCATCTACCCGATCCAGGCCTCCGCCCTACAGCGGTTCGACGACCAGCCGGAACGCTGGATCGACGTGCGCTGGGATCTGGACGAAGCCAACAAGTCCCGCTTCCTCGCACGCATCGAGGTCAACACGCTGAACGAGCCGGGCACGCTCGCGACCGTCACCCAGACGATCGCCCATCTCGATATCAACATCCGCACGCTGACCATGGGCAGCAACCGCGCCGCCGATTTCTCGGAGATCACCATGGAAGTCGAGGTCTGGGACCTGCGCCAGCTGAACCAGCTGTTGAGCCAGATGAAGGACCTCGACTGCGTGGCGAACGTCAAGCGGGTGTATGACTGAGAGACCGTTTGAAGACGGGGCGGAAATTTAAAGGTGCCCGCGATTCGAGCCTCTGATGTGGAAAACAGCGAATTGGGCATCGATGGCTGTCGGTGTTGAGGTGTCTGGAGCGTCCTTTGATTGACGAGGCGAGACCCTCTCGGTTGAAACGACACATTGGAGATCGGAAACATGGCCCTCAAGCGGATGGACAACGTCGGAATCGTCGTCGAGGACCTCGCAGAGACAATCGATTTCTTTCGCGAGCTCGGCCTTGAGCTCGAGGGGCAGGCGACGATCGAGGGAGAATGGGCCGGGCGCGTCACCGGACTGGGCAATCAGCATGTCGAGATTGCCATGATGCGCACGCCGGATGGCCACAGCCGGCTCGAGCTCTCCCGCTTCCTCACGCCGCCTGTCGTCGCAGATCACCGGAACGCCCCGGTCAATGCGCTCGGCTACCTCCGCGTCATGTTCACCGTGGACGACATCGACCAGACGCTCGAAAGGCTCCGCGCGCGCGGCGCGCAGCTCGTCGGCGAAGTCGTCGACTATCAGGACGTGTATCGGCTCTGCTACATCCGTGGCCCCGGAGGGCTTCTCATCGGACTGGCCCAGGAGCTAGGCTGAGATCAGCCCTGCACCGTTTCCGCCTGGCTCACCACCGTAGCCGCCTCGCTGGCATCCCGCACGAAGGCGCCTTGAGCGCGCAAGGTCGACTGCAGCTCGGCAATATCCACACCCCGCGGCGCGACGCCGCGATTGGCCGCGATGCCCGCCGCAGCACCCGCCGCCTGTCCGGTCAGCCAGCACTGAGGAATTTCGCGCATGAAGCCGTGGCTGTTCGCATCGCAGGAGATGTGCCGCCCGGCGGCCAGCAGTCCGTCCAGCCTTGCCGGCACGAGTGCGCCGTAGGGTACTGAGACCACCGGAAACTTCGGCGAGACCGAGGGGCTGACGCCGATTTCATCCGGCAGAACGGCACCGACCGGCCACTGGCTGCGCTCGACCCGGCCGACACCGGCGAGCCGCCGCGTGTGCCGGACGCCGAGCTGCGGCGCGCTGAGCAGCATATAAGCGTCCTTGAACCCCGGCGCATTTTTCCTGAAGAATTCGCAGTGTAACTGCATGAACCGGTGCGAGCGGATTTCGACTTCGGTCATGTCGTCGACGTTGAGGGCCGAAAGCCCCGATTGCCGCGGCCCGAGGAACAGCGCGATATCGTTGCGCCAGGAAACGTAGGGCGTCTGGAAGAAGCCGAGTTCTCCGCGCCCGAGCGTGTTGAAGTCGGCAAACGCCTGTTCCTGCTCCGATCGGAAGGCGAGCCAGGTGGCCATGTCCACGCCGCCGAGCATGAAGCCGGTATTCATCGAGTGATGCACGTCGCCCTCCTCGATATCGGCCTCGAAACTCGCTCCTGCGCGCGCAAAAACGTCGCCGTCGCCGGTGCAGTCCACGACGACCTTGGCCATGATCCCCTGGCGGCCTTCCTTGCTTTCGAAGATGACGCCCTTTACGGCGCCGTCCTCGACCACCGGTGTCGCCGCCCAGGAATGGAAGACGATCCGCACGCCAGCCTCGATCAGCATTTCCTGCGAGGTCAGTTTCAGTCTTTCAGGGTCGATCGTGGGCGCCCAGGTGACGATGCCGTGGAAAGCGGATGTGCGCAGCCGCCAGTATTTGGCGAGATCCGCGTCACGCTGCCCCCATAGGCCCCTGTCCGGCCCGGCGACGGCTTCAGGGGGAAGGCGGCCGAGAACCTCCTCGGCAAAGCCGCGAATGACCTGCCGCCCGTCCCAGTCGGTCATCCGGTCGATCCAGATCACCACGCCTCCGGTGGAAAGCCCGCCGAGATGATTGTAGCGCTCCAGCACCACGACCTCCGCGCCGGTTCGCGCGGCGGCGAGCGCTGCGGCGGTTCCGGATGGTCCCCCACCCACGACCAGCACGTCGCAGCGATGATAGACCGGAATGTCGCGCGCCTCTTCCCTGAGGACGCCCTCGCCGTTGCGGCGGGGGAAGACATACTGCCCTGATTCAAAAATGTCGGAGCTCAGGAAGCGGTTCTCGTTCTGGCGTATCTCCTTCACCGATACGTTGCGATCATTCATGGCATCCTCCTCATTTCCGCCGGCCGTCACGCCCGACAAGCCCGAGGGGGATTTAGCCAAGGAAAAGGCTAGTCGGAAAGACACCAATCCGCCGATAGAGCTTTCTCGATTCAGGCTAGGATCGGCCCCGCAGGCCGAGCAAAAAAGACCCGGATGATGGCTTCGAACCCGGAGCCGGACCTGGTCAGCCGGCCGATGCGGCTGTGAAAACAGCCAACTGGGCGGCGAAAGCGCGCTCGTATGCGGGCCGTGCTTCGCCGCGGACGACATAGGCGGAGAGGTTTGGATAATCGTCCAGGATATCCGATGACGCTTTCAACCGGAGCAGCACCGACACCATCAGAAGGTCGCCGGCACTGAATTCGCCATCGAGCCAGTCGGCCTCGCCAAGGTGGCGGGAAAGATCGGCCAGCCGTTTCCGGATGGTCTCGTCGAGGGAGCGCAGACGCTTTTCATACCAGGGCTCGTCGCGCTCGAGGATCCTGGCAAGGCTGCGGTCGAAGATCGGCGGCTCCACGGTGTTGAGCGCGGCAAACATCCATGCGATCGCCCGCGCCCGGGCATTCGCATCGTCCGGCAGCAGGCCTCCGTGGCGTTCCGCGATATGGAGTACGATCGCTCCCGACTCGAAGAGAGCGAGATCGCCTTCTTCATATGTCGGGATCTGCCCGAAAGGCTGAAGCGCCAGATGTGCGGGTTCCTTTATCGCCTTGAACGAAACGAGGCGAACGTCATAAGGCTGTCCCGCTTCCTCGAGCGCCCAGCGAACGCGCATGTCACGCGCCAGCCCTCTGCCACGGTCGGGCGACCGTTCGAAAGCGGTAATGGTAATGGTCATCGTCGTCCTCCATGGCATGTCCGTCTTGAAGACGGCCGGCTAAACGAGATTCCGACACCCGTGCTCGAAATAGTGCCTGCGATCATACCAAACATGCTCAAAAGCGCACGTTCCCTATGCATGATGGAACTGGAGAACTCGGCGCTCGCCTATTTCCTGCGCATCCCCATTAACCCGCCATGCTTCCCACGCAGGGCTGCCCGGCAGTTGCGGCGTTGGTAAAACATGATGCCCCGTCTTATATTGCTGCAGTGCAATATTAGAAAGAAAGAAGACATCATGTTTGACTCAGTACGCAAGTTCGCCCGCGCTTTCCGCGTTCCTACCACCCAGGACCGTGAAGTTGCTTACCTGAACGAAGCAAACGACCGGATCGACCTCGAATACCGCATGCGCCAGATCGACCGCGGCATGTTCCGCAAGTCGTCCTTTTAAGCTATACGTTCCGATCAGCCACCCGTTCGCGCGGAAATGACGCCGCGCGGCTGCTGCAGGTCTTCCCGCATCGATACGACCGGTGACTGGATCACCTCTGCGAAAGCCGCTCTTATGAAAGGGCGGGCCAATTTTCGCCATCATCTTCGGCTTGGGCTAAAGCCTGTTCGCCCGAAGATTCCCGCAGCTGACGGATGAATATCCCGCTGCCGAACCAGATGCGCCCCAATGCCGTTTCGCCGCCGTACACCGCTTGGAATTCGTGAAAGACTGCGCCGTGCCGTCCTGCCTCCCAAGGGCTTTCGCCGCGTACTCGCATATTATCGCCTGAAGGTGATGCGCATCGGCGGTTCGCCGCATGCGGTTGCGGCCGGGCTTGCGATCGGTGTGGTCAGCGCCTGGACGCCGTTTCTCGGCCTCCACATCCTGTTTGCGATCCCGCTCGCCTATCTCTTCGGCGGCAGCATGATCGCCGCGGCGCTTGGGACCACGTTTGCCAATCCCATCACCTGTCCGATCATCTGGCCACTCACCTGGAAGCTTGGCGAGACGATACTTGGCCACGACGCCGCCGGCCATGACAGTCTCGATCTCGGCAGGTTGGTTCACCACCTCGACGTCTCGCAGCTCTGGCGGCCGATCCTGGAGCCGATGCTGATCGGCTCCCTGCCGCCGGGCATTTTGTGCGGCCTGGTTTTCTATGCCGTCACCTATCTGGGCGTGCGCAGTTTCCGCAACCGGCGGCTGGAACGCTTGACGGCGCGGGCCGGAGCCCTCAAGTCAGTATAGGACTGACGAGAACCGGCCGGGCGCCGCGAGGAAGATTTCATGATCATCGGCATGGGCAGTGACCTCATCGATATAAGACGCGTGGAGAAATCCATCGAACGGTTCGGCGAGCGTTTTACCCATCGCTGTTTCACCGAGATCGAGCGGGCGAAATCCGACCGCCGCCAGAACCGGGCGGCCTCCTATGCCAAGCGTTTCGCCGCCAAGGAGGCGTGCTCCAAGGCACTCGGCACCGGCATCGCTCACGGCGTGTTCTGGAAGGATATGGGGGTTGTCAATCTGCCTGGCGGGCGGCCCACCATGGTGCTCACCAATGGCGCCGCCGAACGTCTCGCGAGCATGATGCCGGCAGGCCACGAAGCGGTTATTCACATCACCATCACCGACGAATACCCTTATGCGCAGGCCTTTGTGGTGATCGAAGCGCGCCTCGCGGCCTAATCGACCATTGCCGCCGCTTTGCGAAGGGTTTAGAGAACGCAAAACCGCTGGCAACAGCCGAGCCGAACAGAAAGACGTCAAACGTGTCCGACAAAGCCGAGACCAAGTCGCAGAACAGCCTCTGGGAAAACATCAAGGTCATCATCCAGGCTCTCCTGCTGGCAATGGTGATCCGCACCGTGCTGTTCCAGCCTTTTACCATCCCGTCCGGCTCGATGATGCCGTCCCTGCTCGTTGGCGACTATATCTTCGTCAACAAGTTCGCCTACGGTTATTCGAAATATTCGCTGCCGTTCTCGCCCAATCTGTTCTCCGGCCGTATCCTGGAATTCAGTGAACCCAAGCGCGGCGACGTCATCGTCTTCCGCCTGCCGAGCCATCCGGACATCGACTATATCAAGCGCCTGATCGGCCTGCCGGGCGACCGCGTCCAGGTTACCAACGGCGTGCTGCTCCTCAACGGCAAGCCGGTTCCCAAACAGGGCGACGGCACCTTCACCTCCGATTACAGCCTTGATCCGGGCACCGACGTACCGGTCTTCCGCGAAACGCTCGATAACGGCGTCACCTATGACACACTCGACCATTCGCCGGTTTCGCGCGGCGACAACACCCAGGAATTCGTCGTCCCGGCCGGCCACTATTTCTTCATGGGCGACAACCGCGACAACTCGCTCGACAGCCGTTTCGACGTCGGTTACGTGCCGGCCGAGAACCTGGTCGGCCGCGCCAGCGTCATCTTCTTCTCGCTCGGCAACGACACATCGTTCCGTGAAATCTGGAAGTGGCCGACGAACATGCGCTGGGATCGGATTTTCAAGGTCGTCCGGTGATGAAGTCCAAGACGCTTTCGGCGGAGGAACGCGGCCAGCTTGAAAAAGCCATAGGTCATGAATTCGCCGACAAGCAATGGCTCGACCGGGCGCTCACCCACGCGAGCACCGGGTCGGCCAAGAGTGCCAATTACGAACGGCTGGAATTCCTGGGCGACCGCGTGCTCGGCCTCTGTGTCGCCGAACTGCTGTTCAAGACGTTCCGCACCGCCGCCGAAGGCGAGCTTTCGGTGCGTCTGAACCAGCTGGTCAGCGCCGATAGCTGCGCTGTTGTCGCCGACGAACTCGAACTGCATAAGTTCATCCGTACCGGCGCCGACGTCAAGAAGCTGACCGGCAAGCGGATGATGAACGTGCGCGCCGACGTGGTCGAAAGCCTGATCGCCGCCCTCTATCTGGATGGCGGGCTGGAAGCCGCCCGCGGCTTCATCATCAGGTACTGGGAAGGCCGCGCCACCCGCGCAGACGGCGCGCGGCGTGATGCCAAGACCGAGCTGCAGGAATGGGCGCACGCGAAATTCGGCCTGACGCCCGCCTACCGGGTGGACGAACGGTCCGGCCCGGATCATGATCCCCGTTTCACGGTGACCGTCGAGGTAACCGGCGTGGCGCCGGAGACCGGCGTGGATCGCTCCAAGCGCGCCGCCGAACAGGTGGCCGCCACCAAGATGCTCGAACGCGAAGGCGTGTGGCAGAAACCCGCTGCCGAACAATGAATTGGACACCATGACCGAGAACGACAACAATACCGGTGAAGAGAACGCAGCCGGCCAGACATCCGCCGGTGCGACCCATTCCGGCTTCGTGGCGCTGATCGGCCCGACCAATGCCGGCAAATCGACGCTGCTCAACCGGCTCGTCGGCGCCAAGGTCTCGATCGTCAGCCATAAGGTGCAGACGACGCGCGCCATCGTGCGCGGCATCGCCATCCACAACAACGCCCAGATCGTCTTCATGGATACGCCCGGCATCTTCAAGCCGCGCCGCCGGCTCGACCGTGCCATGGTGACGTCGGCCTGGGGCGGCGCCAAGGATGCCGACCTGATCCTGCTCCTGATCGACAGTGAACGCGGCATCCGCGGCGACGCCGAGGCGATCCTCGAAGGCCTCAAGGACGTCCACCAGCCAAAAGTCCTGGTCCTGAACAAGATCGACCGCGTCCGCCACGAAGACCTGCTGAAGCTCGCCGCCGCGGCCAACGAAGCCGTGCCGTTCGAGCGCACCTTCATGGTCTCGGCCACCACCGGCTCCGGCTGCGGCGACCTGATGGATTATCTCGCCGAAACCTTGCCGGAAGGCCCCTGGTATTATCCCGAGGACCAGATCTCGGACCTGCCGATGCGCCAGCTGGCGGCCGAGATCACCCGCGAAAAACTCTTCCTGCGCCTACATCAGGAACTCCCCTACGCCAGCCATGTCGAGACGGAGAAGTGGGAGGAACGCAAGGACGGTTCGGTGCGCATCGAACAGGTGATCTACGTGGAGCGTGACAGCCAGAAGAAGATCGCGCTCGGCAAGAACGGCGACGCTATCAAGGCGATCTCCACGGCATCCCGCAAGGAACTGGCCGAGATCCTCGAACAGCCGGTCCATCTCTTCCTGTTCGTCAAGGTCCGCGAGAACTGGGGCGACGATCCGGAACGTTTCCGCGAAATGGGACTGGAATTTCCCAAATCCTGAGCAATGCCATTATCCGCCTACGCCGCCGCATGGCGGCGTCAAGTCCTCCCGGCATCACCTGCGGACGGGGTAGATAGCTAGCGGTTTTTATCCATCATTATAATGACTTGTTAACGTAGAGCCGACGATACAATTTATCGACAAAGTGGCGCGGAGAGTCATGAATGTCGGACGTCGGATCGGGAGAGGAAGAAACGGGCTCGGATGATCCGAATTCTCTCGGCTTCTACAGTTGGGTCGTCCCCGAGAACAAAGTGTATGGCGACCAGGTGATCGCCGATATATTCGGCGTTTCCGAAGAGGAACTGGCCGCCGGCGCCCCCATCGAAAGGGTCATCCGCTACATCAACGAGGGCGACAGGCAACGGGTCGCCAAGGCAATCCACGACGCGATCGTCGGCGGTGGTGCATACCTGGAAAATTACCGCCTCACGCATCCGGACGGGCGCCGGATCGACGTCACCGCCAATGGCCGTTGTCTGCGTGATGCCGAGGGCGTTCCGTATATTTATTCCGGCACCGTCGCCATCCAGTCCGCGGCCGCGGCGGTTGCCGCGACCGATCCTCTGGAACACCATTGCCGCGCCGCCCTCTGGCTCGCCACCAAACGCCGCCAGATGCTCGCCGCACGCTATCTCACCTCGGCGCTCAACGTGCTCGGCAAATAGGCCTGCCGGTCACTTCTGCCGGTCCATCAGCGCCCTGACCTCCTGGTAGCGGCGTCGGTTGTCCTGGTCCTGCTCGTTGGGTCCGTAGCAGGTCTCGGAAATGCAGAAGCGCTGCAGGCGGAAGGGCGGCTGCCCCTTGTCGAACTCGCACTCGATCTGGTTGGTGAAATCGGTCGGCTTGGCGTCCTCGCGGGTGGAATAGGTGAGCCGCGCGCCAGGCGGATCCAGTTCCGGAAAGGACTGGACGATGCCCGTCTTGATCGACGGCACCAGCAGGAAATTTTTGGCGACGGTGATGCAGGCCTGCTCGAGCTGCTGCGATTGCGCGGCGGCCGGCGAGGGGAGAAGGGTGGCAGGCGAGGCGGCCAGAAGGGCGGCGGCGAAGAGGGCGTATTTCATGAGGGCTCCCAAGGGTCGTATTTGGCGGTGCGAATTTTCGCACAGGAATCCAAATGGAGGCCGATTTGTTCCAGGCAAGCCCATGGGCATATGCATCTTTGACGCAACTGCGCGACAGCAGAAACCGATTCAGTCCGAAGGACTTATGCTCTATTGTTGAATCGGCTCGAAAGGAGCTTGAACAGATACATGCAGTGGCAGGACGAAGCGATCATCATAGGCGTCAAGCGTCACGGCGAGACGAGCGTCATCGCCGAGCTGATGACCCGTGACCGCGGAAGGCACCTGGGCCTCGTCCGCTCCGGTCGTTCGCGGGCGATGCAGCCGGTGCTGCAGGCCGGAAACCGGGTGGAAGTGGTCTGGCGCGCGCGGCTCGACGAACATCTTGGCGAGTTCAAGCTGGAACCGATCCGGTTGCGCGCCGCCAAGCTGATGGAGACGGCGACCGCCGTCTACGGCGTCCAGGCGATGGGCGCGCTGCTGCGCCTGCTGCCCGAGCGCGACCCGCATCCGCATCTCTTCGATGCGCTGGACATCATCCTCGATGCCTTCGACGATCCCGCCGATGCCGGCGAGCTTTTTGTGCGCTTCGAGCTCGCGGTGTTGAACGACCTCGGTTTCGGCCTCGACCTCACCGAATGCGCGGCGACCGGCGGACGGGAAAACCTCGTCTACGTCTCGCCGAAAAGCGGCCGCGCCGTTTCCCGCGAGGCCGGCACGCCCTATGCCGACCGCATGCTGGCCCTGCCGGGGTTCCTCGGAGAAGGCGCTGCTTCGGCGGCCGACCGCGACAGCATGGCGGAGGCTTTCCGGCTCACCGGTTATTTCCTGCACCGCCACGTCTACGAGCCCCGCGGCCTGACGGAAAACGCCGCCCGCGACGGTTTCGTCCAGGCGGCGCTGAAGGCGCTTTCGAAGGACGCGGAACGTCAGGCCAGCTAAGGCTTGCCCGCCATTACTCCGCTGGCTGCGGCTGCAATACCCCGCGGTCCACCGCCTTTTCCTGTATCGGCCAATGCACGACGGCGGCAAAAAGGCCGAGTGCCACGCCGAGCCACCAGACCGGATCGTAGGAGCCGAAACGGTCGTAGAGATAACCGCCCATCCACACGCCGAGGAACGAGCCCACCTGGTGCGACAGGAAGACGAGGCCGCCCAAGAGCCCGAGATGGCGCGTGCCGAACATGATGGCGACGAGCCCGTTGGTCGGCGGCACGGTAGAGAGCCACAGGAGCCCCATGACGATCGCGAACACGATCACCGAGGTCGGCGTTTGCGGCAGGAGGAGGAAGGCCGTCACTGCGATCGACCGGGCGATATAGATGTAGGCGAGGAAATAGGGTTTGGAATACCGCTGGCCGATAAAGCCCGCGCCGAGCGAGCCGATGATGTTGAAGAAGCCGATCAGCGCCATGGCGATCACCGCGTAAGCGGGCGCGATGCCGATATCCCCGAGATAGGCCGGGAAATGCGCGGTGATGAAGGCGACCTGGAAACCGCAGACGAAGAACCCGGCGGTCAGGAGCAGATAGCTCTGATGAGCGAAGGCTTCCTTCAGGGCAGCCCCTACCGATTGCTGGAACTGGCTGTGCGACTGGCTTCCCGAGTTTGCATTGCCGCGTAGCGGAAAGGCGAGCAGCGGCACGATCAGCATCAGCACCGACAGATAGACCAGACTGTCGGACCAGCCGAAATTGCTGATCAGCGCCTGGCTCAACGGCGCAAACAGGAACATGCCGGCCGAGCCTGCGGCGGTGCCGATGCCGAAGGCCATCGAGCGCTGCTCCGGCGTCACGTTGCGGGCAAAGGCCGAAAGGATGACGCTGAAGGAGCCGGCGGCGATCGCCAGGCCGATCAGCACGCCCCCGCCGATATGCAGCCAGACCGGCGCGTTGGCATTGGCCATGATGATGAGGCCGGCGGCATAGAGCACGCCGGACATGGTGAGGACGCGGCCTGTGCCGTATTTGTCGGCAAGCGCCCCGAAGAAGGGCTGGCCGAGCCCCCAGGCGAGGTTCTGGATCGCCATGGCGAGCCCGAAGGTGGACCGGTCCCAGCCGGTGTCGGAGAGCATCGGAAGCTGGAAGAAGCCCATGGCGGAGCGCGGGCCGAAGGTCAGCATGGCGATCAGGGCGCCGGCGACGATGATCAGCCAGGGCATGGAAGCCGGTTTCGGCCTCGAGGGGAGCACGGATGGCGACGCGGACGTGGGCATGGGAATCTCCTCGAACACAAGGAGCAAAACATACCGCGTGCGCCGCTGTTCTTAAAACAACTTTTGCTCAATCAATCCATCACCAGGATTGATGGTGCGCTGCCTTACGGCGTGCCCGGCGGGTCGATCGCCGGCGGCGCGGCGCGGCCGAGCCGGGCCTCCCGCCAGATGGTGAAGATGCCGGCGCCGATGACGATCGCGACGCCGAGGATCATGTTGGCGGTCATCACTTCGCCGAACACGAAGACGCCGATCAGGCAGACCAGCACCGACTGGATATAGGACATCGGCTGCACGACCACCGCATCGAGCAGGTTGAAGGCGCGGATCAGAAGGTAATGCCCGCTTATGCCGGTGATGCAGAGCACCAGCATCCACAGCCAGTCTGCGGGCGTGACCTGCGTCCAGTAGAACGGGCCGACGACGGTGATCGTCACCGCGCCGACGACGCCGGTATAGAAAAACGCCGTGTCGGAGGTGTCGGTGCGGCTGGCAAGCCGGGTCATCACGGAATAGAGCCCGAACATCAGCGTCGCGACCATCGGGATGACGATCCGGGCGTCGAAGGTGGCGTTGAGCGGGTTGACGATCAGAAGGATGCCGATAAAGCCGATGCCGATCGCCGTCCACCGCCGCCAGCCGACCTTTTCGCCGAGAAACGGCACCGAAAGACAGGCGACTACCAGCGGCGTCGCCGCAAACATCGTGTGGCTGGCCGCGAGCCCGACATGCGAGAAGGAGAAGATCGAGATGACGATCTGCACCGCCAAAAGCGCGCCGCGGGCAACCTGCAGCCAGGGCCGGTGGGCGTTCGCCGCAACCTTCACCCCGCCCGCCGAGCGGCTGGCCAGTGCAAACGCAAAGCCCGCGAACGCCCAGTAGCGGATCATGGTGATGAAGATCGGCGGATAGGCGCTGCCCAGATGTTTGGAAATCCCGTCCTGCATCGAAAAGATCGTCACCGCCGCAATGGCGCAGATGAGGCCGGTGGACCGAGGGGTCATGAAGGCAGTCTCTTTCGGGGAAACCGCCCGGAAACCCGGCCGGCGCATGAGCAGCATATGGTGATGACCCCGTTGTGACCGTTCGGCAAGGGGCCGGACAACCTGCTTTTTGCGAATAGCTGCCATGCGTGAGGCGGGGGAGTGGGGGTGGGGTGGCCGCTTTTGCCGAAAGCGGACATGAACCTCGCTTGGAGCCGTAGTCGATTGGGGTCGATTCCGGAATGTCCGGTCGGAAGGTGGATGTGGTGAGGCGGCCGTTGCCACCAGTTGACCGCTGCCGATCGCGCGGAAGTCGCGCGCGTCCCGATCGCTAAAGCACCCCGATGCAGCGGAGCAGGCCTTGCAGTTCGGCCTCGACACGTGCTGCCCGCAGGACGGCATCCCGATCAATCCGTCGTGCCAGATTGGCGCGCGTCATGGGCTTTTTGTATTCCGGCCATTCCTTTTCGAGCGCCTTAATCGCCCCCGGCGTATCGGGCGGCCGGTTGGCCGCTTTGCCCTTCAGATGGCGTAGCAGCATCGCCTCAAAACAGGGCCGTTGCCAGAGGATCGTGATTCCGTTGTCGGCCGCGAGCTTGCGCGTTCGCTCCGCGCGCTGCGGATCGCGCTCAGCCTGGTCAAAATCCAAAAGCGCAAAGCGTTCCGCGGGCGCACTGCGTTTCCTCTCAAGCAGCTTGAGGCGCAGCACCGCCATTTCGATACGCGATAGCGGATCGCCGGTCCCCGGCCCCAATTCGTCAACGTGCAGGTGCACCGGCAAATTGGCATCGCGAATCAGGTCTTGCAGAAAACCGGCATAACCGACTTCTGACGCGCCCTCGCAGCCGATATATACCGGACGGCGAAGCTCGATGTATGGTGGGCGACGACGGCTCATCCGAGATGTGGAACCCCGCCGTATGCACCGCTCAGATATTTGCGGTAGTGGTTCTCGTCGCGGCGCACCTTCACGTCCATGAGGCTGTAAAGGTGGCTGCGGCCCTGCCGGTCCTTCTCGCAGATCACGATTTCCTCCTTGTTGAGGTCATCGAGCAGCGAGGCCGAATGGCAGGAAAGCCAGAGCTGTGCATCGAATTTGTTGCGCCCCGAAGCCGCATAGAACCAGCGCACCAGTTCGGGCAGCATGTTCGGATGAATGGCAGCGTCCATTTCGTCGATCGCGGCGATACCACCCATGTCGAGCGCGCTCATGATGAACGGGAACATCTTGATAAAGGCCCGCGTGCCGTGGCTTTCCATCAGCCAAGGCATTTCGACCGCAAGCCCCGCGTGCTTGAAAAGCAGCAGCGGCCCGTTGTCCGTATTCTGAAAGCGCATCCCTTCCACGCCCACGTCGATGCGGCTTAGCTCATCCTTCAGTCGCGAGACGACGTTGGGCTGGTTCTTCAGATAGTCGATCACGTCGCGATCGACGAAGGAGTGCAGAGGCTCAATTTGGAAGAAGGCCTTGCGCGCCGTATCCACGAGGAGCTGCGCGGTCGGGTGTTGGAATTTCGCAAACGACGACAGCACCGTATGATTGCCGGCGAGTGTTTTCACGAGGTGCTGGAATCCCGAGAGGCTAAAGGTCTTGGAGTCCTTCACCTTGCCCTCGGCATCGCGTTCATAGACGCGCTGCCATTTCCCTTGGCCGTTCGGCTTCTGGCGCAGCGCCTCAGACGCGATCCTTACCGCAAGCCCTTCCTTGAGTTCAATTTCCAGTTCGTAGCGGTAGGTGCCTTTCTCGACTTTTTCGCCGTTCGTGGCGCGCTGAAAGATTTCGGGCGTCAGGTTCATGATGCCGCCCAGCTCGATCGCGAACCGGATCGGCCGATTGGCAGATTCCACATCGTTGAAACGCTCAATACCAGCGAAGCCCGGCACCGTGCGCGCTACACTGTCGCGGATCATAGTCACAATGAATTCGAGTGCGCGCAACACCGTCGTTTTGCCCGAGGCGTTCGCGCCATAGAGCGCGACGACCTTCGGCGCGCGCACGTCCGCGCCCTCGAAGATGGGGCCATAGCGGCCTTCAGGATCAGGCACTTTTCCATCGACCGTCAGATCGAGCACCTGCGGATCGCGGACAGAGAAGAAGTTTTCAATCTCTAGCTTGTAGAGCATGGGATACCTCATTTAGAGCTAAAATAGCATCTTTAACGAAATCCCGTCAATAACAAGAATATACATGTTTATTTCGTGCAGCCGGGGGAGGTGATGTCGGCTGAGCAATGTGATGGATATCGGCCCGTCCCCCGCTCACCTCTCCACCAACAACCCCGAAACCAGCGTCAGAAACGCCTCCACCGCCTTCTTCGACACCGCCTCCGGGTCCTCGGCACTGGCGATCCAGAGTGCGGCGCTCAAGGTGGCGCCGTTGACGAGGCGGGCGGTGGCTTCGGCGTCGGCGGGGCGGATCGTGCCGTCGTCGATCAGTTTCTGGAGGCTTGCGGTGGTGGTGCGGATGCAGGCGCTCTGGCTTGGCCATTGCGACGGATCGCCGAGCACCGCCGGGCCGTCGAGCAGCATGATCCGCTGGATCTCCGGCTCCAGCGACATCTCGATATAGGCGACGCATTCGTCGACGAAGCCGCGCCAGGTATTGTCGGCCCGGCTCGAGATCTCGCAGAGCCGATCGGATATTTCTGCGTCGATCTGTGTGACCACCGCCATCAGCAGGCCCTTCTTGTCACCGAAATGGTGGTAGAGCGCCCCGCGCGTCAGCCCGGCGCCGGCGGTGAAATCATCCATCGAGGCTTCCGCATAACCTTGGCGCGCAAACGCATGCCGTGCGGCGGCGATCAGCTTGGCCTTCGTTTCGGCGATCATTTCCTTGCGCGGCCTGGCGGCGCTCTTCGGGCCCGTGCCGGGAGCCATCTCGGGTGCGATCTTGTCTGCCATCTTTTCTGCCATGCGGACTCCGAATTATTCGCATACGTTCCGTATGTGAATTGACATACGGCACGTATGCGACTATTTAGCTCACATACGCGGCGTATGTAAGTCCTCATTCAAAATAACCCAAGGAGCAGGTTATGCCCAATCCCTATCGCGAAATATTCGCAAGGCCGGGTACCAAAGGTTTTTCCGCCGCTGCTTTCGTGGCGCGGCTGCCGCTGCCGATGACGACGATCGGCCTCGTTGCCATGCTGTCCCAGACGCATGGCGAATATTGGTTGGCCGGCGCGGTCTCGGCCACCTTCGCACTCGCAAACGCCTTCATCTCCCCGCAGGTGTCGCGCTGGGTGGATGCCAGGGGTCAGTCGGCGGTGCTGGTGCCGACCACGATCATCACTCTCCTGGCGCTTGTCGGCCTTGCCGCCGCCGCCTGGATGCGCTGGCCGAACTGGACGCTGTTCGCCTTCGCCTTCGTCGCCGGGCTGATGCCGAGCATGATGGCGCTGGTGCGCGCCCGCTGGTCGGAAATCTATCGCGACCGGCCGGAACTGCACACCGCCTTCGCCTTCGAATCGGTGATGGACGAGCTCGTCTATATCTGCGGCCCGGTCTTCGGCATCGGCCTCAGCGTCGCGCTCTTCCCGGAAGCGGGCGTGCTCGCCTCCGCCGCTTTCCTCGCCGTCGGCACGGCGCTGTTCGTGGTCCAGAAGTCGACCGAGCCGAAAGTCGATCCGCAGCGGATGAAAGGCGGTGGTTCGGTCATGCGGCTGCTGCCCATGTGGTTCCTGGTCGTGGTTTTTGCCGGCATGGGCACCATTTTCGGCACGGCGGAAGTCTCGGTCGTCGCCTTCTCGGAAGCGCTGGGCAACAAGGGTGCCGCCAGCTACATCCTGTCGGCTTATGCCGCCGGGTCCTTCGTGGTCGGCCTCGTCTTCGGCGCCATCAAGTTCAAGTCGTCGCTGGCCCGCCGGCTGCTCTTCGCAAGCCTGGTCGCCGCCGTCACCACGCTGCCCATGCCTTTCGTCGGCAGCCTCTGGGCGCTGACGGCCGTCATCTTCCTTGCCGGGGCGGCGATCTCGCCGACCTTCATCAGCGCCATGACCCTGATCGAGCGCATCGTTCCCTCGTCGCAGGTCACGGAAGGCATCACCTATGCGATGACCGGCGTCAGCATCGGCTTTGCCGCCGGCTCCTCGCTCGCCGGCTGGACGATCGATGCCTACGGCGCCTCCAGCGGCTTCTGGGTCGCCGTCGCAGGCGGCGCGTTGGCGCTCACCACCATGCTCGCCGGTTACGGATTGTTGAGCCGGCCGGATCGGCAGGCGGTGCCAGGGGCAGGGGCGCTCAATCCTGCTGAGTGATCTCTTTGGGGAGGCGAGCCCCTCACCCCGCCTCCGCTGCGCTCGGCGACCCTCTCCCCGTTTTTAACGGGGCGAGGGGGAGCCGCGACGGTGCGGCATAACTCCTTCTCCCGGTCAAAACGGGGAGAAGGTGCCGGCAGGCGGATGAGGGGCGGCACCTCGACAAACCAGAGCCTCCGCCGCCAACCAATTTCCGTCAGTCGTGTCAGGCCCGCCGCTTGATCGCCCAGGCTTCCGCCCGCTCGGCAACCACCGTCGCGATGTCGCCGACCTTGATATGGCCTGTGCCGCGCGGCACCGCGTTCCAGCCGAACAGCGGGCCGGGCACGCGCCGGTCGGCGGACATGCGGATGCGGCCCATGGCGGGGATCGGGTCCGGCACGTCGCGCGAACCGGTCTGCTGGTCCTGGGTGGTCATGATGCAGCGGGCGCAGGGCTTGACGAAATCGAAGCGGATGCCGGCGATTTCGATGCCGGTCCAGCCGTCCTCCGCCCAAGGTTCGTCGTGGTCGAGCACGATGTTCGGCCGGAACCGTTCCATGCCGACCGCGCCTTCGCCTCTCGCCGCCATGTCCGCATTGAGCGCGGCAAGCGACCCGGTCGTGGTCACCAGCACCTGGTAGCCGTCGGCAAAGGTCACCGGCGAATTGTCGCCCGCCCATTCCGGGCTTGCGACGCGCCTTGCCCCATTGTCGAAGAACACCAGCCGGATATCGCGCCCGAGCCATTTCGACAGCACCGCATTGGCCGCATCGTCGGCGAGCGCCGCATTGACGCTGGATTTCCACACCACGGTTTCCATGCGCCGCTCAGCCGGCGGTCGGGCGACGCTGATCTCCCCCTGACCTTCCATGGCGAAGCGCATGGCATCGGTTCCCGGATAGACCTGAAGCCGGGCAAGCGACTGCAGTTCCCGCTGGGTGATGAACATGCCTGTCGGATCGACGACCATCATCTCCCGGTCGCCGGGAATGCCCGCGGCCGTGATCTCCGCGTGGTCAAGCGCAATGCCGCGGCCGCTTTTCAGGGGATAGACGTTGAGTTCGCTGATCCGCATGGTTTCTCCTTCAGATCTCGTCGATGAAGAGGTCGAGCACCTGGCGCAGGCGCTCATGCCGCTCGGTGGCAAGCGCGCGGCCCGTCGCCGTCTGGAAGCCGTCGGCGAGCTTGAACAGTTTCACCTCGAAATGGTCGATCGCAAACGCCTTGTCGTCGAGCGGGCGATGTTTGGCGAGCGGATCGGCCGGGTCGTAGAGGCCGGACCCCATGCGCCCGGCGATATAGAAACAGCGCGCCGCCCCCACCATGCCGATCGCATCCAGCCGGTCCGCATCCTGCAATATCCTGGCCTCCAGCGTCTCGGGCAAGATGTTGGCGGAAAAGCTGTGCGCCGTCACCGCATGCGCGACGGCCGCGATATCCGTCTTGTCCCAGCCGAGATCGGCAAGGATGGTTGCGGCCTTTTCCGCCGCCAGCCGCGAGGCCTGCGCCCGCAGCGGCGAGTTCTTTTCCACCGAAACGCAATCATGCAGCAGCACGGCAGCGGCCAGCACCCGCCCGTCGCCGCCCTCCTTGGCATGGATGCGCATCGCGTTACGGAAGACGCGCAGGATATGGGCGATGTCGTGCGAGCCGTCGTCGCCTTCGGTCGCATGCGGGATCAGGGTCTCGGCAAGCGCCTCGAAGGGTGAAAAGGCGGCGATAAGCGAAACGGTCACGAAGCGGGTTCCTGGGAATCGATAGCTGCGGGTTCACCGCTCTTGTTCACCAGAATGCGCTGGTAGAAAAGCCCGATCCCGATCAGCACCGCACCAAGCCCGATGAAGGACAGCGCCCGCAGAATCCCTTCAAGGTTCGACATGTCGACCAGGAACACCTTTATCACCGCGACCAGCACGAGGCCGGCGGAAGCCAGCCGCAGGCTCTTGGCATCGAGCTTGGAGCCGATTGCCAGCAGCGCCACGCCGATCAGCAGCCAGACCACCGAATAGGTATAGGTCTCGGCCGCAATGAAGCCCTTCCAGTCGGCGATGTTTTCACCCTGCCAGAAGCGCCGCACGGAAAGCGTCGCCCAGAGGAAACCGAGCACCGCGCCTGCGAGCGCCAGCATGACCACGTAGGGCATCGGCCGCCGCCCGCGTGCGTAATAGGCAACGAGCGCATAGGCGAGGCCGGGCAGAAGATAACCGAGCAGCAGCAGGTTGAGGAAAGGCCAGGCGCCGGTGTTTTCGCCGCTGAAATAGGGGTTGAGCGCAAACACGTGCAGCGACAGAACGTTGATCGTCGCAAGCACGCCGGCGATCATCGAACCCCAGCGGAACACCGGGCTCGGCGACTTGAGGTCGAGCGTCATCAATATGCCCGAGAAGCCGACCGTCAGCAGCGTGTAGATCGACTGCTCGCCAAGCGTCGGCACCCGGTCGTCGAGCACGCCGCCGTTCATCGCGTGGCGCACCAGAACGGCAACCGTCATGAGAGCGGCGAGCGAGGCAAGCGTCTGCATGAGGTTGCGGATGCGGAAATCGGCGGAATCCTTCAGCAGATAGGCCGTCACGATCGCCAGCAGCGTCGGAATGCCGTAGCCCGGCAGAAGCGCGTTGAAGAACGGCGTGGTGCCGAGACTGTTCTGGCCGATCAGCGTCGGCTCCCAGGCGATCCGGCCGAACACGATCAGGATCGCCGCCGCCATCATCCAGGGAAGCGCCGGCCATGGCCGCGCCCGCATGCCCAGTACATAGGCAAAGCCCAGCACGGACAGGAAAATGGTGGTGACGATGCCGTTGGTCAGCGCGTGCAGCGCGAACGTGAAGCCGGCAAACGAGCCGGCGATGAAGAAATTGGCCGCCCGGTCGATGCGTCCATCGCTCGTCTCGTCACGCTCGCGGAACAGCCATTCGGCACCGGCCAGCAGCACGAGGCCGAGGCCGGCCCCGTAGAGCCCATGCGTCCAGTCGCGTCCGAGATTGCCGAAATTGAGGAAGCTGATCGTCGCCAGCGCCACCGGCACGCCGGACATCAGCACGCTCCAGACCATCGAGAATTCCGGCTCCGCCCTGCGGAAGCGCTTCAGGAACGCAAAGCCGAGCAGCGTGAACACCGCCCCGAGCAGCAGGCTGATGGCGATTTCCGTCGCATAGGTCACGACCGGCAGCGGTTCGTTGCCGACCGGTTGCGGCACATAGGTATCGAGCAGCATCAGCGCCACGACGGCAAGGACCAGCACCGACCCGCAGGCGGCGATCATCGCCGGCCAAACCGTATAGGCACGGCTGGCGCCGAGGGCGGCGAGGGCCGCGATCACGGCAGCGGAGGCGAAGTACGGATCGATGCCGGTGACCGTGTCCGCCACCAGCATGGCGAGCGCCGGCAGCACCGACATGATCGCCACCGAGAGCGTGATGGCCAGCGGCTGGCGCCCGAGCATCCCGCTCCAGCCGCTTTTGGCCACACGGTCGGTGCCATAGGCGGCCCCCGGCCAGAAGAAGCCGGTGCCGGCGATCATCACGATCAGCGTCAGGGTCGAGGGCATCGGGTCGAACTCGGCGGCGCCGAACGTGTAGGCGATCGCCCAAAGCCCGATGCCGATATTGGCGAGCATCGGCACGATCGTCCAGCGGCGGAAGCGCGAGGCGGCATTGACGGCCACCCAGGTGAGGCAGAGGAAGGCGAACAGCGCATTGGGGTTCGGTTGTTCGCTGGCGACCAGGGCCGGCGTCAGCAGCGAAGCGAGCAGGCCGAGCCCGGCCAGCGCCTGCCCGTGCAGCAGCGACAGTCCGATGGTTGCGAAGGATACGAGCGCGAGCAGGATGAAGGCCGGCGTTGCGCCGATAAATCCGTAAACGCCGTAGGCCGCATAGATCGCGCCCAGCAGCGTCACTGCACCCGCCGCCGTCAGCGCGCCGGGGATCATCGCATTGCTGAACCGATCGGATACCTGAGGCATCGCCCGGCGCCGGACGATCTCGCCGCCGGCCATCAGGATGAGGCCGAACAGGCAGGCGAGCACGAGGCGTGCGCCCGGTCCGAGCAGCCCGGCCTCGATCGAGGCGCGCACCAGGAAGATGCCGCCGAAGGCAAGGGCCACGCCGCCGACCCAGACCGGCCAGCGTGCACCGAGATAGCTTTCGAGGTTTTCTTTGGTCTTCGGCTTGGCCGGCGTCGGTGCCCTCGCTACAGCCGGGGCAGGAGCCTCTTCTATGGCCGGAGCCTCCTCGGCCGTCGTGCTTGCCGCGATCGTCTCCTCCGGCAGGGCCGCGGGCGCAGCCGGAACAGCCTCGGGCACCGGCTCTGCCTGAGCAGGCGGTTCTTCGACGACCACCGTCTCGGTGGTGACAGCCGCTGCTGCGGCTGGAACGGCCGCCGGCCCCGCCATGGGCGTGGCAGCGAAAACCGGTTGCCGAGCCAGGAGATCCGCCTTGACCGCCTCAAGCTCCTTTTCAAGCAACGTCACCCGGGCCGATGTCTTGCGGTGGAGACCTGTCATTAGGATCACCAGCAGCAGAAGGAGGATTTCGATCATCGGCACGCTCGCAGGTGAAGAGTTCGGTCGTGCGTTTATACAATTGCCGGACGAGGGAAGGGAAGAGCCGTTCCACAGCCAATTTCCAATCGGAAGCCTTGGAAACTATTGTCGTTTCGGAGTTCCGTTTGCCGCATCCGGTAGCCGGCAGGTCCTTTGCAACGTGGTCTGGACGGTCCCAGGTGGCGCGGCGGCTCCTGCTGAAAAGATAGGCGGCGTCATGTGCACCAAAGCTGCATATGCATATTGAGTATGCGATATGAAAATATGATTGTTTTATGTGCAGTTTCGACTTGCGCGGCCCCCGAATAAGCGCTTGGATGCAGCCCATCCGCACAAAAAACTCCAGGGGGACGACCTTTCATGATCTCGCGCAGACTGCTTTCAAAACTCTCGGCCGTCGCGGCGCTGGCGCTTGCCGCCGGCTTTTCCATGCCGGCCGGCCAGGCTGTGGCGCAAACCGCAGTCAAGTTCACGCTCGACTGGAAATTCGAAGGCCCGGCCGCCGGCTTCCTGCTCGCCCAGGACAAGGGTTACTTCAAGGCCGAAGGCCTCGACGTCACCATCGATACCGGCAACGGCTCGGTCGAGGCGATCCCGCGTGTTGCCACCGGCGCCTACCAGATGGGTTTCGGCGACATCAACTCGCTGATCAAGTTCCTGGACGAGGACGGCTCCCAGAAGATCAAGGCCGCAATGATGGTCTACGAGCGCCCGACCTTTGCGGTCGTCGGCCGCAAGTCGCTCGGCATCACCACCGATCCGAAGTCGCTGGAGGGCAAGAAGCTCGGCGCGCCTCCTCCGGATGGTGCCTTCGCGCAGTGGAAGGCCTTCAAGCAGGTCGCCAAGATCGACGATTCGAAGATCACGCTGGAATCGATCGGCTTCCCGGTCCGCGAGCCGATGCTCGCCCAGGGCAAGGTCGATGCGGTCTTCGGTTTCGCCTTCTCGGTCATCCTCAACCTGAAGGCTCAGGGCATCAAGGATGACGACATCGCCACCATCCTGATGGCCGAGCACGGCCTCAACCTTTACGGCAACGCGGTGCTGATCAACACCGATTTCGCGGCCAAGAACCCGGCCGCAGTCAAGGGCTTCCTGAAGGCGCTTGCCAAGGGTTTTGCCGATGCCGTCGCCAAGCCGGAAGAGGGCGTTACCGCAGTCCTCAAGCGCAACGAGACGCTCAACAAGGATATCGAGCTCGAGCGCCTCAAGATGGCGAATGCGATGAACATCAAGACGCCCTACGTGGTCGCCAACGGCTTCGGCGGCATCGACCCGGCCCGCCTTGCCGCCTCGATCGACACGCTGAAGGTCTCCATGGGCCTCAAGGGCAACGTCAAGGCCGAGCAGGTTTTCGACGCCAGCTTCCTGCCTGCCAAGGCGGAGCGTATGCTGCCGTAATAGGATCTATCTTCTCCCCTCGGGGAGAAGATGCCCGATAGGGCAGATGAGGGGGAGGAGCGTAGCGACGCCTTGCGCGATAAGCGAAGGGCCGAACCTGCGGCGGGCGCCCCCTCATCCGACCCTCCGGGCCACCTTCTCCCCGAGGGGAGAAGAGGAACAAGCCGCCAGCAGACGGAGACCAAATGACGCACCTCGTTTCCATCGACAATGTCGACATGCGCTATGGCGGCCCGGCCGGCACGCTTGCCGTCTCCGGCCTCACCATGAAGGTCGGCAAGGGCGAGTTCGCGGCCGTCGTCGGCCCGTCCGGCTGCGGCAAGTCGACCCTGATGAAACTGGTCACCGGCCTGCACATCCCGCAGAGCGGCGTGGTGATCGTGGCGGACAAACAGGTGACCAAGCCGGTCTCGATCGTCGGCATGGCCTTCCAGAACCCGACCATGCTGCCCTGGCGCACCACGCTCGACAACATCCTGCTGCCGCTCGAAATCGTCGAGAGACACCGCCACCGCCTGCGCGCCAACAAGAAGGAATATGTCGAGAAGGCCGAGCACCTGCTCGAAACCGTCGGCCTGAAAGGGTTCGGCTCGAAATTTCCCTGGCAGCTTTCAGGCGGCATGCAGCAGCGCGCCAATCTCTGCCGCGCACTTATCCACGAACCCGAACTGCTGATGCTCGACGAACCCTTTGGCGCGCTCGACGCCTTTACCCGTGAAGAACTGTGGTGCGTCATCCGCGACCTGCACGCGGCCCAAGGCGTCACCATCGTCCTCGTCACCCACGACCTGCGCGAGGCGACCTTCCTCGCCGACCGCATCTTCGTAATGAGCGCCCGTCCCGGCAAGGTGCTGAAGGAACATACAGTGCCTTTCGCGCGGCCCCGCGATCTGGAAGTCATGTACGAAAAGGCCTTCAACGACATGGTGCATGAACTGCATGGCGAAATCGCCAGCGCGAGGGTGGTCGCATGATTATCGTGACCGGAAATACCGCCGCTCCCGCCTCGCCGGCGAAGCCGCTTGCCCAGCGCATCAACTGGGTGACGCTCGCCCCCTGGCTTTACACGATCGGGCTCTTCGTCCTTTGGGAACTGCTGGTTATCGTGCTGCAGACGCCGCCGACCATCCTTCCTGCGCCCTCCCGCGTCTTTCAGGCGATCGTCCAATACTGGTCGCCGATCTGGAAGAATTCTCTCCAGACGCTTTATACGACCACCGTCGGTTTCGCGATCGCCGTCGTCGCGGGCCTGGCGATCGGCCTCTTCATCGGCTGGTCGAAGGCGATCTATGCCGGGCTCTACCCGTTGATGATCGGCTTCAACGCCATCCCCAAAGTGGCGCTCGTGCCGATCCTGGTCATCTGGTTCGGCATCGGCGCCGTACCGGCCATATTAACCGCCTTCCTGATCTCCTTCTTCCCGATCGTCGTCAACGTCGCGACCGGCCTTGCCACGATCGAGCCGGAGACTGAGGACGTGCTGCGCGCGCTCGGCGCAAAGAAGCTCGACATCATGCTGAAGGTCGGCATTCCGCGCTCGATGCCCTATTTCTTCGGCTCGCTGAAGGTGGCGATCACGCTCGCCTTCGTCGGCTCGGTCGTCTCGGAAACCGTCGCCTCAAACTACGGCCTCGGCAATATGATGAGTTCGGCCCAGAGCCAGTTCAACGTGCCGCTGGTCTTCGCCGGTCTCTTGATGCTCGCCGTCGAAGGTATCGCTATGTACGCGCTGATGGCCTGGATCGAGCGGCGCATGACCGGCTGGGCCCACCGCTCGACCATGTCGCAGTGAGGAGCCTCCGAGCGAAACGGGCCATTTGACCTTTACATCGAGTGCAAATGAGCTACATTTGCACTCGACTCAAAGGAGCCTTGCCCATGGAAGTCGCCGCCAGAAAAGAAAAAGCAGAGCAGCTGACGGCCGTCGCGCTGAAGGCCTTCGGCAATGTCGTGGCCGAATGGGGCGTGCCGGTGAACGAGGCGGCGGCCCTTGCCGACATGTCGGAAAGCACTTGGAAACGTGCCCGGAAACCCGGCTATTCCGGCGGCTTGACCAAGGACCAGATGCTGCGCCTCAGCGCCGTCATCGGCATCTATAAGGCTTTAAAACTCTATTTCAGCGATCCGATCGCTTCCAGATGGATGACGTTGCCGAACGAGGGACCGCTATTCCGCGGTACCCGCCCGATCGATACGCTGATCGAGGAGGGGCTGCCGCAGTTCCTTGCCGTCCGAAACTACCTCGACGCCCTGCGGGGCGGCGCGTGATCGTCACGCCTGTCAGCGACCGGGGCCTGGTGCGGCTGATCCCGGCGACCTATCACAAGCCGCCTAGCCTGCGCGGCCTGGTCGATAGCGACGAGGAATTGGCGATCCTTGCCGAGATCGAGGGCATGACCAGTGCCCGGCTGACGGCCGAGCGGGGATTGAACCTGCATCTCGACCGCCGCGAGCTCGCCTGGAAACGCCGCAGGCACGACCTGCAGGTTTACGGCAACACCCATATCAACGCCGCTTTCACCTATACGAGAAAAGGCGGGAACCGCTTCAACGACGAAAACCGCGGCGCCTGGTACTGCAGCTGGGACACGATGACGTCGATCGCCGAGGTCGCCTTCCACAAGACGCGGGAACTGAGGTTCATCGGCCTCTTCGAAGAGACCGCGCGTTATGTGGAACTGCTGGCGGATTTTATCGGCGAGTATCCGGACATCACCGACGAACGCGGCCACCCGGCGCTCGATCCGGATCTCGCGATCGGTTATCCCCAGGGGCAGGCGCTTGCCGAAAGATTGAGGCGCGACGGCCATGACGGACTGATCTATCCGTCGGTGCGGCACGATCAAGGCCGCTGCCTCGTCGCCTTCGAGCCGACTGCCATCCGCAACGTACGCCCGGGAGCGTCCTGGGACGTCGTCTGGTCGGGCAGCGAGGAATACGACCTCAAGGCCGTGTGACGGCGATCGCCGAGCCGATTCTCGTGAAAATTTGGGCATCGGGGCCGGCTTCCTCGTAAAAAGCCGGCCCCGATGCATCCTTTCCTTCAGGTCCGCTGCGTGACCGGTTCGTCCGCACCGTGAGGAGCCGGAGGTCCGCTCTCACCGGTGACGTTGCGGGTTTCTACCTGAGGGTCTGGAATCTGTTCCGGCAATTTGTCGCCAGGGAATTTATCGAAGGCGAGCTTGACCTCCCTGGTCAGGTCGCGGCCGGTTTCCCACCAGTCGCTGCTCTTCGTCCAGTAGCGCAGCGTCAGCTTGGCGCTGCCCGCATCGAATTCGGCGACGTAGACGGTCGGCGCCGGGTCTTTCAGCACCCGCCTGTCGCCGCTGGCGATCGCCATCAGTTTTGCCTGGGTCCGGCCGATATCGCGGTCGGTGCCGATACTGACCGAAATCTCGTTGCGGCGCGTCTTCAGCCGGCTGTAATTGGTGATCGGCACGTTCCACAATGTCGAGTTGGGCGCCAGCCGATAGACGCCGTCGGCGGTCCGAAGCTCGGTCGCAAACAGCCCGACATCGACGATCGTGCCGGTGACGCTGCCGGTCTCGATGCTCTCGCCGACCCGGAACGGTCGCAGGACCAGGAGCATGATGCCCGCCGCGATGTTCTGCAGCGTGCCCTGCAGCGCGAGACCGACGGCAAGGCCGATCGCGCCCAGCGCCGCAAGCACCGATGCCGTCTGCACACCGAACTGGCCGAGCACCATGACGACGACGAGAACCAGCATCGCATAACGGATGATGTTGGAGAAGAATTGCGACAGCGTCGCGTCAATGCCGTGGATGCGCGACAGGCCGCGATGAGCCCAGCGGCTGATCAGGCCGGCGGCCATCCAGCCGAGAATGAGGAGAACGATCGCGCCGACCGCGGAGAAGGAATATTGCACCGCCAGCGCGCTCAACTGAGCGAGCGCCGCCCTGGTCGCCACAACGAATTCCGACGCCTGGTCCATCCGGCGGTCTGCTCCTGATTTTAGTTTCGCCGTTAATTGGGGCAGCAGGCCGCGACGTCAAGATAAAAGTGGAGCTTTTTAACCCCGAGCTAAACAATTAGGAAAATTCAACTTTCTGGTTCAAGGCGAGATTTTTAGCGGCAGGATGAAGGAGGCCCGGCCATCGGTCTCGGCGCCGCGGCCGATCCCCTTGATGGCAGCAATCAGCCGGCCGTTGCGGGCGAGCAGCCGGTCACCGATCTCGATCAGCCGCGTATTCGGGGTCGCATGCGGCGCGACGCTGCGAAGCCTCGCAGCCAGCGCGAAATCGTCCTCCTCCGGGTGTAGCGAGAGAACGGCGATCACCGCTGCGGCAGGTGAACGGGAGACGCCCATCCAGCAATGGATGACGATCGGCGCTGCCTGGTCCCAGTCGCGCACAAAGCCGATCAGGCTTTCCACATGCGCCTCGCTGGGCGCGATCAGACCTCCCGTGCCGGCAAAACCGATGTCGTTCATCGCCAGCTTCAGGTGGCGGTCGGCGGCAATCACGCCCGGCCGGTGAAAGTCCTGGCCCTCGGCGATCAGGCTCACCATTTCGCGCGCCTTGTGGCGGACGGCGGTCTCGGCGATGGAGCTCAGCGGGCAGACGACGATCGCGGTCATGGTGTCTTGCCCGCGCGCTCGGCCTCGATCTGATGGAACCGGTCGAGGAAAAGCTGCTGCGCCGTCAGCGCCGGCATTGGCTGGATCGGCAGCATGTCGCGGGTGATGCCGCGCGGCTGGCCGAAGAATTTCCGCGCCTCGGTGACCGAGAAGCCGGCAAGTTCCGTGGCCTCGAAAAAGGCAGCGATCGTGTCGGCCTTCTTGATCAGCGCTTTGAGTTCGCGGCTCGGATGCGGCGGCAGGCCGAAGCGCAGGTGGATCGCCGCCTCCAGCCGCTGTTCGACCGCCTTGTAGCCGCCGCCGACCACCGATTTGAACGGCGAGATCATGTCGCCGATCACATATTCCGGCGCATCGTGCAGCATCGTCATCTGCAGCGCATCGGCCGAGCAGGCCTCGTTGCAGCGGCGGAAGATCTCCTCGACGACAAGGCAGTGCTGGGCGACGGAAAAGGCATGGTCGCCGCGCGTCTGGCCATTCCAGCGGGCGACGCGGGCAAGCCCGTGGGCGATATCGGAGATTTCGATGTCGAGCGGCGAGGGATCGAGCAGGTCGAGCCGGCGTCCCGACAGCATCCGTTGCCAGGCACGTGGTGCCGTCATCGCTGGGCTCACGTCTCGGCCTCTTCAGCCTCGACGGGGAAGGAGAGCCCGCTCCAGGCGGGAAGCGCCAGGCTGACGGTCACGTCGCCAGCGGAAAGCGGCACGCCGCGTGCCAAGGCGTCGCCGACGCGGTCGATGCGCACGATCGCCAGCCCCTTGTTTCCGGCAACCGATCCGAGCGTGCCGACCGGCTTGCCGCCGGCTATGATCTCGGTGCCGGAAGCGGGCAGGGCGGCTTCGCCCGAAACGATCGCGACCCGTCGCCGCGCCGTGCCGCGATGCTGCATGCGGGAGACCACTTCCTGGCCGACATAGCAGCCCTTGCGGAAGGAAAGTCCGCTCGTCTGGTCGAGCAGCACGTCGTGCGGAAAGGCGTCCTGCAGCGCATAGTCGTGCCCGGAGAGAGAGATGCCGGCTTCGATCCGCAACGCGTGATAGGTTTCTTCCGGCCCGTCATCCAGCTTGCCGGGAGCGCGGGCGAGGGGGATTCCGGCCTTGGCAAAGGCCGCATCCTTCACCGAGCCCTTGCCCGAATCATCACCCCAGAACACGGTGATACCGTCTTCCGGACCGACCGTGATATCTACGGCTGCGCGCAGCTTGTACATCGTCAGCCGCCGCATCAGCGTCTCGCGCTGGGCCGTTTCGGTCTCGATGACAAACCCGTCTCCCTCCCGCCAGACCAGGAAATCGAACAGGATCTTGCCCTGCGGCGTCAGGAGCGCGCCCGGCCGGGCTTCACCTTCCGGTAGCGAATCGATGTCGGTGGTGATCAGCCCCTGCAGGAAATCTTGCGCATCCTTGCCGGTGAGGCGGATCAGGCTTCGCGAGGGAAGAAAGGCGGCGGGCATGGCACGGGAATCCGGTTGTTCTGAACCTGAGAGTTAAGTCTTCGCAGGGGCGGCGGCAAGGCGTTCGGGGAGATTGCCAACAAAGTTCGTTGAGGCGAGCCGGTGCGGCACAATCCCTGATCTCCCCCCTTGAGGGGCAGATGTCACCGAAGGTGACAGGGGGGTAGCAACGGTGCGGCAAATGCAGTGGCGGAAGAAGTGTGCTGGGAGGTTTACCCCTCTGCCCTGCCGGACATCTCCCCCTCAAGGGGGGAGATCGGCTGGGCGCACTGTTCTGCACCCATCAAAGCATCCACGCTCGCTCAGTCGCCGCCGGAGAAGAACTTCCATTTGCCGTCCGGGCTGATGCCGGCGCGGAAGAAGTTGTAGTTGCCGTTCTCTTCCATGCCGGCGAGGTCGCCGGCCGTCACGATGCGCAAAAGGTCGACCCGTTCCGGCGGCGTCAGCGTCGAAAGCTGCTTTCCTGCGAAATAGGGCCAGACATAGGCCTCGTCCGGCGTGCCGACGTCGAAATGCGCAGCACCGGTGGACAGGATGTCGAGCAGGATGGCGAGGATTTCCTGGCCTTCGGCGTCGCCCGAAAAGCTCTTCAGCGTTTCGATCGGGTCCTCGAACTCGCCGTTCATGACCTGCGTCTGGGTGGCACCTGTTCCCATCAGGGCGCGCAGGCGGGCGATGTCGCCGGAGGCCGCGGCCTCGACGAGCTGTTCGCGCATGTGCTTGACCGGCGCCGGCAGCTTGGTCATGTCGCGGATGATCTCCGCCGGCTTGCTGTCAGCCGGCGCGGGCTTGGCGGCGTTGGGGTCCGCCGGGGGGGCGGTCGTCTTGGCGTCGCCGGCCTGTGCCGACCGATTGATCGCAGGACCCGGCTGCGGCAGGGTCGTACCTTCGAAAGCCTGGAGGATGGCGCGGCTCTGTCCCTGCTCGGGCTGACTGGGCTCGTCGCTCGGGCGCAGCTCGGAGAGCGCAAGAGCGTGGCCGCCGACCGCCGCGGCAAGCATCGTTGCCGCCGAAAGGCGGAGGATCAATTGGGCTATCGTCGTTTCCGCCGCATTCCGCACGGGAAACCTCTATCGTTATTGAACAGTGCGCTCGGGGGAGAATTCGCCGGCGAGCATGCGGCTCTTGAGCGAATCGAGCATGGCTTCGGCGCCCATTTCTCCATGAATGCGGATGGTTTCCCGCATGGCAAGTACGAGAGCTGCGTCGGCGATGATTTCCGGCTCGATACCGTCGGCACGGCCGTCTGCCCATGCCTCACTCTGATATTCCAAGGCAGCCTGCATCTTCTCATGCACAATCATGTCGTCGATGTCGTTGCGGCCTGTCTGCATTCTGTCGTCCTCGGTGCCCGTTTAATTACTAGCCCGTTAAAAACTTTATCAGCCTTTTATCAAAACGACACGGCCTCCTGCCAAAAGAGGTAAATAATCCTCTAATTTCCGAAGCGCGCCGCGATTTCTGTCGCAAGTGTTGCGCCTTCGATACGATAACGCTCCTCGGCGGTCCTTGCCGCATCCGTGCAGGACGTGTGCACGGCGGCAAACGACCGGTACCCCCGATTGAAGGCCGCCGTCAACCGCTCGCGGCGCTTCGGTTCGGTGCCGGTATCGGCATCCAGCAGTTGCTGCATCGAGGCGCGCCATTCGGATGTCGGGACGCCGCACAGCGTGCGAAGATACTGGATCGAGCCGAGCACTTCCGCAAGCCGCGTCAGTTGTACGTCATAAGGCGCCGGCTTTTCCTCGGCCGGCGGAGACGGGGGCGGCGCTGCCGGCTGCTGTTTCGCCGGCTGGGCGGCAAGCGGCGTCGCCGCCAGGATTGCCAGCAGCGTCAGGCAGCCAAGTCGCGGAATGAGCTTCATGAACGGGTCCCGATGCGGCGCGATCGCGCCGGTTTTGCGAGCATTCTTAGCGGGCATTGATCTCCGCCGCCAGCCTCTCGGCGCATTCGAGCACGCTCGCCGGCACAGCCAGGCCGCGGATCTCCTCGACCGTATACCAGCCGGCATCGGTCGCATCGTCGGCGGCGATCGCCTGGGCGTCGGGATCGGCCTCCACACGGAAGACCGACAGAAAGAAATGCCGCCTGTCCTCTTTCTCGCTCTTCAGATCGTAGGTCGCGAAGAGGACGGGATTGCGCACCGCAATGCCGGTCTCCTCGAGAAATTCCCGCACCGCCGTCTGGTCCGGCGTCTCGCCGGGCTCCGCCCGCCCGCCCGGAAACGCGAACAGATCCATCGACGGCGGGTTCACCCGCCGAATCAGCAGAAACCGGCCATCCCGTTCGAGAATGGCGGAGGACGCGGCTTGGGGAGAGGAGGGCATGTTACGGTCTTTATGGTTCAATGGGCTGGGAATGCTTCACGCCGCGCTTAAAGTGGGAATATTGCTGACATCCACCTCGCGTTCCGCGTGCCAGGCGTCATGGGCGGCCTGCATGCGCAGCCAGATAGCGGCACCATCGCCGAACATCTTCCCGAGCCGGGCTGCGACATTCGGCGAGACGGGCTTGCGCTCGCGCAGGATATCGTAGAGTTGCTGGCGGGAGATGCCGAGCAGTCCGGCGATCTCGACCTTTGTCTTGCCGGTTGCCGTGATGATCTCCTCGAGCAACGCGCCGGGATGTGACGGGCAACGCTGGATCGGCCTTTTCACATTATATTCCGCCATCGACGTCATCCCTAACTCTGTCGCCTGTTCCAATGAGGCCGACCTGCCGCATCCGTCCAGCCGGTATTGTAAAAGTATTGTATTTCATCGTATGCTTCATGCAAAGGAGCTTGCCATGGCACGTGCGAAAACATTCTCGTTGGGCGACGCCTATGATGGCATCCTGTCCGATCTGGTCAAGAACGGGCGCTTTGGCACCGAGACCGAAGCCGTTCGGGCAGGCATACGTATGCTTGCGGACTATGAGATGCGCATCCAGTCGCTGCGCCATGCGATCAATGCGGCGGATGCGGAAATCGAAGCGGGCCTCGGTGAGGAATATGCCTCGGGTGCAGACCTGCTTGCCGACGTCATGAGCGAAGGCGACGGTCATTAGCCCCAAGCGCCTCATCGTAGCACCTCTTGCGCGCGAAGACCTGCGTGCCATCCGTCGCTTTATCGCAGAAAGCAGCCCCTTCTATGCCCGGGAATTCCTGGCGGACATCACCGCCAAGATCGCCTGGATCGCCGAGGTGGATTTCACCGGTTCGCCGCGTGACCATATTTCGCCCGGCCTGCGCGGCTTTCCCTATCGGCAACGCTGCATCTACTATCGGTCCTATCTCGACCGGATCGTGGTTCTACGGGTCATGCACGGTGCGCAGGATGTGAAGCCGCAGGATTTCGGGTAGGCAATTGATGAAAACCTACACCCTCTACTTCCTCGCCGCCCTTGCCGAAATCGCCGGTTGTTTCGCCTTCTGGGCGTGGCTCAGGCTGGAAAAGCCGGTCTGGTGGCTGGTGCCGGGCATGGTATCGCTGGTCGTTTTCGCCTGGCTGCTGGCGCTGGTGCCGAGCGAGGCGGCGGGGCGCACCTATGCGGCCTATGGCGCCATCTATATCCTCGCCTCGATCCTCTGGCTCTGGGCCATCGAGGCCCGGGTGCCGGACCGCTGGGACATTCTCGGCGTCACTGTGTGCCTGGTCGGCGGGGCGATCATCCTGTTCGGCCCTAGAGGCGCATGACATCAGCGCCTGATCGGCGCTTGACCCTTCGAAAGCCCGATGCCACATAGTTCGCATGTGCGGACGCTACGCCCTGACGGCGACCCCCAAGGATATTTCGGAATTCTTTAGCCTGGCGGATCTCGACGATTTCCCGGCACGCTACAATATCGCGCCGACCCAGCCGATCCTCGTCGTCATGTCGTCGGAAAAGCGTGAGCCGGGCAGCAACCTGCCGGAGCGCCGTGCCTTCCTTGCCCGCTGGGGTCTGATCCCCGGCTGGGTGAAGGACATGAAGGAGTTTCCGCTGCTGATCAACGCGCGCTCCGAGACGGCGATCGGCAAGGCGTCCTTCCGCGCCGCCATGCGCCATCGCCGCATCCTGATCCCGGCCACCGGTTTCTACGAATGGCGGCGGCCGCCGAAGGAAAGCGGCGTCAAGCCGCAGGCCTATTGGATCCGCCCCAAGCGCGGCGGCGTCATCGCCTTTGCCGGCCTGATGGAGACCTGGTCTTCAGCCGACGGTTCCGAAGTCGATACGGCGGCGATCATGACGACGGCCGCGAATGGCGGCATCCGCCACATCCACGACCGCATGCCGGTCGTCATCGCGCCTGAGGATTTTGCCCGCTGGCTCGACTGCAGGACGCAGGAGCCGCGCGATGTGGCCGACCTGATGCGGCCCGTCCAGGAAGATTTCTTCGAGGCGCTGCCGGTCTCCGATCTCGTCAACAAGGTCGCGAATATGGGTCCGGATCTGCAGAAACCGGTCGCGGTCGCCCAACCGGAAGAGGAGCCGCCGAAAAAGCCGAAACCCGACTCCACCCAGATGTCGCTTTTCTGATCCCTCGGCCTCCTCCCTAGACGGACAATGCCATGAACCTGTTTTCCGCCGGCCTTTCCGGCCTCGCACTCGGGGCTTCGCTGATCATCGCCATCGGCGCCCAGAACGCCTTCATCCTGCGCCAGGGGCTGATTCGCGCCCATGTCTTCATCCTCTGCCTGATCTGCGCCCTGTCGGATGCGACGTTGATCGCCGCCGGCGTTGGCGGGCTCGGCACGATCGTCGCGCAATCTCCCGTGCTGATCTCGGTGGTGACGCTGGGCGGCGCGGTGTTTCTCGGGCTTTATGCCGTGATGGCCTTCCGCCGGGCGGTAAAACCGGCCGCGTTGGTGGCGGGCGCGCCGGAACCGATGGGGCTGAAGGCGGCGGTTCTGACCTGCCTGGCCTTCACCTTCCTCAACCCGCATGTCTATCTGGATACGGTCGTGCTGCTCGGCAGCCTGTCTGCGGCCTTCGAAGGGGCGGGACGCGTGGCCTATGGCGCCGGTGCGGCGATTGCCTCGTTCGTCTGGTTCTTCGGGCTCGGTTACGGCGCGCGGTTTCTGGCGCCGCTGTTTGCCAGACCCGCCGCCTGGCGGGTGCTGGATGTCGTGATCGGCATCGTCATGGGCCTTCTCGCGCTGGGACTCCTGTGGAGCTTTTTCAGCGGCGAATGACTCGTCGCTTGCCTGGTCTCTGATCCGGCTCAGCGGGCCTGATCAGCCTGCAGGGGTAAGCTTCGGCTTGCGGTTCAGCATCAGGGCGGCCGCAACCACGGCCTTCAGGCCCAGCGGACGGTAGGGCGTGGTCATTTCCGGTTTGGATTCAATCTTCTTCTCGGTGCTCATGGCTGTCTCCTCAACACGCGAATCTCTTGTTTGCATTTTGCGATCGCGGCTTTTCCCATAAAAGCGGGCGGAATCGTGGCCGGCAAGCCGGCAGTGCCGCCCGGTATTCGTAGAACTGTCATCTTGCGGGAAACTGTTGCGCGGAAGTTGCAACTTACCGAGTGCGCCTGCCCTCAGACGTTAGCACTGTCATCCTCGATCGTGATCGTGCCGTAGCGGCGGTGCCAGGCGCGCGCGCTGAACGGCAGGACGAGGAGGTACCCGACGACGGTGATCGACAGCACCTCCCACGTATAGCTCATCAGCAGCGCCACATAGAGCACCACGGCGAGCATGATCGGCAGCATCAGGTCGCGGCGGATACGGCTCGACTTGCCGGACCAGACGGGCAGGCGGGACACCAGCAGGTAGCCGATCAGCAGCGTATAGGCGACGCTGACATAAACGAAGACCGGCGTCGCCTCGAGCCCGAGGAAGCCCAGATAGACCGGCAGCAGCACCAGCATGGCGCCCATCGGCGCCGGTACGCCGACGAAAAATTCCGATTGCCAGTCGGCCTTGATGTTACGGTCTTCCATCACGTTGAACCGGGCGAGGCGCAGGCCGGCGGCGATCGCATAGAGCAGGGCTGCGATCCAGCCGATCGAATGTGCCTGGTCGAGCAGGAAGGCGTAGGAGACCAATGCCGGCGCGACGCCGAAATTGATGATGTCGGCAAGCGAATCCATCTGCACGCCGAATTTGGAGGTGGCCTTCAGGAGCCGTGCCACGCGCCCGTCGATGCCGTCGAGGAAGGCGGCCAGCAGCACCATGGCGACCGCCAGTTCGAAACGCCCCTCGAAGGCGAGCCTTATCCCGGTCAGGCCGGCGCAGATGGCAAGCACGGTGATCAGGTTCGGCACCAGCAGCCGGAGCGGGATTTCGCGCAGGCGCGGCCCGCGGGCCTCTTCGTTCGGGCGGTTGTGTTCCCTGTGCGAATGAGGGGGCGAGGGCGGCGAGGCGGGCGTCTCCATCAGGCTCTGGCTCCCTTTACGTGCGGCGGCTGATGATCGGGCCCTTGGTCGAGCCGAATTCCGCAAGCACGGTTTCGCCGCCGATGGCGAGCTGGCCGACGGACACGCGCGCCTGGCCGCCTGCCGGCACGAAGACGTCGAGCCGCGAGCCGAAGCGGATCAGGCCGAATCGTTCGCCGGCATTGACCGGTTCGCTCGGCTTCACCCAGCAGACGATGCGCCGCGCCACCAGGCCGGCGATCTGGACCACCCCGACCTTGCCGTGGCGGGTTTCGATGACGAGGCCGTTGCGCTCGTTGTCGTCGGAGGCCTTGTCGAGTTCGGCATTGATGAACTGGCCTGGGCGGTATTCGATGCGCGACACCTGGCCGCGCACCGGCGAGCGATTGATGTGGCAGTCGAACACGTTCATGAACACCGAGATGCGCAGCATGGGTTCGGAACCCAGCTGCAGTTCGACCGGCGGCACGACCATGGCGACATGGCTGATACGGCCATCGGCAGGGCTGAGGATGAGATCGTCGTCCTGCGGCACCGCCCGTTCCGGATCGCGGAAGAAGTAGGCGCACCACAAGGTCAGCACCAAGCCGATCCAGAACAGCGGCTCGGCGATATAACCGAGGATCAGCGAGGCGATGAAGAAGGCGGCGACGAAGATGTAACCTTCCTTGTGGATCGGCACGAGCGTGTTGCGGATGGTGTCGAAGAGGTTGATCAACGTTTTCTCCCGTATGTCAGTGCCATCTGACTACAGCGAAACCGTTTTTGCGGCAATGCGGTTCCGTATCGCCGAAACCGCAGCGCGGATATGCCGGAAAAATGCCGATCCTCATTTCCGCCCGGCCTGCAGATGCGATGCGTATTCGCTCGGCGGACAACCGACCCTGTTGCTGAAGGCAGTGCTGAAGGCGCTGGCTGACTTGTAGCCGACCGCCCCGGCGATCTCCTCCAGCGATCCGCGGCCGCGCAGCAGCACGTCTTTCGCCAACGCCATCCGCCAGCCGAGCAGATATTCGACCGGCGCGACGCCGACAGTCTCGGAAAAACGGCGGGCGAAGACCGAGCGCGACATGCCGACCCGCCTTGCCAGCTCGCCGACCGTCCAGCCGCGGGCGACATCGGCATGGATATGGCCGAGCGCCTGGGCGAGCTGCGGATCGGCAAGCCCTCCCAGCAGGCCCGCATGTGGCGCCCAGGCCGCCTCGCGGCGCAGGGTCTCGATGAGCATGACCTCGATCAGGCGGCAGAGGACGGCGTCGCGCCCGGGCCGTGTGTCGCCGGCTTCCTCCAGGATCATGGAGACCAGCGCCCGCAATCGCGCGCCAGTCTGCTCCGTGGCCCGCACATGTACGAGACGCGGCAGAAGCCCGATCAGCAGATCGGCATTGGCGGGATCACATTGGATGAGGCCGCCGAGGACACGCGTCGCTGGTCCCGATCCCTCTTCGCCAACACGAATCTCGCCGTCAACGGTATGTCGGGCCTTGAAGGCATCGTCCGACAGCTCGGTTTGCGCGTTGATATCGCTGAGGAACGAATCCGAAAGCGGTCTAGCCGAGAGAATATAATCTCCCTCCTGCAGCTCGACGGGGCCGCCGTCATGGGTCCTGAACCAGCACCGGCCTTCCGTGATGAAGTAGAAGGTCGGCCCCGGCTGTTCCGGCACGCGAACGCCCCACCTCCCTCTGGCCGACATGCTGCCGAGCAGAACGGTGGACGGGCGAAGCAGCTTGATGACGTCGGTAAGAGCATCCATCGGGACGATCCGTAATGATTGTCGGATGTTACATTATAGAATGTTCCGATTGGCTGGTCTAGTGAAGGCGCATCAACACATTGGAGCCAGATCATGACCAAGACCATTCTCATTACCGGCTGCTCGTCGGGCCTCGGAAAGATGACCGCCAGCCATTTCGCGGGAAAGGGCTGGAACGTCATCGCGACGATGCGCAGGCCGGACCCGGATCTTGCCAATCAGTATCCCGACCGCATTCTGGTCGCAGCCCTCGACGTCGCCGATCCGGCGAGCATAGAGGCCGCAATCCAGGCCGGCGTAGAGCGCTTCGGCGGCCTCGACGCGGTCGTCAACAATGCCGGCATCACCATGGTCTCGATCTTCGAGGCGACGCCGGCGGAGGCGATCCGCCAGATCTTCGAGACCAATGTCTTCGGCATGATGAACGTCATCCAGGCGGCGTTGCCGCATCTTCACCGGCGAAACGGCGGCACTATCGTCAACGTCGGTTCGGGTGTCGGGATCGCAGCCATGCCACTGCTATCGCTCTACAGTGCCTCAAAGCAGGCCGTGGAAGGTCTGTCCGAATCGCTCTCCTACGAACTGGCGTCGCAGAACATCAAGGTCCGGCTGATCCAGCCGGGCGCGATGCGCAGCACGAATTTCACCGCCACCGGAATGGCCGCATCACAAGCGGCTCCGCTGCCGGAAAGCTATAAACCCTATTTCGACCACATGCTGCAGTCGATGATCAACTACCCGTTCGCTTCGACGCAAGAGCAATCGGTGGTCGAGGCGATCTATGCGGCGGCCGTCGACGCGACGGGTCGCCTTCGCTATCAGGTCGGCCCGGATGTGGAAGAATATGCCCGCCTGCGCTGGTCGACCTCGGAAGATGAATATCGTGCCGGGATGCACCGGCTGACCGGACACACCGCCTGGCTTGAAATGCCGAAGTGATCGCTGAGGCTACAGCAGGCCGATCCCAACCGACCGCCGTGCCTGCCGCATCACCGCCCCCTACTGGCTCCAGCGACATCCCCGCAAGGAGGTCGCTGGAGCTTTCGGCAACTGCGTTCTCCGACTGTGGGCTATCTCAGCGCCACCCCAGCCCCGGCGCCACATGCTTCAAGATACTCTCCAGCACATGCGCGTTGTACTCGACGCCGAGCTGGTTGGGCACGGTGAGCAGCAGCGTATCTGCCTCGGCGATTGCCTCGTCGGCCTTCAGCTGTTCGATTAGCTTGTCCGGCTCGGCGGCATAGGAGCGGCCGAAGATTGCCTGGGTCTGCGGGTCGATGTTGCCGATCTGATCCTGGCTCTCGCCGCTGCCGCCGAAATAGGCGCGGTCAGTGTCGTTCATCAGCGCGAAGATGCTGCGGCTGACGGAGACGCGCGGTTCGCGGGCGTGGCCGGCTTCCTTCCAGGCCTCGCGATAGATGCGGATCTGCTCGGCCTGCTGGATGTGGAACGGCTTGCCGCTCTCGTCGGTCTTCAGCGTCGAGCTCTGCAGGTTCATGCCCAGCTTGGCTGCCCAGACGGCGGTCGAGTTTGAACTCGAACCCCACCAGATGCGGTCGCGCAGGCCCGCCGAATGCGGCTCCAGGCGCAGCATGCCGGGCGGGTTGGGGAACATCGGCCGCGGGTTGGGCTTGGCGAAACCTTCGCCGCGCAGCACGTCGAAGAACACTTCCGCATGACGCCTGCCCATATCGGCATCGGTCTCGCCTTCCGCGGGCTGGTAGCCGAAATAGCGGAAACCGTCGATCACCTGTTCCGGCGAGCCGCGGCTGATGCCGAGCTGCAGGCGTCCGCCGGCGATGAGGTCGGCAGCGCCGGCATCTTCCGCCATGTAGAGCGGGTTTTCATAACGCATGTCGATGACGGCGGTGCCGATCTCGATGCGCTTGGTGCGGGCGCCCACGGCCGACAGAAGCGGGAAGGGTGAGGCGAGCTGCCGCGCGAAATGGTGGACGCGGAAATAGGCGCCATCGGCGCCGAGTTCTTCGGCGGCGACCGCCAGATCAATGGATTGAAGCAGGACGTCGGATGCCGAGCGCGCCTGCGACTGCGGCGAGGGCGTCCAGTGCCCGAAGGAGAGAAAGCCGATCTTTTTCATTGCGTTACCACCGTGAATTTACTGTGTCTGAAGTTACACGCTAGATGGCATCTCGACCGCGACATGAACAGTCGCCGCCCTGTGAACAGTGCGTCCGCTTACCGCGCGGCCTGCGGATCGACCCAGCCCATCCAGGTGGTGAAGGCGAGTAGCGGCGAGCCGAAGAAGATCAGCACCAGGATATAGGCGATCGCGATGCCGCCGAGGACGAGCATGCGGGGAGTGAGGTATCGTTTCACGTTGAGATCCGTCCCTTTCCGAAGTTCATTGCGCCGCCGGCCCTATTCCGCCGCCGGGACGCCGCGCAGCACGACCCCGAGGTCGTCGCTTTCGCGCACCTTGCGCAGTTGCTCTTCGGCCTGCACCGCTTCGCGCTGGCGGTTCCACATCGAGGCGTAGAGCCCGTTCTGTTCGAGCAGCGAACTGTGCGTGCCGCGCTCGGCGATCAGCCCGTCGCGCAGGACGATGATCTCGTCGGCGCCGATGACGGTCGAAAGACGGTGGGCGATCACCAGCGTCGTGCGGTTCTTGGAGACGACGTCGAGCGCCGACTGGATCTCGTGCTCGGTCGTTGTGTCGAGCGCCGAGGTCGCCTCGTCGAGGATCAGGATCGGCGGGGCTTTGAGGACGGTGCGGGCGATCGCCACGCGCTGCTTCTCGCCGCCCGAAAGTTTCAGGCCCCGTTCGCCGACCTTGGTGTCGAAACCGTCGGGCAGGGCGCTGATGAAGTGACCGATCTGCGCCACTTCGGCGGCGGCAAGCATTTCTTCCTGGCTCGCCGAGGGGCGGCCGTAGCGGATGTTGTAGGCGATCGTATCGTTGAACAGCACCGTGTCCTGCGGCACCATGCCGATCGCCGCGCGCAGCGAATGCTGCGTCACGTCCCGCACGTCCTGGCCGTCGATGGTGATCGATCCGCCCTGGATGTCGTAGAACCGGTAGAGCAGGCGGGAAATGGTCGATTTGCCGGCGCCCGAGGGCCCGACGATCGCCACCGTCTTGCCAGCCGGCACGTCGAACGAGACGCCTTTGAGGATCGGCCGGGCCGGATCATAGGAAAAATGCACGTCCTTGAAGGAAATCGACCCTTGGGGGATGGCGAGAGGCGCGGCATCCGGCCGATCGACGACCTCCGGCTGCACTTCGAGCAGCTCGAACATCTGCTCGATATCGGTCAGCCCCTGGCGGATTTCGCGGTAGACGAAACCGATGAAGTTGAGCGGGACGGAAAGCTGCAACAGCAGCGCGTTGACGAACACGAAATCGCCGATCGTCTGCTCGCCGCGCTGCACGGCCAGCGCCGACATCACCATCATGACAGTCGTGCCGAGGCCGAAGATGACGCCCTGGCCGAAGTTGAGCCAGCCGAGAGAAGTCCAGACGTCGGTCGCCGCCTTCTCGTAGCGTGCCATCGAACTATCGAAACGCTTGGCTTCCATCTCCTCGTTGCCGAAATATTTGACGGTCTCGAAATTGAGGAGCGAATCGATCGCCTTGGTATTGGCGTCGGTGTCGCTGTCGTTCATCGAGCGACGGATGGCGATGCGCCAGTCGCTGGCCTTCACCGTGAACCAGATATAGAGCGCCACCGTGACGGCGGTGACGAGAACGTACCAGAAGCCGTAACTGACCCAGAAGATGATGGCCGTCAGCAGGAATTCGAGCAGAGTCGGCACGGTGTTGAGAATGGTGAAGCGGACGATCGTCTCGATGCCCTTGGTGCCGCGCTCGATGATCCGCGACAGGCCGCCGGTCTTGCGTTCCAGGTGGAAGCGCAGCGACAGCTGGTGCATGTGCACGAAGGTACGGTAGGCGAGCTGGCGTACGGCATATTGCCCGACCGAGGCAAACAGCGCGTCGCGCAACTGGTTGAGGCCGACCTGCAGGATGCGGGTGAAATTGAGCGCGATGACCAACACCACGGCGCCGAGCAGGAAGGCAGGCAGGAGACCTGCCATATCCAATTTTCCGTTCAGCGCGTCCGTCGCCCATTTGAAGAAATAGGGCACCGTCAGGAGCACGAACTTGGCGAGGAAGAGGTAGAAGGTCGCCCAGACGACGCGGGCCTTCAGGTCGGCGCGTCCTCCCGGCCACATATAGGGCCACAGGTTGACGAGCGTACCGAGCGGATTGCTGGCATCCGCCGAAATGGTCTTCTTGTTATTCGCCATCAATGTCTCCGGGCCGGGGGCGTCGAAACGCCTCCCGCACATAAGGTCCGGGGAAGAATGTTGCAATGACGGTTTCGTGAAAGATGCCCTGAAGCCGCACCTCGTGGGGGACGTCCCGCCTTTTGGTGCCTATGGCCTAAGGCGGCTATCCTCTCAACGCGCAAGAGGCCTGATGTGCTCGTAGCCGACGATGGCCTGGTTGCCGGTGCCTTCGTCATAGATCTTGGCAAGGGTCACGTGAAGATCGGGTGAATAAAGGAAGCTCAGGTTTTCGGTCGTCTTTCCATTCTGCTTTGTTTCCTGTTTTACACGAAACACGTCGTACTTGCAGCGACCGACGCTGACGGTCTCCTCTGCAGTAACGGTGAGTTCCAGAACCCAGTCATCCGCCGATCTCTTCGCGTCAAAGGGCACGAAATTGATGGCGTGACGATCGCCCTTCTTAAGGGGAAGGATGTTGCTCAGATCCGATAGAGGATATCTGGCATACTTCTCTTTTCGATCCTCACGGGAAAGATCGAACAGCCCTTCGAACGAATAAACGATCTGCTTGTCCGGCCCACCGAAAGAGGTGATTATCTGGACAAGTGGTCCTTTGGCTTTGCGAAATTCGCTCAGCGCGTCAAGCCGTCCGAGTACGAAGCCGTTCTTTGCCGTCTTGGATGAAGGGCAGTCGGCTGCTTGGGCGATGGTAGGCAATAGCGCGGCGGCCAGAAGAGTACGCCTGAAGAGGCTCATCATTGTGCTCATAGGTTGTGAGAGTGGCAGACTGATACATGCTCACCCGTGTCAATGTCCAGTTGTGCCTTTGCTTTATCCGCAAATTCGAGCGCCCAGGAACCGCAATGCGAAGCCTGCTTGGACGTCGGCTTTAGTGGAGGTTCAGGCTCTTCCGTCGCTGAACACGACCAGGTCCCAGAGGTTGCGGTTAAGATCCTTGAAGACTGCGACGATGCCGTAGTCTGCTTTCTTTCGTTGTCTGACGAGTTCGACGCCGCGAGCAACCAAACTGTCGTAGTCCAGCCAAATATCGTCCGTGGGCGGGAACAGGAAAACGCGGCCTCCAGCCTAGTTGCCGATATACTCACTCTGATGCGACGTGGAGGCGGCGGGCGTGGTGCCTGCGGCGGGCTTGGTGGTCGCTGCCGGCGTCGGCCAGGAAATGTAATAATAGGCCTCGCCGACCATGCCGAAATAGGAGCTGGCCCCGGTCGCCTTCTCGATATAGCTGCCGTCGGCGTTACGCACGAACTTGCCGCTTTCGTCCCGTGTCAGGCGGTCCTTGAGGAACTGGGTCCAGTCGGATTTGTCGACGGAGGTAATGCCGGCCGAGGTCTGTTTGCCGTCGGTAATGTCCCAGGCGGTGATCTGGTCGCCGGCGACCGCGTCGGTCATCTTCAGCGTGCCGGCGTCGAGCGCCTTCTGCATTGCGTCGGCCATCGCCTTGCTGTCGGGGCTCGCCTTCAGCGCCTCCAGCTTCTCCTGCAGCGCCTTCATGAACGCCCTGCTGGACATGTCGCCGACCGATCCGTCGCCTGCGGTGTCCGGGACATTGCCGTTGATGGTCTGCTGCAGCGAGGCGATCAGCGCCGCGATCTTGTCGTCCTCGTAGTCGTCGTCACCGCCGCTGCCGCTGGAAAACAGGATGTCGGCGAGCGACGAGGAGGATGAGCCGGACGCCGAGCTGCCGGGCGCCCTGTTGTTGGAGACATCATTGAATGCATTGAGGGCCGCCTGAGAGGACCAAGTCCGAATGGAATTAATGCTGGAAACCATTTTCTTCTCCTGTCCGCGCGGCATGGATCAGAGCCGGAGATAATATGCGAGCACGCCGCCTGATCACCGCGGTATTCCTCCTAACCTGCGCCAAGCTGGCCCAACGGCAGCCGGCGTGGCCATTAGCCGTCCAAGGGTCTTTTGGGGGAGTGGAATTGAGGCGGCGGCGGTGGTTGGGCTGGATGCGTTTTTCACGGGGTGGGGAAATCGTCCCCGGTTTCTCGGCGGGGGAGATGCGCAGGAAGAGACTTTCGCACCGCCGACGCGGCGCGGCTGGATTCCTGTGACAAGCACAGGAATGAGGGAGGTTGGGGAGCCATGGCAGTCCCAGGCGATGTCTCGAATGGGTCAGCAGGGGTTTCTATACCCCAGGCCCCACCCCCTTACGACCGGCGCTGTATCATCCGCTGGCGATGGAGTTCTTCAGCGTCCGGCAGGGCCGCGTCGGGCACGCCAAAGATCTGGCCGGGCTGGATGACGTCGGGGTTGCGGATCTGGGCCTCGTTGGCGAGGTAGATCGTCGTGTAGCGCACACCCTGGCCGTAGACGCGGCGGGAGATCTGCCAGAGCGTGTCGCCGCGGCGGATGATCACCGAACTGCGTTCGCTCTGGGTCAGCGGCTCCTGCTGGATGGTGCGGGTGCCGCTGGCATCGGTGACCGTCATCGGCGCGGCTGTGGTGGCCTGCACGCCTTGCAGCTCGCGGGCGATGGTCGGGCCGACGGCGCGGGCGATCATTTCGCCGATCCGCTTCAGGCCGGCACCGACGCTTGCGACATCCTTGGGAAGCGCGTCGAGGGCGGCAACCGCTGCCGCGGCGTTCTGGACGGTGGTTTCGGCAAGCACCCGGGCGGAGGCGGCCGCATCGGCCGGCAGGCGATATTCGGAGAGCGATTTCAGGGCGATCGAAGTGGCGGAGCGGGCGGCTGCCATCTGTTCCGCCGAGGGTACGCGGCCGTTGTCGTAAAGCCCGCGCAGCAGGTTGAAGGCGCGTACCGTTTCGTTGCGCAGCTTGTCGAAGGCGCCGCTGTCGGCCGCCGACATGCCGTTATTGGCGGCCTGCGGCGCTGCGACGGCAGCGACCTGGTCTCCGGCCGGTCGGTTGAAGGGCACTTCGACCCGTACCAGAGCCTGTCCGCCGGCCCCGACAACCTCGACGCCGATCCGGTGGTCGCCGACGGCAAGGTCGATCGCCCCTTCGATCACGAAACTGCCGTCCTGGCCCGCCTGGGCGGTACCGATCGGCCGGCCGTCGGCCTGGCCGCGCAGCAAGGTGCCGGCCTTGGTGTTGCCGGCGACGAAGATCTTGTTGCCCTCGATTTCGACAGCGGTGACGCGCAGTTCAGGCGCAGCGGATGTCGCCGCCGGGGAGGCGGGCGCCGAGACCGGTATGCTCGGCGCGGAAGATGCGAGATTGGACGAGCCGGCCGGCGGTGCCGGCAGGGCGACAACGGAGGTATTGGCCGAGGGGGCGGCAAGCGCGGGGCTGGCCGGAGCCTGATTGGTAGCGGGCGAAGCTGCCGCGGCCTGGGCTGCCGGCTGTGCGGCACTCGTGCCAGGCGAAGTTGCGGCGTCCGGGGTCGCGATCAGGCGGCTTGCCTTGCCGGGCTTGGTGACCATGGCGAGCAGCTTGCCGTTCTTGTCGGCGGGCACCGAGACGGTCGCCGTCTCCTCCGACAGGATGGTCTTGCCATCCTTGCCGATTGCCTTGAGCACGAGCTGGTGGTCGCCGGGCGGCAGCGGCTTGTCGAGGATGGCGGCGAAATCACCGCTCGGGCCGACGTCGACCTTGGCGACGATCGCGGTGCCATCGGTAACTTCGAGCTTGGAATGGGGCGCGGCGCGGCCGGCGATCACGGTCGACCCATCCGGCTCGACGCGCAGCACGTCGAAGGATGGCGGCGTCATTGCTGCAGCCTGGCCTGCTGCGGAAGACGCGGCGGGCTGAGCCGTCTGCGGCGCCGTGGCAGCGGCCTGGTCGGCCGGCTTTGCGGCATCGGGCGCCCTGGCCGTCGGCTGCGGTTCCGTCACCGCGTCCTTGACGGCATTGCCCGCGGCATTGATCGCGTCGCCGATCGGCTTGGAATCCTTGTTTATCGCAGGCATCACCAAGAACACCATCAGCAGCGATGCGATAGCCAATACGATCAGAGCCAGCCAGCCGGCGCGGTTTTTCATCATCAATGCCTCTCCCGACAGCTATAGCCATCGCATATTCGGATTAACCTTTTCCTCCCGCATTCACAAGCTTTTCACACGATAAACCCTTGCTCTTCCGGGCATTTCCCGTCAATTTTGACGACCGGGGCCTGGTTTGGCCCTCCCTTTGAAATGCGTTGCGGAGAAAACTGTGCCGATTCGATCCATCTGCGTTTACTGCGGCTCGCAGCCGGGGCGCGATCCCGCCTACCTTGCAGCCGGCCGTGCGCTCGGAAAATCCATCGCCGCCCACGGGCTTCGGCTTGTCTATGGCGGAGGCACCAAGGGCATCATGGGTGCAGTCGCGGCCGGCGTTCTGTCGAACGGCGGTCAGGTCACCGGCATCATTCCCGAATTCCTGGTCGACATGGAGGCCACGCGCCATTCGCTCGGCCAGCTCAACGAGCTGATTGTGACGGAGGACATGCATGCGCGCAAGCACAAGATGTTCGAGCGCGCTGACGCTTTCGTGACCCTGCCGGGCGGCATCGGCACCTTGGAGGAGATCGTCGAGATCATGACCTGGGCGCAGCTCGGACGGCATGAGAAGCCGATGGTGTTCGCCAATATCGGCGGTTTCTGGGATCCGATGCTCGACCTCATCACCCACATGCGTGAACAGGGGTTCATCCACCGCGCGCATCTCGTCCAGCCGTTGGTCATCGCCGACGTCGAGGACATCGTTCCGGCGATCCTGGAGCAGGGTGAGGAGCGCCCGCCGACGAGCGGCGAGGGCGCGGTGATTTCGAGGCTGTGAGCGCCGGCGCTTGAGCCCTAGTCGACGATGAAAAGTTTTGCGCCGACCGATGTCGATGAGCGGTGGGGCTCGGCATCGTCGGCCACCTGATAACTCATGCCGGGCGTCAGCACGAAGACCCGGCCGTCGGCGAGCTCGGTCGTCAGATCGCCTTCGAGGCAGAGCAGGATATGGCCTTTGACGCACCAGTGGTCGGCGAGATAGCCCGGGGTATATTCGACCATCCGCACCCTGATCCCGCCGAAATGGCAGGTCTGCCAGGTCGCCAGCCCCGTGTCGCCCTTGTGCTCTGTCTTCGGAATGGCGCTCCAGTCGGTGGTACCGAACGGGATATCGCTGATTTTCATGGGAATGCTCCGGGAAAGGCCTATCGGCCGCGCGCTTGCTTGAGAAGCGACCAGGTATAAATCGCCAGCGCCGTCCAGATCAGGACGAAGGCCCCGAGCTTCACGGGGCTGAGCGGCTCGTGGAAGGCGAAGACGGCGATCAGGAAGATCATTGTCGGCGCGATATACTGCATGATGCCGATGGTCGAGAGCTTCAGGAGTTTTGCGCCGTTGGCGTAGATCATCAGGGGTGCGGCGGTGACGATGCCGGCGGCCATCAGGATGAACGTGTCCCAGCCGGTCGAATTGAGGAGATGGCCCTGGCCGGTCGATTCCAGCCAGATCACATAGGGCAGGCAGGGAATGCTGATCAGCAGCACTTCCAGGAAAAAACCCTGGTTCGGGCCGATCGGCAGGGTTTTCCGGAACAGCGCATAGAACCCCCAGGTGAAGGTGAGCGCCAGCGAAACCCACGGCAATCCGCCCGCATCATAGGTGAGGATCGCCACCGCCACCACCACAAGGCCGATCGCGGCGAGCTGAACCGGCGCCAGCCGCTCCTTGAGCAGGACCGCTGCCAGGAAAATGCTGAACAGCGGATTGATGAAGTAGCCGAGCGCCGCATCGAGCGCCCGTCCGGCGGCAACCGCCCACACATAGATGCCCCAGTTCGCCATGATGATCAGGGCGGTCAGGCATGCCATCGCCAGCATGCGCGGGTTCTGCACCGCCACTTTGAGATCACCCGTGCGACGCAGGATCAACAGAACGATCCCGGCGACCGGCACCGACCAGATCGCCCGGTGCGCCAGCACTTCGAGCGAAGGAATATGGGCGACGGCCTTCAGATAGAACGGCAGGAAGCCCCAGAGGAAATAAGCCGTCAGCCCGAAGGCGAAGCCACGCGGCGTATCTTCGTTCTTCACGGTCGTCGCCGCGGCGGTGTCGGTGGCCATGTGGGGTGTTTCCGGTATGTTGTTCTGGTTATCCCCCGTTTAAACGAATAGGTTGAGCCGGACCAATTCATTTCATTGAAGAACCTATCGTTTGTCGCGATTCTGTCGGCTTGGCTTGCGACAGTGAGCCCTTGTCAGAAGGGAGGAGTTGGATGGATTTCGAAAACCAGCCGTTGCACCGGCAGATCTATGCCCGCCAGATCCTGGCGAAGGCCGGCGTGAGTGCGGACGCGCGCCTTTTCGCGGCCTTCGCCAAGGTGCCGCGCGAACAATTCGTCGGCCCGCCGCCCTGGGTCTACAACGACTTTCGCAACTACCGGGAGCTCGCTTCGACCGACCCGCTGGTGCTTTACCAGGATGTGCTGGTCGGGCTGGATACGGGCCGGGGCGTCAACAACGGCATGCCGTCGCTGCATGCCGGAGCCCTTCACGCGCTCGGTATCCGCGACGGCGAGACCGTCGCTCATCTCGGCGCCGGGACCGGATATTACACGGCCATCATCGCCGAGCTCGTGGGGCCGTCGGGCCGGGTGACCGCCGTCGAATATGACGAGGCTCTCGCGGACAAGGCACGGCAGAACCTGGCGGGTTACGCGAATGTCCAACTCGTCCGCGGCGACGCGACCGAATGGCCGAAGGAGGACGCGGACGTGATCTACGCCAATTTCGCGCTCGACCACCCGCCGGCCGCCTGGATCGACAATCTCGCGGTTTCCGGGCGCGCGCTCTTCCCGCTCGGCTTTCCGGCGATCGACAACGGCCGACGGAGCGGGTTTACCCGTTCCGCGGGTTTCCTGATGATCGACCGGCGTGCGTCGGGTTTTGGCGCCAGGTTCCTGCAACCCGTCTCCTTCGTCTGGGCGGAAGGCCAGCAGCCACCTCCGCCAGGCCGTCACGAGGGGCTGGCGGAAGCCTTCCGCTCCCGCCGCGGCTATCAGGTCCGCAGCCTGCGCTGGCATCGGCCGCCTCAGGGCGACGAATGGTACGGCGAGGAGGATTGGGGGCTGAGTTTTGAGGAGGTGTGAGAGCGTCAGCCCACTTTTCCACTAAGGCGGTCAATCAGAGGGAGTGTGCCCCACTGTTCCGCCTCGCCGATTGTTTCCAACCCGAATCTCTGATCAATCACGCCGAGCGAATGTCGGCGGAGGCGAAGGTCATGGCGGAGCAGGATCCCATCGAGGTTTCCGAACAACAGATAGGACGCGCCGAGGTGCTCGACTTTACGGCGGCCGGAAACACGGTGGTCCTGAAAGACTGCACGCTGGAGGAAGCGGACCTGTCGGGGCTCGATCTTCAGCGCTGGGAATTTAAAAACTGCAGGATGACGACCGTCAATCTGCGGGCCGCCGACCTGGAAGGGGCGAAGTTCGAGGGGTGCCGGGGGGCGTTCGCCAATTTTACAGGCGCCAACCTCGCCGAGGTGGAGTTCGGGAATTGCGACTTCAACAACGCCGCTTTTTTGGAAGCCAAAATGAACGACACCCGGTTCGTCGGCTGCAAGCTGACCGGTGCCAACCTGACGCGGATCGCGTCGCTTGGCCTGTCGTTCAAGGAAACGATCCTGGCGCAGGCGAGACTTCCCGCACTGTCGTTCCGGAAATCCCGGATCGAGCGGGTCGATTTCAGCATTGCCGATCTATCGAAATGCGATTTTCGCGACGTCGTGTTCGACGGCTGCAGCCTGCGGGACACGGGGCTCGTCGATGCCAGGTTCGAAGGGGCCGATCTGCGCGGCGCGGACCTCGGCGGACTGAAGCTGATCGACGCCAGGAAGTTCAAGGGAGCGACGATCTCGCGGCAGCAGGCCGGAGATATCCTGGCGGAACTGGGACTGAAGGTTCAATAGCCGGGTGCGGCATCCTCAGTCTCCGGTTCTTCCAGTCGTCTTGCAGGCGAGAAGGATTAGACGGCTACGCGCCGTGCTTCCTTGTCGGCCGACTTCCGGTCTGCGCCGTGCTTTTCGATGATAGCCTTCGCGTCCTCAACCGAAATGCGATGTTTCTTGGCAAAGGGGATGGGCTGATAAGGCTGGTCCGGGGTGTTTGTTTTTTTATCAGACATGAACGTCTCCGATCTCGATGCTCCGGCAGAATGCCGAAGCCTCTTTGGATTAATGAAATGGTGAGGGGGTTGGTTGCCAGGCGCTGCTGCGTCATTACCGCGAGCGGCTGCCTCAATGTGCCGTCTATATGGTACGAAAACCCCTGAAATACAATGGCCCGGATCGGGACCACAGGATTCGGGGCGGCCTGCCAACTCCTTCAGGGCGGGTATTCGCGCGCGAAACCTTCAGTATTTCTTCTTGCGGACGATCTTGTTGCCCTTTGGCCCGCTCATCACCGGCGTCCTGTCGCGGTTTTCCGCAAGCAGGCTGCGCCAGCGTTCCAGGCGCTCGGCGGAAAGTTCGCCTTTGGCAACGGCTGCCTGCACGGCGCAGCCCGGTTCGTGAGCGTGGGTGCAATCGCGAAACCGGCAATTCGGCGCCAGATCGGTGATTTCGGCAAACAGCGTATCGATGCCGTCGGTGACGTCGCTGACATAAAGCGTCCGAATACCCGGCGTATCGATCACCCAGCCGCCGCCGGCAATCGCATGCAGCGACCGCGCCGTCGTGGTGTGACGACCCTTTGCATCACGTTCGCGGATGCTTCCGGTCTTCTGCATCGTGTCGGACTGCGGCCCCGCCAGGGTATTTACCAGCGTCGACTTTCCGACGCCGGAGGAACCCACCAGCGCTACGGTCTGCCCGACCCCGCACCAGGGCTTCAGCAAGGCAACGGCATCTTCGGATCGGGCGTTCAGGACGACCACCGGCAGGTCGCGCTGCAGCACCTTGGCCTGTTCCTCGAACGGGCCGGCATCTTCGACCGTGTCGGCCTTGGTCAGTACGATCACCGGGTTGGTCCCGGCCTGATTGGCCATGATCAGGTAACGTTCCAGCCGTCCCGGGTTGAAATCGGCATTGCACGAGGTGACGATGAACAGCGTATCGACATTGGCCGCGGCAAGCTGCTGGCCGTGCCCGCCTTCCGCACGCCGTTGAAACACGGTTTTCCGGTCGAGACGGCGCACGAGCATGCCCGTCAGCGGATCGGCAAGAACCCAGTCACCGACCGCAAAATCCGCGGTATTGCTATTGGGCGGAAGTTCGATCTCGACTGGCCCGCTGATGTCGATCGCATCGATGCGCGCCCGGTGAACCGAAGCGACGCGCCGGGGCACGAGATCCGCTTCGCCCAGTTCGACCTGAGCCGCAAAGAAATCGGACCAGCCGAGCAGTTCAAGCGATGAGGGCGGGTTGGAGCCGGTCAAGGTTCGGTACGAAAATTCGGGGACGCCGTCATGGGCAGGCTTTCCGCAGGTTGCGATTGCGTAGTTTATGGAGAGCCGCGTTGTCCACGCTCCAACAGTGTCGATAGTCGGTAACCCAATATAGCAATCATTGGACGGTGGAAATGGCGCCGCAGCGAAGAACGACCCTCGAACTCGACGGGGAAACCGTTGATCGGCTCGTCCGGCACCTCGATCGTGGTTTTGTCGCCAGCGGTTTCAGCAGGCTCGAGGGCGGCAGTACCGAGGTTTACCGGATTGATCTCGTGCGGGCCGAGCACAGCTCGCTTGTCCTCAAAATCTATCCGGATGAACCCGAATGGCTGCCGACGAAGGAGAACCTAGTGGCCGGCTGGCTGAAAGGGCCGATACCGCCCGTTCCCCGGTGGCTGCGGGTCGATGAAACACGCACCCTTCTGCCGTTGCGCTACGCTCTGTTGACGTTGTTGCGCGGCCGTTCGCTCCGCCACTGGATGGGCGAACCGGATATCGCGCAGGCTTATCGGCAGATGGGAGAGCTGCTGAGGCAGGTTCACGCCGTGCCGATGCCAGCCTATGGCTACATTCGTGGCGACGGGATCGACAAGCCGTGTCCGACCAATGCGGACTATATGACGGCGGCGTTCGAAGACGTGTTCCGGCGTTTTCGCGATCTCGGCGGCGATGCCGAACTCGGGCGAAACCTGCAGCGCCTTGCCGAAGGCAGTTTCGATCTCCTGGCCGAAAACGGCGGCCCCGTGCTCTGCCACGATGACTTCCATCAGGGCAATGTGCTCGCGTTGCGCGACGGTGCCGGAGATCTTCGGCTGAGCGGGCTCATCGATTTCGGCAATGCGCGGGCAGGGGACAGGCTCTTCGATCTGGCCAAGGCCCTGTTCTGCTCCTCGCACGAGGACCCGCGCAGCCACCGGCCCATCCTTGACGGTTACGGCCGGACCGACCATCCGGATATGGAGCGGGCGCTGTGGCTCTACACCCTTTTCCATCGCACCAGCATGTGGTGCTGGCTGACCAAAATCGGCGTCGCGGCGACAGCCGAGACTGGTCCCGGCGGCCTCATCCAGGACCTGCGCGAAATGGCCGGGCGGTGAAGGTTCGAACATGGCGAGGCGGCCTCAGCCTCGCCCTTCCAGCCTCACTCCGCCGCGATCTTGCCCGCGAGCTCCCGGTTCTTCATCAGCTTGTAGATGACCGAATCCATCAGCGCCTGGAACGAGGCGTCGATGATGTTTTCCGAGACGCCGACCGTCCACCAGCGCACGCCGTCGCCGTCGGTGGATTCGATCAGCACGCGGGTGATCGCCTCTGTGCCGCCGTTGAGGATACGCACCTTGAAGTCGGCGAGCACCAGGTCGTCGATCTCGTGCTGGTATTTGCCGAAATCCTTGCGCAGCGCCCGGTCGAGCGCGTTGACCGGGCCGTCGCCCTCGGCCACCGACATCAGCGTCTGCCCGTCGACGACGAGTTTGACCACCGCTTCGGAGACGATCTTGATGCGGCCGTGGCTGTCGAACCGGCGCTCGACCATCACCCGAAAACCTTCGACGGAGAAGAACTCCGGAATGGTGCCGAGCGTGCGGCGGGCGAGCAGCTCGAAACTCGCGTCGGCGCCTTCATAGGCGTATCCGGTCGCCTCGCGTTCCTTGACGATCGAGATCAACTGGTCGAGCTTCGGATCGTCCTTGCCGACCTCGATGCCGCGGCGCTTCAGCGCGTTGATGAAGTTCGACTTGCCGCCCTGATCGGACACCATCACCTTGCGCAGGTTGCCGACACTTTCCGGCGTCACGTGTTCGTAGGTGCGCGGGTCTTTCAGCAGCGCCGAGGCGTGGATGCCGGCCTTGGTGGCAAACGCCGAGGCGCCGACATAGGGCGCCTGGTGGTTCGGGGAGCGGTTCAAGAGCTCGTCGAAGGCGTGGCTGAGGCGGGTAAGCCCGGTCAGCCGCTCGGCATCGATCGCCGTCTCGAACCGGGTGGTGTAAGCGTCCTTCAGGGCAAGCGTTGCGATGATCGTCACCAGATTGGCATTGCCGCAGCGTTCGCCGATGCCGTTCAGCGTCCCCTGGATCTGCCGACAGCCTGCCTCGATCGCGGCAAGCGAATTGGCGACCGCCTGGCCGGTATCGTCATGGGCATGGATGCCGAGCGACGTGCCGGGGATGCCCGACGCGATCACCGCCTCGACGATGGCGCGGATTTCGCCCGGCTGGGTGCCGCCATTGGTGTCGCAGAGCACCACCCAGCGCGCACCGGCTTCATAGGCCGTCCTGGCGCAGGCAAGCGCATATTCGGGATTGGCCTTGTAGCCGTCGAAGAAATGCTCGCAATCGACCAGGGCCTCCTTGGCAGCGTCGCGGGCGGCCTCGACGCTATCACGGATCGCCTCGAGGTTCTCCTCGTTCGAACAGCCGAGCGCGACGCGCACGTGATAGTCCCAGCTTTTCGCGACGAAACAGGTGGCGTCGCTTTTCGCCTGCAGCAGGACGGCCAGTCCCGGATCGTTTGAGGCCGAAATGCCGGCCCGCTTGGTCATGCCGAAGGCGACGAATTTCGATTTCACCGTGCGCTTCTGCGAGAAAAAGGCGGTGTCGGTCGGATTGGCGCCGGGATAACCGCCCTCGACGTAATCGAGGCCGAACTCGTCCAGCAGATTGGAGATGGCGATCTTGTCCTCGACGGAAAAATCGACGCCGGGGGTTTGTTGCCCGTCGCGCAGCGTGGTGTCGAAGAGATAGATGCGTTCGCGTGTCATGGGTGCTCCTCCTGGAGCGGTGTCAGTTCCGAAATAGGCGTCCGAATTTCACGACCCCCCTCATCCGGCTGCCGCCACCTTCTCCCCGCCGGGGAGAAGAAGATATGCCGCACCGTTGCCGTTCTTCCTCTCCCCAGCGGGGAGAGGGTGGCCGAGCGAAGCGGAGGCCGGGTGAGGGGGCTGCAGGAACACCGGTCAAATCTTCCCCGCAAACCGGTCCGTCGCGCGGATCAGCTGGTCGGTGATGCCGGGTTCCGAAACAGCATGCCCGGCGCCCTCGATGATGTGGAAATCCGCGTCCGTCCAGACTTTAGAGAGCTGCCAGGCATATTTCAGCGGGCAGGGCATGTCGTAGCGGCCGTGCACGATGACGCCGGGAATGCCCCTGAGCTTCGTGGCGTCGCGCAGGAGTTGCCCGTCTTCCAGCCAGCCGGCATTCATGAAGAAGTGGTTCTCGATGCGAGAGAAGGCGAGCGCGAAATGGTCGTCGTCATGGTCCGACGCCAGCTCGGGGCTCGGCAGAAGCGTGATGGTCGAGCCCTCCCAGACGCTCCACGCCTTGGCGCAGCGGATCTGCTCGGCCTTGTCGGTGCCGGTGAGGCGGCGGTGATAGGCGGCCATCATCTCGTGGCGCTCGGCTTCGGGAATGGGGGCGACGAAGGCTTCCCACTTGTCCGGGAACATTTCCGAGACGCCGAACTGGTAGTACCAGTCGAGCTCCGGCCGGGTCAGGGTATAAATGCCGCGCACCAGAAGTTCGGTGACCCGCTCGGGATGGGTTTCTGCATAGGCGAGCGCCAGGGTCGAGCCCCAGGAACCGCCGAACACCTGCCATTTGTCGACGCCGACCATTTCGCGCAGCCGTTCGATATCGGCGACCAGGTGCCAGGTCGTGTTGGCCTCGAGGCTTGCATGCGGGGTGGAACGACCGCAGCCGCGCTGGTCGAACAGCACCACGTCGTAGAGGTCCGGGTTGAAGAGCCGGCGCTGGTTGGGGTTGCAGCCGCCGCCGGGGCCGCCATGCAGGAAGACGGCGGGCTTCGCGCCCGGCTTGCCGACCCGCTCCCAGTAGATCACATGACCGTCGCCGACATCGAGCCGGCCTGTCGCGTAGGGTTCGATCTCGGGGTAGAGGGTACGCAGAACTTCGGTCATAGATGGAGACCCTTTGCCGGCCAGTTTTCAGTATCGTGATCGGGATGCTGGAAGGAGATGATCTGCTCCTGCTGGACGGCGTCCTCGCCGCTGTCGCGGACCGGCTGGTCGAAGATCGTCGTCACCCACGGGATATGCGAGGCGTAGTTCACCTGGATTTTCGGGGCGAGATCGTCGCGCTTGTCGAAGGCTCCGATCGCCAGGTCCAGCCCGCCCGGATAGCGGTAGGTGAGCGGCGTGCCGCAATTCTCGCAGAAACCGCGGTCGATATTGACCGAGGACTGGAAATATTTCGGCTCGGCGCGGGTCCATTCGACACCGTCCTTCGGCACGGTGACCAGCGGCCCGAAAAAGCCGCCGAAGGCCTTCTGGCACATGCGGCAATGGCAGATCGAGGCGCGGCCGAGTTCACCATGGATCCGGAAGCGCACGGCGCCGCACTGGCAGCCGCCTGTTCTAAGGGTTTCGCTCATCGCTTGTTCTCCGGTGGCTGGTTTTCTGGCGGACCGCTCTCCGGCGGCCAGATTTCGGTGTCGTGGTCGGGATGCTGGTAGGAGACGATATCGGCCAGGAAGGGGGCGGTGTCGATGTCGTCCATCGTGTGGCGCGCCGGCAATTCGGACAGCCGGTCGACGAAGGGAAGCTTGCCCTCGACGCCGAACTGCACGACCGGCGGCAGCAGGGTCGGATCGTCGAAGCTGCCGGCGGAGATCGCGATCCCGTCCGCCGCCTCGTAGGTCATCGGCGTGCCGCAATCTCCGCAGAAGCCGCGCCGGACGTGGTTCGACGACTGGAAATATTTCAGCTCGCCGCGCGTCCAGGTGAGCTTCGCCTCGCCGGTCGCCACCAGCGGCGCGTAATAGGCGCCGAAGGCCTTCTGGCACATGCGGCAATGGCAGACCGAGGAATCGAACGGCTCGCCTTCAAGCCGGAAGCGGATCGCGCCGCATTGGCAGCCGCCGGTTCGGATGGTTTCGCTCATGATTGGCCCTCCGCATGTCGATTGCCTGGAGGCCAGACCTCGGTGTCGTGGTCGGGGTGCTGGTTGCAGCTGGCCGAGACAGTCTTTTCCTGTTCCTCGGTCATGTCCATGGCGATGTCGTGTTGCAGGTGGTCGAGCTCGCCGAACCAGGACATCTTGTGGGTAAGATTGGTCTGCAGCTCCGGCTTCACCGATTGCGGATCGTCGAGCGAACCGAGCGTGATGCTCATATGATCGCTCGACCCGTCATAAAAGAGCGGCGTGCCGCATTTCTCGCAGAACCCGCGCCGCACGGTTTCCGACGACCGGAACCACGCCGGCTCGCCGCGCGTCAGCTTGAAATTTTCATGCATCACCCCGCCGAGCGGCATGAAATAATTGCCCGCCGCCTTCTGGCACATGCGGCAATGGCACAGATGCGGAAATCCGATCTCGCCCTTTGCCCGGTAGCGCACCGCCCCGCACTGACACCCACCGGTGTGGATCGCTGCGCTCATCCTTGGGTTCCTTCCTGCACATGACACACTGCCTCGATATTGTTGCCATCGGGGTCGAAGACGAAGGCGCCGTAATAGTTCGGGTGGTAATGCGTCCGCAGGCCGGGCGGACCGTTGTCGCGGCCGCCGGCGGCGATTGCGGCTTCGTAGAAGGCGTCCACCTCGGCGCGGCTGTTGGCGGTAAACGCGACATGCTGGGAGTGACCAAGAACCGGCTTATCCTCATGGAGCCAATAGATCGGCCGCTCGCGCCCGTAGCCGCCGACCTTGGCGCCACCCGTATATTCAGCCGGAACCATGTAAAGCAGCGAGGCACCGAGCGGCGCGAAGGCTGCGTCGTAGAATGCTTTGGCGCGGTCGAAATCCGCGACCTTGATACCCATGTGATCGATCACCGCTTGGCTCCTCGCGCGTTGTTCGGGAGATGAAGCTTAGCGCTTCACCTCCCAGGTCGTCACCCTCTCACCCGTTGCCGGGTCCTTGCCGTCTTTCAGCTGGATGCCCTTGTCCGACAGTTCGTTGCGGATCTTGTCGGCCTCGGCGAAATTTTTCGCCTTCAGCATTTCGAGCCGCAGGGCGACCAGGGCATCGACGGCGGACGCCAGTGCCTCGTCGACCTCGGTTTTCTCAGGCAGTACGCCGAGAAACGCGGCACTGGCGGCAAACACCGCAAGTGCGTCCGGGTCGCCGTGGGCCTCTTGCGCCAGCGCGTGCAGCGCCTGCACGGCGGCAACCGTGTTGAGGTCGTCGGCAAGCGCGTTGATCACCGTATCGCAGGGCGTGGCACCGGAGGCTTCCGCCGCCGGCCATTTGGCGAGAAGGCGCTCGGCCTCTTCCAGCCGCTTCACCGAAAAATCGATCGGCTCGCGATAGTGCGTCATCAGCATGGCAAGCCGCAGCACCTCGCCCGGCCATTGGCGGCCGCCGAATTTCTCGGTGTGCAGCAGGTCGTAGATGGTGATGAAATTGCCCTCGGACTTCGACATCTTGCGGCCTTCGACCTGCACGAAGCCGTTATGCATCCAGACATTCGCCATCACCTCGGTGCCGTGGGCGCAGCGCGACTGGGCGATCTCGTTCTCATGGTGCGGGAAGATCAGGTCGAGCCCGCCGCCATGGATGTCGAACACTTCGCCGAGATAACGCCGGCTCATCGCCGAGCACTCGATATGCCAGCCCGGACGACCGCGGCCCCAGGGGCTTTCCCAGCCGGGTTCGTTGTGGGAGGAGAGCTTCCACAGCACGAAATCGCTCGGGTTTTTCTTGTGCGCATCGACCGCGATGCGGGCGCCGGCCTGCTGTTCGTCGAGCGGACGTTTGGAAAGCTGGCCGTAGTCGGCCATCGACTTGGTGTCGAACAGCACTTCGCCTTTTGCCACATAGGCATGGCCGTTGCCGATCAGCTTTTCGATGATCTCGATCATCTCGGCAATGGTGTCGGTGGCGCGCGGCTCGACGGTCGGTTCGAGATTGCCGAGCAGGGCGATGTCCTCGTGGTACTGCGTCTCGGTCTTTTCCGTGACGAGGCGGATCGCCTCGTTGAGCGGCAGGCCGGGATGGTCGCGCAGCGCCCGCGCATTGATCTTGTCGTCGACGTCGGTGATGTTGCGGGCATAGGTGACGTGGGCCTCGCCATAGACATGGCGGAGCAGCCGGAAAAGCACGTCGAAGACGATGGCCGGTCGGGCATTGCCGATATGGGCGTAGTCGTAGACCGTCGGGCCGCAGACATACATGCGTACGTTCTGGGGGTCGATCGGCGCGAACGCCGTCTTTTCACGGGTCAGCGTATTGTAGAACCTCAGCGAAATGCTCATCGAAAAATCTCCCCAAAGTCTCGCACGGCAAGCATCCGGCTGGGCGGGATGCCGAAAAGTGTACGCGGTTTTCGGACGACATCCCGCTCTCACTATCAACTAGGAGCCGGATGCTTTCGCGTTCAGGAGACACGAAAGCATCCGGCTCCGGCCGGGTCGTTTGTCTTCAAGGCTTTTCGAGAGACGAAAACGGCCGGGCCAGCGCGAACGCTAGCGGATAATGATCCCACAAATGGAAATCGCCGTTTTCATGGAGGTGGTTATGGCGCGGGCAAGCCGTTTGGTCAAGTGGGCTTTGCCCGCGCGGGATCTCCGAAACCGGCCTTACGCCGTCTTGCGGCCGATGCCGTTTCTGGCGACGGTGAACAGAAAGATCAGCATCGACACGACGGTGAGGATCGAGCCGATCGCGGCAAGCGCCTCGCCGCCCGAGGACACCGCCATCGCGATGCCCGGCACGATACAGAGCACGCCGAGAACCGCAAAGCCGAGATGGATCTTCGACAGCACGGTATCGGCAGCCGCCGGGGTCACCGTGTAGTAGAGGCCGAAAAGCCCCATCGTCGTCCAGCCGACCAGGTTCAGATGGGCATGCGCCGGCGCCATCAGATGGTCGCCGGAGATGGCCATGTGAATGCCCCAGAACATGCCGACGGTGACACAGAGCACAGCCGCGCCGAAGAAATAGAAGGCGATGTTTCTCATCAGATATTCCCCCGAAATATGAAGTTCCTGCGCCCTATCGCAGGACCTGCAGCATAGCAGAAAATCGGATTTTCAAACATGGGGTATCGGTCATGGCAATTCGGAGGAGGAGGGCAGGGTTGCAAACGCGCGCCGGCGTCCGGGGTTCTGCCGCCTCAGCGGCCTCTTTCGGTCGGCGGGTTGCTGTTGTCGAGCAGGGCCTGGGCGATGGACCTGCGCCGCGCGTCGTCGGTCATGGCGGAGCTGATCAGCCGCATTGCCTCCATGACGGCGGCGTCCCCATGTTCGCGATGAAGGCGGGCCATCGCCGCGGCGACGAGATTGGCGGTCGCCGTCGCTTGCTCTCTTTGCTCGTCGGTAAGGTGCGGTTGCATCATCCAGGCTTCTTGCGGCGAGCGGTCGCCTCTATTCCGGCGCGCGAAAATCCGCGAACTTGTTGTCGCGCACGACGAACAGGCGACCAGTATCCTGAAGATCGGGGGAGGCGAGGAAGAGGATCTTTTGGGCGACTTCCGACGGGTGCGGCAGGGTTTCGGGGTCTTCGCCGGGCATGGCCTGGGCGCGCATGGCGGTGCGGGTGGCGCCGGGATTGACGATGTTGACCTTGAGCGGCGTGTGGGCGGTCTCGGCAGCCCAGATGCGGGCCATGTTCTCGACCGCCGCCTTGGAGATCGAATAGGCCCCCCAGAAAGCCGGCGCCTTGGAGGCGACGCCGGACGACAGGATCAGCGCGCGGCCGGCATCGGATTTCGTCAGCAGCGGCTCGACCGAGCGGATCAGTCGCCAGGTGGCGGTGACGTTGGTCAGCATTACCTTCTCGAACACCTTCGCCTCGATATGGCCGAGCGGCGAGATGACGCCGAGGATGCCGGCGTTCGCCACGAGGATGTCGAGCTTGCCCCAGCGCTCATAGATCGAGGCGCCGAGCTTGTCGATCGCCGCCATGTCGGTGATGTCGAAGGGAACCAGCGTGGCGGTGCCGCCGGCCGCCTTGATCGCATCGTCAAGATCCTCGAGGCCGCCGACGGTGCGCGCGGTGGCGATCACATGCGCGCCGGCTTTCGCGAGTGCCAGCGCCGTGAAATAGCCGATGCCCCGCGATGCGCCGGTCACCAGCGCGATCCTGCCCTTCAGATCGATATTCATGATTTTCCGCCCTCAAATGCAATGCGCGCGACGGTCATTACAGTCGCCGATGGATGTTGGTGGAGGAGGCGACAGCTGCTTGTCGCAGGAGCCCGGCCTCGCTCTCCGTAGCCCTGTGCTTGTCACAGCGATCCGGTGCGCGCAAGTCCTTGCGCGCGGGAGAGGCTTTCACGGCTCCCGATGTGGGTGCGGCGAACTGGCTCGGCGCTTAATTTCAGCTTCAGGGAGGAAGCTCGTCTCACCCGTTGCTGGCCAGTACCGAAACCTTGCGGCCCATCGTCTCGCCGTCCTTGTCGAGCAGGCGGGTGGGGTAATCACCGGTGAAGTAATGGTCGGTGAATTGCGGGCGGGCGTTGTTGCGGTCTTCGCCGCCGACGGCACGGTAGAGGCCGTTGATCGACAGGAATTCGAGGCTGTCCGCGCCGATATATTGGCACATGGCTTCCAGGCTGTCGTACTGGTTGGCAAGCAGCTTGTCGCGGTCCGGCGTGTCGATGCCGTAGAAATCCGGGTAATAGATCATCGGGCTGGCGACGCGCAGATGCACTTCCTTGGCGCCGGCATCGCGGATCATTCGGACGATCTTCAGCGACGTGGTGCCGCGCACCACCGAATCGTCGACCAGCACGACCCGCTTGCCCTCGATCATCGCCCGGTTGGCGGAATGCTTGAGCTTGACGCCGAAGGCGCGGATCTGCTGGGTCGGCTCGATGAAGGTGCGGCCGACATAGTGGTTGCGGATGATGCCGTATTCGAACGGAATGCCGCTTTCCTGGGCGTAGCCGAGAGCAGCAGGCGTGCCGCCATCCGGCACGGGCACGACGACGTCGGCTTCGACCGGCGCTTCCTTGGCGAGGTTGATGCCCATGTTCTTGCGCGCCACATAGACGCTGCGGCCGCCGACGACGGAATCGGGGCGGGCGAAATAGACGTATTCGAACAGGCAGAGCCGTTCCGGCTGGCCGTTGCCGGCCTTGCGGGCGTCGATCGAGATGGAGCCGTCCGCCTGGATTTCGCAGATGATGACTTCGCCGTTCTCCACGTCGCGGACGAACTTGGCGCCGATGATGTCGAGCGCGCAGGTCTCGGACGCGAAGATCGGCTTGCCGTCGAGTTCGCCCATGACCAGCGGGCGGATGCCGGTGGGGTCGCGCGCGGCGATCAGCTTGGTGCGGGTGACGGCGAGCATCGAATAGCCGCCTTCCATCTGCCGGATCGCGTCGATGAACCGGTCCGCGGTCGACGAATAACGGGAGCGGGCGATGAGATGCAGGACGACTTCGGTATCGGAGGTCGACTGACAGATGGCGCCGCCGGCGATCAGCTGCCGGCGCAGGGTCAGGCCGTTGGTGAAATTGCCGTTATGGGCGACCGCGATACCACCGACTTCGAGTTCGGCAAACAGCGGCTGGACGTTGCGCAGCGCCACTTCGCCGGTGGTCGAATAGCGGTTGTGGCCAATCGCGATATTGCCGGGCAGGCGGGCAAGGGTGACGGGATCGGTATAATGGTCGCCGACGAGGCCCATGCGGCGTTCTGAATGGAAGCGCAAGCCGTCGAAGGAGACGATGCCGGCCGCTTCCTGACCGCGATGCTGCAGGGCGTGCAGCCCGAGCGCCGTTAGCGTCGCAGCCTCGGGATGGCCGAGAATGCCGAACACGCCGCATTCTTCATGCAGCGTATCGCCATCCCACTCGTTGACGCTGTCTTCGGCGAACGTCTCGGAAACCGCCTGATTCATCTTGGCCCCTTATCCCTGTGGACAACCTGTCCCTGTCGGAAAAATGGAAAGGCCGGCCGGGGAGAACCTCCCCGGAAACCAGCCTGTTTTCACTTGAATGCGAATGATACCACAAATGGTGACGTTTTGCGCTGCATCAAGCGCAAGATCGCGTCAATTATTTGTCGCAGGCGCGTCGTCTGCCGTCGGTTGATCCTGAGCCGGAGCGCCATCGGTTGGCGCTGCCCCGCGGCCGAGGATGCGGGCGCGGATCTGCGGCTCGATATCGGCGGGCAGCACGGCTTCGAGGCGGGCGACGAGCGTGTCGAGGAACGGCTTCGATTTCGCCTGCGTTACCCAGGTCGGCTGGGCATTGACGGCCACCAGCCAGTTCCAGAATGCGACGGCCACGACGAGCAGCAGGATGCCGCGGGCGGCGCCGAACAGGAAACCGAGCGTCCGGTCGAGCGCGCCGATGCGGCTGTCGATGATGAAATCGGCGATCCTTGTGGTGATGAACGAGATGATGATCAACGCGATCAGGAAGATGGCACCGGCGGACGCGGCGATCGCGATGCGCTCGTCACTCAGGTGCGGCTTCACATAGGGCAGAACCAGGGGGTAGAGGTAATAGGCGGCGGCGACTGAGCCAGCCCAGCTTGCGATCGACAGCACCTCTCGCGAAAAACCGCGAACCATGGCGAGAACGGCGGAAAACAGCGTCACAGCGATGACGATACCATCGAAAATCGTGATGGGCATATATGATCTACTCCAGACTTGCCGACTTCAAGACTTGCCGGCTTCAAGCCCGGCGCCCCGCCTTACCGCAGCCGTCATACATCAGCGGGCTTGTTAACGGAAGATCAATCATCTTCCGGCGTTTGTCTCAGCTTGGCGGCGGAACCCGCGATGCGGGATACCAAATCCGGCAGGTCCTCGATCGTCACCCAGCGTCCGTTCGCGCCCTTCGGCACCTCCGCGGACGTGGCCGGCAGCATCGCTCCTGCAAAACCAAGTTTCTCAGCTTCCTTAAGGCGTTGCGCGGTCTGCGAAACCGGCCGCACCGCGCCCGAGAGGCTGATTTCGCCGAAATAGACGCAATCGGCCGGCAGAGCAAGACCGGCAAGCGAGGATACCAGTGCGGAAGCGACCGCAAGGTCGGCCGCAGGCTCGGTGATGCGATAACCGCCCGCGACGTTGAGATACACGTCGTGCTGTCCGAGCTTGACGCCGCAATGGGCCTCGAGGACCGCGAGAATCATCGACAGGCGCGACGAATCCCAGCCGACCACGGCGCGGCGCGGCGTGCCGAGCGAGGTGGGCGCCACCAGCGCCTGCACCTCGACCAGAACCGGCCGTGTGCCCTCCATGCCGGCAAAGACCGCGGCACCTGGCGATTTCGAGTTGCGCTCGCCGAGGAAAAGTTCGGACGGATTGGTGACTTCGCGAAGCCCCTTGTCGGACATTTCGAAGACGCCGATCTCGTCGGTCGGGCCAAATCGGTTCTTGACGGTGCGCAGGATGCGGTAGTGGTGGCCGCGGTCGCCTTCGAAATAGAGGACCGCATCGACCATGTGCTCGACGACGCGCGGGCCGGCGATCTGGCCTTCCTTGGTGACGTGGCCGACAAGGACCATGGCGGCACCGGTCTGCTTGGCAAACCGGATCATCGCCTGCACGCCGGTGCGCACCTGGGTGACGGTGCCCGGCGCCGAATCGGCCGTGTCGCTCCATAACGTCTGGATCGAATCGATGATGACGAGGTCGGGGCGCTTGCCGTCGCCGATCGTGGCGAGAATGTCCTCGACATTGGTTTCGGCCGCGAGCAGCACTTCTGTATCGGCGGCATCCAGCCGCTGGGCACGCAGCCGCACCTGCGCCACCGCCTCTTCGCCCGAGACATAGATGATCCGGTGGCCGCGGCGGGAAAGGGCCGCCGCCGCCTGCATCAGGAGCGTCGACTTGCCGATGCCCGGATCACCGCCGACCAGCACCGCCGAACCGCGCACGAACCCGCCGCCGGTCGCCCGGTCGAGTTCGGAAATGCCGGTGAAGATGCGCGGCGCTTCCTCGGTCTCGCCGGACAATGTGGTGAGTGCCACGGCACGGCCCTTCTTCGGCACCTTGCCGGGGCCTCCACCGATGCCGCCCATCTGGTCGTCTTCGATAATGGTGTTCCACTCGCCGCAGCCGTCACACTTGCCGGCCCAGCGGTTATGCACCGTGCCGCAGTTCTGGCACACGAATTGGGTTTTTGCTTTTGCCATGGGGAATTCAGGTTTCGTCGGTTGGGAAGTTGTCGGCAGAAACGTCCTGATGTCCGTGAAGAACGCGCAGGACATGCATCGTCGTTTCGTCGATCACGAAATAGATGCACCTGCCGCGAAAGGGGAAGGCCCGCAATCCAGGAACGAATTCTCGGGAACTGCCGGTAAGGCCGAGTTCCGCCAACGAGGCCATCTTGGCATTGAGCTCGTCCAGCAGGCGTCTTGCGGCTATCGGATTGAATTGCGAGGTATACTCATAATCTTCCAGAAGATCGGTCAGCGCGCGTTGGGACACGTTGAGACGGCGCGCTTGCATTCTTCCGTTCCTCTGCCATCTTGAGAATGTGCGCCGTCAATTCCTCGCCGTTTTCAAAACTCATCACTCGGCCCGCTTCGACATCGTCCAGCCCTTCCTGGATCAATCGCTTCAGCGTTTCCGTTTTTTCTTGAAGCTGGCGCAAACCGGCCGCAACAACCTCGCTGGCATCCTTGTAGACTCCGGCCTCGACTTGGGCGTCGATAAACGCCCGCTGTTTCTCGCTCAGATGGATCTCGGTCATTTCGATCTCCTTTTGTTCTCGTATAGCACGAGGGATTTCCGCTTCCAAGAGGCAAGCGAGCGCCGATCAATCCTCGGGATATAGATAACGCCGCTCGTAGCGCAGACCGAGGCTGGTCAGCAGTTCGTAGCCGATCGTGCCGGCGGCGCGGGCGACGTCGTCGAGATCTATGTTCGGACCGAACAGTTCGACATAGTCGCCGGCCTGGATCTCCGATGCCGGGATGTCGGTGACGTCGAAGATCGTCAGGTCCATGGTGATGCGGCCGATGACCGGAACCTTGCGGCCGGCGACGAAGCCGAAACCGCCCTGGGCGACCGTCTTGCGAAGCGGCACGCCGGAGCCGGAGAGCGCTCGGCTGTAGCCGTCCGCATAACCCGCGGAAACGATCGCCAGCCGGCTGTCGCGGGAGAGCTGGTAGGTGCCGCCGTAACTCACCGTCTCGCCCTTTTTCCCGTCGCGGATCTGGATGATGCGCGCTTCCGCCTTGGCAACCGGCTTCATCGGGTTCGGTACCCCAACGACAGCCTCGCCGCCATAAAGCGCGATGCCCGGGCGGGTGAGATCGAAATGATAGTCCGGCCCCAGAAAGATCCCGGCGGAAGCCGAAAGGCTCGTCTCGATTCCTTCGAAAGCCTCCGCGACCTTCCGGAAAGCCGAAAGCTGTTTCTGGTTGAGGGGCGAGGAGGGCGTGTCGCCGCTATGGAGATGCGACAGCACCAGGACCGGCGAGAAGCTTGCCGGCCGCGACACGTCGTCAGCAAAGGCGATCGCATCCTCAAGCGGCAGGCCGAGACGGTTGAAGCCGGTATCCACCTGCAAAGCGCAGGGATGGTCGCCATATTCCGATGTCACCGACATCCAGAAGGCGAGTTGTTCTTCCGAGGCCAGAACCGGCACCAGATCGTGTTCGAAGAACATCGCCTCCTGGCCGGGCCATATCCCGGAGAGAACATAGATGCGGGCGTCGGGTGCATAGGCGCGCAGCGTCACGCCTTCTCGCGCGACAGCGACGAAGAAATCCCGGGCGCCGGCCTCGTAAAGCGTTATGCCGCAATCCTCGAGCCCGAGCCCGTAGGCATCCGCCTTGACGACAGCCGCCGTCCGCGCCGTTCCCGAACGCCGCGCCATCTCCCGCCAATTGTCGGCAAGCGCACCCAGATCGACCGTCAGCCGGACGGGCGCAATGTCGAAATCGTCGGGATAGGAAAGCTCGCTGTCGAAATCGGTCATGTCGGCTCGTAGGGCATGAGGATCGGGGGCATGAGAACGGTTGCAGCGATCCTACCGGTTTCGAAGGCAGGAAAAAGACCGCGCCCGCAAAATCTTTCGCGCTGCACAATCTTTAGGCCGTCGGGAATTCAGGCAACGCTGCGTAGGTCGAAATCCGCATGCCGCGGCATGTCTCTTCTCCCCAGCGGGGAGAAGGTGGCGGCAGCCGGATGAGGGGGCGCCAGCCAAAATAAGTCGAGTTTGCCGCAAGGCCCCCTCATCTGCCCTTCGGGCATCTTCTCCCCGCCGGGGAGAAGAGAGAATGCGACCGCCTCGATCAATGCTCTTCGTACTGTGTAAAGCTCGGGTCGGCCAGATCGGCGAAGCGGGTGTATTCCGACTGGAAGGCGAGCTTGACGGTGCCGGTCGGTCCGTGGCGCTGCTTGGCGATGATCACGTCCGCCGTGCCCTTGACCTTGTCCATCAGCACTTCCCATTCGGGATATTTCGGGTCGGCGATGTCGCGGGGTTCCATGTTCTTCACGTAATATTCCTCGCGGAACACGAAAAGCACGACGTCGGCGTCCTGCTCGATCGAGCCCGATTCGCGAAGGTCGGAGAGCTGCGGGCGTTTGTCGTCGCGGCTTTCCACTTGGCGCGAGAGCTGCGACAGCGCGATGATCGGCACGTTCAGCTCCTTGCCGAGCGCTTTCAGACCCGTTGTGATCTGGGTGATTTCCTGGACGCGGTTCTCGCCCGACTTGCCCGAGCCGGTCATCAGCTGGATATAGTCGACCACCAGGCAGTCGAGGCCGCGCTGGCGCTTGAGGCGGCGGGCGCGGGCGGAAAGCTGGGCGATCGAGATACCGCCGGTCTGGTCGATGAACAGCGGCACCTTCTGCATCATCTGTGAGCAGGCGACGAGCTTTTCGAAATCGGCCTCGGTAATGTCACCGCGGCGGATCTTTGACGAGGAGACTTCCGTCTGCTCGGAGATGATACGGGTGGCGAGCTGCTCGGCCGACATTTCGAGCGAATAGAAGCCGACGACGCCGCCGTTCTTGGCCTTGAACGATCCATCCGGCTGGACTTCCGGTTCGTAGGAGGCGGCAATGTTATAGGCGATGTTGGTGGCGAGCGAGGTCTTGCCCATGCCGGGGCGTCCTGCAAGCACGATCAAGTCGGAACGCTGAAGCCCGCCCATCTTGCTGTCGAGAGACATGATGCCGGTCGAGACACCGGAAAGATGGCCGTCGCGCTCGAAGGCCTGGCCGGCCATGTCGATGGCAAGCGCCACCGCATCGTTGAACGACTGGAAGCCGCCGTCGTAGCGACCGTTTTCCGCGAGCTCGAACAGCCGGCGTTCGGTATCCTCGATCTGCGTCTGCGGCGGCATGTCGAGCGGCGCGTCAAAGGCGATGTTGACCATGTCCTCGCCGATGGTGATCAGCGCGCGGCGGAGCGCCAGGTCGTAGATCGCCCGGCCGTAGTCTTCCGCGTTGATGATCGACACGGCTTCGGAGGCGAGGCGCGCGAGATATTGCGCCACCGTCAGATCGCCGACCTTGTCGTCGGCGGGCAGGAAGGTCTTGATCGTCACCGGATTGGCGGTCTTGCCCATCCGAATGATATCGCCGGCGACCTCGAAGATCTTGCGGTGCAGCGGCTCGTAGAGATGGACGGGCTTGAGAAAATCGGAGACGCGGTAATAGGCGTCGTTATTGACCAGGATCGCGCCGAGAAGCGCCTGTTCGGCCTCGATATTGTTCGGGGCTTCGCGGTAATGCGGCTCTGCCGGCTGGATGTTGGCGAGCTTGCGTACTGCGTCGTTCATGGTGTTTTCCGTTCTGTCCCTGTACCCCGGCAGTACCCTTAGAGGTGTCTGGCCTGTCACGAAACGGCAATATTGATTCCCACAGTAGTTCACAGGCAAAACTGCGCTGCGAAGCGAAAAACGGTCGGAAACCGTAAATCCGTTTGACTGTGTTCCCGGAGCGAATCGACTCGGGGGATCACTCTCTTTTATAGCCCGAAAAAGACAAAAAAACGCCCGGACCTTGTCGGCCCGGGCGCTCTTTGAACAGTCTTTGGAACGAAGCTTATTCGTCGTCGCCGGCGCCGTCGGCTTCCGGATCGAAGAAGTCTTCCGGACGCAGCGCATCTTCGTCGACGCCGTAGATGGCGTCGGCCGAGGTGAGGCTTTCGCCCTGGGACTGGCGGCTGGCTTCTTCAGCGGAGCGGGCAACGTTCAGTTCAACCGAAACTTCGACTTCCGCATGCAGGTGCAGCGAGACCTTGTGCAGGCCGATTTCCTTGATCGGCGTGTTGAGGTCGACCTGATTGCGGCCGATGGTGAAGCCTTCGGCAGCCAGCGCGTCGACGATGTCACGGGCAGCGACGGAGCCGTAGAGCTGGCCGGTTTCGCCGGCGGCGCGCACGACGACGAAGGACTTGCCGTCGAGGACTTCGGCGACCTTCAGGGCTTCGCCCTTGCGCTCGAGGTTGCGGGCTTCGAGAGTGGCGCGCTCGGATTCGAAGCGCTTCTTGTTGGCTTCGTTGGAGCGGAGAGCCTTGCCGAGCGGCAGAAGGTAGTTACGGGCAAAGCCGTCGCGGACCTTGACGGTTTCGCCCATCTGGCCAAGCTTCGGTACGCGTTCAAGCAGAATGACTTGCATGATTCAGGTTTCCTTTCGATCAGTCAATCTTGTTTTTTTCAGGAGTGGTCGGAGGGTTGGCACCCTTGACCGGTGTCAGTGCAATCGTCCGTCGCGTGTCGGAAAGTCCCAGAATGAGAATCGCGATCGCCGGCAGCGTAACAATGGAAGACATGTAGCAGAGGACGAGCGCTGGAATCCGCCAGCTCTTGCCTTGGGTTCGGAAATGGATGGAGGCGAAGCCTGCCATTACAAAACCGGCGCCGAACGTCCCGCAGATTGTCGCGCCGATCAGGGCAGGAATGCCACCCGCGAAGATCATGACAATGCCTGCGAGGAAGATGAAGATTGCATGCCGGTTCATACGCAGCGCTGAGGGCATGTCCTCACGCGGACGCAAAGCCCGACCGGAACGGGAGACAATGCGTACGGCAATATAGAACGCCGCAAACAGCAGCACGACCCAGAAGCCGCTCATCACCAAGGGCGTAGCTAACAGAAGCCATTTTTTTGTATAGGCAATGCCGGCTTGGTCGGCCGTAAATGTTGGCTCCTGGGCCTGAATAGCTGCGACGAGTCCATCAAATGCTTGGTCGATGACCTCTGGTCCATAACCCATCATGACGCCTAGGGCGAAAGCTGCGATCGCAACAAGGGCGCACAGATGGAGCAGAATGTCCGAGATCGGATACCAGGCCATCAGATGGTCCGGGCCGCCAAGCTCGTCGGCTGGACGAGCCAGATTGGCAAGGTGGCTGAGCCAGCCGGCCGGGGCCAGCGTGAAGATCACCATCCCGAATGCAAAGAGGGGTGATACGAGGATGGCTCCAAGCACGGAAGCGGTCAATATTCCGATCATCGCGGCACGATTGCCCCAGCCGAGGCCGGCGACTAGGATCGGAAGGGCGGAGGCCGCATAGAGGACGAACAGTAAGATCGACAGCTGCGCATTCGCACCCAGCACGAGCAGGGTGGCGGCAATGCCGGCAAGGATGCCGGTGGGCAGCACTGTCTGTATCTTGTTCGTCACGGTCTCGCTGTCCTGCTTTTTGAAGCAGTTAGGGGATCACACCTGAATCTATCTCTCAGGTACTTCATCCCCAACATGGGATTTGGAAATTCCGATCCGCGCCCATCGCGGAAGGGATAGACCCGCTGACTCTTCATCAGCGGGTCCGGTATTCGTAATTACGCTACGACGTAGGGCAGCAGGCCGAGGAAGCGGGCGCGCTTGATCGCCTGGGCGAGTTCGCGCTGCTTCTTCTGGGAAACGGCCGTGATGCGGGACGGAACGATCTTGCCGCGCTCGGAAATGTAGCGCTGCAGGAGGCGTACGTCCTTGTAGTCGATCTTCGGCGCATTGGCACCCGAGAACGGGCAGGTCTTGCGGCGGCGATGGAACGGACGGCGTGCCTGGGAGGAGGATGATGATACGTCAGCCATGGTCTTTTCTCCTTAGCCTCTATTACGCACGGTCTTCGCGCGGACGGCGCTCGAAGCCGCCTTCACGCGGACCACGGTCCGGACGGTCGCCGAAGCCGCCTTCGCGGCGCGGCGGACGGTCGCCGAATTCGCGGCGCGGACCACGGTCGTCGCCATCACGGCGCGGGCGGTCGTCACGGTCGCGCTTCTGCATCATCGCCGACGGACCTTCTTCATGCTTCTCGACGGCGATCGTCATGTAGCGAAGAATGTCTTCGTTGATGCGCATCTGGCGTTCCATCTCGTGCACGGCCGGAGCCGGTGCGTCGATGTCCATCAGGGCGTAATGAGCCTTGCGGTTCTTGTTGATGCGGTAGGTGAGGGACTTGAGGCCCCAGTTTTCAATGCGCCCGACTTTGCCGCCGTTAGCTTCGATGACGCCCTTGTACTGTTCGACGAGGGCATCAACCTGCTGAGCGGACATATCCTGCCGGGCAAGGAATACGTGTTCGTAAAGAGCCATGTAGCTTTGCCTTTTCTTGCGGTTGTCTACCCGGACCTCGGCGGCTAAGCCTCAACGACTGCTCCTGAACGGGGAAACCCCAGGCAAGAAAAGTGTTGTATCGAGACGGTCGAGAGCGGAGACACGGGAGGCTTGGACCCTATGGTCCCTGCGGCTTGCCTTGCGGCAAACCTGCCCTCCGTTCAGCCACCAGCCAGAAGACCGGGTGTTGCGAACAGCGCGCTTATACGGATTTTTAGAGAGAAGGCAAGGGCGGTTCATCGAATGTAATCAATTAGCGATATCTTAATTATACTTAAGGTAGAGTTAACAAATCTTCAGGTTGAAAATCCGAGTAATCGGAGTATAGTTCGCCGCGGGAAAAGTGCTGGAGGGTATTCAACCAAGGTGGAGGGGAATTTGTTATGCATCATGGAGAGAAGAATTTTGAAGTAACCGCACCACGTTCTCGATTTTACCAGGGAGGTTTCGGGCGGTTGTTTCCCGAGCTTCCGGGCTGGGAGCCGGATACAACCGGTTTTACAGGTGCAGGGATAGGTAGTGCTGCGGCATTGGAAGCCTATTTCATGGATTTTGTAGCGACCAAGATGGTCGATACGACGGCGCCGCCCGCGGGCGACTCCAAACTTCCGTCAGGTTACGTCTATTTCGGTCAGTTCATCGACCATGACCTGACGCTGGACACGACGCCGCTCAGCGAAGCCGAGCTCGATCCGAACCGGCTCCATAACTTCCGGACGCCGAGGCTCGATCTCGATTGCATCTACGGACAGGGGCCGGACGCGCAGCCCTATCTCTATGACAAGACTGCGCCGGGCTGTTTTCGGATCAGCGAGATCGCCGGCACGCCGTTCAAGGATCTGCCGCGCGCCGCAGGCCAGGATACCGCCCTGATCGGCGACCCGCGCAATGACGAGAACGCCATTGTCTCCCAGCTGCACCTGGCCTTCCTTCTGGCCCATAACACGCTCGTCAAGGCGGCGGTCAAGAAGGGCATGTCGTCCAGGAAGGCCTTTGAAGCGGCACGGAAGACGCTGCGGCGGCTCTACCAGTGGATTATCTGGCACGACTACATGGCTCGCATCTGCGATCCCTCCGTCCACAAGCGGGCGCTTCGCAAGGATCGCGACGCCGGCAACGGGCGCACCTTCTGGGAGCTCGGTTACGAAGACGTCTACGACTGGAAGAACAATCCGTTCATGCCGCTGGAGTTTTCGGTCGCCGCCTACCGGTTCGGGCATTCGCTGGTCCGCAACGGCTACCAGACGAATTTCGCCAAGGGCGTCGGCGTCTTCACGCCGACCTTCAAGTTCAATGCCGAGGACCTCAGAGGGTTTCGCGCGCTGCACCCGGACCGGGTCGTCCAGTGGGACTGGTTCCTCAGGATGTCGTCCTCCGTGCGGCCGACATTCCCGCAGGTTGCCCGCAAGTTCGACGGCGTGCTGGCGAATGCGCTACGCGAACTGCCGGAGGATCCCGACAAGCCGGGCGACAACACCAGAATCCTCAACGTGCTGGCGGCCCGCAATCTGGTACGCGGCGTCAGGATGCAGCTGCCTTCAGCGATCGAGGTCGCCAAGCTGCTCGACGTCCCGATCATCAAGATCAACGAGGATGAGCGGGAGGCCCTCTGGTACTACATCCTGCGGGAGGCCGAATTCGACCCCCAGGTCGAGGGCTCGACGCTGACCGTGGGCGGCGCCGGCGATCGCTTAGGCACACTCGGCTCGATCATCGTCGCGGCGACCTTTGCAGGGCTGCTGAAGGGCGATCCGCTGTCGTTCTTCAACCTGGAGCCCGGATGGACGCCCGACAAGGATGAGCTGCTCGACAGCGTCGAGGCGGATCTGATCGCTGCCGGCAAGCCCGGCCTCAACGCCGATGAACAGGTCAACGGCCGCAAATGGGGGCTGCCGACCATCATCCGCCTGTCGGGCCTGCCGGTCGATGCCGCGCCGTTCCGGCCGGTGCCGATCCCTGTCCCCGAGCCCGTCGTCGAGCCAGCAGCACCGCCGACGGAGTGAACTATCGGACATAACTATCGGATATCGCCGGGAGAACCGGCGATATCCCCGATAATGTCCCGGGGGGCATGCTTTTGCTTGGAAGATTGGATCAGCCGATCTTGAGGACGGTCTGTCCATTTTCGAAAGCGAAGCCATAGGACAAGACGCTGCCCTTCAGCGCCTTCTCGTCGAGCGTCACTGTGATCTTGTCGTCCGAGCCCTCGAAGGAGGCGGTCAGCACATTGTCCTTGATCGAAATGCTGACATCCTTCTCGAAATAACCGTCGAACCGCAGCGAGATCGGGCCGTCGGTGGCGATCGTGTCCTGGCCGCCATTCTTGCCGAACGTGTATTCGACGACGCCCTTGCCGGCCGGTTTGCCGGTCTGGTGGATGGTCACCGTGTCGTTGCCGGCGCCACCGGACGCAAAGATGCGGCGTCCTTCGAGATAGAGGATATCGTCGCCATCGCCACCATCGATGCCGGTCATCGTTTCGGCCGATATCCGGATGCTGTCGGCGCCGCTGCCACCGGACACGTCCATCGCCAGCTTTCCTGCAAGCTGGATGTCGTCCTTGCCGGCGCCGCCATCTATGCCACGCAGCAGGTCGGCCTTCGCCTCGATCTTGTCGGCGCCTTCGCCGGCATCGACGCCGGAGAGCGAGGCGGTTTTGATCTTCAACGTATCGTCACCGGCTCCGCTATCGACATCGTAGACGGCGCGGCCGGTCATCGTCAGACTGTCGTCGCCTTCGCTGCCGGAGGCATGGGTGATATAGCCGAGGCTTTCGCTGACATTCACCTCCGATGGGTCGTCGGCTTTGCCGAGTGCCAGGATCTCGACGATCCGCGCCAGCGCCCGCTGCGCCGGTCCCTGCGTGTCGGGCTCGATGCCGCCCGCGCTGGCCGGGCCTAAGCCCTGGGCGCTGCCGGATGACTGGCCTGCCGAAACGGACGGACCGGAAAACAGCAGCGATGCATAGCTCGCCGCATTGGAGTTCCGGTAGAAGGCGTTGGTGATACTGGTGATGGCTCTGTCCTCCGGCATGCAGCCCAGAGGCCGCAGGTCCTGTCTTTCACCCGCCATCATGCCGGACATTGATTGAGAACAGCTTATCGGAGTTGAGGGCTGCAAAACAGCGGCATCGCTTTGCGCGGTAAGCGCTTGGTAAAGAAAAAGGGATGCTTTGCGGCGGCAGAGCATCCCTCGAGCAAAACCTGAAGATCGCCGTATCAGAGCGGCATAGGATACTGCCGATGAACCCTGGCGATGTCCGCGAACACGTCGTCCGACAGCGTGACGTCCGCAGCCGCCATGTCGTGCTTCAGCTGGGCCATCGACGTCGCGCCGATGATGATCGACGTCATGAACGGGCGCGACAGGCAGAAGGCGAGCGCCATCTGGGCGAGGTCTAGGCCGTGCTTTTCGGCGACCTCGAGATAGGCCTTCACGGCCGGCTCCTGGTACGGTGTCAGGCGGCCGCCGAGATCCGTGTTGATCGTCGCCCGAGAGCCCTCCGGCCTTGCGCCGTTCTGGTACTTGCCGGTGAGGAGGCCGGCGGCGAGCGGCGAGTAGGCCATCAGCCCGACATCCTCGTGATGGGCGACCTCCGCAAGGTCGAGATCGAAGTGCCGGTAGAGGAGATTGTATTCGTTCTGCAGCGAGGCGATGCGCGGCAGGGCCTTTTTCTCCGACAGGCGCAGGTATTTCATCGCGCCCCAGGCACTTTCGTTGGACAGGCCGGCGGCCCGCAGCTTGCCTTCCTTCACCAGCTCGCCGAGCGTTTCGAGGATTTCGGCAATTTCGGCGGCGGCCTTGTCGCGGTCCTGCTGCGAAACATCGAAGGTCCAGGAATTGCGGAAATGGAAGGTGCCGCGGTTCGGCCAGTGGATCTGGTAGAGGTCGAGATAATCGGTCTGCAGGCGGGTCAGGCTGGCGTTGACGGCCTGGCGGATGGTGGCGGACTCGATGTCGCGTCCGTCGCGGATATGCGGGCGGCCGCTGCCGGCGATCTTCGTGGCGAGGACGAGGTCCTTGCGCTTGGCCGCATTCTTCTTCAGCCAGGTGCCGATATATTCCTCGGTACGGCCATAGGTGGCGGGGCCGGCTGGCGTGGTCGGATAGAGCTCGGCGGTGTCGAAGAAGTTGATGCCGTTCTCGAACGCGTAGTCCATCTGTTCATGGGCTTCGGCTTCCGAATTCTGGGTGCCCCAGGTCATCGTGCCGAGGCAGATTTCCGACACGGAGAGGTCCGTGCGCCCAAGTTTCTTGTATTTCATGCCGACAGATCCCGTCCTCAAAAAGTCGGCGGCACTCTAAGCGCGATTTGACGAAGCGCAAGGGGACAACGGGCCGGAAAAGGCCCCGAAAACCGCGCCGCCCTTGACTCTCCGGGCCGGAATGTGAATGGAGAGGGCAAAACATAAGGGAAGGAAATCATCCCATGAGCACGATCGCATTCACGTTCCCCGGCCAGGGCAGCCAGGCTGTCGGCATGGGCAAGGATCTGGCGGAGGCTTTTCCCGAAGCCCGCGCCGTCTTCGATGAAGTCGACGAGGCGCTCGGCCAGAAGCTCTCCGACATCATGTGGAACGGACCGGAAGAAACGCTGACGCTGACCGCCAACGCGCAGCCGGCGCTGATGGCCGTCTCGGTCGCAGCGATCCGGGTGATGGAAGCGCGCGGCTTGAAGCTCGCCGACAAGGTCTCCTTCGTTGCCGGCCATTCGCTCGGAGAATACTCTGCTCTTTGCGCCGCCGGCACCTTTTCGCTCGCCGATACGGCACGCCTGCTGCGCATCCGTGGCGATGCCATGCAGTCGGCGGTGCCTGTCGGGCAGGGCGCCATGGCGGCGATTATCGGCCTTGAGCACGGCGATGTCGACGCGATCTGCGCCGAAGCGCGCGAGGCCGGCATCTGCCAGATCGCCAACGACAATGGTGGCGGCCAGCTGGTCATCTCCGGCTCCAAGGCAGCGGTCGAAAAGGCAGCAGGGCTTGCGACCGAAAAGGGCGCCAAGCGCGCCATCATGCTGCCGGTCTCCGCACCCTTCCACAGCGACCTGATGGCGCCGGCAGCCGACGCAATGCGCCACGCGCTCGACAAGGTGGCGAAGAACAACCCGGTCGTCCCGGTCATCGCCAACGTACGCGCCGTACCGGTCTACGATGCCGACGAGATTGCCAAGCTGCTGGTCACCCAGGTCACCGGCCAGGTCCGTTGGCGTGAGACGGTGGAATGGTTCGGCGCCAACGGCGTGACGACCCTTTACGAGATCGGCTCGGGAAAAGTGCTGACCGGCCTTGCCCGTCGCATCGACAAGAATATCTCCGGCATTGCCGTCAACACGCCGGCCGATATCGAAGCCGCGCTCACAGCCATTCTCGGCTGAAACCCCCTGCTGAGACCCAAAGACACGCGAAGGAACACGATCATGTTTGATTTGACCGGCCGCAAGGCATTGGTGACGGGCGCAACCGGCGGGCTCGGCGAAGAGATCGCCCGGATGCTGCATAGCCGGGGCGCCACAGTCGGCCTGCACGGCACGCGCGTCGAGAAGCTCGAGGCGCTCGCCTCCGAACTCGGTGACCGGGTCAAGATCTTTCCGGCCAACCTCTCGGACCGCGCCGAAGTGAAGGCGCTCGGCGAAAAGGCCGAGGCCGAGCTCGAAGGCGTTGACATCCTCGTCAACAATGCCGGTATCACCAAGGACGGCCTGTTCGTGCGCATGAGCGACGAGGACTGGGATGCGGTTCTGGAAGTCAATCTCACGGCGGTCTTCCGCCTGACCCGCGAACTCACCCACCCGATGATGCGCCGCCGTTACGGCCGCATCATCAACATCACCTCTGTGGTCGGCGTCACCGGCAATCCGGGCCAGACCAATTACTGCGCCTCCAAGGCCGGCATGATCGGTTTTTCCAAATCGCTGGCGGCGGAGATCGCTACCCGCAACGTGACGGTCAACTGCGTCGCGCCGGGCTTCATCGACAGCGCGATGACCGGCAAGCTCAACGACAAGCAGAAAGAGGCGATCCTCGGCGCCATTCCGATGAAGCGCATGGGCGCCGGATCGGACATCGCGTCAGCGGTCCTTTATCTCGCCTCGAGCGAGGCTGGCTACGTCACCGGCCAGACCCTGCATGTCAACGGCGGCATGGCGATGATCTGATTGAGTGCCGCCTTCAGGAAAACACGTTACAATCGGTTGTTGGCGGCTGTGCAATGGAACAAATTCTGGCTTTGCTGAACACGGAAACCATGTTAAGCGGGCCATGACTGTGAATGGTCACCCTGAAATGCAGGCCGTCATATTGCGTGAGTGCAATAGGATCGGAACCTGAAAAGGGGAGAACGGGTTTGCCCGCATCGGCGCTGAACAAGCGGCGGTCGCAGGTTTTTAACAGGGTGCGGATGCCGATCGGGCATTCGATAAAGACAAAGGTCGAGGAAACCGACATGAGCGATATCGCAGAACGCGTTAAGAAAATTGTTATTGACCACCTCGGCGTCGACGCCGACAAAGTCGTCGAAGGCGCAAGCTTCATCGACGATCTCGGTGCGGACTCGCTCGACACCGTCGAACTGGTCATGGCTTTCGAGGAAGAATTCGGCGTTGAGATCCCTGACGACGCTGCCGATTCCATCCTGACCGTCGGCGACGCTGTGAAGTTCATCGAGAAGGCCCAGGCCTGATCAACCCGACATAGTGGGGATGACGCCGCAAGGCAGGTCCCGAAAACGGCCCGCTTGTTCGGGCCGTTTCAGCAATTGGGGCTTGGGCCCTGAAAATCGAGAAAAAATTATAGGGTAGGGCACTGGCGATGAGACGGGTCGTTATCACCGGTACCGGCATGGTATCTCCTCTCGGATGCGGAACGGAAGTCAGCTGGTCGCGCTTGCTGGCCGGCGAGAACTCCGCCCGCGTCGTCACTGAATTCGAGGTCGAAGACCTTCCCGCAAAGATCGCCTGCCGCATTCCTGTCGGCGACGGTTCCGATGGCACGTTCAACGTGGACCAGTGGATGGAGCCGAAGGAACAGCGCAAGGTCGATCCCTTCATCATCTACGGCGTGGCCGCCGCCGAAATGGCGCTCGAAGATGCCGGCTGGCATCCGAAGACCGACGAGGACCAGATCGCCACCGGCGTGCTGATCGGTTCGGGCATCGGCGGCCTCGAAGGCATTGTCGAGGCAGGCTATACGCTGCGCGACAAGGGTCCGCGCCGCATCTCGCCCTTCTTCATTCCCGGCCGGCTGATCAATCTCGTCTCCGGCCAGGTGTCGATCCGCCACAAGCTGCGCGGACCGAACCACGCCGTCGTCACGGCCTGTTCCACCGGCGCCCACGCAATCGGCGACGCCGCCCGGATGATCGCCTTTGGCGACGCCGAGGTGATGGTTGCCGGCGGCGCGGAATCGCCGATCTGCCGCATTTCGCTGGCCGGCTTCGCCGCCTGCAAGGCGCTTTCGACCCAGCACAACGACGATCCGCAGAAGGCCTCGCGCCCCTATGACCGCGACCGCGACGGTTTCGTCATGGGCGAGGGCGCCGGCATCGTGGTTCTGGAGGAGCTGGAACATGCCAAGGCCCGTGGCGCCAAGATTTACGCGGAAGTGGTTGGCTACGGCATGTCCGGCGACGCCTTCCACATCACCGCGCCTTCGGAAGACGGCGACGGTGCGTTCCGCTGCATGACCGCGGCGCTGAAGCGTGCGGGTATTTCGGCGTCGGACGTCGACTACATCAACGCCCACGGCACCTCGACCATGGCCGACACGATCGAGCTCGGCGCGGTCGAGCGTCTGGTCGGCAACGCCGCCTCGAAGATCTCCATGTCGTCGACCAAGTCGGCGATCGGCCATCTTCTCGGTGCTGCCGGTGCGGTCGAGGCGATCTTCTCGGCGCTCGCCATTCGCGACAACATCGCGCCGCCGACGCTCAACCTCGACAATCCCGATGTCGAGACGGCGATCGACCTCGTGCCTCACAAGGCGCGCAAGCGCGAGATCAACGTCGCGCTGTCGAACTCCTTCGGTTTCGGCGGCACCAACGCATCTCTCGTGCTGCGCCGCTACGAAGCCTGATTTTTAGGGCTTGCCCTGAAACATATGCCGGCTGGACTCGCGGCTCGGCTCGTATCATCTTCGGGACCTGTTTTTCGCCGCATTGGTTGGCCAGAAGCAGGTCTAAAGTCTTTGAGTCTGTAGGGGGGCGTTAACCCCGGGGGGCGCGGTTGAACGATACGAATCATGTCAGTGAATTGCCGCCCGGCAATGGCAGAGGGCCGATTATTCCGAAATCGCCGAACGAGGCCCTGAAGCCCGAGCGCGTTCCGGAACCGCCCCGCCGTTCCAAGAAGGCACGCAGCCAGGTCGTCATCTTCCTGAATTTCCTGATGACCATGGTCGTCGTTCTCTGCGTGATCGGTGTTGCCGGCTTCTACTACATGATCTCGGCCTTCCAGCAGCCAGGCCCGCTCGAAGCCAACACCCATTTCATGGTCCGCCCCGGCAACGGGCTTGCGGAAATCGCCACCAATCTCGAACGCAACGGCATCATCTCCGACGCACGCATCTTCCGCTACGTGACGGCGACCTACCTGCGCAAGGGCGAGACGCTGAAGGCCGGCGAATACGAAATCAAGGCACGCGCCTCCATGAAGGACATCATGGGCATCCTGGAATCGGGCAAGTCGATCCTCTATTCGGTCGTCATGCCGGAGGGCCTGACGGTGCGCCAGATGATGCTGCGCCTCGCCGAGGATGCGGTGCTCGAAGGCGACCTGCCGTCAGAACTGCCGACCGAGGGAAGCTTGAGGCCCGATACCTACAAGTTCTCGCGCGGCAGCAAGCGCGCCGACATCATTCAGCAGATGCGGGTTGCGCAGCAGAAGATGGTCGACCAGATCTGGGAGCGTCGCGACCCGGACCTGCCGATCAAGACCAAGGAAGAGTTCGTCGTGCTCGCCTCGATCGTCGAAAAGGAGACCGGCAAGGAAGACGAGCGCGCCCATGTGGCCTCCGTCTTCATCAACCGGCTGCAGCGCGGCATGCGCCTGCAATCGGACCCGACGATCGTCTACGGCATCTTCGGCGGCGAGGGAAAACCCTCCGACCGGCCGATCTTCAAGTCGGACCTTGCCAAGCAGACGCCCTATAACACCTACCAGATCAAGGGCCTGCCGCCGACCCCGATCTCCAATCCCGGCCGGGCGGCCCTCGAAGCCGTCGCCAATCCCTGGCGGACCAAGGACCTCTATTTCGTGGCCGACGGGACCGGCGGGCATGTGTTCGCCGCGACGCTCGAGGAACACAATGCCAACGTCCGTCGTTGGCGTAGAATGGAGTCCGAGCGCGCCGCCAACCCGGAAGTGGTGGATGGCCAGCCGGACGGCGACGAAGCGGAAAAGCCGCCGAAGAGCAACTGACCGCTTCCCGAAAGCATGATCTGGAGACACCGATGACATTGCAGTCCATGACCGGTTTTGCCCGCAGCGAAGGCACGAGCGGGCGCAACCGTTATGCATGGGAACTGCGCTCGGTGAACGGCAAGGGCCTCGATATAAGGCTGCGCCTGCCGCCGGGTCTCGAACGGCTGGAGCCGGACGTACGCCGGCTGATCACGGAGAAATTTTCGCGCGGCAATCTGCAGGCGACCCTCACCCTCACCGTTGCCGAGACCAAGGTGGAAGCGGTGCTGAACCGCGATGCGCTGGCAGCCGTGCTGGCGCTGCGCGCCGAACTCGGCGATCTCGTTGATCCTTCGCCGCTGAGGCTCGACACGCTGATGGGCATTCGCGGCCTGGTCGATATCCGCGAGGCGGAAGAGGACGAGGAGACGGTCGCAGCCCGCGATGGTGCGATCGTCGCGAGCCTGGACGAGGCGATCGGTCATCTGCAGCGGATGCGCGAGGGCGAGGGCACGGCGCTTGCAGCCGTGCTCAAAGGTCAGGTCGCCCGTATCGCCGAGCTTGCCCAGGCCGTCGAGACCGACCCTTCCCGCACGCCGGAAGAGATCGCCCGCAAGCTCTCCTTCCAGCTCGCAGCGCTCCTCCAGGAGGCGCCGACGCTCGACCGCGACCGGCTGCATGCGGAAGCGGCCCTGCTTGCCACCAAGGCCGATCTGCGCGAAGAGATCGACCGGCTGAAGGCGCATGTGGCGGCCGCGGGCGAGCTTATCGACAAGGGCGGCCCGGTGGGTCGCCGGCTCGATTTCCTTGCACAGGAATTTAACCGGGAATCGAATACTATCTGTTCGAAGTCCAATTCGGCCGCGGTCACGTCCGCCGGCATCGAGTTGAAAGTCGTCATCGACCAGTTCCGCGAACAGGTCCAGAATCTGGAGTAAGACATGAGCCCGGCCCCATCGTCTCAGGGCAAAGCGTCCCCGGCCGTGAAGATCGCCCGGCGCGGACTGATGCTGGTTCTTTCCTCGCCGTCGGGCGCCGGCAAGTCGACGATCGCCCGCAATCTTCTGGATGCGGATCGCAGCCTCGAAATCTCGATCAGCGTCACCACGCGGGCTAAGCGGCCGAGCGAGATCGCCGACAAGCACTATCATTTCATCACCGTGCCGCAGTTCGAGAAGATGCGCGACGCCGGCGATCTGCTCGAATGGGCCGAGGTGCACGGCAATTTCTACGGCACCCCGCGCGAGCCGGTGGAACTGGCGATGAGCGAAGGCCGCGACATGCTGTTCGACATCGACTGGCAGGGCGCCCGCCAGCTGCAGGAAAAGATGGCCGCCGACGTCGTCTCGATCTTCGTGCTGCCGCCGACCATGACCGAACTGCAGTCGCGCCTGCACCGCCGCGCCGAGGACTCCGAAGAGGTGATCCGCACGCGCCTCCTGAACTCCCGCGCCGAGATCGAGCACTGGCGGGAATACGACTACGTCATCGTCAACGACGACCTCGACGAGGCCTTCGGGCATGTCAGCTGCATCGTCAACGCCGAACGCATCCGCCGCGACCGCCGCCACGGCCTGTTCGATTTTGTGAGCGAGTTGCTGACGGAAGAGCCGGAGCTGTAGGCGGTTTGACCTCCGGCCCGTGATTGCCCGCAGCTGTGAATTTCATCGGTTCATTGCCGGGATTTACGGTCTTGCGCAGCCCACGTAAGCAATACCGGCGGTCACCTTGCGCCATCAGTCATCACGAGACCTCGGCACCCTGAATGCAGAGGGTTTGTGATGAAATCAGAGCTCAAGTTCCACGCCAGCGAGAGATTTCAGGAGATCGGCCCGAATGTTCGAAGCAACGAGATGAACGTGCGCCTTTTGAGAGCATATCACAGATGTGCCGACCATTTCATAGATGATTTCGATTTTCACGTATCGCCACTCTTCGTCGAGATAGTCGTCCTGTCCACGCATTGCGTGCAGCCCGAACTTCACGAGCGGCGGCGCATCGTCTCTCTTAACCCATCCCTCAATCATCAGTGCGGGATCGAAGGTATAGCTGGGTGCATAACCAAACATATCTCCGTCTTCGGAGCCCTTGTCGAATCTAATGTGCAGCATCCTGACGTAGTCGGCTCCCAAGAGCCGCAGTTCTCGCACAATCATGGAGCGCCGGTTCCAATTGCGTATCCTTAGAACGACCTGCTGCGGCGCATGTTTATGCTGAACGACGTCAATAGTTGGTGCCGCATCACCGATCATGAATTCCGTCTGTTTTTGAGCCGCATCGGCCTGCTTAAACAAGCTTCTAATGGTAATCGCCGCGGCAATTGCTGCAACGTAACCGCTTAGCGCGGAAACCCATTCGCGCGCGCAATGTTCACCATCACCAACCGCACAAAAAGCCTCGCGACCAAACAGCATCCGCACAGAGAAAAAAACAATCACGGCAGCTGGAACAATCCATCCCCATCTATCCCATTGCTCGCGAAAGCCCACAGCCAATCCCTCCAGCCTTTATCAGATGCCAACCTATGCAAGATCAGCCGTACCGGACAAGGGGTAGGCCCCGCTCCCAAGAAGGTGAAGGGGAGTCGACAAATGTCTCCTTCGGCTGAAGGAGTTACTGCCGCTGTTCACAAACAGTTCGCCAACCTGACAAACTCTTCCACCGACAGCGTCTCCGCCCGTCTCGCCGGGTCGATCCCGGCTTTCACCAATAGCGCCTCGCCGCCGAGCGATTTGACGCTCTGGCGCAGCATCTTGCGGCGCTGGCCGAAGGCGGCGTGGGTGACGCGTTCGAGTTTGCCGACGTCGCAGGGCAGGGGATTTGTCCGGGGCGTCAGGTGCACGACCGTCGAGGTGACCTTCGGCGGCGGTGTGAAGGCCTGCGGCGGCACGTCGAAGACCATATGCGCATCGGTGCGCCAGCCGGCGAGCACGCCCAGCCGTCCGTAATGGTCGTCGTCCTCGTCGGCGACGATCCGCTGGCCGACTTCCTTTTGGAACATCAGCGTCAGGCTTTCCCAGAAGGGCGGCCATCGGTCCGGCGCGGGCAGCAGCCAGTTGATGAGAAGCTGGGTGCCGACATTGTAGGGCAGGTTGGCGATGATCTTTACCGGACCTTCAGGCGCGAGCGCCGCGAAGTCGGTCCTCAGCGCGTCGCCCTCGATCACCTCCAGCCGGCCGGGGTAATGCTCGCCGATTTCGGCGAGTGCCGGCAGGCAGCGGCTGTCCCGTTCGACGGCGATCACCTTTTTGGCGCCGAGCGACAGGATGGCTCGGGTCAGGCCGCCGGGTCCGGGGCCGACCTCGAAGACGGTCGCATTTGCGAGCGGTCCGGCGCTGCGGGCGATCTTCTGGGTGAGATTGAGGTCGAGAAGAAAGTTCTGGCCGAGCGCCTTCTTGGCGTCGAGCCCGTGACGCTGGATCACGTCCCGCAGCGGCGGCAAGCCGTCCAGAGTGGCCATCAGGCGACTTTCGACTTTGACGCGAGATTGCCGGCGAGCTTGATCGCCTCGACGAGGCTGGTTTCGCGGGCCACACCCTGGCCTGCAATACCGAACGCCGTGCCGTGGTCCGGCGAGGTGCGAATGAAGGGCAGGCCGAGCGTGACGTTGACGGAGGTGTCGAAACCGAGCGCCTTGGCAGGGATCAGCGCCTGGTCGTGATACATGCAGATCGCCACGTCGTAACGGGCACGCGCCTCGTCGTGGAACATCGTATCGGCCGGCAGCGGCCCGAAGACGTGCAGGCCCTCGGCCCGCAGCTTGAAGATCGCCGGATGGATGACGTCCTGGTCCTCGCGGCCGATTGCGCCATCCTCGCCCGCATGCGGGTTGAGGCCGGCAACCGCAAGCCGGGGCTTGTCGATGCCGAAGCGGATCTTGAGATCGTGATGGGCGATGCGGCAGGTCTCGGCGATCAGTTCCGCGCTCAGCGCCGCGGGCACGTCTTTCAGCGGGATATGGATGGTCACCGGGATGGCCCGGAGTTTCGGCCCCGCCAGCATCATCACCGGCAGAATCTTCTTGCCGGTCGCGCGCTCGGCGAGGGCGGCGAGGAACTCCGTGTGGCCGGGGAACCCGAAGCCGGCCTGATAGAGAATGGATTTGGCGATGGGGTTAGTGACCGTGCCGGCGGCCTTGCCTTCAAGCGAGAGTGAAACGGCGGTCTCGATCGCCTGGATCGTCCCTTTGGCGGTCGCCACATGCGGTTGTCCGGCTGCGATTTCCGCGCCGGCCGGGATCGGCAGCACGGGCAGGGCGTCCTGAAAGATCGACATCGCGCTTTCGCTATCCGCCTCGCGGATCGGCACGTCGAGCCCGAGCATCACGGCGCGGGCCTTGAGCACGGCCGGATCGCCGAGGAAGAGGAAAGGCGGCAGGTCGTATGCCTGGCGCGAGGCCCAGGCGACAAGCGTGATATCGGGGCCGATGCCGGCAGGATCGCCCTGGGTCAACGCAAGCGGACGGTCGAGTGGCATTACGGCTCCGGAAATGACTTAAGTGTCGAGATCAGCGATGTTCTTAGCGATACTCGATCTGGGCCTTGCTGCGCAGGTCATCGAGATATTTCTTGTCGTTGGGGTCGACGCCTTCCTTCTTCGCCTTGCCGAGATCCTCGGCGCGGAAGACAACTTCCGCCGCGAGGTCGTCCGACACTTGGCGCTGTTTGCAGATGGCCAGGAATTCGACGCCGCGTTCGGTGACACGGGTGCCGGTCGTGCCGCCATCCGTCGTCTTCTCGATCAGCGGCTTCCAATCGGCCGGCAGCTCGGGGGCGAGGACGCGGCCGAGGTCACGGATCGACACGTCCAGCATGGTCGCGGCGAAATCCTTCGATTGCTCGCAGCCCGGGAATTTGGAGCGCGCGGCGTTTGCTTCCTTCTGGCGCTTGGCGAGAATGGCGTTACGCTTGGCCGGCGGCACGACAAAGATCACCTGCTGCAGGAAATATTCGGTCGTGACCGGCTTTTCCTTGTTCTCCATCATTCGCGTGACGAGTTCCTGGCTCGACATGCGGCCGCGCGAACCGCCGTAGCGGGCGTTGACCAGTCGTGGCCAGCTCATCTGCACGGCGATGTAACTCTTGAAATGCTCGACACCGACGCCGGCTTTGTCGAGGATCTGGCTCATCTGCGCCACGCTCAGCTTGTTGCCGGCGGCAAACCGCTCGAAGGCCTTGTCGACGTCCTCGGTGCTGACCGACATCTTCACGCGGGAAATCTCCTGGCGCTTCAGCGCCTCATCAACCAGCGCCTCACGCGCCGCCTTGGCATCTGCCTTCTGGCGCTGAAGGCGCAGGAAGGCGACGCGCCGGCCGACGTCGGTGCTGGTGATCGCCGTCCTGTTGACGACGGCCGAAACTTCGCTGGCGGCCTGCGCCTGCTGGGCGGCGGGCTGAATGACGACCGAGGCGGCCAAAGCGGCCGCGGCCAGCACCAGCTTGCGCGTTGCGGTCATTGCGAACATGATACCAATCCCTTTTCCCGCCCCGGTGGGCACTTGAGCCCGACCGGCCTCGCATTTCATACTCTATTTGCGACCGCTTGCACAATTCTTGCGGCGAAACGATGACAGTCAGCCGATCGGACGAGCCGCTACCTCAGTAGCGGTAGTCCTGATCGAAACCTTCGGTCGAGCCGACGCTGATATCGCCGAGCGTGCGGAAACTCAGGCGGGCGCTGACAGTCCAGTCGTTGGCGGCCGTGTCCGACGGCTTGTCGGAATAGGCAACCGTAAAGATCGTGCATTCGTCCGCATAGCTGATGCCGATGCCGCGCCGGACCAGTTCCTTGTCCGCGAGATCCCAGGTCGCCGTGCCGGCAAGCGCCCAGTTTTCGTTGATCCGGAAGCTCATTGAATGCTTCAGCACGTCTTGCGCGTCGTCCGAACCGTATTCCGGCTGAGCATCGACCTGCGTGTAGACCAGCGAGCCGCTCACCCGCGGCGTCGTGTAGGAAAGCGAGGCATCGGTGCGCTTGATCGCGAATGTCTTCTCGTCGAAGCGGGCGTTTGCCCCGACCGTGAGGCCAAGCGGCAGATCGACGGCCGCCATCGCGACATAGTCGGACCGGCGCGTTTCGAGCCCGGAATTGGCGCCCGCCTGAACCAGGTCCTCGGTCGCGAACGAGTTCTGGCCGGCAATATGGTAGGACTGGCCGACAATGCTGCGCACGCCGATGCCGTTGGCGAACGTGCCGGTATAACGGAGGCCGACATTGGCGCGCGTGCCGCCTTCGACACGGTCGAAGCCCGAGAACTTGTCGCGTTCGAAAAGGCTGGTGGCGTCGAAGACGAAGCTCTGGGCATCCTCGTTCGGCAATCCGCCGGCCATCTGCTCGTCGGGACGCGCGAAGATCTGCGCAATCGGCTCGATGATATGGCTGCTGTTTTCGGTGGTCAGCAGGATCGGATAACGGGCCTCGAGACCGGCCGTGAGCATGTAACGACCGTTGGCGCCTTCAGACTCCATATCGCCGAAATAGGGACCCGGCGTGCCGGAACCGGTATGGCGGATGCCGTCGCCGCGGGCGGCGAGGATCGGCGTCAGCAGCAGGCCGTCGAGCGTGTTGAAGGTACGCTTCCATTCGGCTTCTACGGTCAAGCGGCTGTAGCTGCCTTCAAGACCCGGGAAACGATTGGTGGTGCCTTCCCTGTACCAGTCGTCTTCGCGACGGGACAGGTTGGTAATGTTGGAGGTGACCGAAAGCTCGCCGCCGAGAATCGGTTCCGGCGCGTAGTAGGTATAGTCGAGCGAAGGGTAGACGATCGCCTGTTCCTGCTCGGCCGTGTTGCTATAGGTGTCGTCCTGGATGTTGAAATAATAGTTGTGCAGGTCGAAATAGTTCCGCGTCCCCAGGCCGGTGAGATAGACGTCGTTGGTGAACGTGCCGCCGCCGACGCCGGTCAGCTTGTAGGTCCGCGAAAAGTTGTTGTCGCTCTGGGTCATGACGTTCCAGCCGAATGTCCAGCGCGGGTTGATCTTGAACTCGCCCTTGGAGGCGGCCATGAGGCGGTTATCCGCAGCCCGGTCGCTGGTATTCGGATCGAAGGCTTCCGGATCGTTCTGATGGATCCCGGCGAAGCGGAACGTATGTTCGCCTGTCTCGAACTTGTTGCGGATCTCACCCTGAAGCAGCAGCCCCTGATTGGAATAATAGGTAGGGCTGAGCGTCGCATCCATGCTCGGCGAGAACACGTGATAGTAGGGTACCGTCACGCCGAAGCCGAGATTGTCGCTTGCGCTGTACTGCGGGAACAGAAGGCCCGACTTGCGCTCGACCGTTTCGTCCGGCACCTCGATTGCAAAAGGCAGGCGACCGATCGGCAGGCCGAACAGTTCGAACTGGGCGTTTTCAAGCCGAATCGTATGGGTCTGGCCATTGCGGACCACCCGTTGCGCCTTGACCTGCCATAGTGGGGCCTTGCCCGGCGTCTGGGCACAGGGAAGGCAGGCGGTGTAGACGGTATTGTTGAGCACCATCAGGTCGCCAGGCTGGCGCTCGGCGCTCTCGGCGGCAAGGCGGGTATTGTCGGTGGTCTCGACGCGGAGCGCGTTGATGAAACCCTCGCCGAAGCTGTCGGTGACGTCCATCTGCTCGGCATAGACACGGCTGCCGCCCGGCTCGATCAGCTCGATATTGCCGGTCGCCATGACGCGGCCGCTCTTCTGATCGTACTGAACGCGCTGCGCCACCATCTTGTAGCGGTTGTAATAGATCTGCACGCCGCCGGTCGCGGTGACCACCTCGGCGTCCTGATTGTAGACGAGCTCATTGGCGCGCAACAGCATCTTGGCGCCGTCCGCTGCCTGAGGCACCAGACCCTGAGCCTGCACAACCGTTGCGGATACGCCAAATACGCATACAGACACACCTGTCAGCAGGGCGGCGGCGAGCCGTCTTATATGTTTGCGGTTACTTACCGCCACTAGCCATCCTCCTGATGAAGCAGAATTGTCGTCCCCAGTGCCGTCGCGACGATCACTGGAATCCAGACCGCCACGAAAGGAGGAATTGCCCCGCTGCTTCCGAATGCCTTCACAAGCACCGTGACGACATAAAGCACGAAGCCAGAAACTATTCCACCCAGAATCACGGACCGGGACTGGGCGAACCGACTGAATTTTAATGAGACTGTTGCAGCAATGAGAGTCATTGCCACGAGCAGGATCGGCAGGGAGAGCAGCGAGTGATACTGCGTCTCGAGCGCCTTTGTGGGAATGCCGAAAGATTTGCTGACCTCGATTTTTCTGGAAAGATCAAAAAACGCAACAGTATCAGGCTGCGCCAGGCTCTCTTGGATATATTCCTGCTTCAACTTGGTGCGAACCTGTGCTGTCTCGCGACGCACCGGAATTTCGCCCGGCCGGTTTTCCAAAACGTCGTTAAGCAGCCAGTAACCATCTTCCAATTTTGCGGTCTTGGCGTCCTGCCGCATGATCACGCGACCGTCCTTGTCAAACTGGAAAGCCACCACGTCGATAAGCCGCGTTCCCTTCTCCTGATAGCTCTTGGCGCCGATGACCGTGTCGTCGTCGCCGCTGATCTGGCGGATCCAGGGAATGAAGGTGGATGCCCGGGAGCGGTTGCTCGCTTCGCGCCAGCTGGCCTCCATGGAAGCGGATTCGCGCTGGCCCCAGGCGGCGAGCGGATTGATCACAAGCAAGGTGGCGAGCCCGATCAGAAACGCTCCGATGACGAACGGCGAGATGAACTGCCAGACGGAAATGCCGGCGGCGCGCGTCACCACCAGTTCGTAGCGGCGGTTGAGCGCGATCAGCACCGTCATGCCGATAAACAGGCTGAGCGTCGGGATGGTCTGCTGCAGGATGAGCGGCACGCGCATGGCAGTCATCGCCAGCCCGGTCGAGACAGTGTAGCCGCTGAAACCCGACATGCGGCGGCTGGTCTCGCTGAAGTCGGCGAGGAAGATGATGGCGCCCACGCCGAGCAGGAACCAGAGTGCTGTGATGATATAACGACGGAAGAAATACCGGCCGAGCGTCGTGAAGATCATGCCGTACCTCCGCCCGAAGTCCGCGAGGCGGGTATGCGCCGCTGCACGCTGCCGGCCAGGCGCGACATGCCGCGAGCGATGAAGCGCGGCGCCGAGAACTGCCGGTTGGTGGCAAGCATGAAGATCGCAATCAGCGAGAAGACGATCGGCACGGCGTAGGGGAGCGGGGTGTAGAGCGGATGGCGTTCGACCATGTTGGTGGCCGAGAACCCGAGCCAGCGCACGCCGAAAGCGAGGAAAAGCGCAAACACCATCGGATGGACCCGGGTCTGCCGGTGCGAGCGGGTGCTGCCGGCAATGACCAGCGAGATCAGCGCGAAGGTGATAGGGAAAAGCCAGTCGGACAAGCGCCTGTGCAATTCCGACCGATAGGCGTCCGGCGATTTCTGGTAGACCGGATCGTTCGGATCCGGGTTCAGAAGGAAAGCGAGGCTGCGGTCGGTCGAATATTGCGGCAGACCGCCTTCCGCCTTCGTCATCGCCGACAGGTCGAAGGCGTAGGAGACGAACTTGATGATCGAGATGCGTCCGTCGGCGGATTTGCGGTGGACCTCGCCGTCACGCATGGTGAGTGAGGTACCGCTTTCGTCGATCGATCCCTCGCGGGCGTAATAGATGAGGTCGAAATTCGGGTCGCGGTAATCGACGACGAACAGGCCCTTGAGCACGCGGCCGGAATGGCGCTCCGAGATCTGCACGTAGAGCCCCGGCTCGATGCTGCGGAAGGTCTTTTCCTCGATGACCGAGGAGAGCAGGTCGGCGTAAGCGGCGGCGACCATCTGGCGGGCTGCGACGCGAGACGGTGGCTCCACGAAATTCGTCACCAGGAACGAGAAGAGACTAAGCGCGAGCCCGAGCATCAGCACCGGCCGGTAAATGATGCTGCGCGACGCGCCGGCCGCGTCGATGACGGGCAATTCCGAATCGTTGTTCATCGCCGTCAGCGTCTGGGTGATGCCGATGACGAGCGCGAAGGGCAGCACGACGGGGATGATGGTCGGCAGGATGAAGGTCGCAAGAGTCGCGAACGAGCCCATCGACTGGCCGGTATCGGTGACCAGGTTGATGCGTCCCAGCACCTGGATGGTCCAGATGATGGTGAGCACCGGCAGGAGCGTCACCAGGAACATCTGAAAAATCCGGCGCAATATGTAGACTTCGAGAAGCTTCATTCCGGCCTAGATACCTTGCACAACGTCACCCGGGGAATGGTGACAGCTAGTTACCCCGAGATGACGGTCGCGCCTATCTAAGCGATTGAGATCAGCTTTGCGACAGGGGCTGCGTCACAAATTTGTTTGCGAATTCCGTTTTCTTCTTCGCTGTGACATTTCGAAACACGCAGCCACCGCTGCATAGACCACCAGCGACGACAACCAGCCGAGCGTCACGTCCGAAAAGTAATGGCCGCCGAAGGAGGTCCTGAGCGCCGGCGAGATCAGCGAGATGGCGATCAGCGGCGGCCCGAGCACCGGACGCAGCGGTTTCGGCAGCAAAACGATGAGGCAGGCCAGCCATCCGGCGCCCGCCGCCTCGCCGGAAATGAAGGAACAGTTGCCGACGCAGGCGCCGCCGAAATCGCCGGCCGGCGTGAACACGTCCTTGCCGCCGAAAAAGTCGGTCTCGTAGGGGCGGGGCCGGTTGGAGACCTGCTTCAGGATCAGGTTGACCAGCACATACGGGCCGATCAGGAAGGAAACCAGGGCGATGGAATAATCCCGCGTCTTGCGCGGGCTGTAGGTCTCGCCGTGGTGCTGCAGGTTGGCGATCAGCCGGTAGAGGAGATAGATCGCGACCAGCGCCGGCAGGTAGAAGAGAACGCGCCGGATCAGGACGAACAGGGTTTCGGTGCCATAGGGAAAACTGCCGCAGACCCGGCCTCGTTCGATAGCCTCGCCACAGGCGGCCTGGGCGAAGAAGGCGCGCGCCACGGCAAGGTCGATCTCGGGTACCAGGTAGAAGACCGCCAGCAGCACCCACCAGAGCGCCATCAGCACGATGAACCAGCCCTTCGGCCTGGCAAAGAATCGTCGCATGGCGGCAAGCCATTCGGGGAGGGTTTGGGAAGGCGATGTCATGCGAAATGATCCGTTGGTCGTCGGGCGGCGCGACCCTAGAGCAAGACGCGTCGGATTTGAACAGGTGCCGGCTGCCGATAGAAGGGAATGTCCCCTCCCGAAATCAGGCTTTTTGACGCGCCGGAGAGGGAGCCCGCAACCGGGTTGACGCAGTTGTGACATCTCGCCCTTGCGCTTCAAGCCGAAACGGCGATGATCGCCGCGTTCTTTGGAAAAGCCTCCTGGAGTCGCAATGTCCGTGAAATTCGATATCTCCTTCGCCAAGTCCGCCAAGATCGACGGCGGCCTTGCCATCCAGCTCAAGCTAGCCGGCGGCGGGCCGGCAGCGGGCGCTGCCGATGCCGATCCGGCCGGCATCGTGACCCGGGCGGCGGAGATCGCGAAGTTTTCCGGCAAGTTGATGTCGACGCTGGACATTATCGCGCCTCAGGGGTCTCCCGCCGACAGGCTGGTCGTGCTCGGCCTCGGCAAGGCCGAGGCGCTGACCGCCTACGACTGGCTGAAGGCGGGCGGCATTGCCGCTTCCGCGGTCAAGTCGATGACCAGGGTGGCGATCTTCACGGATGTGCCCGGCCTTGCGGTCGGTGCTGCCGAACTGGCCGGCTTCGCGCTCGGCATGCTGCTGCGGGCCTACAGTTTCGACACCTACAAGACAAAGAAGGGCGATGACGAGGAAAAGGCGCCGAAGACGGTGAAGGTGACGATCGTCACCGCCGAGCCTGCGGCCGCCAAGAAGGCTTTCGCCGAATCCGAGGCGATCGCCGGCGGCGTGCTTCTCGCCCGCGAACTCGTCAACCTGCCGCCGAACGTTCTCGGACCGGTCGAATTCGCCGACAAGGCCAAGGAACTGGAGAAGCTCGGCGTCGAGGTGGAAATTCTCACCGAGAAGGAGATGAAGAAGCTCGGCATGGGCGCGCTGCTTGGCGTGGCGCAAGGTTCGGTCCGCCCGCCGCGGCTCGCCGTCATGCAATGGAAGGGCGGCAAGCCGAAGGATGCGCCGGTCGCCTTCATCGGCAAGGGCGTCGTTTTCGATACCGGCGGCATTTCCATCAAGCCGGGTGCCGGCATGGAAGACATGAAGGGCGACATGGGCGGCGCCGCTGCCGTGATCGGCCTCATGCATACGCTTGGCGCCCGCAAGGCCAAGGTCAACGCGATCGGCATTCTCGGCCTCGTCGAGAACATGCCCGACGGCAACGCCCAGCGACCGGGCGACATCGTCACCACGATGTCGGGCCAGACGATCGAGATCATCAACACCGATGCGGAAGGCCGGCTGGTGCTTGCCGATGCGCTTCACTATTGCAACGATCGCTTCAAGCCGCGTTTCATGATCAATCTCGCCACCCTGACCGGCGCGATCCTGGTGGCGCTCGGCAATCTGCAGGCGGGCCTGTTCTCCAACGACGACACGCTGGCCGGCCAGTTGGCCGGCGTCGGGGATGTCACCGGCGAGCGCCTGTGGCGCATGCCGCTCGGCAAGGAATACGACAAGCTGATCGATTCGAAATTCGCAGACATGAAGAATACCGGCGGCCGCAACGCCGGGTCGATCACCGCGGCGCAACTGCTGAAGCGCTTCGTCGGCGAAACGCCCTGGGCGCATCTCGACATCGCCGGCACCGCGATGAACTCCCCGTCGAGCGAGATCAACCAGTCCTGGGGATCCGGCTACGGTGTCCGGCTGCTGGACGAACTCGTGCGGGCGCATTACGAGAGCTAATGACTGAAGTCCTGTTCTACCACCTGACTGAATCGAAGCTTGAGGAGGCGCTGCCAGCGCTGCTCGAAAAGAGCGTCGAGCGCGGCTGGAAGGTGGCGGTGCAGACGAGCAGCGATGTGCGTCGGGATTTTCTCGACGCGCATCTCTGGACCTTCCGCGAGGACAGTTTCCTGCCGCATGGCACCGACGCCTCGCCGATGGCCGAGGCGCAGCCGGTGCTGCTGACCTCCGCTGCCGAAAACGGCAACGGTGCGACGGTTCGTTTTCTGGTGGATGGTGCCGAGCCGCCGCCGATAGCCGACTATGACCGGATCGTCTTCATGTTCGACGGCTACGATACCGTCCAGCTCGACAACGCCCGCGCCCAGTGGAAGAAGTTGAAGGGCGAGGGGCATGCGCTGACCTACTGGCAGCAATCGGAAGAGGGGCGCTGGGTCAAGAAGGCCTGACCCCGCGCATTCTTTCCCTCAGTTCAGCCAAGCCATCATCATCGACGAATTGCTGTGGCGCAGGCGAACGACCTTGTAGCCTTCGGCGCTCAGCTGGGTGAGCAGCGCTGGCAGCATGGCGGCCGTGCGGGCATGGATGTCGTGCAGCAGGATGATGCCCTTGCCGTGAGCACGCAGCGAATTCATCGTGCGGGTTGCGACGGCGGCCGGCGAGACGCCGAAATAATCCTTGGAATCGACCTGGACGTCCAGCACCACCATGTTGTTCGAAGCGACCCACTGGCGCAGGCGCCTGGTGTCGGCGAGATAGGGGAAGCGGAAGAAGCCGGCATCCTCATGGGTGACGCTGGTCACCGCATCGCGCCCCTTTTCGATTTCGGCCACGGCCGCATCGAAGGAAAGGTTCTGCAGGTCGGCATGGCGATAGGTATGGCTGCCGATCGTGTGGCCGGCATTGACCACCTTGCGGGCGATCTCCGGATGGGCCTTGGCCATCTGCCCGACCATCAGGAAGGTCGCCTTGACGTCGTATTCGTCGAGGATGGAGAGGATCTTCTCCGTCTTCTTCGGCATCGGGCCGTCATCGAAGGTCAGCACGACCTCCTTGTCGGCAAGCTTCAGGTCGGAAAGCGACGAGGCGGTGAGGGTGCGGCCGGAAAGGCTGCCCGGATTGTTGAAACGCCCCCAGGCAACGGGCGTCAGCGCCACCGGCGAATCCGCCTCCGCCTTTTTGGGCGATTTGGGTGAGGAGAGGCCCTTGGCGGGTGCAAATGAAGTGGCAAGCGAGCCGGCCTCGGTCTGGCTGCGACCGGCGCAGGAGGAAAGAAGGCACGCGACGGCGGCGGCGACACAAAGGACGCGGACAAACATGGGAGCGACTCGGCTAAAAAGTGACTAAGGAGTTGAAGCGACGTCACATTCGCCGATTATGGTTAATGGCTGGTTATGATGGATCGCTGGCCGGGCTCAATTGGCGAAACGAGCGTCCGTCCCAGATACGGAGAATCTCGATCCTATCCGCCTGGATGCGGTAGAGAATGATGAAAGGGGTCCTCGCGATCACGAGTTCCCGCGTGCCCGAGAGTGCCCCAGGGCGTCCCGCTTGCGGATTGTCTTTGAGAAGCTGCTCGGCGTTTTGAAACCGCAGCCGCGCATACCGAGCACCGTCTGGAAATACGTGCGTATAATACTCTTTCATCCATCGAAGATCGGCGCGCGTTCGCGGCAGATAGACGATCTTCATCAGGATCAGGCGCGTCTGGAAGGTTTTGTAAATATATCCGGTTCCGGTTCCGGGAGTTCGTTCTCCGAACCCCAGGAGGCAATCCAGTCTGCCATTTTTTCGCTGGAAACAAAGGTGCCTTCGTCGGCCGACGCAATCGCCTGCTCAAGCTGAAGGCGTTTTTCCGCCTGGCTTTCCAGGTAGGTCTCGATAGCCGTCGCCGCGATTTCGGCCATCTTCTGTTCGCTGGCTTCAGCTTCTGCTTGAAGGCGCGCCTGGACGTCTGGCTTGAGGCGAAGTGACAGCGGATGGCTTTGCATTGGCAACCTGATGAGCTGTGTGTTGGCCGCGCAATAATAACCTGAAACTCCGGTTATCCCAAAGCAGAACTTCGTTCTGGGAGCGCGACTTCATATCTGCCGGGAGGATGAGGCGAATGGCAAACAGGCGAGGTCGGTGAGGGCGAAATTCTCGTCGGCTCAGAACCGTGCGGCGCCGGCAGTCTTGGTGTCAACGCCACTGACGCAGTCGCCGCAATCGAGGTTTGCGGATGCGGTTCCTTTGCCGCGGCAGCTTTCGCGAGGACAACCTCTGTTGGACGGCCCTACTTCTTGGCGATTTTGTCGCCGACCCGCGGGCGGGAGATCGCCTTGCCGACGAAGCTGTACTCACCCGAGCCGGTGACTGCGGAAAACAGAGAGGTGAAAGGCGTCGCCATTGCATAATTCACCTGCACGACGACGAGCTGCACATTGCTTTCGATCAGATCGGCGGGGATTTCGAAGGCGGGCGGATCCCCGGATACCTGCGCGTTCGTTTGATAGGCCGACGACCAGTTGACCTTCGCGTTGCCTGCGGCGTCGAAGTCTACGAGGGCGACCTGGATTGCGAGTGCGCTGCTGTCGAAGGGAATGAGAATGGAGGCGGTCCCTTGGAGAAGGGTATTGAGCTCGCTGTTGCTCCAGCTTGTTTCCTGGGAGACGATGTCGCTCGCCACTTCCGCGATCTGGTTGATCTTCCGCTTCACCATCAGGCCTTCTCCGAGATCGACGGTGCCCGCGAACAGCAGCGCCATCACCGGCAGAAGCAGGGTGAACTCGATGCCAGACTGACCTTTGCGGTCGGCGAGCAAAGCCCGCATGCTGCTTTCGCGCCGGTTCCCTTGCCTGTGGTCGGGATCGTGCCTTGGTACCATCGTGCGATGTCTCAAAAGGGTTCATTTCTGAAAATCACGGAAGCGGAGAGCACATAGGTGCCATCGGCGAGCGTGTTCACGTCTGCGCCGATCGCGGCCAGCAGGCTGTCCCAGGGAAGGAAAGCTTGGATCATCACGTAGTCTCCCGACCCGGCCGGAGAAAAGCTCTCGGTGACGGAGAGAACGCCGCCGCTGACCGGCGACGTGAAGCTCATCGACGAGAAATCGGACATCGTAGTGGTCGTGACCAGGAGTTCGTCCTCGCAACTGAAGGCGAGCGCCATGCCGTCGCAGACATTGCTCTTGAAAGTGGCGAGATCCCAGCCGTTCGCATGGGCGTTGCCGACCCGGACGGAACGGGCGGCCGTATGCAGGGCCGAATCGAGCGCGCTGTCGACGAAGAACATCAGCGCCATATCGAGAATGCAAAACAGGAAGACGAAGAATGGCAAGACAAGCAGTGCAAACTCGACCGCGGCCGTTCCCTGCTCGTTCCGTAGGAGGGCTTTGAAACGGTGCATCGCCGTCATCTAGTTTGTCAGCCTTACTTTGGAGAGATATTGCTTGAAGAGCAAGGACAGGCCTTCCTCGATTTCCTCGGCCGAATTCGCCTGCAGGAAAAGGTCGCCGCTCGTTGCGCATTCTTCGAGCGCTTTGGGGATATAGGCTGTCCGCGTACTGCTGCTCTTGCCGGAAGCGACCGTGCCTCCCCAGATCGAGCTGAAACCGCTGCTGCTCATGGTCTTGCCGAGCGTCGCATTGTAACCCCAGTCCCAGGTCATCGGCAGGTATTCGGTGTAGAGAACGCCGATTGTGGCATCGAGGTCCTTCACCGGCTTGCACCATTTGGAATTGATCGGCGTGACGACGGTCTGCAGCGAGCTTTTTGCTGTCGGAGAGCGGATGCCGGAATCGCCTTGCAGCACCCAGTTGCGCTCGGACTGGACCCCGTCCGTCAGGATCAAAACGAGTTTCAGCGGCGCATCCTTGGTGGTTCCGTCTCCGGCCGTTCCGATCATGGGCTTGAGGGCCGTCAGGGAGTAGTCAAAATATGTCGCCTCTTCGGAGGTCGCGCTCGTCATCCCGCTGGTTTTGTCGTTCAGCTTCGTCCGGGCCGTCGAGGTCGAGAAGGTGGGCGACAATACCTGGGTCGTGGTCTTGCCAAGGGTATAGAGGCCGACCCGGATGCGTTCATGGGCGGCGTCTGCCGTGTCGATGAGGTCTAGAACTTCGCGCGCGGCGTCCACCGAGACATCGGCCCGCAGCTTGATGTTCATCGCCACCGACAGGTCGTAGACATTGTTATAGGTCTTGCCCTTGTAGGAGAAGGTCGCCCCTTCCGGCGTATGGCACGCAAAGGCGCACTTGGCGGGTGACGACATCAGGCTGGACTGGCCGGCGCTCGTCGCCGCGAGCAGCATCGAAGCGGACTTGTCGAGTACGATGTGCACGTCGAGATAGGCGCGGCCTGGGCCTTCGACCGACGAGGAGGTGGCCACGCCGACGTCATCTATGCCTGCAATCTTGAGCAGCGTCGTGGGCACCGTCGCGCGGGCTGTCGCCGTGATCTTACGGTTCGATGTGTCGATGTCGATTTCTTCGAGCGTGTAGCCGCCGCTCCCGAGATCGGTCTGGGCAGCGAACCATTCTTGGATGCGCGTCTTGAGCGCAGCATTATCCAGTGTTCCCACGCTTTTCACTGCCCCGAGCAAGGCGGAATCGAGATCGGCCTGCATCTTCGAACGGGCGTTATAGGCCCGCACGTAGTCGAGGCTGGCGCCCACGGCGGTGATCAGCGGCACGAGCAGCAGGGAAAACATGATGGCAATATTGCCGCGGCGATCCGCAAGCAGGCCAGAAAGAGCGAGAAGCCGCCGCGGATTGGACATAAGGCCGGAAAATCATCCCTGTGAATAATCGGCCGATATTATAATAGATTCCTAATTCAATGATTAATCGCATTGCGGGTGGCGGGTTCGCCGATTTCCCGACTAGGGCCACGTCGTCGAGGATATCGCGGGTCTGGTCGGCAAGGGGGTAATATTCACCGCTGGAGCAAACTCAGCTCGCCATCGCCTCTTCGTATTCCGACGACAGCATCAGCCATTCCTCTTCGGCGGCAGAGAGTTTGGCGGCGGCTTCACCGCGTTCCTTGGCCTTCTGGGTGGCCTTGGCGGGAGTTTTTTCGTAGAGGGCGGGGTCGCCAAGTTCTTTATCAAGAGCCTTGATCAGTTTCTCCAGCTTGGCGGTTACAGCCTCGATTTCGTTGATCTTTTTCTTGAGCGGCGCCAACGAGGCGCGCTTTTCCGCATTCGCCTTGCGCTGGTCCGCCTTGGATGAGAGATCTTCGGTTAGCTCAATTTTTTCGTCTTTTTTTTTGCCGGAACTGACAATCAGGTTGCGGTATTCCTCCATGTCGCCTTCGAAGTTCGACACCGTGCCGTTGTTGACCAGCCACAAGCGGTCGACGGTGGCCTCGATCAGATGGCGGTCGTGGCTGATCAGGATGACGGCGCCTTCGTAGTCGTTGAGCGCCTCGATCAGCGCACGGCGGCTGTCGATGTCGAGATGGTTGGTCGGTTCGTCGAGGATCAGCAGGTTCGGTGCGTGGAAGGCCGCAAGGCCCATCAGCAGACGCGCCTTTTCGCCGCCGGACAGGTCCTTTGCGGCCGTCGCCATCTTTTCGGTCGCAAGCCCCATCTGCGCAACGCGGGCGCGAACCTTGGCCTCGGGCGCATCCGGCATCAGCCGGCGCACATGGGCAACGGGCGAATCCGCCGGCACGAGATCGTCGAGCTGATGCTGGGCGAAGAAGCCGATCCTCAGGCTCGGTGCCAGCCGGATATCGCCGCTTTCCGCCTTGAGCCGGCTGGCGATGAACTTGGCGAAGGTCGACTTGCCGTTGCCGTTCGAGCCGAGCAGGGCGATGCGGTCGTCGTTGTCGATGCGCAGCGTGATGTTCTTGAGGATCGGCTTGCCCGGTTCATAACCGACGGCGGCGTTCTGGATAGCAACGATCGGCGAGGCGGGCTGTTTTTCCGGCTCGGGAAAGGTGATCGGCTGCACGTGGTCCTCGATCACCGCGGCGACGGTGCCCATGCGCTCCAGCGCCTTGACGCGGCTCTGCGCCTGCCGGGCCTTGGTGGCCTTGGCCTTGAAGCGGTCGATGAAGCTCTGCAGGTGCTTGCGGGCGGCCTCGTTCTTGGCCTTCGCCTTGGTCTGCAATTCGTCGGCCTCGGCCTTCTGCCGCTCGAACTGATCGTAGCCGCCGCGGTAGAAGGTCAGCTTCTTCTGGTCGAGATGCACGATGGCGTTGACCGCGTTGTTGAGGAGGTCGCGGTCATGGCTGATGATGATGACGGTATGCGGATAACGCCGGATATAGTCTTCCAGCCACAACGTGCCTTCGAGATCGAGATAGTTGGTCGGTTCGTCGAGCAGCAGCAGGTCGGGCTCGGCAAACAGGACGGAGGCGAGCGCCACGCGCATCCGCCAGCCGCCGGAAAACGACGAGGCAGGGCGGGACTGGGCTTCCTGGGAGAAGCCGAGACCGGCGAGAATGCTGGCCGCGCGCGCCTCTGCCGAATGCGCATCGATGTCGACGAGCCGCATCTGGATGTCGGCGATGCGATGCGGATCGGTGGCGGTTTCCGCCTCCGCCAGCAGTGCGGCGCGCTCCTTGTCGGCGGAAAGCACGATTTCGATCAGCGAATCCTCCGTGCCCGGCGCTTCCTGCGCCACCTGGCCAAGCCGGGCGCTCTTTGGATAGGAGACCGAACCGGTCTCCGACCCCAGTTCACCGGTGATGACCTTGAACAGCGTGGATTTGCCGGCGCCGTTGCGACCGACGAGCCCCGCCTTTGTGCCCGCGGGTAGCGTCACGCTGGCATTGTCGAGGAGGAGACGCCCGGCGATGCGGGCGGAAAGTTCGGTAATCGTGATCATGGCGGCGGTTTTGGCCGAAACACCGTTTGTTGGCAAGGGCGCCGATGGACCGGTATTTCGCTGTGCCGAGGGAAACAGAAGGAAATTGCACGCTCTGGTAGATCATTGAGGCGGCGCCGCCGCGGGTCGCGATGGTGCGATCGAACTTCGATCGGGAGAGCAAATGTCATGAGAGTAACGAGATTGACGTGGTCGATGCTGCTGTCGGCATCCGCACTGATGACGCCGCTCAGCGCCGGGGCGGTGGACTTTACCTGCTGGAGCCCTGGCGGTGCCATGTTGGCGGGCGCCGCCGGCGGCTACTGGACTGCGGAACGGATCGCCAATGCGATTCCGTTCGGGGAGACGATTGGCCGGGCCGAGGGTAGTCTCACCGAACAACGGCGCAGCCTCAAGGATACCGATGCGGAGCGAGCGCCGATCAATGAAGCGCCCTATAAGTTCGGAGGCAAGCTGCTGTTTACGCTCGGCGGCGCGGATTACACGGCCAGCGCTCAGTTTGTCGCGGATGACCGGATCGTCATGGGTGCCGCCCATTCCGCCTGGGGCAACGGCAACCAGGCCACCAATATCCGCTTTTATCAAGGTTATGCGGGCGGTGGCGGAACTCTCTACCAAATCGACCGGGTGGCAGTGCTGTTGCGCTGGACCGAGGTGTCGGGCAACCCGCCGAGCATGGCGCGGTCGCAGTTCGACTATTCGGTGATGCGCACCACTGCGGCATCCGCGGTCGGCAAATATGAACTCGGCATTGACGGCGCTCATGTCGATGACAATGTGACGATCACCGGTTACCCTGGGCGGCTCGATGGCGGCGAATACATGTATCGGGAAACGGCCCGCATCACCGTGCAGGCCGGCACCGCCTATGACGCCGGCCCGCATCCCATGTATGGCGGCGGCGCAAGCGGCGGGGCGTGGTTCGTGACCGCCAACAACGTCCACAAGGCGGTCAGCGTCGTCTCCAGCGGAGCGCCGGACGGTGTCTACGGGCCGAGTTTCACCCAGGATACCGCTGACCTGATCGCGATCGTCAAGAACGGCTGCCCGTAAGCGGCCGTTCCGGGCCGAGCGTTGGGGGCGGCGCCGGGCATCGCCGCACTGGTCCGGCGCCCGCAGAGGCACTCGCGTCATTCAGGCCGCAGGGTCTGAATGACGCGAGATGATCTGCAGCGATCTCTTGTTGAAAATGATGATGCGGTGCTGCCGCACGCCGATCAGCCGTTCGCTTTTCCAGGCCTGGAGCTGAGCATTGATGCGCGGCCGGCTGGCATTGATGAGCTGGCCCATGCGGCTCTGGGATATCGGTTTTTCGATGAGGATGCCGTCGCTGGTCGACCTTCCGTGGGAGGCGCCGAGATTGAGCAGCAGACGAGCAAGGCGAGTCTCCAGCGGGTAAAGCGCCATTCCCTCCGCGAACATGATGGTGCGGTGGAGCTTTCGGGCGATCGTCCGCATTAGGTAGGAAGACACCTGCGGGATCGCCGAGAGTTCATTGAAGGTTTTCCGGTCGATTTCGAGCAGCCGCGTCGCCCCGCATATCACTGCGTTCGAGGAATGCCGGTAGTTGAGGGCGAACTCAATCTCGCCGACTGCGTCCCCTGGTTGAAGTTCGGAAAAAATTACTTCATTGCCTTTCTCGGATATAAAATAAAGACAAATGCCACCTGACAGTATAACATAAAGTGTATCGCAAATATCTCCACTAAGAAATAGTGTTTGCCGATCTCTATATGTGTTTATATTTATTTTATTTGCGAACGCTGAAATGACATCGTCATCAGCAGTGCTGAACAGCTCTGTTTTTCTTATCTCATCTGATATCTTCATGTTTTTCATTGTTTTCATCTGCTCGCATCCACCCTAAGATCGGAAATATGGCTGCCGTCTGCAGGGTTGATATTTAGCAAAAATGCAAATCAGGGTTGTTACCTGTGTGACATATTTTCAGATTTAAATATCCTAGGTTGTGTTCGTGCAAATGATGCTCCGCGGAAGCCGGTGCCGTGAGCACAGATGCCGCCACCGCATGGTGTCGTGGCGGCAACCCAAATGAGGAGATGTATTATGACCATTTACATGGGGCAGAACGCGATCAAGGCCTTCAGCGCACAGGCAGGGGGCCAGCCCTACAGCCTCACGGTTCTCAACGAAAACGCGAAATGGCAGCAGTTTGCCCTGTTCCAGACGATCCCGAAGATTATCGGGCCGTCGGTCGACCCCCTGTCGCTGGCCTGGATGGTCGGCGGAGCCGCTGCGGGTACCCCCGACCAGCCGAGCACGTCGTCCTTCAACTGGACGATCGACTATTCCGTGACCGTTGGCTACGTTCAGCAACAGGGCACGCCCGGCTCGCCGCGTTCCTTCCAGACGGCGAGCTCGGTCGGCGTCATGATCAACAATCAGAATCAGGTGCCGGTGACCTATCAGGGGCCGTTCCCCTATGGCGCCCCCGGTTTTCCGGAGGGGCCATCCGACGCGACGAAAGGCCTTATCCTCGCCAAGGCGGACGACACCATTCCGACCGTGCCGGTGCAGGCCAGCAAGAGCGTCTACCTGAATGTCGGCATCGCCATGGCCGGCAAGCCGACGATCGCGGTCCAGCTCGAGCCCGGTCTCTTGTACCAGTTCACGCCGAAGCCGAAATATTACATTCTCGCCGGCTCTTTCGTCCAGGGACAGGTGATCGACACCTCCACGTCTTCGGCGGCCTACGAGGTGAGCTTCGCCGGTGTCACGGATGTCTCCGTTCGGTTCACGCAGAAGAACCAGTTCGTGCCGGCATAATTCCGCTGGCCTGCTGGTAGGGCAAGAGGGCGACCGTCGGACGTATCGCTAGTGGCCGCCGATCTTCGTTCGTTCGTTCGCAGAATAGAGGCCGTGGGAAACCGCGGCCTCTATTCTGTTTTGGAAATCCTGGCCGATTCAGGATGACCGTTTCGGTGCCTCGCCGTGAAGCGCGACGATCATTCGCGGATTGGCCTTGGCCGTTTCAAGCGCCGTGCCGGCCTGGAGGCGGAGTTCCTGTGGTGAGAAGGCGTTGGCGGCGAGTGCTGCGCCGACCGACAGGCCGATGCCGCTCGTGCCGTCGGAAGCGGCAAAGACGAGATTGTCGGTGATCGAGGCGATCAGCCGCTCGGCGATCGTCTGCACGCTGTCGCGGCCGACGTCGCGGAAGACGAAGGCGAAATCACCCTTGCCGATGCGCGCCAGGAAATCGTTCTTCTTGATCGCCTTGCGGAAGATCGAGGCGGCCTTCTTGACGATCCGGTTGACGGCGGGATCGCCATAGGTGCGGGCGAAATGCGGCAGATCGGTAACCGTCACCAGGAACAGCGCGGTATCGCGGTTGTCGGCATCTATGCCGTAAAGCGCCTCCAGCCGTTCGGCGAGCGCCGCATGGTTCGGCAGCGAGGTCAGCCGGTCGCGCAGCGTTACCGAGCGGGCAGCCGACGCTTCGCGTTCGGCCTTGACGAGGCGATCGGCACCGGCGCGAAGAATAGCTTCCAGTTCGGTTTCGGCGACCACGGCATCGGACAGCGAGACGCTCAGATATTCGATCTCGGCCAGAATATCCTCAGGCCCCGCCGTGCTGTCCTGGCGCAGGCTGCGGGCGACGGTTTCCAGAACCCGGCTGAAACCCTTCTTCTGGGTGACGCCGCTTGCCATCTTGTCCCGGAGCTCCAGCAGCAGCTTTATTTCCTGATCGCGACCCCTGGCGGGCATGAGCGCCACGAAAGCCGAGAGCTGATGGCGCAGCCCCATCTCGTCGAGCACCGTCTGGGAAGGACCGGCGGGAAGTGCCAAGACTTCGCGCGAAAGGGCGGGGTCGCCGCCCAGCAGCGCCTCGTGGAAGAGCTCGTAATTGCGCGGCAGGCCGCTCACGTCCAGCTTCGCCATGAGCTGGACGACAGCCTGCAGGCCGCGATCCTGTCCCGTTCTGCTCGCTTCGCCCGCCATCTCTCGTCCCCACAGTTGCTCGATAGTGAAACAAGCCATGCGGGACCGGCTTTAACATTTGCTAAAAAGGGCCGGATTGCCGGTAGTTACGGTTAAGGGACCATCGAAATGGTCGATCGAATGCGATTCATGAAATTTCCTGATTGGATTCAAAAGGCAATTTGCTTTCAATATCGCCAGCCAAATGTCCAGATCAGGAGCCTGCCGTGACCCGTATTCTCTACTCGCTCTGCGGCGCCGATGAGAGCCGCCCGTTTTCGCCGCATTGCTGGAAAGTCGTGCAGGCGCTCGCCCACAAGGGCCTGGATTTCATCGAGAAACCGACGCCGTTTACCGAGATCCCCAGCCTCGAAGGCGGGTTTTCGAAGACGGTGCCGATCCTTCGGGACGGCAACGAGCTGATCCGCGACAGTTTCGAGATCGCGCTTTATCTGGAGGAGACCTATCCGGACCGGCCGACGCTGTTCGGCGGCCCGGCCGGTAAGGCGCTCGCCCGTTTCGTCGAGGGTTTTTCCCAGATGGTGGTGCATACGGCGATCACCAAGATCGCGGTCAAGAATATTCATGACATGCTCGGGGAGACCGACCAGGTCTATTTCCGCGCCAGCCGCGAGGCCCGGCTCGGCAGGACGTTGGAGGAGATGGAAGCGAACCGCCAGGCCGAGATCGACGGTTTCGCGCCAAAACTGGAGCCGATCCGCCACGCCCTGAAATATCACGACTTCATCGGCGGCGACGGCCCGCTTTTTGTCGACTATATCTTGTTCGGGGCGCTGCAATGGATGCGCGTCACCGCCGGCACCAAGGTGTTTTCCGATGACGACCCGGTCGGGTTGTGGTTCGAACGCTGCCTCGACCTGCATAATGGCGTCGGACGCAGTGTGACAGCGGCGTGAAATTGCCCGAACCCCCTTGTTTCCAGTGAAAGGGGCGGGTAAAGACCGCCCACTTTCCCCCTAGTCACGGGGCCACAGGAAACGAAGGATAGAACAATGGCGATTGAACGCACGTTTTCGATGATCAAGCCGGATGCCACCAAGCGCAACCTCACGGGCGCCATCACCAAGGTGTTTGAAGACAATGGCCTGCGCGTCATCGCTTCCAAGCGCGTCTGGATGAGCAAGCGCGAGGCAGAAGGCTTCTACGCCGTTCACAAGGAACGTCCGTTCTTCGGCGAGCTGGTCGAAGGCATGACCTCCGGCCCGACCATCGTCCAGGTTCTGGAGGGCGAAAACGCCATCCTGAAGAACCGCGAGATCATGGGCGCCACCAACCCGGCAAACGCCGACGAAGGCACCATCCGCAAGACCTTCGCGCTGTCGATCGGCGAGAACTCGGTTCACGGCTCCGACGCTCCGGAAACCGCCGCCCAGGAAATCGCCTACTGGTTCTCCGAAACCGAGATCGTCGGCTGATTTAAGCCCCATCTCGCCGGAAGACTTTGATGAAACCGGGGTTTTGGCCCCGGTTTTTTCGTTCTGGGATATTCGGCTGGCGTCTATCGCTTCAGGCCGGGCAGTCGGCGTCCCGGCCGTAGTCGGTCGTCCCGTCCGGCTTGAAGACATCCGGATTCCGCTCGTAGCCGGCTCCGAGCACCAGCGGCTTGCTGGGAAGCACTGACTGGTCGACGTCGGAGACGAGCTGGGTCTTCAATTCCTGCAGCGTCCGCCCGCCCGCATCCACCAGCCGGATATCAACGGAATAGGGCTTGTCCTTGCGCACGCAGCGGACATTGGGGCTCTGCAGGGTGATCTTGTTCCAGGCCGGGAAGATTTTCTCACTGATGACGATCGGATCGCCGCCGGCAGGGTCGTCGAATTTGGCGATCGCCACGGTTCCCTCGGGTATCGGCCCGGTCTTGTTGAGCGTCACGAGGTAGGTGGCGCTGGCGACCCGGTAGTTGAACACGAAGATATGCCCGCTCACCTCGACCAGCTTTTCCGCCTCGCGCTGGCATGCGGCAAGGGTGAGGGCTGCAAGGCTGAGAACCATAAACCGGCGCATCATGACGCGGCCTCCTTCTTCCTCCGATGATAATGGCGGTTGGCTTTGACCCGGTTGCCGCACACCGCCATGTCGCACCAGGTACGGCTGCGATTGCGGCTTCGGTCGAGGAACAGCCAGCCGCAACTGCCGCAGATCTTCATCCGCGAAATCTCTTCGTCGGCAAGCAGCCTGAGCGCCGAATGGGCGGTCGCCGCCTCCAGCGAATTCCTCTCCGCACGGCGCAGGATGGCTGCCGTCGCTTCGAGGAAATCGGCAAGCAACGCCTGCGCGTCGTCACCACGAACACGGGCGCGAAAATAGCGGTCTATCGCTTCGCGCAGCGCGATGAACGGCGTGTGGTTCTCGGCCGGGACAGGTGCGAGATCCCCGAATAGCGACCGCTCGGCCGAAAATTTCTCGGCTGCTTTCGGAAAAGCATGCATCTGCTGCGGCTCGGCGAACCGGTCAATGCTGCGCTCGGGGTCGATGCGCAGGATGACGCTGTTGGCGACATCCAGCGCCAGCGCGCCACCGGCAAAACGATGCGGGGTCCAGGAAAAGCTCATGCGATATTATAACTGGTAAAGTGTGATTGACCAGTTATATTCGTCGACGCTATCGGAGTGCCCATGGCCTATCTCTTGCAGCAACTGGCGAACGCGGTTCCGCTGGCAGCGCTCTACGCGACGCTCGCCTTCGGATATGCGATCGCCTTCGCCGTGACGCGAAGGGCCGACATCACCTATGGTGCGATCTTCGCCTTTTCCGGACACCTCTACCTGCTCGTTGCCCATTTCGGCTGGAACCGGCTCTGGCTGGTCCTGCCGGCCGCATTGGGACTGGGCGCCGCGGCCGGGATCGCTGGCGGCATCGGGGCAGGGATAACGATCGGGCAGGTGGTCATGCGGCCGCTTGCAAAGATCTCGCCGAATGCGGTGATCGTCGCCTCGCTCGGCGCGCTGATGGTGCTGATGGAGGGCGCCCGCATCGCCGCCGATACGCGCGAACTCTGGCTGCCGCCCTTCCTCAACGACGCGATTGTCTTCTGGGACGCAGACGGCTTTCCGGTGACGCTGACGCTGATCCAGCTCGCCAACGTTACCGTCATGCTGGCGATCATCGGGGCGGGTTATCTGGTTCTGGAGCGCACCCATTGGGGCCGCATGTGGCGGGCGGTCTCGGACGATCCGCTGGCGGCGGAACTCTCCGGCACCAATTCCGCGCGGGTTTTCGTCACGGCCTACGCGGCGGCGGCATTCTACGCCGCCATCTGCGGCGTGCTCGCGACCTCCCACTACGGCACGATGGATTTTGGCGCAGGCCTGCTGTTCGGCCTGAAGGTCGTACTGATCGCCGCGGCCGGTGGTCATTCCAATCCCCTGCGTGCCGCCGCAGGCGCGGCCGTCATCGGCTTTGCCGAAACGCTCTGGAGCGGCTACGGCCCGATCGTCTGGCGCGACCTGGTGATCGTCGCCTTGCTGGTCATGGTCTTGGTGATGAGCCGCCGGGAGCGGGTGGTGCCGTAGTCACCGCCATTTGTCGCGGGCAGTGTCGTCCGCGTCCTTGGCAGCGATCCAGTCGCCTTGGGCGCCGTCGGCGGCGTGTTCCTTCTTCCAGAACGGGGCTGAGGTCTTCAAAAAGTCCATGACGAAATTGGCGCCGTCGAAGGCCGCCTGACGGTGGGGGGCGGCGGCGATGACCAGCACGATGTTTTCGCCGGGCATGATCTTGCCGAACCGGTGGATGGCGGTGAGGCCGAGCAGCGAGAAGCGCTCGATCGCCAGTTCCCCGATGCGAAACATTTCAGCCTCCGCCATGCCCGGATAGTGTTCGAGCTCCAGCGCTGACAATGCACCCTGTTCGTCGCGGCAGAGGCCGGTGAAGGTGACGACGGCGCCGATATTCTTGCGGCCGGCGGTGAGGGCGGCAATTTCGGCCTGCAGGTCGAAGTCGGCGGATTGGACGCGGATGGTGGGAGCGGTCATGGGCAACCTCTCCCTCTCCCCGCCGGGGAGGAATGGGTTGTTCCGCAACTGGCGCCGGCCCCAGCCATTATCACCCTCCGGTCATCGGCGGAAAGATGCCGATCTCGCGCGCGCCGGCGATCGGTTCGTCGTGTTCGGCATGTTCCTGGTTGATGGCGACGCGGATGACGTCGGGGAACTGCAGCGCGTTCTCGTATTCCTCGCCGAGCGTCGTCAGATGCGCGAGCAGGTCATTGACCGTCACGACGCCTGCCGGCAGGTCGAGATCCTCCTCGGATTTGCCGATCCGTTCACGCACCCAGGCGAAATAGACGAGTTTGACGGTCATTCTTCGTCCACCAGATGTTTGACCCCGGCCTTGAAGTAATCATAGCCCGAGTAGAAGGTCAGGATCGCGGCGAGCCAGAGAAGCACGATGCCCATCTGGGTCGTGTAGGGCAAGATTTTATCGCCGGCAGGCCCGGCAAGCAGGAAGGCGATCGACACCATCTGGATCGTCGTCTTCCATTTGGCGATGCGCGTGACCGGCACCGAGACCTTCAGCGCAGCCAGGTATTCGCGCAGGCCCGACACCAGGATTTCGCGGCAGAGGATGGTGATTGCCGCCCAGAGCGACCAGCCGGCGATCGTCTGGTCGGCGGCGAGCAACAGCAGCACGGCGGCGACCAGCAGCTTGTCGGCGATCGGATCGAGCATGCGGCCGATATTCGACGTCTGGTTCCAGATGCGGGCGAGATACCCGTCGAGATAGTCTGTAATCGACGCGACGGCGAAAAGCACCAGCGCTGTCCAGCGCGCCACATCGGAGCTTTCAAGCTGCCCCTCGATGAAGAAGCAGCCGACGATGATCGGCACCGCCACAATGCGCGCATAGGTCAAAAGATTGGGAATATTGTATGCGCGCGACGCCATGGAGAGCCTTCCGGATGTTTGCTCCTAGTTGATGCCTCAGGAGGAAGGCGTCAACATGTTCCCGCGGCTTTTTTACAGCCGATTGCGTCGGGCCGATTTAGCCGGCCCGGTTCTCGTGAAAGTGATTGTAAATCTGCTTGGCGACGGCCTCCGAAATTCCCTCGACCGCCATGAGGTCGGTCAGGCCGGCGCGCGACACCGCCTTCGCCGTGCCGAAATGCTGCAGCAGCTTGCGCTTGCGGCCAGGCCCGATCCCGGAAATCTCGTCCAGCGGGTTCTTGACCATCTCCTTCTTGCGCCTTGCCCGGTGAGAGCCGATCGCGAAACGATGGGCCTCGTCGCGCATGCGCTGGATGAAATAGAGAACCGGATCGCGCGGCGGCAGCGAAAAATCTGACCGTCCGTCGGCGAAGAACCGCTCGCGGCCGGCGTCGCGGTCGACGCCCTTGGCGACGCCGATCGCAGTCACCACGTCGCGGATGCCGAGTTCGTCGAGAATGGCGCGCACCGCGCTCATCTGCCCCTGGCCGCCATCGATCAGGATCACATCCGGCCAGGCGGGGAAGGTGGCATCGGCCGCATCCTCGGCACTGGCGGCCGCGGCGGCGGTGCGGTCGGGAATGCCCTCTTCCTTGAGCAGGCGCGAGAAGCGGCGGGTCATCACCTCGCGCATCATGCCAAAGTCGTCGCCGGGAGTGATGTCGGTCGATTTGATGTTGAACTTGCGGTACTGGCTCTTCACGAAACCTTCCGGCCCCGCGACGACCATGCCGCCAACCGCATTGGTGCCCATGATATGCGAGTTGTCGTAGATCTCGATCCGGCGCGGTACGAAGGAAAGCCCGAAGGTCTCGGCAAGCCCCTGCAACAGGCGCGCCTGCGACGAGGTTTCGGCAAGCCGGCGGCCATGCGCCTCGCGGGCGTTCGCCAGAACGTGGTCCGTCAGGTCCTTTTTCTCGCCCCGCTGCGGCACGGAGATCGTCACCTTGTGGCCGGCTTTTTCGCAGAAAGCCTGGGCGAGCAATTCCTGTTCCTCGACGGTCTCGGACAGCAGGATCTGCTTCGGCACAGGCTTGTCGTCATAAAACTGCGCCAAGAAGGCATTGAGCACTTCCGGGCCGGAAAGCTGCGGATCGGCCTTCGGGAAATAGGCGCGGTTGCCCCAGTTCTGGCCGGTCCTGAAGAAGAACACCTGGATGCAGGAGAGGCCGCCCTCGTTATAGATGGCGAAGACATCCGCCTCCTCGACGCCGGCCGGGTTGATGCCCTGGTGGCTCTGGACGTGGCTGAGCGCCGCCAGGCGGTCGCGATAGACGGCAGCGCGCTCAAAATCCAGGTCCTCGGAGGCTTCCGCCATCTGGCGGGCGATCGCCGACTTGACGTTCTGGCTCTTGCCGGAGAGGAAGTCCTTGGCTTCGCCGACCAGCGCCGCGTAACCCTCGTCGCTGATCTCGTGGGTGCAGGGCCCCGAACAGCGCTTGATCTGGAACAGCAGACAGGGGCGGGTGCGGGTCTCGAACACGCTGTCGGTGCAGGTGCGCAGCAGGAAGGCGCGCTGCAGCGAGTTAATGGTGCGGCCGACGGCAGCAGCCGAGGCGAAGGGTCCGAAATAATCGCCTTTGCGCGCCCGCGCGCCGCGATGTTTGAAGATCGCCGGAGCCCGATGGTCGCCGGTGATCATGATATAGGGAAACGACTTGTCGTCGCGCAGAAGAACGTTGAAGCGCGGCCGCAGGCGCTTGATGAGGTTGGCTTCGAGCAGCAGCGCCTCGGTTTCCGTCCGCGTCGTGACGAATTCCATGTGGGTGGTTTCGCGCACCATCTTGGCGATGCGGTTGGAATGGACGCGGCCTTGCGCATAATTGCCGACGCGCTTCTTGAGGCTGCGCGCCTTGCCGACGTAAAGCACATCCTGCGCGTCGTTGAACATCCGGTAGACGCCCGGCGCATTCGGCAGGTGCTTGACGAATTCGGCGATCAGGTCGGCGCCCTTCAGCCCGCTGTCGTTCTTCCAGCCCTCGTTCCAGTCGATCGACGCGGCGGGGCCTTGGCTCGGTTCTGCCACGAGCACATCGTCGTCGTCTTCTTCCGTCTCGTCATAGAGAACGCCGCCGTCGGGCAGCTTCGTTCCGTTCATTCCATAGTCTCCGCCGGATATCGACATCCGGCCATCACCGATTCGAACCGTGCGCCCAAGACATGTGCCGGAGACCGGCAGCTTGTCAAAATATTGCGCTGAAGCGGCCCGATTCCCTGCACGAAGGCCGCTGCCGGAGAAATAGTGTGTCGAGGCAGATTTTGAAAGCGCTGGCGAGAATTCCGTCGCGTGCTCTTGACGAAGGCCGAAATGGCCGTTCCTGCGGTGGAATATTTAAGGCACAAATCCGGCGGCAGGCGCCACCGGTTCCGGCCGCCTTCCTGCGGAGAGGAGAAATACGTGCGTGTTTCAGCTCAGATTTTTGTTTCTACAAGCGCCCGATCCGGTGTTGCTGCGAATACAAGTCGAACTTGGCGAGTGGCGCCCGCGCCGGCTCGCGTCAGCAGGTGTATTGACTGAGTTGTGCTTTGGATTTAAGAAGTAATTTATAAATGTAAAAATATTTATATTCAAAGTAAGCATTGCTTAAGGTTAATCAAACGTGTGTTGCGATACAGCAACATCAAATTTTGGCCTTCTGTGTGCCACAATCAATTCACATTTCGGCTCTTTCTATTCCTCAATTGACCTCCACATTCCGTCTCAGCGGGCAGGGAACAAATGTGTCGCCAACCATGTTGTCGCGGCGAATTCCCGGCGCAGCAGTAAAAGGAGAAAATGTATGCGTACTCTCATCGCAACTCTGATGGCCTCGGCAGTCAGCTTCATCGCCATCTCTGCGGCCAATGCCGCTGATGCCGTCGAACAAATTCCGCAGGCCCCGGTTGCAACCGAGGAGCCGGCCCCGGCCGCCAGCTGGCAGGGTTTCTATCTCGGTGGTTATGGTCAGTATGACTGGGGTCGCTTCGGTAGCGGCGACCGTGACGGCCAGTTCGGCGGCGGTGCCTATACGGGCTACAACTTCCAGAGCGGTTCGATCGTCTACGGTGTCGAAGCAGACGTCGGTTATAACGGCACGAAGAGCACCACGGATGACGGCTTTGAAGGCAAGGCCGGCTGGAACGGCTCGGTTCGCGGCCGCGTCGGCTACGACCTCAACCCCTTCCTGATCTACGGTACGGCCGGTGTCGCCCTGCAGGACAACGAACTGAGCGACGCGACTTCGTCCGAAAACAAGACCGCCGTCGGTTACACGGTCGGTGCCGGTGCCGAAGCCTTCGTCACCAACAACATCACCGCTCGTGTCGAATACCGTTACACGGATTTCGGTTCGGACAGCTACTCGCTCGATTCCGGTTCGGTTTCGAAGGGCTTCGACGATCACAGCGTCAAGGTCGGTATCGGCGTGAAGTTCTAAGTTCGATAGCCTTAACAGGCTGGGGAAAGCCCGGGCTTCGGCCCGGGCTTTTTTTGTTTCAGGCCGCCGATTTCATGGCGGTGTAGGAGGCGAAGCGCTTGGTGAAGACATCCGGCCAGGAGGCGAGCTCTGGCCGGCCTTCGGCCCATTGCCCGTTGAAGCGCAGATCGAGATAACCGATCAACGCGGCCAGCGCGAAATGGCCGCCATGCAGCTTCTTGCCTGTCTTCGGCAGGTTGTTCTCCAGGTGATCGAGGCCGCGCACCACCTTGGCCCATTGTTTGTCGATCCACGGCTGGTGGACCTTGTCCTCGTCGCGCGAGCGACGCTCGTAGACGATCGCCAGAAGGCAATCCATCATGCCGTCGCAAAGCGCTTCCAGCACCTCCGCCTCGGTGCGCTTCGCATCCTTCTTCGGATAGAGCTTGCCGCCCGACTGGCGATCGAGCCAGTGCATGATCGCGATGCTGTCGTAGATCGGCGGCTCGCCTTCCCGAATCAGGACCGGGATCTTGCCGAGCGGGTTGTTGCTCACGAGTTCCGCCGGGGCCGCGTTGGTGTCGGTCTTCACCTCGATAATCTCGATGCCGAGATGGCGCGCCGCCATGCGCACCTTGGCCGAATAGGGCGAGGCCGGGGAGTACAGCAGCTTCATGGTCTTGTCCTTCTCGATAAATGTCATTTTGCCGGCGGCAGGGTGATCTGGCTGATCCGGCAGCCGCCGCGGTCGACCTCGGCGCAATCACGAAATTGCAGGTCCTTGGTGAGGCAGATGCGCACTTCCTCCAGCTGCCGGCCCTCGCAACTCGTCGAAATGCCGCGCCGGCTCATGCCCGGATTAGCGACGAGGAACTTCTCTTCGATCTGGTCGGCCGACAGCGTCACGGCCGAGTCGCCGCGGGACAGGTCGGCGGGCAGTTTGACCCGCGAAAAGGCGTCACGCAGCTTGCCGAAATAATCACGCTGGCTGAGCCCCGTGCAGCTTCCGTGCTTGCGCCACTGATGGCCGATCAGCCCCATCGACGGCATGATGTCGAAGAGTGGTTGGCCGAGCGATTGCGGCACGCGGCCCGGTTCCTTCGTTTCGCAGAAATCCGGATAGCCCTTTTCGTATTGCGGCCACAGCCCGTGGACGATGAAACGGAAATCCTTGTCCGTGCTGCATTGCTGGTCGTTCTTGCCGCCGCTCTGCGAAGCGCAGAAGGTCGGCGACCAGGAAAGCGACAGGACGTAGAAATCGAACTGCCCCGCATGATCCTGCCGATTGTCCGATCGGCGCTCCTGGGCGGAGGCAGTGGACGCGAAAAGTGCGAGAAAAAGGAAAGCGATAAATCGGTTGGTCATCGGCCGGCCCCCTGCAATGCGCGGCACCATGGGCGGGAAGCCTCGCCCGGTCAAGACTCCGAATCGAGGTCGCTGTCGACGGTCTCACCGGTCAGCCAGAAGGCGCGCTGCGAGGCGAACCGGTCCTGCGCCAGGATGGTTTTCAAGGTCGGCAGAAGCGCGTGCAGCTCATCCTTCAGCGTGAAGGGCGGGTTGACGATGATGAGGCCGGAGCCGGACAGCCCGGTCGTCTCGCGGTCGCTTTGAACGGTCAATTCGGCGCACAGCATTTTCGGGATTTCCAGCGCCTTCAGCTCGTCGTGGAAGGCCCTGAGGGGCGCGCTCTTCTTGATCGGATACCAGAGGCAGAAGGTGCCGCCCTGAAAGCGGCGCCAGCCGGTCGACAGGCCTTTCACCAGCCGCCTGTATTCGCCTTCCTCCTCGAAAGGCGGATCGACGAGCACGATACCGCGCTTTTCCTTCGGCGGCAGATGGGCGCCCAGCGCCAGCCAGCCGTCGAGTTCGGTGGCGCGCACCTGGAAATCGCCCTCGAACAGATTGTGCAGGCGATTGAAGTCTTCCGGATGCAGTTCCATCGCCGACAGCCGGTCCTGCGGACGGAACAGCATGCGGGCAAGCTTCGGAGAGCCGGGATAAAGTTTCAGCGGACCGGTCGGGTTCAGTTCCCTGACCGCCGTCAGATAGGGCTCCAGCAGGTCCGCGACCTTTGCCGGCAGTTCCGCTTCCATCAGCCGGCCGATGCCGTCGCGCCATTCGCCTGTCTTCTGCGCCTCGTCAGAGGAAAGGTCGTAAAGCCCGATACCGGCATGGGTATCCAGCAGGCGAAATGCCTTGTCCTTGTTCTGGGCATAGCGGATCAGCCGCGCAAGGATCGCGTGTTTGAGAACATCGGCAAAATTGCCCGCGTGATAGATGTGCCGGTAGTTCATCGTTGCTGGTGTCTCGCTTGAATTAAATTGATGCGCTGCAAATCACGCTTTTTGCGGACGTCAGCTTGCAATATAGAAAAGCCATGAACGTTGCGACCCCGATTACCGCGAAAACCCCAATCGCCCCCGAAAAGTCCGGCCACAATTCCGTCGGACACACCGTCTGTCCGCACGACTGTCCGTCGGCCTGCGCACTGGACATAGATCTCACCGCCGACGGCCGCATCGGCCGCGTGCGCGGGGCTGCCGACAACAGCTATACGGCCGGCGTCATCTGCGCCAAGGTCGCCCGATACTCCGAGCGGCTCTACCATCCCGGCCGGCTGATGCACCCGAAGCGCCGCTTGGGCGCCAAGGGCGAGGGGAACTGGCAAGAGCTGTCCTGGGAGGCCGCACTCGACGAGATCGCTAACGCCTTCGTCAAAGCCGAGGCGAAACACGGGTCGGAAGCGATCTGGCCCTATTTTTATGCCGGCACGATGGGCCAGGTGCAGCGCGATTCGATCGAGCGCCTGCGGCATGCCAAAAAATACTCCGGCTTCTTCGGCACGATCTGCACCAACATGGCCTGGACCGGTTACGTGATGGGAACCGGCGCTCTGCGCGGTCCCGATCCGCGCGAGATGGCGAAGTCCGATTGCGTGGTGATCTGGGGCACCAACGCCGTCTCCACCCAGGTCAACGTCATGACCCATGCGGTGAAAGCCCGCAAGGAACGCGGCGCCAAGATCGTCGTCATCGACATCTACGACAACCCGACGATAAAACAGGCCGACATGGCGCTGACCGTGCGCCCCGGCACCGATGCGGCGCTTGCCTGCGCCGTCATGCATATCGCCTTTCGCGACGGATATGCCGACCGCGCCTACATGGCGCAATATGCCGACGACCCGGCCGGCCTCGAAGCGCATCTGAAGGCGAAGACGCCGGAATGGGCCTCCGCCATCACCGGCCTGTCGGTCGAAGAGATCGAGACCTTCGCCCGCCTCGTCGGCACGACCCAGAAAACCTTCTTCCGGCTGGGCTACGGCTTTGCCCGCCAGAGGAACGGCACGGTCGCCATGCATGCGGCGCTGTCGATCGCGACCGTGCTCGGCTGCTGGCAACACGAGGGCGGCGGCGCCTTCCACAACAACGGCGAGATTTTCCGGCTCAACAAGTCCGAGCTGATGGGCACGGCCTATGCCGATCCCGATATCCGCCAGCTCGACCAGTCGCAGATCGGCCGGGTGCTGACCGGCGATGCGGAGGCGCTGCGGCACGGCGGGCCGGTGACTGCGCTGCTGATCCAGAACACCAACCCGATGAACGTCGCGCCGGAACAGCGCCTCGTCCGCCAGGGTTTTTTGCGCGACGATCTGTTCGTGGCCGTGCACGAGCAGTTCGTGACCGACACGGCCGAAGTCGCCGATATCGTCCTGCCGGCCACCATGTTCGTCGAGCATGACGACCTCTACCGCGCCGGCGGACAGCAGCATATCCTGCTCGGGCCGAAGCTCGTCGAGCCGCCATCGACGGTTCGCACCAACCTCTTCGTCATCGAGGAATTGGCCAAACGCCTCGGCGTCGATCATTTCCCCGGTTTCGGCCTCGACGAGCGCCAGCATATCGACCGCATCCTCAACGCCAGCGGCTGGGGAAGCTACGACGACTTTGCGCGCGAAAAATGGATCGACGCGCAGCCGGATTTTGAAACCGCGCATTACATCAAGGGCTTCGGATACCCGGACGGAAAGTTCCGCTTCAGGCCGGACTGGGCAAACGGCCCGTCGCCGGACAAGCCGCCGAAAAATGTCGGGCCGCTGGGACCGATCGCCGAACTGCCGGTCTTCCCGGACCAGGTCGATATCATCGAGGTGGCCGACGAGGCACATCCCTTCCGGCTCGCGACCTCGCCGGCCCGTAGTTTTCTCAATTCGTCCTTCACCGAGACGAAAAGCTCCTACGAGCGGGAAGGGCGGCCGGAAGTCATGATCGAACCGACCGATGCGGCACGCCTCGGCATCGTCGACGGCGATATCGTCCGGCTCGGCAACGCCCGCGGGGAAATCCGCCTGCATGCGAGGCTCGTCGCCGGCGCAAGGCCGGGCGTGCTGATTGCCGAAGGGCTGTGGCCGAACCGCAAACATCTCGACGGCGAGGGCATCAACGTGCTGACCGGCGCTGATGCCGTGGCGCCTTATGGCGGTGCCGCCTTCCACGACAACAAGGTATGGCTTCGCAGGGAACTCGCATGACCGGGCAGAATGATCGGGTGAAGATCGCCGGCGAAAAGACGCTGTCGGATGGTTGGACGCGGCTTTCGAGCTACGAACTCGATTACACCGATCGCAGCGGTGAGACGCACCGCCTGCACCGGGAAATCTACCATAAATCCGAGGCCGCCTGCATTCTTCTCCACGATGCCAGGCGCGACACGATCGTGCTGGTGAAGCAGTTTCGTCTGCCCGCCTATCTCTCCGGCAAACCGGCGTGGATTGTCGAGGTACCCGCCGGACTGCTTGACGAGGACCATCCGGAGGATGCGATCCGGCGCGAAGCAATGGAGGAAACCGGCTATCGTTTGAGGGACGTGCGGTTTCTGTTCAAGGCGTTCATGTCGCCCGGAGCGATCACCGAGGTCGTGCATTTCTTCCATGCGCCGATCGACTTCTCCGACCGGGTCGATGGTGGCGGCGGTCTGGCCGAGGAGCACGAGGATATCGAGGTGCTGGAACTGCCGCTTGGCGAGGCGGTGGCGATGGTCGGCTCCGGCGACATCATCGATGCCAAGACGATCATGTTGCTGCAATGGGCGGTGATCAATCAGGCATCGCTCACAGCCTGACAGCCGGAGCGATAAAATTATCTGCTCGCCTGTTGTTTCAGCCGCCGTTTGATTGTGACTTGACCTCGTGCCGCGCCGATTTCACATGAATGTCACGAATGGCGGCTAAGCGCTGCCTCTTGATAATCATCCTTATATGGTCAGGAGAAAGCCATGTGGCTCGGCAATTTCACCCTCGTCCTCCCCGACGAGGTGGTGGACGCAGGTTCCGTGCGGATTGAAGACGGCGTGATCGCCGAAATCCGCGACGAACCGGTCGCAGGCGCCGCGATCGACGGCGGCGGGCGGCTTTTGATGCCGGGCTTCGTCGATCTGCATGGCGACATGATCGAGCGCGAGATCGCGCCGCGGCCGAACGCCCAGATGCCGATCGATTTCGGCATCCACGAACTCGATAAGAAGCTTGCCGCGGCCGGCGTCACCACGGCCTATGCCGCCGTTTCCTTCGCCACCGAAAGCGTCTACGGCCATGTCCGTTCGCTGGAGACGACCTCGGCCATCATCGAAGGCATCAACCGCCTGCGCGACAACCTGCTGATCGACCACCGCGTCCACGCGCGTTACGAGATCACCAATGTCGGCGCCGCGCCGGCGCTCGAACGGCTGCTGAAGGCCGACGAGATCGACATGGTCTCGCTCACCGACCACACGCCGGGCCAGGGCCAGTACAACAACATCGCCGCCTATGTCGCCAGCATCTCCGAACGCCGGGCAATTTCCGAGGAAATGGCTGCCGAGATTGTTCAGAAGCGCATCGCCATGCGCAACAATCCGCAGATCGAGGTGAAACTGAAGGAGATCGTCTCCCTCGCCCTCAAGCATCGCCTGTCGCTCGCTTCCCACGACGACGACAGCATTGAGAAGGTGGCCGAGATGTACGATCTCGGCGTCACGATCAGCGAGTTCCCGGTGACGCTGCCGGCCGCCGAGGAGGCCCGCCGTCGCGGGCTCTGGACGCTGATGGGCGCCCCGAATGCGCTGCGCGGCAAGTCCATGTCCGGCAATCTGAGCGCGCTCGACGCCGCCAAGGCCGGTCTGCTGACGGTGATTGCCGCCGACTATCATCCGGCTGCTTTCGTGCCGGGCGTCTTCAAGCTGGCGGACGTGGCGCAAGGTGGCCTGCCGGCGGCCGTTGCGATGGCGACCGGCAATGCCGCCCGCTCCGCTGGCCTGACGGATCGCGGCGAGATCGTCATCGGCCAGCGCGCCGATCTGGTGGTGGTGGAAAAGGGCGACGTGCACCGCATCCGCGCCACCTTCCGCGCCGGCCGCTTCGTCTACAGCGACGGCACGCTGCACCCGCTCCGGGCGCTGGCGGCCTGAGGCTTGGGCCTATTCTTCCCAGGACTTCTGGTTCTTCGGCAACCTGCCTGTCGGGTCGATAACGTGGACCCGATGCGGCAGATCGAATCCCCAGTCCCACAGCACGAGATTGCTGACCGAGGTTGCGGCCCGGTGGGCGAAGGAGGGGACGAGGATGCCGGCATAAGTACCGGAAAGATTGTCATAAATTGCCCAGGAGTCCGGTCTCCTGCTTTCCGAGAGTGCAGACGCCCAGGCGGACGCCATGACATCAAGCGATATGCCAAGCGCATTTTGCGAAGCCTCGTCCGTGAGGTCGGCGACGTCGTCGCAATCGATGTCGTAGGAGCAGATCGTCAACGGGTGGATCCTGTGCCCAAACCCTTGGCTTGCTTCGGTGATCGCACCCTCGATCGAAGTAGAGAGGTAGAGTGCCGGTACGCCCTTGGGATTGAAGCGGGCACCGCGAATAGCCGCGCCTTCGCCGGATATCGGGCTGATCGCCCAGCGAGGATCATGGGCGCGATAGCAGATGCCCTGGAACCTCAAGCAAAGCCGCCGATCGCCAGGTGATCGAGGTAGTCGCGCAAGGCTGCCGCCTTGCCGCTCTTGACGATGCTCTCTGCTGTCCGGCCACCGAAGGCCGGAATGGGCTCGGCGCGATACCAGGCGAGGGCTTGCCGTTCGCTTCCTGCCCATTCGCTGACGCGGTGGATGATCTCCGCCATTTCACCGATCCGCGTGGTCGCTGCGGGAGACTGCGCACGCTCCTTGCGCTGGAGCGTGTTGGCGGAGAGCCCCGCCGTCTCAGCCAGTTCGCGTTTCGAAATCCCAAGGCGGATAGAGACGGCTTCGGCTTCCATCGACGGCATCCCTAAATCGAGAATTCGCTGAGTTTTACCAGCCATGTCCGGTCTCCTGTACGAAGATTACGTACAGAATGTAGGACGTTGGGCGCTCCGTGTCGAGTCCCGGCTCTACCTGCCCGCCGAGAAGATCCGCTGATCGGCGATATCGGTCTCAGTGCCGGGCGAGGTGATCGTCCGACTACCTTCCATCCGCACCTTGCCTTCCGCCAGCAGCTTCAGCGCCAGCGGGTAAAGTCTGTGTTCGACGGTCAGCACGCGGCCGGCCAGGGTCTCGGGGGTGTCGTCGGCAAGCACCGGGACGGCGCCCTGGGCGACGATCGGGCCTTCGTCCATGCCTTCGGTGACGAAATGCACGGTACAGCCGGCGATCTTCACGCCGGCCTCGATGGCGCGTTCATGTGTATGGAGGCCAGGGAAGAGCGGCAGAAGGGCAGGGTGGATGTTGAGGATGCTGCCTTCGTAGCGGCTGATGAATTCGGCCGAGAAAAGTCGCATGTAGCCGGCGAGGCAGAGTATGTCCGGCTGGACCTCGTCGAGGGCCGCGAGGATCGCCGCCTCGTGTTCGGCCTTGCCGGCGAACCCCTTGCGTTCGAAGACGAAGGTTTTGATGCCGCGCGCCTGCGCCTTCTCGATGCCGCCCGCCGAGGGCTTGTCGGAGAAGACTGCGACGATTTCCGCCGGGAAATCCGGTGCGGTGCAGGCATCGGCAAGCGCCAGCATGTTGGAGCCGCCGCCGGAGATGAATACGGCGACGCGCTTTCTGCGCGCCGTTTCAGCCGCGGGTGCGCTCATAGGCCGAGCGTGCCCTGGTAGATCACGCCGGGGCCGCCTTCGGCGCGTTCGACCATGCGACCGAGCGGCACGACGATCTCGCCCTCGCCGGTCAAGATATCGGCGACCGCCTGGGCGTTCTCGGGCGCGACCACGATGATCATGCCGATACCGCAGTTGAAAGTGCGCAGCATTTCCTTCGGCTCGACGCCGCCGGTTTTGGCGAGCCACGAGAAGACGGGCGGGACGGGAATGGAGTCGAGATCGATTTCGGCCGCAAGGTTCTTCGGCAGCACGCGCGGAATGTTTTCGGGGAAACCGCCGCCGGTGATGTGGGCAAGCGCCTTGAGGGCGCCGGTCTCGCGGATCGCCTTCAGGAGCGGCTTCACGTAGATGCGGGTCGGCGTCAGAAGCGCCTCACCCAGAGTCATGCCCTCACGGAAGGGAGAGGGTGCGTCCCAGGCGAGGCCCGAAAGCGTCACGATCTTGCGGACCAGCGAGAAGCCGTTCGAATGAACGCCGGAGGAGGTGAGGCCGAGAATGACGTCGCCGGAAGCAATATCGCCGACCGGCAGCAGCTGGCCGCGCTCGGCGGCACCGACCGCAAAACCCGCCAGATCGTAATCGCCGTCGGAATACATGCCGGGCATTTCGGCGGTCTCGCCGCCGATCAGCGCGCAGCCTGCTTCGCGGCAGCCGGCGGCAATGCCAGAAACGATTGCTGCACCCTGGTCCGGATCGAGCTTGCCGGTGGCGAAATAGTCGAGGAAGAGCAGCGGCTCGGCGCCCTGGACCACCAGATCGTTGACGCACATGGCAACGAGGTCGATGCCGACCGTGTCGTGGAAATCGGCGTCGATGGCGATCTTCAGCTTGGTGCCGACGCCGTCATTGGCGGCAACGAGGATCGGATCGGTGAAGCCTGCGGCCTTCAGATCGAAGAGGCCGCCGAAGCCGCCGATTTCGCCGTCTGCGCCGGGCCGGCGGGTCGAGCGCACTGCCGGCTTGATCTTCTCGACCATGAGGTTGCCCGCGTCGATATCGACGCCGGCATCGCTATAGGTGAGACCGTTCTTGCCCGCCTCGCTCATCGTTCATCTCCAATGATCATTGTAGCGGCCCGCAATTGCACGACATCGCGCCGGATGCAAGCGTTGGACGCGGTTTTGAAGGCTTTTCACAGGTCTTGCTGCACCGCTTCCAAACCCTTGACCTGGGTTACGGGCTTCCCTATCCCTTTTTCGCCCGGGCAATTCAGAGGAAGCGGCGATGGCATATCATATCAGCGGCGCGAGCCTGAAGCGCTACATCTTCTTCTGGGTCGGCGTTCTCATCGTCTTCGTGGTGTTTCTCTGGTTCTTCCGTTCGATCCTGCTGCCTTTCGTGGCCGGCATGGCGCTCGCCTACTTCCTCGATCCGGTGGCTGACTGGCTGGAAAGACGGGGCTTGAGCCGGCTGATGGCGACGGTGGTGATCCTCGTCTGTTTCGTGCTGGTCTTCGCGCTGTCGCTGATGTTGGTGATCCCGATCATCATCAACCAGTTCACCGAGTTCGCCGCCGCCCTGCCGGGCTATATCTCCCAGCTGCAGCAGATCATATCGAGCCCGGAAAGCTCGTTCCTGCCACATTGGATCAGCGCCCAGATCGAGACGGTCAAGCAGAATTTCTCCGAAGTGCTAAGCCAGGGTGCCGGTTTCGTCGGCTCGCTGCTCGCCCAGATCTGGAATTCCGGCAAGGCGATCATCGACGTCGTGTCGCTCTTGATCGTCACGCCTGTCGTCGCCTTCTATATCCTGCTCGACTGGGACCGGATGGTCGCCAAGGTGGATAGCTGGGTGCCGCGCGACCAGGTGGCGACGGTGCGCGAGATCGCCCGGGAGATGGATGAATCGGTCGCCGGTTTCATTCGCGGCCAGGGCTCGCTCTGCCTCATCCTCGGCATCTTCTACGCGGTCGGCCTGTCGGTTGTCGGGCTCAATTTCGGGCTTCTGATTGGCTTCGTCGCCGGCATGATCAGCTTCATTCCCTATATCGGCTCGCTGATCGGCCTGGTGCTCTCGGTCGGCGTGGCGCTGGTGCAGTTCTGGCCGGACTATCCGTGGATCCTCGCCGTCGCCGGCGTTTTCTTCGTCGGCCAGTTCCTCGAGGGCAACATCCTGCAGCCGAAGCTGGTCGGCGAAAGCGTCGGCCTGCATCCGGTCTGGCTGATGTTCGCCCTGTTCGCCTTCGGTGCCATATTCGGCTTCGTCGGCTTGCTGATCGCGGTGCCGGCCGCCGCGGTGGTCGGCGTGCTTGTCCGTTTCGTGCTGTCGCGGTATCTTGACAGCGACATCTATTTCGGGCGAGCGGCGGAACTCCCCTGGGAAGAGGCCGAGCGGTCGCATGTGCTGGAACACGGCGAAAATGCTGGGCAGATAACCGGCCCGAATGACCCTCACGCGAATGACTCTCAGAAGAGCATTTGAAGGACCAATGACCGAGACGAGCGAGCGCGAGCGGCGCAGACAAGAGCAGTTGCCGCTGCAATTCACCCATGATGCGGCGAGAACCCGGGACGACCTCCTGGTGTCCGAACGCCTGGCTGCGGCCGTGGCGATCGTCGACGAATGGCCGGCCTGGCCATCGCCGGTCGTCGTGCTGGCGGGTCCGGTGGGGTCGGGAAAATCGCACCTGGCGCATATCTGGCGGGAAAAGGCGGGGGCGGCCGAGATCCATCCCGTCGCCGGCTCGAATGCCGCGGCGGTTGCCGCAGCGGGTCCGGTCCTGTTCGAGGATGCCGAACGCCGAGGATTCGACGAAACCGAACTTTTCCACGTCATCAACAGCGTGCGCGAGAACGGCCATAGCCTGCTGATGACCTCGCGCCTCTGGCCGGTCTCCTGGGGCGTCACCCTGCCGGACCTCAAATCTCGGCTGAAGGCGGCGACCGTGGTGGAAATCGGCGAGCCGGACGAGGACCTGCTGGCCCAGGTGATCGTAAAACTGTTCGCCGATCGCCAGCTTTATATCGACGACAAACTGGTGGGCTACATCGTCAACCGCATGGAACGGTCGCTCGGTGCGGCGCAGACGATCGTCGAGCGGCTGGACCGCCTGGCGCTGGCGCGCGGCACGCGGATAACCCGCCCGCTGGCCGCGGAAGTGCTGAACGATTTTGGGAATTCCGGAACCGGGGCGGGCGCCGACGATTGACTGTGACAATTCCCTCGTCAAACTGTAGTCGGCCCTGATGGTTGGCATGACCAAGGGTTAGCATTGGGATGGATGAGATGGATTCGATCACGACTGAAACGCGCGAACCTGGTCTGGAAGCGGCCAATACCGATTTCGACCTGATGACCAGTCCGGACCGGTTCATCAATCGTGAATTCTCCTGGCTGCAGTTCAACCGCCGCGTCCTTGAGGAAACGCTGAATACCGCCCATCCGCTTCTGGAGCGGGTCCGCTTCCTGTCGATCTCGGCGGCCAATCTCGATGAATTCTTCATGGTGCGCGTCGCCGGCCTCGAAGGGCAGGTGCGGCAGGGCATCGTCATCCGCTCGCCGGACGGCAAGACGCCGGCCGAACAGCTCGACAATATCCTGCAGGAGATCGACAACCTGCAGATGGAGCAGCAGGCCTCGCTCGCCGTGCTGCAGCAGTATCTCGCCAAGGAAGACATCCTGATCGTCAGGCCTGCGGCGCTCTCGGCCGAGGATCGCAACTGGCTGGCGAACTCTTTCGACGACGAGCTTTTCCCGGTCCTGACGCCGCTGTCGATCGACCCGGCCCATCCGTTCCCGTTCATCCCCAACCTCGGCTTCTCGATGGGCCTACAGCTGCACAGCAAGCACGGCAAGGAGCCGATGACCGGGCTCTTGCGCTTGCCGACCACGCTCGACCGCTTCATCCGCCTGCCGGACCTCAACAACGCGATCCGCTATATTACGCTGGAGGATGTGGTCGGCATGTTTACCGACCGGCTCTTCCCCGGTTACGAGGTGAAGGGAGCCGGCACGTTCCGCATCATCCGCGACAGCGATATCGAAGTCGAGGAAGAGGCCGAAGATCTGGTGCGCTTCTTCGAGACGGCGCTGAAGCGCCGCCGCCGCGGCAAGGTCATCCGCATCGAGACCGATTCGGAAATGCCGGCGTCGCTCCGCCAGTTCGTGGTGCAGGAACTCGGCGTGCCGGAAAACCGCGTCGCGGTTCTGCCGGGCCTTCTGGCGCTCAACACCATGTCGGAGATCACCAAGGCGCCGCGCGACGACTTGCGCTTCGAGACCCACAATGCCCGATTTCCCGAGCGGGTCCGCGAACACGCCGGCGACTGCCTCGCAGCAATCCGCGAAAAGGACATGGTGGTCCATCACCCTTACGAGTCCTTTGACGTGGTTGTGCAGTTTCTTCTGCAGGCGGCGCGCGACCCGGACGTGCTCGCCATCAAGCAGACGCTCTACCGCACCTCGAACGACAGCCCGATCGTCCGAGCGCTGATCGACGCGGCCGAGGCCGGCAAGTCGGTGACGGCGCTGGTCGAGCTCAAGGCCCGGTTCGACGAAGAGGCGAACATCCGCTGGGCGCGAGACCTGGAGCGCGCCGGCGTGCAGGTCGTCTTCGGTTTCATCGAACTGAAGACCCATGCCAAGATGTCGATGGTGGTGCGCCGCGAGGACGGCAAGCTCAGGACCTATTGCCATCTCGGCACCGGCAACTACCACCCGATCACCGCCAAGATCTATACGGACCTGTCCTTCTTCACCTGCAACCCGAAGATCGCCCACGACATGGCGAACATCTTCAACTTCATCACCGGTTACGGCGAGCCGGCCGAGAGCATGAAGCTGGCGGTCTCGCCCTATACGCTCCGGCCGCGCATCCTGCGCCATATCGAGGAGGAGATCTGCCACGCCCAGGAAGGCAAGCCGGCGGCAATCTGGATGAAGATGAACTCGCTGGTCGATCCGGAGATCATCGATGCGCTTTATCGCGCCAGCCGCGCCGGCGTCGATATCGATCTCGTCGTGCGCGGCATCTGCTGCCTGCGCCCGCGGGTGGCCGGCCTTTCCGACAATATCCGCGTCAAGTCGATCGTCGGCCGCTTCCTGGAGCACAGCCGCATCTTCTGCTTCGGCAACGGTTTCGGTCTGCCGTCGGACAAGGCGCTCGTCTATATCGGCTCCGCCGACATGATGCCGCGCAACCTCGATCGCCGGGTCGAGACGCTGGTGCCGCTCCTCAATCCGACTGTGCACGAGCAGGTTTTATCCCAGATCATGCTCGGCAACCTGATTGACAACCAGCAGAGCTACGAGATATTGGCCGACGGCACGTCGCGACGCATGGAAGTGCGCAAGGGCGAGGAACCTTTTAACGCGCAGCACTATTTCATGACCAATCCGAGCCTCTCGGGGCGCGGTGAAGCCCTGAAGTCGAGTGCTCCGAAACTTATCGCCGGCCTTGTGTCGGGACGCAAGAAATAGGCAATATGGTACGATCAGAAGCCCAGGGGCGCCTTCCGGGGATCGCTCCTGTCTCCGTCATCGACATCGGCTCGAACTCCGTCCGCGTCGTTATCTACGAAGGCCTGTCCCGCGCGCCGACCGTCCTCTTCAACGAGAAGGTGCTGTGCGGCCTCGGCAAGGGACTGGGTTCGAACGGGCGCATGGACGACGAGGGCGTCGAGCGTGCCCTGTTGTCGCTGAAGCGTTTTCGCGCGCTTTCCACCCAGGCCCGCGCCACCGAAGTCTATGTGCTGGCGACCGCCGCTGCCCGCGAAGCGTCCAACGGGCCGGATTTCATCCGCCAGGCGGAGGAGATCCTCGGCCAGCAGGTCCAGCTTCTGTCCGGCGAGGAGGAGGCGCGGTATTCGGCACTCGGCGTCATCAGTGGTTTCCATGATCCCGACGGCATTGCCGGCGACCTCGGCGGCGGCTCGCTGGAACTGATCGACATCAAGGGCACGGAGTTCGGCAAGGGCATCACCCTGCCGCTGGGGGGCCTGCGGCTGTCGGAATCCTCCGGCAATTCGCTTTCCAAGGCGCGCACCTTCGCCCGCAAGCAGGTGAACACCGCGCGGTTCCTGGAAAACGGCGCGGGCCGCACTTTCTATGCCGTCGGCGGAACCTGGCGCAACATCGCCAAGCTGCATATGGAAATGAGCAAGTATCCGCTGCACATGATGCAGGGCTATGAACTGTCTCTCGAGGATATGCAGAAATTCCTCGACGAGGTGATTGCGGCCAAGGACAGCAAGGACCCCGCCTGGCAGGCCGTCTCCAAGAGCCGCCGTTCGCTGCTGCCCTTCGGTGCGATCGCCATGCAGGAAGTCCTGGCGGTGATGAAGCCCGCCAGGGTGAGCTTTTCGGCGCAGGGCGTTCGCGAAGGTTATCTCTATTCGCTGCTTTCCGACGAAGAGAAGGCAGGCGATCCGCTACTGGTTGCCGCCGACCAGCTCGCAATCCTGCGCGCCCGATCGCCCGAACACGCCCGCGAGCTTGCCGACTGGACCGGCCGCATGGTGCCGGCCTTCGGGATCGTCGAGACGGAAGAGGAAAGCCGCTATCGCCAGGCCGCCTGCCTGCTTGCCGATATCAGCTGGCGTGCCCATCCGGATTATCGCGGCCTGCAGGCGCTGAACCTGATTGCCCACTCCTCCTTCGTCGGCATCACCCATGCCGGCCGCGCCTATCTGGCGCTTGCCAACTACTACCGTTTCGAAGGCCTGCACGACGACGGCGAAACCGGCCCGCTTGCGACGATCGCGACGCCCCGCCTGCTCGATCTTGCAAAGCTGCTCGGCGGTCTGCTCCGGGTCGTCTATCTCTTCTCGGCCTCGATGCCGGGCCTCGTCCACCACCTGACCTTCCGCGTGTCTTCCGAGCCGGATCTCGACCTCGAATTCGTCGTCCCCTCCGCCTACCGCGATTTTGCCGGCGAGCGCCTGGACGGCCGTCTGCAACAGCTGGCGAGGCTGACGGGCAAACGGCTGGCGTTCCGGTTCGAGTAGGGCGGGCTCGCGGGGAGGGCCGGAGAGCGGCTGGTTTGCGGCAGGAGCTAGGCCTTGACCATGGGAAGCTTCGGGGCTGGTCTAGCGAAAACGGCTCTAACAGTCCGCTTCGAGCCGTTGCCAAAATCCATAACCATGACCATCACGAGTTGTTCGCCACGAAGGGCGAAAACAACATCGAAAGCCTTGTTGCTGTAGATCGTGCCGGGCCGCATTTTCCAACGCCCTTGGCCGCTGGCGAAGCGTGCAGGACCGTTTCGACCCGTCTGCACTGTCGCAGACCAACCGTTGTTTGCGCTGACGACAAGAACTGTGCCCTGCTTGACGATTCCAATAAAACAAGTTGCGCACGATCCAGCATCGGATGAAATCTGCTGCCATCGGCCGGAAAGCAGGGCTTCCTCCGACCTCACTTCCCGTGAAAACACCAAGGCAAAGATAGCAAACGAAATCAGCTTAAAAATAAGGCTCACATCTCTCTCCGCACAACTAACGACCTCAGCGGCTGGGGACGCCGCTTCCGGGATTGTCAGTGCCCGTATCCGGGTCAAACCGCTTGGCCTCGGGACTTGATTCCGGTCTTGGCAAAATGCGACACAGGGTGGTTGCTAATCAAGGGGTGCAACGTAGATTTGCGGTCAATCCTTTCATGCTGTGGATTGAATGCGCCCAAACGAAAAGAGCGCCCGGCTTTCACCGGACGCTCTTCGCTTTTGGGACGTCTGCTGCTTACTTCGCAGCCAGAAACTCACCGACTTCGAGCACGCTGAACTCGTTGTTGTCGGCCTTGTCGACGGCGCGGCCGGCGGAGAAGGGCAGGTTGTTGTCGTTGCCGATGATGATGTGGGTGGCGTCGATGACGTCGACGTTCTCGATCGTCACGAACGGCATGTCGTAGACGCCGGCGACGCTGCCGGCCTTCTTCTTGTTGTCCGGGTCCTGGATGTTCATCAGGTCGATATAGCCGATCTTGCGGGCTGCCTTGCCGACATTGGCGTCGTTGAACTCGATCTTGTAGACGCGCTTGTGCTTGGCCGGTGCGTTGAAGCAGGTCGGCTCGGGCTTCGCCGGATCGGCGCAGGGCTTGTCGGCGGTGCCGGCACCGTTGTCGCGTTCGATGACGAGAGCGGTGGTCGCGTCGACCATGTTGAAGTCGCCGATCGCCTCGCCGCCCTTGGAGAGCGGGTAGAGCCACGAGCGGCCGGTCCATTTCTTCGAGGCGACGTCGAACTCGATGACGCGCAGGGCCGTCAGCCCCTCTGCGTCTTCGACCTTGCCGTCTTCCTTGTAGAGCGGTCCTTCGAGCAGGCCGTAGAGCTTGGCTCCGTCCTTGGACATAGCAAGGCCTTCATAACCGCCGGAACGCTTCACGTTGAAGACCGGTGGCTTGGCGACCGGGTTCGCCTGCAGCTGGACGAGCGGGCTGTCGGGAGACGTGACCGGCTTGCCGTCGACCGTGGTCGTGATGACGTCGGTCAGGCGGCCCTGCATGTCGACCTTGATCAGGTAGGGGCCGAATTCGTCGCCAAGCCAGAAGCCGTCTGCGACCGGCTGGATCGATTCGATGTCGAAATCGGCGCCGGTGAGGTAACGGGTCTCCGAAGCTTCCGTGACGATCGGGAACGGCGCGATCTTGTTGGGGTCGGAGAGGAAGACGTTCTTGACGACTTCGGCCTTGTTGGCGGCCCAGTCGAATTTCATCTGGTGCAGGAACAGCATGGAGTCGGAGGAATTGCTCTTGCCGCCGAAACCGTTGTCCGACAGCGTCCAGAACGTGCCGTCAGCCATGGTCTTGATGCCGGAGAAACCCTGGATCGGCTGGCCGTCGAGCGGCAGCTTGACGTCCGTCACGCGGGCGCCGTCCTTGCCCGGCAGGGTGCCAAGGGCTTCGGTGCGTTTGCGGTCGGCGGTGGTGAACTTGCCGGAGGTCTTGAGGAACGCCGGTGCATCGGCCGGAGCCGCAACGACCGTGTTGGCAGGAAGGATCGCCTGGCCGGTGAGCTTGGCCGGGAAAACCTTGTCGTCGGCGGAAGCGGAGCCGCCGATCAGCGCGGCGAACGCGCCAATCATTACGGGGGCGGCGAGCAGAAATTTGGTCATGGGATCACCTGTTGGTTGGCGTGTCAAAGACGCCAACCGGTTAAGGCGAGTGCGTGACGGTGAGGTGATGGAAGATTGACGCTTCGATGAAGCTTTGATGACTGAAATTTCACAAAGGCCGGCGGCCTCAGGCGCTCCTGCTGAGCGCCACCCAGCGCCCGGGCGTCATGCCGAATGTCTTCTTGAAATGACGGGTGAAATGCGCCTGATCGGCAAAGCCCGTACCGACTGCGACATCCGCCAGGCTGCCGCCTTCCGACAGCATGATCTTTGCCCGATCGAGCCGGCGCATGACGAGGTAGCGGTGCGGGCTCGTTCCCAGAAGTTTCCGGAACTGCCTTGCGGTCGTGTAGCGGTCGAAGCCGCTCACCTCCTCAAGTTCCTCGGAAGAAACCGTGCGGCCCGAATTCGCCTGCAGGTAATCGCGGCAGCGCAGAACCGCCTGTTGCGCGCGCGGCGTGCCCGGCGCACCACCCTTGCCGTCCGCATGGCGCCAGAGGCTTGTTGCCATGCGGCCGATCAGGTCGTCGAGCAGCAGGTCCTGCGGCTCGGCCGCCAGATCGTCCAGGGCTTCGACAAGACACCGCCGGAATTCCGCATCCGCTATGATGGGATCCGGCACGAAGGGCAGGCCGCGCGCACCGCCGGCCGCCTCGATCAGCCGCTCCGGCGGCAGGTAGAGCATGCGGTAGCGCAGCCCGGCGTCGGTGCCGGCCGCCCCGTCATGCACCTCGTCCGGATGCAGCACGATGACATTGCCGGGCAGGCTGACGCGGGCGGCACCGCGATACTGGAAGGTCTGCACGCCGGAAAGCGTCATCCCGATCGCGTAGGTGTCGTGGCGATGCGGCTCGAAACCAAGCCCGTGGAACCGTGCCTCGATCCGCTCGATGCCACGCGAGGAGGGCGCCTGGACGATGCCATCAGGCGCGCACCCTGCGCTGCCGTAAGGGGCGCCTCTTGCGCTGCCGCCAGACGTGGTTGCGGCGCTGCACGAACGTTCAAGACCCGCGGCATCGGCTGCCGCTATCTCGTCAGTTCTCGCATAACCTTCGACGGAGTTGTTTTTCATGTTCGATACCAAGATCGCGATCGTGCTTCGCGATGACCTCGCCCCCTGGCAGGAGCTCAACGTGACCGCGTTTCTGACGAGCGGCATCATCGCGCAAAATCCCGCGATCATTGGTGAAGCATATCGGGATGCGGCGGGTCATGTCTACAATCCGATGAGTATCCAGCCGATCGTGGTGCTGACTGCCGACCAGGAGACGCTGCGCACCATCCACCGGCGCTCGCTGGAGCGCGACGTGACGACGTCGGCCTATATCGAGGAAATGTTCTCGACCGGGCATGACGTGGCCAACCGCGAGGTTTTTGCGCAGTTTGCGCCGGAGGATGCGAAACTGGTCGGCATCGCGCTCAGGGCCGAAAAGAAGATCGTCGACAAGATTACCAAAGGCTCGAAAATGCATAACTGACTGCGAAGAACATAGTCTTCGGAATGACCCAGAGCGCGGCGATCGGCGTGGTCGAGGCCACGACATAGGCAGTGATGCTCAACAGCAAATAGTTGATCCAGGCAATTGACCGCGAGGTTACGAGACCTGCGAGGGCGACGAGCAGGTTGGCGGCGCAGATCACCCGGGTGATCGGGCGGATCCAGAGCGGCGAAAAGGCTCCAGGGCCTGCCGCTTCGATGAGAAGGACGAGCAACAGCGAGAGCAGGACGACGACGGCGATCAGGACATTCGGTGTCGGATAGCGCATTGGTCGCTCCGGACTTGGGGCATGGTGGGCTCGCGTTGAAAAGCGTCTGCCAAATGGATATCATAGGAAAACAAGCAATATCTGATCGGAGGTGAGCTGATGAATGCAATCACCATACGAAACCTGTCCGACGAAGCCAGCCGTGCATTGGAAGCTCGCGCGGTTAGAAATGGAACGACTGCGGAAGCCGAAATCGAGCAGATTCTGGAGGAAGTGCTGGTGTCGAAGGAGCCGGCGATAGGGCTGGGGACGGCGTTACGGCAACTCGGGGAGAAATACGGCGGCCTGGACGACGTTGATTTTTCCCGGGATCAAGCCCCGGCAAGGGGCGTATCGTTTGAATGATCATCCTCGATACCAATGTAATTTCAGAAGCGGCGAAGCTCGGAATTAATTCGGATGTGGAAACCTGGCTCAATATCCAGCCAGTGAACATGCTATATGCGACCGCCATAAGCTTGGCTGAAATCTCTCTCGGCATCGAGAAGCTGCCGGATGGGCGCCGGAAGAATGAACTTCGCCACGATATGGAGCAGATTTTTGGCCGTTATTTCGGGCCGCGCATCTTGCCATTCGACCGAGAGGCCGCCGTTGCATACGGCCGGTTGGTTGCTCTGGCGCGAGCCAACGGTAAAACAATCTTGATGGCAGACGGTCAGATCGCCGCGATAGCCCAGGTCCACAGCTTCGCCGTCGCCACTCGAGATACAGCGCCGTTCGAAGCGGCGGGCATTCCGGTCATCAATCCCTGGAAGCTCTAAAGCTCCACCGCCTCGACCTTCTTGTTGACGAAGCGCAGGGCTACGCCACCGCTGATCAGTTTCAAGGCGGTTTCGCCGAAAAGGTCGCGGCGCCAGCCGTGCAAGGCTCCGACATTGGCGGCCTCGCCTTCGGCGGCGATCCGTTCGAGATCGTCGGTATTGGCGATGATCTTGGCGGCGACGCCCTGCTTGTCGGAAATCAGCTTCAGGAGAACCTTGAGCAGCTCGACCGCAGCGGCGGTGCCTTCCGGGACATGCACGTGTTTCGGCGCATGCGGCATCTCGGTCTTCGGCAGGGCAAGTGCTGCATTGACCGCCTCGATGATGGCGGTGCCGGAGGCGGATCGCTCCCAGCCTTTCGGAATGGTGCGGAGCCGCGACATGGCTTCCACATCCTTCGGCTGCTGCTGGGCGATCTCGTAGATCGCGTCATCCTTCAGCACGCGGGAACGCGGCACATTGCGGCTGCGTGCTTCGCGCTCGCGCCAGGCGGCGACGAATTTCAGGACGGCGAGCTCGGTCGGCTTGCGCAGCCGCGACTTGAGGCGGGCCCAGGCGTCGTCCGGATGCAGGTCATAGGTGCCGGGCGATTCCAGCACGGCCATTTCCTCGGTCAGCCACAGCGCCCGGCCTTCCCGTTCGAGCTGGGCCTTGAGGAACAGATAGACGTCACGCAGATGGGTGACGTCCGCCAGCGCATATTCGAGCTGCTTGTCGGAGAGCGGCCGGCGGCTCCAGTCGGTGAAGCGCGACGACTTGTCGATATGGACGTCCTTGATGCGGCTGACGAGCTGATCGTAGGAGACCGAATCCCCGAAGCCGCAGACCATGGCGGCGACCTGGGTGTCGAAGATCGGATGCGGCACCAGATTGCCGAGATGGTGGATGATTTCGATATCCTGGCGGGCCGCGTGAAACACCTTGGTGACGGCGGGATTGGCCATCAGCTCGAAGAAGGGTTTCAGGCTCAGCCCCTTGGCGAGCGGATCGACGAGAACTTCCACGGTCGGGCTCGCCATCTGGATGAGGCACAGCTCGGGCCAGAAGGTCGTTTCCCTGAGGAACTCGGTGTCGATAGTGATGAAGTCCGATTGGGCCAGCTGGATGCAGGCTTCTTCGAGTGCGGCGGTCGTTAGGATCATCGTTTCATTCACGTGAGGGTGATCAACCTTCCTTCTCCTTCCCGCCGCATATGTCAATACGGAACGGTGTCTAACCTTTACTCCCGCTCGTCTTTATCGGGTCTATCGGGCGGGCCGGCGAGCCGGTTGAAATAAGCCGACGTCCGGAGCAATGCCCGGAAGCGCCAGGAACGCTCCGACGGGGGCACGGAGGCACGCGCCCGCATCCGCCTCAACGTGAAGATCATGAAGCCAAGGAAGATGAACGAGGTGTAGGCGAAAAAGGCGCGCGGCCCCCAGTATTGCAGCAGGATCGAGGCGAGCAGCGGCCCGATCGTCGCTCCGACCGACCAGTAGAACAGCAGGCCGGCCGAAACCAGCGCATGCTCGCCGGGCTTGGCGTAATCGTTGCCATGCGCCGAGCACAGCGAATAGAGCGGCATCGAAAAGGCGCCGAACAGGAAGACGCTGACGATATTGGCCGTCTCGCTGGTGCCGGCACCGAAGGAGAGGTAGGCGCCGGTGACGATCGAGCCGATCGTCGTCCACAGGATGACGCGGCGCCGGTCGAGCCTGTCGGAATAGATGCCGAGCGGATATTGCAGCACTACGCCGCCGACGATGCCGGCGCTCATGAAGGTGGCGATCGAGGTTATGCTCATGCCGATCTCTGCCGCGTAGATCGGCCCGATATTGCGGAAGGCCGCCATCGACAGGCCGACCGAAATGACGCCCACGACCGCGAGCGGCGAAATCCGCCAGACCGCCTTGAGATCGAAGGCGATCGTTTCCGGCGGCGCCGGGCTCGACTTGTCGGCGATCGAGATCGGCACCAGCGACAGGATCAGCGCGATTGTGATGATGTTGAAGATGATCGGGCCTTCGATGCCGACGGTCGGGATGATGTATTGCGCCACCGTCACCGAGCCGAGATCGACGAAACGGTAGATGGAGAGCGTGCGCGCCCGGTTGGCATTGGTGACCTTGGCGTTGATCCAGCTCTCGACCGTCGCAAACAGGCTGGCGACCGCGATGCCGGTCACGAAGCGCATCGCGAACCAGAAGGTCGGGTCGACGATCATCGACATGCCGATCGAAGCGGACGCGGTGACTGCCGCCATCGCCGAGAAGGTGCGGATATGGCCGATCTGCCTGAGCAGCCGCGTCACGTACATGCAGCCGACGGCGAAGCCGATGCTGTACCCCGCGCCGATCACGCCGATGGTCGAGGGCGAAAAGCCCTCAGTCGTGCCGCGCAGCGCGATATAGGTGCCCTGCAACCCGTTGCCGCCGATCAGGATGCCTGCGGTAACGAGGAGGGGGATCAGCGGACGGATATGGCTCATCGGGAGGGCTTTGCACGGGAATCGGGAGAGACGCTGGATGGCTCTACCCGTTTTATATCCCGAACCATCGGCAGGGCCAGCGATAAGCGACACGCCTGGTCTTTCTAATGTGAGCGCCTCATGGAGAGGGCGATGCGCGGCCTGTTCGGAACCGCCTCGGCGTCCTGACTTGCTGCCCGGCATCCCTCCGATCGTTCACGGCGTTTTGGGGCTAAGGTCGGTTCTGCCTTGACAAAGCATGTCCATCATGCGCTTTTCCCGCCGATTTTCCATAAAGCCGGCAGGCCGTGCCATGCACGCCGAAAGACCGCAAAACCTACCAGTCCAGGATACTGAAATGCACCGTTACCGCAGCCATACCTGTGCCGCCCTCAAGAAGTCCGACGTCGGATCGACCGTCCGCCTGTCCGGCTGGGTGCATCGCGTGCGAGATCACGGCGGCGTGCTGTTCATCGACCTTCGCGACCATTACGGCATGACCCAGGTCGTCGCCGATCCGGACAGCCCCGCCTTCAAGACCGCCGAGATCGTCCGCGGCGAATGGGTGATCCGCATCGACGGCCTCGTCAAGGCGCGCTCGGAAGACACCGTCAACAAGGGCATGGCGACCGGCGAGATCGAACTCTACGCCCAGGAGATCGAAGTGCTCTCCGCCGCCAAGGAACTGCCGCTGCCGGTGTTCGGCGAGCCGGACTATCCGGAGGACGTGCGCCTCAAGTACCGCTTCCTCGATCTGCGCCGCGAAACCCTGCACCGGAACATCGTCAAGCGCACCCAGATCATTTCCGACATGCGCCGCCGCATGGGCGAGATCGGTTTCGCCGAATATTCGACGCCGATCCTGACGGCATCCTCGCCGGAAGGCGCGCGCGACTTCCTGGTGCCGAGCCGCATCCATGAAGGCAAGTTCTTCGCGCTGCCGCAGGCGCCGCAGCAGTACAAGCAGCTCTTGATGGTCGCCGGCTTCGACCGTTATTTCCAGATCGCGCCGTGCTTCCGCGATGAAGACCCGCGCGCCGACCGCCTGCCGGGCGAGTTCTACCAGCTCGACCTGGAAATGAGCTTCGTCACCCAGGAAGACGTCTGGAACACGATGGGTCCTGTGATGACCGGCGTGTTCGAACAGTTCGCCGAAGGCAAGCCTGTCACCAAGGACTGGCCGCGCATTCCCTACGACGTGGCGATCCGCAAATATGGTTCCGACAAGCCGGACCTGCGCAACCCGATCGAGATGCAGGCCGTCACCGAACATTTCGCCGGCTCCGGCTTCAAGGTGTTCGCCGGCATGATTGCCGCCAACCCCAAGGTCGAAGTCTGGGCGATCCCGGCCAAGACCGGCGGTAGCCGCGCATTCTGCGACCGCATGAACGCCTGGGCGCAGTCGACCGGCCAGCCGGGCCTCGGCTACATCTTCTGGCGCAAGGAAGGCGACAAGCTCGAAGGCGCCGGCCCGCTCGCCAAGAACATCGGCGAAGAGCGCACCGAAGCGATCCGCACCCAGCTCGGCCTCGATGACGGCGACGCCTGCTTCTTCGTCGCCGGCGACCCGGCCAAGTTCTACAAGTTCGCAGGCGAAGCCCGCACCCGCGCCGGCGAGGAACTGAACCTCGTCGACCGCGACCGTTTCGACATGTGCTGGATCGTCGACTTCCCGTTCTACGAATGGAGCGAGGAAGAAAAGAAACTCGATTTCGCCCACAACCCCTTCTCCATGCCGCAGGGCGGCATCGAGGCGCTGGAAAACCAGGATCCGCTGACGATCAAGGCATTCCAGTATGACGCGGTGTGCAACGGCTTCGAAATCGCTTCAGGTTCGATCCGCAACCAGTCGCCGGAACTGATGGTCAAGGCCTTTGAAAAGGTCGGCCTCAGCCAGTCGGATGTCGAGGATCGGTTCGGCGGCATGTACCGCGCGTTCCAGTACGGCGCGCCTCCGCATGGCGGTGCTGCTTTCGGCATCGACCGTATCGTCATGCTGCTCGTCGGCGCCAAGAACCTGCGCGAAGTGACGCTGTTCCCGATGAACCAGCAGGCCCAGGACTTGCTTATGGGCGCCCCGTCGCCGGCGACGCCGCAGCAGCTGCGCGAACTCGCCATCCGCGTCATGCCGACGCCGAAGAAGGACTGAGTTTTCCAGCGAACAAAAAAGCCCGGCCAAGCGCCGGGCTTTCTGATTCAATCTGCGAGGATGACCGGCCTAAAGGTCGGCGGCGACGGCTTTTTTAAGGTCCAGCGTGAATTGCCCCCACATGCCTTCGAGTGTCGTGTTGGTCAGCCCCACCAGCGTGATTTTCTTCGCCAGGTCCACGAACCAGTGGTGGCCGTAGACGCCGCCCCATTGCAGCGAACCGGGCGAAACCGGCAGTCCTGCCTTTGCCGGATCGAGCACGATCGCCCAGCCGAAACCGAATCCGAAGCCCGGCCGCGTCGGCTCCAGCAGATCGCCGATCTGGTTGGTCGTCATCTGCCGGACTGTCTTTTCCGACAGCAGCGGCGCGCCGCCCTTTCGGATGGTTTCGAGCACGGTCAGCACGTCGGAGGCGGTCCCGGCCATGCCGCCGCCGCCGGAATGGAAAGAGGCGGGGTTGAAGATCCGGTCCGGCGCGAACGTCACCGATCCGTCGAGCGCACGGACCTTTTCCGTCTCGCCCATGCGCTTCGGTTCGGGTGAACCATCGACGTAAGGCGCTGCGAGCCGGCTGCGGTCGGTAACGGTGAAGCCGGTATCGGAAAGGCCGAGCGGCCGCATGACCAGCTCGGCGACGGCCTCGCCGAGGCGTTTGCCGGTCTCCTTTTCGATGACGCCGCCGATCACGTCCATTGAGACCGAATATCGCCAGCCGGTGCCGGGGGCGAAGAGCAGCGGCACCGAGGCGATGCGGCGGAGGTTCTCTTCCAGCGAGAGGCCCGGCTGATCGACGCCATCCGACACGCCGGCCCGGACATAGGGACCATCTTCCAGGTGAAAACAATAGCTGAGGCCGGAGGTGTGGGTGAGGAGATGCCGGATGAGGATCGCCGGTTCGGACCCGTCTTCGAGCCGCGGCCGGAAATCCGGCAGCCATTTAGTCACCGGATCGTCGAGGCCGATGCCGCCCTGTTCGATCAGCCGCATGGCGGTGATGGTGACGATCGGCTTGGTTATCGAGGCCAGGCGGAAGATCGTGTCCTCGCTGGCCTTCAGGCCCGCTTCCCGGTCCGCCAATCCAGCGGCGCGGCGGTAGACGATCTCGCCATCCCTGGCGACCATTACCACGGTGCCGACGAGCCGCCTGGCGGCGAGGGCATCGTCGATCACCGCGTCGATGGTGGGGCAGAATATCCGGGTCGATGGTTGGATTGGCAAATTCATGGCGCAAAACCTCCGCTAAAAGACAACGTTATCTAGGATCGCCTCGGAGAGGGACGATCCTATGAGCGATAAAACATCTGCCTGTGCCTGATTGCCGGTCCCTGCCTCGCCACCGCAATGGTGTCGATCGAGCCCGCCTGGGGCGTCAGGATGCCGTCCTGGCGTCCCGTGCGTCAAGCGAATAGGGGAACCATATCCGCGCCGTTGTGTTGTTAGAACAGCAGAAGCACAGGGAGAAAAAGACATGCGCAAGACCCTACTGGCCGCGTCGGCGGTCCTGATCTCACTCTCGGGCGCGGCTTACGCCCAGACGACGATCGTCACCCAGGATCCGGTCACGACCAATTCGACGGTCGTCCTGCCCGGCGAAGTCCGCACCTATGTCATGGAGCAGAGCGTTCCATCTATCTCCTATGAGGGAGAGGTCGCTGTCGGCGCCGCGCTGCCGGAGACGGTAGAAGTGCGCAGGGTCGAGGGTTACGACGATTATGCCTACACGGTCGTCAACGATCGGCGCGTTATCGTCAATCCGCAGACCCGGACCGTCATCCAGGTTCTGGAATAATTTCCATCCGGCTCTTTTCGAGCACAAGAACCCGGCGAGCGATCGCCGGGTTTTCTGTTCGTGACATTGCGCCGCAGCATCCGACCCTCTATGGTTCGCCATCACAAGGACTCGGGTGTGACTCCCGGGTGGCTCTTCCGGCCGCCGATCCGCCGGACAACGCAAAGCATCAGCCCCATTTACGTCTGGTCACACCTGGATAATCCTCCCGGCGGATGCGACTTTTTTGCGAACTTTTCCTCATGAACAGAATTTCAGCTTACCGCCGCGAATGGTTTTCCAATATTCGCGGCGACGTCCTCTCCGGCATCGTCGTGGCGCTGGCGCTCATTCCGGAAGCCGTTGGGTTTTCGGTCATCGCCGGCGTCGATCCCAAGGTCGGCCTGTTTGCCTCGGTGGCAATCGCCTGCGTCACCGCGCTGACCGGCGGCCGCCCGGCGATGATTTCGGCGGCGACCGCAGCGACTGCCGTGCTGATGGGGCCGCTGGTTCGCGACTACGGCATCCAGTATCTGTTTGCGGCGACGATCCTGATGGGGCTGCTGCAGATCCTCGCCGGCTTCCTGAAGCTCGGGCGTCTGATGCGTTTCGTATCGCGCTCGGTGATGACCGGTTTCGTCAATTCGCTGGCGATCCTGATCTTCGTCGCCCAAATCCCGCAGCTCATCAACGTTCCGAACGTGACCTATGTGCTGATCGCCGTGGCGCTTGCTGTCATCTACCTGTTCCCTTACGTGACGAAGGTGGTCCCGTCGCCGCTGGTCGCAATCATCGTGGTCACGGTCGTGGCACTGGTCTTCGGCATCAACGCCCGCACCGTCGCCGATCTCGGGGAAATGCCGACCGCGCTGCCTGCCTTGGGCTGGCCGCAGGTGCCGCTGACCTTCGAAACCCTGCAGATCATCTTTCCCTATTCGGTCGCGCTTGCCGCCGTCGGCCTCCTGGAATCCCTGCTGACGGCCCAGATCGTCGATGACATGACGGATACGACCAGCAGCAAGAGCCAGGAGTGTTTCGGCCAGGGCTCCGGCAATATCGTTGCGGCGCTGTTCGGCGGCATGGGCGGCTGCGCGATGATCGGTCAGTCCGTGATCAACGTTAAGTCGGGCGGGCGGGGGCGGCTGTCGACCTTCGTCGCCGGCGCTTTCCTGCTGGTGCTGTTGCTCGTGCTCGACGACGTGTTGAGGGTGGTGCCGGTGGCGGCACTCGTGGCGGTAATGATCATGGTCTCGATCGGCACTTTCTCATGGAAGTCCGTGGTCGATCTCAAGCGCCATCCGGGAACCTCGTCGATCGTCATGCTGGCGACCGTCGCGACCGTTCTCGCCACCCAGGACCTGTCGAAGGGCGTTCTGGTCGGCGTCCTGCTCTCCGGCATCTTCTTCGCCGGCAAGGTGGCGCGGCTCTTCCGCGTCCGCTCGGAGCTCTCTTCGGACGGTCGTGTCCGGACCTATCGTGTGGAGGGACAGATCTTCTTCGCCTCCGCCGAGAGCCTGCTGAAGTCCTTCGATTTCGAGGAGCCGGTGGCGACCGTGCTGATCGACGTAGGCGACGCGCATCTCTGGGATATTTCCGCGGTCGGCGCGCTGGACGACATCGTCCTCAAATACCGTCGTCGAGGTGTGGACGTGACCGTGCGGGGGGCCAACGAGGCGAGCGCCGGCATGATCGACCGCTTCGCACTCCATGACAAAGACCATGCCTCGATGTCGAGTTCCCAGGCCCATTAAAGGAAAAGCCCCAGCGATTTCTCGCCGGGGCTTTTCGAATCACTGTCGCCGGCCTCAGTCGTTGGCGGTGACCTTGACGCCAAGGACCTTCGGCAGCGTGTTTGGTGCGCCCATCGCGGCACCCATGATCATCGGGAAGGGGACGGCACTGGCCGGTTCCGCAGTGATCGTGAAGCTGCCCGGTTTGTCGAGATAGGTGTTGACCGCAGCGCTGACCATGTTCTGCAGTTCCGGCACGTTGTATTGCGCCAGCATCAGCGGCGTCATGCCCTTCAGCATCTGCGCCATGGCTTCGCCCGTGGTGCCCTGGCTCTTGCCGGCATAGTCGAGCGCCTTCTTGGTGATGCCGGCGTCTTCGAAGCGGATCTCGGCGCTGTTGAAGGTGAGGCGCTGCATCAGGCCGAGCATCGCAAGGCCTGCGGCCTGCTGGGCTTCTTCCTTGTTCGGATTGGATTCCATCGCCTTGGCCGTTTCATTCGCCGACTTGATGAAGTCGAGCGTGTAGCCGGACATGCTGAAGGCGAGGTTGAGGCGACCGACCTTGGCGAAATCGAGCGCGTATTCATCGATGTCGAGCGTGCCGTCCTTGAGGGTCCAGGCGCCGGACATGGCGACCTTGCCGTCAAGCGAGGTGATGCCGAGCTGCTGCAGCGTGTCCTTGGCCTGCGCATCATCGACGAGGCTGAGGTCGCTCTTGATGCCGTTGGCCTGGAGGTCGAAGCCGATGGAGGAATTGTCGTCGGCGACCTCCGTCGTGACGTTCACCTCGTCGACTGAGAAAGCCGGCTTGCCGTCGACGGTGGCGGTCATCTTGCCGACATGCGCCTCGTCATAGAGCAGGATTGCCTCAAGGTTGTCGCCGCCCGGATTGCCCGGAACGGTGAGGCCGCTGATCGAGATGTCCGAGGCAGTGAAGGTAGTCTTGTCCTGGGTGGCGTTGACGTTGTCGAACGTGACCGTCTCGGCCGTGTAGCCGCCATTATCCTCTTCGACGCCCTCGAACTTGACGGTGCCGAGTGGCAGGCTCTGCTTGCCGGCCTGGATCAGGATTTTGGCATTGGTGAGCGTGACGTCCGAACCGCTGACGGTGGCCTTCTCCGCCGAGAAGCCGGCGCCGCCCTGGACCGAGAGCGCACTGTTGATCTTGGCGACGAGATCGTTGCCGTCGAGCGCAAACGCCGGGCCGGCGAAAGTCGAAAGCGCTGCGCCGGCGAGCAGAAGCCGGGCCTTGGTGGAGTATTGCATCGGATTTCCTCCTGGCGGGCAATGATCCGGCCCGCGTTTCGTTTTGGGTTTGTTGGTAGTTCGGCTACTGGTTCGCGCACCTTATAGGCACGCCGGGTAAAAGGTTTATGGCTTTGTTCCACATTCCTTTCGTCAAAATTGCGGCTGACGATTCAGGGTAAACCAAACGCTGATTTGAGCTTCTGAAATGCCTTCATCCACAGGCTGTCGCCCGGTCTTTCTTGCCGAGAATCAGGCTTTCCGCTAGTCAAGGCCCATGGGAAAAAATCTGACACCACCCGGCGGCGACGGCGGCGACAACATCCTGCCGGTCGATCTGAAAGCAGCGCTCGAAGAGCGTTACCTCGCCTATGCGCTTTCCACAATCATGCATCGTGCGTTACCGGACGTGCGCGACGGCCTGAAACCTGTCCACCGCCGCATCGTCTATGCGATGAGCGAGATGGGCCTGCGTCCCAATGCAGCCTTCCGCAAATGCGCCAAGATCGTCGGCGAGGTGATGGGTAACTTCCATCCGCACGGCGACCAGTCGATCTACGATGCGCTGGCGCGCCTTGCACAGGATTTCTCCCAGCGCTATCCGCTCGTCAACGGCCAGGGCAATTTCGGCAATATCGACGGCGATAGCCCTGCCGCGATGCGTTACACCGAGAGTAAGATGACGGCGGTTTCCGAACTGCTGCTCGAAGGCATCGACCAGGACGCGGTGGATTTCCGCGATACCTACGACGAATCGAATTCGGAACCGGTCGTATTGCCCGGCGCCTTCCCGAACCTGCTGGCCAACGGCACGTCGGGCATTGCGGTCGGCATGGCGACTTCGATCCCACCGCACAATGTTCACGAACTCTGCGATGCCGCGCTGCACCTGATCAAGAATCCGGCCGCGACCATCGAGGACCTGATGGCGGATCCGGCTGAACCGGCCAAGGGCGGCATCGAAGGCCCCGATCTGCCGACCGGCGGCATCATCATCGACAGCCGACAGTCGATCGTCGAGGCCTACAAGACTGGTCGCGGCGGTTTTCGCGTCCGCGCCCGCTGGGTCATCGAGGATCTCGGCCGTGGCGGCTACCAGATCGTGGTCACCGAAATTCCGTTCCAGGTGCAGAAATCGCGCCTGATCGAAAAGATCGCCGAACTGCTGCTCGCCCGCAAGCTGCCGCTGCTCGAAGATGTTCGCGACGAATCGGCCGAAGACGTTCGCGTCGTTCTCGTGCCGAAGAGCCGCACGGTGGATGCGACCCTGCTGATGGAATCGCTGTTCAAGCTGTCCGAGCTGGAAACCCGCCTGCCGCTCAACATGAACGTGCTCTCCATGGGCCGGGTGCCCAAGGTGATGGCGCTCAATGAGGTGCTGCTGGAATGGCTGGCGCACCGCCGCGACGTGCTGGTGCGCCGCTCTCGTTTCCGGCTGGCGGCGATCGACCGGCGCCTGGAAATCCTCGGCGGCCTCTTGATCGCCTACCTCAACATCGACGAGGTAATCCGCATCATCCGCGAGGAAGACGAACCGAAGCCCGTCATGATGGAGCGCTGGTCGCTCTCCGACATCCAGGTCGAGGCGATCCTCAACATGCGGCTGCGCGCCTTGCGCAAGCTCGAAGAGTTCGAGATCCGCACCGAGCACGAGAACCTCACCAAGGAGAAGGCGGATATCGAATCGCTGCTCGCCTCCGAGGACAAGCAGTGGCGGGTGATCGAGCACGAGATCCAGGACGTCCGCAAGAATTTCGCCAAGGGCCGCGGCAAACCGTACGCGCGACTGACGACCTTCGCCGATGCGCCGGATGCCGATATCGACGCGATCAACCAGTCGATGATCGAGAAGGAGCCGATCACCGTCGTCGTCTCGCAGAAAGGCTGGATCCGCGCCCTGAAGGGACACATGTCGGATACCTCGACGCTGACCTTCAAGGAAGGCGATGGGCCGAAGATCGCGTTTACAGCGCAGACGACCGACAAGCTGCTGCTCGTCACGACGGGCGGCAAGGCCTATACACTCGGCGCTGACAAATTGCCGGGCGGCCGCGGCCATGGCGAGCCGATCCGCATCATCGTCGACATGGAGAACGACCAGGACATCCTGACCGCCTTCGTCCACGATCCACAGCGCAAGCTGATCGTCGCCTCCACCGCCGGCAACGGCTTTATCGTCGCCGAGAGCGAGATGATCGCCAATACCCGCAAGGGCAAGCAGATCATGAACGTTGCCATGCCCGATGAGACGAAGCTGGTCGTGCCGGTCTCGGGCGATCATGTCGCGGTCGTCGGCGAGAACCGCAAGCTGCTGGTCTTCCCGCTATCGCAGCTGCCGGAAATGACCCGCGGCAAGGGCGTGCGCCTGCAGCGCTACAAGGACGGCGGCATTTCCGACATCCGCTGCTTTACCATGGCCGACGGCCTTTCCTGGGAAGACAGCGCCGGCCGCTCCTTCACCCGCAACAAGGACGAGCTGCTGGAATGGATCGCCGACCGCGCCACCGCCGGCCGCGCCGTTCCGAAGGGCTTTCCGCGGAGCGGGAAGTTCGCTGGGTGATCAGCTTTTGGCGAGTGCGCTGAGGGCTACGTGATACTTCCTCATCGCCATCTTGGCGGCGAGGAGCTGACGCTGGAAATCCTCATCCGATACTGTCTTGGGATCGAAAAGCTCGATCCCAGTATCGTCGACATGAAGCTCCAAGACCTGACCTTCTTTCCAGCCGAGGCGGTCGAGAACGTCCTGCGGCAGGATAATGCCGTGGTCTTCACCGATCTTTTGAATAGTGATCTTCTGAACAGTGCTTTTCGTGCTCATACTCAGCCACCTATAGTAGTGCTGAAACACTACCACAGGCAAAAGCGCTCGCGAATATCAAATCGGTTGCGAGGCCGCCGCCCTGGCTCGCATCCTCTCCACCCGCCGCATCTGCCATGCCGAATAACCGATCAGCGCAAGCACGAGGATTGAGCCGCCCAAGAGCGTGCGAGAGGACGGGATCTCGGAAAAGATCAGCCAGACCCAGATCGGCGCGAGGATGGTTTCGAGCAGGTAGAACATGCCGACCTCGGGGCCGGAGAGATATTTCGGGCCGGTCGCCAGGCACCAGAAGGCGAGCGGCATCATGATCGCGCCGTCGAACATCACCCAGACGGGGTCTGCGACCGAAAAGCCGCCCGTGCCGGCAAGGGAGGATGCGGCGACGAAGGAAAGCCCGATCGTTGCCGGAATGATGGTCGCGACCAGCGGCACGAAACCCATGTCGATACGCGCCACCCGGCTGAGCGTGATCGCCAAAGCCAGCAGGAAAGAGGCCGTTGCCGCCAGGATGTCGCCGAGGAGATGGCCGCCCGCGAGGCCACCCGAGACGATCAGGCCGACGCCCAGAAACATCACCAGCATGGTGACGAGCGTCGAAGGCGAGGGACGTTCCTTGAGGACCAGCCAGCCGAGAATGGCGGCATACATCGGTGTGAAGGCGACGATGAAGACGACGTTGGCGGTGGCCGTATTGAAGACAGCGCCGAGGAACGCGATCGTCGAAATGCCGTAGCAGAACCCGGCGGCAAGCCCTGCCTTGCAGGGGATCAGCACCGGGCGGGTCGCACCGAAGCGCCGGACGAGCAGCCACAGGATGATGGCGGCGGCGAAGGTCGCGGTGCTGCGCAGCGCAACCGTCGACCACATCTCGCCATGCCCGAGCCGCACGAGCGGCACGTCGAAGGAGAGCGCAAGGCCGCCGATTGCGGTGAGCACGAGGCCCTTTTTATGATCGTTCATGGGATGATTTCAGACGTCCGTGGCGGGATCGAAGATTTCCCAGCCGCGTGGGGTGAGGTGTTCCTGGGGCTGGAAGCGGGTTTTGTAGCCCATCTTCGCCGAACCCTTCACCCAATATCCGAGATAGACATGCGGCAGGCCGAGCGTCCTGGTGCGGGCGATGTGGTCGAGGATCATGAACGTGCCGAGCGAGCGCTTTTCATACTCGGGATTGAAGAAGGAATAGACCATCGACAGGCCGTCGCTCATCATGTCGGTCAGCGCAACGGCGAGCAGCTCGCCCTTCGGCTCGGCGCTGATGCCGGAGCCAGGCTCGCGGCGGCGGTACTCGATGATGCGGGTGTTGACATGCGTGTCCTCGACCATGATCGCATAGTCGAGCGCCGACATGTCCGACATGCCGCCCCGCTGATGGCGGTCGTCGAGATAGCGGCGGAAGAGCGAGAACTGTTCCGTGGAGGGCTGCGCGGGGTAGACCGTCGCGATCACGTCGCGATTGGTGGCGAGAACCCGTTTCATCGAACGCACGGGCTCGAATTCGTGAGCGAGGATGCGCACGGAAATGCACGCGCGGCATGATTCGCAGGCCGGCCGATAGGCGATGTTCTGCGAACGGCGGAAACCGCCCTGGGTCAGTAGGTCGTTCATCTCGGCCGCGCGCGGGCCAACCAGGTGAGTGAAGACCTTTCGCTCCATTTCACCCGGGAGATAGGGACAAACTGCCGGGGCCGTCAGGTAGAACTGCGGTGAGGGCGTTGCCTGGGTGTTCATTGCGTCGTGGCAGTCCGGTCTTTAGGATCGTAAATGTCATACCATGGCGCATAAAAGCGAAACGTCAACCATATGCTGCGACAGGCAGCCGGCTAGTGCCATAAACTTTCGGTCAGTAGCGTAATCGTTACGACGTACGCACCACGACGGTGCCGAGCAGCAGGTCGTGCACGAGGCGCGAACGCTCGATGAACAGGCCGGCGAGCAGAATCAGCGGCGTCAGCACCGAGTTGATGATCCAGAAGATCACCGTATGGGCCATGGCGGTCAGGAAATCCATCCGACGGCCGTCGAGCCGCACCATAGCGAGCCCCATGGCGCGCATGCCAGGTGACGCTTGAGCCGAGCCCCCGAGCGTCATCCCGAAATAGAGAAGGGCGACGATCACGAACAGGGCCGGATAGAGCATGAAGCCGAGGCCGAGCGTGATGATGCCGAGGAAGAACACCACCACCGCGGCCGGAATGCACAAAAGCAGCACGATCATGTAGTCGATGATGAAGGCGAACACCCGCCGCGAAAGAACGCCACTATAGGCGCGCCAGTCGTCCGGTGCGGCATAGGTCGGGTTCGGGTCGAGGCTCATCGTTTCAACATCTCCTGTTTCTCGAACATTGATATGGGATGAAACCGCCTCGGCAACAAGGTCACCCGTTCTTCGCCAGTTTCTTCGCCACGTCCATCGCGAAATAGGAAAGAATGCCGTCGCAGCCGGCACGTTTGAAGCAGAGCAGCGTCTCCATCATGACCCGTTCGCCGTCGATCCAACCGTTCATCGCGGCGGCCTTGATCTGCGTGTACTCGCCGGAGACCTGGTAGGCGAAGACGGGCAGACCGAACGCTTCCTTGATGCGCCAGCAGATGTCGAGATAGGCGATGCCGGGTTTGACCATCAGCATGTCGGCACCTTCCTCGACGTCGAGAGCCGCGTCCCGCACCGCTTCGGTGCCGTTGGCCGGCGAGATGTAATAGCTGTTCTTGTCGCCCTTCAGGAGGCCGCTGGTATTGATCGCCTCGCGATAGGGACCGTAGAAACCGGACGAGAATTTCGTCGCATAGGACATGATGCCGACATCCTGATGGCCCGCGGCGTCCAGCCCGCGGCGGATGGCGCCGATGCGGCCGTCCATCATTTCCGACGGCGCGATGATGTCGGCGCCGGCATCCGCCTGCATGACGGCGGCACGCACGATCTGGTCGACCGTCTCGTCGTTGACGATCACGCCGTCCCGGAGGATCCCGTCATGGCCGTGGCTGGTGAACGGATCGAGCGCCACGTCGGTGATGATGCCGACATTCGGCACGGCTTTCTTGAAAGCGGCGGTCGCCTGGTTGATCAGGTTGTTGGCGACCAGGCTGTTGGAGCCGGTCTCGTCGCGCAACGCCATCTCGATATCGGGGAAGGTGGCGATCGCCGGAATGCCGAGATCGGCCGCTTCCCTGACCGCCTCGACCGCCTTGTCGATGCTCATGCGGTTGACGCCGGGCATGGCGGCGATCGGATCGACGATGCCGGTGCCGGGAACGATGAAGATCGGCCAGATCAGGTCGTCCACCGTCAGACGGTTCTCCTGCACCAGCCTGCGCGTCCAGTCGGCCTTGCGGTTGCGCCGCATGCGGCGGTGGCCGGTGATCTCGTCGACCAGATGCGTCTTGTCCATGGCAAAGTCTCCAACTTCTCTTCCCGTGCGCGCGTCATTATCATGCAGCACGCCGTTTGCGAATGGGAACGATCGCCGCAGTCGAGACTTGGCTAGATCCAGAGATCGTTTTGAGCCGTACGTTCGCCGCCCTCGTTGCCGGTGTTGAGAACGCCACGCGGCTCGATCACCATCATCTTCACTTCCTTTTCGGCGAATGGCTTGTGCTGCACGCCCTTCGGCACGACGAACATTTCGCCCGGCCCGATGTCAACGCTGCCGTCGCGGAAGTCGATCCGCAAATGGCCTTCGATAACCATGAAGGTTTCATCCGTCTCGGGGTGATCGTGCCATATGAAATCGCCTTCGATGCGGACGAGCTTGAACTGGTAGTCGTTCATTTCGGCGACGACGCGCTGCTGCCAGAGGTCGGGTATCCGTGCCAGCTTCTCGGCGAGGTTTATCGGCCTATGTGAAAAGTTCCGCTCGGTCATGTCTTCTCCTTTGATTGGCGGCAAACCCTATCAGGACAAGGCGCGGCGCTCTTGAACGATCGTGCAGGCGAGAGGCTGGTACTGGCGGTCGGCGACCGCGGCGGCTAGTGTAGTCCCATGGAACCCGATTCACTCACAGTGCCGAAGCGCACGCTGACCGAAATTCTCTACGTCGTCTTCCTCAGGCTGGTCGCGGTCGCCTGTTTCTGGTTCGGCCTGCAATATTGGGCGATGCTGGTCGGCTATTCGCTGAAGGGCATGGCCCGCTTCGATCTGTTGACCCTTCCCTGGAAGGTGGCGGCGTCTTCCCTTGCCGTGCTTTTTCCGGTCGCTTCGCTCGGCCTCTGGCTCACCGTGTCCTGGGGACCCGTGCTCTGGGCAATCGCCGCGATCTCGCAGGTGTCGATGTATATCGTCTGGCCGGAGATCTTCGGACACAACCGTCTCGTTCCCCTCATGCACGGCCTCGTCGCCGCGCTTTACGTCGTATTTCGGCTCTCTTTATGGGTCGAAGCGCGCCGCAAGGCGGAGCGGGTAAGGATTGATTCACCTTGAAATTAAAGCTTTGACGGCCGAATTTGACTGGGAATTCGCTGCTAAGTGATTGATTTATCTTAAATCTGAATGGCCGCATCCTGGGCCGGCGAGGGCCGGCCGGAATTCGAAGAAACGCGTTAAGCGCTTGTTAAGCCTATGTTTTAAGTCGAATTTTATGCGTATTGGATAGTGTCTGTCTCAAGGCGGGAAGAAACAAACACCGCCAAACAAAACAGGATGAGGCAGTCATGATGAACACGAAACTGAAGCCGCAGGCGGCACCGGCAGTAGCAGATCCGCATGAAGATACCATTCGCGCCCTGTACATGGAGTCGCTGCATCTGGTCGAGCGCCTTCACCGCCGCCTTCTCGATGTGATCAAGGACGAGTTCGATCGCCAGGGTCGCGACGACGTCAACGCCGTCCAGGCTCTCCTGCTGTTCAACATCGGCAATTCGGAACTGACGGCCGGCGAACTGCGCTCCCGCGGTTACTATCTCGGCTCGAACGTCTCCTACAACGTCAAGAAGCTGGTCGACCTCGGCTTCATCAACCACCAGCGCTCGCGCATCGACCGTCGCTCGGTCCGCATCAGCCTGACGCCGGAAGGCCAGGAGATCGCCGAGGCCGTCGGCAAGCTCTACGAGCGCCATATCGGCTCGATCGAAAAGGTCGGCGGCATCGGCGAGGGAGAGTTCTCGCAGATGAACAAGCTGCTCCAGCGCCTCGACCGCTTCTGGAACGACCAGATCCTTTACCGCCTTTAATCCACCGGGGGCTTGCGAAACACTCCATTACCTCCAGTCATGCGGTGCTACGCAAAAGCGTAACGGGGTGTCGGAAGACGCGCCGTTACGCTTGTTTGCGCGCAGGCTGCGTAGCCGCTCTGGCGGATCCGACCTATCGCTGGGCCAGCAGGGCGCGGCCCGCATTTCTGATGGTGAGGGCCGAGTCCGCCATCTGGGCAATCAAGCCGGCGGTCATCGCTGAGGCGAGGGTCTCCGTATAGTCTTCGCCCTGGAGACCGTGCTTTTTACAGTAGTTCTGTACGGCGCCGCGGGTGGAGGTCGGCGAGACGCCAAACTTGTTGTTCTGGAAAGCATTGACAATAATTTGGTATTTTTCGTCCAGGGTCACGGTAGCTCTCCAATGGGTGATGTTTGGGGTGCCTACCAGTATGGGAGCCGGGTTGATAGACGAATTCGGCTATGGGCATCGGAAATACGTTCCGATATGTCCGTTTGCGCCGGAATGCTCGCCTACATTGTCGCTGCTGCTGCCCGGCGAATCTCGGTCGTCATGCCCGCAAACATCGAGGAGAGGTCGAGCCAGCCGTCAGGTCTGCGGCCCGTCACCTTTTCCGGCCAGCCGCAGACGCCGTCCTGTTCGACATAGCCGACGCATTGCGGGGCGGTCTCATCGCGAAAATGCAGGACGACCAGCTTTCCAGGCTCAAGGGCTTCGATCGGGTACCAGTTCAATTCTCGTATTCCTCACTTTGACGGTCGACTTTTAGCCAATCCGCTTGTCCCAGGCTTACGGCTTTTACGTTTCCAAACGAGGGCTTGCTGTCCAGAATGCCGGGCCGGTTCCGTAAAAGAAGCAGGTCCCGGATCGACGATCCCGCAGGCCGTTCCGGGATCGCTTGCTTTCGCGGGGTGTGGCGCATTTGCCGCCCGAAAAAATCACGTGCCAACACGGCTTTGTGACGCGCAAGTACCTGACACGAATTGGCCATATTGCTATGGGACCGCCTGGATGCAACGGGCCGGCGGGAATTCGCGCTTTCACGACATTGCGATGACGACGAAGCCCCCGTGCGGCTGCGCTAACTTTTTGCGCGTTCTTAACCATATCCCTGTAGGCGTCCTTGATGCTGCTCGGGACCAGATGGGTATTATTGATGTCGAAGAAGATCGGATCTGAAGCTCTTTCCCGCCGTGCCCTGCTTCGCACGGCCTTCTCTGCTGGTGCAGCCGCACTTGCAGCGCCCGCATTCGCCCAGACGGCGATGGACGATCTGATCAATGCGCCTCGCCGCGGCACCTGGGACGACCAGTTCGACGCCAAGGCCGCATCCAGAACCGCCGTCAATGTCGTCTCCAACAATCCGGTGCTCGGCGCCGGCGGACCAGCGAACATCCAGCAGGCGATCATTGACTATCAGCAGATCGTTGCGAACGGCGGCTGGCCCGAGGTCAATCCCGGCCAGCAGCGCCTGCGCCTCGGCGTCGTCGATCCGTCCGTGCAGCAGTTGCGCCAGCGCCTGATGATTTCAGGCGACCTGCCGCGCGAGGCGGGCATGTCTTCCTCGTTCGACAGCTATGTCGACGGTGCGGTGAAACGTTTTCAGGCCCGCCACGGCCTGCCTGCCGACGGCGTGATGGGCGAATTTACCGTCAAGGCGATGAACATATCGGCCGACGTGCGCATGCGCCAGCTGGGCACCAATCTGGTGCGCCTGCAGTCCATGTCCGGTGATCTCGGCCCGCGCTACGTGATGGTCAACATTCCGGCCGCCTATATCGAGGCTGTGGAAAACGACCGCGTGGCGCTGCGCACCAATGCCGTCGTCGGGCGCATCGATCGTCCGACGCACGCCATCAACTCGAAGATCTACGAGGTCATCCTCAACCCTTACTGGACTGCACCGCGCTCGATCGTCGAGAAGGACATCGTGCCGCTGATGCGCAAGGATCCGACCTATCTCACCCGCAACAACATCCGCCTGATCGACGGCAAGGGTAACGAAGTGGCTCCGGAAACGGTCGACTGGTTTGCGCCGAAGGCGCCGAACCTGATGTTCCGGCAGGATCCCGGCAAGATCAACGCCATGGCCTCGACGAAGATCAACTTCCACAATCCGAACAACGAATACATGCACGACACGCCCCAGCAGGGCCTGTTCAACAAGCTGATGCGTTTCGAATCCTCGGGCTGCATGCGCGTTCAGAACGTCCGCGACCTCATCAGCTGGCTGCTGCGCGACACCACCGGCTGGTCGCGCCAGGAGATCGAGCGGGTCATCTCGACGCGCCAGAACACCCCGATCAAGCTCACAACCGAAGTTCCGGTCTATATCGTCTACATCACCGCCTGGTCGGCGAAGGACCGCGTCGTGCAGTTCCGCGACGACATCTACGAGCGTGACGGCAACCAGGAACTGGCACTGCAGACGACCACCGGCATCGAAAAGCCGGCCGGCGCTGCCGACGACGATCTGCTGCCGCAATAAGATCTGCTTCTTTTTTTCGTCTACGGGAGGCCGCATCCGCCAAGGGTGCGGCTTTTTTGTTTTCCGGGAGCATCTCCGCGTCTTCCGGCGAGCAAATGTCGTTCCCCGTATTGCTCTGCGCAAGGCGTAAGGCTAAGACGCGACATTGCAATGCCCACCCCTTTGAGGAGCCTCGCACATGTCGAACACCGACGTCTTCTTCTCCCGCCCGCTTGCAGAATCCGATCCGGAAATCTTTGGCGCGATCGAGAAGGAACTGGGTCGCCAGCGCCACGAAATCGAGCTGATCGCTTCGGAGAACATCGTTTCCCGCGCTGTGCTTGAGGCGCAGGGTTCGATCATGACCAACAAGTATGCGGAAGGTTATCCGGGCAAGCGTTATTACGGCGGCTGCCAGTTCGTCGATATCGCCGAGGAACTCGCCATCGAGCGCGCCAAGAAGCTGTTCGGCGTCAATTTCGTCAACGTTCAGCCGAATTCCGGTAGCCAAATGAACCAGGCCGTGTTCCTGGCGCTGCTGCAGCCGGGCGATACGTTCATGGGCCTCGACCTGAATTCGGGGGGGCATCTCACCCACGGTTCGCCGGTCAACATGTCGGGCAAATGGTTCAACGTCGTCTCCTACGGCGTGCGCGAAGGCGACAACCTGCTCGACATGGACGAGGTGCAGCGCAAGGCCGAGGAAACCAAGCCGAAGCTGATCATCGCCGGCGGCACCGCCTATTCCCGCATCTGGGACTGGAAGCGTTTCCGCGAGATCGCCGATTCGGTCGGCGCCTATCTGATGGTCGACATGGCCCATATCGCCGGTCTGGTTGCCGGCGGCCAGCATCCGTCGCCGTTCCCGCATTGCCACGTCGCCACCACCACCACCCACAAGTCGCTGCGCGGTCCCCGCGGCGGCGTCATCCTCACCAATGACGAGGAACTGGCCAAGAAGTTCAATTCGGCTGTCTTCCCGGGCCTCCAGGGCGGCCCGCTGATGCACATCATCGCCGCCAAGGCGGTCGCCTTCGGTGAGGCGCTGCAGCCGGACTTCAAGGACTACGCAGCCCAGATCGTCAAGAACGCCAAGGCGCTGTCCGAAACGCTGATGGCTGGCGGCCTCGATATCGTCTCCGGCGGCACCGACAACCACCTGATGCTGGTCGACCTGCGCAAGAAGAACGCTACCGGCAAGCGTGCCGAGGCGGCCCTCGGTCGCGGCTACATCACCACCAACAAGAACGGCATTCCCTTCGACCCGGAAAAGCCCTTCGTTACCTCCGGTATCCGTCTCGGTACCCCGGCCGGCACGACGCGCGGCTTCAAGGAAGCGGAATTCAAGGAGATCGGCAATCTCATCATCGAGGTTCTCGACGGCCTGAAGATCGCCAATTCCGACGAGGGCAATGCGAGCGTCGAAGCCGCCGTGCGCGACAAGGTCGTGGCGCTCACCGGCCGCTTCCCCATGTACCCGTATATGTGATCCCAACCGGTACCAACGGGGACCGCATTCGCGGTCCCTCTTGCCCATCCAAGGAGAGCCGATGCGCTGCCCCTATTGCGGTTCGGAAGACACGCAGGTCAAGGATAGTCGTCCGGCGGAGGATTACACCTCCATCCGCCGGCGGCGTATCTGCCCGGATTGCGGCGGCCGCTTCACGACTTTCGAGCGCGTGCAGCTTCGCGAACTGATGGTCACCAAAAAGACCGGCCGCAAAGTGCCGTTCGACCGCAACAAGCTGGTGCGGTCGTTCCAGATCGCGCTACGCAAGCGGCCGGTCGACAATGACCGCATCGAGCGGGCGGTTTCCGGTATCGTTCGCCGGCTCGAAAGCTCCGGCGAGAACGAGATTTCGTCGGAAGAGATCGGCCTGCAGGTGCTCGAGGCCTTGAAGAGCCTCGATGACGTCGCCTTCGTGCGTTACGCCTCCGTCTATCGCGATTTCTCCCATGCGGAGGATTTCGAAAAGGTGATCCAGGAGATCAACGCCAAGATCGCCCGCGATCCCGGCATAGAGCCGTAGCCATGACGAGCGCTGCCGAAGATCGGTGGTTCATGGCGTCGGCGCTGCGTCTGTCGCGCCTTCATACCGGTCAGACGGGCACCAATCCTTCGGTCGGCTGCGTGGTCGTCAAGGACGGCGAGGTCGTCGGCTCCGCCGTTACCGCACCGGGCGGTCGGCCGCATGCGGAAACCCAGGCGCTCGATATTGCCGGCGAAAAAGCGAGGGGGGCGACCGTCTATGTCACGCTCGAACCCTGCTCGCATTACGGCCGCACGCCGCCTTGCGCCAACGCGCTCGTCGAGGCAGGCGTCGCCCGCGTCGTCATCTCATTGACCGATCCCGATCCGCGCGTCTCGGGGCGGGGGATTGCGATCCTGCGCGAGGCCGGCATTGTCGTAGAGACGGGCCTGATGGAGGAAGAGGGGCGCCGGGCGCTCGCCGCCTACCTCACCCGCCAGACGAAGGGCCGCCCGCATGTGACTCTGAAGCTTGCCGTTTCCGCCGACGGCATGCTCGGCCGCCGCGGCGAGGAAGTGTCGATCACCGGACCCGAGGCGCGGGCGCAAGTGCACCGGCTGCGGGCCGAAGCCGACGCGATCCTGGTCGGCATTGGCACGGTGCTGTCGGATGATCCCGAGCTGACAGTGCGCATTTCGGGGCTGGAGAAACGCTCTCCGATCCGCATCGTGCTGGACAGGCGGGTTGAACTGCCGCTGGATTCCAAGCTGGTGAAGAGTGCGCGGGACGTGCCGGTGATCGTCGTGGCTGCGCCTTCTTCCTTGGAGACTGGCGGTGCCGCTCCGCGCTCCACCGCCAAAGGTGATCTGGCCCTGAAGGCCGCCGCTCTCCAAGCCGCCGGCGTTGAGATCATGGACGGCACCGAACTCGACATCCTCCTGGCGATCCTGGCGGTTCGCGGCATGTCCTCGTTGCTGGTCGAAGGCGGCGCGACCGTCGCGAAGGCCTTCCTCGACGCAAATCTCGTCGACCGCGTCCTTCTCTTCCAGGGTACCGGCATCGTCGGCGGAGGCGGGCTTGAATCGCCGCTGACGCCATCCGATATGCCGGCAGGGTTCAAGTTCGTCCGCGAGGAAAGCTTCGGGCCGGACCGCTGTTTCGAATACGAAAGAGGTTTCTGATGTTCACCGGAATTGTCACCGATGTCGGTACGGTCGCGGCAACGACGCCGATGGACGAAGGCGTCAAGCTCAGGATCGCCACCAATTACGACCCGAAAACCATCGACATGGGCGCCTCGATTTCCCATGGCGGCGTCTGCCTGACGGTGACAAACCTGCCGGACGAAGGCAGCAACGAGCGCTGGTTCGAGGTCGAGGCCTGGGAAGAGGCGCTGCGGCTGACGACGATCGCCGCCTGGACCGAGGGCACGCGCGTCAATCTGGAACGGGCACTGAAGATCGGCGACGAACTCGGCGGCCATATTGTCTCCGGCCATGTGGACGGCAAGGCGGAAATTCTAGGCATCGAACATGAGGGCGAGGCGGTCCGCATCCGCCTTCGCGCACCCGAGGCGCTTGCCCGATTTGTGGCTCCGAAGGGCTCCGTCGCGCTGGACGGCACGTCGCTGACGGTCAACGCCGTCGAGGGCACCGATTTCGACGTGCTGCTGATCCGCCACACGCTCGCCGTCACCACCTGGGGCGATAGAAAGGCGGGCGATTTCGTCAATTTCGAAGTCGACACGATGGCGCGTTACGCCGCAAGGCTCGCGGAATTTCCGGCGAAAAGCTGACGGCTTGTCGCGCGATCAGTTTTCGCGCGCCAGCACCACGATCGGGCCATGATAATTGGCACGGGCGAACTCGCGGAAGCCGAGTTTGGATGCGACCCTGAGCGAGGCGGCATTTTCGGGGCTGATGATGCAGGTCATCCGGAGGTCGGGGAAATGGGCGTCGCCCCAGGCGATCATTGCGCCCACCGCTTCGGTTGCATAACCGCGGCCGTGGACGGACGGGATGAGTGCCCAGCCCGTCTCGAGCGTCCCCTCGATGGAGGGTTGAAATTCCCGGCGCATGTCCTGGAAACCGGCTTCCCCGAGAAAGCGTCCCGTTTCCTTTTCCTCAATCGCCAGGAAGCCGAAACCCATGAGCTGCCACATGCCGTTGACGCGCAGCATGCGGCTCCAACTGGTTTCCCGGGACGAGGGGATACCGGATATGTAGCGGACCACGTCCGGGTCGGCCCAGAATTCCGCATAGGTCTCGAACTCCTCCAGCCGGTGAGGGCGCAGGATCAGCCGTTCGGTTTCGAGGGTTGGAATGGTGGTCATGGCGGGCTCCATGGTCCGGTGTTGGCACTGATCTTATCGTCGCTCGCTCAGCTATTCCCGATTCGCATCGCTGCGTTCAGCGAAAATTGCTTGCCATTCCCCTCAGAGCGTGTTTTGACCGCCACCTGCTCGAGACCCATATGACTATCGGCCCGCCTTGAGGCGATATCGATCTCATGCTGGGCCGATTTGAACAAAGGTGAATCATGTCACGCGAAACCGCTCCACACCTCCTCGTCGTCGAGGCGCGTTTCTACGACGATATGTCCGATGCCCTGCTTGAAGGCGCGACCCATGCGCTGAAAGAGGCCGGCGCGACCTATGACGTGGTCACCGTTCCCGGTGCGCTCGAAGTTCCGCCGGCGATCGCCATGGCGCTCGATGCGTCGGAAGAGGGCGGCACTGATTACGACGGCTTCGTCGCGCTCGGTATGGTCATCCGTGGCGAGACCTATCATTTCGACATCGTCTCGAACGAATCCTCCCGTGCCCTGATGGACCTCGCCGTGTCGGAATCGCTTGCGATCGGCAACGGCATCCTCACCTGCGAGAACGACGAACAGGCATGGGCACGCGCCCGCCGTTCGGACAAGGACAAGGGTGGTTTTGCCGCCCGTGCGGCGCTGACCATGATCGCGCTGCGTGACAAGCTGAACGGTGGTTGATTGATGGCCAAGGAAGGCGAACACCCGGTGAAGCCGGCAAACCAGCGCGGCGCTGCCCGCCTGGCGGCCGTGCAGGCGCTCTACCAGATGGATGTCGGCGGGACCGGCGTGCTGGAAGTCGTAGCCGAATATGAGGCCCATCGCCTCGGACAGGAACTCGACGGCGACACCTATCTGAAGGCTGACGCCTCATGGTTCCGCTCGATCGTTGCCGGCGTCGTGCGCGACCAGGTGAAGATCGACCCGCTGATCCGCGCCTCGCTGCAGGAAGATTGGCCGCTGTCGCGTCTCGATTCGACGCTGCGGGCCATCCTGCGCGCCGGTACGTTCGAAATCCTCGAGCGCAAGGACGTGCCGGTAGCCGTCATCGTCACCGAATATGTCGAGATCGCTCACGCCTTCTTCGGAGAGGAAGAGCCGCGCATCGTCAACGCTGTCCTCGATCGCATTGCCAAGCAGGTACGCGGCGAAGCCAAGAAATAAAAACTAAACGGCAAGACAGGGTGGGGCGGCATGGACGGCGCGGTAGACGGTCTTCAGATACAGATGAGCACCGCCCGGCGCAGTGTCGCTCTGCTTGCCGGCGCCCAGGCCGTCCTTGGTTCGGCGCCGCCCCTGGTTTTCGCGCTCGGCGGCCTCGTCGGCTACCAGCTGCTGGGCGATGACAAGTCGCTCGCGACCGCTCCGCTGACCGGCTTCAATATCGGCATGGCGGCCGGCGCCGTCGCGGTTGCCATCGCCTCCCGGTTCCTCGGCCGCAAGGCGAGCTTCATGCTCGGCTCGGTCCTCGGAGCGGTGGGAGCCGCCGTTGCCGCGATCGCGCTTTTCCATTCAAACTTCTGGCTTTTTGCGGTCGGCCTGCTGTTGATCGGCCTCTGCAATGGTTTCAGCCAGAAGATCCGTTTCGCCGCCGCCGATGCGTCCCCCTCGTTCTACAAGCCGAAGGCGATCTCCTGGATCCTCGCGGCCGGCATAGTTTCGGCGGTGCTCGGGCCGCAGCTTGCGATCTGGACCAAGGACCTATTGTCGCCCGTGCTGTTCGCCGGCGCCTTCGTGGCCGTCATTCCGCTTTATCTGATCGCCCTCCTGATGCTGGCGCCGCTGAAACTGCCGCAGATGAGCGGCAGTCACGCGGCTTCGGCCCCGGCGCGTTCGCTGGGTGAGATCGTCGTCACCCAGCGGTTCCTGACCGGCATGATCTGCGGCATCTCCTCCTATGCGCTGATGACCTTCATGATGACCGGCGCGCCGCTTGCCATGGTGATCGGCTGCGGTTTTCCGTCGGAAATGGCCACACTCGGCATCCAGTGGCACGTGCTCGCCATGTTCGCGCCGAGCTTTTTCACCGGGATGCTGATTTCACGCTTCGGCGTCGAGAAGATCGTCGCCGCCGGGCTCCTGATCCTGATGGGCTGCGCCGTGATCGCCCATATGGGCATCGAGCTGTGGAACTTCTGGGGCGCGCTGGTGCTGCTCGGCATCGGCTGGAACTTCGCCTTCATCGGCTCGACTGCCATCGTCGCCTCCAGCTATCGCCCGCATGAGGCCGACAAGGTGCAGGGTTTTCACGACATCATCCTGTTCACCACGGTGGCGCTGTCCTCCTTCTCCTCGGGCAAGGTGTTCACTGCCTACGGTTGGTCCTTCATGAACCTGATCATCTGGCCGGTGACGATCGTCTGCCTCGGTCTGGTGCTGGCGCTGATGTTCAAGCGCTCTTCCGTGAAATCCGCTTAGAGTCTTGTCCCTTCGGGGCTTGACGCCAATTCATCTCCACCGCAATCTCCCGTCCGCGTAGGCGATCCCGGATTCCTTGGGAGGGGAGCGGTCGTCTGCGCGGGAATGCGCACTATGGAGTATTGCGGCGGTCTTTGCTCATCTCGTGGATGTGCGCCGTCGCAGGGGTGCACGGCCGGAGGGTATGGACCACCCGGCGCTAAGGGAGAGGAAAAGCGAATGACTGTAATTATGGGTGTGATCGTGTGCGGGTTGCTATCGATCATTTATGCCGTCTGGGCGACGCGTTCCGTGCTGGCTGCCGATCAGGGCAGCATCCGCATGCAGGAGATCGCCGGATATATCCGTGAAGGCGCACAGGCCTACCTGGCGCGCCAATACATGACCATTGCGATCGTCGGCGTCGTCGTAACCATCCTGGCCTGGGTGCTGCTGTCCGGCACCGCTGCGGTCGGCTTCGTCATCGGTGCCGTACTTTCGGGTGCCGCCGGGTTCATCGGCATGCACGTCTCGGTCCGCGCCAACGTGCGCACCGCCCAGGCTTCTTCCCAAAGCCTTGCGGCCGGTCTCGACATCGCTTTCAAATCCGGCGCCATCACCGGCATGCTGGTGGCAGGCCTCGCTCTCCTCGGCGTCTCGATTTACTACTGGATTCTGACGGCCGGTCTCGGCCATCCGAGCGGCTCGCGTGAAGTCATCGACGCGCTCGTCTCGCTCGGCTTCGGCGCTTCGCTGATCTCGATCTTCGCCCGTCTCGGCGGCGGCATCTTCACCAAGGGTGCGGACGTCGGCGGCGACCTCGTCGGCAAGGTGGAGGCCGGCATTCCGGAAGACGATCCGCGCAACCCCGCGACGATCGCCGACAACGTCGGCGACAATGTCGGCGATTGCGCCGGCATGGCAGCCGACCTTTTCGAAACCTATGCGGTCTCCGTCGTCGCCACCATGGTGCTTGCGGCGATCTTCTTCGCCGGCGCGCCGATCCTCGCGACCGTCATGGTTTATCCGCTGGCGATCTGCGGCGCCTGCATCATCACCTCGATCATCGGCACCTTCTTCGTCAAGCTCGGCTCCAACGGCTCGATCATGGGCGCCCTCTACAAGGGCCTGATCGTCACCGGCCTGCTGTCGATCGTCGGTCTCGCCATCGCCACCTCCCTGACCATCGGCTGGGGCACGATCGGCACAGTTGCCGGCAAGCCGATCACCGGCACGAACCTGTTCATCTGTGGCCTTCTCGGCCTCGTGGTGACGGCGCTGATCGTCGTCATCACCGAATACTACACCGGCACCAACAAGCGCCCCGTGAACTCGATCGCCCAGGCCTCGGTGACCGGCCACGGCACCAACGTCATCCAGGGCCTCGCGGTCTCGCTCGAATCGACCGCCCTTCCGGCGATCGTCATCGTCGGCGGCATCATCGCCACCTACCAGTTCGCCGGCCTGTTCGGCACCGGCATCGCCGTCACCACCATGCTCGGCCTGGCCGGCATGATCGTGGCACTCGATGCCTTCGGTCCCGTCACCGACAATGCCGGCGGCATCGCCGAAATGGCCCACCTGCCGCCGGAAGTGCGCAAGTCGACCGATGCGCTCGACGCGGTCGGCAACACCACCAAGGCAGTCACCAAGGGTTATGCGATCGGTTCTGCCGGCCTCGGCGCGCTGGTTCTGTTCGCCGCCTATTCCAACGATCTCAAATATTTCGTGGCAAACAGTGCCCAGTATCCGTATTTCAACGGCGTCGGCGAAATCGATTTCGACCTCTCCAACCCTTACGTCGTCGCCGGCCTGATCTTCGGCGGCCTCATCCCTTACCTGTTCGGCGGCATCGCGATGACCGCCGTCGGCCGCGCTGCGGGCTCGATCGTCGAGGAAGTGCGCAAGCAGTTCCGCGAAAAGCCGGGCATCATGGCGGGAACCGAAAAGCCTGACTATGGCCGCGCCGTCGACATCCTGACCCGGGCTGCGATCCGCGAGATGATCATTCCGTCGCTTCTGCCGGTTCTCGCCCCCATCGTCGTCTATTTCGGCGTCCTGCTGATCTCCGGCGGCGACAAGGCTTCTGCCTTCGCAGCACTCGGCGCATCGCTGCTCGGCGTCATCGTCAACGGCCTGTTCGTGGCGATCTCCATGACCTCGGGCGGCGGCGCCTGGGACAATGCCAAGAAGAGCTTCGAGGACGGCTTCGTCGACAAGGACGGCACCCGCCACATGAAGGGTTCCGAAGCCCACAAGGCATCGGTCACCGGCGATACCGTCGGCGATCCCTACAAGGATACGGCAGGCCCTGCCGTCAACCCGGCGATCAAGATCACCAATATCGTGGCGCTTCTGCTGCTTGCGGTTCTTGCCGGCTGATATCCGGCCAAACGTGAAATTAAAAAGCCCGCGGGGAGCGATCCCCGCGGGCTTTTTTTTCGTTCGAGGTGCTTACCTGCCGAAGTTCGACAGGATGCTGCGGGCTGCTGCCCCACCGGCACCGGAACCGCCTGAAAGCAGCTGCTGCAGGAAGGTGAGGTCGCGGCCGCCGGTCGGCGTCGTGCGCGAGATCGTGTCGAACACCTTGCCATCCTGCATCGCATAGTTGGCGCGGCGTGCGACGACGCCGTCCTTGTCGAAATAGATGGCGAGCACCGTCTGATCGACGATCTTCGGCTTCATGAAAGCCGCAGCGCGCGTGCGTTTCTGCGAGATGTAATAGAACACCTCGGTATCGAAGGTTGCCGTCGTCGAGGGTGTGCCCATCGTCAGCAGCACCTGCTCGCGGCTCGACCCGACCGGAATAAGCTCCAGCGACTTCTGGTCGACCACGTAGCCGTTATACATGGTGTCGCCGATCTGCATGGACGTGCAACCCGAGACAGCGATGGATGCGACGACCATTGCCATCGCGGTTTTACTCAAGAATGTCATCTCGTATCCGAAAACCCGCTTGTTCAACGGCATCCCCCAAACTCAACCTGCCCCTGCTGACCCTACCATTGTGGCTATTCAGGGACATAAGATCGATCCCGACCTGTTGTTAAGGCCGCGAAGATCCCACCCCGTTCGCTGATCCGGCGGAACGGCATTGCAATTCGTGCATGCTTCGGTAAACCAGCTTTCGTTTCCATGCAACATGGCCGGTGGCAGGCCAGGGCGTTCCTGGAGGCAAATAACGGGAATTCAGATGATCTTCGGCCTTTTCAAGAAGAAAAACCAGAACCAGGCGATAGTTGACCGCCAATATTCGACCTTGACGTCGTTGGCGCGCGTTCCGTTCTTCTATAGCGATCTTGACGTACCGGACACGGTCATGGGCCGTTTCGAGATGCTTTCGATCGTCATGATCCTGTTTTTCAGGCGCACCGCAAAGTCCGATTCGAGTGGTCAGGAACTGGCTCAGGAGATCGTTGACGCGTTTTTTCAGGATATCGACCATTCGATCCGCGAACTCGGCATTGGCGATCAGAGCGTGCCGAAGCGCATGAAAAAGCTGGCCGGCATGTTCTATGGTCGGGTGGAGACCTATGCGGCCGCGCTCGAAGACAAGGACGGCGAGGCGCTTGCCGCAGCCCTTAGCCGGAATATCTATCCGAAGACGGAGGATGGGCCTGGGATGCGAGGGCTGGCGGACTGGATGATTGTTGCGGAGACGGCGCTCGCCGGCATTCCCGAAGATGAGATTTCGCGCGGCCACGCGGTTCTGCCCCTGCCGGGTCCGCTGCCGCGAGAAGAGTGAGGTTTGATGAAGAACGATAGTGGCGCAGGCGAAAAGCCTCCCTTTTCCTATCCCGTCAAGGTCGGGAATATTTCCGCGAATGCGGTGACGGTGAAGCTCGAAGCCGATGCGCGCGAACTCGAGGGCCTGGCAAAGCTGTGGCAGGTCGTTTCGGTCGGGTCGCTGAAAGCGGAACTGCAGATCGCCCGGTGGAAGAAGGACGGCGTGCGTCTCAAGGGGCGCGTGAAGGCTGATATCGTCCAGTCCTCCGTCGTCACGCTCGAACCCGTCGCATCGAAGATAGACGAAGAGTTTGAGCAGATCTTCGTGCCTGAAGGATCGAAGCTCGCTCGGATCGTCACCAGCGATACCGCGGAGATGGTGATCGATCCCGATGGCCCCGATCTTCCCGAAATGTTTATCGGCGACACGATCGATGTCGGCGAAGTGGTGGCCGAGTTCGCGGCACTTGCGATCGATGCCTATCCGCGCGAACCGGGCGCAGAGTTTGCCGATCACCTGGAAACCGATGCGGATGAAAAGTCCGGGCGCCCCAATCCCTTTGCCGTCCTCAAGGACTGGAAAAAGGATTGAGGACGGGTTGTAAGCGACAGCAAAAACTATATTTTGGCCACGAATTCGCCGGCACGGCCCCGCATGAGGAGCGAAGGGCCGTTGGAGACGTTAGGACTGGCGCATGGTCCCCCCACAGGGTATGCGTTCGGCGAAGATAAGGATCAGGGACGAGTGATCAGAATTTCTATCGATGCCATGGGCGGCGATTTTGGTCCCGAGGTCGTCATTGCCGGTGCTGCCAAGGCACTGGAACGCCACCCGGATGTGACCTTCCTCATCTATGGCCTGAAGGCTGAGTGCGAGCCGGTTCTCGCGAAATATCCGAAGCTGCGGGACAAGTCCGTCTTCTACGAATGCGAACTTGCTGTCAGCATGGAGGAGAAGCCGAGTGCAGCGCTTCGCCGCGGCCGTTATATCTCCACCATGTGGCGTTCGATCGAGGCGGTAAAGCTCGGCGAGGCCGAGGTCGTGGTTTCCGCCGGCAATACCGGCGCCCTGATGGCGATGGCGAAGTTCTGTCTGCGCACCATGGCCAACATCGAACGCCCGGCGATCGCCGGCATCTGGCCGACCCTCAAGGGCGAAAGCATCGTGCTTGATATCGGCGCGACGATCGGTGCCGACGCCCAGCAGCTCCTCGATTTTGCGATCATGGGCGGTGCTATGGCACGCTCACTTTTCGAAGTAGATAGGCCGACCGTCGGGCTTCTGAACGTCGGCGTCGAAGAGGTGAAGGGCCAGGAAGAGGTCAAGGAGGCCGGGCGGCTGATCCGCGAGGCTAACCTGCCGACGATCGCCTATCACGGTTTCGTCGAGGGCGACGACATCGGCAAGGGCACCGTCGATGTGGTGGTGACCGAGGGCTTTACCGGCAATATCGCGCTGAAGGCGGCGGAGGGCACGGCCCGGCAGATCGCCACGCTCCTGCGCGAATCGATGTCGCGCACGCTGCTGGCCAGGATCGGTTATCTTCTCGCCAAGCCCGCCTTCGACAGGCTGCGCGAGAAGATGGACCCGAACAAGGTCAATGGCGGCGTGTTCCTGGGCTTGAACGGCATCGTCATCAAGAGCCATGGCAGTGCCAATGCCGACGGTTTTGCTGCCGCGATCGATGTCGGTTATGACATGGCACGCAACGATCTCAACGCGAAGATCCGGCAGGATCTCGCAATTTACCATGCGCGTCGCCAGCCGCCGGCTGGCCCCGAAGCGGCATGACGACAGGATGTGAGTTAAGAATGATCCGTTCAGTGGTTCGCGGTTACGGGGCAGCGCTCCCGAAGCGGGTAGTGACCAATCGCGAGTTGGAAGACATCGTCGAGACCTCCGACGAATGGATCGTGCAGCGCACGGGCATCCGTCAGCGTTATCTCGCCGGCGAGGGCGAGACGACCGCGTCTCTCGGCGAGCAGGCGGCGCGTGCGGCCCTCGAAAACGCCGGGCTGACGCCGGATGACATCGATCTCGTGCTGGTCGCGACCTCGACGCCCGACAACACCTTTCCCGCGACCGCCGTCAATATCCAGAACCGGCTGGGCATGACCCATGGCTACGCCTTCGACTTGCAGGCGGTCTGCACCGGCTTCGTTTATGCGATGGCGACCGCCGACCTGCACATTCGCGGCGGCATGGCGAAGCGTGTCCTCGTGATCGGCGCCGAGACCTTTTCCCGCATCCTCGACTGGAAGGACCGCACCACCTGCGTGCTTTTCGGCGACGGCGCAGGCGCGCTGGTGCTCGAAGCGGCGGAAGGCGAGGGGACGATCGCCGATCGCGGCGTGCTGACCGCGCACCTGCGTTCCGACGGTTCCCACAAGGACAAGCTCTACGTCGATGGCGGCCCGTCTAGCACGGGCACGGTCGGGCACCTGCGCATGGAGGGCCGCGAGGTCTTCAAACATGCGGTCGGCATGATCACCGACGTCATCGACAGCGCGTTCGCGGCGACCGGCACGACGGCGGACGATCTCGACTGGCTGGTGCCGCACCAGGCCAATCGCCGCATCATCGACGGGTCGGCGAAGAAACTCGGCATTCCTTTGGAAAAGGTCGTCGTGACGGTCGATCTGCATGGTAATACCTCGGCTGCATCGATTCCTTTGGCACTTTCGGTTGCCGCCTCCGACGGGCGCATCAAGAAGGGCGATCTGGTGATGCTCGAAGCCATGGGCGGCGGTTTTACGTGGGGCGCATTGCTGGTCCGCTGGTAGGGCGGCAACGATCGGCCGAAACGTAAATAAGCGATTGAGCACAGGTGCTTGACCCTCGCGCTCAAGCAAAATACTCTCTATCGGCTTTGATAAGATCAATTTCGAAAATTGGGCGGGGATCATGGCCGGCAAGACAGTAACACGCGCGGATCTGGCGGAATCGGTTTTCCGCAAGGTCGGACTTTCGCGGACGGAATCGGCCGAGCTCGTTGAGACGGTCATTGACGAAATATGCAATGCGATCGTCCGGGGCGAGGTGGTCAAGCTTTCCTCCTTCGCAACCTTCCAGGTGCGCTCCAAGAACGAGCGCATCGGCCGCAATCCGAAGACCGGCGAGGAAGTGCCGATCTCTCCGCGCCGGGTGATGACGTTCAAGGCCTCCAACGTGCTAAAGAGCCGTATCCTCAAGGCGCATACGGCGCGCAAGGCGAAACTGAAGCCGGCAAGCCCGGTGGCGTGAAGTCCGCGACCTTTCCGCAATCCTGTGAACATGCTTGAATCTCTCGGCTTAAACCGTTGAGATATGTCCGATTCGGCGCATAATTCGCCCATGTATCGGAGGCTATGAGTCTGCCCTTGGGGCATGGGCAGCCTGCCGTTTGGAGTATGAACTTTGGAGAAGAGCCCGGACGCCTTTCGTACGATCAGCGAGGTCGCCGACGACCTCGACCTGCCGCAGCATGTGCTGCGCTTCTGGGAAACGCGTTTTCCGCAGATCCGGCCGATGAAGCGCGGCGGCGGGCGGCGTTATTACCGGCCCGAGGACGTCGATCTCCTGAAGGGCATCCGCCACCTGCTCTACGATCACGGTTACACCATTAAGGGCGTGCAGAAGCTCCTGAAGACGAACGGCAACAAGTTCGTCTCTGCGATTGCCTCAGGCGATCTCGCCACGATGGAAGCAATCATGGCGGCAAATAGCGAAAAGCAGGCCGAGCCGAAGATCAGCACGGCCGAAGAGGATCAGATCGTCGGCCGCCCCAAGGTGAAGCCGAGCGGTCGCTTTTTCGGGTTTGGCTCCTCGCACGAGGACGACATGGAAGTGTCGATCGGCAAGTCCAGCATCGGCAAGGAAGACCGTGCCTTGCTGCAGGAAGCGCTCTTCGACCTTTTGGAATGCAAGCGCCTCTTGGATCAGGTTCGCTAACTCAACGCACGCCAACGTTAAGCAAAATTTACCATTCACCTCTGGTTCAGGAGAAATGGAGGATCATTTCTTCATAAGGAAAATCAGAGGAGGTGAATTATGAAAAAAAAGCTCGCCGTCGCCATTCTGTCCCTGATTACGGCTTTTAGCGGCGTCGCTCCCGCCCAGGCGTTTCCGTCGATCAGCGCACCGCGCATCGAGAGATCTCAGGATATCCAGCAGGTGCAATATTATTGGCGCGACCGTGACCGCTGGGAAGGGCGTCGTTATTACCGCGACCGCTATTATGGCGATCGGCATTACCGCCGCCACCGCCGTGGCCCGGATGCCGGTGCGATCATCGGGGGGCTTGCACTTGGCGCGATCATCGGCGGAGCGCTGGCCCAGCCGCGCTACACACCGAGATACGCACCGCGCTACTACCCGCCTCGGCGTTATGTCGGCGGCAATTCGCACGTGAACTGGTGCTACGCCCGCTACCGGTCCTACAGGGCCTATGACAACACGTTCCAGCCCTATTACGGCCCGCGCCAGCAGTGCTATTCGCCCTACTGATATCCGTCGTGGAACCGGATGAAAACCTTAAGCCCGCCCTGCCAATCCGGTGGGGTGGGTAGATCGCATGGGGAAGTCCCGGTTCTGCGTCCTTGCGCAACTTCTTCCATTGCGCCTTCAGGCCCGAATGTGTGACCGGATGGGCGTCTAACGCGGAGGTCAGTCATAGCGCGTCTCCTTACGCCTGTTCCCTCGGCCTCCCACTTTCACCAAACTTGCCCGCTCCGGCGGGCTTCTTTTTGGGCTCCATTGATTTATGGCCGAGCCGCCCGGAGGGCGATGAGATTCCTCAGGGAACCTTGCCGACAAAGATTTTCCCCGCAAACTGATCGCCTATGATCCGCCCCTGAGCAGTCGTGACTTTCAGTTGCACATTAATGAAGCCGATCTCGTCAACGTGAATCACCGCCGGCCCAGCATGGATGGTTGAAATCATTCCTGCAAATGCGACTTCTATCGTTCCGTTAAAGCTGGCGGCAGTCCTGACCGAATCCTGTGGCGAAAAAAAAGATATCTCAAACTGGTGTTTACCCACCGGTAGCTCGCGTACCCGAGCCCATGCCGCCACGTGGATTGGGCCGGGGATATGAGTCGCCATAATGACGTCTCCCGGGTAGACACCGATCAGCAGCTGCTTTCCGTTGACCTCCGTGCGGATTAAATCACAAAATACAACATCGATTTGCATTAGCCGAATGCCTTCCTAAGCATGGCGAGATCGGGCACCGCAGATTGTTGCTGACTAGCCCCCTGCCACCCTGCCAAAGCGACTACGTTTACACGAGTTTCGTCGGCTGCCTGGACCTGCTCCTCTTCGTTCAGCTCTATTTCAAACCTAATTTTGCTATTCATCGCCCACGTAAGTTCTGCCAAGCTTTTTAGTGTGAGATTGTTGAAGCCAGATAGGCAACGGTTGACGCGCGAGCGGTCGACTTCAAGCCGTTGGGCTATCTCATTTTGTGTGAGGCCACGCAGATTGACCGTGCGCTGCAGCTTCTTTCCGACCTCGGCGACAAGGTCAGCGACGGCTTCGTCCTTTGGATCAAGCTCAAATAGAAAAGACATGGCGAATGCTCGCTCCTTCGATGTACTTGGGCGGATCAAGATTGATACTGGCACGCGCCGCGGAGACTGCGTTTCGATATCCGGAAGATAAACCCGAGATAGTGTGTACGCGCTCCATGGTGTCTGCGGCCACTGCGATAAAAACTGATGGTCTGTAGAACCAGCCAAAGAAGCGTAAATCGGCGCTCCTTAGCTCATACACGTCGTGCTCCATGGGCCGCATGAGACGAAATTCTTCTCCCTCCGACAAAGCCTCTCCTGCAATAAACATCTTAAATAGACCGCGCGCTTGGAGCTCCGGGGAGATATCCGTTGGTTCAAAAGCCACAAGTTCTTTCAGCTCTTTTCGGATCCAGTTTTCCACCGCCGGCATTACCCAAAGGGACCGTCTCTCCCGATCCGGCAAGGCAATCCGGATTCTGACTCTCTTAAGGACGCCGGCCGTTTCTAATTCTTCTAATGTTGCCATATAAGTCAACAAGCAATCGTTAACAAGGGGGAGGAACACAACGTATCATCGCAATGCTCTAGCAGTGTCAACCCTACGACTGTTAAAGTAAACGGCAGGGTAGAATGCCTCGCGGCGGAACGTCCTCGTGCCGAACTCTCCGCCGATCCCGCGTTAATAGCTTCAAGATTGCTTTAGCAGGCTGGGGGCGCGCGTTTCTAGCGCGAACGGCGGACATTTTGGAATGACGTTCGGGACTTTTCCGGGATTTGATGCCTCGAACTTCGCATTTTGAGCGGCTTTTGTTCCGTTTTTTCCCCTCCGGGGAAGAACGTCAAATCATCCGATTTTGACTGAGATTTCAAGGGGATAATTGGTCGGGGCGGCCGGATTTGAACCGACGACCCCTTGACCCCCAGTCAAGTGCGCTACCGGGCTGCGCTACGCCCCGACCTGCTCAATGAGCATGTTTTCCCTAGTCGCTCCGCTATCGCGGCGCAAGCTCAAAATCCCTCGATCGGAAGAAAAAGAGGATGGCCGGCATAAGAGTGCGCCGATGAACACAAAAGCCGGGTCCCGAGTTCGGGCGCGGCTTTCGGGGGCAATGGACCAATCAGCCTCGGCGATAGGTCAGATTTCGGGACAGCCGCGGCGGTTTGCGAAAGTGATGCGGTCCGGTCCGTTGCGCGTGAAGCCCTCGACGGTGACGCTGCGGCTCGTCACGCGGACGACCTGGGCGTCGCGAAAGCCTTCGTCGCGGGCAGCGGCACGGGCCTCGCCGGGGCTGCAGCCGCGGCTAACCGCTCGGGCGGCAATTGGTTCCTGGAGGCCAAATACAAGGGGATTGCAGAGGTTCCTGCGGAAGGTAATTTTAGATGTAGAACGAAGCTACGCATGCTGGAAACTTCGGCTTGAAGGCGGGCTAAAAGATTAGCTGCGGTATCTATGCGAATGCTTAGCGAAAACGCGGCGCCCGGCTTGCATTCATCAAAAGTTCCTGCTGGGACGCAAAGGGTCCGAGAAGTTTCAGAAGGCGGGTTTCTTCCTCGTGATCGATACGATAGCGCTTTGCGAACTCGGCAACGCTCCAGACTTTCTTCAAGCCTTTACTGTCGATATCCTCGAGATTCATATGCGTAGACATAAGTATCCCCTTTTCTTGTTTGTCTGAACCTAAATCCGCCGAGCAAATTTTGTTCCGGACAACTCTGAGCTTCTATCGTTAATAATGTATCCTCTAACGAACCCTCACTTCTCTTGGGCTTTAATACCATTCTGGCCGATGCCGAGCTCGACGCCTTTCGGCTTGGTCTCTTCGCGATTGACGTAAAAACCGACGCCGACGAAGGCGACAGGTAAAGTGCCGTTAATGAGATAGAGATTGTTGGCGCGCGTCACTCACAACCGCTCGCGTGTTGTCAAGCAGCCGGGAAATGCGTGAAATCTCAAAGAGTTCCCGCGTCGCGGCAAATATCAGTCGTCGTTTGCGGCGTTGAGGTTCTGGGGGCGGATTCCCTCGTCATGAAACTGCTGACGCAGCCTCAACCCCGGCCCGGCGCCGGCATCGTCCTGTCCGGCACCGAGGAACAACACGCCCTTCGACTCGAAGATCGAACGGAGCCGATCGGTGACACCGGCATTTGCGAAGACCTGGGAGGCTTCGGCCTCTTCGATGGCGGATTTGGAAAGCCCGGATGCGGCGGCGAGTTCCTCCACCGTCATTCCTGTCATCGCGCGTGCAGCGCGGAGTTGAGAGACCGTCAGCATTCTAGAAAATCTGGAGCGCCAGGCGGCAAAGTCAAGCGGTCCTGCGCGCGGGTGGTCGCCGCTGCGACCGGATGAAGCGGTGTTCCAGCGCCATGCAGCCCCAGACGATGCCGAGCAGGAGGTAGAAATGCCGCCAGTGGTCGGTGTCGATGACGTTGCCGATGATTGCATGGCCCAATATCATCACCCAGGCGACCATCAGATAGGCCTGCCACGGGCGTTCGCGCAGCATGTAGCGGAAGCCGAACCACAGCGTCGACCAGATCATGATCTGATAGGTGATCGCGCCGAGCCAGCCATAGGTGGTCAGCGTCTTCAGCCAGATATTGTGCTCGTCCTCGCCAAAGATCTTGCCAAAGGCCATCGGGCCTAGCCCGAGCGGCCGTTCCATGGCCATCAGGAAGCCGATCTTGTGGCGCTCGAAACGGCCAAGCCGGGCTCCGTCATAGTCCTGCACCAGCTTGGCGCGGTTCGTGAACAGGTCGGAGACCTGCGGGAACTGCAGCGCGATCGCAAGGGCGAGGACAAGGAAGATCGCGGCTCCGCCCGCGATCGCCAGGATCTTGAACCGGAAGGCGGTCGTGCGTTCCTTGAGGAGCATGACGATCACCAAAGCGATGCCGGCAAATATGAGAAGGCCCCAGGCGGCGCGCGAGAAGGAGAGGAAGATGCCGAGCGCCAGGACAAGGATGCCGGCGATCAGCAGCGGCGCCTTCATCAGCGGTCCGGTGAGCAACCGGTAGAGAAGGTAGAGGAGGGGGGCGACGAGATAGGGACCGAAGACGTTCGGGTCCTGGAAGGCGCCCATGGCGCGATTGTAGCGGGTGAACACATGCGAGCCCGGAAAGGCGTTGAAATAGCCGAGAACGCCGAGCAGTGAGGTGATGATTGCCGCCGCCACCCAGGCCTTGAAGATCAGGTTGAGGCGCCGGTGGTCGTTCTCGATGATCGCCGCGTAAAACACCGAACTCAGGGCCAGGAAGGTGGAGACGGCGAAATACATCGGCGCCCCGCTCATGTCCTTCATGATGAACATCGAGAACAGGCCGCTCATGTTGAACGTCAGCAGCATCACGAGAAGCGGCGCGACGGTACGCGATATCTTCAGGCCGAGCAGGAACCAGATGCCGATCTGGATCACCATGATCAGTTCGTAAGGGGCAGGCTCGGAAATGACGAAGCCGGACAGGAAGACGCCAAAGGCGATCAGGCCGGAACCGGCCAGCTTCATAGCGGCAAGGCGGCTGTCGAAACCCGTTGGGTGGCTGCCTGGCCGGCTATAGTCGAGCGTGCTCAATAGGCGTTGTCCGTGTTGAGAAGCCGGATCGGCGTCAGGAACAGGATCTTGAGATCGAAGAGCAGCGACCAGTTCTCGATATAGTCGAGGTCGTAGGCCGTGCGGGCACGGATCTTCTCGTCGCTGTCGAGTTCGCCGCGCAAGCCATTGATCTGCGCCCAGCCGGTGACGCCCGGCTTGACGCGGTGGCGGGCGAAATAGCTCTCGACCACGTCGACATATTTGCGCGTTCCCGTCTGGGCGAGCACCGCATGCGGGCGGGGGCCAACGAGCGAAAGCTGGCCGCGCAGCACGTTGAACAGCTGCGGCAGTTCGTCGATCGAGGATTTGCGCAGGAATCGGCCGACCGGGGTGACGCGCGGGTCACCCTTGGTGACGGCCTTGACTGCCGTCTGGTCGCCGAGGTCGGTGTACATCGAACGGAACTTCAGGACGTCGATGATTTCGTTGTTGAAGCCGTGGCGCTTCTGGCGGAACAGGATCGGCCCCTTCGAGGTCGCCTTCACGGCAATTGCCGCGGCCAGCATGATCGGCCAGGTAAGGAGGAGGCCGACCACCGAAAAGACGATGTCGAAGACGCGCTTGGCGACCGAGTCCCAGTCGCGGATCGGCTTGTCGAAAATGTCGAACATCGGCACGGCGCCCACATGCGAATAGGAGCGGGGGCGGAAACGCAGGCGATTGGCGTGGGCGGCAAGGCGGATATCGACCGGCAGCACCCAGAGCTTGCGAAGCAGCTGCAGGATGCGGGCCTCGGCGGTCGCCGGCAGCGCTATGATCAGCATGTCGATGCGGGCGAGGCGGGCGAATTCGATGAGTTCCGCGAAGGTCCCGAGCTTCGGATAGCCGGCAACGACGGTCGGCGAACGTTCGCTGTTGCGGTCGTCGAAAATGCCGCAGATGCGGATGTCGTTGTCGGGTTGCTGTTCGAGCTGGCGGACGAGCTGTTTCGCCGGCTCACCGCCGCCGACGATGATGGCGCGGCGTTCCATCACGCCGTTGCGACCCCAGTGACGGATGGCAAAGGCCGTGAGCTGCCGTTCGAGGAACAGGAAAGAGGCGCCGGTGACCAACCAGGCGAAAAGGCCGGCAAGCGGATAGGGCTTGGGTTCGACCAGATAGAGGGTCGATGCGGTCAGCAGGAAACCGATCGTCCAGCCGACGAAGACCCGCTTGGCGGCGCGCGAGGCGCCGCGCAGCGACGGGATCTGATAGGTGTCGGCCACCTGCAGAAGCAGGACCGTGAGTGTCGAGCCCCAGGCGATAAGCGCGAAACGGGCGAGAAAGGCGCTAAGATCGATCGGCGCGAAAAGCGCCCCGACACCAAGTCCGATCGCGAGCATGGCCACGAGCTCGAACAGCCGGAACAGGCCGATCAGCATCGTCGGCGAATAGCTGTCGTTGCGGAACTGCTCGGCGATCTGGCGGGCAAACGGATTGAGCACCGTGGCGTTCGCCGGATCGTGCTTTTCGTCGGCTGCACGGAGTTCCGAAACCTTCTTGCGAAGGCTTTCGACATCGAACTGCTCGGACTTGTTCGGCTGGTTCATGGACCGATCCCTTTGGTCTTCCGGGCCCGGCGGCGTTAGAAGCCCCGGCGACACTGGAAGCAATGGGAAACGCTTACCAAAAAGAGGTGAAGGAAGCCTTTAGCCGCGCCCCGGATCCGGCTTCGAACCTGTCAGGTCTTGATACAGGCCGAGCATCTCGCGGGCCATGACCGAGGCGGAAAACACCGCCTTGAAGGCTTCCGGTTTCGGCATCACCGCATCCTGCCAGCCGGGCGTCGTGACCGCTTGCGTCATGACGCAGGCGAGGTCCGCGGCGTCGCCGGGAATGGCAAGGGCTTCACTGGTGTCGCCGAGCACTTCCGGAATGCCGCCGACCCGCGAGGCGATCACCGGCTTGCCGGCCGCCAGCGCCTCGAGCACGATATAGGGCATCGCCTCGGCACGGGAGGGGACGACGACGATCTTCGCCATGGCGAACGCGTCGCGCGCCGGCATGGCCGGCTTCATCTGGATGCGGCGGCCAAGCCCGCGCTCGGCCATCATCGCCTCGTAGCGGTCGCGATCCGGGCCATCGCCGACCATCAGGGCCGAAAGCGGATGACCGACCGCCCTTTCGGTGCGGGCGAAGGCGTCGATGAAGACGTCCGGTCCCTTGAGGTCGCGCAGCATGCCGATATAGAGGAAATGCGGTGCCGCAGGGTCGGTGGCAATCGGCTCGAACTCGGCATCCTTGATGCCGTTGTAGATCACCCGCGACACCTTGCGCGGCTTGCCGACCTTGGCCTCGTAGGTGTGCCGCTCGTAGTCGCAGACGAAGACGAGAGCGTCGCCGAAATGCTCCTGGAAACGTTCCAGCCGCAGCACGGCCTGGCCGGAAAGGCTCGACCGGCTGAAATGCAGGCTGCCGCCATGCGGCGAATAGAGGCGGGCTACGCGATACCTGTTGACCCGCAGGGCTGAGCCGATCAGCCGGGCAATGGCGCCACCCTTGGCGCCGTGCCCGTGCAAGATGTCCGGCTGCAAGCTCTTGATATGTTTGTAACTCCTGTAGATGGCCGCGAAATCGGAAGGGGCGATCGCGCGGCGCATCGGAATGCGGGTGAGGCCGAGCGAAAGCAGCGGCCTTATGCTGTCGAACAGCCGGTCCTCATGCGCTCCACCGGTCGAACTGTCGCACAGGATACCGACCTCGTGGCCGGCCGCCCGATGCTCCTCGACGAGATCGCGCACATGGCGGAAGATTCCGCCGACGGGCGACCTGAAGCAGTGCAGTATCCGCAAGGGAGGGCTCTCCGCCATGGACCGGTCAGAACAGCCGCTCGCGGACGTAGATCGTGTCGCCGGCAAGCACCGTGGAAGAGATGACGGTGCGGCCGGTGATCACCTGGCCGTTGATCTTGCGGGTGACGTCGACATCGCGCTGGTTGCCGCGGGAGGTGAAGCCGCCGGCGATCGCGATCGCGTTCTGGGCGGTCATCCCCGGCACGTAGGAATATTGCCCGGGCCGGCCGACTTCGCCCATGACGAAGACGGGACGATAGCGGTCGATCTCGGCGGTAACGTCCGGATCGCGCAGGTAACCCTGCTTGAGGCGGGAAGCGATCGAGCCTTCCAGCGCCGGCAGCGTCTGGCCGCGGGCAGCCACCTGGCCGATCAGCGGGAAGGCGATGTAACCGGCCTGGTCGACCGTATAGGTATTGGTGAGGCCGGGCTGCTCGAAGACGCTGACGCGCAGCCGGTCGCCGCTATCCAGCCTGTACGGCTGCATGGCTGCCTGCTGGAAGCTTTTCGGGGCGGGCGCGTAGCTCGTGCAGCCGGCAAGCGCCGTCGCAGCGAGGGCTAACGCCAGCACCTGTTTGGCCATCACGCGTTTGAAGGGGGCGAAGGACATTTCCGCGGTCGAGGCTCCGGCTGTTCATACCATCTGTCCCCGTTATCGATCCGTTAGGGTTAATGCCCGGTAAAGAGGCCGGGAATTTGGGGATTTTCTTGGGGTACCACCGCTGTACTTGGCCATTAACCCTCGCGTTACCATGATCCTTTACTCTTCGCCGAAACCGATCAGTTGGAGCGTATCATGTCAGGCGTAAACGGTGGCAATCAGGACGTGGACATCGACCTCGGGCGGGTCATATCGGCGGTCTGGGAACGCAAGGGCAGGATATTGGGCGCGACGGTCGTCGCGGCAGCGCTGGCCCTTGTCGGTACCACCCTGATGAAGCCAAGCTACAAGGGCGAGACGCGGCTCCTGATCGAATCCCGCTCGCCCAACCTGTCGGGAGGGGACGCGGCCGCACAGGCCAACGACCCGCTGCTGGACTCGCTCAACATCACCAGCCAGGCGCAGCTGCTGCAATCGACCGACCTGATCAAGCGCGTTGCCCGCGACCTCAACCTCGCCAGGCTCAAGGAATTCGATCCGACCGCGCAGTCCCTCCTGCCCGATCCACTGGTCCTGATCGGCCTGAAGCAGGATCCGATGTCGCTCGACCCGGAAGACCGGGTGATCCAGGAATTCCGCGAGAAGCTGGATGTCTATGCGGTCGAGAATTCGCGCGTCATCGCCATCGAGTTCTCCTCGCGCGATCCGAAGCTTGCCGCCGACATCCCGAACAGGATGGCGGAGGTCTATCTCCAGCTCCAGAGCGGCGCCAAGCTCGACACTCATTCCGAGACCGCCAAATGGCTGGAGCCGGAAATCGCCAACCTGACCAGCAAGGTCAAGGAGGCTGAAAAGAAGGTCGCGGATTACCGCTCCTCCAACGGCCTGTTCCAGACCACCGAGACCAACAGCTTCTCGACCCAGCAGCTCAACGACATCTCGACCGAACTTGCCCGCATCCGCGGCGAGCGGGCGAATGCCGAGGCGCGTGCCGAAAACGTCCGCACCGCCCTGAAGGCCGGCCGTGCTTCCGACACGCTGAGCGATGTCGTCGGTTCGCAGGTCATTCAGCGGCTGAAGGAGGCGGAGGCCAACCTTCAGGCACAGATCTCCGACTCCTCGACCTCGCTGCTCGAAGGCCATCCGCGGCTGAAAGGCCTGCGCGGCCAGCTTTCCGGCATCCGCCAGCAGATCGAGAGCGAAACCAAGAAAATCCTCGCGAGCCTTCAAAACGAAGCCGAGATGTCGCGCATCCGCGAGCGCCAGTTGATGGGCCAGCTCAACGGCTTGAAGGCGGATTCCGCCAAGACGGGCGAAGAAGAAGTGGGCCTGCGCGCGCTGGAACGCGAGGCCGCCGCCCAGCGCCAGCTGCTCGAAACCTATCTCGCCCGTTACCGCGAGGCGACCTCCCGCCTCGAGGGCAATTCGAGCCCGGCCGACGCGCGCGTCGTCTCGAAAGCCGTCGAACCGTCGGAACCCTATTTCCCGAAGATCATCCCGATCGTCATTGTCGTATCGCTCGCCACCTTCATTTTCGGCTGCCTGATCGTCATCGTCAGCGAACTCTTCTCTGGCCGTGCCCTGCGTCCGTCCAGCGTTAGAGAGATCGATGACGAGATTGTGCCGGCAGCTAGCGCATCCGCGCCCGCCGCTGCGGCCGCTCCCCTGCCGGTCCACCAGATGCAGGCCGAGGCCGCCCGTTTCGACCGGCCGGAACCGGCCCGCGAAAGCGCGAAGAACGCGGCAGCGCTCGCCTATGCCAAGATCGCCGAACAGTCGCTGGCCGAAAAGGAGAGCGAAGCGGAGGAAGCCGTAGCGGAGGTCGACGATAGCGGCTTCACCATCGGCTCGGTCGCGCATTATCTGCAGCGCCACGACGTGCCAGTCGCGATCGCCATTTCACCGGGTGGTGACGAGGGTTCGACAGCGACCGTCATGCTCGCCCGCGAGATTGCCGAGAGCGGCCGCACCGTCGTGCTGGTCGACATGACCGGTTCCGCCGCCCCGACACAGATGATGGTGGAAAATCCGAAACTGCCCGGCATTACCGACCTTCTCTGCGGCGAAACCGCCTTCGGCGACGCGATCCATCCGGATCGGCTTTCCGACGCGCATATCATTCCGCACGGCGCTTCCGATCCGGCGCGTGCCATGCGCGGCGTGGATCGCCTGTCGATGGTCATCGACGCGCTGGCGGATGCCTATGACCTGGTGCTGATCGAATGCGGCCCGGCTGAGATCGCCGGCATTTCTCGCCTGACCCGCAACGCCATGGCGGAGATCGTCCTGTCGGTGCCGGGCTTCAAGGATGAGGAAGTCGCCGAACTGGTGACGGATTTCGAGGCGGCCGGTTACAGCAACCTGCTGGTCATGGCGCAGACCGCCGGCCGGCATTCGCCACGTCCCGGCAAACGCCGCGCCGCCTGACTATTCGGCTGACGGTTCTGCGTCGGAGGCGGGGGCTTCCGACGTTTTCGGGCATCGGCGGGACCGCCAGCGTTGCACCATCGCATAGAGGTGAGGGCTGCGCTTGACCGCCGCCTTCGCCTTGGTCACTCCGATCAGGAACGGCCGCATCACCGAACCCTTCCAGGTCAGCGGCAGCAACATATCGTGCTGCACCGTTTCCTGGGTGCACCAGTTACGCTTGTAGGGCTGGTCGCCGACGCCGAAATCGAACACCGACGCGCCTTCCCGGCAGGACTGCTCGATCATCAGCCAGAACAGCAACTCGCCGGGGCTCGCCTCCGGGCAGATCGTCTCGTCGATCGAGCTGAACTGGCAGATGACATGATCGCCCTTGCGCGACAGGCCGGCAATCGCCGCGATATGCCCCTCGTGCTCGCCGCGCAGCCGGATGGCATGCAGCATCAGCGGCGTATCGGTTCCCCTGGCCGGGACATCCATGAGGCGGTGGAAGAAATCCTGGATGCCTGGCAGCTGGAAGACGTCCGGCAGGCCGAACAGTCTCAGACGCTCGCCTTTCTGGCGGAAAAAGATATCGATCAGGGCATGTTTTTCGGCGGGGTCCGTCGGGATGAAATGGTCATAACCGCCGATCGCCTCGATCTTGCGGCTCTGCGAGCGGAACTTCTTGCGGCGGCTTTTCGCGTTGAGCTGCGCCAGCGTCGCCTCGAAATTCTGAAAGAGCGGCAACTGGAAGGAATGGTTCTGGTTTTCGATCGAAGCAAATGCGGACAGCGGATGTCGCATGCCCCGCCAGACGAGCGGGATATTGTCGAGAACGACCAGATCCGCCTTGTCGGAGAGGGCGAGCCTCAGGCCATAGGCGAAATTCTGCAGTTCTTCCGCATCGGGTGCGGCGAGCTCGGCATCGAAGAGACCGGTATTGACGTTGTTGAACCGGTGACCGAGCAGGCGGGCGATCCGGGCGCGGCGTTCCGACACGATTTCGAGCGGCAGGATGAAAAGCGTGCGGCCATCGACAACGCCCTGGATAATCGCAAGTTCGCTGCGATGCGCTTGAACCCAGGCGAGACACCAGTCGAAACCCTGATGCAGGGAGTTTTTGCCAAGCCCTTCGAGCCGCCGCCACTCGGCCTCGACGGATTCGAGATCGTCGGTCGAAACGAGCGATAGCTCGGCGAGCCGGACGGTTTTCTGACCCTTCGGCGCGTCGAGCATGTCCTCGACCTGATCTTCGTGGTGGATCTTCCGCTGCATGGCTTTGCCCGCTGATGCCGTTTGGCCGGCAACATAGGGGGAGGGCACCAAAATTCGGTTTACCGGCGGCCTCACGCCCCGCGAAACCGTTGCCGCTGGTTAACCGATGGTAAAGCCGGTTATCCCTTGGGCTTCGGTCCTGCCATCCATTTGATGATCAGCATGGCCGGCAGGATCCAGAGGAGGCCGCTGATCAGGAAGTAGAGGAAATGCACCCACCATGGCGAAGTGGCAAGCAGCAGCGTCGCGAAGGTCGTCGCGGCAAGCGCATAGAAGATCACCAGAACGATGATCAGGATGGTGCCGATGAAACTTCTCAAACGCGGGACCAAAACGTCTTCTCCTATCCGCGACCGCATGCCGCAAAGCGCCGGGGCTTGTTTTGCATGGGTTGATGGGGCAAAGCAACGCGAAATGCTTGATGGATGCATGGCCGTGCACCAGCGTCCTTTTGGCTTGAGCGACAGGAGCATACCCATGTCGGCAACCGATGCTGTGATCATCGATGTCCTGAACCACACCAAGCGCCGCGAGCGCGACCGCAAGGCCGTGCGTATCTGGCTCGGCGTCGTGGTTTTCACGCTGTTCTGTCTGGTCCTGGTCGGCGGCGCGACGCGGCTTACCGATTCCGGCCTGTCGATCACCGAATGGAAGCCGATCCACGGCGTCATCCCACCGCTGTCGGCTGCGGAATGGGACGAGGAATTCCGCCTCTACCAGCGGATTCCGCAATATCAGGAAATCAACAAGGACATGACGGTCGACCAGTTCAAGTCGATCTTCTGGTGGGAATGGGCGCACCGTTTCCTCGCCCGCTCGATCGGCCTGGTCTTCGCCCTGCCGCTGATGTTCTTCTGGCTCACCGGTCGCATCGAAAAGCGCCTGCGGGGTCCGCTGGTCGGCCTTCTCGCGCTTGGCGGTTTCCAGGGGTTCATCGGCTGGTGGATGGTATCTTCCGGCCTCACCAAACTGGTCAGCGTCTCGCAATACCGGCTCGCGACGCACCTCGTCATCGCCTGTCTGATCTTCGGCGCCTGCATCTGGATCATGCGCGGGCTGGCGCCGCATAGCCGCGACCTTCCGCCGACGGCAAGATCCAAATGGGCAGCCGGCGGGATCGCCTTCCTGGTCCTCTTCCAGATCTATCTCGGTGCGCTGGTGGCGGGGCTGGATGCCGGCCTTTCCTACAACACCTGGCCGCTAATGGACGGCGCCCTGGTCCCGGCCGACCTCTTCGTCCAGCAGCCCTGGTGGATCAATCTGTTCGAGAACCCGAAGACGGTACAGTTCGTGCACCGCTGCGGCGCCTATGTTCTGTGGGCCGCCACTCTCGTGCACATGATCGTCTCTCTCCGGCTGGCCCCCGGCTCGACCCATGCCCGCCGCTCCGTCCTGCTGTTCGGGCTGGTGACGCTACAGGCCGTCATCGGCATCTCGACGCTCGTCATGCAGGTGCCGCTCGATCTGGCGCTGACGCACCAGGCCGCCGCCCTGATCGTGCTCGGCTTTGCCGTCGCCCATTGGCGCGGTTTCGTCGGCGAATATCCGCCGGAGACGGCGATCGTCACGCAGAGCTGATCTGCCCGTACATTGACAAATATCCGCGAGAGGCGGGCGGATTGAATTCCGTCCGCCTTTTTACTGCGAAAAATCTGCAGTCCGATGTCGGCCACAGTGTCCGTCGCCCGTCCTTGGGACATAGTTCAAAGGGCTTCGGCCAAGGAGAGGGTAGGGTTATGGCAAATACAATCGCAATTCTCGTCGCAAGGCTGATCTTCGGCAGCGTGTTCGTCATGGCGACGACGTTCAAGTTTCTAGATATGCAGGCAACCGCCGGGTTCATTTCGGGCGCCGGGTTTGCGTTCCCGCTGTTCCTCGCCTGGATCGCGGCGATCTTCGAGGTGGGGCTGGCCCTCGCATTCCTGACCGGCGCCTTCTTCTCCGAAGCGGCGCTGCTTGCCGGCGCCTACGTCATCTTCCTGGCCTTCGCTTTCCATGGCCCCAGCCATTGGCAAGCCAATCAGGCGGAGTTCGGCTTCTTCGTCGATCACTTCACCTTCCTGGCCGGGCTGCTCTTCGCAGCCGTGCATGGCCCCGGCGAGAAGCTCGCCGTCCATCTGGGTTTGAGGCAGGCGCTCGCTTAAGCCTGTTGCAGCACACTGCGGACCGCGGCGGCGACTGCAAGCTCGTCGTCGCGGTCTTTCGCATTGCCGTCTTCTTCATGCCAGGCTGCCGAGAGACAGCCATAGGCGAAGGCGTATTGCAGGATAGTGCGAACGTCGCGACCAAGGGTTTCGGCGAAGACGGCGGCCATGGAGGCAATGCGGTCTTCACCGCGGGTGAGGTCGAAGCGGTCGAGCGGATTGGAAAACATGTTGGCGACGTCCAGCGCCGGATCGCCGATCAATCCGGTCGGATCGATGATCAGCCAGCCGCGCGGGCCGAGCATGATGTTTTCGTGGTGCAGGTCGCCATGCAGCGGCTTGATGTCCCGCTGATCGGCGATCAGCCTTTCCGCCAATTCCGCCGCCTCGATGAACGGGTTGGCAACACCGTCGCGGCGGTCTGCCTCGGCCTTCTCGAACAGGCTTTTGAAATAGCGGGAAAGCGGCATCAGGCTTGCCGGCGGCGCGATGTCGGACGGCCGATGATACTCCGCGAGGACCTCGGCGGCGATCCGGGTTGCGTGCCCGTCCCCATGGGTTTCCATATAGTCCCGCAGCGTCACCGTGCCTGCGTGTTCCATCAGCAGGAGATCGTCCGAACGCGCGATCAGCCGAACGCAGCCGACGCCATCCCGCCAGGCCATGAAATCGGCCCCGCGAAGACTGTCTTCCAATGCCTTCGGTTTCAGGATCTTGACGATATCGATCTCGCCGCCGGCGCGCGTCACTTCAAGGACTGTGCCGACGACGGTATCGGCTATCTGTCTGGCGGTTTCGATCCGCCATTCGCCAGGAAAGGAAAAAGGGAAGGGAATGCCTTCGGTCATCAGGCCGAAAGCATCAGGTCCATGTTCTGGACGGCCGCACCCGAGGCACCCTTGCCGAGGTTGTCGAGCAAGGCCACCAGGTTGACATAGGCGCCGCCCGGCGTGCCGAACACGAAGAGCTTCATCGTGTCGGTATCGACCAGCTCTTCCGCATCGACGCGGGCAAGTGCCTTGCTCTCTTCGAGCGGCACGACGGTGACGATATCCTGGCCGGCATAATGCTCGACCAGCACCTTGTGGATGCTCTCCATCGTCGCGCCGTCCTTGAGGTCTTCGAGGAAGAGCGGCACCTGCACGATCATGCCCTGCGCGAAGCGGCCGACCGACGGCGAGAAGATCGGCGCACGGTCGAGTTGGCCGTGGATCTTCATCTCCGGCACGTGCTTGTGCTTGAGGTTCAGACCGTAGAGAAAGTTGTTGGCCGAGATGGCGTCTTCCCTGGCCTGGTCTTCCATCTGCGCGATCATCTGCTTGCCGCCGCCGGTATAACCGGAGACCGCGTTGACCGTGACCGGATAACCGTCAGGCAGGATGCCGGCGGCGCGCAACGGCCGGATGAGGGCAATCGCGCCGGTCGGGTAGCAGCCCGGATTGGCGACATGCCGGGCGGCCTTGATCTTGTCTGCCTGCGCCTTGTCCATCTCCGCAAAGCCATAGGCCCAGGAGGGGTCGACGCGGAAGGCGGTCGAGGTGTCGATCACCCGCACCTTGTTGTTGCCGGCAAGCATGGTCACGGCTTCCCGCGAGGCATCGTCCGGCAGGCAGAGGATGGCGACGTCGGCGCTGTTCAGGAGATCCTCGCGCATGGCGGCGTTGCGCCGCTCCGCTTCCGGGATCGACAGCAATTCGACGTCGCGGCGGCCGGCCATGCGGGTGCGGATCTGCAGTCCCGTGGTACCGTGTTCGCCATCGATGAAGATTTTCGCTGTCATGGTCTTATCCTGTTAGATCAGTGCCTTGGATTGGATGCCGGATTCAGTTTACCAGCAAGTTGATTCAGAAATTTAACGCGCCCGCGCGGCGTTCCGCGCGAAGACCGAGCATATACATCGCAACCGTCGCCCCCGCAATGGCGGTGATATCCGCATGGTCATACGCCGGTGCCACCTCGACGACATCGGAGCCGCGGATGTCGAGGCCCCCAAGCTGGCGCAGCACCGAGAGTATCTTGGCGCTCGAAGGCCCGCCGGCGACCGGCGTGCCGGTGCCCGGCGCAAAAGCCGGATCGAGGCAGTCGATGTCGAAGGTGAGGTAGGTCGGTGTTTCCCCGACGTGATTGACGATAACCCTCGCGATCTCGGCTGCCGTCATCTCCTCAACCTCATGGCCGTAGAGGAGGCGGATCCCGAAATCTTCCGGCGCATGGGTGCGGATGCCGACCTGGATCGATCGGGCAGGGTCGATGAGGCCGGCCCGCACCGCCCGCGCCACGAAGGAGCCGTGGTCGATGCGTCCCTCGTCGTCGAGCCACGTGTCCTGATGCGCGTCGAACTGCACCAGCGCCATCGGTCCGTGTTTGGCGGCATGCGCCTTGAGCAGCGGCCAGGTGACATAATGGTCGCCGCCGAGCGTCAGCAAAAACGCGCCGCTGTCGAGGATGACATTCGCCTGGGTCTCGATCGCAGCCGGGGTCTTCTGGTGGTTGCCGTAGTCGAGCAGGCAGTCGCCATAATCGACGACGGCCATCTCGGCGAAGAGATCGCGCTGGAACGGATATTGCGGATCGTTGTCGAAGATCGCCGATGCCCGCCGGATCGCCTGCGGCCCGAACCGGGCGCCCGGCCGGTTGGAGGTCGCGGCATCGAAGGGGATGCCCCAGACAACCGTATCGACACCCGCCAGATCCTTGGTGAAACGGCGGCGCATGAACGACAGTGCGCCGGCAAACGTCGGGTCCGACGCGGCCGAGGTCAGGCTTTTTGCAGTGAAGGCATGGTCGATCGACTTTTCTGCCATGGCGTCCCTCCATCGTTAAGGTGGCGGGACGTTGGACAATAAGGGCCGACAAGGCAAGCCTGAACGAAACAAATGCCTCCCGTTCAGGAAGCCTTGGCTTCGAACACCGGCGGAAAGTCTCCCAGCGCCTTGGCCTCGCTGATGCGCGCGCCGATATCCTCCTCGATGATCGATTCCAGCTGCGCAAAGCTGTCGATGACATAGTAGATCGGCTGGACGATATCGATGCGGTAGGGGGTCCTGAGCACCGTTATCAGATCGAAGGGCCGGAATTCGGCCTCGCGGCCTTCCATGGCGGCCCGCGTCTCGTTGGGAGAGGAGACGATGCCGGCGCCGAAGCAGCGGCGCCCTTGCGGCGTGTCGATCAGGCCGAACTCGACGGTAAACCAGAAGATCCGGAATAGATGCCAGGAATATTCCCGGCCAAGCCCGACGGCTTTTTCGCCGAATCGGCGAACGAAATTGGCATAACTCTGGTTGGTGAGGAGCGGGCAGTGGCCGAAGACCTCATGGAAGATATCCGGTTCCTCGATATAGTCGATGTGCTCGCGGCGGCGGATGAAGGTCGCCAGCGGAAACTTACCCTGCGACAGCAACTCGTAGAAACGCGATGGCGGAATGAGGGCGGGCACACCCTCGACGCCGAAGCCGGTGGTCTCGTTGAGGCGCCGGTCGACATCGCGAAGCTGCGGAACCTTGTCCGCCTTCAATCCGAGTGCCTGGACGCCATCCAGATATTCCCGGCAGGCCTTGTCGGCCAGGAGCCTCATCTGGCGTTCGTAGAGTTCGCTCCAGATCCCGTCTTCTTCGCGTGTGTAGTGATAGATCCCGTCTGCATCCGGCAGGTTTGCCGTGTAGGTGCTTTGTTTGGTCATGAGCGCCTCCCCGTTGCGTGATGGAATGGCCGGGTGCTCCAGCCACCGGCCGTCAGATCACCATTATATCTCCCAAAGCGCGGGTAATCATTTCAGCTTTGCCGAATTGGGCGTAAATAATGGGAGGATATTTCGGGAGGAGAGGCCATCATGAAAGAAAACCTGCAGGCGGCCCGCAAGCTTCTGCAACTCGTGCAGACGGGCGATGGTTCGTCGCTTGCCGAACTGGCGGAAAAGGCCGGCATGTCGCAAAGCACCGCCTGGCGCAAGATCCAGGAACTGGAGGCCGAGGGCGTCATCCGAAAGCGGGTAGCACTTCTCGATCCGGCAAAACTCGACCTCAAGCTCTGCATCGTCGCCCATGTGACGCTGGAGGACCATCACGAGGAGGCAATTGAAGCCTTTGCCACCGTCGTGCGCGACCGGCCGGAGATCATGGAGTGTTATGCGCTGTCGGGAACGTTCGACTACATGCTGAAGATCCGGGCGCGCGATGTCGAAGCCTACGAGGCCTTCATGACCCGCCACCTGATGCGCAATCCGCATGTGCGCAACGTGGTCTCCAGCTTTGTCCTGCGCGAACTGAAATCGACCACCGAGCTGCCGATATGAGAAAGCCCATAAAACGAAAAGGCGGAGCCGAAGCCCCGCCTTTTGCAAGTCTGAAACCAGAAGCGATTAACGCTTGGAGAACTGGAAGGAGCGGCGGGCCTTTGCCTTGCCGTACTTCTTACGCTCGACCACGCGGCTGTCGCGGGTCAGGAAGCCACCCTTCTTGAGCACGCCGCGAAGGCCCGGCTCGAAGTAGGTGAGTGCCTTGGAAACGCCGTGACGAACGGCGCCGGCCTGGCCGGAGAGACCGCCACCGGCGACGGTCGCGACGATGTCGAACTGGCCGGTGCGGGCTGCGGCGATAACCGGCTGCTGCAGGATCATCTGCAGGACGGGACGGGCGAAGTAGGTCGAGAAGTCACGGCCGTTGACCGTGATCTTGCCGGTGCCAGCCTTGACCCAGACGCGGGCGACGGCGTTCTTGCGCTTGCCGGTCGCATAGGAGCGGCCGAGGCTATCGACCTTGCGGACATAGACCGGAGCGGCAGCTTCGGCAGCCGGCGCGAGGTCCTTCAGGGAGGAAAGATCGGCCATTATCAGGCGCTCCTTACGTTCTTGCTGTTCAGCGATGCCACGTCGAGGGCGACCGGCTGCTGTGCTTCATGGGGATGGTTGGAACCGGCGTAGACGCGCAGGTTCTTCATCTGGCGACGGCCGAGCGGACCACGGGGAACCATGCGCTCGACAGCCTTCTCGATGACGCGCTCCGGAAAGCGGCCTTCGATGATCTGGCGCGCGGTGCGCTCCTTGATGCCACCCGGGTAACCGGTGTGCCAGTAATAGGTCTTGTCGGAATACTTCTTGCCGGTGAGGACGCACTTTTCCGCATTGATGATGATGACGTTGTCGCCATCATCGACGTGCGGAGTGAAGGTGGCCTTGTGCTTGCCGCGGAGCCGGTTGGCGACGATGGTGGCGAGGCGACCGACAACGAGGCCTTCGGCATCGATGATCACCCACTTCTTCACCACCTCTGCAGGCTTCTGAACGAAGGTTGACATGTTTTTAACTCTTTCTTCTAGGACCCGTGACATCCGAAACCTTCGAATGCAGGGCGTTTCTTGTTGCTTGGATTGCCATGGCCGAGGCCGGCAAAAAGAAAGCGGGCCGAGACGGTCCGCGTTCTGGGGCGGCTTATACCCAGGGAGGCCAAAAGCGTCAAGGTGACGGTTTTCGCGGATCGAAAAATAGATACAGCAAAATCAAAGGGTTATCTATGTGGTTCCATGATACCACAATTTTCCGAGCAAAATACGAAGCCATCAGCGCCAAATCGTTGGCTCGGCCCCGCTGTGGCTGCCAAACCAGCCGTTCGGCCGCTATCCGCTTGGCTCTCATGATGGGAAAGAAAACCCATCTTATATGCGTGAGCCGGAATTCCGCCGCGCGGCAAACCGGGCTTGGGAACGGCTGTCGGAAGCGTGAAAAACCTGTTGGGATGGCAGGGTGAGTTGCGCCGCCCATCGCGCTTGTTGCTCGTTCGAGCTAAATCCAGAGTTGTGAAGATGGAGGGACGGAGGGTGGTGCTCCAATTGGCGAAATCCATACTTTTTTGAAGCTTTCAGGTGGATTCTAGCGCGGCGATAGCTGTCACCTGCTCACATTTCAATGGGATGCACGACGGAAAAGAAAACCTGACAAATGTTCAGAGAACCAAGTTTGCCCCGGCAAAATCTAGTAGCAATTTCTAATTCAACCATAAGATGGTGCTAATATGTGCGAGTACAAAGGAGGAATGTAGTCCGAACGTTCAGGGAACCTCGGCGTTCGGGCATTCTCGATTTTTTCACTCAAGAAGCTGCCTAGAATCTCAGGCAGCCGGCCTGGAGAGGAAAACAATCTTCTGGATCGGGTCTTCTTTTACAGGCACGAACGGGACAGCTCGGCGTGTCGGCCGTCGGCACCGTCGCCCGGTCGGCGAACTCATGGCCGTCGCAGTAGCCGCTGTCGATGACATAGCGGTCGTAGAGCGTCATCCGCGCCTTGTTGCGGGACGGGTAACGCAGGATCACCGCGCCCTCCCGGCCGATCGCCCGCTGTACGGCAGCGCAGGACATGCCGGTTGAATTGTAACGCGATATCGCGGCGGCCGGCTCAGCCGAGAGGAGGGTGCCGCTGGCAATGATCGCAAGGCAGCCGAGAAATTTTTTCATGATCCTCATCCCTTTTGACGAGACGCGGACTTACATAGCGCAGAAGCACTGCGCCGCCAGAGGCGCACTATTGCAGGAGCCGCCGTCATGAACCATGACCATTACGACAATGCCTATATCGCCGATATCCTGAAGAGCACAAGGACGATTGCGCTTCTCGGCGCATCCCCTAATCCCGACAGGCCGAGCAACCGGGTCATGGGGTTTCTGCTTTCCAAGGGCTATACGGTGTTTCCCGTCAATCCCGGCCAGGCCGGCAAGCAGATCCTCGGCCAGACGGTCTACAGGACGCTTTCGGACGTGCCGCAGCCGGTCGATATGGTCGACGTTTTCCGTGCCGCCGAATATCTGGACGGCGTGGTCGACGAGGCGATCGGACTCGAAACCAGGCCGAAGGTGATCTGGGGCCAGCTGAGCGTGCGCGACGACAAGGCCGCCGAAAAGGCGGAAGCGGCCGGCATCAAGATCGTCATGGATCGCTGCCCGGCGATCGAATATCCCCGCCTCGTTGCCTGAGACGACCGTCTAAGCGAGCTACTTGGCGAGCAGTTCCGGCCGGTTGCGCATGTCGTCGAGCAGCTCGGCATTGCCGCAATAGCTTGCGAAGTCGGCGGCGGCGCTGCCGTCGGTGAGTTCGCGCCGACAGCGGGTCTTCTCGCCGCAGTGGACGCAGGTGATGTGCATGTCGCGGAATTCGGCCGGCTCCTCCAGCCTGGCTTCTTCCGGATCGATGTTGAGCAGCTTCATCAGCGCCAACATTTCGTCGGCCGCATGCGGGCCTTTGGCGATCAGTTCACGCAGTTCCTGCTCCGACAAGGCGTTGTCCTGCGCCAGCAGCTTCACGGTTTCGTCGTCCAGGCTGGCGAGAAGCTTGGCTTCGTTGATCGCCGCCCACGTGACGGAACACCAGCGCTTCAGCCTGCCGGTGAGATTTTCCCGGGTGGGGTCAGGGGTGGGAATTGTGTTGTCCATTGCAAACTCCTCTCTATTTCCCCGGAGGATAGGTTCCGGAGAACGATATACCTTGATCGTGATCAACCGCCGGGGCCTGTTGGAGCGCTAACAACCAGGCGCCAATTCAAGGGGAGGGACTAACATGCCGACACTCAATCCGGGGTTTTCGACGCTGGCCGTGCATGCGGGCGCCCAGCCCGATCCGACGACCGGTGCGCGGGCGACGCCGATCTACCAGACCACGTCTTTCGTCTTCAACGATGCGGATCACGCCGCCGCCCTGTTCGGCCTGCAGCAGTTCGGCAATATCTACACCCGCATCATGAACCCGACCCAGGCGGTGCTGGAGGAACGGGTGGCGGCACTTGAGGGCGGCACCGCGGCGCTTGCGGTCGCCTCCGGCCATGCGGCGCAGATGCTGACTTTCCATACGATCATGCAGCCCGGCGACAATTTCATCGCGGCGCGAAAACTCTACGGCGGCTCCATCAATCAGTTCGGCAATGCGTTCAAGAGTTTCGACTGGCAGGTGCGCTGGGCCGATACCGACGATCCGGCAAGCTTCGAGGCCGGCATCGACGAGCGCACTCGCGCGATCTTCATCGAGAGCCTTGCCAATCCCGCCGGCACGTTCGTGGATATCGCGGCGATCGCCGAGGTGGCGCATCGGCGGGGCATTCCGCTGATCGTCGACAACACCATGGCGACCCCCTACCTTGTCCGGCCGCTCGAGCACGGCGCCGATATCGTCATCCACTCGCTGACCAAGTTCATGGGTGGCCACGGCAATTCCATGGGCGGCGTGATCGTTGACGGAGGCACCTTCAACTGGTCGAAATCGGGCAATTATCCGATGCTCTCGGAACCGCGCAGCGAATATGGCGGCATCGTCCTGTACCAGGCTTTCGGCAATATCGGCTTTGCCATCGCCTGCCGCGTGCTGGGCCTGCGCGATATGGGACCGGCGATCTCGCCCTTCAACGCGTTCATGATCCTGACCGGCATCGAGACGCTTCCGCTCAGGATGCAGAAACACTGCGACAACGCCGCTGCCGTCGCCAAATGGCTGAAGGCGCATCCGAAGGTCGCCTGGGTCAGCTATTCCGGCCTGGAGGACGACCCCAACCATGCCCTGCAGAGGCGGTATTCGCCGAAGGGCGCCGGCTCGGTCTTTACCTTCGGCGTTACCGGCGGCTACGAGGCGGGCAAGACGCTGGTGGAAGGCCTGCAGCTGTTCTCCCACCTAGCCAATATCGGCGACACCCGTTCGCTGGTCATCCATCCGGCCTCGACGACGCACCGGCAGCTGAGCGAAGAACAGCAGATCGCCGCCGGCGCCGGGCCGGACGTGGTGCGCCTGTCGATCGGCATCGAGGATGCCGCCGACATCATCGCCGACCTCGACCAGGCTTTGTCGAAGATCTGATGACCGGCGCCCGCAACGGCCCCGATCGGACGTCTGCGGGCGATCGTCGCGATCGCGTCAAACAGCTCGAAAACATGCACCCGAGAGGACCAAATAGTGAGCGCCTGGATAAAATATGACCTCTCGTCCATCGAACCCGAAGAGGGCGCGCCGGCACCGGACCGGCTGGTCTCCGGCACCCCGACTTTCCGCACCTGGAATTTCGAGGAAGCGGAGGGCGGGCTTTATGCCGGCATATGGGAAGCGACGCCCGGCAAGTGGCGGATTGTTTATGACGAGTGGGAATATTTCCACATCCTCTCTGGCCACTCGATCGTCACAGAGGAGGGCGGCGAGGCGGTCCGGTTGAAGCCGGGCGACAGCATGATCCTCAGACCCGGGTTCAAGGGAACCTGGGAAGTGGTTGAAACGACTCGCAAGGATTACGTGATCAGGGTTTGAGGATCAGGCTTCTTCACCCCGCTTGAAGGCCTTGGCAAATTCGCCCGACGAGATGAACGCCAGCACCCGCCGCAATTCCTCTGATTTTTCCTTGCCGAATGCCTTGTCGAAACGGTCCTGAGCGATCTGCCAGCGGGCGGTGAGGTCGCGCTGTGTGGCTGCGCCCGTCTCCGTCAGGCGGACGCGCTTGGCGCGGCGGTCTTGGGCATCGGGCACCAGTTCCACCAGCCCGTCGCGGATCAGCGGCTTCAGCGTATGGCCGAGCGCCGAGAGGTCCATGACCATCGCCTCCGCGAGGTTTTTCAACGTCGGCTGGTTGGATCCGGCGATCTGGGACATCAGGGAGAACTGCGTTCCCCTGAGGCCTGTATCGCCCATCGCATCCTCATAGAGCTGGCCGAGATGCCGCGAGGCGCGGCGCACTGCGGTATTGCTGCAATGAAGCCAGACGCCGTCTTCGTTCTGCCTTTGCTTGTCCTGTTTGTCTTTGTCCGTCATGTCTCGTTCCGATCTTGTCGCGGGACAATGCCCGCTTTTGGCTGGCCCTTCCACTCCGATGAAAAATTTGCGGCCGCCCCTTGCAGCTTCAAATCGTGCTTTTCATATATAGTGGCATATGCCAGCAAATTCCAGGTACCGGAAACGCCGGCCAGAATTCCAGCCAAAACCAAAGGAGATGGACCATGACCAACAATTCAAAACTCGGAACCGCACTCGTGACCGGCGCATCGTCGGGCATCGGAGCGACTTATGCGGAAAAGCTCGCCAAGCGCGGCTATGATCTCGTCCTCGTCGCCCGCGACGCGGATCGGCTGAGGGCGCTTGCCGGCCGGTTGACGAGCGAACATGGAATCAGGGCCGACGTGCTGCGCGCCGACCTCAGCCAGCGTGCCGATGTGCTCGCCGTCGACAAGCGCCTGCGCGAGGACGGCTCGATCACGCTCTTCGTCAACAATGCCGGCATCGGCCCGAAGGGTCCACTGCTGAAAGCCGATCCGGATTACCTCGACCAGATGGTCGATCTCAACGTCACCGCCGCCAACCGTCTCGCAATCGCAGCCGCGCAGGCTTTCGTTGCCCGGGGTCAGGGCGCCATCGTCAACATCGCCTCCGCCGTGGCGCTCGCCGCGGAATTCTTCAGCGGCACCTATGCCGCCAGCAAGGCCTTCGTTCTGGCCCTGACGGAAGCCCTCGCTGCAGAGCTGAAGGACACCGGCGTGAAGATCCAGGCGGTCCTGCCCGGTTATACCCGCACCGAAATCTTCGATCGTGTCGGCGGCTCGATGGACAATCTGGACCAGAACTCGGTCATGGAAGTCGGCGACCTTGTCGATGCGGCGCTTGTGGGTCTCGACCGCGGCGAACTGGTCACCATGCCGTCGCTTGCCGATACGCAGCTTTATGAGGCCTACACGACCGCCCGCGGCGGGCTGCGTCCCTATCTGTCGCTCAACAAGCCGGCAACCCGTTACGGCGTTGCCGCCGGCGCCTGATTGCGACGTGCAGCTGCGGCATAGTCCGCAGTTGCACACCGATTTCGGGAACTATTCAGAGAGCCTGGCTTGCCTGTTCCCAAGCCAGGTCCAGTCGCTCCAATCCATGGAAATGGTAGACGTCCTTCACCACCGGCGGCGTGGCGATCCGCATGCCGGGCAGCCGCCGGAAGAGGATCGGCAGCACGGTGTTGAGTTCCAGCCTTGCAAGCGGTGCGCCGATGCAGAAATGGATGCCGGCGCCGAAGGAGAGGTTGGCGGCTTCCTGCCGGTCGGGCCTGAAGGCCAGCGGATTGGAGAATTTCTTGGGGTCGAGATTGGCGGCGGCGAGGATGAGGCTCACCTTGTCGCCGCGTTTGAATTCGAGCCCGTCGATCTCGACGTCCTCGAGCGCCCAGCGCTGGAAGATGTGCACGGGCGCGCAGATGCGCAGCGTTTCCTCGACCGTTCGCTCGGTCGCCGCCTCGTCGCGGAAAAGGTCTGCCGGGGACAGGCCGCTCTCCAGGATCACCCGCACCGAATTGCCGATCTGATGCACGGTCGCCTCGTGGCCGGCGTTGAGCAGCACGATGGTGGTCGAGACCAGTTCGTCGTCGGTGAGATACTGGCCCTTGTGCTCCGTGTGGATCATGTGGGTGAGAAGGTCTTCGCGCGGCTCCCGGCGGCGCTCGGCGATCAGGCCTTTGACATAGTCGGAAAATTCTCTTGCTGCCCGGTCGGCGGCATGTTCGTCCTCCTCGGTCCGCTTGAACATGTACATGCCGACATAGGCATGTGACCATTTGAGAAGCTTCGGCCCCATCTCGTCCGGAATGCCGATCATCCGGGCGATCATCGTTACCGGAATGATGTCGGCGAAGGCGGAAAGCAGCTCCGTCTCACCTTGGCCTTCGAATCCGTCGATCAGTCTTTCGGCAAGTTCTGCGATCTCCGGCCGGAGCCTCTCGATATGCCGCGACACGAAGGCGCGGTTGACGAGCGTGCGAAGCCGCGTGTGGTCAGGCGGCTCGAGTTCCAGCAGCGAATACCGCTCGGCGAGATCGAAATTTTCGAGATGAGCCAACGGCTCGGGCAGGCCAAGCTCCTCACGGCTGGCGATATGCAGGATCTGCCGGCCGAACCGCCGGTCACGCAACAGCCCGTTCACATGGTCGTAGCCGGTGAAGAACCATTGCCGCTGCTCTTCCCAATAGAAGGTTGGACAATGTTCGTGGAGCAGGGCGTAGACGCGGTTCGGGTCGCTATAGAAAGCCGGGTTGCGGCCGTCGAGCGAGACGCGGCGGGTGTCGGGATCGATGCGGAGAAAATCGGGCAGAATGGTCATGTCTGAAGACCTAGCGGATTTCGCAAGCGCGGAAAAGATTGAGTGATTGACGCAATTCAGGATTGCGATCATGTTTGGATGCAAGGGCCGCTGTCGAGCGGGGAGGGAAGCCTGTGTGCCTGTTATCGCGCGAATACAAGGTCATGCTGCATGCGAAGGAGTTCGCCGGTGACGAGACTGCCCGCGGTAGGGCGGTGGCGCGCTTCTGGGAGCGTCTGCGTGCGGAACTGCAGGGCGTCGACATCGATACGCACGGCAGGCTTGATGTGCTAAAGGACAGCAAGCAGCGTGACCTCTTCTTTCTGGATACCGAGAAACGAGATCTCTACCTCCGTTCCGACATGGTTTTCCGCATGCGCCGCAAACTGGGTTCCAGCAAGGACTGGAAGGCGACGCTGAAGTTCCGGCATGGCGACCGCCTGCTTGCCGAAGCGCAGGATTTCGAACTGCGGAAGAAGGGCGACGAAGAGCCCAAGTTCGAAGAGGAGGTGAAGGCGATGCCGCCTGCCGACACCCCCCGTTTCTGGGCGCTGTTCAGCCGTTCAGTGGAAGCGGAATTCAATCCGAAGCACATGCCCCTAACCGTCGGCGAGTGCCTTGCGCCTTACACGGATGTTCGCAAGGCTTCGCTGCCAGACCCCGAGACCCCGGTGCAGACCGTCGCCGGCCTGCGTGTCGTCGAACATGTCTACGAGGAAGGGTGGATCAGGCTTTCGAATGAGATCGAGGCGGAATGCGCCATGATCCTCTGGTGGAGGGAGGAAAAGCTTCGTACGCCGATCGCCGCCGAATTCAGCATCCGCTTTCCTCTCGAAAAAGGCGGAGCGGATATCAAGGTGGTGCGCAAGGCCTGGACGGTGATGAAGACGCTTCTCAAGTCACCGCTGGTCGATCCGAAAGGGCCGACCAAGACGGCCCTGGCCTATGGCGACGCCGAAGTCTGATCATTCTCCAACAGCCACGCCCTCGCGGCGTGGGTCCGCGCTGCCCACGAGACCGCTGGCGGTGATCTCGATCGCATGCAGTCCGGAATTCATCTCGCCCGGCTTCACCTCGTAACCCAGCGCCTTCAATGGTTCGGCAAGCTTTTCCGCCTCGGTGCCGGCCTCGATCTCGTAAGTCCCGAACCGATTGATGAAATGCGGTTGGGCGACGATCTGCTCCACCGGCATGCCCCAGTCGATATAGGCGATCAAGGCCTGCGCCACATAGCCGATGATCTGGCTGCCGCCAGGTGAGCCAATCGCGAGCAGCGGCTTGCCGTCCTTCATCACGATCGTCGGCGCCATCGAGGAACGCGGCCGCTTGCCCGGCTCGACGCGGTTGGCGACGGGCAGGCTGCCGTCATGGGTCTTGAAGGAGAAGTCGGTGAGCTCGTTGTTGAGCAGGAAGCCGTTTGTCATCAGCCTTGAGCCGAAACCGCTTTCGATCGTCGTGGTCATCGAGACGACGTTGCCCTCTCTGTCGACGATGACGAAATGGCTGGTGGAGGGCATCTCGATCGCCGCGTCGCGGCCAAACAGCAGTGCATGGTCCCATTCCGGCTCGCCGGCCTTCACCTGATCGGCGCCAAGCGCTTTGGTGCCGTCGAGCAGGCCGGCGCGTTTGCCGAGATAGTCCTTCTTCAACAGGCCCTTGACCGGCAAGGGCTGGAAATCCGGGTCGGCGAGGTAGCGTTCGCGGTCGGCAAAGGCGAGGCGCTGCGCGTCGCCGATGATCCGCCAGCTCTCGGCGTTCCGGGGGCCGAGGGCCTTGACGTCGAAATTCTCGATCACCCCGAGCATCTGGCCGACCGCGACGGCGCCGGAGGAGGGCGGTCCCATGCCGCAGATGTCGAGCGCGCGATAGGCGGCGCAGACCGGCTCGCGTTCCTTGACTCGGTAATTGGCGAGATCGGCGAGCGACAGGACGCCGGGATTGCCTGGCGCTTCGCGCACCGTCTTGACGATCGCCTCGGCGATCGGCCCTTTGTAGAAGGCATCCGCGCCGCCGGTCGCAATCGCTTTCAGCGTCTCGGCATAGGCTGGGTTCTTGAGCACCGTGCCGGCCGTCAGCGGCGCGCCAGACGCGTCGTAGAAGTACCCCCTCGGACCATCGTGTTTCTTCAGCCGGTCACCGTCGGCGGCGATCAGCGAAGCCAGGCGGGGCGAGACCTGGAAACCGTCGGCGGCAAGCTTCTCAGCCCGTTCGAACAGGCTCGCCCAGTCGGCCTTGCCGTAGCGCTTGTGGACTTCGGAGAGGAGGCGCACGGTGCCTGGCGTGCCGACCGATCGGCCGCCGATAACCGCGTCCATGAATTTCAGCGGCTGGCCCTGAGCATCGAGGAAAAGTTTTGGCGTTGCCTCCATCGGCGCAGTCTCGCGGCCATCGAACGTGACGAGCTTGCTGGTGGCCGCATCGTAATAGACGAGGAACGAGCCGCCGCCGAGGCCGGAGCTCTGCGGCTCGACGAGGCCGAGCACGGTCTGGACCGCAATCAGGGCGTCGATCGCATTGCCGCCCCTGGCGATAACGTCGCGCCCGGCTTCGGCCGCCAGCGGATTGGCGGCGGCGACCATGAAGTTTTTCGTCTCGACGCGCTTGGCGGACGTGAACCCCGTTGCCCGCTCCGGCGCAACGGTATCGGATGCCTGCTGGGCCAACGCCGTACCGGCCGAAAACACCGAAACGGAAAGCACTGATGAAAGAAAAATGCCAGCGAAAAGTCTGATCCCCGAAAATCCTGCCCGCATGACCCACTCTCCGCGTTTTATCCCTGCGGACGAATGTGGGTTTCAGGATGAAGAGGACAAGGGGATGTCAGCGCTTGCCAAGCGACGCCATGCGTTTGAGAGCTGCGACCTGGTGGCTGGCGCGTACGTCGGTTGGCGCCTCGTCCTCACCCTGCCGGTCGACGGCCGGGACGACCGAGGCGTCGGTGCCGGTATCGATCGCGGTACGATCGCGGCCGCTGTCCTTTGCGGTATAGAGCGCCCGGTCCGCGGCGCTGAGCAAAAGATCGAGGTCAGCGCTTTCGGCTGCCGCGATCGCGATGCCGGCGCTGACGGTGACCGTGATGTTGTGCTCGCCAGTGACGATGGTCTGGCGCTTGAGCGTCAGGCGGATCGCCTCGGCGATGCTCGCGGCCTCGATCATGTCGCCGACGCGCAGGATGGAGGCGAATTCCTCGCCGCCCATGCGGCCGAAGAAGCCGCGGCCGCGCATCGAGGTCTGGCCGACCTGCGAAAAGGCGACCAGCACCGAATCGCCCGCCTGGTGGCCGCAGCGGTCGTTGATCTGCTTGAAGTTGTCGAGGTCGAAATGCAGGAAAGCGATCAGCAGCTTTTCATCGTTCTCGATTTTTCTCAGGGCATGGAACTGGTCGATCAGGCCGCGTCGGTTGAGAACCCCGGTCAAAGGGTCGGTGACGGCAAGCGTCTTGAGTTTCTCCTCGGAGCGCTCAGTCAGCAGTTTGGCGCCGGTCATGACGATGGCGATGAGGCAGACTGCCGCCGGGAAGAGCAACCAGGCGGAGTGCGGCGACGCGCCGATGGTTTTCGCCTCGCCGACGACCACCAGAACTGCGACGACGCCGTTTGCGCAGAGTTGTACGGCGATGAAGGCCGCAAGCACCCGTCGCGTTATCTTCGACGCGCCCTGGTTCCTGAGGAGGATGGCGATCATGATCGCATGGCCAACCATGGTCGCGACGTTATGGAGAGCCACCCGGTTGGCGAAGTTCTCGCGCACCGGATAGAGGAACATGCCCGCCACCCAGAGAAGTGCCGGGATGGCGACGTAGGCTTCCACGGGCTTTCGGTCGAACTGCAGGAGGCCAGCGATCCACAGGCCGACACCGGCGAGCACCAGCGTGTTGGCGATCTGGATGGAGACGAAATCGGGAATGTCGCCGCGCAACGCGACCAGGATGACGCCGATCCCGTGCAGCGCAAACCCGCCGCCCCAGCTCAGGTAGAAGCGGTCCCGCTCGTAATACCAGCGTGAGCACAGGAGGACGGCAAGCGTCAGCGCCTCCGCCGCCCAGATCATCAGGCCCGTTAAAATATCCACCCGAAACTCCCATACTCGATGTCGAGCGCGGCCAGAATGCCATGCAGTCTTTAAGACGACGTTGCACGGATCACGGAAAATCCGGGGCTCGGACCGGCGGTGGAGGGATTTTCGAGACAATGTTCACGCCTGCTTTACCCTGATTGGGCAAAAACCTGTGCTTGTCAGCGAAACCACACATCTGTCGGCTGTGGCCGGGCACGAATCGTAATAGCGGTCAGCCTCGCGCATCCCCGGGCAGTTAAGGATATCGGATGCTCCGTCTTGAAGTACCGGGCGTTGACACTCTATGTAGGGATGACCCATTCCATTTGATTCCGGAGCGCCTTTCTGCCTTCGGCCAGGGATCAAGAGAAGCTTGACAAAGGACGGACATGAGAAATCCAGTTGATACCGCAATGGCCTTGGTGCCAATGGTCGTCGAGCAGACCAATCGCGGTGAGCGCTCATACGACATCTATTCGCGTCTTCTCAAAGAGCGCATCATCTTCCTGACGGGCCCCGTCGAAGACTATATGGCGTCGCTGATCTGCGCCCAGCTTCTCTTCCTCGAGGCGGAAAACCCGAAGAAGGAAATCGCCCTCTACATCAATTCGCCCGGCGGCGTCGTCACCGCCGGCATGGCGATCTACGACACGATGCAGTTCATCAAACCGGCGGTTTCGACGCTCTGCATCGGCCAGGCCGCCTCCATGGGCTCGCTGCTCCTGTGCGCCGGCGAGAAGGGCATGCGCTTCGCAACCCCGAACTCGCGCATCATGGTGCACCAGCCCTCCGGCGGCTTCCAGGGCCAGGCGTCCGATATCGAGCGCCATGCCCGTGACATATTGAAGATGAAAAGACGTCTTAACGAGGTCTACGTGAAGCATACGGGCCGCACGTTGGAGGAAGTCGAAAAGACCCTCGACCGCGACCATTTCATGACGGCCGACGAAGCCCAGGATTGGGGCGTCATCGACAAGATCCTGACATCGCGTCAGGAAATGGAAGGTGGCTCCGGAGACTGAGTCTGATGGCGCGACCCGTGCACCTCACCCCGAAGTGAGCAAAAAGGGGTTTCAAGTCGCACGGAAAGCGCTATTAGTACTTATTAATGCTGTGTTGAACTTTTATGACATAGCATTCGTTTCTTAGGGGTTTCGTTGCCGCTGATCCCGCATGATGTGCGCAGGATCGGTAGAGTACCCTTAAGGCAAGGCAGGCGCGCAAGGCCCGTCGGGCGCGCGCCGGCAAGCGGTAGAGTGGACCGCGCCCGTTTTGACGTGAGTGCGGAGTGCTGGAAGGAAAGTGATATGAGCAAAGTCAGCGGCAGCAACGGCGGCGACTCCAAGAATACCCTATATTGCTCTTTCTGCGGAAAGAGCCAGCACGAAGTCCGGAAGCTGATCGCCGGACCGACCGTATTCATCTGCGATGAATGCGTCGAGCTGTGCATGGACATCATCCGCGAAGAGAACAAGACCTCGATGGTCAAGTCCCGCGACGGCGTGCCCACGCCTCAGGACATCATCAAGGTCCTCGACGAATACGTCATCGGCCAGAAGCAGGCCAAGCGCATCCTGTCGGTGGCGGTGCATAACCATTACAAGCGCCTGGCGCACGCCTCCAAGGGCGGCGACGTCGAGCTTGCGAAGTCGAACATCATGCTGGTCGGCCCGACCGGCTGCGGCAAGACCTATCTTGCCCAGACGCTCGCCCGCATCATCGACGTTCCCTTCACGATGGCCGATGCCACGACGCTGACCGAAGCCGGCTATGTCGGCGAGGACGTTGAAAACATCATCCTGAAGCTTCTGCAGTCTGCGGATTACAATGTCGAACGCGCCCAGCGCGGCATCGTCTATATTGACGAAGTCGACAAGATCTCCCGCAAGTCCGACAACCCGTCCATCACCCGCGACGTGTCGGGCGAGGGCGTGCAGCAGGCACTTCTGAAGATCATGGAAGGCACGGTTGCCTCGGTCCCGCCGCAGGGCGGCCGCAAGCATCCGCAGCAGGAATTCCTGCAGGTCGACACGACGAACATCCTGTTCATCTGCGGCGGCGCCTTTGCAGGCCTCGACAAGATCATCTCGGCCCGCGGCGAAAAGACCTCGATCGGCTTCGGCGCCTCCGTGAAGTCTGCGGAAGACCGTCGCGTCGGCGAAGTGCTGCGCGAACTGGAGCCGGAAGATCTGGTGAAGTTCGGCCTCATCCCGGAATTCATCGGCCGTCTGCCGGTTCTGGCGACCCTCGAAGACCTCGACGAGGACGCGCTGATCCAGATCCTGTCCGAGCCGAAGAATGCGCTGATCAAGCAGTACCAGCGCCTGTTCGAGATGGAAGACGTCGATCTGACCTTCCACGAGGATGCGCTGCGCGAGATCGCCAAGCGGGCGATCACCCGCAAGACCGGCGCCCGCGGCCTGCGCTCGATCATGGAGAAGATCCTTCTCGACACCATGTTCGAGCTGCCGACGCTCGAAGGCGTGCGCGAAGTGGTCATCTCCGACGACGTCGTGCGTGGAAACGCCCGGCCGCTCTACATCTATGCCGACCGGCAGGATGAAAAGGCGAACGTTTCGGCCTGATCCGCCCGTTCCGAACCGCACAATGCAAGAGGCCCTGTCGGGGCCTCTTTTTTATGTTGGTGGATAGCCTTGCTTATTTTGATTTTTCCACCATTTTTGCCTCGCGAAGAATTGCACCATATTCGTCTTGCATTAGAGACGGTGCGGGAAGATCATCGATGTTCGGGCTGCTTCGCCTGCATGTGATCGCAGGTTGGCAGTTCCGGTGAGTCGCGTCCCGTGTCCTTAGGCGTTCCGCGTGGCGTAATGTGCGCACGCTTTGTAATACCCCTGTCACAATCCCAGCGGCGGCGGCCTTGCAAGGCTTGAAATCAAATTTCGAAAACTCCACTTTGGGCGAGAGTGAAGTGCCCGGGTGATTTGCCCGGGACGTATCCCGGAAACGGGACGATGGAAAGGAAATGAAATGACGAATTCAACGTCTGCGACTGGTAGCGAAACCTATCCGGTGCTGCCGCTGCGCGACATTGTGGTCTTTCCGCATATGATCGTGCCTTTGTTCGTCGGACGGGAGAAGTCTATTCGCGCGCTCGAAGAGGTGATGGGTTCCGACAAGCAGATCATGCTGGTCACCCAGATCAACGCCGGCGACGACGATCCCGAACCCTCGGCAATCTACAAGGTCGGCACCGTCGCCAACGTGCTGCAGCTCCTGAAGCTGCCCGACGGCACCGTCAAGGTTCTGGTCGAAGGCCGCTCGCGCGCCAAGATCGACGGCTATACCGACCGTGAAGAATTCTACGAGGCGACGGCGAGCGTTCTTGCCGAACCCGACGAGGATGCGGTCGAGGTCGAAGCCCTGTCGCGCTCCGTGGTTTCCGAGTTCGAAAACTACGTGAAGCTCAACAAGAAGATCTCGCCGGAAGTGGTGGGCGCCGCAAGCCAGATCGAGGACTATTCGAAGCTGGCCGATACGGTCGCTTCGCATCTGTCGATCAAGATCACCGAAAAGCAGGAAATGCTGGAAACGGTTTCCGTCAAGCTGCGCCTCGAAAAGGCGCTCGGCTTCATGGAAGGCGAGATCTCAGTCCTTCAGGTGGAAAAGCGTATCCGCTCGCGTGTAAAACGCCAGATGGAGAAGACCCAGCGCGAGTACTACCTCAACGAACAGATGAAGGCGATCCAGAAGGAGCTCGGCGACGGCGAGGAAGGCCGCGACGAGATGGCCGAACTGGAAGAGCGCATCGCCAAGACCAAGCTATCCAAGGAAGCCAAGGAAAAGGCCGATGCCGAGCTGAAGAAGCTCAAGCAGATGAGTCCGATGTCGGCGGAAGCCACCGTCGTGCGCAACTATCTCGACTGGCTGCTCGGTATTCCGTGGGCCAAGAAGTCGAAGGTCAAGGCCGACCTCAACAATGCCGAGAAGATCCTCGAAGCGGATCACTTCGGCCTCGACAAGGTCAAGGAGCGCATCGTCGAATATCTCGCCGTGCAGGCCCGTGCGACCAAGCTCAAGGGTCCGATCCTGTGCCTCGTCGGCCCTCCGGGCGTCGGCAAGACCTCGCTCGCCCAGTCGATCGCCAAGGCGACCGGCCGCGAATACGTGCGCATGGCTCTCGGCGGCGTCCGTGACGAAGCTGAAATCCGCGGCCACCGCCGCACCTATATCGGCTCGATGCCCGGCAAGGTCATCCAGTCGATGAAGAAGGCCAAGAAGTCCAACCCGCTCTTCCTGCTCGACGAGATTGACAAGATGGGCATGGATTTCCGCGGCGACCCGTCTTCGGCCCTGCTCGAAGTGCTGGATCCGGCGCAGAACTCGACCTTCATGGACCATTACCTGGAAGTCGAATACGACCTGTCCGACGTGATGTTCATCACCACGGCGAACACGCTGAACATCCCGGCTCCGCTGATGGACCGAATGGAAATCATCCGCATCGCCGGTTACACCGAGGATGAGAAGCGCGAAATCGCCAAGCGTCACCTTCTGCCGAAGGCGATCAAGGAACATGCCCTGCAGCCGAACGAATTCTCGGTCACCGACGATGCCCTGATGGCGATCAGCCAGCAGTACACGCGGGAAGCCGGCGTTCGTAGCTACGAGCGCGAGCTGATGAAGCTCGCCCGCAAGGCGGTCACCGAGATCATCAAGGGCAAGACCAAGTCGGTTGCGATCACCGCGGCCAACATTTCCGACTACCTCGGCGTTCCGCGCTTCCGCCATGGCGAAGCCGAGGGCGAGGATCAGGTCGGCGTGGTCACGGGTCTCGCATGGACGGAAGTCGGCGGCGAGCTGCTGACGATCGAAGGCGTGATGATGCCGGGCAAGGGCCGCATGACGGTCACCGGCAACCTCAAGGAAGTCATGAAGGAATCCATCTCGGCGGCGGCATCCTATGTCCGCAGCAGGGCCGTGGATTTCGGCATCGAACCGCCGCGTTTCGACAAGTCGGACATCCACGTCCACGTACCGGAAGGTGCCACTCCGAAGGACGGCCCGTCCGCCGGTGTCGGCATGGCAACCGCGATCGTCTCGATCATGACCGGCATTCCCGTTCGCAAGGACGTCGCGATGACCGGCGAGATCACCCTTCGCGGCCGCGTGCTGCCGATCGGCGGCCTCAAGGAAAAGCTGCTTGCCGCCCTTCGCGGCAACATCAAGACCGTTCTGATCCCGGAAGAAAATGCCAAGGATCTGGCCGAGATTCCGGACAACGTGAAGAACAACATGGAGATCATTCCGGTTTCCCGCATGGGTGAGGTGATCCGTCACGCGCTCGTCCGTCAGCCGGAAGCGATCGAATGGGATGGTACGGTGGAAACGCCGCTGATCACCACGGTCGAAGGCGTGGACGACGCAGGCGTTGCCGTCGCACACTGATCGATAGCCTTTTGGTTATGCCAAATTGGCACCAGCAATGAAAAAAGCCGGCAAAACGCCGGCTTTTTTTGTGAAAAATAACGCGGACCCCTTGTTTTTCAGGCGATTGCGGAGCTTTTGGGTTGCCACGGGCGGGCGCCTGACTATTGTCTGCCCCGATTACATGAGTCGTTCCAAAACCGTTTGAAAGGGGTGGAAACATGAATAAGAATGAGTTGGTATCCGCAGTGGCCGAGAAGGCCGGCCTCTCTAAGGCTGATGCCGCATCCGCTGTAGACGCCGTTTTTGAGACCGTACAGGCTGAACTGAAGAAGGGCGGCGATATCCGTCTTGCCGGTTTCGGCAGCTTCTCCGTTTCCCGTCGCGAAGCGTCCAAGGGTCGTAATCCTTCGACCGGCGCCGAAGTCGACATCCCGGCACGTAACGTGCCGAAGTTCTCGGCCGGCAAGGGCCTGAAGGACGCAGTCAACAGCTAACGCGCTGCCTTTAAGGCATCCTGTTACAGTCTCGCATTTGAAAAGGCCCGGGTTTTCCCGGGCCTTTTTTACGAATTGCTAATCTCCACCGGCCAGGACGCCGGATGCGAAAACTGTCATCTGCCTGTCACGACCGTGGCTCACAAGCCACCTGTGTTTCATGGACAGGAGGGCTTCCCATGACGTTTTCACTTCGTGCCGCGTTGACTGCAGCACTTCTTGCTTCGGTCGCCGTGCCGGCGAGCGCCGAGCAGGTTTTCAACCGCATCGCATCTTTCCCGGTCGCCGCCAATCTTCCCGCCGACAAGGACAAGCTGAGCGTCAGCTCGGCCGAAATCGTCACCGCCAGCGAAGACGGCATGACGCTCATCTATACCGATAGCCCGCTCGGCGCGATCGGCTTCGTCGACATCACCGATCCGAAGGCCCCGAAGGCGCTCGGCGCGCTCACCTTCAAGGGCGAGCCGACCTCGGTTGCCTCGGTCGGCAAGAAGGTTCTCGCCGCCGTCAACACCGGCGAAAGCAAGCAGAAGCCGACCGGCATCCTCGCCGTCGTCGACATTGCGACGAAGAAGGTCGACCTGACCTGCGATCTCGGCGGCCAGCCGGACTCGATCACTGTCTCCAAGGACAAGACCTTTGCCGCGATCGCCATCGAGAACGAGCGCGACGAGGACGTCAACGATGGCGCCCTCCCGCAGATGCCGGCCGGCGACCTGGTGATCGTCTCCCTGAAGGACGGCACCGCCGACTGCGCTTCAATCAAACACGTGACGCTGACCGGCCTTGCCGGTGTCGCGCCGGAAGACCCGGAGCCGGAATTCGTCGCCATCAACGACAATGGCGAAATTGCCCTGACAATGCAGGAAAACAACGAGATCGTCATCATCGACGGCAAGACCGGCCAGGTCACCGGCCACTTCTCCGCCGGCAAGGCCGATCTCGAAGGCATCGACAACAAGACCGACGGCCAGCTGTCCTTCACCGGCAAGGCTTCAGCGCTGCGCGAGCCCGACGCCGTCAAGTGGCTCGACAACAACCGCCTCGTGGTCGCCAACGAAGGTGACTGGAAGGGCGGCTCGCGCGGCTTCACCATCTTCGACCGCACCGGCAAGGTTCTCTACGAATCAGGCGCCTCGCTGGAGCGCGCCGTCGCCCGTCTCGGCCATTTCCCGGAAAAGCGCGCGCGCTCGAAGGGCATCGAGGTCGAAGGCATGGAAGCCGCGACCTTCAACGGCCAGAAGTATCTCTTCCTGCTCGCCGAACGCGCCTCTGTCGTCGCCGTCTACAAGGACACCGGCGCCGAGCCGCAGCTCATGCAGATCCTGCCCTCGGGCGTCTCGCCGGAAGGCGCCGTCGCCATTCCGGGCCGCAACCTGTTTGCGACCGCCAATGAAGTCGATCTCGGCAAGGACGGCGGCGCCCGTTCGCATGTGATGATCTACGCCCTGGAAGAAGGCGTGGCCAGCTATCCGAAGCTCGTCTCCAAGGACGTCGACGGCAACGTGCTCGGCTGGGGCGCGCTCTCGGGCCTGGTCGGCGACGCCCAGAAGGACGGCATCCTCTATGCCGTCAGCGACTCGGTCTACACCATGCAGCCGTCGATCTTCACCATCGACACCACCAGGAAGCCCGCCGAAATCACCGGCGTCCTGCGCATCACCCGCGGCGGCCAGCCGGCCCAGAAACTCGACATCGAGGGCATTGCGCTCGACGGCAAGGGCGGTTTCTGGCTGGCGTCGGAAGGCGACTCCGCCAAGCTGACCGGCCATGGCCTCTACAACGTCGACGCCAAGGGCGAGATCAAGGCCGAGATCGGCCTTCCCGCAGACCTGCTCGCTGGCGAGACCCGCTTCGGTTTCGAAGGCGTGACGACGGTCGGGTCAGGCGACGATATGGTCCTGTGGATGGCGATGCAGCGCGAGTGGAAGGATGACCCGAAGGGCACCGTCAAGCTCGTCTCCTACAAGCCGAAGTCCAAGGAATGGGGCGCCGTGCGCTACCCGCTCGACAAGGCCGGGGCAGGCTGGGTCGGCCTTTCGGAAATCACCGCCCATGGCGACTATGTCTACATCATCGAGCGCGACAACCAGATCGGCGATGCCGCCAAGCTGAAGAAACTCTACCGGGTGGCGATCGCTGACCTGAAACCGGCCAAGATCGGCGCCGAACTGCCGGCGGTGAAAAAGGAAGAAGCCCACGATTTCATCCCGGATCTGAAGGCTTCGAACGGCTACGTGGTCGACAAGCTGGAAGGCTTCACCTTCGACAAGTCCGGCAAGGCCTTCGCCGTCACCGACAACGACGGCGTCGACGACAGCTCCGGCGAGACGCTGTTCTTCCCGGTCGACCTCAAGGGCACTCACTGAGCCTTCAAGGCTGAAACGGAAAAGGCCGGGTTTTGCCCGGCCTTTTTGTGTTTCTGGGGATCGTGGTCGGTAGGTCTCAGTGTTTGATCTGCCATTTTTTGAGGGGCAGGCTCGGCGTTCCTACCAGCGCTGATGCACATGCGGGGCAACCAGCCGCGCGTAGATTTCCTTGGTCGCCGTCATCACGTCGGCCGAAAGTGCGGCAAGCTCTGCCGCCGCCGCATTGCTCCTGGCCTGCGCCTCGTTGCGGGCGCCGGGAATGACGACGGTAACGGCCTCGTTCATCAGGATCCATTTCAGCGCGAAAGCCGCCATCGACGCCCCCTGCGGCACCAGCTTGCGGACTTCCTCGACCGCCTGGAGGCCGACTTCGAACGGCACGCCGGCAAAAGTCTCGCCGACATCGAAGGCATCGCCATGCCGGTTGAAGCTGCGATGGTCGTCCTTGGCAAACGCCGTATCGCGGGTGATCTTGCCGGACAGCAGCCCGCTGGCGAGCGGTACGCGGACGATGACCGCGACGTTCTTCCGCCTGGCCTCATTGAAGAACAGGTCGGCCGGGCGCTGGCGAAAGATGTTGTAGATGATCTGGATGCTGGTGACGTCGGGATATTCGATCGCCTTCAGCGCTTCCTCGACCTTCTCGACGCTGACGCCGTAATTCTTGATCTTGCCGGCACGGCGCAGATCGTCGAGCGCGCCAAAGATTTCCGGGCGGTAAAGGACTTCGGTCGGCGGGCAGTGGAGCTGCACGAGGTCGAGGCTGTCGATTTCGAGGTTCTTGAGGCTGCGGTCGATGAAGCCTTCGAGATTGGCCCTGGTATAGCCGTCAGCGACATGCGGGCTCAGGCGCCGGCCGACCTTGGTCGCGACCATCGGGCGATCGCCGCCGCGCGATTTCAGGACGCCGGCAATGATCTTTTCCGAGCGGCCGTCGCCATAAACGTCGGCGGTGTCGATGAAGGTGACGCCCGCATCGAGCGCCGCTTCCAGCGCCTTGGCCCCGTCCGTTTCGGCGACATCGCCCCAGGAGCCGCCGATCTGCCAGGCGCCGAAACCGATCTCGCTGACGGTGAAGGATGTGCGTCCGAACGCGTGGTTTCTCATGATGTCCTCCGAATAAGATTGGGCTATCCACAGGCTGCGGAACCCCGAGCTTTCTTCGTGCCCGGCATTTGCCTAAAACACCTGATCTGCTCCGGCAACCGAAACAAGCGATTCGATGACCTCCTTCCGATTCATTCACGCCGCCGACCTGCATCTCGGCAGTCCCTTCCAGGGGCTGGCGCTGAAGGATGCCGCGATCGCCGAACTGTTCATCGAGGCGAGCCGCAGGGCATTTTCAGGACTGGTCGATCAGGCGGTCGAACGCAAGGTGGACTTCTTCATCGTTGCCGGCGACGTCTATGACGGTGACTGGAAGGACAACAAGATCGGCCTGTTCTTCAACCGCGAAGTGGCGCGGCTGGAACGCGCCGGTATCCCCGTCTTCCTGCTGAAGGGCAATCACGACGCCGAAAGCGTCATCACCAAGACGATCACCCTGCCGAAGAATGTCAGCGAGTTCCCGGTCAACAAGCCGGGCAGCTTCAGGCTGGACCATTTGAAGGTGGCGTTGCACGGCCAGGGCTTTGCCGAACGTTCGGCCGTCGAAAACCTGTCGCTCGCCTATCCGAGGCCGGAACAGGGCTGGTTTAATATCGGCGTGCTGCACACCTCGCTCACCGGCCGCGAGCCGCACGCGCCCTATGCGCCGTGCTCGGTCGAGGACCTGCGCTCGCGCGGCTACGACTACTGGGCGCTCGGCCATGTTCATGATTTCGAGATTGTCGCCGAAGATCCGCTGGTGGTCTTCCCCGGCAATCTCCAGGGCCGCTCGATCCGCGAGCAGGGGGCGAAGGGCGCGGTCCTCGTGACCGTCGAGGACAGTCGCATCACCCATGAGCGGATCATCACCGACAGCGCCCGCTTTGCCGAACTCGTGGTCGTGGTCGAACCGGACGACAACATCCCGGCGATCCTGCGCCGTATCGAGAGCGCGCTGGAAGATGTCGTCGAACGGATGGAAGGCCGGCCGCTGGCGCTGCGCATCCGTCTCACGGGCAAAAGCCGCTTCCGCAACGAGGTCATGGCCCGCGCCGAGGATTTTCGCGACGAGGTCCAAGCCGCCTGCCATCGCTCCCATCAGGATATCTGGCTCGAAAAGCTGGAAGTGCGGCTGGAACCGGAAATGAACGGGACGCGCGTCGCGACCGACATGCTCGGCCTCGAAGGCCTCATCCCCATGGACGGCTTCCCGCCGGAACTGCTCGCCGACGCCAACGCCAAGATCGCCGAGATCACCGCCCGCCTGCCGGGCGGCATCGGCGCCGGCGACCTGGCGCTCGGCGATGACGCCGAAGCGCTACTGGCCGAGGCCCGCGATCTCCTGCTCTCGCGTGCGGCGAGGGCCGGCTGATCCATGCGTTTCAACCGCCTCGACATTCTGCGCTACGGCGCACTGACGGACCGGATGCTGACCTTCCGCCCGGATGCCAGACTGCACGTGATCTACGGACCCAACGAGGCCGGAAAATCCTCGGCCCTGTCGGCGATCTCCGACCTGCTGTTCGGTTTTCCGACTGCCGCCGAATACAGCTTCCTGCATGACGCGACCGCGCTTCGCGTCGGGGCCGCGATCACCGCGCGCGATGGGCAGGGGCTCGAATTCCGACGCCGCCGTGGCCGCAAGAATACGCTGCTCGCCGCCAATGAGGCGGAGGAAGCCTTGGCCGAGGATGCCCTGGCGCCATTCCTCGGCACCCTGTCCCGCGACGTGTTCGAACGCGCCTTCGGCCTCGATTCCGCGTCGCTCAGGGCCGGTGGCGAGACGATGTTGAAAAGCGGCGGAGAGATCGGCAGCCTGCTGTTTTCCGCAGCCTCCGGCCTGACCGGGCTTTCGGACCTGCGCAAGTCGCTCGATACGGAAGCCGACGGCATCTATGCGCCGCGCCGCTCCAAGGACCGCTCGTTCTATCAGGTCCTCGACAGTCATGACGAGGCGCGCAAGGCCGAACGCGACAACGAGCTGAAATCCGGCGACTGGAAAAAGCTGCTCGCCGAACAGGCCGAGATCGAGGCCGATCTTGCCGCCGTGCAGGCCGAACGGCAGGAAACCAAGCGCGCCCTCGATCGGCTGCGCAAACTGCTGCGGCTGGAACCGGTGCTGCGGGAGATCGACCGCGAGCGGCAATTGCTCACGCAATACGGAGCACTTGCTGCGTTGCCTGCCGGCTTCGAGGAGCGACTGGCCGGGGCTCTGGAGGCGGAACACAAGAACGCCGAAGCGCTCAAGGCGGCGGAGGCCGAGGTATCGCGCCTGCACGATGAAATCAGCGCCGTGCATGTCGATGAGGCACTGATCGCAGCGGCGCCCAGGATCCTTGCCGCCTATGCGGACAAGGGCGCCTATCTGAAGGCTCGGGAAGATATCGCCCGGGTGCGCGGCGAGGTGGACGATTTCGATCAACGTATCGCGCAGGCGGCCCGCCGGCTCGGCTTCGGCAAATTCGACGAGCTTCAGCGCGCCCAGCCGGCCGATGCCGATCTCGTGCGTCTCCGCAAGCTTGTCGAGGAGGGCAGCGAGCTCGACCGCAGCCTGAAGCAGCTTCGCCAGCAGATTGAGGACGCCCAGGATGTTCTGCGGCGGCTCGGAGACCAAGGGCCGGATGGCCGGTTGATCGATCCGAAACCGTGGGCGGAACAGCTCGCCGTGCTGCGTCCCGACGTCAGCGAGCTCTCCGGCATCGAGGCCCTGCAGGTGCGCGTCGCCCGTGCCGAAAGCGATCTTGCCGCCGCCGCCGCGCGCCTCGACCCGCCGGTCAGGGATATCGGCCGTCTTCTCTCGGTGCCGCTGCCGGATATCGCGACGCTCACCCATCACCGCCGGCTGATCGACGCGGCCAAAGCGGAGAGCGCCCAGGCGACCCAGAAGCTCGCCGGCATCCGCGACGAAGCCAAGGCAATCGCCGGGCAGCTTGCGGCGCTGGAAGGGCAGGGGCGGATCGTCTCCCGCGGGGATATCGCAGCGGCAAGAGCCGGCCGCGACGAAAAGATCGATACGTTCGGGGCAAAACCTTCTGCCGAAAAACTCAGCGAACTGAAGATCGCCGTGGAGGATGCAGACCGGCTCGCCGATGCAGCGCTCGCTGACGCCGAACGTGTCTCTCGTCATGCCCACCTCACGCTACGGCAGCGGGAACTGCTTCAGGCGGTCGGCGCTGCCGAGACCGCCGCCAGGGAAAGCGACATTGCTGCCGCCGACGCGGTCACCGAATTCGAAGACCTTTTCCATGCAGCACCTGTCGCGCCGTCGACGCCGGAGCGGATGATCGAATGGCGCCGTGCCGTCGACGGACTTTCCCTGCTTGCGGGTGCATTGGACGAGGCGCGCGACGAGCTGGAGACGCTTCGCCACAGGGAGGAAAAACTCAAGCCGGCCTTGCTGGCGCTGGCCGATGCCATCGGTCTTGCCGCATCGGCGCTGCCGCCGCTGGCACTTGCCCGCGGGCTGGAACGCCGGATCGGGGAACTGACCGAGCGTTGGACCGAAAGCCGTTCGCTGGAAGGCAAGCGCCATTCCGCCGAGGAGACGCTGGAAAAGCTGGAGGAACGCGAGACCGGTCTGCGCCGGGATATCGAACGCTGGCGCTCGACGTTCTCCAATGCCGCAGTTCTGGCGGGCCTTTCGGAGGACGCGACGGTCGATATGGCTCTCGCGGCGCTGGATGTCTGGCGCACCGTTCCCGATCTTCTCTCCGAACGGGAAAACCGGGACCGCCGCGTCAAGGGCATGGCGCGGGACATGGAGGATTTCGAAGCGGAGGTGAGGGCGCTCGCCACTGCGGTGGCGCCGGATCTGGTCTCGCTGCCTGCCGATGTCGCGGCAGGCATGCTGAACGACCGCGCAACGGATGCAAAGACCGCCGCAAACCAGCGGGCCACTCTCACCACAGCGCTCGAGCGCGCTGAGCTCGCGGTGGCCCGGCACGCCGCCGACGCGGAAAGACTTATGGCGGACCTGCGCGGGCTTGCCACCGCCGCATCCAAGCATATCGAGGAGGCTGACGGCCTTCTCCGCGATCTTCGCGAACGCAACCGGCTGGAAGCGAGCCTCGCGCAATGCCGCAGCCGATTTGCCGAACAGGCGGACGGTGCGACCGAGGACGAGGCACGCGCCGCGCTTGTCGGCTTCGACAGGATCGCCGCCGGCCTGGAAATCGAGCGGCTGGACGCCGAAGATGCCCGGCAGGTCGAGCGGATGAAGACGCTCGGCATTGCCCAGGCCGATAGCGAGCGCCGCCGCCGGGAGCTGGAAACCGGCATCGGTGCCGAACGCGCAGTCTTCCAGAAGCTCGCGGCGGAGACGGAAGCCAAGGAGTTGGCGCGGCGCTGGGTGGTGCTGAAGCTCGCCGCCGGCCTTCTGGCGAGCTCGATGGACGCCTATCGTGAACGTCAGGCGGATCCGGTCATGCGGCGGGCAGGGCAGGTCTTCGCCGATCTCACCGGTGGCCGTTTCTCGCGCCTCGTCCAGGTTTATGACGAGCGCGACGAGCTGCAGCTCGCGGTCGAACGGCAGACCGGCGAGCAGGTGAGGCTTGACGGCCTGAGCGAGGGCACCGGCGATCAGCTCTATCTGGCGCTGCGGCTCGCCTTCCTGGAGGATTATTGCAGCCGCAACGAGCCGGCGCCGCTGATCCTCGACGACATTTTTCAGACCTTCGACGACGAGCGGACCGCAGCGGGCATCCGGACGCTTGCGGCGGCGGGCGAAAAATTCCAGACCGTGCTCTTTACCCACCAGATGAGCCTAGTCGAGGCCGCGCGCCGCGAGCTGGGGGACGGGCTGGACCTCGTCCAGCTGGAGCGAGCCTAGAGCCTTTCAGGGTTAAATTGAATCGTTCTGTTGGCTCAAACGGAGTCGGATGATCGACCGGCCGGCGCGCGTCGTAGCCATGCTCTACGGCCAAGCCGGCCGGTCGATCAGGCGGCCCGTTTCAGCCAACCCGATGGGCCGGGCATCTTTCCGCCAGGATCAGAGGCGATCGGCTCGGACGTACATCGGGGCATGCCCTTCGCCAATCGCCTCTGCCCTGACGAAAACCTGCTCCGGCAGAACGCTTCAATTTAACCCTTAAAGGCTCTAGGAGGCGGATTGCGGCTGAGGCAGGCTGCGCAGCGCCAGGCAGCCGACCGGCATGCGATAGGTCGGCGTAGCCCACCTGTCCGGCGGGGCCGACGGGCGTTCGCCGCAGCCGGCCGTCTGCCGGCGCGGCAGGATCAGCAGATTGTAGCGCCGAGCGTCGGTAATCTCCCGGCTGAACGTCATCCGGTAGTTTTCGACGATCGAGCTGAACTCGGTGCGTCCCGCCAGTTTCTCGATCAGATAGGTTCGCGTCTCCGGCGTCATCGGCAGGCCGAAACGCTCGGTGGCTCCGATTGCTTCGCTGAGCACCGCAAGCTCCGTGGTCAGATCCGTCAGGCTGACCTTGATGCGAAAGCTGCTGACGGTGCCGGGCTCCGTGCCGCGGGCCTGGATGAACAGCGCAGCCGGTTCAGGCGCATTCCCGAATTCCTCGAAGAACAGGCATTCCCAATCGTCACCCGAACGGCTGAAGGTTGGTGCCGTGCCTCTATCGTCCCGCAGCAGGTCGCAGCGCTCCTCGGCCGAAAGCGCCTCGGTCTTCTCGAACACCGCCATCCGCTCAAGGCCCGCCTTGAGAAGCCAGGGCGGGTAGTGTTTCTCCGGTGGCAGCGATCTATGCCTGCCGACCCGCAGGGGCGGTGCCGGTGGCGCGGGGAAAAGGTATTGCTCCAGTGCGAATTGACGGACCAGCCGTTTATAGTTCCGGCCATTGTCGACCGTGAGCACCGTCGCCGCGAGGGCGGCCAGCACGACCGCAAGGAAAAAGCCGAAAACCAAAACCGCCGAACGCTGCCTGCGGCGGCGGTCGGCTGGTGTCTGTGTGTCTGCCTTACCCTCCTCCGGCATGGCTCCGCTTCCGATCGAGGATGGCCCGGCGTTGGGCCCCCGCCGACAACATAACACGCCTCTTCGGCTCGATGATCAAGCCTCTGCTGTTCCGGTGGTATCGGCGTCGGCTCGCCCGATACCCCGGTCTTTCAAAGGAACGAGAAGCGGCCGCCGTCGATCTTGAGGATCGTGAGCCTGCCGGAATAATAGGCGCCCGTATCGATGCCGATCCGGCCGGGTCCGAAATCCGGTTCCGGCTGCGGCGTATGTCCGTGGATGACGAGAAGCGGCAGCTGCGGTCCGGTCGCAAGAAAGGCGTCCCGGATCCAGAGCATGTCTTCATCGGTCTGCTGTTTGAGCGGTATGCCGGGCCTCAGGCCCGCATGGACAAAGACGAGCTTGCCGATCGTCAGGCTGGCCGGGAGACTGGCGAGGAATTTCCTGTGCGGCACCGGCACGGCTTCCATCAGCAGGTCGCCGAACCTGGCGCCGCGCTTCCTGCCGCGCGCGCCGAACTGGTATGGGTCCAAGCCGTAGGATAGCAGCGTCTGTTCGCCGCCCATTCCCAACCAGTCGGAATAACGTTCCGGATCGTCCACGAACCTCATGAAAATATCATCATGATTGCCGCAGAGCGCTATCCGCCTCAAGCCGTGCTCGCTGGGCCTGATCAGGTGTTCGAGGACGTGGCTCGAAGCCGGCCCCCGATCGACATAGTCGCCGAGCAGGATGACCATGCCGGGACGTCGGTTCTCTTCGATGTCGTGAGCGATGCGCGCCTCGGCATCCCGAAGCAGGTCGAGGCAGCCGTGCACATCGCCGATCGCATAGATCGGATAGGAGGGCGGGTTCTGACCGAGATCGATCCGGCGGCGGCGAGGCCGGATCGGTCCGGCCGGCCGCCGTCCCCAAAACCAGTCCGTCAACTTTCGCATGCTTACCGCCATCCGCCTGATATGTACGATCCCGCCGCCAATGAGAAGTGGATGCCCCAAGGAGTGTTAACAACGTCCAAAGTGCTGGGCTTTCCATACGGGTATCGGGAATAGCCGCCGCCATCTGTGGGACAATTCCGCAGGCGGACAAGGCCGTTCGACAGCGTTGGCAGCGGAGGACCTGTATTCTGTGGATAGTAAATGATTAACCAACCATGTTGTTGATTTGCCACAGCATGCGGATTTTCGATTCGCCCCCGGTTTACCCCTTAGAATCACCGGGTCCCACCGTCGGCTAAACCGATACCATACTTTGGGTTGTATGGCGGGGCGTATGTTTAGTTCCTTGGGTGCTGTTTTAACGCTTGCTACTATTGCGTTTCTGTCCGGCTGCACGGGACTTCCGAGGTCCGGTCCGGATCCGCACGCCGTTGAAGCCAATGCAACCGTGAAGGCATTTTCCGCCGCCGGCAACAGGGTCGGCATCGACTATGCGCTCGTCGACATCAATCAGTCCGTCCTCGCCCATCTGCCGAAATCGGTCAGGTCTAGCCTGAGCGCCGGTTTCGGCTCTGGCAGCAGCGGTCCGCCGCCGCTCACTCTCGGTGTTGGCGATGTCGTTCAGGTCTCCGTGTTCGAGGCGCAGAGCGGCGGCCTGTTCATTCCCGCCGATGCCGGCGCCCGTCCGGGCAATTACATCACCCTGCCGAACCAGACGATTGGTCGTGACGGCACATTGAGCGTCCCTTACGCGAACAAGGTGAAGGCCGCCGGTCGCCCGGTCGATGCAGTGCAAATCGATGTTGCAGAGCGTCTGGCCAATCGCGCCATCGAGCCTCAGGTGGTCATCTCGACGGTGACGAGCCGTTCGATGGGGGCGTCGGTCCTTGGCGACGTCAAGCAGGCGAAGAAGATCGAACTCAGCCCCGCCGGCGAACGCATCATCGACGTGATTTCCGAGGCAGGCGGTTTGAGCATCCCCAAGGAGGAGGCGACCGTCACGCTCCAGCGCCGCGGCCGCAGCGTCACCGTCGCCTATCGGACGCTGAGCGAGCATCCGCGGGAGAATATCTATGTGCAGCCGGGCGATACGATCTTCGTCGATCGCAATCGCCGGACCTTCTTGGCCTTCGGGCTGACCGGCGAAAGCGGACGCTTCGATTTCGACGATTCCAATCTGTCGCTCGGGGAGGCTTTGGCGAAAGCCGGCGGGTTGCTCGACGACAAGGCCGAGCCGCAATCGGTCCTGCTCTACCGCCTCGTGGAGCGTGATCTTCTGCGCAATATCGGCCTCGACGTCGGCCGGTTCAGAGCGCGGGACGTGCCGGTGATCTTCCGCTCCAATCTGCGCGATCCGGCGGCGTTCTTCGCCGTCCAGCAGTTTCCCATGCAGGACAAGGACGTGATCTATGTATCGACGGCCGATGCGGTCGAGCTTGTAAAGTTCCTTACCATCCTCAATTCGGTCACCGCCTCCACCCGGGATATCGCGAGTAGTCATGATGCCTGGCGCGACTGACATTCAGGCCGCATGCGGCCGCTCCGGGTCGGCTTGGGCCGCTACGCGCATCGGTCGGGTGGTGCGATGAACCAGCGGCCGGTTTTTCTCACTCGCCAACAGCAGGAGCCCCGCAACGAGGAAGCTCCGGAACTGGACATGGACGGCCTGATCGCCATCGTTCGGCGGCAGTGGCGGGTGGTCGGCCTTTGCGTCGCGGTGTTCCTGGCGCTCGGCATCGGGTACCTCCTCACCGCCGTGCCTCGATATACCGCCAGGACCAGCGTGCTGATCGACCGCGGCAACCGGCAGGTCGTCGAGCAATTGTCAACGATCGGCGGGGTCCTGGACGACGAGGCGTCCGTCCTCAGCCAGGTCGAACTGCTGCGCTCCGAGACGATCGGCCTGTCGGCGGTCGACAGATTGAAATTGCAGGACGATCCGGAATTCATGGCCGGCCGCCGAAACCTGATATTGGCCGTGGCTTCGGACTTGCGGTCGATGCTTCATGTCGGGCAATGGCTGCGAGGAGACAGCCAGTCCGGTCCCGATCAGATCGAGGCGCAACGGCGCCAGGCACTCGCCATGCTTCTCGGCAATATGAAGGTTTCGCGCGTCGGGCGTTCTTATGTCCTGGAAATCGCGTTCACGGCCACATCGCCGCGGCTTGCCGCAGCCGTCGCCGGCGCGATCGCGGATGCCTATCTGACCGACAAGCTGGACGCCAAATACGATGCCACAAGGCGGGCCGGCAATTGGCTGCAGGAGCGCATCGAGGAACTGCGACAGCGCTCGCTGGAATCGGATCTGGCGGTCCAGAGATTTCGCGCCGCAAACGGGCTTGTTGTTGCCAATGACAAACTCGTTTCCGACCAGCAGCTTACCGAAATGAACAGCGAGCTGATCGTAGCGCGTGCCGATACGGCCAGAGCCCGGGCGCGTTCCGAGCGGATCGAAGCGATCATCGCGAGTGGCGAGAGGGACGCGATCGTCACCGACGCGCTGGACAGTTCGGTCATCAGTTCGCTGCGCGAAAAATACCTGGAATCGTCGAAGCGGGAGGCCGAGATATCGAGGCGGCTGGGGCCGGACCATGTCCAGGCAGCCCGCCTTCGCCAGGATATGGCGGAATACGACCGGCTGATGTTCGACGAGATCAGGCGGATCGCCAGGAGCTACCAAAGCGAGCTGGAGGTCGCCCGGTCGCGCGAACGCCAGATCACCCAAGGGGTACGCAACGCCACCGACATCAGCGTCACCGCGAGCGAAACGCAGGTACAGTTGCGGGAACTGGAACGGGCGGCCGAAACCTACCGGAACCTCTATCAGACGTTCCTGCAGCGATATCAGGAGGCCGTGCAGCAGCAGTCCTTTCCCGTCACGGAGGCGCGGATCATTTCCCGTGCGGTGCCGCCGACGGGCGCCAGCGAGCCGCGGCTGTCGCTGGTGCTTGCGCTTTGCCTCGCGCTTGGCTGCGGCGTCGGCGGAGCGGTCGGGGCATTCCGCGAATTCCGGGACCGGTTCTTCCGTACCGGCGAACAGGTGAGGGATGTTCTGGGCCTGGAATATCTGGGCTCGGTACCGCTGGTGGAACCGCAGCCGGGCGGAAGCCCCCCGACGGAGCCCGTGAAGGGGGAGGTCTGGAGGAAGAACGGCCTATCGGCCTTTGCGCTGGAGCATCCGTCTTCCGCCTTTGCCGAAACGTTGCGCAGCGCCCGGATCGCGGCGGACGTCCATATCGACAGGCCGCATAAGATCATCGGCATCGTTTCGATGCTGCCGGGCGAGGGTAAATCGGCGATCGCCATGAATTTCGCCCAGGCGCTGGCGGGGAGTGCAAGGACGTTGCTGATCGATGCGGATCTTCGCAATCCGGGTGCCACGAGGGCGCTGGGCCAGCATGCCGAAGAGGGGCTGCTCGAAGTGCTGCTGGAAGGCCAGACGCCGGCCTCGGCGATGTTGATCGATCCGGAGACCGGCTTGAGGTTCCTGCCTGCGGTCGTAAAGCGGCGGACACCTCATTCATCGGAACTGCTGGCATCGGCCGCCATGGCCAGGCTGCTGGCGCAGATGGCCGGCGACTTCGATTATATCGTCCTCGACCTGCCGCCGCTCGGCCCTGTCGTCGATGCGAGGGCCATCGCCCCGCGTGTCGATGGCTTCATCATGGTCGTCGAGTGGGGCGAGACATCCCGAAAGGCCGTGAAGGATACCCTAAATGCGGAACCGCAGATCGCCGGCCGTTGCCTCGGCGTCATCCTCAACAAGGTCGATGCCGCCAGAATGAAGCTCTATGAGGGGTACGGTTCGCCGGACTATTATGCATCGCGTTACACGCAGTACTACCATGAAACGCATCCTGATCCGACGCCGGCTTCCGTCGGCACCGCAACCAGGATCAAAACGACAAGGGAGAAGCCTGACAACAGCCGATGATCTTTTCTGAAGCGTTTCACTGCAATGTTTGGCATAAGCCCGAGATGCTACGAATCACTGTATGTCTCGGATTCGCCGCATTCCGGGGGACATCACAATAGTGTTCTCAGTGCTTGCGACTGGCACATTGCGCGGATAGACGTGCACGTTTCACTTAAAGACTGACGGGTTCCGTTAGGGGGATATGATGACTGGAAATGTGAAGAGCAACGGCAAGGTAGCATTGATCACCGGGGTAACGGGCCAGGACGGCGCTTACCTTGCGGAACTCTTGCTGTCCAAGGGCTATACCGTCCACGGCATCAAGCGGCGCTCTTCCTCGTTCAACACCAACCGCATCGAGCATCTCTACGAAGATCCGCATGTGGCAGACCCGCGGTTCATCCTGCATTTCGGCGACATGACGGATTCGACCAACCTCATCCGCGTCGTGCAGGAAGCCCAGCCGGACGAAATCTACAATCTCGCCGCCCAGAGCCACGTGCAGGTCTCCTTCGAGACGCCGGAATATACCGCCAATGCCGACGGCACCGGCACTCTGCGCCTGCTCGAGGCGATCAGGCTCCTCGGCCTTTCCAAGAAGACCCGCTTCTACCAGGCCTCGACCTCGGAACTGTACGGCAAGGTGCAGGAAGTGCCGCAGAGCGAGACGACGCCTTTCTACCCGCGCTCGCCTTATGCGGTTGCCAAGCTCTACGCCTACTGGATCGTCGTCAACTATCGCGAGGCCTACGGCCTGCATGCCTCCAACGGCATTCTGTTCAACCACGAGAGCCCGATCCGCGGCGAGACCTTCGTCACCCGCAAGATCACTCGCGCGGCCGCCGCCATCCATCTGGGCCTTCAGGAACGCCTCTTTCTCGGCAATCTCGACGCCAAGCGCGACTGGGGCCATGCGCGTGAATACGTGCGCGGCATGTGGCTGATGACGCAGCAGGACGAGCCGGACGACTACGTCCTGGCAACCGGCGAGACCCATACGGTCCGGTCCTTCGTCGAAAAATCCTTCGCCAAGGTCGGCATGCCGATCGAGTGGCGCGGCGAGGGCGTCGAGGAGAAGGGCTATGATACGACATCCGGCGAATGCGTCGTGGCTATCGATCCGCGCTATTTCCGCCCGACGGAAGTCGACCTTCTGATCGGCGATCCCACCAAGGCGCACCGGAAGCTCGGCTGGAAGCACGAGACCAATCTCGACCAGTTGATCGCCGAAATGGTCCGGGAAGACCTGAAGGTGATGGCGCGCAACGTGCCGACCGCGGGTGGCAACAAGGGTCTCTCCCATGCCTGAGACGATCTACAGCCTTGCGGGGAAGAAGGTCTATGTCGCGGGACATCGCGGCATGGTCGGCTCGGCGATCGTCCGCCGTCTGGCCTCGGAAGGCTGCGAGATACTGACGGCGTCGCGCGGTGATGCCGATCTGACGCGCCAGGCGGAAGTTGAGGCCTGGATGGAGAAGAACCGCCCGGACGCAGTGTTCCTGGCGGCCGCCAAGGTGGGCGGCATCCTCGCCAACGACACCTATCCGGCCGATTTCCTCTACGACAACCTCATCCTCGAGGCGAATATCATTGAGGCCGCCCACAAGGTCGGCGTCGAAAAGCTGATGTTCCTCGGCTCGTCCTGCATCTACCCGAAATTCGCCGATCAGCCGATCGTCGAGGAGTCGCTTTTGACCGGCTCGCTGGAGCCGACCAACGAATGGTATGCGATCGCCAAGATCGCCGGCATCAAGCTCTGCCAGGCCTATCGCAAGCAGCATGGCAGCGACTTCATCTCGGCCATGCCCACCAACCTTTACGGCCCCGGCGACAATTTCGACCTGAAATCCAGCCACGTCATGCCGGCATTGATCCGCAAGGCGCATGAGGCGAAGACCGGCCACCTTCCGGACATCACCGTATGGGGCACCGGCACGCCGCGCCGCGAATTCCTGCACGTCGACGATTGCGCCGACGCCTGCGTCCATCTGATGAAGACCTATTCGGCGGAAACCCATGTCAATGTCGGTTCCGGCGAGGACGTGACCATCCTGGAACTCGCCAAACTGGTGTCCAAGGTCGTCGGTTTCCAGGGGGATATCTCTCATGATCTCACCAAACCCGATGGCACGCCGCGCAAGTTGATGAGCGCGGCCAAGCTGCGGGCGCTCGGCTGGTCGCCGAGGATCGGGCTGGAGCAAGGCATAACCGATGCCTACCAGGCCTTCCTCAAGGGCGAATATCTTGAGCGCAAACGCGGAGATGCTGCCTGATGACAGCCGCCGCCCAGCCCCTCAGCGACGAATGCGAACAAACGTTCGACGCTGCACCGGGGCTGGCCACGGCAGCTGCCACATCGCCACGCAAAAGCGTGGTCGTCTATGCGATGAACTACGCGCCCGAGACCGCGGGCGTCGGCAAATATACCGGCGAAATCGCCGAATATCTCGCCGCCGAGGGCATGGACGTCACGGTGGTGACCACCCCGCCGCATTACCCCGACTGGGCGGTCCAGGCCGGATATCGGAACCGCTATTCCTCGAAGATCGAGGGGCGTATCTCGGTGTTGCGAGCGCCGTTGATGCTGCGGCGGAAGATGGGCGGCATCTGGCGGCTCCTGGCGCCGCTCTCCTTTGCGCTCACCTCGGCGCCCTTGGTCTTCTGGCAGATCCTGCGGCATCGCCCGGTCACCGTCTTCTGCGTCGAACCGACGCTGTTTGCCGCGCCCGTCGCGCAGCTTGCGGCCAGATTTGTCGGCGCTCGGACCGTGCTACATGTTCACGACCTCGAGGTGGACGCGGCGTTCGCCGTCGGGCATCTGAGCTCCAAGGCCTGGCTGAAGACGGTCGGCCACGTTTTCGAGCGCGGCGTGCTTGCCAGGTTCGATCGGCTGGTCACCATTTCCAACCGTATGGCTGAAGGCCTGGCCGGGAAAGGCGTCCCGAACGCAAAACTATCCGTCGTCCGCAACTGGGTGGATCTCGCGCATATCCACCCCATGGAAGACGTCAGCCCCTACCGCGCGGAGCTTGGTTTCGGCCGCGACGATTTCGTCGTCCTCTATTCGGGCAGTATCGGCGCCAAGCAGGGCCTGAACGTGCTGCTCGATGCGGCCGAGCGTCTCAAGGGCGAGCGGCGCATTCATTTCGTGATCTCCGGCGAGGGGCCGCAGAAGCCGGAACTCGAAGCCCGTTACGGCCATATCGAGAATCTCCGTTTCCTGGCCTTTCAGCCCTATTCCAAGCTGAACGCGTTCCTCAACATGCCGGATCTGCACGTGCTGCCGCAGGACAGGAGCGCCGCCGACCTGACACTGCCGTCGAAACTCGGCGGCATGCTTGCCTCGGGAAAGCCTGTTCTTGTCACGGCCGACGCGGGCACGGAACTGGCGCAGTTCGTCGAGGACGCGGTTTATCTGACGCCGCCGAACGATCCGGAAAACCTGGCGGCCTGTATTCTCCGTGCGATGTCCGAGCGGGACGCATGGCAGCCGCATTCCCAGGATGCTCTCGTGCAGAGCCTGTCGAAACGGCCGGCCATCATCGCCATAAGGCAGCTCATCGACAGCGGTGAGCCATGAGAGTCGCCGGTCACATCCTCGCCTACAACGTCGATCGGTTTCTGCCGCACGTCGTCGAGAACTGTGGCCGTTTCGTCGACAAGATCTTCATCGTCCGGCCGGAGCGTCCCTGGGCCTATGCCCCCGGTTCTCGCGCCACGAGGACAAATCCGACGACCAGGGACAAGGTGGATGAAGCGATCGCCTTCGCCCGCTCAAAAGGCGTGAGTTGCGAGATCGAGGTGATCTGTACCGACTTCGAGACCGAGGAGGACACCCGCAACGACTGCCTCGATCGGGCGATTGTCGAAGGTTACGACTGGCTGGTCATCCAGGACGCCGACGAGTTCTATCCGGACAGCGGTTGGGAAACGCTGCTCGAATTCATGGCGGCGGACGGCAGGCATGACCGCATCCTGACCCCATGGCACAATTTCTGGAAAACGCCCGAGCTGGTGCTGACCAGCGGCGATGGCTCGATCAGGGATGTCAACGCGGGGTTCGCGATCCGCTGCAAAAGCGGCGTTCGCTTCGATACTGCCCGGAAGACCACCCCTGCTGCGACCATCCTCGTCGATGCGCCCTGCTACCACTACGGCTACGTCATGAGCGACGCCGAGATGTGGGAAAAGATCACCAGCTGGGGACATGCGCATCAGGTGAACGCGCAAAAATGGTTCCGGCTGAAATGGCTGGGATGGACGCCCGCCCATTCCTACCTCCATCCGGTCACGCCGCTATTCTGGCCAAAGGCGGTCCGTTTTCCTGGCAGGCAGCCCGCCTTCGCCTCTCCGTTCATGAACCTGGCCCAGGAAACCGCACCGCTCGGGTTTGCCGATTTTTTGGAAAACATGCTTGCCGACCGTGCGACGGACGTCCGCATCGTCGCGCGAAAATTATTGAGAAGGTCAACCGTGTAGCCGTAGGTCGCGTTTTCGATGAGTGTGTCAGTACGGCTAATCTCGGGTTCGATCGCCAATGGGGCGTTGCTTGCCGCCAATATCCTGATCCAGACGATCAGCGTGCCGATCATGCTCGGCTGGTGGTCGGCGCAGCAATTCGGGCTCTGGGTCCTGCTGCAGACGCTCTATTCCCTCTCCGTCGTGTTCGACCTCGGCCATCAGAACTATCTCGGTTACGAGTTCCAGCGCCTCGGCACCAGGGATGCCGTAAGGCGGGACTTCGCCTCGTCCATCCCGGCCGCCATTCTGCTGGGAACGATACTTCTGTGCTTCTGGATAGCTGTCCCTGCCTTCAGATGGGCCGACGCGTTGTTCGGAGATTTCGTTCCTGCGGAGCTGATGGACGACCTATCGGGCTCGATGATCGCCTATGCGCTCGCCTGGCTCGTCACCAGCTCCGTCGGCGGCATCCTCGGGCGGGCGCTCATCCCTTTCGGCTATTACGCGAGAATGGCGTGGTGGCGGTTTGCGCTGCTGGTGTGCGTCAACCTCGCGGCCCTCGCGGCAGTCGTTTCCGGCGGTGACGTCCTCGACGCCGTCATCGCCTCGTCGGTCGCCAACGTGGTGGTCAACATCGCCATTCATCTCGACTGCTTTCGTCTCTGGCGGTGTGAAGAAATCGGCTTCGCCGTCCCCGATCTGCGCAGAGGCTGGTCCAACCTCACGAGGAGCCTGTTCGTATCGCTCCGCGAGCTGCTCGCTATCGGAAACCAGCAGGGCATCCGACTACTGATCGCCCCGCTCGCCGGCGTCAGCCTTCTCGGTGCGTTCACCGCGACCCGGACGCTGTCGAATATAGCGATGCAGGGCATCAATGCGCTGGCAGGCCCGGTCGAGCCCGAGCTCTTGCGCTATCTGAGGGAAGGGAAGAGCGAGCCGGCGGAAGCCGCGGTCACTCTAAGCTGGATTTTCGTGCTGGGCGTCATCGGTCCCGCCTGCCTTCTGCTTCAATGGGCTGCGCCCGGCCTTTTCCTATGGTGGACCCGCGGCAATTTCCACCTCGACCCGCTGCTGTTCGGTTCGCTCTGCACCTGCATCATCGTCTACGGTTTCGCCCAGCCGCTCGCTTCGATCGTCCGAGGAAACAACATCCTGCTGCCGCAGATCGTCGCGAACGGCGTGTCTCTGCTGATCACGGCGATCGGTTGTTATCTGACGTTGACCTCATGGGGGTTGCCGGGCGCCGGCTTCTCGCTTCTGGCGGCCGAGATCGCCAGTTTCCTGATCTACGCCGGAGCCGCCTGCGCCGCGCTCCGAAAGCTGCGGTCGCGCCCACCAATCCATGCCTTCACCGCATCCGTTGGCGGTGGCCTCTCGGTTATCGCCGGGCTGTTCGCCATGGCAGTCTGGCCTCAATCGGCCGGCTGGTCATCCCTCCCGGCGATGCTCGGTTCGCTGCTGGCGGCATGGATGGCCTATCGGTCCCTGCCGGCCAATATGCGGGTGATTCTTCAAAGGCGCCTTCCAACCCTCTCCCGCAAGCGGGTGGTTCTCACGGGGGATCGGCTATGATGGGGAGTGGAGGTCTGGCGAGCGGCGACATGGTATTCGGCCGTCGTTCGGTACAAGGGCAACGCCGCCGCAATTCCCGTTACGTCGCCCAGGTCCGCTGGGGCGTGGTGATTGTGATCCTGTTCTGCACGGCAATCCAGCTGGCCATATCGCCCGAGTTGGCCAATATGTTCTGTGCCGTTTCAGCCGGACTGATCGGAATCCTGGTATTTTCCTACTGCACCAAGCCGAGGCGGATAGAACGATTTACGATCTCGACGCTGGTGGTGCTCGGTTTTCAGGTCCATTCGAGCCTAGCTGCCCTGATCGTCCAGACATTCGCCTGGAAGCCGATCACCTTCAACCTTGAGACGCCGGTATCCACATTTTCTGTTCTTGCACTGCTGCAGCTATGGGCGGTGGCGCTGCACTGGTTCTATGCGCAGTCGCGGGTAATGCAGGCCGCGACGATGGCGATCCGCCAAAGGATCCTTGCGCCGCTCGGCCTCTATCGTTCGCCGACAAACCGGCAATTGTGGTGGATGGGGCTGCTCGGGTCGTTCGGGTCCTGGTACGCGCATGCCGACCGCTGGGGCGAGGACAATTTCGGCGATATCGCCTTCAAACTGCTTGCCGGAATGTCGCAATTTTCCGTCGCGCCTTTCCTGATCCCGGTTGCCGCCTACCTCATCGATCCGCCGAACGGCAAGCGCACGGTCAACTGGTTCGCGCTGACCGCCTACTGCGCCCTGACGCTCTATATCGCGCTGGCACGCAACAGCCGCGGCGTATTCGCGGTCAACCTCCTGACCGTGCTGATCTGCCTCGCCGTCGCAGTGGTGATCGGACGCTTCATCCTGACGAGGCGGCGCGTGATCTGGCTCGCGGTCGCCGTCCTGCTCAGCCCCGTTCCGACCGGCATCCTCTCCGATCTGGCGACCGCCATGGTCATTGCCCGTGACGACCGCTCGGACATCTCGTCGCAGGATCTCGTCCTCTCGACCATCGGCACGTATTTCGATGGAGATGCGCTGCAGTCCCGGCGGGAGACGGACCGGATCCTGGCCGAGGGCAGCTATAACGAAATTTACATCGACAATCCGCTGCTGGCGCGCTTCGTCGCCACCAAATACATCGACCACAACGTCGCTCTCGGGCTTTCGCTGTCGCAGGCCGGTGAGGAGCTGGCGCGTGAAAATGCCCTCAATCAGCTGCTATTGCTGCTTCCGACGCCGGTTCTGAATTTTTTCGCGCCCGGACTCGATAAATCCGACAACGCCTTTTCGTCCGGCGACTATTACAACTTTCTCGTCACCGGCGATGAGCTGGGAAGTTACCGCACCGGCTCGTCGATCGCCGATGGTTTCGTCGTTCTCGGCGCGTTTTACGTGGTTGTGTTCGCCATCTTCACCTTCGCGACTTTCATTGTCGGCGATGCGCTCACGATCCGGATGCGGGACGGACATGTGCTGCTTTCGGCTCTCGCCTGCATCTGTGTCGTCCGCTTCTTCATGAACGGCCTCATGGACGAATCGGTCGCGGTCCAGGCCGGCAACCTTGTCCGGGCACTGCCGCAGACGGTGCTGCTCTATGCGCTGATGTTCTGGCTGACGAGGGGCGTGAAGCTGAGATGAGGCTCCTCTATATCGGCGCGGAATCGGGGACCAGCCTGCAGCGGGCGGCGGCATTCCGGCGCATCGGCTTCGCGGTTCTGCACCTGTCTCCCTACGCCCTCTTGCCGCCTCATTGGGCGCCGTGGTTGAACAGGGCAGGTGGCCCGGGCATCGATCGCGTCGTGGCAAACGGGCTCGGCCGGTGGATCGGCGGGCAGCGCTTCGATTTTGCCCTCGTGGATTGCGGTGACGTGGTCGGAACAGCCGCCCTGAACGTCATCCGCAAGGCGGCGCCGATCATCGTCAACTACAACGCCGACAACCCCTATCTGAACCCGGCTCCGGAACGCCTCCGCTGGAGCATCCTTCACCGGGCCCTCCCGCACTACGATCTGGTCGTCGCCGTGCGCCGTGACGGCATCGAGGAGATGATGGCGGGGAGAGGCGCAAGGCGGATCGACACGATCTGGCAGTCCGCGGACGAGGTCGTGCATCGCCTTCTGTCGCCGACGCTGGAGGAGAAAAGCCGATGGTCGTCCGACGTCGTTTTCGTCGGCACATGGATGCCCGGCCGCGGCGCCTTCATGGCGCGGCTGATCGAAAGGGGCGTGCCGCTCGCCATCCACGGGTCCCGATGGAAAAGAGCGCCGGAATACCGGCTGCTGCAGCCCTTTATCCGTTCCGATCACCTTGAAGGTTTTGACTACACGCGCGCAATTGCCGGCGCGAAAATCGCTCTGGTTCTGCTGAACGGCCAAAATGCCGATCTGCATACGACGCGATCTGCCGAAATTCCCGCCATCGGCACCGCCATGTGCGCTCCCCGCACTCCGCATCATCAACAGCTCTACAAGGAGGGTGAGGAAGCCATCTTTTTCGATGGAGCGGATGACTGCGCGGAGGCCTGCAAACGCCTGCTGGCGGATGACGGCCGGCGCCAAGCGATCGCCGACGCCGGGCACCGGCGCACGTTTGCGAACGGGACCTATAACGAGGTCCTGGCCCGGCGGATCATCGATCAAGTCACCGAGATAAAACATGGTGGCTCCCGATGAGGAAGACGGAGGCGTCCAATCTCGGCATTCTGTTCCTGGCCCTGGACACCTATGGCCGGATAGGCGGTGTCCAGCGCTTCAACCAACGGGTTATCGCTGCCCTGGCGGAAATCTCCGGCGACAACGGCTGGAAGCGGCCGGCCATCCACATCATGCGCGATGGCAAGGCTGACATTCCCGAGACCACGGCGGCCGCAATCCGCGCCTTTGGCAGTTGGCGCCTGGGCTTCATCGTCCACTCGGCTGTCGCTGCCCTCAACTGCAAAATCCTGTTCCTCGGGCATATCAACCTTCTGCCGGTGGGACTGTTGTGCAAGCTGCTGTCTCCAAGAATCAAGCTCGTGCTCTTCGTCCACGGCGACGAGGTCTGGAACGATCCGGCCCATCGCCGCATGCGATTCTATGAACCGCTCATGGCAAGAGCCCTCAGCCGGATCGCCTCCGTCAGCGCCTTCACCGCAAGCCGGATGCAGAAGGCGTTCAACCTTCCCGCCGAGACGTTCAGGCTATTTCCGAACGCCGTCGATGGCATCGACCGGAAGCCCGTTCAGGAAACGAATCGCTGCAACATCCTGACGGTCGCCCGGCTGGATCGGCATGACCGCGGCAAGAATATCGACGCCCTGATCAAGGCGGTGGCTCTTCTCAAGCGCCGTAACGTGGAATGCATCCTCCGGATCGTCGGCGAGGGGCCGCTCAGATCGGAACTGGCGTCGTTGGCACGCGAGCTCGCGGTCGAAGAGAGGGTCGAATTTCTGGGCCGCGTATCCGATGCGAGACGGGCCGAGGCCTATGCCCAGGCCTGCCTGTTCGCGATGCCCTCGTCCAAGGAGGGGTTCGGCATCGTTTTTCTGGAAGCCTGGCTGCACGGCCTGCCGGTGATCTGCGGCACACAGGATGCAGCGGCGGAGATCATTACCGACGGGATCGACGCGTTTGCCGTGAACCCATGGGATATCGACGCGCTCGCCGAGAAAATCGCGATGCTTCTCGCCCATCCGGACACGGCAGCGGCGATGGGAGAGGCGGGGGCCGAAAAGATCCGCTCTCGCTATCTCATGGTGCACTTCAAGGGAAATCTCGAAAAAATCATCGCGGAGCTGCCATGAGAATCCTCAACATCATCGCCAGCGCCGATCCCGAAACCGGAGGCCCGATCGAGGCGCTGCGGCTGACTGGACTGCAAATGGCGCGTCTGGGCCATGCGGTGGAAGTCGTCACGCTGGACAAACCCTCGGCGCCCTATGTGGGAGAGTTTCCCTTCCCCGTTCATGCCTGCGGGCGATGGACCCGGAGATACGGATATACGCCGGAATTGCCACGCTGGATCGCCGCGAACGCGGATCGTTTTGATGCGGTGATCATCCATGGCCTCTGGAACCATGCCTCTGTCGGCGGCTGGTCGGCCCTGAGGCGGGCAGGCCTGCCTTATATCGTCTTCACCCATGGCATGATGGACCCATGGTTCCGTAAAACCCATCCGCTCAGGCACGTCGCCAAACAGGCGTTCTGGTTCGCCTGGCAGGGCAGGGTTCTCCGGGATGCAGCGGCGGTCCTGTTTACCTGCGAAGAAGAGCGCCGCCGGGCGCGCGGCGTCTTCCGGGGGTACAGTTACCCGGAGCGTATCGTCGCCTTCGGCACGGCTGATCCGCCGGCGGGGGTAGAGAACCAGCTTGCCGCATTCCACCGGCTTCTGCCGGAATTGAAGGACAAGCGGTTCCTGCTGTTCCTCAGCCGTTTCCACGCAAAGAAGGGCTGCGACCTCCTCGTCGAAGCCTTCGCGAAGATCGCCGCGTCCGATCCTGATCTCGACCTGGTGATGGCGGGGCCGGATGAGTCCGGGCTGAAATCGAAACTGATTGTCCAAGCCGCCAAGGCCGGCATCGCCGATCGTATCTATTGGCCGGGCATGCTGGCCGGCGACGCCAAATGGGGCGCCTTCCGGGCTGCCGAAGCCTTTGTCCTGCCGTCGCACCAGGAGAATTTCGGCATCGTCGTCGCGGAAGCCATGGCCTGCGCAACGCCGGTCCTGCTGACCGACAAGGTCAATATCTGGCGTGAAGTGCAAATGAGCGGCGGCGGCCTCGTCGGGCGCGACACGTCGGAGGGCATCGAAAGCCTGCTCCGGTCATGGCTCTCGCTCTCCGACGACAGCAAAAGCGCCATGCGCGCCCATGCCCGCGCGGGCTTCGAACGGCATTTCCACATCGAGGTGGCAGCCCGCGACCTCATCGCCATTCTGCACTCCATCTCCCCACGAGGCCTTCATGAAGCCGCTTGACGCGAAGACCTCCAATCCGCGGCTGGGAGCTCCGAGTTTCCCGCTGGGGCACCGGTTGTTCCGGCTTGCATGGAACCTCGTCTGGAGCCTTTTCGGCCGCTGGACGCCGGTGCCGCTGTTTGCATGGCGCCGGTTCCTGCTGCGGTGCTTCGGAGCCCGGATTGACCGGACGGCGCGGATCTATCCAGGCGTCGAGATCTGGTATCCGCCGAACCTCGCCATGGCCGCGTATTCCTGTCTCGGAAGGGATGTGAATTGCTACTGCATGGATCGCATCGAACTCGGCGCCCACGCAATCGTCTCCCAGGGCGCCCATCTGTGCACCGGCACGCATGATGTCGACGATGCCGATTTCCAGCTGGTTGCGAGACCCATCGTCGTCGGTGCGAATGCCTGGATCGCGGCGGAAGCGTTTGTCGGGCCGGGTGTCACTGTCGGGGAGGGCGCGGTGCTCGGCGCCCGCGCCGTCACCTTCCGCAACCTCGATCCGTGGACGATCTATGCCGGCAATCCGGCCCGGAAATTGCGGCGGCGCTTCGAGCGGGACAAGCCCGGCATCTTTCCGGTGCGGTTGAACTCCTGATCGGGACACGTCGTCGAATGGCCAGCCTCGCCGTCCTCATCCTCACCTATAACGAAGAGCGCCACATCGCCCGGGCGCTGAAAAGTGTCGCGCCTTTCGCGTCCGAGGTCTTCGTCATCGATTGTTTCTCGACCGACGGCACGGTCGAGATTGCCCGCTCACTTGGCGCAACCGTCCTCAGCAACCCCTGGATCAATTATTCCAGGCAGTTCCAGTGGGGGCTCGACAATGCGCCGATCTCAGCCGACTGGATCATGCGGCTCGATGCGGATGAGGTGATCGAACCCGAGCTGGCGGTGGAGATCGCCGACAAGCTTCCCACTCTCGCTGCCGATGTCGCAGGCGTGAACCTCAAGAGAAAGCACATCTTCCTCGGACGCTGGATCCGCCATGGTGGACGGTATCCGCTCATCCTCACCCGCATCTGGCGGCGGGGACAGGGACATGTCGAGGACCGCTGGATGGACGAGCACATCGTCGTGAAGGGCGGCCGCATAGTCCTTTTCGACGCGCCGTTCTCGGATCACAATCTCAACGATCTCAGCTTCTTCACGGGCAAGCACAACGGGTACGCGACCCTTGAAGCGGCTGACGTGCTCGGCCGCCGCCATGGCCTGTTTGTCGAACAACCTGCCCTTTCGCAAGCCGCCTCGTCGCGTCAGGCCTCCCTCAAGCGGCGCATCAAAGAGCAGATCTATAACCGGCTCCCGTTCCCTGTCGCTGCGCTCGGCTATTTCCTGTTCCGCTATGTCGGCCAACTTGGCTTTCTCGATGGCCGCGAAGGGCTGATCTACCATGTCCTGCAAGGTTACTGGTACCGTTTCCTCGTCGGCGCGAAGGTCATGGAATTCGACCGATCGCTCCGGTCGCTTAAAACGCTTGAGGAAAAGCGCGCGGCGCTGGCGCGATTGACCGGACTGCCGTTCTGAAGCGACAGCCCGCGAAGCACAGCGGTTCAGGCAACGCCCACACTCGGGAAGGCGGCCCAGAAGAGCGTCGAGCCCGCCCCTTCGGCGGCGACCACCAACAGGCTTTCGCCGGCATTCAACGTATGGCCGGTCTTGCCCGCGATCTTGTTGAAGAGCTGCGTGCCGTTGGTATTGACCGCCAGATCCGCCGATCCGGCGTTGACGATATGAAACGGCAATCCCACCAGCGAGGACGCATCCGACGAATTCGTGATCGCGGGCAGCGTGCAGACGAGCGCCGACGCGGCGTCGAAGGTGACGAGGCCGGCATCCAGCGGGTGGAGCACGGTGTTCGCGGTCTTGAGCGTCGACTTCATTCCCATCCCGAAGCGGGGATAGATGAAACTGTTGCCGCCCCTGACTTCCAGATCGCCTTGGTTTTCCCAAGCATCGCCACGAATGTTGAACGCGGCCAATCCGCCGCGGGTCTGGTCTGTCCATAGACCCGACAACATTGCTTGACGGCTAACTCCACGCGCGCCGTGAAATTGGCTGGTGGCCGAGACCGCGTCGAAATCCGTCACCGCTGTGTTGCTGCTGTAGAAGCGGCTGAAACCCACGCGGCGCCCGACAATATCGGCATTCCTATCACCGGAGACTTCTGAGACGTTGAGATCGCAGCCCTGTGCGTTCTCCACGTAGATCCCGGCGCCGGAGCCGCCCTCCACATCCACGCCGAGGAAGCGCGAATTGGAGACGAACGCGCCTTCGTGGCGGGAACTCAACTCGAAACAGGGCATGCCCCAGGACGAAAGCATCAGCGAACCGTTGCCGGACGCGATCATGGGCGGGGAGGTGAAGGCCTTGCCGATCTGGATCGTGTTGCCGCTAACCGACTTGACGACATGGACCCGCCCGGCCGTGATCCCGTAGTCGCTGCTCGTGAACGCGACCGGCATGCGCGCCCGGAATTTGCTGCCGTCGGCAACGGTGATATTCGCCGAACCGTCGGAGAAAGTCGCGCTCACCACAAGCTCGGTCCGGTTGAAGGCGTTGTTCTGGATGCGGTCGGCATACATCTCGTTCAGACGGGCGCCGTCTCCGCCGGCTTCGAATACGATACCGCGGCAGAGCCGATTGTCTCGCCCATCGGCGGGGATGATGTTGAAGAGCGAATCGAAGCGGCTGTTTCCGGGCATCAGGGTCGAGCCCGGCAGCAACGATGCATAATACTGGCCGTTTTCGCAAAGATGCGTCCAGACCCGGGAAACATGCGTGTGCATGAAATTGGCAAGGAACATGCCCCAGTCGCTGCAGTCGCGGATGAAGAGGTCGTGGATGGTGGAAAACTGCAGGCCGATATTGTTCACGGCGCCGATGCTGACGGCGCGTGTGAAGCCGGTAAAGCCGATATGCTCGCACCGCCAGCCGGTAATGCAGTCGGCGGTGATCGTCGCGGACGGCGAGCCAAGGTCTGCGTCATTGGCGGCAAAAGCCGGAAACGAGCCGTCGCCGGCAAGCACGGTGCCGCCGATGAAATCCCATCCGCTGTCCGGAAGGGTGTCGTTGAGATAGTTCAGCACCGGCTGCACGCCCTGGTAACCGATGCCGGAGGCGACCGGGAGCGGTTCCGTGAGCGTGATCACCGCATCCGGCAGCAGGATGGTGCCGCCGCCGGCCGCCGCGACCGCTGCCGCATGTACGGCCCGGATTGCCGCTTCGGTGGCATCTGAGGGAATGTAGAGTTTCGGAATTTGGCGCGATGGCATCGTGTCAGTCCTCCAGGCCGATGAATCGGCTGATCGTGAGTTGGCTGATGGTGAGCTGATTGTTTTCTGCGTCGGCAAGCGTGTTGCCTTCGGCATCCATCAGGGTGAACCCGTCGTCTTCGGGCGGCTCACCGCCGCCGATGGAAAAAGCGCCGGGACCGGTCAGGGAAAGTCCGAGATCCAGCATCATCCCCTCCCGCCGCGAACGTTCGCCGTCCGGCACCGGGCGCATCCGCCGGCGCCTCCCATGTTGACGCCGTGTCTGAAATGATGTTTTCCCATTTCCGTCTCCTCGTGCTCCAGGCTGCGCCCGAGCGTCTATCCGCAGACGGGCAGTTCGGAACCGATTTTAGGAACGGGTTGAGGAGCGGGGACGAAGTGGCGGAAAAGATTCGCTGAATGATTGATGGCACGCGGAAGCGTTCGGCGGCGAAACGCCTGATATGTCTCGCGGATAGGAGGCTATGGGGCGGCCGGAACGGAGCGAGCTGTCGCGCTCACGGCGGATTTTCTTCCCCGCGATAGCCAATAGAATCGAGTGGGATTGCGAGCGCTCGACCGAAACCGAGGCGCTAGACGCAGCGACACGATCTCCCGGAAGAGGGAAAACTCGAAGTAGAGGCAGGAAACAGGGTGGGAATGGTGGGCGATGAGAGACTCGAACTCCCGACATCCTCGGTGTAAACGAGGCGCTCTACCAACTGAGCTAATCGCCCGTTCGCGATTGCGGAGCCTTAGGGCCCGCCGCGTCGGTGGCCGTGATCTATGCGGATCGCGGAAAAACCGCAAGGGCTTTCATGATGTTTTTTTGAAAATTTTGGGGAAGAGCCGACTGGACAGGGGCGTATATGGGGCAGGAGAGGGCAAAGCGACGAGACGTCATCCTTTTGTCTTGAAACGCGCTTGACACCCGATCACGAACCTCTTAGTTAGCCGCTCAACCGAGCGATTGAGGTCGCCCGGCCAAGAGGTTTCGACCTCAAGAGAAATGCGCGGGTGTAGCTCAGTTGGTTAGAGTGCCGGCCTGTCACGCCGGAGGTCGCGGGTTCGAGCCCCGTCACTCGCGCCATTCTCTTCTTCGAACAACCCGCTTTTTACGCTTCTTGGGCGTAGGGGGCGAGCCGCCAGTCGGCATTATGCGCGGGTGTAGCTCAGTCGGTTAGAGTGCCGGCCTGTCACGCCGGAGGTCGCGGGTTCGAGCCCCGTCACTCGCGCCATTTACCATCCGAGAGAACGCCCTTCCCAATATGATTTGGCCGTTGCCGGTCCCTGACGATCACGGCCGGAGGCTGTCGCCACGATGCGGCCGCTGATAATCGTTTGAACTGCTCCATTTTGGCGCAGGATGCGACATTCAAAAAGCTTGCGCCGGGGCTTCGGCTGCGCTAACCACGGCTTGTTGCAATGCACGTTCGCTTTGCCTGTGCATTGATATTCAGGCGTCGTCTCCCGACGCTTCAGGCAAGCTGGGATCGAATACAATGAGTGAACTCCTCACTTCCTATATCCCGATCGCGATTTTCATCGGCATTTCCCTGGTGATCGGCATCGCGCTTCTGGTTGCGCCGTTCGCCGTCGCCTACAAGGCGCCCGATTCGGAAAAGCTGTCGGCCTACGAATGCGGCTTCAACGCCTTCGACGATGCGCGCATGAAGTTCGATATTCGCTTCTACCTGGTCTCGATCCTCTTCATCATCTTCGACCTCGAAGTGGCCTTCCTTTTCCCGTGGGCGGTATCGTTCGGTGCGATTGGCTGGTTCGGATTCTGGTCGATGATGGTATTCCTCGCCGTTCTGACGATCGGCTTTATATATGAATGGAAGAAAGGAGCGCTGGAATGGGAGTAGTCGACAACGGCAGCACTCTCGTCGCGCCACAGCCCAAGGGCATTATCGATCCGAATACGGGCAAGCCCATCGGCAGCGACGACGCGTTCTTCGGCGAGATCAACAATGAGCTCGCCGACAAGGGTTTTCTCGTCACCTCCACGGACGAGCTGATCACCTGGGCCCGCACGGGCTCGCTGATGTGGATGACCTTCGGCCTCGCCTGCTGCGCGGTCGAGATGATGCAGCTTTCGATGCCGCGTTATGACGTCGAGCGCTTCGGGTTTGCGCCGCGCGCCTCGCCGCGCCAGTCGGACGTGATGATCGTCGCCGGCACGCTGACCAACAAGATGGCGCCCGCGCTCCGCAAGGTCTACGACCAGATGCCGGAGCCGCGTTACGTCATCTCCATGGGCTCCTGCGCCAATGGTGGCGGTTATTACCACTATTCCTACTCGGTGGTGCGCGGCTGCGACCGCATCGTGCCGATCGACATCTATGTTCCGGGCTGTCCCCCCACGGCGGAGGCACTGCTCTACGGCGTGCTTCTGCTGCAGAAGAAGATCCGACGGACCGGCACGATCGAGCGCTGAGGCCAGAGGCTAAGGGTAATTGGACAAGATCATGAGTGAAGCCCTGAACGAGCTTTCGACCTACATCCGCGAAGCGCGCCCGTCCCTCGTGGCGGATGCGGAAATCGCCTATGGCGAGCTGACGCTGACCGCGACGGCGGAAAACCTGCTGCCGCTGCTGACCTTCCTGCGTGACGACGTGCAGTGCGGGTTCATCAGCTTTATCGACATCTGCGGTGTGGATTATCCGGCGCGTGAAAAGCGTTTCGACGTGGTCTATCACCTTCTGTCGCCCCGCCAGAACCAGCGTATCCGCATCAAGGTCGCGACCGCCGAGGACGAGCCGGTTCCGTCTGCCTGCCCGGTCTACCCGGGCGCCGACTGGTTCGAGCGCGAAGCCTGGGACATGTACGGCATCCTGTTCACCGGCCATCCGGACCTGCGCCGTATCCTGACGGACTACGGTTTCGAAGGCCATCCGCTGCGCAAGGACTTCCCGACCACCGGTTTCGTCGAGGTTCGTTACGACGACAACGCCAAGCGCGTCGTCTATGAGCCCGTCGAGCTGCGCCAGGAATTCCGCAGTTTCGACTTCCTCTCTCCTTGGGAAGGCACGGACTACGTGCTCCCCGGGGATGAAAAGGCCAAAGCCTAAGACCGGCGCATCCGCGCCAGCCGAATACACGTCTTTCCCGCCCGGTGCGATCCGCCGCCCGGCATGGAGCAAGCAGTATGACCGAACACAACGTCCGCAACTTCAACATCAATTTCGGACCGCAGCATCCGGCGGCGCATGGCGTGTTGCGCCTTGTGCTGGAGCTTGATGGCGAAATCGTCGAGCGCGTCGATCCGCACATCGGTCTTTTGCACCGCGGCACCGAAAAGCTGATCGAGACCAAGACCTATCTGCAGGCGATCCCTTATTTCGACCGCCTCGACTACGTCGCGCCGATGAACCAGGAACATGCTTTCGCGCTCGCCGTCGAAAAGCTCCTGGATATCCAGATCCCGATCCGCGGCCAGCTGATCCGCGTGCTCTATTCGGAAATCGGCCGCATCCTTTCGCATCTCCTCAACGTCACGACGCAGGCGATGGACGTCGGCGCGCTGACGCCGCCGCTCTGGGGTTTCGAAGAGCGCGAAAAGCTGATGGTGTTCTACGAGCGCGCCTCGGGCTCGCGCATGCATGCGGCCTATTTCCGTCCGGGCGGCGTCCATCAGGACCTGCCGCCGGAACTGGTCGAGGATATCGGCATCTGGTGCGATGAATTCCCGGCAAAGCTCGACGACATCGACGACCTGCTCACCGGCAACCGTATCTTCAAGCAGCGCAACGTCGATATCGGCGTCGTCAAGCTCGAAGACGCCTGGGCCTGGGGCTTTTCCGGCGTCATGGTCCGCGGTTCGGGCGCAGCCTGGGACCTGCGCCGCTCGCAGCCTTATGAGTGCTATTCCGACCTTGAGTTCGACATTCCGATCGGCAAGAACGGCGACTGCTACGACCGTTACCTGATCCGCATGATCGAGATGCGCGAGTCGGTGAAGATCATGAAGCAGTGCGTCAACCGTCTGCTCGGCGATGCCAGGACCGGCCCGTTCTCGTCTACGGACGGCAAGGTCGTGCCGCCGAAGCGCGGCGAGATGAAGCGGTCGATGGAAGCGCTGATCCATCACTTCAAGCTCTATACCGAAGGTTACCACGTGCCGGCCGGCGAGGTTTATGCGGCGGTCGAGGCCCCGAAGGGCGAGTTCGGAGTCTTCCTGGTCGCCGACGGCACCAACAAGCCGTACCGCTGCAAGATTCGCGCGCCGGGTTACGCCCACCTCCAGGCGATGGATTTCATCTGTCGGGGTCACCAGCTGGCCGACGTCTCGGCGGTGCTCGGCTCGATCGACATCGTCTTCGGCGAGGTGGACCGCTGATGCTCCGCGCCGTCGTTTTCGCTGCCCTCGTCTCTGCTGCCCCGGTTGCGTTCGCGCAACAGGCTCAGACGGATGGCGCGATCTCGACGCAAGGCGGCGGATCGAGGTCGATGAAGGATCTCCTGTCCGAAGGATATGAGATCAAGTCCTCCGTTCCCAGTGGAACAAAGTTCATAGTGTTCATGCAGAAAGACAAGTCTGCCTATGCCTGCGAATTCGTGACGCTCACGAGATCGCGGTGTGGATCCATAAACTGATAAGGCGTGGAAAAGAATGTCCGTTCGTCGATTAGCCGAAGACCAGGTGCAGCCGGCAATTTTCGCCTTCAATGACGAGAATTCCGTCTGGGCCGAGGCAACGATCAGGAAATATCCGGCAGGCCGGCAGCAATCGGCTGTCATCCCGCTCCTGATGCGTGCCCAGGAACAGGATGGCTGGGTAACCCGTGCGGCGATCGAGTTCGTCGCCAACAAGCTCGACATGCCCTATATCCGCGTCCTCGAAGTCGCGACCTTCTACACCCAGTTCCAGCTGAAGCCGGTCGGTACCCGCGCCCATATCCAGGTCTGCGGCACCACGCCCTGCATGCTGCGCGGCGCCGAGGACCTGATGAAGGTCTGTCAGCACAAGATCCACCACGATCCGTTCGCGCTGAACGCCGACGGCACGCTGTCGTGGGAAGAGGTCGAATGTCAGGGCGCCTGCGTCAACGCACCGATGGTCATCATCTTCAAGGATGCCTATGAGGACCTGACGCCGCAGCGTCTCGAGGAGATCATCGATGCTTTCGAATCCGGCAAGGGCGATGAGATCAAGCCCGGCCCGCAGATCGACCGCATCTTCTCGGCGCCCGAAGGCGGCCCGCAGACGTTGAACGACGAGATCAAGCCGGTCCGCACCAATCTCGACCCACATCCGAGCGCCGAAGAGGCTGCGGCAGCTGCAAGCATTCCTCCAGCCGATGCCGGGCGTCCGAAGGACACCGCGCCGGAGACGGACCCGAAACTGAAGACCCCTGCCACCGCCCCGGCGGCGGCGGCCGCGAATGCCAAGGCCGCGGAGAAGCAGCCGCTCTCGGCGACTGCGAAGAGCAAACCGGCTCCGAAGACGCCCGGTAGTGCAGCGGAAGGCGCGCCGCCGGAACCGGGCGCGGTCTCCGGGGACTTGAAGCCGAAGCGTACGCGGCGCAAGACCACGACTGAAGGTGAGTCGTGACATTTGAGAATTTGTGTGCGGCCTTTGAAAAAGGCTGCAATATATCGACCGGCAACCGGCTTAATCGCGACGGACTTGTGGAATAGATCATGTTGAAAGATCAGGATCGCATCTTTACCAATATCTACGGCCTCAAGGACAAGTCCCTGAAAGGCGCGATGAGCCGCGGCCATTGGGATGGCACCAAGGAGATCATCGAGAAGGGCCGGGACTGGATCATCAACGAGATGAAGGCTTCCGGCCTTCGCGGCCGCGGCGGCGCAGGCTTCCCGACCGGTCTCAAATGGTCCTTCATGCCGAAGGAATCGGATGGCCGTCCGCATTACCTCGTGGTCAATGCCGACGAATCCGAGCCCGGCACCTGCAAGGACCGCGAAATCATGCGCCACGATCCGCATACGCTGATCGAAGGCTGCGTCATCGCCGGTTTCGCCATGGGCGCCAACACGGCCTATATCTATGTACGCGGCGAATACATGCGCGAGCGCGAAGCGCTGCAGGCGGCGATCGACGAGTGCTATGATTTCGGCCTGCTCGGTGGCAACAACAAGCTTGGCTGGGATTTCGACATCTACGTCCACCACGGCGCCGGCGCCTATATCTGCGGCGAAGAGACCGCGCTGCTCGAAAGCCTCGAAGGCAAGAAGGGCCAGCCGCGCCTTAAACCCCCGTTCCCGGCAAATATGGGCCTCTACGGCTGCCCGACTACGGTCAACAACGTCGAATCGATCGCGGTTGCTCCGACCATCCTGCGCCGCGGCGCCGGCTGGTTCTCGTCCATGGGCCGTCCGAACAATGTCGGCACCAAGCTGTTCATGCTCTCCGGCCACGTCAACAAGCCGTGCACCGTCGAAGAAGTGATGGGCATCACCTTCCGCGAGCTGGTCGACAAGCATGCCGGCGGCATCCGCGGCGGCTGGGACAATCTGCTTGCGGTCATCCCCGGCGGCGCATCCTGCCCGATCGTGCCGGCCAAGGACATCATGGACTGCCAGATGGATTTCGACGGCCTGCGCGCCGTCGGCTCCTCCTTCGGCACCGCCGGCGCCATCGTCATGGACAAGTCCACCGACGTCATCAAGGCGATCGCCCGTATCTCTGCCTTCTTCAAGCACGAGAGCTGCGGCCAGTGCACGCCGTGCCGCGAAGGCACCGGCTGGATGTGGCGGGTGCTGGAGCGCATGGTCAAGGGCAATGCCCAGAAGCGCGAAATCGACATGCTGTTCCAGGTGACCAAACAGATCGAAGGCCACACCATCTGCGCGCTCGGCGACGCGGCGGCCTGGCCCGTCCAGGGCCTGATCCGACATTTCCGTCCGGAAATCGAAGCACGTATCGACCAGTATACCCGAAACGCGACGGCGCATGGCGCCGTCCTGGAAGCTGCGGAGTAGCCACGTGACGAAGTCGGGCAAAGAGCATGAACGGGAGGCGGCGGATCGTCCGGCGCTCGATCCAGCACGCATGCCCGATTTTTCCGAGGCGATGAAGCTCAACCCGCTGATGGCGAACATGGCTGCCGCAACCGCGATCGGTTTCGGCATTGCCACCCAGATGGCTGGCGTCTTCTTCGGCGCGCTGCAGGGCGCGATGGAAGCGGGCAGCCGCCAGAAGGCCGCCGATCCAAATCCGGCTGAGGCCTCTCCGATTGCGGAAACGCCAGCGCCTGCGGAAACGCCGGCGGTTGCAGAACCGGTCGTCGCAGCAGCGACGGCGAAGCCGGTCGCCGTCAAGCCGAAGGCGCCCCGCAAGGCAGCTGCTCCGGTTCTCAAGGCGGCACCCGTTGCCGAACCGGTCACGAAGCCGGCCGCCAAGGCTGCGCCGGCAAAGGCTGCGCCCAAGGCCGCTCCTAAGGTTTCGGCCAGGCAGCCGGCCCCGGTAAAACCCGAGAAGGCGAAGACGGCCAAGGCATCTGCCGGCGGCGGAGATCTCAAGCAGATTTCGGGCATCGGCCCGAAGCTGGCGGAAGTGCTGAACGGCCTGGGCGTGACGAGCCTTGCGCAGGTCGCGGCCTGGAACGAGGCCGATATCGCCCGTTTCGACAAGGAATTGGGTTTCGAGGGACGCATCAGCCGCGACGACTGGGTCGGCCAGGCGAAAGCTCTGTTGAAATAAAAGAATATGTCCCCGAGTCGCCTGACCCCCAGGAGACCCAAAGGATGGAACTAAGGACGTAAGTGAGACGATGGTTAAGCTGAAGGTTGACGGCAAAGAGGTCGAAGTTCCGGATCATTTCACGCTGCTTCAGGCATGCGAGGAAGCCGGCGCCGAGGTCCCGCGCTTTTGTTTCCACGAACGTCTTTCGGTCGCCGGCAATTGCCGCATGTGCTTGATCGAAGTGAAGGGCGGGCCGCCGAAGCCGGCAGCCTCCTGCGCCATGGGCGTGCGCGATGTCCGCGGCGGCCCGAACGGCGAGCTGCCGGAAATCTTCACCAATACGCCGATGGTCAAGAAGGCCCGCGAAGGCGTGATGGAATTCCTGCTGATCAACCATCCGCTGGATTGCCCGATCTGCGACCAGGGCGGTGAATGTGACCTGCAGGACCAGGCGATGGCCTTCGGCATCGACAGTTCCCGCTACACGGAAAACAAGCGCGCCGTCGAAGACAAGTATATCGGCCCGCTGGTCAAGACCGTGATGAACCGCTGCATTCACTGCACGCGCTGCGTCCGCTTCACCACCGAAGTCGGCGGCATTTCCGAACTCGGCCTGATTGGCCGCGGCGAGGATGCCGAGATCACCACCTATCTCGAAAGTGCCATGACGTCGGAACTGCAGGGCAATGTCATCGACCTTTGCCCGGTCGGTGCGCTGACCTCGCGTCCCTTCGCCTTCACCGCCCGTCCGTGGGAACTCGGCAAGACCGAATCGATCGACGTCATGGACGCCGTCGGCTCGGCGATCCGCGTCGACACCCGCGGCCGCGAAGTGATGCGCATCATGCCGCGCGTTAACGAGCAGGTGAACGAGGAGTGGATCTCGGACAAGACCCGCTTCATCTGGGACGGACTGAAGACCCAGCGCCTCGACCGGCCTTATGTCCGCAAGGACGGCCGCCTTCAGGCCGCTTCCTGGGGCGAAGCCTTCGGCGCCATCAAGGCCGCCGTTTCCGCAACGTCGGCTGCAAAGATCGGCGCGATCGCCGGCGATCTGGCGTCGGTGGAAGAAATGTACGCCCTGAAGGAACTGATCCGGTCGCTCGGATCGGAAAACCTCGACTGTCGCCAGGACGGGACGGCGCTTGATCCGTCGCTCGGCCGCGCAAGCTACATCTTCAACCCGACCATCGAAGGCATCGAACAGGCCGGCGCTCTGCTCCTGGTCGGCGCCAATCCGCGCCTCGAGGCTGCAGTCCTCAACGCCCGCATCCGCAAGCGCTTCCGCCGCGGCAACTTTCCGATCGGCGTGATCGGCGAAGTCAGCGAACTGCGTTACGTCTACGATTATCTCGGTGCAGGCGCCGAGACGCTCACCGACCTCGCGTCCGGCGCAAACAGCTTCGCCGACAACCTGCGGGCTGCAAAGAACCCGATGATCATCGTAGGGCAGGGGGCTCTTTCCCGTGCCGACGGCGCGGCGATCCTTAGCTCGGCCGCCCAGCTTGCCGGCTCGGTCGGCGCGCTGACCGACGAGTGGAACGGCTTTGCCGTCCTGCATACCGCCGCTGCCCGCGTCGGTGGCCTCGACCTCGGCTTCGTGCCGGGTGCGAAGGGCGCCAATGCCAGCGCCCAGCTGGCCGGCATGGACGTCCTCTTCCTGCTCGGCGCAGACGAGCTCGACTTCTCGAAGAAGGGCGCCAAGTTCACCGTCTATATCGGCAGCCATGGCGATGCCGGCGCGCACAATGCCGACGTCATCCTGCCGGGTGCGGCCTATACCGAAAAGTCGGGAACCTGGGTCAATACCGAAGGCCGCGTCCAGATGGGCAACCGCGCCGGCTTCGCGCCCGGCGAGGCTCGCGAAGACTGGGCGATTATCCGCGCGCTCTCCGACGTGCTCGGAAACAAGCTGCCGTTTGATTCGCTGAGTGCCCTGCGTGCGAAACTCTATGCGGATTACCCGCATTTCGCGGCTATCGACGAGATTGCAGCGGGCTCGGTGAACGAAATTGCCGCACTTGGCCAAAAAGCCGGTGGTATGACGAAGTCCGGGTTTGCGTCGCCGATCAAAGACTTCTATTTGACGAACCCGATCGCTCGCGCGTCTGCCGTCATGGCTGAATGCTCGGCATTGGCCCGCAACAATTTCCAGGCTGCGGCGGAGTAATTTTGAACATGGACTCGTTCTTTTCCATCTACGTCTGGCCGGGCATCGTCATGGTCGCGCAGTCGCTTCTGCTGCTGGTCTGCCTGCTCGTCTTCATTGCCTATGTTCTGCTTGCCGACCGCAAGATCTGGGCGGCCGTGCAGCTGCGCCGCGGCCCGAACGTCGTCGGCCCCTTCGGCCTGTTCCAGTCCTTCGCCGACCTTTTGAAGTTCGTCTTCAAGGAGCCGGTCATTCCGGCTGGCGCCAACAAGGCCGTCTTCCTGCTCGCACCGCTGGTTGCCGTGCTCCTGGCCCTGTCGACCTGGGCTGTGGTCCCGCTCGCGGACGGATGGGTCATTGCCAACATCAATGTCGGCATCCTCTACATCTTTGCGATCTCCTCGCTCGAAGTCTACGGCATCATCATGGGTGGCTGGGCTTCGAACTCGAAATATCCGTTCCTCGGCGCGCTCCGTTCGGCGGCGCAGATGGTCTCCTACGAAGTCTCGATCGGTTTCGTCATCGTCACCGTGCTCCTCTGCGTCGGCTCGCTGAACCTGACCGATATCGTCAATGCCCAGCATGACGGTCTCGGCACGAGGATGGGCCTGCCTGCCTCGTTCCTCGATTGGCACTGGCTGGCGTTGTTCCCGATGTTCGTGGTGTTTTTCATCTCGGCGCTCGCCGAAACGAACCGCCCGCCCTTCGATCTTCCCGAAGCGGAATCGGAACTGGTCGCCGGCTTCATGGTCGAGTACGGCTCCTCACCATACATGATGTTCATGCTCGGCGAATACGCAGCCGTATGCCTGATGTGCGCGTTGACGACTATCCTGTTCCTTGGGGGCTGGCTGCCGCCGGTCGATATCTGGCTCCTCAACTGGGTACCGGGCATCGTCTGGTTCATGCTGAAGTCGATGCTCGTCTTCTTCATGTTCGCCATGGTCAAGGCCTTCGTACCGCGTTACCGCTACGACCAGCTCATGCGTCTTGGCTGGAAGATCTTCCTGCCGCTATCGCTTGCCATGGTCGTCATTACCGCATTCGTGCTGAAGCTGGCTGGGTGGGCGTGACCATGACCGTCCAGGCTTCCGGCATCATTGGAGAATAATATGGCAAGTCTCGGCCAAGCCGTGAATTCGCTGTTCCTGAAGGAGTTCGTCGGCGCGTTCTTCCTGTCGATGCGCTACTTCTTCAAGCAGAAGGCGACGATCAACTACCCGTTCGAAAAGGGCCCGGTCTCGCCGCGTTTCCGTGGCGAACACGCGTTGCGCCGTTATCCGAACGGCGAGGAACGCTGCATCGCCTGTAAGCTCTGCGAGGCGATCTGTCCTGCCCAGGCGATCACCATCGAGGCAGGTCCCCGCCGCAACGACGGCACCCGCCGCACGGTGCGTTACGATATCGACATGGTGAAGTGCATCTATTGCGGCTTCTGCCAGGAAGCCTGCCCGGTGGATGCGATCGTCGAGGGCCCGAATTTCGAATTCTCGACCGAGACGCGCGAAGAACTCTATTTCGACAAGGCGCGTCTCCTGGAAAACGGCGACCGCTGGGAGCGCGAAATCGCTCGCAACATGGCAATCGATGCGCCCTACCGCTAAGGCGGGGTGATTTGTCCGGTGCCGCCCATCAGCGGGCAATGCACCGGTGACATCTGGATGAAATACCCGGCGCCTATCACAAGGCCGGGTTTCGACGGGTAGGGGGCATTCGCCCCGATCCCGGTGAGGGACGAAAAGGCACCACGATGGGTCTGCAGGCAATATTCTTCTATCTCTTCGCGTTCATCGCGGTGGCGTCGGCGTTCATGGTCATTTCGGCCAAGAACCCGGTGCACTCGGTGCTGTTTCTCATCCTGGTCTTCTTCAACGCTGCCGGTCTCTTCCTGCTGACGGGCGCCGAATTCCTGGCGATGATCCTGCTGGTCGTCTATATAGGCGCGGTTGCGGTTCTCTTCCTTTTCGTCGTCATGATGCTCGATATCGACTTTGCGGAACTGCGCTCGGGCGTGCTGCAATATGCGCCGATCGGCATGCTGGTCGGCCTCATCGTCGCGGCCGAACTGGTGGTCGTCATCGGCGGCAGCGTGCTCACGCCGGAAGCGGCCAAGGCGATCACCATGCCGATCCCGAACCCGGCCAGCCGCACTAACACGGCGGCGTTAGGCGACGTGCTTTATACGAACTACGTCTACTTCTTCCAGATCGCCGGTCTGGTGCTTCTGGTGGCGATGATCGGCGCGATCGTGCTGACCCTGCGTCACCGCACCAATATCAAGCGACAGGATGTTTCCAAGCAGGTGGCCCGCACGCCGGCGACAGCCGTCGAAGTGGTCAAGGTCAAGCCGGGCCAGGGCGTCTGAGGCGGGAAAAAGGAATAAAGACATGGAAATCGGACTTTCCCATTACCTCACGGTCAGCGCCATCCTCTTCACGCTCGGCGTTTTCGGCATCTTCCTGAACCGCAAGAACGTCATCATCATCCTGATGTCGGTGGAACTCATCCTGCTCTCGGTCAACCTCAACATGGTGGCCTTCTCCTCCTTCCTGAACGACATCGTCGGCCAGGTCTTCGCATTGTTCATTCTGACCGTGGCGGCCGCCGAAGCGGCCATCGGTCTTGCAATTCTCGTCGTCTTCTACCGCAACCGCGGTTCGATCGCCGTCGAAGACGTCAATATGATGAAGGGCTGATCGGGTCATGATCTACAAGGCAATCGTCTTTCTTCCCCTGATCGGCTTCCTGATCGCCGGCCTGTTCGGCCGTTCGATCGGCGCAAAGGCGTCCGAATACGTCACCAGCGGCCTGATGATCATAGCGGCCGTGCTCTCCTGGATCGTCTTCTTCAACGTCGCGCTCGCCCATGGCGAAGCAGGCGAGGTGATCAAGGTTCCGGTCATGCGCTGGATCCAGTCCGGCGGCATCGACGTCGAATGGGCTTTCCGCGTCGACACGCTGACGGCGGTCATGTTCGTCGTCGTCAACACCGTCTCGACGCTCGTGCACGTCTATTCGATCGGCTACATGCACCACGACCCGCATCGGCCGCGCTTCTTCGCCTATCTGTCGCTGTTCACCTTCGCGATGCTGATGCTGGTTACGGCCGACAACCTCGCCCAGATGTTCTTCGGCTGGGAAGGCGTCGGTCTGGCCTCCTACCTGCTCATCGGCTTCTGGTACAAGAAGCCGTCGGCCTCGGCTGCCGCGATGAAGGCCTTCATCGTCAACCGCGTCGGCGACTTCGGGTTCGTTCTCGGCATTGCCGGCGTCTTCGTCCTGTTCGGCTCGATCAGCTTCGAGACGATCTTTGCCGCAGCCGCCACTTACCTGCCGGCTGCGGGCGCTCCGGAGGCGTCGCAGGTCATCGCCAACATCTTCGGCATGGAACTGACCAAGAGCGGTGCGATCACCATCGTCTGCCTGCTGCTGTTCATGGGCGCGATGGGCAAGTCGGCGCAGTTCCTGTTGCACACCTGGCTTCCGGACGCCATGGAAGGCCCGACCCCGGTGTCTGCGCTCATTCATGCCGCGACCATGGTCACCGCCGGCGTCTTCCTCGTCGCCCGCATGTCGCCGATCTTCGAACTGTCGCCCAGCGCTCTGCTGGTCGTCACGATCATCGGCGCGATCACCGCCTTCTTCGCGGCGACCGTCGGCCTCGTCCAGAACGACATCAAGCGTGTCATCGCCTATTCGACCTGCTCGCAACTCGGCTACATGTTCGTGGCGCTCGGCCTCGGCGCTTATGGCGCAGCGATCTTCCACCTCTTCACCCACGCCTTCTTCAAGGCGCTGCTGTTCCTTGGCGCCGGCTCGGTCATCCATGCCGTCGATGGCGAGCAGGACATGCGCTACATGGGCGGCCTCAGGAAGCACATTCCGGTCACCTTCTGGATGATGACGATCGGCACGCTGGCGCTGACCGGCGTCGGCATTCCGGGAACCATGTTCGGTTTCGCCGGCTTCTTCTCCAAGGACGTGATCATCGAAAGCGCCTACTCGTCCCATTCGGCGGCGGCGGGCTTCGCCTTCACGCTTCTGGTCATCGCCGCGCTGTTCACCAGCTTCTATTCCTGGCGTCTCGCTTTCATGACCTTCTTCGGCAAGCCGCGCGCCTCCGCCGACGTCATGCACCATGTGCACGAATCGCCGATGGTGATGCTGGCGCCGCTCTATATCCTCGCCGCTGGTGCGGTTCTCGCCGGCGTTCTGTTCGAAGGTTATTTCTTCGGCCACGAATATGCCGAGTTCTGGAAGGGCGCACTGTTCACGCTTCCGGAAAACAAGATACTCGAAGAGTTCCATCACGTGCCGCTGCTGGTCGCCTGGAGCCCCTTCATCGCCATGGCGGTCGGTTTTGTCACGGCCTGGTATTTCTACATCAAGTCGCCGTCGACGCCCCGTCGTCTCGCCGCTTCGCAGAAGGTCCTCTACGAGTTCCTGCTCAACAAGTGGTATTTCGACGAACTCTACGACTTCCTCTTCGTCCGCTCCGCCAAGGCGCTCGGCCGGTTCCTGTGGAAGAAGGGTGACATCGGCGTCATCGATACCTACGGCCCGAACGGCGTTGCCGCCCGCGTGGTCGACGTCACCAACCGGGTGGTCAAGCTGCAGTCCGGTTACCTCTATCACTATGCGTTCGCGATGCTGATCGGCATCGCCGCCCTCGTCACCTGGATGATGCTCGGGAGCTCGATCTAATGACCGACTGGCCAATTCTCTCGACGGTCACCTTTCTGCCGCTGGTCGGCGTACTGTTGCTGCTTCTGACACGGGAAGACGGCCCCTTCGGGCGCCGCAACATCCTCAACGTCTCGCTGTTCACGACGGTTTTCACCTTCATCGTCTCGTTGTTCATCTGGATCGGCTTCGACAATTCGAATGCCGGCTTCCAGATGATCGAGAAGCATGACTGGCTCGGCAGCGGCATTTCCTATCATCTCGGCGTCGACGGCATTTCCATGCTGTTCGTCATCCTGACGACCGTCCTGATGCCCTTCTGCGTGCTCGCCAGCTGGAATACGATCGAGAAGCGCCTCAAGGAGTACATGATCGCCTTCCTGCTTCTGGAAGTGGTCATGACCGGCGTCTTCGTTTCGCTCGACGTCGTCCTCTTCTACGTCTTCTTCGAAGCAACCCTCATCCCGATGTTCGTCATCATCGGCGTGTGGGGCGGCAAGGATCGCGTCTACGCCTCCTACAAGTTCTTCCTCTATACGCTGCTCGGCTCGGTGCTGATGATGCTCGCCATCATGGCCATGTACTGGCAGGCCGGCACCACAGACATTACCGCGCTCCTGAAATACGGCTTCCCGGCCGGCATGCAGACCTGGCTCTGGCTCGCCTGCTTTGCGGCCTTCTCGGTGAAGATGCCGATGTGGCCGGTCCACACCTGGCTTCCGGACGCGCACGTCCAGGCTCCAACCGCTGGCTCGGTGATCCTGGCCGGCGTCATGCTGAAGCTCGGCGGTTACGGGATGATCCGTTTCTCGCTCGCCATGTTCCCGATCGCGTCGGAACATTTCGCGCCGCTGGTCTTCTCGCTGTCGGTCATCGCCATCATCTACACCTCATTGGTGGCGATGATGCAGGACGACATCAAGAAGCTGATCGCCTATTCGTCGGTCGCCCACATGGGCTACGTGACCATGGGCATCTTTGCCGCGAACGTGCAGGGCGTGCAGGGCGCGATCTTCCAGATGCTGTCGCACGGCATCGTCTCGGGCGCACTCTTCCTCTGCGTCGGAGTTGTCTACGACCGTCTCCACACCCGTGAGATCTCGGCTTATGGTGGTCTCGTCAACAACATGCCGAAATACGCCGTCGCCTTCATGATCTTCACCATGGCCAATGTCGGCCTGCCGGGCACGTCCGGCTTCGTCGGCGAATTCCTGACGATCATCGGCGTCTTCCGGGTCAACACCTGGGTGGCTCTGTTTGCGGCCACCGGCGTCATCCTCTCGGCCTCCTACGCGCTCTGGCTCTATCGCCGGGTGATCTTCGGGGCACTCGAGAAGGAAAGCCTCAAAGGCCTGCTCGACCTTTCCGGTCGCGAAAAGCTCATTCTCTATCCGCTGATCGCGATCACCATCTTCTACGGCTTCTATCCGGCGCCGATCTTCGATGCGACGGCAGCATCGGTAGATCTGCTGGTGAACAATTATTCCGCAGCCCTGGCAGCAGCGAAAGACCTTGCACTCAACGTGCACTGAGACGGGACACGACTGGACATGACCGCTGAAATTCTCTCCCTAAGCCTGCAGCTCTCGATGCCGGAGATCATCCTGGCCGTGGGCGCGCTCGCTCTTCTGATGATCGGCGTCTTCTCCGGCGACAAGTCCGCGCCGACGGTGACGGGGCTTGCGGTAGCGCTGCTGGCGGTCGCCGGCCTCTGGCTGATCTTCATGCCAGGCGAGGGCGTTGCCTATGGCGGCGCCTTCAAGCTGGATGCCTTCAGCCGCTTCATGAAGGTCCTGGCGCTCATCGGTTCGATCACCGCCATGGTCATGTCCGTCGGCCATGCGAAGTCGGATCAGCTCAACCGTTTCGAGTTCCCGGTGCTTCTGGTACTCTCGACGCTCGGCATGCTGCTGCTGATCTCGGCGAACGACCTGATCGCGTTCTATCTCGCCCTCGAACTGATGTCGCTGGCGCTCTACGTCATCGCCGCCTTCAACCGGGACAGCCTTCGCTCGACCGAAGCCGGCCTCAAATATTTCGTCCTCGGTGCGCTCTCCTCCGGCATGATGCTTTACGGTATGTCGCTGGTCTACGGCTTCACCGGCAATACCGGCTTTGAAGGCATCGCCAAGGTTCTTTCCGCCGAAACCCGCGGCCTGGGCCTCATCTTCGGCATGGTCTTCGTGCTCGCCGGCGCCTGCTTCAAGATTTCCGCCGTGCCGTTCCACATGTGGACGCCGGACGTCTATGAAGGCGCGCCGACCCCGGTCACCGCCTTTTTCGCGGCCGGCCCGAAGGTCGCCGCCATGGCGATCCTGGTTCGCATCGTGTCCGACGCCTTCCTGCCGCTCGTTGCCGATTGGCGCCAGATCATCGTCTTCGTGTCGATCGCCTCCATGCTGCTCGGCTCGTTTGCCGCGATCGGCCAGCGCAACATCAAGCGACTGATGGCCTATTCCTCGATCGGCCACATGGGCTACGCGCTGGTCGGCCTTGCCGCCGGCTCCGAGACGGGCGTCTCGGGCGTCGTCCTCTACATGACCATTTATATGGTCATGACGCTGGGCACCTTCGCCTGCATCATGGCGATGCGCCGCAAGGAAGGCGGCAATGTCGAGAATGTCGACGATCTCGCCGGCCTCTCGTCCACCAAGCCGTTCATGGCGGTGGTGCTGACCGCGCTGATGTTCTCGATGGCCGGCATTCCGCCGCTCGCAGGCTTCTTCGCAAAATACTTCGTGTTCGTCGCGGCAATCGAAGCCAAGCTCTATGCGCTGGCCGTCATCGGCGTGCTCTCCTCGGTCGTCGGCGCCTATTATTACCTGCGCATCGTCAAGCTGATGTGGTTCGATGAAGCCAAGGGCGAATTCGCCCGCATCTCCGGCGAATTGCGCCTGGTCTTCGGTCTCTCCGGCCTCTTCGTCGTGGCCTATGTGCTGATCGGCGGGCCGATCGGCACGGCGGCAAGTGCTGCCGCGAAGTCCTTCTTCTGAGAATGCCGGGAGCAAGGGGCCGTTTCTCGCTCGATGCGTTCCGTCACGAGGCGCTCGACGAGGTCGGATCCACCAATAGCGAATGTCTCGCCCGCGCTCGCGCGGGCGATTCCGGTTTGTTGTGGCTGACCGCAACGCGGCAGCTCGCCGGCCGCGGCCGCCGTGGCCGGGCCTGGACATCGGAACCGGGCAATCTCTATGCTTCGCTGCTGCTGATCGATCCTGCGCCACCGGAGAGGATCGGCTCGCTGCCGCTCGCGGTCGCGGTCGCGGTCCATGCCGCAGTCAGGTCGGTTCTGCCGCCGGGCGGCGAGCCGCTCGACGTCAAATGGCCGAACGATATCCTGATCGGCCGCAAGAAGACCTGTGGCATCCTTCTGGAGGGCGAGGGGCTGTCGGATGGCCGCCGCGCGCTCGTCATCGGTATCGGCATCAATATCCGCCACATGCCCGATAGTGCAGCCTACGCGGTCACGCGGCTTGCCGACCACGGCGCAAACGTCTCGCCGGAGGAGCTTTTCGCGCATCTTTTCAGGGAGATGGCGCAGGTTCTGGAAACCTGGGATGAGGGCCGGGGCACGCCGGAAATCAGCCGGCGCTGGCGCGAGGTCGCCTGCGGCATCGGCGAAAAAATCACCGTGAACCTGCCGGACCGCTCGCTTGTTGGTACATTCGCAGGTATCGATGACAAAGGATTTTTGCTGCTCGACACCGGACTGGGCGCGCTAACGTCGATCGCCGCCGGTGATGTATTTTTTCAAGGAATGGAATAGACAAACAAAATGGCAAACCAAGAAGAACTGGTGTTTCTGCCGCTTGGCGGCGTCGGCGAGATCGGCATGAACCTCGCCCTCTACGGCTATGGAACGCCGGAGAAGCGCCAGTGGATCATGGTCGATTGCGGCGTGACCTTCCCGGGGCCGGACCTGCCGGGCGTCGATCTCGTGCTGCCGGATATCCGCTTCCTCGCCAGCCAGCGCAGCCATCTCAAGGCGATGATCATCACCCACGCGCATGAGGACCATTACGGCGCCATGAACGACCTCTGGCCGGGTCTCAATGTGCCCGTCTACGCGTCGCCGTTCACCGCCGGTATGCTGGAGGCCAAGCGCAATTACGAAGGTTCGCGCGCCGAAATCCCGGTGACGATCTTCAAGGCAGGCGACCGCATCAATATCGGCCCGTTCGAGGTCGAGGCGGTCGGCGTCAACCATTCGATCCCCGAGCCGATGTCGCTGGTCATCCGCACCCCGCTCGGCAACGTTGTCCATACGGGCGACTGGAAGATCGACCACGCGCCGTCGCTCGGGCCGTTTACCGACGAGGCTCGCTTCCGCAAGATTGGCGACGAAGGCGTGCTGGCGCTGATGTGCGACAGTACCAACTCCATGCGCGAGGGCGTTTCGCCCTCCGAGGAGGAAGTCTCCGAAGGCCTGCGCAAGATCATCGAGGCCGCCGAGGGTAGGGTGGCGATCACCACCTTCTCCTCGAATGTCGGCCGCATCCGCTCGATCGCCCAGGCAGCGGACGCTGCCGGCCGCGAGGTCCTGCTGCTCGGCTCTTCGCTGAAACGCGTCGTCGGCGTCGCCCGCGATATCGGCATCATGGAGGGCCTGAAGCCTTTCATTGCCGAGGACGAATACGGCTATATCCCGCGCGACAAGATCGTGGTGATCCTGACCGGCAGCCAGGGCGAACCGCGCGCGGCACTCGCCAAGATCGCCCGCGACGAGATGCGCCACGTGGCGCTGACCTCAGGCGACACGGTGGTGTTTTCCTCCCGCACAATTCCCGGCAACGAGAAGGCGATCATCGAGATCAAGAACGGCCTGATCGAGCAGGGGATCAAGATCGTCACCGACAGCGATGCGCTCGTCCACGTCTCCGGCCACCCGCGCCGCAGCGAACTGGTGCAGATGTATGAGTGGACCCGCCCGCAGATCCTCGTGCCCGTCCACGGCGAGGCCGCGCATCTGACGGCCCAGGCCGAACTCGGCGCATCCGTCGGCATCAGCAGCATTCCGCGCGTCAGGAACGGCGATATCCTGCGTCTGGCGCCCGGCCCAGCCGAGGTGATCGGCGATGCGCCGCATGGGCGTATCTTCAAGGACGGCAAGCTGATCGGCGACTTCGAGGAAATGGGCATCGGCGACCGCCGCAAGCTCTCCTTCGTCGGCCATGTCTCCGTCAACGTCCTGCTCGACGCCCGCTATGACTTCGTGACCGATCCCGATCTCATCGCCTTCGGCCTGCCGGAATTCGACGACGAGGGCGAGGACATGGAGGATACGCTCTACGACGCCGTGCTCGGCGCCGTCGAAAGCATTCCGCGCGCCCGTCGCAAGGATCTCGACATGGTCCGCGAGGCCATCCGCCGCGCCGTCCGCTCGACCGCCAACGAGGCCTGGGGCAAGAAGCCGATCGTGACGGTGTTCGTTACTCGTCTCTGAGGGGACGGGTTGTTTGCCCCTCATTTGCGATTTCTAACACTTAGCCTTTGGCTAAGATGTTGAAATCGCTATCTCTCCCACAAGGGGAGAGATAAGAGTGCCGCGGCGCCGCAGTCCTACCTCCCCCATGGCGGGGGAGGAAGAAAAATCAGCATCTTAGCCGGAAGGCTAAGTGCTAGATTTTTCAGGTGAGGGGACGGGAATGGATGCAGTTCCCGAAGGAGGACAGACATGCTCGGACGCGTCAATCACATCGCCATCGCCGTGCCGGACCTTGGCGTCGCGACCACGACCTATCGCGATACGCTCGGCGCCCGCGTCTCCCAGGCCCAGGCCTTGCCCGAGCATGGCGTCACCGTGGTCTTCGTCGAGCTCCCCAACACCAAGGTGGAACTGCTCGAGCCGCTCGGGCCCGATTCGCCGATTGCGGCCTTCATCGAGAAGAACCCGTCCGGCGGCATGCACCATATCTGCTACGAGGTGGACGATATCATCGCCGTCCGCGACAAGCTGAAGGCGTCCGGTGCGCGGGTCCTCGGAGACGGCAATCCAAAGACCGGAGCCCATGGAAAACCTGTGCTTTTCCTGCATCCGAAGGACTTCAACGGCACCCTGGTCGAGCTCGAACAGGTCTGAGTCCCGCAACTGTGACATCACGTCAGGCGATGCAGATTTGAGCTTGTGGGCCTTTAGGCCTATAAGGCGCCAATTCTTCGAACCGGAATCGAGTTGAGACCATGCCGCTTTTGACGGTCGCCGCCATCTACTTCATCATCTGGTGGACCGTGCTCTTCATCGTCCTTCCACTCGGCTATCGCAGCCAGCAGGAAGACGGCGATGTGACCAACGGTACTGTGGAAAGCGCCCCGGCCCGGTTTCGCGGCGGCCGCGTCATCCTCTTGACGACCGTGATCTCGACGCTGCTCTATTTGGGATACTATGTTGCATCCGCCTATTTCGGCGTCGGCATTGCCGATATTCCCGTCATCGTGCCGACCTTCGACTGAAGCGCACGAATAAGGCAGGATCATCGGGAGCCTGTCATTTCCTTGTCATGATTTGCAGGCATAGGAGCGGCGGCGAAGGCACCCGCGTGGCCGTCCAGACTGGCGAAAAAGCAAAAAAAAACAAGGCGGTTAAGCCTTGTTTCTAGTGTCGCGTGATCCTTAACCGTTACCGGGGCTGCGACAAGCGCGCCTAAGATCTGATCCTCCCAAGACTTGACCGCGAAATGGCAAGAATTTGAACTCCTTGCCTCTTTTGTGAGCTGAACCTAGCCCAAAGGATGTGCTTTGTCATCCGCTTTTTTTGTATTTTTGCTACACTTCGATAAAATTTTTCGGTTGACAAAAATGTCGCACACTTGCCACGAAATCTCCGCTTTTGGCAGGTCTGGAAGTGCCGGCGCAGATTCGTGAACAACATGCGATTCATGCTGGGGCGGGTTCCCTTGGGCCTGAGGAACGGCTATGTACCCTCCCAATATTGTTGAAGAAAATGGCCGATTCCTCGCCTGCTGGGGATAGGCCTGACAACCTCGGAAATCGCGATGCGCCTGTCCCGCTATTTTATGCCCATCCTGAAGGAAAACCCCAAGGAAGCGGAAATCGCGTCCCATCGGCTGATGCTGCGTGCCGGCATGATCCGCCAGCAGAGCCAGGGCATCTATTCCTGGCTGCCGCTCGGCAAGCGGGTGCTCGACAAGGTCAACGCCATCATCCGCGAGGAGCAGAACCGTGCCGGCGCCATCGAGGTGCTGATGCCGACGCTGCAGTCCGCCGAACTCTGGCAGGAAAGCGGCCGTTACGACGCCTATGGCAAGGAAATGCTGCGCATCAAGGACCGCCAGGAGCGGCCGATGCTCTACGGCCCCACCAATGAGGAAATGATCACGGACATCTTCCGGTCCTACGTCAAATCCTACAAGAACCTGCCGCTCAACCTCTATCACATCCAGCTGAAGTTCCGTGACGAGATCCGTCCGCGCTTCGGCACCATGCGCTCGCGCGAGTTCCTGATGAAGGACGCCTATTCCTTCGATCTGACCAAGGAAGCCGCCGAGCATTCCTATCGCAAGATGTTCACCGCCTATCTGCGCACCTTCTCTAGGCTCGGCCTCAGGGCGATCCCGATGCGCGCCGACACCGGCCCGATCGGCGGCAACCTGTCCCACGAATTCATCATCCTGGCCGAGACGGGCGAGTCGGAAGTGTTCTCCCACAAGGATTTCGTCAACTTCGACATCCCCAGCACGGACACCAATTTCGATGACGTCGAGGCCATGCAGGCGGTCTTCGACAAGTGGACGTCCGTCTATGCCGCGACCTCGGAAATGCACGACGAGGAGGCCTTCAACGCCATCCCTGAGACCGACCGGCTGTCCGCCCGCGGCATCGAGGTCGGCCATATCTTCTATTTCGGCACCAAATATTCCGACCCGATGGGCGCCAGGGTGCAGGGCCCGGACGGCAAGGAACACCCTGTCCACATGGGTTCCTACGGCATCGGCCCGACACGCCTTGTTCCCGCCATCATCGAAGCATCGCATGACGACAACGGAATCATCTGGCCGGCATCGGTCGCGCCGTTCGACGTCGTGGTCATCAACATGAAGCCCGGCGACGAAGCCTGCGACCGAATCTGCGAAACGCTTTACGGCGGCCTCGCGACGGTCGGCAAGGACGTGCTCTACGACGATACGGACGAGCGCGCCGGCACCAAGTTCGCGACCGCCGACCTAATCGGCGTGCCGGTCCAGGTGATTGTCGGGCCCCGCTCCGCCGCGTCAGGCGAAGTGGAGGTCAAGGACCGCAAGACCGGCGAGCGCGAAACGCTGACCGTCGAAGCGGCCATGAACAGGCTCGCCGGCCGATAAAGCCGGCAGGCGTATCACGGCGGATTTCCCGCCTTCGGCAGGTTGAGGAAATGGCATGGCGAGTGTCGCGGCGAATGGTGAAGCGGTAAAGGCGGGTGGTTCGCCTGCGGCCGGTCCTTTCTCGGCTTTCGAGCGGATGGTCGCCTGGCGTTACCTGCGCTCGCGCCGCCGCGAGGCCTTCATCTCGGTCATCGCCGGTTTTTCCTTTATCGGCATCATGCTCGGCGTCGCGACGCTGATCATTGTCATGGCCGTCATGAACGGTTTCCGCACCGAGCTGATCTCGCGCATTCTCGGCATCAACGGCCACATGATCGTCCAGCCGATCGACGGGCCGCTCACCGACTACGCTGAGCTCACCCAGAAATTTGCGGCCGTCCCGGGGGTCAGGATGGCGCTGCCGCTGGTCGAGGGCCAGACACTGGCATCGGGCCGCGGCGGTGCAGGTTCCGGCGCGCTGGTGCGCGGTGTCCGCCCGGAAGATCTCGAAAAGCTGTCGGAAGTCGCCGGCAACGTCAAGTCGGGCGATATGGTCGGTTTTGCCTCGGGGCAGGGGGTTCTGGTCGGCTCCAGGCTCGCAGCCCAGCTCGGCCTCTCCGCCGGCGACCAGATCACGCTGATCTCGCCGGAAGGCGACGTGACGCCGATGGGCGTCAATCCGCGCGTCAAATCCTATCCGGTCTCCGGCATTTTCGAAATCGGCATGTCGGAATACGACGCGACGATCATCTATATGCCGCTCGAGGAATCGCAGCTCTATTTCAATGCCGACGGCATCGTTCAGTCGATCGAGCTGTTCATCGACAATCCCGACAATGTCGACGAACTGCGCCCGAAGATCGAGGCCGCGGCCGGCCGCCAGATCTTCATCACCGACTGGCGGCAGCGCAACCAGACCTTCTTCTCCGCGCTTCAGGTGGAGCGCAACGTCATGTTCATGATTCTGACCCTGATCGTGCTGGTGGCGGCGCTCAATATCATCTCCGGCCTGATCATGCTGGTGAAGGACAAGGGCAGCGATATCGCCATCCTGCGCACCATGGGTGCGGGCGCCGGCGCCATCATGCGCATCTTCTTCATGACCGGGGCGGCGATCGGCCTCGTCGGAACGTTCGCAGGCGTGCTGCTCGGCGTGGTTGTCTGTCTCAACGTCGAATCGATCCGCCAGTTCTTCTCCTGGATCTCGGGCACCATCCTCTTCGATCCGCAACTCTATTTCCTCAGCCAGCTGCCGGCGGAGATGAGCTTTGGCGAAACCTTCTCGGTGGTCATGATGGCGCTCGTCCTCTCCTTCATCGCCACCATCCTTCCGGCATGGCGGGCCTCCCGGCTCGATCCTGTCCAGGCCCTTCGATACGAATAGGACCCACATCCTTCATGGCACCCAAAACCGTCTTGCAGCTCTCGGGCGTCGAACGTCACTATGGCCAGGGCGAGACCACGCTTTCGATCCTGAAGGGGGCTGATTTCGACCTGAAGACCGGCGAGATCGTCGCGCTAGTCGCCCCGTCGGGCACCGGCAAGTCGACGCTTCTGCATCTCGCCGGATTGCTCGAACATCCCGATGCCGGCGAGGTCTTTCTCGCCGGGCGTGCCTGCAACGGACTTCCCGATGCGGAGCGCACTGCGATGCGCCGCAACCAGATCGGTTTCGTCTACCAGTTCCACCATCTTCTGCCGGAGTTTTCCGCGGTCGAGAACATCATGATGCCGCAGCTGATCGCCGGCCTCTCCAAGGCCGAGGCGAAGGAGCGGGCAAGCCAGCTTTTGGACTATATGCGCATCGGCCACCGCGCCGAGCACCGCCCCTCCGAACTGTCCGGCGGCGAGCAGCAGCGCGTGGCGATCGCCCGTGCGGTCGCCAACGCCCCGCGCGTGCTTCTTGCCGACGAACCGACCGGCAATCTCGACCCGAAGACCGCATTCTATGTCTTCGATGCGCTGGAAGCCCTGGTGCGCCAGTCGGGCCTCGCGGCCCTGATCGCCACCCACAACCACGACCTCGCCAGCCGCATGGACCGCCGCGTGACGATCGAGGGCGGCAAGGTCGTCGAGATGTGAAGAAGGCGGACATCTGTGCGGATGGATTCTCGGGTCGAGCCCGAGGATGACGCCTCTGGGTGGTGTGCTCCGCCCCTTCCTCCGTCATCCTTATCTGTTGCGTTGGTTTTGCTTTGAGTTGAATCTGAGCAGGCCGGCGGCGTACCTTCGTCATCCTTGGTCTGAGAGACCGTGCCCGAGCGCGGTACGCCGCCTTTAGACATGCTTCCACCCGAACAGTTGACCGGGAGGCCGTTGGCGCGGCGATCCCGCAGGATAAGGATGGGTCTCATGAGCTTACCATCTTGCGTCGTCGGGATCGACATTTCCAAGTCGTTTCTGGATTGTTTTCTTCACCCCGCCGGTATGGTCCGTCGGTTTGACAATGACAGCCAAGGCCATCAGGCACTCATCGGCTTTGTCGCCGAGTATCAGGCCTTCGGCGTCCTGGAGGCGACCGGGCCTTATGACCGGGCACTTTGCCGACAGCTGCATCAGGCGGGATTGGCCTTCCATCGCGCCAATCCCCGCAAGGCACGCCAGTTTGCGAGAGCGGCAGGCTTTCTTGCCAAGACCGACCGGGTCGACGCACGCATGCTTGCCCTTTATGGAGCGACCATGTCTCTGGCTCCCGAGGCCAAGCCTGACGCAGCCCGTCAGGTTCTTCGAACCCTTGTCGAGCGGCGCGACCAACTTGTGGCAATGCGCAAGAGCGAGCGCATCCGTCTCGCCCAGCCCCATTGCCGGGACATCGACGAGAGCCTGCGACAGATGATGGAAGTGCTCGACCGGCAGATCGCCGCCATCAATGTCCGGATCGACATCCTGGTGACCCAGGTCGAGGCTCTGGCTGAAGATCAGGCGATCCTGCGTTCGGCGCCGGGCGTCGGTCTGCAGACGGCAAGCGTGCTTCTAGCCTATATGCCGGAACTGGGTCGTCGTGACCGCCGTTCCGTCGCAGCTCTTGCCGGCCTCGCACCGATCGCATGCGATTCAGGTGCCATGCGCGGCAAACGCTGCATATGGGGCGGGCGCAAACGCGTCCGCGACGCGCTCTATATGGCCGCACTTGCGGCCTGTCGGTCAGGTCCCTTCAAGCGCATATTCCAAGCCATGCGCAATGCCGGCAAACCTCCAAAGCTTGTCCTGATCGCCATAGCAAGACGGTTGCTCGTCGCACTTAACGCCGCAATGAGGGACCGAAAACCCTTCCAAGCTTGACACCAACAACACAGTTGCTCGGGCTTGACCCGAGGATCCATCCTCTAGGCGCCGCCCTATCGGGCATATTCAAAACCTCCACGGATGGTCATCCAGTCCGGATGTATCCGCATGCGCCGATCCGGCCAAAAATCCCACCGTTAACGCCTCGTTTACCAGGTGAGGGAGGATATCGCGATATGTTTGTTTCCGGTCTGTTCTTTTGTTGACTCTCAAACAAAATGAGAACAAATTAAAAACATAAGAGAACACGGGAGACGACGATGACTGACCTGCTTCGTGACATTGCCGCATTCGCTTCCATCGCCACCTTCGTGGCCAGCCTCTCCATGATCATGATGGCCATGTGATCGGGCATCCAGCCGGTCCCTCGGCCGAAAGGCGTTGAGGAGGGAATTCCGAACTGGACTCTCAAAGCCCTGCGCCGGACAATAGCCTGATTCATGAGATGGTTCCCGCTTCATCAAACGGGCAAGGCGCAGACATGGCAGACAAAATGGACATAAAATCGGGATCGGAAGAGCTGGGAACCAGCCCTCAATTCGTTCACCTGCGCGTCCATTCCGCCTACTCGCTTCTCGAAGGCGCCTTGCCGCTCAAGAAGATCCTCTCGAAGGCGATCGCGGACAATCAGCCTGCGATCGCGATAACCGACACCAACAATCTGTTCGTCGCGCTGGAATTCGCCCAGAAGGCGATCGGCGACGGCCTGCAGCCGATCATCGGCTGCCAGCTGTCGATCGATATGGAAGACCAGTCGGACGAGCGGCGCAACAGCCACCAGCAGCTCGCCAAGCTGCCGGCGATCGTCGTGCTGGCGGCCAATGCCGTCGGTTACGAACGGCTCGTCGACCTGATCAGCCGCGCCTATCTCGGCGACGAGGGGCATCAGTCCATCCATATCAGCCGCTCCTGGCTGGAGGACGGCGGCACCGAGGGGCTGATCGCGCTGACCGGGGCCGGAAGCGGGCCGGTCGACATGGCTCTGAAGGAAGGCAATGCTACGCTTGCCGAAGCAAGGTTGCTGAAACTCAAGGAGATATTCGGCGATCGGCTTTACGTCGAACTGCAGCGCCACGGCGCCTACGATCGGCGCCACGAGCACAAGATCGTCATGCTCGCCTACGACCACGACCTGCCGCTGGTGGCGACCAACGAGGCCTTCTTTCCCACCAAGTCCGAGTTTGATGCCCATGACGCGCTGATGGCGGTGGCACATAATGCGATCGTCTCGGACGACACTCGGTTCCGCCTGACGCCGGACCATTATCTGAAGAGCCGCGCCGAGATGGCAAAGCTGTTCGCCGACCTGCCGGAGGCGCTCGAAAATACCGTCGAGATCGCCCGGCGCTGTTCTTTCGTCCTGAAAACCCGCAATCCGATCCTGCCGCGCTTCACCGGCGCCACCGACGATCCGGCGGAAGCCGAACGCGCCGAGGCGGAGGAGCTGCGCCGTCAGTCCGTGGAAGGGCTCGAAGAGCGCATCGCGACGCTCGGCATGACGCGCGGTTATACAGAACAGGATTATCGCGACCGGCTGGATTTCGAGCTCAGCGTCATCGAGAAGATGAAGTTTCCGGGCTACTTCCTGATCGTTGCCGACTTCATCAAATGGGCGAAGCAGCAGGGCATCCCGGTCGGTCCCGGCCGTGGTTCGGGTGCGGGCTCGCTGGTCGCTTATGCGCTCACCATTACCGACGTCGATCCGCTGCGCTTCTCGCTGCTGTTCGAGCGCTTCCTCAATCCGGACCGCGTCTCGATGCCGGACTTCGACATCGACTTCTGCCAGGATCGCCGCGAAGAGGTGATCCGCTACGTGCAGCAGAAATACGGCCGCGAGCAGGTGGCGCAGATCATCACCTTCGGTTCGCTGCAGGCGCGTGCCGCGCTTCGCGACGTCGGCCGCGTGCTCGAAATGCCCTATGGCCAGGTCGACAAGATCTGCAAGCTGGTGCCGAACAACCCGGCCAACCCGACGCCCCTGTCGAAGGCGATCGAGGAGGATCCGAAATTCCAGGAGGAGGCCGACAAGGAGCCGGTCGTCGCCCGCCTCCTCGATATTGCCCAGAAGATCGAAGGCCTCTACCGCCACGCCTCGACCCACGCCGCTGGTATCGTCATCGGCGACCGTCCGCTGTCGAAGCTTGTGCCGATGTATCGCGACCCGCGCTCGGACATGCCGGTCACCCAGTTCAACATGAAATGGGTGGAGCAGGCGGGTCTGGTGAAGTTCGACTTCCTCGGCCTGAAGACGCTGACGGTTCTGAAGACCGCCGTCGATTTCTGCCGCAAGCGCGGCATCGAGATCGATCTCGCCAAGATTCCGCTCGACGACACCAAGACCTACGAGATGCTGTCGCGCGGCGAGACGGTCGGCGTGTTCCAGGTGGAAAGTGCCGGCATGCGCAAGGCGCTGATCGGCATGCGGCCGGACTGTATCGAGGACATTATCGCGCTCGTGGCGCTTTATCGTCCGGGCCCGATGGAAAACATTCCGACCTACAATGCCCGCAAGCACGGCGAGGAGGAGATCGAATCGATCCATCCGACGATCGACCACCTCCTGAAGGAGACCCAAGGGGTCATCGTCTACCAGGAGCAGGTCATGCAGATCGCTCAGGTGCTGTCGGGCTATTCGCTCGGCGAGGCCGACCTGCTGCGCCGCGCCATGGGCAAGAAGATCAAGGCCGAGATGGACCAGCAGAGCGAACGCTTTGTCGATGGCGCAATCAAGAACGGCGTCTCCAAGCCGCAGGCCAACAACATCTTCGAACTGCTGGCAAAATTCGCCAACTACGGCTTCAACAAAAGCCATGCCGCGGCCTACGCGATCGTTTCCTACCAGACCGCCTTCATGAAGGCGCATTATCCGGTCGAGTTCCTCGCCGCGTCGATGACCTACGATATGTCGAACAGCGAGAAGCTGAACGACTTCCGCCAGGATGCCGGCCGCCTCGGAATCGCGGTCATTCCGCCGTCGGTGCAGACCTCGTTCCGGCATTTCGAGACCGGCGACAACCGGATCTATTACGCGCTGGCGGCCATCAAGGGCGTCGGTGAGTCGGCGGTCGACCACATCACCGAAGTGCGCGGCGATGTACCGTTTGCCAGCATCGAGGACTTCTGCCTGCGGATCGATCCGAAACAGGTCAACCGTCGCGTCATGGAAAGCCTGATCTCGGCGGGTGCCTTCGATTGCTTTGGCCGCGATCGCGCCGAACTGAGCGGCGGTCTCGACCGCATCATCGGTTATGCGCAGCGTGCGCAAGGGGAGAAGGTCAGCGGCCAGCACGACATGTTCGGCTCGTCCTCCGCCTCCGGGCCGGAAACGTTGATCTTCCCGTCGTTTACGCCCTGGATGCCGTCCGAAAAGCTGATGCGCGAATATCAGGTGCTCGGCTTCTATCTCTCGGCCCACCCGCTGGATGCCTATGCCAACGTGCTTGCCAAGATGCGCGTCCAGAACTTTGCGGACTTTTCCGCCGCCGTGAAACAGGGCGCTACTGCCGGCCGGTTGGCCGGAACGGTAACCAGCAAGCAGGAGCGCAAGACCCGCACCGGCAACAAGATGGGCATCGTCACCTTCTCGGATGCGACCGGCCAGTTCGAGGCGGTGCTGTTCTCGGAGGGGCTGGCGCAATATCGAGACCTGCTCGAACCCGGCAAGTCGCTGGTCATCACCGTGCAGGCGGAAGAGCGGCCGGAAGGCATCGGCCTGCGCATCCAGACGGCGCAGTCGCTCGAGGAAAAGTCGGTGCAGATGCAGAAGGCGCTGCGCGTCTTCGTGCGCGATTCAGGCCCGATGCGCGCCGTCGCGCGACACCTCAACGCCCGGGGCGACGGGCTGGTGTCCTTCGTGATCATCAAGGATGACGGCAAGCGGGAAATCGAGGTGGAGCTGACGGAAAAATACCGCATCTCGCCCGAAATCGCCGCGGCGCTGAGGACAGCGCCGGGCGTTCTCGACGTCGAGCTGGTCTAGAAGACTTTAATAGAGGCCGTAGGCGCGGGGCTTGACCGCCGTCCGTCGCTGGCTGACCGGCTGCGGCCTGGTGATGGAGGCCTGCGCTTCGGCCACCCGCTGCACCGGCTGGGTGACGGTGATAAAATCGGTGCCGTCGCCGGTATCCTGGCCGATGCCCTGGTCGTTGATCGTCAGAGACGAGCCGTCGCTGATCAGCGTTTCGATCCGGTCGCGAATGTCGGCCGGGATTTCGATGCGGTTGAGAGCCTGCGCGGCGGCGCCCGGCGCGTAAGGATCGTCGGCGACGGTGATCCCGAGCCGCTGCTTCATTGCAGGGGTAAGGCCGTTGGGAACCGTGACGCTGTGCCATTCGGCCGTCTCTTCCTTGCGCTCGACCTTGTCGACGCTGAAGAAATGCGTGCCGAGCGCGATTTCGGGATCCTTGATGCCGACCGGAGCCTCGAACAGCGGCTGGAAATTCTGGCGCACCATGATCTGGCCCATCGGCGGGCGCGGCTTGCCCGCGGTTTCGTAAAGCGAAGCCAGGAATTCCGGCGTCACCAGCGCGCCCTTGGGCGACAGGTTCTTCCAGCGCTTGAACCCGGCAATCGCGCTGCGGGTCATCGGACCGGCGAACCCGTCGCCGCCACCGGTGTCGAACCCGAGCTGCTGCAACAGGATCTGGGCATCCATCAATGTCTCGCGCTCGCCGCGGCGGGTGATGAGGATGCGCAGCGGTGCGACATCATCCTCTTTCGCGGCCGCGACCGGTTGGGTCGGAGCCGGCCGCGCGTCGGTCGTCGGATGGACGATCGAGGGATTGTTCGGAACGACGTTCATCGCCACTTCGACCGGTTTCGAGCTGCTGCCGATCGACGAGGTTCGCAGTTGGACATCGGAAAGCAGCGGTCCTGTCGGCAGCGGCTTGCGCGGCAGGAACAGGTTGGCGTTCTCGATCAATTGCGGCACGACCGGCGCATCGGTGATGATCACATGCGCGCCGCGCTCGGTCATCTGGAAGAGCGACTTGGCAAATGCGCCCGGCATGCGCACGCAGCCATGCGAGGCCGGATAGCTCGGCACGCTGTTCGACTCGTGAAGCGCGATGCCGGACCAGGTCAGGCGCTGCATCCACGGCATGGGCGCGTTCGAATAGAGGTTGGATTCGTGATATTTCTGTTTTTCGAGGATCGAGAAGATCCCGCTCGGCGTCGTGTGGCCTTGCTTGCCGGTCGACACCTTGGAGGTGGTGAGGACCGTTTCGCCGTCATAGACGACAAGCGACTGCTTGTCCTTGGAAACGATGATCTGCAGCGTGCGGGCACCTTCCGCAAAAGCCGCATGCGACAGCATGGTCGCAGACAAAAGACCTAACCCGAACACCAGGCGACGCAACATGACCGACCCCATACGCAATACAAGACCCGCATATTAGCGCACGAGGTTTAAGGAAGGTTATCCGCGCCGCGAGTAGTTTTAACGTTATGGTTAATAACGGATCACATTTCATTGATCCCGTCGGCGGTTCCCGAAAGTATATCCGGTCTCGACGGCGGCCTTGCCGAATTTGTCGCGCAGCTTGTCCATCGCCGCTTCCGCAGCCGCCCGCCGGCCGGCCTGGCGGTCGACGAGGTCGGGCGGATCGGCAAGTGTGGGATCGCCGAGATCGGTGACGCCGATGCCCAGCAGGCGGAATTTGGTGCCGTCGGTCTCGCGCTCCATCAGCGACAGCCCGGTGCGAAAAATGCGGTCGGCGAGCTGTGTCGGGTCCTCCAGCCGCTTGTTGCGGGTGCGGCTCTTGAAGTCGGAGGTCTTCAGCTTGAGAACGACGGTCTGCCCGGCAATGCCGTGTTTCTTCAGCCGCGCCGAGACCTTTTCGGAAAGCCGCCGCAGGATCGGCACGAGGTCTTCATAGCTGGAGATGTCGTCGAAGAAGGTGGTCTCGGCCGAAACGCTCTTGGCCGCGTCGTTTACATGCACTTCGCGATCGTCGATACCGCGCGAAAGGCGATAGAGCCGCTGGCCCATCGAGCCGTAGCGGCGCATCAGGTCGGCCTCCTGCATGGTCTGAAGCTGGCCGATGGTGCGGATCCCGTCCGCCTCCAGCGTCGCGTTGAACGCCTTGCCGACGCCCCAGATCGTGGTGACCGGCCGCGCCGCCAGGAATTCCAGCGCCTCCTCCTGGCCGATCACCGAAAAACCGCGCGGCTTCTGGAGATCCGAGGCGACCTTGGCGAGAAACTTGCAATAGGAGAGGCCGACCGAAACGCTGATGCCGATCTCGTCCTGCACCCGCTTGGCGAACTTGGCGAGAATTCGCGCCGGCGGGGCGTGGTGTAGCCGTTCGGTGCCGGCGAGTTCGAGGAAGGCCTCGTCGATCGACAGCGGCTGAACGAGCGGCGTCAGATCGTGCATCATGGCGCGCACCTGCCGCCCCACTGTCACATATTTTTCCATGTTCGGCGGGATCACGACAGCGTCGGGGCAGAGCTCCAGCGCCTTGAACATCGGCATCGCCGAGCGCACGCCGTTGATGCGGGCGATATAGCAGGCCGTCGAGACGACACCGCGTTTGCCGCCGCCGATGATCACCGGCTTGTCGGCCAGCTCCGGATTGTCGCGTTTCTCGATCGTCGCGTAAAAGGCGTCGCAATCGATATGCGCCAGCGTCAGCGCGTAGAGTTCCTTGTGATAGACGAGACGCGGGCTGCCGCAGGCGCGGCAACGGCGCACTTCCGCCTTCTGCTCAGCAAGGCAGTCGCGACAGAAGCCGGGTGTCTTGTCAGGCGTGGGCGTCATGGCAGAGAACAAAGGTTGAACACCGCGACGTTAAAGCCTAAGTTCGTGAGTCACAAGGTACGGTGTGGAGGTTTGGCGTGGATATCGATCTTCGTTTCGAGCCTGTGACGGCGGAGCGCTGGGAGGATTTCGAAATGCTCTTCGGCCCACATGGAGCCTTCTGTGACTGTTGGTGTGTCGCTCTGCGCCTGCCGCATGCGGTGCGCACCAGGATGCAGCCGCAGGAGCGGAAGGATCATATCCACGATCGTATAAATGCCGGTCCGCCGCCCGGCATCCTGGCCTACGCGGATGGTGGGCCGGTCGCCTGGGTGCAAGTCGGACCGCGCCATGATGTGCCGCAGTTCAATTCGCCGCGCACCGTCTCGCGCCCGCTGGAGGAGGGGGATGCAACCGATCCCTCTGTCTGGGCGGTCAGCTGCTTTTTCCTGACGCCGAAGCTCAGGGGCAAAGGGCTGAGCCACCGTCTGCTGTCGGGTGCCATCGACCATGCGCGCCAGATGGGAGCGCGGTTCGTCGATGCCTGCCCGATCGATCATGTAAAGCAGTCGAAATCGGTGACGCTGTGCATCGGCTCGACGGCGATCTTCGACGCTGCAGGTTTCGATGTGGTGGAGCGCCGCAAGGACGGACGACCGCTGATGCGGCTGGAGCTTTAGATGTCAGGCGGCTTTGGACTGGATATGGTGACGGATCAGTCCGGCGGCATGGGTCCAGTCCATCGCCCGGACGATACCTTCGTCCGGTTTCGGCGCAAGCAGATGCAGGGGCGAGTCCGGCATCATGTGGAGGACAAGGCATTCGGCGACGTGATCCCGCACCGAGTGGAGATTGTGCGCCATATCGTCGATGAAGACGCAGGGCAGGGGACGTCCGGCATGCAGGCGCTGCATGATCGGTCCCTTGGGCTCCTCGCTGGCGATCAGTGGGAAGGTGAGGCCGATCTGGTCGAGAAGCCGGCGGCGGTGGTCGCGATAGCGCGGCGGCATGGCGGTGAGAAACACCACGTCCGCATCGTCCGACAGCGTCTGCAGTGTCTGGACGACAAGTTCGGTCGGGATCTGCCAGTTTTCCTGCGCCTCGAAAAAGGCTTCGATCAGCCGCCGCACCTGCACAGGCTCGAGCGCCGTCTGGGTCTCGGCGGAGACGATATTGCCGGTAAGGCGGAAGGAGCGCGGCAGCAGTTCATGACCTTCGCCGCGCAGAAAATCCTGAAAGGGGGCCACGAAGTGCAGCACCACATCGTCGATATCGCAAACGACGAGCGGCCGGTCGCCGAGGCGCACATGGGAAAGGTCGAGGATCTCGCTCATCTCAATAGTCGCCGGAGCCGAGCCCGGGACCGGAATAATGCTGCCAGGCTGCTGCCACGGTCTCTGGCTTTGTACCCGTCGCCTCGCAGAAGGCAAGCAGGGTCGGCTCATGAGCCATCAGGAAATCGATCATGCCGGCGAGAAAGCCCGGATCGTTTACCGCATTGCGCAGCTGGTTGGGCTGGACGCCGGAGAGGGCGAGGAATCGGCCCAGCATGTCGGGTTCGTTGGCGAGCCATCCGAGAATGGCGCCCGCCGTCTCTTCCGCCTTGGCTTCGTTGCTTCGAGCATTACCGGGTTCGCGCCGCATTGTCCGCCGAGTTACCTCTTTTTCAACTAAATGGCTTTACCGTGCCTGATAGGCGCTCTGTGGAATCGGCCGTTCCGGGAGCTTATATACTGAAGGCACTCATGCAAGCCGGGATTTAAGGAACGGATCGCTATGCCCAAACGGGTCATGATCGTCGAGGACAACGAGCTGAACATGAAGCTCTTCCGCGACCTGATCGAAGCATCGGGATACGATACCATCCAGACCCGCAACGGTATGGAAGCGCTTGATCTTGCACGCAAACATCGCCCCGATCTGATTTTGATGGACATCCAGCTGCCCGAGGTTTCGGGTCTGGAAGTCACCAAATGGCTGAAGGAAGACGATGAATTGCACGTCATTCCGGTGATCGCGGTGACCGCCTTTGCGATGAAGGGCGACGAGGAACGCATTCGCCAGGGCGGTTGCGAGGCCTACGTCTCGAAACCCATCTCGGTGCCGAAGTTTATCGAGACGATTAAAACATATCTCGGCGACGCGTGAAAACGGGACGGACCTCATGACGGCGCGGATACTGGTAGTCGACGATATTCCAGCGAATGTGAAGCTGCTCGAAGCCAGGCTTCTGGCTGAATATTTCGACGTCCTGACCGCCGACGACGGCTACAAGGCGCTGGCAATCTGCGACAGCACGCATGTGGACCTGATCCTGCTCGACATCATGATGCCCGGCATCGACGGTTTCGAAGTCTGCGAGCGGCTGAAGGGCAATCCGCGCACCGCCCATATTCCGGTCGTCATGGTCACCGCGCTCGACCAGCCCTCCGACCGCGTGCGCGGCCTGAAGGCCGGCGCCGACGACTTCCTGACCAAACCGGTCAATGACCTGCAGCTCGTTTCGCGCGTGAAAAGCCTGGTGCGGCTGAAGACGCTCAGCGACGAACTGCGTATCCGCGCCGACACTGCCAGCAATATCGGGCTGGAAGACATGCTCAAGGGTGCCGACGGCCGCGAAGAGACGGCCCAAGTCCTGCTCGTCGATGGCCGCGCGAGCTCGCAGGAGCGCATCATCAAGGCGCTGAAGCCGGTCGCCGGCGTCATTGCCATGTCCGATCCGCAGGCAGCGCTTTTCGAGGCGGCGGAGAGCCCGGTCGATATGGTGATCGTCAACGCCAATTTCGACGAATACGATCCGCTGAGGCTCTGCTCGCAGCTGCGCTCGTTGGAGCGCACCCGCTTCCTGCCGCTGCTGCTGGTGACCGAGATGGGCGCCGACGATTTGATCGTGCGAGCGCTCGACCTCGGCGTCAACGACTATATCGTCCGGCCGATCGATCCGAACGAACTCGTGGCCCGCGTGCTCACCCAGATCAAGCGCAAGCGCTACAACGATCGCCTGCGCATGAGCGTGCGCCAGACGATTGAGCTTGCCGTCACCGACGGGCTCACCGGACTCAGCAACCGGCGTTATCTCGACAATCACCTCAAGGTTCTGTTCAACCGGGCTGCCGCACGCTCCAAGCCGCTGTCCGTCTGCATCACCGATATCGACCGCTTCAAGTCGGTCAACGACGCCTACGGTCACGATGCCGGCGACGAGGTGCTGAAGGAATTTGCAGCCCGCGTCCGCTCGACCGTTAGGGGAGCCGATCTTGCCTGCCGTTACGGGGGTGAGGAATTCGTGGTGGTCATGCCCGATACCGACGCTACGTCGGCCGGAGCGATTGCCGAACGGCTGCGCAGCATCATCGAGAGCCAGCCGTTCCATTTGAAGACAGCGGGTATCATGCTCAACATCACCGCCTCGCTCGGCCTCGCCTGCAGCACGCAGGGCGCCGAAACGCCGGAACAGCTCCTGAAGCAGGCCGATCGCGCGTTGTATGAAGCGAAAAACGGTGGGCGCAACCGGGTGGTTGCCGCAGCCGCGTAGAGAATCAGCAGATACTGAAATTCCTGCCCCGCCTTCGCCGAATGGCGAAAACACCGAGAAAAAAGCGCCCGGTCCCCAGTTATTTTTGAGCGGAACCCAACTTTTTGTAGGTGCTAATTAATGGAAGAATTTCATGAACAGCTGTCAGTTAACGGGACTGCTGCAGCGCATTCAAGAAATTTCGAATGTATCCGCGCACTCTCAGATTTGCCGGCAGAGAATAGCTGTTTGTATTGGCTTTGAATTTTTTGCATGGCTGAGAAGATAGACAGTGCTCGCCAAGGATGTGCTTGAAAGTTGGAAGGCATTTCTGAGAGCTAGATCAAAGTAAGCATATAAAGCGCCGGGAACAACTTTGGATTTATGCCAGGAAAATCGAAAAAATATCAGTAGCGGCCGCGGATTTTAACCAACAACAGTGAAGGATCCGGTTGGAGATTAAGATTGTGTTGATTTTCTTTTCGTTTTGCGCAATTTTGGCCCCGACCAGACAGTGTACCCGAAATGGTACATAGATACCCCATGATGCTCAGGTCCGCCGCATCTCCTGGGTCGTGGGGTCGGTCGACCGGCAGGCATACCAAAGCGGTTCCTCGTGCCGTGATTGCAGGCTGGTCGACCCCCATTTGAAAGCGCCGCTTCCAGTTTCTGGAGCGGCGCTTTTCCATTTCTACGCAACCCGTCCCGCTCTGGATCACTCGGCTACCGCAACGGCCCGAAAATCGGTTCCGAATTCTGGAAAGCCTGCGGCAATGGGAGAATCAGGGTGAAGCTCAAAAGAAAAGGCGCCTGACCCTATCGGCCGGCGCCCTTCGACAACCCTCGGATCAAGGCCTTACTTGATCTTGGTTTCCTTGAACTCGACGTGCTTCTTGGCGACCGGGTCGTACTTGGTCTTGGTCATCTTGTCGGTCATCGTGCGGCTGTTCTTCGTGGTGACGTAGAAGAAACCGGTGTCAGCCGTCGACAGCAGCTTGATCTTGATGGTCGTAGCTTTCGCCATGGTGTTCTGCCTCTAAGAAAAAATGAAGCCGCGGACGCGGGTTGGGTCCACGGCGAAATCTGGCGCGAAATTACAAATCGCGCCCGAAAAGTCAACTCCGTTTTGACCGGAAAAGCATCCGGCAGATGGAAACCAGCACATAGAAGCCAAAGAATCCCGCCAATGCCCAGGCAAAACCGTCATTGCCGGCGATATCGATGGCCGCGCCGATGCCCTGTGGGCCGGCAACAGTGCCGACCGCATAACAGAAGATGAAGGCTGCGTTGGCGGCGGCAAGGTCGGCTCCGCTGAGCCGCGATCCGAGATGTGCCAGGCCAACGGTATAGAGGCCGGAGACGCAACCGCCCCAGAAGAACAGGACCACGGCCATCATGATCCAGTTCTGGATCAGGAAGGGCAAGGCAAGCGATCCCGCGACGCCGAGCACCGCCATGGCGGTCAAGAGTGGCCGCCGATCCCTCAGCTTGTCGGAATAGAGGCCTAGCGGGATTTGGAAGGCCATATTGCCGATGCCCATCACCGTCAGCAGCAGGGCGGCCTGCTGCTCGGTCAGCGCAGACCGAATCGCATAGATCGGGAACAGCGACAGCCCGCCCGCCGAAACCGCGCCGAAGGCGAATACCGCCGCCGTCGCTGTCGGCACAAGGAAGATGTAGTGGAAGAAGTGCCGGTCCGGCTTGGTATCCAGCACGGGGCTTTCATTGCGGGCGATGAAGATCGGGATGATCGCCAGCATGATGATCGCCGCGCCGACCAGGAAGGGCAGGACGCCGTCGCTGCCGAGCGCAGAGAAGAGCAGGGGCCCGATCGCGAAGCCGATGGCCAGCACCGTGGCATAGATGCCGAGAACGAGCCCACGGCGCCGGGGAGGGGCCGCCTCGTTGATCCAGAATTCCGACAGGATGAAAAGCGTCGTCGTCGCGCCGTGGAAGGTGAAGCGCAGCGGGAACCACATCCAGAAGGCATCCGCGTAAAAGAAGCCGATGGCGCTGACTGCGGCGACGAGCACCGCGAACATCATCGTCCGCGCGACGCCGTAGTCGTGAGCGATCTTGGTGGTGATCGGCGCGGCCGCCATGGAGGCGACGCCGGCCATGGCGGCGTTGAGGCCGATCAGGGTGGAGGAAATTCCGCGCTTTTCAAGAATGATGCTGAGGAGCGGCAGGCCGAGGCCGATGGCGATGCCCACTGCACTGATGGCGGATATGGCGGCGATCAGCGATGGCCAGTGAATCTTGTCGACATGGCCGTTGGCGTCTGTCGTCGGCTGAGCCATTCAATATTCCTTACAGTCGGCTGCGGACGAATCGTCCATGACGCATGAAGTAGAAGGACACCGGGCTTCCAAACGGTAAAGATGGATCGGAGACCATCAGGTTTTTCACGTCCTCCAGAACCGCCTGTGTGATGCGCGGGAGTTTCAGACCCGAAAGCTCGGCAATGTCAAGCCAGCGCACGTCCTGAAGTTCGCTTGAGTCGCCCAGGCGCGTCATGTCGAAGCGGGTTTCGTCGGCAAAGGTGAGAAAGAAGCGCGTATCGTAGCGCCGGACATTGCCTGGCGGCGTGATGGCGCGGGCGACGTAGCGCAGGCGGGAGAGGTCGGCAGCGCCGCCGCCGGCAAGCCCGGTCTCCTCCTGGAGTTCCCTGAGGGCCGCGAGCGCCAGTGCCCGGGCGCGGGCCGAGGTCATGCGGGCGGTGGTGCCTGCCGCCAGCTTTTCGAAGACGAGCGGGTCGAGATCGGCGCCGAAGGGGAGGGCATGGTCGCGAGGATCGCGCTTGCCGCCCGGGAACACGTAGACATCAGGCATGAAGACATGGCCGCTGCCGCGCCGGCCCATGAGGACCCGGGGAGCCACGTCCGAGCGATCGATCAGGATCAGGGATGCTGCGTCCTTGGGCGTCACGCCGGCCACGCGCGCATGCTTCGGCGCGTCCATTGCGAACGGAGCCTGTTCCTCGGCCGACGATGTCATGCGATCGGTCCGCCCCGGCCCGGATCGACGGCTTCGTCGTCCGTGCCATTGAAGCCGTGCATCTTCAGCGCCCATTGAAAGCCGATGACGCCGCCCTTGATCGGCTGGATGGTCAGAAGCGCCGCAAGGATCGCCAGCGGCACCCAGATGGCGAGGTGCACCCAAGGCGAGACCCGAAGCGTCATGTCGGTCAGCATGTAGCCGGTCATCAGCACGTGGCCGACGACGACGATCACCAGATAGGCCGGCAGGTCGTCGGCGCGGTGATGATAGATTTCCTCGCCGCAGACGGCGCAGGTATCGACCGGTTTGAGGAACGCCCGGAACAGGCGGCCGGTGCCGCAGGCAGGACAGGTGCAGAGCAAGCCCCGCCTGATGGAGCGGCCGAGTGGCCTTTCGGCCTCCTGTGCGCCACCGTATCGGACCGTCTGTTCGTCCTGCTTCTGCATCCTATCTCCTTCGGCCGCTCCGCGGAGGCCGCGTGCCGGGTTGGGTCCGGCCACGCCGCCCCGATTTGTGGAAGGAGCGGATCGCGGTCGGCAATTTCTTGCCCTCGCTCAGCATCTCGAACTGCAGCGCGCCGGCAAGCGGGATGGCCTGTTTCAGCCGCACATCGACCGTATCGCCGATCTGGTAGCCCAGACCGGTCTTCTCTCCGGACAGCGCCTGATGCGCCTCGTCGTAGATGAAGTAGTCGTTGCCGAGCGTGGATATAGGTATGAATCCGTCCGCACCATAGGTCGGAAGCGAGACAAATAGTCCCGCCTTGGTGACGCCGGAGATCCGGCCGACGAATTCCTCGCCGATGCGCTCGGAGAGGTGATGGGCGATCAGCCGGTTGATCGTATCGCGCTCGGCGGCCATCGCACGGCGCTCGAAGGTCGAGATCTCGGCGGCGATATCGTCGAGTTGTGCCTCTTCCTCCGGCTTGATGCCGCCTTCGCCCAAGCCCAGCGACCCGACCAGTGCGCGGTGCACGATGAGGTCCGCATAACGGCGGATCGGCGAGGTGAAATGCGCGTATTTCATCAGGTTGAGGCCGAAATGGCCGATATTCTCGGGGCTGTAGATCGCCTGGCTCTGGGAGCGCAGCACCATCTCGTTGACCATTACCTGGTGGGCCGTGCCCTCGGCCTTGGCGAGAATGCCGTTGAACGAGTTGGCGCGCATCTGGCCGCCCTTGGCCATCGGAATGCCGAGCGTCGCGAGAAACTCGCGCAGCGTCTCCTGCTTGGCGAGCGAGGGCGTGTCGTGGATGCGATAGATCAGCGCCTGCCGCCTCTTTTCCAGCGTCTCGGCAGCGGCGACGTTCGCCTGGATCATCATTTCCTCGATGAGCTTATGCGCATCGAGCCGGTCCGGCACGAAGACCCGGTCGACCGTGCCGTCGGGCTTCAGCAGGATCTTGCGCTCCGGCATGTCGAGTTCAAGCGGCTGGCGGCGGTCGCGGCCGCGCTTCATCACCCCATAGGCATGCCAGAGCGGCTTCAGGATCGGATCGAGCAACGGCCCGGTCTTGTCGTCCGGCTTGCCGTCGATCGCCGCCTGCGCCTGTTGGTAGGAGAGCTTGGCGGCACTCTTCATCATGATGCGATGGAACGTGTGGCCCGCCTTGCGGCCTTCCCTGGAGAAGACCATGCGTACCGCAAGCGCCGGTCTATCTTCGCCTTCGCGCAGCGAGCAGAGATCGTTGGAGATACGCTCGGGCAGCATCGGCACGACGCGGTCGGGGAAATAGACCGAATTGCCGCGCTTCAACGCCTCGCGGTCGAGCGCCGAGCCGGCACGGATATACCAGGAGACGTCGGCGATCGCGACGGTGACGATCACGCCGTCCGGATTGTCGGGCGAGGGGTCGAGCTCCGCATAGACCGCGTCGTCGTGGTCCTTGGCGTCGGCCGGGTCGATGGTGATCAGCGGCAGCGAACGCCAGTCCTCGCGTTGCGACAAGGAAGCCGGTCTTGCCGCTTCCGCCTCGTCGAGCACCGCCTTCGGGAAGATATGCGGAATGCCGTGCGAATAAACGGCGATCATCGAGATCGCCTTTTCCGAGCCGATCGTGCCGACGATCGACAGAACCCGGGCGCGGGGGAGGCCGAAGCGGCCCGAACGGACCACTTCCGTCTCGACCAGGTCGCCGTCCTTGGCCTCGCCGATATCGACGGGCTCGATCACCATTTCCTCGCCGCGCCGGTCGATCGGCAGCAGACGCAGCTCGCCATCGGCGAGCTGATGGACGATGCCGAGCGAGGCGCCGCGACGCTTGTCGATGATCTTGATGACGCGGGCGGTATAGGCAGGGCCGCTGCGGTCCTTGTTGGGGAAGATCTTTGCCAGAACCCGATCGTTGAGACCTGCGGCAGTCACCCTGCCTTTGCCGCGGCTGTCCGACGATTGCCGGATCAGCACGGCCGGCGCCGCACCCAGCTCCTCCGGCCATTCGGCCGGGCGGGCGATCAGTTCGCCATCCTTGTCGCGGGTGGTGATGTCGAGAACGGTGACCGGCGGCAGCGCATCGGGACGGGTCAGCGACTTGCGGCTCTTCTTGAGAAGGCCTTCCTCCTCCAGCGTCCGCAGGAGATCCTTCAGTTCGACGCGGGTGTCGCCCTTCAGCCCGAAGGCCTTGGCGATCTCCCGCTTCGACCCCTTGTCTGGGTTTTCGGCGATGAATTCGAGCAGGACATCACGCGGCGGCACGGCACCGTGGATGATCACCGGCTTCTCCGTTGCAGAAGCGGCGTGACCGCGGGCAACCTTTTCGGGGCGTTTTCCCGGATGTCTCGATCTATCGCGTGGTTCTCTCACGTGCCTGTCTTCTTCGCCTTGGGTGCGGCCTTTTTCACCGGAGCTTTCGCCTTGGCGGCCGTCTTGGCTTTCGGTGCTGCCTTCTTGGTGTCGGTGGTCGTCTTGGCGGCGGCTTTCTTCGGCTTTGCCTTGGACGACGGCGCCTTGCCGCCCTTTTCGATGATGAAGGCCATCGCCTGTTCCATCGTCACCGATTGCGGGTCAAGCCCCTTCGGCAGCGTGGCGTTGACCTTGCCCCAATTGACGTAGGGGCCGTATTTGCCGTCACGCACGGTGATCGTGCCGCCGTCCGGATGGTCGCCGAGTTCCTTCAGTGCCGCAGGCGTGCCACGGCCGCGGCCACCGCCAGCCGCCACCTTGCTCTGCTTTTCGGCAAGCACGGTCACAGCGCGGTTGAGGCCGATCGAGAACACGTCCTCGATGCTCTCCAGGTTGGCATAGCTGCCGTCATGGAGCAGGAACGGCCCGTAGCGGCCAAGCCCTGCCGAAATCATCTTGGCTGATTCCGGATGTTTGCCGACGTCGCGCGGCAGGTTGATCAATGCCAGCGCCTTTTCGTGGTCAATGTCCTCGGGCTTCCAGCCTTTGGGCAGCGACGAACGCTTGGCTTCCTTGCCTTCGCCGCGCTGGATATAGGGGCCGAACCGGCCGGAACGCAGCGTCAGTTCCTCGCCCGTGTGCGGATCGGCACCGAGTGCCTTCGGTTCGTTGAGAGCGTTCGCTTCCGCATCCGCGCCGCCTTCCGAGGAAAGCTGGCGGGTGTAGTTACAGTCCGGATAGTTCGAGCAGCCGACGAAGGCGCCGTATTTGCCGAGCTTCAGCGACAGGTTGCCCGTGCCGCAGACCTGGCAGATGCGCGGATCGCTGCCGTCCTCCCGCTTAGGGAAGACCAGCGGCGCTAGCGTCTCGTTGAGCGCATCGAGCACGTTGGTGACGCGCAGTTCCTTGGTGTCCTCGATCTGGGCGAAGAAATCCTGCCAGAATTCGCGCAGAACCTGCTTCCAGTCGAGCTCGCCGGCAGAAATCTTGTCGAGCTTTTCTTCCAGATCGGCGGTGAAGTCGTATTCCACGTATTTCGTGAAGAAGCTTTCGAGGAAGGCCGTCACCAGCCGGCCCTTCGAATGCGGGATCAGCTTGCGCTTGTCCATCGTCACGTATTCGCGGTCGCTCAGCGTCTTCAGCGTCGCGGCATAGGTGGACGGCCGGCCGATGCCGAGCTCTTCCATCTTCTTGATCAGCGAGGCTTCCGAATACCGCGGCGGCGGCTCGGTGAAGTGCTGGCTGGCATTCACCTTGTTCTTGTCGAGCTTTTCGCGGGCGTTGATCTCGGGCAGGCGACCATCTTCATCGTCATCCTCGCTCTTTTCGGCATCCTCGCGGTTGTCCACGTAGGCGCCGAGGAAGCCGTCGAAACGGATCACCGAGCCGACGGCGCGAAGGCCAGCCTTCTCGCCCTTGTTGTCGGCGAGGATCTCGACCGTGGTGCGCTCGATCTCGGCGGACGCCATCTGGCTGGCGATGCCGCGCTTCCAGATCAGCTCGTAGAGGCGGGCCTGGTCGGCGTCGAGATAACGGCGCACCTGGTCCGGGGTGCGGGTGAATTCGGTCGGACGGATCGCTTCGTGGGCTTCCTGGGCATTCTTCGCCTTGGTGGAATAGAAGCGCGGCTTTTCCGGCAGGTAACGCTGTCCGAACTGGTCGACGATGGCGCTGCGGGCAGCATCGACTGCCTCCGGCGCCATCTGCACGCCGTCGGTACGCATATAAGTAATGAGACCGACCGTCTCGCCGCCGATATCGACGCCTTCATAAAGCTTCTGCGCCACCTGCATGGTGCGCGAAGCGTTGAAGCCGATATTCGAGGAGGCAGCCTGCTGCAGCGTCGAGGTGGTGAAGGGCGGGCCGGGGTTGCGCTTGACGGGCTTCGCCTCGACCGTATCGACCAGATAGGTCGCGCCGTCGAGCAGCGCCTTCAGGCGGTTGGCGTCCTCGCCGTTCTTGATCGAGCGGGCCTGCAGCCGCTTGCCGTCGGCCGAGACGAGGCGCGCCTCGAACTCGTCGCCGCGCGGGGTGCGCAACAGCGCCGACAGGTTCCAGTATTCTTCCGAGACGAAACGTTCGATCTCCGACTCGCGGTCGCAGACGAGCCGCAGCGCAACCGACTGCACGCGACCGGCCGAGCGCGCGCCCGGCAGCTTGCGCCACAGCACCGGCGACAGATTGAAGCCGACCAGATAGTCGAGCGCGCGGCGGGCGAGATAGGCGTCCACCAGCGGCACGTCGATATCGCGCGGATTGGCCATCGCATCGAGCACGGCCTTCTTGGTGATGGCGTTGAAGACGACGCGCTTGACCGGCTTGTCGCCGATCAGCTTCTTCTTCTTCAAAAGGTCGAGCACGTGCCAGGAAATGGCTTCGCCTTCGCGATCCGGGTCGGTCGCGAGGAACAGGCCGTCCGAGCCTTTCAGGGCGTCGGCGATATCCTTCATGCGCTTCTGGGAGGCGCTATCGACTTCCCACAGCATTTCGAAGTCCTGGTCGGGAAGTACGGAACCGTCCTTGGCCGGGAGATCGCGCACATGGCCGAACGAGGCGAGAACCTTGTAGCCGGGGCCGAGATACTTGTTGATTGTCTTGGCCTTGGCGGGAGATTCTACGACGACAACATTCATTTTGCTTCTCTGCAATAGAGGCTTGGCCCGGAACCTTTGCAGTCCAGGCGGAAATCTGACCTCCCGACATGGAGGGCGTTTGCCTCGCGGTCAAGGGGCGTGTGCCAAATTATAGGGTACAACGAGATGCAACCCCAGGAAGATTTACAATTGGTTGCAATCTTAAATAAATGCGATATGGTCCCTCGCATACCTTGAGGTGAATTTATTTGGACCGGTGGCCGACTTTTTTGACAGGATAGAAAATGATTTCCCGAAGTGAGACAAACGGCCGGCGCGAGGACGATACCAGGGAGAATATAGCCTATATAAGGCAGATGCTCGGAGAGCTCCGGCAGGTCGCCTTGGGAGAGGGAGCCGATATGCTCTGTTATCTCATCGAGATGGCCTATGTGGAGGCGGGGGATGTACAGGCCGGCCGCCGTCCCCGCTCAGTCTTCCATCGCGATTGAAACCAGACCGCCGACATGCCGATGCAGCCGACCGGCGAGATCAAGTTCCAGCAGGATGAGATAGACGGAAGAGGCGGGCAGTTCCGTGTGGCGGATGATGTCGTCCACTTCGACCGGCGTCGGCCCCAGCGCCGAAACGATGATCGCCCGATCGTCGTCATTGGGCGGCAGTATGTCGCTGAACTTCTTGGGCTCTTCCACCACAGAGCCGCTGAACAGATCGAGTTGCGAGAGCGGCGCCAGGGCTTCGATGACGTCGGCAGACTCGGTTGTGACGATGGCGCCCTGTTTCAGGAGCCCGTTGGTGCCGTGGCAGCGCGGATCGAGCGGCGAGCCGGGAACGGCGAAGACAAGCCGTCCGAAATCGGTCGCCATCCTGGCGGTGATCAGCGAGCCGGAACGCTCCGCTGCCTCGACCACGACGACGCCGAGCGAAATGCCGGATATCAGCCGGTTGCGGCGGGGGAAATCCCGTGCGCGGGGCTCCCAGCCGAAGGGCATTTCGCTGACGGCAAGGCCTGCACCCTCGGTGATCTCGTCGAGCAGAGGCACGTTCTCCGGAGGATAGGGCTGGTCGAGCCCACCGGCCAGCACCGCGATCGTTCCGGTTTCCAGGCTGGCCCGATGGGCGGCGGTATCGACGCCGCGGGCAAGGCCTGACGTCACCGTATAACCGGCCCGGCCGCAATCCCTTGCGATCATCGCCGCGAACTTGGCGCCCGATATCGAGGCGTTGCGCGACCCAACGACGCCGACCGATGGACGGGTCGCGGCGGAAAGGTCACCTTTCATGGCAAGAAGCGGTGGCGCGCCTTCGATCTGGCGCAGCGCCGGCGGATAGTCCGGTTCGCCGATGCCGACGAAGCGAGCGCCAAAGCGATGGGCGGCTTCGAGTTCGCGTTCAGCCTCCTCCACCCCGGCAATCCTGATCGCTCTGGTCGCTCCGCCGCGGGCGGAGAGTTCGGGTAGCATGGCAAGAGCGTTTTCCGCCGAGCCGCAGTGGTTGATGAGATCTCGAAACGTGGCGGGGCCGACATTGTCCGAACGGATCAGCCTCAGCCAGGCGATCCTTTGCCTCTCCGTCAGCGCAATTCCTGTTCGTTTCGCGCTGCCGTCCGGCATTGTTTCCCCCGGTCTATCCCTTTTGGCCGATCCTGCTTTCGGTGCCGGCAATCAGCCGCTTGATATTTTCTTCGTGCTTCCACCAGGAAATCGCGGTCATGACGGCCAAGACGAGCGCGATCTTCGGCTCGTTTAAGAACCACAGCACAACCGGAATGACAAGAGTTGCAACCAGAGCGGAGAGCGACGAATATTTGCTGATCTTGGCGACGCCGAGCCAGATCGCCGCAAACACCAGCACCATCCAGGGAGCGACGCCGAGCAGCGTGCCGATATAGGTGGCGACGCCCTTGCCGCCCTTGAAACCGAGCCAGACCGGGAAGAGATGACCCATGAAGGCCGCAAAGCCGGCAAGCAGGCCGGCTTCTTTCCCGAACAGATACCAGGCGATCAGCGCAGCGACGGTCGCCTTCAGCGCGTCGAGCAGCAGGGTGGCCGCGGCAAGCTTCTTGTTGCCGGTGCGCAGCACGTTGGTGGCGCCGATATTGCCCGATCCGATCGACCGGATATCGCCGAGGCCCGCCGCACGGGTGAGGATCAGGCCGAAGGGAATGGAACCGAGCAGATAGCCGAACACCAGCGCGGTCAGTGCGATCGGCAGGGTGATCTGCCAGTTGAAGAGTTCACTCACGCCCGTGCTCCCCTTAAAGCGTGTAGACGCACTTGCCGGCCACATAGGTGGCGACGGCGCGGCCCGAGAAACGCGCGTCTTCGAACGGCGTGTTCTTCGACCGCGACAAGATCATATCCTTCGAAACGATCCAAGGCTCGTCGAGATCGATCAGCGTGATATCCGCCTTGGCGCCGGGCTTCAGCGTGCCGGCATCGAGCCCAAAAATCTGCGCCGGCCGGGTCGACATCGCATCGATCAGCCGCATCAGCGGCACGCGACCGTCATGGTGCAGGCGGAGTGCGGCCGCGAGCAGCGTCTCGAGGCCGATCGCCCCGTCCTCGGCATCGGCAAACGGCAGGCGCTTGGTATCGACGTCCTGCGGATCGTGTGAGGAGACGATGATGTCGATCGTGCCGTCCGCGAGCGCATCGGCCATCGCCACGCGATCGTCTTCGGAACGCAGCGGCGGCGAGAGCTTGAAGAAGGTCCGGTATTCGCCGATGTCGTTCTCGTTGAGCGCCAGATGGTTGATCGACACGCCGCAGGTGGCGTTGGCGCCGCGGGCGCGGGCGACGCGCATGGCTTCGGCCGACTCCGCCACGGAGATCTTGGCCGCATGGTATTTCGCCCGCGTCAGGCCGGCGATCCTCAAGTCCCGTTCGAGCGGGATGATCTCCGCTTCTTTCGGCACGCCGGAGAGGCCGAGCCAGCTCGCGAACAGCCCTTCGTTCATGACGCCGTTGCCGAGATATTTTTCACGCAGTTCGAGCGAGACGACCGCATCGAACTCGCGCGCATAGGTCATCACCCGGCGCAGGAGCAGCGTGTCGGAAAGCCCGTGCCGGCCGTTGGTGAAGGCGACGGCGCCCGACTGCTGCAGCAGGCCGATCTCGGTCATTTCCTTGCCGGCCAGCCCCTTGGTGAGGGCGGCGGCCGGATGGACGTTGACGACCGCCTTGTCGCGCGCCGTCTTCTGCACGAATTCGACCAGCGCGATATCGTCGATCACCGGATCGGTGTCGGGCATCATGATGAAGGAGGTGACGCCGCCGGCTGCCGCCGCCCGGCTTGCCGATTCGATCGTTTCGGTGTGTTCGGCACCGGGTTCGCCGACATAGACGCGGGCATCGACGAGGCCCGGCGTCGCGACGAGGCCCTGGCAGTCCCGAACCGCCGCGCCTTCCGGTGCGCCCTGGTTCTGGGCATCCTTGCCCGATGCGAGGATGCGGCCGTCGGCGCCGATGATAATCGTGCCGGTCTCGTCGAGATTGCGCGACGGGTCGATGATGCGGAGGTTCTTCAGCACGGTAGGGGTCATGCGCGTTCTCCCTGGTTCTGGGAGACGAGCAGGGCCTCCATCACGGCCATGCGGACCGCGACCCCCATTTCCACCTGTTCCTCGATGACGCTCTGCGGGCCATCGGCCACTTCGGAGGCGATCTCGACGCCGCGGTTCATCGGGCCGGGATGCATGACCAGCGCATCCGGCTTGGCAGCCTTCAGCTTTTCGGCATCGAGCCCGTAGAAGCGGAAATATTCGCGCACCGACGGCACGAAGGCGCCGGCCATCCGCTCGCGTTGCAGGCGCAGCATCATCACCACGTCGGCATCCTTGAGGCCTTCTTCCATGGAGTGAAAGACCTCGACGCCCATGTCCCTGATGCCGGAGGGCAGCAGCGTCGACGGCGCCACCACGCGAACCCGCGCGCCCATGGCGTTGAGCAGGAGAATATTGGAGCGAGCGACGCGCGAATGCAGCACATCGCCGCAGATGGCGACGATGATGCGCGACAGCTTGCCCCTGGCGCGGCGGATGGTGAGCGCGTCGAGTAGCGCCTGGGTCGGATGTTCGTGCTGGCCGTCGCCGGCATTGATCACCGAGCAGGCGACCTTTTGCGCCAGAAGCGCGGCGGCACCGGCCGAGGAATGACGCAGCACCAGCACGTCCGGGCGCATGGCGTTCAGCGTCATCGCCGTGTCGATCAGCGTTTCGCCTTTTTTCACCGAGGAATTGCCTACCGACATGTTCATCACATCGGCGCCGAGGCGTTTGCCGGCGAGTTCGAAGGACGATTGTGTACGGGTGGAGGCTTCGAAGAACAGGTTGATTTGGGTGAGACCACGCAGCGTGGAGGTCTTTTTCTCCCGCTGCCTCGAAATCTTCACGGCCTCGTCGGCCTTGTCGAGAAGAAAGGTGATATCCTGTTCGGTAAGGCCCTTGATGCCAATCAGATGGCGGTGAGGGAAGAAGACCATGGACACGTCTCCGCTTGCGTTCGGCGGTCTATAAGGTCTGACGGCAGGAGCCGCAAGCGGGCGCGGGGTTTATCTCACTGCTTGTTTGCCCATTGTCGCTCGCAGCGGCTTCCCGATGCAGGTGCGGCCTTTTGTTGAGAACGCCAGAAATCCTGAGCGGGCGCCGTTCCCAGGCTCGGTAACTTCCGCTAGAACCCGTTTCATGAACCAGATGTCGCGCGCCGAAGAAAAATTTGCCGAACTGAACCAGCCAAAACCCTGGTCCGGCATCAATGCTTACCGATCCGATCCGCTGGTCGTCGACCTGACGAGCACGCTGAACCGCACCATCCGCGAGGAATACGACCAGCTCGGCCGTTACGTGACCTCGCCGGAGGCGCAGGAACTGGCGCGCATGGCGAACGAGAACCCGCCGAAGCTGAAGACCCACGGTCCGCGCGGCGAGCGGCTTGACGTCGTCGAGTTTCATCCGGCCTGGCACGCGCTGATGCGCCGTTCGATGCAGACCGGCCTGCATTCCTCGGTCTGGGAAAACATCCCCGAAGCCAAGGGCCACGAGCACAAGGCGCGGGCGACGCGATTCTATCTGTCGGCGCAGCTCGAGTGCGGCCATCTCTGCCCGTTGACCATGACCAGCGCCTCGATTGCCGCACTGATGGCCTCGCCCCGCGTCCAGAAGGAATGGGCGCCAAAGATCCTGTCGCGCAAATACGATTCGACGAATCGCCCGGCTCTGCAGAAGAGCGCGGTCACCCTCGGCATGGGCATGACCGAAAAGCAGGGCGGCACGGACGTGCGCGCCAACCGCTCGACCGCCGAGCGGGTCGGCGAGGGCATCTACCGGCTCTCCGGCCACAAGTGGTTCATGTCGGCGCCAATGAGCGACGGTTTCGTGATGCTGGCCAAGACCGGCGACGGCATCGGCTGCTTCCTGGTGCCGCGGTTGCTCGAGGACGGGTCGGCGAACGGCCTGCAGTTCCAGCGCCTGAAGGACAAGGTCGGCAACCGCTCGAACGCATCCTCCGAAGTCGAATTCACCGATGCCTTCGGTTATCTGCTTGGCGAACCGGGCGGCGGCATCCGCACCATTCTTGACATGGTGACCCTGACGCGGCTCGATTGCGCGCTGGCATCTGCCGGCATCATGCGCGCCTCGCTCGCCGAAGCGGTCCACCACACCCGCGGCCGCAGCGTCTTCGGCAAGAAGCTCGTCGATCAGCCGCTGATGACGCGCGTGCTTGCCGACATGGCGCTCGATGTTGCCGCGGCGACGGCGCTTAGCTTCCGGCTCGCCGATTCCTTCGATCGGGCGGCCAGCAACCCGGCCGACGCGGCTTTCGCCCGCGTCATGACGCCGGTCATCAAATACTGGAACTGCAAGATCGCGCCGTCGCTGATCTACGAGGCGATGGAGTGCATCGGCGGCAACGGCTATATCGAGGAACGGCCGATCGCCCGGCATTACCGCGAGGCCCCGGTCAATGCGATCTGGGAAGGCTCAGGCAATGTGATGGCGCTCGACGTGCTCCGGGTCCTGTCGCGCGGGCGGGACCTGTTCAACACGGTGCTCGCCGGTTTCGAACGGGATCTCGGTCCTGCGGGCCGCAAGACGGTCGAGGTTCTGCGTGCGGCCATGGCGCTCTGCGAGACCGACGAAGGTGCCGCCCGGCTTCTGGTGGAGCAGCTTGCACTTGCTGCGGCTGCGTCCGAACTGGTGCGGCTCGGCGCCGGCAAGATCGCCGATGCTTTCCTGGAAACGCGGCTCGCCGGCGGCTGGCGCTCGACCTATGGCATGCTCGATGCCCGGTTCGACGCGCGCTACATCGTCGACCTGCTTTATCCCGCAGCCACGTAGGCGACAGCTGTCATCACCACCGGAATGGTGAGGAACGAGGCGACGACCTGCAGGGTCGCCGCCGCAGCGTACATGTCCGCATCGCCGTTCAACTGTTTCGCCAGCAGATAGCCGTTCATCGCGGTCGGAACCGCGGCACTCAGTGCCAGAAGCACGAGGGCGCTGCCCTGGATGCCGCACAACACGCCGACGCCCACGGCGACGATCGGGAAAGCGATCAGCTTCAAAAAGACGGCGAGGAGAGTGATCGGCCTCGGCTTGAGCGCGTCCATGACCCGCAGGCCGGCGCCGACCGTGATCAGGCCGAGGCTGAGCGAAGCCTGCGACAACAGGTCCACCGCCACCATCACCGGTTCGTAGATCGGAATGCCGGCAACGTTGACGACGATGCCCAGCGCCGTCGAGACGATCAGCGGATTGGTGCAAACTCTATAGAAGATGGCCTTGTAGTTCCGGTCGTGGCCGGAGAACCACAACAGCACGGTCACATTGATGAAATTGAGCGGAATGATGATCGCCGCCATCACCAGGCCGACCATGGTCAGGCCCTGCTGGCCGTAGGTCTTTGCGGCGATCGCCAGCGCCATGAAGGCGTTCCAGCGCGTCGCCGTCTGGAACAGCGAGGTATAGGCCGGCCCGCCGACGCGCAGGTTCCGCAGCAGAGGCCATGCCAGCAGCAATCCGCCCGACATCACGAAAACCGAAACGATCGCCGCGAAACTGACCGTCAGGGTCTCGGTATTCGAAAAGTCGGCCTTGGCCATCGTCGAAAACAACAGGGCCGGAAACATCACCCAGTAGCTGCACTGTTCGAGCCCGTCCCAGAAATCGGCGTTGATGATCGGCGCACGTTTCAATCCCACGCCGAGGAGGACGAGAAGGAAGATCGGCAGAACGCTTTGGAAGACGATGAGCATGGAGGAGGGCACGTCGGTGGGAGGATAGAATGTCGTTAGTCCTCCCACGCCGCGAGCGCAATGCGCAGCCCCGCAAAATCAAGTGCTGCGCGCGCAATCCTGTGCATGGGCACCGAGACCGCTTGCGGCGGTTGACGGCTCGGACTATCGCGGTTGAAGTTTGAAACCGAAACAGGCGGAAAATGCTCCAGATCCCTGAAGTCACAGCGCAACAAGGTTCGGTCGCCAAGGTGCGCAGCCGCGCCGGCACCGAGCGGGCGATCTTCCTGGCGGCCCGCGCGCTGCTCGCCGAACAGGGTTTTCAGGGCTTCGGCATCAACGCAGTGGCGCGCCGGGCCGGCTGCGACAAACAGCTCATCTATCGATATTACGGCGGTCTCGACGGGCTGATCGAGGCGATCGGCGCCGATCTCGGCACCTGGGTCAAGGACCGCATCCCGGAAGATACCGGCGGGATGTTCCTGCTGACCTACGGCGACCTGATGGAGAAACTCTCCATCTATTTCATGGAAGCGCTGCGGGACGACCCGCTGGTCTGCAAGATCGTCGCCTGGGAGGTCTCGCAGGATACGCCGCAGGTCCGCCGGTTGTCGGAAGCCCGCACCAAGGCGCTCGGCAAATGGCTCGAAAAGATGCGCGGCTCGCTGACACCGCCCAAGGGCGTCGATACCGCGACCACCAATGCGCTGCTGTTTGCGGCAATCCAGCACCTGGTGATCTCCGCCGCCGTCAGCGGCCAGTTCGCCGGCATGGCGCTGAAGGCCGAGAAGGATTGGGATAAGGTCGGCAACGCGCTCCGCCGCCTGGTCCGCGCGATCTACGGCTGATCCGCGCCCAAGTCTTGAAGCCATGACGTCTGCCTCATATCTCTTAGGGAGACGGAGGGAACGCCATGACAGTGCCAACGCTTTATGAATGGATCGGCGGCTTCGATGCGCTCTTGCGTCTCACGACGGAGTTCTATCGGCGCGTTCCGACGGACGACCTGCTCGGTCCGGTCTTTTCCGGAATGGACCCGGAACATCCACAGCATGTAGCCATGTTCATCGCCGAGGTCATTGGCGGACCGAAGCTTTACTCGGAGCAGCGTGGCGGTCATCCGGCGATGGTGCGCCATCATCTTGAAAGGCACCTGACCGAGCCGATGCGCCGGCGGTGGATCAACATCCTCCTCGATACCTATACGGATCTCGAACTTCCGGCCGACCCGGAGTTCACGTCCGCGCTGGTCGGTTATCTCGAGTGGGGAACGCGGCTTGCGGTCGTCAATTCGCAGCCCGGAGCCAAGGTTTACGAGCATGCCCCGATGCCGACATGGGGATGGGGCGAGACCGGCGGTCCTTATATTCCGAAGAAGCCGAAATCGCCGGTTGCCTGACCTGCTTTATCCACAGGCGCCCTTGCGAAATTAACCATTTCCCCCGGTTTCCGTTGCGGCAAATCCCTGCGAGCTTAAGTTCGGCGTTAACGCACTGTTAACTACGACGTTCGCCGAGTATCCGCGTATGGGAACTGCAATCCGGAATATAGCATTGCTGATCGTCATGACGACGGTCTTCGCGGCGCTGGCCATGGACATTGCCATTCCCGCATTGGCCCTGAGCCTTATGGCTCTATCGAGATGGCTTGTGTCTCTGGAACCGTATCCGGCAGAGTCGAGAGGGAGGACTGCATGAAGTGGTTCGTGATTTTGTGGGCCGGTCCAGTCCTGCTGCTGACCAGCTGGTATGGGTTTTCCTATTACGACATGAGCTTCGGCTTCTTCATGCTGACCCGGCAGACGCATGATCTTGTCTTCCAGATCTACGGCAATGTTCTTGGCATTCCGCCGGAAACCATTCCGCCATTGGTGGCGCGCGCCATCGCGTTCGACAGCCTGGTCGTGTTTGCGATTATCGCCTTTCGCAAGCGCCGCGAGATCGCCGCCTGGTGGAGCAAGCGTCAGCTGGCGAAATCGGTCTCCCTGCCGAGCGACGAGAGCCTGTCCAGAGCCCCCTGAAGAATGAAGCTTGCCGCGGCGGAATCGATCCGCTCGGCACGTTTGGCCCGCGACACGTCCATTTCCAGAAGCGCCCGTTCGGCGGCCACCGTCGACAGCCGTTCGTCCCAGAAGACGAAGGGCAGGGCGGTCTTTTCCGACATCGACCGCACGAAGGCTCGCGTCGCCTGAACGCGCGGACCGGCCGAGCCGTCCATGTTCGTGGGCAGGCCGATGACGAAGCCCGCCACTTTTTCCTTCTCGGCAAAGGCGAGCAGCACTTCGGCATCCTTGGTGAATTTTACCCGCTTGATGACCGGACGGGGAGAGGCAAACCGCCGACCGAGATCCGACATGGCGAGCCCGATCGTCTTGGTGCCAAGGTCGAGCCCGGCAATCGCCTGTGAGGGTTTAAGGGCCTCAGCAAGTTCCTCGATGGTCATCACTGTCATGCGTTCTTCATCCCGGGGATACAATCAGGGTGTCCAGAGCGGGTTTGTCCCACCCTCTGTCCCACTTCCCTTTAGCCTCATATCGGCTATGTGTCGTCATTATCTCACATCATTTCGAGGAGAGTTTTCCATGAAGATCACCTGGCTCGGCCATTCCGCATTCCGCATCGAGACCGCCAAGGCCAAGATCCTGGTCGACCCGTTCCTGACCTATAACCCCGCCTTTGCCGGCCAGGATATCAAGGCTGCTGCCGAAGGCCTGACCCATATCCTGCTCACCCACGGCCATGGCGACCATGTCGGCGACACGATCCAGATCGCCAAGGAAACCGGTGCCGTCGTGCTCGCCAACTACGACCTCGGCGTCTGGCTGGCAAAGAAGGGCGTCGAGAAGCTCGAAATGGGCAATACCGGCGGCACGATCGGCTTCGAAGGGTTCACCGCCACTTTCACCAATGCGCTACATTCGTCCGCCTCACTCACCGAAGACGGCGTTTCGCATTGCCTCGGCAATGCCAACGGCCTGATGCTGCATTTCGACGACGAGCTCTCCGTCCTCCATATGGGCGATACCGACATCTTCTCGGACATGGCCCTGATCAACGAACTGCACCAGCCGGATATCGGCATTGTGCCGATCGGCGACCGCTTCACCATGGGCGGTGCGGTGGCGGCGCTCGCCTGCCAGCGTTACTTCGATTTCAAGCATGCGCTGCCCTGCCACTATGGCCTGCCGGGCGTCGACCAGACACCGGAAAAGTTCGTCAAGGGCATGGAAGGCTCCCGCACCCGGGTCGAGACGCCGGCGCCGGGCGGCAGCCTGACCTTCTGAATCGCATCCTTTCAGGCGGCGCGCCTTCGCAAATTGAGGAGCGCTCCCTGTTGCGAAGGGCGGGCATGGCCATTATAGCGAAGGGGAAATTTCCCATCGGAGTTATGCCATGTCCGTCGATCTCGCCACCGTCAAGCGCGTCGCGCGCCTTGCCCGCATTGCGGTCACCGAGGAAGATGCCAATCGCATGGTCGGCGAGCTGAATGGCATCATCAATTTCGTTGAGCAGCTTTCCGAAGTCGATGTCACGGGCGTCGAGCCGATGACGTCGGTGACCCCGATGGACATGCGCAAGCGCACAGACGCCATCACCGACGGCGACAAGGCAGACGATATCGTCGCCAACGCGCCGTCTACCGACCATAATTTTTTCCTGGTGCCGAAGGTCGTCGAGTGAGCGCTGTATAGCGCCCCGCCGAACCTCCTCCTCGTATTCGAACCGTTTGAAGAGCCCATGACCGAACTCACCAGCCTCACCATTGCCGAAGCCCGCGAAAAGCTCGAAGCCAGGGAATTCACCTCCGTCGAGCTGACTGAGGCCTATCTTTCCGCGATCGATGCCGCCAACTCGGTGTTCAACGCCTATGTGGCGGTGACGCCGGAAAAGGCGCTCGGCATGGCGAAGGCTTCCGACGCCCGCCGCGCCGCGGGCCAGGTCGGCGCGCTGGAAGGCATTCCCCTCGGCATAAAGGACCTGTTCGCCACCCGCGACGTCCACACCCAGGCCTGCAGCCACATCCTTGATGGTTTCCTGCCGAAATACGAATCGACCGTCACCCAGAACCTCTGGGACGATGGCGCGGTCATGCTCGGCAAGCTCAACATGGACGAGTTCGCGATGGGCTCCTCCAACGAGACCTCGCATTACGGTGCGGTGGTCAATCCCTGGCGGGCCAACGGCTCCAACCAGCAGCTGGTGCCCGGCGGTTCTTCCGGCGGTTCTGCCGCTGCCGTCTCCGCGTTCCTCTGCGCCGGCGCCACCGCCACCGATACCGGCGGCTCGATCCGCCAGCCGGCCGCCTTCACCGGCACCGTCGGCATCAAGCCGACCTATGGCCGCTGCTCGCGCTGGGGCACGGTTGCCTTCGCATCCTCGCTCGACCAGGCCGGCCCGATCGCCCGCGACGTGCGCGACGCAGCGATCATGCTACGGTCGATGGCGTCGGTCGATGCCAAGGACACCACCTCTGTCGACCTGCCGGTGCCGGACTACGAAGCTTCGCTCGGCCAGTCGCTCAAGGGCATGAAGATCGGCATTCCGAAGGAATACCGCGTCGAAGGAATGCCGGAAGAGATCGAGAAACTTTGGGCTCAGGGCATCGCCTGGCTGAAGGATGCCGGTGCCGAGATCGTCGACATCACCCTGCCGCACACCAAATACGCGCTGCCGGCCTATTACATCGTTGCTCCTGCCGAGGCCTCGTCGAACCTCGCCCGTTACGACGGCGTGCGTTACGGCTTGCGCGTCGACGGCAAGGACATCGTCGACATGTACGAAAAGACCCGCGCTGCCGGTTTCGGCACCGAGGTCAAGCGCCGCATCATGATCGGCACCTACGTTCTGTCGGCCGGTTATTACGACGCCTATTACCTGCAGGCGCAAAAAGTCCGCACGCTGATCAAGCGCGACTTCGAGATCGTCTTCGACGCCGGCGTCGATGCGATCCTGACGCCCGCCACCCCGTCGTCGGCCTTCGGCATCGCCGACGAGGACCTCGCGTCCGATCCGGTCAAGATGTACCTCAACGACATCTTCACGGTGACGGTCAACATGGCCGGCCTGCCGGGCATCGCCGTTCCCGCCGGCCTCGACGCTAAGGGCCTGCCGCTCGGCCTGCAGCTGATTGGCAAGCCGTTCGAAGAGGAAACGCTCTTCCGCACCGCCCACGTCATCGAACAGGCGGCCGGCCGGTTCACGCCGGCGAAGTGGTGGTAAGCGGACGGATCATCCGGAATATGACGGCCGCCGATCATCGGGCGGTCGCCGGGGAGATGGCTCATGGCTAAGACGGATCTGGAAGGATTGATCGAGGCGTTCGATCGCCTCGCAGCCGATGGTTTCACCATGGGTGCGGACTGGCAGGCGGTGCACGAGATTTGCCAGGCCCATGAGGGCGAACAGCCCTTCGACTGGGGCCACGCTCTCTGTCACCGCATCGAAGGCGACGACTGGAACGCCGACTACTGGTACCGCCGCGCCGGCAAGCGACGCACGGGCTCGGTCGGCGACGAATGGGCGGCGATGCGCGCCGAGCTTTCCGCTTAGGCCTGAGCAGCCTTCAGTCTTCCTGAGGCGGATAGAGCTTGCGCTGGTGGACGATCGTCAAAATATCCAGATCGCTTGGCGATAGTATCCCGGTACACAATCGTATAAGGCAGACCGGAAATAGCGAACTCGCGCGTGTCTTCCACGCCGCCTTCTCGTCCAAGCAACGGAAAACTCTCGAATATCTCTATGACTTGCCGGATGCGGGACAGAACGCGATCGGCGGCATTGCGATCGAATTGGGAGATACGGAGGTGAATTTCACCGAGATCCGCGATGGCCTGCGGGGTGAAATTAACGTTCAAAGCCGAACTTCTCCCAGACCTTCTTCGCCGGGGTCATCTTGGAGCGGTCTTCCGACTGCTTGAGCGCATTCCGGATCTTGTCGTCCTTCCAGGAATCATAGTGCTCGTCGCCTGCCGCAGCCACCTGGGACGCGGTCAATTCCTTGAAGCTGATTTTGTCCTTTAGATCGCTCATGCCGATAAAATAACGCGATTGTTGCCAAAGTCCAATCGCATTTGCCATCGACGGAAAGCCGATCTTCATCAGAAGACCGGCCTTCGTTTTTCACTACCGATTATCCTGCTCGGCCCTCACCAGCACCAATCCCCGTTCGGTAATTCGATAAGGCTTGCCGCCCTGGGACTTGATCGCTCGTTTCTGCTTGAGCTTGCGGAAGGTGGTGAGGTCTAAACCCGAGAAGACCCAGCCCTCGCGGGTGACCAGCTGGAGTTTTTCGATCTTGCGGTTCTGATCGCGGGTGATGTCGATCCTGCCGCCCTGGGCGAGCAGGTGGAGGATGCGCTGTTCGGCGCGGGAAATATCCATTGTCTTGATGTCCGGAGAAGCGCTCGCAAACGAGCACACAAAAACGTTGCCGGCGTCGCGTGACGTCGGGGTTCTCGTTTTTGTCTGGGCCGGCGCGGCTTTAAGAGCGGGGCCGGCCCCTCAGCAGGTCTCTACGGAAGAGAACATCAAAACTCCATCGATACGAAATCCGCACTAGGCGCGTTTTCCCCAGCCGTCAAGCGCCTGACCGAAACGCCCTAGATGTTGCACTGGTCAAAGCGCGGACTCAGTGGTCTACTAAGGCTGCAGCAGGGGAAGCTATGGCCCATATTCGCAATGCGCGTGAGGACGAGGTGGATATCCTGGCGGAAATCGGCTTCCGCTCCTGGGAGAAGGCCATGATTTCGATCGGCGAGATCACCGATATGCGCTCCAGCGCCCGCACTGCCTTCCAGAATTTCACGCGCTCCTCCTGGCTCACCATCACCGTCGTCGAACAGGCCGGCAATCTTGCCGGCTGGGCGGCGCGCGAAAAGCTCGACGAACTGATTTCCGACTTCTGGATCGATCCGGCCTTCCAGGGCCACGGCTTCGGCCGGGCGCTTCTCATCGAGGTCGAGGCCGAGATCGTCCACCAAGGGTTCGAAGTCGCCCGCGTCGAGACCCACGCCCGCAACGCCGAGGCGGTCGGCTTCTTCGAGAAGCTGGGCTATTCCATCAACTGGCTCTCGACCATCTATTCGCCGAAGATCGACCGGGACGTGCAGTCGGTCGGCCTGTCGAAGCGCCTCGTCGCGGAAGCGCCGGATACTTACGGGCCAAGCTTCTAGATTGTCCGAGCGATCCTTGCGATTACCGCCCACGTTAGTTCCGGCGCAAGTAGCCATAATGCCGCGCCGAGCGTGTAAAGGGCGACTATAATCATCAGCAGCGTGCGAAAAGGTTCCTTGCGTGTCTTGTGCCGCAGCATCTGCTGCGCGGTTACGGCGCCCAGGCTGCCGCCGACAAAGGCTATACCCAGCAGCGTACGTTCGCTGATCCGCCATGTGCCATCGATCGCCGCCTGCTTGTCCCACCAATAAACGCAGAATACGATGACGTTCAGGAGTAGATATAGGATAAATAGCGCGAGTGGGGTTGATAGCTCCATTTCGCAATTTCACCAGAACCTAATTAAAATCAGCTGAACTGCAGCACTCCACAGCGACCCCTGCGCGTAGCAAGCCTTGCACCGCAACGCCATTTGCTCTACCTCCAGAAAACGCAATAGAGACCATTTCACGAGCATCAGATGACCCTTGTCGACGTCCGCACGCCCGATCCGAAACGCTTCATTCCCGGTGCCACCGGCGACTGGGAAGTCATCATCGGTTTGGAGGTGCACGCCCAGGTCCTCTCCAATTCCAAGCTGTTTTCAGGCGCCTCGACCGAGTTCGGCAAGCCGGCGAATTCGAACGTCTCGCTCGTCGATGCGGCCATGCCGGGCATGCTGCCGGTCATCAACGAGGAATGCATCAAGCAGGCGGTGCGCACCGGCCTCGGCCTGAAGGCGCAGATCAACAAGCGTTCATTGTTCGACCGCAAGAACTATTTCTATCCGGACCTGCCGCAGGGCTACCAGATTTCCCAGTACAAGGATCCGATCGTCGGCGAAGGCAAGATCGTCATCTCGCTCGGTCCGGACCGCCAGGGCCAGTTCGAGGATATCGAGATCGGCATCGAGCGACTGCATCTCGAACAGGATGCCGGCAAGTCGATGCACGACCAGCATCCGACCATGTCCTATGTGGACTTGAACCGCTCCGGCGTGGCGCTGATGGAGATCGTCTCGAAGCCCGACATGCGCTCGTCCGACGAAGCCAAGGCCTACATGACCAAGCTCCGCTCGATCGTGCGCTACCTCGGCACCTGCGACGGCAACATGGACGAAGGCTCGATGCGCGCCGACGTCAACGTTTCGGTGCGCCGCCCGGGCACGGAATTCGGCACCCGCTGCGAGATCAAGAACGTCAACTCGATCCGCTTCATCGGCCAGGCGATCGAATACGAAGCGCGCCGCCAGATCGGCATTCTCGAGGACGGCGGCTCGATCGATCAGGAGACCCGCCTATTCGACCCGAACAAGGGCGAGACGCGCTCGATGCGCTCCAAGGAAGACGCGCACGACTATCGCTATTTCCCGGACCCGGACCTGCTGCCGCTCGAATTCGACGATGCCTTCATCACCGAGCTGGAACGTCACCTGCCGGAACTGCCGGACGACAAGAAGGCTCGTCTCGTGCGCGAGCTCGGGCTGTCGATCTACGACGCCTCGGTTCTGGTATCCGAAAAGGCGATCGCCGATTATTTCGAAGCGGTCGCCGAAGGCCGGGACGGCAAGATTGCCGCCAACTGGGTCATCAACGACCTGCTGGGCGCCTTGAACAGAACCGGCAAAGACATTGAAGAGACTCCGGTTTCTCCGGCCCAGCTCGGCGCCATCATCGACCTCATCAAGGCCGAGACGATCTCCGGCAAGATCGCCAAGGACCTGTTCGAGATCGTGCTCACCGAGGGCGGCGACCCGGCCGAAATCGTCGAGAGCCGCGGCATGAAGCAGGTGACCGATACCGGCGCGATCGAGGCCGCTGTCGATGAGATCATCGCCGCCAATCCGGACCAGGTGGCCAAGGTCAAGGCCAAGCCCACACTCGCCGGCTGGTTCGTCGGCCAGGTCATGAAGTCGACCGGCGGCAAGGCCAATCCGCAGGCCGTCCAGGCGCTGGTCAAGGCGAAGCTCGGGATCGAAGAGGAGTAGGCCCGATGGTCTACTTCGTCCGCACCGCCGGAGAAGCTGACGTCGAGCAGATTCGCGCCCTGCTGGCGGCGACCTTCCACGATACCTACGATCCGTTCTACGGGGCCGACAAGGTCAGGAGAATGGTCGACGGCTGGCATTCTCCGGGCGCCGTCAAGGCGCGTATCCAGAAGCGCGGCGGCGAATTCCTGGTCGCCGACAACGGCAAGGATATCGGCGGCATCGGTTATGCCGCCATGTATCCGAAAATGGTGAAGACGGCGATGCTGCACCAGCTCTACGTCAAGCCGTCCTGCCAGAACGAGGGCATCGGCCGCGATATCTTCGCCGAGCTCGAAACCTGTTTTCCGGATGCCGAGATCATGCGGGTCGAGGTGGCGCTGCCGAACGTGCGCGCGATGTCCTTTTACGAGAGGCTCGGGTTTTCCGAGGTCGACAGGATGGAAGAGTGGGGTGCTCCCAATTCCGGCCTGCCGGCGATCATCATGGAGAAGCGGCTGGAGTTGCGCTGACCCACCCGGAGAGGACTTTTTGCATGGCCGATATCGTCGTCCGCAGAGCGCGGCAAGCCGATCTTCCCGAACTCATCGCCCTGTTCGCGGCGGATGACGTCGGAGGCCATGGCGACACGACCGACGAGGCCGCCTTCGACGACTACCTGCGCGCCTTCAACATCATCGATGCCTCGCAGAACGAGCAGCTCTTTGTCGCCGAGCTGGAAGGCGAGGTGGTCGGCACGTTCCAGATCCTCTTCAACCGCACGCTGACGGGAAGGGGATCGCTGTCGATGATCCTGGAAGCGGTGCAGACGCGCGGCGACATGCGCGGCAAGGGCATCGGCGCCCAGATGATCGGACACGCGATCGAGGAAGCCAGGCGCCGCGATTGCCGCCAGGTCGCACTCACCTCCAACATGGCTCGCGCGGATGCGCATCGCTTCTATGAACGGCTCGGCTTCGCCAAAAGCCATTTCGGCTTCAAGATGAAGCTCAAATGACCGTGCGCGACATTTGGAATCACTGGACATCGAAGGCGTCAGGCGGCATAAGCGGATCAGCCAATTCGATCGTCATCCTGTTTGCCAAGCCGACGGAACATCCATGAAAAACCTCCTGCTGCAGATCTTCACCTGGTGGAACGGACAGACCATGGGCACCCGGTTCTTCACCTGGCGTTTCGGCAAGAAGGTCGGCGAAGACGAACTCGGCAATATCTATTACGAAGGCCCGATGACTTCCTGGGGCAAGCCGAAGCGTTGGGTGATCTACAAGGATTACGCCGAAGCCTCTGCGATTGGCCCTGGCTGGCATGGCTGGATGCATTATCGCACCGACGTTGCTCCGTCGCAGGAGGATTACAAGGCCCGCGAATGGGAAAAGGCGCACAAGCCGAACGGCACCGGCACGCCGCTTGCCTATCGCCCGCAGGGCTCGCTTGCCGCCACCGGCGAACGCCCCCGCGTCACCGGCGACTACGACGCCTGGACGCCCGGCAACTGACACCTGTTTTGGCCACAATCGCACTCTAGGTCTCGACGCCGACGGGATCGCCGGGACGGGAAACATAATGGGATTGATGACGGTTTTTCCACGCAAGCAAATGATCGGCGCGTTGACCGTGCTGGCATCCGTGCTCGCGGCGGATGGTGTATCTGCGGCGCGGTTGAACAATCCGGTCGCGGTCTTTGCCGGCATCGACAAGATCACCGGCCGCATCACCACGTTCGACGTCTATGTCAACGAGACGGTTCAGTACGGCGCGCTGCAGGTGACGCCAAAGGTCTGTTATTCCCGCGACGAGACGGAAGCCCAGAAGATCGATGGCTTCGTGGAAGTCGACGAGATCACCCTCGACCGCAAGATCCGCCGGATATTCACCGGCTGGATGTTCGCCGACAGCCCCGGCCTCAATGCCGTCGAGCATCCGATCTACGACGTCTGGCTGACCGGCTGCAAACAGAAGTCCGACGTGCCGCCGCCGAAGGCGACCAACTGATTTTCCTTTAGAATTTCAGGTGCGGTGAATCGACCGCGGTTCTCAAGAGCTTGAGATAGTCGTCCTTGGGGATGTCGATTGCGCCGAATGTCTTCAGATGTTCGGTCGTGAACTGTGTGTCGAGCAGGGTAAAGCCGTTTTTCCGGAGCCGCTCGACAAGGTGCACGAGGCAGATCTTGGAGGCGTTCGTGCGCCTCGAAAACATGCTCTCGCCGAAGAAGGCCGATCCGAGCGAAACGCCATAGAGACCGCCGACCAGTTCATCGCCCTCGAAGGCCTCGACGCTGTGCGCGTGGCCCATGCGGTGCAATTCGTTGTAGAGTTTGCGGATTGTGGAGTTGATCCAGGTGCTCGGCCGGTCGCCGGCCGGCTCGGCGCAGAATGCGATCACCCGTTCGAAAGCCGTGTCAAAGCGGATGTCGAGCGGTGTCCTGCGAACCGCCTTGGCCAGGCTTTTGGAGAGATGGAAGGCATCGAGCGGCAGGATGCCGCGCATTTCCGGTTCGACCCAGAAGATTTCCGGGTCGTCGGCAGATTCGGCCATCGGAAAAAGTCCGATGGAATAGGCGCGCAACAGGATTTCCGGGGTTATCGCCGGGTAATATCTGCCGCGTCGCCCTGCCATCGATCTCCCTAATGCGTCTTGTCGCCGGCGAGATATTGCTCCAGCCAGTGTATGTCATAATCGCCGTTGGCGATATCCGGATTGTCGACCAGATCCTGGAAAAGCGGCAGCGTCGTCTTGATGCCGTCCACGACGAACTCGTCCAGCACGCGCCGCAGACGCATCATGCATTCGACGCGGGTGCGTCCGTGCACGATCAGCTTGCCGATCAGGCTGTCGTAATAGGGCGGGATCTTATAGCCGGCATAGGCGCCCGAATCGACGCGCACGCCGAGGCCGCCCGGTGCATGGAAATGCGTGATCGTGCCAGGCGACGGCACGAAAGTGCGCGGGTCCTCGGCATTGATGCGGCATTCGATGGCATGGCCGGAGAACACGATGTCTTCCTGACGCACGGACAGGCCGCCGCCGGAGGCGACGCGAATCTGTTCGTGCACGAGGTCGATGCCGGTGATCGCTTCGGTGATCGGGTGTTCGACCTGAAGACGGGTGTTCATTTCGATGAAATAGAACTCGCCGTTTTCGTAGAGGAACTCGATCGTCCCGGCGCCGCGGTATTTCAGCTTGCGCATCGCATCGGCGCAGACTTCGCCGATCTTCATACGCTGCTCGACATTGAGGGCAGGGGAATTGGCTTCTTCCCAGACCTTCTGGTGGCGGCGCTGCAGCGAGCAGTCGCGTTCACCGAGATGGATGGCATTGCCTTCCCCGTCGCCGACGACCTGGATTTCGATATGGCGCGGTTTCCCGAGATATTTCTCCATGTAGACGGCATCGTTGCCGAAAGCGGCGAGCGCTTCGGAACGGGCAGTCGACACGGCTTCGTCCAGGTCGGCTTCGGTCTTGGCGACCTTCATGCCGCGTCCGCCGCCGCCGGCCGTCGCCTTGATCAGCACCGGGAAACCGATCTGGCGGGCGATTTCCATCGCGTTCTCGGGCTTCACTTCGCCATCCGAACCGGGAACGACGGGGATGCCGAGTTCCTGCGCGGTCTGCTTGGCGGTGATCTTGTCGCCCATGATGCGGATATGATCGGCGGTCGGACCGATGAAGGTGATGCCGTGCGCGTCGAGGATATCCGCGAACTTGGCGTTTTCCGACAGGAAGCCGTAGCCCGGATGCACGGCGTCGGCGCCGGTGATTTCGCAGGCGGCGACGATCTGGTGGATGTTCAGATAGCTGTCGCGCGACGGCGGCGGGCCGATGCAGACGCTTTCGTCGGCAAGCCGGACGTGCATGGCGTCGGCGTCCGCAGTGGAATGGACCGCGACGGTCGCGATGCCGAGTTCCTTGCAGGCGCGAAGCACGCGAAGCGCGATTTCACCGCGGTTGGCTATGAGGATCTTGGAAATCATGGATGCGCCTACTCGATGACGACGAGCGGCTGGCCGTACTCGACGGGCTGAGAGTCGTTGACCAGGATTTCCGTGACCTTGCCGGAGCGCGGCGACGGGATCTGGTTCATTGTCTTCATGGCCTCGATGATCAGCAGCGTCTGGCCTTCCTTGACGGTGGCGCCGACTTCGACGAAGGCGCGCGAACCCGGGGCCGGGGAGAGGTAGATGGTGCCGACCATCGGCGCAGTGACCGCGTTCTTGTTGTCCTGGATTGCGGGCGCTGCTGCGGCTACGGGAGCTGCAGCCGGAGCATAGGCGGGCGCTGCGACCGGAGCCTGGACATATTGAGTCGTACCGACGCGCGATACACGAATACGCACATCGTCCTGTTCGACTTCGATCTCGGTGAGGTCGGTATCGTTGAGGATGTTCGCGAGGTCGCGGATCAGTCCCTTGTCGATACCGTTCTTCTTGTCAGACATGGCAAACCCTATTGTTCTGTTTATCTTGTCAGGCGGTAATGGATTTCAAGGCGTGCAGCGCCAGAATGTAGCTCGCGGTGCCAAAACCGCAGATCACGCCCTTTACCGCCGGTGCGATCATCGAATGATGGCGGAATTCCTCCCGCGCGTGGACATTCGAGATATGAAGCTCGATCACCGGCACGGAGATCGCCTTGATGGCGTCGTGCAATGCGATCGAGGTATGGGTATAGGCGCCCGCGTTGATGGCGACGCCGACGGCCTTTTCATTGGCCTCGTGCATCCAGTCGATCAGCACGCCTTCATGATTGCTCTGGCGAAAATCGACATCGAAGCCGAGTTCCCTGCCGGCGGCGATACAGTCCTTCTCGACGTCCTTCAGCGTGGCCGCACCGTAGATGCCCGGCTCGCGCTTGCCCAGCATATTGAGATTGGGGCCATTGAGGACGAAGATCGTCTTGCTCATCACTGATCTATTGTTCCATGCAGAAATTCAGGGGCCACCTATAGACCGCCGACGCGGCAAGGGAAAGCCCCCGCCGCGCCGAAAGCCCGCGAGTCCACTGCGATGGAACATCTGTCGCTCGGGAGGTGCCCTGTCAGCAGGTCGCCTTGCCGCAGGCACGCACGTTGGCGACCTTCTGTTCGATGGTTTCGAGGCCGACGGCGCCGAAGACGGCTTCGTCGCCGACTACATAGGTCGGCGTGCCGGTGATGCCGATCGCGTTGGCGAGCCGGTAGGCGTCGCGCACCAGGTCGTCGTTCGGCTGGTCGGCCATGGACTTGCGGATCGCCGCCTCCTTGACGCCGAGCGCGCTTGCGACCGCAATGGCGGTGGCTTCCGAAGCGTGCGGCTTACCGCTAAGCAGTACGCGATGGAATTCCGCATATTTTTCCGGCGCGACCAGGCGCACGGCGTTGGCCACCCGGTGGGCGGCGACCGAGTCCGGACCGAGGATCGGGAATTCCTTGAGGATGAAACGGACGTTCTTATCCTTGGAAAGGATGTCGTCCATGTCCGAGAGCGCCCGCTTGCAGTAGCCGCAATTGTAATCGAAGAATTCGACGACCGTGACGTCCCCCTTCGGATTGCCAAGCGTGATGTCGGTCGGCGAGGAGAAGATCGCCTGCCTGTTGTCCGCGATCGCCTTGGTCGACTGCTCGACGCGCTGGGTCTGCTGCTTGGCCTCCAGCGCGTTCTGGACCTCGACCAGCACTTCCGGGTTCTGCAGCAGGTATTCGCGGATGAACTGGCCCATTTCCTTCTTCTGCTGGTCGTCCAGGGCGAAAGCCGGGGCGGTCGCGGAAAGTGCCAGCGCCAGCATCGAGCCGGCGGCCAGTGTCTTGAAAACGGGCGTCTTGAACAGGCGGGTCATCCATATCCTCTTGGTCGGCACACGAATCCCGCGCACCATTGTTGCGGTTTGTGCCCAAAGTAAGCCAGTCGGGCTTTCCAAAAAACCTCAAAATCATGTCCAGGCGGTTTCCGCCAGTTCACAACTGCGTATGACGCCGGGCCGGACCGAGGACCCGATGCCGGAATGGAGTCTGATTTCAACAGGCTAGCCACGTTTTCGGAATCGTCTCGGCAGGCGGTTGATCCAGTTTCTGAGGTCCAGGGCAGGGCCGAAATAAAAACGGCCGCGTCTTGCGCGGCCGTTTCGTCGGTTCTCGTCAGGCTCAGAAGAAGCCGCGGCGCTGCCACCAGCCGGCTTTCTTCGGCTTCGATGTATCGCCTTCGGCCTCGGGCGCTGCCACGGGATCGGAACTCTTCACCACCGCCTCGACGGAGGAGGAGATGTTCGATGCGCGATTGGCCCGTGCCGGCTTTGCTTCGCCGCTATCGGCCTGCTCGGCCTCTGCGACGGGAGCTTCTTCGGCAGCAGTGGCCTCAACCGGCGCGGCTTCGGGAGCCTGTGGCTCCTGGCCGAGTGCGGCTTCGACCTGCTCGACGACGGTTTCCACCGGAGCCGGAACAACCGCAGCCGCCTCTTCCACAGCCGGTGCATCGGCGGCAGTCGCCGCCTTGCCACGACGCGAACGGCGCGGCTTGGCTTCCGGCTTGCCGCCAGCTGCTGCTTCCGCCTCGGCGGGAGCCGGGACAGTCTCGACGGCGGCCTCTTCAGAGGCTTCCGCTACGGCTGCTGCCGGCACTGCCGCGACGTCTTCGCTGGATGCGTCTTCGTCGGCCGCTTCGCCGTCCTCCGAAGCGCTCAGCTCCTGTCCGTCCTCACCATTGCGATTGCGACGACCACCGCGCTTGCCGCGGCGGCGGCGCTTGCGGCGGTTCTCTTCCGAGTCCGAATCGGCGGCAACCGTTGCGTCGGATGCTTCGCCGGCTTCGGAAACGTCGTCCTCGCCTTCGTCGCCGTCCTCGTCGCCATCCGCCATGTCATCGCTGCCGCCCTGGGCGGTCTGGGCGTCACCGCCCTTTTCTCCACGGTTGCGACGACGCCGGCGGCGCTTGCGCTTGCGGCCGTTCTGGTCGTCGCCCTGCTGCTGGGCGCGCTCGGCACTGGCTGCTGCCGGCTGCGCCGCCGCTGCGACGGTCTCTTCTTCTTCGTCCTCGTCGGCCTCGATGACGATGTCGTCATCGTCCTCTTCGACGGGGATGGCCGCGAACTGCATCAGGCTTTCGATCTTGACCGGGTTCTCGACCGGCTCGCCACGATCGATCGCGAAGTGGCTGGAGCCGATGCTGACATCCGATTCGATGAAGATCGAGACGCCGAAGCGGTTCTCGTAATCGACGATGCTGGTGCGCTTGTGGTTGAGGAGATAGAGCGCGATCTCCGGCGTGGTGCGCACGGTGATGTCATGCGTGGTGTTCTTGAGCAGATATTCCTCGACGCCGCGCAGCACGTGCAGGGCAACCGACGACTGCGAGCGCACATGGCCGGTGCCGCCGCAATGGGTGCAGATCTGCGTCGTGGATTCGAGAACCGAGGCGCGGATGCGCTGGCGCGACATTTCGAGCAGGCCGAAATGCGAGATGCGGCCGACCTGGATGCGGGCGCGGTCGTTCTTCAGGCAATCCTTCAGCCGCTTCTCGACGGCGCGGTTGTTGCGCTTCTCTTCCATGTCGATGAAGTCGATGACGATCAGGCCGGCAAGGTCGCGCAGACGAAGCTGGCGGGCGACTTCTTCCGCCGCTTCCAGGTTGGTCTGGAGCGCCGTTTCCTCGATCGAGTGTTCGCGGGTCGAACGGCCGGAGTTGACGTCGATGGCGACGAGCGCTTCCGTCTGGTTCATGATCAGGTAGCCGCCGGACTTCAGCGTCACCTGCGGCTGCAGCATGCGGTCGAGCTGCGCTTCGATGCCGGAGCGGGCGAAGATCGGATGCAGGTCGCGATAGGGCTGGACCACCTTGGCGTGGCTCGGCATCAGCATCTTCATGAAGTCTTTCGCTTCACGATAGCCTTCTTCGCCGGAGACGATGATCTCGGAAATGTCCTTGTTATAAAGGTCGCGGATCGAACGCTTGATCAGCGAGCCTTCCTCGTAGACGAGGGTAGGGGCGGTCGAGCTCAGCGTCAGCGTGCGGACGTTTTCCCACAAGCGCATCAGGTACTCGAAGTCGCGCTTGACTTCGACGCGGGTGCGGTTCGCACCGGCGGTGCGCAGGATCACGCCCATGCCCTGCGGCACGTCGAGCTCGCGGGCGATTTCCTTCAGGCGCTTGCGGTCCTGCGGCTGGGTGATCTTGCGGGAAATGCCGCCACCACGCGCCGTGTTGGGCATCAGCACCGAATAACGGCCGGCGAGCGAAAGATAGGTGGTGAGGGCGGCACCCTTGTTGCCGCGCTCTTCCTTGGCGACCTGCACGAGCAGGATCTGGCGGCGCTTGATGACTTCCTGGATACGGTACTGCTTGCGCGGCTTGCGCACGACGCGGTCCGGAACTTCTTCCATGGCGTCTTCGGCGCCGACCGATTCGATCACTTCCTTCTCGCCGTGGTCGTCATCGTCGTCGTCATCGAAATCGTCGTTGCGGCCGCCGCGGCGGGCGTCGACGTCTTCCGAAATCGAATCGGTCTCGACCATCGCGGCCATTTCGCCGGGCGTCGAACCGTCGTCGTCATTGTTCTCGGAGGAAGGAGCGCCTTCGCCTTCGGATGCGCCGGCTTCGAGAGCGGCTGCTTCTTCCGCCGGCTTCTTGCGGGCGCGGCTGCGGCGCGGCTTGGCCTTCGGCTTTTCTGCCTCTTCGGCGGCGACAGCCTCGACCGGGCTTGCCTCGGCTGCTTCCGCGCCGGCTTCGCTTGCTGGCTCGGCGGCGGGGGCAGGGGTGGAAATGCCGATATCCGGCTGTTCCTGATGGGCTGGATCGACCACCGGATCAGCGGCTTCCGCCTCGGCGATCTTGCGCTGATCCTCGGCTTCCTGCTGCATCAGCGCCTGACGGTCGGCAAGCGGAATCTGATAATAGTCGGGATGGATTTCGGCGAAGGCGAGGAAGCCGTGACGGTTCCCGCCGTAGTCGACGAAAGCGGCCTGCAGTGAGGGTTCGACCCTCGTCACCTTCGCCAGATAGATATTGCCGCGTATCTGTTTCTTATGCTGCGATTCGAAATCGAACTCCTCGATCCGGTTACCGCGAACGACGACTACGCGCGTCTCCTCTTCGTGAGACGCGTCGATAAGCATTTTGTCTGCCATTGAAATTCTGCTCCTCGGCGCCGCCGGGAGAATGCAGAAAAGCCTGCCACGAGGACAGGCCCGTCATGCAATGCGGTCGTTGCGCCGGATAAAGATGTTCCCGTCAGGCGCGGTTGTGACGGCAACCGGAAAGATGACGGGGAGCGTTGCTCCCTCGGTCTCTCCAGGTTCTGAAAATTGTGCCGCGACATCAAAAACCAAACGAGAATGACGATACCATAGGCCCGCATGGGCCCGATGAATGTGCTCCGCATGAGCGGTGGGTGGCACGCCACCCGGTATTATTCCGGCCACCGCCGGTTGGATCGTGTATCAGGAAAAAGTGTAGCGACGGCGGATGACTGTCGGTCTTCGGCGCCAGGTCCTGAAAAGGCTGGCCAGCCTATCGGCAGACTATCCCGTCAACACTTTAACCCTCATGGGCGTTGTATGGTTTATCTGTCACAATAGCAAGGGAAAAGCCAAGTTTGCCATATTCTCGATGGAATTAGACCCCTTATGGATGGCAGGGAACGGGCGGTTGATTCGCATCTTTTGACATGCAAATGCCTTCTAGAACGGGCACTTTGATGCGGGTTGCCCGACAGGCGGCGGGGCTTTGAATGCGAGTGGCGTTTTGAGGGCGGATCTAAAGGCAAGCGCAGCGACGGCCTGCGGCGGAAGCCTGCAGAGTTTTTTTGCGCGAATCGCTTGCGCGGTTCTTCTTTTGGCAACCTTCGCCGCGACCCTTCCCCTGAGTTCCGCCCGCGCTACGCCGCAGCCGCCGCTTCTCGCCTTCAGCGCGCGGGTCGCCGGCGACGAGGCGCGCACCCGGATCGTCATCGAATTCGAGAAAAAGCCGGAATTCTCCGTCCATTACGTAGCTGCGCCGGAGCGGGTGATCGTCGACCTGCCGGCGACCGCCTTCGGTTTCCCCGCCGAGGATCTGGCCGCGCGTGGTCTCTTCAAGGACATCCGCTACGGCGCGATGGGTGAGTCGAGCGCCCGCATTGTGCTGACCGCCAAAAGGCCGGTGAAACTGTCGATTGCCGAGGTCCAGTCGAACGACAACGGCAGCTACAGGCTGGTCCTGGATGCGGAAATGGCCTCCAGGGAGGTTTTTGCCGATCTGGTGAAGACCCAGAACTGGGCGACCCCGACGGCGGCGGTTCCGGACGCGCTGGCGATGGCCGAGAAGGACAATGTCTTTACGGTTGCTGTCGATGCCGGGCACGGCGGGATCGATGCCGGCGCGACGGGGGCGGGCACCAAGACGCCGGAAAAGACCATCACGCTTGCGTTCGCCAAGACGCTTGCCGAACGATTGAACAAGGTCGAGGGTATCAAGGCCGTCCTGACCCGCGACGACGACACGTTCCTTTCGCTCTCCGAGCGCGTGACGCTCGCCCGCCAGGGCCACGCCGATCTCTTCGTATCCCTGCATGCCGATACGCTCGGCCAGAAGGACATTCGCGGCGCGACCGTCTACACCCTGTCTGACAAGGCCTCCGACCGCATGGCCGAAAACCTCGCCGCCCGCGAAAACCTGTCCGACGAGCTTGCGGGCTATACGCTCCAGAGTGGCCCGCCGGAGGTCGCCGATATCCTGCTCGACCTGACCCGGCGCGAGACTCAGGCGTTTTCGACCGCGCTCGCCACCAATGTCGTCCAGTCCTTCGAAGGGCAGATCGGGCTCATCAACAATCCCCACCGCTATGCGGGCTTCCAGGTTCTGCGCGCGCCGGACATTCCCTCCGTGCTCCTCGAACTCGGCTTCCTGTCCAATGTCGAAGATGAAAAGCTGCTGCTGGATGAGTCGTGGCGGTCGAAGGTGATCGATCGCATGGTCGACGCCATCAAGCGCTATCGTGCCCGTGCGATGGCGAATGGCGGCTGATTGCCTGCGCTCCGCGTGGCGCCGGTGCCACAGGCATCGGGGAATATCGCGCGGGGGAGCGCGGACGCCGGAAATCGCATCTAAGGGCCCTATTTTACTCACATTCAGGCGGTTATTCGATAATCTCTCAGATGCAACGGATGGCGGAAGATCGATCCGCTTTCGCCTTGCGCTGGTGCAATCACCGTGCAAAACGCCTCTAACCATGCGATGGTGTGTTTCACGCGCCGAATGAAAGCTGAACGGTAGCTCCGATATGGTAAGATTGATTGGTTATCTCTTTGGTTTGGCCTGCGTCCTGTTTCTGGTCGTGGCTGCCGGCGTGGGTATCTACCTCACCGGGATGACCAAGGACCTGCCGAACTACGAGGTGCTTGCCTCCTACGAGCCGCCGGTCGCTACCCGCGTGCATGCAGGCAACGGCGCTCTGATGGCGGAATACGCCCGCGAACGGCGTCTCTTCCTGCCTATTCAGGCGGTGCCGGACCGGGTCAAGGCGGCCTTCCTGTCCGCTGAAGACAAGAATTTCTACAGCCATCCCGGCATCGACATCACGGGCCTTGGGCGCGCCGTCCTCTCCAATCTCCAGAACCTGGGTTCCGGCCGTCGCCCCGAAGGTGCCTCGACGATCACCCAGCAGGTGGCGAAGAACTTCCTCCTCTCTGCCGACCAGACGATCGACCGCAAGGTCAAGGAAGCGATCCTCTCCTTCCGCATCGAGCAGACCTATTCGAAGGACAAGATCCTCGAGCTTTATCTGAACGAGATTTTCTTCGGCCAGAACTCCTACGGCATCGCCGGCGCGGCACTCACCTATTTCGACAAATCGGTGACCGAGCTGACGACGGCCGAGGCGGCCTATCTTGCTGCCCTTCCGAAAGGTCCGGCCAACTACCATCCCTTCCGCCGCGAAAAGGCAGCGCTCGAGCGCCGCAACTGGGTCGTCGACCGCATGGCCGAGAACGGCTACATCACCCAGGCCGATGCCGAGGAGGCCAAAAAGCAGCCGCTCGGCGTCAAGCAGCGCCGGACCGGCGCCCATGTCTTCGCCTCGGATTATTTCTCGGAAGAAGTGCGACGCCAGATCATCGAGCGTTACGGCGACAAGTCGCTCTATGAAGGGGGGCTTTCGGTCCGCACCTCACTCGATCCCGACCTTCAGGTCATCGCCCGCGCCGCCCTGCAAAACGGTCTGGTGGAATATGACGAGCGCCGCGGTTTCCACGGGCCGGTCGCTCAGATCGCCACGACCGGTGATTGGGGTCCGGAACTTGCCAAGCAGAAGTCGCTTTCGGACGTGCCGGAATGGAAGCTCGCCGTCGTCACCGAGGTCTCGGCAAAGTCCGCCACGATCGGCCTGCAGCCTTCGGCGGATGCGGCCGGCAAGGTCGACGCGGCTCGCGAGACGGGCACGATCAACGGCGACGACATGAAATGGGCCTACCGTGACTCGACCAATACCCGCAAGCCGGCGAAATCGCCGGACGGCGTGCTGAAGCCGGGCGACGTCGTCTACGTGGAGCCGATCAATCCGCAGGCCAAGACCTACAGGCTGCGCCAGCCGCCGAAGGTCCAGGGCGGTTTGGTCGCCATGGACCCGAATACGGGCCGCGTTCTCGCGATGGCCGGCGGCTTCTCCTATTCGCAATCGGAATTCAACCGCGCCACCCAGGCAATGCGCCAGCCGGGTTCGTCGTTCAAGCCCTTCGTCTATTCGGCAGCGCTCGACAACGGCTATACGCCGGCCTCGGTCATCCTGGACGCGCCGATCGAGATCGTCTCCGGTGGCCAGGTCTGGCGGCCGGAAAACTACGGCGGCGATTCAGGCGGCCCGTCGACGCTGCGCATCGGCATCGAAAAGTCCCGCAACCAGATGACCGTGCGCCTGGCGCAGGACATGGGTATGGAGCTGGTCGCCGAATATGCCGAGCGTTTCGGCATCTACGACAAGATGCTGCCGGTGCTGGCCATGTCGCTCGGTTCCGGCGAAACGACGGTCATGCGCATGGTTTCGGCCTATGCGGTCATCGCCAATGGCGGCAAGCAGATCAAGCCGACCGTCATCGACCGCATCCAGGACCGTTACGGCAAGACCATCTTCCGTCACGAGGAGCGCGCCTGCGACGGCTGCAACTTCAATGACTGGGCCAACCAGGAAGAACCGAGCATCGTCGACAACCGCGAGCAGGTTCTCGACCCGATGACCGCCTACCAGATCACTTCGATGATGCAGGGCGTGGTCCAGCGCGGTACGGCAGCCGGCAAGATCCCGGTCAAGGACCGCGACGTCGCCGGCAAGACAGGCACCACCAATGACGAAAAGGACGCCTGGTTCGTCGGCTTCACCCCGAACCTTGTCGCCGGTCTGTATGTCGGCTTCGACACGCCGGCACCGCTCGGCCGTGCCGGCACCGGCAGCGGGCTTGCCGCGCCTATTTTCGGCGAGTTCCTGGCCCAGGCCGCCAAGCTGACGCCTGCCGAAAAGTTCCACGTGCCGGACGGCATGCAGCTCGTCGCCGTCAACCGCAAGACCGGCATGGCGGCCATGGAAGGCCAGCCCGACACGATCGTCGAGGCCTTCAAGCCTGGCACCGGCCCGGCAGACGTCTTCCAGGTCATCGGCGACGGCGAATACATGACCCAGGACCAGATCTTCACCAACTCGCCCCAGGCGCAGCAGGCTGTCACCTCCGGCATGCCGGGTCTGTTCTGATCGCTATCCGAAGCGGCAGCCTTGTCGGCAGGCCCGGGCTTTACATCCGGGCTTGCTGCAACTATGTCCACGGCACCTAAAACCCCAACACAAAGAGCGAAGAACAAGCGCCATGCGTGCGGAAATCATCAATGTAGTCGACGAAATCAAGCAGGCCATAAGCCTGCTGAGGAGGCATCTTTGACTGGGATCAGGCGGTAAGACGACTGGACTGGTTGAACAACAAGTCAGAGGACCCGAACCTCTGGAACGATGCTGCGGAAGCGCAGAAGCTGATGCGCGAGCGCCAGCAGCTCGACGACGGCATCAATGGCGTCAAGGCCATGGAGCAACAGCTCAACGACAATATCGAACTCATCGAACTCGGTGAGGAAGAGGGCGACGAAGCGATCGTCAAGGAAGCCGAAGAGGCGCTGAAGGCGCTGATGGCGGAATCCGGCCGGCGCCAGGTCGAGGCCATGCTGTCGGGCGAAGCGGATGGCAACGACACCTATGTCGAAGTCCATTCCGGCGCCGGCGGCACGGAAAGCCAGGATTGGGCGAACATGCTTCTGCGCATGTACACCCGCTGGGCCGAACGCCAGCGTTTCAAGGTCGAGCTTCTGGAAGTGCATGACGGCGAAGAAGCCGGCATCAAGTCGGCGACCATCCTCGTCAAGGGCCACAATGCCTATGGCTGGCTGAAGACCGAATCGGGCGTCCACCGCCTGGTCCGCATTTCGCCCTATGACAGCAACGCCCGTCGCCACACGTCCTTCTCGTCCATCTGGGTTTATCCGGTCATCGACGACTCGATCAACATCGAGATCAACGAGAGTGATTGCCGCATCGACACCTATCGTTCGTCGGGTGCCGGCGGCCAGCACGTCAACACGACCGACTCGGCGGTGCGCATCACGCACATGCCGTCGGGCATCGTGGTGCAGTGCCAGCAGGAACGCTCGCAGCACAAGAACAAGGCCAAGGCCTGGGACATGCTGCGTGCGCGGCTCTACGAAGCGGAGTTGAAGAAGCGCGAGGACGCGGCGAACGCCGAGGCGGCTTCCAAGTCCGAAATCGGCTGGGGCCACCAAATCCGCTCCTACGTGCTGCAGCCCTACCAGATGGTCAAGGACCTGCGCACAGGCGTGACCAGCACTGCGCCGGACGACGTGTTGGACGGAGATATCAATCCATTCATGGAAGCTGCCCTGGCGCATCGCATCAGCGGCAAGCCGGATGTGGATGTCGCTGACGTCGATTGACGATCCGCGGAAGAATCACAAACGAAAGCGGCCGGGCTTGGAAAAGTCCGGCCGCTTTTTTGTTGGGTGGATAGGCTGGTTATTCCGCCGCGGCCGCCATGGCGCCTTGGCGGCTGCGCAGCACCACGAGCGACAGCAGGAAGACCACGACCGAGCATAACGCGATGACCGTCACCATCGGCAGCGAAGTGCCGTCGACGAACAGGCCGCCGAGGCCGATCACGACCGCCGAGGTCACGAACTGGATCGTGCCCATCATCGCCGACGCCGTGCCGGCGATCCGGCCGTGATGTTCGAGCGCCAGCACCGCCGCCGTCGGGATGACCATGCCCAGGAAGCCGTAGCCGCCGAACAGGAAGGCGGCCATGACGTCGAGACGGTCAATGCCGAGCGAGGTGACGAGTGCCAGAAGGACCATCATCGTGGAATAGCCGAACACCGCGCCGCGGATCACTTTCCGCAGCCCGATCTTGCGGGAGAGCCAGCCGTTCAGCTGCGACATGCCGATGAAGGCGACCGCATTGCACGAGAAGACGATGCTGTAGAACGTCGGCGACAGGCCGTAATGCTCGATCAGCACGAAGGACGAATTCGCCACGTAGATCATGTAGCTCGACATGCCGAAGGAGGCGATCAGCACCAGCCCGAGATAATAGGGATCGCGGAGCAGCGTGCCATAGGACCTGAGCGCGCCGGAAAGGCTGCTTTCGCTGCGCGCAGCCGGCAGGCGGGTCTCCTCGAGGAAGAACACCGCAACGACGGCCCCGACGGCACCCGCGCCGACCATGACCCAGAAGATCAGCCGCCAGTCGCCGAACACGGTGACGATGCTGCCGGCAAGCGGAGCGAGGATCGGCGAGACGCTGAACACCAGCATCAGCCGCGACATCAGCTGGGCTGCGGCCGGACCGGTATGCAGGTCGCGGACGATGGCGCGGGAGATGACGACGCCGGCGCAGGCGCCCATGCCCTGCAGGAACCGGAAGGCGATCAGCCACTCGATCGACGGCGACAGCGCGCACCCTACCGCCCCGATGGCATAAAGTGCGAGACCGACATAGAGCGGCTTCTTGCGGCCGAACATGTCGGAGACCGGGCCGTAGACGATCTGCGAAACCGCCATGGCGACGAAGAAGGAGATCAGGCTCGCCTGCACCTCATGGCTGTCGGCATTGAGGTTTACGCTGATGGTCGGCAATGCCGGGAGATACATGTCGAGGGCGAAAAGCCCGATAGCGGAGAGCAGCCCGAGCGACAGGGCATGCGAAGGAGCTCTGCTTTGCATTTGGAAAAAACCTTTCCCGTCACCACATCTGCCGTGGTAACGGCAGGGCGAAGACGATTATGGGAGATGAATATGAGAGCCGGCCGCGTTTGGGAGGATAGGCCTAAACAATCATGTAAATTATTTTGGACACAATTGTCCAATTCGTCAAGCCCCGCTATAGTGATGTCATGAAAAATTCGTCTGCCGAGCTTCCGCGCGATTACGACACTTGGCCGCCGGCGCAGAACAAGCGCCAGGCGATCCTCAACGCTGCAGCCGATGTTTTTGCCCAGGAAGGCTTTGGCGGCGCCAGCATCGATGCGATCGCTGCAAGGGCAGGGGTATCGCGCCAGACGATCTACAATCAGCTGGGCGACAAGGATAATCTTTTCAAGGTCGTGGTCGCCGAAATCACCGACCGCTCCAGCGCCGGTTTCTTTCGCGTGCTCGATACGTTTCCCGTAGCGCCGCAGGATATCGACACCGAACTGACGCAGTTTTCGGCCCAGCTCCTGCGCAAGGCAATCTGCGACCCGAACGGCCGCTGGCTGCGCAAGGTGGTCGAAACCGAAGGCGCCCGCTTCCCCGAGCTTTTCGAAACCTGGAAGGAATACGGGCCCGGCAAGAAATATCCGGCGATTGCGGCCCGCCTGGCGCAACTCGCTCACGGCGGTCATCTCGAGATCGACGATCCGGCGCTTGCCGCCCGCCAGTATATGGCGCTTCTGGCGGCCGACCTTCGCTACGATCAGCAGATGGGCCGCCAGACGCCGGAATCGGAAATCGACCAGATGGCGGCGAACGCCACCCGCACTTTTCTGCGTGCCTTTAGACCGAAGCGCTGAGCCTCACGCGAGGACAACAGGTTTCATCTGCGTGAGTTGACGCTGAGTCAGTTGTTGAACTGCTCGGCGAGAATCCGGTCGGACCAGGAATGGTTCGGATCGGAGAGGATGCGCGCGGTGATTTCGGTCGATTGCGCCACCCGCACCTTCAGCACCGACTTCACCTCGGTATTGTCGGCGACAGCATTGACCGGCCGCTTCTCGGGTTCGAGGATGTGGATATCGACGCAGACGTGGTTAGGCAAAAGCGCTCCGCGCCAGCGCCGAGGGCGAAATGCCGAGACCGGCGTCATGGCAAGCAACGGCGCCTCCAGCGGCAGGATTGGCCCATGCGCCGAGAGATTGTAGGCGGTCGAACCGGCCGGCGTGGCGATCATCAGTCCGTCGCAGATCAGCTCCTCCAGCCGCACATGACCGTCGATCTCCACCCTGAGCTTGGCCGCCTGATAGGATTGCCGGAAGAGATAGACTTCGTTGATGGCGAGGGCCACCGACGTGGAGCCATCCTCGTTGACCGTCGTCATCTTGAGCGGGTGAAATTCGTTCTCGATCGATTCGGCCACCCGCTCATGGAGTTTCTGGGCGCGATAATCGTTCATCAGGAAGCCGACCGAACCGCAGTTCATGCCATAGACGCTTTTGCCCGTATTGATCGTGTCGTGCAGCGTCTGCAGCATGAAGCCGTCGCCGCCGAGCGCGACGATCACGTCGGCTTCCGCAGTGGGCACGTTGCCGTAGAGCCTCACGAGTTCCTCCAGCGCGGATTGTGCTTCCGGGGCCGTCGAGGCGATGATGGAGAGCTTGTTCGTCTGGGACGACATGAACGGGCCTTTAAGGGTGCCGCCGCCCGAGGGGCCGCGCAAGGGACGCTGAAACCATTTGAGCTAACACGAGCCTGTGACAGGACCATGCCGGCCGGACGGCATTAAGTACAGGAAAAACAGGCTTTTGGACAAGCGCCTTGCGCCATCGCCGGTAAGCGAAACAATGCAACTCGAATGCACGCTATCTCATGTTGCCGCGATTTTCTCTTTACAGGAGGGGAAAATCTGGTAACTCCCCACTCCAAAGTGCCCTTGTAGCTCAGTTGGTAGAGCACCTGATTTGTAATCAGGGGGTCCCGGGTTCGAACCCTGGCGGGGGCACCATTCCTTTCCTGGCATTTGGCATCAATTTCTCCTCATCGAGGTCGCCGTGGCGTCTGCGGTGGACCTGGCCGATGCCTGCGGCAGCGCCGGCTTTTGCCCCGCCATCGTCCGCAAGCCTGAGAGGTCTGCGCAGAACGTTGGAAACCTTATGCGGTCGGCGGGGTTAGACGGCCGTAGGGCATGTTTGGAAAGTTCCACGAGAGGAAACCCAATGTTTGTAAAGATACTCACCGTTGGCGCACTGTCGCTAGGTCTCGCCACTGCCGCGGTCGCCCAGTCGGGCTCGGGAACCGGATCAGGATCAGGAACCGGCGGCGCTACTGGCTCAGGTTCTGCGGGAACCAGCGGAGCCGTTCCGGGTTCGGGCGCCAGCGGTTCCAGCTCCGGCACGCTCAACGGCAATACCACGACTCCGCTGAATGGCGGCGGGTCAGGCGCGCTTGATTCCAATACGACCGGCAGCACGACCGGCGATTCCGGCGGTTCGAAATGCCCGCCCGGCACTCTGCCGCAGGGTACCGGCTCCGCGACGACCAACAATCTGCCGCAGGGTCAGGGTACCGGCTCCGCAACGCCCAATGCGGACGGAACTCTGGCGCCCGGGCAGGCACAAAACTGCTGATCGGGAATCATGTGCGGCGAGCGGAAGGCCTGCCTTCGCTTGCCGCATGCCGCTTCAGTTTCTGAAAACCGTGCAGGGCACCGCGTGTGCCTTGATCTTCGTACACAAATCGGTCGCCTCGGCTCTGGTGGCGCGGCCGATCCGCGCTGCATAGCGCGGGCGATAGCCGAAATTGCCCCGTTTCTGCCGCACGACGAGCGCCCGTTCCGCGTTGAGCGGCGCCGGCAGCCGGCTGATCGTGTTGGCAAACAGCTGGCTGGCGATATTCGGATTGTAGTGCGCGGAAAGCTGCACGCCCCATGGCGCCCAATCCGCCGATGCGAACAGCACGGTCTCGTTGAGACGCCTCGTGGCGGCGAGCTGGATGCATCCGTCGATGAAGTTTTTTTGCGGTACGAGGGCCTGAGCCGCCGTTTTCGGCGGATTGTCCCTCCATGTCTCCGCTGGGTGACCGGTGATCGCAAACACGTAGTCGCGCGTCTCGATCGGCAGCCGGCCGGCCTTCAGGAATGTTTCCAGCCCGGCTTCGCCGGCATTATAGGCCGCGGCGGCAAGGCCGAGATTGCCGAAACGGTCGCGCAGCTCCCTCAGATAGAGGGAGGAGGCGGCAAGGGCTTCTATGACATCGAAGCTGTTTTGCAGGCCGCGGATTTTTCCGGTCGCCGGCATGAACTGGGCGATACCTTCCGCGCCTTTCGGGCTCACCGCGTTCGGCCGAAACAGGCTTTCCCGCCAGATCAGGCGCGCGAAGAATTCCGGCGGCAGCCCGTTCGTTACCGCCAGTTGCTCCATGACATGGCAGAGATCCTCGTTGTAGGCGTCGGGACGAATGCACAATCGGCCAATCTCATCCGATGCCGCACGCTCGTATCGGCATTCGGGGGCGGCCGTCTCTTCCGCAGCATGGATGCTCCCGCCAAAGGGAGCGACGGCCAAAGACAAGCCCAAACCTGTTTGGCCCAAACCTGTTTGCATGAGACGGCGAAACATCATCGACATGCAATATGCCCAATCACGTCGCGGCTTGAAAGCCTTCGGCGGCAGGAACAGGCGACCGGAATGCCTATCGCCTGGATTGCTCCAGAAGAGACTGGCAGGACTGGTCCAGCGCGACGAAATCCGCTTCCGCCATCGATTGCGTCTTTTCCAGCATCTGCTGCGTCTGTCTCTCGAAAAGCGCCGTCGTTTCGTTCCGCGGATAGTGATTGTCCTGCAGGATCACCAGCGCCGCATGCATATGCTCTTCGTCGCGGGAAACGGTGCCCTCGGCCGTGTCGCTCTTGCCGAACTCCTTGGCCATGATCTTGCGCATCGAATAGAAGGCCGAACACGATATGTGTTGTTCGGCAGAGCGTACCGGCTGGGACTGCGTCTGGGGCTGGGCCAGCGCCGACGGCGATGCGGTCAGCACCGCGGTCATGGCCCAGACGATTTTCGCTTGCATGGTCATGCGACACCATCCTTGGGCTGAGCCCGAGGTTCCCGCCGGCCCGCCGTCTTGGCGGCTATTCTAGCGCAGTTTTCCGACGCCGGAATAGGCAAAGCCGTGCGCTTCGACTTCCGGCGCTCGATAGACATTGCGCAGGTCGACGAGGATGGGGCTCTTCATGACGGACTTCAAACGCTCGAGATCCAGTGCGCGAAATTCGTTCCACTCGGTCACCAGAACCGCCACATCCGCACCCTCGGCGGCCTGGTAGGGGCCGCTGGCGAATTCGATATCCATCATCTGACTGGCGTTTGCCATGCCTTCCGGATCGTAGCCGGACACGATCGCGCCTGCATCCTGCAGCGTCTGGATGACGGCGATCGCCGGGCTGTCGCGCATGTCGTCGGTGTTCGGCTTGAAGGTCAGCCCGAAGACGGCGACCTTCTTGCCGCGCACGTCGCCGCCGGCAGCCGCGATCACCTTGCGGCCCATGGCGCGCTTGCGGGTATCGTTGACGGCGATGGTGGTTTCGATGAGGCGGACAGGGCTGTCATAGTCCTGCGCGGTCTTTGCGAGCGCCAGCGTGTCCTTGGGGAAGCAGGAGCCGCCATAGCCGGGGCCGGCATGCAGGAATTTCGAGCCGATGCGACCGTCGAGGCCGATGCCGCGCGAAACGTCCTGGACGTCGGCGCCGACGCGTTCGCAGAGGTCGGCCATCTCGTTGATGAAGGTGATCTTCATCGCCAGGAAGGCGTTTGCGGCGTATTTGATCAGTTCGGAGGTGCGGCGGCTGGTGAAGAGGAGCGGCGACTGGTTGAGATAGAGCGGACGGTAGACTTCCGTCATCACGCCGCGGGCGCGCTCGTCGGAAAGGCCGACCACGATCCGGTCAGGACGCTTGAAGTCCTCGATAGCAGCGCCTTCGCGCAAAAATTCCGGGTTGGAGACGACGGCGAAATCCGCATCCGGATTGGCTTCGCGGATGATCCGCTCCACCTCGTCGCCGGTGCCGACCGGAACGGTCGACTTGGTGACGATGACGGTGAAGCCGGTCAGCGCTTCGGCGATTTCGCGTGCTGCGGCATGGACATAACCGAGATCGGCATGGCCATCGCCGCGACGGGACGGCGTGCCGACCGCGATGAAGACGACATCGGCATCGGCCACCGCGGGGCCAAGCTCGGTGGTGAAGGAAAGGCGTCGGGATTTGACGTTCGATTCGACCAGCGCCTCGAGGCCCGGCTCGAAGATCGGGATGACGCCTTGTTTCAGCGCCTCGATCTTTTCGGCAGCCTTGTCGACGCAGATCACGTCATGTCCGAAATCCGCAAAGCAGGCTCCCGACACGAGGCCGACATAACCCGATCCAACCATCACAATACGCATCAATAATCCTCATCCTTATCCGGCAATCTCACGCGCAGCGGTTTCCTAAGCGCATCCGAAAGGGAATGCAACGCGTCGGCTTGGCTGCCTGTCACGGGCCTGGGTCGGGCGTTACCCCGGCAGGCCGCCCTGACTGGCCAATGTTACCGGGTGATGACAATAGGACGACGGCTAGGAGTTTCCAGGCCGCGACCCCCAGGCGATGAAATCGGGATTGGCGAAATCCAGCATGTCCACGCGGCCGGTCTTGCCATAGGTAAGCCGCGCCCCGTCGAGCGTGACCGTGCTGCCGCCGGCGGCACGGAGCACGGCGTCACCAGCGGCCGTGTCCCATTCCATGGTCCGGCCAAAGCGGGGATAGAGGTCGGCGGCACCCTCCGCCAGCAGGCAGAATTTCAACGAGGAACCAATGCTGCGGATATCGGCGGCGCCTGATTTTTCGAGGAAGGCCTCGGTCTCGGCGGAATTGTGAGAGCGGCTGGCGACGCAGATCGGCCGGCTCCCGACCGGCCTTGCGACGATCGGCTCCCGGCTCGTCACCGCGAAATCGTCGTTGACGACGAGTTTTTCCGCCCGTCCGCCGCCGCCAAGATAGGCGACCTTGAGGGCAGGGGCATACACGGCCCCGAGGATCGGCACGCCACCCTCGATCAGCGCGATGTTGACCGTGAAATCCTCGCGGTTGTTTATGAACTCCTTGGTACCGTCCAGGGGGTCGACGAGGATGAAGGAGCGCCCTTCGATCGACGGGATGCGTCCCATCGCCACCGATTCTTCCGCGATGACCGGAATCTCCGGAAAGGCTCGGGCGAGTTCGGCAAGGATGATCTCTTCAGCCCGCTCGTCCGCCTCCGTGACCGGGGACCGATCGGCCTTGTAGCTGGTGCTCGGCCCAGCTCTGTAGATGTCCAGGATGGCCTTGCCCGCGAGCAGCGCGGCTTTTTCGAATGTAGCGAGCATGAATTCCATGGCGGCTGGTCACGTCGGTTGCGTAAGACTTCCATGACACGTTTGCCCCGCGCTTGGGAGTCTTAAACGGCGCAGGTCAACCCACCTTGGCGAGATGCTGCTGTGTCGCGTAGAGCGCGATCGCGGCGGCGTTCGAGACGTTGAGCGACTTGATGGCGCCCGGCATGTCGAGGCGGGCAAGCGCGTTGACCGTCTCGCGGGTCTTCTGCCGCAGGCCCTTGCCCTCTGAGCCGAGCACCAGAGCGATCCGGCCGCCGGCGAATGTGCCTTCGAGCGGAGCGGGGCCTTCCGAATCGAGCCCGATCGTCTGGAAGCCGAGCCGGTGCAGTTCCTCGATCGCATCGGCGAGATTGGTGATCTGTATATAAGGTATCAGTTCCAGTGCCCCGGAGGCGGATTTGGCGAGCACGCCGGATTCGGTCGGGCTATGTCTCTGGGTGGTGATGACCGCGCCGGCACCGAAAGCGACCGCCGAGCGCATGATCGCGCCGACATTGTGGGGGTCGGTCACCTGGTCGAGGACGAGGAGAAGCGGACTTTGTTTCAAGCCTTCCAGCCGGCGGACGGGTAGGGGGCGTGTTTCCAGCATCACGCCCTGGTGGATGGCCTCGGGGCCGAGCACCTTGTCGATATCCTGGGGCGAAACGAATTCGATCGGAAAGGACAATGTCTCCGGTTCGCCGATATCGAGCCGTGCGAAGGCGTTCTGGGTCACCGACAGTTTGATGAGCTTGCGCTCGGGATTGTCGAGGGCGGCGCGCACCGTGTGCAGGCCATAAAGGAAGACCTGTTCCGCCTGAAGCTGCGGCGGCTTCCAGTCCTTGTTGGACTTCGGCCGCTTCAAGGGCGGCGTCGGAATTTCTCCGCGCTCGCGCTTGGAGTCGCGCACCGCGCGCCGAAGCGTCGCATAATGGGTGTCGCGGGTGGATTTGTCTTGTTTGTCGTCCTTGCTCATCAGGTCTTATAGCCATCCTCGCTCTCCGGGCAAAGCCCTCGACGGGGAGGCGGATCGAAAGAGCGACTGATTTATTTTCGTCATTTTTGCTTCTTCCTCGTGTTGACAGACGAGAACGAGGCGGTCATATACGCGGCGCAGATCAAGGGGCGGCAAGCTTCAAGGTCTGACGAACTTGGTCTCACGATCCGGACGAAAAACTGGAGAGATGCCCGAGTGGTTAAAGGGGACGGACTGTAAATCCGTTGGCTCAGCCTACGTTGGTTCAAATCCAACTCTCTCCACCATTCGTCTCTGATCGGACACCACACCGCGGGTATAGCTCAATGGTAGAGCAGCAGCCTTCCAAGCTGAATACGCGGGTTCGATTCCCGCTACCCGCTCCAATATTCCCCAAGGGTTTGTTTTCACAAGATAAGCTTTTGAGCGCCTAGCAACGTTAGCCAAAAAGCTGGCCATTTCGTTCGATATCAATCGCAAGCTGATGTAGCTCGTTTAAACCCTCGGTCAAAGCTGCGCCAGTGATACGGACGGAAGTAGGCGAGGAGATCGCGGCTGGAAGCACTCGGTAGAGAGATCAGTGACGTGCCTCACGGGTTATCCACGGAAAATCGCTAGCTCCTGATACAAGCGTCAGACCCTTCCGGCGAAATGACCTCTTCCCTACAAGTCTGAATTGCGTAAAGGTCATTGCTGTCGCCCGAATGGGGCATGGGATGATCTTGCATTCGGGGGACGTGCATGAGGCTGCTAAAAATGTTGGTTCGGCTGTTTGTCGGCAGCAAACGCAGGCCGCCTCCACCAGCTTGGGAACTGCCTCGACCAACTTGGCAAAAATCAGTTATCGTTGTTCCTCAACCAGCCCCGGTGATCCCGGTGGAAACTGTGCTGCGCGGACGCTGTTGGGTAGTTGACGGGGACACCATCATCATCGACAAGGTCCGAATTCGGCTTGCCGGGATCGATGCTCCCGAACTCAACCATCCCTTTGGCAAGCAGTCGAAGTGGGCGCTTGCCCAACTTTGTAAGGGTCAGATAGTGACGGCTCTGGTCAAGCCAGAACTGTCATACGATCGGGTGGTTGCCGAATGCTTCCTGCCTGACGGGCGCGACCTGTCCGCTGAACTTGTCCGCGCTGGCTTGGCCCTCGACTGGCCCAAATTTTCTGGTGGAAAATATCGACATCTGGAAACGGAAGAGGCCCGGCGTAAATTATGGCGGGCATCCGCGCGCCAACGCGGCACACTTCGTATCACCGATTAGCATCGGTTTATCCCGCTACCCACTCCATAATCTCAACGATTTACAATAACGGCGTGCCAATCGGTGCAACGCTTTCCTGCGTCCCTGTCGAAGCGAGTCCGGCGATCGTGCGGCTTGCGCCAAGCTGTAGGACACCAGAAGCCTCCATCGACCGGAACGAGGCATGTTTCCCTGCATCGTTTTGAGCCGCGCATCCGGTGCGAGGGGCCGCCGGTAGGTACGGCAGCTGACAAACGATCCCGGAACAAACTTCCGTGTTATACTGGCGTCATCAAGGCGGACCTGGAGCCCCGCGGCCTTACCCGGCCGCGGGGCTTTTTTGCGCTTCTGGCGCTCGTCAATTCGCTGAAGCCCGAAGTCAGGGCCGGTCTGGATCTTGAACTGAGCGCGTGCTGAACCGGCCGCCCCGGGGCATTTTCAAGCCGATTTCGCCTGCTCCCCTTGTCCGGGCGCGCGTCGTAATTATGTCTTGCGCATTCTAGTGGAAAGCCTTAAACGGCGACACCAAACCCGGTCGCCGGGTCCACCCTTATGTTCACAGGAAGCATTCAATGGCAAAGAGCAAGTTTGAGCGCAACAAGCCGCACGTCAACATTGGCACGATCGGTCACGTTGACCATGGCAAGACGTCGCTGACGGCCGCGATCACGAAGTACTTCGGCGAGTACAAGGCCTATGACCAGATCGACGCGGCTCCTGAAGAAAAGGCTCGCGGCATCACCATTTCGACGGCGCACGTCGAATATGAGACGCCGGCCCGCCATTATGCCCACGTCGACTGCCCCGGCCACGCCGACTACGTCAAGAACATGATCACCGGTGCGGCGCAGATGGACGGCGCGATCCTGGTTTGCTCGGCTGCCGACGGCCCGATGCCGCAGACCCGCGAGCACATCCTGCTCGCCCGTCAGGTCGGCGTTCCGGCGATCGTTGTGTTCCTGAACAAGGTCGACCAGGTCGACGACGCCGAGCTTCTTGAGCTCGTCGAGCTGGAAGTGCGCGAACTTCTGTCGTCCTACGACTTCCCGGGCGACGACATTCCTATCGTCAAGGGTTCGGCGCTGGCTGCTCTTGAAGATTCGGACAAGAAGATCGGCGAAGATTCGATCCGCGAGCTGATGGCCGCCGTCGACGCCTACATCCCGACGCCTGAGCGTCCGATCAACATGCCGTTCCTGATGCCGATTGAAGACGTGTTCTCGATCTCGGGTCGTGGCACGGTCGTGACCGGCCGCGTCGAGCGCGGCATCGTCAAGGTCGGCGAAGAAGTCGAGATCGTCGGCATCCGCCCGACCTCGAAGACGACGGTGACCGGCGTTGAAATGTTCCGCAAGCTGCTCGACCAGGGCCAGGCCGGCGACAACATCGGCGCTCTCGTTCGCGGCGTGAACCGTGACGGCGTCGAGCGTGGCCAGATTCTCTGCAAGCCGGGTTCGGTCAAGCCGCACAAGAAGTTCATGGCCGAAGCCTACATCCTGACGAAGGAAGAAGGCGGCCGTCATACGCCGTTCTTCACCAACTACCGTCCGCAGTTCTACTTCCGCACGACGGACGTGACGGGCATCGTGTCGCTGCCGGAAGGCACGGAAATGGTCATGCCGGGCGACAACGTCACCGTTGAAGTCGAGCTGATCGTTCCGATCGCGATGGAAGAAAAGCTGCGCTTCGCGATCCGCGAAGGCGGCCGCACCGTCGGCGCCGGCATCGTCGCCTCGATCATCGAGTAATCGATAGCGACATCAAATAGCAAAGGCCCTGCCGGCAACGGCGGGGCCTTTTGCTTTCAAGCCCTGACCTTGAGTCAATCTGGTGGCTCACCCTGAGTCAGTTTTTGAAAAAGCTCGCTCTCGTAACGGAAACGACTTTTGCCGCGGGGCATGCACATCGCAGATTGCCGAGCCTCACGCGATGCCAGGCGTGCGCTGCAGCCAGACGCTTGTCAGGGCCGACTGTGGCATTGGCGGATGCCGGCAGGGGAGGCGGGCAAACATCCACCTCAGCCTATAAGTCTCCGTGCGGTGACTCATTGCGGAAGAAGCTAAATGCGCGTCCGCGATTGATTCTACTGGTGTAAGCGCGGCGCCATCGATTGTTTCCTGTCGCGAATCGCCTCCCGGTCGACCCGGGGGAGCCTCTGTCGATCAATCGGAGCCATTGCGGATCGGTCGTCCGGGCAAGGAAATCAGCGCAGGCGGCTGCGGGGCGGCGCTTTCGGGCGTTCGCTTTGCCGAGGCGCCTGACGGGTCCGACCGAAAGCTCGGGTAGAACGGTCCGGATATCAAAAATGCTCTTGCAAAGCGCAGCGCATCCCCTTAAAGGGAGCGCCTAGCCAGTTGGCGGCGAGGCCGGGTCCTCCGGTTTATGTTCCGCCAAGGTTGAAGGGGTGTAGCTCAGTTGGTAGAGCGGCGGTCTCCAAAACCGCAGGTCGTCGGTTCAAGCCCGGCCGCCCCTGCCACTTTCAGATGATTGGCGCGAGATTATCCGCAGCGGAATTGTCGGAAATGGCCGCCGTGCAAAACGGCGAAATTTCATCGAACACTGTTTTCCCTCTTGTGTAAAGGGGAAGGGGTGTTTATGTAGGTCAAAACAGACACGCGGTGCGTGGGGCTGAGCAAGTTCAGCTTTACGCGCCGTAATTGCGTGGGCAATCAATGGCATCCAAGACCAATCCAGTTACGTTTCTGCGCCAGGTTCGATCCGAAGCGCTGAAAATCCATTGGCCGTCGCGTCGCGAGACCATGATCTCCACGGCCATGGTTCTGGTTATGGTTGTGTTCGCTGCGCTGTTTTTCTTCGCTGCAGACCAGCTCATGGGATGGTTACTCCGTCTCGTACTGAACGTCAGCGTTTGATTTCTGGAGAATAAAGATGGCGGCGCGTTGGTACATCGTCCACGCATATTCTAATTTTGAGAAGAAGGTGGCCGAGGACATCGAGAACAAGGCTCGCCAGAAGGGGCTTGAGCATCTGTTCGAGAAGATCCTCGTGCCGACCGAAAAGGTGGTCGAGGTGCGTCGCGGCCGCAAGGTCGATTCCGAGCGCAAGTTCTTTCCGGGTTACGTCATGGTCCGGGCCAACCTGACCGACGAAGCCTACCACCTGATCAAGAACACGCCGAAGGTCACCGGTTTTCTCGGTTCCGACAACAAGCCGGTTCCGATTCCGGACTTCGAGGCCGAGCGTATCCTTGGTCAGGTCCAGGAAGGTGTCGAGCGGCCGAAGTCGTCGATCACTTTCGAGATCGGCGAGCAGGTTCGCGTATCGGACGGCCCGTTCGCGTCCTTCAACGGCACCGTTCAGGATGTCGACGAGGAGCGTTCGCGCCTCAAGGTCGAGGTCTCGATCTTCGGCCGTGCGACCCCGGTCGAGCTGGAATACGCTCAGGTCGAAAAGGTCTGATCAGTTTCGAATTGAGGCCTGCCGTTTATTCGGTGGGTCTCGCGCGGCGTTTGCCGCAAGCGCGTGGGAGGAATGGTGCCTTAGCCGGGCATTCTGACCGAACCACGCAACCGCAGCCGCCGGCGAAAGCCGGCATATCGGACCGGGAAACCGGTCTCCAATGAGCCGGGTAACCGGTCTCTCGAAAGGCAGAGAGTTATGGCTAAGAAAGTTATGGGCCACCTCAAGCTGCAGGTAAAGGCAGGGTCGGCCAATCCGTCCCCGCCGATCGGTCCTGCACTTGGTCAGCGCGGCATCAACATCATGGAATTCTGCAAGGCATTCAACGCCGCCACGCAGGAAATGGAAAAGGGCATGCCGATCCCGGTCGTCATCACCTATTTCCAGGACAAGTCCTTCACCTTCGCGATGAAGCAGCCTCCTGTCAGCTACTGGCTGAAGAAGGAAGCGAAGATCACCTCGGGTTCCAAGACCCCGGGCAAGGGCGCCAAGGCTGGCACCCTGACCAAGGCTCAGATCCAGACCATCGCCCAGGCGAAGATGAAGGATCTGAACGCGGCCGATCTCGAAGGCGCAATGGCCATGATCGAGGGCTCTGCCCGCGCCATGGGCCTGGAAGTGGTGGCTTAACATGGTAAAGCTTGCAAAGCGTATTCAGAAGATCCGCGAAGGCGTGGATCCGACCAAGCTCGTAGCGCTCACCGACGCCATCTCGATGGTCAAGGAACGTGCGATCGCCAAGTTCGACGAAACCGTTGAAATCGCGATGAACCTCGGCGTTGATCCGCGTCATGCAGACCAGATGGTCCGCGGCGTGGTCAATCTGCCGAACGGCACTGGCCGTGACGTTCGCGTTGCCGTTTTCGCACGTGGCGTCAAGGCTGACGAAGCCAAGGCAGCCGGTGCGGATATCGTCGGTGCTGAAGAACTCGTCGAAATCGTCCAGGGCGGCAAGATCGACTTCGATCGCTGCATCGCCACCCCGGACATGATGCCGCTCGTCGGTCGTCTCGGTAAGGTTCTCGGCCCGCGTGGCATGATGCCGAACCCGAAGGTCGGAACCGTCACCATGGACGTCGCGGGTGCCGTCAAGGCTTCCAAGGGCGGCGCTGTCGAGTTCCGCGTCGAAAAGGCTGGCATCATCCACGCCGGTATCGGCAAGGCCTCCTTCGAAGCCAAGGCTCTCGAAGAGAACATCAAGGCCTTCGCTGACGCCGTCATCAAGGCCAAGCCGGCTGGCGCCAAGGGTAACTACCTCAAGCGGGTAGCGATCTCCTCGACCATGGGTCCGGGCGTCAAGATCGATCCGTCGACGGTGACGATCTAAAAGTTTCGTCCGGAGCCTTCGGGTTCCGGACTGCATGAATTCCCGGTCCTTCGGGGCCGGGAATTTCCCAGGGAAACCTGGGAATTCCTGTCCGAGATTGCGGGTGGTTTCGACCTTAATCACTTGATGCCTGCATGAGACGGGTAAGACCCGAGATTTATAAAGTGCCTCGCACTTTTGAGTTCGGTTCGAGCCTAGTGTGCCTTGTGCCTGGAGCCCCTGTGGCGACAGTGCGAGGGGACAGGATCCTCAAGCGTCGCTTGGGGTCCTAATCAAGGGATCCCTTGAGGCAAAGGCAACTCGATGGGGCCTGCAGGATTGCGGTCCCGTCAACTGGAGACAGACAGTGGAAAGAGCGGAAAAGCGCGAATTTGTCACGGAGCTGAACGAAGTCTTCAAGGCTTCTGGTTCGGTTGTCGTGGCCCACTATGCTGGTGTCACAGTTGCGCAGATGAACGATTTTCGTTCGAAGATGCGCGCTGCTGGCGGCACCGTCAAAGTCGCGAAGAACCGTCTGGCCAAGATCGCTCTTCAGGGTACGGAGTCGGAAGGGATGTCGAATCTCTTCAAGGGTCAGACGCTGATCGCATTCAGCGAAGACCCGGTAACGGCTCCGAAGGTCGTCATGGATTTCGCCAAGACCAATGACAAGATCATTGTTCTGGGCGGTTCCATGGGTGCAACCACGCTCACTGCGGATGCGGTCAAGTCGCTTGCGACCCTGCCTTCGCTGGACGAGCTTCGCGCCAAGCTGCTGGGCCTCTTGAATGCCCCGGCTACCCGCGTCGCTACGGTTGTTGCAGCACCGGCAAGCCAGCTTGCCCGCGTGTTTGCGGCCTACGCCAAGAAGGACGAGGAAGCCGCTTAAGGCGGTTTTTCGCTGTTCATACCCAAATCAAGTTCGAACCGAATATAAGGAACTATCAAAATGGCTGATCTCGCAAAGATCGTTGAAGACCTCTCTGCTCTGACCGTTCTGGAAGCTGCTGAGCTTTCCAAGCTGCTCGAAGAGAAGTGGGGCGTATCTGCAGCTGCTCCCGTAGCCGTTGCTGCTGCTGGCGGTGGCGCTGCTGCTGCTGTCGTTGAAGAAGAAAAGACCGAGTTCGACGTCATCCTCGCTGATGCCGGCGCCAACAAGATCAACGTCATCAAGGAAGTCCGCGCCATCACCGGTCTGGGCCTCAAGGAAGCCAAGGATCTCGTTGAAGCCGCTCCGAAGGCTGTCAAGGAAGGCGTCAACAAGGCTGAAGCCGCTGACCTCAAGAAGAAGCTTGAGGACGCCGGCGCCAAGGTCGACGTTAAGTAATATCGGAATGCGGCGGGAGGGTCTCCCCTCCCGCCCATTTCCTCCGAACGTATTACCCAGGAACCGTCAAAACGGTTCCTGGGTAATGGGTTCTCAAGAGGATGGTCCCGAATCGAACAGAAAAGGCAATCCGGCCTGGCGTGTTCGAGAGGTGGGACGAGATTGAGAATACCCATTGATCGACGGGATCGACTGGCCAGCGAACCCCGTCCGTTGCAGGCCCGGATGCAATTTTGAAGGAGCGACGATGGCTCAGACCCTTTCCTTTAATGGTCGCAGGCGCGTACGCAAGTTTTTTGGAAAAATCCCCGAAGTCACAGAGATGCCGAACCTCATCGAGGTTCAGAAGGCATCCTATGACCAGTTCCTGATGGTCGATGAACCGAAGGGCGGTCGTCCGGACGAAGGTCTGAACGCTGTCTTCCGGTCGGTCTTCCCGATCACCGATTTTTCCGGCGCCTCCATGCTCGAATTCGTGTCCTACGAATTCGAACTGCCGAAGTTCGACGTGGAAGAATGCCGTCAGCGCGATCTGACCTATGCAGCGCCGCTGAAGGTGACGCTGCGTCTCATCGTGTTCGATATCGACGAGGATACGGGCGCCAAGTCCATCAAGGACATCAAGGAACAGTCCGTCTACATGGGCGACATGCCGCTCATGACCGACAACGGTACGTTCATCGTGAACGGCACCGAACGTGTGATCGTGTCCCAGATGCACCGTTCGCCGGGCGTCTTCTTCGACCACGACAAGGGCAAGAGCCATTCTTCCGGCAAGCTGCTCTTTGCAGCCCGTGTCATTCCGTATCGCGGTTCCTGGCTCGACATCGAATTCGACGCCAAGGATATCGTTTACGCCCGTATCGACCGCCGCCGTAAGATCCCCGTGACCTCGCTGCTGATGGCGCTCGGCATGGACGGCGAAGAAATCCTGTCGACCTTCTACACGAAGTCGTCCTACCAGCGCGACGGCGAAGGCTGGCGGATTCCGTTCCAGCCGGAAACCCTGAAGGGTGCGAAGACCCTTTCCGACATGATCGACGCCGATACCGGCGAAGTGGTTGTCGAATCCGGCAAGAAGCTCAACCCGCGTCTTCTCCGTCAGCTGACGGAGAAGGGCTTGAAGGCCTTGAAGGCGACCAATGACGACATCTACGGCAACTATCTTGCCGAAGACATCGTCAACGCGGCAACCGGCGAGATCTACCTCGAAGCCGGCGACGAAATCGACGAAAAGACCCTACCGATCATCCTGAGCGCCGGTTTCGACGAGATTCCGGTTCTCGGCATCGACCATATCAATGTCGGCGCCTACATCCGCAACACGCTTTCCGCCGACAAGAACGAGAACCGTCAGGACGCTCTGTTCGACATCTACCGCGTCATGCGCCCGGGTGAACCGCCGACGATGGAATCGGCCGAAGCCATGTTCAACTCGCTGTTCTTCGATGCGGAGCGTTACGACCTCTCCGCCGTCGGCCGCGTCAAGATGAACATGCGTCTCGACCTCGAAGTTGCCGATACCGTCCGCACGCTCCGCAAGGACGACATCCTGGCCGTGGTCCGGATGCTGGTCGAACTGCGCGATGGTAAGGGCGAAATCGACGACATCGACAACCTCGGCAACCGCCGCGTCCGTTCCGTCGGCGAACTGATGGAAAATCAGTATCGCCTCGGCCTGCTCCGCATGGAGCGCGCCATCAAGGAACGCATGTCGTCGATCGAAATCGACACCGTCATGCCGCAGGACCTGATCAACGCGAAGCCGGCAGCTGCCGCGGTTCGCGAATTCTTCGGTTCCTCGCAGCTGTCGCAGTTCATGGACCAGGTGAACCCGCTTTCGGAAATCACCCACAAGCGCCGTCTTTCGGCACTTGGCCCCGGTGGTCTGACCCGCGAGCGCGCAGGCTTCGAAGTCCGCGACGTTCACCCGACCCATTACGGCCGTATTTGCCCGATCGAGACGCCGGAAGGCCCGAACATCGGTCTGATCAACTCGCTTGCCACCTTCGCCCGCGTCAACAAGTACGGCTTCATCGAAAGCCCGTACCGCAAGATCATCGACGGCGTCGTGACGAAGGAAGTGCTTTACCTTTCCGCTATGGAAGAGGCGAAGTATTACGTGGCACAGGCGAACGCCGAGCTGGATAAGAACGGCTCTTTCGTGGAAGAGTTCGTCGTCTGCCGTCATGCCGGCGAAGTCATGCTGTCCCCGCGCGACACCATCAACCTGATGGACGTCTCGCCGAAGCAGCTTGTCTCGGTCGCGGCCGCTCTCATCCCGTTCCTGGAAAACGACGACGCCAACCGCGCTCTGATGGGCTCGAACATGCAGCGTCAGGCCGTGCCGCTGGTACGTGCTGAAGCTCCGTTCGTCGGCACCGGCATGGAACCGGTCGTCGCCCGCGACTCCGGTGCAGCGATTGCTGCCCGCCGTGGCGGTGTGGTCGACCAGGTCGACGCGACCCGTATCGTTATCCGCGCCACCGAAGACCTCGATCCGTCGAAGTCTGGCGTCGATATCTATCGTCTGCAGAAGTTCCAGCGTTCGAACCAGAACACCTGCGTCAACCAGCGCCCGCTGGTCGCCGTCGGTGACATCCTGAACAAGGGCGACATCATCGCCGACGGCCCGTCGACGGACCTTGGTGACTTGGCGCTCGGCCGCAACGCGCTCGTCGCGTTCATGCCCTGGAACGGCTACAACTACGAAGACTCGATCCTGCTCTCCGAGCGCATCGTGTCGGACGACGTGTTCACCTCCATCCACATCGAGGAATTCGAAGTGATGGCGCGTGACACCAAGCTTGGTCCGGAAGAAATCACGCGCGACATTCCGAACGTTTCGGAAGAAGCGCTGAAGAACCTCGACGAAGCCGGCATCGTCTACATCGGCGCCGAAGTTCAGCCGGGCGACATCCTCGTCGGCAAGATCACTCCGAAGGGCGAAAGCCCGATGACGCCGGAAGAAAAGCTTCTGCGCGCCATCTTCGGTGAAAAGGCCTCCGACGTCCGCGACACTTCCATGCGCATGCCTCCGGGCACGTTCGGCACGGTCGTCGAAGTCCGCGTCTTCAACCGTCACGGTGTGGAGAAGGACGAACGCGCCATGGCGATCGAGCGTGAGGAAATCGAACGCCTCGCCAAGGACCGCGACGACGAACAGGCAATTCTTGACCGCAACGTCTATGGCCGTCTGACGGACATGCTGCGCGGCCAGATGTCGGTTGCCGGTCCGAAGGGCTTCAAGAAGGGCATCGAGCTCACCAACGCCGTCATCTCCGAATATCCCCGCTCGCAGTGGTGGATGTTCGCAGTCGAGGACGAAAAGGTGCAGGGCGAAATCGAAGCGCTCCGCGGTCAGTACGACGAATCCAAGTCGCGCCTTGAACAGCGCTTCATGGACAAGGTCGAAAAGGTCCAGCGCGGCGACGAAATGCCTCCGGGCGTCATGAAGATGGTCAAGGTCTTCGTCGCTGTGAAGCGCAAGATCCAGCCGGGCGACAAGATGGCCGGCCGTCACGGCAACAAGGGCGTCGTGTCGCGCATCGTTCCGGTCGAGGACATGCCGTTCCTCGAAGACGGCACGCATGTCGACATCGTTCTGAACCCGCTCGGCGTGCCTTCGCGCATGAACGTCGGTCAGATCCTCGAGACGCACCTGGCCTGGGCTTGCGCAGGCATGGGCAAGCGTATCGGTGCGCTGCTCGAAGATTACCGCAGGTCGAACGATATCACCGACTTGAAGAAAGAGCTGACCGAAGCCTATCAGAGTGAGGCAAACGCTGAAGTTGCAAGCTTCGACGACGACTCTCTCGTTCGTCTGGCCGAGCAGTCCAAGCGTGGCCTTTCGATCGCAACGCCGGTCTTCGACGGTGCGCATGAGCCGGACGTCGCAGCGATGCTGACCAGGGCAGGCCTCGATCCGTCCGGTCAGTCGGTCCTCTACGACGGCCGTACCGGCGAACAGTTCGACCGCAAGGTGACTGTCGGCTACATGTACATGATCAAGCTGAACCACCTCGTGGACGACAAGATCCACGCGCGTTCGATTGGTCCGTACTCGCTGGTTACCCAGCAGCCGCTCGGTGGCAAGGCGCAGTTCGGCGGCCAGCGCTTCGGCGAAATGGAAGTCTGGGCGCTCGAAGCCTACGGCGCCGCCTACACGCTGCAGGAAATGCTGACCGTGAAGTCGGACGACGTGGCCGGCCGTACCAAGGTCTACGAAGCGATCGTGCGCGGCGACGACACGTTCGAGGCAGGCATTCCGGAGAGCTTCAACGTTCTCGTCAAGGAAATGCGCTCTCTCGGCCTGTCCGTCGAGCTCGAGAACTCGAAGATCGAGGACGCGAACGCCGGCCAGCTGCCCGACGCAGCCGAATGATCATAACAAGGCGCGCGCCGTTTGAAGGCGCGCGCTGCTCCCTCCGCCGGTATCCGCCGGCAGGATAGGGAAACTTTCGCCGCATTTCGCGGCTAATACCGTTTTAAAGCATCGGACGGTCCGTCCCGGGAATTTGGATTGTTCCGATCGCAAGCCGAGGGCTTCCGCCCCTAAAGGAGATAGGCATGAACCAAGAGGTCATGAATCTTTTCAATCCGCAGGTGCCTGCACAGCACTTCGACTCGATCCGTATCTCGATCGCGTCTCCGGAGAAGATTCTCTCCTGGTCCTACGGCGAGATCAAAAAGCCGGAGACCATCAACTACCGTACCTTCAAGCCTGAACGCGACGGCCTTTTCTGCGCCCGCATCTTCGGGCCGATCAAGGACTATGAGTGCCTGTGCGGCAAGTACAAGCGCATGAAGTACAAGGGCATCATCTGCGAAAAGTGCGGCGTCGAAGTCACGCTGTCGCGCGTTCGCCGTGAGCGCATGGGCCATATCGAGCTCGCTGCTCCCGTCGCCCATATCTGGTTCCTGAAGTCGCTTCCGTCGCGTATCTCGACCCTTCTCGACATGACGCTGAAGGATGTCGAGCGCGTTCTCTATTTCGAGAACTACATCGTCACCGAGCCGGGTCTCACCTCGCTCAAGGAAAACCAGCTTCTTTCCGAAGAAGAATACATGATCGCCGTCGACGAGTTCGGCGAAGATCAGTTCACGGCGATGATCGGCGCCGAGGCCATCTACGAGATGCTGGCCTCGATGAATCTCGAAAAGATCGCCGGCGACCTGCGTTCGGAACTTGCCGACACCACGTCGGATCTGAAGCAGAAGAAGCTGATGAAGCGCCTGAAGATCGTCGAGAACTTCATGGAGTCGGGCAACCGTCCGGAATGGATGATCATGAAGGTCGTCCCGGTCATCCCGCCGGACCTGCGCCCGTTGGTTCCGCTCGATGGCGGCCGCTTTGCGACCTCGGACCTGAACGACCTCTATCGTCGCGTCATCAACCGTAACAACCGTCTGAAGCGCCTGATCGAACTGCGCGCTCCGGGCATCATCATCCGCAACGAAAAGCGCATGCTGCAGGAATCTGTGGACGCGCTGTTCGACAACGGCCGTCGTGGCCGCGTCATCACCGGCGCCAACAAGCGTCCGCTGAAGTCGCTGTCCGACATGCTGAAGGGCAAGCAGGGCCGCTTCCGCCAGAACCTTCTCGGCAAGCGCGTCGACTATTCCGGCCGTTCGGTCATCGTGACCGGTCCGGAACTGAAGCTGCACCAGTGCGGCCTGCCGAAGAAGATGGCGCTCGAACTGTTCAAGCCGTTCATCTACGCCCGCCTCGACGCCAAGGGTTACTCCTCGACCGTCAAGCAGGCCAAGAAGCTGGTTGAAAAGGAAAAGCCGGAAGTCTGGGATATCCTCGACGAGGTCATCCGCGAGCATCCGGTTCTCCTGAACCGTGCGCCGACGCTGCACCGCCTGGGCATCCAGGCCTTCGAACCGATCCTGGTCGAAGGCAAGGCCATCCAGCTGCATCCGCTCGTCTGCACGGCCTTCAACGCCGACTTCGACGGCGACCAGATGGCCGTTCACGTGCCGCTGTCGCTCGAAGCCCAGCTCGAAGCTCGCGTGCTGATGATGTCGACGAACAACATCCTGCATCCGGCAAACGGCGCACCGATCATCGTTCCGTCGCAGGACATGGTTCTCGGTCTCTACTATCTGGCGATCATGAACCAGAACGAGCCGGGCGAAGGCATGGCCTTCTCCGACATGGGCGAACTGCACCACGCTCTGGAAAACAAGATCGTCACCCTGCATGCCAAGATCCGCGGCCGCTTCAAGACCGTGGACGCCGAAGGCAAGCCGGTTTCCAAGATCTATGAGACGACCCCCGGCCGCATGATCATCGGCGAACTTCTGCCGAAGAACGTCAACGTGCCGTTCGAGACCTGCAACCAGGAAATGACCAAGAAGAACATCTCCAAGATGATCGACACGGTCTACCGTCACTGCGGTCAGAAGGACACGGTGATCTTCTGCGACCGCATCATGCAGCTCGGCTTCACCCATGCGTGCAAGGCCGGCATTTCGTTCGGCAAGGACGACATGATCATTCCTGAAACCAAGGCCAAGATCGTTGGCGACACCGAAACCCTGGTGAAGGAATACGAGCAGCAGTACAACGACGGCCTGATCACTCAGGGCGAGAAGTACAACAAGGTCGTCGATGCCTGGGGCAAGGCCACCGAAAAGGTTGCAGAAGACATGATGGCCCGCATTAAGGCCGTCGAGTTCGATCCTGAAACCGGCCGCCAGAAGCAGATGAACGCCATCTACATGATGTCCCACTCGGGTGCCCGTGGTTCTCCGAACCAGATGCGCCAGCTGGGCGGCATGCGTGGCCTGATGGCCAAGCCGTCGGGTGAGATCATCGAAACGCCGATCATCTCGAACTTCAAGGAAGGCCTGACCGTTAACGAGTACTTCAACTCGACCCACGGTGCCCGTAAGGGTCTCGCAGACACCGCCTTGAAGACCGCGAACTCCGGTTACCTGACCCGTCGTCTCGTCGACGTCGCTCAGGACTGCATCGTCAACCTGGTCGATTGCGGCACCGAAAGCGGCCTCACCATGACGGCGATCGTTGACGCCGGCCAGGTCGTGGCTTCCATCGGCGCTCGTGTCCTTGGCCGTACCGCACTCGACGATATCGATCACCCGGTCACGGGTGCCCGCATCGTCGATGCCGGCAAGATGATCCTCGAGCCGGATGTCATCGAGATCGAAAAGGCTGGTATCCAGTCGATCCGCATCCGTTCGGCACTGACCTGCGAAGTTCAGACGGGCGTCTGCTCGGTCTGCTACGGCCGAGATCTGGCCCGTGGTACTCCGGTCAACATGGGCGAAGCCGTCGGCGTCATCGCGGCTCAGTCGATCGGCGAGCCGGGAACCCAGCTCACCATGCGTACCTTCCACTTGGGCGGTACGGCAAACGTGGTCGACCAGTCGTTCCTGGAAGCATCGTACGAAGGCACGATCCAGATCAAGAACCGCAACATGCTGCGGAACTCCGAAGGCGTTCTCGTCGCGATGGGCCGCAACATGGCGGTCACCATCCTTGACGAGCGCGGCGTCGAGCGTTCCTCGCAGCGCGTCGCTTACGGTTCGAAGCTGTTCGTGGATGATGGCGACAAGGTTCGTCGCGGTCAGCGTCTGGCAGAGTGGGATCCCTACACACGCCCGATGATGACGGAAGTGGAAGGTACGGTTTACTTCGAAGACGTGGTCGACTCGATCTCGGTTTCGGAATCCACCGACGAATCCACCGGCATCACCAAGCGTCAGGTTATCGACTGGCGTTCGACGCCGCGTGGCATCGACCTCAAGCCGGCGATCGTCATCAAGGACGCTTCGGGCACCATCCTGAAGCTTGCCCGCGGTGGCGAAGCCCGCTTCAACCTGTCGGTCGACGCCATCCTGTCGGTCGAGCCGGGCAGCAAGGTATCGCAGGGCGACGTTCTCGCCCGCGTGCCGCTGGAAAGCGCCAAGACCAAGGACATCACCGGTGGTCTGCCGCGCGTCGCCGAGCTCTTCGAAGCCCGTCGTCCGAAGGATCACGCCATCATCGCTGAGATCGATGGTACGATCCGCCTCGGCCGCGACTACAAGAACAAGCGTCGCGTCATGATCGAGCCGGCGGAAGACGGTGTCGAACCGGTCGAATACCTGATCCCGAAGGGCAAGCCCTTCCATCTTCAGGAAGGCGACTACATCGAAAAGGGCGACTACATCCTCGACGGCAATCCTGCGCCGCACGACATCCTGGCGATCAAGGGCGTGGAAGCACTCGCTTCCTACCTCGTCAACGAAATCCAGGAAGTCTACCGCCTGCAGGGCGTTGTCATCAACGACAAGCACATCGAGGTGATTGTCCGTCAGATGCTGCAGAAGGTCGAGATCACCGATGCCGGCGACAGCCAGTATATCGTCGGTGACAATGTCGACCGGATTGAACTGGACGAAGCCAACGAGCGTCTTGCTGAAGAAGGCAAGAAGCCCGCTTACGGCGAACCGGTTCTGCTCGGCATCACCAAGGCGTCGCTGCAGACCCCGTCCTTCATCTCGGCCGCTTCCTTCCAGGAAACGACCAAGGTGCTGACGGAAGCTGCGATCGCCGGCAAGACCGACACGCTGCAGGGCCTCAAGGAAAACGTCATCGTCGGCCGTCTCATCCCGGCCGGTACGGGCGGCACCATGACCCAGATCCGCCGCATCGCCACCTCGCGCGACGAGCTGATCCTCGAAGAACGCAAGAAGGGTTCGGGCGCATCGTCCGCCACCCCAATGCTTCAGAACCTGAACACCGAGAACACGCCTGCGGAGTGATCCGCCGGCACGTCGGTCAGAACGAAAAAACCGCCCGGAGCGATCCGGGCGGTTTTTCCGTTTCAGGCGGCGAGAGATGAGCGGACATTAAAAAAGCCGCCGAAACTGTTCGGCGGCTCGTGCATGGTTTGGTGAAGTGCTCAAAGACCGGGCAGGTAGCGACTGCTCCGCCGGCGAATACGGCCGGCCTCGATACTGGTGAGGTGGGAAGGGACAGGCCGGGAGCGGAAGGACAGGCATTCCTGCTGCCGCCAGCGTGAGGAGGCGAGGGCAGTCAGATCTCTTCCAAGATCGAGACTACTCGAACCGGATGATCGCCACTTCGCCTTCGAGCGCGCCCTGGTAGGCCGATGCATGCGGCTCTTCGGTGGGTTCGTCGGTCAGGACGCCGATCTGGTCGAGGTCGGCCTCGATGAAGCCTTCTTCCGAGAGGGCGTTGAGCGCTTCGCGCACGGCGGAATCGTCGTCCGGCGCGCGCAGCATGATATGCAGCTCGATGCCCTCGGCGCCCTTCTTTTCGTAGCCCTTGCCGATGATGATGAAGACCATCGGCCCGTCGAGGTTGTTGTCATTGTCGGGTGTGGCGATCATGGTCATCTCCGCAAGCGAATCCCTAGTATCGTCCGAAGACGAGGCGGAACGGAAGGTTCCCGCACTCTTTAGTGTGATCGGCGATGATTCCCAAACATTATCCGCGAGGGCATGTCATATTTCACCAAACTTGTCTCGAAACCCTCCGTTTGCCCCCGAAACCAAGGGTTTGGGGCAATAATTTAGGATTTGGTCTTGACGGGTAGGGGGGAAAACAGTAAACGCCCCGCATCGGAAGCGATGTGAGGCTTGCCCGTTCGGAACGACTCGTTCCGGAGTACGCCTCAGACACGGTTCCATACGCACGTTGAAGACACGAATGCTGCACGCACGACGCATGAGGAATGCGTCCTCTGCTTTTTGTGGTCCATCCGAAAAGCGGATCGGGCCACGTTTTGCGCATGAGGAAATGTGTGTGCCGCCGCCGGAAACGGCATCAGATCGGCCCGAAAGGGTACTGAGAAAAACGTAAGGGATGGTTGAATGCCTACCGTAAACCAGCTGATCCGCAAGCCTCGCCAGGCGAACGTAAAGCGTAACAAGGTTCCTGCTCTGCAGGAAAACCCCCAGAAGCGCGGCGTTTGCACCCGCGTTTACACGACGACCCCGAAGAAGCCGAACTCGGCTCTGCGTAAGGTTGCCAAGATTCGCCTGACCAACGGCTTCGAAGTCATCGGCTATATCCCGGGTGAAGGCCACAACCTGCAGGAACACTCCGTCGTGATGATCCGCGGCGGCCGCGTCAAGGACTTGCCGGGCGTTCGCTACCACATCATCCGCGGCGTTCTCGACACCCAGGGCGTCAAGAACCGCAAGCAGCGCCGTTCCAAGTACGGTGCGAAGCGTCCGAAGTAATTCGGCATTCTGATTATCCGGCGCTGCGCGAGGTTCTCCGCGTGGTAAAGCGCCCGCAACAAGTGAGAGACGAGAAGTATGTCCCGACGCCATAGTGCAGAGAAGCGTGAGATCAACCCGGACCCGAAGTTCGGCGATCTGGTCGTCACGAAGTTCATGAATGCGATCATGCTCCACGGCAAGAAGTCCGTGGCTGAAAACATCGTTTACGGCGCGTTCGACGTCGTGCAGGGCAAGGCCAAGGCCGACCCGCTGGGTATCTTCCATTCGGCGCTCGACAATGTCGCGCCGCATGTCGAAGTTCGTTCGCGCCGCGTTGGTGGTGCGACCTACCAGGTTCCGGTCGACGTTCGTCCCGAGCGCCGTCAGGCTCTCGCGATCCGTTGGGTGATCGCTGCTGCCCGCAAGCGCAACGAAACGACGATGGTCGATCGCCTTTCCGGTGAACTTATGGATGCTGCAAACAACCGTGGCAGCGCCGTCAAGAAGCGTGAAGACACGCACAAGATGGCCGACGCCAACCGCGCATTCTCGCATTACCGTTGGTAATCTTCACTCGATCGAATTTCGAAAGGCAGTCCTATGGCTCGCGAATATAAAATCGAAGACTACCGCAATTTCGGTATCATGGCGCATATCGACGCCGGCAAGACCACGACCACCGAGCGTATTCTTTATTACACCGGCAAGTCGCACAAGATCGGCGAAGTTCACGACGGCGCAGCCACGATGGACTGGATGGAGCAGGAGCAGGAGCGTGGCATCACGATCACTTCCGCTGCGACCACGACCTTCTGGAAGGGCCGCGACGGCAAGATGCGCCGCTTCAACATCATCGACACCCCCGGCCACGTCGACTTCACCATCGAAGTCGAACGTTCGCTGCGCGTGCTCGACGGTGCAGTTGCTCTCCTCGACGCCAATGCCGGCGTTGAGCCGCAGACGGAAACCGTCTGGCGCCAGGCCGACAAGTACAACGTTCCGCGCCTGATCTTCTGCAACAAGATGGACAAGACCGGCGCCGATTTCTATCGCTCGGTCGAGATGATCAAGACGCGCCTCGGCGCGACTGCGGTTGTCTGCCAGTTGCCGATCGGTGCCGAAACCGAGTTCAAGGGCATCGTCGATCTGATCGAGATGAACGCTCTCGTATGGCGTGACGAATCGCTCGGCGCTATGTGGGACGTCGTCGAAATCCCGGAAGACCTGAAGGCTCGTGCCGAAGAATTCCGCGAAAAGATGATCGAAACGGTTGTCGACATCGACGAAGAAGCCATGGAAAACTATCTGAACGGCGTCATGCCGGACAACGATAAGATCCGTGCGCTCATCCGTCGCGGCACCATCGACGTCAAGTTCTTCCCGATGTTCTGCGGCTCTGCCTTCAAGAACAAGGGCGTTCAGCCGCTCCTCGACGCCGTTGTCGAATTCCTGCCGTCCCCGGCAGACATTCCGGCGATCAAGGGCATCGACGTCAAGACCGAAGCCGAAATCGACCGTCATCCCGATGACACCGAGCCGCTTTCCATGCTGGCGTTCAAGATCATGAACGACCCCTTCGTTGGTTCGCTGACCTTCTGCCGTATCTATTCGGGCAAGCTCGAAAAGGGTTCTGCGCTGCTGAACACGGTCAAGGAAAAGCGCGAACGCGTCGGCCGCATGCTGCAGATGCACTCGAACTCCCGTGAAGACATCGAAGAAGCCTTCGCTGGCGACATCGTCGCTCTCGCAGGCCTCAAGGAAACCACCACGGGCGACACGCTCTGCGATCCGCTGAAGCCGGTCATCCTCGAGCGCATGGAATTCCCCGAGCCGGTCATCCAGATCGCCATCGAGCCGAAGTCCAAGGGCGACCAGGAAAAGATGGGCCTCGCGCTCAACCGCCTGGCTGCTGAAGACCCGTCCTTCCGCGTCAAGACCGACGAGGAATCCGGCCAGACGATCATCGCCGGCATGGGTGAACTTCACCTCGACATTCTCGTCGACCGCATGCGTCGCGAGTTCAAGGTCGAAGCCACCGTCGGTGCTCCGCAGGTTGCTTACCGCGAAACCATCACGCGCAAGCACGAAGAAGACTACACGCACAAGAAGCAGTCCGGTGGTACCGGTCAGTTCGCGCGCGTCAAGATCGTCTTCGAACCGAACCCGGACGGCGACGATTTCAAGTTCGAGTCCAAGATCGTCGGTGGTTCTGTTCCGAAGGAATATATCCCGGGCGTCCAGAAGGGCATCGAAAGCGTTCTGTCTTCCGGCCCGCTGGCTGGCTTCCCGATGCTGGGCGTTAAGGCGACCCTCATCGACGGCGCCTTCCACGACGTCGACTCGTCGGTTCTGGCATTCGAAATCGCCTCCCGCGCCTGCTTCCGTGAAGCAGCCAAGAAGGCCGGTGCCCAGCTCCTCGAGCCGATGATGAAGGTCGAAGTCGTCACTCCGGAAGATTACGTCGGTGACGTCATCGGCGACCTGAACTCCCGTCGCGGCCAGATCCAGGGCCAGGAATCGCGCGGCATCGCCGTTGTGATCAACGCCCACGTGCCGCTCGCGAACATGTTCAAGTACGTCGACAACCTGCGCTCCATGTCCCAGGGCCGCGCGCAGTACTCGATGACCTTCGATCACTACGCACCGGTTCCGACCAACGTCGCAAACGAAATCCAGGCTAAGTACTCCGGTCAGAAGTGACCGGGGTAACCCGCCCAATCAATTAGAGAATAACCCCTGACGGGGATAAGAACGGAGAAGCCGGAAATGGCAAAGAGCAAGTTTGAGCGCAACAAGCCGCACGTCAACATTGGCACGATCGGTCACGTTGACCATGGCAAGACGTCGCTGACGGCCGCGATCACGAAGTACTTCGGCGAGTACAAGGCCTATGACCAGATCGACGCGGCTCCTGAAGAAAAGGCACGCGGCATCACCATTTCGACGGCGCACGTCGAATATGAGACGCCGGCCCGCCATTATGCCCACGTCGACTGCCCCGGCCACGCCGACTACGTCAAGAACATGATCACCGGTGCAGCGCAGATGGACGGCGCGATCCTGGTTTGCTCGGCAGCCGACGGCCCGATGCCGCAGACCCGCGAGCACATCCTGCTTGCCCGTCAGGTCGGCGTTCCGGCGATCGTCGTGTTCCTGAACAAGGTCGACCAGGTCGACGACGCCGAGCTTCTCGAGCTCGTCGAGCTGGAAGTGCGCGAACTTCTGTCGTCCTACGACTTCCCGGGCGACGACATTCCGATTGTCAAGGGTTCGGCGCTGGCCGCTCTGGAAGATTCGGACAAGAAGATCGGCGAAGATTCGATCCGCGAGCTGATGGCCGCCGTCGACGCCTACATCCCGACGCCTGAGCGTCCGATCAACATGCCGTTCCTGATGCCGATCGAAGACGTGTTCTCGATCTCGGGTCGTGGCACGGTGGTGACCGGCCGCGTCGAGCGCGGCATCGTCAAGGTCGGCGAAGAAGTCGAGATCGTCGGCATCCGCCCGACCTCGAAGACGACGGTGACCGGCGTTGAAATGTTCCGCAAGCTGCTCGACCAGGGCCAGGCCGGCGACAACATCGGCGCTCTGGTTCGCGGCGTGAACCGTGACGGCGTCGAGCGTGGCCAGATTCTCTGCAAGCCGGGTTCGGTCAAGCCGCACAAGAAGTTCATGGCCGAAGCCTACATCCTGACGAAGGAAGAGGGCGGCCGTCATACGCCGTTCTTCACCAACTACCGTCCGCAGTTCTACTTCCGCACGACGGACGTGACGGGCATCGTATCGCTGCCGGAAGGCACGGAAATGGTCATGCCGGGCGACAACGTCACCGTTGAAGTCGAGCTGATCGTTCCGATCGCGATGGAAGAAAAGCTGCGCTTCGCGATCCGCGAAGGCGGCCGCACCGTCGGCGCCGGCATCGTCGCCTCGATCATCGAGTAAGTTTTAACGCAAGCGGCCCTGGCCGCTTGCGTATGACACAAAAATGTAGCAAATGGCGCGCGAGCGTGATTTGCCGTCTGCTTCGGGTTCGAGGCGGGCAATGAACAGACAAGGTGGGCCAAAGGCCCGAAGACTGGAAAGGGACGCCGTATTTCGGTGTCCCCTTCGATCTTTGAAACCGGTGGTCCGCCTTAAGGTTAAGAGAACAACCCGTGCCCTATTGGGTTGGCACGTGGATAAACAGACAACAAGGATAACGTCGAATGAACGGCCAAAATATCCGCATTCGCCTGAAGGCGTTCGATCACCGCATTCTCGACGCGTCGACGCGCGAGATCGTGTCGACGGCGAAGCGCACCGGCGCAAGCGTCCGGGGCCCCGTTCCGCTTCCGACCCGCATCGAGAAGTTTACGGTTAACAGGTCCCCCCACATCGACAAGAAGAGCCGCGAGCAGTTCGAGATGCGCACGCATAAGCGCCTTCTCGATATCGTTGACCCGACACCGCAGACGGTGGACGCGCTGATGAAGCTCGACCTCGCCGCTGGTGTCGATGTTGAGATCAAGCTCTGAGACTTCTGTCTCGGGCTGAGTGAGAAGGATTGAACCGATGCGTTCAGGTGTAATTGCACAGAAGGTGGGAATGACGCGCGTCTACAACGACGCAGGCGAGCATGTCCCTGTAACCGTATTGCGGTTGGAAAACTGCCAGGTCGTGGCTCAGCGCACCGTAGACAAGAATGGCTACACTGCCGTTCAGCTGGGTGCCGGCACTGCCAAGGTAAAGAACACGACCAAGGCGCTACGCGGCCATTTCGCCGTTGCCGAAGTCGAGCCGAAGGCGAAGCTCGTCGAGTTTCGCGTTTCCGAAGACAATCTGATCGACGTCGGCACCGAGCTGACGGCAGGTCACTTCACGGCGGGTCAGCTGGTGGACGTCACCGGTACCTCGATCGGTAAGGGTTTCGCCGGCGCCATGAAGCGCCATAACTTCGGTGGTCTCCGCGCCACGCACGGTGTGTCCGTTTCGCACCGTTCGCATGGTTCGACTGGTAACAACCAGGATCCGGGCAAGGTCTGGAAGGGCAAGCGCATGGCTGGTCACATGGGCCAGACGCGTATCACCACCCAGAACCTCGAAGTCGTTTCCACCGACGAGAACCGTGGCCTGATCCTCGTCAAGGGTGCCGTTCCCGGCTCCAAGGGCGCTTGGATCGTCGTTCGCGATGCCGTCAAGTCGGCCGCGAAGTAAGGGAGCCAAGCACATGGAATTTAACGTCAAGACCCTCGAGGGAAAAGACGCCGGCAAGGTAGCCCTGTCGGACGAGATTTTCGGCCTCGATCCCCGCGAAGACATTCTGGCCCGTATGGTTCGTTGGCAGCTCGCCAAGAAGCAGCAGGGCACGCACAAGACCAAGGGTCGTGCTGAAGTCTCCCGCACCGGCGCCAAGATGTACAAGCAGAAGGGTACGGGCCGCGCTCGTCACCATTCGGCTCGCGCTCCGCAGTTCCGCGGCGGCGGCAAGGCTCACGGCCCGGTCGTTCGCAGCCACGAGCATGACCTTCCGAAGAAGGTTCGTGCGCTGGCTCTCCGTCACGCCCTCTCTGCAAAGATGAAGGCTGAAGACATCATCATCGTCGACAACCTGGTTGCCGCCGAAGCAAAGACCAAGGCGCTTGCCGGTTCGTTCGCTTCGCTCGGCCTCACCAACGTGTTGTTCATCGGCGGCGTTGAGCTCGACAGCAACTTCAAGCTCGCAGCCCAGAACATCCCGAACGTCGATGTTCTGCCGGTTCAGGGCATCAATGTTTACGACATCCTGCGTCGCGGCAAGCTGGTGCTTTCCAAGGCCGCGGTGGAAGCTCTAGAGGAGCGTTTCAAGTGACCGACATCCGCCACTATGATGTGATCGTATCTCCCTCGATCACCGAAAAGTCGACCATGGCATCTGAACAGAACCAGGTCGTCTTCAACGTTGCCAAGACTGCTTCCAAGCCGGAAATCAAGGCTGCCGTAGAGGCGCTTTTCGGTGTGAAGGTCACGGCCGTCAACACGCTTGTCCGTAAGGGCAAGGTGAAGCGGTTCCGCGGCTTCATCGGCAAGCAGAAGGACGTCAAGAAGGCTGTCGTCACCCTGGCCGAAGGTCAGACGATCGACGTCTCCACCGGTCTCTGAGGTATAAGATAATGGCATTGAAAAGCTACAACCCGACGACCCCGAGCCAGCGTCAGCTGGTCATCGTCGACCGGTCCGGCCTCTGGAAGGGTAAGCCCGTCAAGAAGCTCACCGAGGGTCTATCCAAGAGCGGCGGTCGCAACAACTACGGCCGCATCACCGCCCGCTTTATCGGCGGCGGTCACAAGCGTACCTATCGCCTGGTCGACTTCAAGCGTCGCAAGTTCGACGTCGAAGGCACGGTCGAGCGTCTGGAATACGACCCGAACCGTACGGCCTTCATCGCTCTCGTCACCTATACCGACGGTGAGCAGGCCTACATCCTGGCTCCGCAGCGTCTTGCTGCCGGCGACAAGGTGATCGCGTCCGAAAAGGCCGTCGACGTAAAGCCCGGCAACACCATGCCGCTGCAGTACATCCCGGTCGGCTCGATCGTTCACAACGTCGAAATGAAGCCGGGCAAGGGCGGCCAGATGGCTCGCTCCGCAGGCACCTACGTTCAGCTCGTCGGCCGCGATGCCGGCATGGCGATCCTGCGCCTGAACTCCGGCGAACAGCGCCTCGTACCGGGCTCCTGCCTGGCTTCGATCGGTGCTGTATCTAACCCGGATCACGGCAACATCAACGACGGCAAGGCCGGTCGTACCGTCTGGCGCGGCAAGCGTCCGCATAACCGCGGCGTCGTCATGAACCCGGTCGACCATCCGCACGGCGGTGGTGAAGGCCGCACCTCGGGTGGCCGTCATCCGGTCAGCCCCTGGGGCAAGCCGACCAAGGGCAAGCGCACACGTTCGAACAAGTCCACGGACAAGTTCATCATGCGTTCGCGCCACCAGCGCAAGAAGTAAGAGAGGAAGTCACTAATGGCTCGTTCAGTATGGAAAGGTCCGTTTGTTGACGGCTATCTTCTCAAGAAGGCTGAGAAGGTGCGCGAAGGCGGACGGAGTGAAGTAATCAAGATGTGGACCCGTCGGTCCACGATCCTGCCGCAGTTCGTTGGTTTGACGTTTGGCGTCTACAACGGCAGCAAGCACATTCCGGTCAGCGTCAACGAAGACATGGTCGGACACAAGTTCGGTGAATTCGCTCCCACCCGTACCTATTACGGTCACGGCGCGGACAAGAAGGCGAAGAGGAAGTAATCATGGCGAAGGCTAAGACCGAACGCCGGCTGAAGGATAACGAGGCGCAGGCAGTTGCGCGTACGCTCCGCGTCAGCCCCCAGAAGCTGAACCTCGTTGCCGCCATGATCCGCGGCAAGAAGGTGGAACGCGCGCTTGCAGAACTCGAATTCTCGCGCAAGCGCATCGCCGGCACCGTGAAGAAGACCCTCGAGTCTGCAATCGCCAATGCCGAAAACAACCATGACCTCGACGTCGACGCGTTGATCGTTTCGGAAGCCTATGTAGGTAAGTCGATCGTGATGAAGCGCTTCCACGCTCGTGGCCGCGGCCGCGCATCGCGGATCGAGAAGCCTTTCTCGCATCTGACGATCGTCGTTCGCGAAGTCGAGGAAAAAGGGGAGGCTGCATAATGGGCCAGAAAATTAATCCGATCGGTTTCCGCCTCGGCATTAACCGCACCTGGGACAGCCGTTGGTTCGCCGACAACGCGGAATACGGTCAGCTCCTCCATGAGGACCTGAAGATCCGCGCCTACCTGATGGCGGAACTGAAGCAGGCCGGTATCGCCAAGGTGGTCATCGAGCGTCCGCACAAGAAGTGCCGCGTCACGATCCACTCGGCTCGCCCGGGCCTGATCATCGGCAAGAAGGGCGCTGACATCGAGAAGCTTCGCAAGAAGATCGCGACGATGACCAATTCGGAAACGCATCTCAACATCGTTGAAGTGCGCAAGCCGGAAATCGACTCGACGCTCGTCGCTCAGTCGATCGCCCAGCAGCTCGAGCGTCGCGTGGCCTTCCGCCGTGCGATGAAGCGTGCCGTTCAGTCGGCCATGCGTCTCGGTGCCGAAGGCATCAAGATCACCTGCGCCGGCCGTCTCGGCGGTGCTGAAATCGCCCGTACCGAATGGTATCGCGAAGGTCGCGTTCCGCTTCATACGCTGCGTGCAGACATCGACTACGGTACGGCGGAAGCCGAAACCGCATTCGGCATCTGCGGTATCAAGGTCTGGATCTTCAAGGGCGAAATCCTTGAGCACGATCCGATGGCTTCTGAACGTCGCGCCATGGAAGGCGATGCCCAGGGTCCCGCAAGCCGCGAACGCGGCGATCGTGGTGACCGTGGCGATCGCCGCCGCGAAAACGCTTGATCAACGCTGGCGAAAGATAAGCTCGGAGAAGTAAGAAAATGTTGCAGCCAAAGCGTACCAAGTACCGCAAGCAGTTCAAGGGTCGCATCAAGGGTGTGGCCAAGGGCGGCTTCGACCTGGCCTTCGGTGAATTTGGTCTGAAGTCCCAGGAACCCAACCGCGTCAACGCCCGCGAGATCGAAGCGGCCCGCCGCGCGATCACCCGCGCGATGAAGCGCGCCGGCCGTGTCTGGATCCGCGTGTTCCCGGACGTTCCGGTCACCGCAAAGCCGACCGAAGTCCGCATGGGTAAGGGTAAGGGCGGCGTCGAATACTGGGCCTGCAAGGTCAAGCCCGGTCGCATGATGTTCGAGATCGACGGTGTTTCCGAGGAGCTCGCCCGCGAGGCGCTTCGTCTCGGTGCTGCCAAGCTCTCGGTCAAGACGCGCTTCGTACAGCGCATCGCAGAGTAAGGAGCAAGGCACATGAAAGCCGAAGACGTTCGCGGCCTCACGGCCGATCAGCTCAAGGACAAGCTCGCCGACCTGAAGAAGGAGCAGTTCAACCTGCGCTTCCAGAAGGCAACCGGCCAGCTCGAGAAGTCCTCGCGCATCACCGAAGTCCGCAAGGACATCGCCCGCGTGAAAACCATTGCCCGCCAGAAGGCGGCAGAAGCCAAGGCCTAAGGAAAAATAATATGCCGAAACGCATTCTGCAGGGCGTCGTAGTTTCCGACAAGAACGAGAAGACCGTTGTTGTCCGGGTCGAGCGCCGCTTCGCGCATCCGCTGCTTCAGAAGACGGTCCGCCGTTCCAAGAAGTACAAGGCGCATGACGAGAATAACCAGTACAAGGTAGGTGACGTCGTTTCCATCGAGGAATGCGCGCCGATCTCCAAGGACAAAACCTGGACGGTCATTTCCGCCCAGGCTTAATTTGCTTCGGATCCGCGTCTGGGCCTTGCGCCCGGCGCAGAATCCTGTAAGAAGCACCCCACTGGCGCAGGACGCTCGGAAACGAGCGTTCTTTTGCTTTGAGCGCAGGGAAGGTCCTTTTAAGGAAACCACCTTGGCAAGACCCCACCCGCGCACAACGAGATTCTGTCCATAAGCCGAAACGGGGCGTTTTTAACGCCCGGTCGTTTCGGTCATTAGAAAAAGGCGACCTGACATGATTCAGATGCAAACAAACCTCGACGTGGCGGATAATTCCGGCGCACGTCGTGTCATGTGCATCAAGGTGCTGGGCGGCTCCAAGCGCAAGTACGCTTCCATCGGCGACATCATTGTCGTTTCGATCAAGGAAGCCATCCCGCGCGGCCGCGTCAAGAAGGGTGACGTGATGAAGGCGGTTGTTGTGCGTACCGCCAAGGACATCCGTCGTCCGGACGGCAGCGTCATCCGCTTCGACAACAACGCAGCGGTCCTCATCGACAACAAGAAAGAGCCGATCGGCACCCGTATCTTCGGACCGGTTCCGCGCGAACTTCGCGCCAAGAACCATATGAAGATCATCTCGCTGGCTCCGGAAGTACTGTAAGGAGCTCATGCGATGAACAAGATCAAGAAGGGCGACAGCGTCGTCGTACTCGCCGGCAAGGACAAGGGCCGCTCCGGCGAAGTCCTCCAGGTTATGCCGAAGGAAGACCGCGCCGTCGTGCGTGGCATCAACATGGTGAAGCGCCACCAGCGTCAGTCTCAGACGCAGGAAGCCGGCATCATCAACAAGGAAGCGTCCATTCACCTGTCGAACATCGCGATCGTCGCGAAAGACGGCAAGCCGACCCGCGTTGGCTTCTCCGTCGTCGACGGCAAGAAGGTGCGTGTAGCCAAGCGTACGGGAGATGTGATCGATGGCTGAGGCAAAGTATGAGCCGCGGCTCAAGGTGGAATACAATTCCCGTATCCGCGCCGCGCTGAAGGAACAGTTCTCCTTCGCAAACGACATGATGATCCCCAAGCTGGACAAGATCGTCATCAACATGGGCGTCGGCGAAGCGACGGCTGACTCGAAGAAGCCTTCCGTGGCTGCCGCCGACTTGGCCGCCATTGCCGGCCAGAAGCCGATCATCACCAAGGCACGGAATTCCATCGCGGGCTTCAAGGTTCGCGAATTCATGCCGATCGGTGCAAAGGTCACGCTTCGCGGCGCCCGCATGTACGAATTCATGGACCGTCTGATCAACATCGCGCTTCCGCGCGTTCGCGACTTTCGTGGCTTGAACCCGAAAAGCTTTGACGGCCGTGGCAACTTCGCCATGGGCATCAAGGAGCACATTGTGTTCCCAGAGATCAACTACGACAAGGTTGATCAGATGTGGGGCATGGACATCATCGTTTGCACGACGGCTACCAAGGACGACGAAGCACGGGCTCTCTTGAAAGAGTTCAACTTCCCGTTCCGCCAGTAACCGTAACGACGAGCGTTTAGAAGGAACTCCCATATGGCGAAAACCAGCGCAGTTGAAAAGAACAAGCGCCGCCGCAAGACAGTTGCCAACCAGGCCGCCAAGCGTGCGACCCTGAAGGCAACCATCATGAACCAGGAACTTTCGATCGAAGAACGGTTCAAGGCAACCCTGAAGCTCGCTTCTCTGCCGCGCGATGGCTCGAAGACGCGTATCCGCAACCGTTGCGAAGTCACCGGTCGCCCGCGCGCTTTCTATCGCAAGCTCAGGATGTCGCGTATTGCGCTTCGTGAGCTCGGCAATCTCGGCAAGGTGCCGGGCATCGTCAAGTCGAGCTGGTAAGGAGATCGTTAGATGACCATGACTGATCCCTTGGGCGATATGCTCACCCGCATCCGCAACGGCGCAGCCCGCCGCAAGTCGACCGTTTCCACGCCTGCTTCCAAGCTGCGTGCCCGCGTCCTCGACGTTCTGCAGGCTGAAGGCTATATCCGCGGTTATTCGGAAATCGACTTCGGTAACGGCAAGGCCGAGATCGAAATCGAACTCAAGTACTACGAAGGCGCGTCGGTGATCCGTGAGATCGGCCGCGTGTCCAAGCCGGGCCGCCGGGTCTATGTCTCGGTAAAGTCCATTCCGCAGGTCGCGAACGGCCTCGGCATCACCATCCTTTCGACTCCGAAGGGCGTGATGGCCGATCACCAGGCTCGCGAACAGAACGTTGGTGGTGAGGTTCTCTGCTCTGTCTTCTAAGACAGGGTAGGGGAACTCCATAGCGAACAGACAGGATTGAAACATGTCTCGTATCGGTAAAAAGCCCGTTCAGGTTCCTGCAGGGATCACGGCCACTGTTGATGGCCAGAAAGTGACTGCCAAGGGCCCGAAGGGTGAGCTTTTCTTCGTCGCAAACGACGAAATCAAGCTGGAACTCGAAAACAACGCTGTCTCGGTGACCCCGGTCAACGACAGCAAGGATGCTCGTTCGAAGTGGGGCATGTCCCGCACGATGATCGAAAACATCTTCAAGGGTGTGAAGGACGGTTTTGAGCGCAAGCTTGAAATCAACGGCGTTGGTTACCGCGCATCTCTGCAGGGCAAGAACCTGCAGCTGGCTCTCGGTTTTTCCCACGACGTGGTCTATCAGACCCCGGAAGGCATCACCATTGCCGTGCCGAAGCCGACGGAAATCATCGTCACCGGCATTAATAAGCAGCAGGTCGGTCAGGTTGCCGCGGAGATCCGTGAATACCGCGGTCCAGAGCCTTACAAGGGCAAAGGCGTCAAGTACGCTGAGGAACGGATCGTCCGCAAGGAAGGCAAGAAGAAGTAAGGACGACGGATCATGGCAACCAGAAAAGAAGCACTCACCAAGCGTGCGAGCCGTGTTCGCCGCCAGATCAAGAAGGTCGCAAACGGCCGTCCGCGTCTGTCGGTTCATCGCTCGTCCAAGAACATCTATGTCCAGGTCATCGACGACGTGGCCGGCCGCACGCTTGCTGCCGCCTCCACGCTCGACGCTGGTCTGCGCGCATCGCTGAAGACCGGCGCTGACGTTGCGGCTGCCGCCGCTGTCGGCAAGCTGGTTGCGGAACGCGCCACCAAGGCCGGCGTGACGGAAGTCGTGTTCGATCGCGGCGCCTTCATCTATCACGGCCGTATCAAGGCCCTGGCCGAAGCTGCCCGCGAAGGCGGCCTGAGCTTCTAAGAACTTTCGCCCGCATCCCTGAATAGGGGAGGCGGGCGAAATGCGGTTCGCCGCACTCATAAGTCGTTCCATCCTAGTCCTTCGAGGGCAGGGGATGGTTGGCTCCCGGAAATTGCCCATTGCACCCGGAAAAGAAAAAGGAAAAGAACAATGGCACAAGAAAGAAGAGGCCAGCGCGAAGATCGCCAGAGTCGCGAAGAGCGCGATAGCGAATTCGTAGACAAGCTGGTCGCGATCAACCGCGTCGCCAAGGTCGTCAAGGGCGGCCGTCGTTTTGGTTTCGCAGCTCTCGTCGTCGTCGGCGACCAGAAGGGCCGCGTCGGCTTCGGCCATGGCAAGGCACGCGAAGTGCCGGAAGCCATCCGCAAGGCGACCGAAAGCGCAAAGCGCGATCTGATCTTCGTTCCCCTGCGTGATGGCCGTACGCTGCATCACGATGTCAACGGCCGTCACGGCGCCGGCAAGGTTCTGCTGCGCTCGGCCAAGGCTGGTACCGGCATCATCGCCGGCGGCCCGATGCGCGCCGTATTCGAAACGCTCGGCGTTCATGACGTCGTTGCCAAGTCGACCGGTTCGTCGAACCCTTACAACATGGTTCGCGCCACGTTCGACGCCCTGAAGCATCAGGTGCATCCGAAGGACGTAGCAGCTCAGCGCGGCATCAAGTATGCAACGCTGCAGACTCGCCGCGCCGCTTCCGGCAATGCGCAGGAAGAATAAGGAGAGCGATAATGGCCAAGAAAGCCACTCAGGCAGAAGCCAAGAAGACGGTTACGGTCGAGCAGACCGGTAGCCCCATCCGCCGCCCGGCCGTGCAGCGTCAGACGCTGATCGGTCTCGGCCTCAACAAGATGCACCGGACCCGTACGTTGGAAGATACTCCTTCCGTTCGTGGCATGATCCGGGCTGTCCAGCATCTCGTTCGCGTCGTCGACGAGAAGTGAGACGGAGGAAACGACCATGAAACTGAATGAGATCAAGGACAACGAAGGCTCTTCCAAGGACCGTATCCGCGTAGGTCGCGGTATCGGTTCGGGCAAGGGCAAGACCGGTGGTCGCGGCGTGAAGGGTCAGAAGGCCCGTTCCGGCGTCGCCATCAAGGGCTTCGAAGGCGGCCAGATGCCGATCTATCGTCGCCTGCCGAAGCGCGGCTTCACCAACATCTTCAAGACTGACTACGCCGTCGTTTCGCTCGGCCGTATCCAGACCGCGATTGATGCCAAGAAGCTCGACCCGAAGGCAACGATCGATGCTGCTGCCCTCAAGGCTGCCGGCGTCATCCGTCGCCCCAAGGACGGCGTTCGTCTCCTCGCCGACGGCGAGCTGACGGCGAAGGTTTCGATCGAAGTTGCCGGCGCCTCCAAGGCTGCCGTCGAGAAGATCGAAAAGGCCGGCGCTTCGATCAAGCTGCTCGTCGTAGCCGAAGCAGCGGCCGAATAAATCGTTTTGAAATCGCCCGGTTTGTGCTTCACACCGGGCGATTTTATCTCCATATGTGAGCCTCACGATCCCGAAGCGATCCTGTTGGTCGCCTGACCGGGATCATACGGAAAACAGGGTGAGGCATCCGATTGCATTGGCAATCTCGCGCGCCCGGTTTTTTGAACCAGAATTTTTAGACTGCTTTCCGGACCCGGCATTTCCCCCGCCGCCGGAGAATTGGTCAGGCGGAGAATTGCATGGCTTCTGCAGCGGAACAACTTGCCTCCAATCTGAATTTTGCGACTTTCGCAAAAGCGGAGGATCTCAAGAAGCGGCTTTGGTTTACCCTCGCGGCACTTCTCGTGTATCGCCTCGGTACCCATATTCCGCTTCCGGGCTTGAACCCCGAAGCCTATGCGCAGGCCTTCCGCGGCCAGGCCGGCGGCATCCTCGGACTTTTCAACATGTTTTCGGGCGGTGCAGTGGAGCGCATGGCGATCTTCGCGCTCGGCATCATGCCCTATATCTCCGCATCGATCATCGTGCAGCTGATGACCTCGGTCGTCCCTTCTCTTGAAAACCTCAAGAAGGAAGGCGAAGCCGGCCGCAAGATCATCAACCAGTACACCCGTTACGGCACGGTGCTGCTCGGTACGCTGCAGGCCTATGGCATTGCGGCCGGCCTCGAGAGCGGTCAGGGCCTGGTGCTGGATCCGGGCTGGTTCTTCAAGATTTCGACGGTCGTGACGCTGCTCGGCGGCACCATGTTCCTGATGTGGCTCGGTGAGCAGATCACCTCGCGCGGCATCGGCAACGGCATTTCGCTGATCATCTTTGCAGGTATCGCCGCAGGTCTTCCGACCGCGCTGGCCGGTACGTTGGAGCTTGGCCGTACCGGTGCGCTTCCGACTGCACTGATTCTCACCGTGATCGTGGTGGCTATCGGCGTCATCGCCCTCATCGTTTTCGTCGAGCGCGCCCAGCGCCGCCTTCTGATCCAGTATCCGAAGCGCCAGGTCGGCAACCGCATGTTCCAGGGCGATACGTCGCACCTGCCGCTGAAGCTCAACACTTCGGGCGTCATCCCGGCGATCTTCGCCTCGTCGCTGCTGCTTCTGCCGGCGACCGCTGCGGGCTTTGCCGGCAATGCCGGGCTGCCGGACTGGGCGACGATGATCATCTCGGCGCTCGGCCACGGCCAGCCGCTCTTCATGCTGCTCTACGGCCTGCTGATTGCCTTCTTCGCCTTCTTCTACACGGCGATCGTCTTCAATCCGAAGGACACCGCCGACAATCTGAAGAAGCATGGCGGCTTCATTCCGGGCATCCGTCCGGGCGAACGCACGGCCGAATACATCGATTACGTGCTGACCCGAATCACGGTCGTCGGCGCCATCTACCTTGTCTTCGTCTGCATCCTGCCGGAATTCCTCGTGGCCCGCAGCGGCGTGCCATTAGCCCTTGGTGGGACTTCGCTTTTGATTGTTGTCAGTGTAACCCTCGATACGGTAGCACAGATTCAAGGGCACCTCATTGCGCAGCAGTATGAGGGTCTGATCAAGAAGTCGAAACTGCGCGGAGGAAAGAGGGGACGATGAGACTGATTCTTTTAGGGCCGCCGGGCGCGGGTAAGGGGACCCAGGCCCAGCGGATCGTGGAGAAGCACGGTATCCCGCAGCTCTCCACGGGCGACATGCTGCGTGCAGCGGTCGCCGCCGAGACGGAAGTTGGCAAGCGCGCCAAGGCCGTCATGGATGCCGGCAATCTGGTCTCCGACGAGATCGTCAATGCGATCGTCTCCGAGCGTATCGACCAGCCCGATTGCGCCAACGGCTTCATCCTCGATGGTTTCCCCCGCACCCTGGTGCAGGCGGATGCGACCGAGGCGATGCTGAAGGCCAAGGCTCTCGATCTTTCCGTCGTCATCGAACTGCGTGTCGACGACAAGGAACTCGTGCGCCGCGTCTCCGGCCGCTATTCCTGCGCCCAGTGCGGCACGGTCTACCACGACACGGACAAGAAGCCGTCCCAGGAAGGCGTCTGCGACAAATGCGGTTCGACGCATTTCAAGCGTCGTCCCGACGACAATGCCGAGACCATGACCAAGCGTCTCGAGGTCTACTACAAGGAAACCTCGCCGCTGATCGGTTATTACCACGCCAAGGGCAAGCTCAAGGCTGTGGACGGCATGGCCGATATGGACCAAGTCACGGCCGATATCGAAAATATCCTGGCGGCTCTTTGAGCCGTCATCTATCTGTTAAAGAATCTTGGGCGGAGCGGTTGCATTTCAGCGCTGATTCCGTTAAACACCGCGCCAACTCGCGACAGCTTTAGCGATCGGCGCGGATTTCCCGCAAGGACATCCGAGACCGGTCGTTTTGACCTGTTCCGTATGGTGTTTGAACTGGCGGCCATAGATCTGGCTGCTTTCATGGAAGAAGTACCACTTGCCGGATGGCAACTGGAACAAGGAGAATAGGCGTGGCACGTATCGCTGGCGTCAACATCCCGACTGCGAAGCGCGTTGTCATCGCGCTGACCTACATTCACGGGATCGGCCCGAAATTCGCATCGGAAATCATGGAGAAGGTCGGTCTTCCGGCTGAAAAGCGCGTCCATCAGCTGACGGACTCGGAAATCCTCCAGATCCGCGAAACCATCGACCGCGACTACCAGGTCGAAGGTGACCTTCGTCGCGATACCGCGATGAACATCAAGCGTTTGATGGACCTCGGCTGCTACCGCGGCCTGCGTCATCGCCGTGGCCTCCCGGTCCGCGGTCAGCGCACGCACACCAATGCCCGCACCCGCAAGGGTCCGGCAAAGGCGATCGCCGGTAAGAAGAAGTAATTTTCAAGTGAGCGGTGATTAGTGAGCAGTGATTAGTCCTGCTCACTAACGACTAACGACTGCTTACTTGAGGTGGAGCCGCTGGAATTACGGCGGTGCAGAGATCAACGAAAGGGATAAAATGGCCAAGGAAGCCACCCGCGTCCGTAGACGCGAGCGTAAAAATATCACGTCGGGCGTTGCCCACGTCAATTCTACCTTCAACAACACGATGATCACCATCACCGACGCGCAGGGCAATGCGATTGCCTGGTCGTCCGCCGGTGCAAAGGGCTTCAAGGGTTCGCGCAAGTCGACCCCGTTCGCAGCCCAGATCGCTGCCGAAGACTGCGCCAAGAAGGCGCAGGAGCATGGCATGAAGTCGCTGGAAGTCGAAGTCTGCGGCCCGGGTTCCGGCCGTGAATCGGCTCTGCGCGCTCTGCAGGCTGCCGGCTTCATGATCACCTCCATCCGTGACGTGACCCCGATCCCGCACAACGGCTGCCGCCCGCGCAAGAAGCGCCGCGTCTGATCGTCGGAAATTGAGGGGGCTGCCGAATCTCGCATCGAGAATGGGCGGCCTCTGTCTGAACTCGGGAATAGCCGCCTGACCCTCTGCGGAGGTTCGGCGGCTTTACCCATATCGCCGATGGACATGGTTCCGATCGGTGCCCCTCATGCTCGGTTGCCACGATTGGATGGTGGCAACGAACGGAAGGTATTTAGTGATGATCCAGAAGAACTGGCAGGAACTGATCAAGCCGAACAAGGTGGAATTCTCCTCCTCCGGCCGTACCAAGGTAACCCTGGTTGCCGAACCCCTCGAGCGCGGCTTCGGCCTGACGCTCGGCAACGCGCTTCGTCGCGTGCTTCTGTCGTCTCTGCGCGGTGCGGCTGTAACCGCCGTGCAGATCGATGGCGTATTGCATGAGTTCTCCTCCATCCCGGGCGTCCGGGAAGATGTGACGGACATCGTGCTCAACATCAAGGAAATCGCCATCAAGATGGATGGCGACGACGCAAAGCGCATGGTCGTGCGCAAGCAGGGCCCGGGCTCGGTAACCGCCGGCGATATTCAGACGGTTGGCGATATCGAGATCCTCAACCCGCACCACGTCATCTGCACCCTCGACGAGGGCGCCGAGATCCGTATGGAATTCACGGTCAACAACGGCAAGGGTTACGTCCCTGCCGATCGTAACCGTGCCGAAGACGCTCCGATCGGCCTCATCCCGGTCGACAGCCTCTATTCGCCGGTCAAGAAAGTGTCCTACAAGGTGGAAAACACCCGCGAAGGCCAGGTTCTCGACTACGATAAGCTGACCATGACCATCGAAACCGATGGCTCGGTCACGGGTGAAGACGCCGTTGCCTTCGCCGCTCGCATCCTTCAGGACCAGCTCTCGGTCTTCGTCAACTTCGACGAGCCGCAGAAGGACGTCGAAGAGGAGTCGGTTACCGAACTCGCGTTCAACCCGGCGCTTCTCAAGAAGGTGGACGAACTGGAACTTTCGGTCCGTTCGGCCAACTGCCTGAAGAACGACAACATCGTTTACATCGGCGATCTCATCCAGAAGACCGAGGCGGAAATGCTGCGCACTCCGAATTTCGGTCGCAAGTCGCTGAACGAGATCAAGGAAGTTCTGGCATCCATGGGCCTCCATCTCGGTATGGAAGTTCCCGCCTGGCCGCCGGAAAACATCGAAGATCTCGCCAAGCGTTACGAAGACCAGTACTGAAATCAACAAAGGCAGGTTTTGACTGCCTTTCCCCGTCAAACAGCGGGCCTCTGATCGAAAGAGATGAGTGCCCGTATGTGCCAGGAAACGGCAGGCCCTAAGAAGAATGGGTACCTGCATTAAAGGAGAATAGCCATGCGCCACGGAGTAGCCGGCCGCAAGCTCAATCGTACCGCCAGCCACCGCAAGGCGATGTTCGCCAACATGGCGGCTTCGCTCATCACCCACGAGCAGATCGTCACGACCCTTCCGAAGGCGAAGGAAATCCGTCCGATCGTTGAAAAGCTCGTCACCCTCGGCAAGCGCGGCGACCTGCACGCTCGTCGTCAGGCGATCTCGCAGATCCAGGACCAGGACGCCGTCAAGAAGCTGTTCGACGCCATCGCTTCGCGTTACGCAACCCGCAACGGCGGTTACCTGCGTATCATGAAGGCTGGCTTCCGCCAGGGCGACAACGCTGCCATGGCCGTCATCGAGTTCGTTGAACGCGATGTCGACGCCAAGGGCGCAGCCGACAAGGCCCGCGTTGCCGCTGAAGCAGACGCTGCCGAAGCCGCATAATCCTGTCCGCATCGTCGGAATAAAAGGCCGGGTGGAAACGCCCGGCTTTTTCGCATTTTCGGCCAACTATGAGATCGCACCGATCGTTTGCGTGGCTTGACCTGCGTCAAGAGCTTGCGTGGCCAAAGCGATAGGGTCTCGGCATTGAGACAAGATCGTGAGGTACGGAAAATGGTTGAACATGTAGTTTTTGAGAACGCAAAAGACGAACTCGTCATTCCCGCTTTGGCCCCTGTCTATGAAAAGCTGGCGCAGCCTATGGCCTGGAGCATATTCCGGCTGGCGGTCGGCGGCATGCTGGTGATCGAGGGATGGCCGAAGATCATTGCGCCGCTGGCGCAGGTAGGCTTCGTCGAAAATATCGGCATGTATCCGGGCTGGTTCTGGTCGCCCTTCCTGGCCGCCCTGCAATTCTTCGGCGGCATGTTCATCGCTGCTGGCCTCTTCACCCGCCCCATGGCGCTCGCCAATGGCGTGATGCTGGCCATGACCCTCTGGTTCCACGTCACCCACCCTTATGGCGACGCCTTCCTGACCCCGGCCGGCATCGAGGCGCTGAAGGCCGGCGGCCAACAGCTGTTCACGCCGCAGGCATTGGTGCGGTTGAAGGATGGCGGTCACATCTTTTTAGAGCAGGTTCAGGGCAAGGCAGAACTGGCATCGCTGTTCTGGACCGGAGGCGCCTTCCTCTACGCCGCCTTCGGAGGAGGCTATCTGTCGCTCGACCGGCTGCTGTTCCGCAAGCATTTCTGAGCGGGCCTGAAGGACCGCTGAACATGAAAGAGCCGGATCAATGGATCCGGCTCCTTTCGTTAGGGGCACCCGTGCAGACCGCTTCACCCGATCCGCCGGCCTCGTGTCAACCGTTCTGCCTTGCCCTCTGCGCAGCCACGGGTTTTGCCGGTTTGTTATTGGCCCTTTTCCAGTTCATGAATGGCCGCCTGACGGCCCGGTAGGCGAGGAGGAGAGCAATCAAGCCGATGTGGATGAACGGCACCAGCGTCACCGATTTGACAGCCAGCACGTAATGAAGCGCCCCGCCGGCGGCGATGATGTAGATCAGCCTGTGCAGCCTGTTCCAGCCTTGCGCGAGCTTGCGGATCGACCAGTTGTTGGAAGTGACGGCAAGCGGGATCAGCATCAGCAGACAGGCAAACCCGATAGTGATATAGGGCCGCTTGGCGATATCGCCGCCCACAGCGCCGAAATCGAAGCGCAGGTCGAGCGACAGATAGACCGAGAAATGCATCAGCACGTAATAAAAGGCTATCAGCCCCAGCGCCCGGCGATAACGTATCCAGTTGATGCCGGCGAGATCGCGCAGCGGCGTGATCGCGAGCGTCGCGATGATGAACCGCAGCGCCCAGATGCCGAGCTGATGTTCGAATTCCTTGACCGGATTGAAGCCGAGGCCACCGGTCAGCCCGAGGTAAAAGTACCAGGCAGCCGGAACGAGCCCGATCACGTAGAGCGCCCAGACGCTGGCCTTGTGATAGCGGCGGGGCAGGGAGGGGAGGCTCGCCATTCTCAATAGTTCGCCTTCAGGTCCAGGCCGTCATAGAGGTTCGCCACCTGGTCCGCATAACCGTTGAAGGGCAAGGTCGGCCGACGGTTGGCGCCGAAGAAGCCGGCTTCGCCGATCCGCTGTTCCGTCGCCTGGCTCCAGCGCGGGTGGTCGACCGCCGGATTGACGTTGGAATAGAAGCCGTATTCGCGGGCGTTGGCGTTCTTCCAAGTGGTTTCCGGCTGCTTCTCGACCAGCGAAATTTTGACGATCGACTTGATGCTCTTGAAACCGTATTTCCACGGCACGACGAGCCGGATCGGCGCGCCGTTCGGGTTCGGCAGCGTCTGGCCGTAAAGGCCGACCGCGAGGATCGCCAGGGGATGGCGGGCCTCGTCGAGACGCAGGCCTTCGATATAGGGCCAAGGCAGCGGCTGGAAAAAGCCCTTCTGGCCCGGCATTTCCTCCGGCCGCACCACGGTTTCGAACGACACGTATTTGGCGCTGCCGAGCACGTCCACCTGATCCAGAAGAGCCGAAAGCGGGAAGCCGATCCACGGGATCACCATCGACCAACCCTCGACGCAGCGCATCCGGTAGGTGCGGTCCTCGAGGTTCATCTTCATGAGCTCCTCAAGCCCGAATTCCTTCGGCTTGCCGACCATTCCATCCACCTTCACCGACCACGGGTTCGGTTTGAAGTCGCCGGAATTGGCGGCCGGATCGTCCTTGTTGACGCCGAATTCGTAGAAGTTGTTGTAGGTGGTGACCGCCTCCTTCGGCGTCAGCGTCTCGTCCAGCTTGAAGGCGCTGGGCTTGGCCGACAGCGGCGCGGCAAACGCGCTGTCTGCGCCCGCAAAGGCTAGTCCGGCGGCGGCCGCCGCACCCATAAAATTCCGGCGCGACATGTAGATATCGCGGGGGGTGATTTCGGAAGCCGCGATATGCGGCGGACGATAAGCGGGCATGTCGAAAATCTCCTCTGCGGCAACGAGTGCCTTCTTGCTCCTATACGTAACGCGGAACCAAAAGGTTTCACAGCGGCGCGAAGATTGGTTCGGACCACGTTTGCGTGAAAAACCGGAGGTTTGCGGATGGAAATGCGATCGATGGAACCCCATTTCTGGTTCTTCAGTTCTCATCGCAGGGCCATTCGCCCGACAGGAGGAGATTGCAGATGACGGCACGCACATGGGAGGCCGGAAGCCACGAGACCCTCGTCAATCGCACTGAGAGATTGCGGCGCCTGCGCCGCCTTTCGGGCATCGCGCGGCTGATGGACACGGCAATCGGCATTCCCGGCACCCGCATCCGTTTCGGCGCCGACTCCGTCTTCGGCCTAATCCCGCTGGTGGGGGATGCGGGCGGCGCGCTCGTCGGCCTCTACATCGTCAACGAAGCCCGAAAGCTCGGCCTGCCGCCCGCAAAGCTCACCCGGATGCTCGGCAATGTCGCCGCCGATTCCGTGCTCGGCAGCGTGCCGCTGGCCGGCGATGTCTTCGACCTCTTCTTCAAATCGCACCGTCGTAACGTCAAGATGATCCTCGACCATTTCGACATCCATCCGGATGAACTGCGGAAGAGGTGAGGCGTCGTCGGACAGCCGGCTCCAACCGTACCGCTTTGGCCTGTCATGATAGTGACACTCCGGGCGCTTTGCGCTAGGAAAGCCGCAAAACCACGGGCTTTTGCACGCGTCTCCCGAAAGCGGTAGACTGTGCCGGCCCGCAAGAAGAGATCGAGGACAACACCATGCCAGCTTACCGCTCGAGAACCACGACCCATGGCCGCAACATGGCAGGCGCGCGCGGGCTTTGGCGTGCGACCGGCATGAAGGACAGCGACTTCGGCAAGCCGATCATCGCGGTGGTGAACTCCTTCACCCAGTTCGTGCCCGGCCATGTGCACCTGAAGGATTTGGGCCAGCTCGTCGCCCGCGCGATCGAAGCGGCCGGCGGCGTCGCCAAGGAATTCAATACGATAGCCGTCGATGACGGCATCGCCATGGGCCACGACGGCATGCTCTATTCGCTGCCTTCGCGCGAAATCATCGCCGACTCGGTCGAATACATGGTCAACGCCCACTGCGCCGACGCCATGGTCTGCATCTCCAATTGCGACAAGATCACCCCCGGCATGCTGAATGCCGCGATGCGCCTCAACATCCCGGCCGTGTTCGTTTCCGGCGGCCCGATGGAGGCCGGCAAGGTGGTGCTCAAGGGCAAGACCCATTCGCTCGACCTGATCGACGCCATGGTTGCGGCCGCCGACGACAAGATGAGCGACGAGGACGTCAAGGTCATCGAGCGCTCGGCCTGTCCGACTTGCGGCTCGTGCTCGGGCATGTTCACAGCCAATTCGATGAACTGCCTCACCGAAGCGCTCGGCCTGTCTCTGCCCGGCAATGGCTCGGTTCTGGCAACCCATGCCGACCGTAAGCGCCTGTTCGTCGAGGCCGGTCATTTGATCGTCGATATCGCTCGCCGCCACTACGAGCAGGAAGACTATTCGGTCCTGCCGCGCTCGATCGCCACCAAGCAGGCTTTCGAGAACGCCATGACGCTCGACATTGCCATGGGCGGCTCGACCAACACCGTGCTGCACATCCTTGCCGCGGCTTACGAAGGCGAGGTCGATTTCAACCTTGACGACATCGACCAGCTCTCGCGCCGGGTTCCTTGCCTCTCCAAGGTCGCGCCGGCCAAGGCCGACGTGCACATGGAAGATGTCCACCGCGCCGGTGGCATCATGTCTATCCTCGGCGAGCTGGACAAGGGCGGGTTGCTCAACCGCGAGTGTTTCACCGTCCATGCCGAAACGCTCGGCGATGCGATTGACCGTTGGGATATCACCCGCACCAACAGCGAGATGGTGCGCAACTTCTTCCGCGCAGCACCTGGCGGCATCCCGACCCAGGTGGCATTCAGCCAGGAAGCCCGCTGGGACGAACTCGACACCGACCGTGAGGCGGGCGTCATCCGCTCCGTCGAGCATCCGTTCTCGAAGGACGGCGGCCTTGCGGTCCTCAAGGGCAATATCGCTGTCGACGGCTGTATCGTGAAGACGGCCGGCGTCGACGACTCGATCCTGAAGTTCACCGGTCCGGCCCGCGTCTTCGAAAGCCAGGATGCGGCCGTCAAGGCGATCCTGTCCAACGAGATCGTCGCGGGCGACGTCGTGGTCATCATCTACGAAGGCCCCAAGGGCGGCCCTGGCATGCAGGAGATGCTCTATCCGACCAGCTACCTGAAGTCGAAGGGCCTCGGGAAGGCCTGCGCGCTGATCACCGACGGCCGTTTCTCCGGCGGCACCTCGGGCCTGTCGATCGGCCACGCCTCGCCGGAAGCGGCCAATGGCGGCACGATCGGCCTGGTGCGGGAAGGGGACAAGATCGAGATCGACATCCCGAACCGCACGATCAACCTCGCCGTTTCGGACGCCGAACTCGCCGAGCGCCGCAGAGAGCAGGACGCCTCCGGCTGGAAGCCGTCGCAGCCCCGCAAGCGCAACGTCACCACCGCCCTGAAGGCCTACGCCGCATTTGCTGCGAGTGCCGACAAGGGCGCTGTGCGGATCTTGCCGGAATAAGGGTCTCGTTGCCCGATTCACTTGTTCGCGGCTGGAGTCGCATCGCGTTTTGAGACGATGAGGCTGACGGGCGCATGGTCGCTCGTCTTCGCCTTTTCGCTCAGAAGCGCGTTAATCCGCTCATGGATCTCATGTTCCACCAGCCCCGCCTTTGCACGTACGATAAGCGACCCGAGGCCGAGGCGGCTCAGCGCTTCCGTGAACGTGATATGGTCTAGCAGTATATTGGGCGAGCGGGCCGGATCCAGCTTGTCTTGAAATTGTGACGTCCAGCGTAAATTCTGCGGGTAATCGAAAAGTGCATGGTTGAGAAATTTCCGCGCGAAGAAGATGTCGCCCTGCAGGACGCCGATCAGGTCGTGCAGCAGATATTCCCGCTCGATAAGCTCCTTGCCCGGGCCATCGTTGAGATCGCCGATGACGAAGATGATCGGCGACTCCTCCTGCTCGAAGCGCTTGTCGATATAGTAACGGACATCCGTCGCCTCAGTCGTCAGCTTGATGCGGGCAAGATGGGCATTGGCCATGAACCAGTTGACGTCGGCTCGCGCGTAATATCTCTTGTCCGTTTGACCGGCAGCTCGCCCCGGCACTTCCATGCCGATATGCTTGCTCTTGAAATGCGCTCCGATGATCTCGACCCGACGCCCTTCCCAGGTCATCACCAGCACCTGCGGGTGGCGATAATGAGAATGTTGCTGGCGGATATTGCTTCCGACCGTCTGGCTGGACTTGACCAGCTGGGGTGCGGAAAACACCCATTTGCCGTCGGCCTGCGGGCGGAAGGCTGCCGCGGCGGTATAGGATTTCCAGACCGTAAGATCGAGCAGGTGGGCTTCTGACGCCGCAGCCAATTCCGGCTTGACGAGAAACCACATCCACTGCTCGCCCAGAATGCCGTACGCCCTATCGTCTCCGGCAGGATGGACGATGAGCTGGTATTCAGGAAGATAGGTCCTGCAGAATTCCGACATCGCATCGGCGCCTCGGATCGCTTCGATCAGGAAAAGCACGTCCGCGTCGATCGCCAATATCTCGCTGCGGAGGGCCTGCAGCTTTGCCTGCGCGTCGACCATTGACGGGCGACGGCCGGAGAACGTTTTCGATTTTTCCTTCGCCTTTCCAGTCACTACACTGAAAGAATCGATCAGCCACTCGACATTCCACGATGTGATCTTGAAAGCCTTCATGATGGTCCCCCGCGTCTATAGGCGGGCGAACAATAGCACGGATGCATCCTTCGGGTGTGTCGGTTTCGTAAAATCAACGATCCGCCCGGGATGCCCTCAAAGCGGCCGGTTCAAATTCTTGTAGGCCTCATCCAACTGCTTTAGCCTCTCGCCATAGGCCGCCCGGAGGCATTCGACATCCTCGCCGCAGGCCTGCCGCCTCTTCAGCCAGGCGCTCTGTTCGTCCTGCAGTTTGCCACGGTTTCCCATCGCCATCAGGCTGGTGAGGATGTCGAAGGTGGTGACCATCTTCACGTCGGCATCGTTGAGCGTGCGTGTGTCGCAGATCACCTTCTCGTCGGCCGCAAGGTTTGCCCGCTCGCAGTCGAAACTCGCAGCAGTTGCAGTTCGGGGCGAGCCTGAGAGCGTCAGGCCGACAAGAAGGCTCGTCAAGGCGATGGCGATGGTAAAACGTCTCATGGCTGCACTCCTGATCTCCAGTCGCAACGCCTGGAGGTCAGCTCAGTTCCCAGAGGCTCCAGAGAGCGAAGACGAGGCAGGAGAACCAGATGAAAAGGATGAAGGCGAGGCCGGTGCGGCTGGTGGGGCGTTCGGCCCAACGCTCGGCCGTGGCGCGGAACTCGCTCATCAGCGGCGCGGGGACCAGCCTGATGGCAAGCACGATGCCGAGCGGCACGATCAGCAGATCGTCGAGATAACCGAGAACGGGAATGAAATCGGGAATGAGGTCGATCGGCGACAGCGCGTAGGCCGCGATCGCGCCGGCGACCAGCTTGGCATGCCATGGCACGCGGCGGTCGCGCGCGGCGAGCCACAGCGCCAGAACGTCGCGTTTCAGCCGTTTCGCCCAACCTTTCATGCCTGCCAGCCAGTTCAATGTTCTTCTCCCGATCTCGACCCTATATAGGGAAGAAAGCTTGACGGTTTTCGCCACAATCTCCGTTGTTCCGCCACCTTTCCTTTCTAGCGTGGCGCGCTACAAATCGATCCGGATTTTTCTCAAATGAGGACTTACATGCTGACCATGCCGAAACGCGTGTCGACCGGCCTTCTCGCTCTTGTTCTTCTGATGCCTGTTGCGGCACTCGCCCAGGAAAAGGTGGTGCCGCAGAGCCGTCAGGAAATGCAGCTCTCCTTCTCGCCACTGGTCAAGCAGACGGCCGGCGCCGTCGTCAACGTCTATGCCGAACGGGTCGTGCAGCGCCTCAATCCGTTTGCGGGGGACCCCTTCTTCGAGCAGTTCTTCGGCCAGCGAATGCCGAACCGTTCGGAAAAGCAGTCGTCGCTCGGCTCCGGCGTCATCCTTGCGGCAGATGGGCTCGTCGTTACCAACAACCACGTGATCGAAGGTGCCGACGATATCAAGATCGCGCTCGCCGACGGCCGCGAATTCCCCTGTGACGTGGTGCTGAAGGACGCGAGCATCGACCTGGCCGTGCTGCGCATCAAGTCGAAGGAGCCTTTTCCGGTTCTCGCCATCGGTGATTCCGATCGCACCGAAGTAGGCGATCTGGTGCTTGCGATCGGCAACCCGTTCGGCGTCGGCCAGACGGTGACGAGCGGCATCGTCTCCGCACTTGCCCGTAACCAGGTCACCACCGGCGATTTCGGCTTCTTCATCCAGACCGACGCCTCCATCAACCCGGGCAATTCCGGCGGCGCGCTGATGAACATGAACGGCGAGCTGATCGGCATCAACACCGCGATCTTTTCGCGCGGCGGCGGCTCTAATGGCATCGGGTTCGCGATCCCCGCCAATCTCGTGAAAGTTTTCCTCGCCACGGCTGCCTCAGGCAAGACGAGCTTCGAACGCCCCTTCGTCGGCGCGAGCTTCGATGCCGTCAATTCGGATGTGGCCGAAGCGCTCGGCCTCAAGACCGCCCGCGGCGCACTGGTGACACGCGTTGTCGAAGGCGGACCGGCGGACAAGGCCGGCCTGAAGCCCGGCGAAGTGGTGACCGCCGTCAACGGCATCTCGGTCGAGCATCCCGATGCTCTCGGTTACCGGCTGACCACCGCCGGTCTCGGCAGGCAGGCGGTGCTGACCATCCAGACCGCCGACGGCCAGCGGCAGGTGAACCTGGCGCTCAACACCGCCCCGGAAACAACGCCCCGCGACGAGCGGCTGATCGAGGGGCGCAATCCGTTTGCCGGCCTTCGCGTGGCCAACCTGTCGCCGAAGCTCGCGACCGAACTGCGCATCCCGGCTGAAAAGACCGGCGTGGTCGTGACCGACGTGACGCGCAACTCTCCCGCCGCCCGCCTCGGTTTCGAGCCGAAGGACATCCTGATCTCCCTGAACGGCACCGCCGTCACCAGCACCAAGGGCATGGAAACCATGCTCGACGACGATCCAGGCTTCTGGCGGGTCGAGATCGAGCGTGGCGGCCAGCGTATCAGGCAGTTCTTCCGATGAGCGGTGATCTCTTCGCGCCCAAGGTTCCGGAAGAGGTCGCCAACCGGCGGCCGCTTGCCGATCGCCTGCGGCCGAAGTCGCTTGCCGAAGTCACCGGGCAGCCGCACCTGACGGGCGAGGACGGTGCGCTGCGGCGGATGATCGATAGCGGCTCGCTCGGCTCGATGATTTTCTGGGGTCCGCCCGGCACAGGCAAGACCACGGTGGCGCGGCTGCTTTCCGGCGAGGCGGGACTCGCCTTCGAACAGATTTCGGCGATCTTTTCCGGCGTCGCCGACTTGAAGAAAGTCTTCGAGACCGCACGCCTGCGCCGCATGGACGGGCGCCAGACGCTGCTCTTCGTCGATGAGATACACCGCTTCAACCGCGCCCAGCAGGACAGTTTCCTGCCCGTCATGGAGGATGGCACCGTCATCCTGGTCGGTGCCACCACCGAAAACCCGAGCTTCGAACTCAACGCCGCTCTTCTGTCGCGGGCCCGGGTGCTGACCTTCCGCAGCCATGACGAAGAGAGTCTCAGCGAGCTTCTGGCCCGCGCCGAACAGGCCGAGGGGAGGCCGTTGCCGCTTGATGAGGATGCACGCGCCAGTCTGATCCGCATGGCCGATGGCGACGGCCGCGCGGTACTGACGCTCGCCGAGGAGGTCTGGCGGGCTGCGCGGGAAGGGGAGGTCTTCGATACGACGGGCCTCACCCAGATCGTCCAGCGCCGCGCCCCGGTCTACGACAAGGCGCAGGACGGCCATTACAATCTGATCTCGGCGCTCCACAAGTCGGTGCGCGGCTCGGATCCGGATGCCGCGCTCTATTATCTGGCGCGCATGTTCGATGCCGGCGAGGACCCGCTTTATCTCGGCCGCCGGCTGGTGCGCATGGCGGTCGAGGATATCGGCCTTGCCGATCCGCAGGCGCTGGTCGTCTGCAATGCGGCCAAGGATGCCTATGACTATCTCGGTTCGCCTGAAGGCGAGCTGGCATTCGCGCAGGCCTGCGTCTATCTGGCGACCGCGCCGAAATCCAACGCGGTCTACACCGCCTTCAAGGCCGCCACCCGCGCCGCCAAGGAAAACGGTTCGCTCCTGCCGCCCAAGCACATCCTCAATGCCCCGACCAAGCTGATGAAGGGCGAGGGGTATGGCGACGGTTACCGCTACGACCACGATGAGCCGGACGCGTTTTCAGGTCAGGATTATTTTCCGGAAAAGATGGGCCGGCAGACGTTCTACGACCCGCCGGAGCGCGGCTTCGAGCGTGACATCCGCAAGCGGCTCGATTGGTGGGCCAAGCTCCGCAAGGAACGAAACCCGAAGTGACCCTTTTCTGAAACCGGTCAGGAGGCCTGTTTCTGGGCCACGACATTGGCCGGTGCGCCGATCAGCCTGACGGAAGATTCCGCCAGCCCGTGATGGCCTTCCATGTCGACGATGACGTGCCAGTGGCCAGCCTCCGGGATCACCAGGCGGATGGGGGACCGTTTGGCGATGCCGCCGATATATTTGAAATCGAGAAGCTCGGTAAAGCGCTGGAAGTTGGCGGCGTTCATCAGGCGCACGTTGTTGACCGCATTCAACGTCACCTCGATCGTCGTCCCCGCGCGCTGCGGTTTCAGATCGTAGTGGGTAAAGCGGAAATTCGGTACGGCCATTCCTGCCTCATTGATGCCAGCATAGAAGTTCATCAATCTTAACAAAATGTCGTTAACGAATGGTGGAACCTAGCGGCTACCTGTGTGTTTAGTTTCTGAAGACCATCTTCAGCCGGCACAGTCCCTATGCCGCGCCGAAGATAATCAGGCGGCTTTCATCCCCTGCAGCCGCCGTACAAGAATAATATTTTGACCTCCAATCTGCCTGTCCCGCCGTCTCCTCGCGGCGGGATTTTCTTTGCGCGAACAATTTTTGGGGTGGATTGTCGGCTCGGGCTCTTCCTCTCCGTCCTTGGGGCATCACCACCGATCCCCGAGGAGGACGTCATGTCGATCAGGATAATCGCCACCGCAATCGCAGCCCTTGCCGTATCGCTCGTTCCGGCATTCGCCGAAGCGCAGGAGCCGAAACCGGCCGCACCGCAGGCGACCGCCGCCGAGCCATCGAAGAAGGGTCGTGTCGAGGCCGGCGGCATCAGCTATTATTACGAGATCCGCGGGGAAGGCGAACCGCTCCTGCTGCTCCATGGCGGTCTCGGCTCGGTCGACATGTTCGCGCCGATCATGCCGGCGCTGACCGAGCATCGCCAGGTCATCGCCGTCGACCTCCAGGGCCATGGCCGCACCCCGCTCGGCAAGCGTCCGATCAGCCTGGAAGCCATGGGCGCCGACATGGGCGAGATCGTCTCCGACCTCGGCTACCGCCAGGTCGATGTACTCGGCTATTCCATGGGTGGCGGCATCGCGCTGCAGATGGCCGCTCAGGCGCCGGAAAAGGTGCGGCGGCTGGTCATCGCCTCGGCACCGTTTGCCAAACGCGGCTTCTTTCCAGAAATGATCCCGCAGCAGGAGTCCGTCACCGGTGCCATGGCCGAGATGATGAAGGACACGCCGATGTTCATCTCCTACAAGGCCGTGGCTCCGGATGTCTCCGAATTCCCGCGGCTCCTCGATGCCATGGGCGACCTGATGCGCCGGGACTACGATTTCTCCGATGCTGTCGCCAAGTTGACCATGCCTGTCATGCTAGTCTTCGGCGACAGCGACATGGTGCGCCCGGAGCATATCGTCGAGTTTTATCAGAAGCTCGGTGGCGGCCTGAAGGATGCCGGCTGGATGCGGGAGAACATGCCGAAGAACCGGCTGGCGATCCTGCCCGATCTCACCCATTACGAGGCATTCGCATCGCCGGCCCTGGCGCCGACCGTGCTGCCTTTCCTGGACGGCAAGAGCAATGCGCCGAACTGGGCGGAGCAGGTGAAGAAGTGAAAACCGCAACAAAAGCTATGCCGGACGAAGGGTCGGCATAGCTTTGATTTCAAGCACTTGCCGGCATCTGCGGATTCCCGTTCAGAAACACTTGAATCAGTTTCTGAGGTTTTCGCGGTCGAGCTGCAGCGTCAGCGCCAGCACTGTTTCGCAGGTCGGGGTCGGCACGCCGGCGAGCTTGCCAAGCGCCACCACCATGCCGGTCAGCGGAACGATCTCCAGCGCCTTTCCGGCAAGCAGGTCCTGCAGCATCGAGGTCCTGACCGGGCCGAAACCGCCCGACCGGCCAAGCTGTTCTTCGAGGCTTCGGCTGAAGACCGCGCCAAGCGCCTCGCCGACGGCCCTGGTCTCCGCCATCACCTTGCCGACCTGCGCGACCAGCGCTGCATTTTCCATGATGCTGTTCATCCGGCCGCGGGTCAGCGCGCTGATCGGGTTATATGCGGCGTTGCCCATCAGTTTGGTCCAGATCTCGTCGCGGATCCGCTGCGTCGGGATGATGTTGAGGCCAGCACGGCCGAGAAGCCCGGAGATCGACACCAGGTCCGGCGAAAGCTCGCCGGATGGTTCGCCGAGGAAAAAGCGGCCGTCGCCATTGAGGCGGACTGTGCCGGGTTCGGTCACTTCCGCGCCCTGATAGGCGACACAGCCGATAACCCGTTCCGGCCCGACCAGCCGCCAGAGCTTGCCCTCAGGATCGAGTTCCGGGAGCTGTCTTTCCGCATGCCCGCTTCCGGAATCCCGATGGAAATACCACCAGGGAATGCCGTTGAGGATCATGATGACCCGGGTGCCTTGCCTGAGAAGGCTCGCAAGGCCCTCGGCCGCATCGCCAAGCTGGTGTCCCTTGAGACCGGTAACGATCAGGTCCTGTTTCGGCAGTTCCGACGGGTCGCTGGTGGCGGTGACACGCGCATGGAGCGGCGCGGTATCGCCGCCCTGCTCGACGGTGAGGCCCTTGTCGCGAATGGCGGCGAGATGTGCGCCGCGCGCCACGATCGAGACATTGGCCTCCGAGCCGAGCCCGCTCGCGATCTTCGTCGCGAACGTGCCCCCGAGAGCGCCCGCACCATAAATGCAGATATTCCTGATGGTCATGATCCTCACCGACGCTGAAATGCAGTGCGGTAGATCTAGGGCATCTCCGGCGGTCAGGCGAACGAGTTTTTGTGATGGGTCAATGGGCCCAGTTGGCGGAAACGAGTTCTGTCCGGCGAAGCTCGTCGATCGCGGTGACTGCATCTTCCACGGACCAGCCGGCCTTGACGGCGGCCGCGATCATCTTGATCTCCGCCTCCTCCTCGAGGGCAAGAAAGAGCGGTTCGAGGGCCTCCTGAACGGTGAGGATATGTTCATCGGGCGGGGCTATGGACGCACGTGCGGCGGACGTAGGCATGGTACGTGGTGCTCCTCTCTCTTTTGTGATCGACTGTTCACAATTGCTATGACCGGAAAAGGTTCCACGCAATCTGTGGAAAATTTCATCCGGCCGCTTTCTGCAACACCAAGCTTGTTCTTTCGCCAAGCCTCTGCCTTGTTGCCGAGCTAAAATACAAGTGATTCGGGTGCCACGAGGCCGCCCGGCCGGCGGGTGCCGATGCCAAGGAGATTGTGATGACGGACGCCAAAAAATACCAGATCACCGAAATGCGGCCGAAGATCACCGTGATCGGCGTCGGTGGCGGCGGCGGCAACGCCATCAACAACATGATCGCCGAGGAACTGGAAGGCGTCGATTTCATCGCCGCCAATACCGACGCGCAGGTTCTGGCAACCTCCAAGGCGTCGCGGCGCATCCAGCTCGGTGCCCATGTGACCGAAGGCCTCGGTGCCGGCTCGCTGCCGGAGATCGGCCGCGCTGCAGCGGAAGAATCGATCGACGAGATCATGGACCATCTCTCGGGCTCGCACATGTGCTTCGTAACGGCCGGCATGGGCGGCGGCACAGGCACCGGTGCTGCACCGGTCATCGCCCATGCTGCCCGCAATGCCGGCATCCTTACCGTCGGCGTCGTCACCAAGCCCTTCACCTTCGAAGGCAACCGCCGCATGAAGACGGCCGATGCCGGCATCGAGGAACTGCGCCGGGCTGCCGATACCGTCATCGTCATTCCGAACCAGAACCTGTTCCGCATCGCCGATGCCAAGACCACGTTTGCCGACGCGTTCATGACTGCCGACAAGGTGCTGTTTGCCGGCGTCGGCTGCATTACTGACCTGATCGTCAAGGAAGGCCTCATCAACCTCGATTTCGCCGACGTGAAGTCGGTGATGAAGGGCATGGGCCGGGCAATGATGGGCACCGGCGAAGCCTCCGGCGACGGCCGTGCGCTGCTCGCCGCGGAAGCTGCGATCGCCAACCCGCTGCTCGACGACATCTCGATGAAGGGCGCCAAGGGCGTGCTGATCTCGATCTCCGGCGGCTCCGACATGACACTGTTCGAAGTGGACGAAGCCGCAAGCCGCATCCGCGACGAAGTAATGGACGACGCCGATATCGTCGTCGGCGCGATCTTCGACCGCAGTCTCGATGGAAAGTTCCGCGTCTCGGTCGTCGCGACCGGCCTCGATGGCGGCGAAGCCGGTGTCGCTCCCGGCACTCCGGCGGACATGCAGACTTTCCAGCGCACGCTGCAGTAACCGCCCCCGGCCTCCGGGCCAGGAGATCCGTTCCAACAGAAGCCTTCCGGCGGTTTTTGCTGCCGGAAGGCTTCTGCTTTCCGGGTTCCGACGTCTTTTCATTGTCATCCGTCGCGGATATAGCTCGCGGCCCATTCGACGATTGAGAGGAGGACGAGCATGGATGCGACGGATGTCGGCGCCCATTGGGAGAGCAATGCCGAGACCTGGACGATCTATTCGCGGGCGGGTTACGACAAATACCGGGACGCGCTGAACACCCCGGCCTTTCTCGACATGCTGACGCCGGTCGCCGGATTGAAAGGCCTCGATCTCGGCTGCGGCGAGGGCACCAATACCCGCGAGGTCGCGCGGCGCGGGGCCGAGATGACCGGGCTGGACATCGCCCCGACCTTCATCCGTTACGCCCGCGAGACGGAAGCTGCCGATCCGCTCGGCATTGCCTATGTGCTCGGCGACGGGCAGGGGATCGATTTCCCGGACGAAAGCTTCGATTTCGTCACCGCCTTCATGTCGATGATGGACATGGCCGATCAGCGAGGGGTTCTGAAGGGCATTTACCGTGTGCTGAAGCCCGGCGGTTTCCTGCAGTTCTCGATCCTGCATCCCTGTTTCGTGCCGCCGACGCGCAAGAACATCCGTGACGAGACGGGCGAGGCGGTCGCCATCCAGGTGGCCGACTATTTCGACGAGACGGACGGGCGCATCGAACGCTGGCTGTTTTCGGACATTCCGGCCGAGGAGCGGGCGAAGCTGACGCCGTTTGCGGTGCCGCGTTTCCACCGGACGCTGACCACTTGGGTGTCGATGATCGTCGGCGCCGGGCTGGTGATCGAGGCTTTCGGCGAGCCGATGGCATCCGAAGAGGTGGCGCAGGCCGAACCGGTCGTCGCCGACACCCGCGTCGCGCCGATCTTCCTGCACATCCGCGCCGTCAAGCCGTAGACGCGAAAAGGGGCGGCCAGGCTGTCCGGGAGAGGTCACTAAAGCGTGAGCCTGTAACCGAGGCGCGGACCGCCGCGAATGAAGGTGCGATGGCAATGCTGCAAGGAGCATCCGCGTGAAAAACCTGAATTCGTTTCGTATCGCGATCGCCGCCGCGTCGCTTGGCCTGATCGGTGCAGCACCCGCCCTGGCCGGCGCGAGAAATCCGGTCGTGGTCGAACTGTTTACGAGCCAGGGCTGTTCGTCCTGCCCGCCCGCCAATGCCAATCTGGTCAAGCTGAGCAGCGATCCCAACATCCTGGCGCTCAGCTTCGCCGTGACCTATTGGGACTACCTCGGCTGGAAGGACATTTTCGGCAGGAAGGAGTTCACCCAGCGCCAGGTGACCTACGAACCGGCACTCGGCCAGTCGGGCCCGTTCACGCCTCAGATGGTCATCAATGGCCGCACCTCGACGGTCGGCCAAGATCTCGGTGAAGTCCGCAGCCTGATTGCAGCAGAAAGGCCACTTGCCGGACCTGCGGTGCGCCTGAAGGGCGATACGGCAACGATCGACGGCGGTGGCAAACCGGCGTCGCCTGCCGATATCTGGCTGGTCCGCTATGATGCGGGCCTTGTCGAAGTTCCGGTGGCACGCGGCGAAAATGCCGGCGAGACATTGCCCCATGCACATGTGGTGCGCGAACTGACGCATCTCGGCCTGTGGAATGGCAAGCCACAAAGCCGGATGATCCCGCCGGCAAAGCCCAACGAGAAACGTGCTCTGCTAGTTCAGGAGCGCAATGGCGGCCAAATTCTCGCGGCGGCGACGGATTGATGAAGAGCGAATGGGGCGATTTCATCAGGCGCTCCCGATACTGTTACACTTGTTGATCGGATCCTTCGCGGCAGTCGTCGGCGGGTTAAGGAAGTGTTTATGAATTCGTGAAAAATGAATGGATACTTGCCGGCGGTCCGGGCCTGAGGGGCTTGGTTGGGATGACCGTGACTGCCGCGCGGTGCGTAACCTTTTGAGTAACCGCCTGCATGTGTTCGCGACGCAGGTGCTGTACGGAGTAAAGCCAAGACCATGAACAAGAAGTCCTTCGCCCTGGCGATCTTCGCCGCATCTTTCGCCACGCCCCTCTGGGCTGCCGACCTCGCGCCCTATTCCGAACCGCCGGCTTATAACGAACCTGCTGGCGCGCCGAAGGCGGGCTGGGGTGGCGCCTATGTCGGTGCCGATCTTGGCATGGCATCCCGCAAGCTGAACCCGTTCGATGGCGACAAGGGCCTCGTTCTGGGCGCTCACGGCGGCTACAATATAGACCTCGATTCCGGCGTCGTCGGCGCGGAAATCGAAGCCTCGCATCTGGGCAACGTGGAAAGCCGCGTACCGGGCGGCAAGATCACTGAAAAGGGCCGCGTGGCCGCCAAGGCCAAGGCCGGCGTTGGCTTCAACCAGACGCTCGTCTACGGCACCGCGGGTGCTGCGCTCACCAGCTTCGGCGGCAAGAACGGCACGTCCGGTCCGGACGGCTGGAAGCCGGGTTGGATCTTGGGCGCGGGCGTCGAGCAGAAGCTCACCGACAACCTGTCGGCCCGGGTCGAATACAATTACACCATGACCAACGACGTCCGCAGCACTTCCGGCGGCGTCTCCTCCAGGACCGACGTGCGCGACCAGACGCTCAAGGCTGGCGTGAACTACAAGTTCTAGTCCCGCAAAAAACTCTCCGGATCCATCGGATCTGAAGAGGTTATTGTCGCAGTTCGACAATCTTTAAAGCGCCGTATGCCGGGAGGCATACGGCGCTGTCGGTTTAGAGGGCGGCTCTCAGAGATCTGCGTCCGTGTCGAGCTGGTCGCGGACCTGGTCGATCTTGCCGACCGCCGGCCCCACGCCAAGCTCGTCCTGCGCCCATCCGAAGGCCTCGTCGCTCACCGGTGCGCCCGCGAAATCTTCGAGCGCATCGCGAAGCGCTGCCTCGCCGAGCTCGGGGTCGGTCGCGGCAGGATCGATGCCGTTCGTCTGTTCGTATTGCGCATAGGCCTTCACATAGGCCGAGAGCGAGGTCATCCGCGGATCGTTGGTGTTGAGATAGGCGTGGTAATTGCGCTTCAAGGAACTGAGGCCTGCCACTTTTGCGGCCTGGGGTTTGACTTTTTCCGTTGGCGTTGCCTTCGAGACCTTGCGGTCGGCATCCTTCTTCGTCCGCTCCTTGCCGGAGCCGAGACTGGCCGAGGTCGACCGGCTCTTGCCGGAATTGCCATGGTTCGAGACATCGTCGCGACCACCGCCCTTGCCGCCGCCGTTTCCACCGCCGCCACCATTACCGCCGCCGTTACCGCCGCCATTGCCATCCTTGGCCAAGGCGAGGTCCGGAAATCCGGTTACGCCTCCACCGACGGACACTGCGGCGAGCGCAAGGACGACGATGCCGTTCTTGAGGACCTTGTTCATGTTCACCCATCTCCTGATATGCATTGCCAAAGCCACATAAGCTTTGCGCTTTGCGGCTTTTCAGATGCCGTACATTCTGGAGCAGCAGCCGATATAAATCCATGGGATTAGGACCAATGAGCCCGCCTTCGGGACCAAGGTCCGGTGGGGGGCGGGGACATTGGTCTCATTGGGCCTGCGGTCCACATGACCTGCCCGGCCGCGCGTCGTCGCTTTGACTGTAACCTAGGCGCGGTAACGAAGCGCGTTCAGCAGGAGCACGAATGCGGGGGAATGCTGCCGCCGGCTCGGGTAATACAGATGATAGCCAGCGAAGGGCGGGCACCAATCGTCAAGAACACGGACCAGGCGTCCGTCCTCGATATATGGCTGGGCGTAGTCCTCCAGCATATAGGCGATGCCAAGGCCAGTGAGGGCCGCGTTGATCCTGAGTGAACCGCTGTTGAACACCGCCTGTCCATCGACCCTGACGTTCACGACTTTTCCAGCCTTCTCAAGCTCCCACGCGTTGATGGCCTTGGAGGTCGGCATCCGGATGTTGATGCAGTTGTGACGCGTCAGATCCTCGGGAGTTACGGGCAGTCCCTGCTTTTCGAAATAGGATGGTGAGCCGACCACCGCCATTCTCAGGTCAGGCCCGATGCGCATCGCGATCATATCTTTCTCGACCTGTTCCCCCAGACGAACCCCGGCATCAAACCGCTCGGCCACGAGATCGACCATGGCCGCATCGACGATCACTTCGATCTTCACCTCCGGGTATTCGCGGAGAAACGTCTCGAGCACCGGCCACAGGATTGTCTCGGCCGCATGCTGGCTCGACGTGATGGCAATCCTTCCGGCAGGGCGCTCCCGGAGATGCATCAATGAATCAAGCTCCGCATCGATCTCCTCGAACCTGGGCCTGAGCGACGCCAGAAGGCGCTCGCCCGCTTCCGTGGCCGAGATGTTTCGGGATGTCCGTGCAAGAAGCCGCAACCCAAGACGTTCTTCAAGGTTCTTGATCGTCTGGCTCAGAGCCGACTGCGAGACGTTCAATCTTGCCGCGGCCTTCGTGAAGCTGCCCTCTCGGGCCACGGCGACGAACACGGCAAGGTCGTTATAAAGCTTCGCCATCGATAAGTTTTCCTAATAGGCCCTAGAGCATTCCACCATCTTTTCGATGGAAGCAAGTCGGACTAGGTTTCCTTGCGAGATCGAGGACATGGAGAAAACGATGAAGGCCGGGCAGCAGAGCAGACGCGGGTTCCTTTCCACGCTGGCAGTCGGCGTGGCCGCGCCGGTCTTTTTCAGAGGCACCATGTCGATGGCGGCCCAATCCACGACCGTCGGGATCAGGAATGGCGTCCTGCGTGGCTCCCTTGCAAAGGGAGCCTTCAGCTTCAAGGGGATCCCCTATGCCGCAAGCACGGCCGGTGCCAATCGCTTCAAGGCTCCGCAACCGGTGCAGGACTGGGCAGGCGAGCGCGATGCCACGAAATACGGCTCCCTCAGCCCGCAGTTCAACACCGGAATGAGCGGGCCTTTGTTCGGCTGGTATAACCAGAACGAGCCGCTTGGCGAGGACTGCTGCGTCCTCAACGTGTTCACGCCCGACCTGGACAGGAATGCCAATCGCCCGGTGATGTTCTACATCCATGGCGGCGGATACATCAACGGCGGGGGAGGCGGTGCCGGTCTGGACGGAAGTAATCTCGCCCGCTACGGCGACGTCGTGGTCGTCACGATCAACCACCGCCTCAACGCGTTCGGCTACACCAACCTGTCCCACCTCGATGCCGAGCGTTTCGGCGACGCAGCCAATGCCGGCAATCTCGACATCGTTGCGGCACTGGCATGGGTCCGCGACAACATCGCTGCATTCGGCGGAGACCCCGGCAGCGTAACCGTCTTCGGACAGTCCGGCGGCGGATCGAAGATCATGACCCTGCTGACGATGCCGAAGGGCCAAGGGTTGTTCCATCGCGCCATCAGCATGAGCGGCGCGGCCGGCCTCAACGTCGATCCGGCGGCGGCCATGGAGCCTTATGCCAACGCGTTCATCAAGGAGCTCGGCGTCGATCCGAAAAACCTCGCGGCGGCGCAGCAGATCCCGATGCAGGCCGTGCTCGATGCACGCAACCGTGCCGTGGCTGCCTCGTTCGAAGGCGCCCGCCCGGTCATCGACGGAAAGCACATCGTCACCCGTCCGATGACGGCGGAGGGCCTCGCAATGCATGCCAGGGTGCCGCTGATGATGGGGAGCACCAAGACGGAGGCCAGCCTGTTCTTCCAGAGCGACATGCGGAACTTCAAGCTCACCGACGACCAGATGCGGACGAGGATGCGCACGGTGTTCAAGATCGACGACCGGAAGGTCGATGCGATCATGGCGGCGTACCGCAAGGCGTCACGCGAGATGACCCCGTCGGACATCCTGGTCGCCGTCGCCTCCGACGTGCAGTTCCGCCTTCCGCTGACCGGGGCCGCCGAAACCAAGTCGGGCGCCTCCGGGCAGGCTCCCGTCTACATGTACAGTTTCAACTGGCCCATCCCGTGGGAGAACGGCGTGCTCGGCTCGCCGCATGCCGTCGATATCCCGTTTGCGTTCGGCACCGTCAACGAGGCCGGGGAGATGACCGGATCGGGCGACGAGGCAATGGAGACCTCCATGAACCTGATGTCGGCCTTCGCGAGCTTCGCGCGGACCGGAAACCCGAACAACGACCGTATGCCGAAATGGAAGCCGTACGACACCGCCGCGAGGACGACGATGCTGATCGATGCCAAGTGTGAGGCGGCCACGGACTGGCGGGGTGACGCCCTCCGGGAGGTCTCGACGCTGAAGATCGATCCCTTCAATCGCGCGGCGCTCTACAAATACGAATCCTGACAGAGGAGGCGGGCGTGAGCCATAAGATCCCGAAACGCACGCTCTTGAAGGCGATATCGCTGACGACCGCAGGTGTCGTCATGCCCCGGGCGCCGGTATTCGCAGCCCCGCAACCCCGCGTGCTGGTGGCCTATTTCTCCCGAACCGGGAACACACGGGTGATCGCGAAACAGATCCGGCGCGCCCGCGATGCCACGCTCTTTGAAATCATGGCGGCCACGCCCTATCCGGAGGATTACCAGGCAACGGTCGCCCAGGCTGCGGCAGAGACCAGATCCTCCTATCTGCCGCCCCTCATGCATTTTGTTGCCGACATACAATCCTACGACACGATCTTCCTGGGCTTCCCCATCTGGGGAATGACCGCGCCGCCGGTGATCCGCTCATTCCTGCTGGCCCACGACCTGGCGGGCAGGCAGGTCGTTCCGTTCATGACCCACGGTGGTTACGGCGCGGGCAACAGCATCGGCGTTGTCGAGGCCCATGCCCCCAGGGCAAACGTCCGCCCCGGTTTTTCCCTGGAAGCCGATCAGGAGAAGCGGACGCTGGATACGGTCTCGACCTGGCTGGACACCATGCCGCGGAGCGACTGAGGCGTTCCGCTGGCCAGATAGAAACTCCCTGTATTCCATGGCAACGATCCGTCGGGCTCCTGCACGACGTCGAACGAGGATGTCACCGATACCGGATCAGATATCCTGATGCGTTCGACGAACTGCGGCGGTGGAAGTGTCCACCCTCGCCAATTCGGTGTCATAACCGATATTCTGTCCCTTCTGCCGAAGCAGGCACGGAGGCTGCAAACCTGTGCAAATGCTGGGGCGCGTCCTTTTCACAAATGAAATAAATCTGTCACAAAACTGTAATGAGCAACAGATAGAGGGTAGCCGACGCCCAAGCGTCAATCCGAATTCCAAGGGAGAAATCCATGAAGAAGTATCTAGGAAGCTGCGCTGTAGCCGCAATTTTGCTGGCCACCGCAGGCGTCGCAACGGCTCGCGATCAGGTTCAGGTTGCCGGTTCCTCCACCGTTCTTCCCTATGCGAAGATCGTTGCAGAAGCTTTCGGCGAAGCCTTCCCGAAGTTCAAGACCCCGATCGTCGAGTCGGGCGGCTCGGGCGCGGGCCTCAAGGAATTCTGCAAGGGCGTCGGCGAAGCCACGATCGACATTGCTAATTCTTCGCGTCCGATCAACAAGAGCGAACTGGAAGCCTGCAAGGCAGCCGGCGTGACTGACGTCCAGGAAATTCGCATCGGTTACGATGGTATCGTCTTCGCGGCCGCCAGCAGCAACGGCGACATGAAGATCGAGCCGAAGGACTTCTACAAGGCTCTTGCCGCTGAAGTGGTTGTTGACGGAAAGCTCGTCGCCAACCCTTACAAGAACTGGTCGGAGATCAACCCGACTCTGCCGAAGGGCCCGATCGCTGCCTATATTCCGGGTACGAAGCACGGTACGCGCGAAGTCTTCGAAGAGAAGGTATTGTCAGAAGGCTGCAAGGAAGTTGGTGCCGCGGAAGCCATCAAGAAGCTCGTTCCGGACGCCAAGCAGGCGACCGCCAAGTGCGTCGCTGTTCGCAAGGACGGCGTTGCTGTGGACATCGACGGCGACTATACCGAGACGCTCGCTCGTATCGCCGCCAACAAGACTGGCGTCGGTGTATTCGGCCTCGCCTTCTACGAAAACAATGCCGATAAGCTGAAAGTCGCCACCGTCAACGGCATCAAGCCGACCGCGGCTGTGATTGCTGACGGTACCTATCCCGTCTCCCGCCCGCTGTTCTTCTACGTCAAGAAGGCTCACCTGGGTGTTGTTCCGGGCCTCAAGGAATACGTCGAGTTCTTCACCTCTGATGACATGATCGGTCCTGACTCGCCGCTCGTCGAGTACGGCCTCGTTGCCGCTCCGGAAGCGCAGCGCGTGCAGCTCCGCAAGGACTTTGCCGCTGGCAAGACCATGTAATTGAAAGACCGGCGCCGCTTTTGAAGCGGCGCCGTTTTCTCTCCGACCGAGGGCTTTTGCCTTGGTGGGGAATCGTCGGTTTTGTGGCGATGGTGTTGCGCGAGGCGCGACGGCGATGCGATTGGTTCCGATGAACGGAGCTGGGCGGTGATGGGTTGCCGCCGAAGGCGGTACGCCGGGGGATTATGATGAACACATCACTAATATTGTTGATTTTGGCGATAATCGGCATAGCCGGTTACGTCGCCGGTGCCCGGTATGCAATGGCACTGGTCGGAGGTATTTCCTCCAAACTTCATTCGCGGCCTGGATATTACGGTTCTTTTGTCGCCGTCTGGGCGATCTTGCCGGCCGTCGTCATTCTTTTTGTCTGGCTGGTCGCCAGCCCCATGTATATCAGCTCCTCGGTGCGCGGTGCGTTTCCCGAAGAGGTGAAAACTCAATCGCAGGCCGAGCAGGGCCTGAGCTACGGCATGATCACCTCGATTGCCCGCGGCATGAATGCGCTGACCGGCGATGAGATCGCCCGCATCGAAAATAATCCGGTGGAGCTTCGTGCTGCGCTTGGCGCCAAGGGCGTTCCGCTTGCGGGTGATCCGCAGCCCTTCATGGTCAAGGCCGCTGCCGAACTGAACAGGATGACCTTCGTCAGCCGTGTCCTCATGACGATCCTCGTTCTGGGGGCTTCCATCGGCGGCGCCCTCTTTGCTTACCGCCAGATCGCACCGCGCTTCCGTGCCCGCAACCGGGTGGAAAAAGTGATCCTCGGCAGCCTCGTCGTCGCTTCTTCGATCGCCATTCTGACCACGGTCGGCATCGTCGCATCGATGCTGACGGAAGCCGCCCACTTCTTCACCGCCATTCCCGCCTGGGAATTCTTCTTCGGCACGGTATGGGATCCGCGTTTTGCGGCTGCGGGTTCGGGTGGCTCCGAAGGTCAGTTCGGCCTCATTCCGCTGCTGCTCGGCACGCTCTATATCGGTTTCGTCGCGATGCTCTTCGCGGTTCCGATCGGCCTCTTTTCGGCAATCTACATGTCGGAATACGCCTCGCCGAAGGTCCGCTCGGTCGCCAAGCCGCTGCTCGAAGTGCTCGCCGGCATTCCGACCATCGTCTACGGCTTCTTCGCATTGACGACAGTCGGTCCGTTCCTTCGCGACATTTCTTCGCAGCTGAACGGCCTCGTCACCGGCGATTATGCCAACTTCATCCAGGCACAGAGCGTTCTGACGGCCGGTTTCGTCATGGGCATCATGCTGATCCCCTACGTCTCCTCGCTGTCGGACGACATCATCACGGCAGTGCCTCGCGCCCTGCGTGACGGTTCGCTCGGTCTCGGCGCCACCCGTTCGGAAACCATCAAGAAGGTCGTCCTGCCGGCCGCTCTGCCGGGCATCGTCGGCGCGCTCCTGATGACCGCCTCGCGCGCCGTCGGCGAAACCATGATCGTCGTGCTTGCGGCCGGTGTCGCCGCCCGCCTGCAGATCAATCCGTTCGAGCCGATGACGACCGTGACCGTGAAGATCGTCAACCAGCTGACGGGTGACCTTGAGTTCACCTCGCCGCAGACCCTGGTTGCCTTCGCGCTGGGCATCACGCTGTTCGCAATCACGCTTTGCCTCAACATCTACGCGCTCTATATCGTGCGCAAATACCGGGAGCAGTACGAATGACCGATGTGGTTTCTCCCGCCGCCGGCATCCCCAAGGCCAAGTCCGTCCGTCGCGATATCGGCATCAAGCGCCGTTACGCTGCCGAGCGTCGCTTCCGCGCCTATGGCATCGCCGCGCTTTCCTTCGGCATCATCTTCCTGATGCTTCTCCTGTGGTCGGTAGTCTCCAAGGGTTACACCGCGTTCCAGCAGACCATGATCACCATGCCGGTCGAGTTTTCGCAGCAGATCATCGACCCGCAGAACGAACGGGCCACCAACCCGCAGAAGCTGATGACGGCAAACTATCCGGTCGTCGCCCGCAACGCGCTCGCCAAGCTGCTCAACGTCAGCGTGGACGACCGCGTCGCAGCCCGCGCAGTCAACCAGATGCTGTCGGATGGTGTCCGCGTTCAGCTGCGTGACCTGGTGGTCGCCAATCCGGCGATCATCGGCACGACGCAGACGGTAAGACTGCTCGCTTCCGGCGATATCGACTCGGCCTACAAGGGCCAGATCGACCTCAACGTCGGCCAGGAGAACCGCAAGATCAACGACCAGCAGCTCGGCTGGATGACGCAGCTCTCCGACAGCGGAGCGCTTGCCAAGCATTTCAACGGCGGCATTTTTGTCAACGGCGCATCGAGCCGTCCGGAAGCGGCCGGCGTCGGCGTCGCGCTCATCGGCTCGTTCTACATGATGCTGATCGTGCTTGTCCTGGCGCTGCCGATCGGCGTCGCCGCCTCGATCTATCTCGAGGAGTTCGCCCCGAAGAACAAGTTCACCGACCTGATCGAGGTGAATATCAACAATCTCGCGGCCGTTCCCTCGATCGTCTACGGTCTTCTCGGTCTGGCGGTCTTCGTCAACTTCATGGGTCTGCCGCGTTCCGCCTCCTTCGTCGGCGGTCTGGTGCTCACCCTCATGACGCTGCCGACGATCATCATCGCGACCCGCGCGGCACTGAAGGCCGTGCCGCCATCGATCCGGGCGGCCGCCCTCGGGCTCGGCGCATCGAAGATGCAGACGATCTTCCACCATGTCCTGCCGCTTGCCATGCCGGGCATCCTGACCGGCACCATCATCGGCCTGGCCCACGCACTCGGCGAAACCGCGCCGCTGCTCCTGATCGGCATGGTGGCCTTCGTCGCCAACTATCCGACCACGCCGCTCGACCCGTCGACGGCGCTGCCGGTCCAGATCTACATGTGGGCGAACGAAGCGGAGCGCGCGTTCGTCGAGCGTACCTCGGGAGCAATCATCATCCTGCTCCTGTTCCTCATCCTAATGAATGTTGGCGCAATTCTCTTGCGGCGTCGCTTCGAGCGGCGCTGGTAGAAGGAGTATGACAATGAATATGATGTCAGAATCGGCAGTAGAAAAGGCGCTGGACCAAAAGATGAGCGATGCTTCCCACAAGATGATCGGCAAGGACGTTTCGGTTTACTACGGCGAAAAGCGTGCGCTTTTCGACGTGAACCTCAACGTCCGCGAAAACACTGTGACGGCTCTCATCGGTCCTTCCGGCTGCGGCAAGTCCACCTTCCTGCGCTGCCTCAACCGCATGAACGACACGATCGAGAATTGCCGCGTCACCGGCAAGATCACCCTCGACACGGACGATATCTACGACAATAACATCGACGTCGTGGAACTTCGCGCCCGCGTCGGCATGGTGTTCCAGAAGCCGAACCCGTTCCCGAAGACCATCTACGAGAACATTTCCTACGGTCCGCGCATCCACGGCCTTTCCAAGAACAAGGCCGACATGGACCAGATCGTCGAGGCGAGCCTGCAGCGCGCCGGCCTCTGGGGCGAAGTCAAGGATCGCCTGCACGAATCCGGCACCGGCCTCTCCGGCGGCCAGCAGCAGCGTCTGTGCATCGCCCGTGCGATCGCCGTGTCGCCGGAAGTCATCCTCATGGACGAACCCTGCTCGGCTCTCGACCCGATCGCCACCGCCAAAGTCGAAGAACTCATCCATGAACTGCGTGCCAACTACACGATCGTGATCGTGACGCACTCGATGCAGCAGGCTGCCCGCGTGTCGCAGCGCACCGCCATGTTCCATCTCGGCCAGCTCGTCGAGGAGAACGACACCGACAAGATGTTCACCAATCCCGACGATCAGCGCACCCAGGATTACATCATGGGCCGCTTCGGCTGATCCAGCCGATTGTGCCGCCTGAAAATCAATTTTGAGGACTAGAAGATGGCATCGACCCATATCCTGTCGGCTTATGACGACGAACTGAAATACCTGAGCCGCCGCATCTCCGAAATGGGCGGCCTCGCCGAGCAGATGTGCTCGGACGCCGTGCGGGCGCTGGTCAATTCCGACGCCGCACTCGCGCAGAAGGTCATCTCCGACGACGTGATCCTCGATCACGCCGAGCGCGAGATCGGCGACAAGGCGATCATCACGATCGCCCGCCGCCAGCCGGTTGCGGCCGACCTTCGCGAGATCGTCGGTTCGCTGCGCATCGCCTCCGATCTCGAGCGCGTCGGCGACCTTGGCAAGAACACCGCCAAGCGCGTTATCGCGGTTCAGGGCACCGGCGTTCCGCGCAAGCTCGCCCGCGGCCTCGAACATCTCTCCGATCTCGCCCTCGTGCAGCTCAAGGACGTCCTCGACGTCTATGCGACGCGTTCGGCGGAAAAGGCCGAGGCGATCCGTAGCCGCGACGAGGAAATCGACGCGATGTACACCTCGCTGTTCCGCGAGCTCCTCACCTACATGATGGAGGATCCGCGCAACATCACCACCTGCACGCATCTTCTGTTCTGCGCCAAGAACATCGAGCGTATCGGCGACCACGCCACCAATATCGCCGAGACCATCTACTACATGACGACGGGCGCCCAGCCGGAAGGCGATCGTCCGAAGGACGACTCGTCGAACACGCTCGGCGCGATCACTGAATAGAACTGACGGAGCAGGCCAAGAATGCTGCCGAAAATCGCTGTCGTAGAAGACGAAGAAGCGCTGAGCGTGCTTCTTCGTTACAATCTGGAAGCCGAGGGTTATGAGGTCGATACCGTTTTGCGGGGCGACGAAGCCGAAATTCGGCTTCAGGAGCGAGTACCGGACCTTCTGATCCTGGACTGGATGCTGCCCGGCGTTTCCGGCATCGAACTCTGCCGCCGGCTGCGCATGCGCCCGGAAACCGAGCGCCTGCCGATCATCATGCTGACGGCCCGCGGCGAGGAGAGCGAACGTGTCCGCGGCCTCGCCACCGGCGCCGACGACTATGTGGTAAAACCCTTCTCGACGCCGGAACTGATGGCCCGCGTCAAGGCCATGCTGCGCCGGGCCCGGCCCGAGGTGCTCTCCAGCGTTCTCCGCTGCGGCGATATCGAGCTCGATCGGGAAACCCATCGCGTTCACCGCAAGAGCCGCGAAGTGCGCCTTGGCCCGACCGAATTCCGCCTGCTCGAATTCCTGATGGCAGCGCCAGGGCGGGTCTTTTCCCGCTCGCAGCTTCTGGACGGCGTCTGGGGCCACGACATCTATGTCGACGAGCGTACCGTCGACGTCCATGTGGGAAGACTTCGCAAGGCACTCAACTTCTCCAACATGCAGGATGTCATCCGCACCGTCCGCGGTGCCGGATACTCCATGGAAACATAGTTGGTGGCCACGAGATGAGCGCGCGGGTCCTGTTGGTCGACGACGACGAGTCGTTCCGTCTGATATTGCAGAAAGCCCTCGTGGCCGACAGCTTCGTCGTATCGATGCTGGCAAGTGGAGCCGAGATCTCAGATCGCCTGAAAGCCGTTCCGCCGGATATCCTGGTCATGAGTTCGGATCTTCCGGGCGTGCGAGGTCTCGAGGTCTGCCGCGAGGTGCGTCTCGACCCTGTCCTGTCGCGCCTTCCGATCATCCTCCTCGTGCCGTCGGGTGGCGAAGGCCTTCACATTATCGCGCTGGCGGCAGGTGCCGACGATTGCCTGATGAAGCCATTTTCCCCGGTCGAGCTCGTCGTCCGTGTGAAGAACCTGCTGAGGCGCGTCAATCCCGCCCTCCTGGACCACATGCTCAAGGTCGGCGATCTCACGCTCGACCGGGAAGCCCATCGAGTTCACCGGCAGAAACGCGAGGTCAAGCTCGGGCCGAAGGAGTTCAAGCTCCTTGAATTCCTGATGCGGACACCGGGCAAGGTCTATTCCCGCTCGGAGCTCAAGGCATCCCTATGGGGCGACGACACGACCGTCGATGAGCGCGCGATCGACGTCCATATAGGCCGGCTTCGCAAAGTCATCAGCCTTGGCAAGTCCGACAACGTGATCCGGACCGTGCGCGGCGCCGGATACGCATTGGGCGATTTCTGACGCCTTCTCGTTGGACTTGAGTCCAACCTTTATCCTGACCGTCTCATTGCGACCCGGCGGACCATTGCCATGGAGGCTGGCGAAGCAGCATTCGGCGTCTATTGAAACTATGCAGCGCCTTTTATCAACGCCTCCGCCGTACCTTGCGGGTCGACCGCAATCACCTTCAGATATGCCTTTGCCGGTTGGTCCGGTTCGGATCGACCTTGTTCCCAGTCGCGCAACGTGCCGAGCGGAATCTGGTAGCGGCCGGAAAACTCTTCCTGGGTCAGGCCGAGCGCGCGTCGGATGACCTTGACCTGCGGCATGCGGGGAGCGGAGCGGATCTGTTCGCCCGTCATGGGTGGGTTGTCCGGGTCCCCGAGCGCATTGGCTTCCGCTTCATCGTCGCTCATGGCGTCAAAGCGAGCCCAGTTCGATTGTTGTTTTTTATTATCTGGCATCTTCATACTCCCGACGCTCCGCCCGCGTTGCTTTTCTGGCTGATATGAGCCGGATCGTTTCACTGCGCTCGGTATAGATAACAGTCAGGAAGCGACCATTGCCGAGTCCGATGATGCGTCGTCTGATCTCACCGTAATCCATCGATCTGTCTTCGGTATCGAAGGCGAATGGGTCTTTAAAAACCGCGGAGGCGTCGGAAAGGCTGATGCCATGTTTGGCGAGGTTCAGCGCCGCCTTTTGTTCATCCCATTCAAAATCTAACATGGTTGACTACGGGTTTCCAGTAGTTCTCATGTGCTATTTCGAAGCTGCCTTTCCTGTCGCGGCCAGCCTGGTATCGACATTTCATTTCCTTCTCCGCAGACAAATCCCCGCGGTGAACTCAATCACCGCAGGGATCACTTTATCCCAATATAGGTTGCGGAAAAGCGGTTATGCCACTTCTACGCGGCCAATAGGTTTGTCCCAGCCGTTTCCAGGATTCCAACGACTTAGAAGCCGCCGCGGCCACCAAAGAATGTCCCAAATGACAGCTTGGTTTGTCCCAAACCTGCAAACGCCTGATTTTGCTTGCTGTTTGGCAAGCCGCGTGGCGGAACAATCCAGGGAAGGAAGTCGCGTTGTGACGATCCGGTTGCGAACACGAGGCTGCCGTCCGGATGGCGATGGAATGGCGACGAGAAGGATGCAGGTTGGAGAGTTCCGTCGGCGATCACGGCTTGGCTGCAAACGGCTTGGCTGCAAGCAGATGCGCGCGCGTTAGGATACTCCCGGATGTACACGATACGTGGTAGCCAGGCTTCAACGGTTTACTGACAAGGGCGAGCGGATCGCGCTTGCATTTCCGCCATTTGAAATCGAATAGTGATGCTCACGGGGGAGGCTACGATGCAGCTTGAGCGTGCGCGCGTAAAGAATTTCAGATCACTTCGCGACGTCGACGTTTCATTTGGCGCCCATACTGCGCTGATCGGCGGCAATGGCGCAGGTAAATCTTCGATCCTGAAGGCAATCGAGAAGTTCTACTCGACTTCGAAGAGCTGTGATGCTGATGACTTCTTCGGACGCGATCAAGGGCAATCGATCGAAATCGAACTAACTTTCCATCAGCTCGGCGATCAAGAAGTCGCTGCGTTCGAGAACCGGGTGCGCGATGGCAAATTGGTCGTTACTCGTATTTTTGACGGAGGTGCCTCAAGCGGACGCTATCAAGGCCTCGTCCCGCAGATTGCGGACTTCGTGGCGATCCGGATGCATACCGGTGCGACGCCTAAGCGCGCTGCCTACAATGCCCTGCGGGAGAATAATCCGTTGTACGCCGACCTACCCAATGCTGGCAGCGCAGCAGCGGTCGACCAAGCGTTGCGGGATTGGGAAGCTAACCATCCCGACCAGTTAGTGCTGTTACCCGACGATGGTCAGTTCTTTGGGTTCCAGAACAATAGCCGCGGCAAGCTCCAGCGGCACACGAGTTTCGTGTTCATCCCTGCGGTGCGCGAGGCGTCGGCGGACGCGGCGGACAGCAAGACGAGTGTCATCGGCAAGTTGCTCGAACTACTCGTGCGCAGTCAGATTCTCCAGCGACCAGACATCCTAGCGTTCAAGGCGCAGATGACCGAAGCCTATCAAGCTCTGGTTTCCGCCGAGAATATGCCCGAACTCGGCGCACTCGCTGGGACGCTCACCGCCGACTTGCGAGGTCTGTACCAGGATGCCGAAGTTTCGTTGAACTGGCGTGAAATCGGGGAGATGCCGGTCCCGTTGCCAATGGCGGATGTGTTCCTTAAGGACGATGGCTTCGGTGGTCCGGTGGACAGACAAGGCCATGGTCTCCAGCGCGCCTTCATCTTTACGCTGCTACAGCATCTTGCGCGAACGGCGGTGCCGGAGGCCGACGACGCGCCCGTAGAGGGTGACGTTGGTGGCGGCGATGGTGCGCCGGCTGCCGCCGCGGTCCAGGCACCGACACTCATTCTCGCTATCGAAGAACCTGAGCTGTATCAGCATCCGACTAAGCAGCGGCATTTCGCGGAAGTGCTGCGGGGCCTGAGCAGCGGCACGCTTCCCGGTGTCCAAGGTTACACGCAAGTTATCTTCGGCTCGCACTCACCGATGTTCATTTCAATGGGGAAGGCCGATGAGATCAGGCTCACTCGGCGCTCACCTTGTGCGGACAGCGAGTTAAAGCAATGTACCTTGCAAGCGCTCGATCTCGGTATCGTTGCGCAGAAGCTCGAACAGGGCTGGGGTAAACCCGCTGGCACCTTCAGCGCAGAGACATTGATGCCGAGGCTCCACATTCTTGGTGCTGAGTTGGCAGAAGGCTTTTTCGCCAACGGCGTCATTCTGGTCGAGGGTCGAAGCGATAAAGCGGCGCTGACCGCGACGGCGCGGATGCTCGGCGTGAGTTTCGAGGCTGCAGGTATCGCCATCTTGTCCGCTGAAGGCAAAGCCAATCTCGATCGCCCCTATGTAATCTTTCGTGAGCTGGGTATCCCGACCTTCATGCTATGGGATTGCGACCAGCAATTGGTCGAGTCCAAACGAACGCCGGCAACCGATCTTGCTTTAAGTAAGCTCGCCAAGCCGGACGATCATTTTGACGCCGCGCCGACCCATGATCTCATAACCGATTGCTACGCGCATTTCGAAAAGACGTTGGAGCACAAGCTCAAGGACGATCTAACGCCCGAAGTGCACGCGGCGTGCCTTGCTGCTGCCTGCGAACCATTTGGTGTGCATCCCAACAACGATACGCAGAAAATCCCAGAAGTTGTCTATCAAACAATTCTGCGCGCCAGAGAACATGGTCGCGAAAGCGATATGCTCAAGAATCTCGTCCGCACCATGTGGCGTTTCTTCCGCAATGAGGAAATTCCGGAACCGGCTCAGGCGCAAGCTTCGGTCGTAGCCGCCTGATCCGCTGCCAGAGCGCCGCTCAAGAAGGTGCGGAGCGTTGTGAGCTTGGTCTTGGTGGCAGTCATGGATCAGCAATATCGTATCGTATGCCATCTGTGCCATATTCAGAACTGGGCCACACGTTGGCCGAGATCCTTTGGGGGCAGAAATTGAAGCATGTGGATGGTGCGGGCGACATCGAGGCGGAAAATCTGATTCCCGCGCCCAATCGGATGGCCGTCGGCCCCTGGTCCGATCTGGCACTTCATACGATTGGCTGGCGCGCATTTCAGGATCTTTGCTCGCAAATTTGCGAGGTCGCGCTCCGTCGACCTGTCGAGATTTTTCGGGAGGCCCAGGACGGCGGTCAGGATGCGGTCTTTCTCATCCCTTCCGACGATCCCGCGGGTGCTCACATAGGTACGGTTCAATGCAAACACACGTCGGATGCCGCGAAGGCGCTCAGGACAAGTGATCTCAATTCAGAAATCGACCACGTTCGCGAACTGGTCGCGAACGGCCAAGCAAACACTTACGTATTCATGACCAACATGAGCGTTGACGCGGGCGTCGCGAGGGAAATCCGCACGCGCCTTCGCGAGCTCGGGGTTCGCAAAGCCCACATCCTCGGGCGCCAATATGTCGTTCGTACCATCAGAGGCAGTGCCCGGCTGCGGGCGCTGGTGCCCCAGGTTTACGGGCTAGGCGATCTGACTTCGATTATCGACGAGCGCCTAACCCAGCAAAGCCGCGCGTTGCTCGACAATTGGATACCCAAGCTTAAAACTTATGTTCCGACCCGAGCCCACCGCGATGCGGTGCGGGCGATCGGAAATCACGGCATAGTGCTCCTGCTTGGCAACCCTTCAAGCGGCAAATCCGCGATCGGTGCAATCATTTCCACAATCGCCTCTGAGAACCCCAATAATACCGTTCTCGCCCTGACGAGCCCGCGGGATTTCGAGGCAGGCTGGAATCCAAGCGATCCCGGCCGTTTCTTCTGGATCGACGATGCGTTTGGTTCGAACCAAGTGCGCGAGGACTATGTTCAGGATTGGACCTCTGCCTTCACCAAGCTTCGAGCGGCAATCGGGCACGGCAATCGTTTCCTTCTAACCTCACGAAAACACATCTACGAAGCGGCCCGCCGCCGCCTCGGTCAGCGCAATCTACCGCTCTTTGCGGATGGACGGGCCGTCGTCGATGTCGGTGTGCTGACCGCAGAAGAAAAGGCGCAAATCCTCTACAATCACATCAATTACGGGGGCCAAAGCCAGAGCTGGAAATCGAGTGTGAAGCCGCATCTCGAAGCGGTTGCAGCCGTCCACGAATTCCTGCCGGGGATCGCCGAGCGGTTGGGTGACCCCTCTTTTACCAAGAGCCTTGCACCGCGAGAAGCTTCCCTAGTACGCTTCATGCGCGAGCCTCGCGAACATCTCATCGACACAGTCAACGCGCTTGAACCCGTCCTGCAGGCAGCGCTCATCCTCGTCTATGTGCATCAGGGTGCATTCAGGATCACCGGCTTCGATCCGGAAGCCGCTGCCGCAGTGGCAGAGTTAACCGGATGCGGCCTGCCGCAGATTCAAGATGCCTTCGCCGATCTGAAGGGGTCGTTTCTCAAGGCCTCCGGCAGCGGCGCGGCGACGATCTGGACTTTCGCCCATCCTACTATTTCGGACGCGCTGACAGAAATCCTGAGTGAGAAACCCTTCATGATGGCGGCCCTTCTTCGGGGGGCTACCATCGACACCGTGTTGGACAACTTCACCTGTGAGGGATCGCACGACATTCCGAATGCGTTGACCATTCCGGCAAGCCTCAACGACATGCTGGTAGAGCGTCTGGTGCGAACGCCCGACGAGGCCGAACGAACCTGGTCTCTGTTCACTTTCCTCGCCTATCGAGCGAGCGATGCTGTCTTTGAAAAGCTGATCCGGCTCGATCCCGACATCCTGAAACGCAAGACATGGGCAACCACCGTGATTGCCAACAGTCCCAAGCTAGTTACGCACGCCCGTGCTCACCGCGCGAGGCTACTGGATGACGATTTGCACGAACGCGCTGCTCTTTCGCTCGAGAGCGCGGCAGCGGACGAGTTCGACCTGTCGTTTTTCGACAATTCAGCGATGTTAGAGCTTGTCCCTGCCGAGCGGCTCGTCCGCCTTGGAATGTCGCTTCGCATTCAGAGACTGCCTAAACTCGAGGACAAGATATCTGAAATCACCGACGGCGCCGATCTCGATGAGGACCCGGAGAGCCACTTCGAGACGATCGCCAATGCCCTCGCGAAACTGGAGGATCTGCAGGTCGATGATGAAGGTGAGGAGCTGATTGATGTCGCCCGTAAGAAGATCAAGCGTTCTATTCAGCTACTTGAGGAACGCAAGGAGGAGCGCGATAACGAGTCCGACGACAATTCCGATTGGAGTCACATCGTGACCGCCTCTACCGTCGAGGCGCTGGCACCGACCAAACCCGCTGAGACAACACCCCGGTCGATATTCGAGGATGTCGACAGCGCCTAGCCCAAGGTAGACATGGCTGGAATCACGACGTAGCCGCAAGCATATGCGCGCGGTTGGATACTCTGCAGACATCCCTTGCGTTTACCAAGAGAGCTGATGTCGCAGCCTCGACTGCGTCGACCAGTCAAACTGAAAGCCCCGCCCGGCAGCGTGCCGAACGGGGCCTCGATATGACGTACAACTAGATCGCTTAGCGACCACCGCCGCACCCAAAGTTGGCAGTATCACCAAGGTGCCGGGGTCGGCGGCCTCTATAGTCGCCCCACGACCATTCGGTCTGCGATATCGCGTGGGATGAGCATGACATTCACCTGTTCGACAGGAAACGCGGGGCTCGCCCGGCTGCGACGGAAGCGGACCAGCAACTCTCCCTTCGGAATGCCGGATTCCTTGGTCAGCATTCCAAGAGTGACATATCGCCTGCGGAAGGCTTCGACTTCCTCTTCGTCAAACAGTTGTCGCTGATGCTGCCCGAACTTCCCGGGATTGAATTGCTTCAGGTCGATCAGTGACCGCAGGGTGTCGCGCTTGATCCCGAGCCTTTCCGCGGTCTCTTCGGAGGATAGTCCGTGAGGCCGCCACAGCGCCGCGTCGACCTCGCTCTTGTTCAGCATCAGGCGCGACGCGAGATGCCCGTCCTTCTTCATTGCGACGGACTTCAGCTTCCCTCTGAGAACGAGGTCGAGAATGGTGCCCTGCTTCTCTCCCTGGATCTTGGCGACATTCGAGAGCGAAACCATGTCGCTCGACACTTCGACCGTCACAGCGTCCTCGAGCTTCTGCCTGAATGCGAGGAGTTCAGCCCGCGAGAAGCGGTCGAACATGAGGTAGTCGAGTTCGGCAGTGGATCGGCGAGTGATCTGCATCGGGACGAAGATGCCTTCATCGACAAGCCGTGAGAAAACGTGTTCCTGGCATCCGAGAATCTTTGCGGCATCTCTGCGGATCACGCCATCGTTCAGGATTTGGATCGCCTCGTCGGCCCCGGCACGAGTGATGAACTGCTCTCCCTTGGAGGGGCGGTGGCTTTCAAGGTGGCCCAGGCTGTGTTTCGGCGTGGAATATTGACCCCTCTGGCGGGGTGACCGGCGTCCAATTTTGACCCCCCACCTGTTTCGTCTGACCATCTGTCTTTTGAAGGCGGATGGAGGGGGAGTTGAAGCGAGTGGATACGATTGCGCGTGTTCGTCGAGCCTTCCATGTGCAGGGCTGGTCGGTGAAGAAGATCGTCCGGGAGCTGCATGTGTCCCGCAACACGGTCCGCAAGATTTTGCGATCCGATGAGACCGACTTTTCCTATGAGCGAGAACGGCAGCCGTTGCCGAAGACTGGAGCTTGGAAGGCCGAGATCGAGCGATTTCTGGCAGCCAACGAAGGTAAGCCTTCTCGGGAACGGCTGACGCTGATCCGGATTTACGAAGAGCTTCGGGCACTGGGTTACGACGGCAGCTACGATGCGATCCGACGCTTTGCGAAGAGCTGGTCGAAAGATCGAGGCGTTGTGACGGCTGAGGCTTATGTGCCGCTCTACTATGCACCGGGCGAGGCCTATCAGTTCGACTGGAGCCATGAGATTGTCCTGATCCAGGGCGTGACGACGACGGTGAAGGTGGCGCATGTCCGGCTCTGCCACAGCCGGATGATGTTCGCCCGAGCCTATATGCGCGAGAGCCAGGAGATGGTGTTCGATGCCCATGACAAGGCCTTCGCCTTCTTCCGTGGCACCTGCACGCGCGGCATCTACGATAACATGAAGACTGCGGTCGAGGCGGTGTTCGTCGGCAAGGAGCGACAATACAATCGCCGCTTCCTGCAGATGTGCAGCCACTATCTGGTCCATCCCGTTGCCTGCACGCCAGCATCCGGCTGGGAGAAGGGGCAGGTCGAGAACCAGGTTGGCCTCGTGCGTGAGCGCTTCTTCACACCACGCCTCAGGGTTAAAAGCCTGGAGGAACTGAATGTCTGGCTGCTCGACAAATGCGTTGCCTATGCCAAGGCCCATAGCCATCCCGAGCAGACGACCCAGACGATCTGGCAGATGTTCGAGGCCGAACGCGGCAGCCTCGTGCATTATGTTGGCCCATTCGATGGCTTCCACTGCGTTCCGGCCTCGGTGTCGAAGACGTGCACTGTCCGTTTCGACAACAGCAAATACTCCGTCCTGTCGACCTCCGTCGGCCGTCCTGTGGAGGTCCACGCTTATGCTGATCGGATTGTCATCAAACAGGACGGGGTGACGGTCGCTGAGCACCGGCGCAGCTTCGGCCGTGGCGACACCGTCTACGATCCCTGGCACTATGTCCCCGTCCTCGCTCGCAAACCCGGTGCCTTGCGCAACGGCGCTCCTTTCCGGGAATGGGTTTTGCCAGCCGCGATGGAGAAGGTGCGCAAACGGTTGAAGAGCGTCGATGACGGTGATCGGCAGATGGTCACCATACTCGGATGTGTTCCCGCTGATGGTCTCACGGCAGTTGAGGCTGCTTGCCAGGAAGCGCTTGATCACGGCGTCTGCTCTGCCTCGGTGATCATCAACATTCTGGCTCGAAGCCGCGACCAGGCTCCCGCCGCAACCCTGCAAATCCCGGATGCGCTTCGACTGACCCATGAGCCGGTCGCCGACTGCGCCCGTTACGACAGGCTCAGGAGGGCAAGTTGATGGAACGCACGCAGGTTCTCGAACTGATGAGCACGCTGAAGCTCTACGGAATGCGCAGTGCCTACGATGAGGTCATGGGCAATGGCATCAAACGGCAGCACGAACCGCCGCGCATTGTCGGTGACCTCCTGCAGTCGGAGATCGCCGAGAAGCAGGCACGCTCGATCCGCTACCAGCTCAGCATCGCCAAGCTGCCGTTGGCAAAAGATATTGACGACTTCGACTTCGCCGATACGCCCGTCAATGAATCCCTGGTGCGTGAACTGGCCACCGGCACGTTCGTCGCCGACCAGCGCAATGTCGTTCTCGTCGGCGGCACGGGAACCGGCAAGAGCCATCTGGCTATCGCAATTGCCCGTGCGCTCATCCGCAACAGCACACGCGGTCGCTTCTTCAACGTCGTCGATCTGGTCAATCGGCTGGAAACGGAAACACGCAATGGCAAGCAGGGTCGGATGGCGGATTACCTTACACGCCTCGACTTCATCATCCTCGATGAACTCGGCTATCTGCCGTTCGCACAGGCCGGTGGTCAGCTCCTGTTCCACTTGATCAGCAGGCTTTACGAGCGCACTTCGATCATCGTCACCACGAACCTCGCCTTCGGCGAATGGCCGTCGGTGTTTGGCGATGCGAAGATGACGACAGCTCTCCTCGACCGGCTGACCCACCATTGCGAGATCGTGGAAACCGGCAACGAGTCCTGGCGCTTCAAAAACCGATCTCAAAGCTAAAGCCGAAGAGCCTAAACACCCGCACTTGGCCTACCCTCTGCAACCCCGGCCAGCGCCGGGCAGGCCAAGCGCTGATCGCCTACAGGGGGGTGAAGATTGCACGCCGATAAGGGGTCAACATTCCGCGCCGATTGACAGAAGCGTGCGCAAACGTGTTTCGGCACGTGAAATATCACAGCAGGCGCCGATCCTTTTGAAGTTTCTTGACACAGGGGAGCGGCCTGGGAATTGCGGTGCGGACCCACCGAGGCCTGCATAGCCCGATCGACGCCGGGATACTGCTTCAGTCGGAATCAATGCCCGCGTGGTGGCAACGGGCCAGTGACTGGATCACCCCGGATTTTTGGCCTGGTGATGACTGGCGGCTCGAGATCTGCTCGAGCTCGCTTTCGAGCTTCTTCAGGCGGCCGATCCGTTCGCGGACTCCGGCGAGCTGCTCAGCCGCGATGCGGTCCGTTTCAGTGTCCGAGATGTCCGGGCGCGCGCTCAGGTCGATCAGATCCCGGATCGCTTCGATGCTGAGGCCGAGATCACGTGCATTTCGAATGAAGGCGAGGCGGTCCTGCTCGTCGGCGGTATAGCGCCGCTGGTTGCCTTCCGACCTGCTGGGGCGGGTAAGCAATCCCGACTGCTCGTAATAGCGGATCGTGGAGACGTTCGTCCCCGTCGCTTTCGAAAGCTGTCCGATAGTGAGCACAGAACCCCCCGCTCTTCGGTGATGTCGCGGCACGCTGTCGATCGGCAGAGTCAGGGAATTGGTCCTGCAAATCAAGCCTTAGAATTCCATGGGTTCGATCCGATCTTCAAGGATTCGCTCGGCCTTCGCCCGACCCGATGTCGGATCCGCTCCCGCTCAATCGAGATCGGATCCGGATGAAGCTCTCTCGCCAGCCATTCAAGATCTGAGAACACCAGTGCGATCCAAAACGGGCATCAAGCGTTGGGAGCGAAACAGGAGGCTTCAGGATGAGACAGGCGGCATGCAGGTGCGGTGAGCTGAAGATCAGATGCCAAGGTGATCCCGTCAGAGTGTCCGTCTGTCACTGTCTGGAATGCCAGCGACGCACGGGTAGCGCCTTCGGTGTTCAGGCTCGCTTTGCGACGGCGGACGTCAAGATCGAGGGCGACTTCTCCATATACGAACGCACGAGCGATAGGGGCCGATGGGCGAGATATCGCTTCTGTCCGAAATGCGGCTCCACCGTCGCCTATGAAAACGAGAGTGCTCCCGGCCTAATCGCCGTTCCGGTCGGCGCATTCGGGGATCCTGATTTCCCGCAGCCGGAACGATCAAGCTACGAGCGCCGGCGGCATCGATGGGTCTCGATCGTCGGACGCTACATAGATCATCTGTGGGACGGCTGAGCACCTCTCAACCGAGCACCGGCCCCTTTCTCCAGACAAGTTTGACGCCATGCAAGATCCAGCTTGGGGCCGCGAGCGATGATAGCTTCTCTCGACGCCATCGAGCGCAATGTCGTTCGCAAGCGCCCAGGCGTCATCGTTTGGTATCGTCTCGAGTATGGGTCGCTCTTCATCGTTCTCTATCGATCGCCCATTCTTGCCCAGATATCCTCCCAGCGGCGGAACTCCTCGGCGAGCTCCCGTCTTCTCTCTTCTCTGGCAATCGGTCTCGCCAGTGGCGACCTTCTCTCCATAATCTCAAAATGCTGGCGGAGGCCGCCTGCTTGCGAGAAACACGAACAGTCCGACTGTGACCAGCAAAAGAACGCCAGATGTCATCAAGATCGGGGCGAGCGCTATCTGTTCGGTAAGGCACAGACCATGTGAAGTGGCTTCGTTTCTCATTTCGAATACAATTTCCTGCCAAGCTGCAGCAGAAATAGCGGAGAGGTATCGAGCGGCCAGCGTCCCGTACATTTTTATTCTAGTAGGGACCGAATCCTTGCGAGGTCCGCGGACGTTGCGGCGCGATTGACAATTGTCCGGCCCCGATTATCGCGCATGACGTAGCGACCATTGGTAACAACCTCCTGCATGCCGTTACGGTGGCGAATCTCAAGCGCAGTCCCCGCCGATGTAAGAGCATCGCGTGTCGGTGGGTTCACCTCGTTCGGTGAAAGACCGGTCGTGGGTTTACTTGCTCCCTTCGAGGCGCTGCTCGCAGCATTGCTGTTGCCCTTTCCGCCACCATTTCCATTGCCACCGCCACCGCCGCCGCCACCGCCGCCGCCGCCGCCGCCGCCGCCGCCGCCGCCACCGCCGCCGCCGCCGCCGCCGCCGCCGCCGCCGCCACCGCCGTTGCCGCCGCCGCCGTTGCCGTTGCCGCCGCCGTTGCCGCCGTTGCCGCCGCCGCCGCCGCCGCCGCCGCCGCCGCCACCGTTGCCACCGTTGCCGCCGCCGTTGCCGCCACCGTTGCCGTTTCCATTCTGAGCTGATGCTTCGCGAACGCCCAGGGCGAATGCGGCCCCGCTGATGGCGATGCGGGATGACGAGAGGACGCCAGACAGAGAGGCCCAGCACCCGCCAATGATGATCTGCCTGCGCGATACCATTCGAAAACTCCGTGCCTTCGCCAATCTATCTCCGCACCCACAACGTTAACAGACCTTCCTCGGTTTGGTTCATTCGCCTAAGAGGTCACAAGCCAGCCGCTTCTTCTGTGCGTGGTGAATTAGCGTTCGTCTTCGTGGCGCTCAAGGACACCAATGGCCCATTCCAGCCAGGCTGGAACCTCTCGCTCTCCGGCTTTCCAGCGGCGAACTGATCGCGCATGTATCCCGACCCGCCTCGCGAGGGCTGACTGCCAACCCCTTCCATAGATAGCTCTGCCGCGTCGTTCAAACTCTTCAGGTGTCACTTTGGAAACTTTCCTTGTTTGGAGGTTAGCAGATCGACCGTGTCGAATGGCAGCGAACTATTTTCCAGGGCGCCTAGCAACCTAGACCACCTAAGTTTTATGCTGCAGTCACAACGTCTGTAGGCGGACCTGAGCCCCGTGGCCTTACCGGCCGCGGGGCTTTTCTTATTGGCACCAGTCGTTCCTGTTGCCCGGCCGCCTATCGCGCGCAGTACCGTCCCGCAACAGGATTTGCCCAATCTCCCGGCCGTCCGGCAGATTGACCAGCGGACGGTCGAAATCATCCATGCCCTTCGCCTCGGCCTTGATCCGCTTGCCTCGGATGAGGTCGGCCATCCTCGACCAGCTTGGCGGCCTGTGACGCGGCCGCCGCATAGCGACAGTGCGGCATGATGGGCGAGCCTCTCCAGCCACTCGGTTAGGCTTCGCTCCACATCCATTGCCGATGTTTGAGGCTCTCGCAGTCGCACCTGCTCCCAATAAGGCCTGAGTCCGCCCTGCCGATCCGGAGGCAACGCGCTAGATCGATGTTTTTCAATTTGGAAGGAAACATCATGAAGCATGTCTCGATAGTTCTCGCGGCACTTCTGACGCCGCTCCTACTCGGAGCAGGCACCGCGGCTGCCGATCCATGGAAGGATGAGAGTGGCAATGGCTTCGACAAGCGGCGATCGAACGGAGACGGTCAGTACAGACGAGGTGAGCGCGAACGACGCCGTACCGCGGCAATCCCGCGGGGCCACCTTCCTCCGCCCGGTGAATGCAGGATGTGGTATCGCGGAGTTCCGGCAGGGCAACAGCCACCGCCGTACCGTTGTTAGGCTTTCCCGCAGCGGATTCTCCTGGCGGTCAGTGGATTTCAGGATTTCGTCGTCAGTGCCAAGTCCTCAGGAATATAGACACGGGCAGGGGAGTTTTTGGAGGAGTCGTTGAGGACGAGAAGTGCGACGACCATTCCCACCATGGCCATCAAGACCATCAGGAGGGGAGTGCTGCTACGACTGCTTCTGGGCTGATTGTATATCATGACCGATCCAAGACGGTCGGGCGTGTATGCACGCCCGACCGTGCCAATTAGTTGATGACCTGGATGACCTTCCGCGAAGAAGGCTCGACAATCACGCGCTGCTCGTTCACGACCGCGTAGGCGTAGTTCGGATTGTCCGGCACTGCCTTGACGACGACAGTCGAGGGTAAGGGCTGGCCGACGACCACCTTTTCCTTCACGAAGACCCGCTCCGTCGGTGCGGGCAAGTCACGCACATATGTGACGACAGTCGGCGGCGGCGGATCGATTGCCGTACCTGCGACCGCCCCGACTACCCCACCGACCGCAGCCCCGACAGGACCTCCCACGATAGCGCCGGTTACTGCACCGCCAGCCGCACCGTTGACAGTGGACGACTGAGCAAAGGCTGTTCCGCCTGCCAGCGCGAACATAGCCGTCGCCAGGATGAGTTGCTTCTTCATTGGGATTTCCTCCTTGGTTGCTGCGGCCGAAGCCGTGAGCCATCAACGTGGGCCCACATACGACGTTCCTTCCTCAGGACTTCGGTCCAGGCGCCATAGGCCTTTGTGCCCAATGCTGGACGGATGGGTTGGGCCTTAGGTCCCAGAGCTTTCGGACCGAAGTCCGAGCCCCGGAACACGATGATCCTTCCACGGTTGTTCCAACACCTCGCGAGGCGAGTGCGGGAACAAGGAAAAGAAGGATAACATGATGAGAAAGTACATGATTTTCGCAGCAGCAGGCCTAGCCGCCATGGCAGGATCTTTCGCCGCTTCAGCACAGACCGTCGTCATCGCCCCGGAGCAGGAAACGGTGATCAAGGAGTACGTCACCAAACAGAAGGTGAAGTCCGTGGATGTTCCGAATGTCACCGTCAGCGTCGGTGCATCGCTACCTGAAACGGTCGAACTCCACACGGTCGACGTCCCGGACGTGAAGTACCGCTATGCCGTTGTCGGCGGAAAAACCGTGCTGGTTGAGCCGAGCACCCGCAAGGTCGTGCACGTCATCAACTGATCAGCTTGGAAAATCTTCGCGTCCTGTAGTCGTCGGACATGTGGACGCCGCAAACCCAAAATGGAGAACCAACATGAGATTCTTTGATGGGAAAGCCCTCCTCGTCGCCCTGCTTGCAGGCTCCACACTTTCGCTTCCCGCACTCGCCCAGAATTCGTCGGGCGGCTCTGCCGATCCGAGGCTTCTTCCCAAGGAGGGAACCTCCAAGCAGGGCTCGGCCTCCGGTAGCCAAGGCACCAAGGCCACCACTCCAGAGGCTGGCGCCTCGGGCCAGTCGGCAGGCAGCAACAGCCCGGAGGCAAAGCAGCCGGCGCAGGATCAGGCCCAGTCGGAACAGCTCCGCAAGCCCGGTGAAGCAGGTAGCGGCGCGTCGAAGGACGGCCAGAGTGCTGCCACCAAGGACAGCCAGAGCAAGACCGGCACCGACGCGGCCCAGACGGATGATCAGAAAAAGAAGATGAATCAGGACGCCGCCGCCGGTTCGGCCACTGATCAGACAAAGCAGTCGGCCCAGGGCTCCGGCACTTCGACCGAAAAGAAGGATATGAACGCGGCCGGCAGCACCACTCAACCAAACGCCGACACCAACACAAATACAGCGACCGGTACCCAGCAACGCCAGTCGAGCGAGACTGATGCGGCCTCGGCTAACCGGCCCTCGAACGAGGTCACCGGCAGCATCAATATCTCGACCGAGCAGAAGACCGAAATTCGAAACGTCATCGTGCAGAACAAGGTCGAGCCGATCAAGCCGAGCTTCAGCGTGTCGGTCGGCGTGGCAGTCCCTAAAACGGTGGAACTGCATCCGCTTCCGCCGAGGGTTGTCGAAATTCTCCCGGCCTATCGCTCGTACCGCTACTTCGTGCTTGCCGACAATCGCATCGTGATCGTCGAGCCGGATACATACGAGATCGTTTACATTCTCGTGGTCTGACTTCGGCCGCCACGTCTGGAGGGAGCGCCGCTGGCCGGGGAGGGCAGCGGCGCTCTCTCTTGTTCGGGACATGCTCCGACCGCTGGCACGCTCCGGGAGGATGTCCATCACCAACAAGGGCTATCTCGACCTGCAGTTCGAGGGTTGCGGCAACGAACGCGCCGTACGCGCCGGCCTGGAAGTGCTCCGGCCCCGCTCGACGCTGGTCCAGCTCGGTCTCGGCGGCGACGTCGCCATCCCGCAGAACATCGTGGTCGCCAAGGAAATGGAGATGAAGGGTACCTTCCGCTTCCACGAGGAATTCGGGCTTGCCGCTGACCTCATCGGAAAACGCCGCGTCGATCTGAAGCCGCTGCTCACCGACTCTTTCCCGATAGAGGAGGCGGTAAATGCGTTCGAGGCGGCGGACGACAGGACCAGGTCGATGAAGGTCCAACTAACGTTCTGATAGGCCGCAGCTTAATTCCCCTAAGGGCCGAGGTGGTGGACGTAAACGCGGCTCAACAGCTCAACTGTCGTGCCGTGATTTTTCGTGGGAAGGCAGGCGCTCATCGGGCTGAGCATATGCCTTCTTTGACCGGCCCATTGAGCTTGGCTTGAGAGTGTAAGACCGGGCAGTTGGTCGGGCCTTTGCACGACCACGCGACTGTCTTATGAGGCCAGCAGTTATGCTGCCAAGCGCGCCCCTTAATAACAAATTCCAGTTGGTAACGTGCGTTGATCCAATGCCGTTCGCCGGTTCCTACTGGCATTGAAATATAGTAGTCCAGTCCACTCCGATCGGCCTCTCTGACGATAGTGCCAGAATAACTGGTCTCACTGGTTACGCTCATATCGCCCATCACCAAGTGCGCCTTGCAAAGCTCGTATCCTGCCGGAGCGTGGAAGAATCCATTGGTGTCAGAGCCTTCATTGCGGGTGATTTCATTGGATACCCGGGCAGCCTCGTCTGCTGTTCTTTTGCATGCGACTGGCTGACCTGAATAGTAGGTACAGATGGCTATGCCTATCGACTTCGCCTCTTTAGATTCCACGAGTTCTTGTAGTGACTTCGTTAGAAAACTGCCCGCAGCAGTGCGGTTGACACACACTTTCTCGCTAACCGCTCTGTCGACGACTGCTTCAGCGTTGCCACTTTCAGTCATTCTATAGAAGTATTTTGACGGTCTCCAAGCAGTAGACCAGTCCAAATAGGACTGAAGTAGCGATATTTCGGTATCTTCTCCGCCACTAACTGGTGCAATACCAAGCAGAGACCCGCTATCTTTGGAAAAAATGAAATCGGATCGTGGTTGGAACGCACCGTTAGCGCATTGGACCTTGAACCGATCATCGTCAGCGTGGTCCACCCTGCAGTCACGACGCACGAACTTGTTTTCAGTCGCTCGGATGATGAAAATTTCCTCGCCAGCTCGGGGAGGCTTTTTTACAACATAGACTTGTCCGAATTGAGCCGAGGCCTTTTTATCGACCTTATGCATAAATAGGTTGGGATATTGTTTAGAGACCTTCTTCCCATAGACTTGGGCATCTAGGCTAAGTCTCACGCCGCCCCAGGTGTCATTCTGAAAGGACACTTTGGTCCAGTAGGGCGAAGTCTCCTCACGGACGGTTCCGAACATGAAAGATCCGCCTCCTTGCTGGTCGGCGGGGATTGGCTCCGGCTTGCTCATACTGAACTGACAGACTGTGAGGATAGTGTCATTCTCGATGATTACTGCAGGACATTGACCGCGTCTATTGTCGCCGACCGATCCGCGGAGCATCCCTATCGGTGCGGCCAGGATGCGTACAGTATCCAGTGTGTGCAGCTCATTGATTAGCTCGAACTGATAGGCATAGTCTTCCGCGGCACCCGCCGACGAGACCAAAATCCCCCAAAGGAACGCAACCTGACACGATCTCATAGCGACCTCCTCCAAGAAGCCATTCAAGAACGCTGTTCAGTCTCCCACGCCAATTCAACAAATATCATGAATGCCTAATTGACGAAACTCCTTTCGGTCGCATGGTCCAGAAGGGAAACAATTTCGGCATACGGAACCACCGCCCCCGAGGAGGTGTCGGAAACTGGAGAAAGTGGAGGCGAAATAATCTGATGTCTTCGATTCGCCCGTGGCCACAGCATCGCCTCCATGTCCCACCGCACCCCCTTTATCGCCGAGTGCAACGCCAGCCCAACGGCGGCCGCCATTCTGGGCGGAAACGCGTTGCCGATCTGATCGGCCACTGCCTGCTTGCCGCCGCAGAATTCCCAATCATCCTCGAAATTCTGAAGGCGGGCACGCATCCGTGCCGTCAGGGCAGGAACGAAGCCCGGCTTCGATGCCTGGTCCGGGGTCGGTGCCTGATCCGGGAGACCCGCGATATCGACACCTTTGCCTCCCCAACGAGCGGCTTCCTTCCGACGAGGCTTGCCGCGTCGGGTGACGATTGTTGACGCCGTCGCGCCATGACCGATGAGATCGCCACTCCTATCGCGGATCGGCTGCTCCCGGCGTTCGCGCGCCCAATCGTGGGCGCCGGTCCAGCCATTTACCGCCATGAGATCCACCAGGACGTCGCCGATGTTGCTCCGGCGCTCCGGGAACGTGGGAGGCATGCGGAACGCTGCGGCCAAATCCGCCTTCATGCCTACGATGAAGATGCGGCTGCGGTCCTGGGCGATGCCGAAATCCAACGCATTCGCGCGATGGATCTCAACCTGATATCCGATGCGCCGGAATTGTCGGAGGACATTGGCAATGTGATCAGCGTGCCGGGCGTGGAGCAGGCCGTCGACATTCTCGAAGAGGAACGCCCGGGGCCTGATCTGGTCGACCACCCGCACACCTTCCAGAAGCAGGTCGCGAGGATCTTCCTTGCCCAGCCCGTAGCCGTCAGATGAATAGGGCTGGCAGGGCAGACCTCCGGCAACGAGGTCGATTTCCAACTGACGGTACAGGCGGAAATCCAGTTTGCGGATGTCGTCTTCGATAACGGTCCAGTCGGGCCGATTGCGCCGCAGCGTTGCCGCGGCGTGCCTGTCGAATTCGATGAGGGCGACGTGATCGAAGCCCGCCCGCTCTAAGCCGATCGCCATGCCGCCCGCTCCGGCGCACAGTTCGACGACCGTCGGACGCTCATGTTCCGACGGCAGTTCGCGCAAGGCACTTGCTTCCGTTCTGCTCTCCCGGGGCGCGCTGCCGCTCAGCGCGAAGAGCGACAGGAGCCAAGGATGAATGTCACCGGGCGCGATTTCTCCTGCTCCGACAGCGACCGCCAGGGTTCCGGCCGCGAGATGCGTGAGTGCGAGATGGGCACAAGCAAGCTCATGAGCCGGCGACCGGGGCCGGTGCTGGTCGGGGCTCCGCTGGTCGGTGCCGAACAAGGATTCGAACCGTTCGAGCAGCTCGCTTGCAGTCGCGCGGATATCGTCGGCCTCGATTTCAACGGCTTCCCGGATATCAACAATGCTGCTGACGAAGCTATGGAGATCCGCCTTGAACCGAGCGGCGACAATGTCGCTGGCCTTGCGGGCCACGGCCGCGGCCAGCTTTCCCTGGCGTTCCGCGATGACCTGCATTGGGGTCAGCTTCGCTTCGTGCAGGCGCTTGCGGATCGCGGAGATCTCCTTCGCGTCGATCCGCGCACCGATGTCCATGCGCTCCAGAATCTCCTCGCGGGCATCCGGCTCTGCGGCGACGAGCGCCTTCAGAACCGGGAACGAGACTCGGCGTCTGGCCAGGAGATTCTCCGATCCCTTCAGCGTCTTCCGATAGCGGACATAGGTCGAGAGCTCGGACGTCGGCAGATTGCACGACACCCGCAGGAATTCCCGCGCCTCACGCTCGGTCGTGACCTCAAGCAGTTTCTCAACCTCGACGGCCATCTGCAGGATTCGATTCGTCATCTGCGCCTGCAGTTCGATGATCCGTTTCTTCGCCGCCGCCAGCGCTTCCGCTTTCGAATTCATGTTGCCCCAACTGCCTCGATATCGATCACTTCCCGATACCGGTCCACCTGTTAAGGGCCTGGGAAAGCATTCGTTAAAATGCTGTCTATGAACGAGATGCCAGTCTTGCGAAGGTCTTCGAGCGGAAGAGGTCCGCGGGATGACACTGACCGAAATATAGACGATCTCACCTATTGCGTGACGGTTGCCGAGCAGTCGCGCGGTTGAGCAGGCGGCGAGCTTCTTCTGCGTGTAGCTTCTCGACCTCATTCGCGGCTCGGATCAACTCGGCAATGAAATCGGTGGTCGAGCTCAATGCAGTGTGTCCTTGTCAGGAACCATCCCAGCCGAGTTCATGAAGTGGGCCAACGTATTTGCGCTGTCTTCCGGCAGGTCGCAGTACGGCTTCCCGCCGATGAACACGGTCCGGCCGGTGGTAGTGTCGAATATCTCCCACGTCGAGTCGCTGTCCTTGCGGATATCGAAGCGTGATCCGGCCGTCGTCGTCAAAGTCTTGACCCTTGGCGCCGGTAGGTGGTTGGTGGTGGGAGAGCTTCATGTGCTTGGGCGAGAGTTTCCAGCCAAGCCGCAAGACCAGCCGGCACCTCTTCGTTGCCCGTTTCCAGCGCTTCAATCCATGAAAGATCACATTGCAAGGCCGACGCCAGGTTGATTGGCGTCCAGCGGATATGGCGCAGGCATTCATTGAAGCGGTCAGGACTCATGAAACCAGCATTGCCACCCTCTGTACGGGAGTCAAGTTGCAGCAGTAGATCGTGAGTAGCAAATCGGCTGCGCGAGTGCCTCTCAGATCTGAGGGTTGCGCCGGAGCCGCGATATGCTCAACTGCCGGCATGACCAAAGAAGAAATAAAAACATTCGTGGCTACCATGATCGAGGCCGGGAGCAACGTCCAGGCGATTGGGACAACTGGATATGTTGTCGTTGAACCAGCCGATCCCACGGACAGAGAAGCCTACCGCCGGATCGAGCTTGTCTCTTCGGCATTCGGCGAAAGAGACCATCTCAAAGGTGAGATCATCGCCTACCTTCACGAGCTCGGACGTGTGGTGGAGATCCCAGAGGAGCCCGACACAGACCGTGCTTGATCCCTGTGCCGGGCGACGGGCACGCGGATAGGAGAGTATCCGACAGTGCGCCGCGGCATCGATATGGCGGGCGGCATCCATGAGTGCAAGCTGATGGAATGTGGCGGATTGGCGCATCTGAGGTGAGGGTGTCGCGAGAGCGTGTTCGTGGGGCGACGAACAATCTAATGAGGGACGGGGGATTTTGCCCTCGCGACATCCCTAGAATGCGACAGAGGTTAATTTGGTTCCGTGAACCTCTATTGCTCCTCAGTCATCTGGCAGGGGCGGACAAGTGAGATAGGCAATGAGGGTTGCCAGCGCAAAGATGCCAGCGAAAATCAGGAAAACTAGAACATATGTGCCCATGATTGATCCCCTTGCTGGGCAGATAACTCCGGGTTGTTGACTTTGTTCCGATATCGCCGCGCTCTGGGTGGAAGGGCACCCAACTCACGAAGCATCGAGGAGATGCTGGTTATTGTCCCTACGGAGCAGTTGCTGAGCCCGAGCATTTTCTAGCGTGGGTGGAAGGTCTTGAGTGCTGTACTATTCGCTAACTGATGCGAGATCTCTTTGACGTCGCGACTTGAGCCTACCCCCCTCAATAAGCCCTTTGAGTGAATTGATCACTTCTGCGCCATTGGCTTAAACTTCGGGAATAGGCCGGGCAGAGAAGAGCCCCGGCTGCGAAAGCCCGCGGTTCCGGGGATTGACGCGGGCTTTCCACTTCGATTGATCCGCACGGGGAGCGGCTAGATCGTTCAAGTCCAATCGTCAGTCATAGCAAAGTCGGGACCTCTTCAATCGGACTGGTCGGCGGCTCCACGATCACCAGCATGTTCCCCGGTAGCGGCCGCTGCAGATGCTTGGCCTCATCCCACGGGGCGGTAAGCCACAGGTCGAGCTCTTCCGGGGTTGTGAGGATCGTCGGCATTGCCTTCTGGTGGATCGGAGAAACGATCTCGTTGGGCTCCGTCGTCAGGAAGCCGAACAGTTCATATTCCCGCTCTCCATCCCGCACCTTGCGGATGCCGCGCCACGGGGTCCAGAACCCGGCGAAGAACATCAACGGGCGATCCTCGCTTCCGGCGAACCAGGCGTTCGGCACGCGGCCGCCCATGATCTTTCTGGCCGGGTCGGGTTCCGCGAAAGACGTGAACGGGACGACACAGCGGCTGGTGGGGCCGAGCCAGCGCCTCCAGTGCGGCGAACTGACGTTGCGGATGTTGGTGACGCCTGGATCGTAGTTCTTCACGAAGGCCGGAGGGGACGGCATGCCCCATGTCAGGCTCGCGATTTCCCGCTGTCCGTCCTCTCCGACGCGCACGACCGGCGCCTGGTAGCCAGGATAGACGTCAAGCGAGGGCTGGTTCCAGCCGGCCTTGTCCCGGAAGGACTTGGTGAACTGTAGGACCGCCTCGCGGCTCGTGGTGACGTTGTAGAGATTGCACATTCGCTCTCACCTCGGCAGGGACGAAATATCGATTACGCTATCGTATTTTTTGCATTCCTTGCAAAGAAGCTTCCTCTCAAGCTCCTTTAGGCGGGCATCGGGCCCATATCGCCGGGCGAGGCTGCTCTTGTTGAGCGGCCCCCGCCGACCGCAACGGCATCTGCCGTGGAGCATCTCCCACTCCTGGAGATCTGCCAGACGCTTGCCCAGAGCAATCTCGTAGGCCTCGCGGCTTACCATCCCGCTCTTCGCCATCCATTCGTCGTGGGTGAAATAGTAGACCAGGCTGCAGCGGTTATAGAACCCTTCCTTCGAGCGGGTGCAGCCCAAGGCTTTGCACAGATCGCCAAGCAGGCCCGGCATGTTGGCATCGCCATACTGACCGAAGAGCGAGTCCCCATCGAGGCTCTTGAGGATGTCGCAGTCTTCGCAGATCACTTTGACCTTCTGCCCTCGATAGTCTGAAAGCGTCGACGACTTCATGGTGCTTTCGTGTCTTCCTCACTGCGATCATATGCAGGCCGCCAGCCGCGGGCGAAACCTCGGCTTCCTGCGAACTCCGCCAAAGCCAGTTGTTTTCGCAAATGCCTGTTATCCTTCAGCAGTGCCGCGATTGCCGCCTTTACGTCACCGTCGTGAAAAGCCAGTTCGGCTTCCACGGCCCAGGCGATTTCATCGGTCAGAAGTTCAGCCGGACTGGATTGCATGACGCGAAATCCTCCTCCTTGCCGGTGCCGACGATCTTCATGATGAAGCGGTACTTGCCGCGGGGTTTCCAATTGGCCAGCGCTCCGCCGGTCGGGCCACCTAAGGCCATCTGCTGAGCATAGAAGCCCATATATTCGGCGTACCAGGCTTCGCAGTCCGCAGCGACTTCAGCATAGGTTGCCGAGTTGCCGCAATTTGGATTGTCGCAAGAGACGATGTCTTCAGGCTGCGGATTGCCACCGCCGTACTCCAGGCCACCACCACAAGCGGTGCATATTGGTTCTCCCAGGTGCCGCGTTCCGTCATCGATCTCAGTCATCGTGGTCTTCTTTCTTGTCTCCAACCGCTGCCTCCAGATCGAGCTGGGGAACGATTTCTGCCGCCGGTGCAGGCTTCCGCTTCGGCGACCGCGGCTTCGTGGATTTCGCACGAGACATTGCCGCTGGTGTGGGTTCAAGCTCCAGAATTGGCGCGGGCTGCGTTGGAACGCTTAAGTCGACCATTGGCGGGATCGGCGTCCTGATGGGCTCAGGCAATACCGATTCCGCTGGTGAAAATCGGATCATTGAAGCGTCTCGTGAATTCCAGGCATAGTTACACCTTCACGCCGAGGCGTGCTCAAGCTGTGGATAATATGTGGATAGCCACCACCACCGGGCGGCCGGATGTTCTAATTATGTTCTCATCTCGGGATGAGTCAACAGGGATTCTTTTTAATGCTTTGCTGATGGGATGCGGGGATGACGAACGCCCGCGAAAGGTGCCCGATTAGGTATAGAAATAGATTCGGCTCAATCGAAACTTCCGTGGATTGCTCTAGTTTATGCAACGAACGCGGAAGTTGATTTCAGCGCGTCTCCCAATGCCTGTTTCCCGTCAGCGTCCGCGTTCACCACAGCCGGGAGCAATCCTAAGCGGCTACCGAGTCATCGACCCCGGGCGGTTGGATACCGAGCCTGATTGATTGTCCTGCGGCGTAGGAAGCTGCATAGCTTTCGATTTGAAAGACACGCTCTTCAGTCTCTCCGGCCTCAGATATCCTGACGATCCACGCATCTTCTGCCTGGAATAGCTCTACGACCGGTTCATTCATAATCTCACCCTTTAAACAGGCGCATGAGATTTGAGGCCCACAGCGACAGCAAAAACCTATCGACTTTAGTAGGGTGAGTCTACCGAATGTTCTTGCGGCTCGTCCGGTTAATTTCGCCGCCGTGAGTCGGTGGTGCGTCAGCAAGGGAGGCGCGTCGTGGTGGACGCAAATTTCAGTCCGCCACCAGACCCACAAGCTTGCGATCGATAACTATGGCGTCGAGCAGCGAGGTCTTTTCGTTCAAGACCGCAAGCAGCCCTTCGGCATCGGGCCATACCAGCGTAAGCCGATAGATCGCCATGGCCCCCAGCGGTTCGATATCCGGGTCATTCCGCCGAAGGTCGTCCCGCTCGGATAAGGCATCGCGCTGGCATTCCTCAAGGGAAGCAGCGAAGGCCAAAGGCTCGTCACGGCCTGGCACGATCTGATATCCGAATACAACCAATTCCATTGAGTTTCCCCTCGAAGAAGCACCCTCATAGGTATAGCCCTCTACGGTTACGGTGGAACTCGCAAAATCGGGGGCGAAGAGGATATGGATTCACGGGGCGGAACGTTTGTGTGCAGTCGCAGTTCGAAGAACAGACGCAGCGGCCCTTCGATCCATCAGCACTTCACCGCGCTCCGCTGCGTTCCAGACTACTCCAGACAGTCCCTCAACTAGGCCCGCTTCGGCGGGCTCCTTCTTGGATCACACTTTCCTGGGATTTGCGGCATGGCCACCCTGCAATTGACGGCCGAGTTCAGGCCCCACTGCCACTGCGGTTAAGCCTCCTCCGTTGCGATTTGGTAGAGCCGCCACGCGTTGATTGGCAGGAGAGCCGCCTCCATGAGTATCAACGGCGGGCTGCCGATCATGGTGCCATAGACCGCGAAGCACAGGCTACTCGCTATCGCCAATACGCGAAGCTGAACCATGCGCTGCGTCAGGTAGGTTATTACGGTCAGGAAGCTGCCAGCAAAGCCGATGATCTCGATCCACGAATTCATTTTTAGATCTCCGCTAGAGTCACGCCGCCGGTTATTCGCCGCGCGCCAGCGCCGCGGCTCTCTCAAGGCCAATTGGCCTCGCGAGGGGATCGGCGTGGCGGTGGACTAGCTGCCAGTACGAGTCCACGCGGCGATAGACCTGGGTGACGCGCAGCGACCAGTCCTGATCCGGCAGACCGTAGACTTCGCCGTGCTGGCGCTCGACAAACGCTAGGACGACCAGATCATTGGAGGCATAGCTGGTCACCATCTCCAGCTTGGCGTCGCCGTTTCGGAAAGAACGCGCGAGCTCGGCCAGATGCGCCGCGCTGCCGTCGAAGCCGCGGCTCAGGGGGCCTCCAAACGGCTGCATCAATGTGAAGTCGTCCGACAGCAGCGTCATCTTATGCCACTTCACCATGTCGCCTGAGTTAAAGGCTTGAGCCTGTTCCTCTGTGCGCCGGATGAGAGCGGCGACAGTCTCTGACGAGGCAGCCAAGCTGGGCTCATTGAGGAGCAAGAGCTCCGAGAACGCGACCGCGGCGAACGTACAGCGCGACGCCGCGCCTTTGGGAGCCGTCGATTTGGTTGAAGCTTTCCTGAAGATTGAGAGCAAGTTGCACATAATTTTTCCTTCCAGTGATCTGCGTTGCTGGTGCGGGGAAGGAATCCCATTTGTCCGGTACTGAATCCAGTGATATGATTTCAGCGATATGCTGAACCAAATTGATCTATCGAGAGCCGACCTCAACCTCCTCGTGCTGTTCGAAGTCGTCATGGAAGAACGCCATGTTGGACGGTCCGCTCAACGCCTCAACCTCTCGCCCTCCGCTGTCAGTCACGGGCTAGGGAGGCTTCGTGTCCTTTTGGGTGACCCTCTCTTCCTGCGAACACCGAGAGGCGTAGTCCCGACGGATCGTGCTCTGGAAATTGCAGAAGCGGTTCGCGAGGTTCTCGACCGGGTGCGTCGGATCATCATCAGCTCCGAGGCCTTCGACCCCGAACGCTCGTCGCGCCGCTTCACGATCGGGGCACCTGATGGAGCGTCGTCGGTGTTTCTACACCCTCTTCTGCACAAACTCGCTTCCAACGCTCCAAGGGTCTCCCTGGGATTGCGCCAATTGTTGCCCCGGCCCGGAGAAACGTCCATTGCATCAGCGTGGGCAGACGCCCTGGTCGACCTCGAAAAGCGGGCGATCGACATCGCGATCATACCCCACGATGACGTTCCGGCTCGTTTCCGGCATGAACTCCTCTATGAGGAGGATTTCGTGGTGGCGATGCGCGCCGGGCATCCTTTCAAATTGAACCCCAGCTTAGCCAGATACTGCGAGATGAAGCACCTTGTGGTTTCCCATTCGGCCGATCCATTCGGTTTCGTTGATTCAGTTCTGGAGCAGCACGCGCTTACACGACAGATCGCACTCACCGTACCGAGCTTCATGCAGGCACTAGCGGTGCTGGCAGACACCGAACTGGTCTGCGCATTGCCGCGCCACTTCGTCCAGATGTTCGAGACGACTTTCGGCATCGAGTGCGTAGACGCTCCGATCGATTTCGGCAGGTTCAAGATGAGTCTGGTGGTGCCGAAAGCCGCTCTGTCGGACCCCGGGATCGATTGGCTGGTAAATACGATAGGATCGATGCGTAGGGCGTAAAGCTTCGCCTTATTCCAAATTCCGTTTCAGAGCCTTCAGGAGCGCGTCTAGCTCGGCGTTCGAGCCATGCGCTAGCATAAGATTGTCAGCCACCTCTATGATAGCCGTCAGCACCTCGGGCTCGTCCCATCCGGCCTTCACTGCGGCCTGGATCAGATCCTGCAGCGGGATCTCAATCGCCATCTGGCAGAACAGGTGTCGGTTCTCGTCGCCGGCCGCGACAGTAGGGGCAGGAACGTCGGTCATCGGTAGGGAGATAGGGGCACGGGCGCCGCTGGCGAGGTTGTGGATACCCAGACGACATATGTCACTTGTGCGACCCGCTTCCGCAATGTCCGCTTTCGGATTTCGTGCAGGGCTATCAAACGGCGGATTTAGGGCGCAAAGCGGAAATTCCCCCAGGAACGCCGGAAGCCGGCCGTCGGGTTTAAGCTCAGCATCGAAACGTGCGGACATCATTTTCGGCATGATGTAATCAGGATTGATGCGCTTCGCAATTGAAACCCTCGGCACACGCGGTGACGTCCAGCCCTACATAGCGTTGGCTAGGGGCCTCATGGTGCGTGGACATGAGGTCCAGTTAGCCGCCCCTGTCCAGTTCACCGACATGGCCGCCGCGCACAAAGTTCCGTTCGTGGGCCTTCCAGGCGAATTCCTGGCGCTCCTAGACACACCGGAGGGAAAGGCCGCCGTTGCGGGCGGCGATGGATTCCACGCGGGCTTCAAGCTCCTCAAGCATGTGCGTCCCCTAATGACGAGCCTTCTCGACGAGGAGTGGCGGGCGGTCCGCAGCTTTCAGCCCAACGTGCTGGTCTATCATCCGAAATCGTTCGGCTCGCCGGACATGGCCGCGGTGCTCGGTGTGCCACATGTCCTGGCTTCCCCCGTTCCGGGCTTCACGCCGACTGGCGAATTTCCGAGTCCTATGCTTCCGTTTGCGTCGCTCGGACCATTCAACAGAATGAGTCATACATTTGCGATCAAAGGCGCGCGGCTGCTGTTCGCCAAGGAGCTGAAGGCGTGGCGCGCAATGACTCTCCGCCTTCCTGGAAAGACTGCCCCCAAACCGGCGGCGGGGACACTCTACGCCTATAGTCCCGCAGTGCTCCCGAAACCGGGGGACTGGGCTTCGGAGGTGCTGGTTACCGGATATTGGTTCCTCGATAGTCCCGATTGGCAAACCGACGAGGCTCTGGAGTGTTTCCTGGGAGCTGGTCCCGCACCTGTCTATTTCGGCTTCGGGAGCATGCCAGGGATCGACCCTGAGGCGATGACGGGCATGATCCTAGAAGCCCTCGAAATGACCGGCAAGCGCGGCCTGCTGATGGGTGGGGGCGGCGGCGCGATCGGTAAAGTTGATGCGAGCGCCCGAGCATTCTTCTTGTCCGGCGCGCCACACGATCGGCTGCTGCCACGGGCGAGTGCGGCCATCCACCATGGGGGAGCAGGAACGACCGCGGCGAGCCTTCGTGCCGGGCTGCCCACGCAGATCATCCCTTTCTTCGGCGACCAGCCTTTCTGGGGCAGGAGGGTCGCGGCGCTTGGTGCTGGACCTCTCCCACTCGACCGAAGGACGCTTAGCGCCGCCGGGCTGGCCAACGCGCTGGCAGCTATGGACTCAGCCGCCATGCGGGGACGCGCGGCTGATGTGGGGACCGCCATAGGGAGGGATCACGGTGTCGAGGCCGCAACTAACTTCCTAGAACGGCTGAGCCTCAGATCGGGTTGAGTGTGGTGTGTGGATGGCGGGATGTGCCCCAAAGCTCGCAGGAGGCGGCGAACCCTGGAACCAATCCGAACTTCACCATTAGGTCCAGGAAATCTATGAAGCCTCGCCTACTCTCGACACCCTGATCGACTCCGGATCCCCTCCCGCAACACCACGCCATCGAGAGCACTCGTAATCGTATCCCTTAAGCTTTCGAGGGAAAAAGGTTTGCCAAGCACACGCGATCCAGCGAATTCTTCTGGTACCCCGCTCTCGCCATAGCCGGTGCTGAATATGAATGGCACCGAGCGGTCTCGCAGGGTTTCGGCAATGGGAAAGCTCGGTTGTCCCGCCAGATTGATGTCCAGTACTGCCAAGTCGATCTCTGCGCTAGCGGCTATCTCACATCCTTCGCGCAGCCGCGCCACTGAAGCCACGATTTCGCAGCCAAGTTCCTGAAGCATGTCTTCGATCATCAAGGCTACGAAACCCTCGTCCTCGACGAGAAGAACCTTGAGTCCGTGAAATTCAGTCATGACTGGACGGTTTCAATGGGAACCGATACTCGGCAATTCACCCCGTCAGACTCAAAGGCAAGATCAAGCTCGCCACCGAGATCCCGCTCGATACAACGTTCCATCAGGCGGCTCCCCATGCCGCGTCGGGCCGGGGGCGTCACCGGCGGACCTCCTTCTTCCTTCCATTGAAGGACGAGTATGAGCTGATGCCCTGCCTCTTCTTGGAAGCGCCAGGTGACGGCGAGCTTTCCAGAATCCGTTGAGAGCGCACCATACTTCACCGCGTTCGTGGCGAGCTCATTGAGAGTCATGGTCATGCTCAGAGCGGTTCGGGAATTAAGTTCAACAGAGCAGCCGTCGATGCTTATCCTGCTCACTGCTTCGCCGGCGACCGCCACCAGCACCTCGCGGGCAAGGATTTCCAAGGGCGCATTTTCCCAGTGACGTCGGGTCAGCAAGTCATGCGCGCGAGACAGAGCAAGCACTCTGGCCTCGAACCGATCAACGAAGTCTTCCAGACCATCTGCATGTCGTGCCGTTTGCCTCGCAAGCGACTGTACAGTGGCGAGGGTATTTTTGACCCGATGGTTCAGCTCATCAATAAGGATCTTCTGCCGGTTGTCGGCCTGCTTTCGCTCGCTGATGTCGACAAGCATGTTGATCGCGCCGATGAGGTTGCCTTCGGCGTCGTGAAGCGGGGTCGGGTAGGGGATGAACGGAATGCGTCTGCCGTCCGGCCGTTCGGCTACGGCCTCGGCCCCCCGAACTGGCCGATTTTCTTTCAAAGCTACCGCCATGGGGCACTGGTCGTGTGGCAAAGGACTGCCATCGGTGTTGTATAGACGCCATGTGACGCACCACATATCGCCGATCTGAGGGGGGCGGCCGGACATCTCCACGGCTGCGTTGTTGAAAAAGGTCACTCGGCCCGTGGCGTCGGTCGTATAAACCGCCGCGGGCAGCGCCTCCAGGAGATCGCGCATGTGCCTTTCGCTCTCGCGGATGCGATTCTCCATCTGCTGGGCGACGGTGACGTCCTGCAGCACACGCACGCCGTAGCGAAAGCCGCCGGATGCATCCCGCACGGACGAACTATGGACATCCAGGTAGACCATAGTTCCATCAGGCTTTATTGCGCGCTTGCGTATAAGATAGTTGTCAATCTCGCCGCTGATCTGGCGGTTGTAGAGGAGGGCGTCCTCCTGCCGATCCTCGGCCTGCGTATAGTCGAGGAAGGTCATGTTGAGCAGTTCCTCGCGGGAGCGCCCCAGCATTCGGCAGAGAGCGTCGTTGACGCGAAGAAGGTGACCTTCGCTGTCTGCTTCGGCGATGCCTATTGTTGCCGCCTCGTAGGTCGCCGCCAGGCGCTCGTCGCTTTCACGCCGCGCGCGCTCGGCCTCGAAGAGTTCGGTGACATCGGTCGTGAAGCAGCGCGTATTGATAAACTCACCATCCTGAAAGCGGCTGTTGGAAGTGACCAGCACGTGCTTGATAGAACCGTCCCTGGCGCGAAGTCGTGCGGGATAGCGATCGAGTTTTTCGCCACAGGAAAGTTTGTGCAGGATGTCTCCAATGACCGGTGCATCCACGTGGAATTCCGCTATATGGCGGCCGACATACTCTCCCGAAGTATAGCCGAGGAGGGCAAGCTCAGCCTTGTTCGCCCGCTGGATGATGCCGTCGCCGCCAACGATGTGAAGACCGATTGCGCTATTTTCAAAGAAATCTTCGAGATCAGCACTCTTCTTTCGGGCATCCTCCTCCATCTCCTTATGTGCCGAGATGTCCTGAAAGCAGTTGATCGCTCCCTGAATCCTGCCGTCATGGCCCTTTAAAACGCGAATATTGACGAGCGCAGTGAACCGGGAGCCATCAGGTCGTTCGATCACAACTTCACCATTGCGAGTCGCCGAACCTGTGAAGACCGCCGTTGCCATTGGGCAGGCATCATGGCTGAGCGGGGTGCCATCCGGCAGAAATAGCGCATGGGAGCCGCAGAAACGGTAGCGGTTGTCGCCCATGGCCGGCCTCTGCCCCCACAGCTCGGCTGCTTCCGAATTGTTGCGTACCAGCCAGCCTTCATGGTCGCAGAGATAGACGGCGCCTGGGATGGCATCAAGAACGCTAGGCGCTGCCGCCAGGAGTGCTTCATACTCCGTGAGTCTCCGCGCGGCAGCAGGGAATTCCTCTATATTTGACATTGGTGACGCCTAATCCCCCAGAATTTCCGGCCTGATAACCAGCCGGGTATCACACATCAGGCGACATACACCCCCCGACAACCTTTCAAACGGAGATCCTTTCAGTTGGTTCCCAGGCACCGCCAGTTCTGGATATCCTTTGGCCCCACTAGGCATCTACGGTGAAACCGCGTTGAGGCGAGAGGGCAGAGTTGTTAGGGGACGATCGGTAATGGCAACCCCAGTCACCACCCGAGCGTCGTCACCGGCTCGATGCGGTATCTCTTCTGGAATTCCCGGAGAACCATTTCCAGCGTCGCCTTGAAAGCGCTCACATCAAACTTCCTCGTCGACGTTGGCTCGTGCAGTTAGCGCCAGTCGAAGAAGGCAGCTCTCACTCGAGCCCATGAGATGCACGCGGACCTCTTTGACGAGATCGCTGCCCTTGAAACCATTTCGGCCAGTGCACATATAGGGTTCACCACCCGTCATAGATGACTGCCTGCAGCGCCGCTCTCGGCCGCGCGTTTGCAGTTGTCCGGGTTACGAAGGCGCTCCCTGGCAGCAGGTCGAGCGCCTTCGTCATTTCTGCAGCTTGCGACACGCATCGACGCTCACGCGGTCAACCCCTGTCCAAGGCTTTTGGGTTTCATAGGAAGCACCTCGATATGCGGATCAGATTCGGCGATATTCAGATATACTCATCGAGCATTGGGTATTTCTCCGACAGCCAGGCAAGCACCATTGGAAGCTCGTGATCCTTCCAGTCTTCTCGACTCGAAACCTTGCCATCTAAGGTCAACGTTTGCTCTAGGTGTCCCTCGTCTTCGATTAAGATCGCCCCGGCAAAGATTTCCTTCCGGTGAACGCTCTGGAACCGATAGGCAATGCGCTCCGCGAGTATTAGGGTCTCAGCGATCTCCCGGAGCAGCATGGAGCGGTCGTGATGATCCAGTTCATCGACGATCGAGAGATCCGCATCAACGCGCGCGACTAGTCCTAGATAGTAAGATCTTGCTGGTTGATCGTCATTACCATCGTAGCTGTCGAGAAACTCCGCTGCATCCATGATTTCGAGCACTCCTGTGGGTGCGCGGGTCTAACTCCCAATCCCTGAAGGACATGCTAACGGGACGTTTCCATTTCAGGATCTCTGTAATCACTCCATCCAGCCGATCCACGAGGGAGACCCGGGCGTTCTCGACTGCAGACGGAGGGACGGCGTCGTTCGGCAGCGATGCATCTTCAAGGGCTTCCAGCGCGTCTCTGATCAATTTCTGCCTGGTCATCGAAATCAGCAGGAGAAGTTTCGAGCGTGCTGATGCGGAACGGCTGACTTCAACCCGCAGTTCGTCACCTCTCGAACCGTCGGCCGCCATGTGCACGATTATGGGGATTGATTTTAGAAGAGAGCGAGCCGTCTCTCCAGAGGGCATTATCCGGAAGAACGTTTCATGCAGGTGGTCGGAGAGTTCTGCTAAATTCGCCCAAGGCAATGTCTCCACAAATCACCCCCTGGCTCATCACACTGTTATGAATTTGAACCCAGTGCAGGCAGCGGACGCAAGAGCCGGCAGGCGGAGCAATCCAATAAACCAGGCCAGCGAATATCCACCAGGCGCTAGCCGTCAGACCAGAAGCGCCCTCTGTCGAACTCTTCCGCTGCCGGTGTCGGCACAGTCGTCACGACCTCCGAAGTTGCGGCAGCAGTGCCTCCGGTCATAACACGGACCACGAATACTGGCGCAGTCATGCCCGGGGAGGTTCCGGGTGCCGAAAGAGCCCAGCTTACGAGAGCGTCCTCAGCGTCACTCTCGTCCTCAGGCTCCATTTCGGAAACGGGGATCCCCAGCAAGGCGATCGAGGGGGACGGTTCACGTAGTTCCAGGATCGCTTCCTGCCTTGGCACGCTCCCAGTTGAGAGGACTGAAACAGGGCCGAGCGACGCGGACTCAACCGCAAACGAGGGAACTGCATCCGCCGGACGAGTAGAGGGGACCGGTACCGCCAGAGAAGCGAGATCGGCAAACCTTCTGTCGCACGCGATTGAGCTGCCGCCTTGGGGTTCGTCTGAAGCTCCAGAGCTTCCTCCGCCCGGCTCTTCGGTGTCGGAAGCATGGCCGTCAGCAGACTGCTGCGCACTGGTGCCGGAGCGGCATCGTCATCATCCTCCGCGCGGTCGTAGACCTCCCAGACGAGATCGAGCAGGCGCGGATCCATCCGGGCAGGCTCTTTCTTCCGCCAGTCGCGGAGCAAGCGGTTGATCTGCGCCAGACCCTTGGGGTCGAACCTGCCGTCGCGTTTGAAGGTGATCGTCGCCCTCTCTCCCGTGTGCGTGAAGAACAGCTTGAGGGACCGGTCTGCCTCGGCAGCAGCAAACGTGGCAGAGGCGCGGAGATCCTGGACGACCTTCGCGACATCCAAATCCTCCGGCGTTCCCATCATGAGGACCCGGATGGAGCTTCCGATCTCAGTGAAGGCCAGCCACAGGATGTAGCCTGCGATCAGCAGCGTGATGGCAGGATCGATCCACGTCCACTCGTAGACAAGGATGAGCGTGCCCGCGACGATCACGCCCACCGACCCCAGCGCATCGGCCAACGTTGTGCAGGAAGGCGGCGCGGATGTTCATGCTGCTCTTCGACATCGCGTAACGGGAAGGGAATTTCGGAAGTTGGTCTGACACGGCGATGAATCGAAGGAAGTCATGGCCGAGACGTAATCTGCTCAACGTCTGAAAGATACTCTTCGGCCTGTTTCGCAAGGTTCTCGAAGTATCGCCGCGCGATGTCCGGGGCGACGTGCAATGCTGGTTCGATCCCCGCAAACGCCCGCTCGACAACCAGCGCCGTTCCCCACGCGCCGATGCCCACAGGATAGGCTATCTCACTCTCGAAAGTAACGATGGTTGCATCCCGGAGATGATGGATGATGCCTTGCACGGTCTCGCTGTCCCATGACCGAATGTCTGGCCCGTCATTTCGCGCTTCCTCCTTCGCCATGCCGGCGAGTGCGACATAGGCGATCTGAGAGGTTCTAGTGGCAAGGATCCGTTGCCTCCGGAGTTGGATCGCGAAGTTCGTCTTCTGATGGACGTCAGCGTCACGAACCTGTCTCGAGAGATACCAAATCGTCGGGACCGCCGCGATGACGGCCGCCCAACCACTTGTCGCCGAAATCCATTCCCTGATGCAAGATTCATTAGGCATGCACAGCGACAGTGCATCCCGGCTTCCGACATGATGCCCCGCCGCGAAACATGCGATGCCGAAGACAAGGCAGCAAATGATCCAGATAATTCGCATGGTCGCGTGATTCCGTTTTGGTCACGATAGTTGGCGGCATCGGATTCGCAAGACGGCAGATGGGAGGGGCTAGGCGTGGCTCTAAAGGTTGCGCATTCGTCTTCTCCGGTATCACGAAATCCGCCGCGAGATTGCCGTCGCCTGCCTGCAGGGCGGCATAGAAGGCCTCGATCGTGGTTGCGGCCGTCCCGTAGCTCCTGGTGATGTCGCGGGCAGGGGAGATAGCCTTGACCCACACCAGCAGCGGCCTGTGATGATGACCTGTCAGTGCAGGCATGGGGTCGACCACATCGACGTAGACATCGGCATCGCGCAGACGCGCCATCTCCCTCACGGTCGTAGCGCCGGGAGCGAGTTGGACCTCGTCGAACATATGGGAGGGATCTGTGAATTCGTCGCCTGTTATGCAGATCCGTCGGCTGAGCTTCAGCACGTAGCCGGGTTCGGGCGTGTCACCTTCTGCACGGCCTCAAAATTCGGAGGTCCGGTCCGGGCTTGCCAGTGTGTGTGTCTGTCCACGGTCCATCCCTCGTGCATCGTCGGCCAGGCCGGCTTTCCCACGGAGTGATCTTATGTCGATCGCTGTCCACAACAATTGCTATCCAGGAGCTTGAAACGGTGATGACTGACGCTGACATTACCGGGCGAACCGAGGAGCACACATGGAAACCGAAATCCATCTGGTCGCCGATACAAATCTTTTCTTCGAGTGCAGAGCACTGCCTCAGTTGCCGTGGAAGGAGCTTGGCAAGGATAAGGTCGTCATCCTGCTCACGAAGCCCGTCCTCGACGAGATCGACAAGCATAAAAAGGCCAATGGCCGGACGCGGGCACGGGCGCTGGAGATATTCGGCCGTGTCCGTGACATGATCGCCAAGGGCACCACCGAGTGGGAGATCAGCGGACCGGCACCTCGGGTCGTCCTGCGTAGGTTTACGGCTGCCAAGCCGGATCCTGAACTGCAGGATGACCTGGACTATGGCAAGACAGATGAGAAGCTTGTGGGCATCGCATCAGCGCTCGCAAAGACGACTGACGGTTCCGAGGTAAGGCTTTTCACGGACGATACGGGCCCGGCATCGATTGCGGACGACTTCAAAGTCCCATTCCTGATGATCCCTGAGGAATGGCGGCGGCCACCAATGGATACAGAAGATGGAAAAGCGGTTCGGGAACTCGAGAACGAACTTGCGAACTATCGCGCGCAGGAGCCGAACATCGTCATTCGGCTTTCCGATCCTCATGGCAAGGAGCCCGTGACGGTCGTCCGGAAGTTCGCCTCGCCGCTGACCCCTGCAGAGGTGGACTTCTTCATCGAAAAACTCCGCGCTAAGCATCCGATCGTAGAGGATTTCACACCTCCAAAGGCGGTTAGCTCCACGGACCAGTACGGAGTGGTCACAACTATCGAATACGTTCGGCCCTCGGATGAGGATGTCGCGAATTACCGGGAGAAGGCTTACCCGGCCTGGATCGACCGCTGTCGCCTTGCGTTTCAGGAACTGCATGCGGGACGTGATGAATTTGAGCAACGACTGTTTCTTTCCTGGGGGATTGTGAACAAGGGCAGCCGTCCAGCGTCTCAGGTTCGTATCGAGTTCGAAGGCAAGGGTCCCTTAGAATTGCGTCGCCTGCAGGACGACGAAGAGGAGGAGGGGGAGGCGCAGGCTAGCCTCGCTCGGACAGAGCTTCCCAGGCCGCCAATGCCGCCCGCTGTCGAGCAACGGGTGCACAGGGGCATGCCTGAAGTTGCCCCGGCAAGGCGCGAAGGATTCGATCTTGCATCGATGGCTGCTGGCGTCGGGAGCCGGGACTTCCTCCGCAATGCTGACAAACTTGCTGTGATGGCTAATCTCGGAGGTACGAGCAATCTCGCTCGCGAGCTAGCCAGGATGTCGGATCCGACCGGGCTCCGCGGACTCATGAAAAGCTTTGATCCGCTAGGAAGTGCTGCACTGGGCAGACAATTCGATGCGCCTCTTGGGGTGGATCGGCAACTTCTGTCCGGGATATCCTCGGTAGAGCCGATCGTGCGGCCGTTCATTGATCCCTCTAACTTCATCGTCAGGCCACCGGCAACCCGGGATGCAGAGGATTTCTACTACGACGACTGGCCTACTGACCGAGGCGTGAAGAAGGGCGCCCTAACGTGCGGGCTTTGGCGACACCATCGCGCCGAAGAGTTCTTCGGCTTCGAGGTCGTGTTTCCGAACGATGGCGCAGGACGCGGCATCGTCGAATGCACCGTTCACGCCGAAAACCTGACCACGCCAGTTCAGGCTAAGGTGAAGGTAGGGAGGGCGGTCGAGAATGTGAGCATGGTCGATTTTGCCGAAGCGCTCATTGACCAGTGCGCCTGACTTTACGGCCTTCGATTACACCATCATGGTACAGGCGCGCAATTTGTACGGAACCGGAGTACCCCCTCTTCGAGTCGTACGCGCGTTACACGCTCAGCGAACTGGCAAGTCGAGTGCGGTGGCCACCCATGATCGCTCGAATTCCGTCAGATCCGCGTTCGTGTCTGCAACAGCCGCCGACAGGCGACCTATCAGCGAAGCGTAGGTGTCGTTGCTCCTATGAAAACGTTCCGTGATCTGGATCGGAACACCTTCCTCATCGAGGTTCTTGAGTTCTTCAGCACGGAACCAGCGCGCCAGCTCTCTCAGGAAGAAGTGGTAGTCCGCCTCGGGGTATCTCTTCTTCACATAGATCTCAATGACGGAGATGATCTGGGGCAAGCCGTATTCGCACGCTCGAAGGAATTTGAAGATCAGGTCGAAATCCTGCTCCCGCTCCTGGAGGGTTTCGTCGTGGTCCCGGAGAAACTGCTTAATCGTCTTCGCCCGACGAAGACGGTTGATGCGCAGCGCGAGCTGCCCCTCGGATTTCGCGCCGTAGTCACTGACACGCTTGACCTGGACGATGATGTTCACGAGAATCTTGAGGGTGTCCCAATCGGGGTATCCGGTGAAAACGAGTCCACGGCTGAAACGGATCCTGTTCTGAACGATATGCTTAATCTCGGCAACGACATCCAAACCGACCGAAGCCGCTAGACGTAGTCCGGCGGGATCCAGGTCGAGGGTCTCCTTCAGTTCAGTGATGCGGTCGTCGACGGCATCGGACTTGTCCTCATCCTCAAGGAAGACCACGTAGTCATCAGGGGCATCATCGTCGTCGGAGAAGACTGTGGGTGTCACCTCCATCTCCACCTGTGCCGGCGGCTCGTTGAAGAGAAAGACGCGCCCGACGTGGTGTTCTCCCAGTCTGCCCGCTCTTCCCTTGATGTTCGAGAATGTGAAGAAGTCGTAATCGGCGCGGTTTATCGACTTGTCGTAAATGAGCACTGTCTTTGCCGCCGTGTTTACACCCTCGATAAGCGTCGATGTGCAGAACAGAACTGGCAGATACCCGATGTTGAAGAGACGGACCATGTGCGAGGCGATGGCTCTGGGGATCCTGCCATGATGGACGCCGAATCCATACCGGACGCTTCTAACCACGGACCAGCGGCTGCCGACGTTCTCCGCAAGCCAGTCGGCGAACTCGCCTCGTCCTTCGCTCACGGCCATCCCCTCGGCCGCCTCCGATGCCAGTGAGTTCGCTTTATCCGGACTGGAGACGAACACTAGTGCAGGCCAGTTCTCGTCGTTCCCGATCTCTTCCAGAAGTCGCTCGCGCTTGTTCTCGGTTCCGCGCAGATCGAAGGTGTCCACAGCTACCGTGGCAAACCGCGTCCGGATGAAGTTGAACTGCCATCTGCCCCCGCCCGACACGCGGACAGTGTCGATGTTCGGGCCCAGGAAAAAGAACTGCCGTGATCGGGCCAGAAGTCTGTAGACGGCTGCATTGAGAGATGCGCTCCGCTCATCCTTTCGGTCCGCGTCGAGCTTGTAGAACTCGTCCACAACCGTGATGTCGAGCGAACCCAGGTCGTTCCGGTTCAGGATGCGCTCCTGAGTTCCCAGGAAAATGGTAGGTCCTTCGCCCACCACATCGCCGGGATGCATGATCACGTGGAATCGTTCGCGGAAGCGCCTGCGAAGCCTTCGGCGGAACTCGTCGAGGAGGGCGATCGTCGGCAGGACGATAGCAATCCTCTTGTATCGTCCAGTTGCCAGCAGGGCATCGATCAGTAGGCTCTTCCCGAAGCTGGTGGGTGCGCTCAGGATCACGTTGCGGCCAGCGAGGAGATCGTTGAGGACGGCGATCTGCTCCCGGTGAAAGGTCACTCCCAGCTCGTCTGCGGTGACGGCTTCCGCAACGATTGCATCCGCCGTATCGGCATGGCTCTTGTCTATGTAGTTCCATAGCCCCGTCGCTCTGGCGAGTGCACTGTACGCTTCGCGGAAGCTGCCAAGCTCGGGTCGCGTCGCGATGAGATCTGCCAGTCTGGGGACGACCTCGAGAAGTTTAGGATCTTCCGGATTCGGGCCGTGTATGGCAGCGGAAGCGGATCTCAGGAGGCGGAACACGGACCCCTTGAGTTCGTCTCCGGAGTTACGCCCGATTGCACCCCAGTCGACCGCTTCGAAAGTCATGCGGATAATCCCTTCAGCTTCCTGTCGAAAGCCTCTGCAAGAGCGGCCTTGGAACCAAGCGGAATATAGATGAGCAGGATCCGGATCTTCTGCCGCAACCCGGATTTCTCCAACTTTTCCGCCAACTCCTTCAGTTCCGGCTCCAGCTCGCGGAGGTAGGCGTCATCGATCTTTCCGTGCCTGGAAGCGGCCTTGCTGTCGCATGCGATGCAGATAGGAAAGACGGCAGCCGACATCAGATCGTCTAGGGACGTTTCGCTGGCGAAGAGTTCCCGGATCTCTGCATGATGCTCAATGTCCTTTGAAATCTGCGGCCCCATGATGAGCTTCTCGTTCTCGAGGAACCCCTGCTGGATGTGTCTCTCAACGGAATCGATCGCGGCAGTCACTGCTTCCGATCCAGTCTCGTAGAATTTGGCTTCCCCCAGCCATAGTTCGAACTTCCCATGGCCGAGATATCGAACGTGAGCCATGTCGAACGACTTCACCACTTCGTTAGAGGACGTCAGGTAGAATACGCGCGGGGCTATAGGAATTGTCTCGAAGAAGTCGCGGCAGATTGCATGAAGCAGGATCTCCCCCACCTCTCCTCGGCGCTTGTAATTGTCGCTCGTATAGACGCGGACGGCGGCCTGTTGCATCTTGACGTAGGAGTTCGAGTGATTGACGTTGAGCTCGTCCTCCTTGAGAGCGTAGTCCATGACCCACTCGATCAGGTGTTTCGCCAAGGCTTCACATCGCCACGCGGAAAGTTCAAAACCTGCGCAGTAACCATTGTTACTGAACGGAATATCGATCTTCAGGACATGCTTCAGAAGTCTCTTTGGTTTAATCGAATATTTCGTCACGACAGTTTCTGCAGTGGGTGAGAATCGTATGTCTTGATGCTATCATAAGTTGACATTCAGGCGCACTTCTATTGGCCACGCCGGCGCTAGCAACGAGGCGACGTAGGCCTGAAAGTCTTGGCTGCATTAGTCCGGCTGCGATCTCTTGAGATGATAATATATTATTCAAAGTGATTCCCAGCATTCTTGCGACTTCCGGAAAAGCATTCCCGCAGGCCGTGATTTAGTTTCAGCATTGCAAATGTTAGCTCATTCGCCGTGAAGAGCGGAGCGACCCGCGTCCGGAACCGGATCCGTGGCCGGAGCGGTCATTGTCCTGATCCGTGTCGACAGAGGATGACACCGGTCGCGCCTAGAACACGCACTCACCGACTTTAAGTATATCGAGAATAATCGCTGTAGTTGCCGACAGCATCCGGACCATCGTGCCGCGATTACCTGTCCGCCACGCTTACCCGCCTTGTCAACGGCCATAAGCAGAGCCGGATCGACGAGCAAATGCCGTGGAATTACCCTGAGCGTACACACGGCTGAAGTCCGCTGTCGGCCCAAAGCCGTCCCCAACTGGCGGAAGCTCGCGATATTTCGTTGGGCTATCCGTGAGGTGGCAGCAAGCCTCCCATCCAAATGTGTTCGCGATCTCAAATTCGCTGCGGCCTAGGACATCGTCCGTGCCGATGGCGGGACCGAGTTCGTCCTGCATCCATCGACCAGGCTCGGCTTTGTGGCTGACAAGAGATTCATGATCAATCTCTGTGGGATCGATAGATCGAATGCTAGCGATCGCCTCGCCGTCGGTGGTTGCGTCGATCGCGAACGTGATGTCGTCGTCGCTCGCCAACTGGGGTTGCCCACCCATACGTCGGGACATTAAGTGGTAGCGCAGATTTGAGAGCGGATCATGAGTGACGACAAGAAAAAGGGCTCACCTGATGACGGAGACCCCGCATTGGAGAACGAAAAGCGACGTCTGCGAGACGCCGCCAATCTGAAAGCTTCAATTCCGGATATCAAGCAGGCCGCCGAATTGCTGAAGACGTTCGAAGAAAATCGGAGGCGTCTGAATAGCTTGGGCGTCGACTTCAAACAGGTCTCGGAGCAAGCTCGCTTGGCATCCCTGCCGGACTCCCTCATTCGGCGCGACCTAGAAGCGGCTCGGAAGATTTCGGAGCCCTATCGGCAACTCATCTCAGGACACTCCTCCGCCTTGAAGGGAATTTCAGACGCACTGATGAAGAGCGACATCGCGAGGTTCGGCAGGCTCAAGGAATCGATCCGGGCGGATCAGCGCACCATTGGCTTAGGCATCTCCGAAATCATGAAGCAAATGTCGGCGGCGGGCCAAACGTTCGAAGCTGCCAGCGCCTCGAAGTCTTTCGCCTCGGACGTCGCCAAGATTACACAAAGAATAGCCGCGACCTATGCGCAGTTTCACGCTATCGCGGGTCCGATGACGCAGATACTCGACGACTTCAGGAAGCACTCCGAGTCTTGGTCCAAGGCTCACGCCACGATCACCAGCGCTTTGGCTGCGTCCCTTCTCGTGGCGACGACCCCATTGCCGCAGGTGGGAAGATCGACGATGGACTTGGCGGCGCTTACAGCGGTGGCGCTTGATGCCGGACCTAACCGCGCCGCGTGGGCCACTGCCCGCAAAGAGTCATTCCTCGTCGACGGCATCTCCATTCTCCACGAGGCAGAACGCTCTAGCACCGAAAAACCCCTTGATGTCGATGCTATCGTGGACGCCATTACCACAAGGTTATCGGCGGACTTAGCCAAGAATGCCTCGCCGTCGAGGATACTATCGCACTGGGTGGTGGTGACGACACTATTGGCTTTACTCCTAGCCGCGGTACCGATCTACCAAACGGAGCGCGATCGCACTGAGGATGCCGCGAAACACGACTATCATCCGGACATCGTGCGGATACTTGAGAAGCAGGACTCCAAACTCGATAGCATCGTGACTCACCTCAGCGAGAAGGCCGCCAAGATTTCCAAGGTGGTCGGCCTTCGCGCCGCCAACATCAGGCGAGCGCCCACGACGAACTCGAAAATCTTGGGCAAACTCAAGCCGGGCGACATCGCCGTCTTAGATTCAACTTCGGCGGGCTGGGTGCTGATTGAAATCGCCGACCCACTAAGCAATGAGGTGACGCGCGGGTGGGTATTTTCGCGGTTGGTATCGAACATCGACTGAGGCCTTGATCGCACTGCCTACGGGCCTAACACGTAGCGTTACGCATTTCTGAGATGCGTGAGACGGCCCTGCTAAAGGAAACCGGTGTAGTCGTACCAGCCGAGGTCTGAACGCGTACTAGTGTCATAGGGTTAGCGGCTTCCAGTGATCGTTCGCACCAACTCGACCGTGTGCCACTGAGGCTCGTTTGTGAGGCCGCATATCGCTCCAAGACGTGCGCGTTACGCCGAGCATTTGCAACGCGTCATGAATATGCGGTTTCGGTCACTCAATGCCGAAGGTCGAACGACGCCTGTCGGCAACGATTGCGCCGAAACTACGCGAGCGTGTAACTTGCTGAGCAGCACGTTCAATAAATATCAATGGTGGTAGGTGACGTTATGAGCGAAAGTCCTTATATACAGGCAAGAAACCGCGTCATCAGCTTGGTTTTATACGCACTTCTATTGGCTCTTATTCAGTGGAAAGTGATATCTACTGGCCTGACCCCGAATGAAAACGCGATCTGGGTCTATAGCGGTTTCGCGAGTCTGCTGTTCGGTAGTCGCCTTCTCAATCCGCATTTCACGCCACCTGCAGATGCCGCGACCAATAGCTTCGTTGCTCTGGCCGCTATCGCCGCCGGTTCACTAGTCGTTCCCGCTGAGTCCTGGGACCTTGTCCTGATCTGGGCGATCGCCGTCTTTTGTACCGTTATATGCCTGCTTTCAGTGATCGTACTTCTCATGCGTGTGCCGGTAGGTATCGAAACCCGACTATGGGTTGGCGCCGCCGACCGCGCCGTGCGCAGCCTTGGCAGTCCTTCGGTTATCTTCACGATCCTTATTCTGGCATGCGTGTGGCTATTCCATCGCACTCGCACCGACGAGGCAATTGCCATTTTGACGGCTTGGGCAGTGATTGTCGCACTACGTCCGGTTGAAGCAATTCTGTCATTCCTAGGTTGGATAGACGGACAATTTCAGACCATACAAACTGAAGAGGTCATTGGACAAATCGCGGCACACCAGTCGCCGGGAATTGTCCTTGTCCGTCAGCTAGGTGATAAAACTGTGCCGCGCGGCACACCTCTTGTTGTTGCCGATAATAACGGACCGTGGATGCTAGGCGTGGCCCTGAACTATGTTGGCCGGGACGAGGGTAACTTGCTGCGCGTACTGACGGCCCGGCTCCCTGATGGATTGAAGGATCGCATCGGTAAGCTGCCCGACCCCAGAGGCGCGGCGATGGCGCTTGCATTGAGAGCCACACCCGAAGAGTTGGCCGACGTCCCCGCTATCCAGTGGATCAACCGACTCTGTGGTATCGTGGTCAGCGATACGAGTCTGGAATACGTCCTTTTTGAGGTGACGGAGGAGCGCGACCTGTCCGAAGGACGGCTGGTGGAAGTACGGATCGGCGACTTTCATGTTATCTTTCAGATCATTGAAGGTCTGACCCGTGAGAACATCGTCCAGCAGAAAAACACCTACGGCTATGCTCGCGCTAAAGCCCGTAAAATAGGCCGCTGGGATACCGACGCTGGCAAGTTCGTCCCGGTAAAATGGCTCCCGAAGATTAACTCCCCTGTCTTCATGCTCCCCTCAGACGAAGCGGCCCCGGCCGCTGATGCAATCGGCCATTTCCCGGATACCGGCTTTGGGGTAAGTCTCGATATCTCCTCCGCCGTTACGCACAACACCGCAGTTCTGGGCATTCTCGGAATCGGAAAGAGCTATCTGGCGATTGAGCTGGTTGAGCGAATGATTGCCGACGGCATCAAGGTCATCTGCCTTGATCTTACAAACCAGTATGGCCAGTTGCTGGCCGAATTTCTCGATCCTGCCGGTGAAGAAGCGCAACGCCTTGCTCTGGTACATGCCGGCCAAGGAGGTGCTGCCCACCAGAACCAGGAACAGGGCGGTAGTCATCTGGCTTTCCGGGCACGGGTGATTGAGCAATTGCGTGCCTTTGTCGATCCTGCCGATCAGCGCCGTCTGCGAGTGATCAACCCTGCGCAGTTCGAGGTCACCCGGCAGGCAAGCGGCATGTTCAACAACAATGCCAACATGGCGACACTGACACCGACAGAGATCACGGCCATCATCTCCGATGCGGCACTGATGGTGTGCCAGGAAATGGGCATGACGGGCCAGGCGCGCGTTTGCCTTGTCTATGAGGAAGCCCACTCACTGGTTCCGGAATGGAATTCGGTTATAGCGGAAGGTGATAAGGCGGCAACCGCCAGAAGTGCCCGCGCTATTCTCCAGGGCAGAAAGTACGGGCTAGGCTGCTTGCTGATAACACAACGAACGGCGAACGTGACGAAGACCATCCTCAATCAGTGCAACACGATATTTGCGATGCGCACTTTCGACGATACGGGCAAAGAATTCCTGTCCAACTACATCGGCAGCGACTACGCGAAGATACTTCCCAGCCTAGAAGCCCGCCATGCGGTGGTCTTCGGTAAGGCATCGTCCTGCGAGAACCCTGTCTTGGTAAGGCTCAATGAACGTGAAGCATTTGTTGGTGCATTTAGAGCCATCTATCCCGTACCCCCAATGCCAGTGCCTCTCGCGGCAAACGACGCCGCCATGCCACCGCTTGCGGAAAACGATCTAAACGATGATATCCCGTTCTGAGACGGGGCGAGGCATCAGCGGGCGCGCCGTTCCCTTTTCTTTCAGCCTTTACCTTAGGTGTAGCAGGCCGCTCGGGCTGCATGGCCGCTATTGGCGCGAGGGGGACCATCGGCTAACGCCGATGGTCAGAAGCCTACAGGTCAATCTGCTCCGCGATCCACCTCGACTCCAAGGTAGCGAACCGTGCTTTCGAGCTTCGTGTGACCGAGTAGAATCTGGACGGCTCGCAGGTTACCTGTCTTCTTGTAAATCTGCGCTGCCTTGGTTCGCCTCATGGAGTGGTTGCGATAGGCATTAGCGTCAAGCCCGATGGACGCGACCAGCGGTGGACAATCCGGGCATATTGCCTCGTGGACAAATGATGCGACATCTTCCGGCTTGGAAACAGATAGCTGCCGCCATTCCTCCGAGCGAAGGGGAGCCACGCCACGAGCGCAGTCTTTGTCTGCTCGGTGACCTCAAACTGTACGGGTCGATTCGTTTTCTTCTGGATGATGATCGCCCGGTCCCGAACCGAACTGCCGGACCACAGGCCCTCAACTCTCAGCCTGACGAGGTCGCAGGCACGGAGACAATGTGGGAACAGCACAGGGGTTACCATTCACCAACGCTCCGGGCCGAAGGCTCTCAGAAACGATTTGCGCCTTGATCTGATCCGGGCAATGCCGGTGCACCTCACTTCCAGATTTCCTGGCCGTGAGAACCTCCAATGTAGTCTCCATGGAGAAACTCCCGTTGCTCGTCCATGGAAGGCGGTCACAGATCAGCGCGGCGAGGACAACGTGGGAGCGGAACAGCGGTTACGTTTATTCGATCGAAGACGTCATCGACCGTTGTGTCGGTATTGACGATTTCGAATGTCGGATCGAGTTTCGAGGTGAGGGACTTCCGCCCGCGCCCGTCCGGCGTGAGAATCACCGGCAATGGCCGGCTGAAGTCAAGGCGCAGGTTGTTTCGGAAAGTCTGTGGCCAGGAGTATTAGTCAATGAAGTTTCGGGCGCTCGAGCGAAGCTCAATTCCCCGCCGTCTTCACACCGAGCTGGCGAACGATCTTCCTTATCTGCGTACACACCGGACCGAGCAGCGTCGGCAAATCCCTGGGCTCTCCAGGATTGTACGCAGCCGGCGTCAATCCATGGAGGTCTGATGGCAGAACAAGTCCTGGAAGCTTCGGATACACCAGGATGCTTCTTCTGCGGCCAAGCCGCCCCATGAACATGCCGAGTTCGAAAAGAACGTTGTCACGGATCGTAGGCTTGCGGTCGCCACGACTCGTCTCGACGATGTCCTCGAAGAGGGCCACAGCAACTCCGAAATCACTCTCGGCCACGGCCGTTTCCAAGGATTCCAAGGGATAGCCGCCCGCCCAGAAGACACCATTGGGCCACACGGTTGGAAGGGCATCGTGCTGGAGGCCAGCCTGAATCTCGTTGGCAACCTCCAGTCCTTCGACAGAGGACATTATGAACATGCGGGGCTTCGCGTTCGGAGCAGTCATATGCCTGTTCCGGTCATAAAGTCTCCTCGAGAGTTCTTGTGCGACCGACCGCCAGATAAGTGGTGGAAACCTGTCGGCTAGCTTCGTGAATTCGCTGCCGGCCATTTTCACCGCGACCACGGTCTCCACCGCGATGACGGACGCGGCGCGGCGCTGCGAAGGCTCGATCGCGGCCATCTCTCCGACATGATCGCCCATCTTGAGCTGCCGGACCTCCTGTCCTTTGACAACGATGGAGACCACTCCAGAAACCAGGAAGAAGACATCGTTGTCCTCGCCGCCTTCGGCTATCAGGATGTCGCCCGAATTAAACTCAACAAGCTCTCCACTGGACGCGATCGCTTCAGCAACCTCGGTGTCTCCACTATCGAACTGACGCTTCAGATTGCCGATCAATGCTACTCGGTTTTCGCCCTCGAAACGTTCCTTCATGACGGCTCCTTGTGAAAAATCAGATGTTTCTTACGGGAAATGATGAGGGAGGTGACCCGCCTCACGGCTTCTTCCAGTTGCCGGACCGATATACGGTCTCCGTCTCATCGGCGAAGACGAAGGACCGCGCCTCCCACATGTTCTTCCCATCGGTGTCGAATTTGGCTTCCTTGCTGAGCTTGTTGTATATCCGGCTGGAGATATAGGTGCAGTAGCCTCCGTCTCTGACATCCGATAGTTTTGCGGAAAGGCTGGCGGCTTTCCCGATCCAGATGAGATCGTTGCTGTCCCGAACCCCGGAGCGTACAGCCCGGACTTCTCCGGCATCGATACCTGAGCAGTTTCGGATCTCAATGCCATTGTCGGATACCGACTTGAACTGCTTTTCCGCCGCAGGCTGAATGATCTTGCGGACGCTCCAATGGATTTCTCGCCCGCAGATAGAGGCATTGCTATTCTTTGAATCGCCGACGAATACGCCCATCACGCGATCTCCGTCGAAGCTGCGGACGTGCCCACCATGCTTGATGATGAGACGAGTGGAGCAATCCAGGAATGCCCGGATTATCTTCGCGGTCGTAGACCAAGGGCATGCCTTTGACAATTTTGCCGAACCCGCAAGGTCGGCATACAGGAAGGCGGCGTCGATTTTGACCGCACCGTTTTTCAAGACCACGTCTTCCGTCGTCGGCACGACCCGTCCATCCCGCTGGTCGAATTCGGTGCGGAAGAGAGATTCGACGCGATCCTTGAGAAAGCTCTCATTGGTCATCCCAGTTCAAGCCTCTCCAGATTTCGCAGTTTCAACGGGACCTTGGGATCCGTCTCCTGAGTTCCCCGAATACATGGCATCGTCAGGCGGGAGATCGCGCAGACCGCATCTCAACATCGTCCCGCAGCATCGCTCGCCGCGAGCGCGCGCTGACCAATAGAAGTCCGCTGTCTTCTCTCTCCTGAGACGCTCCTGCCTGATCAGCGTGGTAACGGCTTCGGGTCGGCAGCAAGACGCCCGGGATATCGGTTTGCCATTCCTTCGGCAGCCCACAGGGCAAGGGAGCCAACTGTTTTTCAAGCGATCCCGCGCATTGAATTTAAGGCCGCTGTAGGAAAACCATGCAGGCTCACCTGCGAGCATCTCCATGTACTCGTTCTCGATACCCAGCATCTTTGCTGCGGCGACAGCCGCGAGCTGGTGCGGCCCTGCGCAACCATGGGCCAGCTCCTGTTGTGGAGGCCAGCGGCCAGTTCTATCAGCCACCCTTTGAAGCTTTAGAAAATGCCGGAGCAGAGCCCACCAGACCACCGCGTGATCATTCGAGACGATTCCTTTACCTGCATTGAACCCGATGCAAAAATGCTCATTCGATTGCAGATGCCGTTCATGACATGTCCTGGGATAGTTGGTTCCAGGCACCTGCTCCTGAACCTCAATCTCGCCGTCCTGATCACGCACCCTGAGATCAACCTTGATCTCGCCAACGGCACTATCGAGCTGGATAACGGCGACCCCAAGTATCTCGGGTCCCGTGCGAGTGGCGCCGCTGAACCAATCAGGGATCGCCTGGAAGATATGATCCAATGGCAATCATCGCTCTCCGGCGTTGTAAGGGGCCGCTACGGCGCTGACCGTTCCGCTGCTCACGACTGGAGGTGAGCCGAGATGTTCTCCCACCGATTCTGAATCGAGCCCCCAGGCGACACCACCTTCGAACAATCTTCGAATGCTCGCTGGAGCATGATTGAGCGCAGTCGGGCCAAGAGCGGTCTGGTCGCCCGTGCAGTCGCCCTGAAGTTCCTCCGACCGCGAGACCGCCCTGCTGACAGAGCACCGGACACTCCGCTCCCCACGTATCCCGATCCGCGTGATGGGCGTCTCACCGAACTCAAGGCCGATGGCGATCCCCAGCTTGTCGATGCCACCGATTTCCTCCTGGCAGAGCTCGAAGCTTGAGCGCATTCCGCCAGCCGCCTTGACCGCCGCCACCACGGAAGCAGAGGCATCCGTGTCCTGCGAAGTGCCCTCTGCAAGGAGACCATGGATGCAGTCGCCGATAAACCTCACCTTGCGGCCCGAATAATCCTCGGACAGGGTTGCCGCCAGTTCGCTTCGGATGACGTGCAGATTCGAAACCATCTCGCCGATCCGCTGCTGGGCGATGCAGTCATCGACATACTTCGTGAAGCCGTCAATGTCGCCGAAGATTGACATCAATCCCATCCGGATCGAGTTCGAGGGCTTTAGGAGCGTGAAGTCGATCGCTTTCAGCGGCGGCGTGTGCCTGTGGAACGAGAAGCTGGCGTCGGTGCCCACGTCGAGCACGAAACGGCTTCTTGCGCGGGATGCTGCCGTCACAATGTCAGCGTCTGAAAGGCGCTTCGATTGGAAGCTGCTGTTTGTCGAGAGGCCGATATTTCCGACGGACGACGTTGGGTTCGCTCGCTCGGCCGCGAACGTGTCGATGCTGAAGAGCTGCGGAAGTCCAAGGTCCTTTCGGACCCTGTTCGACATGAAGACGCCTTCCTCGTCGCCCTCGGCGAGTTTGGCCGCGTAGTTCGCGGGTGCTCCAAGGAAGAGCGGCTCGCGCTCGTCCTTGGTCCCGCTGTTCACGGCAACCGCAGACCCGCTGTCCACTCCGACACGAATGCGGGTCGAGTAGCGGCCGTTCTCCGTAGTGCGACCGACTTCCTCAATAGCACGCTTGGCAGCGTCAGCGAATGCAAGAGCTCTCTCGGCTCGTTCCTTCTCGTTGCCGGGGCCGGGAGGAGAGACAATGACGGCATGCATGCGCGCGCCATGGAAATCGACGCGTTGCGCTTCGAATTCGTCGGCGACTTGATCGCATGCCGCGTAGTTGAGATGGAGCATCGAGAGGACGCGGCGATGACTGGCTTCAGTCTCCCGCTCCCGCTCGGTCATCGCCGCCGCGAAGTCCAGCATCTGGATGTAGACGTGAACGCCTTCAACCCGGATCGCGGTGTCAGGCGGAACATCGAAGATCAGCGGCTCGGATTTCCCGCCAAGGTTCATCCTCGTCCGTATCGTCGCCGCTCGGGCGGTCATGTAGCTCAGGTCGAAATTTCTCAGGTTGATCGAGGCGGCTGGCGCGGTGGCGCGGAATGACCGGATACGCTGAAGGCTCTTATGACGGGACCAACTCATTACAACTTCCTTTTTGTTCGCCTGTGGGCGGATGAATGCTGAATGCTTGAAGGTGGTGTCGGATCGGGGATGCCTACCGGCGCGATTGTTTCATGATTTGTTCCTAGAGGCATCTTCCAGGCACCTAAGTGCCTGGAAATATTCGTTCTTTCGGGATGATAGAGCGATTTCAGATGTCCCGCTGTTGTTTTATGACTCAGCAGATGGGACTTTTATGACTCCAAACCCCGGTTTTATGACTTTTCAGTGGGGTCCATCCAACCACTTATTCCTGCATTAATCAGCTGCAGCCGCTCGTAGCCCCACAAGTGTCGCACTTCTCGCAAGTCCCATTCCGGACCATCGTGAAGTTCTGGCACTCGCCGCACATGTTGCCCGTATACCCTTGAGCAATCGAGCGCATGCGGCGTTCGTTTTCGACCTTTTTGGCTTCCGTCTTGGCGGTCGCAGCCTCGTCGGCGGCCTTGTCGGAGAAGAGGGCCGTGGTGGCTGCCTGTTCTTCGGTCAGTTCCTCGACGATCTCTTCGGCGAGTTCCTTGGCGCGCTCCTCGTAATCCCGCTTGAAGGAGACGATTTCGGAAGTCGAGATGGCGACGGTCGGTTCCAGCTTGCGGGCGGCGGCACCGGCAAAGGCGGTGACGTTGGTGCCGGCCGAGGCGCGGGCAGGGGCAGCGGTGGCCGCACCCTTGATGTCGGCCGGGCGATCGCCGCCGGTGCCGGAGACGAGCGTCGGCTTGTAACCGCGGGTCAGGCCCTTGGAGACCACATCCGCCTTGCCTTCCGAAACGCCGCGGCCAAGCGCGGTGTTGGAGAAGTCCGACGTATCGACATGCGCGAGGTCGTGGCGGCCGAGATAGGAGATCGCCAGTTCGCGGAACACGTAGTCGAGGATCGACGTGGCGTTCTTGATCGCGTCATTGCCCGTGACGATGCCGGCCGGTTCGAACTTGGTGAACGTGAAGGCGTCGACATATTCCTCAAGCGGCACGCCATACTGCAGGCCGAGCGAGACGGAGATCGCGAAGTTGTTGATGAAGGCGCGCAGGGCCGAGCCTTCCTTGTTCATGTCGAGGAAGATTTCGCCGAGGCGGCCGTCGTCGTATTCGCCGGTGCGCAGGAAGATCGTGTGTCCGCCGATCTTCGCCTTCTGGGTATAACCCTTGCGGCGGCCGGGCAGCTTTTCCTGGCTGCGGACGACCTTTTCGATGATCCGCTCGACGATCTTTTCGGTAATCGTCACGGCCTGGGCTGCTGCCGGCTGGGCCAGCAGTTCCTCGACCGCGTCTTCCGCATCGTCATCGGCAATCAGCGACGAGTTGAGCGGCTGGGAGAGCTTCGAGCCGTCGCGATAAAGCGCGTTGGCTTTGACGCCGAGCTTCCAGGACAGCATGTAGGCGGAGCCGCAATCCTCGACGGTCGCGTCGTTCGGCATGTTGATCGTCTTGGAGATCGCACCCGAGATGAACGGCTGGGCGGCCGCCATCATGCGGATATGGCTTTCGACCGAGAGGTAACGCTTGCCGATCTTGCCGCAGGGATTGGCGCAATCGAAGACGGCCAAATGTTCGGCCTTCAGGAAGGGAGCGCCTTCGAGCGTCATCGCGCCGCAGACATGGATGTTGGCGGCTTCGATGTCCTTCTTGGAGAAGCCGATATGTTCGAGCAGGTTGAAGCTCACGTCGGCGAGCTGCTCGTCGGTGACCCCAAGCGTGCCCTTCAGGAAGTCTGCGCCAAGCGTCCACTGGTTGAAGACGAACTTGATGTCGAAGGCGGCCTTGGTGGCGCCGTTGATGGCTTCGATCTTGTCGTCGGTGAAGCCCTTGGCCCGAAGCGAGCCGGCGTTGATGCCGGGCGCCTGGTTGAGGTTGCCGTGGCCGACGGCATATGCCTCGATCTCGGCGATCTGGCTTTCCGAATAACCGAGCGTGCGCAGGGCTTCCGGGACGGCGCGGTTGATGATCTTCCAGTAGCCGCCGCCGGCGAGCTTCTTGAACTTGACGAGCGCGAAATCGGGCTCGATGCCGGTCGTGTCGCAATCCATCACGAGGCCGATCGTGCCGGTCGGAGCGATAACCGAGACCTGCGCGTTGCGGTAGCCGTGCTGTTCGCCGAGCGCGAGCGCCTTGTCCCAGGCAGCCTTGGCATGGGCGACCAGATCCTGGTCCGGGTTTTCCGAATGGATCAGCGCTACCGGGTTGACCGACAGCTGTTCGTAGCCGGAGGTCTCGCCATGGGCGGCGCGGCGATGGTTGCGAATGACCCGCAGCATGCTGTCGCGGTTCGGCGCGTAGTTCGGGAAGGGACCGAGCTCGGAGGCGATTTCAGCCGAGGTGGCATAGGAAATGCCGGTCATGATCGCGGTCAGCGAGCCGGCGATGGCGCGGCCTTCCGGAGAGTCGTAGGCGATGCCGGTCGACATCAGCAGGCCGCCGATATTGGCGTAGCCGAGGCCGAGCGTGCGGTACTGGTAGGAGAGCTCGGCGATCTGGCGCGACGGGAACTGCGCCATCATCACCGAGATTTCCAGCACGACGGTCCACAGCCGCGTCGCATGTTCGTAATCGGCGATATTGATGCGGGCGGTCGTCTTGTCCTTGAACTGCAGCAGGTTCATGGAGGCGAGGTTGCAGGCCGTGTCGTCGAGGAACATGTATTCCGAGCACGGGTTCGAGCCGCGGATCGGGCCGCCGGCCGGCGAGGTGTGCCAGTCGTTCATCGTCGTGTTGAAATGGATGCCCGGATCGGCGGACGCCCAGGCGGCGTAGGAAATCTGTTCCCAGAGGTCCTTGGCCTTCAGCGTCTTCATCACCCTTCCGTCCTTGCGGGCGGTGAGGTTCCAGTCCCCATCCTGCTCGACGGCGCGCAAAAAGTCGTCCTTCAGCGAGACGGAGTTGTTGGAGTTCTGGCCGGAGACGGTGAGATAGGCTTCCGAATCCCAGTCCGTGTCATAGGTCTTGAATTCCAGGTCCTTGTAGCCCTGGCGGGCGAACTGGATGACGCGGCCGATATAGTTTTCCGGAACCTGGTCCTTCTTGGCCGCCTTGATCTCGCGCTTCAGGGCCGGGTTCTTGAGCGGATCGTAGCAATCGTCGCCGCTGCCGCCTTCGCAGTTCAGGCAGGCCTTCATGATGGCCTTCAGGTGCTTGGAGACGATCTTCGAGCCGGTGACGAGGGCCGCCACCTTCTGCTCTTCCTTGACCTTCCAGTTGATGTATTCCTCGATATCCGGATGGTCGATGTCGACGACGACCATCTTGGCGGCGCGGCGGGTGGTGCCGCCCGACTTGATAGCGCCGGCAGCGCGGTCGCCGATTTTCAGGAAGCTCATCAGGCCCGACGAACGGCCGCCGCCGGAGAGCTTTTCGCCCGCGCCGCGCAGCATCGAGAAGTTGGAGCCGGTGCCGGAGCCGTATTTGAACAGGCGGGCTTCGCGGACCCACAGGTCCATGATGCCGCCTTCGTTGACGAGATCGTCCTCGACCGACTGGATGAAGCATGCATGCGGCTGCGGATGCTCATAGGCCGACTTCGACTTGGTGAGCTTAGCCGTGAAGGGGTCGACATAGAAATGGCCCTGGCCGGGGCCGTCGATGCCATAGGCCCAGTGCAGGCCGGTGTTGAACCACTGCGGGGAATTCGGGGCGACGCGCTGGGTGGCGAGCATGTAGGCAAGCTCATCCATGAAGGCGGAGGCATCTTCTTCGGACGTGAAATAGCCGCCCTTCCAGCCCCAATAGGTCCAGGTGCCGGCAAGGCGGGAGAAAACCTGGCGCGCATCGGTTTCGGAACCGTACTGCTCTTCCTTCGGCAGTGCCTTCATCGCTTCCGTGTCAGCTACAGAGCGCCACAGGAAGGAGGGGACGTCGTTTTCCTCGACCTTTTTCAGGAACTTCGGAACGCCGGCCTTGCGGAAATACTTCTGCGCCAGAACGTCCGTCGCAACCTGGGAGAATTGCGCCGGCACGTCGATATCGGCAAGCCGGAAGACGATCGAGCCGTCCGGATTGCGGATCTCGCTGATCCCCTTGCGGAATTCGATTTCCCCATAAGCGCCTGTATCCGGCTTGGTGAAACGACGTTCGATGCGCATTGCCTTAATCCTCGTCCGTTGGCGCCTGATGATAAGGCGCAGATGTGCCGCTCCAGCCCACACGTTCGACGCGCGCAGCCAGTTGAATGTTCCCGATCCCAGGTGATCATCCGCAGATGCCAACCTGTATGTTGTGGTGATAACGGCTGCAACACTACTACATATAGTATTAACAGAATCTTTCCGCCAGTCCCAGCCGTTGTTCCGGAGCGGAAAATCGAGCACGCACGGAGACCGTGATAGCAGCCCGTCCCTCATAGCCGGACTGCATGATCTTTCCCGTCAAACTCGAAGAAGAACCGGCCTCGTTAATTCCGGTCCAGTCGCCGCCGCAACGTAAGGAACACTGTCGAACGAGCCGAGAGATTCGTCAAGGCGTAGATTGCAACGCTTTTATAACCACAAGATATTGTGGTTCGTGGCTGTGGATAACGGGGACGAAGAAATAGACGAGGATTCTCAGGCAGTTGCGGGGACAGCCTGAAACTTGCGTTACGAGGCGCGGAAATATTTCGTGAGCGGGGGCAGGTGCCGAAAGCCCGATCTAGCGGGGTTTTGAGGGTTCGGCCGTACCATATCGAGGCAGTTCAAGAATCTGTGGCCACCACTAATAGATAAGCCCGCGCGTTTTTTTGACCGGCGGGCCAGTGACAAGGACCAAGATTTTTGAAAAGGGCCGGAAAGAATCAGCCGTTGGTGCTCGGCTCCCGATGAAGCCTATCCCGCGGAAAAGAGGCCCAGGTGTCCCGGCTGACTTCAAGCGAGTCGGGACGATAGCCGTGCAGGCTACCCGAAAGGGCGCGGATGTGTGCCGAACAGGTTCGCCATCGGCGAGCCCGGGGTCTTCGTTTATTTTTTCCTGGCGCTGCGGCGTCAACGATGCCGCAGCGCCAGGGGATCTCGCCCGGTTCAGAGAGAATCGACGTTTATTCCGATCGTCACGGCGCCGATCGGCGCTCCGCTCTCATCGGTAATCGTCACGCTTGCCTGCGACTGCAGCGTCTGGGACGATTCGTCCTTTTCAACCTCATCGACGAACAGCGCGTTCTTGCCGGCACCGAAGGATTTCTTGAACTTTGCCTCGTCGCCCTGCCAGTAATCGGAGGTGATGTCGCTCTGGCCGACATTGAGGCCCTTGGCGTCCATGACGAAGATTTCCGTAATCGCCCCCTCGGACTTTTCCTTCTTTTCCACGAGAAGTTTCGACAAGGCGTTGTTCAGCACGCTGTCGATCGTAGCACGATTGGAACTGTCGACCTCGGCGCGCCATTTTTTGTCGAGCGCCAGGATATCGGCGTCGCTCAGCTTGGCATTGGTGGCATTCTGGGCCTTGATCGCCGAAATGATCACTGCGTCGGTGAGCCAGGGCTTTACTTTACCGGTGACATATTCGGTCACCGGCGCGACGTGAGCCTCCTCGGCCAGAGCCGTGCCAAGCGGCAAGGCGGATACGGTGCTGCCGAGAAGGAGCATGACGATGATCTTATGCATAGGTGTTTCCCTTCCATAGGTTGCTGACGTTTATGAGGTCATGCCGCTTCAGAGGCGTCTTCAGGACGCTTGTCTGAACGGAGCGGCAAAGCCGGTTTTTTTGTCGGAGAGAGATTGATGCCTCCCCGATTCGGAATGGGCCTGGGCACCATTTCCGGCTGTGTTTCCGACAGTGAAGCTGCTGGCCGAACTCAGCAGCAGACGGCCTTGCGAGAGCAGTTCCTGGCAGGCTGCATTGGTTTCCTCCACCATCGCGGCATTCTGCTGCGTGGCATGATCCATCTGATTGATCGCGGCGTTGATCTCCTGCAGGCCCGTGGCCTGTTCCCGATAGGACAGGACGATCGAAACGATGCTGTCGCTGATGCGGTTGATCTGGTCGCCGATCTGGAGAAGGGCGTCGCCCGTGTCGTTGACAAGCCCGACGCCGGCAGCGACCTCCTGATTGGAACTGGTGATCAGAACCTTGATTTCCTTGGCCGCATTGGCCGATCTCTGGGCCAGCTCGCGCACTTCCTGAGCAACGACTGCAAAACCCTTGCCGGCCTCGCCCGCGCGGGCTGCCTCGACGCCGGCATTCAGCGCCAGGAGATTGGTCTGGAAGGCGATCTCGTCGATAACGCCGATGATGTGGCCGATCTGGCTGGACGAGGCCTGGATCCGGTCCATCGCCCCGATCGCGTTGCGGACGACGGTTGCCGAGGAATGGGCGCCCTTCTTCGTCTCCTCGACGAGGTGCCCGGCGCTCTCGGCCTTCTGCGAAGAGGTTCTGACCGTTGTCGTGACCTGGCCAAGGGAGGCGGCGGTCTCCTGGAGAGCGGCGGCCTGTCGTTCCGTGCGCTGAGCCAGCTGGTCGGCGGCGCCGGCAAGCTCGCTGGAGCGATCCTCCACCTGGTGGGACGCTTCCTTGATCTCCGTCAGCGCGGCGGCAACCGCCTCGACCATGTTGTTGAAGTCCTGCTGCAGTTTTTCAAAATCCGGCCCGAGGCCATTGAGATGAATCGAAAAATCGCCTCCGGCAAGCTTTTCCAGCGCGTGTCCGAGCTCTGCCATGACGGCCCGTTGGGTGTTGCTGGTTTCCTCGGTGATCCGCGTATTACGGGCGCGTTCCTCGTCAAGCGACTGGCGCTGCTCCGCGGCGATACGCTCTTCTTCGACCTTCGCGATAGCCTCGCCGCGGAACACTTCCAGTGCGCGCGAGAGAACGCCGATCTCGTCGCCATTGCGCTGGTATTCGACCGGGGAGGTGAGGTCGCCGGTTTGCAAGGCGATGATGCGTGCACTGAGGTTCCTGACGGGGCGTCCGACAAGCCGGCGCATTGCGAAGAGGAAGGCTGTGACCGCGACGGTGATGACGAGCAATTGGATAAGCAGGGTATTCAGCACTTCCTGCTGCGCCTTGGCGAGGATTTTCGCCACCGACCAGGCAGTGAAGAGATAGCCCGTGACCTTGCCGGATTTGTCCGGGGGCAGGGGAACGACGATCCCGACCAGGCCTCTGGAAGCCAGCGTCGTATCGACAACCGTGCTGTCGGGTTTCTGACCGATCGCCTGAGCCAGTTCGGCGGAAGACAGGACGCCCGCCACGCCGTCGCGTGCCCAGATGTCGACCGGCGCAAGCTCGGCATTGAACGCGGCGAACTGGACGAGGTCGAGGTTAGGGTTGTCGCGCTGCAGGGCATAGGCCTCCCGCACCGCGTTGACCTTGCCCCATTTCACGCCGCCGGCCGCAACCGACGCGAACTGTTCGGCGCCGCGCGACCAATGTGCCGTCGCCGTGCTGATCAGCAAGCGCGTTTCCGATATCCAGGTATAGGTCGCCAGGGCGGAAACGCCACAAATGTTGACCGCGACAATAAGCGCCGCCAGTTTCGTGGTCAGCGGCATCCTATTCAAAAAATCACGCATGCGGGCCTCGATGTCATGCAGACGCAACCGGGGGGACCCCAGTCTGGCGGATTGAACTCGGACATCGTACGCTGAGAGTTTTACACGGCAGGCATCATGCCCGTGTCGCCATTGTCAGGCAAAGCCTACGGACGACAGTGTTCCTCCTTTATATGAAGAAAAAATAAAATTAGGACGCCCTCATGGGGAAAGCGGAGAAATATACCCGCCTGGGGCGAGATCTCGACGCGAGTTCCTTGATGAATGCCAAATTCAAGCCGCGAGGAGTTCTCCTCGAGACTTCACGACGCCAAATTGAACGGTTTTCACCACAGGCCTTCGGGGTGAGCCCGGATTTTGCGGCTGGCCACACGAAGCGCTCGCCGGAGATGACTCCACGTCGTCGCGCCCCGCCCGAGACCTTGCTGTTATAGATCTTAGCTGCGGTCAGCCTTGGCGATCGGCTCCTGATAGGTGAAGCCCATGTCCCAGGGGAAATAGATCCAGGTGTCCTGACTGACTTCCGTGACGAAAGTGTCGATGGTCGGCACGCCGGAGGGTTTGGCATAGACGCAGGCGAAATGCGCCTTCGGCAGCATGGCGCGCACCTCCGATGCCGTCTTGCCGGTGTCTGTCAGGTCATCGATGACCAGAACGCCGGCGCCTTCGTCGACCGTCAGTTCGGGCGTTATTCCTTTGAGCAGGTTCATTTCGCCCTGGTTGACGTAGTCGTGGTAGGAGGCGATGCAGACCGTCTCGATGAGGCGGATATTGAGTTCGCGCGAAATGATCGCCGCCGGCACCAGGCCGCCGCGAGTGATACAGACGATCGCGCGGAAATCCCGCTTGAGGCCTGCGAGACGCCAGGCAAGCGCCCGGGCGTCACGATGGAATTGATCCCAGGAAACGGGGAAGGCTTTTTCGGGAAGAGACATGAGGCTGGCCACCATTAGCGAAAGCATGTTGCTGGCTCTCGCTAATAGCGGCAATTCGCCCGTAGACGCAAGGATTTGTCAGCGGGAAAGCAAAGTCAGCGCCGTCATCGAATCGAGCAGGCTGCGCGTCACGCCGCCGAACAGCATTTCCCACCAGCGCGAATGGCCGTAGCCGCCCATCACCAGAAGGTCGACGCTGCCTTCCGACAGATGGTTCTCGATCGCCGCTGCCGCAGAAACGCCGCTCTTTCCCTGCGTCGACAGCGTCACGTTGATCCCATGCCGGGCAAGGGTGGTCGCGATCTCGGCGCCGGCCATTTCCGGCGTCTGACCGCCGCGGTCGCTCGGATCGACGCAGAACACTTCGACGCTATCGGCAGCTTTGAGGAACGGCATCGAATCGAAGGTCGCACGCGCAGCCTCCCGCGATCCATTCCAGGCGATCATCACCCGCTTGATCGGCTGCGGCACCTTCATCGTGTAGGGGACAAGCAGCATCGGCCTGCCGCTGTCGAAGAGGAAAGTCTCTAGATCAGCGCGGTGATCGGCATGCGCCGGATCGCTCTGGCTCGCAACGATCAGATCGACCGAGCGGGCGGTGTCCATGACCGAATGGGAGCCATAGCCCGCCGACGACATGCAACTGCGCCACTCGGTGGAAAGTCCTTCGCGGGACGACTGTTGCTTGAAGATCCGCTCGACCTCGGCGGTTTCCTTCTGCGCCGCGTCCTGCAGGATCTGCACGGCGGAGGGATCCGGAATTTCCATCGGCGCGATCAGCGGCACGGCGGCCAGTGTTTCTGCGTGGACGCCGATCAGGTGGGCGGAAAAGCGTTCGGCGAGCGCGATCCCGTAATCGGTGATCGGCCTTGCGTTTTGAGGTGTGTCGAGAACCGCTAGAATGGTCTTGTAGGCCATGACTGCATCTCCTCATCAACTGGTTCTGCGGGATTGGGAACCAGCATCTCATAAATACGTGTGTCGCACTTTGATCCCGGTCAAGGAGCGTCCGCCGACAGCAGGAGAGGCAGAGTGCCGCGGGTCAGGCGTCGGCAGTCGGATTGGTGGCGATCTTGGCCCGGTCGATGCCGGCGATCATCTCCGCCACGGCTTGCGCGGCTGCATCCAGAACCTGCGGGTCGCGGGCGCGCACGACGATTTCGGTCGAGAACCGCTGCCCGTCATATTTCGGATAGGAGCCGATGCTGGTCTCCGGATGCGCTTTCTGGACGGCCGACAGAAGCGTGCCGATATCACCTTCGCCATAGGGGCAGGGCAGCGCCCGCGACAGCATTTTGGCGCCCGAGCGCAGCATCGGCAGCACGTTGTCGACCATCGCCTGGAAAACCTGCGGCACGCCGGCCATCACATAGACATTGCCGATGATGAAGCCCGGGGCGGTCGAGACCGGGTTTGCGATATGCCTGGAGCCCTCGGGCATGCGGGCCATGCGCTGGCGGGCTTCGGTGAATTCCATCTCGCGGCGCTTGTACATGTCGGCAAGCAGCTTCATCGCCTCCGGATCGTGGATGCAGGGCACGCCGAAGGCCTTCGAGATCGCGTCGGCCGTGATGTCGTCATGGGTCGGGCCGATGCCGCCGGAGGTAAACACGTAGTCGTAACGGCCGCGCAGCGCATTCAGCGCCTCGACGATCGCATCCTCCTCGTCGGCGACGATCCTCACTTCCTTGAGGTCGATGCCTGAAAGCGTCAGCAGATCGGCGAGATGGCCGATATTCTTGTCCTTGGTCCGGCCGGACAGAAGTTCATCGCCGATCGCGAGCATGGCGGCGGTGACGATCGAGGATGGTTGCGGCGCGTCAGACATGGATATCCCTCCGTAAGTGCCACACTCCTAAGCCCAATTTTTTCAACGCAGAAGCGATTTTGTCGTGAGGAACGCAGAAACCGCGTCTGTTGCGAATTTATGATCCGCAAGCGAAATATCGTCTCCAGATGTTGAACAGTGCGTAGACCTCGCAAGGGCTGTCGCCGATCCGTGAAGCCGTTACATGTGGGCCTGGTTCTGGCCGCAGACGGCCTTGTTCACACACCAGACATTGAATGGAGAAGATCATGGCGAAGGTTCTCGTGCTTTATTATTCCGCTTACGGCCACATCGAAAAGATGGCCTATGCGGTTGCGGAAGGCGCAAAGTCGGCAGGCGCCGACGTGACGGTCAAGCGCGTTCCGGAACTGGTTCCGGACGAGGTCGCCAAGGCCTCCTATTACAAGATGGATCAGCAGGCTCCGGTCGCGACCGTCGAGGAACTGACCGAATACGACGCGATCATCGTCGGCGCCGGCACCCGCTTCGGCACGGTCGCCTCGCAGATGCGCAATTTCTGGGATCAGACCGGCGGCCTCTGGGCACAGGGCAAGCTGGTCGGCAAGCTCGGCTCGATGTTCACCTCGTCGGCCACCCAGCACGGTGGCCAGGAATCCACCATCCTCGGCTTCATCCCCACCTTCCTGCACCAGGGAATGGCCGTCGCCGGCCTGCCTTATGCCTTTGCCGGCCAGATGGGCACCGAAGAAGTCAAGGGCGGCTCGCCCTACGGCGCCAGCACGATCACCAACGGCGACGGCTCGCGCCAGCCTTCGGAAATCGAACTCGAAGGCGCCAAATTCCAGGGCGCCCACGTCGCCAAGCTGGCTGCCAAGCTCGCTGGTTGATTGAATTGCGATAATTTCTGAAGGGCGCGGCGAGGGATCTCCGCGCCCTTTTTGCATTCCGCCCATCCGACCGCCTCGCTTTTTTCGCAACCGGCGAACCGCTTCCGCAATTTCGGTGCTTGACGGCGTCGCGCAAGTTCAAGAAACAGGACGCCCATGCGGACGTGGCGAAACTGGTAGACGCAAGAGACTTAAAATCTCTCGGCCTTTGGTCATGCGGGTTCGATCCCCGCCGTCCGCACCAAGCCTGACCTTGCCTGCAACCGTTTGCGATGAAGACCGTTTGATATCCACTTCGATGGAGGCGTGCTTTGGGCTTTACCTTTGCGATCGGCGATATCCACGGTTGTCTTGCGCAGTTGAAGGAACTGCTCGAGCAGGTGGAGGGCCATGCGCCATGCGGGCATGTGGTTTTCATCGGCGACTATATCGATCGCGGGCCGAAGAGCAGGGGCGTGCTCGACCTCGTCATGGCGGGGCCGCGCAAGGAAGGGTGGCGGTGGACGGCGCTCAAGGGCAATCATGAGGACATGATGGTCCGCGCCCACCAGAACAGCGGGCACGACGAAATCCTCTGGATCGACAATGGCGGCCGCGAGACGATGGTTTCCTTCGACGGCTACGTGCCGCCGCAGGTGCTGTCATGGTGCGCGCACCGACCCTTGATCCTTGTCGACCAGCACCGGATCTTCGTGCATGCCGGCGTCGACGAGACGTTACCGCTCGAGGGGCAGCGGGAGCGAGACCTGATCTGGAAGCGGTTTGCGAGCGACGACGACGGCGAATTCTGGGGCCGGCATCTCTGCCACGGCCACACGCCGCTTCCCGGCAATCCGCAGACGGTCGGCAACCGCACCAATATCGACAGCGGCTGCGTGTTCGGCGGCGAGCTGACCTGCGCGGTTTTCGACGACGACGAACCGGGCGGGCCGGTCGAATTCCTGCGCGTGCCGGGCTAGTGCCGCCAGAAGACCGGCGTCAGCAGGACTAGCACGGTCAGGATTTCGAGACGCCCGAGCAGCATCATCAGCGACAGTAGATAGAGCGCCGGATCGCTGATCGTGGAAAAGTTGCCGACGGGGCCGACGATCGGGCCGATGCCGGGACCGACATTCGACAGCGCGGTGATGACCGAGGACGTGGCGGTCAGGACGTCGTAGCCGAACAGCGCCATGCCGACGCTGCCGACCACCCAGAGGAAAATGTAGAGGCTGACGAACAGGAAGACCGCACGCTGCGTTTCGGCGTCCACCGTCAGACTGCCGTAACGTACGGGATAGATCGCGTTCGGATAGATGAGCTTGTTCAGCCCGGCGCGGATGACGTTGACCATCACCACGAAACGATAGGCCTTGATGCCGCCGGCCGTCGAGCCGGAGCAGCCGCCCATGAAGGTGGCGAAGAAGGCGACCAGCACCGCGAACGGTCCCCAGAGCGTGTAATCGTCGCTCGCAAAGCCGCCTGTCGACAGGATCGAGGTCATGTTGAAGAACGAATGGATCAGCGCGTCGTGGAGTTCGACGCCATTCCTCAGGTGATGGTAGACCGCAACGACGATCGAGATGACGCAGAGATAACCGAGGAAAACAAGGATTTGCGGGTCGCGCAGCGTATCCAGCCGGCTGCGCACGGCCAGCAGGATCAGCACCGAAAACGGCAGGCTGCAGATCGCCAGGAACACCGTGCCGATCACCAGGATTGCGTTGCTGTCGAAGAAGGCGAAGGACATGTCGTGGGTCGAGAAACCGGCGGTCGCGATCGTTGTCATCGCATGGTTCAGCGCATCGAAATGGTCCATGCCGGCAAGATCATATGCGACGGTGCAGGCAAGCGTCAGCAGCACGTAGACGATCAGGAAGGCCCGGGTGAAACTCGCAAGCCGGGCGAACGGCTTGTCGTTGGTCTCCGACGATTCCAGCTTGAAGATCGAGGCACCGCCGACTTTCAGGAACGGCAGGACGAACAGGCCGAGGCCGACGATTCCGATGCCGCCGAGCCAGCAGAGCAGCGAGCGCCAGAGCAGGATGCCGGGCGGCATGTTGTCCAGCCCTACGATGACGGTCGAGCCCGTCGTGGTGATGCCGGAGATCGATTCGAACAGCGCTTGTGCAAACGAGAGCTCGTGTTCGGCAAGAAAAAGCGGGATCGCGCCGACCACCGAAAACATCGCCCACAACACGTTGACCAGCAGGAAGCCGAGACGCTTGTTGAAGACCGGCGGGGGCCCATGGGTCGCGAGCGCTGCTGCTGCGGCAAGCCCGCCGACCATGAAGCCGGACATCGCGAAAACCTGCCAGTCGCGATGCCCGTAATAAAGGTCCACCATCGCCGGCAGGAACATGGCGAGCGACAGGTAGAGCGCGCAGAGCGCCGTTATGTAGATGACCGACCGAAGAAGATTGGCGTTCAAAAATGGTTGTCCCGAAGTTCGCGGCAACTGAAAGAAGCTTTGTCTCAGCCGTAAGCCTATGGCATAGCGGGACCATTCTTGAAATTCAATGGATGGCCGATGTGACCAAGGCGGGCTTGACTAGGGCAGGCGTGACGAAAGCGGGCGTGGACGAAGCCAGAGTGGCGATGCGGGAGATCTTCCCCGAAACGCCGCTGCAGATGAACGAGCACCTCAGCCGCCGTTATGGGGCCGAAATCTGGCTGAAGCGCGAAGACCTGTCTCCGGTCCGCTCCTACAAGATCCGCGGCGCCTTCAATTTCCTGCGCAAGGCGATTGCCTCAGGCGCGAAGGGCAAGACATTCGTCTGCGCCTCAGCCGGCAATCACGCGCAGGGTTTCGCCTTCGTCTGCCGCCATTTCGAAGTGCCGGGCGTGGTCTTCATGCCGGTGACGACGCCGCAGCAGAAGATCGACAAGACCCGCATGTTCGGCGGCCCCTTCATCACCATCCGGTTGATCGGCGACATCTTCGACCAGTGCTATGCGGCGGCCCGCGCCCATGTGGAAGAGATCGGCGGCGTCATGGTGCCGCCCTTCGACGACGCCGACATCATCGAAGGCCAGGCAACCGTCGCGGCCGAACTGCTCGAACAGCTGCCGGATGGCGTGAAGCCCGACCTGGTCATCCTGCCGGTCGGCGGTGGTGGGCTTTCCTCAGGCACGACCGGTTACTTGAAAGATATCGTGGCGCCGGACGATTTTCTGTTCACCGAGCCGGAAGGCGCCCCGAGCCTCAAAAAGAGCCTCGAAGCCGGCGAACCGATCACGCTCGTCAAGCTCGACAATTTCGTCGACGGTGCCGCGGTGGCACGGATCGGCGACCTGAATTTCGAAGCCCTGAAGGGTTTTTCGCCGGATCAGGTTCTGCTGGTGCCGGAAAACGCCATCTGCGTGACGATCACCGAAATGCTCAACGTCGAGGGTGTCGTGCTGGAGCCGGCCGGCGCCCTGTCGATCACCGCGCTCGAGATGCTGGGGCGCGAAAAGCTCGCGGGCAAGACGGTGGTCTGCGTCGTCTCGGGCGGCAATTTCGATTTCGAGCGCCTGCCAGACGTCAAGGAACGCGCCATGCGTTACTCCGGTCTCAAGAAATATTTCGTGCTCCGGCTCGCCCAGCGCCCCGGCGCGCTGCGCGATTTCCTCAACCTTCTGGGACCGGAAGACGATATCGCCCGGTTCGAGTATCTCAAGAAATCGGCCCGCAATTTCGGCTCGATCCTGATCGGTATCGAAACCGCAAGGCCGGAAAATTTCGCCAGCCTGCTCGAACGGTTCGATGCGGCCGGCATGGGCTATCAGGACATTACCGAAAACGAGATCCTGGCGAACCTCGTCATCTGAGCGTCGCTTCCAGCCAGGCGATGACGCGGTCAGCAAGCGGTCCGGTGGTCGCCGGGGAAACGATGTCGCCGGCAATCACGTGATTGCCGGGATCGCCGGTCTGGCCGACATCGACAAGCGCATGAGGCCCGCCCCAGCGGTTGGCGACCTCGCGCACCTTGTCGGGCCGGATGACCTGATCGAGCGAGGAATAGAGGAAAAGGGCCGGCGTCGTGATCCGCTCCACCGGGCTCTCGACCGAGAGTTTCACGAGCGCTGCCATGGGGAGCAGGGCTTTTGTCGGATAGCGGGTCGTCCAGTGGGCGGCATGGCGGTCGTTATAGGGCGTGAAGCCGCGGTTTTCCCCAAGCAACAGCCGTGAGAGCTGCGGTGCGACCGGTGTTGTGAGCAGAAATGCCGCAAAGCTGTTGATGCCGTAGTTCGGCGACACGAACACGGCCGCCGAGATGCGCGATGCGATCTTCGGGTCGGCAAGTGCGAGCGTCGCGAGCGAGGCGCCGGTCGAGGTGCCGATGACGACGACGCGATTGCCGAGCGCTTCGCCGATCGCGAGACTTACGGAAAAATCCGCCAGCCAGTCTTCAAGGCTTGCTTCCCCCATGGCGTCGCCGCTGCGGCCGTGGCCGGCGAGGCGGGTGAAATAGAGATTGGCACCGAACGCTGCCGCGACGCGGTCGGGCAGGGGGCGTATCTCCTCGGCCGAGGCCGAGAAACCGTGCAGGTAGACGATCGCGAAAGCCGTCTTCTCCTTCGTCGCTGGATCAGCCCAGACCACCCGTTTGGCGGCACCCGGGCGAATATCGGCGAAGTGGCTTTCGCTCGCGCTGAGATACGCGTCGAGATCGGCGCCGAGGCGGGTTTTGTCGAAAGCCGGAAAACCGTCAGCGGGCATGCGCGAGCCGAACATCAGCATCACTCCGAAGGCGGCGATCAGGATCGCGCAGACATAAATGGCAGTCCGCCATGACAACAATCTCCTCCGCATCCGGCACTCCCTCCGAACCAGGGGAGATGATAGGCGGGCTTGGTGACGGCGGGAAGTCTGTCTGCCGCAGATTGGCGGCCTAACCGCAGATCTGCGGTCGGGAGGGCAGGGCACAGAAGCCGCGGCGCTCCACCTCGGCCCGTGTCTTCTCGATCACGTTGGTCCAGACGAGGCCCGGAAAGCCTGAAGGCACCAGGTCCCACGCATCCCGGTCGTCTATGCCGGAGGACCCGGCGTCGCCGGCCTCGAACGGGCCGATCAGCACGACATCCGACCCGACCGCCTGCATCCGGTTGTAGAAACGCTCCGGCCAGCCCCAGAGCAGGAAGGCAAGATTGGCGGGGACCGGCACCAGGGTATTTCGGCAGGTTTGCGGCACATGGCCGCTCCAGCCGAGCGCCAGGTAGTTGAGGAGGCAGGATTTGGCCGTGCGGTTGGAATAGCCGGGAAGGCCACGGATAAGCGCCACCGCTTTTTCGGTCGGCTCGTTTCCTCCATAAACGCCGAACGCCGCTGCCCGCGCGCCAGGGTCGGTCTTGAGAAGTGTGGCCAGGGCTTCGCCTTCCTCCGTGCGGCGGCTCTTGAAGTTGATCAGGAAACGGCCGTCCGGCAGGGCGGCAAAAACCTCCGGCAAGGTCGGCATCAGGCCTTTGCCCTGGCCTCGGAACGGAAAGGTCCGGCCGCCATCGGCGGTGTAGCCGTAGCCGATATCGAGTGTCTTCAAAACCGGCATCGGCGTCTCTTCCGTGACGCCCTTGGCCTCGGTGCGGCAATCGAGCGTCCAGTCGTGGAAAACGGCGAACTGCTTGTCCGGCGTCAGATGCACGTCGAGTTCGACCACGTCGGCGCCGGCATCGAAGGCGGCCTTCATGCCTGCCACGGTGTTTTCCAGATAGGCATGCGTCGGCGGCAGCATCAGGCTCGCCGTGCAGCTGTCGCTCTTGATATCGGTGGCATCGAAAAGCTGATGCTGCCCGCGATGGGCAACGATCCTGAGCGGAGCTTCCGGGAAACGGGAGAACAGGGAGGTATTGCCGATCCAAAGCGCGGCGATGACGACGAGGAGGAATGCTGCGGTGATCTTCCATTTCATGCGGTCAGGCTCCTGAATCGTGCGGGTGATATGAGACGTTGGATTGTGACTTTTCCTTGGGGATCCTGCTTCCGGCTCGCGCAGGAATATGCTAGGCAGCCGATATGGCTTCGTTTCTGTCCAATATTTTCTCGATGTTCTCCGGCGGCGGCAAATCGGCCGAGGCACCTGCTGCTTCCGCCAAGCCGGTCGAGCATGGCGGCTGCATCATCCATCCGGCGCCGATCCGCGAAGGCTCGCAGTTCCGGCTGGCCGGACGTATCGAGAAGGACGTAGACGGCGAGACCCTGGTGCGCAGTTTCGTCCGCGCCGACGTCTTCACCTCCATGGACGACGCGGTCGAATATACCGTCCGCAAGGCCCAGCAGATCATCGACCAGAACGGTCCCTCGCTGTTTTCGGATGGGGAGAAGTCGCGCTCCGCGTGACATGCGTTCCGCATTGTGATCGCAAAAATTGTGACTCACACTCAAAATTAAAGCATTAGCGATAGCTTGAAGCATCTGTTCCGATGTCTTTTCTGCGGTCGACTTTTAATGCGATCTCGCTGGTCATATTTTATGCTTTTTATCGGCTCCGGGCTTTCCGGCGGCCTTATTCCCGGTTTTGCCTTCGCGGATGATCTTGCTTCGGGCACCTCCCGACTGGACATGACATGGGTGCTCGTCGCCGCCGGACTGGTGATGATGATGCAGGTCGGATTCCTTCTGCTCGAAGCCGGCATGGTGCGCTCGAAGAATTCGATCAACGTGGCGCAGAAAAACCTTCTCGATTTCGTCTTCGGCGTCGTCGCGTTCGCTGCGGTCGGCTTCATGATCGCCTTCAGCCGTTCGAACGGCTTCCTGTTTGGAGCACAGAGCGAGTTCTATTTCCTGCGCGATCTCGACAGTTGGCAATCGGCCTTTTTCGTCTTCCAGGTGATGTTCTGCGGCACCGCCGCGACGATCGTTTCGGGCGCGGTCGCCGAGCGCATGAAGCTGGCGGCCTATGTGTTCGGCTCGCTGTTCATGTCGGGGCTGATCTATCCTGTCTTCGTGCACTGGGCCTGGGGCTCGGCACTGTTCCCGAATGCATCGGCCTTCCTGTCCCAGATAGGTTTCGTCGATTTCGCCGGCTCCACGGTCGTTCATTCGACCGGCGGCTGGGTGGCGCTTGCCGCCTGTATGGTCATCGGCCCGCGCATCGGCAAGTTCGATGCCGACGGCACGCCGGTCAGGATCGCCGGCCATAGCCCTGTGCTCTCGACCACCGGCGCGCTGCTGCTCTTCATCGGCTGGATCGGCTTCAATGGCGGTTCGACGCTCGGCGTTACCGACCAGGTGGCGCCGATCATCATGAATACGGTACTGGCCGGCGGCATGGGCACCTGCGTCGGTTATGTCATCGGCTTCTACCAGGACGGCGTCATCCTTCCGGAAAAATCGAATTCCGGCATGCTCGGCGGGCTGGTTGCGGTCACCGCCGGCTGCCACATCCTCGATCCGGCAAGCGCCCTGATGGTCGGGGCGATCGGCGGCGCGGTGGCGATCTTCGGCAATGCCTTCATCGAGAGAACGCTCAAGATCGACGACGCCGTCGGCGCGATCGGCGTGCATGCCTTTGCCGGCGTCACCGGAACCCTGCTTCTGGCGCTTCTCGCGCCGGTCGATCACCTTCCGGCTGGTGGCAGGCTGGCGCAGCTGCATGTGCAGCTGGTCGGCGTCGGCGTCAATTTCTACTGGTCCTTCGGTCTCGGCTACGCCTTTTTCTGGGCGACGGACCGGCTGATGCGGATCCGCGTTTCGGCCAGGGAGGAAGAGGACGGGCTGAACCTTGCCGAACATGCGACGCGCCTCGGCGTCGGACATGTGGAGGACGCTCTGGCCGATCTTCTTGGCGGCAATGCCGACCTGCGCCAACGCCTCCCCGTGGTGAAGGGCGACGAGGCCGAAAAGCTGACCGGGCTCTTCAACCGGCTGATGGACAACATCGAGGAAGAGGAACGCAGCCGCGGAGAGCTGATGGAACTCCGCCACAACAACGAGGATTCCGAGCGCGTCGCAGCGCTTGCGAACGCCACGTTCGAAGCGATCCTGATCCACCGGGGTGGCATCATCGTCGACGGCAACGAACAACTCGGCAAGATGGTCGGCCTGCCGCTTATCGAGATCATCGGCCGGTCCGTTTTCGATATCCTCCACGACGGCGAGACGATCCGCGTGGCCGACCTGATGCAACTCAACGACGACAACAGCCACGAGATCGTCGTGAGGCTGGCAAACGGCGAGGAAATCCCGGTCGAGGCGCGTGGCCGCGACATCCTTTATCGTGGCGAAAAAGCTCGTATCGGCTGCCTCGTCGACCTTACGGAGCGGAAGCTCGCGGAGAGCCGCATGCGCTACCTCGCCCTCCACGATCCGCTGACCGGGCTGCCGAACCGTGTACTGTTTTCCGAGCGGCTGACCGAACTGGTGGACGCGGCTGGAAACGGCAAGGGATGCGGCGTGCTGATGGTCGATCTCGACCGTTTCAAGGACATCAACGATATCCATGGCCATCAGGCGGGCGACGCGGTGATCCGCGAAACCGCCGTCCGGCTTGCGGCCGAGGCAGGCCCGGACAACATCGTCGCCCGGCTCGGTGGAGACGAGTTCGCCGTCATCATCGCCCATACGTCCGATACCGACGAACTGGAGACGTTCGGCGATCGGCTGCTTGCCGCGATGGCCTACCCGATCGATATCGGCCACGGCGAGCAGGTCAATATCAGCGTCAGCATCGGCGTTGCGCTCTGCCCCGAACATGCGGGCGACATGGACCCGCTGATCGGCTGCGCCGACGTTGCGCTCTATCATGCCAAGAATGCCGGCCGGAACGCCTGCCGAATGTTCAGGCCCGGCATGAACGAACTGATCGAAAAGCGCCGGGCGCTGGAAGTCGATCTGGAAATCGCCCTGCAGCGGGGCGAGTTCGAACTCTACCTGCAGCCGCGCGTCGAGGCCGAAAGCGGCCTCATTATCGGCCACGAGGCGCTGCTGCGCTGGTTCCATCCGAAGCGCGGCATGATCAGCCCGGGCGATTTCATTCCGGTCGCCGAAGCCTCCGGCAAGATCATCCGGCTCGGCGCCTGGGTGCTCGCCGAGGCCTGCAGAATACTCGACGACCTCGACGGCCATATCAGCGTCAACGTCAGCCCACTGCAGTTTCGTCATGCGGATTTCGTGGCCGATCTTGCCGACCTGCTGAAGCGCACCGGCGCCGATCCGCACCGGATCGAGCTCGAGATCACCGAAAGCGTGCTGATCGAGGACGACAAGCGCGCCGTGCAGATCCTCAACGATCTGAAACGCATGGGCTTCCACATCGCGCTCGACGATTTCGGCACGGGATATTCGTCCCTGAGCTATCTGAGCCGCTATCCGTTCGACACGATCAAGATCGACCGCAGCTTCGTCAACAACCTCAACCTGGTCGACAATGCGCAGATCATCGTCCGCACGATCATCGACCTCGGCACCGGCCTTGGCATGAAGATCGTCGCCGAAGGCGTCGAGACGACCGAGCAGGCGCTGTTCCTCGCGCATGCAGGCTGCGACGAGCTGCAGGGTTATCTTCTCGGCAAGCCCCGGAAAGTCAGCGAGATCGCGCGCGAAATCGATCCGGCCATCGCCACTCAGCTCCGTAACGTGCCAAAGAAGCTGCCGGAGATCCAGGATTACCCCACGTTCGAAGGGGAAACCCATCAGCCGTTGTTGCATAGTCATGCATAATGGCCATACTCCGCACGGGTTGAAGCACGTAAAACGATAGCCGTTACAGCGGTATAGCGCCTGCGGGGGTGAAAGCGGATCGAAATGCAGGTGTTCAATCTCGCCCTCTTTCTTCTCGAAGCGGTGTTCTATTTCGCCGTGATGACCGCCTTCCTGCATTTCCGCCGCCATCTCGGCCTTGGCATATTTCTTGCGGCACTCGGCGTCATGCATTTCATGGAGACCTATCTTGCGGCGGTCTTTTACATCGAACTTCCGTTCGGCACCGTTTCACCAGGCTCGTCAGTGTTTTTTGCCGGGAAGCTGATGATGATCCTGCTCCTTTACCTGAAAGAGGATGCGGCAGTCGTCCGCCAGCCGATCTACGGGCTTTTTCTCGGCAATCTCCTGACGGTCGGCATCGCCCAGATTCTCCAGGCGCATGAGGTCGTGGCACTGCCGGGCGGCCGCGCCGCAGACATGGTGTTCCTGAGCGAGATGGGCTGGCTGATGGTGTGGGGCACGGCGCTGCTCTATGTCGACGCAATCGGCATCATCCTGCTCTATGAACGGCTGGGGCGGGTGCTGCGCGGCAATGTGGTGCTGCGTTTCGCGATCAGCGGCGCAGCCATCCTGACCTTCGACCAGATCGGCTTTTATTCGGCGCTGAACATCCTCTTCGGCGCGCCGCCTTCGGTCTTCTTCGGCGGGTGGTATGCCAAGCTGCTGTCCGTGGTGCTCTATTCGCTGCTGTTTGCCGTCTATCTCAAGATCGAGCAGATCCCGCGGCTCGCCAGATCGACGCGCGAGATCACCGATATCTTCAACGACCTGACGTTTCGCGAGCGTTACCAGGCTCTGCTTGCCAAGAGTGGTGTCGACGGGCTGACCGGCCTTTTCGACCGCGGGCGCCTCGAGGCAGAAGTTCCGAAGCTCATTCACCGCTGTCTCGATCGCGGAAACGGGCTCAGCCTGATCATCGTCGACGCGGATCATTTCAAGCAGGTCAACGACCTCTTCGGCCATCTGAAGGGTGACGAGGTGCTGAAGGAAATTGCGCTATGTCTGCAGGCGGGCTCGCGCCCGAGCGACCATCTTTCCCGCTTCGGCGGCGAGGAGTTCGTGCTGATCCTGCCCGATACCGACCACGACGGCGCCCTGACGATCGCTGAACGCCTGCGCATTGCGATCTGCCGATCGGTCATACGTCCTGACGGCCAATGCGTGACTGTCTCGATCGGCGTGGCCACGGCTCCGGAAGACGGACACGCACTCGATACACTGCTCGGGCGCGCCGACGAGCGGCTCTACCGCGCAAAAAATGACGGCCGGGACAATGTCCACGGCCGTCTTGGCAGGCTCGTCCCGTCAGGCGCAGGGACGGCTTAAGCGGCGAGAGCGAGCTGCCGGTTGCGCTGCTGGGCGCTGGCGATCGCCTTTTCAGCAGCCTCGGGGCCGAAGGCGAGGCCTTCGACATAGATGACTTCCACATCGGTCATGCCCAGGAAGCCGAGGATGGTCGTCAGGTACGGGACGGCATGGTTCATGCCGGTGGCCGGACCTTCGGAATAGACGCCGCCGGAGGCGAGCACGATATAGATCTTCTTGCCCTTGGCGAGGCCTTCCGGGCCTTCAGCCGTGTAGCGGAACGTCTGGCCGGCGCGGGCAATGTTGTCGATCCAGCTCTTCAGCGTCGAATAGATGTTGAAGTTGATGAGGCCGGTGGCGATGACCACGGTATCGGCAGCCATCAGTTCGGCGACCAGCTTGTCGGAATAGTCGGCGGCGGCGGCTTCTGCCGGAGTGCGGTCGGCCGCAGGCTTGCGGATGGCGGACGTGGTGACGCTGTCGAGATGCGGGATCGGGTTGGCGCCGAGATCGCGATGGACGACCGACGTACCATTGTCGCGGGCGCTCAGTTCGTTGGCGAGGTCATGGGCGACCTTGCTGGAGAGCGAGTCGTCGCCGCGTGGGCTGGAAGTGACGAGGAGGATCGAGGACATGCTTCTTTTCCTTATCTGGAGATCTTATCTGCGGTCTTGGGCCTGCAGAAGGATTGAGGAGCGGGTGGATCCGCTGTGTTCGAGAGAATAGATAGGCGTGGACGCCCATCGATAAAACTGAGATAATATCGAAGCTATCTATCGAAAATATGGATGACGACCATGGATGCCAATCCCACACTCGATCAGTTGCAGGTGTTTCTGGCGGTTGCCGAAACGGGCAGTTTTTCCGCAGCTTCGCGGATGCTGAACCGGGCGCAATCGGTGGTGAGCTATACGATCGGCAATCTTGAGACCCAGCTCGAAGTGACGCTTTTCGAGCGCAGCGGCGCCCGTCAGCCGAAGCTGACCGAAGCGGGCAAGGCGCTGCTGACGGACGCCCGGCGCATTGTCGCCGACCTCCAGGTGATGCGCGCCCGGGCAAAGAGCATCAAGCAGGGGCTGGAGGCGGAACTGTCGGTGGCGCTGAGCGTGATGGTTCCGTCCGATGCCGTCGTGACGGAGCTGCGCGAGTTCCGGGAGAGGTTCCCGAGCGTGGCGCTCAATCTCAATATCGGCGAGCTCGGCATGGTCATGGAGATGGTCATTTCCGGGAAGGCCGATATCGGTATCGGCGGATCGATCCTTCGGCAGGAGGATTCGGTGGTGATGGAGAAGATCGGCTATTCCTTCATGATCCCGGTCGCCGCTGCCGAACATCCGCTTGCAAAACTCGGTCGGCCCCTGACGCTCGCGGACGTGCGCGAGGAAGTCCAGATGGTCGTCACGGATACGTCCGGCCTGACCAAGGGCCGCGATTTCAATGTCCTGTCCTACAAGACATGGCGCGTCAGCGACATCGCCACCAAGCACCAGTTGATCAAGGGTGGTCTTGGCTGGGGCGGCCTGCCGGCTTCGGTCGCCGGAAGGGACATCATGGACGGAACTCTCGTGGCGCTCGATCTCGAAGCCTACGAGCAGAGCCAATACCCGCTCTATGCCATGCGAAAAGCAGCAAACCCGCTGGGACCTGCGGGCCGGTGGCTGGTCGAGGCCATGGAGCGCCGCCTTTCGAGCTGCCCGAGCCATGACGACTTCAAGCAGATGCTCGGTATCGAACCTCGGGAAGGGATACCTCAAGCCGCCGAATAGCCGAAGCGGTTCCGGCGGGGCGTGGGGTTCAGAGCCACTCGATGCGCTTGAGGATCCACAGCGTGCTGGCGGAAATAACGATGACCAGCGCAACGATGAGCAGGAAAGCCCAGGTCTCGCCGACGCCGGGAATGCCGCCGACATTCATGCCGAAGAGGCCGGCGACGACGCTCGGAGGCAGGAGAAGGGCCGCCAGCGCGGCAAGCCGGTTGGAATTGCGCGCGATCCGCTCGCCGATGACCGTGGAAAGGTCGTCATGAAGGATGCCGGTGCGGTCGCGGATCGCGTCGAGATATTCGATGAACCGCATCAGTTTGTCGATGACCTCGCGGAAGCGGAGCTTGTCCCGCTCTCTGAGCCATGGCGCGTCGTCGTGCTCGATCCTGCTGAGCGCGTCGCGTTGCGGCGCGAGATAGCGGCGTAGCTGCACGGCGCGGCGACGCAGCAGCTTGAGCCTCTGGCGGACCTCGCTCGCTTCTCCCTTGAAAATCAGCTCGTCGAGTTCGTCGACCTCTTCGTCCATGTCGTCGAGCACCGGCTCCAGATCGCGGACGAGCTTGTCGCTGACGAGCGCTAGCAGTTCTCCCGCCTGCCGGGGACCCTTGCCGTTGTCGAGCGCCCGCCGGATGTCGCGTAGTGCCGTGATATAGTGGCCGCTGTCGCGCAATGTCACCAGCCGGTGTTCGTCCACCCAGATATGCAGGGGGACGAGGTCGATCTCGTCGGAGTTCTTTTCTGCTTCTTCCGGCGGAGCGGCGCAGACACCGCGCAGGATGATCAGCAGCCCGTCGTCCAGGGGCTCGACGCGCGGGCGGGAATCCTCTGCAAGAAGAGCCTCCGCCACCAGCGGATCGAAGCCGCCATTGGTGTTTATCCATTCCGCCGTTGCCGGATGATCGCGCTCGAAATGCAGCCAGACGAGACCGTCTCCCGGCTTCCAGCTGCAGGCCTCGGCCATGTTCATCGTCCTGCAGCCGCCGTGCCCGTCGAGGACAAGGGCGAAGCGCAGGCCGGGTTCGTCTCCGTAGCTTACCGCGGTCTTCGCCTTTTCGAGCATCCGTGCGCGTCCTCCCCGCCGATTTCGGATCGATTCTACCAGCAAATACCATGCCCGCGAAGGGTAAGCATTCCCTCAACAACGGCGGAACGACCGGCGCGCGCCGGCCGCGAGTTGACGACGTTTCGACCTCTGATATAACGGCGCCACGGTCTGCAGTTCACCGAGGCGTCGCCGTCCCGAAAGGGAAGCTAAACCTGCACAGACAAAGATGATCAGCACTTATCCCGTGCTAGAGTCGACAAGCCGGCGACCAGCGACACCCTGATTTTGAGGGAATGGCGCGTTTAAGGATAAGACATGCCGAGATCCATCTTTCCCATGGAGATCGCCGACCTGTCGGCTTTCGCCAAATCCCTTCGCAGCGAAATCCTCAGGTTCGATCACAAGCCGAGCCATCTGGAGATGCTCAATCTGCTGACGCGCGCAGCGGGTTTTCGCAATTACCAGCATTTTCGGGCTGCTTCCAAAACGGCCGACGTCGTCGCTGAATGGCGCCCGGTGCTGGACGACATGCCGGCGCCCGATGAGGCGCGGGTGCTCAAGACAGCGCGCCATTTCGACGAAGAGGGCAGGCTGGTGCGCTGGCCCGGCAAGCGCGGACTGCAGGAACTCTGCCTGTGGTTCCTGTGGTCGAAGATACCGGCGGACCGGGAGTTCACCGAACGTCAGATCAGCGAACTCTTGAACACGCTGCATCTGTTCGGCGATGCCGCGATGTTGCGCCGCGACCTCTTCGATTTCGGTCTCGTCCAGCGCACCCGCGACGGCCGTGAATACCGGCGCATCGAGCAGAAGCCGCCGGCCGAATTGAAACTGCTGTTGTCGCGAATCGGTCTCGCCAGGGCGACGGCGGCATAACCGCCGGTCAGCCCATTCCGGATCGGTCCAGATCGCGATCGTGAGCCATCGGTCGGGAATTTCCCTCCCGATGGCACCTCCGATGGGTTCAGAGTTCCAGCGTCCCCTGGATACACGTGACCACGTCTCCACCGATCCAGATATCGTCGCCGACTTTGTCGACATACACCCGGCCGGCGCGACCAAGCACGGTGCCCTGGGCCGCAACGTAGCTTTCCGGCGCGACACCGGATCCGATCAGCCATTGGGCAAGGCCGGCGTTGAGACTGCCGGTGACCGGATCCTCATAGCCGTTGCGGGTAAAGGCGCGCACCTCGAATTGCGCCTCCTTCCCGTCAAGATCGGGATTGAAGCGTCCGACGAGCCCGACGCGGGTGCCGGCGAGAGCGGAATAGTCCGGCTTGACCGCCAGCACATCGGCGCGCGAGGGCAGGCGCACGCCGATCCAGTCCGGGCCGTTCTCGCACCAGTTGGAATCCTCGATCAGGTTGGTGGGCAGGCTGAGCGCCTTGGCGATCCGCTCCACCAGCGCCGGTTCCACAGGGCCGCTGCGCGTAAGCGGCGGCGCCGCAAACGCAAGCCGATTACCGTCACGGCGGATGCGGACGAGGCCCGCGCCGCATTCCTGCATGATGTCGCCGGTCGGTGACGTCTGTTGCTGCGAGAGCCAGACATGCGCAGTGCCGAGCGTCGGATGGCCGGCGAAAGGCAGCTCCTGCGACGGTGTGAAAATCCTGACCCGGTAGCTGGCCTTCGGATCGGTCGGCTCGAGCAGGAATGTCGTTTCGCTGAGATTGGTCCAGTTGGCGAAGGACTGCATCTGCGCGTCGCTCAGTCCATCGGCGCCGATCACCACGGCAAGCGGATTACCGCGCATCGGCTGGCTGGAGAAGACGTCTACCTGCTGGAAGGAGAATTTTGGCATTGGCTTGCCTCATGCAATTGAAAAGAAAGACGGCAGCCAAGGCTGCCGTCCAGATATCGCCGAAGGGTGGTGTTGGCCGTTACAGCACGAGCCGGAACTTGGCGAAGCCGTTCTCGCCGTCGCCGGCGTCCTCGATCTTGGCACCCTTGACCGCGGTCGCGAACTGGCGGGCCTTGGGGCCGGTTTCGAAGATGGCGCTTGTGCCGGGCAGGGGCTTGAACGACCAGTTGGCGTCGGCCGACGGGTTAATCGTGCCCTGTTCGACGATATAGCGCACGATCACGTCGCGGTTGGTGTCGGGTGCCACGAAGATCACCTTGTCGCCGGCGATTTCCGGGAACTTGCCGCCGCCGCCGGCGCGGTAATTGTTGGTGGCCACCACGAATTTCTGGGCCGGGTCGATCGGCTTGCCGTTGTACTTGAGATCGACGATGCGGTTGGAGTTGGCATTGATCAGCTTGCCGTCCTTGTCGAACCGGGTCGGCTGCGACAGGTCGATCTGGTAGGTGACGCCGTCGATGACGTCGTAATTGTAGGACGGGAAGTCATTGTTGAGGAGAGGTGCGTCTTTCGCGCCCGCCTGCACCTGATTGAACATGCCGGCCGACATTTCGAGCCAGTTCTTGACCTGAGCTCCCGTGATCAGCACCGCCTGCACGGTATTCGGATAGAGATAGAGGTCGGCGACGTTCTTGATGGCGATGTCGCCCGCCGGGACATCCGTGAAATACTCGGCGCCGCCGCGGCCGCCCGCCTTGAAGGGCGCCGCCGCAGAGAGCACGGGAATGTCCTTGTACTGGCCCTCTTTCAGCATGTCCTTGATGTACCAGGTCTGCGCATTGGCGACGATCTGCACCGACGGGTCGTCGGCGACCAGCGCGAAATAGGAATAGAGCGGCGCCGAGCTCTTGCCGACCGCGCGGCGGATATAGGCGAGCGTCGCCTCATGCTCTTCCTTGGCGGCGGCGATGACTTCCGGCTTGTCCTTGACGTCTGCGACGATCTTGCGGGCCTCGTCGCGATGATAGATCGGCCGGGCTTCGGACGTCGAATCGACGATCTTCCAGCTCTTGCCGTCCTTTTCGAGCAGCAGGTCGATCAGCCCCATATGCGAGCCCCAGAAGCCGCCCATGACCGCCGGCTTGCCCATCAGCTTGCCCTTCTTGGTGTCAGCGCCGACAATGCCGTCGAAATCCTTGGTGCCCGGGAAGACCAGATGCTGGTGGCCGGTGAAGATCGCATCGATGCCTTGGATGCCGGCGAGATAGAGCGAGGCGTTTTCCATCCGGTCGCTCTGTCCGCCTCCGTCGATGCCGGAATGGGAGAGGGCGATGACGATGTCGGCGCCTTCCTCCTTCATGACCGGCACCCAGGCTTTGGCCGCATCGACGATGTCTCGGGTCTGCGCCTTGCCTTCGAGGTTCTTTGCGTCCCATGTCATGATCTGCGGCGGCACGAAGCCGATAAAGCCGACCTTGACCGGGCTCGTCGCGCCTGACCCGTCACGGATCTGCTTTTCGACGATCACGTAGGGCTTCAGGAAAAGCTCGTCCTTCTTGGCGTCGGAGGCGAGCTGGCCCTTGGTGAGGTTGGCGCAGACATAAGGGAAGCCGGAACCGGCCAGAACCTTGAACAGGAAGTCGAGGCCGTAGTTGAATTCGTGGTTGCCGAGCGTGCCGGCATCGTAGCCGAGCACGTTCATCGCCTTGATGACCGGGTGCTTGTCGCCGTCCTTCATGCCGCGCTCATAGGCCATGTAGTCGCCCATGGGATTGCCCTGCAGGAAGTCGCCATTGTCGATCAGCATGGAATTGCCGGCTTCGGCGCGGATCGCGTCGATGACCGAGGCGGTGCGGGCAAGGCCGAGCGTGTCGTTCGGCTTATCGGCGTAATAGTCGTAGGGGAAGACGTGGACGTGGATATCGGTCGTTTCCATGATGCGCAGATGCGCCTGGTTGCCAGCCGCACGGGCAGCAAACGGGTGCAGCATGACAAGCGCCGACGAGGCGGCAAGACCTCCGAGCAGCGAGCGGCGGGTGATCGGATGAAGATCGTTGAGCGATGGCATGGCAGCCTCCTTGGAGCGGACCGATAAGCGACAATTCGGCGCCATATTGACCTGCGTGGATTGTATCGCCAAGCGGATTCTGAGCGGTGGAGGAGATAGTCGTGAGGATCGCTGGGCCTATCCCAAAAGCGGTCGGAAGGAGGTGTCAACCGGACGTATCAATAGGCCGCCATTCGCATGGCGTCGACGAGTTGGGCCATCTGGAAGGGTTTGGGAAGGACGGGGATATGGCGCATGTCGGCAGGCAGGCCGAGCGGCCCGTATCCGGTCACGAAAATGAAGGGAATGTCCCGCGCGGTAAGGATCTCGGCGACCGGAAAGCTGGCTTCGCCGGCGAGGTTCACGTCCAGCAGGGCCATGTCCAGGGGAAGCGACCGGGCCTTGCTGATCGCATCATCGAGCCGCGAGGCCGTCGCCATCGTCCTGCAGCCGATCTGCTCCAGGAACTCTTCGAGCATCATCGAGACAAGCGCCTCGTCTTCGATGATGAGGACGCGAATTCCGGCGAAGATTTGGGTGTCGTTCACCTTGCCCCCATTTGCACGAATGGCGTCACCTCCGCCGAGACGGCGACATCGGCGAGCGGCGCTTCCATCGTGCCGATGATCCCGGCAGGCTGGTCGAATATCACCGATGCCTTGCCGCCGAGATCCTGGGCAAGGCTGCGCTCGATCAGCCTGACGCCGAACCCTCGTCTCGAGGGCGCCACGACCGGCGGGCCGCCGCTTTCCGTCCATGTCAATCGCAGCAGAGGCTTGGCACCCCCGACAATCTGCCAGTTGATCGCGACCTGACCGTTGACCGTCGAGAGCGCGCCGTATTTCAGGGCATTGGTCGTCAATTCGTGCAGACCCATGGCAAGCGCGAGCGCCGCCCGCGGCAACAGCCGGAGGGAGGGCCCGGAGACCGCGAAGCGATAGTCGCCGCCCTCGCCGAAAGGTGCCAGCGCGCCGGTCACCACGTCGTCGATATTGGCCCCCTCCCAGCTTTCGCGGGTGAGCACGTCATGGGCGGCCGCCAGCGCCATGAGCCGCCGCTCCAGGTTCTGGCGCACGATCGGATCGCCGCCCCGCAGGGTCTGGGAGGCGATGGCCTGGATTGTCGCAAGCGTGTTTTTGACGCGGTGGTTCAACTCGTTGACCATGAGCTGTAGCCGCTCTTCGATCCGTTTCCTCTCGGTGATCTCGACCGAGACGCCGACCAGGCCGATGACTTTACCATCGGCGTCGCGCAAGGGGGCTTTAGTCGACGACCATATCCGCGGATGGTGGCCCGCGTGGCTGATGGCTTCTTCGAATTCCTCGGTTTTCGCCTGGTCCATGATCCGGCGATCGTTGGCCATAACCGCCCCGGCCTGGCTTTTGCTGCCCAGGAATTCCATGTCCGTGCGTCCCTCGACTTCGGACCATGGCCTGCCGATCAGGTCGAGCGCCGTGACATTCGCCAGGATGATGCGGCCCTCCATGTCCTTGGCGTAGATCAGCCCCGGCGCGGTTTCCAGGATGGTGCGCAGCAGGATGTTGGTCTGATGGAGCTGGCGTTCGGCCTGCTTGATGGAGGTGATGTCATGGCTGACTTCGATCGCGACTTCCGGCTCCCCGGCCTCGCCGCGGCTCAGCGACCATTTGCTGACGATGTGGATCTCCCTGCCGTCCTTATGGCGACGCGTGAGCTCACCCTGCCACTCGCCATCACGAACGAGGGCCGAATTGATTTCCTCGAGAGAGCTTGGGCAGCGGGTGTGCAGGAACTCGACATCATCCTTTCCAAGGGCTTCTTTCTCGGAATAACCGTAAAGGCGCTCCGCGCCGATCCCCCAGAATACGATCCTGCCGTCGAGGCTGCGCAACATGCCCTGCGTCTGCCCAAACGCCTGCATGAACCGTTCGAGCCGGCAGAACTTGGCGTCGATGTCGCGCTGTATCCTTCGTTTTGCCCAGATGGATGCTGCGAACAAGGCGGTCGCAAGCGCCAGGAGGACAACCGCCTCGGCCGCAGTGACGGCCGGACGGCTTGGCTCGTCGGACTGCGCCAGAAGTGCGCCCAGTGCCAGGAGGGCGACTGCAAAGCATGTGACAAGGGTAACCAGCAGGCGCGGCGCCCGCGATGTCGGAGAGGGCAGGCTAAAGGGAACAGCAACCATCTAAGCACCCTTTGTTTTGCCTGTGCGCCGTGACTGTCGGCTCAATACAGGCGGGAAAAACGTGGACACTTGAACAGTCGCTACTCTTGACGAGGGCGGTTTTAGTTTCGCCGGCTCCGGTTTAGATTAGGGTTTTATCACTTATGGATTCAACGGCAAGTAGTAAATAATTAGTAAATGCCACTCAGCGCTTGATATTTCTGTTGGGCGCCGCCTTTACATTGGTTTCAATTATGCATGGCGATGATTCGTGACGCACGAATAAATTGAAGTCGAGTGGAAGCGAAATTGAGCCATCCGGCCTCAGCGCGAGGCTGGAACTTCCCTGTGGAAGAAGCGGAAATAGGACGATACCTGCGCCACCGCATTGCTGTTGATGCTGAACTGCACACCGAGGCGGCCACTGCGGCGCCATTTGACGGTGCCTTCCAGGATGCCGAGTTCCTCGCTTTCGATCCGGACCGGACTGCCGTCGGCGGCATGCAACGTGCGTCCGCCGAGGTCGAGCGCCATGCCGGTTGGCGAAAGGTCGGTAACGCGGCCTTCGACGGCTTGGTTGAAGTATTTGACCGTACCGAGGATGCGGGTTTTCTTGCGCTCGGCACTACGGGTCTTCATTCGTCCGTTGCTGGTGGTGATCATGCGGTGCGGCCCTCGTTGTTTCTCTGACGCGGAAGATACATGCCGCGCCTTGAAATCCTTTTAGGACGATCCGTAAAAGTCGAGCGATCCCGATCATAGTCCCACATTCGGCTTGTCGATGATTTCGCGCAGCGCGAAGCTCGAATTGATCTTCACCACATGCGGCAGCGCCGACAGCCAGTCGCGATGGATCCGCTCGTAATCCTCGAGGTCCTTGGCGGCGACCCGCAGGATGTAGTCGTATTCGCCCGACATCAGGTAACAGACCAGCACGTTGGGACAGAGTTTGACCGCCGCTTCGAATTCCGTGAGCGTCCTGGCGAACTGGCCGGACAACGAGATGTGGACGATCACCATCATCTTGTAGTCGAGCGCCTTGTTGGAAAGCCGGGCGTGATAACCGCTGATCGTGCCGCTCTTTTCAAGGATGTCGAGCCGCCGCGAACAGGCGGACGCCGACAGCCCGACACGCTCGGCAAGCTCCGCATTGGAGATGCGGCCTTCCTGCTGCAAGGTTCGCATGATCGCAACATCAATGGCATCGAATGCACTCATTCGTGGATCCTTCGAAAAATCGGCCGTTCAAGCAATTATCTGCGAAAATGCGACATTTCGCAATTCGTCTTCGCAAGGACATTCACGCGATTTTCTGGTTTTCTTTCTCACGGGAACATCAACGGCGAAAGCCACAACTGAGAGGAACGCTGAATGCGTGTCGGATGCCCGAAGGAAATCAAAAACCATGAATACCGCGTGGGGCTGACGCCCGGCGCGGTACGTGAATATGTGGCCCACGGCCACGAGGTTCTGATCGAGACCAAGGCAGGTGCCGGCATCGGCGCGGATGACGGCGCCTATGTGGCAGCCGGGGCCAGGATCGTCGGTTCGGCCAAGGAAATCTTCGAAAAATCCGACATGGTCGTCAAGGTCAAGGAACCGCAGCCCTCCGAATGGGTACAGCTCCGCGACGGCCAGCTTCTCTATACCTACCTTCATCTCGCGCCCGATCCGGAACAGACCAAGGGTCTGCTCGCGTCCGGCGTCACCGCCATCGCCTACGAGACCGTCACCGACGATCGCGGCGGGCTGCCGTTGCTGGCTCCGATGTCGGAAGTCGCCGGCCGCCTGGCGATCCAGGCGGGTGCGACCGCGCTGCAGAAGGCCCATGGCGGCCGCGGCATCCTGCTCGGCGGCGTGCCCGGCGTGCTGCCGGCCAAGGTCGCCGTCATCGGCGGCGGCGTCGTCGGCCTGCATGCGGCCCGGATGGCCGCCGGTCTTGGCGCCGACGTCTCGATCATCGACCGGTCGCTGCCGCGCCTGCGCCAGCTCGACGACATCTTCAACGGCCGCGTCCACACCCGGTATTCGACGATCGACGCGGTGGAAGAGGAAGTCTTCTCCGCCGACCTGATCATCGGCGCCGTGCTGATCCCCGGTGCCGCCGCACCGAAACTGGTCAGCCGCGAAATGCTCTCGGGCATGAAGCAGGGTGCGGTCATGGTCGACGTCGCGATCGACCAGGGCGGCTGCTTCGAAACCTCGCATGCGACGACCCATTCCGAGCCGACCTACGAGGTTGACGGCATCGTCCATTATTGCGTCGCCAACATGCCGGGTGCCGTGCCGGTGACCTCTGCGCATGCGCTGAACAATGCGACGCTGCAGCACGGGCTGGCGCTGGCCGACCGCGGCCTGCGGGCGATCGCCGAAGACAGGCACCTGCGCAACGGCCTCAACGTTCATCGGGGCCGGGTCACCAACAAGCCGGTCGCGGAAGCGCTCGGCTACGAGGCCTTCGCTCCGGAAAGCCTGCTCAGCGTCGCGTAACCGGAAGTGCCGCGGACCGGCTGAGACACTTTAGGGGCTGGAGAGACGCCGGGCGCTTCGCGTCCGGCGTTTTTCTGTGTTCAAAATCAATGCGATATGATTTAGATATATCTAAGTCATTGACGGAGCATCTGGTGTGCTTATCTTTAGATATATCGAAAGACAGTCTAAGGAGATGAAAATGTTCAAGCACAGGTTCGATGGACGTAATGGCTGCGGCGAACGCGGTGGCAGCAAAGGGTTCGAGGAAGTGTTCGCCGCCCGCGGCGGCCCGTTTGGTGGAGGATTTGGACGCGGCGGCCGGGGTGGTCCCGGCGGCGGCCGCGGTTTTGGCGACGACGGCGATGGCCGGATTGGCCGCTTCCTGATGCAGGGCGACCTGCGCCTCGTCGTATTGGCGCTGATCGAGAAGGAGCCGCGCCACGGCTACGAGATCATCAAGCATATCGAGGATCTCACTTACGGCTTCTATGCACCGAGCCCCGGCGTCATCTACCCGACGCTGACCTATCTTGAAGAGGCCGGCTATGTGGTCGCCGAGGCGGACGGCAACAAGAAGCGCTATGCGATCACCGACGAAGGCCGCAAGTATCTCGACGAGAACCGCGGCTTTGCCGCGACGATCCTCGATCGGTTGTCGCAGCTCGCCGAGCGCATCAAGCAGCGGCAGGAGCGCCACGAACGCGGCCGCGAAACCGGCCCGTCACTGCCGCGCAGCGTCGATTCCGCCATGCTCAACCTTCGCGAGGTGATCGCCCGCAAGCTCGAGGGCGACGAAAAGAAGGGCAGCGAGATCGTCAGGTTGCTGCTCGATTTCGCCGAAAGCCTCGAGCGCGACAACGAGCAGGGTGACAATACCCAGAATTGAAGCCTAAGCGGGCTTCAGGACGAACATGATGGCGCGCCGCTTCGATAGAACGGCGCGCTTTCGCGTTTCAGATTGCGAGAGCCGTGTCCGCGAACGCCGGCACTTCGACCTTGTCGATCCGGCACTGGTAACAATTGTTGCGGGCCGAGCGGACATGCACATAGGCGATGTCGTCACGGGCGAGCAGTTCCTCGGCGCGCGAGGCGATCGTCTCGGTCGGCGTCACTGCGCCGCTGCCATAGACGATCCGGTCGTCCGGGCCGTAGCCGCGCACGATATAATCCGTGCTCGCCAGCATCGGCGGCAGGACCTCTTCCGCCGCGTAACGCCGGCAGGGCTGCTTGTGCAGGAAGATCGGGCCGGTTTCCGCATAGGGCTGCAGTTCGGGGAAGGGCCGGTAGGCGAGAACCAGCAATTCCTCGCCGGCATCGATATTCTTGAGGCAATGGCGGCAGGGATAACCGGGTCCGTCGGATGTCATCGTTTCGGGCTGGCGTCCGTAGGCGTCGGCGCCGCCCTTCCAGAGATGCTCTGCATCGGCGGCGGGCATGGCTTTGAAGGAAATGGTCATGGGGTTCTCCTGTGCGTGTTGCACAAGAGATGCGCCTGTCGAATGCCTCTCGCCACCCGATACTTGCCTCCGGTCAAGAATATGAATGCGTCAGCATCATCACCACCAAAGCGATCAGCATCGCCTTGGGTGAGAATCGCGACATCAGCCGTCGAGCGCTTTCAGGAGCTCGGCATCCGTCATCGGCGGAACCAGCGCTTCATAGGTCGAAACCGGCGAAAAACCCATCATCTGGTAGAGCTGCAGGGCGCGCGGGTGGTCCAGCGTATTGGTGGTGACGGTCACCTTCTGCGGATTGTCCTGCCAGGCGGCATAGAGCGCCTGGAGCAGGAACCACTTGCCGATGCCGAGCCCGATCGCCCGCTCGAACAGGCCGAAGTAGGAGAGCTCGATGACGTCGTCGCTTTCCTTGAACAGCTCGAAAAAGCCGGCGGGCGCGCCGTTGACGTAGAGCACCGTGACGGAGGTTCGCGGATTGTGGACGGCGGCCGCCAGTTCGTCGTCACCCATGCGCAGGCGCTTGTACCAGTGCCAGCGTTTGCCCACCTGCCGATAGAGATAGCGATAGTAGTGAAGCGGGATTTCGGGGGCGCGGATGATCGCCGTCTGGATATTGACCGGCACGGCCAGGCTTGTTTTCGGCGGTGCGGTCATTTCCAGGCTGGTGACATGGGCTTTCAGCGGAGCGGGCTTCCTGGCCATGACGCTCACGCCGCTTTCGGCGAGGGCGGGCCGGTAACCACAGGCGTATCTTGGCGGCTGCCCCATTCGGTCCATGAACCGTCATAGAGCGCGTTGTCCTCGTGGCCGAGGGATTCGAGGGCCAGCGTGATGATCGCGGCGGTGATGCCGGAGCCGCAACTCGTCACCACCGGCCGGCCGAAGTCGATGCCGGCATCCTCGATCGCCTTTTGCAGCTCGGGCAGCGAACGCAGCTTGCCGTTGACCGAGAACGTGCCGGACGGAAGGCTGAGCGCGCCCGGCATATGGCCGGAACGCATGCCGGCGCGTGGCTCCGGGTCGGTACCGGCGAAACGGCCGGCCGGCCGTGCATCGGCGATCTGGCGCGTGCCTTCGCTGACGATCGACAGCATGGTCTGGAAGTCGATCACCTTGTCGACCCGGAAATTCGGGGTGAAGGTGACGGGTTCGGGCGAGGGGACGGTCGTTTCGAGGGGCCGGCCCTCGGCCTTCCAGCCGTCGATGCCTCCGTCGAGCACGAAGACCTGGCCTGCGCCCATGATCCGGAACAGCCACCAGCCGCGCGGCGAGGAGAAAATGCCGGGACCGTCATAGATGACGATCCGGTCGTTTTCGCGGATGCCCATGCGGCCGACGGTCTCGGCAAACACGTCCGGCGCCGGCACCATATGCGGCAGGCCGGTCAAGTGATCGGCGACCCTGTCGTGATCGAAGCGGATGGCGCCCGGAATATGCCCGGCTGCGTATTCGGCATCCGCGTCGCGGTTCTGCGCGGGAAGATAGAAGGAGGCGTCGAGGATCTTGAGGTCGGGGCTGCCGAGCTCGTTGTGAAGCCACTCGGACGAAACGACGAAACGGCTGGTTTCACTCATGTCATATCTCCTTTGGGCCGATATATCAGGCCTCTGCGCCGGGCTCGCCGAACCGGATGCGGAACCGGCGGTTTTCCTTGCCCTTCTTCTCGATCTTGGCGATATGAATCGCCCCGACCTCCTGCGTTTCGGAGACATGTGTTCCACCGCAGGGCTGGCTGTCAACGCTGGAATTTTCGCCTATGCAGACGAGGCTGACCCGCCCGAGACCCATCGGCGGGCGTACGTTCTTCGACTTGACGATGCCCGGATTGGCGGCAAGCTCTTCGTCGGTGATCCACTGCACGTAGACGGGGTGGTTCTGGCCGACCAGTTCCATCAGCTTGGCGGTTACCTCCTGACGGTCGATCGTGTCGGTCATGTCGAAATCGACGCGCGACTCCTCTTCGCCGACGGCGGCCCCGGTGATCGGATACTGGCAGACGACGGAGAGAAGATGGCAGGCGGTGTGCATGCGCATCAGCTTGTAGCGGCGCTGCCAATCGATATGCATGACCAGGTTTTCGCCGACCAGCGGCTGGGCTTCGCCTTCCAGGGGCACGTGGAGGACGATATCCTTGGTGGCGCCGTGTCTGGTCTGCCCAAGCTGGATTTTCGTGCCGTCGGCGCGTTCGAGAAAGCCTGTATCGCCCGGCTGACCGCCGGACGCGGCGTAAAAACAGGTGCGATCGAGCTCGATGCCGCCGTCCTCGTGGATGGCCGTCACCACCGCTTCTGCTGTCGATAGATAGAAGTCGTCGCGGTAGAGAGCTTCAACGGGCATGGATCACTCTGTTCTTTGAAGGGTATCAGACCGTCTGGAAGGGAATGTCGATCTGCCGTTTCTGCACCAGCCAGGCCGGCACCGGCAGGCCCTTCGACTTCAGGAAATCCGGGTTGAAAAGCTTGGACTGATAGCGGTTGCCGTAGTCGCAAAGCACCGTCACGATCGTGTGGCCGGGGCCGAGATCCCTGGCGAGGCGAACGGCGCCGGCAATGTTGATGCCGGTCGAGCCGCCGAGGCAGAGGCCTTCGTGCTCGACGAGATCGAAGATGTAGGGCAGCGCTTCCGCATCCGGGATCTGGTAAGCGAAGTCCGGTTTGAAACCTTCGAGATTGGCGGTGATGCGGCCCTGGCCGATGCCCTCGGTGATCGAATTGCCTTCCGACTTGAACTCGCCATGGGCGTAGAATTCATAAAGGGCGGCACCTTCCGGATCAGCGATGCCGATCTTGATGTCCGGGTTGCGGGCCTTGAGGCCGAGGGCGACACCGGCAAGCGTACCGCCTGAGCCGACTGCGCAGATGAAGCCGTCGACCTTGCCGCCGGTCTGCTCGAAGATCTCGGGCGCCGTGGTCTGGACATGGGCTTCGCGGTTGGCGACGTTGTCGAACTGGTTGGCCCAGATCGCGCCGGCGGGTTCGGTCTTTGCAAGCTCCTCGGCAAGGCGGCCCGAGATTTTCACGTAGTTGTTCGGGTTCTTGTAAGGGACGGCGGGAACCTCGACCAGTTCGGCACCCAGCAGCTTCAGCGCGTCCTTCTTTTCCTGGCTCTGGGTTTCCGGGATGACGATGACGGTGCGATAGCCGAGCGCCTTCGCGACCACGGTCAGGCCGATGCCGGTATTGCCGGCCGTGCCTTCGACGATGACGCCGCCGGGGCGCAGCAGCCCCTTCTTTTCAGCGTCGCGGATGATGTAGAGCGCTGCCCGATCCTTGACCGATTGGCCGGGGTTCAGGAACTCCGCCTTGCCGAGGATTTCGCAGCCGGTCGCTTCGGAAGCGCCGTTCAGCCGGATGAGGGGCGTGTTGCCGATCACGTCGAGGACGGAGGAATGGGAGGTCATCGGGGGTGCCTTCTTGTTCATCGCACATGTAAACAGGGTCTTTTCGGCGGACAAGGACCCGGAGGCAAGAAATTCTGTTTCCGGAAAGGGTTTGCCCCCGTAAAATCCATCTATCCGAGGCCGGATCCGCGGTTGCGAGGGGTGGGTGAAAGAGGGTTCGAAGTGCCGTCCTCTAATGTATCGACAAGCCCTTAAAAAAATCGGCCCTATTATATTGGAAGTAGTAATCCAAATTTCTCTCCATGCGTATAGACGTACAGTTAAAGCAGAGACGAAACCGCTTTAGGCGACGCATTGACCTCGCTTTGACCGGATTTTTGCATAAAACTGGCATTTTGGACATGCTGCGGAACCTTGAACGGCTGGATCTTCTGATCGCGCATTACGTGTCCGGCTCACTTCCGGAGCCGGCTCACGTTCTCGTCGGTTCGCATCTGGAAATGCAGGCCTCCGCCGCGAAACTGGCCGGTCTCATGGAGGGCCTTGCCGGTGAGATCCTGCAAATGACCCCGCCCGTGGCATTGTCGGCCCGCGAGCGACGGTTGGCTGAGATCTTCGCCTCCGCCGCGCCGGCGGAGCCTCCTGCCAGGATCTTCGCAAAATCGGGATTTCCCGCGCCGCTGCGCGCCTATGCGGGTACGGACCTTGCCGATATCAGATGGAAAACGAAGCTCCCGGGATTGCGCCATCACGTCATCGAAAGGTCGAAGGATGTCGAGACGAGCCTTTTATGGGTACGACCGGGAAGGGCGCTGCCCCAGCACGGCCATCAGGGGCTTGAACTGACCTTGGTGCTCGACGGCGAATTTCGCGACCATCGCGGCAATTTCGGCAAAGGTGATATCTCGATCGCGGACGAAACACTGGACCATCGGCCGATCGCGGGCAAGCGCGAGCCGTGTCTCTGTTTTTCCGTGCTGTTCGCGCCGATCGCCCTTTCCGGCTCCACCCTCCGGCTTTTCGGCGATCTGATCGGTCTCTGAACCATCAAGGCCGGCGACCGCCGGCCCATTCGTTCAGTTCAGATGCAGTTGCGCTTCGCTGACCGCTTCTTCGAATTGCTGGCGCGCTTCCTCCGGCGATCTGCGCCCATCGAGCGCTGCCCGGCAGACGCTGCGCGCCTTGACAAAGTGTGGTCCGCGCATATCCGGCCACCGATCCGTCAGGAGCGCAAGCGCCTCGAACGGTCCGTTGATGACCTCAGTACCGAGTTGCCCGAAGGCGACGCGCACCGGTTTTTGCCAACTTGCCTGCGGCATCTTTCGTTTCCTCCCTGAATATCAACCTTGGAAAACGACGAAGCGAGCAATTGGTTCCGTCGGATTCCAAAAAATATTTGATCGGGCAGGCGATGGCCCAAAAGACAAGCCGCCGTACCTCTCGACACGACGGCTTTCCGTCAGCAATAAGGAGGCGATTATTCGACGACCTGAACGACCGTGTGGGTGCGCGGATCGACGATGACGCGCTGCTGATTGACGACCGCATAAGCGTAGGTCGGCGATTCCGGGATAGGCGTCAGCATGACCTGCTGCGGGATAGGCTGGCCGACGACGACGCGCTCCTGCACCACCACGGACTGCTGGACAGGTTGCTGGCGTACATAGGTGACGACCCGTTCCGGCGGCGGATCGATCGCCGTGCCGGCGACCGCGCCGACCACGCCACCCACGGCAGCACCGACCGGTCCACCGACGATTGCACCGGTAACCGCACCGCCCACGGCACCGTTGACCGTGCTCTGCTGGGCCATGGCGCCGGTCGCGAGGAGACCGATCGCGGCGGAGAGAATGATGAGCTTTTTCATGGTCACTTCCTTTCGGTTGAAGTGGCCGGAGAACGTGGCGGCATCATCTTTCGTTCCGCCGCGATGGGCGCGTAGGACTTCAGTCCTAATAGGTCAGCTTGGGATACCAGTGCGGTGCGCGGCCTTCCGGGGTAGAGTCGAGGATCGTCCAGATCGGCATCAGATCGGGTGCGCCGCGTGGGTCCTGGCCGGGGTCGGCGGTGACGCCGCCCATCTCGCCGCCCCAGAAATGCCGCATGGTTCCATCCCGGCGGGTGAACACGTTGAAGGCCGCGTCGTCGCTGCCGTCCTTGCCGATCGCGTGGTAATCCCGGCTGAACTCGCCGCTTGTATCCGAATAGAGCGGCAGATGATGCCAGCCGCGCTCGCGTTTGAAATCGGTGAGGCGCTGCAGCGGCGAGCGTGCGACGACCGCGAACGCGACACGCTGCTGGATGTCCGGAACCTCGCCGTCCCAGGAAGAGAGCAGCGAGGTGCACATCGGGCAGGGCCGCTCCCGCTCCGGACCGAACATATAGCTGTAGATGACCAGCGTTTCCTTGTCTCCGAACAGTTCCTCGAACGAGATCGTGCCGTTCGCGCCCTCGAACGTGTAGTTCTTCGGCACATGCCCGCCGGGCGGCAGATGGCGTCGCTGCTCGGCCACGCGCTCGATATGGCGGCGGAGCTCGATTTCCTCGGCGAGAAGCGCATCGCGCGCCTCCCTGTATGCGGCGCTTTCGTTGGGAAAGTGCACGCCGTTCTTTCTGGCAAGTTCGATTGCTGGTGTGAGGCTCTGCATATCCATGACATTCCTCCATCTGTAATGGCCGGGCAGGAGACTTGGCCTTGCCCCCGCTGATATAGTCGCCAAATTGTGGGCGAACACAGGCACGCCCACATAAAGGACGTGCGTCGGCGGTCTATTCCGACAGGCGCGTGGGAAAAATGAACCGGAATTGGGGGCGCAAGATGTCAGGGCGATTTCTGATCGAGGGACCGGAAGACGCACGTCTCACGATCCTGCTTGCGCACGGCGCCGGCGCGCCGATGGATTCGGCATCGATGACGGCTGCGGCGAAAGCCCTGTCGGCCATGGGTTTTCGCGTGGCGCGTTTCGAGTTCGGCTACATGGCGGCGCGGCGGATCTCCGGCGATCGCAAACCGCCGCCGCGGGCCGAGACGCTCAATCCCGAATACAAGGCGGCGATCGCCGAACTCGACGCGAAGGGACCCCTGATCATCGGCGGCAAGTCGATGGGCGGCCGGGTGGCGAGCATGATCGCCGACGAACTCTACACGGAAGGCAGGATCGCCGGCCTGTTGTGCCTTGGTTATCCGTTCCATCCTCCGGGAAAACCGGAGCAGCTCCGCACTCAACATCTCAAGGGGCTCAGAACCCCGACGCTGATCTGCCAGGGAACCCGCGATGAATTCGGCACCCGCGAAGAAGTACCCGGCTACGAACTTTCCAAAGCCATCGAAATCCTCTGGCTGGAGGATGGCGACCACGACCTGAAGCCGCGCAAGACGATCTCCGGATTTTCAGCCGCCGACCATCTCGCGACGATGGCGGAGACCGTGCTGGCCTGGACTGCACGGTTGAGGCCCTGAACGCGGCCTAAGCCTCCGACATTCGCGGTCTCCGGAAGCGTTCGAATGCTGTTGCCGAGGCTGGCCATCGGTAGGCCATAAACTTCCCATTTGATGTTACGAACTATTTAGTACAAAATAGTGTCGCTGAGGCCGGCTCGAAGCGGGAGGTCGCTCGCCGGTGCATCTGAGGAGCCTCTTCGGTCACATTCCGAGGAAATGGGAGGGAGCGCATGAAAACGTCGATAGCCACGGTTTCGATCAGCGGAGAGCTGCCCGAGAAGCTCGAAGCGATTGCCAAGGCCGGTTTCGATGGAGTGGAGATCTTCGAGAACGATTTCCTCGCCTTCGACGGCAGCCCTTCGGATGTCGGGAAAATGGTCCGCGATCACGGCCTGGAGATCACGTTGTTCCAGCCGTTCCGCGATTTTGAGGGCATGCCGCCCTCGCATCGAAGCCGCACCTTCGATCGCGCCGAACGCAAGTTCGACGTGATGCAGGAACTCGGCACCGACCTCGTCCTCGTCTGCTCCAACGTCTCGCCGGTCTCGCTCGGCGGCATCGACCGGGCGGCGGCCGATTTCCACGAACTCGGCGAACGGGCCGCCAAGCGCGGGTTGAGGGTGGGTTATGAGGCGCTCGCCTGGGGCCGACATATCAACGACCACCGCGATGCCTGGGAGATCGTGCGGCGCGCTGACCACCCGAATATCGGGCTGATCCTCGACAGCTTTCACACCCTGTCGCGGAAGATCGACATCAATTCGATCCGCTCCATCCCGAAGGACAAGATTTTCATCGTCCAGCTTGCCGATGCGCCGCTAATCGACATGGACCTGCTCTACTGGTCGCGGCATTTCCGCAACATGCCGGGCGAGGGCGATCTGCCGGTGACCGCCTTTACCACCGCAATCGCCGAGACCGGCTACGACGGGTATTTCTCGCTGGAAATCTTCAACGACCAGTTCCGTGGCGGATCCAGCCGGGCGATTGCCGATGACGGCTACCGCTCGCTCATCTATCTCGGCGATCAGGTGCGGCGCAGCCCGAACGCATCGGGCCTGACGGTCCGCGACATGCCGGACCGCGCTTCGGTCAAGGGAGTCGGTTTCGTGGAATTCTCCTCCGACGAGAAGGATGCGGCCGATCTTGCCGCGATCCTGCGAACGCTCGGTTTCCGCAAGACCGCCGTGCACAAGTCGAAGAAGGTCAGCCTCTACAGCCAGGGCGATATCCGGCTCCTTGTCAATACCGACGAAAAGGGGTTTGCCAACGCCTCGTTTGCCGTCCACGGCACCTCGGCCTATGCGATGGCTCTCGTCGTCGAGGATGCCGGGCAGGCGTTCGAAAGGGCGGTGGCGCTGGGGGCGGAACCGTTCCGGCAGCAGGTGGCAGAGGGTGAAGTGGATATACCGGCGATCCGCGGCGTCGGCGGCGGGCTTGTCTACCTGATCGACGACAAGAGCAATCTCGGCCGTTTTTCCGAGATCGATTTCCAGCCTGTCAACGAAGAAGCCGAGGTGGCGCCGGCGCATCTTGAGCATGTCGATCATATCGCCCAGACGGTCGCCTACGAGGAGATGCTGACCTGGCTGCTCTTCTACACCTCGATCTTCGAGACGCAGAAGACGCCGATGGTCGACATCATCGATCCGGCCGGCGTGATACGCAGCCAGGTGGTCGAAAATGCCTCCGGCACCCTGCGGATCACCTTGAACGGCGCCGAGAACCGTCGCACGCTGGCGGGTCATTTCATCGCCGAAAAGTTCGGGTCCGGCGTCCAGCATCTCGCCTTCCAGACCGACGACATCTTTGCGACGGCAGCGGCGCTGCGCAAGAACGGTTTCAAGCCGCTTGCCATCTCGCCCAACTACTATGGCGACGTCGAAGCCCGCTTCGGCCTCGATGCCGAGCTTTCGGAACGGCTGAAGGAAGAGAACATCCTCTATGACCGCGACGAGCACGGCGAATATTTCCAGCTCTACAGCATGACCTATGGCGAGGGTTTCTTCTTCGAGATCGTCGAACGGCGCGGTTATCGCGGCTACGGCGCCCCAAATGCCATCTTCCGGATCGCGGCGCTGAAGAGGGCGCTTCGCCCTGAAGGCATGCCGAGGGTTTAAACGGCGCCGGGACGGTTCGGTCACCAACTGGTGATGCCCGGTCAGGGCCGCGCTCCGCTCGACCTATTGCCGTGTCTGGACGGCTCTCGGGCAGACGCCGAAATGTCCGCCCTCCATGTGGACGAAGGCGACGCCGCCCTCTTCGAAGGCGAGGCGCAGCTGCGCTTCCGTGGCGCGGTGCAGGTCGTGCCGGCTGCCCTCGTAATCACGGATGGTGCTGCGCGACACGCCCGACCGCTCGGCGAGATCGGTCTGCGTCCAATCCAGAAACCCACGGGCGGCGCGACACAAGGCCGGCGTCAAAATTGCGTTCTTTGCGGCTTGACCCATCTCACCAAACTGCCCATATTGGTCAATATCTCCCATATATGGCAATTTGGATTCGATTGCTAGATGGGGCATTCGCAGGCATCTTCGCATCAGGCGCTGGGCGAAACGCACATGGAAAGGCCGGAGCATTGGGATAACGTCAGGACCATATCTTCTTCTTTTCCTGCTGGTCCTGCCTTTTCTCGGAAGCCTGGTCTCCGTATCTCTGCTGCGAACCCGTTCGCGCGTGCTGCCGTCCTGGGTGGCCGGCGCCACCGCGCTCCTCTCCCTGTTGATCGTCGCGTCCTTCTATCCAAGCGTCACCAATGGCGGCGTGCTGCGCTTCGAGGGCACTTGGCTGCCGCAGCTCGGCCTCAACTTCACTCTTCGGATGGACGGTTTCGCCTGGCTCTTCTCCATGCTGATTGCCGGCATCGGCTTTCTCGTGGTCGTCTACGCCCGCTACTACATGTCGGAAGACGATCCGGTTCCGCGCTTCTTCTCCTTCCTTCTCGCCTTCATGGGCGCGATGCTCGGCATCGTCATCTCAGGCAATGTCATTCTGCTGTCGGTGTTCTGGGAACTGACCAGCATCTTCTCCTTCCTGCTGATCAGCTACTGGCACAACAATGCCGCCGCCCGTGACGGCGCCCGCATGGCGCTGACGATCACCGGGATCGGCGGTTTCTGCCTGCTGATCGGGCTGCTGCTCATCGGCAACATCGTCGGCAGCTACGACCTCGACAAGATATTGGTGGCCGGCGACGTTATCCGCGGCCATTCCCTCTATGTGCCGGCCCTGGTCTTCATCCTGCTTGGCGCATTGACCAAGAGCGCCCAGTTCCCCTTCCATTTCTGGCTTCCCAATGCCATGTCGGCGCCGACCCCGGTCTCAGCCTTCCTGCATTCGGCGACCATGGTGAAAGCCGGCGTCTTCCTGCTGGTGCGGTTCTGGCCGGTGCTCTCCGGTACCTATGAATGGTTCTACCTTGTGGGGCTGGCGGGCATCATCACGCTGGTGCTCGGCGCCTATTTCGCGATGTTCCAGCAGGACCTGAAGGGCCTGCTCGCCTATTCGACGATCAGCCATCTCGGCCTCATCACCACGCTCTTAAGCCTCGGCAGTCCGCTCGCGACCGTCGCGGCGATCTTCCACATGGTCAACCATGCGACCTTCAAGGCGTCGCTGTTCATGGCCGCCGGCATCATCGATCACGAGACCGGCACGCGCGACATGCGACGATTGAGCGGGCTTTTCCGCTATCTGCCGATCACCGGCACGCTTGCCATGGTGGCGAGTGCCGCGATGGCGGGCGTTCCTCTACTGAACGGCTTCCTGTCGAAGGAAATGTTCTTTGCGGAAGCGGTCGAAACGCACGCGGACTCCATTCTCGACCGGATCCTGCCCTATGTGGCGACGCTCGCCAGCGCCTTCAGCGTCGCCTATTCGCTGCGATTCATCCACACGGTGTTCTTCGGCCCACCGCCGACGGATCTGCCGAAACCGAAGCCTCATGAGCCACCGCGCTGGATGCGTTTTCCCATCGACCTTCTCGTCGTCGCCTGCCTGATCGTCGGGATCATTCCGGCGATTTCGATCGGGCCTTTCCTGCATACGGCCGTCGTCAGCGTTCTGGGTCCGGAGACCCCGGAATACAGCCTTTCCATCTGGCACGGCGTCAACCTGCCGCTGATCATGAGCGCGATCGCACTCGTCGGCGGCACGCTGCTCTATCTCTCGCTCCGGAAATATCTCGCGACCTGCGAGGACGGCCCGCCGATCCTGCGCAACCTGAAGGGCCAGCGCATCTTCGAGCGGGTTCTCGTGGAAGTGTCCTGGCGCTGGGCCCGCTCGCTCGAACGCCGCTTCGGCACCCGCAATCTCCAGCCGCAGCTCCGCTGGGTGGTGGCGACCGGTTTCCTCGCCGGGCTCCTGCCGCTCTATCTCTCCGGTTTCGAAACCCGCGACATCACCTTTTCCGGCATCGATCCAGCCTTCGCCGCGATTTGGCTGCTCGGCATCTGCCTCGCCTTCGGCACCGCATATCTCGCCAAATACCATCGGCTTGCGGCCCTCGTCATGCTCGGCGGCGTCGGGCTGATCGTCTGCATCACCTTCGTCTGGCTGTCGGCGCCGGATCTCGCCATCACCCAGCTCCTCGTCGAGATCGTCACTACCGTCCTCATCCTTCTCGGCCTGCGCTGGCTGCCGAAGCGGACGGAGGGACTGGCCGAGTCCATCACCCTGCGCGCTCGTTTCCGCCGCTTCCGGGACCTGGCGCTCGCCGTCGTCTGCGGCATCGGCATGACCTTCATCGCCTATGCCGTCATGACCATGCCGGTGCCGGATACGATCGCCAACTATTTCCTCGAGAACGCCTATTCGCAGGGCGGCGGGCGCAATGTCGTCAACGTCATCCTGGTGGATTTCCGCGGCTTCGATACGCTCGGCGAGATCGCCGTGCTCGGCGTCGTGGCGCTGACGGTGTTCGCGCTGCTTCGCCGTTTCCGTCCCGCTGATGACAGCATGGATCTGCCGGAGCAGCAGCGGATCCAGAACAGTTTCGATGAGGATCGTCCGGAGCGTTCGGCCGGCGATACGGTGCGCGACTACCTGCTCGTGCCCTCGGTCATCATGACCTGGCTTTTCCCGGTGATCATCACCTTCGCCGTCTATATTTTCATGCGCGGCCACGACATGCCGGGCGGTGGTTTCTCGGCCGGGCTGACGCTGTCGATCGCCTTCCTGCTGCAATATCTGGCCGGCGGCACGCGCTGGGCGGAAGATCGTCTGCGCATTCTGCCGCTGCGCTGGATGGGGGCGGGCATACTCACCGCCTCGGCGACGGGCATCGGCGCCTGGTTCTTAGGTTACCCGTTCCTGACCTCGCATTTCCAGTATGTCGAGCTGCCGCTGATCGGCAAGATGCCGGCCGCCACGGCGCTGCTCTTCGATCTCGGCGTGTTCTCGCTGGTGGTCGGCTCCACGGTCCTCATTCTCGTGGCGCTGGCGCACCAGTCGATCCGCATCAACCGCCTGCGGGCGATCGATGCGGCGCGGACGGAGGAGGGCTGATGGAACTTGTTCTTGCCACTGCAATCGGCGTGATGACGGGCTGCGGCGTCTGGCTGATCCTGCGCCCGCGCACCTATCAGGTCATCGTCGGCCTTTCGCTTCTTTCCTATGCCGTCAATCTCTTCATCTTCGGCGTCGGAGGCGTGAAGACCAATGTCCCGCCGATCCTCGTCGATGGCGTTCCCAATTCGACGCTTGCAGATCCGGTGCCGCAGGCGCTGGTGCTGACGGCGATCGTCATCGGGTTCGCGACGACCGCGCTGTTCCTCGTCGTGCTGCTGGCGTCCCGGGGCTTGACCGGCACCGACCATGTCGACGGGAGGAACGATCCGAGATGAGCGGCTGGACCCATCACCTGATCATCGCGCCGATCCTTGTGCCGCTGGTCGCCGCCGCACTCCTGCTGTTCTTCGACGAGCGCCGGCGCGTCGTAAAGGCGATGATCAGCTTTACATCGACGCTGATCCTGGTCGCCGTCTCGCTCTCGCTTCTGCGGATCGAAAGCGGCCCGAACGATTTCGACGGCGTCTACCTTCTTGGAAACTGGGCGGCGCCGTTCGGCATCGTGCTGGTTCTCGACGCGCTGTCGGCGCTGATGCTGCTGCTGACGGCGCTGCTCTCCGTCGCTGCGCTGGTCTTTTCGCTGGCCCGCTGGCATGCGGTCGGCGCGCATTTCCACACCATGTTCCAGCTTCTGCTGGTGGGTCTGAACGGCGCATTCCTGACCGGCGACCTGTTCAATCTCTTCGTCTTCTTCGAAGTGATGCTGGCGGCATCCTATGGATTGCTGCTGCACGGCTCCGGTTCGCTGCGCGTCAAGGCGGGCATGCACTATATCGCCGTCAACCTCGCCGCCGCACTCCTGTTCCTGATCGGCGTGAGCCTGATCTACGGCACCGCCGGCACGCTCAACATGGCCGATCTTGCAGCCCGCATCCCCGATATCGAGCCGGACCGGCGGATGCTGATGGAAGCGGGAGCGGGCGTGCTCGGCATTGCCTTCCTCATCAAGGCCGGCATGTGGCCGCTCTGCTTCTGGCTGCCGACCGCCTATAGCGCCGCCTCCGCCCCGGTCGCCGGCATATTCGCGATCATGAGCAAGCTCGGCATCTACATCATCCTGCGGCTGACCATGCTGCTCTTCGGCGAAGGACCTTCCGCCGGTTTCGGCGCCGACGTGCTTCTCTACGGCGGCATCGCGACCCTGATCTTCGGCACGGTCGGCGTGCTGGCGTCGCAGGCGCTGGGAAGGCTTGCCGGTTTCTCGGTTCTGGTCTCTTCGGGCACGCTGCTGATGGTGCTCGGTATCAATGACGGGGCGATCTCGTCCGGCGCGCTGCTCTACCTCGTCAGCTCGACGCTGACGATCAGCGCCTTCTTCATGCTGATCGAACTGGTGGAGCGCGGGCAGGATGCCGGTGCGATCGTGCTTGCCGTCACCATGGAGGCCTATGGCGACGCGGACGACGACGAGCCGGAGGAGGGCGACGGCGTCACCATGCCGGGCACGATGGCAATCCTCGGCATCTGCTTTGCCGCTTGCGGCATCCTGCTCTCCGGCCTGCCGCCGCTTTCCGGTTTCATCGCCAAGTTCGCGATGCTGTCGGCGATGATGGGCACCGGTGCGATCGGCGTACCGCCGACGGCGGCCGTCTGGGTTCTGGTCTTTCTCGTCATCCTCTCCGGCATCGCAGCGCTGATCTCGATGACCCGCGCCGGCATCCGCACCTTCTGGAGTTCGCTCGAAGGAACCGTGCCGCGCGTCCTCGTCATCGAGATCGTGCCGGTGATGTTCCTGCTTTTCCTGACGCTGGCTCTGACTGTCCAGGCCGGACCCGCGATGCAGTACATGGACACCACGATCCGCAGCCTTAGCAATCCGAGGATCTATATCGACGCAGTGCGCAACGCAGCGCCCGTTGCCGATTATGACGGCGTCTCCTCGGCCAACGCAGGGAGCAAGTGATGCTGCCCTATCCGCTGCTCGCCTTGTCGCTGATCCTGATGTGGCTGCTGCTCAACGGCTTCACGCCCGGCCATCTCGTGCTTGGCGTCCTGGTCGCCGTCTTCGCCTCCTGGGCGATGGCGTCGCTGCGCCCGGACAAGCCGAGGCTCGCCAAATGGTACCTGCTGCCGAAGCTGTTCGGGATCGTGCTCTACGATATCGTCAAATCGAATGTCGCCGTCGCGCGGATTATCCTCAGAGCTGGTCGCCGCAGCCACAATCCCGGTTTCTTGACCGTCGAGCTGGATATCGAGAACCATACGGCAATCGCTGTTCTGGCCGTCGTACTGACCAGCACGCCGGGATCGGCCTGGCTAGAGTATGATTCAAACGACAAGACGGTGTTGCTGCATATCCTCGATCTGGACAACGAGGCGGAATGGCGCAACACGATCAAGAACAGATATGAGAAGCTGCTGATGGAGATATTCGCATGAGCGCCATCATTCTGTTCAGTGCGGTTTCGATCGCGCAGCTGATGCTCGCCGCGGCGATGGCGATCGCCTCGCTGCGCATGTTCCGGGGCCCAAGGGCGCAGGACCGCATCATCGGCCTCGATACGCTCTACATCAACGCCATGCTGCTCCTGGTGACCTTCGGCATCGGTACCGGCAGAGTGATCTATTTCGAGGCGGCGTTGGTCATGGGCATGCTGGGCTTCGTGGCGACTGTGGCGCTCGCCAAATTCCTGATGCGCGGGGAGGTGATCGAATGATGCAGTCTGCCGCCGACATGCCCGTCTGGGCAGCGATTGCAGTCGCGTTTTTCCTGCTGATCGGCTCCGGCCTGGCGCTGATCGGTGCGATCGGCTTCCTGCGCCTGCCGACCTTCTACGAGCGCATCCACGCACCGACGCTCGGCACCAGCTGGGGGATCGGCGGCGTCATGCTGGCCTCGATGATCTTCTTCACGGTTTCTTCGGGGCGTCCGGTCTTCCACGAACTCCTGATCGGCATCTTCGTCACGGTGACGACGCCGATCACCTTCATGCTGCTCGCCCGCGCCGCTCTCCACCGCGACCGTGCGGAAGGCAACGGCAATGTTCCGGACAAGCCGAACAGGAGCCAGGCCGCCGGGGAGATTCTGGGCGAGAGCGATCCCCGGAGGGGGTAGGGCGCTTCAACTGGCCGGCGAAGGTGGGCGGCAATCATCGACATCTCCGGTCTGCGGGCAGCAGTGCGATGTCCGCTTTTTTCCTGATGACAGACTCACTGAGCAACAATATACAGTCAATCCAGGACTAACTATCGGACGTCACGGATGAAGACTTGGAAGCCTGACCTCACCCGCAGCCGCTCCCCGCGCTACATGGCCATTGCCGATGTCATCGAAATGGATTTGCGGAGCGGCAACCTCGTGATCGGTGATCGGTTGCCGCCGCAGCGCGAGCTGGCCAAGGTGCTCAACGTCGACTTCACCACCGTGGCGCGCGGCTATCTGGAAGCCCAGAAGCGTGGTCTGGTCAGTTCGCATGTCGGGCGCGGCACGTTCGTGACCGGCGGTGCCGACAAGGAGCGCCGGGGTTTCGTCTCCGATGCCGCGCCGGATCCGCGCCGGGCCTCGATCGTTGATTTTTCCATGAACATGCCGCCGGAGCCGGACGATCCGGAACTGATTGCCCGGATGCAAGGCGGGCTGACAACCGTCGCCACCAACTTGGTGCCTTTGCTGCGTTACCAGAGCTTCGGCGGTGCCGGCGTCGACAAGGAGGCGGCGGCGGTTTGGCTCGGTCGGCGCGGCCTGGTTCCGTCGCAGGAGCGTATCTTCCTCACCCCCGGCGCGCATCCGGCGCTGCTGGCGATCTTCGGCATGCTGGCAAAGCCGGGCGAGACGGTGCTGTCTGAGAGCATCACCTATCCCGGCATGCGCTCGATCGCGGCGCAACTGCGGTTGACCCTTGTCGGCCTGCCGATGGACGACGAGGGCATTCTCCCAGCAGCCTTTGCCGAGGCCTGCGAGAAGAAGAAGCCGAAGGCGCTCTATCTCAATCCGATCCTGCAGAACCCGATGACGCTGACCGTTCCGGAACGGCGTCGCGAGGAGATTTGCGCCGTGGCGCGAAAATATGGCGTGCCGATCGTTGAGGACGATGCCTACGGCTTCATTCCTCTGCGCGCCCCGGCACCGCTGGCGGCGATAGCTCCGGAGCTGACCTGGCATGTCGGCGGGCTTTCCAAATCTCTCGGCGCCGGCCTCAGGCTCGCCTATGTCGTCGCCCCGGATACCAGGGCCGCGTGGCCCTTCGTCAGCGCCATGCGCGCCAACAACGTCATGGCGTCGCCGCTCTCGGCAGCGCTCGCCACCCGTTGGATCGAGGATGGCACGGCCGACAACATCCTGCACTTCGTCAGGACCGAAGCGATGGCCCGCCAGGCGCTGGTCGCAAACATACTGCCGGAGGGCAGCTACCGCGGCGACCCGCTCAGCTTCAACATCTGGCTGCCGTTGGCACAGGGCTGGACCCGCTCGACGTTCGGCAGCCACATGCGTTCCGCCGGCATCGGTGTTGTGGCGAGCGACGCCTTCTGCGTCGACGGCCCGGCACCGGAAGCGGTGCGCGTGTGCCTCGGCGGTCCCATCCAGCGGACTGCGCTCGAGGCCGCCCTGGAATTCATGGGGCATGCGCTGCAAAGCTCGCCCGAAATGGCCGGCTCCTTCTTCTGATCTCTCCTCTCTGCGACCCGTGGCCGGTATGCCTGCGGCATTCTGGCTAATCGACTCATTGAATGCATCAATCTATATAATGACTGCAATCAATAGACATTTGATCGCTTTGCTCCCAAGGACGATGATCATGGATCACGAATGGCCTCCTCTCCCTCCCATGCAGACCGGTATCCGCGGGCGCTGCCCGCGTTGTGGCCAGGGGCATCTGTTCAACGGCTTCCTGACGCTCAGCCGGAAGTGCGAAGCCTGCGGGCTGGACTATTCCTTCGCCGATCCCGCCGACGGCCCGGCCTTCTTCGTGATGTGCTTTGCCTGCGTGCCGAGCGTGCTTCTCGGCGTCTGGCTGGAAGTGCAGTACCAGCCGGCTTGGTGGGTTCACCTGCTGGTGACGTTGCCCTTCATGCTTCTGACCTGCATTCCGCCGCTTCGGCCGCTCAAGGGTTGGCTGGTGGCGAGCCAGTATTTCTACAAGGCGGAAGAAGGAAAGCTGGTGAGACGCGCCAGCTAGGTCGCATCATTTGCCGAGATTGACTGGAGCATCGAGGAAAGTTTTCAGCTCCCGCGCGGCTGCGCCACCCGCACGGTTCGCCCCGATCGTCGAAGCGGATGGGCCGTAGCCGACCAGGTGGATGCGCGGGTCCTTGGCGACCTGCGTCGCCAGCCGGCCGGTCATCAGGATGCCGCCGCTCGCCTCGCGCAGTTGCAGCGGGGCGAGATGATCGAGCGAACTGCGAAAACCCGTGCACCAGAGGATCACATCGGCCCGTTGCTCCGACCCGTCCGCCCAGCGTATCCCGTGTTCGGTGATCTCGGAAAACATCGGCAACCTTTTCAGCGCACCCCGTTCGCGCGCCGCCTGGACCGCCGGCGTGACGGGCAGGCCGGTCACCGAAACCACTGAACCCGGCGGAAGGCCCTGGCGGACACGATCTTCCACGAGCGCTACGGCGGCATGCCCGACCTCCGGGGTGAAGGGCTCGTCGCGGAATTGCGGCTCCCGTCGCGTCACCCAGGTGGTCGAGGTGACGCGGGAGATCTCGTCGAGCAACTGGATCGCCGAAATCCCGCCGCCGACCACGACGACATGCTGTCCGGCAAATTCCTCGGCGGTGCGATAATCCCGCGTATGGAGCTGCCGCCCATGGAAACGGTCGGCGCCGGGATAGTCGGGGATGTAGGGCGATTCCCATGTGCCGGTGGCATTGATCAAGCCCCGCGCCGAAAATGCACCGCGGTCGGTTTCGACCCTCAACCGATCGCCCCTCGGGCAGACGACCGTTACCTTGACGGGACGATGGACGCGTAGATCGAATGCGGCTTCGTAGGCCGCGAAATATTGGGGCACGGCGACCGACGCCTTAACCAGATTGGCTGAAGTATCGACCACCTCCTCGAACCGCATTCCGGGGAGGTCGTGGACACGATTGGCGGTGGCCAGGGTCAAAGAAGGCCAGCGAAACTGCCAGGCACCGCCAGGCTCCGGAGACTGGTCGAAGACCACGAAATCCTTGTCCGGCGCAAGGCCGAGCTTGCGCAGGTGATAGGCCGAGGACAAGCCCGCCTGACCCGCTCCGATCACGACGATATCGACCTTGACTGCCACCCGGGCGTGCTTGGGTCCGTCGTCAGCGAGGTGATCCGGTTCGGGGTCTGCAGCCATGCGAGATATCCATGCCAGTGGCGGGGCGAGGGCGGGTAGACGAGGCTTATACGGCCGCGAAAGGCGCTTCAAGCAAAACGGGCCGCAGGGGCGCCGGGAGAATTGCCGGGCCTCAATTCATATAGGGACACCCATGGTCGAGTGCCCCAGGTGCTCGCTCTGGCCGCCGGACCTGTGCCATAGTGCGGTCCTTCCGACGAAAGCGATTCCATGCCACCGACCCCAGACCGCATCGATCCCCTGTTTGACAGACAAGGCACGAGAAATCCGCTCGACGTGCTGAAGCGTGTGTACGGCTATTCGTCGTTCCGGGGGAAACAAGCGGCTGTCGTCGAGCAGGTCGTATCGGGTGGCGATGCCGTGGTGCTGTTTCCGACCGGTGCGGGCAAATCGCTCTGCTTCCAGATCCCCGCCCTCTGCCGCGATGGCGTCGGCATCGTCGTTTCGCCGCTGATCGCGCTGATGCGCGACCAGGTGGAGGCGCTGAAGCAGCTCGGCGTGCGCGCCGCTGCCCTCAATTCCTCGCTGACCCGCGAAGAATTTATCGATGTCCGCCGGGCGATCGCCAACGGCGATCTCGATCTTCTCTATGTGACCCCCGAGCGCATCGTCACTCCGGCCTTCAAGGAGATGATCGGCAATGCGAGGATCGCGTTGTTCGCGATCGACGAGGCACACTGCGTCTCGCAATGGGGCCACGATTTCCGCCCGGAATATCGCGAGCTCGGCCATCTCGCGGAATATTATCCGGGCGTGCCGCGCATGGCGCTGACGGCGACCGCCGATCCACACACCCGCGAAGATATCATCGACAAGCTTGCGCTCCGCTCGGCCGAGGTGTTCACCACCTCCTTCGACCGACCGAACATCGCCTATGAGATCGTCGAGCGGGACCAGCCGCGCCAGCAGCTCCTGCGTTTCCTCTCCCGCCACAAGGGTTCGAGCGGCATCGTCTATTGCCTGTCGCGCGCCAAGGTCGAGGATACGGCAGAGTGGCTGAACGGGCAGGGAATTCGCGCGCTTGCCTATCATGCGGGCATGGATCGCGGCATGCGCGACGCCAATCAGGACGCTTTCCTGAAGGAGGAGGACCTCTGCCTGGTCGCCACCGTCGCCTTCGGCATGGGCATCGACAAGCCGAACGTGCGTTATGTCGCCCATCTCGATCTGCCCGGCTCGGTCGAGGCCTATTATCAGGAGACCGGCCGCGCCGGGCGCGACGGGCTGCCGTCCGACGTCTGGATGGCCTATGGCATGGCCGATGTCATCCAGCGCGGCCGGATGATCGACGGCGGCACGTCGGGCGACGATATCAAGCGCGTCGAGCGCGCCAAGCTCAATGCGCTACTCGGCATCTGCGAAACCCCCGGCTGCCGGAGGCAGGCGATCTTGGCTCATTTCGGCGAGGCGCATGGCGGTGAGTGCGGCAACTGCGACACCTGCCTCAAACCAGTCGAAACCTGGGATGGAACCGACGCCGCCATCAAGGCGCTGGCGGCGATCTACCGGACCGGCGAGCGTTTCGGCACAGGCCACCTGATCGACGTGTTGCTCGGGAACCGAAACGAGAAGACCACGCGCTTCGGCCATGCGGACATGCCTGTCTTCGGCGTCGGCAAGGATATTCCGTCGAAGACCTGGCAATCGGTCTATCGCCAGCTCCTCGCCGCCGGTTTCGTCAGTGTCGATCATGAGGCGTTTGGCGCGCTGAAGCTGGAAGAGGGCGCGCGGGCCGTCTTCAAGCGTGAACGCGAGGTCCGCTTCCGCAAGGACCGCCCGACAACGGGCAAGGCATCGCGAAGCGCGTCGCCGAACGCGGCAAACGCAAGATCCACGCTGGAAGGGTCCGATGCTGAACTCTTCGAGGCACTGCGCGTCGCGCGCCTGGGGATCGCCAAGGAGCTTTCGGTGCCGCCCTATGTCGTTTTTCCGGATACGACGCTGGTCGCGTTTGCGACCGCCCGCCCGACAAGTCGCGATGCGCTGCTCGGCATTTCCGGGGTAGGGCAATCGAAGCTCGAGCGCTACGGCGACGCCTTCCTGGCGGTGATCCGGACGCACGAGAGATAGGCGGCAACCGCGTATCAGTAGAACGTCGCCGCAACCGTCCGCCGGAGAAGCCGCGCGCAACTCTGGGGCCGAAAAATCGAGCGTGCGTCAATCACCCGCAAAAACTAGGCAACAGCTCACTCCGCGCATTCGGAGGCGTGATCGCGACCTCGCGGAGCGGCAATTTTCATTCTGGCTTTCGTCATCGTGACGTGTAATGTATACACGATCAGGCTCTCGGGAGGAGTCTATATCGCGTATCAGGATCCCTGACGGGGCTTCGGCGCGGTGAGGAGAATGCGTAGCAGCCGCCCGCATGTCACATATTGATCAAGCGGGCAGCGGACTGATAGGAGGATCAGGGCCGGATGCAGCAGCTTGCCGAGACCACGATGGCCGGCCAGGACACGCTTCTGGATATCCAGAACCTGACGTTGTCACTGCGTGACCAATCGGGTTGGGTCGAAGTCCTCAACAATGTTTCGCTTTCGGTGAAGCCGAAGGAAATTCTCGGTGTCGTCGGCGAAAGTGGCTGCGGCAAGTCGATGACCGCGCTCTCCATTCTCCGGCTCCTGCCGCCGCGCGATTCTCGCCTTGGCGGCAAGATCCTGTTCGGCGGCCAGAACCTCGCCGCCTGTTCCGAATCGCAGATGAATCGCATTCGCGGCCGGCACATCAGCATGATTTTCCAGGAGCCGATGAGCGCCCTAGACCCCGTGTTCACCGTGGGTTACCAGATCGAGGAGACCCTTCAGCGACATTTCAAGCTCAGCCGTCGGGAGGCTGCGGAGCGCGCCATCGCGGCGCTGGATTCGGTCGGCATCGCATCGCCGGGCCACGTCGCCACGCTCTATCCGATGAACCTTTCGGGCGGCATGCGCCAGCGGGTGATGATCGCCATGGCGTTGGTCTGCGAACCGCGCCTGCTGATTGCCGACGAGCCGACCACGGCTCTCGACGTGACCATCCAGGCGCAGATCATGGACCTGCTTCTAGGCCTGGCCGATCGCACCGGCACGGCCATCATGTTCATCACCCACAATCTCGGACTGGTCGCCCAGAGCTGCCATCGGATGGTCACCATGTATGCAGGGCAGGTCGTCGAGGGCGGTCCGGTGAGGGACGTTATCGCCGGCCCCCGCCACCCTTACACGGCCGGTCTCCTGCACTCGATACCCGATAGCAACCGCGCGCGCGGCACGCTGCCCTCGATCGCCGGCCGCGTTCCGTCGCTGCGTCACATGCCGAAGGGCTGTCGTTTCGGGCCGCGCTGCTCCTATTCCATGCAGCCCTGCGAACTGCCCCAAAGCATTGAGAACGAGGGCATGGAGGATAACGATCGCAGGGAAGTGCGCTGCAATCGGTGGGAAGAACTCGCATTGAGAGGGGTCGGAGCATGAGTTTGAGCGCTCCTTCCGAGCAGTCGGCGCTTGATGTCGATGATCTGCATGTCACCTTCGGCAATCCGCGGCGCAGCTCGCTGATCCGCGCAGTCGACGGGGTCAGCTTCAGCGTCCGCAGGGGCGAGATCTTCGGCGTGATCGGCGAATCCGGCTCCGGCAAATCGACGCTCGGACGTTGTCTCGTCGGCCTGCTCAGTCCAAGCGGCGGCGGCGTTCTGCATGACGGCATCGATCCGTTCAAGTTTTCCCGCCGCGAACTCAACCGCCACCGGCGCAAATATCAGATCGTCTCGCAGGATCCGAATGCGGCCTTCGATCCGCGCATGACCATCCTTCAGAGCATCTGCGAACCCTTGAACATAGCCGGCGAGGGGACGAAGGCCGAGCGGCGCGAAAAGGCGTTTGCGATGCTCGACCGGGTGTCGCTGTCGGCCGAAATGGCCAACCGTTATCCGCACGAGATTTCCGGCGGCCAGAAGCAGCGGGCCAATATCGCCCGGGCGCTGATGCTGGATCCGAACGTGATCGTCTGCGATGAGGTGGTGGCGGCGCTCGACGTGTCGATCCAGGCCGACATGCTCAATCTTTTTGCCCGGCTGCAGGAGCAGTTCGGCCTCACCTACGTCTTCATCAGCCATGATCTGCGGGTGGTCAGCCATATCAGCGACCGCGTGGCCGTCATGTATTTCGGCAAGATCGTCGAGGTCGGCCCCGCCCACGCCGTGATCGAAACGCCGCTGCATCCCTATACGGAGGCGCTGCGCTCGGCCGAACCGGAGATAGACCCGACGGCGGCCGATGCCCGGCAGAGAATCATCCTTCAGGGCGAGATACCAAGTGCGATCGCGCCGCCGGGCGGCTGCCGTTTCCACACGCGCTGTCCGCGGGTGCGCGACATCTGTCGCGCGCAGGAACCCCGGCAGCGCGAAATGCTACCCGGGCGGCATGTCGCGTGCCATTTCGCCGAAGAGATGCTGGGCGAAAAGGAGAGGAGAAGTCTTGGTCTTGAGGAAAGGAACGCTGCCCACCAAGGCGCTGAGATGATGTGACGCTGATATTGCGGCCGAACACGGCCGGTCATGGATGATGGAGGAGAAGACGTGACCACAAATTTATTTGGAAAGATACCCGATATTAGCCGTCGTTCGCTGTTGGCTGGAACGGTCGCCGCCGGCGGCCTGGCCCTGCTGCCGGCAACCGTGCGGGCTCAGTCCCCTCAACCGAGATCCGGCGGCACTCTGAGGGCCGTGATGCCGTTCAACCCCGCCGCGCTCGACCCGCTGACGGGCCGCAACAATCCCGATTTCAACGCCCTTCTCCTGATGTTCGACGCGCTGATCGGCTTTGATCCGCAGACGCTCGAACTGCAGCCGATGCTGGCCACCTCCTGGAAGTTCACGGACCCGACGACGCTGGTTCTCGAACTGCGCCAGGGCGTCGAGTTCCATGATGGAACGCCGTTCAATGCCGAGGCGGTGGTTTTCCACCTGCAGCGCTGCAGCACCTACGATCGCTCCAACGTCAAATCGGACCTTGCGGTCGTCGACAAGGTCGAGGCGACCGGCCCCTATCAGGTTTCGCTGAAGCTGAAATATCCGGACGCCACCCTGCCTGCGATCCTGACCGACCGTGCCGGCCTCATCGTGTCGCCCGCTTCGGTTAAGGCTGCCGCGGGCGGCAATGTCGACCGCGCGCCCGTCGGTACCGGGCCGTTCAAGTTCGTCGAATGGCAAGACAACACCCTGATCAAGGTGGTGAAAAACGCCAACTACTGGGGTGACAAGCCCTATCTCGACGGCGTCGACATGCGCATCGTCAACGAGTTCAACACGGCTGTCCGCACGGTGACTGCCGGCGAATCCGATATCGTCCTCAACATGAGCGCGCAGCAGATGGCTGTGGCAAAGCGCGACCCGAAGCTGGTCGCCGAAGCGACGCCGTCGATGATCTACTACACGGCTTTCCTGAACTACGGTGAGGGGCCGCTGAAGGACGTTCGCGTTCGGCAGGCGATGAACTGGGCGCTCGACCGGCCGGTGCTCAATCAGGTCCTGTGGGGCGGTCTCGGCGGAGGGCATTGCAGCATGTTCCCGGCAGGCTTCTGGGCCAACGATCCCGCGACCGAAAACTACTACAAGCTGGATCTCGACCGCGCCAAGTCGCTGCTGAAGGCGGCAGGTTTCGCAAACGGCATCGAGATCGCCACCTTCACCTGGGCCGACCAGGCGGCGGTGCAGCGTCAGGAAGTCCTGGGTGCCCAGCTTGCCGAGGCGGGCATCCGGCTGAAGGTCACTCCGGCGCAGCCGGCGCAGACGATGCAATACTTCCTCACCGAGAAGAAGGGGCAGATGCTGATGACCCCGACCGGCGGTCTTCCGGATCCGGCAACGGCCTACGATCGCCAATTCTCCGCGACTGCCTACCGCAACGCGGCGAAGATCGAGCTGCCGGGCTATCGTGAGCTGATGGATGCGTCGATGAACACGTTCGACAATGCCAAGCGCAAGGGCGTGCTCCACAAGATGCAGCGTTTCGTGCTGGAAAACGCGCTGCACCTGCCGCAGTTCTCGTCTGCCGGCATCATCATTCGTACGCCCAAGGTGCACGGCTTCAATTTCAGCCTGCTGCAGCGCCCGCGCTTCCACAAGGTGTGGATGGAGGCCTGAGCCTCAAGCGATGCGATCCCCGATGCGACCGTCGCACCGGGGATCGCCCGGAACCGGAGCGCTGCGGTTTTGCCCGTGCCGCCCCCCGCATCGGAAGGCAGTGTTTCTGCGCGTCCGGTGTTCCCGCGCCGGCCCCCTGAATTGGCCGGCGTCAATTGCGGATTGACGGAGTATCGATGATGTACGGCGTCCCCGGGATGGTTGCGCAAAGGCTCATGCAGCTGGTGCCCGTGATGATTGTGGCCACCTTCGTGGTGTTTTCCCTCGTCTACATGATGCCTGGCGACCCGGCCATGATGATCGCGGGCGACTATGCGACGGCGGAACGGATCGCGGAAATCCGCCAGATCTACGGATTCGACCGTCCGATGCTGGTGCAATATTTCTTCTGGCTGGGAAATGCCCTGCAGGGCGATCTCGGTCATTCGCTGTTCTCGAACGAATCGGTTCTGCGGCTGATCCTTTCGCGCCTGCCGCACACGGTCCTGCTGGTGCTCTATGCGCTGGTTCTCGGCGCCGCGCTGGGCATTCCCCTCGGCATTCTTGCCGCGACGCGCCAGGGCACCACGCTCGACAAGATTATCACCAGCGTCGCCTCGCTCGGTGTCGCGGTGCCCAATTTCTGGCTCGGCATCATTCTGGTGACGCTCTTTTCGCTCGGTTATCGCTGGTTCCCGGCGACCGGCGCGGTGTCCGTCTTCGAAAAACCGCTGGAGTCGCTCTATTACGCAACCCTTCCGGCGGTAGCACTCTCCACCGGCGTGGTCGCGGTTCTGGCGAGGCAGGTGCGCAGCGCGCTGCTCGAAGTGCTGGGCTCGCAATATATCCGCACGCTGCGGGCCAAGGGGCTCGGTTCCGGCGCCATCCTGTGGAAGCACGGGCTGCGTAACGTGGCGGCGACGATGCTGACAATTGCCGGCCTGCAGGTGAACCGGCTGTTTTCCAGCGCCGTCATCATCGAGGCGGTCTTCGCCATCCCCGGCGTCGGCAACCTCATCAGCTATTCGGCGCTCAACAAGGATTTCCCGGTGGTGCAGGGCGTGGCGCTCGTGCTGGTGCTGGTGGTGATCCTCACCAATCTCCTGGTCGACGTGCTCAACGCGACTTTCGATCCCAGAGTGGCAGCCTCCACATGACCGATACGAACATGACCGCGATCACCCCAAACGCTGCTGCGCCGGCAGCCAGGGCGACCCTTCCGCCCCCCGTCCGCTTCCGCTTCTGGGCCTGGCTGTGGGGCGACAAGCGTGCGCTGATCAGCCTTGCCTATCTCTCCGTCCTGGTTCTGGCGGCGATCTTCGCGCCGGTGATCGCGCCCTATGCGCCGAACAAGCAGAACCTGATGGACCTTCTGGCGCCGCCGAGCGGCGCGCACTGGCTCGGCACCGACGACCTTGGCCGCGATACGCTGAGCCGGCTGATATACGGTTCCTACAACGCGCTTTATGCCGCGAGCCTCGCCGTCGGCATCGGCGTGGCGATCGGCGTGCCGCTTGGCGTGTTCATCGGTTTTGTCGGCGGCTGGGTCGATCAGGTCGGCAGCCGCATCATCGACGGCGTCCTGGCCTTTCCGCCGCTCGTGCTGGCCGTCGCCGTGACAGGCGCGCTCGGCATCGGTCTCACCAATGCGATGATCGCCGTCGGCTTCGCGTTTGCGCCGGTGCTTGCCCGGACGATGCGGGCGCAGACGCTGGTGGTGAAGAACGCGCTTTATGTCGAGGCGGCGACCGGTTTCGGCGCGTCGCGCCTGCACCTGATCCTGCGCCATATCCTGCCCAATGCGATACAACCTGTCATCGTCGAGGTGACCCTGATGCTGGCCGTGGCGCTTCTGGCGGAGGCCGGATTGAGCTTCCTGTCGCTCGGTGTCCAGCCCCCTGAGTCGAGCTGGGGTGGCATGCTGGCGCGCGCCTATCACTATGTCGAGGTGGCGCCCGAGCAGATGTATGCGCCGGGTTTCGCCATCCTGTTCACGGCGCTCGCCTTCAACACGCTCGGCGAATCGATCCGCGTGCTCCTCGATCCGACCATCAAGCGCCGGTAGTTCCCGATTTTAGAGCAGATCCTGTTCAATCCGGGTCATATCCGGCAGGTCCTTGCGATCTTGTCTTGTCGACGTCATCGACGAAGTCTTCGTTCGGCTTTGCGCCTTCCAAAAGCCGTCAGTCCCCACGGCTTGTAAATGGAAAGCAGGAGAGGAATGAGAAGCACGATCAACCCTGCCGCAGAATGGACTACGACCGAAAGCTGAATTCGCCTCAGTTCTGGGGGAAAAGGGAGTCTCGCAACACTGGCATCGGCCAGGCTGGCAATCCCTGGCAGCTGTGCAAGGAGAACCGCTAGAATAGCTATGGAAATTACCAGCTTGGTGAGCACCCACCAATGATCGAGTAGTCGCCACGGGGTGAAGAGTGCTTGAATGATGCCAAGCAGCAGCGCCGAGCCAAGAAGGGGGACGATAACGACCAAGGTGATCAAGTCCATCGATGGATAAACACCCAAGAACAATTCCGTTTCTGACGTCACCAGCCCTGTTCCCGCCAAAGCCAAAAAGGCGGCGACGGAGCCTATTGAACCTACCGAGGTAACGACGTGAAGAACCAGGGCTGCCTTTCGAACATTCGGACTGAAGAGCATCTGAAGCCTTTGAGTGAGCGTGAGCGAGACCTCTCCTGCTTGCTGGCTATCGGGAGCGGGCGTAATATTCGGTGACACGTTGTCCAGGATGGGATCAACGAACAGAATGCGCAGAATGAAGTTTTTTGGACACTTGGCTGCGAATGACCAGTGGAGGACGCATGCAGGCTCCAATTCGGGACCGGCGGATCAACCGTACCCGCACCACCCTTCAACATGCGCTGAAAAGCCTCATTCACTCCAGGGGCTACGAGAATGTGACAGTCAATGACATCTGCACGGAGGCGAACGTCGCGCGCTCGACCTTCTACCTGCATTTCACCGGCAAAGATGATCTCAAACGAAGCGTGTTCGAGCACCTGCTCAACGAAATCGAAAGGCAACGTCCAAGTGGCTCAAACATCCCCTTCGACTTTGTCGAACCGATTTTCCAGCATGCCCGCAATCACTACGGCTCCTACAAAGCCCTCCGGCGCGGACGAGGAAGAACAATTGCTCTGGCCCGAATAGATCAAATATTTGGAGACCTCATTCGAGAGCAGGTTCATACCTCGGATGTCTCTGCAGAGGAGAGCTTTATTCCTCAGCCGATGATCGTCGCGTTCTACACCGGAAGCTTTATGGCCCTGCTTATCTGGTGGCTAGATTCCGGAGCACGAATAGCGCCAGAGCAAATGGCGTCGATGTATCGCCGTCTCGCCTGTGCCGAACTCCCACAGCTCAAGTAGCTTACAAATCTGTAAAGCTTGGGAAAGGTGAGTGACAACGGAGCAATCTAGATGCGAAACAGCCTGGCCTCGCGGTCGGGCTGTTTCGTCGCGTCTATCGCATCTTGGCTGCGGATCACGCGGTCTGGTCGAGCCACACGCGGTGGAAGCGCGGCGAGTGCAGCCGGTCGTACCGGAAGTCCTTGACCTTCTTGTTGCGGATCGACATGGCGGCCGAGGTCACCAGCGGCAGGTGCAGGGCCTGCTCCACGACGAAGCGCTGGAGCGCGGCAAATGCCTTCTTGCGTTCGCCGGCATCGGCCGAGGTGCCTGTCGCGGTGAGCAGCTTGCGGAACTGGGGATCTTCCACCTTGCCTGCGTTGAACTGGCCGGTCGCTCCGAACAGCCGCTCGTAGGTCTGGCTCGGGTCGAGCCAGCCGCCCTGCGGGTTGAGGATCATCGCGCCCTGGCCCTCGATGTAGAAGCGCTGGTTGACCACCTGGGGGGGCGAGGGGGTGACCTTGAGGCGGATGCCGACCTGTTCGAGCTGGTTGCCGACCAGTTCCATGCGCTGCATCGACGTCTGGTCCGGCCAGCTCCAGGTTTCGACTTCCAGACCCTTCGGATACCCGGCCTCCGCCAGCAGGCTGCGCGCCTTGTTCGGATCGTGCTTGTAGAAATGCGCCGTGTCGCCATCCACCGCCCAGAAATCCTTGGGAAACATGGTCGAGGTCGGCTCGCCGAGGCCGAGCATCAGGACTTGGTTCAGTTCGTCGCGATTGATGGCGTAGTTCATCGCCTGCCGGACCCGGAGGTCGTTGAGCGGCGGCTTGGCGAAATTCATCATCAGGGTGAAGAAGATCATCGAAGGGTTGGCTTCGGCCGTCAGGTCCTGCACCCGGCGGGCGGTGGCGATCTGCTGCGCGGCCATGTTGAGCGCGAGATCGGTTTCACCGGCCGTCACCGTGCGCGCGGCGGTGTTCAGCTCGTTGATGATGCGGAAGTTGATGCCGTCGAGATAGGGCAGGCCCGGCTGCCAGTAGTTCGGGTTCTTCTCGACACGGATCAGGTCGTTGTCGCGCCACTCGGCGAACTTGAACGGTCCGGTGCCGACGGGATTGCGATCGACATTGCCGTCGGCGGCCGCCTTGATGGAGGCGGGCGAGACGATGCAGCCGACGCGGCCGGTCAGGATGGTCGGCAGCGAATAGTTCGGCTGCTTCAGCTTGAGCGTCACTTGGCTCGGGCCGGTGACCGCCACCGACGCAACCGAAACCAGGTCCGATTTTACGTTGGAGCGCGGATCGTTGATGAAGCGGTCGAGGTTGAATTTCACGGCCTCGGCGTTGAACGGGGTGCCGTCATGGAATTTCACGCCATCGACGAGGTTGAGCACCAGCGTCGTCGGATCGGAGAAGGTCCAGTCCTTGGCCAGCATCGGCTTGAGCTCGAGCGTTGCCGGATCGAAGGCGATCAGCGCGTCGAACAGCGCATAAAGCGCGTTGAAGTCCGGCACGTTGCGCCCGGTCATCGGGTCGAGTGCGGCCGGGTTGAACGGCATGGCAATGCGCAAGGTGCCGCCCGGTTTGGCCTGCGGCGTCTGGGCGAACATCTGCCCGGGCAGCAGCATCGCGCCTCCGAGCGCTGCGCCGGACGCCAGAAGCGTTCTCCGGTTGATCCTGCTGTCATGGATGATTGACGGCACGCCGTCCTTCGTCTTGCTCATCTCTGGGCTCCTCCCCAATGAAACAAACTGATGAAACAAACTCATGCCGACAAGACTGGTGATGCATACATCACACCCGCGATTCGGCTTCCTCCTCCCGAACTGCAGCAACCTGCCGTAGGGGAAACCTACAACAGGAGGATGTCGATGTATACTTTTGTATTCGGTTTTGCCGCAACACGACTTCCTTCCAACCGGCTCGTATGCCATGATTGTACGGGAGGCTGTGATTGTGCGGCCGTTGTGTCCTTTGCTCTTCCGGTGCCCGTTTTGGCGCCGTGATCGCGAGGCGCGCGGCTGCCTGTTGCGGAAAGTGGAGGAGACACCATGGGTGCGTTCGAGCATTCCCGTACCTACGATTACGTCATCGTGGGCGGTGGCACGGCAGGCTGCGTTCTGGCCAACCGGCTGTCTGCGGACCCGACGGTCGAGGTGCTGACGATCGAGGGCGGCGGCGAGGGGCGCGGCTTCTACGTCGACATGCCGCTCGGTCTCGCCCATCTCATCGGCAGGCCCCAATATGACTGGCTCTACAAGGGCGAGCCCGAACCCTACCTCAACGGCCGTCAGCTCGCCCTGCCGCGCGGAAAAATGCTCGGGGGCAGTTCCGCGATCAATGGCCTCATCTATGTGCGCGGCCATGCCTATGACTACGATCAATGGGCGCAGCTCGGCAATCGTGGCTGGTCCTGGGAAAGCGTGCTGCCCTATTTCAAGCGCTCCGAAACGTTCCATCGGGCCGGTTCCGAGGCGCATGGCACCGAGGGTGAATGGGCGGTTTCCGATCCCAATGTGCGCTGGGAGGCCCTGGAAGCCTATCGCCAGGCGGCGATCGAGCAGGGTCTTCCCGCTGCCGACGACTACAATTCCGGCGACAACGAAGGCGTGGCCTTCTTCGTCGCCACCATCAAGAACGGCGTGCGCCATTCCACCGCCCGCGCATTTCTGGAACCTGTCCGCAACCGCCGCAACCTGACCGTCGTGACCGGCGCTCTCGTCGACAGGATCACCCTGGAGGGCAGCCAAGCGAGCGGAGTCGTGTTCAGCCTGGATGGCCGGAACCACGAGGCGAAAGCGGGGCGGGAAGTCATTCTGTCGGCCGGTGCCTATAGCTCGCCGGCCATCCTCGAACGCTCCGGCATTGGCGCTCCGGACGTGCTTGCATCTGCCCGAATAGAGGTGCTGCACGCGTTGCCGGGCGTCGGCGAGAACCTGCAGGATCACTGGCACATCAGGGTACAGCACCGTCTTCGCAATACCCACACGCTGAATACCCGCGCCGGAACGCGGTTCGGCCGGATGCTGCTCGGCATGCAGTATCTTGCGACCAAACGCGGGCCGCTTGGCGGCTCGCCGACGCTGTTGGGCGCCTTCCTCAAGACCACGCCGGATGCGCCGGCGCCGGAAATCCAGATCCACGTCTCCGGCGCCACCTCGCCGAGTTTCGGCGGCGCCATGCATCCGTTCCCCGGCATCACCTCGTCTGCCTGCATCCTGCGGCCGGCAAGCCGCGGCTATTGCCATGTTGGGGGCAGGGACCCTTCGGCTCAGCCGCGCATCCTGCACAATTTCCTGAAGGAGGAGGCCGACCGCGAAATCCTGATCCGGTCGATCGAAGCGGTCCGGAGGATCGCTACGAGCCCCGCCATGGCGCCTTTCGAGCCGGAGGAAATCGCGCCGACCGCAGCCGTGCAGTCGCAAGACGAAATGCTCGACTACGCGCGCCAAACCCTCAACACCACCTTTCACCCGGTAGGCACCTGCAAGATGGGCCGCGACCGCATGGCGGTGGTCGACGATCGGCTACGGGTCCACGGCCTCGCCGGGTTGCGCGTGGTCGACGCCTCGATCATGCCGACCATCGTCTCCGGCAATACCCAGGCCCCGACCGTGATGATCGCGGAAAAGGCTGCGGATTTCATCCGCGAGGAAAGGCTCGGGCTCGAGGAAAAGATGGGGACGCAGGCGGCGTGAGGCCGCACATACGAGAGCAGCACAGATGTCAACGATGAGCGAGACGCATAAGAAGATGGCTAGATTCGACACTGCCGGGGCGATCGATTGCGACGTCCACCCGCCGACACCGCGTCGCGCCGACCTGCTTCCCTATCTCGACGACTACTGGCAGGAGATGGTGACGTCACGCGAAGTCGACGTGCTGGAACTGATGGGGTATCCCGAGCGCACGCGTCCTTATATGCGGCCGGACTGGACGTGGAGCGGTGATCCGCTCGCGCAGATGCAGAAGAACCTGCTCGACCCGCTGGGTCTCGGAGGCGCCATCCTCAATGTGGTTTCAGGCGCCCACGCCCTGTTCGATCCCTACCTCGCAGCCGCGATATGCCGCGCCACCAACGACTGGCTGGCCGACAAGTGGCTAAGCCGCGACAGCCGTCTCAGGGCATCGATGCTGGTGCCGTTCCAGAATGTCGAGGCTGCGGTCGAGGAGATCGAGCGTCGGGCCGACGACAAGCGTTTCGTGCAGGTCCTGACGCTCGCCATGACCGAGCTGCCGCTCGGCCGCCGCACTTACTGGCCGATCTACGAGGCGGCCGAGAAACACGGCCTGCCGATCGGCATTCATGCGGGATCGAATTTCCGCCACGCGCCGAGCCATAGCGGCTTCCATTCGTTCCTGATCGAGGACCATGTGGTGCAGCCGCAAGGCTTCGCAACCCAGGTCGCGAGCCTGATTTCCGAGGGCGTCTTCGTCAAATATCCGAAGCTGAAGGCCGTGATGATCGAGTCCGGCGTGACCTGGATGCCGGCACTGATGTGGCGCATGAGCAAGGACTGGCGCGGCACCCGCATCGAGGTGCCGTGGGTCAAGGACGCACCGGCCGACATCATCCGCAGGCATATCCGCATGACGTCGCAGCCCTTCGACGGACCGGACGATGTCGAGGACGTCGCCAGGACGCTCGACCATGTGCTCAGCGATGATATGCTGTTGTTCTCCTCGGACTATCCCCATTGGCATTTCGAGGGGCTGGACGTGCTGCCCGAGGGCCTGCCGGAAGCCAAGGTGAACAAGATCCTTCGCGACAACGTTCTCGTCACCTATCCGAGATTTGGAGGCTGATCCCCATGGAAACCCCGGTACTCGAACGTAGCTCCGAAAAATCCCAGATGCAGGGCGTGGTGGATTGCGACGTGCATCCGGCTTTCTCCCGGCCGGACCAGTTGCTCGACTACCTGCCCGAACGCTGGAAAACGCATGTGCGGGATTTCGCAGTGCGCACGGCAAACCCCTTGCTCGGCACGCTGCCCTATCCGCGCATGACGCCGGGCAACGGCATGCGCCGCGATTCCTGGCCTCCGAACGGCGGCCCGCCGGCCTCCGATCTGGCATTCCTGCGGCAACAGCTGCTCGATGAATGCAACATCGACTACGGCATCCTGCAGCCGCTCGCAGCCGGCAGCGTCGCCTTCAACCAGGAGCTTGGCGCCGCACTCTGCGCCGCCCTCAACGACTGGCAGATCGACAAGTTCGCCGGGCCGGAACCGCGCCTGAAGGCATCCATCTGCGTGCCCCAGGAGGACGCGAGGGAATCGGTTGCCGAGATCGACCGGCGTGTCACCGACCGTCGTTTCGTGCAGATCGCCATGCCGCCGCGCACGCTAGAGCCCTGCGGCCGCCGCCGCTACTGGCCGATCTACGAGGCGGCCGAGCATTACGGCCTGCCGATCGGGCTGCATACCAGCGCCTTCGGCTACCGGCCGAATACGCCGTCCGGCTGGAGCTCGTTTTACCTGGAGGAGCACTACGCCGCCTCCAACAGCCTCCAGACCGTGCTCTCCAGCATGATCCTCGAAGGCGTGTTCGAACAATTCCCGAAGCTGAAGATCGTGCTCGTCGAAGGCGGGTTCTCCTGGCTGCCGTCGCTCGTCTGGCGGCTCGACCGGGAATGGAAGCGCATGCGCGACGAGGTTCCGCATGTGAAGCGCAAGCCGTCCGAATATGTGCGCGAGAATTTCTGGTACACCACCCAGCCGATCGAGGAGCCGGAGAACAACCGGCATCTCCTCGATATTCTCCGCTGGATCGGCACGGACCGGCTGATGTTCTCGACCGACTATCCGCACTGGGATTTCGACGATCCGCGTTTTGCCTTCAAGGTGCCGCTGACGCCGGCCGAGCGCTCCGCGATCTTCCGCGACAACGCGGTGGGATTGTTCGGCCTGAAATAAGCTCGGCAGAGAACCCGATTCCGAACAGCGCCCGGCAACTTGCCGCGTCGTGCGTGGGGTCAACAAGGCTCGCGGCGTCAACAGGGTGAAAATCTGGTTCAATGGCGCCTGAAACGACAAAAGCGCGCCAAAAAGCGCGCTTTTGTTGAAAATGGCCTCCCCGGGCCGCGGCCACTAATCGGGTTTGGTCTCCGGCTCCAGCAGCTTCGGGATATCGTTGACATGGATCTGCCGATCTTCTTCGCAACGCCTATGCGGCGAGCCTTCTCCATATTGTGCGCGGGGCAAGCGTGACGCCGGCCGATGCCTTGATACGTTCGGAAATCTGCTGGGGCGACATCAGCCCGTCGAGTAGGCCGGGAGTTTGGTCTTCTGCCGTGCAACACCTTTTTCCAACGAAAACACAGATATGCCGTCGGCAAGGTTGCCGATGTCTCCTCTGTGGTGGTGGTGGCGCTGGTGAGGCGTTATTGGAAAGCTATTCAGCGTTTTGGCGCGGCCAAGCGTGTCGAGCGTCACGAATAACCACCCAGAGCCAACAGAAGTGCGCCTGCCGCGATTATGGCTAGGCCTGGCCAGTTTTTCGATATTCCCAGGTACCTGAGGCCCTGGCGCCGTGGCTCAAGCGTGCCGCCGCCTTGCGGCATTCGATGCGGATCACTCGGTCTTCGACCAAGTGCAGACGAAAAGAGAAGAAGAAGTCCGCCGATTATTAGGGCGGCACCGATCAGGATTGCCCACATGGTGGCCTCCATACCGCAAAGAATGTGAGTTAAACCAAATCGGAGCTTGATCGTTCCTCTTTGTCAAAACTCACTTCGGGCCGGTTCGCCTATCTCATTAAAAAGCCCTCTCCCGGGCAAGGGAGAGGGCGTCGCGCCGGTCCCCCTAGAGGCTGCCGGAATTATCTTCATCGATTCGAACGGCAATGGTCCTAGCGTAAGGCTGCGTGATCCGGCCTAGCGCCTGTGCCTAGTCGGTCGCTTTCATCTGCTTTCGGGCTTCAACGCGTCGAGTTTCGCAAGCCAGGTATACCCGCGTATAAGACCTCGGTAGCAACTTCCGCTTATCCACAGGAGTCGAACCAGGTTTGCGGACTTCAAAAGTGGGGAGGGGAAGTGGGGAAGAAAGTGCCCATTATCGAGAAATATAGCGATAATGGGCACTTAATTCTGAAAATGGCTCCCCGGGCCGGATTCGAACCGGCGACCTGTCGATTAACAGTCGAATGCTCTACCGCTGAGCTACCAGGGATCATCCGCGAAGGGTCGCGGCGTGTGCGGCGGGTAATACAAATGCTTTGTCGTTTTGCCAAGCGGTTTTTGCAAAAAAAACGAACTTGGTTGTTTTATCCCCGGTAAAGCCCCATTTCCCGGGCAAAGTTTGGCCTCTAACCGGTGAGGATAATCGAGAGTGGCAGGCGAACGGAAGCCGACGCGATTTGGAATGGACCCGCAAAGCGGCAAGCTGGCGCTCGGAAGCGTACAGATTCCCATGCCGCGCTCGCGGATCGGCCGGGTCATCGTCGGTCTCGTCCTGATTTTCTGCGGCATGCTCGGCTTCCTGCCGATCCTTGGCTTCTGGATGCTGCCGCTGGGCTTCCTGGTGCTTTCGCACGATCTGCCCTTCGTGCGGCGTCAACGGCGCCGTATCGCGCTCTGGTGGGCAAGGCGGCGGGGCCGCAAGGCCGAGCAGCGATAAGGGGCTGCCCGATCAGGCGAACATTGACGCGATACCCTGGCCGGCGCTGAACGCCAGGTAGGCAAGCACGGCGAAATAGATCACCGTCACGACGTTGAAGAGGTAACCGCCGAGCACGATCAGCCCGTCGCGCTGGATCATGCCGGTCGACAGAAGCAGGATCGCGATCGCCGGCAGCGTATTGGAGAACGGCACCAGGCCCAGCGGAAACATCAGGAGCACGCCGCCGGCCGCGATCGCCAGGCCGTTCACCCGGTTGACGAGCCGCCCGGTGGTCAATCCGGAGATGCGCGGCTTCAGGAACCGGTCGAGGCGCGAGACGATGCTGACGCCTTTTTCCAGCGCCGGCAGCAGTTTCTTCGTATCGAGCTCGCGGTCGAGGATTTTCTTCGGCAGCCACGGCAGCCGGTTGGCGGTGATCGCCAGGCTGATCAGGATGATCGCCGCCCCGAACACGGTGCTGACGCCGGGGATCGACACGGGGAGGAGGAAGGGCAGGGAGGCGACGGCGCAGATGAGCAGCAGGCCCTGTTCGCCGACCGCGTCCATCAGTTGGCGCAACGTCACCGACTGACCCGTGATGCCGTCGATAAGCTGCCGCAGCGTGCCGCTCAGCGAGGTTGAGGTATCGTCGAACTCGATGCTTGCGCTCACTCTTCGTTTCTCCATTCCGCTTCAATTGAGCGGCATGGATATCAACAAACCGTGTCCTCGCAAAGGCGCGAGCTACAACCTGCCGGAAACGTGAACGCCTGGCGTCTCATGGAAAATCAAAGGCCGCGCAGTCCGGCAGGCGCTATCAGGCCGTTATCGGGACTGTGCCCAATAATCGTACGCCCCGCAGGCCAGCACGACCGCGAGGATTGCCAGGACCACCGGATTGAGCGTGGTGATGAATTCCAGATACTGCATTACGGTCTCCTCCTACCGCATCTTCGCCGCCCGGTGCTCCCCCACCCGGCAACGACATCATTTTAGCACAGTCGCCGGGCCGTCGCTACTTTAGTGTTACCGCAGAGACTCTAGTGTTACCGCAGAGACTCTGGCGCATCTCTCCCCGAATCACTAGGATTGCTGCCGGGATTGAAGACGAGGGTGAACATGGGTCTGAGAGTGATCGAGGGCGGGCTTGCGGCCTGCGTGGCGAAGCCTGTCGATCTGGCCGAGGGCGAGATGCCGAGCCGCGACGACGTGCTTCGCGAGGCCGAACGGAGGATCAGGTCGACCGGATACGAGACCTGGCGTAATCGCGAAACAATGACCGGCATACCGGTGCCGCGCGAAATCCGTTATCTGGCCATGCAGATCGGATTCGTGGCCGAAGCCATCGCCAGATTGGCCGACATTCCGGCTGATTATCGTTCCGACTTCTACTGGCCAGCGTAAGCTCACGCCGTGTGATCGGCAGGGGTTAGATCGAGGTCAGTTCAGCATCTTCGCTTCGATACTGGCGAGGATGAAGGTTTCCCGCACCTTTTCCAGGGGGAGCTTCCGCTGCAGGCAGGCTGCGCATTCCTTCAGGGCCTTGATGTAATAGGTACCTTCGCGCACCGGCCAGCGCCAGTTGAGGTACTCCAGGGCTTCTTTCGGCCCGTGGACCATTTCTGGGAAACCGTATCCAACGCGTACTCTGACCGGGGAACTCCACACGGCATCGTCTGCTTCAGTTAGGCTACTCGTCATGTCTACACCTTGCATTGCGGCGTAGAAAACTCATCCGAATGGATTTGGTTCCCGAGGTTTGGTGAATTTTTTATGAAACCGGCTTGGATGCCATCCCGGCGCTCATCCCGAGGGGCTGCGAATGCAAGCGCGGGGGTTGGAATGCAGTTATCGACCTGCCGGCCGTGGCCTCGTGCAGGAAAAAAGGGACAAACGGCCCAAACCCGCTTGCGCCGTTATTCGATTCGTTCTAAACGCCCGACACCACTCGCTCTTTATGCGTTCGGACGGCCTCGTGGCGGAGTGGTGACGCAGAGGACTGCAAATCCTTGCACCCGAGTTCGATTCTCGGCGAGGCCTCCAATTTCCCCTTCTGCCCGGACCTGTTCCTCAAATCCAAACGTGCTTTGATACCAAGCATTTACCACACATATTTGTGTGCGCTGCAACATGGTTAATTTTTTAACCTTCTCCTCCTAGGCTCGGAACAGAAAGGCCCGCTCAGCATTTACGGGGTGGAACGGAGGGAAGGCGCCATGATCACCAGGATAATCAACGTACACCGTCAGGCAGCCAACGAGGTCGAAGGCACCGGCACATTCGCCGACGGCATGTTCCCGCTGACCTCCGCCGAGCAGTCCGCCTTCGACAAGGATCACAGCCTGCGCTCTTCCTATAGCCGGGACTACGTGACCATCCGCAAGCTGGAAGAAGCGCCGCCGGCCTACGCTTGAGCCTCGGCCCCACGGTTGAACCGGAGGAGAGCGAGGCGGTCTCCTCCGCTTTTTTGCTTCGAAAGCGGCCAGTGTCTTGAAAGCATGTCCTGCCGTCAGTAAGACGGTCATGCGTAGACCGGCGCATCGCCGGGTGATTTGGGACGACTGAGATGATGGATTTCGAAGCAGCACGGACGAAGATGGTCGAAAATCAGATCCGCACCACCGATGTCACGTCGCATTCGGTTCTGCGGGCCTTCTACAATGTTCCGCGCGAGGCTTTCGTGCCGGCCAAGGCAAAATCGCTCGCCTATATCGATGCGGACATCGAGGTTGCCCCCGGCCGCTACCTGATGGAGGCTTCGCCGCTTGCCAAGCTTCTGCAGCTTGCCGCCATCACCAAGGACGACGTGGTGCTCGAAATCGGCACCGGCAGCGGTTATGCGACCGCCGTCCTGTCGCTGATCGCCGGCTCCGTCGTCTCGCTGGAGGCGGATGAGACGCTGGCCTCGCAGGCAACCGCGACGCTCTCCTCGCTCGGCTACGACAACGTCGCGGTCGTGACCGGCGAGCTCGAGAATGGTTATGCCGCCGAGGCGCCCTATGACCTGGTCTTCGTCAACGGTGCCGTCGAGGAAGTGCCTGCCGCGCTTCTGGAACAGCTGCGCGATGGCGGACGGCTGGTCGCCGTCGTCGGCTATGGCAACGCCGCCCAGGCGAAGGTGCTGGTGAAGGAGCAGGGTTCCATCTCCGAAAGCGCCTCTTTCAACGCGTCGGTGAAGCCACTGCCGGGCTTCCGAAAGGCCAAGGAATTCGTGTTCTGATCGATCGGCGCGGTTCGAACGCCATGAACGGGAAGGGGCCTTGCGGCCCCTTTGTCGTTTCCGGCGGCGCCACCTGTCTGTTTCACGCCAGTGTCACTTGTTTCCTGCAAGTGTGACTTACGGGATTCACAACCCCAACAAAACTGTGTATCGGTAGGAGGCCTGGGGCACTTGTCATTGTTTCCAGCCCCCCCAACACCTTAGAGTAACGTCGATTCGGTTCACCCTCCACGGGGCCGACTCGAGTGCCGGTAACAGCGGGGATGAAAATGGCTCAGCCAAATGTAGCGCGTGAACCCTCCATGGAAGAAATCTTGGCGTCCATTCGCCGGATCATTGAAAGCAATGAACCGAACGCCGAGAACGCGCTCAGCGGCCAGCTTCCCCCGGTTTATGGCGATGATGAGATCGAAGACGGCGAAGAGACGGGCTTTGTTCCCGACATGGCCGCCAATGATCGCGGCGCGCCGTCGCGCAACGAGCCGATGAACTACCCGTCGGGATCGTCGGGCCAGACGGCACAGCAGGATCGTACCCTGTCGCTCGCAGATGTCGCCGCAAGGGTCCGGGCCGCTTCCACCCGCCAGCAGGAGACCGGCCCCGTACGCCTCTCGGCCGCTTCGACTGCGCCGGCCCCGTCGGCGGGTGCCTCTTCCGCGCAAACGCCGTCCTCGCCCGCATCGGCGGCGCGCCAGGAGGAGCCGGCTCAGCTTCGCCCGATGCCGCGCATGCCCGAATTCCGCGAACCGGCCACCCAACCAGCCCCCGTCACGCAGGCTGCCCCGGTGGCGCCGCAGCCGGAGCCGGTCCAGCGTGTCATGATGCCGGTCTTCGACCCGCCGCTGTCGGCTACGCACAGAGCCGAGGCACCGGTGCGGCCCGAACCGAGAATCGAGCCGAAAACAGAACCGAAACTCGTCGCAGAACCCGCGCCGCGCAGCCTGCCGGCGAAGATCGAGGAGACCGCGAACCTTCTGTCCGCCGAAGCCGGCGCTCAGGTCGCGAAATCCTTCAGCGAGCTCGCCTCGGTATTCAACGGCATGGAACGCCGCTCGCTCGAGGACATGGCCGGCGACATGCTGCGGCCGATGCTGCAGGAATGGCTGGACGACAACCTGCCGACGCTGGTCGAGCGCCTGGTGCGCGAGGAAATCGAACGCGTGTCCCGCGGCACGCGCCGCTAAGCCAGCGGTTGGCTTAACCCATCCGCCCGCAAGGCTGATCGATACGGCCGCTCCGGTGACGGGGCGGCTTTTTTATTGACTTGGAACACCCCATCCTATTTACACCCCGATAGCTCTCAAAGAACAAAAACGGGTCAGGAAATGCTCGAAAAGACCTACGATTCCGCAGAAGTAGAACCGAGGATCGCCAAGGCCTGGGACGAGGCCGACGCTTTCCGCGCCGGCGTCAACGCCAAGCCGGGCGCGGAAACCTTCACGATCGTGATCCCGCCGCCGAACGTGACCGGTTCGCTGCATATGGGCCATGCGCTCAACAACACGCTGCAGGACATCATGATCCGCTTCGAGCGGATGCGCGGCAAGGACGTGCTGTGGCAGCCGGGCATGGACCATGCGGGCATCGCCACCCAGATGGTCGTCGAGCGCCAGTTGATGGAGCGCCAGCTTCCGGGACGCCGCGAAATGGGCCGCGAGGCCTTCGTCGACAAGATCTGGGAGTGGAAGGAAGAATCGGGCGGGCTGATCTTCAACCAGCTGAAGCGCCTCGGTGCTTCCTGTGACTGGTCGCGCGAACGTTTCACCATGGACGAGGGCCTGTCGGCCGCGGTCCTCGAAGTCTTCGTCACGCTCTACAAGCAGGGCCTGATCTACAAGGACAAACGCCTCGTCAACTGGGACCCGAAGCTGCTGACCGCGATCTCCGACCTCGAAGTCGAGCAACACGAGGTCAACGGCAATCTCTGGCACTTCCGCTATCCGCTTGAGGAAGGCGTCACCTACCAGTATCCGGTCACATTCGACGAAGACGGCAATGCGACCGAATTCGAGACGCGTGATTATATCGTCGTCGCGACGACGCGTCCGGAAACCATGCTCGGCGATACCGGCATTGCGGTGAACCCCGAGGACGAGCGCTACAAGGCCATCGTCGGCAAGCACGTCATCCTGCCGATCGTCGGTCGCAGGATCCCGATCGTCGCGGACGACTATGCCGATCCGACGGCTGGCACCGGTGCGGTCAAGATCACCCCCGCGCACGACTTCAACGACTTCGAGGTCGGCAAGCGAGCACGGCTGCGTGCCATCAACGTGATGAACGTCGACGGTACGATCACCATCAAGGACAACGAGGATTTCCTCGAAGGCCTCGATCATCCGGCAGCACTTCACGGCGCCTGGGATCGTCTCGAAGGCCAGGATCGCTTCACCGCCCGCAAGATCGTCGTCGAGATTTTCGAGGAAGCAGGCCTGCTCGACAAGGTCGAGCCGCACAAGCACATGGTGCCGCATGGCGATCGTGGCGGCGTGCCGATCGAGCCGAGGCTGACCGAACAATGGTATGTCGACGCCCACACCCTGGCGCAGCCGGCGATCGCTTCCGTCAAGGAAGGCCGCACCAAGTTCGTGCCCAAGAACTGGGACAAGACCTATTTCGAATGGATGGAGAACATCCAGCCCTGGTGCATATCGCGTCAGCTCTGGTGGGGACATCAGATCCCGGCCTGGTATGGCCCGGACGGCCAGGTCTTTGTCGAAAAAACCGAGGAAGAGGCGCTGCAGGCCGCCATTCAGCACTATCTTTCGCACGAAGGGCCGATGAAGGCTCTTGTCGAGGATCTCTTGGAGAATTTCAAACCGGGCGAGATCCTGACCCGCGACGAGGACGTGCTCGACACCTGGTTCTCTTCGGCGCTCTGGCCGTTCTCGACGCTTGGCTGGCCGGACCAGACCAGGGAGCTTGAGAAGTATTATCCGACCAGCGCATTGGTCACCGGTTTCGACATCATCTTCTTCTGGGTTGCCCGCATGATGATGATGGGCCTTCATTTCATGAAGGACGAGGATGGCAATCCGGTCGAGCCCTTCCACACCGTCTATGTCCATGCGCTCGTTCGCGACAAGAACGGTCAGAAGATGTCGAAGTCGAAGGGCAACGTCATCGATCCGCTCGACCTGATCGACGAATACGGCGCCGACGCCTTGCGCTTCACGCTGGCGATCATGGCGGCGCAGGGGCGTGATGTGAAGCTCGATCCGGCCCGCATCGCCGGTTACCGCAATTTCGGCACCAAGCTCTGGAACGCCACCCGCTTTGCCGAAATGAACGGCGTCAAGCGCGACCCGGCCTTCCTGCCGGAGGCAACGGCGCTGACCGTCAACCGCTGGATATTGACCGAACTTTCCGAAACCATCCGCGACGTAACCGAGGCGATCGAGACCCAGCGCTTCAACGAGGCTTCGGCTTCTCTCTACCGCTTCGTCTGGAACCAGGTCTGCGACTGGTATCTGGAACTCCTGAAGCCGATCTTCGCAAGCGAGGACGAGGGTGCCAAGGCGGAGGCCCAGGCCTGTGCGGCCTACGTGCTGGAAGAGACCTACAAGCTCCTGCATCCGTTCATGCCGTTCATGACGGAAGAACTCTGGGCCCACACCGAAACGCGCGACGGGCTGCTTTGCCACGCCGATTGGCCGGCGCCGGAATTCGCCGACCAGGCGGCTGCGGAAGAGATCAACTGGCTGGTCGACCTCGTCACGGGTCTGCGCTCGGCCCGCGCCGAGATGAACGTGCCGCCATCGGCCGTTGCGCCGCTGATCGTCGTCGGCGCCAACGAGCTGACCCAGGCGCGTCTGCGCCGTCACGAGGCGGCCGTCCGCCGGCTTGCGCGCGTGGAAACCATCGAACTTGCCGACGCAGCCCCGAAGGGTTCCGCCCAGATCGTCGTCGGCGAGGCGACCGCCTGCCTGCCGCTCGGCAACCTGATCGATCTCGTGGCCGAAAAGGCACGCATCGAGAAGGCGATCGGCAAGACCGAGGCCGAGATGGACCGCATCGGCAAGAAGCTGGCCAACGAAAAGTTCGTCGCCAATGCCGATCCCGAAGTGGTTGCTGCAGAGCGCGAACGCTTTGCCGAACTGGAAGTCCAGATGGCGAACCTGAAGACTGCTCTTCTGCGCATCAGCGAAGCCGGCTGACCGTCTTCATCGTGAATCAGTGGAAATAAGGGGTGCCGCGCCGGAAACGGGCGCGGCATTTCCTTTTCGCAACCATTTGTTGGCCCTGGGTCGCATGTGTGCAACTGCTCACTTGCAGAAAGCCGCATTGTTGCCACATTGACACAGATAGCCGGCTTAAAATAATAAAATTCTAATTTTAACGATCCAGTTAAGGGAGAAAGAGCAATTTTGTGCCGAAATCGGCATCAAAGCCCCGGTTCCTGGTTTGCTTACGTAAATCTATAGAGCGTTTGCGCCGCGAAGCGCCGGACAGCCGAAAGTTGTCAATTGGAGCGAACCATCTAGAGTGATTTCGGTCACTTACCAGGGAGTGGGAGAATTTATGGTAAGCAAACTAATCTCAAGGGGCGTCTTTGCTCTCGTAGCTGGATGCACCCTTCAGTCGCCTGCGCTCGCGGGTGGCATCGAGCGGGGCGGATACAATATCGATCTGCTTTTTGATCCGTCTTCGGTCGCGATCGAGTCCACGGCTACCTACGTGATGCCCCAGAGGAAACTCAAGAACGTCACGGACACAATCGCGGGGGATGGCGCGCTCAACACGTTGGGTTATTCCAGCTCCGTGGAGGAGACGGAGGACTACTGGTCTCCGCGTATCGGTGCCAAGGCGGGCTTCGAGGGGTTCGATTGCTTGGTCGATTACTCGCAGCCCTATGGCGCACATACCAATCCAGGCGCCCGTTGGGCCGGGGCAAACCAGAACATCGAGACAAAGATCAACAGCGACAACTACGCGCTGACCTGCTCCTACAAATTTGATGCCGGCAAGGGCGACTTGCGCGTTATCGGCGGCGGCAGCTATTTGCAAATGGACGGCTTCAAGGAGCGGCTAGTGCTGGCTCCTGGAGGACTGGCCGGAACTGGTGTTGGACGGCTTGATCTTGAAGGCGACGGCTGGGGCTGGCGTGCGGGGCTTGCCTATGAAATCCCGGAATACGCTTTCCGCGCAAGCCTGATGTACTATAGCCAAGTCAAGCTGAAGGATGTCACCGGCGAGGTCGATCTGACTGCGCTTTCGCCAGCCCTTGGGGTCGCGATCCCCGGCGCGGGCACGGTCATTCCGGTCGAAGGCTCTACCGCTATGCCGGAGGCTATCGAGCTCAAGCTGCAGTCTGGCATCGCTCCCGATTGGCTCGCGTTCGGATCGGTCAAATGGACCAATTGGAGCGTTTTGCAGCGGATCCCGTTCTACAATGCCGGCGGCGTGGAAGTTACCGCGCTTGAACTCGGATACCGGGACGGTTGGACGGTTACCGGCGGCGTAGGCCACAAGTTCAACGAACAATGGAGCGGCGCGGTCAGCCTCACCTGGGATCGCGGGACTTCGCAGGGCTTTGGCACCCTCACGGATACCTGGACCGTCGGCGCAGGTGTCGCCTACTCGCCGAACAAGAACGTCGAGATTCGTCTGGCCGGCGTGCTTGGCGTCCTGACCGGCGGCAGCTCAAGTGCCGTGACCATCAACGGCATTGCCGCTGGTGACGAAGCAACATACCGGTTTGGTGACGATCTGGTCGCTGCCCTCTCGACGTCTCTGAAGGTCAAATTCTGACTTCACTTGATTGAAGCTTGAAAGCCCGGTTGCGACCGGGCTTTTTTGTGGCGAATTTTAATTCAGATGAGAACAGTTTCGTCGTTTCTCTTGTGACGATTTAGCAACACTTTTTCGAGACTATTGTCGGGGGCCTTGAGAGGGGCGTTTCTGTCCACTTCCCGCCACAAACGGGGAGCAGCGATAGAGGAAGAACAGGCGCGGAACGCGGGGGCGCGGCGCGTAATTGGAGTATCATGGGCGGGTTTCTTTATGAAAAGCCGGGCTTTTTGCGCTCAGGCAGGCGGATTCTGATGCCGTCCTGTCCTGCCGCAATCGCTGCGGTTATGGGTCCTAGTCTTGCCGAAAACGGCGGCTACAGTTTCATTCGTCTCTCGGGAGGAGCAGGCACGGGATATTCCCGGACAAATCTTGTTCCGGCAGCGAGCGACGCTCGGGCTGCGGCGGGTAGTCGCGCGCGGAGTGAAAGAAACTGAACTATGTCGAAGTCTGATTTTGGATCCATGAGAGTATTGCTTCTTGGAGCGTCGCTCGCCTCGATTTTGGCGGGATCGGCTGCGGCCTTCGATATCAAGTCGGGCGTGACGAAGGAGTCTGGGCCGTTCGATCTCTTCAAGTTCGGCTTCAAGGCCTATAAGAACGGCCAGAAGGAAGATGCGGTCGAAGCCTATCGTTATGCCGCCGAAAAAGGCCATACCGGTTCGCGCTGGGCGCTTGCCAATATGTACGCCTATGGCGACGGCGTCGCGAAGGACGATTTCGAGGCCTTCAAGATCTATAACGAGATCGCGGCACAGGGCGTCGAACCCGGCTCGGAGGACACCGGCTTCTTCATCAACGCGCTTCTGTCGCTGGCCAACTATTATCGCCGCGGCATTCCCGGCAGCCCGGTCAGACCCGATCTTTCGCAGGCCCGCCAGCTCTATTTCCAGGCAGCATCCACGTTCGGCGTGGCAGAAGCCCAGTTTCAGCTGGCCCGGATGATCCTGGCCGGCGAGGGCGGTACCGCCAACATCCAGCAGGCGAAGAAATGGCTGAACCAGGCCCGCAAGAGCGGCCATCCGGGCGCCATGTCGGTTTTCGGCAACGTCCTTTTCCAGGAAGGCCAGACGGTGCGGGGGCTCGCCTTCATGACAGCAGCGCTCGACAAGTGCACCGCCAAGGAATGTATCTGGATGCAGCAATTGCAGGAACAGGCATTTTCCGTCGTCGGCGAAGAGGATCGCCGCGGTGCGGTCGCCCTGTCTCAGGAGTTTGCCAGAGGCGTCGAATAACCGACGCCTCGCCAATCTTTCGGGCGATCAGCCGAAATCGAACATGCCGATGACGGGCACATGGTCCGACGGCTTTTCCCAGGCCCGGACATGTTTCTCGATCGCCGTGGATTTCAGCCTGTCGGCGGCTTCCGCCGAGAGCAGGAGATGGTCGATGCGGATGCCGTTGTTCTTCTGCCAGGCGCCGGCCTGATAATCCCAGAAGGAATAGAGCTTGATCGCGTCGGTCGTGGCGCGTACAGCGTCGATAAGGCCTAGGTTTTCCAGGCGCCGGAAGGCGGCGCGGGTCTGCGGCAGGAACAGTGCGTCCGTCGCCCAAACCGCCGGATCGAAACAATCATGCGGCTCGGGAATGACGTTGTAGTCGCCGGCAAGGATCAGCGGCTCTTCAAGGAGAAGGCAGTTCTGCGCATGCTGGCGCAGCCGCTCCATCCAGGCCAGCTTGTAGGGGTACTTGACCGGATCGTCGGCTGGATTGCCGTTCGGCAGGTAGATCGAAGCAACGCGGATAGCGCCTCCCGGCACCGAAAAGACACCCTCGATATAACGCGACTGCTCGTCCGTCTGTCCGTCCGGGCCTTCGCCGCCGGGCAGGCCGCGCATCACTTCGTCGGGCCTGGTCTTCGACAGCAGCGCAACGCCGTTGAACCCTTTTTGGCCGTGGGTCTCGACATGATAGCCGAGCGCCTCGATCTCCAGCCGCGGGAAGGTCTCGTCGACGGATTTGATTTCCTGTAGGCAGACGATGTCCGGAGAGGAATCAGTCAGCCACTGGCGCAGGCTGTCGATACGCGCCTTGACGCCGTTGATGTTCCAGGTGGCGATCTTCATCGGCCCTTGCCTCCATGTTCGCTTCCTCTTTTAGCGAAAGAGGAAGCGTTGGGAAGGGCGAACTGCGCGGAAGGAAGGGTTATCAGATCGAGAAGCTGGTGCCGCAGCCGCAGCTGGCGACCGCGTTGGGGTTCTTGATCTGGAAGGACTGGCCGAGCAGGTTGTCGACGAAGTCGATCTCCGAACCCGCCATGTAGACGAGCGAGAGGCTGTCGATCAGCACCTTGGCATTGCCATTGGCGATCACCACGTCGTCGTCCGCGGGCGCTTCGGCAAGATCGAACTTGTAGGAGAAGCCCGAACAGCCGCCACCTTCGACCGAGACGCGCAGCGCCTGCTTGCCTGTCTCGTTGCCGACGATTTCGGCGATGCGCTTGGCCGCCGCATTCGAAAGAGTTACATTGGTTTCCATATTATCCGCCTCCTGCCGGGTTCAAGGCCCGGAGAGATTCCTGTCACCGGCATTGCGCACAGCTTCACTATAGGTATGAAGACGTGAACGGCACGTCAATGGGCGGCAGGCGGCGGATGAACAAACAGGTGACGGCATGACGATCGATACCAGGGCGCTGGGTTTCGGCAGTGGCGAACGGGCGGTCTACGCCGCCAACCCCTGGGCGTCGCGCGGACGTCTGTTTCCCGAGGATGGCAGCCTGACGCGCTCGGAATTCCAGCGCGACCGCGATCGCATCGTCCACACCACGGCATTCCGGCGGCTGAAGCACAAGACGCAGGTGTTCATCAGCCCCGACGGCGACCACTACCGCACCCGGCTGACCCACACGATCGAGGTGGCGCAGATCGCCCGCGCGCTTGCCCGCGCCCTGAAGCTCGACGAGGACCTCGCCGAGGGCGTGGCGCTGGTCCACGACTTCGGCCACACGCCGTTCGGCCATACGGGAGAAGACGCGCTTGACGAGATGCTGAAGCCCTATGGCGGTTTCGATCACAACGCCCAGTCGCTGCGCATCGTCACCAAGCTCGAACGCCGATATGCGGATTTCGACGGGCTCAATCTGACCTGGGAAAGCCTTGAAGGCCTCGTCAAGCACAATGGTCCGCTCCTGAGCGCCGCCGGCGAGGGGACGCGCGGTCCGGTGCCGCAGCCGATCCGCGACTATAGCGAACTGCACGACCTGGAACTTGCCAGCTATGCCAGCCTGGAAGCCCAGGTCGCCGCGATCGCCGACGACATCGCCTATAACACCCACGATATCGACGATGGGCTGCGTTCCGGTCTGCTGACCTTCGAGATGCTGGATGAGGTCCCGTTCCTCGCCAAGCTGATGACGGAGGTGAGGGCACGCTATCCGCACCTCGAACCGAGCCGTTTCGCCCACGAGATCATGCGCCGGCAGATCACCCACATGGTCGAGGACGTGATCGACGTCGCGCAGCGCAATCTCGGTAAGCTGGACCCTCAGAGCGCCGAAGACGTCCGTGCCGCCGGACATGTCATCGCCACGTTCTCGCAGGAGATGGCCGAGACCGACCGCTGCATCAAGAAGCTCCTGTTCTCGCGCATCTACCGGCATCCGGACATCATGCGCATCCGCGCCGGCGCCTCCCAGATCGTCTCCGACCTGTTCGGCGCCTATATGAATGACCCGTCGCTGATGCGCAGCCACTATTGGGTCAATCACATTGCCGGGCTCGGCGAGACGGCGAGGGCGCGTCACGTGGGCGATTATCTCGCCGGGATGACCGATACGTTCGCAATCAAGGCGCATGGCGAGCTGTTTGACCACACTCCGGATTTACGCTAGGCACCGCCACCAATGACACTGGCCAGCAAGGGTCCTCGGGCAAGTCTCGGGGATGATTGAACATGAATCTTTTTGCCGACTTCGAAACAAGAATTAAGAACGCTTTGGAAGGCCTTGATATCATCAAGGAAAAGCGAAGCGAGATTGATTTTGGCCGTATCGCAGTCGAACCGCCGCGGGACCAGAGCCACGGCGATGTGGCGACCAATGCCGCCATGGTTCTGGCAAAGCCGCTTGGCACCAATCCGCGTGCGCTTGCCGATATCATCGCCGAAGCGCTGCGTTCCGATGCCGATGTCAGCGAGGTTTCGGTGGCCGGCCCCGGGTTCATCAACATCCGGCTTGGTGCGCCTTACTGGCAGCGCCTGCTCGCATCGATCATTGCCGAGGGCACGGATTACGGCCGCTCCAAGGTCGGTGCGGAGAAGAAGGCGAATGTCGAATACGTCTCGGCCAACCCCACCGGCCCGATGCATGTCGGCCATTGCCGCGGTGCGGTGGTGGGGGATGCGCTGGCGAACCTGATGGAGTTTGCCGGCTACGATGTGACCAAGGAATACTACATCAACGATGCCGGCAGCCAGATCGACGTTCTGGCCCGCTCGGTCTTCCTGCGTTACCGCGAGGCTCTCGGAGAGACGATCGGCGAAATCCCCTCGGGTCTTTATCCGGGCGACTATCTCGTGCCAGTCGGGCAGGCCCTGGCGGCGGAATACGGTCCCCGCCTGCACAACATGCCGGAAGACGCCTGGATGCCGATCGTCAAGGACACGGCGATCGATGCGATGATGGCGCTGATCCGCGACGATCTCGAAGCACTCAACGTCCATCACGACGTCTTCTATTCGGAGCGGGCATTGCACGCCAATGGCGCGCAAAGCATCCGCCAGGCGATCAACGACCTCACCTTCAAGGGGCACGTCTACAAGGGCACGCTGCCGCCGCCGAAGGGCCAGTTGCCGGAAGACTGGGAGGATCGCGAGCAGACGCTGTTCCGCTCCACCGAGGTGGGCGACGATATGGATCGGCCGCTGATCAAGTCGGACGGCAGCTATACTTACTTTGCGGCGGACGTTGCCTACTTCAAGGACAAGTTCGATCGTGGTTACGACGAGATGATCTATGTGCTCGGCGCCGACCATGGCGGCTACGTCAAACGCCTGGAAGCGGTTGCGCGCGCCGTCTCCGGCGGCAAGGCGAAGCTCACCGTGCTCCTTTGCCAGCTCGTCAAGCTGTACCGTAACGGCGAGCCGGTGAAGATGTCGAAGCGTTCCGGCAACTTCGTGACGCTTCGCGAAGTGGTCGACGAGGTCGGCCGCGACGCGGTGCGTTTCATGATGCTCTACAGGAAGAGTTCCGAGCCGCTCGATTTCGACTTCGCCAAGGTGACCGAACAGTCGAAGGACAATCCGGTCTTCTACGTGCAGTACGCCCATGCGCGCTGCTCGTCGGTGTTCCGGCAGGCAAAGGAAGCGTTTCCGGGTCTCGATTTCGACTCGCTCGACCTCAAAGGTTCGACCAGCCTGATCAACGATCCGAACGAGATGCAGCTGGTTGCCAAACTTGCGGAATACCCCAGGATTGTTGAGGCTGCGGCGCAGGCGCAGGAGCCTCATCGGCTTGCTTTTTACCTCTATGATCTGGCAAGTTTCTTCCATGCGCATTGGAATAAGGGTAAAGAACAACCGGAATTACGCTTTGTTAACGATAAAAACCGAGAATTGAGTATTGCCAGGCTTGGGCTGGTGCATGCTGTCGCCTCTGTTTTGAAGTCAGGACTTGGGATCACGGGCACTGCGGCACCGGAAGAAATGCGGTAGATATCGCCACCATTTCCCCACATTGCACTGGCATATGCGTTGTAATGTAGGTGAGTGGACGAGGTAATGGCCGATAACAACCTTGCGCGTAGCCGGAATGATTTGCCGGACTTCTTTGCCGATGATGACCCGCTGGCTGAACTCGCCCGCATCGTAGGCTACGACGATCTCCCCGTCGCTGCCAGGCCTGGATCATCTTCCGCCGATACTTCATCGACTGCGCGGCAGGAGCCGGCGTTCAATCTTGAAGACGAGCTTCTTCAGGAATTCGAACGGTATGACACGCCGCATCTCGACCCCATTCACGATATCGCGCTTGACGATGTCCCTCAGCATTTCGCCGCCCCGCCGGTAGAGCCTGAGGAGTTGGAGTTCGTTCCCGCCGAAGCTGCCGCGGTAGAAGTGCCGCAGGCCGATAGCGCCATCAGTGAGCGCGCTGACATTTTCGGCGACGAGGAGCCTCCGTTGGCGGTTGATGCCGTTGACGCGAGTGTTGCTGCGGAACCGGTATTCGAGCCGGCTGTCGAATCCGCGCGCATGGAGCCCATTTTCGATCTGCCCGATTTCCCCGCTGCAGGCTCGATGTCGCCCGCCGCGTCGGCAGAAGACCCCGCGGAGGAATTCGATCTCGCTGCGGAGCTGGAAAACTCGATCGCGGCCGAGTCCGAGGCGGCGTTCGACCCGGAAGGTACGTTGGAGCCCGAAGCGAGATTCGAGCCGGAAGTCCGGTTCGTACATCAGGCGACATTCGAACCTGAGGCAGCCCCCGAGCCTGAGGCGGCGTTTGAGCCTGAAGCAAATTTGGAACCCGAAGCGAAGTTTGAGCCGAAGACGGAGAGGGGCAAAGGCGCCTACATTCCCGGCTTCCGGATGCCGCTCAGCAATTTCAGCGTGGCACGAGACGTCGCAGCGGCCTCCGCACAGGCGGCTGTAGCCGCTTCTCAAGCGACCGCATCTGCATCGAACGAATATGCGTTCGAGCCTCCGGTCCTGAACGATATCCCGAGCCCGAAGATCGAGCCGGCACCGGCCGCCGAGCCGCCGGCCCAGGAACCGCAGCCGGCGCCCGTCGCCGCTGCGCCGCAAAAGGATAGGTTCTCCGCGCTCGACGAACTGATCTACGACGTCCAGCGCTATACGCTGCCGACATCCCACGGGCAGCCGCTCGCGAAGCCCGAGCCGGCCGTGACGCAGACCGTCGCATCTGTCGCGCCGTCGGCGCCCTCTGTTGTCGATGCGCCGGTTGCCAAATCCCCGGTTGCCGAACCGAGTCCTCTGGATGAGACGGATCCGTTCTCCGACGAGGAGTTCGAGTTGGCGCTCGATGGTCTCGAACTCGACCTTGCCGAGATCGTCGTCGAAGAGGCGCAGGCACATCCGGTTCAGGCACCGTTTCCGGCGCCAGCCCCTGTGAAAGCCGAGCCTGCACCTGCTGCTGCTCCTTCCACGGCGCCGGTCGCGCGCGTTGCACCCGTCACCGCTGCGGCGACACCGGTCGTGGAGACGCAGGTTGCAGAAGAGCCGGAATCGATTGCCGACCTGCCGTTCGATCCGGCCCAGATTGCCGATTCGGAAGATCAGGTGGAGGCGATCGCCGAACTCGACGTACCGTCGTTACCGGCAGAAGAGCCGGAACAGCCGCCGGCCTATCGTCCCGATTACGAACTCGACATCGATGCCGAGCTTGCGACGCTTTTGGCCGCGCCCGCCAAGCCGGCCTCGGCTCAGGCACGCAAGCCGGAAATCGATATCGCGCCGAGGGGCCGGCAGGCTGCCGCCGAAGCCGCCCGTTCGCCGAACTATACGGATCTCGACGACTTCGAGCGGGCTCTGGAAGAGGATTTCCGCCGCAGCCTGACGACCCCGCTGCCGGCTGCCGAGCACGAGGAACTGCATTATTCCGACGCTGACTACGTCGCGACCGTCGAGAACGCCCGCCGTTCCGTCCGCAGCTGGGCTGTGCCGCTGGTCCTTGCCGGGGTTGTGATCCTCGGAGGTGCCGGCGCCTACGCGTTCTTCGGCAGCAGCGTTTCGGGTGTCGTATCGGGCGGCGAACCGGTCATCATTGCCGCCGATAACGAACCGATCAAGATTGCGCCGGAAAATCCGGGCGGCAAGACTGTCCCCAACCAGGACAAGGCGGTCTACGACCGTGTCGCCGGCGTTTCGCCGAAAGATCCGAAGCAGCGCACCCTGATCTCCTCCAACGAGGAGCCCATCGACGTCGTGCAGAAGACCCTGATGCCTGATACGCTGCCGCTCGAAGGCGAGAACGATATCGAGCCGACCGATGTCGGCGAGACGGAGGATCCACGCCTCCTGCCGCAGGATCGGACCGCGCAAAACAATACCGCTGCTGAGCAGCAGCCGGTGACCGTCATGCCGCGCAAGGTCAAGACGATGATCGTCCGCCCCGACGGCAAGCTGGTCGAGCAGGAAATCGCAGCCCCGGCGCTTGCCGCGCCGGAAACTGCCAAGCTGCCCGCCGCCGGCGCAAAGCCGGTTGAAACGGCCGCTGCTTTCCCCGAGAAGGTTCCGGCTTCCGTGCCGGCGACACCGGTCCGTACGCAACCCCAACCGGCTAACTCGAATGCCGGCGCTGGCGGTATCCTTCCGGTCTCGACACCTGCCAATCCGGCCGCGCCGGCCGAACACGTCAACGTGGTGAGAACGAACCCGGTCACGCCGGCCGTCGCAGCCGCTCCCGCCCAGCCGACCCCGGCTGCCGCGGCGCCTGGTCCTGCTCCTGCTGCCGCACAGGCTCCGGCGCCCGTCGCTCCGGTTCAGGCCTCTGCACCGGCGGCGAGGGCTCCGGTTCCGATCGCACGTCCGGCCGAGCAGCCGGTCAACGTGGTCGCTGCGGTTACCGATCAGGGCAACGTCCGTGCACCGGCACAGCCGGCGGCGGTAGCCGCTCCGGGTTCCGCCTCGAACCAGGTCGCTTCGCTGGGGTCCGGTGACTATGTGATCCAGATCGCCTCGCTGCCGTCCCAGGCGGAAGCACAAAAATCCTACCAGAGCCTGTCGGCCAAGTTCGGCAACGTCATCGGCGGCCGCGGCGTCGATATCAAGTCTGCCGAGATCGCCGGCAAAGGCACGTTCTACCGCGTCCGCATTCCGGCCGGCAGCAAGAACGATGCCGTGGCGCTCTGCGAACGCTATCGCGCCGCCGGAGGCACCTGCCTGGTCGGCCGGTAAGCGCCGAAAAAACGAAGAAATCGGACGGGGCGCCTGGGCGCCCCGTTTTTCGTTGGCCCTCCAATGATCTAAGATCGGACCATGAGCGAATCAAAAGCAATGATCCTGGGCTCCAGCGGCCCGACCCTCACCGCCGACGAAGTGGCGCTTTACCGGGATGAACGGCCCTGGGGCTTCATCCTGTTTGCCCGCAATTGCGTCGAGCCGGCGCAGATCACCGATCTCGTCGCGTCCATGCGCGATGCCATCGGCCGGTCGGATGCGCCGGTGCTGATCGACCAGGAGGGCGGCCGCGTCCAGCGCATCCGCCCGCCGATGATCGAGCGTTATCCTTCGGCCGCCGTGCTCGGCGAGCTTTACCGCCGCGATCGCGAAAAGGGCCTGCGGGCGGCGTGGCTGATGTCGCGCCTGCATGCCTTCGACCTGATGAAATTCGGCATCAATGTCGATTGCTTGCCGGTGCTCGACGTGCCGATCGAAGGGGCGAGCAACGTCATCGGCGATCGCGCCTATGGGTTCGATCCGAAGACGGTTGCCGAAATGGGCCAGGCGGCTGCCGACGGCCTCAAGGCGGGCGGCATGCTGCCGGTCATGAAGCATATTCCGGGTCACGGCCGCGGCATGGCCGACAGCCATCACGAACTGCCGGTGGTCACCGTCTCACGCGCAGATCTGGAAGCGCACGACCTCCTGCCCTTCGTCGCCATGAAGAATGAGCTGATGGCGATGAGCGCCCATATCGTCTTCACCGCCATCGACCCGGATGAGCCGGCGACCATTTCGCGCAAGGTGATCGACGAAATCATCCGTGGCCATATCGGCTTCGACGGGCTGCTGATGTCGGACGACACGTCGATGAATGCCCTGAAGGGCACGATCGGCGAGCGTGCGGCAAGAATCGTTGGGGGCGGTTGCGATATTGTCTTGCATTGCAACGGCGTGATGGACGAAATGAAGTCCGTCGTGAAGGAAGCGATGCCGCTTGGCGGGAAAGCGCTGCGGCGTGCGAAGGCGGTGGAAGCGGCCTTCGGCCGGGGCGATGGCTTGAGCGAGGAGGCGGTCCGCGCGGAGTTCCAGGGTCTTCTCGCCGTCTCCTGACGGCTGTCGACAGCAAGAGGTTGGGGAATGGCAACGACGACATCGCAGAACGCCATTCCGATGGACAAGTTGTGGCAGGATGCCGGCGCCGAACGTGCGACGGACGATCCGGCACTTGTCATCGATGTCAGCGGTTTCGAAGGTCCGCTCGACCTGCTGCTTCATCTGGCCCGCACCCAGAAGGTCGATCTCGCCCGCATCTCCGTTCTGGCACTGGTCGAGCAATATCTGTTGTTCATTGATAGCGCCCGGCGGGTCCGTATCGAGCTTGCCGCCGATTATCTCGTCATGGCCGCCTGGCTCGCCTATCTCAAGTCGAAGTTGCTTATTCCGCAGCAGGCCAAGGGCGACGACGGCCCGAGCGGCGAAGAACTGGCAGCGACGCTCGCTTTCCGCCTGAAGCGCCTCGAGGCGATGCGCGAGTCGGCGACCCGGCTGGTCAACCGCAATCGCCTCGGCCGCGACGTCTTTGCCCGCGGCGCGCCGGAACATATCCCGCATCGCGTCGAATCCGCCTATGACGCGACGCTTTACGATCTTCTCTCCGCCTATGCGAACCTGCGCCAGCGCACCGCCGTCACCCAGGTGACGATCGAGAGGCGCAAGGTCTGGTCGCTGGTCGATGCCCGCGAACTGCTGACCCGCATGCTCGGCGAGATCGTCGACTGGACGGCGCTACAGCACTATCTCTTGCCCTATCTGCCGCCGGAGGATCGCGTCACGGCAACCGCCAGTGCCTTTGCGGCGTCGCTCGAACTGGTGCGCGAAGGCAAGCTCGAAATCCGTCAGGACGGCGCCTTCCAGCCGATCTTTATGCGCAAGGGAACCGGACCGCAGCTGCCCGCTCCGTCACAGCCCGCCCCACCACAGCCCGCCAAGGGAGGCGTTGATTGACGCCGCAAGAGGACGACGATCTGCCGATCGCTGCGGAAGAAGAGGCGGAGCTCCCATCCTTCTCGTCGGCGGAAGTCGAGCGGATCGCGGAAGCGCTGGTCTTCGCCTCGGCCGAGCCGGTCTCTGAGGCGTTTCTGGCCGAGCGCCTGCCGCGCGGCACCAACGTAAATGCGGTCATGCAGGGACTGGCGGAGGTCTATGCGCCGCGCGGCGTCAATCTGATCCGGACCGGCGACCGCTGGGCCTTCCGCACCGCCGCCGATCTCTCCTTCGTCATCCGTAACGAAGACAACGAGACGAAGAAGCTGTCGCGTGCCGCACTCGAAGTGCTGGCCATCATTGCCTATCACCAGCCCGTCACCCGCGCCGAGATCGAGGAGATTCGCGGTGTGCAGACGTCCAGGGGCACGCTGGACGTGCTGATGGAAGCGGGCTGGGTCCGCTTCCGCGGCCGCCGCCGCACGCCGGGACGGCCGGTGACGCTCGCCACGACGCCTGATTTCCTCGACCATTTCGGCCTGGAGGAACTGCGCGATCTTCCCGGTCTCGAAGAATTGAAGGGCGCCGGTCTGCTTTCCGGCCGCATCCCGCCGGGCTTTGCGATACCCGTCCCGCTCAATGTCGACGATCTTTCCGAGGACGAGGACCCGATCACGCAACTCGACCTCGAGGAACTTGGCCTCCTGACGCCGGGCGGCGAAGCGGAAGAGTGATTTCGCCGGAGCGGTCGCGCCCTCGGGACGCGTCGGTCTGTCGCACCTCACGCTCCCTGCGGCAGACATGGCGTCACGTGGCTCACGCGGGCTCCTGATGCAGGTCATTTTTTGACGGAAGAGCCCTTTTCCGGCCTCGTTTCTCGGCTAGAGGAGATTATCCGAGCCGAACCGCCGGCGACCCTGGTGAGAGTGTCGCGACGGCGATCACAGTCAGCCACGATGCCGAAGAAGCGATGCGGGTGGCAGACCAATCGCACTTTTTGAAGGATGTCCTTCAGGTGCAGGTCGATAGATCGGACGGGTGCTATCGTTCACCTTCTCATTTGTCGTCGCTCGTTTCCTCATGGAAATCAGCTGGTTCGGCGATGTGGTGAAAGACGCCGCGCTTGTTATGCCGCCCACAATCGTGACCGCCGGTGGCTTCGGCCGCGGTCCGGCTGGACAGTGTGGTAGCGTGCCCGAAGGCGCGCAGCTTGCGGCGGGAATCCTGTGGGGAGGTTCCCCTCGGCGGCCTGGAATCCCAGAAGTTCGCGGTTCGCGGGGCCAGTCAGCCGGGCAGTGACGGATCCGCGCCGACGAGTTGTCGTGCAGGGTTAAGGACGTCTCGATAAGGTGTCCACTGACGACATTTTGGTGTTTGAAAAAGCATCATAAAGAGCTTACATCGATGAAACGGTACTAATGGAGTTGGACTTATGGGTTCTTTCAGTGTGTGGCATTGGCTGATCGTTCTGGTCATCGTGCTCGTTCTCTTTGGACGCGGCAAGATTCCGGAACTGATGGGCGATTTCGCCAAGGGCATCAAGAGCTTCAAGAAGGGCATGAGCGACGAGGACGCCCCGGAGGCGAACGGCGCGACGACCACGACGAAGACCGTTGATCTCAAGGCTGAAGAGGCCAAGGAAACCACCCGGTCGTAATGGCCGAGTGGCGGGTTCCAGGAGCCTCGTTGAATGTTAGATATCGGCTGGACCGAGCTTCTCGTCATTGCGATCGTGTTGATCGTCGTGGTTGGTCCGAAGGATTTGCCGCCCATGCTCAGGGCCTTTGGCAAGATGACGACCAATCTGCGCAAGATGGCCGGGGATTTCCGCTCGCAATTCGACGAGGCGCTGAAGGAGTCGGAACTCGACGACGTGCGCAAGACGATTTCGGATGCGCAGCGGCTGAACCCGACGAACGCGCTGAGGGATGCGATCAACCCGCTCCGGCAGATGGGTCAGGAAATCCGCGCCGACCTGCAGAAGGCGACGCAGATGCCGACGCCGGCCGTAGCCGAGACCGATATCGAGGCCCAGCAGGCTGTCGAGGGCACGTCGAGCATCGACGCCGCTCCGGAGGTTCCCGCAAACTTCCCGTCGGCAGCGCCTCCATCTTCGACACCTGCGCCAGTCCCGGCTCCGGCCCAGTCCGCGCCTGCCTCACCTGAGGCAGCGGCTGCGGCAACCGTCGTGGAAAAGCCGAAGCCGGTCCGCAAGACCGCCGCCAGGGCAAAACCCGTCGTCGAGACCGCCGCGGCTCCGGTTGCCCCGGCCGCTATTGTCGAAAAACCGAAACGCCCTCGCGCGGCGGCAAAACCGGCGCCTGTTGCCCAGGCTGTGGATGAGGCGATCGCCAAGGCTCCGGCCCGCAAGCGCACGCCGAAAAAGGCCGATACCCCGAAGGACGACGCATGAGCGGTGATATCGAAGACAAGCCGCAGCCGCTCATCGAGCATCTGATGGAACTGCGCACCCGGCTGATGTGGTCGATCGGCGCCTTTTTCGTCGCGTTTGTCGTCTGCTTCTTCTTCGCCAAGCAGCTCTTCAACCTGCTTGTCGTTCCTTACAAATGGGCTGTCCTCTGGGCCGGCCTCGATCTTGCCAAGTCCGAGCTGATTTACACCGCGCCGCAGGAATTCTTCTTCACCCAGGTGAAGGTGGCGATGTTCGGGGCGCTGGTGATCGCCTTCCCGGTGATCGCGTCGCAGATCTACAAGTTCGTGGCGCCTGGGCTTTACAAGAACGAGCGGGCTGCCTTCCTGCCGTTCCTGGTCGCTTCGCCGGTCCTCTTCCTGATGGGCGGCGCGCTGGTCTATTTCTTCTTCACTCCCATGGTCATGTGGTTCTTCCTCGCCATGCAGCAGGCGCCGACCGAAGGTGAAGTCGGCATCTCGCTTCTGCCGCGGGTCTCGGAATATCTGAGCCTGATCATGACGCTGGTCCTGTCTTTCGGGCTGGTATTCCAGCTTCCGGTCGTCACCACGCTGCTCGCCCGCGTCGGCATCCTCTCCAGCGACTGGCTGCGGGAGAAGCGCAAATACGCGATCGTGCTGGCCTTCGTGGTCGCAGCCGTGCTGACCCCGCCCGATCCGATGTCCCAGATCGGTCTTGCACTGCCGACCATCCTTCTCTACGAGATTTCCATCTACGCCGCGCGACTCGTCGAGCGCAAACGTGCCGAGGACAAGCTTTCTGAGCAGGAACCTTCGGATGTTGCGGAGACGGACAAGGCCTGAAGCCTTCCGGCCTGCCTTGCGAGTCCGCGACGTTCCGCTCTAAAGGCAAGGCAAGATGCTCGATATCAAGTGGATCCGTGAAAACGAAGGGGCTTTGGATGCGGCGCTCAGCAAGCGCGGCGCAGAGCCCATGGCGGCAACCCTCCTGGCGCTGGACGACAAGCGCCGTTCCGTCATCCAGAAGCTTCAGGACATGCAGTCCCGCCGTAACGCCGCCTCCAAGGAGATCGGCATTGCACTCGGACAGAAGAATTCCGAGCTCGCCGAAAGGCTGAAGGCCGAAGTCGGGTCGATCAAGGACACGATGCCGCTTGCCGAGCAGGAAGAGCGCGAGGCCGTTGCGGCCCTCGAAGACGCCCTGTCGCGCATCCCGAACGTGCCCTTCGACGACGTACCGGTCGGCAAGGACGAACACGACAACGTGGTCAAGCACGTCGTCGGCGAAAAGCCGCGCTGGAACCATGCTGCCAAGGAGCACTACGAGATCGGCGAAGCGCTCGGAATGATGGATTTCGAACGCGCCACGAAACTCTCCGGCTCGCGTTTCACGGTCCTGACCGGCCAGCTCGCCAGGCTTGAGCGGGCCCTCGGCCAGTTCATGATCGACATGCACACGACGGAGCACGGATATACGGAAGTCTCTTCGCCGCTGATGGTGAAGGGGGACGCCATGTACGGCACCGGCCAGTTGCCGAAGTTCGAGGAAGACCTCTTCAAGACGACGGATGGCCGTTACCTGATCCCGACGGCGGAAGTGACGCTCACCAACCTCGTTGCCGGGGAAATGCTGGAACAGGAAAAGCTGCCGCTGCGCTTCACGGCGCTGACGCCGTCCTTCCGTTCGGAAGCCGGTTCCGCCGGTCGCGATACCCGCGGCATGCTGCGCCAGCACCAGTTCTGGAAGTGCGAACTCGTGTCGATCACCGATCAGGAAAGCTCGGTCGCCGAGCACGAACGGATGACCGAATGCGCCGAGAACATGCTGAAGCGCCTCGGCCTGCATTTCCGCACCATGACGCTCTGCACCGGCGATATGGGTTTTGGCGCACGCAAGACTTATGACATCGAAGTCTGGCTGCCGGGTCAGGATACCTATCGTGAAATCTCGTCCTGCTCCGTCTGCGGCGATTTCCAGGGGCGTCGCATGAATGCGCGCTATCGAGCCAAGGACGACAAGGCGCTGAAGTTCGTTCACACGCTGAACGGCTCGGGCGTCGCGGTCGGCCGCTGCCTGATCGCAGTCATGGAAAATTACCTGAACGAGGACGGTTCGGTCACAATTCCGGACGCGCTTCTGCCGTATATGGGTGGCCTGACCAAGATCGAGCGGGCGGCCTGATGCGGATACTCCTGACCAATGACGACGGCATTCACGCCGAGGGCCTCGCCGTTCTCGAGCGCATAGCCCGGAAACTTTCGGACGACGTCTGGATCGTCGCGCCGGAAACCGACCAGAGCGGCCTTGCCCACTCGCTGACGCTCTCCGAGCCGCTCCGTCTGCGCAAGGTTGGCGACAAGCACTTTGCGTTGCGCGGAACGCCGACCGATTGCGTTATCATGGGTATCCGCGAAATCCTGCCTGAAAGGCCGGACCTGGTACTTTCCGGCGTCAACGACGGCGCCAACATGGCCGATGACGTCACCTATTCCGGCACCATCGCCGGCGCCATCGAAGGCACGCTGCAGGGCGTGCGCTCGTTTTCATTGAGCCAGGCCGTACGCCGCGAGAACGGTCGTTATGCGCCGTGGGAAGTTGCCGAATCCTATGCCCCGGACCTCATCCGCAAGCTGATCGACGTGGACCTGCCGGACGGCACTTTCCTCAATCTGAACTTCCCGAACTGCGAACCTGCCGACGTGCAGGGCGTCGAAGTGACGTCGCAGGGAAAGCTCGATTTCGGCCTGACGATCGACGCCCGCAATGACGGCCGAGGTCTGCCTTATTACTGGCTGCGATTCGGCGAACGGAAAGGGCATTTCCGCGAGGGCACCGATATTCAGGCGCTCAAGGAAAACAAGATCTCCGTAACGCCGCTGAAACTGGACCTGACCGATCATTCGGTTCAGGATCGTGTGGCGAAGGCACTGGGATTTGGAGCTGCCGATTGAAATCGGGCATGGTCGAAAAAGAGGGTTTTGCGGCGCTGGTGCTGCGCCTCAGGTCGGAAGGCATTTCCGACCTCGATCTGCTGACCGCTGTTGAACAGACGCCGCGCTCGCAGTTCGTGCCGCTATCGCTTGCCGAGGACGCCTATTCCAGCCGTACCGTGCCGATCGACTGCGGCTCCTTCATGGAAGGCGCGGATCTCGCCGTGCGCTTGCTGCATCGCCTTCAGGTCAAGCCCGGCCATAGGGTGCTCGAAATCGGCACGGGCAGCGGTTTCACTGCTGCCGTCATAGCCCGCATTGCCGAGCGGGTGCTGACCGTCGAGCGGTATCGCACCCTGGTCACCGCTGCCCACGGCCGCATGGATGTGCTGGGGCTGCGCAATGTCGTCGTGCGCCAGGCGGACGGCGGCAACGGCATGCCGGGCGAGGGCACTTTCGACCGCATTTTCGTCACGGCCGCCTTTTCTTCGCTGCCGCGATTCTATGCCGAGCAACTCACGCATGGCGGTTCGATGGTCGCGCCGCTCACCGACGGCGAGTCCTGCATGATGGTGCGCCTCACCAAGACCGGCAGCCGATTCGAGCGGGAGGATCTGTTCCCGGTGCCTTTTTTGCCGATCGTTCCGCATATCGCGGCGGCGCTCTAGGCCGTTTGTTCCATGCCGCGACGGCGTTTCGGCCGTCATGGTTATCAATTTCCCTAAAATTTTAGGACAATGCCTGCCCTTTAACGGTGCAGTAAGACTAACGCGCTTTAATGACTCTCACGATGGTGGCGTATCTGTAAGCGAGTCATGCGTATGAAGAGTTCTCCGAAATTCGGAAAATCCGTAATCAAATTTGCTGTCGCGGCACTGCTTGCCAGCGCTGCGACAGGGTGCAGTTCGGACGCGACCCGTTTCTCGGGGCTCTTTTCGAAATCCGACAACATAACGACGGCGTCCATTCCGCAGCGACAGGGTGGCGGGGCTTATGGCCGTGCACCGACCCCGCAGGCAGATCTCGGCTCCGGCCAGGCTCAGGCGCTGCCGCCGATCCCGCAGAACGACTACGGCTCGCGCAACGCAGCCATGGCTCAGCCCTATCCGGGCAATTCCGGCGGCTACACCTCTCCGGCGCGCACCGCATCCGCTCCCGTTGCTGTGCAGCGAACCGAACTCGCAGCTCCGACTGGCGCCACGGCGCAGCGTAGCGCCGCCCCGATCGGCCGCGATACGGCTCGCCAGGAGGCGCTCGCCCAGCCATTCCCGGGCCGCCAGCCGGCTGCCAACACGCTTGTCGCTCCGTCCGCTTCGACGCTGAAGGCCGACAATGTCGTCACCGGCACGACCCCGAAGCCGATGTCCGGCTGGTCCACGGTCAACGCTCCCAAGGTGACGCTGAAGCCCGGTGAAACGGTTTCGACGCTTTCCAAGCGTTACGGCGTTCCGGAAAAGGAAATCCTGAAGGCAAACGGCGGCGCCGTTGCTGCCGGCCAGTCCGTCCTTATCCCGACCTTCGGTACGGCGCAGAATTCGGCGAAAAACGCCGCCGGCACGATCGACCTCCAGAACAAGGGTCCGGCGCCTGCCCGGGAGCCCGATCAGAAACTCGCCGTCCTGCCGACCCCGGCGCGTGACAAGGCGATGGCCGAACCAGCCAAGCTGACGCCTCCGGGCGGCAAGCCGGTCGGCGGCACCTACGTGGTCAAGCCGGGCGACACGATCACCAAGATCGCCCGTGAAACCGGCACGCCGGTCGATCAGCTGAAGGCCGCCAACAACCTGACATCGGGCGGCGTCCGCATCGGCCAGACGCTGAAGGTGGCAAACGGCGCGGCCGCTCCGGCAGCCGATCCGGTCAAGACGGCATCCATTCCGCAGAAGCCGGTCGAAAAGGCCGCAGCCGCGGCCCCGAAGCCGGCTGCCGCAGCTGCACCTGCCCAGGTTGCCCAGGTGTCTGTGGCACCGGCCGCAGCCAAGGCTGCCGTCGATAACGCATCGGTCGCCGACGTCGAAAAGAAGTCGGACACCGCTTCCGTGGCGCCCCAGTCTACCGGCATCGGCAAGTATCGCTGGCCGGTCAACGGCGCGGTCATCGCCGGCTACGGCCAGAACGTCGACGGCAACCGCAATGACGGCATCGACATCTCGGTTCCGGAAGGCACGCCGATCAAGGCGGCTGAAAACGGCGTTGTCATCTATGCGGGCAACGGCCTGAAGCAGCTCGGCAACACGGTTCTCGTCCGTCACGACGACGGCAAGGTCACCGTCTACGGCCATGCCGGCAGCATCAACGTCACGCGCGGGCAGAAGATCACCCGCGGCCAGACGGTCGCCGCCTCCGGCATGAGCGGCGACGCGAAACGCCCGCAGGTCCATTTCGAAGTCCGCAAGGACGCGACCCCGGTCAACCCGATTACCTTCCTTGAATAAGTAGTGCGTTTCAGGGGACGGAGAAAAGCCCGGCAGTGCCGGGCTTTTTGCGTTCTCAGTGCTTTTCCAGGTTTCAATCTCGGGAGAGTGGCTTCCTCAGCCGCCCGCCAAGATCCTGGATATATTGCCAGGCGACGCGGCCTGAACGCCCGCCGCGGGTGGTCGCCCATTCGAGCGCCTCGTGGTGCAGCGTCTGCTGGTCGAGGCCAAGCTCGAAATACTCGGCATATCCGTCGATCATCGTCAGGTAGTCGTCCTGGCTGCATTTGTGGAAGCCGAGCCACAGGCCGAACCGATCCGACAGCGACACCTTTTCCTCGACAGCCTCGGACGGGTTGATCGCCGTCGACTGCTCGTTCTCCATCATATGGCGCGGCAGGAGATGGCGGCGGTTGGATGTCGCGTAGAACAGAACGTTGTCGGGCCGGCCTTCGATGCCGCCGTCGAGTGCCGCCTTTAGTGATTTGTAGGCGGTATCGTCATGATCGAACGAGAGATCGTCGCAGAAGACGATGACGCGCTGGCCGGAAGCCTTGAGGATATCGAGCAGGGCAGGGAGCGAGGCGATATCCTCGCGGTGCACTTCGACGAGTTTCAGCAAGATCGCAGTCGCGGCGCGCACGTCCTCGTGCACGGCCTTGACCAGCGAGGACTTGCCCATGCCGCGGGCGCCCCAGAGCAGCACGTTGTTGGCTGCAAAGCCTTCAGCAAACCGCAGAGTGTTTTCGTGCAGGATATCGCGGACATGGTCGACGCCCCGGATCAGCGTCAGGGCGACGCGGTTCGGACGCGGCACCGGTTGAAGGCGCTGGTTGGCCGGTACCCAGACGAAGCAGTCGGCAGCGTTCCAGTCGTTGATGGCGGGTGGAGGACCGGCGAGCCGCTCCAGCGCATCCGCAAGCCTGCGGATCTCGGTCAGGATCAGGGTATTGATGTCGTTGCTCATGGTATTTCTCCGGTCGCGTCGGCGAGTTTTTGAGCCTTTTGGCTGCGGTAACATGCTCGTTAGTGCATCAAAAGCCTGAGAGCCGTGGATTCGGTACGCCGGCTGGCGTGTTTCTGTTGCATTCCGGCCTATCGCAACTATATTCCGGCGGCTTGAAACGGGGGCCCGGCGTCTCCGGTAATCTTAGGAGTTTTCGATGTTCATTACCGAAGCATTCGCCCAGGCCCCAGCCGCAGCACCGGGAGCCTCCGCGTTCGGCTCCGGCCTTGAGATGCTCTTCCTGTTCGCGCCGCTGATGGTGGTCTGGTATTTCTTCCTGATCCGTCCGCAGCGCGCCAACGCCAAGAAGCGCCAGGAGACGCTGTCCAACATTCGTCGCGGCGATCAGGTCGTTCTTGGTGGCGGCATAACCGGCAAGGTGACCAAGGTTGTCGACGACACCGAAGTGGAAGTTGAAATCGCCGAAGGCGTAAAGATCCGCGCCATGCGCGCCTATATCGCCGAAGTCCGCGTCAAGGGCGAGCCGGTCAAGACCGAACCTGCAAAGACCGGAACCGTTTCCTAAAGCTTCGCCGATACTGGGCCCTGTCTGCTGCAGGGCCTTGAACTCAAAGAGCCGGATGGTCTCCGGCTCGCAACCTCTTCGAGAAGGCATGTGACCCATGGCGAAAGGCATCGAAATCCGCGACGCCCATTTTCCCGGTCGTGCTCCGATCGACGCTTATGGCAATGGCGGTTTCCGTTTTGCAGACATGTCGCATCGCGGCTCGCTGCTCTGCCTTCCCTCCGGTATCCACGGCTGGGAACTGCAGGAAGGTGAACCGCTGACGGTCGCTTCCCTGATGAAGGTACTCGGCGAATCCAGTGAGATCGAAGTGTTGCTCGTCGGCACGGGCGCCAATCTCAAGCCCATTCCGGCTGAGGTGAAGGCGGCGCTGAAGGCCAAGGGCATCGCCTCCGACCCGATGAGTACCGGTGCCGCCGTGCGCACCTTCAACATCATGCTGGCCGAATCGCGCGCCGTCGCGGCGGCTTTGATTGCCGTCTGACAGATGGCCGATCCAGCCAGACAGAACGGCGACATCTGCCTCGCAACGCTTAGGGATACGGACCGCGACCGCTATCTCGCCTGTCTTCTGTCGCCGGAGGACAAGCGCGGCGCACTTGCTGCCCTTTATGCCTTCAATGCCGAGATCGCCCGTGTCCGCGACGTGGTGCGTGAGCCGCTTCCGGGCGAAATCCGCCTGCAATGGTGGCGCGACCTCCTCGAAGGCAATGCTGCGGGCGACAGCACCGGCAACCCGATCGTCGCCGGGCTGCTTGACGCAGTCGAGACCTATCGCCTGCCGCGCCAGACGCTCGTCGACATGATCGAGGCGCGTATTTTCGACCTCTACGACGATCCGCTGACCGATCGCAACGCGCTCGAAGGTTATGCCGGCGAGACCGCTTCCGCACTGATCCAGCTCGCGAGCCTGATTCTCTCTCCCGCCGATGCGGCAAGATCTGCGGAGGCGGCAGGCCACGCGGGCGTCGCGCAGGCGATCGCCGGTTTCCTGCTGCTGATGCCGATCCATCGCCGTCGTCATCAGCTCTACCTGCCGCTCGATATTCTCTCGGCGACCGGGCTCGACCGTGATACATTTCTGCGCGGCGAGGACAGACCGCGCATTTCCGCCGCGATCGAGGCCTTTGCCGGGCTTGGATTGGAGCATCTGGCCAAGGCGAGAAAATCGGGAACTATCCCCGCAACGGTCTTTCCGGCCTATCTGCCCGTGGCGCTCGCCGAACCAGTGCTGCGCCGGGCAGTGCGCGCGGGTGCCTCGGTGCTCGACTCGGCTCTGCAACTGCCGCAGTGGCGGCGCCAATTGCGGCTCATGAAGGCTTCCGTCACCAGACGCTTTTGAGGGACGCCAAATTCGCGCAAGGCTCGCCGGCTAAGGAACGAAGCACAAATCCGGCGCCATCATAAGGAGAAGCGGTGTGAGCCCCGTTGTCGTCTGGTCGATCATCTTCGTACTCCTCATGGCGCTTGCCTATTACGTCACGCGAATGTCCGGCAAGGACAGGGACAAGGACGGCAACCTGCATGACACGGGGATGGCTATCCTCGAGTTCGGCCGTGCCTTTCCCAATGAGGCCATCCGCAGCCTGCATGTGACGGCCAAGGGCGACGCCATCTTCGTGCGCCTGCACGACAACAAGGCCGGCTTCATGCGCAGCCACCGCAATCACTACGCCTGCTTTCTGATCGAGCCTGGCCGGGTACGCGTGACCCCATTGCCGAACGCCAAGGGGTTCACCGTCGAATTTCTGGACGCATCGACGCAGAACGGCACCTATCTCTTCTCGACGGAAAAGGAGGCAGCCGAAGTGGCCCTCTGGCTGCTCGACAACTATGTCAGCGTTGCCGATCGCGATCTGGAGGAAAAGCCGGGGACGCCTTCCGGGGATGTCAGCCCCGACCGAGCCAACTAGCGCAATCCTGAAGCGCGCGGGCGGAGAGCAGCTGCCGCTTCATCACCGTCTTGTCCTTGCCGCGGAAACGCTTGACGCCCTCCGGCTTGACGATCGATCCCGGCTCCAGCTCAGGAAACAGCCCGAAGTTGACGTTCATCGGCTGGAACGAACGCTTGCCCGGCTCGTCCTCCGAAACCAGATGTCCGCCCGTGATATGGCCGAGCAGCGAGCCTAGAGCGGTCGTCGCCGGCGGTGCCGGGAGCGTTTCGCCCTTGCGTTCGGCAGCCGCGAAACGGCCGGCGAGAAGCCCGATGGCCGCACTTTCCACATAACCTTCGCAACCGGTGATCTGGCCGGCGAATCGCAGGCCTGGCCGGCTTTTCAGCGTCAGGCTCTTGTCGAGCAGCACGGGCGAGTGGATGTAGGTGTTACGGTGCAGGCCGCCGAGCCTTGCGAACTCGGCATTCTGCAAGCCGGGAATCATCCGGAAAATGTCCGCCTGGGCACCGTATTTCAGCTTCGTCTGGAAGCCGACCATGTTGTAGAGCGTGCCGAGCGCGTTGTCCTGCCGGAGCTGCGCGACCGCATAGGCCTTGACGGTCGGGTTATGGGAATTGGTGAGACCCATCGGCTTCATCGGCCCATGACGCAGCGTTTCGCGGCCGCGTTCGGCCATCACTTCGATCGGCAGGCAGCCGTCGAAATAGGGCGTGCCTTCCCATTCCTTGAAACCGACCGAGTCGCCGGCGATCAGCGCATCGACGAAGGCGTTGTATTGCGCCTCGTCCATCGGGCAGTTGATATAGTCCTTGCCCGTGCCGCCGGGGCCGACCTTGTCGTAGCGCGACTGGTACCAGCAGATATTCATGTCGATCGAATCACGGTGCACGATCGGCGCGATGGCGTCGAAGAAGGCGAGTTGATCCTCTCCCGTTTCCGCCTGGATCGCGGCTGCAAGCGCCGGCGAGGTGAGGGGACCGGTGGCGATGATCGCCAGATCCCATTCCTTCGGCGGCAGGCCCTGGACCTCCTCGCGCACGACGGTGATGAGCGGGTGGCTTCCGATCGCTTCGGTGACCGCGTCCGAAAATCCGTCGCGGTCGACGGCAAGCGCTCCGCCGGCCGGTACCTGGTGCCTGTCGGCACATGTCATGATCAGCGAACCGGCAAGCCGCATCTCCGCATGGATGACGCCGACGGCATTCGCCGTCGCATCGTCGGAGCGGAAGGAGTTCGAGCAGACGAGTTCGGCAAGTCCGTCTGTCTTGTGGGCATCGGTGCCGCGCACGCCGCGCATTTCATGGAGAATCACCGGCACGCCGGCCGAAGCGATCTGCCAGGCGGCTTCGGAACCTGCGAGGCCGCCGCCGACGACATGGATGGCAGCAGGAGAGGTGGGGGAAGTGGAAATATTGCTCATGGCCGGCTCATTATCACGCCATTTGCCGGACCGGAATCAAAAAGGCACCCGAGAAGGTGCCTTTGATACGTCCTTGGATGTCCTCTCGGACCGCTTTATCCTCGCCGCAACGGCCTCGTGCCGTGCGGGTCCGCCTGCGAGCAGCGGATTAGCGGAAAGAGCGAGCCGCGATGTGGCGGATGTCGTAGCGGGTCAGACCGATGTCGCTGAGGGCCTGGCTCGAAAGATTTCCAAGCTCGTTCATCGTGCGGCGGTAGCTGATCCAGTTCTTGGCGATACGGATCGGGTTCATGGTTGTTTCCTCAAGATCTTTTCCTGATGCTCTGTCGTCATCAGCGATGAGGGTCTTATACATCCGCATAATAAGAATGTGCAGTGCAAAAAATGTGCGACTGCCATGCAAATGTGCAAGAGATCGCTGAAATTTGTGGCGCAGGTCGAAAATCAGGCAGGAATTTTAGGCCTTGAATTCCATGAACAAAAAGAAAAAGCGCCTCCCGAAGGAAGCGCTTTTGGATGGTGCAGCAATGTCTGTGCGAGGCTTAGAAGCCGACGGCAGACCGGGCAACGCGGCGGATATCCGCGCGGCCGATGCCGAGGTCGTTGAGTTCGCGGTCGCTCATGCGGCCGAGCTCGTTGACGGTTTCGCGGTACTTGCGCCAGGTGGTGAGCTTCTGTGCGATGTTCATGATCTTGTCCCTTTCTAGGCCCTTGCCAGCGGCCCGTTCGGCGCTGACTTCAATCTCATGACCGGTAATATATGCTGCGCTGCAAAAAAGTAACAGCGCCTATTCGGAATGCCACCTATGCATCTGGCGCATTACGAGTTCTTTTACCATGCAGGAGTGCTGAAATTTTGCGCTGGTTTTGGGCAGATCGCGTGCTGCAGGACAAAAAATAACGCCCACCGGGGGAGGAGGTCCGGTGGGCGTCATTTGTAACGACTGGCGATTTGGGAGGAGGAGGATCGCCAGTCCCATCAAGCCCGCGCTGGGAGGAGGAGTGCGCGGCTCGAATTCCTGTCACGGGAGACTTCCCGAGGGCATCTGCATCGTTCAGGGCGGGCGCCAAGCCGTCCAAACCAGAGAGACCGAAACCTTCAATCAATCTCCGTATTTGCATATTATGAGATTGCAGCGAAATTGTGCAGTGCAATATCTGTATGGATGGCATGCGGTTATTGCATGGCTCACGTCGCCGTTGATTCCAATGTACACATTAGAATTTAATAAAAAGTTAAATACCCGGATAATCTCCGGTTCGGCCGGGTGCGGCAGGCGCAAATTCGCCTATCCACCGCGGTTTCTCGGAGCTGCCAAAAAAGCGTCATTTTCCCTTTGCGTGCGCCGAAACGGGTGATATAGAGACGCGCGCTCCGGAAGGCCTTGTGCGACGAGGATTTTCGACGCGGCTGGGGCGCGGGTATGGTGAAATTGGTAGACACGCCAGATTTAGGTTCTGGTGCCGCAAGGCGTGGGAGTTCAAGTCTCTCTACCCGCACCAGAACCGCCCCGCATCAAAACCGCCAGGAGTGCGGTCCGAGCCGGTTCTGGCTAAAGGATCGGCGCTCCTTGAAGCCGCGGCCGGTCTCTCAAAGTTCCGGCGATGTGCTCATTGAAACCAACGGCTGTCTGAGCACCGCCGCCACGATATGAAGGTATGAAAATGCAGGTTACCGAAACGCTCGCTGAAGGGCTGAAGCGCGAAATCAAGGTCGTTATCCCCAAGCGGGATATGGAAGCGCAGCTGAACGTGCGCCTCGCCGACGCCAAGGACAAGGTCCGCATCAACGGTTTCCGTCCGGGCAAGGTGCCGATCGCCCATCTGAAGAAGATGTACGGCAAGTCGATCATGGCGGATCTCGTCAACGAGATCGTCCGCGAACGTCCGACCGAAATCCTCACCGACCGCGGCGAGAAGTCGGCGACCCAGCCGTCGGTCGCCATGACCGAGGACGAGAACGAAGCCGAAAAGATCCTCAACGCCGAGGTCGATTTCGAATTCACGCTCTCCTACGAAGTCATCCCGGAGATCGAACTGCAGCCGACCGACGGCCTTTCCGTCATTCGTGAAGTCGTCGAAGTCACCGAAGACGAAGTCAACGAGCAGATCGAGAAGATCGCCGAGAGCGCCCGCACCTTCGAGACCAAGAAGGGCAAGGCTGCCGATGGCGACCGCGTCACCATGAACTATCTCGGCAAGGTCGACGGCGTTGCCTTCGACGGCGGCACGGCCGAAGATGCCGAACTGGTTCTCGGCTCCGGCCGCTTCATCCCGGGCTTCGAAGACCAGCTCGTCGGCGTCAAGGCCGGTGAAGACAAGACCATCACCGTGACCTTCCCGGCCGAATATCCGGCCGCGAACCTTGCCGGCAAGGAAGCCACCTTCGACGTCACCGTCAAGGAAGTCGCAGCTCCGGCCGCACTCGAGATCAACGACGAACTCGCCTCCAAGCTCGGCATCGAATCCGTCGATCGCCTGAAGGAGATCGTCCGCGGCCAGATCGAAAGCCAGTACGGCAACGTCACCCGCCAGAAGGTCAAGCGTCAGATCCTCGACCAGCTCGACGGCATGTACCAGTTCGACACCCCGCAGGGCCTCGTCGACGCCGAGTTCGACAACATCTGGCGCCAGATCAACACCGACCTGCAGCAGTCCGGCAAGACCTTCGAAGACGAAGAGACGACCGAGGAAGACGCACGCGTCGAATACCGCAAGCTGGCTGAGCGCCGCGTTCGTCTCGGCCTGGTTCTCTCCGAAATCGGCGAACAGGCCGGTGTCGAAGTAACCGAGGAAGAAATGCAGCGCGCCCTTTATGCGCAGCTCCAGCAGTTCCCGGGCCAGCAGAAGGAAATCCTCGATTTCTTCCGCAACACCCCCGGCGCTTCCGCCTCGCTGCGCGCGCCGATCTTCGAAGAGAAGGTCGTCGACAAGCTGCTCTCCGAGATCAAGGTCACCGACAAGGTCGTGACCAAGGAAGAGCTGATGGCTGAAGACGAGGAAGGCTCGGAAGGCACTGAAAAGCCGGCCAAGAAGAAGGCCGCTCCGAAGAAAGCTGCGAAGGCTGAGGCTGCTGATGAAGCCGCCGAAGGCGAAGACGCCGCTCCGAAGAAGAAGGCTGCTCCGAAGAAGAAGGCCGCTGAAGACAGCGCCGAATAACCTTCGCATTGATTGGATAGAAAAGCCGGGTCGGCGACGACCCGGCTTTTTGTTGTGATGAAACCTCCCGAGTCCGCCGCCCATGATCCGTATTGAAAACATCAGCAAATCGAACAGCCATCGCATCCTCTTCATCGAGGCATCCGCGGCGCTGAACCGTGGCGAGAAGATCGGCCTCGTCGGCCCGAACGGCGCCGGCAAGACGACGCTCTTCCGGATGATCACGGGCTCGGAAACGCCGGACGAGGGGCAGGTTTCCGTCGAAAAGAACGTTACGATCGGTTATTTCAACCAGGATGTCGGCGAGATGGCCGGCCGCAGCGCCGTCACTGAGGTGATGGATGGCGCCGGTCCGGTGAGCACCGTCGCCGCCGAACTGCACGAACTCGAATCGGCGATGGTCGATCCCGATCGCCTCGACGAGATGGACCAGATTATTGAACGCTACGGCGAGGTACAGGCGCGTTACGAGGAGCTCGACGGCTACGGCCTCGAAGGTCGCGCCCGCGAGGTTCTCGCGGGCTTGAGCTTCACCCAGGAGATGATGGACGGCGATGTCGGCAAGCTGTCCGGCGGCTGGAAGATGCGCGTGGCGCTCGCCCGCATCCTGCTGATGCGTCCGGACGTCATGCTGCTCGACGAACCGAGCAACCATCTGGACCTCGAAAGCCTGATCTGGCTGGAACAGTTTCTCAAAGGGTATGACGGCGCACTGCTGATGACCTCGCACGACCGCGAGTTCATGAACCGGATCGTCACCAAGATCATCGAGATCGACGGCGGGTCGCTCACCACCTATTCCGGCGACTACGGTTTCTACGAGCAGCAGCGGGCCCAGAACGAAAAGCAGCAGCAGGCGCAATTCGAGCGGCAGCAGGCGATGCTTGCCAAGGAGATCAAGTTCATCGAGCGCTTCAAGGCGCGCGCCAGCCACGCCGCCCAGGTGCAGAGCCGGGTGAAGAAGCTCGACAAGATCGAGCGCGTCGAGCCGCCGAAGCGCCGCCAGGCGGTCGCCTTTGAATTCCAGCCCGCGCCGCGTTCCGGCGAAGACGTGGTCAACATCAGGAATGTCGCCAAGCGATACGGCAGCCGCTCGATCTACGAAGGTCTCGACTTCATGGTGAAGCGGCGCGAGCGCTGGTGCATCATGGGCATCAACGGCGCCGGCAAGTCGACGCTGCTGAAGCTGGTAACGGGCTCGACCGAGCCGGATGAAGGCAGCGTCTCGGTCGGCGCCAGCGTCAAGATGGGTTATTTCGCCCAGCACGCCATGGATCTCCTCGACGGCGACCTGACCGTCTTCGAATGGCTGGAAGAACAGTTTCCACGCGCAGGGCAGGGGTCGCTGCGGGCACTTTCCGGCTGCTTCGGCTTTTCAGGAGACGATGTCGAGAAGAAATGCCGGGTGCTGTCCGGCGGCGAGAAGGCGCGCCTGGTGATGGCGGCCATGCTGTTCGACCCGCCGAATTTCCTCGTCCTCGACGAGCCGACCAACCACCTGGACCTCGACACCAAGGAAATGCTGATCAAGGCGCTGTCGGAATACGAAGGCACCATGCTGTTCGTCAGCCACGACCGGCATTTCCTCGCCGAACTGTCGAATCGCGTGCTCGAACTGACACCCGATGGCATCCACCGTTATGACGGCGGTTATACGGAATATGTGGAACGCACCGGCTATGAGGCGCCGGGGCTGCGAAGCTAAGGATCAAGACAGGAGGCAGGGGCGAAGCGGCGTCGGCCTCCATCGTTTCCGGCCGGCGGACGCTGTGGCTTCTTCGTAAGCTGTCCGCCGGATATCCGTGAACTGCAGGGCGGGAAGTCAACTTTCCATTAGGAAGACCGTCGTAAGACGTCGTTCCGGCACGCGCGGAAAGACCTCGGTTCGAAGGGGCTTACCGTCGGGCCGACCTGCAGCCGGAACGATTTTCTGCACAGTTTTGATTGTCTCATATGCCGTTTGATCTGAATCAATTTTTGAGGTATCCCTTTTCACGCCGTAGCGATTTCTGGAATTATACCGCAGGGGGGATATTCATGACGGCGAGCGATAAGGCCTTTCTCCGACCGGCAATCGGTCTGGTTGGAATGATGTTCCTGTCGGCATGCACGTCGGCGCAGACGACGGCGTCGATCTCTCCCACCACCACGACGGTGAAGCCGGCGCCGGTCTCCAAGAAACAGGTCTACCACTACACGCCGGCCGATCGCGATTGCATGAAGCGGGCAATGTATTTCGAGTCCCAGCGATCGAGCCGCGAAGGGCTGATGGCAGTCGGCACCGTGATCATGAACCGGCTGACCTCCGACGCCTATCCGTCCACCATTTGCGGCATCGTCGCCCAGGAGCGGCAATTCGCACCGGGCGTGATGACCCGGGCGATGAATGAGGCGACGGTTCCGGAACTCGATGCCGCCGTCGATGCGATCATTCGCGGCGAGCGGAACCCGGAAGTCAAGGATGCCATGTTCTTTCACACGGCCGGCCTACGGTTCCCCTACCAGAACATGCATTATGTCACGGTTGCCGGCGGCAATGCGTTCTACGAGAAGCGCGGCAGGGACGGGGATCTGCAGACGCCACCGCCGAAGCCCGTCGATGAATACGTGCTCGCCCTTGTGCAGAGCAATCCCGACCCGTTCAGCCTGATCCAGGCCAAGGAATTCGACGTTGCGTCGATCCCGGCGACCGGCACGGATCCGATGGTGGCGACGAACGTCCCGGTTCCGATCGAGCGGCCGGATCCCCTGGCGATCCGTTCCGCCAGCATCCAGCCGGCTGGAACTCAGCCTGTAAAGCCTTCTGTCGCGCCGGTGATCCTTGCCAGCTCCATGAGCAATGAGTGGATGCTGCGTTTCGACACCGGCAACGCGAAGCCGATACCGACACCGTCGCCAAAACGATCGCCGGCCGGTGTCGACCGCTGATCCCTGAAGCCTATCCTGCCTTCTGCAGCTCGGCAGCCGCGGCATTGTCTTTGTCGTTGGCCCGCTGGTAGGCCTCGCGTAGCGCGAGCCGTCCGAAATACTGTTCAAATGCGGCGCGTTTTTCGATGGTGCCGAATTGCAGGCCGTAACCGAGCTGCGAGCCGACATAGACATCCGCAGCGCTGAACGTGTCGCTGGCGATATAGGCGTTCGCCCGGACAGCCGCTTCCAGCGTATCCATGACGTCCTGATAGGTGCCGTAACCGACCATCCGCTCGCGTTCCTTCGGCACTTCGAAGCCGAGCACGCGGTTGCTGACGGCTGCTTCCAGCGGACCGGCCGCAAAGAACATCCAGCGGTAATAATCGGCGCGCTTGGCGGGGGCGGGGGCAAGACCCGCTTGCGGAAAGACATCCGCCAGATAGGCGCAGATCGCCGCGCATTCGGTGACGATGGTCTTGCCGTGCATGATGCTCGGCACCTTGCCCATCGGGTTGACGCTTTTGTAGGTGTCGCCCTTCATCGTTGTGCCGAAATGCAGGATTTCGGTACGATAGGGGACGCCGACCTCCTCCAGCATCCAGCGGGCAATCCGGCCGCGTGACATCGGGTTCGTGTAAAGCACAAGTTCATCTGACATGTGGTCCTCCCGGCAGTGATGTCTATGTTTTGGAGCAGCTTGCTTTTCAATCAAGGCGCCAGGGCGAATTAGAGCGCCTTCCGGTACTGGATGAAGCCGGAGTTCTGGGCGATGCGGTCGTAGAGCCGCCGTGCGGCGGCATTGCTCTCCTGCGTCAGCCAATAGAGCCGTCCGGCGCCGTTTGCGCGCGCGAGATCTGCCACCGCTTCGATCAGGGCTGCGCCGGTTCCGCGGCCGCGCAGGGTATTCTTGACATAGAGGTCCTGCAGATAGCAGGTCGATTCGGGCAGCCAGCAGGATCGATGGAAGATGACATGCGCGATGGCGATCATCTTGCCGGTCTCGTCGAATGCGCCGAGGGCATGCATCGGCTCGGCGGGATCGTGAAGCCGGCTCCAGGTGAGATCGTACATCTCCTTCGGCAACACGGTCTCGTAGAAGCGCAGATAGGCTTCCCAGAGCGGTTCCCAGGCGGTGCGGTCGGCTGGCTCGAGCGGACGGATGATCGCAGGTGTCGTCGTGGCGGTCATGGCAAACTTCCTCACAAAAGAAAACGGCGGAGATTGCTCCCCGCCGTCGAATGATTAGCCGATTTTTCGGACTTAGGCAGCCATGGCCACCTTGAGATTTTCGTCCACCTTGTCGAGGAAGGCGGTGGTCGAGAGCCACGGCTGATCCGGACCGATGAGCAGCGCCAGGTCCTTGGTCATGTAGCCGGCTTCGACGGTGTCGACGCAGACCTTTTCGAGCGTCGAAGCGAACTTGGCGAGGTCGGCATTGTCGTCGAGCTTGGCGCGATGTGCGAGGCCACGGGTCCAGGCGAAGATCGAGGCGATCGAGTTCGTCGAGGTCTCCTGGCCCTTCTGATGCTGGCGGTAATGACGGGTAACGGTGCCGTGGGCGGCTTCCGCTTCAACAGTGCGGCCATCGGGCGAAAGCAGAACCGAGGTCATCAGACCGAGCGAGCCGAAGCCCTGGGCAACGATGTCGGACTGGACGTCGCCGTCATAGTTCTTGCAGGCCCAGACGTAACCGCCGGACCATTTCAAGGCTGCTGCGACCATGTCGTCGATCAGGCGGTGTTCGTAGGTGATCTTCAGCGCGTCGAACTGTTCCTTGAATTCGGCGTTGAAGATTTCCTCGAAGATATCCTTGAAGCGGCCGTCATAGGCCTTGAGGATGGTGTTCTTGGTCGACAGGTAGACCGGCCACTTGCGCATCAGGCCGTAGTTCAGCGAAGCGCGGGCGAAATCGCGGATCGATTCGTCGAGGTTGTACATGGCCATGGCCACGCCGGCGTCCGGAGCCTTGAACACTTCCTTCTCGATCACCTGGCCGTCTTCGCCGACGAACTTGATCGACAGCGTGCCCTTGCCCGGGAACTTGAAGTCGGTTGCCTTGTACTGGTCGCCGAAGGCGTGACGGCCGACGACGATCGGCTTGGTCCAGCCCGGAACCAGGCGCGGCACGTTCTTGCAGATGATCGGCTCGCGGAAGATGACGCCGCCGAGAATGTTGCGGATCGTGCCGTTCGGGCTCTTCCACATTTCCTTGAGGTTGAATTCCTTGACGCGGGCTTCATCCGGCGTGATCGTCGCGCACTTGATGCCGACGCCGTGCTTCTTGATGGCGTTGGCGGCGTCGATGGTCACCTGGTCGTTGGTGGCGTCGCGGTTCTCGACCGAGAGGTCGTAATATTCGATGTCGAGATCGAGATAGGGAAGGACCAGCTTGTCCTTGATGAGCTGCCAGATGATGCGGGTCATCTCGTCGCCGTCGAGATCGACGACCGGGTTGGCTACCTTGATCTTTTGCATGGAATTCCTCTTGGACATAGAAGGGACCTCAAGGTCCCGACGGGTGGACACCAGTGGGTGCGCTATAACATCGCCGGGCTGGAACGCAAAGGCATTGAGGCCATCATATGCGGCTTTTCGTGCGAGAAATCGCGGCGCGTCCGGACCTGCGGACGATTGCCCTTGCCAAACCATAATGCCTGATTAATGTCCGGCCAAATCGCTCTCCAACAGCCGGATTTGATCTTATGCGGACCTTGCCGCTTGCCCTTGCCTTTTCATTGATCTCGACCCTCACTGCGGCGGCTGATGTGACCGATCCCGTGAAAGAGGTGATGAAGATCACCGAGGACAACTGGAATACCGTCGACAGCGAGTGGAAATACATCTTCGATGCCGATCCGTTGTCTCGCCTGTTCAGCAAGAAATTCCAGGGCGCCTATGCGGAAGCCGCCAAGCACCCGGCCTACGACACGGAAAACAACCAGCCGGGCGATCCCTTCGGTTACGACGTGATCACCTCGTCGCAGGACGGCTGTCCGCTGAAGGACATCAAGACGACCTCGGCACCCGGCGCCAACGGCATGACCGATGTTACCGTGACCTTCAAGATGTGGACCTGCGTCGATGAGGCGGCGGTGAAGGACAGCGTCAACGAACTGCATTTCGACATCATCCAGGAAGCCGGCAAGCCGGTCATCGACGACATCCACCGCGTCGCCGACGGCGAGCGGGATTCGGTGATCGAAGAGATGCAGTCGATCGCCAAGGGCGAGTAACCCGGCGATGACCGGGCGGCATGTCGCCTTCTCGATCGTGGCCTTGAGACCCATGCACGGTCTCGCCAAACCTTGCCCAGGCGATATAGTCGGCGGCCAGGAGCGGGTATCGGCACCCGCCTGAGGTAGTGGATGAGGTTTGCCGCGAAGATCCGAGACTGGCTGCTCGCCAACGACCCGGCGCTGTCGCGCCTGCGCATGGCCGGACGCGTGACCCTGACCGTCATCGCCGCGGTGGCCTGCCTTGCGCTCATCCACATCGCCGGCCTGGCGTTGCCGACGATCGCCTACGGACTTGCGATCATCCTGTCGATCGAAAGCGGCGTTGCGGTGCGCGACCGGCTGCCGTCCGACCAGCTGAAGACGCGGCTGATCGGCGGCGTGGTCAGCCTCGTCTGCGTCGGGCTGGCTGCGGTGCTCGAAGATTATCGCTACATTTCCGATCCGATGTTCCTGGTCGTCATTGCTGGCGCTACCGTCGGGCGCGTCTACGGACCGCGCGGATTTGCAGTCGGCATGTTCGCATTCACGTCCTATTTCATGGGCGCCTACCTCAAGCCGAGCCTTTCCGACCTTCCGCTGGGGGCCATCGGTCCGGTGATTGCGGTCGTTACCGGCCATCTGGTCCGCACCTATCTCCTGCCGGACGACTGGCGGCGGGATTTTCTGCAGTCGCTGGTGGCGATCCAGGGCAGGGTGGGCGATATCCTGATGAAGCTCGCGGTTCTGTCGAGCGGCGGGATCGTCTCGGATAGCGATCGGCGCGAATTGCGACAGCTCGAGGAGCGGTTGAAGGACGTCGTGCTGATGGCCGAGGGCTTCCTTCCCCGCACGGCAGACGGCACGATCGATCCGGAAGACGAACCGCTCACGTCTCTCATGATGAAGATCTTCGACGTGCACCTCGCTGCGGAAAGCGTGATCGTCCTCTCCTTCGAGGCGCTGCCGCCCTTCATGCTCGTCCATGCGCTGATCGAGGGCGACCAGGACATGGCCGAAAAGATCGTCGCCAGCCCGGCGGTCGCGGGCGACGACCGGGTGGCGGAAAGCGCAGCCGCCCTGATCTGGCTGCAGAAGGTCAGGATGGCCTTGACGGAAGCCATCGAGGTCGGGCGGCGCGACCGTTTCCGGGCCATCGAGGATGCAGCTGCCGCGCCGGGGTCGGCAAAAATCGATTTCTCGCTCAGGAACCCGGTGATGCGATCCGCGGTGCAGATCACGATCGCATCGAGCCTGGCGATGGTTTTCGGCCTGATGTTGTCGCGCGACCGCTGGTTCTGGGCTGTGCTGACTGCCTTCCTGATCTTCACGAACACCAAGTCGCGCGGCGATGCGGCGATCAGGGCCCTTCAGCGCTCGATCGGCACGCTGCTCGGCATTGCATCCGGGCTGGTGCTGGCAACGCTGATCGGCGGTTATCCGCTGATTTCCGTGCCGATCGCGGCGCTCTGCATCTTCCTCGGCTTCTACTGCCTGCAGATCTCCTATGCGGCGATGACCTTCTTCATCTCGATCGTGCTCTGCTTGGTCTACGGCCTGACCGGGGTGCTGACCCTCGACCTCCTCCAGCTCAGGATCGAGGAAACGCTGATCGGCGCGCTTGCGGGAACCATCGTCGCCTTCCTCGTTTTCCCGGCATCGACACGCTCGACCCTCGATCTCGCGCTGGGGCGCTGGTTCGATGGCCTGCGCGAGCTTCTTTCCGCGGTCAGGGAGGGCCGGAGCGGTTTTGAGATCATCGCACTCTCTCATAAGCTCGATGCCGCCTATCGCGAGGTCACGCTCGCCGCGCGCCCGCTTGGCACCACCTGGTCGGTCGTCAGCCGTCCGGGCCAGGTTCGCCAGACGCTCGGCATCTTCCTCGGCGCTACCTATTGGGCGCGGATCTTCGCCCGCAATGCGGTCCGGGCGGGGGGTAAGCCGGAAGGTGACGTGCTAGCGGCGCTGGAGGACGTATTGAACACCATCGGAGCGCTTTCGGCCCGCGGTTCGGAATGTTTCGTGGTAAAGCGCAAACTGAGCCGAGGTGCCAGCCGTCATCTGCCGATCTTCAAGCACGGCAGTCGCGTTGGCGTCGAAATGATCGGCACGATGCTGGGCAGGCTTTATCCCGCAACGGCATGAGGCTTGCCGATTTCCTCGGGCACCGGTATTCCGGCCGTCGGATTTGGATACGGAAACAGAAATGTCTGGCACGAACAGCGAGCGCGAACTCATAGCCGAAGGACCGGCGGTCATCCTGGTCGAGCCGCAGCTCGGCGAGAATATCGGCATGGTGGCGCGCGCCATGGCCAATTTCGGCCTCGCGGAACTGCGCCTGGTCAAACCGCGCGATGGCTGGCCTAGCGAAAAGGCCCGCTCCGCCGCCTCCAAGGCCGACCACGTGATCGACGGCACCAAGGTGTTCGAAACGCTCGAGGAGGCGATCGCCGACCTCAATTTCGTTTATGCGACGACCGCGCGCGAACGTTACGGCTTCAAGCCGGTGCGCTCGCCGGTGACCGCTGCTGAGACCCTGCGCACCAGGTTCAAGGCGGGCGAGAAGACCGGCATTCTCTTCGGCCGTGAACGCTGGGGCCTCACCAACGAGGAAGTGGCGCTCGCCGACGAGATCGTTACATTTCCCGTCAACCCCGCCTTTGCTTCGCTGAACATCGCCCAGGCCGTGCTTCTGATGTCCTATGAATGGATGAAGTCGGGCATGGACGATCTAACCGAGACGGTCTTTCTGCCGATCGAGCAGCGTCCTTCCACCAAGGAACAGGTCATTGGCCTGTTCGAGCACCTGGAAGAGGCGTTGGACGCCCGCAATTATTTCCATCCGCCCGCGAAAAAGCCAAGAATGATCGACAACCTCCGCGCAGTCATCTCGCGGCGGGGTTTTACGGAGCAGGAGATCAGCGTGTTCCGAGGCGTCATCAACTCGCTCGACCGTTTCCCCCGCGGATGGTCGAAAAAGGACGGGCCGAAGCCTGAAAAGGCCGATCTGCCCAAAGGGGTATCTGGGGAGAAGACGGGGAATGACGCAGACGAATGAATCGAAACCCGTGCTGATGTTCGATTCGGGCATCGGCGGGCTGACGGTGCTGCGCGAGGCGCGCGTGCTGATCCCGGAACGCGGCTTCATCTATGTCGCCGATGACGCCGGCTTTCCCTACGGCGACTGGGAGGAGCCGGCCCTGCGCGAGAGGGTGATCGCGCTCTTTGCAAAACTCCTCGATGAATACGATCCCGAAGTCTGCGTCATTTCCTGCAATACCGCTTTCACCCTGGTCGGCGCGGATCTGCGCGAGACTTTTCCAAAAATGACCTTTGTCGGCACTGTCCCGGCGATCAAGCCGGCTGCCGAACGCACCCGCTCCGGTCTGGTCTCCGTTCTCGCGACCCCCGGCACGGTCAAGCGCGCCTATACCCGCGACCTCATCCAGTCCTTTGCCACCCAGTGTCATGTGCGTCTCGTCGGCTCGCAGAACCTCGCCCGCATGGCGGAAGCGTATATTCGGGGCGAGACGATTTCCGACGAGGCGGTGCTGGCCGAGATCGCGCCCTGTTTCGTCGAGAAGGACGACCGGAAAACCGATATCGTCGTGCTCGCCTGCACCCATTACCCCTTCATGGCCAATGTGTTCCGCAGGCTCGCCCCCTGGCCGGTGGATTGGCTCGACCCCGCCGAGGCGATCGCCAGGCAGGCACGTCGAAAGGTGCCGCTGGTCGAGGGCGCCGAACACCCCGACAATTACGATTTCGCCGTATTCACCTCCGGCAATCCCGACTTCGCCACCCGCCGCCTGATGCAGGGTTTCGGTCTCAGGGCCTGAGCGCGACCGAGCAATGTGGCTTATTTGCCACGCTTTTTTCGCGATGACTGCAATTCGCGATTGTGCGCTTGCTCATCGGGCGATCTCGTGTATTATTTATCCATTCCGCAAATCGAACATAGGAGGCGTGAAATGAAGTCCATTACCATGTATATGCGCCTTTCTGGCGGAACGGCTATTGTGGCCTCGGTGTCTCGCACATCGATGCCGGCCGGCATGTGCTTCCAGGCTGCATAAGGCTGGATTTCCGCCATTTTGGCACTTTTCCCATTGATCTGACGTGACCGGCTGACGACGCGATTTACTGCGTTTCCTCGTCCGCATCCGCACGTCTTTCTTCATCTTAGAGGACCTGGTCGCGACATGCGCCGGGACGAAAAATCATGCGTGAATCACAATTTATGGTTGCTGACACCCTTTCGGCTGCGGTTCATGAACTCTGCCGCGAACATGGCGTCTGGAAGACGGCCGGTGCACTGCTCCTGGCAGCCTGGAGACGTCGTCAAGAAGAGAACCAAATCTCTGATCTTTCCAATCGGATGCGCCGTGATGTCGGTTTCCCCGAACTCGAGGACGACCGCGGAAATGTCCGGTTCATCCTTTGGGACCTCCGGCTGTGAAAAGACTGGGATGGGTCCCCGGCGGGCTTGCCGCCGGGGCCTCACATGAAGGTCCTATGTCTGGAGTTGAAACAATGACGGCCGTTTTCCGCAAACTTTGCCGTGACGATATGGCGGAGGCTGCGAGCGTTCACTGTACGTCCTCCAAAGAACGGCTGCCGTGGCTCGCTCAGCTTCACACGCCGGAGGAGGATCGTGGATACTGGAGAGGGCATCTCTTCGCGACCTGCGACATCTGGGGCGCCGAAAGGGACGGCACCTTGCTCGGCGTCATCGCCTTTCGCAAGGATTGGGTCGACCAGCTCTATATCCTGCCGAGCGTGCAGGGGCAGGGGATCGGTTCCCGGCTCCTGGACATCGCCAAAGGAGCCCATCCGCAGCTTTTTCTCTGGACCTTCCAGCGCAATACCGCAGCCCGCCGTTTCTATGAGACGCATGGTTTCGTCGCAACCGAGGAGACTGATGGCTCAGGCAATGAGGAGAAAGAGCCGGATGTCCTCTATCGCTGGCGCATGACGACTGAATAAACACCGCTTGCAAACTGAAAAATTCGGTGGCTTGCTCCCTCTATTCCATGGAGGAGAATCCGCATGTCGCTTGAACACTGGCTCGCTTTCGTCGCCGCTTCGTCGGTTCTCCTGGCCATTCCCGGGCCGACGATTCTGCTCGTCATTTCCTATGCGCTGAGCCATGGCCGCAAGGTGGCGTCCGCCACCGTCGCCGGCACGGCCTTGGGCGATTTCACGGCGATGACCGCGTCCATGCTCGGGTTGGGCGCTCTGCTTGCGACCTCTGCGGCACTCTTCACGGTGCTGAAATGGGTGGGCGCCGCTTACCTCATCTATCTCGGTATCAAGCTCTGGCGCGCGCCGGTTTCCGAACGGGCCGCCGATCTCGGCGAAGCTGAGGTGACATCCGTAAAGCCGTTCAAGATTTTCCTGCATACCTATGTGGTCACCGCACTGAACCCGAAGAGCATCGTCTTCTTCGTGGCCTTCCTGCCGCAGTTCCTGGACCTCAGCCAGCCGCTGTTTTTCCAGATGGTCGTCTTCGAAGTGACCTTCCTGGTGCTCGCGACCCTGAACGCCACGCTCTACGGCCTGCTGGCCTCGATGGCGCGCAACACGATCCGCAAGCCGAAAGTCCAGCGGATCGTCAACCGCACCGGCGGTTCGTTGATGATCGGTGCCGGCCTGCTGTCGGTCGGCTTCAAGCGCGCAGCCGCCTGAGCTTCGTCAAGGAGGAACAGCTGATGATCACCGGGCGTTGCCATTGCGGCGAGACCGTTTTCGAGATCAAGGGTGAACTGCCGCAGGCACTCACCCGCTGCACCTGCACTTACTGCTCAAGGCGCGGCGCGCTCCATGCCTATTACGAGCCGGCGCAGGTGAAGGTCACGGCCAATGCTGCGAGCGACAAGGTCTATCGCTGGAATTCCAAAATGGTGGCGCATCATTTCTGCGGCACATGCGGCTGCACCACCTATAGCGACAGCCCGGATTTCCAGATGGACGGCACCTGGGACGGCAAGACCCGGCGTATCGCCGTGAATGCACGGCTGTTCGACGATTTCGACGCCGAGGAATGGCCTCACACGGTCATCGACGGCCGGCATCTCTGGTAGGAGAAGAGCGATGAGTGACGTTACCCTGCTTGCTTTCGCGATCGTCGCGTTCATCGGTATCGCCACACCCGGACCGACCGTGCTGCTGGCGCTCACCAATGGCTCGCGTTACGGCCTTCGCCGTGCTCTGCCGGGCATGGCAGGCGCGATGATCTCCGATTTCGTATTGATCGGTGCAGTTGCGCTCGGCCTCGGCGCTTTGCTGGCGGCCTCCGAATTCTGGTTCTCGGTCGTCAAGTGGATGGGTGCCGGCTATCTCGCGTTTCTAGGCCTGATGCTTCTGCGCTCGAAAGGCTCGCTTGACGTAACGGCAGGCGCTGCTGCCGCCGGTTCGGGTTCCGCGACGTCAATCTTTCTGAAGAGCTTCCTCGTCGCTGTGACCAATCCCAAGGGATACCTGTTTTTCTCGGCTTTCCTGCCGCAATTTATCGTCCCGGATGCGCCACAGTTTCAGCAATATGCGATCCTGGCGCTCGTCTTCGCGCTGATCGACATGGCCGTCATGTTCGGTTATGCGCTGCTCGGCTCGCGGGCTGTGCATCTTCTGAAGAAGAAGGGCGCGCTCTGGCTCGACAGGCTCTGCGGCGGGGCGCTTCTGGCGCTTGCCGGCTCGCTGGCATTCTATCGTCGCGCGGCATCCTGAGCGGTTTCGCAAAGGCCTGTGCATTTTCGATCTTGCCCGGCGAAACGAATCCCGATCTCTGTTAGAGTTCTGGAGTCGCGGCTTCTAACGGTCACCGCGAAGAGACAGCATACGAGGTAAGTGCATTGCAGGTCGGCATCGATATGGGAATTGTGTCCGGGGGCGATCCGGCCAAGCTCGATATCGAGGAGCTTCTGGCGACCCGTCTGCTCGTGCAGGGAAATTCCGGCTCCGGCAAGTCGCATCTCCTGCGCCGCCTGCTGGAACAGTCCGCGCCCTGGGTGCAGCAGGTGGTGATCGATCCGGAAGGCGATTTCGTCACTTTGTCTGAAAAATTCGGCCATGTGGTGGTCGATGGCGAGCGCAGCGAGGCCGAGCTTGCCGGCATCGCCAACCGTATCCGCAAGAATCGCGTCTCCTGCGTCCTGACGCTCGAGGGCCTCGATCTCGAAGAGCAGATGCGCGCTGCCGCCGCTTTCCTGAACGGCATGTTCGATGCCGACCGCGAATACTGGTATCCGGTCCTGGTCGTGGTCGACGAGGCGCAGATGTTTGCGCCATCGGTCGGCGGCGATGTGTCGGAAGACGCCAGAAAGCTTTCGCTGGGTGCGATGACCAACCTGATGTGCCGTGGTCGAAAGCGCGGCCTTGCCGGCGTCATCGCCACCCAGCGCCTCGCAAAGCTCGCCAAGAACGTCGCCGCGGAAGCCTCGAATTTCCTGATGGGCCGCACCTTCCTCGATATCGACATGGCGCGTGCCGCCGATCTGCTCGGCATGGACCGCCGCCAGGCGGAAATGTTCCGTGACTTGAAGCGCGGCAACTTCGTCGCCCTCGGCCCGGCACTGTCGCGCCGCCCGTTGCCGATCGTCATCGGTACGGTCGAGACGTCGGCGCGCTCTTCGAGCCCGAAGCTGATGCCGCTGCCGGATGCACCGCAGGATGTCGAAGACCTGATCTTCACGCCGGATCCGGAAGAATTCACCCGGCCGATGGTCCGCCGTGCCCCGCCGGCGCCGCGGCCGACGACGGATATCCTGGCCGAACTGTCCCGCTCGACACCCGCCGCCGTGGCTGTGCCGCAGGAGCCGCGCGTCGCCCAGCCGGAATTGTCCGCCGAAGAGCGCGAAGAACGGCTGTCGGCCGTCCTGTCTGAAATTCTCGACGATCCGCAATCCGCCTACCGGACGGATTCCGTCCTATATCAGGATTTTCTGGTGCGCGCCCGGATGCGGCGCCTGCCGGGTCCGCCGCTCTCGCTCGGTGAATTCCGCCGGCGCACGGCGATCGCCCGCTCGGGTGTCGACGAGGAAACCGCTTCCGGCGAGGCCTGGGGGACGGCGCTGTCGCTGTCATCCGGCGTTTCGGATGACCTGCAGGGCGTTTTCCTGCTGATGGCGAAGGCGGCAATATTAGGCGAGCCATGCCCGTCGGATGCCCGGATCGCCCGCGCCTACGGCACCCATTCGGCACGTCGCGCCCGTCGTCTGCTCGGCTATTTCGAGGAACAGGGTCTGATCATCGTACATTCAGACTTTTCGGGCAAACGCATCGTTGCCTTCCCGGATCTCCAAGCCGAAACAGCGCCCGGCAGCGCCGACGCGCCGGATGAGGGCGAGGCGAGGGCCGCTGCCGAATAGGCGGTCAGTGGATGTGAAAATGCGCTTCCACCGCCGCGGCGATAAAGGCGCGCCGGGCTTCCGAAGGCCTCGACTTCCCCTTCAACGCTTCGTCGCAAACCTGTTCCGCCAGATGATGCTGACTGCCGTGATAGGCCGGCCAGAAGCGGTCGAGGACTGTTTTCGCCTCGCGTACCGTCTTGACGGTGCGGACCATGCCGGTTTCGGGATTTTCGATCCTGATCGGGCTGCTCCAGAGTTTCGATTTCATGACACGACACCTCCTTCCCTTAAGATGGTACGAAGCCCTTGCTCCGTCAAAAAAGCCTGCAGACAGCCTTGCCGAAAGGTTAAGAGAGGGTGCAGTTGACATTCCTGTGACATCCGCCTAAACACCGCGCCAACGCCGGGCCGAAAGACCCGGTGTTTCACTGACATGTCCCGTGGTTTTCTCCGGACGCTTTCGTGAGAGACCTGTCAGAGCTCTTAAATCAGGGCTCAGAGGAGGGCGTGTTTCCTTGATCCGGCTTGGCAACAAGTCGGTGTAACCGTTTGATAAGGAAATACGATGAGCAAGCGCGAATCGTCCAAATACAAGATCGACCGCCGTATGGGCGAAAACATCTGGGGTCGTCCGAAGTCCCCGGTGAACCGCCGCGAATACGGCCCGGGCCAGCACGGCCAGCGCCGCAAGGGCAAGCTTTCCGACTTCGGCGTGCAGCTGCGCGCTAAGCAGAAGCTCAAGGGCTACTACGGTGATCTGCGCGAAAAGCAGTTCCGCTCCATCTATGACGAAGCCAACCGCCGCAAGGGCGACACTTCGGAAAACCTGATCGGTCTGCTCGAATCGCGCCTCGACGCGATCGTCTACCGCGCCAAGTTCGTTCCGACGGTCTTTGCTGCCCGCCAGTTCGTCAACCATGGCCACGTCACCGTCAACGGCGTTCGCGTCAACATCGGTTCCTACCGTTGCAAGGCCGGCGACGTCATCGAAGTCCGCCAGAAGTCGAAGCAGCTCGTCACGGTTCTCGAAGCCGTTTCGCTCGCTGAACGCGACGTTCCGGACTATATTGAAGCCGACCACAACAAGATGGTTGCCACCTTCGCCCGCATTCCTGGCCTGAGCGACGTTCCTTACGCCGTCATCATGGAACCGCAGCTGGTCGTCGAATTCTACTCGCGTTGATGAATTGCCCTTCGGGGCGGTTCTGCGACACAAAAGAAAAGCCGCCTTTCGGGGCGGCTTTTTTCGTTTGATCGGACAGGTTGGCCAGAGTTGCCGCCTTCACTTCGAGGCGGCTTTTTTCTTCTCGCTGGCAAGTTCCGTGGTGGTCGCGGTCGTGTCCGTGGACTGGGAGGTCGCGACAGGCGCTTCCTTCGGGCCTTCGCCCATGCGATTCCAGGCGTCGAGGCCGGCGATCTTGTAGGCTTCGGCGAGCGTCGGGTAGTTGAACGTGTTCTCGACGAAATATTCGACCGTGCCTTTCAGGTTCAGGACCGCCTGGCCGATGTGGACAAGTTCGGTCGCACCTTCGCCGACAATATGGACGCCGAGCAGGCGGCGGGTCTTCAGCGAGAAGATCAGCTTCAGGAGGCCGGTATCGAGGCCCATGATGTGGCCGCGCGAGGTCTCGCGGAAGCGGGCGATGCCGCATTCGTAGGGAATGCCGCGCTCCTTCATTTCCTCTTCGGTGAGGCCGCAGGTGGAGATTTCCGGCACGGCATAGATGCCGTAGGGGAAATATTTCTGCGGTTCCTTGGCGATCGCGCCGACGGCGACTCGCGCCGCGACGCGGCCCTGTTCCATCGAGGTCGAAGCAAGGCTCGGAAAGCCGACAACGTCGCCGGCAGCGTAGATGTTGGGAACGGAGGTCTCGAAGGTTTCCGGATTGACCTTGAGGCGGCCGCGGCTGTCGGCTTCGAGGCCGGCTGCGGCGAGGTTCAGCGTATCGGTGGCGCCCATGCGGCCGGCGGCGAACAGCACCATGTCGGTAATGATCTGGCGGCCGCTGTCGACATGCACCAGAACCTTGCCGTCCGGCAGGCGCTCCACCTTGTCCGCCTTCTGGCCGAGCAGCAGTTTCATGTTGCGGTCGCGCAGCTGGTAGGTGAAGTCTTCGACGATTTCCTTGTCGATGAAGTCGAGCATGGTCGGCTTCGGATCGATGACGGTCACGGCAGCATCCAGTGCACTGAAGATCGTCGCATATTCGATGCCGATAACGCCGGCGCCGATGACCACCATCGAACGGGGGAGCTGGTCGATTTCGAGCAGCTCGTCGCTGTCGAGAACCGTCTTGCTGTCGAATGGCATGTAGTCGGGGCGGAAAGGCTTGGTGCCGACCGCGAGCAGGATCGACTTGCCCATGACGTGCATGACGTCGCCGTCGTCCTTGGCGATTGCCATCGTGTCGGGCGTGACGAAAGTCGCCTTGCCACGGATGCTCTGGACGCGATTGCGGGCGAACTGGTGTTCCAGCACTTCGACCTCATGGTCGAGCGTGATCAGCAGGCGGCGACGCAGATCCTCCGCACTGATTTCCTGCTTGACCCGGTAGGCTTTGCCGTAGAAGCCGCGCTCGCGCCAGCCGGACAGGTTGAGCGCCGTTTCGCGCAACGTCTTCGACGGGATCGTGCCGGTATGGACCGAGACGCCACCGACCCGCTTGCCCTGTTCGACGACCAGAACCTTCTTGTCGAGCTTGGCTGCCTGGATGGCCGCGCGGCGACCGGCCGGTCCGCTGCCGACGACGATGAGGTCGTATTGGTTCATGGGATGCTCCGCTCCGAATCTGACGGCTGCCGCAATGCGGCAGCGCTTACGAATCCCTTTGTAGTCACCTATTCTAAAGTTTTGATTGCGGCTCGTCCAAGCCTTGATTTCAATCTGCATGCATCAATTTTGTGCACTGCAAGAATTGCCGAAAAATTAACTTGACGGAGGTCCGGAAATGCCGTCCATTCGGACCAATCAGAAATTGGTACGATGAATGGTACAGGATAAAGCCGGCGAGGCTCATGACAATTCGAGCTATGCGCTGGATCGCCTGAGGGAGCTTTTAAGGGCGGGAGAATTCGGTTCCGAGGGCCGCTTGCCGACCGAACGGGCTTTGACCGACATGCTCGGTATCAGCCGGCGCGCGGTGCGACGTGCACTCGAGGTGCTCGAATCCGAAGGTCTCATCTGGCGCCGCCAGGGCTCAGGCACCTTTATCGGCGAAAGGCCGAGCGAGTGGAGCAACCATGTGGGCGCGATCGTCGCCGGCACGGACTTCATGGAGATCATGGAAGTCCGTCTGAGGATCGAACCGCAGCTCGCCCAGCTGGCGGCCATGCGTGCCAAGCCGGCGGATATCGCCAAGATGTACGAGATCGCCTCGAAGATCATCGAGAGCAGCGATGCCGACGCCCGCGAACTGTGGGATGGAACGCTGCACCGGCTGATCGCCCAGAGCGCCGGCAACCAGCTTTTCTTGTCGATCTTCGACGTCATCAATCGCGTCCGCCAGGATGAGGCATGGCGGGCGATCCGCGAGCGCGCCCGCTCCAGCGGCAATGCGGTCAACATCTCGTTTGCCCAGCACAAGACCATCATAGAGGCGATCGCCGCCCGTGATCCGGTGCAGGCGGGGGAGGCGATGCGCGAACACCTGCTGATGCTTCAGGAGCGGCTCATCCGCGCGACGTCCCTTGGCTCCGTGGAACAGGGATCGCTCAGCGAAGCAAGCTGAATGGCCGCCACGCGGCCCACCACCAGAAGCCGGAAACCGGCCAAGACTAAAAACAGGAACCTAAAAACAAGAGAGGAATGTTCATCATGATGCGACTTACCAAGCTTACGACCGCGCTGCTGGCCGGCGCGCTTTTCGCCTTTCCGGCGCTTGCGGTCGATTTGCGCATCGGCCTGCAGGACGATGCCGACGTTCTCGATCCCGCCCAGTCCCGCACCTTCGTCGGACGTATCGTCTATACCGCCATGTGCGACAAGCTGGTCGACGTTTCGCCCGACCTGAAGATCGTCCCGCAGCTCGCCACCGAGTGGAAATGGTCCGCCGATGGCAAGGAACTGACGATGAAGATCCGGGATGGCGTCAAGTTCCATGACGACACCCCGCTCGATGCCGCCGCCGTGGTTGCCACGATCGAACGCAACATGACCCTGCCGGAATCGCGCCGCAAGAGCGAGCTGACCTCCGTCGCCAAGGTCGAAGCGACCGGGCCGCTGGAAGTCAAGTTCACCCTGAAGTCCCCGGACGTGACGCTGCTCGCCCAGCTCTCCGACCGCGCCGGCATGATCGTCTCGCCGACCGCCGCCAAGGCGCTCGGCGCCAATTTCGGCTCGAAGCCGGTCTGCGCCGGTCCGTTCAAGTTTGTCGAGCGCGTCCAGCAGGACCGCATCGTGCTCGAAAAGTTCAAGGATTACTGGGCCAAGGACAAGATCTTCGTCGACAAGGTCACCTACCTGCCGATCCCGGATACGACCGTCCGCCTCGCCAACTTGCAGTCGGGCGACCTAGACTTCATCGAACGCCTGGCTCCGACCGACGTTGCTGCCGTCAAGGGCAATTCGGGCCTGAAGTTCGACGCGACCGTCAACATCGGTTACATGGCTCTTTACGCCAATATCGCCAACGGTGCGCGCGCCGACAATCCGTTCGGCAAGGACAAGCGCCTGCGCCAGGCCTTCTCGCTGGCGATCGACCGCGACGCCATGAACCAGATCGTCTACGAAGGCACCGCTGTGGGCGGCAATCAGCCGTTCCCGCCGAACAGCCCGTGGTTCAACAAGGCGATCCCGGTTCCGGCCCGCGACGTCGCCAAGGCCAAGGCCCTGATCAAGGCCGCCGGTTTCGATCGTGTCCCGGTCGAGCTGCAGATCCCGAACAATCCGGTCGCCCAGCAGATGATGCAGATCCTGCAGTCGATGGTTGCCGAAGCCGGTTTCGACGTCAGCCTGAAGTCGACCGAGTTCGCCACCCTGCTCGAAGAGCAGACCCGCGGCAACTTCCAGCTCAGCCGCTCCGACTGGTCCGGCCGTGTCGATCCTGATGGCAATATCCATCAGTTCATCAGCTGCAAGGGCGGCATCAACGACGTGAAATACTGCAACCCGGACGTCGACAAGCTGCTCAACGAAGCACGCGCCTCGACCGACGATGCGGTCCGCAAGCAGAAGTACGACGCAGCTTCCGTGATCCTCAACGAAGACATGCCGGTCATCTATCTCGGCCATCAGTCTTGGATCTGGGCCTACAAGAAGAACATTACCGGTTTCGTGGCCAGTCCCGACGGCATGATCCGCCTGCAGGGCGTCAAGAAGGGCTAAACCTCCCATGCCGCATGGGAGTGAACCCATGCGGCACTTTTCCGCATCGCTTCGTAACAATGTTGCTCAACGGGGGACGGCGTCATGCCTGTCTACATCGGAAAGCGTCTGCTGGTCGCCATCCCGACCTTGCTGATCATCTCCATCTTTGTGTTTTCACTGCAGAAACTGCTGCCCGGCGATCCCATTCTGGCGATGGCCGGCGAGGAGCGTGACCCGGCGGTCATCGAATTCCTGCGCGACAAATACCGGCTGAACGATCCGGTCGTGGTGCAATATTTCTATTGGCTGGGCGGCGTGCTGACCGGCGACTTCGGCATCTCGCTGCGCACCAACCAGCCTGTCCTGGAACTGATCCTCCAGAAGCTGCCGGTGACGATCCAGCTCGCGGTGATGGCGATGTTCTTCGCCATGCTGATTGGCATACCGATCGGCATCCTGGCCGCGGTCAAGAAGAACACGTTCATCGATTACATCGCCAATGTGCTGGCGCTGACCGGCCTGTCGATCCCGAATTTCTGGCTCGGCATCATGCTCATCCTGTTGATCTCCGTGCAGCTCGGCTGGCTTCCGGCCTCGGGCTTTGAGTCGATCTTCGTCGATCCCGTCCGGTCCCTGCAGACCATGGTCATGCCGGCCTTCGTGCTCGGCAATGCGCTGGCGGCGACGCTGATGCGCCATACCCGCTCGGCGATGATCGGCGTGCTCAGCGCCGACTATATCCGCACCGCCCGCGCCAAGGGTCTGTCGCCGCGCGAAGTGGTGCTCAGCCACAGTTTCCGCAATGCGCTCCTGCCGGTCGTGACGCTGTCGGCGCTGCTGTTCGGGGAGCTGCTCGCCGGTGCGGTGCTGACCGAGCAGATCTTCACCATCCCGGGCTTCGGCAAGCTCATCGTCGATGCTGTCTTCAACCGCGACTATGCGGTGGTGCAGGGCGTCGTGCTGTGCACGGCAGTTGGCTTCATCCTCATGAACCTCATCGCCGACGTGCTTTACGTCCTCCTCAATCCGCGTCTGAGGGCCACCCTATGACCACGATCGACCAAGCGCCGCCGGTTGCGGCAGCCAAGCGCGACAGGAGCCGCGCCTGGCGCAAGATGAAGAAGAACAGGAGCGCGCTGGTCGGCGCCGTTATCGTCCTGTTCTTCGCAATCCTTGCGGCCAGCGCCCCGATCCTGCCGATCATCGATCCCGTCGCGACGAGCTGGACGGCGATCCGAAAGGCACCTTCGACCATGTACTGGCTCGGCACCGACGATCTCGGCCGCGACATCCTTTCGCGGATGATCTGGGGCGCCCAGGCATCGCTGATGGCCGGGGTGTTCTCGGTCGCCATTGCGGTCGGCATCGGCGTGCCCTTCGGCCTGATCTCGGGTTATTTCGGCGGCTGGGTGGATATGGTGATCTCGCGTATCACCGAGGCTTTGCTCGCCATGCCTTTCCTGATCATGGCGATCGCGCTGGCGGCATTTTTGGGCCCGAGCCTGATGAATGCGATGATTGCCATCGGCCTGTCCGCCATGCCGATCTTCGTGCGCCTGACTCGCGGTCAGGTCCTGGCGGTCAAGACGGAGGACTATGTCGAAGGCGCCCGCGCTGTTGGCCTGAACCACTTCGAAATCATGACCCGCTACATCCTGCCCAACGTTTTCGCCCCCATCATCGTCCAGGCGACGCTGACGATCGCAACCGCGATCATCGCCGAGGCGAGCCTTTCCTTCCTCGGCCTCGGCCAGCAGCCGCCAGCCCCTTCCTGGGGCTCGATGCTGAACGTCGCCAAAAATTTCCTGAGCCAGGCGCCCTGGATGGCGATGTGGCCTGGCGCGGCGATCTTCCTCGTCGTCATCGGCTTTAATCTCCTCGGCGATGGCTTGCGCGATGCGCTGGATCCCCGCGAGGCATGACGGCCGCGCCAAGCAAGATTTGAAAGGACCAACACAATGACTGAGTTCACCACACGGCCGGAAATCCTCGGCACGTTCGGGGTCGTCACCTCGACCCACTGGATCGCTTCGGCCGTCGGCATGGCGATCCTCGAAAAGGGCGGCAATGCCTTCGATGCGGCGGTCGCGACCGGCTTCGTGCTGCAGATCGTCGAGCCGCATCTCTGCGGCCCGGGCGGCGACATGCCGGCCATCTTCTATTCGAAGAAGAAGGACAAGGTCGAAGTCATCTGCGCCCAGGGGCCCGCACCGGCCGGCGCGACGATCGAGCATTACACGTCGGAAGGCCTGAAGCTGATCCCCGGCGACGGGCTGCTGGCGACCGTCATCCCCGGCGCCTTCGACGGCTGGATGCTGATGCTGCGCGACTACGGCACGATGAGCGTGCGCGACGTGCTCGAGCCGGCGATCTATTACGCCGAGCACGGCCACCCGATGCTTGCCCGCGTTTCCGCCACCATCAAGGGACTGGCGAACTTCTTCGAGACCGAGTGGCCGACGTCCTACGCGACCTGGCTTCCGGGCGGCGTGGCTCCCGAAGCGCAGAGCAATTTCAAGAACCCAGTTCTCGCCGAAACCTGGAAGCGCCTCATCGCCGAGGCTGAAGCCAAGACCGGCCGCGAAAACCAGATCGAGGCGGCCCGGGACGCCTTCTACCGCGGCTTCGTGGCCGAGGCGATCGACCGCTACGTCTCGACGGCCGAAGTCATGGATGCGAGCGGCGCCCGCCACAAGGGTGTGCTGACCGCGCACGACATGGCCAATTGGCAGGCGACCGTCGAGGCGCCGCAGACCTACGACTATCACGACTGGACCGTTGCCAAGACGCCTGCCTGGGGGCAGGGGCCGGTGCTCCTGCAATCCCTGGCGCTGTTGAAGGGCTTTGACCTCTCGGCAATGGATCCGGCCGGTCCGGATTTCGTGCACGTCGTCGTCGAGGCCATGAAGCTCGCCTTCGCCGACCGCGAAGTTTATTACGGCGATCCCGATTTCGCGCAGATCCCGACCGAATACCTGCTGTCGGAAGGTTACAATGCCGAGCGCCGCAAGCTGATCGGCAGCCAAGCCTCGCTGGAACTGCGGCCAGGCCGCGTGCCCGGCTACGACCACCAGTTCGATCTCACCATGGGAATGCTCGCCGAAGTCAGCGGCAAGGGCGCGGTCTATGAGCCGACCATGTCGCACCTGACCGAAAAGCGCGGCGATACGGTCCATATCGACGTTATCGACCGCTGGGGCAATATGGTCTCGACCACGCCGTCGGGCGGCTGGCTGCAATCCTCGCCGATCGTACCCGGCCTCGGTTTCGCCCTGAACTCCCGCGCCCAGATGTTCTGGCTGAAGCCCGGCCTGCCGACTTCGCTGGAACCGGGCAAACGTCCGCGCACGACGCTCACCCCGTCGCTGGCTCTGCATCAGGGTCGCCCGACGCTGGTGTTCGGCACACCCGGCGGGGACCAGCAGGATCAATGGCAGCTGCCGTTCTTCCTGCGATACGTCCACCACAAGCCGAACCTGCAGGCGGCGATCGACATGCCGCTGTTCCACACCACGCATTTCCCCGGCTCCTTCTATCCGCGCACCAGCCAGCCGGGAAACATCATGGTGGAAAGCAATATCGGTGCCGACGTGCTCGCCGAACTGCGCAGCCGCGGCCACCAGATCACGGTTGCCGATCCCTGGAGCGTCGGCCGCCTGACCGCGGCACGCCGCGATGCGGATGGATTGCTGCGGGCCGCGGCAACGCCGCGCCTGATGCAGGCCTACGCGGTTGGGAGATAGCCATGACCTGGTCGATCGTCGCACGCGATCCGGAGACGGGTCACTTCGGAATCTCGGTCGCCAGCCGCTTCTTCGCGGTCGGCGCCGCAGTCCCGCATATCAAGGGCAGGGTAGGCGCTGTCGCCACCCAGGCCTTCGTCAGCCCGCTCTACGGCACGGATGGACTGAAGCTGCTGGAAGAGGGCAAGAGCCCGCAGGAGATCATTGAGACGCTGACGGCGCGCGATGACGGTCGCCGCCAGCGCCAGTTCCACCTGATTGACGCCAACGGCCGCAACGCCGCCTATACCGGCGAAATCTGCGTCGACTGGGCCGGCCATCTTGTCGACGACAACGTCTCCGTTGCCGGCAACATGCTGGCCGGGCCGCAGGTGATCGCCGAGACGCTGCGGGTCTATAAGCAAAAGGCGGACGAAGGCGCGCCGCTCGCCGAGCGCCTGCTTGCGGCTATGGATGCAGGCGAGGCCGCCGGCGGCGACAAGCGCGGCAAGCAGTCTGCCGCCATGGTTCTCTATCGCGACCAGGATTACCCCTGGCTGCGCATCAATGCCGACGACCACGCCGATCCGCTCAGCGAACTGCGCCGGCTCTATGCGGTAGCGCAGGAACGGTTCCTGCATGTCGCCGAAACTATGCCGACCCGCGAAAACCCGCACGGCATGATCGACCGCCGGGTCATCGACCAGAAGATCGCCGAGCTGGAAGCCGCCCGCGAAGCGGAAGGCCGCGCCTCGGCCTCCTTTGCCACTCCCTGGAAGCCCCAATGACGGAAGCCCCCAAGACGGAAGCCCCAATGACCGAGACACCTGTTCTTTCCGTCAGGAACCTGACGACATCCTTCCTCGTCGACGGCGAATGGAAAAGCGTCGTCCGCGACGTCTCCTTCGATGTGCATCCGGGCGAGACGGTCGCGATCGTCGGCGAAAGCGGCTCCGGCAAGAGCGTCACCTCGCTGTCGATCATGCGGCTGCTTGCGGCCAACACGAGCAAGATCGAGGGCAGCATCCTGCTCTCCGGCCGGGATCTCCTGTCGATCTCCGAAAAGGAGATGCGGGGTGTGCGCGGCAACGACGCCTCGATGATCTTCCAGGAGCCGATGACTTCGCTCAACCCGATCTTCACGATCGGGCGGCAAATCTCGGAAGTGCTGACGCGCCACAAGGGACTGTCGAAGGCCCAGGCGCGCGCCGAAACCGTGCGGCTGCTCGAAAAGGTCCGCATCCCGAACGCAGGCGCCCGGTTCGATGACTATCCGCACCAGTTCTCCGGAGGCATGCGCCAGCGCGTGATGATCGCCATGGCCTTGGCCTCGAAGCCGAGGCTGCTGATCGCCGACGAACCGACGACCGCGCTCGATGTCACCATCCAGGGACAGATCCTCGACCTGATCAAGGTATTGCAGGAAGAGGAGGGCATGTCGGTGCTCTTCATCACCCATGACATGGGCGTCGTCGCCGAGATCGCCGACCGCACCATCGTCATGTATCGCGGCGAGGCGGTCGAAAGCGGCCCGACCGAGGAGATCTTTCATCGCGGCAAGCACCCGTATACGCGGGCGCTTCTCTCCGCCGTGCCGCGGCTCGGCTCGATGCAGGACCGCAAATGGCCGACCCGTTTCCCGGTCGTCGACATCGCTACCGGCGAGACCGCCGAGCCCAAAGAAGTCGCCGGTACGGTCGATACCCGAAAAACCCCGGTACTGGCCGTCAAGAACCTCGTCACCCGCTTCGCCGTCCGCTCCGGCCTGTTCGCGACGCAGACGGGCTCCGTCCACGCTGTCGAGAACATTTCCTTCGATCTCTTCCAGGGAGAGACCTTGTCACTGGTCGGCGAATCCGGCTGTGGCAAGTCGACGACCGGCCGCTCGATCATGCGGCTGATCGAGCCCACCAGCGGCGACGTGGCGCTCGATGGCTACGACGTCCTGCGCCTCGACCAGACGGGCCTGCGCGACATGCGCAAGACCATCCAGATGATCTTCCAGGATCCGTTCTCGTCGCTCAACCCGCGCATGACGGTCGGCGCCGCAATCTCCGAGCCCTTCGTCAAGCACAAGCTCGGCAATGCGAAGGACGCCAAGGAAAAGACCGCCGACCTGCTCCGCAAGGTCGGCCTGTCGCCCGACATGGCAGGCCGTTATCCGCATGAATTTTCCGGCGGCCAGCGCCAGCGCATCGCCATTGCCCGCGCTCTGTCGCTCGATCCGAAGGTGATCGTCGCCGACGAAAGCGTCTCGGCGCTCGACGTGTCGATCAAGGCACAGGTCTGCAACCTGCTCCTCGACCTGCAGCAGAGCCTCAACCTCGCATTCCTGTTCATCAGCCACGATATGGCGGTCGTCGAACGGGTCAGCCATCGGGTGGCGGTCATGTATCTCGGCGAGATCGTCGAGATCGGCCCGCGCGCCGCGGTCTTCGACAATCCGCAGCATCCTTATACGAGGAAGCTGATGGCAGCCGTTCCGGTGCCGGATCCGGTCCGCCGCGGCATCCGCCGGGGCATTTCCAACGACGAGCTGAAGAGCCCGGTTCGTCCGATGGGTTTCCAGCCGCCGGCACGCCAGTATCGCGAGGTTTCCGAAGGCCATCTGGTGCAGGTGGCCTAAGGGCAGGCGCTCAGGCGGCTGCCCTGCGGCTCTCGACGAGCGCCCTGATCCTTTTGGCATCGTCCGCCGTGACCGGATTGAAGATGACGAGGCCGAGGTCCGGCCGGCCGTCGACTGTGAAGGATGAATATTCGAGCATGAGATCGCCAGCCGTCTCGTGACGGAAGTGCTTGAGGCCTGCGCCGTAGCTCTGGATATCGTAGTCCCGCCAGATGGCTTGGAACTCGGCGCTTGCGTTGCCGAGTTCGCCGACCAGTGCCTGAACCGCCTCCGACGCGCCGATGCGGGCCGCTTCGGCACGGAAGGCGGCGACGGCAGAACGCGCGTCACGCTCCCAGTTGACCATATGCCCCCGGACGCGGTCGTTGAGGAAGATCAGCTTCAGAATGTTGCGTTCTTCCGGCGGCAGGGTGGCATAGTCGGTCATCACCACCGCTGCCGCGTCGTTCCAGGCGACGACGTCCCAGAGCGGCGTGCGCACGACGGCTGGGCTGTAGACCAGCGAATCGAGCACGCGCTGAAGCTGCGGAGTGACAGGCTCGAAAGATCGGAAATGCATTTCGGGCGGCCGGTGCTGCGCCAGCAGGAAAAGATGCTCGCGCTCGGCATCGTTCAGCGACAGGGCCATGGCGAGCCGGTCGAGCACATCCGCAGAAGGCGCGCCGCCGCGGCCCTGTTCGAGCCAGGTGTACCAGGTGGCGCTGACATTGGCGCGCTGTGCCACTTCTTCGCGCCGAAGGCCGGGCGTGCGCCGGCGTGTCGAGGGTATTCCGAAGGCGGCCGGGTTCAATTTGGCCCGGCGGTCCTTCAGATAGTTTCCGAGAAGGTTTTCGTCCTCAATCGTCGACATGCTCAGCCTGTTAGTACCTATACCGGTAAGTCGTCACGGCTTTTTCGCCATCCGTAAAACCCTATCACAGCCTCGTCAGACAACTGAAGAGGACTATCATGCGTGTTTTTGTAACCGGCGCGACCGGGTTCGTCGGCTCCGCCGTCGTCAAGGAGCTGATCGAGGCAGGCCATCAGGTCCTGGGCCTTGCACGCTCGGATGCTTCCGCCGAGGCGCTTGCGATCGCCGGCGCCGAGGTGCATCGCGGCGCCCTGGAGGATCTGGAGAGCCTGAAGCGCGGAGCTGCCGTTTCGAACGCCGTCATCCACACCGGCTTCATCCACGACTTCTCGAAATTCAGGGAGAGTTGCGAGATCGATCGGCGCGCCATCGAAGCGCTTGGCGATGCACTCGCCGGCACCGACCGGCCCCTGATCGTCACCTCCGGCACCGGCCTGCTTTCGCCGGGCCAACTGGCGACCGAAGAAACGCCGCCCGCCTACGGCTCACCGGTTCCGCGCGTCTCGGAACAGACTGCATTCTCGGTGACCTCGGGCCCGCGCGTGTCGGTCGTCCGACTTCCGCCTTCGGTGCATGGCGACGGCGACCACGGCTTCGTCCCGATCCTCATCGACACGGCCCGCCGGAAAGGCGTCTCGGCCTACGTCGGCGATGGCGCCAACCAATGGCCCGCAGTGCACCGGTTCGACGCTGCCAGGCTGTACAGGCTCGTGCTGGAGAAGGGCGTTGCGGGCGCGCGGTATCATGCGGTCGCCGATGAGGGTATTCCGTTCCGCGATATTGCCGGCGTGATCGGAAAGCGGCTGAACCTGCCGGTGGTCGCAAAATCGCACGACGAGGCGGCCGAACATTTCGGGTGGTTCGCGCATTTCGTGGGAATCGACAACCGGGCTTCGAGCGCCTGGACCCGGGAACAGCTGGACTGGCAACCTACTCGACCGGGATTGATCGCGGATCTGGACCGGGAAGCCTATTTCGCTGCCTGAGGCAGCGAAAACTCAGATCAGCCTCAACCCCTTCAGGCTGACATGCCCATCCTTGCCGATGATGATGTGGTCGTGCACCGTGATGCCGAGAGGTTTTGCGGTGTCGACGATCGTCTTGGTCATGTCGATATCGGCGCGCGACGGGGTTGGATCGCCGCTCGGATGGTTGTGCACGAGGATGATCGCGGTCGCCGACAGTTCGAGCGCCCGGCGCACGACTTCGCGCGGATAGACAGGCGTATGGTCGACGGTACCGTGGCCTTGCACCTCGTCGGCGATCAGCGCATTCCGCTTGTCGAGGAACAGGATGCGGAACTGTTCGCGTGGCTCGTAGGCCATGATCGCATGGCAATAATCGATGACGGAAGACCAGGAGGACAGGACCTGCTTGCCGCGCAGCTCGCTTTTCAGCATCCGGTGACCGACGGTCGCGACGAGCTTCAGGTCGAGCGCCACCGCCTCGCCGACGCCCTTGACCTCCTGCAGCAGTCCGAGCGGCGCCCCCATGACTCCGGCAAGGGTTCCGAACCGGGCGATCAGCGCCTTGGCAAGCGGTTTCGTATCGCGGCGCGGGATCGACCGGAACAGCAGGAGTTCAAGGATTTCATAGTCGGCAAGTCCGGTATCGCCATGTTCGCGATACTTGGTTTTGAGGCGCTCGCGGTGCCCGTGGTAATGCGCACCCGGCTCTTCGTCGTCCATCGAGGCCGGTTTCTTGATGGCTTTCGGCTTGGTCAGCTGTTCGGCGAAAAAGCCGCGCTCGTCCTCGATGAAGGACGTCTGTTCGTCCGGTGGAGGAGCGGAGCGGCTGGCCATCCCCTACCTCGAAAGCGGTGGCAGGCCGGGTCGGTCGAAACCTCCAGGCGACAAGGTGAAGATCTCGCAGCCGGTGGCGGTGACGCCGATCGCATGTTCGTATTGCGCCGACAGCGACCGGTCGCGGGTGACAGCCGTCCAGCCGTCGGAAAGCACCTTCACATGCGGCTTGCCGAGATTGATCATCGGCTCGATGGTGAAGATCATGCCTTCCTTCATCTCCGGACCCTCGTCGGCGCGGCCGTAATGGAGGATGTTCGGCGAGTCGTGGAAAAGCCGGCCGACCCCATGGCCGCAGAAATCCCGCACCACCGAGCAGCGTTCCGCTTCCGCATAGGTCTGGATCGCCTCGCCGATCGCGCCGGTGCGGGCGCCCGGACGCACCGCCTCGATGCCGCGCATCAGGCATTCGTAGGTGACTTCGAGCAGGCGCTCGGAGGCGCGCTTGATCCCGCCCACCGGATACATGCGGCTCGAATCCCCGTGCCAGCCGTCGAGGATATAGGTGACGTCGATATTGACGATATCGCCTTCCCGCAAAGGCTTGTCGTCCGGAATGCCGTGGCAGACGACGTGATTGATCGAGGTGCAGGAGGATTTCGTGTAGCCGCGATAGTTCAGCGTCGCCGGCAGCGCCCCGTGGTCCATGCCGAACTCGAAGACGAAGCGGTCTATCGCGTTGGTGGTGACCCCGGGCTGCACGATCGAGGCAAGCTCGTCGAGGCAGCGCGCGGTCAGCAGGCAGGCCTTGCGCATGCCGGCAAAGTCCTCCGCACCATAGAGGCGGATCGCACCCGTATTCTTCAGGGGGGCGGAAACCGCCTCGATATAGTTGACCATGGTTCTTCTCTCGCAATCTCTCCGTTCATAAAGCAGCCAGGCCCGGTTCGTCCATGGCGATCGGAGATTTCAGCGCTTTTCTTCCCGACAATCCGAACGGGATGATTTGAAGAGAGCCTTTTAAAGTACTTCTTATAGGTCTATATAAGGTGCGAATTGGAGCACCTGGAGTCACCATGGTCAGCGTCGTCCTCGCCGAAGTCACCGCCAGCGTTTCCGAGCTGAAGCGCAACCCCATGGGTACCGTCGCAGCAGGAGACGGAGCCCCTGTCGCCATCCTCAATCGCAACGAGCCCGCCTTCTATTGCGTGCCTGCAAAGGCTTACGAAGCGATGATGGACCGGTTGGAAGACTTTGAGCTCAACGCACTGGCCGACAGCCGCGCAGGCGAGACTGTCATCAAGGTAACGCTGGATGAGCTATGAGCTCGCGTTTCTCGATGTTGCGCTGAAGGAATGGCGCAAGCTCGACTCGAACATCCGTGAGCAGTTCAAGAAGAAGTTGACCGAGCGTGTCGAAAATCCGCGCGTCGCTGCCGCCCAGCTTCATGAATCCAAGAACCGTTACAAGATTAAGCTGCGGTCCATCGGCTATCGCCTCGTCTATGAGGTTCGAGATGCGCAACTGGTCGTACTGGTAGTCGCCGTCGGTCGGCGGGATCGAGACGCGGTTTATAAGGCAGCCGAAAAGCGCTAGCCGAGATCTTCGACCGGGATCAGCCCCGCAGGCGTTATTTCCTCCGGCGAAACGCGGCAATGCAATGCATAGGCCTCGACGCCGCGGGACTTGGCGCGCTCGAAGGCGAGCGCATAGAATGGGTCGAGATCTCCGCAGATACGGAAACGCGAGCAGTCGTGCCGCTGGATGAGGTAGATCATCACCGCCCGGTGACCGGCCTCCGCCATGTCGCCCAGCTCTTCCAGATGTTTGGCGCCGCGTTTGGTGACGGTATCGGGAAATTCCGCCAGCCCCGGCTCACGGCAGAAATGGACGTTCTTGACCTCCACGTAAGCATTCGGCAGGTCGCCATCCAGAAGCAGGAAGTCGATGCGCGAATTGCGACCGTAGCGCTGTTCGCGCAGGATCGTCCGATAGCCGGCAAGGCTCGGAATCAGCCCGGCACGGATCGCCTCTTCCGTCAGCCGGTTCGGCAGGCCGGTATTGATGCCGACGCGCTCGCCGTCCACCTCGACCATCTCGAACATGTGCCGGTATTTGCGGGTGGGGCTGTCGTGCAGCGATACCCAGATCTTCGAGCCCGGCGTCGTCAGCCCTCGCATCGAGCCGGTATTGGGGCAGGAGCCGGTAAACGGCGTGCCGTCCTCCAGCACGGCGTCGAACAGGAAACGTTTGTAGCGTTGCAGGAGGGTCGCGGGCACCAGCGGCGGATCAAAACGCATCGGGATAAGGATCAGACGCGCTCGAGCACGTAGGTGCCGGGCGCATCGGCAATCGCATTGAGCGCCTTGCCGCCGGGCTTGCGGGCCGGCACGCGCTCGTCGTCCTTTGCCTCGGCCCAGGCATGCCAGTGCGGCCACCAGGATCCCTTGTTTTCCTCGGCATCCGTCAGCCAGTCTTCATACTGGCCTTCGGCCTTGCCGCCTGTCCAGTACTGGTACTTCTGCTTGTCGGGCGGGTTGACGACGCCGGCGATGTGGCCCGAACCGGTCAGCACGAAATCCACAGGGCCGCCGAACAGCGAGGAGCCGAGAAAGACCGATTTCGGCGGCGCGATATGGTCCTCCCGGGTGGCGAGATTGTAGACCGGGATCTTGATGTCCTTCAGCGAGATCGTCTTTCCCGCGAGCTTCATTTCGCCCTTGCTCAGATTGTTGTCGAGATAGCAGTTGCGCAGGTAATAGGCGTGGTTGGCGGCCGCCATGCGCGTACTGTCGGAATTCCAGTAGAGCAGGTCGAATGGCATCGGCTCCTGGCCCTTCAGGTAATTACTGACGACATAGGGCCAGATAAGCTCGGAGGCGCGCAGCATGTTGAAGGCGGTCGCCATCTTCGAGCCGTCGAGATAGCCGATCGTGTGCATATGCTTTTCGATCGCGGCGATCTGTTCTTCGTCGACGAAGACCTTGAGATCGCCCGCATGGGTGAAATCCACCTGGGTGGTGAGGAAGGTCACCGATGCGATGCGGCTGTTCTTTTTCTGCGCGTGATAGGCAAGCGTCGCGGCAAGCAGCGTTCCGCCGACGCAATAACCGATCGCGTTGACCTGCTTTTCGCCGGTAGCCTTCTCGACCGTAGTCAGCGCGAAGTCGATCCCCTCGCGCATGTAGGATTCCCAGTCCTTCTTCGCGTGGCGTTCATCCGGATTGACCCAGGAGATCACGAAGACCGTATGGCCCTGGTCGACGCACCACTTGATGAAGCTCTTCTGCGGATTGAGGTCGAGAATGTAGAACTTGTTGATCCACGGCGGGCAGATGAGGAGAGGGCGCTTGAGCACCGTTTCGGTCGACGGCTCGTACTGGATGACTTCGCACACCTCGCTCTGGGCGATCACCTTGCCCGGCGTCAGCGCCATGTTGCGGCCGATTGCAAACTTGGTCGCGTCGGTATGGCGCAGCCTGAGGTCACCACCTCCGGCGGCGATGTCCTCGGCGAACATCTTCATGCCCGCCACCAGGTTGGCGCCATTGCTGGCGACCGTCTCGCGATACACTTCCGGATTGGTGAGAGCGAAATTGGCCGGCGAAAGGGCGGCCGTCACCTGCTTCACGTAGAAGGCGGCCTTGTGCCGGGTGTGCTCGTCGAGCCCTTCGGCTTCGTTGACCAGTTTGTCGGCCCAGGAGGCGGTGACGAGGTAGAGCTGCCGGAGGAGGGCGAAGAACGGGTTCTTTGCCCAGTCGTCGTCGGCGAACCGCTTGTCCTTTGGCAAGATGTCCGCCGCGAGCTCGGCCGGCTGGCCCGTGAATTGCCCGAGCGTGCGCGTCCAGATGCCAATATAGCTGGAAAACAGCAGGGTCTGGGCTTCGAGCGTCCGCTTCGGATCCGAAATCCAGTATTCGGTGACCTTGGAGAGGGTCTTCACGAGGTCGGTCATCGGGTCGGCGGCCGAATCGCCGATCTCGCCGCGTTCGCGCGGGCCGAGCCATTCCGATGCCGCTTTGCCGAGATTTTCGAGCGCCCGCGCGAAGTTCATGGCGAGCGCCTGCGGGTCCTTGACCACATAGGCCTCGACCGATTTCGGGTCGAATCCCGGAAATTCCTGTCCGGTCTGCCCTTTATCGTCGGTCTTTTCCGCCACGTGCGGCCTCCCCACAGTTTGTTAGTTGTTTTCGTTTGTACATTGTGCCTGAAAGCGAATACAAGTGCCAGCGATCGGCGCCTTCAGGTGCATTGGCCGATGACGGAAACTGGGTTACGGAAATGGAAAAACTGAGGCATCGGATCGGCAGCTTACCGCTTTTCATCGGTCTTGGCGCGCTCTCTCTGCTGGCCGGCTGCAACGGCAACACCTTTGCTCTGGATGACGGTATTCCGAACACCGCACCGCCGGCCGTGGTCGTCCAGACCAAGACCGCGCCGCCGCCAGGCCCTGTCACCAGGCAGAACACCGGTGTCTATCCGAGCTTCGATCCGACGCTGCGCGCTGCGGCCGAGCAGATCGAGGACGAGGATTACAACAAGACCGAGCCGCGCCTTGCGTCGCTCGCCCGCCTGCGCAGGTCGGGCTCGATCTCGGAAGCCGAATATCAGCGCCGGGTCGCCGAATACCGCAAGCTCGCCGCCGAGCATGGCAAGGACGCATTGGCCAATATCTCCAGGTAGTCCCGGCAAACCAAGTCATCCGGGCAACTCGATATCGGCAAATAGCACTTGCCTTTCGGCGCTTTTGGTCGCAAAGCAAAAAATCGCCAATCATGCGACACCGGCGCGTCGCGTCTGACGCTGCGCGCCTTCCACGGGGAGAAAGATGGAAGAGTTTCATAAAGTCCGACGCCTGCCACCATACGTCTTCGAACAGGTCAACCGTTTGAAGGCCAGCGCGCGAGCGGGTGGCGCGGACATTATCGATCTCGGCATGGGCAATCCCGACCTTCCGACCCCGAAGGCGATCGTCGACAAGCTGTGCGAAGTGGTCCAGGACCCGCGCACCCATCGTTATTCGTCGTCCAAGGGCATTCCGGGCCTGCGCCGCGCCCAGGCTGCCTATTATGCCCGCCGTTTCGGCGTGAAGCTCAACCCGGATACCCAGGTCGTCGCGACGCTCGGCTCCAAGGAAGGCTTCGCCAACATGGCGCAGGCGATCACCGCGCCCGGCGACGTTATCCTCTGCCCGAACCCGACCTATCCGATCCATGCCTTCGGCTTCCTGATGGCCGGCGGCGTGATCCGCTCCATGTCGGTCGAACCGGACGACAGCTTCTTTCCGCCGCTTGAACGCGCGGTGAAGCATTCGATCCCAAAACCCTTGGCGCTGATCCTCAACTATCCGTCCAACCCGACGGCGCATGTCGCCTCGCTGGACTTCTATAAGGAAGTCGTGAGCTTCGCCAAGAAGCACGACATCATCGTGCTGTCGGACCTTGCCTATTCGGAAATCTACTTCGACGGCGAGCCGCCACCGTCCGTGCTGCAGGTACCCGGCGCGATGGATATCGCCGTCGAGTTCACCTCGATGTCGAAGACCTTCTCCATGCCCGGCTGGCGCATCGGCTTTGCGGTCGGCAACGAGCGGCTGATTTCGGCGCTGACCCGCGTCAAGTCGTATCTCGACTACGGCGCCTTCACGCCGATCCAGGTCGCCGCTACCCATGCCCTCAACGGCGACGGTTCCGACATCGCGGAAGTCCGCAACGTCTACAAGCGCCGCCGCGACGTGATGGTCGACAGCTTCGGCAAGGCCGGTTTCGAAGTGCCGCCGCCGGCAGCCACCATGTTCGCCTGGGCGAAGATCCCGGAAAAGTTCCGCCACCTCGGCAGCCTCGAATTCTCGAAGCTCCTCGTCGAGAAGGCGGACGTCGCGGTTGCGCCGGGCATCGGTTTCGGCGAGATGGGCGACGACTATGTTCGTCTGGCACTGGTCGAGAACGAACACCGCATCCGTCAGGCGGCCCGCAATATCAAGAAGTTCCTGTCGACGGCCGACGAGACGATGCACAACGTCATCTCGCTCAACACGCGCCGCTGATCGAAACAGCATTTCCGGCGGCCCCGACGGGCCGCCACCTCCAGGCAATCAGGAAGAATAGCATGGCAGACGCCCTCAAAGTCGGCATTGCGGGTCTCGGCACTGTGGGTGCCTCGCTCGTCCGGATCATCCAGACCCGCGCGAATGAATTGGCAACGACGTGCGGCCGTGCGATCGAGATCACGGCGGTCACGGCACGCGACAGGTCGCGCGACCGCGGCATCGATATTTCAGGCATCACCTGGTTCGACACGCCGGAAAAAATGGCCAACGAGGCCGATATCGACGTCTTCGTGGAACTGATGGGCGGCGCCTCGGGGGCTGCCGCCGATTCCGTGCGGGCGGCACTGACCCGTGGTCTCCATGTGGTGACGGCCAACAAGGCGCTGCTTGCCGCCTCCGGTGTCGAGCTTGCAAAGATCGCCGAAGAAAAGAGCGTCCTTCTCAATTTCGAAGCGGCCGTCGCCGGCGGCATCCCTGTCATCAAGGCGCTTCGTGAATCCCTGACCGGCAACACGGTCTCGCGCGTCTACGGCATCATGAACGGCACCTGCAACTACATCCTGACCCGGATGGAGAAGGAAGGCCTGTCGTTTGCCGATTGCCTCAAGGAAGCCCAGCGGCTTGGTTATGCGGAGGCCGATCCGGCCTTCGATATCGAGGGTAACGACACGGCCCACAAGCTTGCCATCCTGACGACGCTCGCCTTCGGCACGCAGATCGCCGCCGACGAGATCTATCTCGAGGGCATCAGCAACATCTCGATCGAGGACATCCACGCGGCCGCCGATCTCGGCTACCGCATCAAGCTTCTGGGCGTCGCCCAGTTGACTGACAGCGGCATCGAGCAGCGGGTCCATCCGACCATGGTGCCGCACGACTCGGTGATCGCCCAGGTCGACGGCGTCACCAATGCGGTGGCGATCGAATCCGATATCCTCGGTGAACTGCTGATGGTCGGTCCCGGCGCCGGCGGCAACGCGACCGCTTCCGCCGTTCTCGGCGATATCGCCGACATTGCCAAGAGCAGCCCGGGCGCTCAGCGTGTTCCGGTCCTCGGCACACCGGCGGCGTCGCTGGCGCCCTACAAGCGCGCCCGCATGCAGAGCCATGAGGGTGGTTATTTTATCCGCCTGACGGTCGCCGACCGCACCGGCGTCTTTGCCAGTATCGCTGCCCGTATGGCCGAGAACGGCATCTCGCTGGAATCGATCATGCAGCGGGCCAAGCCGGACGCCGCGACGGACACGCCGAAGACGATCATTCTCGTCACCCATGCGACGATGGAGGATTCGATCCGCAAGGCGGTCGACGCGATCAAGGCGGAAAGCTATCTCGTCGGCGAGCCCCAGGTGATTCGCATCGAACGGCCCAAGGCTTTTTAAAAAAACACGTCGCTTCGAGAAGCCGGCGCTGCCGTTTCCTGTGGGTAACGCCGGAACCTTTCCAGAACGTCTGTGAAAAGCAAGGCCGCAAAGGCTCACTGGCTGGCCGCTCCGGGGCCTCCGGACGTAGATTGTCGCTGGCAATCACTGTCGAGGAGGCTTGCGCGATCGCCATGAAGATGCGGGCCGTGAATACGCGGAAAATGAGCACGCGGAACAAGGGATACCGGCTGCAACTCAGCGGCGTCCGCCCCGAGCCACATGGCTCTCCGACCATGCGTTTCGCCCATGCCAATGATCAGCCGCGTGGTGATGGTCTTGAAGGGCGGCGGGGTTTTGTTTTCCTGCTTGTGTTCTTCGCAGTCGCGGCCGGCATCAGCGGCTCGGCATTCGTCTGGTCGATGCTGTGACCGGCCGGCTATCGAAAGATTGCGAGATCCGACCGGCAATCCCGTCAAAGCGATTCCTCTTGCTCTCGCGATACGCTAAAAGCGCTGCATGACCAGAATTTTCTCCGCGCTTTCGTCGACAGTGGAAACGGTTGATCCCGTCCCGCGCGCATTCCTCGGCGTCGAACGCTCCGCAGGCGATCAGCGGTGGGTGTCGCGTCTCGATCAGGCAGCCCAGAACCGGGCGCTGGCGATTGCCCAGATCCACGGGATTCCCGATCTCGTCGCCCGCGTTCTTGCCGGTCGCGGCGTTACGCTCGATGATGCCCCCGCCTTCCTCGATCCGACCATCCGGTCGCTGATGCCGGATCCCTATACGCTCACCGATTGCGAAAAGGCGGTGCTGCGGCTCGCCGACGCGATCGCCAGGCAGGAGAAGGTGGCGATCTTCGGCGATTACGACGTCGACGGCGCATCCTCCTCGGCGTTGCTCTACCGGTTCCTCCGCCACTTCGGCGTCGAGGCGGAAATCTATATTCCCGACCGCATCTTCGAGGGTTACGGCCCCAATCCGACGGCGATCCGCCAATTGATCGCCAACGGCGCCAGCCTCATCGTCACCGTCGACTGCGGCTCCACCAGCCATGATGCGCTTGCTGCTGCGCGCGACGAGGGCTGCGACGTCGTGGTCATCGACCACCACCAGCTCGGCCACGAACTGCCGCCGTGTCTGGCGCTCGTCAATCCGAATCGCGAGGACGATCTTTCGGGCCAGGGCCATCTCTGCGCCGCCGGCGTCGTCTTCCTGGTTCTGGTCGCCGCCGCGCGCCACATGCGGCAGATCGGCGATCCGCGCGCCGGATCGCTCGACCTGCTCGCCTGGCTCGATATCGTCGCGCTGGCGACGGTCTGCGACGTGGTGCCGCTGAAGGGGCTCAACCGCGCCTATGTGGTCAAGGGCCTGCTTGCTGCCCGTCATATGGGCAATGCCGGGCTTTCGGCGCTGTTCCGCAAGGCAGGCCTTGGCGGCCCGGTGACGCCCTATCATTTCGGCTTCCTGGTCGGTCCGCGCATCAATGCCGGCGGGCGGATCGGCGATGCGGCACTCGGCAGCCGTCTGCTCACGCTCGAGGATCCGATCGAAGCCGAGGTGATCGCCGCTCGGCTGGACGAACTCAACCGCGAGCGGCAGGCCATGGAAGCCGCCATGCTTGCCGAGGCGGAAGCCGAAGTGCTGGCCGAATACGGCAACGGCGAGGGGGCCAACGTCATCGTCACGGCGCGCGACAAGTGGCATCCCGGCATTGTCGGGCTGATCGCGGCGCGGCTGAAGGAGAAATTCAAACGGCCGGCTTTCGCGATCGCCTTCGATCCGTCCGGCAAAGGTACCGGCTCCGGCCGCTCGATCAACGGTTTCGACATGGGCCGCATGGTGCGAGCGGCGGTGGATACCGGCCTGCTCGTCAAGGGCGGCGGCCACGCCATGGCGGCGGGGTTGACGGTCGAGCGCAGCAATCTCGGCCGCCTGCGCGCCTTCTTCGAGGAGATGGCGGGCGAGGGCGTGCCGGCGCTGGTCGCCAATCACGTGCTGAAGATCGACGGCGCGCTTTCCGCTTCCGGGGCGACGCTCGAACTTTTCGACCAGCTCGAACAGGCCGGCCCCTATGGGTCCGGTCATTCGCAGCCGGTGTTTGCGATCCCTGCCCACCGGCTGAAGGATGCCCGCCTCGTTGGTACGGCACATATCAAGGTGACGCTGGAGGCGGCCGACGGCTCGCGGCTCGAGGGGATCGCCTTCCGCGCTGCCGAAACGCCGCTCGGCAACATGCTGCTCAATTCCCGGGGCGCCCAGATCCACGCCGCCGGCTGCCTCAGCGCCGACCAATGGCAGGGCACCCGCCGGATGCAGCTCCGCCTGCTCGACGCGGTGAGGGCGCCGTAAGGAAGCGGGTCAATTTTCGGGATGGAATCCGCTTTTGCGGAGAGAGGAAGTGGCACGCCCTAGGGGAGTCGAACCCCTCTTCCCAGAATGAAAATCTGGTGTCCTAACCGATAGACGAAGGGCGCGTGCGCTTCGTGGTGGCGCCCTTATAGTCAGGGTGTTTCTATCCCGCAAGCGCAAAATTCAGTTTTTCTGCAGATGCGAACGGAAAAAAGTCGGGCGCGGCAAACCGCCTGGCCGAAGGTCGATATCAAAGCGAAAACAATGTCTTGAAGGAAAAGCGAAATGGCGCGCCCGGGGTTGCGCCCTCGGATGATCTTCAATGACTTCAAACCGCTCCATCTTTTACCCTGCGCACCGGCCTGATTTTAGCCGGCCGTTGACAGCGGCCGGGCCTGACGGGCGGCGTAAAGGGAGAGAAGCGCCCTGCGGGCAGGTTTTTCGATCAGGTGGAAGGTGAAGTGCGAAATGACGAGGATGAGGGCGATCCCACCGACCATTACGACGGCGCGGGTTACCATTGGGTCGGCACCAAGCACCTTGAGCACGCGGGGTATGACGAAGTGCCAGCCCGCCAGCACCCAGAAATGATTGAGATAGATCGAATAGGAAATGTCGCCAAGCCAGGGCAGGGGCTTCATCTTCAGGATTGCCGCGAGCCAGCCCCGGTCCGGCCAGGTGCCGGCAACCAGCAGGAAGAAGCCGGGAATGGCGAAGACGTCGTTGAAACCGCCGATCATCGCGCCGAGCGCAATGGTGGCACCAACCGCCTGCATCAGGCCGAGAGTGAGGGTATCCTGCGCCGCGATCCGTTCCCGCACGGCGTAGAGTATCATGCCGAGGCCGAAGCCCGAGAGGCAGCGCAGCAGCGCCATGCGACTGACGATATCGAGGATGCCGGTAGTGGAGGCGACCCAGAAATAAAAGAGCAGTACGCCGAGCGTGATCAGCGCGAGACTTGGCCGGCGCCAGCGTGCGATTGCGACCGCGAGGATTGGGAAGACCAGATAGGCGAACATCTCGGCACTGATCGACCAGCTCGGAATGTTCCACGCAATGGCGCCGGTGAGACCCCAGGCATTGAGGAGAAATAATTGCTCGAAAAAGGCGGCGATATTCAGCGTCGAGGCGAAATCGGGATTGTATCCGCCGATGCCGGTGAAACGCCCCAGAGTATTTTCCGCGCCGAGAACGACCAGCAGCAGGAACAGCGTCACCACATGAAGGGGCACGATGCGGGCGATGCGGTTGATGTAGAAATAGTTGATCTTAAAATATTCATTCCGGGCCGGTTCGCTGGCCCTGGTCGAGTAACTGATGATGAAGCCGGACAGGATGAAGAACAGATCGACCCACAAATAGCCCTTGATGAAGAAGGGTGTCGCAGTCTCCCAGGAGAAGCGGAACGGTGCGCCAAACTGGAGATGATAGACCACCACCAGCAAGGCGGCGATGCCTCGGATCGAGGTGTGCGAAATGATCTGTCCCTGCGGCATTGCAAAACTCCCGCGCCCGATTTGTCCCAGGGCCGGTGGGGTTTATCGTGAATCGATGAAGGCGCGGTAGATCAAGGCTTCAAGCTTGGTTCGGTTTTGCAGGCGCACGCGGTGATGCGCTGAACTCTTTGAGTTTGCAGAAGAAGTTTACGCTCAAGTCCCGCTATTTATACATTTCTGCGTAATCGGGAAAAGTATACGCCTGTACGCACTTCAGTAGAGCCAAGTGTGACGAAGCCCCTTGGTAATCAGCCGAAATAATTAGTCTGGTGCAGGGTGTTATAGAGCGTAGGGCAAATAAGGTGTAGCTTGCCGATCCGGCAACTACCAAAGTCTGTGTTGTCGCTTGGGAAGGGATGTAAGACGGAAATTGGCTGACGCCGGTAACCAGCGAGCCAAAATGCTCCGCAAGTGATTGTATTACCTGGGGGAAGAGAGAAGTGGCACGCCCTAGGGGAGTCGAACCCCTCTTCCCAGAATGAAAATCTGGTGTCCTAACCGATAGACGAAGGGCGCCTGCGCTTCGTGGCGCTCTTATAGAGAGGGGATTTCTTTCCTGCAAGCGCCAAAGCCATCTTTTTTACAAAAAAATGACGGCTTTTCCAGCGCCGGCGGTTTGAATGAAAATGGCGTCAAATCAGCAGCTTAAAGGAGTGCCCTGAGCATCGGTCCCGCAGGCTGCAGCGGGCACCGCCTGCGGCGTGCTGTAGACACTGGCGGTGGTGGCGTTGAAATTCCGCCGCGGCAGATTGGCCGGAACCGGGCCGTTGCCGGATGGGGCAGCCGCAGCCATCGGCGGGTTCGCCGAAAAGATCGTGCCGCTGTCGGCACGCACGCCGGTCGATTGCGTCGCAAGGCCCGCGATCGAAGCCTGCTGCGGCTGTGCCGGTGCCGGCGGGAACGTGTTTTCCGCGGTAGGAACGGCGGCCGGCGCGGTTGCCGCCGGTGCTTGGGCTGACTGCGCCTCTGCCTTGGGGATGGCCGGATCGGCACGGCGGTTCGAAGCTGTGATGCCGCCCTTGGCAAGGATGCCCTTGGCGCTTGCCGCCACCGTGGTGCGCGGCGCCGGCGTCGTGGCGTCAGCCGTCTTTTTTGTGGTGGTGCAACCACTGAGCGTCAGCGTGGAAAGGCAGACGATTGCCAGCGTCATGCGGACGTTCGAACAAAGGAAAGGCGTTTTTGGCAAGGCATGCCCCGTCGGCTCGTATCGCGGGCGTCATGCCGCGAATCATCGTGCCCGAGCATCTCGCGGAAGACCGCCATGGACAAGCCGGTCGGGGCAGGCGAGGTCAGCCTGGGGCAAGGTTGGGCCAAGGTGGGGGAAAGAACGCGGCGGTTGAGTAAAAAGGAAGCCGCCGCGTTGAAAAATCTTACCAGCTGCCGATATTCGGAGCTGAAGCCCAGGGTTCGGCGACGGGCAGGTTGTCGCCTTTCTGGAGGAGTTCGATCGAAATGCCGTCCGGCGAACGGACAAAGGCCATCCGGCCTTCGCGCGGCGGACGGTTGATAGTGATGCCGTTGTCCGAAAGGTGCTGGCAGAAATCGTAGATGTTATCGACCTCATAGGCGAGGTGACCAAAATTGCGTCCGCCGGTATAATCTTCCGTGTCCCAATTGTAGGTCAGCTCGACGCAGGGGGCGAGAACGTCCTTGGCGTCGCTCAGATCGTCGGGGGCCGCGAGGAAGACCAGCGTGAAGCGGCCCTTCTCGTTGTCGATGCGGCGGATCTCTTTCAGGCCGAAAACGGTGGTGTAGAAATGAAGTGAGGCGTCCAGGTCTTTCACCCGGACCATGGTATGAAGATAACGCATTATGGTGTCTCCCTCCGATAAATCCAGTCGCCAACAAACCCCGTGCGGGTCCGTGCTGGATATGGCGCAGACGCCAGCCTGGAGCAAGCCACTCTAGATAGAGATGAAGGTGGATAAAGCCAAGGCAGGGACTTGCGCTAGATGGTTAGCAGGATGTTAATCTATCCTCTAAGAATCAGTTGATCGTCACGTCGTAACGCGTAATCGAGGGGCCGACAGGATATGGCAGACAGAATGTCATCGAAAGACGTTGGCAGTTTCGAAGAGCTTCCGGGCGAGCCGGTCGAGCTGATCGAAATCACCGGCGTCGTCAAATGGTTCGATGTGGCCAAGGGGTTCGGCTTCATCGTTCCCGACAACGGCATGCAGGATGTGCTTCTGCACGTGACCTGCCTTCGTCGAGACGGATACCAGACCATTCTGGAAGGCACGCGCATCGTCGCGATGATCCAGAAGCGGGATCGCGGCTACCAGGCGTTCCGCATCCTGTCCATGGATCAGTCCACCGCCGTCCACCCCTCGGATCTTCCGCCGGTACGCACCCACGTACAGGTGACCGCGACCAGCGGCCTGGAACGGGCTCTGGTGAAATGGTTCAACCGCACCAAGGGTTTCGGCTTCCTGACGCGCGGCGAGGGGACGGAAGATATCTTCGTGCACATGGAAACGCTGCGCCGCTTCGGTCTCACCGAGCTGCGTCCGGGCCAGGTCGTGCTGGTGCGCTTTGGACCGGGCGACAAGGGCCTGATGGCGGCGGAAATCCACCCCGACAATCCCAATCCCGTGAGCCGGTCGCACTGATGCGTTTCTCGTTTCCATCGTTTCTGAAAAGCGCCCTTGCGGCGCTTTTTCTCATCTTGGCGGGCAGCGCGGTTGCGCAGGACGTGACCTTTCCGCGCGAGGAGCTTTCGATCAGGACTGCGACCGGCCAGACCTACAAGTTTTCCGTCGAGCTCGCTTTTACCGATGCCCAGCGCGAGCGGGGGCTGATGTACCGCAAGGTGATGGCGCCGGATGCCGGCATGCTCTTCGATTTCGGCACGCCGAGGCCGGTCTCGATGTGGATGGAGAACACTATCCTTTCCCTCGACATGCTGTTCATCCAGGGCGACGGCACGATCTCACACATCCGCGAGAACGCCGTGCCCTATTCACGCGACGTCATCGATTCGCGCGGACCTGTGAAATTTGTGCTGGAGCTCAATGCCGGCCGCTCGAAGTCGCTTGGGCTCAAGGTGGGCGACAAGGTGATCAGCAAACGCATCGGCAATCAGTGGTGATCCCCAGTGGCGATCCTGAGGGGTTATCCTCGGCTTGTTTGCTTTAGCGTAACCGCGGTTCCATTTTGCTGTTGCGGCACGGTGGGGAACCGTGTATCTCGCAACCACCGTAGGAACGGAGTGTAGCGCAGCCTGGTAGCGCATCTGGTTTGGGACCAGAGGGTCGGGAGTTCGAATCTCTCCACTCCGACCACGCTTTTAGGTGAGGCTCCTTCCGTTCCGTTCCATGGAGCGTTACAGGAATGGCCGCCAAGATCTATCGTCCCGCAAAGACCGCCATGCAGTCCGGCAAGGCCAAGACCCATCTCTGGGTGCTGGAATTCGACCAGGAGCAGCCACGCCGCATCGATCCGATCCTTGGCTACACATCCTCCGGCGACATGAAGCAGCAGGTTCGGCTGACCTTCGAAAGCCAGGAACAGGCGGAAGCCTATGCCAAGCGCGAAGGCATCGAATACCGGGTAATCCAGCCGAAGGATCCGAATCGCCAGATCGTTTCCTACACCGACAATTTCCGCTTCAGCCGCACCCAGCCCTGGACGCATTGATTTTTGAGCCGCTCGGGCTTTCCCGGGCGCCGCTGCCGAGATCGGCCCCTTAGCTCAACTGGATAGAGCAGCTGCCTTCTAAGCAGCAGGTCGCAGGTTCGAGTCCTGCAGGGGTCGCCAAGCTTTTTCTTGTCCGACCCGGAGACATAGGTAACAGCTTGTCCCTAAGACATGGGTGACAACCTCGTGCCGAACGGGTTGTCGATGGTTTGCAAAGTCCTCTGCTCCAGGTCGATATATCCCAGATCATAATGCATGAAGCTGACGAGCCAAATGCCGTCGTCGACTTCCTTGATTCCGAGCCTCTGTCCGGCCAACACGGTCGAGATGTTGATCTTCTTGCGATAGATGCAGATGCTAGATACTTAAATAACCTAAGGCGAGATATCTAGTGAACGTCACGACGGCCAAGAATAGTAAGCTGATAGCGCCGATAAAGGACTGGACTACTCTTCGCGAGGCGGCCGCTGACGGCTATCGAGATGCCGTCGAGTGCCGCTCGCTCATCGATATCTATCAGTCAGGGCAGGATGTGTTTTTGGCGTTAAATTCGTCACCAGCAGCACCGGCTTTCAATTGTTTATGCCTGGCCCTCAGTTATCGCCTTCAGCTACTTGTCGTTCGAGCGTACGGAGACGTTCGCCGTGAAGACGACCGAAACCTCCATGCCGTCATCATGTTTTTGCAGGCGGACTCCAGACTTGATAACGTGGCGAGTAATTCCAACCGAAGTCTTGTGGAGGGGGCTATACGACGCTTCGGCTTTGCTCGTAAGGACAGCCGGCTCCCTAGACTTAAAAAGATGCGGGACAAGAAGGTTGCTCATATCGCAGTATATGAATATGGCCCTGACAGCCCAACCTACCAGGAACTATTCGAATTTGCGGAAGTGACCATCGAGATCTGGAAGGATTTGGCTTCAGGTTTAAACGCGATACCGACGAATTTGGGAGCCAGCATGGAAGGGTCTGAAGCCGCCGCGAAAGCATTTTGGAAACACTGGGCCAAACCATAGGTACCAGACCTTCTCGCCGGCAATGGGTTTCGATCCCAAGGGGTACCGGGGAAAGTTCGCCGCCGCTCCTACGTGATCACCTCTTACAAACATGACCCAAAATTTCATTCGGCACTCTGAGCTCAACCCAAGCTGGCTGCCATGTTCCGCAGCCGGAAACTGAGCCCCGCGACTACCGGATGCGGTAGACGGACATGGCCACCGGGTATGCATAGACGCCCCGGTAGAAGAACCCTTTGCGATACAAACAACCCCGCAGCCGCACCGCAGGCAGGCTGGCCTCAGCGATCGCTCCGGCCTCTGCCAGACCAGCTTCGGGGAGGCATCGCTCCAGCGCCCTGTTGTAGGCCTGCATGAGCTGAGGGCTGCTTTCCACAGGCACTGCTCCGTACAGCCGCAAATCCGACCGGGCTTCGGCCGCCATCGGTATGCAGGCCAGGCCAAGTGCCACGCCCAATGCGAGCTTGAGGTTCATCTGTTCGCTCTCCGCTTGATAGGATGCCGCCTTGAACGCGATGCCAGGCGATTTGTTCCTGAGCTGTGTGTGTGTGCCTATACTCCGAGCCGTCGTATCTCCGATCCGTGGCCGGTCGAGGGTACCGTGGGAAGGGGAAGATGGAATGCGCGCATAGACGAGCGTTTGGATAACACCTGAAGGCAGCCCACCGCTACCGCCCGAAGTGGCTGGGGCCACGAAACCCCATTCTTGCCGCATTGAGGATTCGGAATTGCCGCATTGTTTCGTATGATGGGCGTTGTCGGTTCCGTAGCGTCACGCGAGCGGAAGACAGATCGGCGATTGAGCGGCCATGGCCCTCGGAAAACGCCTCCAACACATTGAAATGGTTTTCATTCGGGCAGCTCGAACTGCCCGGACCCTTTGCTTGTTTTGAGCTTCGAGTGGGATTCATATGAAAAGGATATCGTCCGCTGGCGCGGTTTTGGCGCTTGCGTGTTTTTTGACGGCCGGTCCGGGGTTTGCGGAAGACACCCCACTGATCTGGAACCCGATCCGCAGTTCCGACACCAGCTACTCCGTCAAGCTCGGCCTCAAGCTGCCGACCCGGCTGGAAACCGAGGCCGGCGTGTCGATGGGCGTCGATACGTCGATGAGCGGAACTCCGCTGGATACGCCCATCAAGTTCTGGAGCAATTTCACGGCGGAAAAAATCCAGACGCCCGCCTATCAGCTGAACCGCGACGTCGGTGTCGATCTCGACGGCAATACCGGCAGCGCCGGGATCACCATGAATTATTACGAAAAGGAAATCGCCACGCCGACGATCGATATCGAGAGGCGCAGCAGCTACGGCTTGCGGTATGACGGCGCCTCGGGAGAATGGCTCGGCCTTGATGCGAGCCAGTCGATTCGACTGTCGCATAGCCCGAGCAGCACGGCGCTGGTCGGGCGGGCAAGCGGCAGCGACGGGTTTCGTACGCTCGGAGCAGGCGTCGCCGTCGAGAAGATGCTCGGCCGGTACATGACGGTCAGCGGCGCGCTCGACCGCACCTCGGATGCGCCCGAACCGGTCACCAGCGTCAATGCTCGTTATTCCTTCCGCTGGTGAAACGAACCGCCGGTGAAACGAAAAATGGGGCGCCGAAGCGCCCCATGATTGCGTGCCCGTAAAGCTGTCAGTGCAGGATCTGGCTCAGGAAGAGCCTCGTGCGCTCGTGCTGCGGGTTGTCGAAGAATTCCGCCGGCGAGTTCTGTTCGACGATCTGGCCCTGGTCCATGAAGATCACCCGATGTGCGACCTGGCGGGCAAAGCCCATTTCGTGGGTGACGCACAGCATGGTCATGCCTTCTTCCGCAAGGCTCACCATCGTATCCAGCACTTCCTTGACCATTTCCGGGTCGAGCGCCGAGGTCGGCTCGTCGAACAGCATGATCTTCGGTTTCATGCAGAGCGAGCGGGCGATCGCCACGCGCTGCTGCTGGCCGCCGGAGAGCTGGCCCGGATATTTGTGGGCCTGTTCCGGGATCTTGACGCGGGCGAGATAATGCATGGCGATCTCTTCCGCCTGCTTCTTCGGCATCTTGCGGACCCAGATCGGCGCGAGCGTGCAGTTTTCCAGGATCGTCAGGTGCGGGAAGAGGTTGAAGTGCTGGAATACCATGCCGACTTCTCGGCGCACTTCGTCGATCTTCTTCAGGTCGTTGGTAAGCTCGATGCCGTCGACGATAATGTTGCCGGCCTGGTGTTCCTCAAGACGATTGATGCAGCGGATCATCGTCGACTTGCCGGAGCCGGACGGGCCGGCGATGACGATGCGTTCGCCCTTCATCACCTTCAGATTGATGTCGCGCAGCACGTGGAAATCGCCGTACCACTTGTTCATGCCGATGATTTCGACGGCAACGTCGGTAGCCGAGACGGTCATTTTTTTGGGTTGGGCGTCTGCCATTTATATCCCCTTAGTTATCGTTTGTGGCTAGGCACAGCTTCAGGTCGGCTATCGCTTCAGGTTGGTGTCGAGGTGCCGCTCCATGAAGGCGGAGTAGCGCGACATGCCGAAGCAGAACAACCAGAAGATGAAGCCTGCGAAGATGAGGCCCGTGATCGGCGTGACGGGGCTGATCCAGGTCGTGTCAGTGAAGTTCAGCTGTACGATCCCGAGAAGGTCGAACATGCCGATGATCGACACCAGCGACGTGTCCTTGAAAAGACCGATGAAGGTGTTGACGATGCCCGGGATGACCAGTTTCAGCGCCTGCGGCATGATGATCAGCCGGATCTTCTGCCAATAGCTGAGACCGAGCGAATCGGCGCCTTCGAACTGCCCCTTCGGGATGGCCTGCAGGCCGCCGCGAACCACCTCGGCCATATAAGCGGAGGCGAATATCGCCACGCCCACCAGCGCGCGTAGGAAGTTGTCGATCGTCCAGCCGGTCGGCAGGAAGAGCGGCAGCATCACGTTCGCCATGAACAGCACGGTGATCAGCGGCACGCCGCGGATGACCTCGATGAAGGTGACGCAGATGACCCGGATCACCGGCATCGTCGAGCGTCGCCCGAGCGCCAGCAGGATGCCGACGGGAAGCGAGACGGCGATGCCGACGAAGGACAGGATCAGCGTCACCATCAGGCCGCCCCAGAGCGGTGTCTCGACCTTCTGGAGCCCGAACACGCCGCCATGCAGCAGGAAGAATGAGACGATCGGCAGGCCGACGAAGAGCAGCAGCGCGTTCAGGCCCTTGCGAGGCAGCTTCGGCATCAGGACCGGCACGAGAAGGGCGATGAACAGGATCGCCACCAGCATCGGCCGCCAGCGCTCGTCGATCGGATAACGCCCGAACATGAATTGCTGGAAACGGTCGCCGACAAACGCCCAGCAGGCGCCGCTCCAGCCGTTCGGCTTGATGCCACCCTGCACCGCGGTGGTGCAGAACGAACGGTCGGTCCCGAACCACGCCGCCTGGACGAACAGCCAGTTGATCATGCCCGGCAGGATCCAGACCAGGAGGGCAACCGCGAGGATCGTCAGCGCGGCGTCTTTCGGTGTGGCCAGAAGGTTGATGCGGATCCAGCCCGAGGCGCTCCTGGTGCTGAGCGGAGCGGGTGCGGGGGCGAGCATTTCCGGGCGGACATAGGCAAGGTTTTTCGTGTTCATGATCTTACCTCTCCACCAGGGCCATTTTGGAGTTGAACCAGTTCATGAACAGCGAGGTCGTGATACTGATGCTGAGATAAACGACGAGCCAGATCGACACCACTTCGATCGCCTGTCCGGTCTGGTTCATCGTCGTGCCGCCGGTGGCGACCAGTTCCGGAAAGCCTACCGCAATGCCAAGCGACGAGTTTTTCGTGAGGTTGAGATATTGGCTGGTGAGCGGCGGGATGATGACGCGCATCGCCTGCGGCACGACGACGAGGCGGGTCGTGGTGGCGGGCTGCAATCCGAGTGCTGCCGCCGCTTCGCTTTGCCCCTTGGCGACGGCCCGGATGCCGGCGCGGATCGTCTCGGCGATGAACGAGGCCGTATAGAAGGACAGGGCCAGGTAGAGAGCCACGAATTCCGGCGCGATCACTGATCCGCCCGACAGGTTGAAGCGGCCGGCGATCGGGAAATCGAACGTCAGCGGAGCGCCAACGGCAAGGAAGGTGAGGACCGGCAGGCCGACGATCAATCCGATGGCCGTCCAGATCGTGTGGAACTGCTGGCCGGTGCGCATCTGCCGTTGCTTTGCCCAGCGCGCCACGATGAACGTCGCAACGATGGCGATCAGCAACGCAAGGGGGATGACCCATGCGGTATCACCCCAGACGGGTCTCGGGAAGGCGAGGCCGCGGTTGTTGAGCACCATGCCAAGCGGCAGTTTGAGCGAGTCTCGAACCTGCGGCAGCGACGAAAGCACGCCCTTGTACCAGAAGAAGATGATCAGCAGCACCGGAATGTTGCGGAAGACTTCCACATAGACGGTGCAGAGTTTCGCGATCAGCCAGTTCTTCGAGAGACGGCCGATGCCTATGATGAAGCCGATGGTCGTGGCGGTGATGATGCCGAAAAACGCCACCAGGATCGTATTGAGGAAGCCGACGAGGATGGCGCGCCCGTAGGTCGAATCGCTTGAATAGTCGATCAGGGAGGCGCCGATGTCGAAACCGGCGCGGCCTTTCAGGAACTGATATCCGGAAGCGGTGCCTGAACGCGCAAGGTTGGCGACGGTGTTGTCGAAAATCGACCAGCCGATGCCGACGACGATGACGAGCGTTAGGACCTGGAAAAAAATACCCCGGATCTTGGGGTCGTAAACGTAGGATCTGAGAGTTCGCGCTTCGGAAGGCGCAATTGCAGCGTGATCTGTCATGCTGGCCTTTTCCCCTGTGACCTCATTTTTGAGGTCTTTTTCTTTTTATGCGTTTTTCTTTTATGCCGGGGGATAAGGCGGCAGCGGCCGCCTTATCCCGTCGTGGTCTGGCCGATTACCGAACCGGCGGAGCGTATTGCAGGCCGCCCTTGGTCCAGAGCGCGTTCAGGCCACGCTGGATCTTGAGGGGGGTGTTCTGGCCGATGTTGCGCTCGAACACTTCGCCGTAGTTACCGACGGCCTTGATGATGTTGTAGGCCCAGTCGTTGGTCAGGCCGAGGTCGGTACCGATCTTGGTATCCTTCTCGATGCCGAGGAAGCGGCGGACGTCCGGGTTGGTGGAGGACTTGCGGATGTCGTCGACATTTGCCTTGGTGATGCCGAATTCTTCAGCCTGCACCAGCGCGTAATGCGTCCACGAAACGATGTCGAACCACTGGTCGTCGCCCTGGCGAACGGCCGGGCCGAGCGGCTCCTTGGAGATGATTTCCGGCAGAATGATGTGCTCATCCGGGTTCGAAAGCGACAGGCGCAGCGAATAGAGGCCGGACTGGTCGGTCGTGTAAACGTCGCAACGGCCTTCCTGGTAGGCCTGGTTCACTTCCGGCAGCTTTTCGTAGACGACCGGCTTGTACTCAAGCTTGTTGGCCTTGAAGTAGTCGGCGAGGTTGAGCTCGGTGGTGGTGCCGGACTGAACGCAGACGGCAGCGCCGGAAAGCTCCAGAGCCGACTTCACGTTGAGGCTCTTCGGTACCATGAAGCCCTGACCGTCGTAATAGTTGACGGTACGGAAGTTGAAGCCGAGCGCGGTATCGCGGTTGATCGTCCAGGTCGTGTTGCGGAAGAGGACATCGCCTTCGCCCGACTGCAGTGCCGTGAAGCGGGTCTGCGAGGTGGTCGGGGTGTATTTGGTCTTCGTTGCGTCATTAAAAAGGGCAGCAGCAAGGGCTTTGCAGTAGTCAACGTCGAAGCCGGACCAATTGCCCGATGCGTCCGGTGCGGCAAAGCCGGCGAGACCGGTGTTGACGACGCACTGAACGAAACCCTTGGACTTGACGGTATCAAGCGTGGCGGCCGATGCCGCCGATGCGAAGCCAAGGACCGCTGCGCCAATCGCGGCTGACAGAAGCGTCTTTTTCATTTTCCCAACCTTTATCTGTGGTTTTCTGTGACTTGATGGAACCGGGCCGCTCCCCTGTCTTATCGAATACGGCCGGCCGCCCGCGAACCCTCCCGGTGCAGGCGCCGCTATCTCATTCGCAAAACAACGCAGGGTCAAGTGTCGCCTTTTCGAATTGCGTCTGAAATGAGGTAAATTCGTTAACCCGGCTCAGAAAACGCTCATTTACTTAAAGTTTGGGCAGCGCGTGATCAAAAGAGGTGCGTTTTCCGTGATGTGGCAGGCGACCTGATGTCTCTGCTTCAGGCTCCTTTCGCGGGGTTGACCGGGCCTTGCTCCGGCGGCAAAACTTTGCGCCTCAATTGCCAACGAAAGCTCTCCCCGACATGAAAAAGACGAACGAGTCCCTGTTCACCGGCGCTGGCCCCAACACGCGTCTCGCCCATATGGGCAACGACCCGTCCGATTACCACGGCTTCGTCAATCCGCCCGTCGTTCACGCTTCGACCGTGTTGTTTCCCGACGCGGCGACGATGGAGAAGCGGGCCCAGAAATACACCTACGGGACCCGCAGCACGCCGACCACCGATGCGCTTTGCGCGGCACTCGACGAATTGGAGGGCTCGGCCGGGACCATCCTCGTTCCCTCGGGACTGGCAGCGATTTCGGTGCCGTTTCTTGCCTATCTCTCGGCTGGCGACCATGCTCTGATCGTCGATTCCGTCTACACGCCATGCCGTCATTTCTGCAACACGATGCTGACGCGCCTCGGCGTCGCGGTCGAGTATTACGATCCGGAAATCGGCGCCGGTATCGAAGCTCTGATCAAGCCGAACACCAAGCTTATCCATACGGAAGCGCCGGGCTCCAACACCATGGAGATGCAGGATATCAGGGCGATCGCAGAGGTGGCCCACCGGCACGATTGCGTCGTCACGATGGACAATACCTGGGCGACGCCGCTTTATTTCCGGCCGCTCGATTTCGGGGTCGACGTGTCGATCCATGCGACGACGAAATATCCGTCCGGCCACTCGGACATCATCATGGGTTCGGTATCGGCCAACGCCAAGCATTGGCCCAAGCTCGAGGAAGCCCGCCTTGCGCTCGGCATCTGCGGCTCACCGGATGATTCCTACCAAATCCTGCGCGGCCTGCGCACCATGGGCGTGCGTCTCGAACATCATCAGAAGAGCGCGCTCGATATCGCCACATGGCTGGAGGGCCGCGACGATGTCGCACGCGTCCTGCACCCGGCACTGCCGAGCTTCCCCGGCCACGCGATCTGGAAGCGCGATTTCAAGGGCGCTAGCGGCGTCTTCTCCTTCGTGCTGAAGGCGCAGGGCGACAGGGCGAAAGCCAAGGCGCATGCTTTCCTGGATGCGCTGTCCTTCTTCGGCCTCGGTTACTCCTGGGGCGGTTACGAGAGCCTCGCGGTGCCGGTCAACCTGTCGGACCGCACCATCCGCAAGGCGCCGCCGGAAGGCCCGGTCATTCGCCTGCAGATCGGCCTCGAAGACGTGGCGGACCTCAAGAAGGACCTGGAAATCGGCTTCGCGGCAGCGGCCGAGATCTGATCACCGCGCCTTGAAGCCGTAAAGCCAGTCGAAATCCGCCGCAAGCGAATGCGGCGGACGCAGCGACAGGACGATGTCTCGGCCGAGCCGGATCGGGCCGCGGGCGTGATAGGCGAAGCGGTTGAACAGGCCGCGGGCGCGAACCTTGGCGATCCGCCCCGTACGTTCGCTTTCGAAATCGGCGAGCGCCTGCGCAAGGGGCAGGGGGCCGGCGATCCGGTTTGCGAGCACGAACGCGTCCTCGATCGCCATCGATGCGCCCTGGGCCGCAAACGGCATCATCGCATGCGCCGCATCGCCGATCAGCACCATGTCGTGACCGTTGTGCCAGCGCCCGGCACTCACCTCGTAAAGCGGCCAGAAGGTCGGCTGTTCGGCTCTTTCGATCAGTTGAACGATGCGCCGGTCCCAGCGATGGAACTGGCCGAGCAGCATGCGCCGCTGCGCATCGCCGGCTTGCGCATCCCAGGTCTTGCCGGGGCTGATGCCGGAGGCGATTGCGACGATGTTGAACCCGTCGATCTCCTTGAGCGGGTAGGCAACCGCATGGGTCGAGGGCCCGAGAAAGGCGGTGACTTGGCCCGCGTCCAGCCAGTCGGGTCTGGCGCTGCCGGGAATTGTGAAGCGCCAGGCGACATTGCGCGAAAAATCCGGCTCCGGGCTGTCCGGTATGTCGGCGCGCAGATTGGACCAGACGCCGTCGGCGCCAACGATCAGGGGATAGGTTCTGCCAGTGATTCCGGCCAGCGTCCCGCGCGGATCCTCGCGGACAGGCGTATCCAGATGGATGCTGCAGAGCGGGCTTTGTTCGACAGCCTCAAGCAGCGCGTTTTGAAGCGTCGCACGATGCAGGACCCCATAGGGCGCACCCCAGCGCTCGCGGGCAAAATGCCCGGTCGGCACATGCGCAAGCGGTCTGAGCGATGTCCCCGAAACGAGCGCAATCCGCTCCGGCTCGGTCCAGACGGCTTCGAGCGCGGGCAGGACGCCGAGTTCGGAGAGCACGTGCGAAGCGTTCGGCGATATCTGCAGGCCGGCGCCGACCTCGATCAGGGCGGCCGCTTCCTCGAAAACGTCGCAGGCTATGCCGTGGCGGGCGAAGGCGAGCGCAGCCGTCAGCCCGGCCATGCCGGCACCGATGATCGCTACTCTTTCGATGGACATATCAGATGCCGATCAGGCGGCCTTGACGTGGAAGACGCAGCCCGGCGGGTCGGTCTGTTCGGCCTTCAGCGACGGATTGTAGCGGTAGAGGGTCGAGCAGTAGGAGCAGACCTTTTCGTTGTCGTCGCCCATGTCGATGAAAATGTGCGGATGATCGAAGGGAACCGAAGCGCCGGTGCACATGAATTCCTTGACGCCGATCTGGATCAAGCGATGCCCGCCGTCGTTCTGGAAGTGGGGAATGCTGTGCCCGGCCATGATGGTCTCCGATACTTGAATGCGGCGTGTCTGATTTGCGCCGGACATTAGCCGCCCGCTTGGCGATTGTGTAGTGGGAAAACCGCCGCAGGCGCGTCGATTTCGTGTCGGGCACGGGTTCAAACGCCGCGGTTCATCCCTTATGTTCCCGGCGTCAATGAGGACTGCCCCGATGAATCTCAACGCGCCTGCCTTCTCCAAGTTTTCCCGCGAGGGTTTCGATCTTGCCTATTTCGACGAAGGCGATCCGTCGGGCGATCCGGTGCTGCTCATCCACGGGTTTGCCTCGAGCGCGCTAGTCAACTGGGTGCATCCGGGTTGGCTGAAGACGCTCGGCGACGCGGGTTACAGGGTAATCGCTATGGACAATCGCGGGCATGGGGCAAGCGACAAGCCGCTCGACCCGGAAGCCTATCGGCCATGGGTGATGGCCGAGGATTCGATGGCGCTCCTCGATCACCTGAGAATCCCGGAAGCGCATGTCTTCGGTTATTCGATGGGCGCACGCATCTCGGTCTTTTCCGCACTCGCCCATCCGCATCGGGTACGTTCCCTGGTTTTGGGAGGTCTCGGCATCGGCATGACCGACGGGGTAGGGGATTGGGACCCGATCGCAGACGCCTTGCTTGCCCCGTCGCTCGAGGGCGTCAGCCATGCCCGCGGCCGGATGTTCCGCGCCTTTGCCGACCAGACGAAGAGCGACAGGCAGGCCCTGGCCGCCTGTATCCGTGGCTCGCGGGATCTGGTGACCCGCGCGGACATGGGGCGGATCGACGCGCCGACCCTGATCGGGGTCGGAACCACGGACGACATCGCCGGTTCCGCGCAGGAGTTGGCCGCCTTGATGCCACACGCGATTGCCCTCGATATTCCGGGCCGCGACCACATGCTCGCGGTTGGCGACCGGGTGTTCAAGAAGGCGGTTCTCGACTTCTACGCGGAACTCTCGGCAAGGCCGTAGGTTTCTTCATTCTAACGATCAACGGAATGCGATTTTGCGCCCATTGGTCTCGGCGTAAACTTATTCTATATACTGGCCTTGGAAAGCTCTGCCATACGGCAAACGAGGAGACGGCGATGGCCGCAAGAACTGAAATCCGCCAGGAGCAGGTCGCAACGATGGATCCCATCTGGGATACGTTGCGCCAGGAGGCGCGCGCGGCAACCGAGCAGGACCCGCTGCTCGCCGCATTTCTGTATTCTGCCGTGCTCAACCATCGCTCGCTCGAGGAATGCGTCGTGCACCGCATCTGCGAGCGCCTCGCTCATGCGGATATACCGGACGTCCTTCTGCGCCAGACCTTCATGGAAATGCTGGCCGACTGGCCGGAATGGGGCGCGATCATGCGCGTCGACATCCAGGCCGTCTACGACCGCGATCCGGCCTGCCTGCGTTTCATGGAGCCGGTCCTTTATTTCAAGGGGTTCCACGCGATCCAGGCGCACCGCCTGGCGCATTGGTTGTTCAACCGCGGCCGCCGCGATTTTGCGCTCTATCTGCAGAGCCGCTCCTCGTCCGTCTTCCAGACGGACATCAACCCGGCAGCCCGGATCGGCAAGGGCATCTTCCTCGACCACGCCACCGGCCTCGTGGTCGGCGAGACGGCTGTCATCGGCGACAATGTTTCGATCCTGCATGGGGTGACGCTCGGCGGCACCGGCAAGGAAGGCGCCGACCGCCATCCGAAGATCGCCAACGGCGTCCTCATCGGTGCCGGCGCCAAGATCCTCGGCAATATCGAGGTAGGGTCATGCTCGCGCGTCGCCGCGGGCTCGGTGGTCCTGAAGGCCGTACCGCCGAAGTCGACCGTCGCCGGCGTGCCGGCAAAGGTGGTCGGGAGTGCTGGGTGTTCGGAACCGTCGCGCCTGATGGACCAGCTTCTCGGTGCCGACGACTGATTCGTCTGCGTTTGCCCGCCGCTTGCCGATGTTTGGGGTTCGCTGAACATCAGCCCCACGGAACATCGCAAAAGAGCGGCAAAGGCTACTTCTGGCGGCTTTACTTTCGCCTTTGTCCCATGCCAAAAGCGCCGCAACCGAGAACCGCTGACGGAGAGAAACGTGAAACCGGACGAAATCAAAAAGCTCGACGCCTATTTCAAGCGCGTGATCAATCCGCAGGCGATCGTCAAGGCGCGTCCGCGCAAGGACGACTCGGCCGAAGTCTACCTCGGCGACGAGTTTCTTGGCGTCGTCTATATCGATGACGAGGATGGCGACCGCTCCTACAATTTTTCCATGGCGATCCTGGAGGTCGATCTCTGATCGTTCCAGTCACGCGACTTCAAGGCGGGCTGACAGGCCCGCTTTTTGATTCGTGCGGAGCGACTGCCGGGAAAGAAAATGGCTGCGACGTTTTTGCACGGTTGGCTGCGATCCGCTGATATATCTTCGCAAAATCAGAAGCCTGAATCCATCTATGCATTTGCATGAATCCTGTTGCAACCAAAAGTAATTTTGCGGCGCACAAATCAGCCTTGACTTTTATCGGCACGCCGCTTTCTATCAGCGCATCCGAATAGAACAAAGGGACCGGCGATGTTCAATTTCGATGAGGCCAGCAAGAAGAGCAAGGAAGCGATGGACGGAATGCTGAAGAGCTATTCCGAGATCGCCAAGGGTTATCAGGCGATCGCCACCGAAGCGACCGACTATTCCAAGAAGTCTTTCCAGGACATGACGGGTTTCATGGAAGCGCTCGCTTCCACCCGCAGCGTCGAAGCGGCGTTCGAACTCCAGACCAAATACGCGAAATCGGCTTATGAAAGCTTCATTGCCGAGTCGACCAAGATTACCGACATGTATGCCGATCTCGCCAAGACGGCCTACAAGCCCTACGAAGCGCCGGTCGCCAAGTCGACCGCCGTGGTGACCGCAAACGCCGCTTAGCGCGCATAGCGACCCCTCCAAGCGACGCCTTCACGATAGAAGGCCGGCGGCGTTCAGCGCTGCCGGCCTTTTTGATTCATGCCAATGCGGAAATACCCGACTTTCGGCATGTTCCATCATCTCTTTAGCGTAATAGTGATTGCGTGGCCGCAAAGGGGGCTTAAAATCCGCGTTCAATGAACTAAGTTAGGAAGACAAAAGTCCGGCCGTTCGGCCATTCGGACGAACCCGCCGGATGACTGGGGAATGAATGAAGATGATCGCACTGCCGATCTTGATGCAAGCTGAAAAGGGTGGCGACGGAGACAACGCAAATCGCGGTACCTCGGTCATCACGCGCACGAAGCCGAAAACAAAGAAGCCCAACCTCTACCGCGTACTGCTGTTGAATGACGATTATACGCCGATGGAGTTCGTCATCCACATTCTGGAACGTTTCTTTCAGAAGGACAGGGAGGCAGCGACGCGTATCATGCTCCACGTCCACAATCACGGCGTGGGGGAATGCGGAATATTTACATATGAAGTAGCGGAAACCAAAGTGTCCCAGGTCATGGACTTCGCCCGGCAACACCAGCATCCGCTGCAATGTGTCATGGAAAAGAAGTGAGGAACCCGACGTGCCAACATTTTCGCCTAGTCTAGAAAAGGCGCTGCATCAGGCACTGACCTTTGCCAACGAGCGGCATCACGAATATGCCACGCTCGAGCACCTGCTTTTGGCGTTGATCGACGATGCCGACGCAGCCGCGGTCATGGGCGCTTGTAACGTCAATTTGGAAACGCTGCGCAAGACCGTCACCGACTATGTCGATAATGAACTTGCCAACCTGATCACCGGTTATGATGAGGATTCGAAGCCGACCTCCGGCTTCCAGCGCGTTATCCAGCGCGCCGTCATCCACGTCCAGTCCTCGGGCCGCGAGGAAGTGACCGGCGCCAACGTTCTCGTCGCGATCTTCGCGGAACGGGAAAGCCATGCGGCCTTTTTCCTGCAGGAGCAGGAAATGACCCGCTACGACGCGGTCAACTACATTTCTCACGGCATCGGCAAGCGCGCGGGCACCTCCCAGACCCGCACGCCGCGCGGCGCCGAAGACAGCGAGCCGGAAGCCAAACCCTCCGCCCGCGACCAGGAGGAAGGTTCCGCCAAGAAGCCGCAGGATGCCCTCAAGGCCTATTGCGTCAACCTGAACGAAAAGGCCCGCGATGGCCGGATCGACCCGCTGATCGGCCGCCATGCCGAAGTCAACCGCACGATCCAGATCCTGTGCCGCCGTTCCAAGAACAACCCGCTCTACGTGGGTGATCCGGGCGTCGGCAAGACGGCGATCGCCGAAGGCCTCGCCAAGCGGATCATCGAAGGCAAGGTGCCGGAGGCGCTCGCCGACGCCACCATCTTCTCGCTCGACATGGGCACGCTCTTGGCTGGCACCCGTTATCGCGGCGATTTCGAGGAACGCCTGAAGCAGGTCGTCAAGGAACTCGAAGAGTATCCGGGTGCGGTTCTGTTCATCGACGAGATCCACACCGTCATCGGCGCCGGGGCCACCTCCGGCGGCGCGATGGATGCCTCGAACCTGTTGAAGCCGGCTCTGTCCTCGGGCTCGATCCGCTGCATCGGTTCGACCACCTACAAGGAATACCGCCAGTTCTTCGAAAAGGACCGGGCTCTGGTTCGCCGCTTCCAGAAGATCGACGTCAATGAGCCGTCGATCGAGGATGCGATCGAGATCATGAAGGGCCTGAAGCCTTATTTCGAGGACTATCACAAGCTGCGTTACACCAACGAGGCGATCAAGTCGGCCGTCGAACTGTCGGCCCGCTACATCTCCGACCGCAAGCTTCCGGACAAGGCGATCGACGTGATCGACGAGACCGGTGCGGCCCAGATGCTGCTGCCGGCATCCAAGCGCCGCAAGCTGATCACCGAGAAGGAGATCGAAGCGACGATCGCCACCATGGCGCGGATTCCGGCAAAGACCGTCTCCAAGGATGACGAGATGGTTCTCGCCAACCTGGAAAAGGAACTGCGTTCGGTCGTCTACGGCCAGGATGCGGCGATCGAAGCCCTGTCGACGGCGATCAAGCTCGCCCGTGCCGGCCTGCGCGAGCCGAACAAGCCGATCGGTTCCTACGTCTTCTCCGGCCCGACAGGCGTCGGCAAGACGGAAGTCGCCAAGCAGCTGGCCGCCTCGCTCGGCGTCGAGATACTGCGCTTCGACATGTCGGAATATATGGAACGCCACACGGTCTCGCGGCTGCTCGGCGCACCTCCCGGTTATGTCGGCTTCGACCAGGGCGGTCTCCTGACAGATGGCGTCGATCAGCATCCGCACTCGGTGGTCCTGCTCGACGAAATCGAGAAGGCGCATCCGGATATCTACAATATCCTGCTGCAGGTCATGGACCACGGTTCGCTGACCGACCACAACGGCAAGAAGATCGACTTCCGCAACGTGATCCTGATCATGACGACCAATGCGGGCGCGTCGGAAATGGCCAAGGCCGCCATCGGTTTCGGTTCGTCCAAGCGCACCGGCGAGGACGAAGAGGCGATCAACCGCCTGTTCACGCCGGAATTCCGCAACCGTCTCGATGCGATCATCCCGTTCGCACCGCTGCCGACCGAGGTCATCCATCAGGTCGTGCAGAAGTTCGTCATGCAGCTCGAGACTCAGCTTTCGGAACGCAACGTCACCTTCGACCTGCATCAGGATGCGATCGCCTGGCTGGCGGAAAAGGGTTACGACGAGAAGATGGGTGCCCGCCCGCTCTCGCGCGTCATCCAGGAATACATCAAGAAGCCGCTCGCCAACGAGATCCTGTTCGGCAAGCTGCGTAAGGGTGGCGTGGTTCGCGTTACCGTCGGCAAGGGCGAGGATGGCAAGGACAAGCTCATCCTCGACTCGATTTCCGAAGCGACGCCCGTGAAGCCGAAGCCGGAGGCCGAGGTGAAGGAGGCCGCCGAGGAAGCCGAGGCCAAGGTCACCAAGCCCAAGGCGCCGAAGAAGTCGGCGTCGAAGGACAAGGACGGCGGCTCGGCCCGGGCTCGCGCCATGGTCGACGCGGACGTGATCGCTTCGGAAGATGCGCCGAAGACGCCGCCGCGCAAGAGCACTACGGTGCCGCGCGTGCCGAAGAGCAAATAACAGTTTCGCACGGAACTCCTGCGATGCCGGGCTTGTCCCGGCATCGTCGTTTTGATGACGAGCCTTTTCCCATATCCGCCGGAATGCCGATGTCTCCAGACAGTGACGACCGCAACGCCCTATCCTGGTTTTTTACCGGCATGCGGGGCCTGCTTTCGCTTCCGGCCCTCATTCTCCTGACCTCGATCGTCGGTTTCAGCGCCTTTGCGCTGGAATCGGGGCTGACGCGCGCCGAGGCGGTCTTCATGTCGCTGGCGATCTGGGCGCTTCCGGCGCAGGTCATTCTGGTCGGCAGCATGGCGGGCGGCGCCAACATCGCAGCCTGTTTCCTCGCAGTCACGCTCTCCTCGATCCGCATGATGCCGATGGTCGCGTCGGTCGTCCCGGAAATGCGCACGCGGCGCACGCCGATCTGGCTGTTGCTGATCCTCTCGCATTTCATCGCCATCACGTCCTGGGTGTTCGCGATCACCACGCTGCGCAACGTGCCGCGCGAATACCGGGCGATCTATTTCGCCGGCTTCGGCGTGACTTTGACCTTGACGGGCACCCTTGTCGTCGGGGTCTTCTACGACATCGTTTCGGGCTTTCCGCCGGTTGTCGCGGGCATACTCTTCTTCCTGACGCCGGTCTATTTCAACGCTTCCATCTGGGTGAGCGCGCACCAGCCGGTGGTCAAGATCGCCTTCGTGATGGGGATGATCCTCGGCCCGACGCTGGCGCTGGTGACCCCGCAATTCGACGTGCTTTGCGCCGGCGTCGGTGGCGGAACGGCGGCCTATCTGATCGACAGGGCGCGTCGGAAGAGAAAGCGCGTCGGGCAGGAGGGCAGGCGATGATTGCCGAATACTGGACCTTCATCGTCATCGCGGTCGCCGGTTTCCTGGCGACCGATATCTGGCGCTGGCTCGGGGTTTTCACCGGCAACCGGTTGAACGAGGATTCCGAGGCGCTGTATTGGGTGAGGGCGGTGGCGACCTCGCTCGTCATGGCCGTCACCGCGAAGCTGATCGTCTTCCCGAACGGCACGCTCGCCGGCACACCGCTCTGGCTGAGGGTCGGGGCCGCCGGCATCGGGTTTGCCGTGTTCCTGGCGACCGGCCGCAAGGTCGGCATCGGTGTAGCGGTGCCCATGGCGCTTTTGGTCGCCGGTCTCTGGTGGATCGGGTTCTAGGGGTCAGTTGCCCAATTCGCCGATGATCTTCTCGGCATTTGCCGCCAGCACGTCATTATTCTCCATCTGGCCCGAATGGGGTTTCAACGGCTGTCCCTCGTAACGCGGGACGACGTGGAAATGCAGATGGTAGACCGTCTGTCCGGCGGCGGGTTCGTTGAACTGGATGACCGTGATGCCGTCCGCTTCGAAAGCCTCTTTAGCGGCCCTGGCGAGCTTCTGCACCACCGGGATCATCTTCGAAAGCACGGCAGGATCGGCATCGAGGATGTTGCGCGACGGGGCTTTCGGGACCACCAGAAGGTGACCGGGCGATTGCGGCATGACATCCATGAAGGCAAGGGTGTCGTCATCCTCGTAAACCCGGTGGCACGGGATCTCGCCGCGCAGGATTTTTCCGAAGATGTTGTTGCTGTCGTAAGCCTGTCCGCTCATCGTGATGTCCTCTCCTTAGTTTTGTCGGCCCGGTCTTTCCGAGCTCTAGTCCTGTTCCTGCTGGCGCTCGCCCTTGCGGAAAGGGCTGTGCTCGGCGAGATATTCCGTCATCTGCTCCACGTCTTCGCGCTCGTGCTCCAGATAGTCGGCGATCGCGCGCCTCAGTCCCGCATGGGCGATATAGTGCATCGAGTGGGTGGTGACAGGCAGGTAACCGCGCGCCAGCTTGTGTTCCCCTTGCGCGCCTGCTTCGACCCGCTTCAGGCCCTTCGCAAGCGCGAAGTCGATCGCCTGGTGGTAGCAGACCTCGAAATGCAGGAAGGGGTGGTCCTCGATACAACCCCAGTGCCGGCCGTAAAGCGCGTCCCCGCCGATGAAATTGATCGCGCCGGCGACGTATTTGCCCTCGCGCTTGGCCATCACCAGCAGGATGTCCTCGGGCATGCGCTCGCCGATCAGCGAATAGAACGCCCGGGTGAGATAGGGACGGCCCCATTTGCGCCCGCCGGTATCCATGTAGAAGGTAAAGAACTGGTCCCAGATGTCCTCTGTGAGGTCCTTGCCGGTCAGCCAGTCGATCGTAATGCCGTTTTCCAGGGCTGAGCGTCGTTCCTTCTTCAGCGCCTTGCGCTTGCGGGACGCGAGCGTCTCGAGGAACGCGTCGTGGTTCGCATAACCCTCGTTGATGAAATGGAACTGCTTGTCGGTGCGGTGCAGGTAGTCGGCCTCCTCGAAGGCTGCGACCTGGTCTTCCGCGACGAAGGTGACATGCGCGGACGAGATGCCAAGCTGGCGGGTCACCTCTTGGAGACCTGCGGCGAGCGTCAGCTCCGCCGATCCCCTGTCGTAACCGTCGCGGACGAGCAGGCGCGGTCCGCTCGCCGGCGTGAACGGCACGGTGCATTGCAGTTTCGGGTAATAACGCCCGCCGGCGCGTTCGAAAGCGTCGGCCCAGCCGTGGTCGAAGACATATTCGCCCTGGCTGTGGCTTTTCAGATAACCGGGGACCGCGCCGATCAGCGTGCCCTTGTCGTCTTCGAGAAGCAGATGGTGGCCGAGCCAGCCGGTCTTGGCGGTGGCCGAGCCCGATTCCTCCAGCGCCGAGAGAAAGGCGTGCGACAGGAACGGATTGTAGGGCACGTCCGAAGAGGACGACTTGGAAGTGCCCGAAAGACGCGACCAGCTTGCCGGGCTGATCGCGCAGAAGGAGTTTTCGATGCGGATGGTAAGATTGCCGGTCATACTCTGCTTTACAGGGAGGGGGAGGTTGCCTCCCGCGGATCAAAACCTTCGAAGGTCATCTGGTCCGCATATTTATAGGTATGTTCGCGGCCGTTTGCATCCCTCACGGTCCAGGTAATGACCGGAATTCCAGTCGCTCTCTGGGCTGTGACGAACGTGTTCGGCAGGTGGGGGTAGTGGTAGGAAATGAAGTCGAGGCCCAATTGCATGGCCTCGTCATGCTCGAAGAACTCCTCCGGCTTGTCGCCCATCGCCGTCAGGCCGAGCGGGTAGAGTGAGCCCGCGGTCTTCAGGTCGCGCAGGATGTGATAGTCGAAGCTCATCAGCGCCACCTTGCCCTGATAACCTTCGAGAACTTCGACTACCGCCTCGGCGAACCCGTCGTCCTCGCCGTCGCCTTCGCGCCCCTTGATCTCGATGACCAGGGGCACCTTGCCGGCGACGAGCGCGAGCATCTGCTTCAGGGTCGGGACCTTATCCTTAGTGCCGCCGACCGCGAGCATGCCGAGTTCGGCGGAGGTCTTTTCGCGGATGTCGCCCTTGATGCCGCAGAGCCGCTCGAGGTCGTGATCGTGAAAGATCACCGGAACGCTGTCGGCGGCAAGCTGCACGTCGCATTCGATCGCAAAGCCGGCTTCCACCGCGCGGGAAAACGCAGACAGGGTGTTTTCCCAGACCTGATGGTTCATGTCGTGATAGCCGCGATGGGCGACCGGGAGGTCCTTGATCCAGGATGCGGAGGTCATGCTTCGATCTCGATGATGGCGTCGATTTCGACGGAGGCGTTGAGGGGCAGGCAGGCCATGCCGACGGCGGCGCGGGCATGTTTGCCGGCATCGCCCAGCACGTTGGCGATCAGGTTAGAGGCGCCGTTGATGACGAGGTGCTGCTCGACGAAGTCAGGTGTCGACGCGACGAAGCCGTTGAGCTTCAAAACGCGGCGGATCCTGCCGAGATCGCCCCCGAGTGCCGCCTTCGCCTGGGCGAGGATGTTGATGGCGCAGAGTTCCGCTGCCCGTTGCGCGGCCGGCAAATCCACATCGCGGCCGACGAGGCCGGTTACCGCGACCTTGCCCCCTTCGATCGGCAATTGGCCGGAAAGATAAAGGGTATTGCCGCTGATCGTATATGGCACGTAATTGGCGGCGGGTGCTGCCGCGACGGGGAGCACGATCCCCAGTTCCTGCAGGCGGCCTTCGATGGCTCCGGTCATTTTCGACTCCCGTTTTGTTGTAAATTCCTCAAAAATCCTGCATCAAGGCCTTAGCTTGGTCAGATGGCGTTCTTATAACATCACCAACTGAGTCCAACAGGAGAATGTGAATGTTGCGAATGAGCCTCGGGGTGATCCTTGCCGGCGGTCTGAGCCTTGTGGCTGCCACCTCCGCGGACGCGAATACCGACGCTGCTGCCCGGCTGCTCGTTCCGCATCGCGCCATTTACGACCTGAAGCTCAAGAATGCCTCCGAACGTTCCGGCATCGAAGGCATGTTCGGCCGCATGGTCTATGAGTTCACCGGCTCGGCATGCACCGGTTTTTCCACCAATTTCCGGCTGGTCACCAAGATCAATACGGGCGAGGAGACCCGCCTCAGCGATCAGCAGACCACCACCTTCGAGGACATGGCCGCAAACCAGTTCCATTTCGAGACCAAGTCCTTCACCGACGAGCAGCTCGACAAGCAGCTGAGCGGCGATGCGTCGATCGTCGACAAGGGCATCAAGGTGGAAATCACCCAGCCCGACGGCCGTGAGATCCAATTGCCGTCGAGCGATTTTCCGACCAGCCATATGCTCGACGTCATCGCGAATGCCAAGCAGGGCAAGAGTTTCTTCGAGGCGCGGGTCTTCGACGGCTCTGAAAACGGCGACCAGGCGCTGCTGACCACGACGGTGATCGGCAAGTCGCAGACGGCGCAGACGGACGATATCGATGCCGACAAGGCCGGCGAATTTGCAAAGTCTTCCTTCTGGCCGGTGACGATCGCCTATTTCAACGAGAATGCGGTCGGCGACCCGACCCCGGTCTACAACATGTCGTTCAAGCTCTACGAAAACGGCATCACCCGCGATCTCACCATGGATTACGGCGACTTCGTGCTGTCCGGCAGCCTTGCCAAGCTGGAGCTCCTGAAGCCGCAGCAGGACCCGTGCCCGGCGCCGGCGAAATAGCCGTCCCTCGCTGACTGCCGGTCACTCGCCGGCACGCTGGGGGAATTTCGGAAAAGCTCTTGCTTTTGCGGCAAATCGAATGTATGGCCAGCCGCATTCCACACGTAAGGCATGGGATTGTCCGGGAGAAATCCGGACCGTTCCGCCCGGTGGCATTCTCGAAGAGGGTGCTGTTCGCCTTGCGGAGGTTCAACCGGAAAAGGATAACAAGGCATGGCATTGCCCGATTTCTCTATGCGCCAGCTTCTCGAAGCAGGCGTCCACTTCGGCCACCAGACTCACCGCTGGAACCCGAAGATGAAGCCGTATATCTTCGGCGACCGTAACAACATCCACATCATCGATCTGGCCCAGACCGTTCCGATGCTGTCGCGCGCCCTTCAGGTCGTGTCCGACACCGTCGCCCGTGGCGGCCGCGTTCTGTTCGTCGGCACCAAGCGCCAGGCGTCCGAACTGATCGCCGACTCGGCCAAGCGTTCGGCCCAGTACTACGTCAACTCCCGCTGGCTCGGCGGCATGATGACCAACTGGAAGACCATTTCGAACTCGATCCAGCGCCTGCGCAAGCTCGACGAAATCCTGAACTCGGAAGCTTCCGGCTACTCCAAGAAGGAACGCCTGAACCTCGAGCGCGAACGCGAAAAGCTGGACAAGGCTCTCGGCGGTATCCGCGACATGGGCGGCACTCCGGACCTGATGTTCATCATCGACACCAACAAGGAAAAGATCGCTATCGACGAAGCCAAGCGCCTGGGCATCCCGGTCGTCGCCATCATCGATTCGAACTGCGATCCTGACCTCATCGACTACCCGATCCCGGGCAATGACGACGCCTCGCGCGCCATCGCTCTCTACACCGACCTGATCGCCCGCGCTGCCATCGACGGCATCGCGCGCCAGCAGGGCGCTTCGGGTCGTGATGTCGGCGCCTCTGCCGAAGCTCCGATCGAGCCGGCTCTCGAAGGCGAAGCAGAAGCAGAAGCTTAAGGCCGGATGGAGCGGCTTGGCCCGCTCCTCCTTTCTGAAATTCGATCGAGGCCAGAGATACCGATCCCTGGCCTTGGTCGTTTCAAGGCGAGCCGCCACCGCTTGGTCGTCGAGGCGATCGCTTTCGTGATGTCTTCATCACGCTGTCACACTTCCGGGTACATTCGTCCCAAAACTTTTGAGTCCGCCGACGTTTTTCCGGCGAGAAGCACTTGAACCGACAAGAGGCAAAACAATGGCTGAAATCACCGCTGCACTGGTAAAGGAACTGCGCGAAAAGTCCGGCGCAGGCATGATGGACTGCAAGAAGGCGCTGACCGAAACGAACGGCGACATCGAAGCGGCGATCGACTGGCTGCGCGCCAAGGGTATCTCCAAGGCCGACAAGAAGTCCGGCCGCACCGCAGCCGAAGGCCTGATCGGCATCGCCAGCGCCGGCCACAGGGCCGTCGTCATCGAACTCAACTCGGAAACCGACTTCGTTGCCCGCAACGATGCCTTCCAGGACCTCGTCCGCGGCATTGCAAGCGTCGCGCTGACGACCGACGGCTCCGTCGAGGCGATCTCGGCTGCCACCTATCCCGCTTCCGGCAAGCCGGTTGCCGACACGATCAAGGACGCGATCGCCACGATCGGCGAGAACATGACGCTGCGTCGCTCCGCCCTGCTGCAGGTCGAGCACGGCGTCGTCGCGACCTACGTCCATAACGCTGCCGGCGACGGCATCGGCAAGCTCGGCGTCCTGGTCGCCCTGAAGTCGGTCGGCGACAAGGAAGTCCTGACCTCGCTCGGCCGTCAGGTTGCCATGCACATCGCTGCCACCAACCCGCTTGCCATCCGCGCCGAAGAAGTCGACGCGACTGTCGCCGAGCGCGAGCGCAACGTCTTCATCGAGCAGTCGCGCGCTTCCGGCAAGCCGGAAGCGATCATCGAAAAGATGGTCGACGGCCGCATGCGCAAGTTCTTCGAGGAAGTTGCCCTTCTGTCCCAGGCCTTCGTCATCAACCCGGACGTGACCGTCGGCCAGGCCGTCAAGGATGCTGAAAAGCTCGCTGGCGCTTCGATCGAAGTCACCGGCATGGCCCGTCTTCTGCTCGGCGAAGGCGTCGAAAAGGAAGAATCGGATTTCGCCGCTGAAGTGGCAGCGGTCGCCAAAGGCTGATATTCGTTAGCTAAAGCTGTCGAAAGCGCAAGGGCACCGGTGACAAGCCGGTGCCCTTCGTGTATCCGCAACCCGTTTGACCCTCCGCATGCAATTCGATTTCAAGGAGCCTCCATGTCGCCTCAGCCCCTCTACAAGCGTGTCTTGCTCAAGGCCTCCGGTGAAGCTCTGATGGGCAGCCAGGGTTTCGGCATCGATGTTGCGGTTGCCGATCGGGTCGCCTCCGATATTGCCGAAGCGCGCGCCATGGGCGTCGATGTCGGCGTGGTTGTCGGCGGCGGCAACATCTTTCGCGGCGTCGCCGTGGCTTCCAAGGGCGGCGACCGGGTGACCGGCGACCACATGGGGATGCTCGGCACCGTGATCAACGCCCTGGCGCTTGCCACTTCGCTGCGCAAGCTGAACGTCGACACGGTGGTTCTGTCGGCGATCTCGATGCCGGAGATCTGCGAGAGCTTCTCGCAGCGCCAGGCGCTGCATCACATGGCGCAGGGCAGGGTGGTGATCTTCGCCGGCGGCACCGGCAATCCGTTCTTCACGACCGATTCGGCGGCAGCGCTACGCGCGGCTGAAATCGGTGCGGAAGCGATCTTCAAGGGCACCCAGGTGGACGGCATCTATTCGGCCGACCCCAAGAAGGACCCGACGGCGACCCGGTTCGAGACGCTGACGCATGGCGAAGTGCTCGAAAAGGGTCTGGCGGTGATGGACGTGGCGGCCGTGGCGCTCGCCCGCGAAAACTCCATCCCGATCATTGTTTTTTCGATCCATGAAAAGGGCGGCTTCGCCCAAATCTTGACCGGCGGCGGCCGCAAGACCATCGTAGCGGACAATTGAGGCGCGGCATCGCGGGCCGCCCAGACAACATACGGGAGTAGACGGATGAGTGGAATCGACCTCAACGACATCAAGCGCCGCATGGAAGGCGCGATCAACGCGTTCAAAAGCGATATCGCGTCGCTGCGCACCGGCCGCGCCTCGGCCAATATCCTCGATCCGGTGATGGTCGAAGCCTATGGTTCGCGCGTGCCGCTCAACCAGGTGGCCAACATCACCGTGCCGGAAGCGCGCATGCTGGGCGTATCCATCTGGGACAAGTCGATGGTCAACGCCGTCGACAGGGCGATCCGCGAATCACATCTCGGCCTCAATCCGATCGTCGATGGCCAGAACCTGCGCATTCCGCTTCCCGAGCTCAACGAGGAGCGCCGCAAGTCGTTGGTCAAGGTTGCGCATGATTATGCGGAAAAGGCGAAGGTTGCTGTCCGTCACGTCCGCCGCGATGGCATGGACGGCCTGAAAAAGGCCGAAAAGGACGGCGACATCGGCCAGGACGAGAGCCGCTCGCAGTCGGAAAAAGTGCAGAAGATGACGGATGATACGATTTCCGAAGTCGACCGCTTGCTTGCGGATAAGGAAAAGGAAATCATGCAGGTCTAACTTAGGCCTGGTTTGCCGCCATATTCCGGCGGCCAAAGGAGCCGCATAGAATATGGTGAACCCCGAGCTTGCAATCATCCCTCAACACGTTGCCATTATCATGGATGGCAATGGACGCTGGGCCAACAAGCGCGGGCTTCCTCGTACGGTCGGACACAGCAAGGGCGTCGAAGCGGTTCGCGAAACGGTGCGGGCTGCCGGCGATGCCGGCGTCAAATATCTGACGCTCTTTGCGTTTTCTTCGGAGAACTGGAGCAGGCCCGAAACCGAGGTGAGGGATCTCCTCGGTCTCCTCCGGCGCTTCATCCGCCAGGATCTGGCCGAATTGCACCGCGAGAATGTCCGCATACGGGTGATCGGCGAACGCGAGAAGCTGCGCAGCGACATCCTTCCGCTTCTTCTCGAAGCCGAGGAAACGACAAGGTTCAACACGGCACTGACGCTGGTCATCGCCTTCAACTACGGTGCGCGCGACGAGATCGCCCGTGCGGTCGCCATGCTCGCCCGGGACGTCGAGGCCGGTGTCCTCAAGGCTTCCGAGATCGACGCGGACAAGATCAGCGCAAAGCTGGATACCGCCGGTATTCCCGATCCGGACCTCATCATCCGCACCAGCGGCGAGGAGCGGCTTTCGAATTTTCTGCTCTGGCAGGCGGCCTATTCCGAACTTGTCTTCCTGCCGGACTACTGGCCCGACTTCGATCGGAAACTCTTCCTCGACGCCCTGAAGATCTATGCCTCCCGCGACCGGCGCTTCGGCGGCCTGTCGAACAAGACGATAGCAGTGGGTGGTTGATGAGCACTGAACTGAAGCGCCGCATCGCATCCGCGGTGGTTCTGGCGGCCGTGGTCCTGGCCGCCACCTGGTATGGCGGCCTGGCCTTCCGCATCTTGGCTGCAGCCATGGCGGTCCTGATCTATTACGAATGGTCAACGATCACGCGGGCCGCCGAGCGCGATTTTCGTGCGAACGCCTTCGGCTGGGCCGCGATTTTTCTGATCGCCATCGACCTGGTGGTCGACGAAGGTGCGCTCTCGGTGCCGATTCTCGGCGGCGCTGTAGTCACCGCCCTTCTTCTCGTGCTGCTGCGCAAGGGCAGCTGGTGGCTGCCGGGCGGCATCTTCTACGCAGGCTTGAGCGGGATCTCGCTGGCGGCGATCCGGGCCGAAGACCAGGCGGGGTTCGTTGCGACACTCTTTATCTTCGCGGTCGTCTGGGCGACCGATATCCTCGCCTATTTCGTCGGCCGGGCGCTCAAGGGGCCAAAACTTGCGCCGCGCATTTCGCCCGGCAAGACCTGGTCCGGTGCGATCGGCGGCACGGTGTCGGGCGTGGTCGCAAGCTCCGTCCTTACGCTCGGCGTCTTTTCCCGGCTGTCGATCTGGACGGTGGCGATCGCATTTCTGCTTTCCGTCGCGAGCCAGATCGGCGACCTGTTCGAATCCTTCATCAAGCGCCGGTTCGGCGTGAAGGATTCCAGCCACCTCATTCCGGGGCACGGCGGCGTCATGGATCGCGTCGATGGCCTCGTTTTCGCCTGTTTCGCGGCGTTTCTGCTGACGCTTGTTTATACGGCCATGACGGGCCATCTTGATGTATCGGTCGCAGGCTTCCTCTTCGGGTTTTGAGGCCTGGGCGGCCGGTACAATGTTGAAACGGAAATTTTGATGGCCATCCTCAGCTTCCTTACCGGCTATATCATCCCCTTCGTGCTGGTCCTGTCCCTGCTCGTCTTCGTGCATGAGATGGGCCACTATCTTATTGGACGCTGGTGCGGCATCCGGGTCACTGCCTTCTCTGTCGGCTTCGGACCGGAGCTTGTCGGCTTCACCGACAGTCATGGCACCCGTTGGAAGCTCTCGGCGATCCCGCTTGGCGGCTACGTCAAGTTCTTCGGCGACGAGGACGCCGCGAGCCTGCCGGATGCGAGCGGCCTTGCGGGCATGAGCGAGGAAGAAAAGGCTCAGACGCTGGCCGGCGCCAAGCTGTGGAAGAGGGCCGCCACCGTCGCGGCCGGCCCGATCGCCAATTTCATCCTAGCGATTGCCATCTTCGCCGTCCTCTTCAGCGTCTACGGCAAGGTCGTCGCCGATCCGGTGGTCGCCGAAGTCCAGCCGGGAAGCGCCGCGCTCGCGGCCGGCGTTGAGCCCGGCGATCGGCTGGTGGCGCTCGACGGCTCGCGCATCCGGACTTTCGACGATGTACGGCGTTATGTCAGCATCAGGCCGGACACCCCGATCGTCGTGACGGTCGAGCGGGACGGCAAGGACCTCGATCTGCCGATGGTGCCGAAGCGCTCCGAGGTCACCGACCAGTTCGGCAACAAGGTCGAGCTCGGCCTGATCGGCATCGTCACCAACGAACAGCGCGGCAATTTCCGCATCGAGACGTTCACGCCGCTGCAGGCGGTTGCCGAAGGCGTCACCGAGACCGGCCATATCGTCACCGGCACCTTCCGCTATATCGGAAACCTCGTGACCGGGCGGATGAAGGCTGACCAGCTCGGCGGGCCTGTCAGGGTCGCCCAGGCGTCGGGCCAGATGGCGACGCTCGGCTTTGCGGCGGTGGTCCAGCTGGCGGCGGTTCTTTCGGTCTCCATCGGGCTCTTGAACCTCATGCCTGTGCCAATTTTGGACGGCGGTCATCTCGTCTTCTACGCGATCGAGGCCATCCGTGGCCGACCGCTCGGCTCAGGTGCGCAGGAGATCGCCTTCCGCATCGGGCTTGCGATGGTTTTGAGCCTCATGGTCTTCGCGACCTTCAACGACATCAGCAATCTGATCGGTTGATGTCCTTCAAATCGTAAAAGAAACTGTTTATTCACCATGTTTCCAACAGTTGCGTGGCCATTGGGTCACGCAAGGGAAGTAAGTAAACAGAAATTAACGCGATACCTTGCTTGTAGGTCAAAAGAAGGTAAAACGACACACGTGGCCGGAGTCGGGCACCACCCGCCGAGGGACAACGGGAAAAGGTAAGAATTGAAATGAAGGCTGGTTCAAAGTTTTTGAACGCAGTGTCGGCGTTTGCGCTGTCTGCTAGTGTTGTTGCATCGGGCGCAGGTGTACTGGTACTTGCTTCCGCACTTTCTGCCGAAGCGGCGGTTATCCGGAGCGTTCAGGTCCGCGGCGCACAGCGCGCCGGCGAGGAGGCTGTCCGTTCCAACCTGACCATCCGCCCGGGTGTCAACTTCTCCAACAACGACATCGATGAATCGGTCCGCAAGCTCTATTCGACCGGCTATTTCTCGGATGTCAAAATCAGTGTTTCCGGCAGCACGCTCGTCGTGTCGGTGAGCGAGAACCAGCTCATCAACCAGGTCGTGTTCAACGGCAACCGCAAGATCACGGACGACAAGCTTCAGGCAGTCGTTCAGACCCAGCCGCTCGGCCCGTACAATCAGGCCCTGATCGACGCAGATATCCAGCGTCTGCGCGAAGCCTATCGCGCCATCGGCCGCAGCGACGTTCAGATCACCACCCAGACCGCTGATGTTGGCCAGGGACGCGTCAACCTTGCTTTCGTCATCAACGAAGGTGACCGCACCAAGATTGCCGACATCAGTTTCGCCGGCAATCAGGCTTATGGCGATGGCCGCTTGAAGTCGGTGCTGATCACCAAGGAATCCGGTCCGCTGTCCTTCCTGACCCGCAAGGACGTTTACAGCGAGGACAAGCTGCGCGCTGACGAGGAAGCGCTGCGCCAGTTCTATTATAACCACGGTTATCCTGACTTCCGCGTCATCTCGTCGGAAGCAGTGCTCGATGAATCGAGCAACAAGTACAATATCAGCTTCACGGTCGAGGAAGGCCAGCGTTACGAGTATGGCAACGTCTCGGTAGAATCCACGGTCGAGGGCATCAGCGGCCAGGACCTCGAAGGTCTGGTTCAGACCCGCGCCGGTAGCGTCTATAACGCCCGCGAAATCCAGAAGTCGATGGAAGCGATCTCCAAGCGCGTCGCTGCGGCCGGTTATCCGTTCGCCCGCGTCACGCCGCGCGGCGACCGCAACATGGAAAACCACACGATCGGTGTTTCCTATCTCGTCGACCAGGGCGAGCGCGCCTATGTCGAGCGCATCGAGATCCGCGGCAACACCCGCACGCGTGACTATGTCATCCGCCGCGAATTCGATTTCAGCGAAGGCGATGCCTTCAACCAGGAAATGATCTCGCGCGCCAAGCGTCGCCTTGAGGCGCTCGGTTATTTCACGACCGTCAATATCTCGACCTCGCAGGGCACTTCGCCTGACCGCGTCGTCATCGTTGTCGATGTCGAAGACCAGCCCACCGGTTCCTTCGGTATCGGCGCCGGTTACTCGGCGGGCGGCGACGGCTTCCTGCTCGAAGCTTCGATCGAAGAAAAGAACTTCCTCGGCCGCGGCCAGTTCATCCGCGTCGCAGTCGGCGGTGGTCTCGATGAGGCCCGCAGCTACAACCTTTCGTTCACCGAGCCCTACTTCCTCGGTTATCGTCTGGCGGCCGGTTTCGACCTGTTCAAGAGCAAGACCTCTTCGAACGAGTATTACGACTACGATGAGCAGGGCGTCACCCTGCGCGTAACGGCGCCGATCACCGAAGATCTGGCGACCACGTTCCGTTACACCTACAAGGAAATCCAGTACGACAACGACGGTGCCTTTGGTACCGATGGCGTCCCTGGCACCGCAGACGATAACCTTTCGTCGCCCTACATCTCGATGATCGACCAGGGCAAGTTCGTTCAGTCGTCGATTTCGCAGACGCTGACCTACAACACGCTCGACAGCCAGACGCTGCCGCGCGAAGGTCTCTACGCGACGATCACGCATGAATATGCCGGTCTCGGCGGCGACTCCGACTTCTACAAGATTTCCGGTCGTGCCCGTTATTTCCAGCTTCTGTCGACCGAAGCTGACCTGATCGGCTCCATCGCAGTGGGTGCCGGCCATGTGGTTTCCACCGGCGACAATCTGCATGTCTTCGACCAGTTCACGATCGGCGGTCGCCAGATCCGTGGCTTCGAGAACGACGGTATCGGTCCGCGTACCGCCGATCACGGCGATGCGCTCGGCGGCACGACCTACTTTACGGCCTCTGCCGAAATGTCGATGCCGATGCCGGCTATTCCGGAAGACTTCGGCCTGCGTGCTGCCGTCTTCGCCGATGCCGGTACCCTTTACGGCAATGATGTCCCGCTCGGCACCAGCACCGCGCAGGGCACCAGCATGAACTGGCGCGCTTCCGTCGGTGCGGGTATCATGTGGGCGTCGCCGTTCGGCAACATCCGCTTTGACTACGCGCATCCGGTCATGAAGGAAGACTTCGACGAAACCCAGGAATTCCGGTTCAGCATGGCGAACCAGTTCTGATCATTTCCGCTCGCGGTTGCGGGCGGAAATCTGTTCTGGAGCTTTAGCTTTATGGACCACAATGAATTCTTTCCGCCCCATGATGGCGTGAGCCTGCGCGAGTTGGCCGCCCTTCTTGGGGCTGAACTGCTTGATGGCAGCGCCGGCGATCGGTTGATCCGTTCCGTTGCACCCGTTGCGCGGGCCGGCGAGGGCGAGATCTGTTATATCCTGTCCCGGAAAAGCCGTCACGAACTGGAAAGCTGCAAGGCTTCCGCGATTATCTGTGATACCGCGATCCGTTCGATCATTCCGGCCCATATCCCGGTTCTGCTGACCAAGACGCCGCACACTGCGTTTGCCCAGGCCGGTGCTATCCTGCATCCGGTGGCGATGCGGCCGTCTCCGGTCACTTCGTTCCCCCCGGGTATCTCGCCGGCCGCGTTCGTGGATCCGACCGCCAGGCTAGAACCCGGCGTCGAGATCGAGCCCATGGCCGTGATCGGCGCGCGGGCGGAAATCGGCACCGGCACCCGCATCGGCGCCGGAACCATCATCGGTGCCGACGTCAAGATCGGCCGCGATTGCACGATCGCCGCCGGCGCGAGCGTGGTCGCGGCTCTCATCGGCAACGGAGTGATCATTCACAATGGCGTCCGCATCGGCCAGGACGGCTTCGGGTTTGCGCCGGGTCCGCGCGGCATGCTGAAGATCGTCCAGATCGGCCGCGTCATCATCCAGGACAATGTCGAGATCGGCGCCAACACGACGGTCGACCGCGGCGCCATGGACGATACGGTCATCGGCGAAGGCACCAAGATCGACAATCAGGTTCAGGTTGCACACAACGTGCGCATCGGCCGCCATTGCGGCATCGCCAGCGGCGCCGGCATAGCCGGTTCGACGCGGATCGGCGACGGTGTATTGATCGGCGGCGCATCCGGTATTAATGGACACATCTCGATTGGAGACGGCGTGCAGATTGCCGCGATGAGCGGCGTGGTGGGAGATATTCCCGCCGGGGCGCGTTATGGCGGTATTCCCGCCCGCCCGATGCCGGATTTCCTCCGCGATACCGCGGAAGTCTTGATGCGTTCGGATGAGCGGGCGAAACGCAGAGGAGAGAAGAAGAATGACTGATGAGACCAAGCCGGTGCTCGGCGCGGCCGATATTCAGGAAATCATGAAGCTGCTGCCGCACCGCTATCCTTTTCTCCTGGTCGATAAGATCGTCGAGATCGACGGCGACAATTCCGCGATCGGCATCAAGAACGTCACCGCCAATGAACCGCATTTCACCGGGCATTTCCCGGAGAAGCCGATCATGCCGGGCGTGCTTCTGGTCGAGGGCATGGCGCAGACTGCCGGCGCCATCTGCGCCAGGAAAGAAGGCGAGGGCGGCAATCTCGTCTACTTCATGACCATCGACAATGCCCGCTTCCGCAAGCCGGTCGTGCCGGGCGACCGGGTCGAATTCCACGTTACCAAGCAGAAACAGCGCGGAAATATCTGGAAATTCCATTGTGACGCGAAGGTGGACGGCGTACTTGTTGCCGAAGCCGATATCGGCGCAATGATCCGGCGCAAGGAAGAAGAATGAGCAGCATTGCAGCCAGCGCGCGTATCCATCCGTTAGCATTGGTCGAGGACGGCGCCGTCATCGGCGAGAACGTTGTCGTCGGCCCGTTTTCGCATGTCGGCCCGCGCGTGGTGCTGAAGGATGGCGTCGAGCTGCTGTCTCATGCCGTGGTGAGCGGTCGCACCGAGATCGGCCGCAACTGCCGTATCTTTCCGATGGCAATCATCGGCGGCGTTTCCCAGAGCCTTCATGAGGCAGGCGAGGATTCGACGCTGACGGTCGGCGACAATTGCGTCATGCGCGAAGGCGTGACGATGAACTGCGGCACGGTCGGCGGCGGCGGCAAGACGGTGGTCGGCAACAACTGCCTGTTCCTCGCCAATTCGCACGTTGCGCATGACTGTCAGCTCGGCAACGATATCATCATGTCGAACAACGTCATGCTGGCCGGCCACGTCCACGTGGCGGACCGGGCGATCTTGGGCGGCGGCTGCGCTGTGCATCAGTTTACCCGCATCGGCCGCCAGGCTTTTATCGGTGGTCTTTCGGCCGTCAATTACGACGTCATCCCCTATGGCATGCTGAACGGCAATCCGGGCGTCCTCGGCGGCCTGAACGTGGTCGGCATGACCCGGGCCGGCGTCGAGCGCGCAACGATCCATACCGTCCGCCGCGCCTTCAAGCAGATCTTCGAGGGCGAGAGCAACATCCGCGCCAACGCAGCGGCGATCCGCAACGACTACGCCGATTGCAAGGAAGCGATGGAAATCCTCGATTTCATCGCGGTCGAGAGCGATCGCGCCATTTCCTCGACCTTCCGCGGCAAGGGCTGATCCCATATGGCCGGCCTCCCGAGCCTTGCGCCGAAGGGCCGGCTGGCAATCATCGCCGGGAAGGGCTTCTTGCCTCTCTATGTGGCAAAAGCCGCACAGGCGGCCGGTGAAGCGCCTCTGATCGTAGCGCTCGCAAATGAATCCGATCAGGGCTTTGATGGTTTCGAAGCGGTCTCCGTCGGCGTCGGCGATCTTTCGGCGATCGAACGCCTGTTTCGCGACAAGGGCATCACCCGTGTCATCCTGTCGGGCGGCGTGGCGCGCAGGCCCGACTGGCGCGACATCCATCCGACCTTCCGCACGATCCTGAAAGTCCCCTCGGTTGTCCGCACGCTTCTTTCCGGCGGCGACGATTCGGTGCTCCAGATGGTCATCAAGCTCATCGAGGCGATGGGCTGCGAGGTGCTGGGCGCCCACGACATCGTGCCCGGCCTGCTTGCGAGGATCGGACCACTCGGCGCCCACGCGCCGTCCGAGGACGATCGCCGCGATATCGATCGGGCGTCCGAAGCCGCCAAGCGTCTCGGTGAACTCGATATCGGCCAGGGCGCCGTCAGCGTCGGCGGACGTGTCGTAGCTTTGGAAGGCGTCGAGGGCACGGACCGGATGCTGGAGCGGGTGACGGCATTGCGCGCCGAGGGCCGCATCTCCGCCCGCCGCAAGGGCGTGCTCGTCAAGCTCTGCAAACCGCAGCAGGATATGCGCGCCGATCTGCCGACGATCGGCCCGTCGACCATTGAAAACGCCATCAAGGCCGGTCTCGCCGGCATCGCCGTGGAGGCGGGACGCGCTTTGGTGCTGGAAGAAGCGAAGATGATTGCCGCGGCGGATGCTGCCGGTATTTTCGTCTGCGGCATCGATCCCGGCCTGCCGCAAGGAGGATTGTGATGGTCAAGACCTTGAAGGTAGGCGTCATAGCCGGCGAAGTATCCGGCGATCTTCTCGGTGGCGATCTGATCGTGGCCCTGAAGGCAGCCCATGACGGTCCGGTCGAACTCGTCGGCGTCGGTGGCGAAGCGTTGGAGGCACAAGGCCTTACCTCGCTCTTCGACTTTTCCGAACTGTCGATCATGGGGCTGACCCAGGTGATCGCCCGCCTGCCGAACCTGATCAAGCGGATCAACCAGACGGCGGCCGCCATCGTTGGGGCCAAGCCGGATGTGCTGGTCATCATCGACAGCCCCGACTTCACCCATCGCGTCGCCAGGAAAGTGCGCGCCGTTTTGCCGGACCTGCCGATCATCGATTATGTCTGCCCGAGCGTCTGGGCCTGGAAGGAATATCGCGCCAAGGCGATGCTCGGCTATGTCGATCATGTCCTGGCTGTGCTGCCGTTCGAGCCCGATGCCATGAAGCGTCTCGGCGGGCCGGAAACCACCTTCGTCGGCCATCGCCTGACAGCCGATCCGTCCCTCCTCAAGGTCCGCGGCATCCGGGCTGGGCGCCCGGTGAAGGAGCCTGGGGAAGAAAAGACGATCATGCTTCTGCCGGGCTCCCGTTCGGCGGAGATCAAGGCGCTGCTGCCGATCTTCGGCGAGGCGGCCCGCGAGTTCGTTGCGCGCAACGGGCCGACCCGATTCGTGCTGCCGACGGTTCCCCGCCAGGAAAAGCTGGTGCGCGAGATTGCCGCCGGTTTCGAGATCAAGCCGGAGATCACCGCCGATGCGGACGGCAAATGGGCGGCCTTTGCTGAAGCCGATGCGTCACTTGCAGCCTCCGGAACGGTGATCCTCGAACTCGGCCTGGCCGGAATCCCGGTGGTCTCGGCCTACAAGGCCGACTGGCTGATCACCATGCTCGCAAAACGCATCAAGACCTGGTCCGGCGCGCTGCCGAACCTGATCGCCGACTATGTCGTTGTGCCGGAATACGTCAACGAGGTGGTGCGGCCGGCAAGCCTCTGCCGCTGGGCCGAGCGGCTTTCGTCCGATACGATGCAAAGGCGCGCCATGCTGGAGGGCTTCGATCTCACCTGGGAGCGCCTGCAGGTGCCCGTGCCGCCGGGCGAAGCGGCCGCCGGCATCGTTCTCCAGGTTCTGGACACAAAAAAAACCGGTCGTCTCTGACCGGGTTTTTTGTTGGGTGTCGCTTGCGGATTAACGCTTGGAAACCGGGATGTAGTCCCGCTGCGCTTCGCCGGTATAGAGCTGACGCGGGCGGCCGATGCGCTGCTGCGGATCTTCGATCATTTCGGCCCACTGGGCGATCCAGCCGACGGTACGGGCAAGAGCGAAGAGCACGGTGAACATGGTGGTGGGGAAGCCCATCGCCTTCAGCGTGATGCCCGAATAGAAGTCGATATTCGGGTAGAGCTTCTTCTCGATGAAATACTCGTCGGTGAGCGCGATGCGCTCGAGTTCCATCGCCACCTGCAGGAGCGGATCGTCCTTGTGGCCGAGTTCGCCGAGCACTTCATGCGTGGTCTTCTGCATGATCTTGGCGCGCGGATCGTAGTTCTTGTAGACGCGATGACCGAAGCCCATCAGGCGGAACGGATCGTTCTTGTCCTTGGCGCGGGCGATGTATTCCGGGATTTTGTCGACCGAGCCGATTTCCGTCAGCATGTTGAGCGCTGCTTCGTTGGCGCCGCCGTGGGCCGGGCCCCAGAGGCAGGCAATGCCGGCCGCGATGCAGGCGAACGGGTTGGCGCCCGAGGAACCGGCGAGGCGGACCGTCGAGGTCGAAGCGTTCTGTTCGTGGTCGGCATGCAGGATGAAGATGCGGTCCATGGCGCGCGACAGCACCGGGTTGACCACATACTCTTCGCACGGAACGGCAAAGCACATGCGCAGGAAGTTCGACGCATAGTCCAGGTTGTTCTGCGGATAAACGAAGGGCTGGCCGATGTGGTACTTATAGGCCATCGCGGCAAGCGTCGGCATCTTGGCGATCATGCGCAGCGAAGCGACCATGCGCTGGTGCGGATCGGTGATGTCGGTCGAGTCGTGATAGAAGGCGGACAGTGCCCCGACGCAGCCGCACATGACCGCCATCGGATGGGCGTCGCGGCGGAAGCCGGTGAAGAAGCGGCTCATCTGCTCATGCACCATCGTGTGATGGGTCACGCGATAGTCGAAGTCCTTCTTCTGCGCAGCGGTCGGCAGTTCCCCGTAAAGCAGCAGATAGCAGGTTTCCAGGAAGTCGCCATGCTCGGCCAGCTGTTCGATCGGATAACCGCGATGCAGCAGGATGCCCGCGTCGCCGTCGATATAGGTGATCTTGGATTCGCAAGACGCCGTCGAGGTGAAGCCCGGGTCGTAGGTGAAGGTGCCGGTGTGTTTGTAAAGAGCGCCGATATCGACCACGTCCGGACCGATGGTGCCCGACTTGACCGGCAGATCGACTTTTCTGTCACCGATTACCAGATTTGCGCTTGTATCCGTCATGCTGATCCTCCAACCTTTTGGCGGCATGGCGCCCAAAAAGCGCCACAAGAATTAAGCGTCCACAGTTTAGCTATATGATCCGAAAGCTGATGCCAAGCTGTCGTGACGGCATTTTGTGCAGCGCGAAAAATTATTGGGCAGCGGCGTTTGCTTGGATGTCCAACTTCTTGTTGCAGGCCTATTTCACGCTTCGGAATTCCCGATATTTAACCGTCGGTTGACGGCCGGGGAGGAAACGCGCAGGTTGCATTGCCGCATGTCTGGCGGTGGGGCGAACAGAGCGTTTCATGCCGGAGGAAAATGCATTTCCGACGCGTGCCGAGGCAGGGAAGCTGATATCCCGGCCGCCGGATCTCCGCATAAACGGAGGCGCATCCGACTCGGTCAAGGTCCGGGATCTGGCCGAGCTTTTTCCCGCGATCGAACGCAGCCCGCCGGTTCACACGTCAGGCGGGTCCTTTCGCCGCTCGACGATCCGACGCCTTGACCGGCTGCGCCGCCGTCTCCCGGTCATGCTGGAGGAGGAGGCGGTCTATGGCCATGGCTTCCTTTTTCTGCCTGTTGTCGTCGGGGCAGGGGCCGCCTACTGGTTTGCGCTGCCGCAGACCCCGGCTTTCTGGCCGTATTTCTTCCTCTTTTGCGTCTGCGCGATATTTGTGATCGTCTCGCGCTACCGGTCCGGTGCCACGCACCTGTTGCCGCTCGCTCTCGCACTCTTTCTCGCAGGCATGATGCTGGCGCAGTTGGAGGCCTGGAGGCAAGCCACCGTCATTCTCGATACGCCGGTGACGACCGAGCTCATCGGTGTGGTCGAGCGCAGGGAGAGCGACGCTCAAGGGCGATGGCGTTATATCGTCCGCATCGAGCGGACCTCCAATCCGCAAGTCAGGCGCCCACCGCAGCGTGTATCCCTGCTGGCAAGGTCTCGCCATGAGCCCGCCCAAACTGGCGAGACGATCAGCGGTCGAGCCCGCATTTCACCCCCGTCGGGACCCGCCCTGCCGGGCCTCAACGACTTTGCCTTTTCTTCCTATTTCGACGGCATCGGCGCGGTTGGATTTTTCTATGGAGCGCCGAAAAAGCAGGCTGCTCCCCCTTCAACCCGGAGCTGGATTGCGAACGTCGAAACCCAGCTTTTCGATCTGCGCAGCGCGATCGCAACCCGTATCCGGGAGACCGTGCCCGGAGATCCCGGCGCCTTTGCCGCGGCGATCGTCACCGACGAGCGCCGGGCGATTTCCGAAGACACCACCGAGGCGCTGCGCCTGTCGGGCCTCGCCCATATCGTCGCCATTTCCGGGCTCAACATGGCGCTCGCAGCCGGCATCTTCTTTGTCGGCGCGCGCACCGTGCTTTCCGTCTTCACGGGCTTCGCCCAGGCCTATCCGGTCAAGAAGATCGCCGCACTCGGCGCGCTGATGATGGCGACGGCCTATTACCTGATCTCCGGTTTCGGCGTTTCCGCCGAGCGGGCCTATATCATGATGGCGATCATGCTGGTCGCGGTGCTTTTCGATCGGCCATCGATCAGCCTGCGCAATGTCGCGCTGTCCGCCCTGGTCATCATCGCCATGTCGCCCTCGGAAATACTGGGGCCGAGCTTCCAGATGTCGTTTGCCGCCACCGCCGCCCTGGTCGCCGGCTACGCACTCTGGAAACACAGGGCGAAGCGCCGCGATCCCGAACCTCTGCCATTCCGTCGCCCTATGGTGACTCCGGTGCTGGCATCCTGGAATTTCGCGGCCGGCATCTTCGTGACCTCGCTGATCGGCGGCATCTCGACCGCCATGTTCTCGGTCGAGCATTTCCACCGTATCGCCACCTACGGCCTTGTCGCCAACCTCGCCGCCATGCCGATCATCTCCTTCGTGGTCATGCCGGCAGGGCTGGCCGGCATGCTGCTGATGCCGTTCGGCCTCGATGCGCCCTTCATGAAGCTCATGGGCCTCGGCCTGGGGTGGGTGATTGCAATTGCCAAACACGTCGCCGCCTGGGGCGGCGATGTCGGCATAGGGCGACAACATCCCTGGTTCCTCGCCGTCTCGACGGCAGGTTTCCTGCTGTTGACGCTCATGAGGACGAGACTGAGACTGATAGGCCTGCCGCTGATGGTGACCGCTCTGCTGCTTTCCTGGCATGAGCGGTCGATGCCCCTGCCGGATATCCTGATCTCGGAAGACGGGACGATGGTCGCATTTGTAGACGGGAAAGGGGTCGCCACCAATCGCGCCCGCCCGCCCGACTTCGTCTACGGCCAATGGAAGAGGGCGCTTCTGCTCGGTGATCCCACCAAGCCTGAAATGTCGCCATCCAGGGACAAGCCGCCCGACGACAGGCCACCCGGCGCGAAAACCAACGAGCGCCGCGAATTGACCCCGCAGCAACTGGAAACGGCAAAGTCGAGGATAAAACAGGCGCCTGCCGGCCGCTTCACCTGCGAGCCGACGGCCTGGTGTGCGGCAAGCACCGGCAAGGGCATCGTTATCGCTGTCGAGGACGGCCGTTATGCGGGTGCCGCCTGCGACGCCGCCAGTCTTGTCATTGCGCCGCGCGCCCGCTTCGACCAATGCCGGTCCGGCGCCCTGATGATCAATGGTGCCATGCTTCGCAAGGCGGGTGCGCTGGAGATTTCCCTCAACGGCGCGACCGACATTCGGCGCTGGCAGATCCGTGCCGCCATGGCGGGCGCAGACCGTCCCTGGAGCAGGCACCGCCACTATGATTGGCGAAGCCAGGGTTTCGATGGGTCATTGCCGGAACCGCTCCGGCAGATGATCAGTGATACCGGCGGATGAGGCCGACGAGCTTGCCCTGGATCTTCACCCGGTCCGGCCCAAAGATGCGGGTCTCGTAGGCTGGGTTGGCGGCTTCGAGGGCGATGGAGGCACCGCGGCGGCGGAAGCGTTTCAGCGTCGCTTCCTCGTCGTCCACCAGCGCCACGACGATATCGCCCGGATTGGCCGTATTGCTGTTGCGGATGATCACGGTATCGCCGTCGAGAATGCCGGCCTCGATCATCGAATCGCCCTTGACCTCGAGCGCATAATGTTCGCCGGAACCGAGCATCTCGGCCGGCACGGCGATGTCATGCGTGTTGTTCTGGATCGCCGAGATCGGCACGCCGGCAGCGATGCGGCCCATGACCGGAACTGTCGTGGCGTTCGGCGAATCGTCGTTGGCGGCGGGTTTCTGAGGCGCCGCGACCGGCTGCGGTTTGCCGAGGCTGCCCTCGATGACGCTCGGCGAAAAACCGCGCCGTGGCTGCATGCTCGGTGAGTAGGCTTCCGGCAGCTTGATGACTTCGAGCGCCCGGGCCCGGTTCGGCAGGCGGCGGATGAAGCCGCGCTCCTCGAGCGCGGTGATCAGGCGGTGGATGCCTGACTTGGACGCGAGGTCGAGAGCATCCTTCATTTCATCGAATGACGGCGGGATGCCGGATTCCTTCATGCGTTCGTGAATGAACAGAAGCAATTCCTGTTGTTTGCGCGTGAGCATCTTTTGGCACCCTCAGAGTCGGAAACAAATCCAGAACGGACACTATATGTTCCATATGTGTTCTGCAAGTCCCTAAATTTCTGTGAAGTATGATGATTTTTTCTTCATAGATGCGTGCCAGATATCTCGAGCCACACCACTTGCGCGGCGCGAGCCCGCTGCCAAAGTAGCTTTGCGATTCCAATTCCGGGGGCCCTCGCGTGAACGCAAGACCAATCGATCATCTCGTGCTGCCGGTGGCGGGACTTACCGCTGCGCGTTCCCGGCTCACGAAGCTTGGTTTTACAGTTGCGCCCGATGCTTTTCATCCTTTCGGCACAGCCAATGCTTGTGTGTTCTTCTCGGATGGCAGCTACCTGGAGCCGCTGGCTCTTGCCAATCGCCGTCATGCAAGCGCGGCCGCCAAACGCGGCAACGTTTTTACCGCACGCGATCTGGCCTTCCGCAAGGCACGCGACAGGCAGGGTTTTTCCGCTCTCGTTGTGGCGACCCGTGACGCGATGGCCGATCACGCGCGTTTCAAGATGCGTGGCGTTTCGGCAGGCGACGTGCTGGAATTCTCCCGCGGGATGACCTTGGCCGACGGTTCCGAAACCCAGGCGAGCTTCCGGCTGGCTTTTGCGGGTGATGACCGGGCGCCCGACTTCCTGATGTTTTCCTGCCAGCGGATCAATCCCCTGCCGGCCGATCGCGGCGAACTGGAGCACCATTCCAATGCGGTCATGGGGCTGAGCAAGATCATTCTGTCGGCATCGGCGCCCTCCGATTTCGCACCCCTGGCCGAGCAGGTGCTGATGACGAAGGCCAAGCCGGAGGCTGTTTCGCTCGAGCTTGCCGCGGCCAATGCCCGCATTCGCATCCTGCAGGATCACGAACTCGAGGCGGAATTCGCCCTGCCGTCGACGCCGGGTGCCGAGGGGCTGCGCGGCCGGGTGATCATCTTCAAGACGGCCGATCTTGCCGTGACAGAGATCACCCTTGCTGCTAATGACGTCGCATTCGTCCGCCGGGAGGGCCGTGTTCTCGTCTCGGCGGCGCCCGGCCAGGGTGTTTTGTTCGGCTTCGAGGAATAGGTTCATGGAAGTTACCGCAAATTCCAGCGTCTCCGTCGGCGAGGGAGACGGCAAGGTGGTTTTCGCGCAGGACGCAAAACTGTCGCTGATCGCCGGCCCATGCCAGATGGAAAGCCGCGACCACGCCTTCATGATGGCAGGCGCGCTCAAGGAACTCTGTGCCAAGCTCGGTATCGGCCTCGTCTACAAGTCTTCCTACGACAAGGCCAACCGCACGTCGATTTCCGGCAAGCGCGGCATCGGGCTCGAAACCGCCATGGAAATCTTTGCCGACCTCAAAAAGGAGTTCGGCTTTCCGGTCCTGACCGACATTCACACGGAAGAGCAATGCGCCGTCGTTGCCGAGACGGTCGACATCCTGCAGATACCGGCTTTCCTCTCCCGCCAGACGGACCTGCTTGTCGCAGCCGCCAAGACCGGCCGCGTCATCAACGTCAAGAAGGGCCAGTTCCTGGCGCCCTGGGACATGAAGAACGTGCTTGCCAAGTTCACCCAGAGCGGCAATCCGAACGTGCTGCTCTGTGAGCGCGGCGCTTCCTTCGGCTACAACACGCTCGTCTCCGACATGCGCTCGCTGCCGATCATGGCGTCGCTCGGCGCTCCGGTCATCTTTGATGCGACGCATTCGGTGCAGCAGCCGGGCGGGCAGGGCGCTTCGACCGGCGGCGACCGCACCATGGTGCCGGTGCTGGCGCGCGCAGCCGTCGCGGTCGGTGTTGCCGGCGTCTTTCTGGAAACCCACGAGGATCCGGACAACGCGCCCTCGGACGGCCCCAACATGGTGCATCTGAAGGACATGCCGCGGCTGCTCGAAAAGCTGCTCGCGCTCGATGCCGTCGCCAAGGCGGCTTGAGCCCGCCCACAAAAAGCGCGCAAACTGCTTCGATTGTAATTTTCGTGTCATTGATTATGAGACATTTTCAGTGACCTCGTGACGTCAAGTCCAAACCCAGGGAGAGACCCTTGACCGCCATCACCGATATCATCGCCCGCGAAATTCTCGACAGCCGCGGCAATCCGACCGTCGAGGTCGATGTCTATCTGGAAGACGGTTCGATGGGCCGCGCGGCCGTTCCGTCGGGCGCCTCCACCGGCGCCCATGAAGCCGTTGAACTGCGTGACGGCGGCAAGCGCTATCACGGCAAGGGCGTCGAAAAGGCGGTCGAAGCCGTCAACACCGAGATCTTCGATGCGATCGGCGGTTTCGATGCCGAAAGCCAGATCCATATCGACAAGACGATGATCGCGCTCGACGGCACGCCGAACAAGTCGCGCCTCGGCGCCAATGCCATTCTTGGCGTCTCGCTCGCCGTTGCCAAGGCTGCCGCCGAAACGTCCGGCCTGCCGCTCTACCGTTATGTCGGCGGCCCCAACGCCCATGTCCTGCCGGTGCCGATGATGAACATCATCAACGGCGGCGCCCATGCCGACAACCCGATCGACTTCCAGGAATTCATGGTCATGCCGGTCGGCGCCGATACGCTGAAGGACGCCGTGCGCATGGGCTCGGAGATCTTCCATGTCCTCAAGAAGGAACTTGCGGCCCAGGGTCACAATACCAATGTCGGCGACGAAGGCGGTTTCGCGCCGGGCCTGAAGAGCGCGTCGGAAGCCCTCGACTTCATCATGAAATCGGTCGAGAAGGCCGGTTACACACCCTGCGACGATGTCTGCCTGGCGCTCGATTGCGCCTCGACCGAATTCTTCAAGAACGGCAAGTACGAAATGGAAGGCGAGGGCCGCACGCTCGAGCCGGAAGCCATGGCCGATTACCTGGCCGAGCTTGCAGCCAAGTACCCGATCATTTCGATCGAAGACGGCATGGCTGAAGACGATTGGGCCGGCTGGAAGTACCTGACCGACAAGATCGGCGCCAAGTGCCAGCTCGTCGGCGACGACCTGTTCGTCACCAACTCGGCGCGCCTGCGCGACGGCATCAAGATGGGCGTCGCCAACTCCATCCTCGTCAAGGTCAACCAGATCGGCTCGCTGTCGGAAACGCTCGATGCCGTCGAGACGGCACACAAGGCGAGCTATACCGCCGTCATGTCGCACCGCTCGGGCGAAACGGAAGATTCGACCATCGCCGATCTGGCCGTCGCCACCAATTGCGGACAGATCAAGACCGGCTCGCTGTCGCGTTCCGACCGGCTGGCCAAATACAACCAGCTCATCCGCATCGAGGAAATGCTGGGCCCGCAGGCCGTTTATGCCGGCCGCGGCATCCTGAAAGCCTAAGGCTTTTCGATCCGAAATTTGCCGTGAAAGCCCGCGCCAAAAGCGCGGGCTTTTTCGCGTCATGATTCTGGTCAACGATTGCTTAAGCAAGTTCTGCGAATTTGAAGCTCTGTTTCGGATCTGATTTGAGATCCCGTAGGCGTGGCAAGGCGTTAGAGCGGCATGTGGACAAAGCATCATAAGAAAAGAAAATTCGGCCGTTTTGTCCTTCCCGCCATCACAGTCGCGTTTCTGTCCTACTTCGGTTATCATTCCATCCATGGCGATCTCGGTCTGATCGCCACGGAGGAATTCGAACGTCAGCGGGAGGCGCGTGCAGGCGAACTCGCCAAGCTGACCGCCCGGCGCGAAACGCTGGAGCGGCAGGTTCAGCTGATGAGCGACGGTTCGCTCGACAAGGACATGCTGGACGAGATCGCCCGCTATCAGCTGAATATTTCCCGCGGCGACGAAATCGTCATCTTCAACAACTACTTCTAAATTAACCAGATTTCGGTTAATTTTACATTTCTATAACCTTTTCAAGAGGTTGTGCGGAATGTGAGCCATGCATTTATGGCATTGCTGGGGCAGCTTTTCTTGCCTATGGTACGCCCCGACACCAGAGTGGGAATCTGGCGATACACGTCAGGGCGTAATCTCGCTCTCAACGCAGAACTCAAAGGGAGGGATGAATGGCGCCGACCAAGACCGCGTCTGTATCCGGCCGCAAACCAGCGGCAAAGTCTGCAATCAAATCAGCCTCGAATGCCTCCGCCAAGGAGTTTACGGGCAAGAACACCCCGGATTTCGGCAAGGATCAGGATCTTCACGCCTATCGTGAAATGCTGATGATCCGCCGTTTCGAGGAAAAGGCCGGCCAGCTCTACGGCATGGGCTTCATCGGTGGTTTCTGTCACCTCTATATCGGCCAGGAAGCTGTCGTCGTCGGCATGCAGATGGCGCAGCAGGAGGGTGACCAGGTTATCACCGCCTATCGCGACCATGGGCATATGCTGGCAACCGGCATGAGCGCGCGTGGCGTCATGGCCGAGCTCACCGGGCGCAAGGGCGGCTATTCCCGAGGGAAGGGCGGCTCGATGCACATGTTCTCCAAGGAGAAGCATTTCTACGGCGGCCACGGCATTGTCGGCGCCCAGGTTTCGCTCGGAACCGGTCTCGCCTTCGCCAACAGGTATCGTGGTAATGACAGCGTCTCGGTCGCCTATTTCGGCGATGGCGCGGCCAACCAGGGCCAGGTCTACGAGAGCTTCAACATGGCGGCCCTCTGGAAGCTGCCGATCGTCTATATCGTCGAGAACAACCGTTATGCGATGGGCACCTCGACGGCCCGTGCGACGGCGCAGTCGAACTACTCGCTGCGTGGTTCCGGCTTCGGCATCCCCGGCATCCAGGTCGACGGCATGGACGTTCGCGCCGTGAAGGCCGCCGGCGACGAGGCGCTCGAGCACTGCCGCTCCGGCAAGGGCCCGATCATTCTCGAAATGCTCACCTACCGTTATCGCGGCCACTCCATGTCCGACCCGGCGAAATATCGCTCCAAGGACGAAGTCCAGAAGATGCGCTCCGAGCACGACCCGATCGAGCAGGTGCGCCTGCGCCTCATCGAAAAGGGCTGGGCCACCGAGGACGAGCTGAAGGCGATCGACAAGGATATCCGCGACGTCGTTTCGGATAGCGCCGATTTCGCCCAGGCCGATCCGGAGCCGGATCCGTCCGAGCTCTACACCGACATTCTGCTCTGATCGCGGGGAGGGAACCCAATGCCAATCGATATCCTGATGCCCGCGCTTTCTCCGACCATGGAGGAAGGCACGCTTTCCAAATGGCTGAAGCAAGAAGGCGACAAGGTCACGTCCGGCGATGTCATCGCTGAAATCGAGACCGACAAGGCGACCATGGAAGTGGAAGCCGTCGATGAAGGCGTGATCGGCAAGCTGCTGATCGCCGCCGGCACCGAAAACGTCAAGGTCAACACCAAGATTGCCGTGCTCCTGCAAGATGGCGAAAGCGCCGATGCGATGAGCGCGGAAAAGCCGGCGGCACCTGCCAAGGCTGACGCGGATACGCCGGCTGCAACGTCCGACGCCGCAGGCGGCAAGGCTCGCGAAGCAAGTGAAGAGACGCCTGCCGCGGCCAAGGTCCCGGCCCAGCCCAGGGCCGAGGCTGCCGCCGATCCGGATATCCCGGCTGGCACCGAAATGGTCATGACCACCGTTCGCGAAGCGCTTCGCGACGCGATGGCCGAAGAAATGCGCCGCGACGAGAACGTTTTCGTCATGGGTGAGGAAGTCGCCGAATACCAAGGTGCCTACAAGATCACCCAAGGCCTGCTGCAGGAATTCGGACCCCGCCGCGTGGTCGATACCCCGATCACCGAACACGGCTTTGCCGGCGTCGGCGTCGGTGCCGCCATGGCGGGCCTGAAGCCGATCGTCGAATTCATGACCTTCAACTTCGCCATGCAGGCGATCGACCAGATCATCAATTCGGCGGCCAAGACGCTTTACATGTCCGGCGGCCAGATGGGTGCGCCGATCGTGTTTCGTGGCCCGAACGGTGCCGCCGCCCGCGTCGGCGCGCAGCACAGCCAGGACTATGCCACGTGGTACAGCCAGATCCCGGGCCTCAAGGTCGTCATGCCCTACACGGCTGCCGACGCCAAGGGCCTGCTGAAGGCCGCCATCCGCGATCCGAACCCGGTCGTCTTCCTGGAAAACGAAATCCTCTACGGTCACCAGTTCGAAGTGCCGAAGCTCGATGATTTCGTCCTGCCGATCGGCAAGGCGCGCATCCACCGCAAGGGTAACGACGTCACCATCGTTTCCTTCGGCATCGGCATGACCTATGCCATGAAGGCGGTCGCCGAACTGGAAAAGGAAGGCATCGACGTCGAGTTGATCGATCTGCGCACGCTGCGCCCGATGGACCTGCCGACCGTTATCGAGTCGGTCAAGAAGACCGGCCGCCTCGTCACCGTCGAGGAAGGTTATCCGCAGAACTCGATCGGTACGGAAATCGCCACCCGCGTCATGCAGCAGGCCTTCGATTATCTCGATGCGCCGATCCTGACGATCGCCGGCAAGGACGTTCCGATGCCTTATGCGGCCAATCTCGAAAAGCTGGCGCTGCCGAATGTCGGCGAAGTCGTCCAGGCGGTGAAAACCGTCTGCTACAGATAAGGGGAGGATGTTTCGATGCCGATCAACATCACCATGCCTGCCCTTTCGCCGACCATGGAAGAGGGCAATCTTTCCAAGTGGCTGGTCAAGGAAGGCGACAAGGTCAAGTCGGGCGACGTGCTCGCCGAGATCGAGACCGACAAGGCGACCATGGAAGTCGAATCCGTCGATGAGGGCACCGTTGCCAAGCTCGTCGTTGCGGCCGGTACCGAAGGCGTCAAGGTCAACGCTCTGATCGCCATTCTTGCCGCCGACGGCGAGGATGTCTCGGCTGCCGCCTCTTCGGGCGGTGGCGCTTCTCCGGCTCCGAAGGCCGAGGCTGCACCCGCACCGAAGGCGGAAGCCGCTCCGGCTCAAAAGGCGTCCGAACCGGCGCCTGCAGCCGCAGCTTCGGCTCCGGCGTCTTCGGGTGGTGCAAGGCCCTTTTCTTCGCCGCTCGCCCGTCGCCTCGCCAAGGAAGCCGGCCTCGACCTTTCCGCCGTGTCGGGTTCCGGCCCGCACGGCCGTGTCGTCAAGGCCGATATCGAAAAGGCTGTCGCTTCCGGTGGTGCCAAGCCTGCGCCGGCCGCCGCTCCACAGGCTGCTGCCGCACCGGCGATCGCCAAGGGTCCGGCCGACGATACCGTCCTGAAGCTTTTCCCCGAGGGTTCGTACGAACTTCTGCCGCATGACGGCATGCGCAAGACGATCGCCTCGCGCCTCACCGAGTCGAGCCAGACGGTTCCGTCTTATTTCGTCTCGATGGATTGCGAACTCGACGCGCTGATGAAGCTGCGCGCCGAGATCAACAAGTCTTCGCCGATGAAGAAGACCGACAAGGGCGAGGTTCCGGCCTTCAAGCTGTCGGTCAACGACTTCATCATCAAGGCAATGGCGCTCGCGCTGCGCGATGTCCCGATGGCGAATGCTTCCTGGACCTCGACGGCCCGCGTGCTGCACAAGCATGCAGACGTCGGCGTGGCCGTATCCATCCCCGATGGGCTGATCACCCCGATCGTCCGCAAGGCTGAAACGAAGACGCTGTCCGCCATCTCCAACGAGGTGAAGGATCTCGCCAGGCGTGCCCGCGACAAGAAGCTGAAGCCGGAAGAATACCAGGGCGGCACGACATCCGTGTCCAACCTCGGCATGTTCGGCGTCTCCAACTTCACCTCTATCGTCAACCTGCCGCAGGCTTCGATCGTCTCGATCGGAGCAGGCGTCGAGAAGCCGATCGTGAAGAACGGCGAGATCAAGGTAGGCACGGTGATGACGGCAACCTTCGCCTTCGACCACCGCGTCATCGACGGCGCGCTCGGTGCGGAACTCGCGTCCGCCTTCAAGCGCTACATCGAAAACCCGATGGCGATGCTGGTGTAGACGGTGAAGCTGACTGCTAAAGAGCAAATATGGGCTTTTGGCGTATTGGCAAGTTTTTTGGGCTTGCCAATAGGCTTGGTCGTTGCTGGGCGAGATCTATTAGATTTCGCTCAGTATACGCCTGTTTTGCCCTCAATCACTTTTATTGCGGCGTCTCTTTGTTTGACCTCATTGATTGAGTGTTTCGATATTTCTCTTGAGCTTAAGAACTCAAATTTTACTGAGCGAGATAGATCTGCAATAGTCCTTCATATCATTTTTATGACGCTTATGTTGTTGATGTATTTTACGACGTTCGTGCTCAACATAAATAAGACGTCGAATGCTGCTTATCGGACGGATTTTTGGGAGATAGCGCTAAACGTAGTGATGATCGTATTGGCGGCCTCGCTTCACCTGAAAACTAAAAGAATGCTGGAGAAATACATATGAGTTTCCCAGTAGGTATAATTCCGGAATTAATAAGTATAGTTGTTGGCCTGATTAGCTCGGTCACATTCTTGCGCGCAAGCCGTGTTTTTCGTCGTTACGCTATAGCTAATTCGGAACTGGGGAAAATTGAGGCCTTAGAGAAAGCAAGTGATGAGCTATCGGAACTCCGGCGCAAGGCTGAATTAGATCCCGACGATGTGGTGTTTCGAGATGAACAGCTCATTGGTGAGATATTGGAGCGCGTCTCTGATGTTGTGGTATCTGATGGTAATCGCCTTGACAATGTCAGTTCTGCCTTGAAGGAGGTCGGTGACATATTGGACAATAAGTCCTCTAAAGTGTCAAACAAGCACATTGCTGAAGTGCGCTCTAGCCTTGAGAGAATGCAACCATTCCTAGATCGAAGGAATGCTCTTTCGGCACGCATCAGGGATGATTTAGATGGGCTGAAGAAGGCTCTTAGTCACTTGAACTTGGATAAATTCTAGTCGAGGTAATTTGTCCATGAAAACCGTTCTCTGCTATGGCGATTCACTGACCTGGGGCACCGATGCCGCGACCGGTGGCCGCCATGCCTTCGAAGACCGCTGGCCGAGCGTGCTTCAGGCGGCGCTCGGGTCGTCGGTCAACGTGGTTGCCGAAGGTCTCGGCGGCCGCACCACGGCCTATGACGACGGGCTTGCCGATTGCGACCGCAACGGCGCGCGGCTGCTGCCGACCGCGCTTCATAGCCATGGTCCGCTCGAGCTGGTGATTATCATGCTCGGCACCAACGACCTGAAGCCGATTATCCATGGCACGGCGATCGGCGCCCGGGCAGGCGTGAAAAAGCTGGTCAGCCTCGTTCGCTTCCATGATTGGGGACGCGAATGCGAGACGCCGGAAATTCTCATCGTCGCGCCGCCGCCGCTCTGCGAAACCGCAAATCCGCTGACCGGCGCGCTGTTCAGGGGCGGCATCGAGCAGTCGGAAATGCTCGCTTCGCTTTATCGCGATCTCGCCGATGAGATGGGTTGCGGCTTCTTTGATGCAGGATCCGTCGCCAAGGCAACGCCGGTCGATGGCGTGCACCTCGATGCCGACAATACCCGTGCCATCGGACGCGGCCTCGAACCCATCGCGCGAATGATGCTGGGGCTATGATGAGTGTGAGGCGGTTGACGAGGGTCAAGGAGTAGCGGGAAGGGGTGGGTTCTACCTCTCCATGTCATCAGCATGGAGTGATAGAAATGTCGAGCACACCACACCATCTTGCGGAAGAGTTTCCGGAATATCTCGTCCAGATGCGCCACCTGCGCGAAACGGACGGGCATTTTCACCGGATTTGCAGTGAATACGAGGATGTGAACCACGAGGTCCACAAGGCCGAGACAGGAATGGAACCATGCGACGATATCCGCATGGTCGAGCTGCGCAAGCGGCGGCTGGCCCTGAAGGACGAGATACACGGGATGCTGACGCGGGTGGAACCGGTCGTCGAAGAGACCGGCGCCTGACACCGGAAAGGCCGGCGCTTCGCTCCCGAAGAAACAAAAGCAGGGCCTGCGGTCTATCCCGTGCCCGCTCAAACCAAGGAGTGAAGCGCCTATGGCCAATGCTTACGACGTCATCGTTATCGGTTCCGGTCCGGGCGGCTACATCGCCGCCATCCGGGCATCCCAGCTCGGGTTGAAGGTCGCCGTCGTCGAGCGCGAGCACCTCGCCGGCATCTGCTCCAACTGGGGCTGCATTCCGACCAAGGCGCTGCTGCGCTCGGCCGACGTCATGCACACCGCGAGCCATGCGAAGGACTACGGCCTGACGCTGGAAGGCACGATCAAGCCGGACGTCAAGGCGATCGTCGACCGTTCGCGCGGCATCGCGCACCGCATGAACAACGGCGTCGGTTTCCTGTTCAAGAAGAACAAGGTCGATATCATCTGGGGCGAGGCGAGGATCACCAAGCCCGGTGAAATCGTTGTCGGTAAGTCGACCAAACCGGTTGTCCAGCCGCAGGGCCCCATCCCGAAGAATACGCTGGGCGAGGGCGCCTATACCGCCAAGCACATCATCATTGCGACAGGCGCCCGCCCGCGCGCGCTGCCGGGCATCGAGCCGGATGGCAAGCTGATCTGGACCTATTTCGAGGCGATGAAGCCGGAAGAGATGCCGAAGTCGCTGCTGGTCATGGGCTCGGGCGCCATCGGCATCGAGTTCGCCAGCTTCTACCGCACCATGGGCGTCGAGGTCACCGTCGTCGAGATCATGAGCCAGGTCATGCCGGTCGAGGACGCGGACATCTCGGCGCTTGCCAAGAAGCAGTTCGAGCGCCAGGGCATGAAGATCCTGCTCGAAGCCAAGGTCGCCAAGGTCGTGAAGGGTGCCAGCTCGGTGACCGCGACGATCGAGCTCAAGGACGGCAAGACGCAGGAAATTACCGCCGACCGGATGATCTCGGCCGTCGGTGTCCAGGCCAATATCGAAGGCATCGGCCTTGAGGCGGTCGGCGTGAAGACCGACCGCGGTTTCATCGTCATCGACGGTTATGGCAAGACCAACGTGCCCGGCCTCTATGCGATCGGCGACGTCGCCGGCCCGCCGCTGCTCGCCCACAAGGCCGAACACGAAGCGGTCATCTGCGTCGAGAAGATCGCCGGCCTGCCCAACGTTCACCCGATGGACAAGCTGAAAATCCCGGGCTGCACCTATTGCCATCCGCAGGTCGCTTCTGTCGGCCTCACTGAAGCCAAGGCGAAGGAGCAGGGCCGCGACATCCGCGTCGGCCGCTTCCCGTTCGTCGCCAACGGCAAGGCGATCGCTCTCGGCGAGGACCAGGGCCTCGTCAAGACCATCTTCGACAGACAAACCGGCGAGCTGATCGGCGCCCACATGGTCGGTGCCGAAGTCACCGAACTGATCCAGGGCTTCGTCGTCGCCATGAACCTGGAGACGACGGAAGAGGAGCTGATGCACACGATCTTCCCGCATCCGACCATTTCCGAAACGATGAAGGAAAGCGTGCTGGATGCGTATGGCCGGGCGCTGAATGCCTGACGAGATCGCTCCGCCGGGGATTGTTCCACGGCAGGGCATCGCCCATATGAGTGTGTCTGGAACGGGAGCGTAACATGCAGGTAGGTTGGATTGCGGCGATCATCATCGGCGGCCTGGCGGGTTGGCTCGCCGGCAAGCTGATGGATGTCCGCTTCGGCATTTTCATGAACATCGTCATCGGCATTGTCGGTGCGGTGCTCGCCAACGGCATCTTCAACAGGTTCAACATCCATGTTGCAGACGGATGGCTGGGTTACCTGGTTGCGGGTTTCATCGGCTCCTGCATTTTGCTATTTATCGCCAAACTCGTCAGGCGCTGACGGTAGCCGCGCTCCAAGCGGTTGAAAGCAGGTATCTATGGTCACCATTCTCGACACGATCGCATCCGGCGATGAAAAGCGCGTCCGTCATCCGGAAAAGGCGCATCGTCCCGATACCGAGATCATGCGCAAGCCGGAATGGATCCGCGTTCGTGCCCCGGTTTCCAAGGGTTACCAGGAAACCCGCGCGATCGTGAAGGAAAACAAGCTGGTGACGGTCTGCGAGGAAGCGGGCTGCCCCAATATCGGCGAGTGCTGGGACAAGAAGCACGCCACCTTCATGATCATGGGCGAGATCTGCACCCGCGCCTGCGCCTTCTGCAACGTGGCGACCGGCAAGCCGAACGCGCTCGATATGGAAGAGCCCGAAAACGTCGCCAAGGCCGTCAAGCAGATGGGTCTCTCCCATGTGGTCATCACCTCCGTCGACCGCGATGACCTCGCAGACGGCGGCGCCGAGCATTTCGAGAAGGTGATCTGGGCGATCCGTGCCGCGTCGCCGGCAACGACGATCGAGATCCTGACGCCCGACTTCCTCAAGAAACCCGGCGCGCTGGAGCGCGTCGTCGCCGCCAAGCCGGATGTGTTCAACCACAATATGGAAACCGTACCGGGCAACTATCTGACGGTGCGCCCCGGCGCCCGCTATTTCCACTCCGTCCGGCTGCTGCAGCGGGTGAAGGAGCTGGATCCGACCATGTTCACCAAGTCGGGCATCATGGTGGGGCTCGGCGAGGAGCGCAACGAAGTGCTGCAGCTGATGGACGATCTGCGCACTGCCGACGTCGATTTCCTGACGATCGGCCAGTATCTGCAGCCGACCCGAAAGCACCACAAGGTAGAAAGCTTCGTCACGCCGGAGGAGTTCAAGTCCTACGAGACTGTGGCCTATTCCAAGGGTTTCCTGATGGTGTCGTCCAGCCCGCTGACCCGGTCTTCGCATCACGCCGGCGACGATTTCGCTCGCCTCAAGGCTGCGCGCGAGAGGAAGGTCCTGGCCGCCGCCGAGTAGGGCGGCAGCCGGTTCCAGGCTCTTATTCGGCTGCCTGGATCTTTTCGCTCTTGTCCTGGCCGCGTCTTCGTTCGCGCAGCGTGAACCTGTGGCCGCGCGCTTCGGCCTTAGCCATTTCAATGAGATAGACGAGCATGGGGAGCTGGTTCATGTCTGCAAGCTGCTTTGCGGATTCGAGCAGCTTTATCATCTGCGAGAAATCGTCCATGGATGCCTCTTTCGGCTGCGCCCGGTCTGCTGTCGGTTGATTATACCAAATGTACGCACGCTTGCGACTCTGGATCACTACAACCGGATGGATGCTACATTAAATCTTATTAATCTGAATGCCATCTGACATCAACAAATGACCGGTGGTTGAATCGGTCCCTCAGACGTCCGTGTCAAAGCTCTGTCACAATCGCATTCGGCGATCTCTATAGCGCCGTCTGTTTGACATTGAAATCCTCCTGTCGTCATCGGAAGTTACCGCCAGTCACGATACTGAAAGCCTGATTCACGGGAGAGCATGATGGATATGGAATCCGGCGTGAATGCGATCCGTTACGTGGGAATTGCCGAAGCGGCAGACAAGATCCCCGAGGCCGATCGCTTTATGGTCCGCGCGTGCTTGCGGGTTTGGCAGCGCATGCGGCCGGAAAGCCGGTTCTGATGTTGAAATCGAGGTCCGGGATGCGCGAGCTTCTTGATCTTATCGGAGCGGACGCTTAACTCGGGATCATGCCAAAGTTCGAAATCCGCCGTCCCGTCAAGCACAGCGCTGAAAAGATGTACGCGCTCGTTGCCGATATCGAAAAATATCCGCAATTCCTGCCGCTCTGCGAAGCGCTGACCGTACGTTCCTCCAAGGAGCGTGACGGCAAGACGCTTCTCGTGGCCGACATGACGGTCGGCTACAAGGCGATCCGGGAAACCTTCACCACCCAGGTGCTGCTCAACCCGGCCGAGCGGATCATCGACGTGAAATATATCGAGGGGCCGTTTAAATACCTCGACAACCGCTGGAGCTTCGAGCCGGTAGCGGGCGGTTCTCCGAATGCCGGCCCAGACGGGTGCATCGTCCATTTCTACATCGATTATGAGTTCAAGAGCATGATCCTGGGCGCCCTGATGGGCTCGATGTTCGACCGCGCCTTCCGCATGTTCGCCGAAGCCTTCGAGACCCGGGCCGACAAGATCTACGCCTGAGCGGTCACTTCGATCAGCATCGCGAGCGCGGTGCGCACCGTCGCAAGCCTGATCTCCGTGCGGCCGATATCGCCGTACCGCATTTCCCGGTGCAGGATTTTGCCCAAGCGGCTTTTCGCAGCCAGATGCACCAGGCCGACCGGCTTTTCCGCCGATCCGCCGCCGGGACCGGCAATGCCGGTCACCGCAACCGCGACGCTCGCCTGCGAGCGATAGAGCGCACCATGCACCATCTGCAGCGCCGTTTCCTTCGACACCGCGCCATGCGTCGCGAGCGCGGTCTCCGCCACCCCGAGCATGTCCACCTTCGCCTCGTTCGTGTAGGTGACGAAACCGCGATCGACGACGGCGGACGATCCGGAAATCTCCGTCAGCGCCCCGGCGATCAGCCCGCCTGTGCAGGATTCGGCGGTCGCGACCATTTTTCCGCGCGCCGCGAAATCGGCAACGATCTGTCGGGCCTGGTCCTCGATATCGGCGGGAAACAGGATCACGCGGCGTCTCCGCGGTAAACGACGGTCGCCGTGGCGATCGCGGCGATGCCCTCGCGGCGGCCGATGAAACCGATCTTCTCGTTGGTGGTCGCCTTGACCGAGCAGCGGTCGATCGAAATGCCGAGAATCTCGGAGAGGGTTTCGCGCATCTCCTGGCGGTGCGGGGCGATCTTCGGCGCTTCGGCGATCAGCGAAATATCGGCGTTCATGATCGTGCCGCCACGTTCGCGGACGATCTTTGCCGCATGGTCGAGGAAGATCTTTGACGGCGCACCGCGCCACTGTATGTCGGACGGCGGAAAATGGTCGCCGATATCGCCGGCGCCGCAGGTCGCGAGCAGCGCATCGGTCAGGGCATGCAGCGCGACGTCGGCATCCGAGTGGCCGCAGAGCTTCTGGTCGTGCGGAATGAACACGCCGCAGAGGGTCACCCCGTCGCCGGGTTCCAGCTGGTGCACGTCGTAACCGTTGCCGGTGCGAACATCGGGGAGGGTGGTCGAAGACCCGGTCTGCGAGAGCTTTTCGTCGGCCATGGCGATATCCCGCTTCACGGTGAGTTTGATATTGTCGATCGATCCTTCCACCAGCGTCACCGGCAGGCCGGCCCATTCGGCGATCGAGGCGTCGTCGGTGAAATCCTCGCGGCGCAGTGCCGCCGCCTTTTCATGGGCGGTGCGGATTTCGGAGAGAACAAAGCTCTGCGGCGTCTGCGCGGCATAAAGCCCGGCGCGCGGTACGGTTTCGTGCACCAGGCCGTCTGGACCGCCGCGTTTCAGCGTGTCACTGACCGGAACGGCCGGCAGCACGCCGTCCTGCCCCTCGTCGAGCGCCTGCGCCACCCGCTCGAGCAGGCCGTGGTCGATAAAGGGCCGCGCCGCATCGTGGATCATTACGTGGGTCGCCTCGGTGCCGGACAGGGCGCGCAGGCCTTCATAGACCGAGCGCTGCCGTGTTTCCCCGCCGAACGTGGTGATCAGCCCGGCCGCTCCCTTGACGCCAACGGTTGCCGCCGCGAACAACGCCTCGTCGTCCGGATGGATGACGACGACGATCGGGCCGCTGCGGGGCCAGGTCAGAAACCGCTCCAGCGTATGGGCGATGACCGGCTTGCTTCCGATCCGCCGGTACTGTTTGGGGCCGTCCTCAGGGGAACCGGCCCGTTCCCCGCGGCCCGCGGCGACGATAACGATACCGATTGTCTTGGGATCGATTGTCATGGCTTTGTCGTCCCCGACCCGTAATTCGTTTTGGATTGACAGGCGCAGAACTATAGGACCAAAAGCCTGAATTCCAGCATGCCGCTCAAAAATAACGCAGTTCCGGAATTGCTCTTGGCAAACGCCCGAGACCTGAATAAAAATAGTGCAACAATCTCACCTGCCCGAAAGATCATCATTTGAGTTTTCAAGATCTTGCCAAGCCTTTTCAGATCGGGCCTGTCGCCATTCGCAATCGCGTCGTCCTGGCGCCGATGTCCGGCGTCACCGATCTGCCGTTCCGGCGGCTTGCCTGGCGCTATGGCGCCGGGCTCGTCGTGACGGAAATGGTCGCCAGCGGTGAACTCATTCTCAACCGCGGCGAATCATGGGCGCGGCTGAAGGGCGCCGGGATTTCGCCGCACATGGTGCAGCTCGCCGGCCGCGAGGCGCAGCCGATGGCGCAAGCCGCGAAAATCGCTGCCGACAACGGCGCCGATATCATCGACATCAACATGGGGTGTCCGGCCAAGAAGGTGACGGGCGGTTATTCGGGCTCGGCGCTGATGCGCGATCCGGATCATGCGCTCTCCATGATCGAAGCGACGGTCAACGCCGTCAGCGTGCCGGTGACGCTGAAGATGCGGCTCGGCTGGGACGAGAATTCCATCAATGCGCCTGAGATCGCCCGCCGTGCGGAACAGGCGGGCATCCAACTGGTGACCATCCACGGCCGCACCCGCATGCAGTTCTACGAGGGCAGGGCGGACTGGGATGCGATCCGCCAGGTGCGCGACGCGATCTCCATCCCGCTGATCGCCAATGGCGACGTCGAATCGTCCGAGGACGCCCAAGCTATCCTGGCGCGCTCCGGTGCCGATGCGGTCATGGTCGGCCGCGGCGCCCAGGGACGGCCCTGGCATGTCGGCTGGCTCGCCGGCCACGCCGCGCCGTCGCAGGCCGAAATCGCCGATCTGGTCATCGAACATTACGAGGCGATGCTGGAACTCTACGGCCGCGAGGCCGGCCTCCGCCATGCGCGAAAACAGCTCGGCTGGTATCTCGACCGCTATGCGGCAGACCTGCCCGCTACAGAAAAGGCCGCCATCATGATTTCGAAAGACCCGGCCGATGTTTCGCGCCGGATGATTGCAGCGCTCGGCGGCCAGCCCGTCGACGCTCAGAAGGAGGCCGCATGAGCAAGTCCCCGGCGCAGGATGCCACGATTGGCAACGCGCTCGCCATGGCTGTCCTCAACTCGGTGCAGAACCCGGTGATATTGGTCGATGCGGTGGGCAAGGTCGCGTTCGCGAACTGGGAGGCGGAGGCCTTCTTCGGCGCCAGCGCTCCCCATCTCGCCAAGAACAAGATCTCCACCTTCATCCCGTTCGGCAGCCCGCTTCTCGCCCTGATCGACCAGGTGCGCGAGCGTAAAGCGCCCGTCAACGAATACCGTGTCGACCTGTCTTCGCCGCGCCTCGGCCAGGACAAGCTGGTCGATCTCTATGTCGCACCCGTGGTCAGCGAACCGGGCTCGGTGGTCGTCGTCTTCCAGGAGCGGTCCATGGCGGACAAGATCGACCGCCAGCTCACCCATCGCGCAGCCGCGCGTTCGGTGACGGGTTTGGCCTCCATGCTCGCCCACGAGATCAAGAACCCGCTCTCGGGCATCCGCGGCGCCGCCCAGCTTCTGGAAAGCGTCGTTCCCGACGACGACCGGGCGCTGACCCAGCTGATCTGCGACGAGACCGACCGCATCGTCTCGCTGGTCGATCGCATGGAAGTCTTCTCCGACGAACGGCCGGTCGATCGCATAGCCCTCAACATCCATTCGGTGCTCGATCACGTGAAGGCGGTCGCCAAGGCCGGCTTTGCCCGCAAGATCAAGATCTCCGAAATGTACGACCCGTCGCTGCCGCCGGTCTTTGCCAACCGCGACCAGCTGGTGCAGGTCTTCCTCAACCTCATCAAGAATGCGGCCGAAGCCGTCGGCGATCAGCCGGACGGCGAAATCATGCTGACCACCGCCTATCGCCCCGGTATCAAGCTTTCGGTCGCTGGCACCCGGGACAAGATCTCCCTGCCGCTCGAATTCTGCGTCATCGACAACGGACCGGGCGTTCCGACCGATCTCGTGCCGCATCTTTTCGATCCCTTCATCACCACGAAGACGAACGGCTCCGGCCTGGGCTTGGCGCTCGTCGCCAAGATCATCGGCGGCCATGGCGGCATCGTCGAATGCGACAGCCAGGCGCGCCGGACGATATTCCGTGTTCTGATGCCCATGCACAAGGAAGAGGCCACGGACGGCCGCGCCTTGAACTCCACAGGAAACGTAAAATGACTGCCACGATCCTTGTCGCCGACGACGACGCGGCCATCCGCACCGTTCTGAACCAGGCCTTGACCAGGGCAGGCTACGAAGTACGTATCACCTCCAATGCCGCCACCCTGTGGCGCTGGATTTCGGCCGGCGAGGGGGATCTCGTCGTCACCGACGTGATCATGCCGGACGAGAACGCCTTTGACCTGCTGCCGCGCATCAAGAAGGCGCGGCCCGAGCTCCCGGTGCTCGTCATGAGCGCCCAGAACACCTTCATGACGGCCATCAAGGCCTCGGAAAAGGGTGCCTACGACTACCTGCCGAAACCGTTCGACCTGACCGAGCTGATCGCCATCATCGGCCGGGCGCTTGCCGAGCCGAAGCGCAAGCCCGCTCGCCTCGACGATGACATGCAGGACGGCATGCCGCTGGTCGGCCGTTCCGCCGCCATGCAGGAAATCTACCGCGTGCTGGCCCGTCTGATGCAGACCGACCTGACGCTGATGATCACCGGCGAGTCCGGCACCGGCAAGGAACTGGTCGCCCGCGCGCTCCATGACTATGGCAAGCGGCGCAACGGTCCGTTCGTGGCGATCAACATGGCCGCCATCCCGCGCGACTTGATCGAATCGGAACTTTTCGGCCATGAGAAGGGCGCGTTTACCGGCGCCCAGAACCGCTCCACCGGCCGCTTCGAGCAGGCCGAGGGCGGAACCCTTTTCCTCGACGAGATCGGCGACATGCCGATGGACGCCCAGACGCGTCTCCTGCGCGTCCTGCAGCAGGGCGAATACACGACCGTCGGCGGCCGTACGCCCATCCGCACCGATGTCCGCATCGTCGCGGCCACCAACAAGGATTTGAAGCACCTGATCAACCAGGGCCTCTTCCGCGAGGACCTCTATTACCGCCTCAACGTCGTGCCGTTGCGCCTGCCGCCCTTGCGTGACCGTGCCGAGGACATTCCGGACCTCGTTCGCCACTTCATGCAGATGGCCGAGAAGGAAGGACTTGATGCCAAGCGTTTCGACAGCGAGGCGCTGGATCTGATGAAGGCCTATGCCTGGCCGGGCAACGTGCGCGAGCTGGAAAACCTCGTTCGCCGCCTGATGGCGCTTTATCCGCAGGAGGTCATCAGCCGCGAGATCATCGAATCGGAGCTGCGCTCGGATGTTCCCGACAGCCCGATCGACAAGATGGGCACCCGCAGCGGCTCGCTCACCATCGCGCAGGCCGTGGAAGAAAACATGCGCAGCTATTTCGCGAGCTTCGGCGAAAACCTGCCGCCGCCGGGTCTCTACGATCGCGTCCTGACGGAGCTGGAATATCCGCTCATCCTGGCGGCGCTGACGGCCACCCGCGGCAACCAGATCAAGGCGGCCGATCTGCTCGGCCTCAACCGCAACACGCTTCGCAAGAAGATCCGGGAACTGGGCGTCTCGGTCTATCGCAGCTCTCGCGGCGCTTGATGGTTAGTTTGTTCCCGACTGCTTGACAGCTTCCGCTCATCGTTGCATTTTCGCCACATTGCGTTGCTTAAAGGTCACGCAGGGTTTGGTGAATGCTCGACGGAGTGGCGGCCGTCGATGGGGGTAGGCCAGCCCTTTTCTGGAAAGTGGCTGTCGCTTCGCCCGGTCTGACCGGGTTGGATCGATCTCCCGCGAGGGTTTTGGGGATCGGAGTGGATTCGATGACGGAAGGCGTAACAGCGCCGATGGCCGAAGACGAGCCAGCGGTGTCAGTGCAGGATCGGCGCGCGTCGTTTGCGCTCCCCGGCCTTCTGCTCGCCGGCGGAGCCTTGATCTGCGCGTCGGTGACGCTGTTCATCCTGCTTGGCCTGACGCCGATCGCCCCGACCACCAATGTCGTGATCGCCTCGGCTGCGCTGAATTCGCTTTTCATCCTCGGCCTGATGTATCTGATCGCCCGCGAGATCGTCCGGTTGGTGAAGGCGCGCAACCGCGGCCGTGCCGCCGCCCGCCTGCATGTCCGCATCGTCGTGTTGTTCTCGATCGTGGCAATCACGCCGGCGGTTCTGGTGGCGATTTTCGCGAGCCTCACACTCAATGTCGGCCTTGACCGCTGGTTCTCGCTGCGGACGCAGTCGATCGTGCAGTCGTCCCAGGACGTCGCCCGCGCTTATATGCTCGAGAATGCCAGCTATCTTCAGGGCCAGACCGTGTCGATGTCGAACGACCTCGAGCGCAACCGGCCGATGTTCTATCTCGACCGTACGGGGTTCGTGGACCTGATGACCCGCCAGGCGCGGGGTCGCGGAATGCTCGGAGCCTTCCTGGTGCGCGAAGACGGTCAGGCGATCGTCCAGGCCGACATCAAGACCGAAAAGCCGCTGCCGGCGATCCCGGAGGATGCACTGAAGACGGCGGCCGCCGGCCAGCCGACGCTGATCCCGCCAGGCGTCACCAACCTCGTCGGCGCCGTCATCAAGCTCGACGCCATTCCGGGCTCCTATCTCTATACGATCCGCGCCGTCGACCCGAAGGTCATCTCGGCGATGCGGCTGATGGAGGAGAACACCGCCGAATACCAGGCGATGGAAGCCGGCCGCACATCGCTGCAGATTGCCTTTGCGGTGCTCTATCTCGGCTTCGCGCTGATCGTGCTGCTCGCGGCGATCTGGACGGCGATCGCGGTCGCCGACCGCATCGTCCGGCCGATCCGGCTGCTGATCAGCGCCGCCGACAGCGTGGCGACCGGCAATCTCAATGTCGTCGTGCCGGTGCGCGCCGCCGACGGCGACGTCGGCAGCCTGTCGCGCACGTTCAACAAGATGATTTCGGAGATCCGCAGCCAGCGCGACGAGATCCTCGAGGCCAAGGATGAAGTCGACGACCGCCGCCGGTTCATCGAGGCGGTGCTGTCCGGCGTCACCGCCGCCGTCATCGGCGTCGAGGAAGACCGCCGCATTACCATCGTCAATCCGTCGGCGGAGCATTTCCTTGGCGTTCCCGCCGAACAGCTGATGGGTGAGAAGCTTGAGGATGTCGCGCCCGAGATTGACCACGTCCTCACCGAAGCGCGCACCAGAGCCCGCGGTGAGTTCCGCAAGCAGGTGAACCTGATCCGCGGCGGCAAGGAGCGGACGCTGTCGGTTCAGGTCACCCGCGAGGAACAGCGCGCCGCGCACGACAGCTATGTGGTGACGCTAGACGATATCACCGATCTCGTCATCGCCCAGCGTTCGACCGCCTGGGCGGACGTTGCCCGCCGCATCGCCCACGAAATCAAGAACCCGCTCACCCCGATCCAGCTTTCGGCCGAACGCCTCAAGCGTCGCTATGGCAAGCAGATCGCCGAGGACGACCGCGCCGTCTTCGACCAGTGCACCGATACGATCGTGCGCCAGGTCGGCGATATCGGCCGCATGGTCGACGAATTCTCCTCCTTTGCCCGCATGCCGAAACCCGCCAAGGAGGAGGCCGATCTGCGCGATATCCTGCGCGACGCGATCTTCCTGCGCGAGATGGGCACGACCCATGTGGATTTCATCCGCGAACTTGGCGACGAGCCGCTGAAGGGCATGTTCGATGCACGCATGCTCGGCCAGGCCTTCGGCAACCTCATCAAGAACGCCGTCGAGGCGATCGAGGCGGTCCCGAGCGATCAGGAGCGCGACGGCCGCAAGGTCAAGGTGCGCTCGGTCTACGACGCGGAGCGCGACACCTATGTGGTCGACATCATCGACAACGGCAGCGGCCTGCCGACCGAAAACCGGCACCGCATCCTCGAGCCCTACATGACCATGCGCGACAAGGGCACGGGTCTGGGGCTCGCCATCGTCAAGAAGATCATTGAAGAACACGGCGGGCAGCTTGAACTGCACGATGCTCCCGCCGATTTCGATCATGGCAAGGGCGCCATGATCAGGGTGCTGCTGCCACATCTGGAACAGGTGGCGGTGCCGGGAACGGATAATAACAAGGAATTGGCTTATGGCGTCTGATATTCTGGTCGTAGATGACGAGGCGGATATTCGCGATATCGTTTCAGGTATTTTGTCCGATGAGGGTCATGAAACCCGCACGGCCCACGACAGCGACAGCGCGCTGGCAGCGATATCCGATCGCGTGCCGCGGCTGGTTTTCCTGGATATCTGGATGCAGGGCTCCAGGCTCGACGGCCTGGCGCTGCTCGACGAGGTCAAGAGCCGCCACCCCGATTTGCCCGTGGTGATGATCTCCGGTCATGGCAATGTCGAGACCGCTGTTTCGGCGATCAAGCGCGGCGCCTTCGACTTCATCGAAAAGCCGTTCAAGGCCGACCGGCTGATCCTGATCGCCGAGCGGGCGCTCGAAAACTCCAAGCTGAAGCGCGAGGTGACCGAGCTCAAGAAGCGCACCGGCGACGCGGCCGAGCTGGTCGGCACGTCGGTTGCCGTCTCGCAGCTTCGCCAGACGATCGAGAAGGTCGCGCCCACCAACAGCCGCGTGATGATCCTCGGCCCCTCCGGCTCCGGCAAGGAACTGGTGGCGCGGATGATCCACAAGCGGTCGTCTCGCGTGACCGGTCCGTTCGTGGCGCTGAACGCCGCGACGATCACGCCCGATCGCATGGAGATGGCACTGTTCGGTACGGAAGGTGCTCCGGGCCAGGCCCGCAAGATCGGCGCACTGGAAGAGGCCCATCGCGGTATCCTCTATCTCGACGAGGTCGGCGAAATGCCGCGCGAGACGCAGAACAAGATTCTTCGCGTGCTGGTCGACCAGCAGTTCGAGCGCGTCGGTGGGTCGAAGCGCGTCAAGGTCGATGTCCGCATCATCTCCTCGACCGCCTACAATCTCGAAAGTCTGATCGCCGACGGTTCGTTCCGCGAGGATCTGTACCATCGTCTCGCCGTCGTGCCGGTCAAGGTGCCGGCGCTGGCCGAGCGTCGCGAGGACATTCCTTTCCTGGTCGACATGTTCATGCGCCAGATCTCCGAACAGGCCGGCATCCGCCCCCGCAAGATCGGCGAGGATGCCATGGCCGTCCTCCAGGCCCATGACTGGCCGGGCAATATCCGCCAGCTGCGCAACAATATCGAACGGTTGATGATCCTCGCCCGTTCCGACGGTCCGGATTCGCCGATTTCCGCCGACATGCTGCCGACCGATCTCGGCGACATGTTGCCGAAGGTTTCCGCCAAGGGCGACTACCACATCATGACGCTGCCACTGCGCGAGGCCCGCGAAATGTTCGAGCGCGACTACCTGATCGCCCAGATCAACCGTTTTGGAGGCAACATTTCCCGCACCGCGGAATTCGTCGGCATGGAGCGCTCGGCGCTCCACCGCAAGCTCAAATCGCTCGGTGTTTGACATATGAAGGTGATCATCTGCGGCGCGGGACAGGTGGGCTACGGCATCGCCGAGCGGCTCGCCCAGGAGGACAATGACGTCTCCGTCATCGATACCTCGGCGACGCTGATCGCTGCGATCACCGAGACGCTCGACGTCAAGGGTTACGTCGGCCACGGCGCTCATCCGGACGTGCTGGAAAAGGCGGGCGCCAAAGACGCCGACATGATCATCGCGGTGACCCTCTATGATGAGGTCAACATCGTTGCCTGCGAAGTGGCGCACGCCCTGTTTTCCGTGCCCACCAAGATCGCCCGCATCCGCGCCCAGAGCTATCTGAAGCCGGAATATGCCGACCTCTTCAGCCGCCAGAACATGTCGATCGACGTGACGATCTCGCCGGAGATCGAGGTCGGCAAGATGGTGCTTCGGCGCATTTCCTTTCCCGGTGCCACCGATGTCGTCCGCTTCGCCGACGATCACATCGCCATGGTGGCGATCGAGTGCATGGAAGACTGCCCGGTGGTCGCCACGCCCCTGCATCAGCTCTCGGACCTCTTTCCCGACCTGATGGCGACGGTGGTCGGCATCTTCAGGAATGGGATCCTGACCGTCGCCCGCTCCGTCGATCAGCTTGAAGTCGGCGATCTCGCCTACGTCATCTGCCAGCGCGAACACATCCGCCGCACGCTCGGCCTGTTCGGTCACGAGGAGCAGGAGGCCCGCCGCATCATCATCGCCGGCGGCGGCAATATCGGATATTACGTCGCCCGCACTATCGAGGAACACCAGCCGAGGACGCGGCTGAAGATCATCGAGAGCGACCGCGAGCGGGCGCTGATCGTCTCCGAGCATCTGCGCAATACGATCGTGCTGCACGGTTCGGCGCTCGACCAGAATATCCTCACCCAGGCCGATATCCAGGATACCGACCTGATGATAACCCTCACCAACAGCGACCAGATCAACATCCTCGGCGCGGTCCTGGCGAAATCGCTCGGCTGCAAGTCGAACCTGGTGCTGATCAACTCCACCTCGTTCCATCAGGTCACCGACGCGCTCGGCATCGACGCGCAGATCAATCCGCGCGCGGTGACGATCTCGCGCGTGCTGCAGCATGTCCGCAAGGGCCGCATCCGTTCCGTCTATGCGGTGCAGAACGGCGCTGCCGAGATTATCGAGGCCGAGGCGCTCGAAACCTCGCCGCTGGTCGGCCGGCCGTTCCGCGAACTCGACCTTCCGGACGGTATCCGTGTCGGCGCGATCTACCGCGGCGAGGCCGTCATCCGCCCGAACGGCGACACCAAGATCAAGGCGCGCGACCGGGTCGTGCTCTTTGCCACCGCCGAAGCCGTGCGTCATGTGGAGCAGCTTTTCCGCGTCTCCATCCAGTATTTCTGACCAGCATTTCCGAAAAGAGCAGGGGATATCGATGTCGAGAATTGCCTATGTGAACGGACAATATGTTCGCCATTCCGACGCCGCGGTGCATGTGGAGGATCGTGGCTTCCAGTTCGCAGACGGCGTCTACGAGGTCTGCGAAGTGCGCCACGGCATGATCGTCGACCTGACCCGCCACCTCAACCGCCTCGACCGGTCGCTGGGTGAACTGAGGATGGCAGCGCCGATGGGCCGCGCGGCGCTCACCTTCGTCATCCGAGAAGTTCTCCGCCGCAACCGGGTGAAGAACGGCATCTTCTACATGCAGGTAACCCGCGGTGCCGCCCGCCGCGACCACTACTTCCCCGCCGAGGGCACGCCGCCGACCATCACGATCACCGCCAAGAGCACCGATCCTTCGGCCGCCGCCAAAAAATATGCCAGTGGTATCAAGGTCATCACCCTGCCTGAGAACCGCTGGGACCGCGTCGACATCAAGACGGTCGGCCTGCTGCCGAACGTGCTTGCCAAGCAGCAGGCGAAGGAGGCCGGCGCTCAGGACGCCATCTTCATCGATCGTTCCGGCATCGTCATGGAAGGTGCCTCTTCGAACGTCTGGATCGTCACGCGGGATGGCGAGCTGGTCACCCGGCCGGCCGAACACGGCATTCTCAAGGGAATCACCCGCACGACCCTCATCGATGTCGCCAAAAAGCTCGGGCTCAAGGTGGTCGAGCGCGAGTTCAAGACGGAAGAGATGCTGGCGGCGCGCGAGGTCTTTTTCACCTCCGCCACCGGGATCTGCGTCCCGATCGTCGAAATCGACAACAAGCCAGTGGCCAATGGCCATCCGGGCACCGTATCGTCAAGTATACGCGACACCTTTTTCGACGTTGCGGAAAAGACGACGATTTGATAGTCAAACATCGGGGAAGGGAAGCACGGGGCGCTTTCCGGTCGCCTCTTATCAAGCTTGATCATGATCCCGGCTTATTGGCCGGCAAAAAAGAAAGAAGCGGCGCTATGGCGGAACGTTCTCAGAACCTGCAGGATTTATTTCTTAATACCGTTCGCAAGCAGAAGATTTCCCTGACGATTTTCCTGATCAACGGGGTCAAGCTGACAGGTGTCGTGACCTCTTTCGACAACTTCTGCGTCCTGCTTCGCCGTGACGGCCACTCTCAGCTCGTGTATAAGCACGCGATCTCGACCATCATGCCGGGCCAGCCCATGCAGATGTTCGAAACCGAAGAGAATGCGGCCTAACAGGACAGAACAGATTTCAAATCGCGATACGTCTAAAGAATCCATGGTCCCGGAGGCTGAAAAGCGCCGGGACGATATGCGCGCACTCGTCATCGTGCCGGTCCTCAAGCAGGCACGGTCGAAGGCGGGGCAGGGCGACTCTAGCCAGGCACCCGCGCCGCAGCGCTCCAACGAAGCCCGCCTCGAAGAGGCGATCGGCCTTGCCAAGGCGATCGACCTCGAGATCGTGCAGGGGCTGATCGTACCGATCAGCCAGCCGCGCCCAGGAACGCTGATGGGCAGCGGCAAGATAGAGGAAATCAAGGCGCTGCTCGACGAGCACGACGCCGGCCTCGTCATCGTCGATCATCCGCTGACCCCGGTGCAGCAGCGCAATCTCGAAAAGGAATGGCAGGCCAAGGTCATCGACCGGACCGGCCTGATCCTCGAGATCTTCGGCCGCCGCGCTTCCACGAAGGAAGGCACGCTGCAGGTCGATCTGGCGCATCTCAATTACCAGAAGGGCCGCCTGGTCCGCAGCTGGACCCACCTTGAACGCCAGCGCGGTGGTGCCGGCTTCATGGGCGGCCCCGGCGAAACCCAGATCGAGGCCGACCGCCGGCTGCTTCAGGAACGCATCGTCAAGCTGGAGCGCGAACTCGAACAGGTCGTGCGCACCCGTCAGCTTCACCGCGCCAAACGCCGCAAGGTGCCGCACCCGATCGTGGCGCTGGTCGGTTATACCAATGCCGGCAAGTCGACGCTGTTCAACCGCATCACCGGCGCCGGCGTGCTTGCCGAGGACATGCTGTTTGCGACGCTCGATCCAACGCTGCGCCGCATGAAGCTGCCGCATGGCCGCACGGTGATCCTCTCCGATACGGTCGGCTTCATCTCCGATCTGCCGACCCATCTGGTCGCCGCCTTCCGCGCCACGCTGGAAGAGGTGCTGGAGGCCGATCTCGTCCTGCATGTGCGCGACATGTCCGACCCGGACAATGCCGCCCAGGCCGGCGACGTGATGCGCATCCTTGCCGATCTCGGCATCGACGAGAAGGAAGCGGCAGCCCGCATCATCGAGGTCTGGAACAAGATCGACCGGCTCGACCCGGAAGCCCATGAGGCGATCGCCGAACGCGCCGTCGGCCGCGAGAACGTCATGGCGGTCTCGGCGATCACGGGCGAGGGCGTCGAGCCCCTGATGGACGAGATCTCGAAACGTCTCTCCGGCGTGCTGACCGAAACCTCGATCACCATCCCGCCGGAAAAGCTCGGCCTCGTCTCCTGGGTCTACAGCAATTCCGTCGTCGACGGCCGTGAGGACAACGAGGACGGCTCCGTCACTCTGGATGTCCGCATGTCCGAGGCCGAGGCAGCCGAACTGGAGCGCAAGCTCGGCAATGGCCTGAAACCGGACAAGGAAGACTGGGAGCGATAGGAGCGCGCTGCGCGCAACTTCGGCAACCGCCGGCAGCGTCATGATGTTGCCGGTTTTTTGCGGTGCAACATGAGCCGACGAGGACGGCCACGATTCTTGCGGTATTATCATCCGCGGGCAGCAAAAACGGGTTTCGCGATGATACAAAATCCACCGAGGGAAGAGACCGGAGCACACCTGGACTACCTGGATGGGTGGAGAGGTATTGCGGTACTCTTCGTGATAGTGGGCCATTTCTGGATCGATGATTTCTGGCCCGGCGTCAGTACCTTCGGGGTGGACCTGTTTTTCGTTCTGTCCGGGCGGTTGATGTCGGAAATTCTGTTCGTCAAGCGGGCGGAACTGCCGACCTTCTTTTTCAGGCGTTTCTCAAGAATTTATCCGGCGCTCTTCGCGTTCGTCGTCATCACGACCCTTGCCTTCCAGGGCACCGAGATTTCGCACGGCCCTGTCGCGGCATTGCTGGCGCTGACGTTCACGATCAACTACGCCATGGTCTATACCCATCCGGTGGCGCTGCTTGATCACCTGTGGTCGCTATGCGTCGAAGAACATGCCTATGTTCTTCTGGCGGGCGTCGCGTTCCTGTCGCGCCGCAGACTGTTTCCTGTCGGGGCTCTGATCGTCGCACTCGGCGCTGCGGCCATGCTGAATGGCCTCATTCGCACGGAACTCGGCGCAAGCGTTCTCTATACCCACTGGCGCAGCGACGTCTCCGTGGCAGGCATATTCATCGCCGGCGGCCTCTGGCTATTCCTGCGCAACCGCCAGGCTCCCTGGTGGGTCTCGCCGCTGGCGCTGTTGATTGCGGTCGTGGCGAAGGGGATGCCGTTTCACGTCCTCTCCTTCGGCCTGTCGACCGCCATGCTGGCACTGTCGATCACCACGATCGACAGCGCGGCGCCGGTCTTCCGCAAGATGCTGTCGGCCAAGGTGCTCACCTATGCCGGCCTGTGGTCCTATTCGCTTTATCTGTGGCAGCAGCCCTTCTACAAGCTTTACCGCGAGGGCGCGGCACCGACCCCGTTGCTGATCCTAGCCGCCGTGCTGGCCGCACTCGCCAGCTTCTACCTGGTGGAAAAACCCTCCCGAACGGCGCTCAACCGTCTCTTCCAGAACCGGATGGAGAAAGTCGTCGCCGCCGGCCGAACAGCGTAGGGAGCCGCAGATAGCGGCCTAGTAGACCCCCGGAACCAGCCTGTATCTGACGCGCTCGCAATAGGTGGCATAGCCCTCCAATTCGGCCCGCAGATGCCTTTCCTCATCGATCAGTCGGGCGACCAGTCCGCCGACGATAGGCGGCACGAGTAGCAGTCCCCAGAGCGATCCGAGCGCAAGCGGGGCGCCTGAGAAAAGAAACATGGCGGAACTGTACATCGGATGTCTCACAAGACCGTAGAGACCGTCGGAGACGACGCTCTGGCTGGGCTGTACGCCCACGGTCGCCGAGGCATAGGAATTCTGCCGGAAGACGGCGAGACAGCCCGCAAATCCGAGAGCGGTCAGAATGTTTCCGACAATGACGAGTGCAACCGGCGTGGACGACCATGAGAAACGGTAATCCAGAGCGGAGACCACATAGAGCGTCAGCATTACCACGCTGTTATAAGCCTGGATGCGCTTCTGCGCGGGCAGCGTTTCCGAACCCGGCCCGGCGCTCAGCCGTTTCTCCGCAAGCTCGGGGCTGTGCGTCACCACATACCAGCCGGTTCCGATCGTCCAGGCGGTGAAGTTCGCCAGGTAGAGCCAGGCCTGCCAGTAGTCCAACGTGCCCGCGCAAGCGAATATCAGGATTGCCAGGAAGGCCATGAAGATTGCGGTGATCTTGGCCGTTCGCAGGCCGAGCCGATTGCTTTGCTCCTGCATGTCACTGTCCCGATCTGATATGATCGGGAAGTAGGTAATCTCCTTGCTGCGGCGATCAAGAGGTCGGGCGGGACCGTCAGCCGAGCTTCCGTTCGATCGCCTTGGCGGCCTGCCAGAGTTCTTCCATGCGTTCCAGCGTGGCAGCTTCCAGCGTCTCATTCGATTGTTGAAGAGATGTTTCTATATAATTGAATCGCCGCCTGAATTTCGTATTGGTGCCGCGCAGCGCCTCTTCCGGATCTGCTTTCACATGCCGGCCGATATTGACCAGCGCGAAGATGAGATCGCCGAGTTCGTCGGTAACCTTGTCCTGGTTTCCGTCGCGCAGAGCTTCGCGCAGTTCCCCGATCTCCTCCTCGATCTTGTCGAGGATCGGTTCGGCCGCCGACCAGTCGAAGCCGACCTTTGCCGCCCGCTGCTGCAGCTTCAACGCCTCGGTCAGGGCCGGCTGGTTGCGGTGGACGCTGCCCAGGTATCCGGCCTTGAAATCTTCCGTAATGCCCCGTCGTGCCCGCCGCTCTGCCCGCTCGCGCTTCTCTTCCGTCTTGATGTCGTCCCATTGCAGCTTCACCGCATCCGGCGTCGCGGCATCCGAAACGGCAAAGACATGCGGATGCCGGCGGATCATCTTTTCGGTGATCGCCTGGACGACGTCGCCGAAAGAGAATTCGCCGGCTTCCTCGGCCATGCGGGCGTGGAAGACCACCTGCAGCAGCAAGTCGCCCAACTCCTCGCAGAGATCGTTCATGTCGTTACGCTCGATCGCATCGGCGACCTCATAGGCCTCCTCGATCGTATAGGGCTTGATGGTCGAAAAATTCTGTTCGAGGTCCCAGGGGCAGCCGGTGACGGGTGTCCTGAGCGCCGCCATGATCTCGATCAGCCGCGAAATATCCTTCGATGCTTCCATCATCTTGTCCTTCAATGCCGGATGTCAGGCGAGCGGAATGGTGTTTTTGTCCTTGCCGGACTGGTAGACGCCGGAAAGCCCGTCATATCGGGCTTTGATCCGGCTGGTCTGGGTCTTGAGACCGGCACGGAGCGGCTCGTCTTCGCTCTCGACCAGATCGGCAATTGCGTAGGAATGCCAGAAGGCATTGTTGCGCCGGTAACCGCCGGGCTCCAGGCCGAAAACCTCTTTGAGGATCTTCAGGTCATGCGGGATGGCGAAGGCGTCGCGCGAATCTTCGTGGCTGAAAAAATAGTAGAAATTGTCGAAACCGGCCCAGGTGATCGCCGACATGCACATCGTGCAAGGTTCGTGAGTCGAGAGGAAAATCAGGTCTTTGGTGGGAAGATCTCGTGTGGTTTCGTAAAAGCGCTTCAGCGTGTGCACCTCGCCGTGCCACAGCGGATTTTCGAGCTCGTTGTTGGTTTCGGCAATCACCAGCGACAGATCGGATCTCTTGAGGATCGCCGCGCCGAAAACCTTGTTGCCGGCGGCGACGCCTTTTTCCGTCAGGGGCAGGATGTCGTTTTCGATGACGTCGAGAAGGCGGGCGGCGATTGTCATGGGAACTCTTTATTGCAAGGTGTCTAGGCAGTTTATGGCGCGGAACGAAAGGATCGGGGCAAAAAACACTGTAGTCTACAGAAATACTGGAGAAATATCGTCTGTGGTGGCTTTTGCTCAAGAACCGGTTGATCGTAAAACAGAAATACCGGCTCCCAATCCACTTCGCATATCCATTCCTTCAATTCCGATGCCTTATTGTGGATATTGCAGTTATATGATTCAGGATAACCGCATGTCTCCAAGCCAACAACGCCTGTCGGTCTTCCCGGCTTTCTTCCGCGTCAGCGGACGGAGCGTTGTCGTGTTCGGCAATGGCGACGAAGCCTATGCCAAGGCCCGGCTGCTGCGCAACACCGATGCGGACATCGTTGCTTACGTCTCCGCACCTGATCAGGATTATGCCGGCTGGCTGGCCGCTCAGGGCATCGAAACCAGTCATTCGGATTTCTCGCCGGATCAGCTCGCAGATCAGGTCAAGGGCGCGGTGATGGTGTTTGCCGCAACCGGCGACGCGGCCCTGGATCGTTCGATCGTCACTGCGGCCCGCGCCGAAAAGGTCCCGGCCAATGCCGTCGACCAGCCCGATTTCTGTGACTTCTACACGCCGGCCCTCGTCAACCGCGCGCCGGTGGCGATCGCCATCGGCACCGAGGGCGCCGGCCCGGTTCTCGCCCAGATGATCCGCGCCCGCATCGACCAGATGCTGTCGCCATCGCTCGGCGTTCTCGCCCGTCTCGCCGCGGAATATCGCGATGCCGCCGAACGCCTGGTGCCGCGCGGCGTATCGCGCCGGATCTTCTGGCGCCGCTTCTTCTCGGCCGATGTCGCAAGCGCCGTCGATGCCAACGATATCGCCACCGCCCGCCGCTCGGCCAATGCGCTGCTGTCGACCACCGGTCGCGCCGCAGGTCATGTCTGGCTGGTCGGGGCCGGCCCGGGTGCCGAGGATCTTTTGACGCTGCGTGCCCAGCGCGTGCTGATGGAAGCCGATGCGATCGTCTTTGACGCGCTGGTGCCGCAGGCGATCGTCGACATGGGCCGCCGCGATGCCGAGCGCCTGTCGGTCGGCAAGCGCAAAAGCTGCCATTCGAAGTCTCAAGACGAAATCAACAAGCTGCTGGTCAGGCTCGGCCGCGAAGGCAAGCGCGTCGTGCGCCTCAAGTCCGGCGATCCGCTGGTCTATGGCCGCGCCGGCGAGGAAATGGCAGCGCTCCGCGACGCCGGTGTCACTTACGAGATCGTACCGGGCATCACCTCCGCTTTTGCCGCAGCTGCCGATTTCGAGCTGCCGCTGACGCTGCGTGGCGTTGCCTCGTCGCTGATCTTCACCACCGGCCATGACCTGACCGGCGACGTTCTGCCCGACTGGGCGAGCCTTGCGATCTCCGGCGCGACGATCGCCGTCTATATGGGCCGCACGGTCGCCGCCTCCGTCGCCGAACGGCTGATGGGCGCCGGCCTTGCCCCGGAAACCACCGTCGCCGTGATCGAGAACGCCAGCCGCGCCGACCGCCGGCTCTTCCACGGCGTTCTTCGCGAGTTGCCGGACCTGGAAGCGCGCGACGATCTTTCCGGCCCGGTCATGGTGATCATCGGCGAAGCCGTCGCCGGTGCGAATTTCGAAAAGTCCGAACCGCTTTCCCATGGTAAGATGCCGGTTCGCGAGGAAATGGAACAGACAAGATGACCGACAAGGTTTTGACCGCCAACCGCCTTTCCGACGGCATCGCCGTCTGGCTCGATGCGAACGGCCAGTGGGTGGAAAACCTGCAGGACGCGATCGTCGCGCGCCATCCCGAGGCCGTGGCCTCGCTGGAAGCGATCGGCAAGCGCGATTTTGCGCAAAACCTGGTTGTTGACGTCGCTGTCATCGACGTGCAGGAGCAGGACGGCAAGCTCTGGCCGCTGCGTCTTCGCGAACGTATTCGTGCCCAGGGCCCGACCATGGAATATGCTGCCGGTTACCGCCCCGCCGATCCGGCCTTCATCGCAGTTTGAGGAAGTCATGTACCGTTACGACGAATTCGACCACGCTTTTGTTTCGAGCCGCGTGGAGCAGTTCCGCGATCAGGTCGGCCGCCGCCTCGCCGGTGAGCTGGCCGAGGACGCGTTCAAGCCGCTGCGCCTGATGAACGGGGTCTACCTCCAGCTTCACGCCTACATGCTGCGCGTCGCGATCCCCTACGGGACGCTGAACGGCAAGCAGATGCGGATGCTCGCCCATATCGCCCGCAAGTATGACCGCGGTTACGGGCATTTCACCACCCGCCAGAACATCCAGTACAACTGGCCGAAACTCTCCGACACGCCGGATATCCTGGCCGAGCTCGCAAGCGTCGAGATGCATGCGCTGCAGACCTCGGGCAACTGCATTCGCAACGTCACCGCCGACCATTTCGCCGGTGCTGCCGCCGATGAAGTCGCCGATCCCAGGCCTTACGCCGAGATTCTGCGCCAGTGGTCTTCGGTCCACCCGGAATTCTCTTATCTGCCGCGCAAGTTCAAGATTGCCGTCACCGGCGCCGACCGCGACCGCGCCGCGATCCAGGTGCACGACATCGGCCTGCACCTGAAGAAGAGCGAGGATGGTCAGATCGGTTTTGCGGTCTATGTCGGCGGCGGGCAGGGCCGTACGCCGATGATCGCCAAGAAGATCAAGGATTTTCTTCCCGAGGAAGACCTGCTCTCCTACACGACCGCGATCATGCGCGTGTACAATCTGCACGGCCGCCGCGACAACAAGTACAAGGCGCGCATCAAGATCCTCGTGCATGAGACCGGCGCCGAGGAACTGGCCCGCCAGGTGGAGGAGGAATTCTCCCACCTGCAGGGCACCGAGCTGAAGCTGCCGGAGAAAGACATCCAGGCGATCGCCGCCTATTTCGCGCCGCCGGCTCTTCCCGACCGGGCCGAAGGCTGGCCGCAGCTCGCCGGCTGGAAAAAGACCGACGAGAATTTCGCCCGCTGGGTCGATCAAAACGTCAAGCCGCACAAACATCCCGACTACGGCATGGTCACCATCTCGCTGAAGCCGATCGGCGGCATTCCGGGCGACGCCTCCGACGTGCAGATGGACGCGATCGCCGATCTGGCGGAAGAGTTCGCCTTCGACGAGATCCGCATCAGCCACGAGCAGAACGTCATCCTGCCGCATGTGGCGCTGGCCGATCTCGAGCCGCTGTACAGGGCGCTGGTCGCCCATAATCTCGCGACCGCCAATGCCGGGCTGATCACCGACATCATCGCCTGTCCCGGGCTGGACTATTGCGCGCTGGCGAATGCCCGTTCGATCCCGCTGTCGCAGGAGATCTCCACCCGCTTCGGATCGCCGGAGCGCCAGGCCGAGATCGGCGAGCTCAAGATCAAGATTTCCGGATGCATCAATGCCTGCGGCCATCACCATGTCGGCCATATCGGCCTCCTGGGCGTCGAGAAGAAGGGTGCCGAGCTTTATCAGATCACGCTCGGCGGTTCCGGCGACGAGAACACCTCGATCGGCGAGATCATCGGCCGCGGTTTCGAGCCGAACAAGGTGACCGACGCGGTGGAAACCATCGTCGACACCTATCTCGGCCTTCGCCTCGCCAAGGAGGAGACCTTCCTCGAAGCCTATCGCCGTGTCGGGCCGCAGCCTTTCAAGGAAGCGCTCTATGGCGATGCCAAGGCGGAGGCGGCGTGATGACCAGACTCTGGAGAGAAACCGGCTTCGTCGAAAACGACCCCTGGGTGATCGAGACCGAAGAGGTGACGGCGACCGAGGACCAGAAGGTGCTGCTGCCGCTCGACGAGATGATCGCCCGCGCCGAGGAGAGCAACGACGTCGGCCTCGGCGTGCTGATCCGCCCGGCGGACGACGTGCGCAAGCTCGAACCCTATCTCTACCGCATCGAGATCGTCGCGGTGGATTTCCCGGCCTTCAACGACGGCCGCGCCTTTTCGCATGCCTCGCTGCTGCGCGACCGGCTCGGCTACAGGAACGAGTTGCGCGCGGTCGGCGACGTGCTGATCGACCAGGTGCCGCTGATGCTGCGCTGTGGCATAGACAGCTTTTCGGTGAAGAACGCCACGGCGCTGAAGCGGCTCGAGGAGGGCCGGCTGCCGGGCATCGCCGAACACTACCAGCCGACGGCCCGCCACGCCGAAAAGGGCGAGGGCTACAGCTGGCGGCGCCGCACCGTGACGGCCTGAGGCCGGGGAACGACCGGCCGAAAGGTGAATTTCCCGCACATATTTTCTGAAAGGCCCGCGACAAAGGCACGCGGATGCCTTCAAATGCGGGACCAGATGGTATATTTCGCTTTTGCGAAGAACGACGAGACGAAGAGACCGATAGGCATGAACGCTCCAGCAAAGACGGAAGAATTCGCAGTGGCCCAGGTTCAGGCAAAGATTCCGGACGGCGTTTATGCCGAGACGGTGCTCGCCGTCGAGCATTATACCGACCGCCTGTTCCGCTTCCGCATGACGCGGCCGGCCGGTTTCCGCTTCCGCTCCGGCGAGTTCGCGATGATCGGCCTGATGGTCGGCGACAAGCCGGTCTACCGCGCCTATTCGATCGCCAGCCCGGCCTGGGACGAGGAACTCGAGTTCTTCTCGATCAAGGTGCCGGACGGACCGCTGACCTCGCACCTGCAGGCGATCAAGCCGGGCGACACGGTGCTGATGCGCAAGAAGCCGACCGGCACGCTGGTGCTCGATGCGCTGACGCCCGGCAAGCGGCTCTACATGTTCTCGACCGGCACCGGCATCGCGCCCTTCGCCAGCCTGATCCGCGACCCCGAGACCTACGAAAAGTTCGACGAGGTCATCCTCACCCATACCTGCCGCGACATCGCCGAGCTGAAATACGGTTTCGACCTGGTGCACGAGATCAACAACCACGAATTTCTGCACGAGATCGTCGGCACCAAGCTCAAGCATTACCCGACCGTGACCCGCGAGGATTTCAAATATCGCGGCCGCATCACCGACCTGATCGAGTCGGCCAAGCTGTTCACCGATCTCGGCGTCCCGGCGCTCGACCCGGCCGTCGACCGCGGCATGATCTGCGGCTCGACCGCGATGCTGAAGGACACCAAGGACCTGCTCGAAAAGGCCGGCCTCGTCGAAGGCTCCAACAACAAGCCCGGCGAGTTCGTCATCGAACGGGCATTTGTGGGGTGAGAGGCGACGGCCTGCGGCCGGCAAAACGCTCCAGTGGAGCGTTTTGAGCCTCGAACGCCCTGAGCCAAAGCGAAGGGCCGGGGGCGGTGCGGCATACGCGGCCCCTGCACCACCGAGACGGCGCTGCTGGATTCCTGTCACAAGGACAGGAATGAGGGGACGTGTGGCTGCGCCAGATCGCCCCCTACTGCCCCAGCAGGTCGCGAAGGCTCCAGGGTTCGTCGCCGGATTGGTCGGCGATGTCGTCCACCTTCCAGCCGCCGTTTTCGCGCACCAGCGTATAGAAGAGCGTCGCCGACAGCTTGCCGTTGCGGAAGGACACTTCCAGCTCGGCCGTGTCGCCGAAAACGATCGGCGGGGAAAGCTGGATATTGCTGGCGACGCCATCCTGTCCGGCCAGGATCGGATCGAAATCCACCGCCCCGCCATTCGCCGTCAGGCTCTCGTTGAGCGCATCGGAAAAATAGGCGGAATAGGGCGAGGGCGCATCGTCCTCGGCCGGGTCGATCGTGTCGGCATAAAGCGATTTGATCAGGGCCTGCGGCGACTTGTAGACCCGCGCCTCGGCGCCGGCCGCAGCCAGCAGGGAAAACAGCAGTCCGAAAACGATGGCCGGCATGCGCATGGGTGAGTCGTTTCCCGTTTGGATGTAAGGAGATGATTAGGGGATGGAGGGGTGGAAGGATAGGGGGGAGTGAGTATTAAAGGTTACGTTCAAGGGCTGTTACCTTCCCATCCAGTCTATTAGCTGGTTAGCAACATTCGGATTGAAATTTCAACTAAGCGTTTACTGTTTCATCCCAATCGCCGATCGATACATGCCACGTGATATCTCCGCTACCCGGGGTATCTGTCCATCCTGCGTCGCTTTGAGGAGCCTTTTCACCGATTTCGACTTGATGCTACTTACGTCGATGTTCAAAGACGCTATTAGATCTATCCAACGTCTTGCGGGTTTGTCTTCATCAAGCTTATAGAGAATGCGTCGATCCTCCTCTAAGCGCCCATCGAAGTAGTGCAGCCACCTTTCTGGTGAAATACCTTCAAGTAAAAGGTCCGCAGAGCCCTGGGCAGCTCGGGAAAGACCCCAGCGATTCCCAAGTTTCACGCAAAGAGCAGCTGTCATACATGCGGCAAATGCCGGTCCGGGAATGGAGCTCCCGAGATTTGCCAGTTCGCGCATTGGAGCGGGCTCATTGTAAAAATTGTCATGGCCTTCGTGAGCGGCAATTACACTTGCCGCAACTTTCATAAATGTTGAAGATCGGAGATTTTCAGGAACATAGTCAAATCCCGATACTCTAACGAGGACGGTATGAAGCCCTTTTAGGCTGTCTTTTCGACCTTCATTGTACTCTTCAGCGTAAACCTGACCTATCTGCCACCGCTCTGGATCTTTAAGATTCGGCCAAAACTCCGGCACAATCAGCAATGCATTCCTGGCAGTATGCTCAAGTTGCGCACCCTTTGCCGATCTAAACAGGGACATCAATACGCTGACTGCTGTCCTTACAAAGAAATATGGGGAGGCGCGTAGACGGATAAGCTCGGGGCTATCAACCGTAAGAGTCTCTGAAGCCAATTTATTCCTGAATAATTTGAAATCTTCGGCTGCACCTATATTTTCATGGCCCAATACCCCTTGAACGCATACTCGCAGGCATGAGATAGCGTCCTCCCTAGTCATTATTTCTTCTTCGTAGCCATTTTCTTCATGCCCACTCAGCCCTGCGAAATAAGTTACGATTTCCTGCGAGTGAAAGAGACGCTTGCTCTGAAGCGGGCTAATCATTCCGAGGTCGAGCGCCAAGGAAATTGCTTCGGAGTCGGAGATGGCGGTTGCAATATCCGTAAACTCACCGATTTCCGGCCGCTGAAGCAATTCGCCTATAAATTCAGAGCCAAGAGCACTGAGTTGCCGCTTAAGTAGAGCCATGGTCCGCGTCCAAACATACGTGGAAGCGACTTCGAAGTTCTCTGCTGCAAAATTAGTTGCGATTTGATGCCGCTCTCGGTCCCGTAATTGGAGCGCGCGGGCGGTTATTTGTTGTGGGTCAGATACCGAATCAAGAATTGCTGGGGCATTGTTCGCTTTCCAGAGAGCAATTTGATCATTGGGCATTTTGTGCTCCCTGATAAACGGTCAAACCATCTTGAGATCTAAATAGAGCGCACTTTAGTTCGGAACCCACAAGACTCTTAACGCCCTCAAATGCTCGACGCCGTGCACCTCCAACTGGCGTCGTCTTGGCATCCTTTTCGCCGCGCTTTTTAGCAACTTCCTTATAGAAGACGCGATAAGCAGTTACTTGTCCTTCTTCATCGAACACAACTATTCCATCAGATTGCATCATTCCAACCAGCAAAGCTTCCGATCGCTGAAGTTCAAGTATAGATTCGGAGCTATTTATTGTTCTGTAGGAATTAAAGGCCGCATGTAGATTAAGAGGAGGGGTAATCTTCACTGCATCATTCATCCCCCTAACCTTGTTTATGTCGTTTGCTTGACGGCATACGAGAATGCTTCCATGGCTCATATTCAGGGATTTATTTAGTAAATTTCGAAAATATACCGAAAATCCATCAGTAGTGGTATTTGAAGTGCACGCGATACTGAATTTCTGCAGGGCTAAGCCTTCTTCATCTGCGGTGCGTGTTGTTGAAAAAGCGATCCTGAGGGTATTGCCGCGAGCTCCCGTCATGAGCACCGTCTTAGGGTCTATTTTTTCAATGACAACAACGAAACCGGGCTGCGCGCTCAGGGAGACCATCTCTCTTAAATCAAGTGATGTAGGACTTTCAAGAAAGGAAAGAACTCCAAATTTAACATTGCTTCCGTCCTCTCTCCGCTCCACAAAAATTACCCATCCAGCCGCCGCTAGATTGGCACATTGCTTCAATATTTTTTTGCCGGACTCCCCTGAGTAAGAATCTTCTCCAATTACAATGAACTTCCCGCCAGGCAGCGCCTTTGCGAAATCAGCAATGCTGTTACACAGCACGAGTTTTGGATTTAAGACGACGCCTTCTTCTTCATAGCGCTGAAGCGCGCCAGAGAGAAAAGCCAGCAGTTTAATTGATTGGAGACATTCACATCCCTCGTAGTCGAGAAACTGTGAAACGGCGCCCGTTGTAGATTCCTGCATTGACACCGTTTTATGCTCGACCACGAAACGTCCTCTGCTACTTCGGGATGTGGGGGAGCATATTGCAATTTTGCGCAGTTCTTTCAATCCAAAAGTAGCATTAGCCTTGATGTTGTTATGCTGTTGGAGGCATACCGCCTCACTCATTGCTTTTGAATTTCTTGGTCCCTAAAGTTCACGCGGCTTACCGCCCCGGCCGCCCCGTCTTCCCCTTGGTCCGGCTCTTCCGCTTCTGTTCGCCCGCATCCTCATAACTTCCCGCACCGACCTTGCCGCGCACGAGGGGGCGGGGATCGTCGGTGGATCCTCGGGTTGAACCCGAGGACGAGGATGACGGCAGAGAGGTTGAGGATGACGGTTTCGGCGGAAGCTTGCCGGTGACTGGTTTTTCGGTGCGGCCGACGGTCATTTCGTCGAGGTCGTTCTTGCGGAACAGCGATGGCTTGGCGGGTTCGGCGATGTCGCGGCCCATGTCGTCGAGGTTGGGTTTGGCGAAAAGGGAGGTCGAGGGTGTGGTTTCCCCCTCATCCGCCCTTCGGGCACCTTCTCCCCCTTGGGTAGAAGGGGACTCGCGGCGAGGTTTTGCTCCGCTTTTGCCGTTTCCGCCCTTGCCGTTGCCGCCCTTGCCACTGCCGCCTTCGACGGCGCGGGCTTCGTCGCGGGCGATCGGGTCGTCCATGACGGCGAGTTCGGCGGCCTTGAGGCGTTTGATTTCGTCGCGCAGGCGCGCGGCCTTTTCGAAGTCGAGGTCGGCGGCGGCGTCGCGCATCGATTTTTCGAGCGCATTGAGATGGGCCTGCAGGTTGTTGCCGACCAGGTGGCCGCCATCCGCAAAACCCTTGCCGGAGACGCCGGAAATGTCGGCGCGGACGTGGTCGCGCTCGTAGACCGAGTCGAGGATGTCGGAGATCCGTGCCTTCACCGATTCCGGCGTGATGCCGTTGGCGGTGTTGTATTCCATCTGCTTTTCGCGGCGGCGGGCGGTTTCGTCCATGGCGCGCTGCATCGAGCCGGTGATCTTGTCGGCATAAAGGATGACCTTGCCGTCGACGTTACGCGCGGCACGCCCGATGGTCTGGATCAGCGACGTCTCCGAGCGCAAAAAGCCTTCCTTGTCGGCGTCGAGGATGGCGACGAAGGCGCATTCGGGAATGTCGAGGCCCTCGCGCAGAAGGTTGATGCCGACCAGGACGTCAAAGGCGCCGAGGCGCAGGTCGCGGATGATCTCGATGCGCTCCAGCGTGTCGATGTCCGAGTGCATGTAGCGCACGCGAACCCCCTGTTCATGCAGGTATTCGGTCAAATCTTCGGCCATGCGCTTGGTGAGCACGGTGCAGAGCGTCCGGTACCCCTTGGCGGCGGTCTCGCGGATTTCGCCGAGCACGTCGTCGACCTGGGAGCGGGCGGAACGGACTTCCACCGGCGGGTCGATCAGGCCGGTCGGGCGGATCACCTGTTCGGCGAACACGCCACCGGACTGTTCCATCTCCCAGTTGCCGGGCGTCGCCGAGACGGCGACGGTGAGCGGGCGCATTGCATCCCATTCCTCGAAGCGCAGCGGCCGGTTGTCCATGCACGACGGCAAGCGGAAACCGTATTCGGCGAGCGTCGCTTTTCGTCTGAAGTCGCCCCGGTACATGCCGCCGATCTGGCTGACCGAGACATGGCTTTCATCGATGAACAGCAGGGCGTTGTCGGGGATGTATTCGAACAGGGTCGGCGGCGGCTCGCCGGGATTGCGGCCGGTGAGATAACGCGAATAGTTCTCGATGCCGGCGCAGGAGCCGGTCGCCTCCAGCATCTCGATATCGTAGCGGGTGCGCTGTTCCAGCCGCTGGGCTTCGAGCAAGCGGCCGCCCTTTTCGAGCTCGGCGAGGCGCAGCTTCAGCTCTTCCTTGATCGCCTTGATGGCGCCGTTCAGCGTCGGGCGCGGGGTGACGTAATGCGAATTGGCGTAGATCTTCACCGATTTCAGGTCGCCGACCTTGTGGCCGGTGAGCGGATCGAACTCGGTGATCGCATCGATCTCGTCGCCGAACATCGAGATGCGCCAGGCGGCATCCTCAAGATGGGCCGGGAAGATCTCGATCGTGTCGCCGCGCACGCGAAACGAGCCGCGCACGAAATTCAGGTCCTGGCGCTTGTATTGCTGGGCCACCAAGTCTGCCAACAATTGACGTTGATCCAATCGGTCGCCGACCGACATCTGGAAGGTCATCGCCGTATAGGTCTCGACCGAGCCGATACCGTAGATGCAGGAGACCGAGGCGACGATGATGCAGTCGTCGCGCTCCAGCAGCGAACGGGTGGCGGAGTGGCGCATCCGGTCGATCTGTTCGTTGATCGACGATTCCTTCTCGATGAACGTGTCGGAGCGCGGCACATAGGCTTCCGGCTGGTAATAGTCGTAATAGGAGACGAAATATTCGACCGCGTTGTCCGGGAAGAAGTTCTTGAACTCGGAATAGAGCTGCGCCGCCAGCGTCTTGTTGGGCGCCAGGATCACGGCCGGGCGCTGGGTCGCCTCGATTACCTTGGCCATGGTGAAGGTTTTGCCCGAGCCGGTGACGCCGAGCAGGACCTGGGAGCGCTCGTTGTCGTTGATGCCTGCCACGAGGTCGCGGATGGCGGTCGGCTGGTCGCCGGCCGGCTCGTAGTCGGACGCCATGCGGATGGTGACGCCGCCCTCGGATTTTTCCGGCCGGGCGGGGCGGTGCGGCGTCCACAGCTTGCCGTCCTTGAACAGCGGATTGCCGCTCTCGATCAGCGCCGACAGCGCTTCCACGGTGGCGGTGACCGCGCCGGAGGCGAGGTTTTCGGCATCCTCCAGCGACGTATCCATGCCGGCGACCGGGTTGAGCCCGGCGCGGGCCCGCGTCTTCGGATCCGACGAGGCGCCGATCGACACGCCGCGGGCGGTCTTCGAGGCAGTGGTGTTTTTGGCCGTCGTCGGGGCCGACTTGGCGGCCTTGATGGCTTCCTCACGCGCCGCGATCTCTATTCTCTTGCGATGCTTGCCGGCCTTGGAGGCAATCTCGCGCTGCGTCTCGACGCCCGACGCTTCCGCCTCCGCCTCGAGCTGCTTCACCCAGTCGGATACGCTGCCTTGCAGAGGCGCGCCTTCGAACGACGATTGCGGGGCCTCCTCGAAACCGTTGTGATTTTTCGGGTTCGAGGCGGGCGATTTTTTCGGTGATCTGGCCATGCCGCGAATATGGAGAGACTCGTCGCGAAAGTGAAGAGGGGCAGGTCACAAAACGAGTACAAAAGGGAAACGGATTTTTGGGGCAAGACGGCAAGCCGCCGGCGTTCGTCGGCCCTGAAGCCTATTGCTTGAAGACATTCCCGCGGTGCCATTCAAGATAGTGCGGATGAGGCCGAAGCCGCTTCTCCGACGGAACTCTTGCTATCATGTCGCTGACAAGGAGATGGGACACATCCGCGTTCAGTTGCCGCGAGCAGAGTATCCGATACTCGTCCGAAAGCGACAACAGACCACGGTCGAACATCCAATGGACGGTGCCGGAGAGCGCGATGCCGTTCTGCACGGAATCGTTGCCTCCACGTTCTACCGGAATGATATGAGCTGCTTCAACTTCGGGGCGCCCACCGCCGTTGGTGAGGCGTAGGCCGGTAAAAGCACATGTTCGGTCGTAGATTTTGCGTACATGTTGGCGGAACTTCGCCTCCCGGAATGGACGGTTGATGGTCTGCGAGATGATTGGGCGTTCATAGGCGCCTGCCAGATAGGGCGCTTGTTCCGGCTCTTCCATCGCGTCCGGTGAGTGGGCTCCATCGATCGAGTCGGTCCGTTGCGGCCATTCGTCTGGGTCAGATAATCCAGTTGCGACAATGGCTGCGAATTCTCGATCCTCGATGAGCCTCACGGCTTGGACACTTCGGCCGCTGTTGATCGAGCCGTCAGGCATGACGAGTTTTTCTCGAAGCCGCCCCGCTCGACGTAGCCGATTGGCCTGTCGAAATCCATGTAGCCAGAGAGGAACGCATAGTGATGGTCAGGCATATCCGGATCGGGTTCAACAGCAACGACCTGAGAAAGGCCGGAATAATAGCGGCTGCCCATCCCGGGGATCGGGCCGTAGTAGACAATCCAGTCCCCGACAGTTTGGAGCACCCTGGATAAGTACATCTTCGGAAAGTGATATTGGACTCCGGTTACATCCTTATAGGCGCTATCGGGCTTGTGATAGAAAATGGCTTTGACCATACCGTGTCCATACCTGATTGAGCCAAACCTATCGTTAGGTTCCGGCCAACCTCAAGGGCTTGTTATGAGGTTTGGACAGTTTTCCTACGCCACCTGGCGCTGGATGACGGCGCGGCGGCTTTCGATCCAGCCGGGGATGCGTTCGGCCGGCATCGGGCGGCCGAAGAAATAGCCCTGGGCGAATTCGCAGCCGAGCGCTTTCAGCGCCTTGGCCTCCTCCTCGCTCTCGACGCCTTCGACCACCACTTCCATCGACAGCGCCCGGCCGAGCCCGGCCATGGCGCCGACGATTTCCTGGTTCTGGCGGCTGAGATGGACGTTGGTGATGAAGCGGCGGTCGAGTTTCAGCCGGTCGACCTTGAGCGCCACCAGATAGGCGAGCGAGGAATGGCCCGCACCGAAATCGTCGACCGCGAGCTTGTAGCCGGATCGCTCGATGCGCTTCAGCTGCTCGCCGGCGACCAGCGTGTCGAGGATCGCCTCTTCGGTGATCTCGATCTCGAACAGCGCCGGATCGATGCGGTGGGCGGCGGTGATGCGGTCGAGCACGTCGGTGACCGAGTAGAGGTCGAACTCGCGCGGCGAGACGTTGATGGCGACGGTCGCCCGCGGCAGGCCGAGCGCGGGCAGGCGGGTCAGCAGGCCGCAGGCCGCTTCGGCGATGGTCGCGGTCAGCCGGTCGGCAAGATTGGCGGCCTGGGCTGCGGCGACGATTTCCGGCGGCGCGATCGGCCCGAGATAGGGATGGTGCCAGCGCACCAGCGCCTCGAAACCGGTGATCTCCTGGGAGGCGAGGTCGACCTGCGGCTGGAACCAGGCTTCGACGTCGCCGGCATCCAGCGCGTCGGCGAGTTCGTGCTCGATCTGGTTCTGGCGGTCGGCCTGGGAGCGGAAGGCGGGCTCGAATTCGCGCCACTGGCGCCGGCCGCCGTCCTTGGCCCGGTAGAGCGCCATGTCGGCGCTGATGAACAGGTCTTCGGCGGTATCCGCATGCAGCGGAAAAAACGCAAGCCCGATCGAGGTGCCGACCACGGTCGGCTGGCCTTCGAGCATGACCGGCTGCCGGCTGCGATCGAGGATGCCTGCCGCCAGGTCGCGCGCGCGTTTCCCCGCATCGGAGCCGCCGAGAATGATCGCGAACTCGTCGCCGCCGAGCCGGGCGATGGTGCCCCGGCCGTCGACGGCCGAGCGCAACCGGTCGCTGACCTCGACGAGCAGGGCATCGCCGGCGCTGTGACCGAGCGTATCGTTGACCGTCTTGAAGCGGTCGAGATCGAGGATGAGGAGGGCCAGTTGCTCCTCCGCGGCGCGGGCGGCGGAAATTCCGGTATCGAGGGCGGTATTGAAGGCGGCTCGGTTGGCGAGCCCGGTCAGCGGATCGCAATTGGCGAGCACTTCCAGCCGGTAGTTGGCGCGCAGGATGTTCGAATTGGCACTGGAGAGGGAATCGGCAAGCGCCGTCGCCTTCAGTTTGCCAAGCACGTTGCCGACGAATGTCGCCTCGCTGGTGCGGCTGCTGCGGATCAGTACCATCGTCAGCGCCACGACGTCGATGGTGAGGAGCCAGCCGCCGGCGCCGCCGCTGACGGCAAGCGAGGCCATCACCGAGATGTTGGGCGGTATCGCGAAGGCGAGGGAAACCGGGTTGTGTCCGACGCCCATGAGGACCGCGCCGGTCGCCATGCCGCACATGATCAGATAGAGGCCGCTATCTCCGCCAAGCGCATTGAAATCGGGCACGGTCAGCGGAAGAGCCGCCCAGGCGAGGCCGCTGACGAGCGCTCCGAAGGTCAGCACATCCAGTGCCTGCTGCGGAGCATGTTCCACGGTTTCCCAACGCGTCAGGATCGAGGCCAGTGCGACACGCAGGACCAGGCTTGCGATCACCGCCGTGAACCAGAGGCCGGCCGAAAGGGTCAGGCCACGGTCGATCGTGGTGACGAAAAGCGCCGAAGCGGATATCGCGGCATTGGTGGCAAGCGTCGAGGTCAGGCGTTCGAGCATGGTCGAAGCCTGTGCTCGCTTCACGTCCAGTGCGAGGGCCGGGTCGATTTGACCTGTTCTGAGTTCGGCTTCCATCGATCTGCTTGTGCTGGAGTTCCGATGCCGGCAGTATCCAATGGCGGCGATAAGAAAGTCTTGCATTCGAGGGATCTTCTTCAACCCAACCGGGTTATCCTGAATGAAAAGGTAATCGGCCGTTCGTGGCGCCTCAATATTGGGCGGATGCTCTTGGATTGTTCCGATAGCCCGGTAGTGCCGTAGATTCGATTTCTCCCGTAGCGCTGGAACTTCCGTCGCTGTCACGAATTACAAATTGTCCATGTCACGAAATGGCCGCAATTCCTGTTGGTTTCCACCACATTTTTTCGGGACTCTAAGGGGGTCCAACGAGGAGTGATTCAATGGCTCTTCCCACCCCGACCCTGGCCGCCATCCGGTACGGTTATGGTCTTCGTCCCGGCGAAGAGCCGCCCCGTGATGTCGAGGCGCTGCTGGGACAGATCGAGGAAGGGGCTTCCGGAAAGCCCCGTTTTCCGCGCGAAGGTATAGCTGGCCGGCTAGACACGGCAACCCGTGTCGTTTCGCTCCTTGCCGCCGAGGCGAAAGCCCGCAAGGCCGGCAATCCGAACGAAGACGTCCGCAAGGCGACCCAGAGCGAGGCGCGGCGCATCTACCGGCAGGATGCGATGGCGCGGCTTGCCCAGGCGATCCATTCGCCGCTCGGTTTCTATGAGCGCCTTGCGAGTTTCTGGGTCGACCATTTCTCGACCAGCGTAATGAAGTCGCTGCCGATGCGGATGATCGTGCCGCTCTACGAAGCGCAGGCGATCCGCCCCAATCTCGGCGGCTCCTTCAGCAGGCTGCTGTCCGCCGCCATCCTGCATCCGGCCATGCTGATCTATCTCGACCAGGACCAGAGCGTCGGGCCTGACTCCGTTGCCGCCCGCAAGAACGGCCGCGGGCTCAATGAAAACCTCGGCCGCGAGCTGCTCGAACTCCACACCCTGGGCGCCGGCAGCGGCTATACCCAGGAGGACGTTCGGGCCGCAGCGCTGATCCTGACGGGACTTTCCGTCGACAATCGCGCCATGCAGGTCGTCTATCAGCCTCGGTTCGCCGAGGCGGGACCCGTCAATCTGCTCGGCCGGACCTATCGGGACGACGAGGGCGATGGCCAGGACCACGTGCTGATGCTCGAAGACCTGGCCGCCAACCCGAAGACCGCGCAGCATATCTGCGGCAAGCTCGTCCGCCATTTCGTCGCCGACGACGCGCCCGCGGAGATGGTCGCGGCGATGGTTGTGGCCTGGACGAAGAGCCGCGGCAATCTGACCGAGGTTTATCGCGCCATGCTCGCCCATCCGCGTGCCTGGTCGGATCCCGGCCGGAAGATCAAGCAGCCGTTCGAATTCGTGGTCTCCGGCTTCCGCGCGCTCGATCTGCCGGAGAGGAATTTCGGCAATCTGCTGCGCGACATGGACGACGGCGACGAAGACGAGAACCCGGTCCAGAAAGCCATGGACCTGACCGGCATGGCGGCGCGGGAAGACACCAAGAAGAAGGCGGGGCGCGCCAATGCCCTGACGCTCGGCGCCCTGCAGCGCATGGGCCAGCCGATCTGGCAGCCGCCGAGCCCCGCAGGTTTTGCGGACGAAGCCGGCGTATGGCTGACCCCGAGCCAACTGAGCGAGCGGATTTCATGGTCGCGAATGGTTGCGCGTATCTTCGGGCAGAAGATGGAGCCTTCCGTCTTCCTTCAGGCCGCACTTGCCGATGCCGCGCATCCGGAGACCAGCGGGATCATTGCGCAAGCACCCAACAAGGTTCACGGCATCACGATGGTGCTGGCGTCCCCTGAATTCAACAGGAGATAGGAAATGAGCTTTCAACACGGCTTTCCTTTGTCTCGCCGCGGATTTCTGGCCGGCGCCTGCTGCGCGGCGGGGGCCTCCATCATAACGCCGGTGAGTTTTGCTGCGATGCCGGGCGACAACCGGTTCGTGACCATCATCCTGCGCGGCGCCATGGACGGGCTCGATTTCGTCCAGCCATACGGCGATCCGGCCTATGCGGCGCTGAGGCCGAAGCTGGGCTTGAGGCCCGATACCGGCCTCATCGATCTCGACGGTTTCTTCGGGCTCAATCCGGCGGCCTCCGCGCTAATGCCGTTGTGGCAGGCGGGCGAACTCTCCTTCGTGCACGCGGTCTCTACGCCCTATCGGGACCAGCGCAGCCATTTCGATGGTCAGGACATGCTGGAGACCGGCGGCAACGGCAAGGGCGAGCGCACCGGCTGGCTGAACCGCACGCTCGCGGTCATCCCGCGCTCGAACGCCCGCAAGGCGATCGACATCAATACCTCGATGGAACTGATCCTCAGCGGTCCGAACGAGGCGGACTCCTGGTCGTCCCAGAGCAACTTCGCGCTTGCCGAAGACGAGATCGCCTTTCTAGACCGCCTCTATGCCGGCGATCCGGCGTTTGCGAAAGCCATGGAGGAGGCGAAGAAGACCGACATATCGGCGGACTCCCTTTACGCCGACAGCAAGCGTGGCGCGGGTATTGCCGACGTCGCGCGGCTTGCCGGCGGCATGTTGCGCGAGGACTACCGGATCGCCAGCTTCTCGATCAACGGTTGGGACACCCATGTGGGCCAGCAGGGGCAGTTCAAAAAAGCGGTCGGCGATCTCTCAACCGCGATCCTCACGCTGAAGGCAGCGCTCGGCGAAGACGCCTGGAAGAAGACAGTCGTGCTGGCGATGACCGAATTCGGCCGCACGGCACGCGAAAACGGCACCAAGGGCACCGACCACGGAACCGGCGGGCTAGCGGTGCTCGCCGGCGGAGCGATCCCCGGCGGCAAGGTTTTGGGCAAATGGCCGGGCCTTTCCGAAGACAAGCTGCTCGACCGCCGTGACCTGATGCCGACCGGCGACGTGCGCGAGGTCGCCGCCGCCATGCTCTACAGGCAGTTCGGCATCGAGCCGGACACTCTCACCGCCAAGGTCTTTCCCGGCCTGAGTTTCGATACGTCCTCGGCCTATCTGAGGGGGTAGGCGGGCGGGGTTGCGCTATGTCAGGATGTCGTAGACGCGAAAGATCCAATAGAACTGGTAGGCGAGCGCGAAGATGACGAATGCCGCGTGGTAGCGCCGGTCGGTGGTGATCGCGGCGATGATGCCGAGCACGATATAGACCACGGTGCGGGCTGGATATTCGTAGCCAAGCGACAGGAAATAATCCCATCCCTTCAGCGCCGTATCGATGATGTCGGTGACGAGCATTGCCGCCAGGAAACCGAAGAACCAGGTCCGCCGCGACAGGAAATAATGTTCGTAGCTGTCGTAATCCTGCATCGAGGTCGGAAAGAGCAGGGCGCAGAGGAAGAAGAACAGCGCGCAAAAGGCGATCAGGAAGAGATAGGCCGCAAATCCGATGACCGGCAGGGCGTGCAGCCGGTATTCCCACCACCAGAAATGCACCAGAAACAGGAACAGGAACGCCACCCAGCCGAGATGGACGGGGTAGATGCGGGCGGCGCGCGGATGCTGGACGATGCCGGCGAGGCCGTTCAGCAGCCGCGCCAGGCTGAGGCTCACCACCATGCCCATGACCACGCGGATATGCGTGAAGGTTTCGGCGGCGGTTACGGCGGCGTCCATCGCTGTTCCTCGCTTTATTCCTCGGCCGGCACCGGAACCGGGCGGCCCTCCTCGTCGAGAGCGACCATGATGAAGGTCCCTGCGGTGACTTTCTCGATCATCCGGTGGCGCGCCCGCTGCGCCCAGGCTTCCACCATAAGGGTGATCGACGAGCGGCCGACGCGGGTGATTTCCGTGTAGATGTTCAGCGTGTCGCCGATCTTGACCGGGAGTTCGAACGCCATTTCCTTGACCGCCGCGGTGACCACGCGGCCGCGGGCGCGCTCGGCGGCGCGGATGCCGCTCGCCAAGTCCATCTGCGCCATCACCCAGCCGCCGAAAATATCGCCGGCCGCGTTGGCATCCGCCGGCATTGCCAGGGTGCGGAGCGTCAGTTCGCCGGTCGGCTTGGCTTTTTCGGTCATCGTCATCTCTCTTTCGAAGCGGTTTGCTGGGCGACTCCTCCCGCCGCGAGACTAACCGGAGGCGAGGAGGAAGGAAACTCCGATAAAAAGCGCTTCAACATCAATAATTTAGGCTGAACTAATGCGCGTGCGCCGCGATTTGCGAGGGCTTCACCACCTGGTAACCAACGACCGTTAGAATTTAAGGCGAATTGCACATAAGGGGGGTCCCATGCAACGTCTCGCCATTTCCTGGCGCCTTTATAGTCTCGTGCTCCTGTCGCTCGTCATTCTTGGCGGCGCCATGACCTTCAGCCTGTTCCAGAGCTACGCTTCGTCGGAACGGGAACGGAAGGCGGGCCTTGCCCAGATGAACGATGTGGCGCTGACGGTACTCAAGAAATACCAGGCTCTCGAGGCTTCGGGTGCCATGACCCGCGAGCAGGCCCAGAGCGAGGCCAAGGCCGTCATCTCGGTGATGCGTTACGGCGAAGGCAGCGGCTATTTCTGGATCAACGACATGCATCCGCGGATGATCATGCATCCGATCAAGGCTGAGCTGAACGGCAAGGACCTGTCGAACGACAAGGATCCGAACGGCAAGTTCCTGTTCGTCGAGTTCGTCAACGCCGTCAAGGCAAACTCGACCGGCAAGGGCTTCGTCGATTACTACTGGCCGAAGCCCGGCGCCGAGCAGCCGGTCGAGAAATATTCGCACGTCGCCGGTTTCGCCCCCTGGGGCTGGATCGTCGGCACCGGCGTCTATGTGGACGACCTGCACGCCATGTTCCGGCGCGATGCGATCAACTTCGCCTCGATGTTCGGCATCGGCGCGCTGGTGCTGATTGCCGGCGCCACCTTCGTGGTCAAGACGGTTACCGGCCCAATCGGCAAGATCAAGCAGGCTCTGCAGTCGATCGCATCGGGCGAGGCGCGTGTCACCGTGCCTTGCACCGAACAGAACAACGAGATCGGCGAAATGGCCCGGGCACTCTCCGTGCTGCGCGATTCGGTCGACGACCGTGCCCAATTGCAGGCGCGCGAGGCCGAACAGGCCCGCATGATCGCCAGCGAGCGCTCCGACAACGAGCGCACGATGACGGCCGCCGCCGAACGCCAGGGACGCGCGATCAGCGAGCTCGGCCGGGCGCTCGAGGCGCTGGCCGGGGGCGATCTTTCCGTGGCGCTCTCGGATATCGGCGAGGACTATGCAAAACTCCGCCACGACTTCAACGCCGCGGTCAGTTCGCTGCATCAGGCGATCGCGGCGATTTCCGAGACGAGCCTTGTCGTACGCGACAGCGCTTCGGACATTTCCGGAGCGACGGGCCACCTGTCCAAGCGCACCGAACAGCAGGCGGCGGCACTCGAAGAGACCGCAGCAGCGCTCGACGAGATCACCGCAACCGTCCGCACCGCGTCGGAACGGGCGGTCGAGGCCCGCACCATGGTCAGCGAGACCAAGGACAGCGCCGGCCGTTCGGGCGAGATCGTCCGCAATGCGATCGACGCCATGGGCCGGATCGAGGAGAGCTCCAACCGCATCAACCAGATCATCTCGGTGATCGACGAGATCGCCTTCCAGACCAACCTGCTTGCGTTGAATGCCGGCGTCGAGGCGGCGCGGGCAGGCGAGGCGGGACGCGGTTTTGCGGTCGTGGCGCAGGAAGTGCGCGAACTGGCGCAGCGCTCCGCCAATGCGGCCAAGGAGATCAAGACGCTGATCAGCAATTCCGCCCGCGAGGTGGAAGGCGGCGTGGCGCTGGTGCGCTCCACCGGTGATGCGCTGGTCGAGATCGCCACCCTGGTCGAGCGGGTCAACGCCCATGTGGACACGATTGCGACGGCCGCCCGCGAACAGGCGACTGGGCTTCAGGAGATCAATTCCTCCGTCAACCACATGGACCAGATGACCCAGCAGAACGCGGCGATGGTGGAGGAAACCACCGCGGCGAGCCAGACGCTTGCCGAGCAGAGCCTGCACCTGCAGGGCCTTCTTTCGGCCTTCAGGCTCGCTGACGGCGGCCGTGGGGCGACCTCCGGTCATGTGTCGCGCGCCCGCGCCGCCTGATCCGCACTGATCACTGCTAAGAAACAGAGGCCGCCGGCGCGACAAGCCCGGCGGCCTTTTGATGCCGGCCGCATTGACCTGGGTCAAATATGCGGGCCTCCGTTGTCCCTAACGCTGGGGCACCTTCAACGGAGAATATGATGACGAGGATCGTGATCATCCAGGGACACCCGGACGCCTCTGAGCCGCATCTCTGTCATGCGCTGGCCGACGCCTATGCCAAGGGAGCCGAGGCCGGCGGGCATACGGTCGAACGCATCGAACTCGCCCGCATCGGCGTGCCGTTCCTGACCTCGCAGAAGGAACAGCAACACGGGACGCTCTGCCCGCCGATCCACGACGCGCAGGTGAAGATCAGACGGGCGGATCATCTCGTTTTCGTCTATCCGCTCTGGCTCGGCTGCATGCCGGCGCTGGTCAAGGCGTTCCTGGAACAGGTGGCGCGGCCGGGCTTTGCCTACGATACGTCCCGGGGGCCGTTCGACAGCGGCCTTCTGAGCGGCAAGTCGGCGCGGGTGGTGATCACCATGGGCATGCCCGCCTGGTATTACAGGGTCGTCTACGGCTGCCACAGCCTGAAGGCGCTGAAAATAGGCATCCTGCATTTCGCCGGCATCCGCCCGGTACGCTCGACTTTGGTGGGCAAGGTCAATGCCGGGAATTTCGATGGCGCGAAATGGGTCGCCAGAATGGCGGCCACGGGAAGGCGTGCGTCCTGAAACGATCGCAAATTGCATCGAAAGGTCACGAAAGGGCCTTGATTTCTCAAAGGTTCATTTACCGACTTTGCCTAAACTCCATGCGTGTGTCATTTCGGCACCGGAAGAGTGGCAACTGGTATGGCGTATGCTCCCCTTTCTCGGCGGGTGATCGGCTCGCTGATCATCCCGACAATGCTGGCTGCCTGTTCCGCCGGGGATCTCGTTCCGCCCGCGCCGATCGATAATGGCCGGGTCGGGGCGATCCAGCCGATGCGCGACATCCCGGGCGAACGGGTTTCCCAGCAGGCCTATCCGACGAGCCCCGCGCCGGTTTCGCAGGCAGGCGGTGTCGACTACGCGAACACGCCAAACCTCGCCGGCACCGGTTATCCCAATTCGGCCTATCCTGGTTCCAGCGCCAATGACGGCAGCCATTACCTTCGGGCACCGGCTCAGGTGCAGTCCGTGCCCCAGAATGCGCCCCAGAATGCGCCCTTGAACGCACCCGTGTCGCAGCAGCCATCCGGCGCCCGCCAGGGCCGCCTGCCGATGATCGACAGCGACGAGGCGATGCAGCAGCAGGCATCCGTCGGAGGCCGCAACACGACCCGGAATGCCGGACCGATGACCATTCCGGAAGGGGGCGTCAACATCGACGCCGAACTCGGTTTCGGCCCCGACGAGAGCGACGTGACGGGACTTGCCGAGGAGGAGGATTCCGATATCGCCGAAGGTGTGGGCGACCAGCCCGTCGTCGACGGCATCGGCACCGACAATCCGCGTGCTCTGCAGCCACGCCGCCAGCCGATCTCGCAGCAGATGCCCCAGTCCATGAACGACGACCGCGTGCTCGTGCCGCCGAAACGCCAGGGCGCCGGCCTGCAGGGCGACCTGACGAACAACGAGATGACGTGGAGCGATGGGTCGCGCGTCATTCCGCCAAGCAGGGCGCCTGCCGGCAACCAGCAGGTGGCGATGCTGCGGCCCAACAATCCGATGAACGACAGCGGCCCGATGAGCCAACGCGACATGCCCTGGCAGCGCGATGTGATGCCGCGGTCGGAGGTGAGCTGCCGCGCGGAACTGAAGCGCCTCGGCGTCGAATTCGACGACCGGCCGCCCATCGACGCAGGCCCGAGCTGCAGGGTGCCTTATCCGGTAAAGCTCTCCGGCCTGTCCGGCAATATCGACGTCAAGCCGGCGGTCACGCTGAACTGCCAGACGACGCTCGCCTTTGCCAAATGGGTCAGGAACGAGCTCGCCCCTTCCGCCCGTTACCGCTATCTCACCGGCATCCAGAAGATCGTGCCGATGGGCGGTTATTCCTGCCGCCGGATGAACAACAGCAATCAGCGCAACAACCCGATGTCCGAGCATGCCAAGGGCAATGCCATCGACATCGGCCAGATCGTGCTGAAGGACGGCCATGAGATCGACGTGCGCAAGAAGGGCCTGTTCTCGATGCGCGAAGGCGGTCTCCTGAAGGCGGTGCGCAACGACAGCTGCAAATATTTCAACACGGTGCTGGGTCCCGGCAGCAATGCGGAACACTGGAACCATTTCCACTTCGACCTGCGCTCCCGCAGGAGCGGCAAGCGCTACTGCAACTGAGGTTCGACGATGGCCGATGCCGACATGCTCCGCAATCTGGCCCTCTCCCTGGAAGGGACCTCCGAAGCGCCGCATTTCGACAGGGCGGCGTTCAAGGTCCGGCGCATCTACGTGACGCTGGCGGCCGATGGCCTGACCGCGAATTTCAAGTTCACGCCGGACGAGCAGCAGATCAAATGCGAGATGCTGCCAAACGCCTTTTCGCCGGTCCAGAACGCCTGGGGCCGTCAGGGATGGACGACGGCGATTCTCTCGGAATTCGAAGAGCCGGATCTCCGCGATGCGCTGGAAACGGCGTGGCGGCATGCGCTTCCCGGCAAACGCCGCGCCTGAACTGCCCCGGCCCGATACACCCGAGACAAGGGGCAGCGGTTAACCTGTGGACATTAATCGACCATAAACCATATCCGGCAACGAAACTGGAACCATAAGCGGCGGCGACGCAAGAGTGACGACGCCGCAGTCCGCCCCCCGCGGCCTTACCCCTACTGCGGCAACGGGACCCGGCGCGCTGACCAAGCCCATAGTGCGCCGGGTCTCACTCAAGCACCTGAACCGGGTCGGCTTGAACCACCCTTCAAAAAAGAAAGCCGGCTCAGGGAGCCGGCGAGGGTGGAGGTGGGGCTCGCGGGGAGGAGCCGTGCTTCCGGTTACGCAAGAACTTATACTTGAAAACAGTACACATGCGGCAAGCGGAAATGAAAAGGACTGAAACGCTCTGGTCATGACGGTCGCGCGAGAGGTTACGTGCGGCGTAAAAGGCGGGACCGTTGCTTGCCTGGTGGGGACAATGCTGTAAGAACGTCACGGGAAAATGACAGCGGCAGTGGATGTGTCTCCTTCTTCCGACCCGATGTCCTTCCGACCGATGTCGGACCGGAGACCGAATTTGTCGATCGCAGCGCTTTTTCCCTTCATCCTGGCGCTTCTGGCCGGCGGCGCGGTCGCTGGAATTCTCGCCGGCATGTTCGGAATCGGCGGCGGTGCGATCCTGGTGCCGATCTTCTTTCATGTTTTCGGGCTGCTCGGCGTTCCGGAAGACGTGCGCATGCAGCTGGCGCTCGGCACGTCGCTGGCGATCATCGTGCCCACCTCGATCCGCTCCTATATGGCGCACCGGCAGCGCGGCGCGGTCGATACCGATCTGCTCAAGGGCTGGATCGTCGCGGTGCCCCTCGGCACGCTGGTTGCGACCGTCATCGCCGCCAAGGCGACCAGCGCGGAATTGCAGCTGATCTTCGCGGTCATTGCCCTGGTGCTCGCCTTCCGGATGATCTTCAATCGCGCCAGCTGGAAGCTTGGCGACGATCTGCCGGGCAATCCCCTCAAATTCCTGGTCGGCACCGGCATCGGCATCCTGTCCGGCCTGATGGGCATCGGCGGCGGCATCCTCAACAACACGTTCATGACCCTCTACGGCCGTTCGATCCATCAGGGAGTGGCGACCTCCTCGGGCGTCGGCGTGCTGATTTCGCTGCCGGGGCTCGCCGGTTATCTCTGGGGCGGCTGGGGGAAGCCCGGCCTGCCGCCGTTTTCGACCGGCTATATCAACTGGCTGGCCGTGGCGCTGCTGATCCCGGTGACGCTCTACATGGCGCCGATCGGTGTGCGGCTTGCGCATGTGATGTCGAAGCGGCAGCTCGAAATCGGCTTCGGCATCTTCCTGATCGTCATCTCGGCACAGTTCTTCCTGTCGATTATCCTCTGAAACCGTCAGCAATATTCTTCCACAAGGGATGGTTTCGAAGGTTTGCGTGCCTATATTCGCGGCGCATCCCGCAAATCGATTCCTTGAGAAGACCGTCCCGCATGGCCTCCGTTGTTTCCATAGATAAACTCACCAAGACCTACGAGAACGGGTTCCAGGCGCTGAAAGGCGTCGACCTGGAGATCGAGGAGGGTGAGATCCTCGCGCTTCTCGGCCCGAACGGAGCCGGCAAGACGACGCTGATCTCGATCATCTGCGGTCTCGTCAATCCTTCGACCGGCAAGGTGCTGGTCGGCGGCCACGACGTCATCAGGGACTTCCGCCAGACGCGTTCGCAGATCGGGCTGGTGCCGCAGGAACTGACGACCGACATGTTCGAGACAGTCTGGAACACGGTGAACTTTTCCCGCGGCGTCTACGGCAAAAAGCCGAATCCGGCGCTGGTCGAAAGCATCCTCAAGGAACTGTCGCTGTGGAGCAAGAAGGACAGCATGCTGCGCGAGCTTTCGGGCGGCATGAAGCGGCGGGTGATGATCGCCAAGGCGCTCGCCCATGAGCCGAAAATCCTGTTCCTCGACGAGCCGACCGCCGGCGTCGACGTCAACCTGCGCCGGGAGATGTGGCAGCTTGTCGAGAAGCTGCGCGCAAGCGGCGTCACCATCATCCTCACCACCCACTATATCGAGGAGGCGGAAGAAATCGCCGACCGGGTGGGCGTCATCAACGGCGGCAAGCTGCTGCTGATCGAAGAGAAAGCAGCGCTGATGAAGAAGCTCGGCCGCAAGCAGCTCCGGCTCGAACTGTCGGAGCCTCTGAAGGCGCTGCCTGAAAGCCTGAGCGCTTACAACCTAACGCTTTCCGACGACGGAACGGCGCTGGTCCACGAATACCAGGGCGAGGAAGGGCAGGGCACGATCGCCTCGCTGCTGTCGACGCTTGCTGCGCAAGACATCCATTTCCGCGATCTTTCCACGCGGCAGAGCTCGCTCGAGGACATTTTCGTGGCGTTGGTGGGACAGAAAGTCGGAGAAGACGCATGAATTTCGAAGCGATCAAGTCGATCTACGTCTTCGAGATGGCTCGATTGCAGCGCACCCTGCTGCAGAGCGTCATCTCGCCGGTCATCACCACCTCGCTCTATTTCATCGTCTTCGGCACCGCGATCGGTTCGCGCATCCAGACGGTCGAGGGGGTTTCCTACGGGTCGTTCATCACGCCCGGCCTGATCATGCTGACGCTTTTGACGCAATGCATTAGCAACGGCTCGATCGGCATCTATTTCCCGAAATTTACCGGCACGATCTACGAGATTCTTTCCGCGCCCGTGGCGATGACCGAGATCATCATCGGCTATGTCGGTGCCGCTGCGACCAAGGGGCTGATCATCGGCGCGATCATCCTCGCCACCGCGTCCTTCTTCGTCGAAATCCGGATCGCACATCCGTTCATGATGGTGCTTTTCCTGGTGCTGACGGCGATCACCTTCAGCATGTTCGGCTTCATCATCGGCATCTGGGCGAAGAATTTCGAACAGCTCAACATCATCCCGATGCTGGTAGTGCCGCCGCTGACATTCCTCGGCGGCAGCTTCTATTCGATCAACATGCTGTCGCCCTTCTGGCAGACGGTCAGCCATTTCAATCCGGTCCTCTATCTCGTCTCGGGCTTCCGCTGGAGTTTCTACGAGATCGCCGACGTCAATCCGATGATCAGCCTCGGCATGATCGGCCTGTTCCTGATCATCTGCCTGTCGATCCTCGGCTGGATCTTCAAGACGGGTTATCGGCTGCGCAACTGACCGCAGCCGATAACGGTTTGAAGCGGGCTCAGCCCTGGCTGAGCTGGACCTGGCGGCCGCCGCGCATGACCATAACGGACGCTCCGAGAATGGAGGCGATGCCGAGGAAGGTCATGACGCCGAGCGGGCCCTGAGCGTCGATCAGCAGGCCGCCGAGCACGGCACCGCTGGATATGGCGATCTGGAAGGTCGTCAGCAGCAGGGCGCCGGCGCTTTCCGCTTCGTCGGGTGCGGCCCGGGTGATGTAGCTCTGGATGCTGACCGGCAGGGCGCCGAAGGCAAAACCCCAGAGCGTGATGGCAACCGCTGCTGCCGCCGTCGAGGCCCCGAGGGTAACGAGGAACACGGCGGACACGGCAATCAGGCCGGAGGCGAAGACGACCCCGAGCGTCGAACTGCGTTCGGTGATCATGCCCCCGGCGATATTGCCGAAGAAACCGCCGATGCCATAGGCGAGCAGGACGAGCGAGACCATCTCGACGTCAAGCCGCGGAACATCTTCCAGATAGGGGCGGATATAGGTGAAGCCCGCGAAATGGCCGGCGACGATGAGCAGCGTCGCGATCAGGCCGACCCGGATCTTCGGCCGCTTGAGGACCTCCGCCAGCGTGCCGAGCCCGGCATGGCCAGCAGGCGGCAGCGAAGGGACGGTAACGGCCTGCGCCAGCAACGCCAGCACGCCGACCGCGCCGGCGAGCACGAAGGCCGCCCGCCAGCCGAGGGTGGAGCCGATATAGGCGCCGAGCGGTGCGGCCATCACGGTCGCCACCGAGACGCCGGTGAAGATCATCGCCATGGCGCGCGGCAGGTGGTTCATCGGCACGAGCCGCATGGCAAGCGCCCCGGCCATGGCCCAAAAGCCGCCGAGCCCGACGCCGAGCAGGACGCGCGACACGAGCAGTACGGTCAGTCCGTTGGCAAGGGCGGCCAGTGCGCAGGAGAGGATGAGAAGGGCGGTCAGCCCGAACAGCGTCCAGCGGCGGTTGAAGCTGCGGGTGCCGATCACGACAGCGGGGCCGGCGAATGCTGCGACGACGGCGGTCACCGTCACCGTCTGGCCGGCGACGCCGGGACTGATGCCGAGATCTGCGGAGATGGGCGTGAGCAGGCTCGCCGGCAGGAACTCTGCCGTCACGAGGCCGAAGACGCCGAGGGTGAGCGCGATGACCGCGTCCCACCGGGCCTTGGCCGATGTGTTCGGGGACGATGTGTCGCGCACGACATCGTCCTCTTCGAAAGTGCTGTCAGTCATGGTCATGTCCTGTCTTGGGAGGTGGCACGGAAGACCGCACCGGGAGGATGGACCAGACTTAGGCGTGACAGCCTGTACTTTCCATGCTAGAAAATCCGATATGCTTGACCGTTCGTCCAAAGAAACGCCACTAGACGTCTCCGATCCGCTCACCGAGATGCTGCGGGGGTTAAGGCTCGACGGCGTCGAATACGGGCGCTGCCGGCTCGCTGAGCCCTGGGCGACCTCCTTCCCGGCGCAGGAGGCGGCACGGTTCCATTTCATTTCGTCTGGCAACGCATGGCTGCAAACGCCGTCGGGCGAATGGCTGCAACTGCGGCCTGGCGATGCGGCCCTCCTGCCGCGCGGCGATGCACATGTGATCGCAAGCCTCCCGGGCCTGGCGCCGCTGCCCTTCGACCGGTTCGGGCGCAAGGAAGTCTGCCAGGGCGTGTTCGACGTGCAATGCGCCGATGCCTGCGGCAGCACCGTGGCGCTGACCGCCTCGATGCGCTTCAACATCGACAAGCTGCATCCGCTGCTGCAACTGATGCCCGAGACAATGCTGACCAGCGATCTCGCCAGGAACGAGCCGTCGATCCCGCATCTTCTCGATGCCATGGCGCGCGAGGTGGATATGGACCGCGTTGGCGCCGGTGGTATTCTCGCACGGCTCGCCGACGTCCTGACCGCCACGCTGATCCGCACCTGGGTCGAACATGGCTGCGGCGACACGACCGGCTGGATTGCCGCGGTGCGCAATCCCGAGGTCGGCCGGGTGCTGGCCGCCATTCATCTTCAGCCCGACCGTGACTGGAACATTGCCTCGCTTGCCCGGCTGATGGGCGCTTCCCGGTCGGGTTTCGCCGAACGGTTTCTGCGCGTGGTCGGCGAAACGCCGGCGCGCTACGTGGCGCGGGTGCGCATGCACCAGGCGCGGCAATGGCTGCGCGACGGCGAACGCGTTGCGACGGTCGCGGAACGGCTCGGCTATGATGCCGAGGCCTCCTTCAGCCGCGCCTTCAAACGCATCATCGGCACGCCGCCGAGCCACTTCCGGAAGAATGGCGGCGAGGGCGGGGGCGGCATCCGGGATTTCGGCTGACGTCAGTCCCGGAGCCTGAGCTCGTCCGTCTGCATCTGCAGGGAGCCGAGGGTGGAGAGGAAGCTCATGCCGAGCAGGCTTTCGCCGAGCCGTCCGTCTTCCGCCACCATCGCCCGGACGTTTTTGCGCACGATCGGGCCGATGGAGATCTCGTCGAGGCGGACGGGCGCCGCCATCGCCCGGCCGTTGGCGGTCATCACGCTCACTGAGAAATCGAGGCTCTGCGGATTGAGGCCGATGGCGCGGGCATCGTCGTAGGAAAGCACCACGGTGCTAGCGCCGGTATCGACCAGCATCGGCAGGACCTTGCCCTGGACGCTGACATTGGTCTGGAAATGGCTGCCCCGGGTCTTGTGAATGATGACTTCGTTGAGACCTTCGCTCGTCGTCGAAATCACGGCCGTTCCGGGCAGCAGGCCCGCGGTCACCCGGGCGGCGATATTGCGGGCGTCGGCGCGGTAGAGGTAGGCGGTGACCAGCGCGAGGATGATCAGCAGCCAGAGGGCGATATTGCGGAGCACCTCGCCGGCATTGCCGCGCCGGCCGGCGAGAATCCCGGCGGCGAGCAGGCCGGCGATCGGCAGGAGGTAGATGATCTGACCGAAATCGCTGTTGTCGATGCCGAAGGTCTGCCCGGCATCGTGGTTGAAGATCAGGAACGCCAGGCCGATGCCGAGGACGATGAGGATGCCGGTGAGCGCGTTCATGCCGTGTCGCGTTCCTTGGTTTTCCGCTGCGCCAAAAGCTGCCGGCGCGTCTCCCGCCTTGGCTTTCGCTCGACAGTTTCAAGCCTTGCGGGCAAGGCTTCCATCAGCGCACGGCGCTCGATATCCGTATAGTCCATCCAGGCGGCGATCTCGTCGCGGGTCCGTCCGCAGCCGAAGCAATAGCCGGTCTTGAGGTCGATCGAGCAGACAAGGGTACAGGGCGAAATCATGCCTCAGTATATCGGGGTTTCACGCGGCAAGAGCAAGAGTGGCGAGCATAGCGATCTCGCTCAATTGTTGAGTAGCGCCGATCGTATCGCCCGTATGGCCGCCGAGTTTGCGGCGCACGAAACGGGTGAAGCCAAAGCCCGCGAGTGCCGCGGCGATCAGCGACAATAGGACCTTCGGCAGGCCGAGAACGGGGACGAGCAGGACGAGAGCGATGGCGGCGCCGGAAAACAGCGCGATATTGCGGGCGCCATCCTCCGGAAAGCCGGCGCCGGCAGCGACGCCATTTTCCCGGGCCGACGGCAAGGCGCGCCAATGGGCGACCATCACCGCGCGGCTGACGGCTGCAACGGCAAGCACGGCGAGCGCCGCCGTGACGGCGTCCTGCCGAAGCAGTGCCGAGAGCGCCGAGGCTCGCAGGCCAAAAGACAGCACCAGCGCCACGACGCCATAAGCGCCGATGCGGCTGTCTTTCATGATCAGAAGCGCGTGGTCCTTGTCGCGCCCGCCACCGAGACCATCCGCCGCATCCGCAAGACCGTCCTCGTGGAGCGCGCCGGTCAGAACCGTCAGCGCGGCAAGCGAAAGCAGGCTGACGAGCAGCGGATCGCCGGACTTCAGGAGGAGGAGAACAACCGCGGGCAGGGCCGCGACAATCAGCCCTGCGACGGGAAAGGCCCGCACCGCCCGCGAAATCGTGCCGTCATGGCCGCGGAAGAACCGGTCCGGGACCGGCACACGGCTGAGGAACCCGACCGAACGGGCGAGATCCGCGATGAATTCCGTTGCGTTTGGCAGTTGTTCCTCCGTCTCGACCCGACTATGAGTTTGCGCACACAAGCGCGATTTGCGGGAAAAGACAAGTTTTCCCGCAAATATGCGAGACCGAGATACAAGAGAGACTTTCATGAGCGTGAGCGGCCTGCCTTTCGATGATTTCCGTGTCCTGCTGCAGAACCTCCCGGGGCCGGACCCGCGGGCGTTGGTTGCGGCGCGCGAGCGCGACGCGCAGCTCACCAAGCCGCCGGGCGCCTTGGGGCGGCTCGAGGAAATCGCCTTCTGGCTGGCCGCCTGGACGGGCCGGGCGCCGGCCGTCAACCGCCCGCTTGTGGCGATCTTTGCCGGCAATCATGGCGTTACCCGCCACGGCGTGACCCCTTTCCCGTCGTCGGTGACCCAGCAGATGGTCGAGAATTTCGCGGCCGGCGGTGCGGCGATCAACCAGATCTGCGTCACCCATGACCTCGGCCTGAAAATCTTCGATCTAGCGCTCGACTACCCGACCGGCGACATTACCAGCGAGGCGGCCCTGTCCGAGCGCGACTGCGCCGCGACCATGGCCTTCGGCATGGAAGCGATCGCCGGCGGCACCGACCTTCTCTGCATCGGCGAAATGGGCATCGGCAATACGACGATCGCCGCCGCCATCAACCTCGCGCTTTATGGCGGCGAGGCGGAGGACTGGGTCGGTCCCGGCACCGGTTCGCATGGCGAGTTCATGGAGCGCAAGATCGCGGCGGTGAAGGCGGCAGTCGAATTCCACAAGGACCATCTGAGCGACCCGCTGGAAATCCTGCGCCGCCTCGGCGGCCGCGAGATCGCCGCCATCGCCGGCGCCATCCTTGCCGCGCGGGTCGAGAAGATTCCGGTCCTGCTTGACGGTTACGTGGTGACGGCAGCGGCATCGATCCTCAAGGCCGCCAATCCGGCAGCGCTCGATCACTGCCTGATCGGCCATGTCTCCGGCGAACCGGGACATCTGCGCGCCATCGAAAAGCTCGGCAAGACGCCGCTCCTGGCGCTCGGCATGCGGCTCGGCGAGGGCACCGGTGCGGCACTTGCGGCCGGCATCGTCAAAGCCGCCGCCGCCTGCCATTCCGGCATGGCGACCTTCGAACAGGCCGGCGTCAGCAACAAGAGCCACTGAGCCCTGATGGAGAAGACGCCGCTCGACAGCAATATCGAAAGGGCGACCGGCATCCGCCGGGTGATCGCGGCCTTCCGTTATTCGATGCAGGGGCTGGTGCGCCTGTGGCAGGAGGAAGCCTTTCGCCACGAGGTAGTCGCCAGCGCGGCGGCCATCGTGGTGTTTGCGATCGTCGGCGCCGGCGCTCTCGACTATTTCGTCCTGGCCATCCTGATGCTGGTGCTGTTTGCGGTCGAATCGCTGAACACGGCGATCGAGGAACTGGTCGACCGCATCTCCCCGGAAATCTCCACCGTCGGCCGCCACGCCAAGGATCTCGGCTCCTTCGCGGTGTTCTGCCTGCTCTGCGCCAACGGGTTTTTCGTGGTTTATGTGGTGGCCGGGAGCTTGTGGGCATAACCGCCCGTTACAGTTGATCCGGCATCGAAGATGGATCGCGTGCAGCGTGGCGTATGCCGACCACAATGATCTCATCATCGCCGGGCAGATAAAATATGAGATATGGGTAAGGCGTCACTGCCACCCGCCGCATCGGTTCAAGGCTGGTGCGCATACCGGTCAGCGAATACTCCGAGAGATTGCTCAAAACCTGCTGAATCCGCGCGCCCACATTGCGGGAGCCTTCCGGTGAATGAGCGGCTAGATAGCGAAGGACATCCTCAAGTTCGATGGCGGCTTCAGGGGTGAAGCGGATCGTCACTGCGCGTATTTCGACCAGATGGCCTGAACCTGCTCGGTTGGCGCAAATTCACGCCGAGCGGCCTGGCCCAGCGATTTGGTGAAACTTGCTTCCTCCTCGGGAGTGAGCTGATGCACCGGCTCGTCTTTGCCCACCAGGCTAAGCATGACACGGGCGATCTCATCCTGCATTTCGGCAGGGAGTTCCTTGGCTGCTTCGATGGCGCGGTCGAGAAGTTTGGTCATGGCCGCATTATGCACCGAAACCCGCCGGTGCAAAAGAGGTCGGTGGCCTCAGGCTAAGCTCTTGCGGCGGCGGGCGACGGTCGGCAACGGCGGGCCGCGCTTTACGTGTTCAGCGCGGTGACGATTAGCCATTACTAACTTTTGCGAGATGTGTGGCGGAAGCGCTGAATGATGATTTCGTCAGCACCAACCCGGTAATAGACCGTGTAAGGATAGGGTTTGAGAAAGAAGCGGCGGGTATTTTTTCTCGGCGTGATACTGCCCGCGAACGGCTGCTCGCTCAAGAACATCAACGCTCCGCGAATGCGGGCAGCGACATTGTCTGCACCTTGCGGAGAATGGCTGCCGATATAGGAGATAGCCTCGTCGATTTCGTGGAGAGCTTTGGCCGTGTAGCGAAGTTTCACAGGCCGTACTTTGCCCACATGGCACGGACTTCTTCCTCGGTCGCAATCTCTCCGCGCTCAATTTCGCGATCGGCCTCTTCCAGGTCGGCCTCTTCCTCCGGCGTAAGCTGATAGACCTCCCCGCCATCCTCACCCATGAAGCTCAGAAGAATCGCGGCGATCTCATCCTGCATTTCGGCAGGGAGTTCCTTGGCTGCTTCGATGGCACGGTCGAGAAGTTTGGTCATGGCAGCATTATGCACCGAAACCAGCCGGTGCAAAAGAGGTCGATCGCCTCAGGCGAAGCTCTTGCGGCGGCGGGCGACGGTCTGTGCGTCCGCGACGGCCGGCACGCTCTGCAGCACGCGCGTCGCGGGCAGGATGGCAATCGCCTCGGTGCCTTCGCGTAGCTTGGAGCGCAGGATGAACTGGCCGTCGTGCTTGGCAAGGATCGCCTGGACGATCGGCAGGCCGAGGCCGGTGCCCTGTTCGGCGCTTTTGATGGCAATCGAGCCCTGGCCGAAGGCCGACAGCACGACCGGGATTTCCTCTTCCGGAATACCGGGTCCGTTGTCCTTGATCGCCACATACTGGCCGCCGCCGGCTGTCCAGCCGACCTTGACGGTGACCTCGCCGCCCTGGGGCGTGAACTTGACCGCATTCGAGAGCAGGTTCAGGAGGACCTGGCGCATCGATTTTTCATCCACCCAGACCTGCGGCAGCTGTGATTCGAACTGCTGGCCGATCGAGATGTTCTTGGCACTGGCGCGTAGCTGCACCATGCCGATGCAATCCTCGGCGATCTCCAGCAGCGACAGCGATTCTTCGGCGAGATCGTAACGGCCGGCCTCGATGCGCGACAGGTCGAGGATCTCGTTGATTAGGTTGAGGAGATGCTGGCCGGAACGGTGGATGTCGCCGGCATATTCCTTGTAGGTCGGATTGGCGAGCGGCCCCAGGACCTCCGAGCTCATGACTTCGGAGAAGCCGAGGATGGCGTTGAGGGGCGTGCGCAATTCGTGCGACATGGAGGCGAGGAACCGGGACTTGGCAAGGTTTGCCTCCTCGGCGCGGCGGCGGGCCTCGTCCGACATGGATTTCGCCACTTCCAGCTCGGCGATCAGGTCGTCCTTTTCGGACTGATAGGACATCAGCGTCAGGTTGGAGCGATAGAGCCGGTCGGCGATATAGTGGAAGAAGACGACCGCGGTGGCGCAGATCGCCGTCATGCCGATATCGAGCACATTGCGCGACAGGATGGCGGTGGCGAGCAGCGCCAGGATCATCGGCAGGAAGCCGAACAGCACGCCGAGCCGCAGCATGAAACTGCTCATCGCGGTGATCGAGATCGCAAAGAGGAGGACGGCGCCCTTGTAGAAATAATAGCTGTCGCCGGAACAGGCATCGCAGTTCTGCAGCGCAAACAGCGCCCAGCCGGCGCCAACGATCACCTGCGCGGCGAGCAGCCTGCGGCGCCATTTCTGGACCTCGGCCGAGGCGATGTCCGCGCGGCTCGCCCGGCGGGCGAGCAGCACGTTGATCGCATGGACGCTGAACATCAGCAGAGCCCAGGCAAAGAGATTGGCGTTCGGATTGAGATAGACACCGATCGCCGTCACCACGACGATGAAGATCGGCATGACCGATGCGCTCTGCAGCACGGCATTGACGTGCATGGCGATCATGTCGCGGTCGAAGACCTGATTGCCCTGAGAGCTGGATTGCAGGCGTTCCCGGGTGGCGCGAACGGCTTTCGACACAGCCTTGTTACGGTGGCCGCGCGAGCGATCAACGATGTTCTTGTCGGTCGATGTGCTGACGCCGCTACTCATGGCCACTGAACTGATACCCCGGGTGTTGAGAGAGTATGGCCAAATCCTTAAGAGAGTACTGCCGGGAAAGGTTTTGTTTGCCATTTTCCTGAAGCTTCCGTTTTCCAATAAGGCTGGATTGTGGCTCGAACGTTCAGGGTTTTTCGCGATGGCGCGGTTCTCGCGGCCTTCTTCATCCTTCTGGTGCTGATCGCCGCGAAGCTGGACGAGGCGGCCGACAGCACCGTGCGCGGTCCGTTCCACGTGATCGACGGTGACACGCTGGCGGTGGGCGGCGAACGCCTGCGGCTGCAGGGCATGGATGCGCCGGAGCTCGATCAGACCTGCGAAGACGGCCGCGGCAGGTCATGGGCCTGTGGGGAAGAGGCGAGACGGCTGCTGATACGGCTCGTCGCCGGCGGTGAGACGGAATGCCTCGGTCGCGAGCGCGACAAATATCGCCGGCTTCTGGTGCGCTGCCGTTCGGGCGCCACGAGCGTCAACGGCACGCTGGTGCGGCAAGGCCTCGCGGTCGCCTCCGGGCGTTATGCACAGGAACAGGTGGAAGCGCGGCGCGAACGGTTGGGGCTGTGGGCCGGCCAGTTCGAAAGCCCGCGGGACTGGCGCGCCAGCCGCGGCATGATGGACGATTTCAGCCTGGTGGAGGTGTTTTGGGATTGGATGAAACGGGTAACGGCCTGGCAATGAGCAGGGATGACATCGCCGACGGCGAGGAGGATATCGGCGACCTGGCCCGCGCGATCAGGGCATGCCGCATCTGTCGCGACGCGCCCGCGAAAGGCGAGGGTGACCGGCTGCCGCATGAGCCGCGGCCGGTCGCCGTGCTGTCGAAGACCGCGAGGGTGCTGATCGCCGGCCAGGCGCCGGGGCTTCGGGTGCACGAGAGCGGGCTGCCGTTCAACGACGCTTCCGGCAACCGCCTGCGCGACTGGATGGCGGTGACCCGCGAAGAGTTCTACGATCCGCAGAAGTTTGCGATCGTGCCGATGGGCTTCTGTTTTCCTGGCTATGATGCCAAGGGCAGCGACCTGCCGCCGCGGCTCGAATGCGCGCCGTTCTGGCGCGCCAGGGTAATCGCCGCGATGCCGCAGATCGAACTGGTTCTAGCCGTCGGCGGTTATGCTCAAGGCTGGCATCTGGGGAACCGGCGACGCAAGGGCATGACGGAAACGGTAGAGAACTGGCGAGACTATGTCTTCGCCAACCAGGGGCCGAGGATACTGCCGCTGCCGCATCCGAGCTGGCGCAATACCGGCTGGCTCAAAAAGAATCCGTGGTTCGAGGCGGATCTGCTGCCGGTGCTGCGACAGCATGTGGATAGCTTGATACGAGAAACAAATTTCGGTTAACTGCCGCGAATTCGGTGTATAACGAAAAATCATTTCGAAAGGACTCTGATGGACCGCCTCGACCGTAAGATACTGCGCATTCTGCAGGAAGATTCCACTCTCGCCGTCGCGGACCTCGCGAAGAAGGTCGGCCTGTCGACCACGCCTTGCTGGCGCCGCATCCAGAAGATGGAAGAGGATGGCGTCATCCGTCGCCGCGTGGCGCTGCTCGATCCGGTCAAGGTCAATACCAAGGTCACGGTCTTCGTCTCGATCCGCACTGCCAGCCACTCGATCGAATGGCTGAAGCGGTTTTCGGAAGTCGTCGTCGATTTCCCGGAAGTGGTCGAATTCTACCGCATGAGCGGCGACGTCGACTACCTGCTGCGCGTCGTCGTGCCGGACATCGGTGCCTATGACGCCTTCTACAAGCGCCTGATCGCAAAGATCGAAATCCGCGATGTTTCGTCGGTGTTTGCGATGGAGCAGATCAAGTACACGACCGAACTGCCGCTCGACTACATGACGCTGGACAACCAGAAATCAGGCGAGGAATAGTTCGCCGTTTGGCGGATCGGGATCATTTTCTGGCAGGACGGGCCGAGTTGAAACGGCCCGTTTGGGTTTATCTGGGTTTCATCGAAACAGATGGAGCTCGACATGCAGGAGCAGGCAAAGGCCAATAAAGCGATCATCCGCGGATATATCGAAGAGATCTGGAACCGTGGCCTGATCGAGCGCTTCGGGAATTTTTTCGCAGCCGACTATCAAGAGGCCGCCTATTCGCCGGCCAGTTCGGAAGGGCATTGCGCCATGGTGGCGGTGCAGAAGCGGATCATGCCGGATGCTGTCTGGACGATTGAGCGGATGGCCGCCGAGGACGATGGCGTCATATGCGAGCTGACCTTGCGCGGCACGCACCAGGCGGCTTTCAAGGGCGTCGAGCCCTCCGGCAATCCCATCCGCGTGCGCGCCTATCGGACCTTCGTCCTGAAGGACGGCAAGATCGTCCATCATTCCGCATTGCTCGACACCGCCGAACTGCTAAAGCAGATGCAGGGACAGCAGGCGGCATAGGGCAAGTCCGGCAGCGATGGCGACGATTTCTCATGCCTATCATCGGGTGTTCGACGAGCCGTTCGAAATCGAACGGGCCTTCGATGCCGATTACCTGCTTTACGCCTCGACCGGCACCTTCATTCTCGACATCGGCGACCGCCGCTGGATGCTGCCACCGCAAAGGGCGGCGCTGATCGCAAGGGGAACGGTAATCGCGGTGCGCAGCAAGGGGCAAGCCACGGCGTCCTCTGTGCTGTTCGGCGATAGCGAATTCGACGCGCCGCTGCCGGTCTGCCGGGTCTTCGGCCTTTCCGATCTGGCGCGGCAGATGATCCTGCATGTCATGCATTGGGATGCCGGGCGCCCCTCAGGCGACGAAACCGCGAATGCCTTCTTCAAGGCGCTTGCGTCCGTCGCGCGGGATCTGGCTGCGGACGAGGACGAGACGTGGTTGCCGAAACCGCAGTCGCCGGGCATGGCGGTCGCCGTCGCGCGGATGCTGGAAGATCTCGACCAGGATCTTGATTTCGGCTCCCTTGCGGAGGCTGCCCGACTTTCGGAACGGACGCTGGCACGAAAATTCGATGCGGAGCTCGGCATGAGTTTTCGCGATTTCCGGCATCGGGCGCGGATGGTGAGGGCCAAGGAGATGCTGCTCGCCGGCCGGGAGTCGATCACCGAAATCGGCCTCGCTTGCGGGTTCGAAAGCACGAGTTCCTTCATCAAGGCGTTTCGGACCTTTGCGGGCGCGACGCCGCGGCAATACCGGATGGGTAAAGCCGGCTAGGCCCTCAGTCGCGCCAGAAGCTTCTCGCCCGACAATTCCTTCGCGGCATCCTTGCCGATCCAGCGGGCGGTCTTGTCCGGCGAGGCGGCGAGCTTTTCGGCAAGTGCCAGGGCAGGGGCGTGGCAGGTTCGGTTGCGCTTGCCGATATTGCGGAGCGCCCAGTTGACCGCCTTCCTGACGAAATTGCGCGGGTCGGCGGAATGCGCCTCGATCAGCGGCAGATAGGCGATGAAGGTTTCGTCCGGCTCCTGTTTGCGGTGCACGGCGGCGCCGGCGATCATCGCGAACGCGGTGCGGCGGACGAACTCCCGGTCGTCCTCGGCGAAATCGGCGACGAGCTGCTGCCAGAACGGCGTCTCAGTCAAAAGGTCGGCGGCGGTGTCGACGATTTCCCAGGAGGCAAAATCCTCCGCCCATCCGCGCGCCTCGGCCGGAGTCAGCGCTGTGGGATCGGCGGTGTAGATCGCAAGCATGCGGGCTTCGCGGATGCCGGTGCGCCAGAGGTCCAGCGCCCGGCCGTGATCGCGTTTGACGGCCCGCGCGATCTTCTGCATCTCGGGATTGGAGATGCCGATCGCCCGGTCAGTGACAATGCCGAAACGGGCCATCCCTAAAATGTTCTCCTCCGACCGCAGCGTTTCGAGATGCGCGATGATCCCGGCGACGTCGGAGGAGGGGCCGATCATGACCGGCCTATTTCTTTTCGAGCCGGGCGAGCAGCGAGGACGTATCCCAGCGCTTGCCGCCCATCGCCTGCACGTCGCCGTAGAATTGGTCGACGAGGGCCGTGACCGGCAGCTTGGCGCCGTTGCGGCGGGCTTCGGTCAGCACGATGTCGAGATCCTTGCGCATCCAGTCGACCGCAAAGCCGAAATCGTATTTGCCGGCATTCATCGTCTTGTAGCGGTTCTCCATCTGCCAGGAGCCAGCCGCACCCTTGGAGATCACCTCGATGACCTTCTCGATGTCGAGGCCGGCCTGCTTGCCGAAATGGATCGATTCGGCCAGCCCCTGGACGAGGCCGGCGATGCAGATCTGGTTCATCATCTTGGTGAGCTGGCCGGCGCCTGCCGGACCCATGAGGCCGACCATGCGGGCATAGGCGTCGATCACCGGCCTGGCCTTCTCGAATGTCGCCTCGTCGCCGCCGCACATGACGGTGAGCACGCCGTTTTCGGCGCCGGCCTGGCCGCCCGAAACCGGCGCGTCGATGAAGCCGACGCCCTTTTCTCGTGCCGCGGCATCGAGCTCGCGGGCGACTTCGGCGCTGGCGGTGGTATTGTCGATCAGGATGGCGCCCGCTTTCATGCCGGCGAGAACGCCTGTCTCGGTGATTGTCACCGAGCGGAGATCGTCGTCGTTGCCGACGCAGACGAACACGAAATCGGCATCCTTGGCCGCTTCGGCCGGCATGGCGGCGGCCTTGCCGCCGAACTTCTTCGCCCAGTCCTCGGCCTTGGCAGCCGTGCGGTTATAGACGGTGACGTCATGGCCGCCCTTGACCTTGAGATGCCCGGCCATGGGATAACCCATCACCCCGAGACCGATGAATGCCACTTTCGCCATGCTGAACCTCCAGAATTTTGTTGCCAGAGGATTAGAGCAAAGCGGACCTCCGGAAAAGCGCAGATTTCGGTTTCGGAGGGGCGCACCCTTCGAGGCAGCTGCGCTCCCCTGGCTGCGCTTGGTTCAGAACGGCTTGATTACCGCGAGCGCGACGATGACGACGACCGAGCCGAGGACGATCGGCAGGCCGGCGCGCACGAAGGCCGGAGGATCGAGATGCGGATCGGCTTCCATGCGGCGCATCCAGGCGCCCTGCATGCCGTGCAGCGCCGACAGCATGAGGACGATCAGGAATTTGAAGCCGAACCAGCCGGAAGTATAGAAACCGTAGCCGAAGGCGAGCCACAGGCCGAAAAGCCAGGCGCCGCCGAGTGCGGCCGTGGTGACGGTGCGGTCGTATTTCCTGAGCGCCGAAATGACGCCGGTGCGGATGGTCGGCGGCACCATGCCGATGACAAAAGCGTTGATCAGCATGCCGCCGATCAGCAGGAAGTCGGACAGAATGTGCAGGGCCTTGATAACGAAATACAGCATGGTCAACTCCAGATCATGGCTTCGGTGAAGCCCAGTTCGGCAAAATCTTGTTTTCTCAATTGGTCTTCGCCCATGCAGAAGAACTCGTCGAGCTGCGGCGGTTGAACGGTGGTTCCCGACAGCATGGCGTGAACCTGGCCGCGATGATGGATCTGGTGCTGGAAAAGATGCATCAGCAGCCGATCGGCAGGTTCGACCTGCACGAAGGTGCGCCGGGGAATACGGATGTCCTCGGCGATCGTTTTCTCATCCAGGCTTCGACAGTGGTCGATGAGACGGCGATCGGCGGCGCGCTGTTCGCGATCGAGATCGGCGAAGAGCGGACAGGGAATCTCCGGCTCGAAGGCGGCGGGACCGAGGCAATTGCCTTCGAGGGCGCTGATATAGAGCCAATCGACGGTCAGGATATGGTTGAGGGTATGGATGATCGACGGGAAGAAGCTGACCCGCGTCGCATCCAGCTCTTCGCGCGAAAGCTCTCCGCAGGCTTTCAGCAGCCGGTGGTTGGCCCACGCGTTGTTATAGGCCTGGGCAAGAAGATAGCGCTGCGGCGTCATCCGAATCCCTCCGTTGCGGAGGCAAACTATCGATGAAGAGGGACGATGAGAAGATGGCTCGCGAACACTAGGATGATTTCACTTGGTCGCTGTCGGCGCCTGTCACGACCTGTAACGGCGCCGAGAATTGCTATTGCGCTCTCAACCTGCAATCACGACTTTACAATCAGCCGCGCGATCACCAGATGGCCCGGCGTCGGATTGCCGTCCTGCATCCGCACGTTGATGTCGGAGATTTCGAGAAGCTCGAAGCCGGTGGCGGCGAGGCGTTCGCGGACATAGGTTTCCGAATGGGCGAAACGCTGGTGCGGGCCGACGATGTAGGGCCGGCCGGCAAAGCTCTCGTCGGGCAGGGTCTCCGAGGAGAAGACGAACAGGCCGCCGGGAGCCATGTTTTCTGCCGCGCCGAAGAACAGCGGTTCCAGCGCGCCGAGATAGGGCAGCACGTCGGTGGCGGTTACCAGGTCAAAGGGCTCGTCGTCGTTGTCTTCGAGGAAATCCTCGACTTCCGCCACGTAAAGCGTCTCGTAGAGATCCTTTTCGTGCGCGATTTCAACCATATTCTCGGAAATGTCGATGCCGGTGATGTCGTCGACCATGTCGCGCAAAGTGCCACCGGTAAGCCCCGTGCCGCAGCCGAGATCGAGCATGCGCTTGAACGGCCCGAGCTTCAGCTCCTGCAGGCGCTGGCGCACGATCACCGGCACGGCGTAGCCCAGCTGCTCGACGAGAATGTCCTCGAAGCTTTCGGCGTGCTGGTCGAACAGGGTTTCCACATAGGCGTCCGGCGCCTTGGGGGGCGTCTCGCCGCGGCCCATGGCTGCGATGCGCACGGCGGCACCGCCGTGGTCCTCGGGATCGAGTTCGAGCACCTGCTCGTAGGCCTTGACGGCTGCGTCGATATCGCCCGCCTTCTCCAGCGCCAGCGCGCGGTTATAGGCCTCTGCCAGGGCTTCCTCGTCGATCTTCTTCATGGCCAGCGTCCTTCTTTTTGCAAGCGGCTTTAAGCCGCTGGCCGGCATTTGTCCATCAGGGGGAACGCGGCGGGTGCTCATTCGTTGAAAAGTCAAAGCAGAACGGCTTTTTTGAGAACCACTCCGGGAGAAGGTCATGCCAGCCGATGAGGGCAAGAGCGTGCTGGAGCAGAATGTCGAGCGGCGCGCGCCGTCGCTGCCGATGACCTCCGCCGAAAAGGCCAATGTGATCATCCACTATTACCGCGGCGAACTCGGGCGGATGACCAGCTGGCGCGACCGCATCGACCGCACCTCGAACTGGTCGATCACGGTGGTGGCGGCGCTGCTATCGGTCTCGCTGTCGACGCCGACGTCGCATCACGGCGTGGTTCTGTTTGCGATGCTGCTGATCTCGCTGCTTCTCCTGATCGAAGCACGGCGCTACCGCTTCTTCGACGTCTACCGCGCAAGGGTTCGCAAGCTGGAACGCCATTATTTCGCGCAGGCGCTTTATCCGCAGGCGGACCTAAAGCCCGACTGGGCGCAGGCGATCGCCACGAGCCTGCGCAATCCCTGTTTCCTGATCAGCTACCGGGAAGCGCTGTTTCGCCGGGTGAGGCGCAACTATGTCTGGATGTACGCCATCCTGCTGATGGCGTGGCTTCTGAAGATCTCGACGCCCAAACTCCTGCCCAACGATACTCAGGCGGATGTCGTGTTCTCATGGTCGGAGGCGGTCAACAACGCCGCGCTCGGTCCGCTGCCGGGATGGAGCGTGATTGCGCTCGTCGCGGTCCTTTATGCTGCCGTGATTTTCTCAGCCCTGCATCGCGAGCCGGACGACGGCGAATTCGCCCATGGCGAAGTGCACGTCTGAAACGCGCGGCTGCCGAATGCGAGCCCGCCAACCGAAGCTCCTAATGGGCCTTCATACGATGAAATAACGCTGCGGTTGAAAAGGCGCACACTTGAGAGAAAAAGGAAGTAGACAACCCCACGTAAAATGGAAAAGAAGATGCCGTAAATAAAGTAGATTTTCCAACGTATTTTTCTTCAGAAATCCCAACGTGATGGAAGAACGATATGTTCGTCATGAATAAAGTGATCATATAAAAGATTCCTGTCCCAATTATCATTCCGTTATTGTATCCACCGGCAATATTTAATGTTTTTTGTTTCGAATAAGCAATAATCGCAGCAAAAAATAGGACAGTACTCCCGACAAAATAATTTATCAATCCGGCAACATAATAGAACCCCGAAATATTGTCATACTTGTTCAAACCTTCAAATCTAGCTTGAAATGACTTACTTAAGTTCAAGGTTGAAAATAGCAATCTATCAAAATATCCAATAGAGAAAAAATATCCCAGCAAATATGTTGCAGATGTGACGATTATTATCGATGATATTATCGTAATATTTATGTAGCTCTGAAGCTGAGGATGATCTTTATATTGGAAAGGGAATATTTTATCGTTATCGATTTTGGGCATTTTTAACCTCTAGAAATGTCGCCACATATCCAATTCGAGCACAACAGAAGATAATAATTTGCAAGCTTCACGTTGGCAAATCAGACATCTACGCTATTCCTTTGTTCGAAATCCGTTCCATATCCAGTCAATAAGCAAATTAAAAGTCTTGTAGGCGTTTGGAATTCTACCGGAGTTGGAGATTTTAACTGAGTAATCAAGGATTTTCGAAAAAAAATAACAAGACAGCATAACTAAAAAGTATTTTCTAGTTTGACTTGAGTAATACATGAGGAAAAACGAGATTGAAATTAGAAGAGTGCGGCCAAAGATCTTCATAAATTTTACTCTTACTCCCAATTAAACCACCATTTCATTTCTTAATTTAAAGTGTACGCTCCACCCACAAACCTCGCTTCTGCCGCCTTCATCAATCGATCCGTCGCCTTGATGTTGGAGCCCGTTGTCACGTGAATGGAGGAATGGCTGGGTATTGAGCAAGACAGCCCATTGCCTGAAAGTGGCGACGTGCGCAGCAAGAAGGTCGCCCTCCGCACCGGCGCCAGCGGAGCACTCTCCGGACGCCTCAAAACCTGCCACACCTCCCGCGAAGTAACGCCTCGAAGAGCACTTTCATCATTAACAGCCGTTATGCAGAAACCTAGGTTTTCACGTCAAACGTGTGAAGTCAATCAAACCAAAACAGCAACCAAGAGGATGATTGCCCGGATCGCCAATGCGCGACGGGGCAATTGACCGCAGGCAAACAAGGCCGACGTTCTGGCTTCAGGCTGGATGCGCATAAGGCATTTATCATCGGCACTTCGCAGCAGCCGGATATGACACGATTAAAATGGACGCGCCGTAGACCGCTGTTTCTTAGTGCAGGATGATCTCGCCCTTTACGGCCCGCCACTCGCTGGCCGAGATCAGCTTGCGGTGGACATAGCGGACGGAATGCAGCGGTCCGTCGAGCTTCTCCTGCCAGAATTTGAGAAAACCGTTCATCTCCGGGAAGTCCGGGGCGAGGTCGTAGTTCTGCCAGACATAGCTTTGCAGCAGGGCCGGATGGTCCGGCAGGTGGTAGAAGATCTGGGCGGTCGTCAGCCCGTAGCCTTTCAGCATCAGTTCCATTTCAGACATGCAAGCAGTTCCCGTTTGTTGTTTCGAACTGACGTCGTTGCGTCATTCGATAGGAGAACATGCCATGTTTAACCGAAGCTTTACAATTGCGCTTTAAGAGCACATTTGTGATAATTTTCAGTATGTTAGCAGCTATGATTTCCGAGTGCTGCTAACGCTTCAGATGGCGCGTCAGGCGCGCCTCGATGAAGGCCCAGAGGTGCCGCAGCGCTTCGACGATGGCGAGATAGAAGATCGCCGCCCATAGATAGCTCTGGTAGTCGAACGTCCGGGAGAAGGCATAACGCGTCTCGCCCATCAGGTCGTAGACGGTGACGATCGCGACGACGGCCGATCCCTTGATCAGAAGCACGATCTCGTTGCCGTAGGGGCGCAATGCGACGATCAGGGCCTGAGGCAGGATGACCTTGCGGAAGGCGTTGCGTTTCGAAAGGCCGAGCGCGGCGGCACCCTCGTGCTGGCCGCGCGGGACGCTTTCGATTGCGCCGCGCAGAATCTCCGCCTGGTAGGCGGCGGTGTTGAGTGTCAGCGAAAAAAGGCCGCAATACCAGGCTTCGCGAAAGAACCACCAGAGGCCGACGGATTCCAGCTGCGGGCGGAAACTGCCGAGCCCGTAATAGATCAGGAAGAGCTGGGCGAGCAGCGGCGTGCTTCGGAACACGTAGACATAGGCGTAGGCGATGGCGTTCAGCGCCTTGTTACTCGACATCCGTGCAAAGGCGATCGGCGCCGACAGGACGGCACCGAGGACGACGGCGAGGCCGACCAGCGAGATCGTCGTCCAGAGGCCGTGGAGGTAACGCGGGCCGTAGCGCAGGAATTTGTCCTCGTTCCAGCCATTGATCATCATGAAGGCAAGCGCGATCGCAAGGGCCGCCCAGACCACCAGCACGACGATGCCGGCAATGCGCGCCGGCGCCAGCGTTTTTTGGATCAGGGCCGGGGGCACGCGGGGCGGGATCAGTTCCTTGACGTAACTCATCGATGCCCCTCCGAACGTTTCGCCCAGCGCTCGACGAAGCCGAGGCCGACGGACGAGATCATCGCGAGGATCAGATAGAGCAGGCAGGCTATGCCGTAGAAGAAGAAGGCTTCCTTGCTGACGCGCGCCGCAATGCCGGTCTGGCGCAGGATGTCGGCAAGCCCGATCACCGAGACATAGGACGTGTCCTTGAGCAGGATCAGCCAGAGATTGGTAAGGCCGGGCAGCGCGATGCGGATGAGCTGCGGCAGGATGACGAGAAGCATGGTGCGCGAGCGGTGGAGACCGAGCGCATCGCCTGCCTCGTACTGGCCACGCGGGATCGCCCTGAAGGCCGACAGCATGACTTCGGAAGAATAGGAGGAGAAGACGACGGCGAGCGCCGCCATGCCGGCAATGAAGGCGTTGATCTCGACGCGCCCGGCATAGCCGAAGGAGGCGAGCACAGCCTGGATGAGGATCTGCAGGCCGTAATAGACGATGAACAGGGTCAGCAATTCCGGCAGGCCGCGGAAGATCGTCGTGTAGATGCCCGCGGCAAGCCTCAGCAGCTTGTCCTCCGACTGCGCCGCCAGCGCGATCAGGAAGCCGATGACCAGCCCGACGGGCAGGGTGGCGAGGGCGAGCGTGATCGTAACCTTGACGCCGAAGGCGATCTCGTCGCCCCAGCCGGCCTCGCCGCAGGCAACGATGCTACCGGAACCGAATAGTGAAAAAAGCCCGACAGGCCCGCAAAGCGGATCAAGCACCGAAAAGAGGGCGGAAAAGAATCCGCTCATAAGGTCGTTTTCCCCTGCGGCCTTTTTGTGTGCCGCTTTTGTCTTGTGTTAACGCCATTAAAAAGAAAAACGGCGGAAGGGCAAGCCTCCCGCCGCGCGGTAACCGGGTTCTCCGGTCGATTACTGGCCGTAGGCGTCGAAATCGAAATACTTGTCGTTGATGGCCTTGTACTTGCCGTTGGCGCGGATCGCGACGATGGCGGCCGAGAACTTGTCGGCAAGCGCCGTTTCGCCCTTGCGGACCGCAATGCCCGCACCTTCGCCGTTGATCTCGACGTCGATCGGCAGCGGTGACAGGATCTTGCAGCACTTGCCAGCATCCGACTTGATCCACTGCGACAGCACGACGATATCGTCGATGACGGCATCGATACGGCCGTTGGTGATGTCGAGCTTGTATTCGTCAGCTGTGGGGTACAGCTTCAGCTCCGAGTCGGGCATATGCTTTTCGGCATAGTTCGAATGGGTGGTGGAGCCCTGCGCGCCGATCGTCTTGCCCTTGAGGCCGGCGGCGGTCGCTTCCTTGATCGGCGAATCCTTCGGGACGGCGATGGCGGGCGGCGTGTTGTAGTATTTCTTCGAGAAGGTGACCTGCTCCTTCCGCTCGGGGGTGATCGACATGGAAGCAATGATCGCATCGAATTTCTTCGACTGCAGCGCCGGAATGATGCCGTCCCAGTCATTGGTGACGAAGGTGCAGGTGACCTTCATCTCGTCGCAGAGCGCCTTGGCGATATCGACGTCGAAACCGGTGAGCTGACCGTTGGCTTCCAGGTTGTTGAAGGGCGGGTAGGCGCCTTCGGTGCCGATCACGAGTTTCTCCTGAGCCATCGCCGAACCGGCGAAAAGCGACAGGGCGGCGATCGAGGCGGCAGCAAGGAATCGGGTGGAGATGTTCATTTTGATCCTCTCTGTTGGCAACCTGCGGTGTTGGTCTTTTTCGGCCGCAGGGAGACGGGGCACGCATGCAGGCGGGCTCCGAGTGGATTTTTAGATACCTGCTCGGGAAAAATTGCAACGGCATTTTACGTGCACGTCTGGTTGCCACCAGCTGATGAACAACACATTCATGCGAGGTTCAGGCCATCCGCAACAGGCTGCAACGGAACCATTTTGGTGCAATACAGTTGAGCCGCCGCGTAAGTCCGCCGAAAAAGGCAATAAAGGACGCGCATGAAAGGGATGACACCCTAGAAGAGGAAATGTCCATGTCGAAAAAATTCAGACTGTTCGCCAGCGTCGCAGCACCTTTCGTGTCGCTGCCGCTGATGCTTCAGCCGGCCGGTGCTGTCCCCTTGAAACCCGCTATGGAGACGAGACCCGCCGTTGAGGCCGCCCAGATGCCGGGCATCGTCCAAGTCCAGCAGCAGATCATCGTCCCTCCGGAAGGGCAGGAAGGCGAGGGGCGTCCGCGCCGCAAGCCGCAGGAGGAGCAAAAGCAGGCTCCGCAGGCCGAACGGCCGCAGGCCCCGCCCCAGGCTCAGCAGCAGGAACAGCCGCAGCGCCAGCGCAAGGCCGAGCCGGAAGCCGCGCCGCGTGAGGCTGCTCCGCGCGAAGCAGCACCCCGTCAGGCTCCGCAGGCCGAGAGTCCGGCAGCCGAGGCGCCCGCGCAGGAACGCCCGCGCCGTCAGCAGCAGGAGACCGGCCAGGGTCAAGGCGGAAACGACGCCCAGCCGCGCCGCCAGCGCGAGCAGGCGACACCCCGCACCGAGCCGCCGGCCGCAAGGGAAGCCCAGCAGCCGAAGGCAGCTCCTGCAGAAAAGCAGGCCGAAACGCCGAAGCCGGAACGGCCCGCGACCAATCGCGCCGCAACCCCGGAAGCAGCACCTGAGGCACCCGTGCGCCGCGACGCCCAGCAGCCGAAGGCAGCCCCGACCGAGAAGCAGGCCGAAACACCCAAGCCGCAGCCGCCTGCCACCAATCGTGCCGCGACGCCGGAAGCGACACCTGAAAAGCCGGCCAGCGGCACTGCCCAGCAGCCCAAGGCAGCTCCCGCTGAAAAGCAGGCCGAAACACCAAAGCCGACACAGCCGCCGGCTACCGATCGCGCCACGGCTCCGGGAGCAGCGCCTGAAAAGCCGGCCAGCGGCACCGCCACCGGCCAGGCGCCGGCTCAGGTCCCTGGACAGGCTCCGGGCACCGGAACCGCGCAGGACAGGCGCAATCAGCAGCCGCCGGCAAATGGCCAGGCCGCGCCGGGTCAGCCGCCTGCCGGCGAAACGCCGCGCCGTCAGACGACGGAAGGACAGCCGCCAGCGGCTCCTTCGGGCCAGCCGGTGCCGGGTCAGCCGCAGGACCAGCAGGCGACTGGAGCACCGGCGGCCCAGCCGACCGCGCCCCAGACGGCGACCACGCCTCAGCAGGTCGAACGCGCCAAGGAGCTTGCGAAGGATCCGGCCGCGGCCAAGAGCGGCGAGCAGGTCGTACTGCCCGTTCAGAACGGGGCTGCCGTGCTCGACAGCGCCAAGGAGGCGCCCTCTGCACGTCCGCCGCGGGATGGAGAGCGTCCGCGCCGCCAAGCTCCACAGCAGGCCGACCAGCAGCAGCTTGCACCGCCGAAAACCGACGCAGAGGCTCAGGGCAGCACGCGTGCCACCCGCGAGCAGCTGCAGGAGTTTCGTCAGCTGTCGGAAGAGCGCGGCCAGCGCCTCGACCAGCGTCCGCAGTTCGAACGGCCCCGAGGCTGGGATTTCCGCGACGCAGCGGGCCTCGGCGGCAGCCGTGACCGTAACGGCGGTCGCGACCGCGATGGCGGCCGCGTGATCATCTCGATCGACAACCAGACCGTGGTTCGCCATGACGACAGCCGTCGTTTCTACAACGATCGCGATCGGGCGCCGCAATACGAGCAGCTCCGCGACGGCCGGGTGCGCGAAGTCATCGTGCGCGACGACGGTACGCGGATCGTCACCGTCCGTAACAGCTATGGCGAGATCGTCCAGCGCTCGCGTATCGTCAGGGGCGGCGAGGAATACGTCCTCTATTACTCACCGGAGCTGATGGATAACCGCCGTGGTCGCGACTACGTCTGGCGCGATCCGGGTGACGACCTGCCGCCGATGCGGCTGAGCGTGCCGCTCGACAACTACATCATCGACACCTCGACCGAGCCGGACCGGGATTATTACGAGTTCCTGGAACAGCCGCCGGTCGAGCGGGTCGAGCGGGTCTATTCGATGGACGAAGTGCGCTACTCCGCCCGCATCCGGGACAAGGTGCCGCGTATCGACCTGGATACGGTCACCTTTGCCACCGGCAGTGCCGAAATCCCGATGAACCAGGCGAGTTCGCTGCGCAAGGTCGCCGACGCGATCAGCAAGGTCCTGAAGCGGGATCCTTCCGAAACCTTCCTTATCGAAGGTCATACGGATGCAGTCGGTGCCGACGACAGCAACCTCGTCCTCTCCGACGAACGCGCTGAAAGCGTTGCCCGGGTGCTGACCGACGCATTCGGCATCCCGCCGGAAAACCTGGCGACGCAGGGCTACGGCGAACGTTACCTCAAGGTCCGCACCGACGGCCCCGAACAGGAAAACCGCCGCGTAACCGTGCGCCGCATCACGCCGCTGGTCAAACCGGTCGCTTCGAACCAGTAAGGTTCAGGGCACCTGAAACCAAAGCCGCCGGAGCGATCCGGCGGTTTTTTATTTGTGGGGAAGCCCCGTCACCTGTGCGATGAAATCGGCGATCGTGTTCGTATCGTCGAGGTCGAAGACCGGGATGGTGGCATCCGGGACCGGGTGGTCGGCGGCAATCGCGACGATGTGGGGATCGCTCGGCGCCAGCGGTTCGCGGTTGCTCGCCTCAAGGCGGCGGGCTTCGATCTTCGGGACGGGCTCGCGTTTGTAGCCCTCGATCAGCACCAGATCGCAGGGGGCGAGGCGGGAGAGGATTTCCTCGAAGCTCGGCTCCGGCGCGCCGCGCAACTCGTGCATGATCGCAAAGCGGGTGCCGGAAACGATCGCCACTTCGTGGGCACCGGCCTGCCGGTGGCGGAAGGAATCGGCCCCCACCTTGTCGATGTCGAAATCGTGGTGCGCGTGCTTGATCGTCGAGATCGCGTAGCCGCGGCGGGTGAATTCCGCCACCAGCCGCACTGCCAGGCCCGTCTTGCCGGAATTTTTCCAGCCGGAAATGCCGAAGACGCGGGGAGGGGTCATGACAGCTCCTCGGCGAAACGACGCGCCTCTTGAAGATCCTCGGGCGTGTTGATGTTGAAGAAGGGATCGAGCGCCCCCTGCGGCGTCTCGGTCACCGGGAATTCGACGGTCACCGTATGGTGACGGTCGAGGAACGCCTTGATCCGCCGGTTGCCCGGATCGGAAAGCCAGGTTTCCAGATCGTCGGCGATGGAAACCGGCCAGAGCCCGAAGACCGGATGATCGCGGCCGTCCGAGGCGGGGATGACGATCGCGTTCGGATCGTCCGCCTCAGCCTCGAGCCGGCGCGCGAGATCGGCGGGTACGAAGGGACTGTCGGAGGGGACGGTGAGGAGATGGGTTGCTTGAAGGCCGCGCGCCTGGATGTCGCGCAGGCCGGCGAGTACGCCGGCAAGCGGGCCGATCTGGCCGGGAACCAAGTCCGGCAGCAGGCGCAAGCCGAGCGGATTGGTGAAGCCCATCGGCGCGTTGAGGGTGATTTCCGAGATCTGGGGCAGGAGCCGCCGCACCACATGGCCGAGGATCGTGTCGCCGCCGATGGTGAGAAAAGCCTTGTCGGTGCCCATGCGGCTCGATTTGCCACCGGCAAGGACCAGGCCCGGAGGCCGGATGGGAGGAGCGGCGGGCGTGGTCATCAGTCCTCATCCTTTGTCGGGATGGCGCCTTCGCGGCGGTCGATCTGCCGGACATAGGCGGTTGCGACGAGCGCCAGGATGGTCGTGACGCCCATGACGACGAGAAGCGGCATGGCGCCACTCTCTTCCTTGAGTAACGCCGCGGCAAGGGTCGACAGCGCGGCGCCGCCGCCGACGGTGATCGCGCCGCCGAGGCCGGAAGCGGAGCCGGCGAGGTGCGGCCGCACGCTGACGATGCCGGCATTGGAGCTCGGCAGGGTGAGGCCATTGCCGACGCCGGTCAGCGCCAGGGGCGCGAAGAAGGCGAGCGGCCAGGGCGCTTCCGCGACGAGGAACCCGGCGGTGATGAGAACGCCGACAAGGCTGACCAGGCTGCCTGAGATCATCATGTTCATCGTGCCGAACTGGCGGGTATAGCGGCCCGAAATGAAGTTGCCGATCATGTAGCCGGCCGCGATCAGGAAGAACTGCACGCCGAGCATGGTCGGCGATAGATGATAGATTGCCGTGCCGACGAAGGGCGCTCCGCCGAGGAACGAGAAGAACACGCCCGACGAGAAAGTGGAAGTAAACGTATAACCCCAGAAGCGCCGCGAGCGGAAAAGGTCCGGCCAGCTGCGGAATTGGGCGGTGAAGCTGGCGGCCGGCGCGTGGTTCGTTTCGCCGAGATCTGTGAAGACGAGCGTCAGGGTCAACAGGCCGAGACCGAGTATCAAGGCGAAATTCGCCTCCCAGCCGAACATGTCGTTGAGCACGCCGCCGATCGTCGGGCTGATCATCGGCACCAGCGACATGCCCATGGTCACATAGGCGATCATCGAGGCGGCGCTCTCCATCGGCACCGTATCGCGGATGATCGCGCGCGGCAGCACGAAGCCCGCGACCACTGCGGTCTGCAGCAGCCTTCCGATCATGAAGACGGTGACGTTTGCGGCCATCAGGCAGATCACCGTGCCGACCAGCATGATCAGGATGCTGCCGATCATTACGCGGCGGCGTCCAAAAAGGTCGGAAAGCGGACCGAGTACCAGCTGCAGCAAGGCGGTGCCGGCGATATAACCGGAGACGGCGAGCTGCATGACGGCGTAGTCGGTGCCGAAATGGATTGCCATGGCGGAAAGCGACGGCAGGAAGACGTTGAGCGATAGGGCGCCAAGTCCGGCGCAGACGACGAGCGTCAGGATATGGGGCGGGGTTCGTCTATCCAGAAATCGGCTTTGCTGCACGTCGTCTCGTCCTTTCACGCCTGCCTTTCGGCCCTTTCAATCCGGCCCTTCCTCAGGCCGGCGGGGCGGCGGCTGCCTTGCCGGTGGCAATGCCCTGCCGCTTGCGCTCGCGATAGAAAGTATAAAGGCCGGAACCGATAACGACCGCCGCGCCCACGAGCATATAGGCGTCCGGACGTTCGCCGAAGGCGAAAATGCCGATGACCAGAGCCCAGAGCAGGCCGGTATAGCGGAAGGGCGCGATGAAGGAGATCTCGCCCGTCCGCATCGACTGGATGACCGCCTGGTAGCCTGCGAAGACCAGCACGGAAGCCATTGCCAGATGTCCCAGCGCAAAGGTGCTGACCGGCTGCCATCCGCCCATCGGCACGATCAGGATTGCTCCGAGAACCGTGTTGGCGAGGGAGGTGAAGAGCGTCACCGTCAACGAAGGGATGTCCGCCTGGATGCGCTTGGTGGTGAGGTCGCGGCATGCCGTAAAACAGCAGGCGACGACGGCGAGCAGGGCTGCCGGCGTGAAGCCTTCCGGGCCTGGACGAATGATGATGAGCACGCCGAGGAAGCCGATGCCGATCGCCGTCCAGCGCCGCCAGCCGACGGGCTCGCTCAGGAAAAGGGCCGCCCCCAGCGTCACCGCAAGCGGCAATGCCTGCATGATCGACGAAATGGCGGCAAATTCGATATGGGCAAGCGCGGAGAGGAAGGTCAGGGTGGCGCCGAGCTCGAAGAAAGTGCGCAGCAGCACCAGCGGATGCATGACCGCCTTGGCCGACAGGGTCACGCCCATGTAGCGGGCCACACAGTAGATCAGCAGTGTCGCCATGACGCCGCGTACTGCCATGATCTGGGGGATGCTGAGCTCCGGGGTGACCGACTTGACCAGCGCGTCGTTGCAGGTGAAAGCCGCCATGGCGAGCGACATGAACAGTGCGCCCCGCGAATTTTCAGACCATGCCATCTGCGAGATTCCTCCGGTACCGGGTCTCTTAAAGCAACGGCTTACGCGTCGCCAGCCCGATTGCCTCCCGGGCGGTACTCTTTTGGGTAGCGGCGGGAAATTCCGATATCCGATACAGTGTAATAAAACGAAATGTAAGGGTCCCGAATTAACCGTTGTTCAACCGAATTTGACCATTGTGAACCCATTCATTCCCGCATGAAGCTGGGATCGTGCCGTTGCCGTTTCGCGATGCCGCAGACGCGAAAGTCGCATCTGGTTTGCAGTTGGGGGAAAAATGTCTTTCATCGATCGTCTTCTTCAGAGCCGCAGGATCGTCACCAAGGTCCTTCTTTTCGTCATCCCGCTGGTGCTCTTGATCGCCGGCGTCGGTCTTGCCGGCTACTACACAGCCAGCATGCTGAACGGCCATATGACCGTGACGCGTGCGACGATCGAAAACATCGGCGACTTTGAAAATCTTCAGGCGGTCCTCCAGGAATTCAACAGCAAGCCCGACAATGCATCGCTTGCGGCCTTGAAGGCTGCGATCGACAAGCAGGAGAGCGGCGTCCGCGTGCTCGGCGGGCTGCTCGTGACGGCCGGGGACCGCGAGCGCATCGCCGTGGTGACCGGGCTTGCGCCCAAGATGCGCGCCGATACGGACGTGCTCTGGAAGATAAAGCAGAGGCGAGACGAAAACGCCGCTGCGCTCGACGACAGCATCGACAATGTTCGCACCGTCGCGACAGGAGTCTCGGATCAGGTCGCCAACGTCCGCAAGCAGTTCGAAGGCAAGGAAAAGTTCGCCAAGGGCATGGTTCTGGAAGCCTATGCCTACAAGGCGATCGCCGAACAGATCGGCGAGCTTCGCAATTCCGTCAAGGAGACAGGCACGGACGACGGTGCGATCAGCACCGCCGACATGTATCTCGGCATTCTGGACAAGACGTTCCAGGAAGTTCAGGCCTTCCTTACACCGAACGGCATCAAGCAGCTGAAGCCGATCAATGACGCGATCAGCGCACTTGCCGCCACCATCAAGGGCAATCAGGAGGTTCCGGAAAAGGCGAAGGCGGTGCGTGACACCGTCGCCGGCATGGAGAAATTGCAGGCGAAAATGGAGGCGGAAGTCACCAGCAAGGCCGGCAACGCGGCCAGCCGTTTCGCCAGCATCGAGGGCGAGGTCGCCAGCCTGCGCACGCTTCTGGACCGCAGCGCCGAATCGTTGCGCCTGATCGACGCCATGCAGCTCTACGTCGAGCGGCTGCGCGCCAACCAGACGGAGGACGCGCGCAAGGTCGTCCTCGACGTCATGGCAAAGCTGAGGGCCGCCAGCGGGGAAGTGTCCGAACTCGCCAGAAACCCCGCCATGCGCGAGTTCTCGACGACGCTTCAGCCCCGCCTGAAATCGATCGAGGAGGATACCGCCAAACTTCTGTCCATCGCCGCCGACTGGAAAAAGGCGCGCGCCGCCGCCGGCGAAACGCTGACGGGCGGCATGGCCGGCCTCAAGAATTTCGTAGCCCAGGCCCAGGAGGTCGGCAAGGAAGACAGCGAACGTTCCGCCCAGCTGTCGCTGATCGCCATGGTGGTCGGCACGCTGCTTGCCATTGCCGGTGGCCTGATGCTGGTGGAAACGCTGCGCGGCCCGCTGCGTCGCGTCACCGAAGTGATGAAGCGGCTCGCTGACGGCGATCTCGAGGTCAAGATCGAAGGCCGCGAACGTGGCGACGAAATCGGCGACATGGTTCGCTCTGTTACCGTCTTCCGCGATGCGGCGGTCGAAAATGTCCGTCTCGAGCAGGATGCCGCCGCAGCCCGCGAGCTCTCGACCGCCGAGTCCGAGCGCCGCGCCTCCGAGCGTGCCCGCATTGCCGGCGAACAACGCCAGGCGCTGACCGCGCTCAACGACATGCTCGGCAAGCTTGCCGAGGGCGACCTCGAGCGCAGCATGGACGAAAACCTGCCGGAAGACTTCATCGAGATGGCGCGCACCTACAACCAGGCTGTCGAGGCGCTCCGCGCCACGCTCGCCGACGTGCGCTCGACCGCGGAAGAGATCGACGGCGGCACCGGCAATCTCGCCGCTTCGGCGGACGATCTTGCCCGCCGCACGGAACAGCAGGCGGCAGCGCTCGAACAGAGCTCGCGCGCCCTGCGCCATCTGAGCGAAATCGTCCGCTCGACGGCCGAAAGCGCCAAGCAGACATCCGTCTCGGTCAACGAGACGGAAGACTTCGCGGTCCGCTCCGGCGAGGTCGTATCCCGCGCGGTCGATGCCATGGGCGAGATCAGCCGTTCTTCCGAAAAGATCGCGACGATCATCGGGGTCATCGACGAGATCGCCTTCCAGACCAACCTGCTGGCGCTGAATGCCGGCGTCGAGGCGGCCCGTGCCGGTGAGGCAGGCCGCGGCTTTGCGGTCGTCGCCCAGGAAGTCCGCGAACTGGCGCAGCGCTGCGCCGGTGCTGCCCGCGAGATCAAGGGCCTTATTTCGGCAAGCTCGACCCAGGTCAGCAACGGCGTGCATCTGGTCGAGGAGACGGGTACGGCACTCACCGAGATCATCACGCACATCACCGATGTCCGCAAACTGGTGTCCCAGATTTCGGCGGCCACCGGCGAGCAGTCGACCGGTATCAACGAAGTCACCAAGGCGGTGCAGGAGGTCGAGCTGATCACCCAGCGTAACGCGGCGATGGTTGAGGAAAACAACGCCGAGATTCACGGCCTGCGCCAACGTGTGGAGACGCTGTCCGAGAAGATCGAGCGCTTCAAGACGCGCGATCCCAACGTCAACTTCCATGCCGGCGCCAACGAACGGCGCTCAGGCTTCCGTCGCAGCGACGCTGCCTGAGGCCTGGACAGTCAGGCAAGCGCCGAGACCGTTTCGAGGAAGCGCTGCCCGATTGCGGAAAGCTGTGGTTTCAACCAGGACGCCGCCATCGGCAACGATGGCGGCGTCGGCGTGACCGGTCGGAAAACGACGCCGGGACGCGGCAGGCGTGACAGGCCGCCCGTGACGAACCCCATTCCGACCCCCGCCGCCACCAGGCCTGCAAGTGTGGTCATCGGCGTAACCTCCTGCACGATGCGCGGACTGATGCCCTGGTCCCGGAAGAGAGCGATGACCCTGTCGTAGATGCTCGGTCCGATGGAGCGGGGTGCGAGAAGAAAGGGTTGGTCGGCCAGGTCGGAGAGCCGAATCTCGCTTCGCACAGCAAGCGGGTGGCCTTCCGGCAATGCCAGGACCAGAGGCTCGGCCGGCAGTTCATGGATCGCGAGTTCCGGATTGGCGAGCGGCGGATGCAGGACCGCCAGATCGATCGTTCCCGTCATCAGTGCGGTTTCGAGTGACGGGGAATTGAGCTCGACAAGCTCTATCTCGACCTGCGGATAGCGCTTCCGAAATGCCTGCACTGCTTCCGGCAGGATGCCGTAGAAGGCGATGACCGTGAAACCCAGCCGCAGCCGGCCGACTTCGCCGCGAAACGCCCGTAGAGCCTGCTGCCGGGCAACGTCGGCATTTTCGATCGCCCGGCGGGCGGGTTCGAGGAACGCCTGGCCGGCCGGCGTCAGCGCGACGCTGCGGCGATCGCGCGCAAAGAGGTCCGTGCCGATCTCCAGCTCGAGGGCGCGGATGCGCTGGCTGAGCGAGGGCTGGGTGAGGTGCATCCTCTCGGCCGCCCGGCGGAAATGCAATTCTTCGGCGACCGCCACGAAGCAAGCCATGGAGCGAATATCCATCGACATTCCTGATGTATTTTGCCTATCACAGATAATGGAATTCCGATTGGAACTCTATCAGACTGGACCCTATCCTCCCTTCAGGCAATAGGCGGCAGGTGACGCCGCTTCTCGGAAGGAGAATGGATCATGAAGGCATTGGCTTTTCTCGCGGGCACGGCCCTTTCGTTGGTTACCGTCGCGTCTGGTACTGCTGCTGCACAATCGGCCGATATCCTCGGCGCGATATCGGCCGGTCGCGTCGCCGTCATCTCCGACGGCGACTATCTGGCGCGCACCTATGCCGATTCCGTACTGGCTCCGAAGGAGGCCGGGCACAGGGACGTGCTCACCATTCTTTCGATAGCCAATGGCCGCGTGACGAGAGGTTCACTCCCCGTCTCGAACTCGGTGACCGCGGCGCCCGAAATCCTGGAACTGACGCCGGATGGGCGCACGGCATTCGTGACCGAACGATTGGGCGAGCGGCCGGATGGCGGCGGAACGGTCAGGGATCTGCCGCCCGGCAGACGGCTGTTTGCCGTCGATCTCTCCGACCCATCCACGCCGAAGCTTGCCGATACGGTGGAGATCGGCATCAATCCGGAGGCATTGGCCGTCAGCCCGGACGGGCAGCGGGTGGCGGTCATCTCCAACACCGCCGATGCGGCCCTGCTTCAGATCGTCGAATTTGCCGATGGGCAATTCAGTGAGGTCGCCCGCTTCGATCTGGCCGAACTCGGCATAACCGGATCGCTGGACGCTCCGCGGGGTGGCGTGACGGCGACCAATGTTCAATGGCATCCTTCCGGGCGGTTTCTGGCGGCCAATATCAACACGCAGAACCGTGTCGCGTTCTTCGAATTTGCCGATAGCGATCAGAAGCCTGCCTTGCAGCCCTGGGGAAACACCGTGGAGGTGGGTAGGGATTCCTTTGTCGGCCGCTTCACGCCGGATGGCCGCCACTATCTGACATCGAACTGGGGGCGCGATTTCACCGCGACCAGCCTTGAAGGCCGCATCCCGAATGCGTCCTCCACCATGAGCGTGGTCCGGCTGGCAGATCCCGAGGCGTCCGAAGCCCGGCACGAGCGGTTGATGACGGTCGACACCGGCGTTTCGGCCGAAGGAATGGCGGTGAGCCCGGATGGCCGGCTTGTCGCGACGATCAATATGCGCGGCACGTCCTTTCCGCCCGGGTCGCCGCGTCATGGCCGCGAGGCGGCCGTATTGCTCCTGACGTTCGATCCGGCCGCGGGCAGGCTGCACAAGGTTGGCGACTATACGTTCGAGGGCGTTTTGCCCGAAGGCGGAACCTTCGACCTGACGGGTGATCACCTTCTCGCAACCGTTTTCGAGGGACATGAGGGTGCAGGCCCCGAGACCGGGGCGGGGCTTGAAGTCTTCAAGGTGATCAGGGGCGATACGCCGTCGCTGCGATGGATCGGGCGAGTGGCTTTGCCGCACGGAGTGCATCATGTCGATATTTCGCGATAATCCAGGCGGCAGCAGCGGTCGCCGGCGCGGATATCACCCGCCGGTGACGCTCATGTGGCGGGCGACGGCGGGGCGCTTGTGGGTGCGATCGATGATGAAATCGTGGCCCTTGGGCTTGCGGGTGATCGCTTCGTCGATCGCGGCCGACAGGTAGCCGTCGTTTTCGGAGGCGCGCAGCGCGGTGCGCAGGTCGGCCGCGTCGTTCTGGCCGAGGCACATGTAGAGCGTCCCGGTGCAGGTGAGACGCACGCGGTTGCAGCTCTCGCAGAAATTATGGGTCATCGGCGTGATGAAGCCCAGACGGCCGCCGGTTTCCTTCACTTCCACATAGCGGGCGGGGCCGCCGGTCTTGTAGGGGATTTCGTTCAGCGTGAACTGTTCTTCGAGATCGGCGCGCAGCTTGGAGAGCGGCAGATACTGGTCGGTGCGGTCCTCGTCGATCTCACCCATCGGCATGGTCTCGATGACCGTCATGTCCATGCCGCGGCCATGCGCGAAACGCAGCATGTCGGCGATCTCGAACTCGTTGAATTCCTTCAGCGCCACGGCATTCAGCTTGATCTTCAGCCCGGCCTTCTGGGCGGCGTCGATGCCTTCCATGACCTTGTGGTAATCGCCCCAGCGGGTGATTGCCTTGAATTTCTCGGGGTTCAGCGTGTCGAGCGAGACATTGATGCGGCGCACGCCGCTGTCATAAAGTTCGTCGGCATATTTTGCGAGCTGCGACCCGTTGGTTGTCAGCGTCAGCTCGTCGAGAGCGCCGGCCTTGACGTGCTGGCCGAGCTCGCGCACCAGGAACATGATGTTCTTGCGCACCAGCGGTTCGCCGCCCGTGAGGCGAATCTTGCGGACGCCCTTGGAAATGAAGGCGGAACAGAGCCGGTTCAGCTCCTCCAGCGTCAGCAGGTCCTTTTTCGGCAGGAAGGTCATGTTTTCCGCCATGCAATAGGTGCAGCGGAAATCGCAGCGGTCGGTGACCGAGACACGCAGATAGGTGACCGCACGGCCGAACGGATCGATCATCGGTGCCTGGTCGGCGATGATCGGCGCTGCTCCTCCGACCGGTCCTGCGAAACTGTTCACGTGATAATCTCCCTTACCCGGAAAGTGGGGGTTTCGAGCCGTCGCGTCAAGTGTATGACATCGATCCAGATAGTACAGCGACGGACGCAAAACCGCTTGCGGCGAAACGCCGTAGCTCATAATCCTCCGCCAGGCATATGACAATCGGGAGCCTGAAAAGCATGAGCGACATCTGGCCGACGGAACTTAGGGTCTCCAAGGACCGCCACACGCTGAACGTCACCTTCAGCGACGGCGCGGCTTTTCCATTGCCGGCCGAAACGATGCGCGTGCTGTCGCCTTCGGCGGAAGTGCAGGGGCATGGTCCCGGCCAGAAGGTCACCGTGCCCGGCAAGCGCAATGTCGGCATTGCGGCGATCACGCCGGCCGGCAACTACGCGGTGCGAATCCGCTTCGACGACGGCCATGACAGCGGCATCTTCACCTGGCCATATTTGCGCGAACTCGGCGAACGCGGAGCCGAGCTGTTTGCCGACTATGAGCGCGATCTCACTGAGAAGGGCCTCTCCCGCGATCCACCGCAGAGAACGCGGTAGGCGTCAAGCGGTGGTCAGGCCGGCTCGCGGCTGTCCTCCCGGATCTCCGACTGCAGGGTGACGATCAGCCGCTCCATGGACTCCGCCATCGCCATGCATTGATCCAGCGGCTCGGAGGAGAGCGTCCGCTCGATCAGCGCCGTCTGGATCGCCATCGCCTTTTCCGTCACCGAGCGGCCTTCCCGGGTCAGGTAGAGGCGCAGCACGCGCTTGTCCTTCGTATCGCCGCGCCGCTCGATCAGCCCGCGCTTTTCCATCTGCGGCAGCGCCATGCTCATGTTGGAACGCCCCACCAGCAGTTTGTGGGCGAGCTCCTGCTGGGAGATCCCCTCGAACCGGTAGAGATTGATCAGGATGTCGAGATGCGGCGGCTTGATATCGAGTTCGGTGAGCTCGCGGGTCAGCACGGTTTGCATCAACTGGCAGGCGCGGGCGACGGCAATCCAACTGCGAAAACGCGGATGATCCCAGGGGAGGGATTGATTTTTGTTCATCATTGTACTTTATTGTTCAGCATTGAACATTATTGGGTTTTCTCACTATGCCATCCTTTGCACTCAAGGTCATCCGTTTCGGATTTGCCGCCATGGGGCGGCCTTTCCCCAATGCCGCAGCCGGGCTCGCCTTTCGGCTCTTCTGCCTGACGCCCTCGCGACGTCCCAAGGGCGGCAAGGCGAGGGCGATGGAGAATGAGGGACGGGAGCGGCTCTCGGCCGCCCAGAAGATCCCGCTCACTGTCGGAAGCTCGACGGTGATGGCCTATCGCTTCAACGGCGACGGCAAGCCCGGCCGGCCCCGTTACCTGGTCGTGCACGGCTGGGGCTCCAATGCCGCCTATATCGCTGCGCTGCCGGCGGGCCTGGCCGAAACCGGCGCCGAGGTCGTGGTGCTCGATTTTCCCGGCCATGGGCTTTCCAGCGGCCGCAGCCTCAACATGCGCCAGGCCGTCGAGGCGATCGTTGCGGCGGAGAACCGGTTCGGTCATTTCGATGCGGCGGTCGGTCATTCGTTCGGCGGTGCGAGCATGATGCTCGCCGCCGGCGGGGTGATGAAGGAAGTCGGCGCGATCTCTCCCTCGAAACTGGTGGTTATCGGAGCGCCGAGCCATATCCATTGGCTGTTCGATGACTTTTCGCGGATGGTCGGCCTGCCGCCGCGCGTCAAGGCGCAGCTGATCCGGCAGGCGGAGAAGGTAGCTGGTGCCTCGCTCGACGACTTCGACACGGTGGCAAGCGCCGCGCGGCTGGGGACGCCCCTGCTGGTCGTACATGCCGAGGAGGACAAGGAGGTTGCCGCCGACCACGCCCGCCGTTTCGAGGGGCTTGCCACGGCACGGCTCGAATGGGCGAACGGGCTCGGGCATCGCCGCATCGTCAGCGACCGCGGCGTGATCGAGACCATTGCCGCCTTCCTGACGAACGACCGCGGGCCGCTGCGCGAAACCTCCATCGCCGCCAAGCCCGGCAACGACGCTGCTGCTTGATCCACAGGGGACGTCATCATAGTGTCGCCCGCGCGGGCTAAGGCCCGCCGATACCAGAGGGGCGAGCCATGACCATCATCACATCCGTCGAGGAACTGAAGGCGATCTATGACGGCGTCTCGGAGGCTTCGCTCGCTAAGGTGACGAAGACGCTGACCCCGGAATACCGGCAGATGATCGAGGCCTCGCCTTTCCTCGCATTCGCGACCGTGGGACCGGAAGGGCTGGACTGCTCGCCGCGCGGCGACCTTGGCGGGGCGGTGCGTATCGAGGACGATTCGACGCTGCTTCTGCCCGACTGGCGCGGCAACAACCGCATCGATTCGCTGATCAATATCGTGCGCGACCCGCGCGTGGCTTTGATGTTTCTGGTGCCTGGCTCGAACACGACGATGCGCATCAACGGCCGCGCCGTGATCTCGGTGGAGCCCGCGCTGCTCGAAAGCTTCGAGATGGACGGCCGGCATCCGCGCAGCGTCACGGTGATCACCGTGAACGAGGTCTATTTCCAGTGCGCCCGCGCCCTGATGCGTGCCGAACTCTGGAACCCGGAGCATTTCGCCGATCCGAAGAGCTTGCCGACGCCCGGAACGCTGCTGAAGGCGGCCAAGGCCGACTTCGATAAGGAGACCTATGACCGGGAATGGCCGGAGCGCGCCGCCAAGACCATGTGGTAGACGCCGTACCGGCGTTTTCTTCGTGAAGAAGACATGCCTAGTCGGCGTCCTCATGGACATTTCCAGCGCTCGAGGCGACAATCGAATCGACCCGCCATAGGGGACGGGCACGGGGGATTTCATGAAGTTTGGAACCGGCTTTGCGGCGGTGGTCCTGGCTGCGACGATGTTCGGCGCCCAAGCGGCGCGTGCGGACCAGTTGATCGAGGAATATACGGCCTTCATCGGCGAGGACGACCTGTACAATTCCAACAATGTGCGCCTGCAGGAGCCCTGGCAGATTGTCCGCCAGGATCGCGCGAATTTTCATCGCTTCGGCGTCTCGCAGCGCGGCGACCAGAGCGACAGCTTCTTCGACGATGCCGGCAATCGGGAACTCGTCGAGCGCATGATCAGCCGTGGCACCATCGATCGGGCCGCCCGCAACGCCGTCGTTCGCGGGAATGTCATGATCAACGTGCAGATCTTTCGAGGGCCTCGCGGCGATTACGTCAATGTCCTGGTCTACTGACAGGCCGTTCCTCCGGGCCGCAGCCGTGATGCTGTCGGTTCTCGTCTGCGGCCCGGGCGAGGCGCGCGAATTGCGCCTGGAGGAAAAGATCGCGGCCCTCGTGAAGGCCTATCCCGACATGATCGCGGCCAGCCGCGACGGCAGGCTGATCATGAAGGAGGGGGCGCCGATTCCGATCGACGACGGGATCAGGCGCAACCATGCGCAAATGCTGGCCGAGGGCGACGTCGAGGACAGCCTGTCTCAGGCGTATCGGCCGGGCGCATGCGAATACCGCCCGCCGGTCGATTCCGATCCGGGCCGTATCCGCAGCGACGAGTTGATGAAGCGCCTTTATGGCGCGAGCGCCAATGCCGTGCAGTCGAGCCTCGTGCCGGTCGCATGGTTCGGGGAGACGTTGCGCGTTACCAGCCGTAACGGGGTCGACAAGGCGCTCGCCGCCGTCCGCGATGAGCTTGCCGCCGACCCGGGCCTGAAGACCTACCTGACGCCGTCGGCCGGCGTCTTCAACTGGCGCAAGGTTGCCGGACAGACCAATCTCTCGGTCCACAGTTTTGGCGCGGCGATCGATCTCAACACGAAACACGCCGATTACTGGCTGTGGTCGGGTGGCAAGCCCGGCAATGTCCCGAACTACAAAAACCGCTTTCCGATGAAGATCGTCGCGGCGTTCGAGCGCCATGGCTTTATCTGGGGCGGTCGCTGGTATCACTACGACACCATGCATTTCGAATACCGCCCGGAACTGCTGGCCATCGCTGGCGCCGCAGGCGTCTCGGCCTGCGACTGAAGGAATTCTACTTCCTGTAGATCAGCCAGCTCTTGCCGACATAGTCCTTCTTCATGCTGTCATCAAAGATGACAGAGCGGTTCCGGCCGGAGTTCTTGGCGTTGTAGAGGGCCGTATCGGCATTGGCGTAGAGTTCTCCGGGATCGCTCGCCTGCGAGGCCATCGCAAAGCCGAGCGAAATGGTGACCGGGCCGTAGTCGATGCCGGAGCGCGAATTGCGGAAGATGCGGGTTTCCAGCGCGCGGCGGACCCGCTCGCAGATGATTATCACCTCTTCCGGCGTGTTGCCTTCGACGATGATCGCGAATTCCTCGCCGCCGGAGCGGGCGACGAAGACATCCTTGCGGACGTTCGAGCGGATCACGGAAGCAACCGTCGCGAGGATCTTGTCGCCGACCGGATGGCCGTAGCTGTCGTTGATTTTCTTGAAGTTGTCGATATCGGCCAGTACCAGTGCGGTGACTGGCAGCAGGGCTGTATTGTCGTAAGTCGCCGCAAGGCGCTCGTCGAAGGCACGGCGGTTGGCGATCCGGGTCAACGAATCGGTGTTGGCGATACGCTTGTATTCATCGAGTTCCCGGCGGACCTGGTCCATTTCCTGCGAGCGCTGGACGACGCCGCCGACGGTCTTTTCGCCATGCGCCATGGTGCTGCCCGTCGCCTCGCTCAAGAGCGCCAGCGCGCTGGTCAGCAGGTCGTTGGAAAAACTGCTCTTGGAGTTGATCCGCTGAGCGGTTTCTCCAAGCAGTTTGCCGTAGCTCTCGAGCGAGTTCTGCTCCTGACGCAGCAGCTTCAGGAGCGCGTCGAGTTCGCCAAGAATCCTGGTATGGGCGTCTTCGATGACCGCCACCTGGCCGGTTCCAAGGTAACGATGCGAAAGCGCGTCCAGCTCCTCCTGCGTGGCACGGCTTCCGAGCCCCGCCAGATCACGGGTCAGGTCGGGATTGGAACCGATATAGGCCTCGTAAAAAAGCTGATAATTGCGAGGGATCGGGGCGACGCCCATCGATCGCACCGCGTAGATGATCTGGCCGATCAGATCGCTAGATTGCGCTCTCGGCGCCGCTGCCGTCGTCATCGACGATCCCCACTAGATCCCACCTGCATGCTATAAAAGGAAGTAGTATGTGAAAAATGTTCGAAAAGAATTAAGGGGTGCGAACTGAAGAGCTTATTCTTAAATTTATTTCGCATTTCTGAAATACCCGATTTTCCCTCAAAACTAATGGGTTTACAGACTTCGAGCCCGAAAAGATATTCACTTCTAGAATGTTGATATATTGTCGGAATTAACCAGTTTAGGCCGACCGACAGAGAAAACCCGCCTTTCGGGAGGCGGGCTTCCTCGTTATATTATAAGTCAGGTCGCCTTATTTGGGGCCGATCATGTTTTCGGGGCGGACATACTGGTCGAACTCCTCGTTCGTCAGGTATCCGCCGCCGACCGCTTCTTCACGAAGCGTCGTGCCGTTCTTGTGGGCTGTCTTGGCGATCTTAGCGCAGATGTCGTAGCCGAGCCTGGTGTTAAGGGCGGTGACCAGCATCAGCGAGTTTTCCACGCCGCGTCTGATATTGTCTTCCCGGGCTTCGATGCCGACCACGCAATTGTCGGTGAAGGAGACCGCGGCGTCGCCGAGCAGCTGCACCGACTGCAGGAAATTGTAGGCCATCATCGGATTGTAGACGTTGAGCTCGAAGTGGCCCTGGCTGCCGGCGAAGGTGAGAGCCGCATGGTTTCCGAAGATATGGGCGCAGACCTGGGTGAGCGCTTCCGACTGGGTCGGGTTGACCTTGCCCGGCATGATCGACGAACCTGGCTCGTTTTCCGGCAGCGACAGTTCGCCAAGGCCCGCACGCGGGCCGGAGCCCAGGAAACGGATGTCATTGGCGATCTTGAAGAGAGCGGCGGCGGCGGCGTTGATCGCGCCGTGCGCAAACACCATCGAGTCGTGCGAGGCGAGTGCTTCGAACTTGTTTGGGGCCGTGACGAAAGGCAGGCCGGTGATCTTCGAGATTTCCTCGGCGACCTTTTCGGCAAAGCCGACCGGGGCGTTGAGGCCGGTGCCGACCGCCGTGCCGCCCTGGGCGAGCTTGGAAAGTGCCGGCAGCGTCAGTTCGATATTAGCGATCGCCGAGCCGACCTGCGCCGCGTAACCGGAGAATTCCTGGCCGAGCGTCAGCGGGGTGGCATCCTGCGTGTGGGTGCGGCCGATCTTGATGATGTGGGAGAAGGCATTGACCTTCACCTCCAGCGCTTCGTGCAGCTGCTTCAGCGACGGGATCAGGTGGCGCACGATGGTTTCGACGCAGGCGATGTGCATGGCCGTCGGATAGGTATCGTTCGACGACTGGCTCATGTTGACGTGGTCGTTCGGATGCACGGGCTTCTTGGAGCCCATCACGCCGCCGAGCATTTCGATCGCGCGGTTGGAGATCACCTCGTTGGCGTTCATGTTCGACTGGGTGCCGGAGCCCGTCTGCCAGACGACCAGCGGAAAATGGTCGTCGAGCTTGCCGTCAATGACTTCCTGGGCCGCTTCGACGATGACCTTGCCGATCGAAGCGTCGAGGCCGCCCAGTTCCATATTGGCGCGGGCGGCGGCCTGCTTGACGATGCCGAGCGCACGCACGACCGCGAGCGGTTGTTTTTCCCAGCCGATCTTGAAGTTGCCGAGCGAGCGCTGCGCCTGGGCCCCCCAATAACGGTCGCTCGCCACGTCGATCGGGCCAAACGTATCGGTTTCGGTGCGGGTCGATGCCATCTTCGCTGCCTCTTTTTGCTCGTGGTCGCTGCCGGTGTCCTTAAAGATCAACAACGCGTTACCGCGTCGGAGCCGGCCGGCGGCATTACTATACGATTGGTGAACGTCCGCAAGCCGGCCGAACAGGCTTTTTGGCAGGCTTTCGTCGTGCCTTTTATGACACGGACAGCGGAATTATACAGCGGAATCCGCCCTCTGGCCGGGTGCTTGTCGGTGGTCGTCAGTAAAAATTTAACGAATAGTTTCTTAACCTTCCGGCTGCGCACCGATGCTGTTTCCGGCGGAGCCGAAACCCGCCGGCCGCTCGGGCGTTTCTTTCCATCCCTCACGCGATCGGTTAGATGGCGTGATATATATTCGAGCCCGCGGATCAAGACGCGGATGCAGGTGACGGGGACGACATTGCAGTACAAACACAAAAGAACTTCGATCGCATTGGCGCTCGTCTCCGGCATCTCGATGTTTACCGGTGCGGTCGTTCCCGCACATGCCGTGACACTTCTCGACCTCCTGCGCGGCGGTCCCGGCGCGGAACGGGCAGGGCGGTACGATAACGGCCTGCCGGGCGTCGGCGGCAATAACGGCATGCCGACCGAGCGCAGCCTCGCCGATCCCGAGCCGCTGCCGAAAGTCTCCGGTCCTCGATATTACACCTACAAGCCGGATGCCGAGCGGGCCGTGAAGACGACCGCCTTCGCAGCAGCATCCGCGACGGACGGCACGCGCCTCATCGCCGAGGCCAAGGTTTCGGCGCCGGCGGAAATCGCGACCGCGCTCGAAGCCTTCTACAGCAAGGCCGCGGAGCCTCTCTGGGTCACCGCCGGCGACGTCAACGAGAAGGCGAGGGGCGTGCTATCGCTCTTCGAGCGGGCCGGCGAATACGGGCTCGAACCGGCCGACTACATCCTGCCGGTCCCGGCGCTGACCACGGCAAGCGTCGCGGCCCCGACGGATGCGGCGGCCCCCATCAATGTCTCCGCAACGGCATCTGAGCCGGTTTCCGCCGCCGACAGCCACGATCGCGCGCTGATGCAGTTCGAACTGGCGCTTTCGGAAAAGGTGCTGACCTTCGCCCAGGACATGATGCGTGGTCGCATCGACCCGAACAAGGTGTCTGGTTACCACGACTTCAAGCGCAAGGACGTCAAGCTCCCGCTCGTCCTGCCTTTCGCGCAGACCGGTACGGATGTGGCGGCCTACCTCGAAGGCCTCGCCCCGCAGAGCCCTCAATTCCAGGCGCTGAAAGCTGAGCTTGCAACGCTGCGCGCCGCAGCGGCCAATGACGGTCCGCAGATCTCGCTGCCGAGCGACATTCTCCTGAAGCCGGGCAAGAGCAGCGCGGATATGGCGAGCATCATCGCCGCAATCCAGCACACCGGCTCGGAAGCGCTGAAGACCAAGCATGCGGCGACGCTGACGGCCTATCAGCAGACCCCGGACTACACGCCGGAGCTCGTCGACGTCGTGAAGTCCTTCCAGACGGAAGTCGGTCTCAAGGCCGATGGCGTCATCGGCAATGCGACGGTGCGCAAGATGGTCGGCCATACGTCGAAGGACAAGATCGAGAAGGTCGAAGTCGCCATGGAACAGGCGCGCTGGCTGCCGGACGATCTCGGCCAGCGTTACGTCTTCATCAACCAGCCGGCCTTCACGGTCTATTACCATGACCGTGGTGCCGAACAGTTTTCGATGCGCGTCGTGGTCGGCAGCAAGTCCAACCAGACCTATTTCTTCCAGGACGAAATCGAAACCGTCGAGTTCAATCCCTATTGGGGCGTGCCGCAGTCGATCATCATCAACGAGATGCTGCCGCACCTGCGCCAGGATCCGAGCTACCTCGACCGGATGGGTTATGAGGTGTCGGTCGGCGGCAGGGCGGTCTCGTCGAGCAGCATCAACTGGTTCGGCTCCACCGAGAAGATCTCCGTGCGTCAGCCGCCGTCGGGTGACAACGCGCTCGGCGACCTGAAGATCCTGTTCCCGAACAGCCACGCGATCTACATGCACGACACGCCTTCGAAAAGCTTCTTCCAGCGCGACATGCGGGCGCTGAGCCACGGTTGCGTCCGTCTTGCCGAACCGCGCAAGATGGCGGCTGCCGTCCTCGGCACCACGATAGACGATGTGAACGGACGGATCGCTGCCGGCGAGAACGTCTCGGCCAAGGTGCCGGTCAGGATCCCGGTCTACGTCGCCTATTTCACCGCCTGGCCGAACAAGGACGGCAAGGTCGAGTATTTCGACGACGTCTATGGCCGCGACAATGCGACGGTGAAGGCTTTCGTGGCAACCACCAAGGTCCGGGCGGCCCAGAGCTGAGTTTTGAGCTGAGGATGAGTTTCGGATTGCAGAAGAAGGCGGCCTCCGGGCCGCTTTTTATTTGGCAGCCGCCAGCCGCGTCACGTCGGCGGAAATCAGCGTTTCCACCATCTCCACGGTCAGCTCGTCATAACCGCCGATCACCCGATCCGGGTTGAGCGTATCGACTGCGACGTCGGAATAACCGAAGGTCACGGCGACGGAGGCAATGCCGGCATTCTGCGCGGCAAGGATATCGTTGACGCTGTCGCCGATCATGACGCTCGTCGCCGGATTTCCGCCGGCCCGTTCGATCGTACCGAAAATGTGCCGGGCATCCGGCTTGCGGACGGCGAAGGTATCGCCGCAGGTCATCGCGACGAAGCGATCCAAAAGGCCGAGCTTTTCGAGAAGCGGGAAGGCGAGCCGTTCGGACTTGTTGGTGCAGACCGCGAGCCGCATCCCGGCTGCCGACAGGCGATCGAGACACGCGACGACGCCGTCATAGGGGCGGCTTCTGCCCGGCATCTGCGCCTCGTAGTGCTCCATATAGCGATCGAACAGCCTGGCCGCCGTCGGCTCGTCGAGCGGAACCCTGCGAAGTTCGAAGGCGCGGCGGATCATCACGCGCACGCCCTGGCCGACGAGATGCGTGAGGTCCTCGAAGGTCACCGGCTGGAGACCTTCGTCCTCGATCGTATAGTTGAGGCTGTCGATAAGATCCGGTGCGGTGTCGATCAGCGTGCCGTCGAGGTCGAAAATGACGAGTGGAGCGGTCAATGGAACCTCGTGAGCGTCGTTCGGGAGATGCCCCGGATTAAGCAATGCTGCCGTGAAAAGCAAATATGCGAGATTCGCCCACCTTCGTAAAACCCATGGCTTCGTAAAACCCGCCGCGAGGGGACTTTCGTTTGTGGGGAGAGGCGTGTAAACAGCGGGTCGGCGAAAACAGCGGGGAGCTTTTGGCGGATGGACGCCCGGGAAATGAAAGTCAAGGCGGCGCAAGCGGCACTGGCCTATGTCGAGGACGGCATGCGGCTGGGTATCGGCACCGGTTCGACGGCGGACGAATTCGTCAGGCTACTTGCCGAAAAGGTCCACGGCGGCTTCAAGGTCGAAGGCGTGCCGACATCCGAGCGCACCGCGAGGCTCTGCGTAGAACTCGGCATTCCGCTGAAGTCGCTGGAAGAGCTTCCGGAACTCGATCTGACGATCGACGGTGCCGATGAAGTCGATGCCAACCTGACCCTGATCAAGGGTGGCGGCGGTGCATTGCTGCGCGAAAAGATCGTCGCCGCGGCGTCTGCCCGCATGATCGTGATTGCCGACGAAAGCAAGCTGGTCGATATGCTCGGAGCCTATCCGCTGCCGATCGAGATCAATCCCTTCGGCCAGACGGCGACGCAGATTGCCATCGAAAAGGCCGCTTCCCGGTTAGGATTGACCGGTGAGTTGAAGCTGCGGAAATCGGGGGCTGAAGTCTTCACGACAGATGGCGGCCACTACATTTTCGACGCATCTTTTGGCCGCATTCCTGATGCAGACGCACTGTCGGCGGAGCTTAATTTCATTCCCGGTGTCGTGGAACACGGGCTGTTCATTCATATGGCGTCCTTAGCGATCATTGCCGGTGAGGCTGGAGCGCGGACGCTTGAGGCGAAGTAAACTAGGAGCAACCAACTCATGATCAGATTCGCGCTTTTCGGCCGTGCCGCCGCTGTGGCCATCCTCTTCTCCGGCGCCTTCACGGTATCGGCTCGCGCGCAGGAAGTTTCGGAAGCCCAGCTTGCCGCTGCGCGCGATGCGATCGCGTCGCTCAACGTCACGGATCGTTACGACAATATCCTGCCCAACCTGGCAGAGCGTCTGAAGGCCCAGTTCATCCAGGCCTCCCCGAACTTCCAGGGCCAGATCTCCAACGTCGTCGACGAGCAGGCGCTCGTGCTCGCGCCGCGCCGCGCCGATCTCGAGAAGGAAGCAGCGACCATCTACGCCAAGAGCTTTTCGGTCGATGAACTGAAGTCGATTTCTACCTTCTTCAACACCGAGACCGGCAAGAAGCTGCTGACCAACCAGCCGCTCGTCAGCCGTGAACTGACCAAGGCCGCTGAAATCTGGGCAAACGGGATTTCCCGCGACCTGACCAACCACAGCTCGGAAAAGCTGCGCGGCATCATCGACGCAAATCCGATCCAGGCGCCGGTCGTCGATCCGGCTCCGGCGGAAGCACAGGCCGCTGCACCCGCACCGGCAAAACCTGCTACTCCGCCGGCTCCGGCCAAGCCCGCTGCTGCACCTGCGGCCAAGCCCGCTGCTCCGGCCGCCACCGCTCCGGCCAAGCCCGCCGCCCCGGCTGCCAAGCCGGCCCCGGCGCCCGCGCCGAAGCCCTGATAACATCGTCGGCCCGTCGAATTTTAAGGAAGCCCGGAGCAATCCGGGCTTTTCCTTTTGGGCCTCTCATCCCTATATGTGAGCCACATCCAGCCGCCTGCTCTCAAGGAGAATACCATGACCGCCTATGACTATGATCTCTTCGTGATTGGCGGCGGATCGGGCGGCGTGAGGGCGGGCCGTGTGGCGGCATCGCTCGGCAAGCGGGTGGCGATCGCCGAGGAATATCGTTTCGGCGGCACCTGCGTCATTCGCGGCTGCGTGCCGAAGAAGCTCTTCGTCTACGCATCGCAATATCACGAACATTTCGAGGACGCGGTTGGTTACGGCTGGGAAGTCGGGGCGAGCACGTTCGACTGGAAGAAGCTGATCGCCGCCAAGGACAGGGAGATCGCCCGCCTCGAAGGCCTCTATCGCAAGGGTCTCGAAAACAACGGTGCGGAAATCCTCGAGACCCGCGCCGAGCTGGTCGATGCCCATACGATCCGGCTCATGAAGACCGGCAGGACCGTGACCGCCGAAAAGATCGTCATCGCCACCGGCGGCGCGCCCAACCCGCATGCGGCGCTGCCCGGCCATGAGCTCTGCATCTCGTCCAATGAAGCCTTCGATCTGCCCGAGCTGCCGCGCTCCATCCTGATCGCCGGCGGCGGTTATATCGCGGTGGAATTCGCCAACATCTTCCACGGCCTCGGCGTCGACGTGACGCTGATCTATCGCGGCAAGGAAATCCTGTCGCGCTTCGACCACGACATGCGCCAGGGGCTGCACAAGGCGATGGTCGAAAAGGGCATCCGCATCGTGCTGACCGATGTGATCGAGGAGGTCACCAAGGCGCCGGCCGGTGGGCTTGTTGCCAGGACCCTGAACGGCGAGACGATTGCCGTCGACACCATCATGCTGGCGCTTGGGCGCGATCCGAATACCAAGGGGCTGGGCCTGGAGGCCGCGGGCGTCGAGATGAACGAGCGTGGCGCCATCGTCGTCGACAGATATTCCCGCACCAGCGTGCCGCATATCTATGCGCTCGGAGATGTCACCGACCGGGTACAGCTGACGCCCGTGGCGATCCACGAGGCGATGTGCTTCATCGAAACCGAGTACAAGGGCAATCCGACCGCTCCGGACCACGACCTGATCGCCACCGCCGTCTTCTCGCAGCCGGAGATCGGCACGGTCGGCCTGTCGGAAGAGGAGGCCGCCAAACGCTATCCGGAGATCGAGGTCTACCGCGCCGAATTCCGGCCGATGAAGGCGACGCTTTCGGGACGGTCGGAGAAGATGATCATGAAGCTGGTCGTCGACGCGGCAAGCCGCAAGGTGGTCGGTGCCCACATCCTTGGCCACGATGCTGGCGAGATGGCGCAGCTTCTCGGAATTTCGCTGAAGGCCGGCGTCACCAAGGATGATTTCGACCGCACCATGGCCGTCCATCCGACGGCTTCGGAAGAGCTCGTGACCATGTACAACCCGAGCTACCGGGTGAAGAACGGCGAGCGCGTCTGACGCGCTCCCGGCTTCGGCGCCGGGCTAACTGGTGATCCGTGGCGTGGCGACGATCTTGTGGAAAAGGGTATTCATGGCGTCCGCGATGCCCTGTTCGAGCGAGACCTCGAAGAAATAACCGGGGCTCGCGCATTCCTTCATCTTCGTGGAAATGCTGTCATCGAACGGCTCTACCCACTTTTTCCAAAAGTTATTGCTGTGTAGCGGCAGATAGGTGGTGTAGAGAACCGCAATACGGATGTTCTTTTCCTTCAGCTTCTGACAGAATTTTGTATCGATGGGCTCGATACAACGGCCCGCCGTCTTCGTCACCAGACCTTCCACGCTGGTGCAGCCGTCCGGTTTGTAGCTGTCTCCCACACCGTCTGCCACCAGGAAGACAATCTTCTGGCGGTCGGCCTTACTCGTGCCGTTTCCCGGTAGGCCATACGCTGGCTTACTGAGGATCTCATTCCCAATGCGCGTGAGAGCGTCATCAAAGCTGGTTTGTTGATCGCTGTTATAGTTCTGCTTTGGAATGCTCATCAGCTTGATTTTTTCAGTTGCCTCACCGACCGTAGTGAGGTTTTCGTTCAGTTCGGCGACCTTGAAGAGCTGTGCGTCCTGCGCCCGTTCCCCGAAAGTGTAGGCCGCCATGCGAAACTGGCCGGGTACGGTCTGGGTATCCGTTGCCGTTTTCATCAAAGTTTCGGTTGCTTCGGCGACGACATCGATACGAATGGGGATGCGGTTCTGCTTGGCGACGTTGTAATAGCTGTTCGGGTCTTCGTCGCCGTCCTCATCGACGATATGGCAGGCAAAGGCGCACTCTTTGTCCTTGCCCTTGCCATCCGAACCGTAGCGAGTTGCGGATTTCATGTGTTCGATGGCCTGCGAGTTGGCCGCAACGCCCATCGAAGGCGTATTGTCCAGCAGCATGTAGAAGTCGAGGAACGACGGCGTCTGGTATTGCGCGGTGGCCTGGCCGGAAACGGTGATGTCGTCCTTGCCGAGGATCGTCATGAAAGTGGTCGGCAAGGTCGCGCTGAACGATACGCGCGAGGTCAGGATGCCGTTGTTCTTCGCGACCGCGATATCGACGTTGACCGGCAGGGTGGAAAGCTCGCCGGACATCTGACCGAGGAAGATGCTTCGGGCCTCGGCCGGATCGAGCGCCACGCTTCCGTCGCCTTGCAATTGCATCGCCTGAGCGACAGCCTTCGACTTTTCGGCAATCGCGCCGACGGCGGCCGCATCGGCCGCGCCGACGAGTTGCTGCTTCACGGTCAGCGCGTGGCCGAAATCGAGCGCCAGGCCGGCCGTTCCGATCAGCGGAACCAGTAGAAAGGCAGTCATGACGCCGAAATTGCCGCCGCGATCCTTCCAGAAACGTGTCATCGGATGCATCGCCTGCTCCCCAGCAAGAAAACCCTGCAGGAACGTCGCGCAAATTCATGAAATTGTGGCTAAGAACGGGATTAAAATTCAAGGCATGTCCTGATTTCATACTGCATACGATCCGCCCGGGTACGGCGTCAGCTTGATATTCGTGGCCTTTCGCGGGGGACGGGCCGGCGGTGAAGGCGGGCAAAACGGCTATGCAACGCCGCTGTTAAGGTCTATAAGCCGCCTCGATTTTAAAGACTTGCCCGGCAGAAGATGGCCGAGGCTGAAACAGGTGAGCGAGATGGCACAGAATTGGACCCCGAGCAGTTGGCGGCAAAAACCGATCCAGCAGCTCCCGGAATTCCCGGACAAGGCTGCGTTGGCAGCGACTGAAGCTCAGCTCGCCACCTTTCCGCCGCTCGTGTTTGCCGGTGAGGCCCGCCGGCTGAAGAAGCAGCTCGCCAGCGTCGCGGAAGGCAATGCCTTCCTGCTGCAGGGCGGCGACTGCGCAGAAAGCTTCGTCGAACACGGTGCGGACAATATCCGTGACTTCTTCCGTTCGTTCCTGCAGATGGCGGTTGTGCTGACCTATGGCGCCCAGCTTCCGGTCGTCAAGGTCGGCCGCATCGCCGGTCAGTTCGCCAAGCCGCGCAGCAATTCGCACGAGACCCAGGACGGCAAAACGCTGCTCACCTATCGCGGCGACATCGTCAACGGCACCGAGTTCACCGAGGCTGCCCGTACGCCGGATCCGGAGCGCCAGATGATGGCTTACCGGCAGTCGGCGGCGACCCTCAACCTGCTGCGCGCCTTCGCGATGGGCGGCTACGCCAATCTCGAAAACGTCCACAAATGGATGCTCGGCTTCGTCAAGGATAGCCCCCAGGGCGAACGTTACCGCAAGCTCGCCGACCGTATCAGCGAGACGATGGACTTCATGACGGCGATCGGCATCACCTCGGAAAACCAGCCGAGCCTGCGCGAGACCGACTTCTTCACCAGCCACGAAGCGCTGCTGCTCGGTTACGAAGAAGCGTTCACCCGCGTCGACTCCACCTCGGGCGACTGGTACGCGACGTCGGGCCATATGCTGTGGATCGGCGACCGCACCCGTCAGCTCGACCATGCGCATGTCGAATATTTCCGCGGCATCAAAAACCCGATCGGCCTCAAGTGTGGTCCGTCGCTGCAGCCCGACAACCTGATCGAGCTGATCGACGCGCTGAACCCGGCCAACGAAGCCGGCCGCCTGACGCTGATCTGCCGTTTCGGCCATGACAAGGTTGCCGAGAACCTGCCCAAGCTGATCCGCGCCGTCGAGCGCGAAGGCAAAAAGGTGGTCTGGTCCTGCGACCCGATGCACGGCAACACGATCACCCTCAACAACTACAAGACCCGGCCGTTCGAGCGGATCCTGTCGGAGGTCGAGAGCTTCTTCCAGATCCATCGTGCGGAAGGCACCCATCCGGGCGGCATCCATATCGAGATGACCGGCAAGGACGTCACCGAATGCACCGGCGGCGCCCGTGCGGTTTCGGCCGGCGACCTGCAGGACCGCTACCACACCCATTGCGACCCGCGCCTCAACGCCGACCAGGCCTTGGAGCTCGCCTTCCTGCTCGCCGAGCGGATGAAGAGCGGCCGCGACGAAAAGCGGATGGTCGTCAACGGCTGAACCGTCGCGCGCGATCGTTGGAAATTGAAGAAGGCCGGCGGGGGAACGCCGGCCTTCTTCGTTTCTCGTCCAGGTACCGAGCCTATTGGACGAGAACGGGGTTGCGACAGGCGACGTCGCCGACACGGACATCCGCTTCGCCGATCCTCACGCCGAGCGTCAGCAGGATATTGTAGAGGACCGTGTCGAGGGGTTTCGTCAGGCCGGTCAGCGTGTCGGCCAAAGCCGCCTGGATCAGTGTCGGCGTGCCGAGAGCCAGCGGCCCAAGCTTGATATCGAGTTCCAGGCGTTTCAGCAGCGAGGTGACCAGGCTGGTCAACGTATCCTTCGTCGATACGCTTCTGATCTTGCCGGAGGCGATGTCACTGGCCGAGAAGGTCAGCGTTTTTTTGGCGAGATTGCCGGCGTTGATATCGGCCTTGCCGGAAATCTTGATCAGGGCGGAGTCAAGAAGACTGGCTTCCGTGACGCGTGGCGTGGTACCGAAATTTTCAAACGCGGCCTGGTTGACAGTGCCGAGCCCGATCGCAGCCACGCCTGGAACCACTTCGACATCGACGGTGCCGTTGCTGCGTGAACCGCCGCCGCAGCGGATATCCGCAAGGCGCCCTTCCGCATGAGCGACTTCGAGGTAGAGTGGCACGTCGACCTTGAGGCCGGCGATCCCGGCGAGGCCATCGACGACGACGTGGAGGGCCACCCGCGTCTGGGCGGTGCGCACGATGGTGCCAGGCCTCCCGACCGCGTTCGGTGGAGTGCCGACCGGAGGCTCGCCGATGGCGATGTCAAGCGTGACCGACGCAACTCCTGGGATGGTCGCGCCGAGATCGACGGCGATTTGCTTGCCGCCACTGCCGGCAACGGCGGCCGCCGAGACGATGTCCATCACGCTGGCTCTGACGTTAAGACCGTTACCCTGTCCGATCAGGTTCTCCGAAAGCGGCCCGAGGGCCAGGATTTCCTCCAGCTTCAGTTTGACCTGGGTGTGGTTGAGGGTTTTCTCGAGCGTATCGAGGACGGCACGGACGGAGGGCGTGAGACCGGCCGTCTTGCCGAGTGCATCCAGAAACTGTCCGTAGGTGATCTCCATGTCGAGCAGTTCGGAATAGGTGCCGGCGGTGACGCCCAGATTGATCGCAAGGACATCGAGCGTCTGCAGAAGGTTGACATTTGCATCGACGAGCGCCTGATAATCCATGGCTTTCAGTGAGATCGTCGTGCCAAGCAGCTTGCCGAGAAGGGCATTGACGATGCCGTCGTTGAGGCTGGCGAGCCGCGAGCCGATCGAGAAGGCGGCGAGCTTGTCGGCACTGGCGGTACCGGTGGCGCCAAGTTCCGGCGCCTCTGCAAAGCTGCCGGCAAAGAAGATCTGCCCCTTCTGGTGCATGGTCACGCGGATCGCATCGGTGGGTGTTGCCCCGGCCTGGAAACGGGTTTCCACCGGGCGTGACGGATCGGCCACGTACCGGCCTTTCGTCAGTTGCGCATAGGCGGTGTAGTCCTGGTAGACGCTTGCCTCGTTGAAGGGAATTTCACCATCTGCCGTCAGCAGCCCGGATGCAGTCCGCACCACGAAGTTCTCGCTGTTGAGAATGAAATAGTCGAGTACCGCCTTTTCCGGCTCGCTCAGGCGTCCGGCCGCCGCGATGGCAGCCAAGTCTGCGGTGTTCTGCAGTTCGCGCTGCTGCAGCGTCAAGTGACCGTAGTCAACCCCGAGCGCCAGGCTGACAACGACCAGCGGCATGGTAATGGCGGCGGATATGGCGATATTGCCCGCTTTGTTGTGATAGAGGCGATGAAGGAGCCGGTTCATTTCAGATGCCTCCGATCCGCATCGTGGAGAAACGCCGGATATGCGCGTCGGGCATGGCGTAGCTGTAGAGGTTGAAGATCGGCAGATGGCTCGCATCGTAGTCGACGGAGACCGTGAACTGATTGGGGTTCTTCGGATCCTCCTTGACGTCGAGCGTGAAGTTCTTCACCTCGAGCAGCGCGTGATTGAGGGTGGAACGGCTGAGGAAGTCGCGCACCAGTTGCTTGCGTTCGGTATCGTTCAGGCCAGCCACCGCAGTACGCGCGGCGTCCGCGGCGATCTGCTGCACCGCATGTGCGGCACTCAGGTAGATGCCGTAGGCAATCAGGCTGAACAGTGTGAGGAAGAGGATGGGAGCGACGATGGCGAACTCGACGGCTGAACCTCCGGATTTGCATCTTATCAGTGATAAAAACCCCATCGATGCGCCCCATTGTTGAGTTAGTTATCCCTAATATAATCGGCGCGAAAATCTAAAGAATACTTAACGTACGCCCATAGGTTACACTTCCAATCCACAATTTCCTGCTGTTCGGGTGGGGCGCTGCATGCTCTTGCGGGGGGGGCGGCCGGGTTCGCGAATCGGGAACATTTTTGATGCGGACGAAAAATCTCTCGGGAACAACGTTGCGACCTCTCGCACGGAACGTTAAATCGATACCATGACCCAGGACATCAGCCAGACACTCCGCATCGCCGTTGCCCAGCTCAACCCGACCGTCGGCGATATCGCCGGCAACCTGGCGCTGGCCCGAGAAGCCCGAAGGGATGCCGCCCGCGAAGAGGCGGATCTCATCCTGTTCACCGAGCTCTTCCTGTCCGGTTATCCGCCGGAGGACCTCGTCCTGAAACCGGCTTTCCTCAACGCCTGCCTGAAGGCGGTGGAGGAGCTTGCGGCCGATACGGCAGACGGCGGCCCCGGCGTCATCATCGGCTTCCCGCGTCAGGGCGCGGAAGGCCGGCACAATTCGATCGCCGTGCTCGACGGCGGCAAGGTGATTGCGGTGCGCGACAAGATTGATCTGCCGAACTATGGCGAGTTCGACGAGAAGCGGGTCTTCATCGCCGGCGAGATGCCTGGCCCCGTCAATTTCCGCGGCGTCCGGCTCGGCATCCCGATCTGCGAGGATATCTGGGGCGATCTCGGCGTCTGCGAGACGCTCTCGGAGAGCGGGGCGGAAATCCTGCTCGTGCCGAACGGTTCGCCCTATTTTCGCGGCAAGGTCGACATCCGCCATCAGGTCGTTCTGAAGCAGGTGATCGAGACCGGCCTGCCGATGATCTATGCCGCCCAGCTCGGCGGCCAGGACGAACTGGTCTTCGACGGCGCAAGCTTCGGCTTCAACACCGACAAGTCGCTCGCCTTCCAGATGAGCCAGTTCGAGCCGGCCGTGGCCGTCACCGAATGGAAACGGATTGGCGAGACCTGGCATTGCGCCCGCGGGCCGATGGCGCGCATTCCGGAAAAGGAGGAGGCGGACTATCGCGCCTGCCTTCTGGGCTTCCGCGACTACGTCAACAAGAACGGCTTCAAGTCGGTTGTGCTCGGCCTGTCCGGCGGCATCGACAGTGCCATCTGCGCGGCGATCGCCGTCGATGCGCTGGGCGAGGAGAGGGTGCGCACGGTGATGCTGCCCTACCGCTACACCTCCGAGGATTCGCTGAAGGACGCGGCCGATTGCGCCAAGGCGCTCGGCTGCCGCTACGACATCGTGCAGATCGCCGAGCCGGTGGACGGTTTTTCGTCGGCGCTGGCCGAGCTGTTCGAAGGAACCGAGGAGGGCATCACCGAGGAGAACCTCCAGAGCCGCGCGCGCGGCACGATCCTGATGGCGATCTCCAACAAGTTCGGTTCGATGGTGGTGACGACCGGCAACAAGTCGGAAATGTCGGTCGGCTACGCGACCCTCTACGGCGACATGAATGGCGGCTTCAACCCGATCAAGGACCTCTACAAGATGCAGGTCTATGCGCTGGCCGCCTGGCGCAACGATCATCTGCCGCCGACGGCTCTTGGCCCGAGCGGCGAGGTGATCCCGAAGAACATCATCTCCAAGGCTCCGTCCGCGGAACTCAGGCCCAACCAGACCGACCAGGATTCGCTGCCGCCCTATCCGGTGCTCGACGATATCCTCGAATGCCTGGTCGAGCTGGAGATGGGGACCGAGGAGATCGTTGCCCGCGGCCACGACATCGCGACCGTTCACCGGATCGAGCACCTGCTCTATCTCGCCGAATACAAGCGGCGCCAATCGGCGCCGGGCGTCAAGATCACCAAGAAGAACTTCGGCCGCGATCGGCGTTATCCGATCACCAACCGTTTCCGCGATCGGTAGGAGAGGATCATGGCCCTGCGCAGCTCGGTCGAGATCTTCAATATCCGGACGAGGACGATGCGGGTGGTCTGGCAGACGGAAGCCTTGTTCGAGGCGCCCAACTGGTCGCCCGACGGGCGCTACCTGATGCTCAACAGCGAGGGCCTGATCTATCGTCTGTCACCGGCGGGTGATGATGGGCCTGAACTGGTCGATACCGGCTTTGCCCGCCAATGCAACAACGACCACGGCATTTCGCCGGACGGTTCGCTGATCGCCATTTCCGACAAGGTAGAGTTCGGCAAGTCGGCGATCTATGTGCTGCCCGCGGGCGGCGGCGTGCCGCGGCTGGTGACCGGGAACCTGCCGTCCTACTGGCATGGCTGGTCGCCGGACGGAAAAAGCTTCGCCTATTGCGGCATCCGCGGCGACGAGTTCGATATCTATTCGATCGGCATCGAAGGCGGCAACGAGACGCGGCTGACGTTCGGCGAGGGCCGCAACGACGGGCCGGACTATTCGCCGGATGGGAAATGGATCTATTTCAATTCCAGTCGCACCGGGCTGACGCAGATCTGGCGCGTCCCGGCCGCCGGCGGCGTGGCCGAGCGGATCACCGACAGCGGTTACGGCGACTGGTTTCCGCATCCATCACCAAGGGGTGACAAGATCGTCTTCGTCTCCTACGACGCCGATGTCTTCGACCACCCGCGCGATCTCGACGTCCGCGTCGGGCTGATGGACATGGACGGCGGCAATGTCGAAACGCTGTTCGAGCTCTTTGGCGGGCAGGGCACGATGAACTCACCGAACTGGTCGCCGGATGGCGATGAGTTTGCCTATGTGCGCTACTTCCCCGTCGCATGAGCGCCTTGCGCCGAGGATCGCGTAAGGGCATAACCGATCCTGTCAGGTGCCGGCCACAAGCCGGAGAATCGGGAATCCGGGGTGGAGCCGGAACGTGCCCAACGCTGTGAGGTGGACGCTCGGCCGCAGGATAAGCCACTGGGAAACCGGGAAGGCGGCGGTGGAGGCGGACGAAGCCAAGTCAGAAGACCGGCCTGACAAGATAGACCAGCCCGCGCGGACGGCGGAAAGGTTTCTGACCTCTCCTTGCTTCTGAAAGGCAAGGGAGCGACGGCATTGTTGGGGACAAACGATGCAGCCTGATCCTTTCGCGCATGCCTTGCTGCCTGCCGGTGAATTTTCGAAGGCCGAGCGCGCGGCCGTCTACAGGGCGATCGAGACGCGCCGCGACACGCGCGACCAGTTCCTGCCCGATCCGCTGCCGGACGACCTAGTAAGGCGGCTGCTTGGCGCCGCGCATTCGGCACCCTCGGTCGGCTTCATGCAGCCCTGGAATTTCATCCTCATCCGCGATCCCTCGGTGCGGGAGGCGGCTCGCGCCGCCTTCTCGCGCGCCAATGACGAAGCCGTGGAGATGTTTCCGGAAGAGAGCCGCGACCTTTATCGCAGCCTCAAGCTCGAAGGCATCGTCAAGGCACCGCTGTCGATCTGCGTCACCTGCGATCCGGATCGTGCCGGCCCGGTCGTGCTCGGCCGTACCCACAACCCGCGCATGGACGTCTATTCGACGGTCTGCGCCGTGCAGAACCTGTGGCTTGCGGCAAGGGCCGAGGGCGTCGGTGTCGGCTGGGTCAGCATCTTTCGCGAGGAGGACGTGCGTGCACTGCTGGGCATTCCCGACCGCGTCGAGATCGTCGCCTGGCTCTGCCTCGGTTATACCGACCGGCTCTACGCCGAGCCGGAATTGGCGCTCAAGGGCTGGCGCCAGCGCTTGGCCCTGGACGAGCTGATCTTTCAGGATCGCTGGGATAACCGTTGATCACTGCTGCGGCTGTGGTCCTGCCGATTTCGGATTGCTGAGGTCGATATCCGCTTCGGGCAGGAAAGCCGGCCCAACGGTGCGCACCTTCTTGTTTGGATCGTATGGCCGCTCCGGCGGCGGCGTGAGCACCGGCGGCTGGACCGCGGCCTGCGGCTTTTGCGGGCGGGTCGGCAGCTTGGTGATCCCGGAATACGGTTGCTCTTCTCTCGGAAGTTCGATGCCCGGCACCTTTCGGCGGTCGTCGACAACAGGCGGCAGCGGCTCGAAGGAGGGGATGCAGCGCTGTTCGCGAATGGCGGCGAGAATGGCATTCCGCTCTTCCGAGGGCAGGATCATCTGCCGAGAACTGTTCCGTTCCGCCGCCAGCGCGTCGCGGCTCTGTTCCATTCTTTCCAGCGCATCCCGCATCTGACCACAGACCTCGGCATTCGGGCCACCCAGAACCACGACGCTGCCATTGCCGCAGCCGGCCCGGCGCATGTCGACCCGCAATTCCCGGATATCGGCATTGTATTCGCCAAGCTGCTGGGCGTAGCTGCGCGCCGCGGACGTGTTGCCGATGATCTGCGGGCTGTTTCCAAGTTTCCGGTAAAGGGCTGCACAAACGGCAGGGTCCCCCGCCAGCGCTGCGGCAGGCAGAAGCAAGAGCGATATGGTCAGCAGGCCGCGAAGCGGTATCGGCAATTCCGGCATCCTCTCCTAATGGGAGATGGCATCATGGAACGTGCCGGTTGATAATCTCATAAAGCCGCGATCACCGCACGGTGAATTCAAGCCCGCGTGCCGTTCGAGCCCTAAACGGGGCTCGAACCAAAGCAGGAGAAGATCGGCAACTCAGGCTTGAATCTGCAGATTTGGCTGCGAGGCTTCCACGACGGCAAGCGCCGCCATGTTCACCACGCCGCGAGACGTCACCGAGGACGACAGGATATGCGCCGGCTCGGCCGCCCCGAGAAGAATCGGGCCGACATGCAGTGCGTCCGTGAGATTGCGGACCAGACCGAGCGAGATGTTTGCCGCATCGAGATTCGGGAAAACCAGCAGGTTGGCTTCGCCGGTCAGCGAACTGTCCGGCATGGCCCGCTTGCGCAGCGTTTCCGACAATGCCGAGCCACCCTGCATTTCGCCGTCCACTTCCAGCTCCGGCGCCCGCTGGCGGACCAGCTTCAGGGCGGCCCGCATCTTCTGGGCGCTTTCGGAATCGCGCGAGCCGAAGTTCGAGTGGCAGATCAGCGCCGCCTTCGGGGCGATGCCGAACCGGCGGATTTCCTCTGCCGCCAGAATGGTGATCTCGGCGATCTCCTGCGCGGATGGGTTGTAGTTGACGAACGTGTCGGTGAAGAACATCGCGCCGCGCTGGGAGATGACCAGGCTGAGGCCCGAGAAGGCGCAGACACCCGGCCGCTTGCCGATGATCTGGTTTACGTCGCTGAGATGTTTGTCGTAACGGCCCTCGACGCCGCAGATCAGCGCGTCCGCATCACCGCGCTTGACCGCCAGTGCACCGATTACCGTATTGTTGGTGCGCACGATGGTGCGTGCCGCTTCCGGATTGATACCTTCGCGACCGACCAGGGTGAAATATTCATCGACATAGTCCCGGTAGCGCGGATCGTCTTCCGGGTTGACCACCGCGAAATCCACATTCGGCCGGATACGGATGCCGAAACGCGCCAGTCGCGCCTCGATAACCGACGGGCGGCCGATCAGGATCGGCGTCGCGGTCTTTTCCTCGAGCAGAACCTGGGCTGCGCGCAGCACCCGTTCGTCCTCGCCCTCGGCGAAGATCACCCGGTTCTTTTCGGAGACCTTGGCGGCACTGAAGATCGGCTTCATGACGAAACCGGAGCGCCAGACGAAGCGGTTCAGCTGGTCGAGATAGGCCTCGAAATCATGGATCGGCCGCGCGGCGACGCCGGTCTCGGCAGCGGCCCTTGCGACCGCAGGCGCAATGCGCAGGATGAGGCGTGGATCGAAGGGCGAGGGGATCAGATAGTCTGCGCCAAAAATCGGCGACTCGCCGGAATAGGCGCGCGCCGCGACGTCGGAAACTTCCTCGCGGGCAAGCGCTGCGATCGCCTTGACCGCCGCCATCTTCATTTCTTCGTTGATCGTCCGGGCGCCGCAATCGAGCGCGCCGCGGAAGATGTAGGGGAAGCACAGCACGTTGTTGACCTGGTTCGGGAAGTCCGAACGGCCGGTGCAGATCATCGCGTCGGGACGGGCGGCGCGGGCAAGCTCGGGCATGATTTCCGGCGTCGGATTGGCAAGCGCCATGATCAGCGGCTTTTCGGCCATCTGTGCCAGGAGTTCGGGCTTCAGCACGCCGGCGGCGGACAGGCCGAGAAATACGTCGGCGCCGCCGATGCTGTCGGCAAGCACACGCTTGTCTGACTTCTGGGTGTAGATTTCCTTCCACTCGTCCATCAGCGTATTGCGCCCGTCATAGACGAGGCCTTCGATGTCGTGGACCCAGATATTTTCTTTCTTCGCACCGAGCGAAACGAGGAGATGCAGGCAGGCGAGTGCTGCGGCACCCGCGCCCGACGTCACGATCTTTACGTCGGCGATGTTCTTGCCGGCAAGTTCCAGCCCGTTCAGGACTGCGGCGGCAACGATGATCGCGGTGCCGTGCTGGTCGTCGTGGAAGACCGGGATGTTCATCTTTTCGCGCAGCCGGCGCTCGACTTCGAAACACTCCGGCGACTTGATGTCTTCGAGGTTGATGCCGCCGAAGGTCGGCTCGAGCGCCGAAACGGTCGAGACCATCGCCTCGATGCCGGGCGCGTCGATCTCGATGTCGAAAACGTCGATGCCGGCGAATTTCTTGAAGAGGACGGCCTTGCCTTCCATGACCGGCTTGGAGGCCAGCGGACCGATATTGCCGAGCCCAAGCACGGCCGAACCGTTGGAGACGACGGCGACGAGGTTGGCGCGGGCGGTATAGTCCGCGGCCAGATCCGGGTTGTCGCGGATCGCCAGACATGGGGCGGCAACGCCCGGAGAATAGGCAAGCGCCAGGTCGCGCTGGTTGCCGAGCGGCTTGGTCGCCTGGATCTCCAGCTTGCCGGGCCGCGGATAGCGGTGGAAGAACAGCGCCTGCTCGTCGAGATCGGCATTGGCTGGGGAAGTTACGGGCATGTTCGATGTCATTGCGACCTCGGCGTCTTTCTCGGGAATGGGTTCCTCAATACAACAAATCGAACGGGGGTCCATCCCAGATATTTGGCCTCGCCGAATAAAACAAAGCCTGGAGAGGCGCTTGGCCTCTCCAGGCTTTTCGTCGTTTGGGTCAAGGCCCTTAAGTCACTCTCTTGGTATCAGCCGCCGCTTTTCGACAGCATGGTGCGCATTTCGGCGCCGAAGGTCTTCAGGGCCTGTGCTTCCGGCGTCTTGCCGAGCACGATCGCTTCCCAGACCGACGGTTCCTTGGCGCGGATTGCCGGCATTGCCGGCGGGCGTGAGCGCACAAAGGCTACGTCGAGTTGCTTGATGGCAACCGAATAACCGGGCTCTTCGGCGATCGCTTTTTTGGCGATGTCGATGTCTGCGGTTTTCTTCATAATCGGCAGGTAGCCGGTCTCGACGAAGGTGATCGCATTGATTTCCGGACGCGAGATGAATTTCAGGAATGCCCAGGCACCCTTGCGATGGGCTTCGTCGGAGGCCGAGTTGATGCCGATCGTCGCACCGCCGATCGGGGCTGCGCATTTGACGCCGCAAGGCAGCGGGGCAACGCCGAGATCGAACTTCACGGCACCACGGAGTGCGCCGAAGCCGCCGGTCGAGTCGAAATTGATCGCAGCCTGACCGCTGGTGAAATATTGGCTGCCCAGGCTTTCGTTGATCGCCGCTGCTTCCGGCGAAACCTTGTCCTTGCGGATCAGGTCGGCCATGTAGGTGTAGGCACCGATCGAGGCATCGCTATCCATCAGCACGGAATTGTCCTTGGGGCTGACCCACTCGCCGCCGGCCTGTGCAACGAAGGCCCAGCGCACGAACTGGCCGAGCCCGATGACACCCCACTGCTTGACGTCATTGCCCTGGCGAACCGTGAGCTTGGCGGACATCTGGCGCAGTTCGTCCCAGGTCTTCGGCGGTGCGTTGGGGTCGAGACCCGCAGCGCGGAAGGCGTCCTTGTTGTAGTACATGACCGGCGTCGAGACGTTGAACGGCAGCACGTAGGACTTGCCGAGATATTTCGGGCCTTCGAGCGCGAACGGCTGGTACTGATCGAGGAACTCGGCGCCTTCCTTCTGGAGATAGGGATCGAGCTGCTCGAGCACGCCGGAATCGGCGAACAGGCCGTAGCGGGTGACTTCCAGCATCATCAGGTCCGGCGCCTGGCCGGCCGGGATGGCGGCCTGCAGCTTGGTGGTCGTGTCGTCGTAATTGCCGGTATATTCGGCCTTCAGCTTGTATTCGCTCTGTGAGGCGTTGAACTTGCCGACGATCTGATTGACCGCGTCCGTGCCCTTTTTGGCGAGCGAATGCCAGAAGGTGATTTCGACGGGGGCGGCAAGAGCCGGCTGGCCCGCAAGCACCGCGACGGCTGCCGCGATAAGCAGTTTCCTCAACATCCCATTCTCTCCTTGTGGTTGAAATGCCGGTTTGACGGCCGGCAACCGCTATCGCGAAAGGGTAGGAAGGGCACGTTACAGGCGAATGACGCCGGGCAGTGGAGAACGTCACGAGACTTTCGTACTGGGCCGCTAAGGCAGAGTGTGACACGGAGAAAACGTTGGAATGCGATGCGGATACTGAGACCCTATCTCTATCTTCTGCCCTGTGTCGGGCTGCTCGGCCTCTTCATCTATTGGCCGATCGTCTATTCCGCCTGGCTCAGCATCCATCAGACCAATATCCTCAATGGCCGCTCGAGATATGTGGGTTTCGACAACTATCTTGAGCTGTTCGGCTCGGACCAGTTCCATCATTCCATTTGGGTGACCTTTCTCCTGATGCTGGTGAGCGTGCCGCCGCGGCTGATCCTGGCGCTGGCGCTCGCCCATCTCCTGAGGGAAAGCCATGCTTTCGCGCGGCTGCTGCGGGGCGTCTATTTCCTTCCCTATGTCACCAGTTCCGTGGCGATTTCGGTGATCTGGAGCTGGATGTTCAACACCGATATCGGCTTCATCAATCTGACGCTCGGCGCCATCGGCATCGGCAAGGTTCCGTGGCTGCAGGACGTCAACCTGGCGCTGGTCGCCGTCGGCATCGTGGCGATCTGGAAGCAGCTCGGTTACGACACGCTGCTGTTCATCGCCGGGCTCAACGCCATTCCCGACGACTATTACGAAGCCGCGCGCATCGACCGGGCAGGGCGCTGGCGCCGGTTCAGGGATATCACCTTTCCGCTGGTCGCGCCGACCACCCTGTTCCTGCTCGTGGTCTCGGTGATCGACAGTTTCCAGATCTTCACGCTCGTCAACGTCATCACCCGCGGCGGTCCGGCCAACGGCACCGATGTGCTGATGAACTATCTGTATTACCTGAGCTTTACCCTGTTTGATATCTCGACCGGATCGGCGTTGGCCGTGCTGCTGTTCCTCGGACTGGTCGCTATCACGCTCGCGAAGCTCGCCTTTGCCAGGGACAAGGTGAATTATGACCTTTCCTGATCGTCTCCTTCATTTCCTCGGCTGGGCGGGAGCGGCGCTGCTCGGCTTCGGCGTAGTCTTCCCCTTCCTGATCGGCATCGGCGCCTCGCTGCTCGCCCCATCCGATCTCCTCAATCCCAATGTCGCCGAATGGTCGCTGCATCCGGACAATTATCTGCGGGTGTTCACGGAGGCGGGGCTCGGCGCCTATTTCATGAATTCGATCATCATCGCGCTGTCGACCACGGTCGGCACGATGATCACCTCGATCCTTGCGGCCTATGCCTTTGCCCGCATGGAGTTCCGCGGCCGCAACATGCTGTTCTGGGCCGTGCTCGGCACGCTTACCATTCCGGAACTGATCTGCATCATTCCCAACTACCTGCTGATGGCCAAGATGAAGCTGGTGCCGAGCATCTGGGCGGCGGTGCTGCCCCAGCTTGCCTCCGGTTTCGTGACCTTCTTCCTGCGCCAGCATTTCATGGGCGTGCCAAAGGTCTACGAGGAGGCGGCGCGCCTGGACGGCGCCAGCCATTTCAAGATCCTGGTCGACGTCATCGTGCCGATCAGCTGGGCGGCGATCGCCTCGATGGCGCTATTTGCCTTCATCGCCCAGTGGAATTCCTATCTCTGGCCGCTGATCGTGCTGCGCGGCGACACGCAGACCGTTCAGATCGCGCTCGCCAATCTTCAGGCATCGGTACGCGAACAGCCGTTTACCGACTGGCCTCTCATCCTTGCGGCGAGCTGTGTAGTCCTGCTGCCGAGCATCGTATTTTTCCTATTTGCCGAACGCCAGCTGGTGCAGGGCGCGGGTCTCGGCGGCATCAAGTGAGGTTTCGAATGACCAAGATCGCATCCCATCGCGGCGGCACCCATCTGTGGCCGGAAAATTCCAGGCTCGCCTTCCGCCAGACCGCCGCGCTGCCGGTCGAGCTCGTCGAATTCGACGTCCACCACACCGCCGACAAGGTCCTGGTCGTCCATCACGATGCGACGATCGACCGGATGACGGACGGCAAGGGCGAGATCGGCAGGCTCACCTATGATCAACTGTCGAAATTCGTCATCGTCGGCGCGGCAGGCGAAATCATTCCGACCCTCGACGAAGTGATCGACATCTTCGCGCCGTCGCCGGTCGACCTGCGCTTGGAGATCAAGACACGGCCGGACGGGACCGCATACGAGGGCATGGAGGAGGCGATTGTCGAGCGGCTGGTCGCCAGCGGCATGTTTTCCCGCTGCATGGTGACGAGTTTCTCGCTGGAGCGGCTCGACGCCTTCCGAAAGGCGCTTGAGGCGGCCGGCCACAATGTTTCGGAGCTTCTCGGCTTCGTATGGCTCTGCTCGCCGGCAGTCATCCGCCAGGTGGGCTGGGTCGGCGTTGACGCCGCCTTGGCCGCCTATGGAGTTTTCGAGATCGGCATTCGTGCCGAAATGATCTCCGCGCTCGCAATTGCCCCGTTGAGCGACCGCGGCGTGATCATCCACGGATGGGCCGCGCACGACATCGAGATGGCAACGCGGATGTTCGATCTCGGTATGGCGAGCTTCACCACCGATCGCCCGGATATCGCGATTGCGACCCGCGCCAAGCGGGAGATGAGGTAGTCATGCGGCATCCTGTCATCATCCTGAAACACGAGTCTGGTTTTGAAGCCATCAGAAGCGGCAGCGAAAGGACGACTTCGTGACCGGTGAGATGGATACAAGACATTTCAGAACGCTCTTCATTTCGGACGTTCATCTGGGCTCCAAGGCAGCCCGAACGGACTTCCTCCTGGATTTCCTGCGCTATCATGAAGCGGATACCATTTTCCTGGTCGGCGACATCGTCGACGGCTGGCGGCTGAAGCGCAATTGGTATTGGCCGCAGGGCTGCAACGACGTGGTCCAGAAGCTGCTGCGCAAGGCGCGCAAGGGCACCCGCATCGTCTACATCCCCGGCAACCACGACGAATTCCTGCGTTCCTTCCCGGGCACGCATTTCGGCGGCATCGAAGTCGCCGAGCGCGAAATCTACGAAATGGCCGACGGCAAGAAATACCTGGTCCTGCATGGCGACGAATTCGACGTCGTGGTCCGCAACGCCCGCCTGCTCGCCTATCTCGGCGACTGGGCCTATGACGCGGCGATCGTCATCAATATCGGGCTGGCCGCCATCCGCCGCCGCCTCGGCATGCCATACTGGTCCTTCTCCGCCTGGGCCAAGCTGCAGGTCAAGCACGCGGTCAATTTCATCGGCGAGTTCCAGCGGGTCGTCGCCGACGAAGCCCGCCGCAACAATGTCGATGGCGTCATCTGCGGCCATATCCATCACGCCGTCATGGAGGACATCGACGGCATCCACTACGTCAATACCGGCGACTGGGTGGAAAGCTGCACGGCAATTGCCGAGAATTTCGACGGCACGCTGGAATTGATTTCCTGGCAGAACATGGCCGCCACGGCGGAAATCAAGTCCTTGCCGGCGCCGCAATCCATCGAGGACATGCGGGCCGCCTGAGCGGCCTGCAACAGATGGACCGGCCTGCCAGAGGGCTATATCTTGCCATAGGCAGGCACAAGGGTGTGTGTTAGGTAAGCTGAAACTTCAGCAACCCACCCGTGAAATCGTGATTCCCTCAAATACGGCGCAGACAGCGCCCCGGTTCTTCCAGTTGCGCTGCGCGATCGCCTATGGGGCGCCGCTCGGGGTGAACGGCGTGATTCTGCCCTATCTGCCCGTCTGGCTCGACGGGCTTGCCTTTACCGAATTCGAAATCGGCCTCGTGCTCGCAGCCCAGCTTTTCCTGCGGGTGGCCGCCGCCCCGGTTGCCGGCCTGCTTGCCGACCGCATGACGGAACGGACCCTGATGCTCGCCTGGTCCGGCGCGTTGTCGTTGTTGACGGCATTCGCGATGTTCTTCACCCGCGACTTCTGGCCGGTTCTCATCGTCATCGCCGTTCAGGCGGCGGTCTTCGCGCCCTATGCGCCGATCGTCGAATCGATCGCCGTCAGCGGGGTCCGGCGCTGGGGTTTTCAGTATGGTTCGATGCGCGTCTGGGGATCAGTCGGCTTCGTGGCGGTGGCGCTCCTCGTCGGCGAACTGCGCGGCTTCTGGGGTTTCCAGGCTATTCCGTGGGCGATAGCGGTCGGTTTTCTCCTGACCGTCGCCGTTGCCTTCGCGGCTCCGAAGCTCGGCCGGGCGGTTGCAAGGCCGGACCCGGACAGGATGCCTCAGCCGAGTTCGCTCAGAAGGCTCGACCTGCACGTGCTGATGATCGGCGCGTCGGTGGCGCAGGCAGGGCACGGCATGTTCTATACGTTCGGCACCATCCACTGGCAGCAGATCGGGTTTTCGAGCGGCTCGATCGGCGTCCTGTGGAGCGCGGCCGTCGTGTCGGAGATCATCGTCTTTTTCGCGGCGGGCTGGATCGCCAGACGGATTTCTCCCTGGACGCTGATGCGGGTCGGATGCGCGGTCGCGGTGGTCCGCTGGACGCTCTTTCCGATGCCGCTCGATTTCTGGGGATATCTGGCGCTGCAGGCCACTCACGCCTTCACGTTCGCCTTCGTCCATATCGGCATCCAGCACCGGCTGGTCGAGGCGGTGCGCGAAGACCAGGAAGCCTCGATGCAGGGCGCCTATGTCTTTTACAACGGCGTCTTTTTGGCGCTTGCGACGGTGCTTTCCGGCGTACTCTACCGCCAGTTTGGCCCGACGAGCTATGTGGCGATGTCGGTTCTGGCGCTGGTCGGCCTGTCGATCATCGCGCTTGCGGCAAGAATTCAGCCCCAGAGGGTCGCTTCCGGCGGATAGACGAGGGAACCTTCGTAACGCAGCCCGTCCGGCCGGTCGCGGGAAAGCAGCAGCGGCCCGTCGAGATCCGCATAGTCGGCATCCTGGGCCAGCAGCACGGCCGGCGCCATGGCGAGCGACGAGCCGACCATGCAGCCGATCAGCACGGCAAATCCGAGCCGCTGTGCTTCCGCCTTCATCGCCAGCGCCTCGGTCAGTCCGCCGGTCTTGTCGAGCTTGATGTTGACCGCGTCGTACCGGTCGCGAAGGCTTTCCAGGTCCTCCGTGGCGTGCACGCTTTCATCGGCGCAGACGGAAACGAGGCGGCGGATACGGCCGAGCGCCGCATCCCGGCCGGCAGGCAATGGCTGTTCGATCAACGACACATTGGTTTCCGCGGCAATCGCCATGTGGTGGGCGAGGTTTTCCTCGGTCCATCCTTCGTTCGCATCGACGATGATCCGCGCGGCCGGTGCTGCGTCGCGAACAGCCCTCAGCCGCGCCTCGTCGTTGTTCGTTCCGAGCTTGACCTTGAGGAGCGGACGTTGCGCGTTCCTTGCAGCTTCGGCCGCCATGTCCTCCGGTTCGCCCAGCGACAGTGTGAAAGCGGTGACGAAGGGTTTGCGGCTGATGGCGCCGATCATATCGGCAACGCGCTGCCCATTTAGCTTCGCCTCGAGGTCCCATAGAGCGCAGTCGACGGCATTTCGGGCGGCGCCGGGCTTCATCCGCCTCTGCAGTTCTGCACGGCTCAGACCGGCGCGGATGGCATCGGAGACCGCTTCGAGCTCCGCCATCACGCTGTCCAGGCTCTCGCCATAACGCTTGTAAGGCACACATTCGCCGCGGCCGGAAACGCCGTTTTCACGGACGGCGCAGGTGATGACTTCCGCCTCGGTCTTCGAGCCGCGGGAGATCGTGAACGAACCGGAGATTGGAAACGTCTCTATTGTGGCTTCGAGGTGACGGCTCATGGTTTTACGCGTCCCGTTGTGGCAAATCCCTATGACGCAGCTATATTGCCGGTCTCGAAAGTGCGATCAACCGCATCGTATTGAAACTTCTGACAAGCTTAAGCGCGAAAGAAACACGTGACGTTCCAGCCAGCCGAAATCAAGGCCGAAAATATGCCCGGCGATGGCGGTGAACGATACGTATTGGCCGGCGAATGGCGCGGCCCGACGATAGCACCTGTGCTCAAGGAGTTCGAGCGGTTCGAAAATGCCGCAAACCGGGGCAAGGTGGAGATCGATCTTTCCGGGATCACCGGCGTCGATACAGCCGGTGCCTGGCTTATCCGGCGGCTGATGACCGCCAAGGGCGGGCAGGGCGGAGAAGCGGCCCTGGTGGGCGGCGAAGGCCCCATCCGGGAACTGATCGGCGTCTTGCCGGAACACGTTCCTGCGCCGCCTGCGGACGGCGGAGCTAAGGGAAACCTGTTCGAACGCCTGTTTGCTCCGGTCGGCCAAGTGATGGTCTCGCTCGGCGGCGATTTCTACGCAGCCATGCATATTCTCGGCTCGGCGGTTCGCGGTGCGCAGATGAAATTCGGCCGTGGTGCCGGCGTGTCGCCGGCCTCGGTCGTCACCCATATCGACCGCATGGGCGTGCGCGCGGTGCCGATCATCGTGCTGATGTCCTTCCTGATCGGCGCTATCATCGCCCAGCAGGGCGCCTTCCAGCTCCGGTATTTCGGGGCCGAGATTTTTGTCGTCGATCTGGTCGGCATCCTGCAGCTTCGCGAGATCGGCGTGCTGCTGACCGCGATCATGATCGCCGGCCGTTCGGGCAGCGCCATCACCGCCGAGATCGGGTCGATGAAGATGCGCGAGGAGATCGACGCATTGACGGTGATCGGTCTCAATCCAGTCGGCGTGCTGATTTTTCCGCGCCTCGTGGCCCTGACCGTGGCGCTGCCGCTGTTGACGATCATCGCCAACTTTTCGGCCCTGTTCGGAGCGGCCGTCGTTGCTCTTGCCTATTCCGGCATCACCTTCGATACCTATCTGTCGCGCCTCCATGAGGCGATCGACCATACCTCCGTCGCCTCGGGCATGATCAAGGCGCCGTTCATGGCGCTGGCGATCGGCATCGTCGCCGCCGTCGAGGGCATGAAGGTCGGCGGCAGCGCCGAATCGCTCGGCCAGCACGTCACCACCTCGGTGGTGAAATCGATCTTCGCCGTCATCTTCATAGACGCGATGTTCGCCCTTTTCTATTCCGCGATCGATTTCTGATGGAGAACGGTTTGGAAAAGGCGCAGCAGACCACGATCAACGACAAGTCGAATGGCCGGCAGGTGGTGCTGTCGGTCCGCGACCTGACGGTCGGCTTCGGCGAAAAGCTGGTGCTCGACCACCTGAACCTGGACATCTATCGCGGCGAAATCCTGGGTTTCGTCGGTGCATCCGGCACCGGCAAATCGGTGTTGATGCGCACCGTCCTCAGCCTTCTGCCGCACCGTTCCGGCACGATCCATATTCTCGGCGCCGATTACGACACCGTCTCGGAAGACGAGCGCATGGCGCTCGACACGCGGCTTGGCGTGCTCTTCCAGCACGGAGCGCTGTTCTCGGCCCTGACGGTGAAGGAAAACATTCAACTGCCGATGCGCGAATATCTCGATCTGCCGCAGTCGCTGATGGACGAGCTCGCCTACCTGAAGATCGAGATGGTCGGCCTGCCGCCTGACGCCGCCGACAAATATCCATCCGAACTGTCGGGCGGCATGATCAAGCGCGCTGCGCTTGCCCGTGCCCTGGCGCTCGACCCGGACCTCGTTTTCCTCGATGAGCCGACCTCCGGCCTCGATCCTATCGGCGCTGCCGATTTCGACGCGCTGATCGCCAGGCTGCGCGATACGCTGGGCCTGACCGTCTACATGGTGACCCACGACCTCGACAGTCTCTTCTCGGTCTGCGACAGAATTGCTGTGCTTGGAGAGAAACGGGTCTTGGTCGAGGGTACGCTAGAGGATATGTTTGCCTGTGACGATCCATGGGTAAAGTCCTATTTCCGCGGCAAGCGGGCGCGGTCAGTCGTGGTCCAAGAAAAGCAGCCTGCGGCAGAAGTAGAAGAGTGACGTAATCTATGGAAACCAGAGCCAACTACGCCCTTGTCGGTTTCTTCACCTTGCTGGTGATCGCTGCCGCTTTCGGCTTCGTCTACTGGATGGCGCAATCCGGCCGCGGCGGACCGACGGCCGAACTGGCGATCCGCATCCCGGGCTCGGCGAACGGCTTGTCGGTCGGCTCTCCGGTTCGCTTCAACGGCATTCCGGTCGGTTCGGTGCGCAGCCTCACGATCGACCCGGACGATCCCCGTTATTCGATCGCCTTCACCGAGGTGCGGGCCGATGCGCCCGTCTACCAGTCCACCCAGGCTGCACTCGAAGTGCAGGGCCTGACGGGGGCCGCCTATATCGAGCTTTCCGGCGGCGCCAAGGGGGAGGAGAACATCCTCCAGAAATCGATCGAGAGCGGCCGGCCGGCCGTGTTGATCGCCGAGCAGTCGAGCGTCACCAACCTGCTCGCCACCGCCGACAAGATCCTCGACCGGGCAGACGCGGCGATCAGCGATATTCAAGGCTTCGTCGCCGATGCCAGAGGTCCGCTCACCCAGACGATCCGCAATGTGGAAACCTTCACCTCGGCGCTGGCCCAGAATTCCGCCAGCATCGACAAGTTCCTGAACAGCCTCTCGACGCTTTCGACGACGATCGACCGGGTTTCCGGAACGCTGAACTCGACGCTTGCAGCCGCCGAACGGCTGGTGAGCGCGATCGATGCGGAAAAGATCAACGCAGTGGTCTCCAACACGGAGCGCGCCACCCGCAATATCGCCACGGCCTCGGATAAGTTCGACGACCTGGTGACCAATGTCCGCAACGCCGCCGCCAATTTCGAGAAGGCGGGAGCGGACGCCCAGGTTCTTCTGAAGCGCGCCGATACCGTGCTGGGTGCCGTCAATACCGACCAGGTCGCGACGACGATCCGCAATATCACCGCCGCCTCCGAGGACGCCCGCCAGACCATCGGCTCAGCCCGCAGCGTGGTCGACAATTTCGCGCACCGCAAGGACGATATCGACCGCGCGATCGGCGATTTCACCGATCTGGCAAAGAAACTCAATGACGCTTCGAGCCGCGTCGACGGCATTCTTGCCAAGGTGGACGGGCTCGTTTCCAGCGACGATTCGCAAGGCCTGTTCGCCGAGGCGCGCAAGACACTGGAATCCTTCCGCACCGTTGCCGATAACATCAATGCGAGGGTCGGGCCGATCGCCGACAACCTGTCGCGCTTTTCGGCAGGCGGCCTGAGGGACATCCAGACGCTGGTCAACGATGCGCGCCGCACGGTGCAGTCGCTCGACCAGACGATCACCAATTTCGACCAGAACCCGCAGCGGCTGATTTTCGGCGGCGAGACGGTGAAGGAATATGACGGCAGAACGCGGCGGTAGGCGGGGCATTTTCAGTGATGGAAAGAGTGGGATTTTGATGACCGGTTCTGAGGTTCTGATGCGACGCGCGGCCCGTGCCCCGGTTCTGCTTGCGCTGCCGCTTGTCGCGGCGCTGTTGGGCGGCTGCGGCAGCAAGGCCAACAACGACACGTTCGACCTGTCGATCACCCCGTCCGGCCAGGGCGTCTCTGCCCGCAACCGACAGATCCTGGTGCCCGAACCGACGGCGCTGAAATTGCTGAACAGCGAACAGGTCGTGGTGCGCGTTTCAGCTTCCGAAATCCAGTATCTCGCCGATTCCCGCTGGGGAGACCGCCTGCCGGCGCTCGTCCAGTCTAAGCTGGTGGAGGCCTTCGAGAATTCCGGTCGCCTCGGCGGCGTCGGCAAGCCGGGGCAGGGCCTCGCGATCGACTATCAGGTCGTGACCGATATCCGCGCCTTCGAGGTCACGGCCGGCAGCCCGCGTCTGGCCAACGTTGAAATCTCGGCAAAGATCCTCAACGACCGCAACGGCACCGTGCGCGCCCAGAGCGTGTTCAAGGCAACCGCACCGGTCTCGGGCGCCGAGAACCGCGATTTCATCGAGGCCCTGGATCGCGCCTTCGCCAAGGTCGGCGCCGAGATCGTCGACTGGTCGCTGAAGTCGATGTGATGCTCGCAGGACGTTTTGGTTTCGGCGGTAGGTAATACCTTGGCTCGCATCGAATCAGCTTGCGGTCGCTGATCCGCCTTGGAACCGGCTGGCAATCGACTCCGCGATCTAAAAAATCAGGTGTTGAAGTTATGGATGACCACGGCAGAACGATGATAGTCCTTGACCGTGGCTCGTCGCGCTTCCAATTCAGGGCTGGTGCGCTGATCTGGTCCAACCGGCATATCCTGATTCACCGCGCCGTGAGCGATCCCTTTTGGGCTTTGCCCGGCGGACGCGTCGAATTTCACGAGGCAGGTGCCGATGCGTTGGCGCGCGAGATCGAAGAAGAAATCGGCTGTGAAGCCCGCATCGGGCCACTTCGCTTCGTGATCGAAAACTTCTTTGAACTCGGCGGTCGAAAAGCTCATGAGATCGGCTTTTATTTCGAGGCTGAACTGTCTCGGCCCCTTGCTTTCGACGAACGCGAGATCATCCATCGCAGCCGTGACGGTGAAACCGATCTGGAGTTTCGCTGGGTGCTGCCGACGCTCGATAACTTGGACGCGTTTGACCTGAAGCCTCTGCCCCTCCGCAGCCTTCTCACCGCGATTCCGGAAGAGATGAAGCATATCGTTCACAGGGATGGACCGGCCACCTAGAAGCCCGTCGGGAATGATAGCTTTCCCGGTCCTTGGGGACGCTGCCCGTCCCGGCAACTCAAGATTTCTGAACCTGCACCGATCCGCCAGCAAAAAAGCCGCCCTGAAAGGGCGGCTTTAAACTTCGCGCAGTTCCAATCCAGTTCTTAGTTGAACCGGCCGGCGGCGTGGGCCAGCATCGTGTAGACCTTGCCCGTGTCCGAGGTGAGGTAGCTCTGGGTTACCGTCTTGTCGCGGTCGGTGCGGGCGACGTCGGCGAGCAGCTTTTCGAAATCGGCGATATAGCGGTCGACAGCGGTGCGGAATTCCGGTTCGCGGTCGTACTTGCGCTTGATCTCGTCGAAGGTCTGCTGACCCTTCAGCGTGTAGAGGCGACGGGTAAACACGTCGCGCTCGCCGCGCTGGTAACGCCGCCACAGGTCGACCGAGGCGTCATGGTCGATCGCACGGGCGATATCGACCGACAGCGAATTCAGCGATTCCACCATATGGCGCGGGTTGCGGTTGTCGCCGTTGCCGCGCGGAGCGGGGGCCGGTTCGGCGGCACGTGGTGCCGGCTGCGGCTGCTGACGGGGCGCCGGCGGTGCCTCCGCCACCTCGTCGCGCGATGCGCCGCGCAGCAGGTCGCTGATCCAGCCGCCATCGGTGCCGCGTGGCTCCGGTGCGCGGGCGACGGGCGCCTGTGCCTGCCGATCGAGCGGCAGCGTGCCACGCAGGGCGTTTCCAGCATAGGGATCGTTGCGTGGCGCAGGCGGAGCCGGTTGCTGGATGGCTGCGGCGGCAGGCTGTGGCTGCTGGCGGGCAGGAGCCGGCTGCGGAGCAGGCGCCTGGCGTGGTGCCGAAGGTTCGGCAATCTCGAAGTTCTGCGTCGAGCGACCGACCAGAGCCGAGATGTCCTGCAGCGCCTTGATCTGCTCGGCGACGGCACGCCGCATGGCGGCCGCACTTTCCTTGGCCTCTTCCGGCAGGTCGAAGGCGCCGCGCTTGAGTTCGGTGCGGGTCGTATCCAGCTCGCGGCGGATATCCTGCGCAGAGCGGCGGATTTCGTCGGTCGCGCCGGCGAAGCGGTTGATGGCTTCCTCGACCGATTCCCGGAGCGTGTCGCGCAGCTGTTCGGCGGCGCTGCCGGAGCGGCTGGTGGCATCCGACAGCAGCTGCTCGACGTCGCTGAGCGACTGCGAAATGCTGCCGCGCATCCGCTCGGAAAGGTCGCGGGTGCGCTTCTCGGCGTCAGACAGCGTCGTCTCAATGGCGTGGTTGGCGTCGCTGCCGGCGCTGATCAGCGCTTCGCGCATCGCATCGGCGGTAACTTCGGCGCGATGCTGGGTTTCCCCGAGCGTCCGGCCGATATCGGCAAACGAGGCATGCAGGCTTTCGCGAAGCCGCGAGCCGACCTGCAGCGAACGTTCTTCCGCCCGCTCGAAAGCGCCGTCGACCAGGGTCGTCAGGCTGCGCATCGTCGTCTCGATTTCCTCGGAACGCTTGACAAGGCCGGTCGACAGGTTGCGCAGTGCATTCTGGCGTTCGTCCAGCGTGCTGACGAGATTGGACTGTGCCGCACCGAGGAGTTCAGATGCTTCGACAAGCACCCTCGAGTGGTCATCGAAACGGCCGACGAGGCTGCTGACCTGCTCGAGCGTATTGCCGAAGACGTCCGACATACGGCCGATATTGTCTTCGAGCATGCGGGTCGAGCCGGAAACGATATCGGCGGAGTTGGTTGCCGACTGCACGAACCGGTTGGCCGTGACGCTGAGCTTGCGGTCGGCTTCCGAAAGGTGATGGGCGACGGCATCGGCGGTGCTGCCGAATTCCTTCGCTGTCTCCTGGACCATCGCGGAAATGTTCGAATTGCTTTCCGCCAGCTTGTCGATGAGGCTGTTGACGCTGGCTGACAGGCCCTGTTCGACGTGACGCATGGTGCCGGCGGCACTTTCGGTCCGCTGCGTGATGGCGGCGAGCGTCTCGTTGGTCCGCGCGGCGATCGCGTCGACAAGCGCCGAGTTCTCGTTGCGAATGCGCGCCGTCGATTCTTCCGTAGCGGAGGAAAGCCGCGCGGTCGTCTCTTCCGCGGCGGAGGAAAGCCGTGCCGATGTTTCCTGCGCTGCGGCCGAGAGAAGCTCTGCACCCTGCTGGGCAGCGGTCGTCATCTGTTCGATGGCGGTTCGGCCACTCGCGGCATATTCCTCGACCATGGGCTTTGCCTTTTCATCGAGAAGGCGTGCCAATTCAGCCGAGCGGCCGGCGAGCATCGAGTTCAGATCGCGGGCGCGGGCGTCGAGAGCCGAGTGGATGGCGTCACCGCGGGCCGCGAGTGCCCGGTCGACGGCGTCCATGGCGGTGTCGAGCTGGTTCGCGGTATCGGCAAGCGTGGTGCGGATACCGTCGCCGCGCGAGTCGAGTGCTTTCTGTGCTTCGTCCAGCGCCTCGGAGATTGCCGTGACCTGGCGCTTCACCAGGCTGTCGGCTTCCGCGACCTTGTGGACGATCGCATTGCCGGCTTCCGAGAAGGCAAGTGCTACGGTTGCCGCCTGGCCGGCGAGCCGGTTCTGGGTTTCCGAAATCCGGCCGACGATCTGGGTGGAACGTTCCTCGATCGCCTTGGTGAATTCGGCGTTGCGGTTGGTGAGTTCCTCGGTGAACTCGGCACCGGCACGCGCCAGCACTTCGGCGGAGCGGGTGGCTTCGCTGTCCATGCTCTGGGCCGCGGCGCCGACTGCTTCGCGCAGCGTCGAGGCAAGGCCAACGGCCTTGCTTTCGATGGTCTTGGTGACGTTGTCGAGACCGATGGTCAGCGCGCGGTCGATCGTGCCGAGGCGTTCCTCGATACGGGCGGTGCGACCATCCATGGTCTCGGTGATGCGGTCCGAAGCTTCGACGGCGACACGTTCCAGATCGGCCGTGCGGTTGGTGAGCGTGGTGGAAAGATTGACGCCCGCCTCGTCGACGAGCTGGGCCGCCTCAAGGATTTCGCCCCGGATCCGGCCTTCGAGCCCACCGAACGTCGTTTCGATGCGGCTGCCGGTTTCTTCGAGTGCGCCCTGAACCCCGCCGACCGTCTGGCGGATGCGGTTGGAGAAGGCGTCGGCCGAGCGGCCGATTTCGCTCGCGGCATCGGAAAGCCGGACGGCGAGCGTGCCGACATTGTCACGCAGACGTTCTTCGAGCGACTGCCCCGCAGTGTCGATAGCGTCGCGCAGCGCGCTCTGCTGCGTTTCGAGCGACATTTCCAGCATTCCAGCGCTGGCCGCGATCGAGGTTCCGAAGGAGGTGACCTGATCCTGCATCAGGTCGCCGATCTGGCTCTGGGCGTCGCTGAGCGTTGTCGTGAGTGACTTCGTGCGGTCGTCCAGGGTGTCGCGAATCTGCTCGTAACCGGAGCCGAGCGTCGTTTCCAGCTGCTGGTGACCAAGGCCGATGGTTGCGGCGATACGCTCCTGCGTCGAGCCGAGAACGGCTTCGACACGCTCCAGTCCGTCCGCCATGCCCGTTTCGAAACGCTGTGCGCCGGTTGTGAGCGCGGTCTCGATGCGGCCGCTTGCGCTGCCGACGGTTTGTTCGAGGCGATCGCCGCCGCTTTCGAGAACGCGGGCGATCTCGGCCGTCCGGTTTTCGAGCGACAGGTCGAGATTGAGCTGGTTATCGGCATAGGCGTTGCGGATCGCTTCGGCGCGGGCCGCGAAGGATTGCTCGATGCGGACATCGGCATCGATGAAGGTGTTGGCGATTGCCGTCGACTTTTCGTCCAGCATGCTGGCGAGGCGGTCTTCGCCAAGCGCGAAGGAGGTGGCGATCTCCATCGACTTGTCGTCGAGGATTTCTGCGAGCCTGTCCCGGTTGACGCCCAGCGCCTCGTTGATTTCCGAGCTACGGCGGGCCAGGTCTCCGCTCATGCGCTGTTCGGTTTCCGAAAGTGCGCGGGTGATGGAATCCGACTTCTCGTCGAGCATGCCGGCGAGGCGATCTTCGCCGAGCGCGAAGGACGTGGCGAGTTCCATCGACTTGTCTTCGAGGATTTCGGAAATCCGCTCGCGGTTGGTATCGAGCGACGTCTGCATTTCGGAAGCGCGCCGACCCAGCTCGTCACCGAGCCGCTGTTCGCTGGCAATGAGCGTGCGCGAGATGTGCTCCGACTTTTCGTCGAACATGCCGGCGAGCCGCTCCGGTGCGCCGGACATCAGCGTTTCGATCGCACTGGCTTTCTGGCTCAGCACTTCGGTCAGATGATCGTGGCTGCCGGAAAGGGCAGCGACAATGGCGCCCGAGCGGATGGCCAGGCTCTGTTCGAACTTTGCCTGGTTTTCCGAAAGCGTGCTGAGAAGGCTGCTGCTGCGGTCGGCGATCGTTGTTTCGATGTCCTGACGAGCGTTGGCAAAGCCGGCGTGAAGTTCGCCGGTGCCGGATACAAACACATCCTTGAGTTCGCCGGTGCGCAATGCAAGCGCGTCCTGAAGCTCGGTGGTGCCCGTCCCGAGTACGCCGTGCAGTTCCCCGGTGCCCGAGGCGAGTACGCCCTGGAGTTCGCTGGTGCGCGTCGTCAATACGTCCTGGAGCTCGGTGGTGCGTGTTTCCAGTGCTTCGTGGAGTGCGCCGGTGCGCGTGGTGATGACGTCCTGGAACTCGCTGGTGCGTGCTTCAAGGGCTCCCTGAAGTTCCTCGGTGCGTGAGACGAGCACGGACTGGAGTTCGCTGGTGCGTGTTCCGAGTACATCCCGAAGCTGGCTGGTCCTTGATCCGAGGACGTCCTGGAGTTCCCCGGTGTGCGTGACGAGTGCATCCTGGATTTCGGTGGCGCGGGAGGCCAGCGTATCCTGAATTTCAGTGCTGCGGGCCGACAATGCGTCGGACAGTTCGCGCGAGCGGCTTCCGAGCATGGCATCCAGCATCTCCTGGCCGGTGCCGAGCGTCGTCTCGAGTGCGAGCGACTGGTCGGTCAGCGAGGAACTGATGCGCTCGACGCTGGACGACAGGATGTTTTCGATCGCATCCGAACCGCTTGCCACTGTTTCGTTGATGCGGGCGAGGCTGTCCATCAGCTTGCTGTCGAGCGTGCCGGCGCGCTGGTCGAATGCGGAGGTGAACTGCGAGATGCTGTCGTCGAAGGTCGTGCTGAGCAGGCCGACCGTCGTCTGCAGGCGCTCTTCGAAGAAGCCGGTGCGCATGTCGAGGTCGAGGACAACGTCTTCGACCGTGCTTTGCAGGTTCTGGCGGAAAGACGAGCTCTTTTCTTCGAGCGAGCTGTTGAGAGCCGCAAGGATGCCGCCGAGCGAACCGGTGAGCGTCTGTTCGCTTTCGGCAAGTCCGTCAGTGATTTCCTTCGTGCGGGCCAGCAGCGTCTCGTTCAGCTGACGGGTGCGGTCCGCAAGCGCCGCGTTGAGCTTTTCGGTATTGGCGTCGAGAGAAGAGGCGCGCGTCTGGAATTCGTTGAGAAGCGCCTGGCCGCGCTGAGACAGCACGGTATTGATCGCTTCCATCCGCTCGTCGAACTCGTGGGCGAGTGCGAAACCGGAGGAGTTGAGCGTCTGCAGCAGGTTTTCGGTCTTTGTCGTCAGCAGGCTGCCGAGTGCTTCGCCGGCCGCGTTGGATTTTTCCATCAGCGCCGCGCCGCGCGTCTCGATCATCGAGGCAAAGGCTTCGCCTGAAGTCGCCAGGCGAATGGAGATTTCTTCGGTCGCAAGCGACAGCTCTTCCTTGAGCTGATCATGGGCCCCGACGATCGACGAACGGATGCGCTCGGCATGGTTGACGATCGCGTCGCGTTCGGCGCCGAGTTCGTGGACGAGGCCGCGAACGCGCAGTTCGTTGTCGGTGAAGCTCCGCTCCAGCGCATTCACTTCCGAATGCACGAGCGTCTCGAGCTCGGCGGCGCGGGCGATGGTACGCTCGATGCCTTCGTTCATTGCCGAGACTTCGCGGCGCACGGCCTGGCCGACGCTCATGATACGCTCGGAGGCGACGGTTTCCGGATCGGACAGGCGAAGCGCGACCTCGGCCATCGAGCGGGCGGCGGTTCTCAGATCCTGGGCGCGGGCCATCATGATCGCGAAGGCGAAGAACAGCATGATGGGAATGAGGATACAGACCGCCAGCGCGACAATGCCGGGAGCGGCGAGAACGCCTTCGACCGAGGTGATCTGCCAGAGCTGGTTGCCGTAGATCATCTGCCCGAGCGCGATGCCGCCGATTGCCCAGAGGATCGAGACGATCACCGCATTGCGGATGGACGAGCGCATCGCGCCGCCTTCCAGCGTCCGCAGGATTGCAGTCGAACTGCGTTTGCCCGCATCGTTGGCGGGCTGGAACGTGGGGGATTTGGCAGCGGTCTCGGTGGCTGCCGATCTGTATGATTCGGCGGCATCGTCCTGGTACTGGGTCTGACGCGGTTTGTTAGTGTCTGGCACTCTGGCCTCCGAGGCATGGGGCACTGATCTTTGGCGCGACTGATCATCGTTGAAGTTGATTTTTAGGGCATCTTCCAACGCCTGGAACGCCGTCTCATCGATCGACTCGCTGCTAGGGTTCTTTGCCATGCGGTTACGCCTCGTTACATACTCGCCCGGCAAATCCCATCTGACGCGCTGCCGCCCGCAGACCGACAGATGGAACGCTGCCTGCCGGAAACTTTCCACCCACAAAGCGGATTTCCAGTTTCCTATTCATTTTCAAGTCGGATGGCCGTTCTTTCAAACGGATGATAATGAAAGCTTACCAACCTACCATCCGGGGCAAAAGGACGATATTCCTCGCCACCTTAGGCGTATTGTAGTGGCACATTCGGCCACCCTGCACAATTAAGACGCCTGCCTTCGAATGATGCCGTGGAATGTTGTTAACAGAATTTAAACCATACGAAGATGCAAAACTCCTAAAATCCCGGGAGCTTAGCAGAAATTAACCATATGGGAAGAAACCGGCCCAGATTGTGCCGGAATTTAACGGGATAGCTCCGATTGGCCCGCACAATTCGGGACATTATCAGAAGAGCAACAGGGAAAACAGGTTCATGGCAATGGCAGCGGTCAGTATCGCGTTCGAAGCTCCAGAAACGCTGAGGGGCGGTAGCCCTTCCCAGTCCCGTCCGATCGATCTCGTTCATCTCGCGACACAGACCACGGGCGACAAGACCCTCGAAATCGAAGTGCTCCAGATGTTCGCGCGCCAGGCACGCCGCGCACTGCATGACATCGCAAGCGCCGACAGCGCCTATGTCGTCGCAGCCGCGCATCGCCTGAAGGGTGCGGCCAGCGCCGTCGGCGCCTTCAAGGTTTCGACCGCTGCCGAGCGTCTTGAAGACAACGCCTCCGACGCCTCGTTGCGGGCCTCGGTCGCTGCCGCCGTCGTCGAGGCCGAAAACTTCATCAACAAGCTCTGCCGCTGAGCGATTCGCCGAATCGGTACGCAAGGGCGCCGATTGAACAGCCGGCGGCGCCCGAAAATGTTGACTGCGCGGGGGTTTTATCGGAAGACAGCGCCCTTAAATAGTGTGCCCTGACCCTTCAACATCCCGGATTTCCCTATCATGACGAAACTGACCATCGTTGCCTTTGACGGAACGCGCTTCGATATCGAAGCCGAACCGGGCTCCACCGTTATGGAGAATGCGGTTCGCAATTCCGTTCCCGGCATCGAGGCCGAATGCGGCGGTGCCTGCGCCTGCGCCACCTGTCATGTCTATGTCGACGAGGCCTGGACCGAAAAGGTCGGCCCGCCGGCTCCCATGGAGGAAGACATGCTCGACTTCGCCTTCGAGGTGAAGCCGACCTCGCGCCTCTCCTGTCAGATCAAGATCAAGGCGGATCTCGACGGGCTCGTGGTCAACGTACCCGAGCGTCAAGCCTGATCTTGGCCTGATCGCCACTTTGCCGACATGCCTGGCTCCGCGCAAAGGTGTCTCCGGGCAAAAAAAAGCCTCGCTCCGCAAAAGCGGCAAGCGAGGCCAGGCGGGCGCATCACCAGCAGGGGAGGGAGGAACCACCTGCGGCTTGAAGACGCGCCAGGAGAACTAAACACTGGAAACCAAACTCAGGAACACCTGAAGCAACCGCGTCCGACACATCGGTCCGAAAACCGGAAAGGTACGCTGATCCTGCGGCTATCTACCTCATCTGCTTCGTCTTTCGAAGCGTTGGTAGGTAAGCTATGTCTTAGGTTATATCTGGGATTCGTATTTTAGACTATCACCATAAATCACCCGTCATTGACGAGGGATGGCGCAAGCTCGGCAAAAGCCTGGGCGCGGTTGGTGGGGCTGATTCACCCCAAAAAGCGGATCAATTGCCGGATCGCTTCAGGCGATACTGCAGTAGCCGAATCATCCGCGAGTCGAAATTGGCCGCCTCGATCTGGTCGAACCGCAGCTGCTCCCGGTCATGCGCCTCGAGAACGCGGCGGGTCGTCTCCGCCACCTGTCTTTCCAGCGCATCGCAGGTTCTGTTGGCGGGGAGGCTAAGCAGTTCCCGTTCGAGTTGGCGCGCGTGGTTGCGGGCGATTTCCGCATGCCGCTCCTCGTGGCGCTTGATGTCCTTCGACAAGGTATCCCAGATGAAGCCGAGATCGGCGGTGGCACGGCCGCGATTGCCCCAGCGCGGCAGGATAATGTGGGTTCGGAGTGTCACACGCGACCCGCCGACCGAGCAGCGCCCGCCCTTTTCCACATAGGTGACGTCGCCGCCGAACTTGATTTCGGTGGCGCCGGGATGGCGATGGCCGGTGCTGCGGGTGAGAGGGCCGCGGTTTTCCAGTTCCTTGTCGAGGTCCTCGGCCGTGCGGCCGCCGATCCGGAAATAGGAATAGGTCTTGTTGATGATCGGTTCTGCCATGGCCGTCTCAGGGATCACGCAGAGGAGAAGAAAGACACCGAAAAACCGGCGGACTCTGCGCATGGAGAACATTCTATGGCCTGCGACGTTGAACTTATGGGGACCTTGGGGCATAGCCAGCCTGAGCGCAACACAAAGGCATCAAATTTTGCGTTACCCTTCGAAAGACGGCCGGCCGGTGATATCGCAGCGCAACAGCACTTGGCGTGTCGGGCGGGGCCGTGTCCTTGAACTCGGTCGCCAAGGCCAGATTATGGCGATCATCAACATCACCCCCGATTCCTTTTCCGACGGCGGAAACTACGCAAACATCGATGCCGCGGTGGCTCACGCCATTTCCTGCGTCCGCGACGGTGCCGCCATCCTCGATATCGGCGGTGAGTCGACGCGGCCCGGCGCCGCCGAGGTGACGGCGGCCGAAGAGCAGGACCGCGTCCTGCCGGTGATCGAAAAACTCGCCGCGGAGACCGATGCACTGATCTCGATCGATACCTACCGCGCCGAAACAGCCCGCCTGGCGATGGCGGCGGGTGCCCATATCATCAACGACGTCCATGGCCTGCAGCGCGAGCCGGAGATCGCGACCGTTGCGGCTCAAACATCTGCCGGGGTCTGCATCATGCATACCGGCCGCGGGCGCGAGCAGGAAAAGCGGCCCGATCGTATCGCCGACCAGGAGTTTTTCCTGCAGCAGTCCCTCGAGATCGCCCGCAGCGCCGGCATTTCCGACGAGGCGATCGTGCTTGATCCCGGCTTCGGCTTTGCCAAAGACCGTGACGACGATCTGGAATTGATGGCGCGTTTTGCCGAACTGCATCGGCTCGGTTTTCCGCTGCTCGCCGGCACCTCGCGCAAGCGGTTCATCGGCGCGCTGACGGGACGGGAAAAGGCGAACGAACGCGACTTCGGCACCGCCGCGACCACGGCGATCCTGCGCCTTGCCGGGGCTTCGATCTTCCGCGTCCATAACGTTGCCGCGAACCGCGATGCGCTGGCGATGGCCGACGCGGTTCTCGCCGCAGCCTCCGCTTATAACGCTAGAGAGGGCCTTTGATGGCGACCTACACGATCACGCTGAAGAACTGTGCGTTCTACGCCAAGCATGGCGCTTTCGAGCAGGAGGCCACGCTCGGCCAGCGTTTCTTCATCGACGTCATCATGGACGTCGATGCGGACGAGGCACTCGAAAACGACGATGTCGCGAGCACGGTGCATTACGGCATCGCCTACGAAATCGTCGAGAAGGTGGTGACCGGCCACCGCCGCAACCTCATCGAGACGCTCGCCAAGGACATCGCCAAGGCGCTCTGCGCATGGTCGCCGCAGATCCGCCGGGCAGAGATCGCCGTGCGCAAGCCGAGCGTGCCGATCCCCGGCATCCTGGATTATGCGGAGGTGCGTGTTGAGCATTTCGCCTGAAAAGACGTTCGAGGTCGCGGCTCTCGGGCTCGGCGGCAATATCGGTGACCCGCCGTCGTCCATGGCCGAGGCGCTCAGGCAGCTCGATGGGCGCGAGGACTGCCGCGTTCTCGCCGTCTCGAAACTCTATTCGACCCCGCCCTGGGGCAAGACCGACCAGGCGGATTTCTTCAACTGCTGCATCCTGGTGGAGACTTCATTGGAGCCGGAGGACCTGCTGGACGTCTGTCTGTCGATCGAGCGCGGCATGAAGCGCGTCCGGCTGGAGCGCTGGGGACCGCGCACCATCGATATCGACATCCTGACCTATGGGACGCGGGAACAGAGAAGCGAAAAACTGGAAGTGCCGCATCCGCGCATGACCGACCGCGGCTTCGTGATGATGCCGCTCGCAGATATCGCCCCGGATCTTCTGGTGAAGGGAAGGAAAGTGCGCGACTGGCTTGGTGGAGCCGACACTGCCGGCATCAAGGTCGCGCGCGAAAGCCAGGACTGGTGGCAGGGCGCCTGAGGCGCCCCTTGGTGTCTTATTGTTGGATCGAGCCGACGGCGATCGAATCCATGTCGCGGTCGAGGCTGAGCCCGATCACCGGAACCATCTGGTCTTCGACCTTGATCGAGATGGTGATGTTCATCTTGTTCTCGCCGCGCAGGCTCGCGACCATCGCGCCGTTGAGCTGATTGCGGTTGATGCCCATGACGACCTTGTCGCCGCTGACCGAGCCGGAAATGATGTCGAGCCCCTTGCCCTCGGCGCCATCCAGGAACTTGCCAGTGTAACCGCGGCCGCTCTGGGCGATGGTGGCCGACATCGGTTGCTGGAACACGCCGACGCGGCAGGTCCCATCGAGCTTGATGCCGACATCGCTGTCCGGGATAGCTGCACCGGTCAAATTGCAGCTGAATTTCGTGCCCTTGTATTTGCCGGCTACGATTTCGCCGGGGCCTTTCCAGACGCCTGCGACCGACTGGAAGAAAGCCTTGTCGCGCGGAGCGGCCTCAGCCTGCGGCGCCACGGCGGAGGTGGCCGCGACAGTCAGAATGGCGAACCCGCCAAGAAGCGAAAAGAAGCGCGAATACATGAACTTTCCCCTGACGAGCAGCAACTTTAAGTGTCCCGTAATTTAGGTGGAAATGGTTAACGAGTGGTGACGATGGCCGAGGCTGAGCCAGGGTCGGACACTCTATTGTTCATCTTTTCGCCCGCCGACGGTCGCGATATCCGAGATGAAATCGCCGATCCCGGGCCTTTTAACCGCCCGGAAGGGCAGCGGCCGGCAGAGATCCATAGCGGCGATGCCGATTCGCGCGGTCAGCAGGCCGTTGATCACGCCTTCGCCCAAACGCTTGGACAGTTTGGAGGCGAGGCCGTGTCCCAGAAGCTGTTGCGCGACACCGTCGCCGACGGCGATCGAACCGGTCACGGCGAGATGAGCGATGACGTCCCGCATCAGCCTCATGAGCCCAAGCGTGCCCGGCCTACCGCCGTAAAGCTCGGCCATGGCGCGAATCAGCCGCGTCACTTCGAATAGCACATAGGCGAGATCGACGATGGCGCGCGGGCTGACGGCGGTGACGATCGAGACACGTTTGGACGATCCGAGAATGAGCGCGCGGGCCTTGCGGTCGAGCGGCGCCAGGAGTTCCCGTTCGGCCAGTTCGATGAGCTGCGGGCCGTCGATGATCTCGTCTTTCGTCGCGTCGAGGTTGGCGCGACCCTTGGCGGTCTCCGCCCGGTGACTGAGGATCTTGGTGAGCGCGGCGACGACGATGCGGGCAGCGGCAGGGCGAGGGGAAAGGGCTGCCTCTTCCGCCTGGGCCTTGAGGGTCTGGACGGCGGAGAGCCGCATCATGCCGAAGATTTCGCGGCCGACGATCACGGCCACGGCGACAAGCCCGACGGCAAGCGCGGTGAGCGCTGCATATCCCAGCCAGTCGGCTCGGCTGAACAGGTCGCGGATGACGCTGTCGGCCCACAGACCGAAGGCGAGCGACAGGAAGGTGCCGAAAGCGGCCGTCGCCAGGTTGACGAACGAGAATTTCTTGCGGGCCCGGGGCTCGGCGACCGGGATGGCTTCTGCGGCGAGTTCGGGCGGCGTCACGAACGGATCCTGTTCGTCGGGCGTCGCCACGACACCATCCTCGAAGCTGCGCGGGCTGCGGCGAGGGACAGGCAAGGTTTCGTTTCGGGCAGCGCTTTCCTCTTCGACCGAGAAGGATGCGGGGCGGCGCTTGCCGTTCTGAGGTGATTCGGGCGGTCTCATGCGAGGCGGTCTCCGAACAGGAACTGCATGGCGCGGTCGAGCCGGATATGCGGCACGGAGAGCTTCAGGCCGCCATTCGCCTCTTCCAGCGCCGGCGGGCGAAAGCGCACCACATTGATCTCCGGAAGCTCCGCGTCGGCGGAATCCAGCTGTTGAAAGAATGCTTCAGGATTTTCCGGTAAGTCACCGGGAAATATCGCAGTTTTCTTGTTTCCGTCAAAACGTTCGCCATTGATCATCTCACCCGCAATCGGCGTGCCGACGATGACTGGTAGGAGATGATTGTCTTCCTTGACGGTCGCCTCGCGGGTGGCGCGCACCGATGCGATCGCCATGACCTCGATGCCGGCGCCGGCCATGCCGATCCGCTGCACGGCGCGATCGACCAGCCGACCGGTGAGCCGTTCCAGGCGGTCATGGCTTTCGTGGTGCAGGTGATCCGCCTTGGTGGCCGCGACCAGGACCTTGTCGATCCGGCGGCCGATCAGGGAGGAGAAGAAGCTGTTATGGCCCGGGCGGAAACAGGCGAGCACGTCGGTCAGCGCCCGTTCGAGATCCTGCACCGCTTCGGGGCCGCGATTGATCGCCTGCAACGCGTCGATCAGCACGATCTGGCGGTCGAGCCGCGCGAAATGCTCGCGGAAGAACGGCTTGACCACGACATTCTTGTAGGCCTCGTAGCGGCGCTCCATCATCGCCCGCAGCGAGCCCTTCGGCGCTTTGGTCTCGGACATGTTCGGCAGCGGCGCAAATGTGAGCGCCGGCGAGCCTTCGAGATCGCCGGGCATCAGGAAACGGCCGGGCGGCAGGGTCGAAAGCGATCGTTCGTCCGCCTTGCAGGCCTTGAGGTAGCCCGCAAAGGCTTCCGACAAGCGTCTCGCGGTCATTTCGTCAGCCGGGGCGTCCGCATCTATGCCATTTGCGAGGGCGAGCCATTCCCGCGACAATTCCTCGCGGATGCCGGTTCCGGCAAGGGTTACGGTATTGTCGCTGAAGGTGCGAAAATCCTGCGCCAGCAGCGGCAGGTCGAGCAGCCACTCGCCCGGATAATCGACGATGTCGATCGACAGCTGGCCGCGCGAAAACATCCGGCCCCAGCCGCTGGCGCTCTGGTAGTCGAGGGTGATGCGCAGTTCCGAGATCGCACGGGTCGAATCCGGCCAGATGCGGTCGCGCACCAGTGCCTGGATGTGATCTTCGTACTGGAAGCGCGGGATGGCGTCGTCCGGCTGCGGCTCGAGCCGCACGGCGGAGATCCGGCCGGACCGGAACGCCTCGAAGAGCGGCAACCGGCCGCCGTTCAGGAGATTGTGGACGAGGGACGAGATGAACACGGTCTTGCCGGCCCGCGACAGGCCGGTCACGCCGAGCCTGATCGTCGGATGCACGAGGCCCGAGGCACGGTCGGCGAGATTGTCGAGCGCGATGCGCGCGTCATCCGAGAAGCTGGTAAGCGAAGGCGGCAAGGCGTCGTTCCGGGTCCAGAGTTTACGCCTATATAGGAAGCCGGTGCGAGGCCGCAAAGCCGTCGCTTGGATCCAGTTAGGCCGTCAGGAAGTCGGTCAGTGTCCAGGCGGCATCCGAGCCGGCGACAAAGCCGCGATAATCGAGCACCGCGAGCCCGGCAGGAGGATAGCCGCCGGGGATGGCCGCCACCATCTGGTCGGCGCCGATCAGCCCTTCCAGCACTTCTTCCATGGTCGGGTTATGGCCGACGAGCATGACCGAGTTGCTGTCCCGCTGTCCGCCAAGAATCGCAAGGTAGGTGCCGAGCGAGCCGTTATAGAGTTCGTCGATAAAGACAGGCTCGATCTCCTCGCTGATCGCGCGGCGGATCGCTTCGGCGGTCTGGCGGCATCGCGTGGCGGTGGAACTGAGAAGGATATCAGGCCTGTAGTTGCGATCGGCAGCCTTGTCGGCAACGATCTCGGCCTGCGCAAAACCCTGATTGTCGAGAGGGCGATCGAAATCGTGCTGTCCCGGCTCCGCCCAGCCGGATTTGGCATGGCGCAGCAGGTAGATGCGGGAAGGAGGAGGAGTGATCGTCGTCATGCCCGGCACCGCTAGTGAGAGGATGGAAGCGATGGGTAGCCTTTCGGCACGAGACTCGTCAACTGCCGCAGATGTTCTGAAATAGCCTGGCCCGGTGCAGCCTCCTGTGGAGAAGAGTTTCGGACATTCAGAATAAAAGCTTAAAAAATAGCCGTTTAGCGGATTTTTATGACAGTTTTAAAAATGCCTTAATACTGAGCGCGAGGCTTGAATCGGGATGGGAGGATAGGATATAGAGCGCCGCATGAGATGTTCTTCAGGAGAATCGCGTTGAGTGAGAAGATCGATCTTAGCAATTATGTGCTCTCTGAAAACGATGAGTTCATGAATGCAAATCAGAAGGCGTATTTCCGGGCAAAGCTTATCGCCTGGAAAAACGATATCCTGAGAGAAGCGCGCGAAACGCTGGGTCACCTGGCAGAAGAGAGCGCCAACCACCCGGATCTCGCCGACCGGGCTTCCTCCGAAACCGACAGAGCTATCGAGCTTCGAGCCCGTGACCGCCAGCGCAAGCTGATTTCCAAAATCGATGCCGCCTTGCAGCGCATCGAAGATGGCACCTACGGTTACTGCGAGGAAACGGGCGAACCGATTGGTCTCAAGCGTCTCGACGCTCGGCCGATCGCCACGCTGTCGATCGAGGCACAGGAACGCCACGAGCGCCGCGAAAAGGTCTATCGGGACGAATAATCCGCCCGATCAGTCGAAAACGAATTCAAGGCACGGTTTTCCGTGCCTTTTTTCTTGGGCGGAAAATTCAATCCTCGCGCCGGCTCACTTGTCGCGGGTGCCGGCTCACTTGTCGCGAGTGACAGACATCTCGCCGAAGATGCGGGCGACTTCCGACTGCAGGCTCGGTTCCGGCGCGGCACCGGTGACCGGCGGGACGCCGGGGTTCCTCGGCTGTATCTGCCGATTCGGCTGGGGGATGACGGCAGTCTCTCGGGCCGCAAGGTTGTTGGCCATTTCCTCTTCGAGAATCCGTTCAAAGTCGCTGCCGAGCTGTTTCGGCTTGTCGGCGGCCGATTGCAGGGCAGGCGGCACGATCGCGGCGCTGACCGGCACGGCGCGCGGCTCGGGTGCTTCCTGGAAGACCCGCCCACGGGCGGCGTCGAGCACGTCGGCCGCATCGTCGAAAGCCGGAACCTGGGCAGGGGCAGGAGCTGGGGCGGGAGGCGGCGGAGGTGCAGCAGCGGCTGCCAGTGCCGCGATCGGCCGCAACTGTTCGGGTTTTACCTCCGGGGCTTGACGGGCCGGCGGTTCGATCCTCGGGGCGGTGGCCGGCTCGGGAGCTGCTGCGTTGTTCACCGGGGCAGGCGATGCAGGCCGCGGCGCCAGTGTACCGCTCATCGGTATCGGTCCGCTAGCGGGAGCCGCCGGTGGAGCGGCACGCGGCGTCTCTCGCGGCGGCACGACGCTTTCCCGGGCCGGCTCGACGCGCGGTTCCGGAGCCGCGGGACGTGGGATCGGGGCAGGGCGTGGTTCGGCAACGGCAGCCGGTCGGGCTTCCATGGCGGCTGTGGCCTGAGCGGGAACCGTCATGTCCATCGGCTGGAACCGGCTGGCCGCTGTCGCCGGCATGGCATGTGCCGCCGTCGATATTCCGCTTTCGATGACGATATCGGTCGGTCCGCCGATCATGATCAGGTGTTCGACCCCGTCGCGGCGGATCAGAACCAGGCGACGCCTTGCATCGACGGCCGCCGCATCCAGGACCTGAAGCCGCGGCTGGCGGTTCTTGCCGCCGCGCACGAAGGGCGAAGGGCCGGAACGGCTGCGGATGAGCCAGAGCACGCCGATCAGGACGAGAAGCCCAACGCCGACGCCGACAACTGCGATCAGGAGGTTACCTCCATAGGCGCCCATCAAGTCATCTAACATCTCTTGCCACTCCTCATATGAACGCCGCGGTAAAAAACGACTTTTTTCCTACCGAAGCAAGCTGCTAACTGTCACTGTCCCGCGCTGAAAAACAGCGTAGAAAAGCAAAGATAGGTCACTCCGCCAAACTGTCCCGGGTTTTGTGGCGAAGCAGAGCTTTTTGCTTAACCTGCAACTTGCTAATAAGGAATCGCGGGATTCCCGATCCCTGAATGTTCATGGCCGCAGCGTCGGTCGAAATGCGAGGAATTGATGACGAAGTTGCAGCAGAGCGGCAACTACGAGGCGCCCCTGGTGGAAAAAGGGACGCGTGGCGGCACCATCATCCGTATCGTTCTCCTGGCGCTCGTTCTCTGTGGCGTGGCCGCCGGATTCGTGCTGTTTCAGCATGCGCTCGACAATGAACTGGTGCTCGGCCTGCTCGGTATTCTCGCCATGGTCGGTATCTTTTTCCTGGTGTCGTCGATCATCGGCCTCGTCGAGGTCATGCCGCAGTCGCGTTCCGACGAGCTGGCCCGCGGTTTCCTCGCCAATCATCCCGACGGCATTCTGATCACCGACGCCAAGGGCCGTATTCTCTACGCCAATGCCGCTTATGGCCGGATGACCGGCGCGACCAAGGCGAGCAACGTGCAGTCGCTCGAAGCGCTTCTGTCCAAGACCCGCGAATCGACCGAGGCGCTTTACAGGTTGACGACGGCTCTGCGCGAAGGCCGGGAAGGCCATGAGGAGTTCCGGCTTCTCCAGCCGATCGGGCGGACGACCGGCAATGGTTCCGGTGCCCACTGGTACCGTCTCAAGGCGCGGCTGCTGACGCCGGCCGACAGCCGCAAGGGCCAGCTCGACATCTGGCAGATCACCGACATCACCTCGGAACGCGACGACCAGGAACGGTTCTTCCGCGAACTGCAGAACGCCATCGACTATCTCGACCACGCGCCCGCCGGGTTCTTCTCCGCCGGCAAGAAGGGCGAAATCTTCTATCTGAACGCCACGCTTGCCGAATGGCTCGGCATCGACCTGACCAAGTTCGTGCCGCGCTCGGTGACAATAGCCGATCTGGTGGCGGGCGAGGGCATGGCGCTGATCCAGTCGGTGCAGGCCGCACCCGGGCTGAAACGCACCGAGACGCTCGACCTCGACCTGCGCCGCGCCAACGGCCAGAGCCTGCCCGTGCGTCTGGTGCACAATGTCAGCGCCACCCGCGATGGCGCGCCGGGCGAAAGCCGGACCATCGTGCTGGCACGGCCAAAGGGCGGCGAGGGCGACCAGTCGGCCTCCGCGATGCGCTTCACGCGCTTCTTCAACAACACGCCGATGGCGATCGCCTCCGTCGATGGCGAGGGCAGGATCCTGCGCATCAATGCGCCGTTCCTCAAACTGTTTGCCGGCGTCGTTTCCCGCGACGACGTGGATGCCGGTATCGAACTCGACCGCATCGTTCACGACAATTCCCGCCAGCATCTGATGCAGGCGATTGCTGCTGCCAAGGACGGGCAGGGCGATATCGCCCCGATTGATTCGCGCCACCCCGGCGACGAGAACCGCTATGTGCGCTTCTATGTGAACGCCGTGATCGACGAGAGCGACGAGGCACCGGAAGAAGCCGCGATCGTCTATGCCGTCGAGACGACCGAGCAGAAGGCGCTCGAAACCCAGATGGCCCAGACCCAGAAGCTCAATGCGGTCGGCACGCTGGCGGGCGGCATCGCCCACGATTTCAACAACGTCCTGACCGCGATCCTTCTGTCCTCCGATCACCTCCTGCTGCAGGCGCGCCCCTCCGACGCGAGCTTTGCCGACCTGATGGAGATCAAACGCAACGCCAACCGCGCCGCCGTGCTGGTGCGCCAGCTGCTCGCCTTCTCGCGCAAGCAGACCATGCGTCCGGCGGTGCTGAACCTCACCGATGTCGTCGGCGACCTGCGCATGCTGGTCGACCGGCTGATCTCCGGCACCAATGTGAAGCTCGAAGTGGACTACGGCCGCGATCTCTGGCCGGTGCGCACCGACCTGTCGCAATTCGAGCAGGTACTGATCAACCTCTGCGTCAACGCGCGCGATGCCATGCCCCAGGGCGGCACGATCCTGATCAAGACCCGCAATGTATCCGCCGAGGATGCCGGTGGTTTCAACCAGGCGGATCTCCCGGCCGAAGATTTCGTGATGGTCGAGGTTTCCGACACCGGCACGGGCATTTCGCCCGAAATCATGGACAAGATTTTCGAACCGTTCTTCACCACCAAGGAAGTGGGCAAGGGCACCGGCCTCGGCCTCTCGATGGTCTACGGCATTGTCAAACAGTCCGGCGGCTATATCTATCCCGAATCGGAGGTCGGACGCGGCACGAGTTTCCGCATGTTCCTCCCACGCCACATTCCCGAAACGCCTGTCATCGTCCAGGACGCTACCGCAACCGGTACGCAGGCGCAGCCCGCCGTTATCGCGCCTGTCGTGTCGACGCCCGCTTCCGACGACCTCGACCTCACCGGAAAGTCGGCGGTGGTCCTGCTCGTCGAGGACGAGGAGGCCGTCCGCCGCGGCGGAAAGCGCATGCTGGAAACCCGTGGCTATACCGTGCACGAGGCGGGTTCCGGCACCGAAGCGCTCGACATCATGGAAGAGCTGCAGGGCAAGGTGGATATCGTCGTCTCCGACGTCGTCATGCCTGAAATGGACGGCCCGACGCTTTTGACCGAGCTGCGCAAGATCTATCCGGACATGAAGTTCATCTTCGTTTCCGGCTATGCCGAGGACGCGTTTGCCCGCAACCTGCCGGCCGATGCCAAGTTCGGCTTCCTGCCGAAGCCCTTCTCGCTGAAGCAGCTTGCCGTTGCGGTCCGGGAAATGCTCGATTCGGAGTGAGAATCGGATTGTCTCTCATAAATTTCAAACGCCGCGATTTCCTCGTCAAATTGCGGCGCAGCTTTGATTTCAAACGGGAATTTTCCACACCTCGGCGGGCGTGAACATCTTGAGAACGAAATCGAAATATCTATTTTGACTCAATCTCTTGAGCGACCCTTGTCAAATGAGAACAAAATAGGTACATCACCTTTATCGGCTGCTTCATTGCGTGCGCGGCGGCAATAACCTAAAGGTGGGACCAGATGGCACAGAATAGTTTGCGGCTCGTAGAGGATAAAGGCGTGGACAAGAGTAAGGCGCTGGAAGCGGCATTGTCGCAGATCGAACGGTCCTTCGGTAAGGGATCGATCATGAAGCTCGGTGCAAACGAGAGCATTGTCGAGATCGAGACGGTTTCCACCGGCTCTCTCAGCCTCGATATCGCGCTCGGCATTGGCGGCCTGCCGAAGGGCCGCATCGTTGAAATCTACGGCCCGGAAAGCTCCGGCAAGACGACGCTTGCATTGCAGACGATCGCCGAAGCCCAGAAGAAGGGCGGCATCTGCGCCTTCGTCGATGCCGAGCATGCGCTCGACCCGGTCTATGCCCGCAAGCTTGGCGTCGATCTCCAGAACCTTCTGATCTCGCAGCCGGATACCGGCGAGCAGGCGCTTGAAATCACCGACACGCTGGTCCGTTCCGGTGCCGTCGATGTGCTCGTTATCGACTCGGTCGCGGCACTGACGCCGCGCGCCGAAATCGAGGGCGAGATGGGCGACAGCCTGCCGGGCCTTCAGGCGCGCCTGATGAGCCAGGCGCTGCGCAAGCTCACCGCTTCGATCTCCAAGTCGAATACGATGGTGATCTTCATCAACCAGATCCGCATGAAGATCGGTGTGATGTTCGGTTCCCCCGAAACCACCACCGGCGGCAATGCCTTGAAATTCTACGCCTCGGTTCGCCTCGACATCCGCCGCATCGGCCAGGTCAAGGAACGCGAGGAAGTGGTCGGCAACCAGACGCGCGTCAAGGTCGTCAAGAACAAGATGGCGCCTCCCTTCAAGCAGGTCGAATTCGACATCATGTATGGCGAGGGCGTTTCCAAGACCGGCGAACTGGTCGATCTCGGCGTCAAGGCCGGCATCGTCGAGAAGTCAGGTGCCTGGTTCTCCTATAACAGCCAGCGCCTCGGCCAGGGCCGCGAGAACGCCAAGACCTTCCTGCGCGACAATCCGGAACTCGCCCGCGAGATCGAGACGTCGCTCCGCCAGAATGCCGGCCTCATCGCCGACCGTTTCCTGCAGAATGGCGGCCCGGACGCTGACGACGGCGACGCGGCTGCAGATATGTAAGCCCTCCCGCCGCACTCGGAGTTTTCTCCGGCTGATTGCTTTTGAACCGGTCGCGCATGGGAAGATGCGCGGCCGGTTTCTCGTTCGGTTAGGCGGTGGGGCGGCTGGACAGTTGGGGGTGTGGGCGATACAAGCCTTTGGTTTTCGAATAATAGGACCGCATCCGGCGGTAAAAAGGGCGTAGCATGAGCGGCGTGAATGAAATCCGGTCGACCTTCCTCGACTATTTCCGAAAGAACGGACACGAGGTCGTCTCCTCCAGTCCGCTGGTGCCGCGCAACGATCCGACGCTGATGTTCACCAATGCCGGCATGGTTCAGTTCAAGAACGTGTTCACCGGTCTTGAAAAACGCCCCTATACGACCGCGACGACGGCTCAGAAATGCGTTCGCGCCGGCGGCAAGCATAACGACCTCGACAATGTCGGCTATACCGCTCGTCACCACACCTTCTTCGAAATGCTCGGCAATTTCTCCTTCGGTGACTATTTCAAGGCGAATGCGATCGAGCTTGCCTGGAACCTGATCACCAAGGAATTCGGCCTTGACGCCAAGCGCCTCCTGGTCACCGTCTACCACACCGACGACGAAGCTTTCGACCTCTGGAAGAAGATCGCCGGTCTTTCGGACGACAGGATCATCCGCATTCCGACCAGCGACAATTTCTGGGCGATGGGCGATACCGGTCCCTGCGGCCCGTGCTCGGAAATCTTCTATGACCATGGCGACCATATCTGGGGCGGCCCTCCCGGTTCGCCGGAAGAGGACGGCGACCGGTTCATCGAGATCTGGAACCTCGTCTTCATGCAGTATGAGCAGGTGACGAAGGAAGAGCGGATCGACCTGCCGCGCCCGTCGATCGACACTGGCATGGGCCTGGAGCGTGTTGCGGCCGTCCTCCAGGGTCAGCACGACAATTACGATATCGACCTGTTCCGCGCGCTGATCTCGGCCTCGGAAGAGGCGACCGGCATCAAGGCGGAAGGCGAACATCGCGGCAGCCACCGCGTCATCGCTGACCATCTGCGCTCCTCCGCCTTCCTGATCGCCGACGGCGTTTTGCCCTCGAACGAAGGCCGCGGTTATGTGCTTCGCCGCATTATGCGCCGCGCCATGCGCCATGCGCAGCTTCTCGGCGCCCGCGATCCGCTGCTCTGGAAACTGCTGCCGGCGCTCATTCAACAGATGGGACGCGCCTATCCGGAACTGGTGCGTGCGGAATCGCTGATTTCGGAAACGCTGAAGCTCGAGGAAAACCGTTTTCGCAAGACGCTGGAGCGCGGCCTTTCGCTGCTGTCGGATGCGACGAACACGCTTCACAAGGGCGACATGCTCGATGGCGAGACCGCCTTCAAGCTCTACGACACCTACGGTTTCCCGCTCGATCTGACGCAGGACGCTTTGCGCGCCCGCGAAATCGGCGTCGATATTTCCGGTTTCACCGACGCCATGCAGCGCCAGAAGGCGGAAGCCCGGTCGCACTGGACCGGTTCTGGCGACAAGGCGACGGAAACGATCTGGTTCGAGCTCAGGGAAAAGCACGGCGCGACCGAGTTCCTCGGCTACGATACTGAAACGGCCGAGGGCGTGGTGCAGGCGATCGTCCGAGACGGCAAGGCTGTCGACAGCGCCTCCGCCGGCGAACAGGTGCAGGTTGTCGTCAACCAGACACCGTTCTACGGCGAATCCGGCGGCCAGATGGGCGATACCGGCCTAATCTCGACTGACAATGGCATGCTGAATGTCTCTGATACCCAGAAGAAGGGCGAGGGCCTGTTCGTCCACATCGCGACCGTCACTGAGGGCACGTTGAAGGTCGGTGATGCGGTGGCGCTGACGGTCGATCACGTCCGTCGCTCGCGCCTGCGTTCCAACCATTCGGCCACCCATCTGCTGCATGAGGCGCTTCGTGAAGTGCTCGGCACCCACGTGGCCCAGAAGGGTTCGCTGGTAGCGCCCGAGCGGCTGCGTTTCGACGTCTCGCATCCGAAGCCGATGTCGGCCGAGGAGCTGCAGAAGGTCGAGGACATGGCAAACGCCATCATCCTCCAGAACGCGCCGGTCACGACCCGGCTGATGAGCGTCGACGACGCGATCGCCGAAGGCGCCATGGCGCTGTTCGGCGAAAAATACGGCGACGAAGTTCGCGTCGTTGCGATGGGCAAGGCGATCGAAGGTCCGAAGGCCGGCAAGCCCTATTCAGTCGAGCTCTGCGGCGGCACGCATGTCAACGCGACCGGCGATATCGGCCTTGTCCGCGTTCTCGGCGAAAGCGCGGTCGGCGCTGGCGTTCGCCGTGTCGAAGCCGTGACGGGCGAGGCTGCACGGGCTTATCTCGCCGAACAGGACGAGCGCGTGAAAACGCTCGCAGGCGCCTTGAAGGTGCAGCCGGCGGAATTGGTTTCGCGCGTCGAAGCGCTGATCGACGAGCGCCGCAAGCTCGAGAAGGAACTGGCGGATGCCAAGCGCCGGCTTGCGATGGGCGGCGGGCAGGGCGGTTCGGCCGGCGATTTCAAAGAGATCGGCGGCATCAGGTTCATGGGCAAGGCGCTCAACGGCATCGATGCCAAGGACCTCAAGGGCCTGGCGGATGAAGGCAAGGCGAGCCTCGGCTCCGGCGTCGTCACCTTGATCGGTGTTTCGGACGACGGCAAGGCAAGCGCCGTGGTTGCGGTGACGCCTGACCTGGTCGACCGCTTCAGCGCCGTGGATCTGGTCCGCATCGCATCCGTGGCGCTTGGCGGCAAGGGCGGCGGCGGCCGTCCGGACATGGCCCAGGCCGGCGGGCCCGATGGGGCCAAGGCGAGCGAGGCGCTCGACGCGGTGGCAGCCGCTCTCGGCGCCTGACGACAAACACCAGAAGCGGGCATAGCCCGCTTTTCGGTTTCAAAGGAAGACCAATGGGCGTGACGGCCAAGATCGACGACGAGCTGGACGAGGTCGAAAACGGCCTCGTGCCGACGCTCTTTAGGGATGCGCCGAGCTCGGTTTCGTTCAACAAGCTGCGCAAGCGCCTGCTCCGGCAGGTGCGGCAGGCCTTCGACGATTTTGGCATGCTGAACGGCCAGAAACGCTGGCTGGTCGGTGTCTCGGGCGGCAAGGATTCCTATTCGCTGCTCGCCATATTGCTCGATCTGCAATGGCGCGGCCTGCTGCCCGTGGAACTCCTTGCCTGCAATCTCGACCAGGGCCAGCCGAACTTCCCGAAGCATATATTGCCGGAATACCTCGCTTCGATCGGCGTGAAGCACCGCATCGAATATCGCGATACCTATTCGATCGTGAAGGAAAAGGTCCCCGAAGGCGCCACCTATTGTTCGCTCTGTTCCAGGCTGCGGCGCGGCAACCTCTACCGGATCGCCCGCGAAGAGGGCTGCGATGCTCTGGTGCTCGGCCATCACCGGGAAGACATACTCGAAACCTTTTTCATGAATTTTTTCCATGGCGGCAGGCTCGCGGGCATGCCGGCAAAGCTCCTGAACGACGAGGGCGACGTGATGGTGCTGAGGCCGCTTGCCTATTGCGCCGAGGACGATCTGGCCAAATTCGCCGCCGCCATGCAGTTCCCGATCATCCCGTGTGATCTCTGCGGCTCGCAGGATGGCCTGCAGCGCAATTCCATGAAGGCGATGCTTGCCGATATCGAGACCCGCATGCCGGGCCGCAAGGATACGATGCTGCGCGCGCTCGCGCACGTGGGCCCGTCGCACCTGCTCGATCCGAAACTCTTCGATTTTTCCGGTCTGCAAGCCATCCAAAGTCTCTGAATTCCTCCCGAACCCAGTCTTCCCGCACCAATCCCCCAAGAGACCACGTCATGACCCTTCCGCTCGACATCACGAAGCTTGCCGATCTTCTGCGCCTTGCCGCCAAGGCGGAAATCCTGCCACGTTTCCGGCGGCTCGGCAGCGGCGACGTACGTTCAAAGAGCGAGCCGTCCGACCTGGTAACCGAGGCCGACGAGGCCGCCGAGCGGATGATCCGCCGGGAACTCGAAGCTTTCGCGCCCGGCGCGCTCTTCGTCGGTGAGGAATCGGTGGCGGCCGATCCGTCGCTGCTCGCCAAGCTCGCCGATGCGGAATTCGCAGTCGTCGTCGATCCGGTCGACGGCACGTTCAATTTCGCCTCCGGCATCCCGGCCTTCGGCGTCATGGCCTCCGTCGTCTGGAAGGGCGAGACGGTCGCCGGGATCATCTACGATCCGATGGGCGACGACTGGGTCATGGCGGAAAGGGGCGCCGGCGCCTTCCTGCGGCGTCCGGACGGCGAAGCGATCCGGCTTTCGGTCGCCGAAACCCGGCCGATCGAAGCCATGATCGGCATGGCATCGCCCGGATATTTCTTCGGCGGCGAGCGGGAGCGGATCCTCGGCAATCTCGCCAAGGTCCGGTTCTTCGCCAATTATCGCTGCTCGGCCCATGAATACCGCACCTTTGCCGGCGGCCACGTGCAGTTCGTGCTCTACAACAAGCTGATGCCCTGGGACCATCTGGCCGGCACGCTGATCGGCACGGAGGCTGGCGGTTATGTGGCGCGCTTCGATGGCTCTCCTTACATGCCGCACCATGTCGATGGCGGGTTGCTGCTCGCCACCGACAAGGAAAGCTGGCAGATGCTGCGCAACGAGATCATCGGCCACTGAAATAGCGGCCATCAAAAGAAAAAGGCCGGATTGCTCCGGCCTTTTTCGTTGGGGGATGTAGGTCAGATCTTCGGATTATGCGGCTGGAAGAGTTTTCCCTTTTCGCCGATCAGCACGAAGATCAGTCCGATGATCGAGACGGTGAAGAAGCCTGCGACCAGGGGCAGTGCCGTACCGTCGAAGGCCTGGCCGATCGCGACGCCAATCAGCGCGCCACCGACCGTGCTCATGAAGCCGAGTACGGCGGACGCCGTTCCGGCGACATGGCCAAGCGGTTCCATGGCGAGCGAATTGAAGTTCGAGCCGATCCAGCCGAACTGGAACATGGCGAGCCCGAAAAACACGATGAAGATCACGAGCGGCATGGGTTGAGGCCCGAAGATCTGCACGAGCATCCAAACGAGCGTGATGCCGATAAAGCCAAACAGCGAGCCGTGCGAAAGGCGCCGCATGCCGAAACGCCCAACAAACTTGGCGTTCAGGAAGGATGCGGCAGACATGAACACCGCCACGCAGGCAAAGACCACCGGAAACCAGACGCCGACGTCATAGATTCCGACATAAATCTGTTGGGCCGAATTGATGAAGCCGAACAGGGCGCCGAAGATGAATGTGCTGGCAATCGTGTAGCAGAGGGCGAGGCGATTGGTCAGAACCATCTGGAAGGCGTGCAGGATCGAGGAAATGGTGAAGGGACGCACATCGGCCGGATCGAGTGTTTCCGGAAGGCGCGAATACATCCAGAAGCCGATGCCGAGCGCGGCGATTGCCATGAACACGAAAATCAGGTGCCAGTTGCCGAATAGCATGATCACCTGGCCCGTCGCCGGCGCGATGACCGGCACAACCATGAAGACCATCATGATCAGCGACATGACTTCCGCCATGGCGCGACCACCGTACACGTCGCGCACGATCGAGATGGAAATCACCCGTGTTGCGGCCGCTCCGGCACCCTGGATGAAGCGAAGGGCCAGCAGCGCTCCGAACGATGGCGCGACGACGGCGCCGACCGCGCAGACGAAATAGAGGCCGAGGCCGAAGAGCATCGGGTTCCTGCGACCGAAACGGTCGGAGATCGATCCGTAGATGATCTGCGCGGCGCCGAGGCCGAAGAGATAGGCGGAAACGACATATTGCCGATGGTTCTCGTTGACGACGCCGAGCGAGGCGCCGATCTCCTGCAGGCCAGGGAGCATGATGTCGATGGCGAGCGAATTGATGGCCATCAGCATCGCCATCATCGCGATGAATTCGACCCGGCCCATGCCGCGCAGGCGGTCCGGGGCCGTTTGTGAAGGATTGGTCACAGCAGCTTCCTAAAAACAACGTGAAAGGCGCCGTTGGGAGCGGCGCCTTGAAAATATCTTATAAAAATCCCGGGCCGGAGCCCGGAAGATCTCAGGCCGCGCCGCGGACGCTGATGCCCTGTTCCTGCAGGTGAGTCTGCAGTTCGCCGGACTGGAACATCTCGCGGACGATATCGCAACCGCCGATGAACTCACCCTTGACGTAAAGCTGCGGAATGGTCGGCCAGTTGGAATAGTCCTTGATGCCCTGGCGGATTTCCGCGTCGGCGAGCACGTTGACACCCTTGTAGTCCAGGCCGAGATAGTCGAGAATCTGCACGACCTGGCCGGAGAAACCACACTGCGGGAACTGCGGGGTGCCCTTCATGAAGAGAACCACGTCATTGGTCTTCACTTCGTTGGCGATAAAATCGGTAATTCCGCTCATGTCCTATCCTTTCACATGCGGTTTCAAGGGCCGCTGCGCTGCGTCATCTGCCTTAAATAGCAACGTGGCATCGGGAATTCCAGCGGAATAGTCCGTTGGAAAGCGCTTATTGCCTCGCATGACTGCCGTTTAACCCCATGGACCGGGTACATTGAGGTCAGCGGCTGCGCTGCTTGCTGCGGCTTGCCGTCGTGCGCCGACGGCTCACCTGTTTCGTCGCCGGCTTCGCTGCGCGTGTGGCTGTGGTCTTGGTGCGCGCAGTCTTCCTGGCGAAACGCCCGGTAGTGGCCGAGCGGATCTGCCGCTTCTTGCGTTTGGCGGGCGTACGGCCATGCGACTTGCCGAGAAGTTCCTTCAGGGCAGTTTCAACGATGCCGGTAACGATCTCCTTGATCAGGTCAGCCATCGCTCACTCCGCTGGAGCCGAAGTCTGCAACGCCAGCGCGTGGAGCACGCCGCCCATATTGCCCTTCAGGGCCTCGTAGACCATCTGGTGCTGCTGCACCCGGCTTTTTCCCCGGAACGCTTCCGCCACCACTTCCGCGGCATAGTGGTCGCCGTCGCCAGCAAGATCCCGGATGGTGACCTTGGCACCGGGAATGCCGGCCTTGATCAGGTCTTCGATTTCACCGGGTCTCATAGCCATGATGTCATCCCTTTTCTCTCCGCGGGACTCAAAACCGCGGAACCTTTTGTCAGGATACACTGCCTCAAAGCTGCTCTCCGGTCAAAGCTGGATCGAACGGCTCCGCCTCAATGGTGCAAGAATACGTGTTTCACCCTATGGAGGCTGGCTTTGGCTCGGGTTCTGAGCGGTGGAAGATGCTGGGTGCGGGAGAAGCGGAAAAGCCAGATCGAGCTCAGGGTCAGGATCATGAAACCGTAGGATTCGATGCTCTCCTCCATCACGACGATATCGAAATGCTCGGCAAGTTGGCTGCAGGCGAGAACGCCGGCAACCAGGGCCAGCGGCCAGGAAAGGCGCGGGTGAACGGCTCGGAGAAGGCCTCCTCTATGGCGATATTCGAACACGATCGTCGCGATCAGCAGGATAAGAGCGGCCGCGCCGATAATAATCGGCAGCCAGGTCTTCGACACGCAATAAACTGTCACATTGTCGCGGCATATTGGCATCTCGCGCATGAAGAATACGACGGAGATGCAGGCCGTCGTGATTGCGACGAAACGGGCCAATATCCGCGTCCCCAATGCCGCCATGACGGCAAAAAGGGCGGTGATGGCAAGCGAAGCAGACTGAATGTCTTCGATGGGGCCGTCTTCATTGAAGATGTCGTAGGTGGTCATACCCATCTTCGAAAAAACCATCCAAGCCAGAACGTTCAGGCAAAGGGTGATGATCAGTGCATCGAGCCAGATGCGCTTGTAGTGCCAGGTCGGGCCCGATGACCTCAACCAGGTCAAAATCGGCATAAGCATTTTTGCGCGCTTACTTTCCTATTTCAGAAAACCGCAATGCTTATCGGGATAGCCCGAGTCCATCAATCCCCCGCGCTTCAACTTTGTGCAGCTGTGCAAACAAACCGCGATCTGGAAACCGCGGTTATGGCTGCAGGCTGATCCGGATGGGTTAAGCCATGAAGGTAGGGAACCAGCTTTCATGAGCCTCGGTAAGCTGCGGCACCGCAATGCTGACGAGGTCGTCTACCACCAGACTGTCGCCTGCGACCGTGCCGAGCGTGCGGAAGGGCACGCCCGCGCCTTCAGCATTCGCTTGCACGAAATTGGCGAGATCAGCTGGGACCGCGATCACATAGCGGGCCTGGTCTTCGCCGAACAGCAGTCCATGGGCCGGGCCGCGCTGTTCCTTGAGGCTGACCTTCATGCCCTTGGCCGACGCCATCGCCATTTCGGCAAGCGTGATCGCAAGGCCGCCCGAAGAAATGTCGTGGCAGGCCGTCACTTGGCCGTTGCGGATGAGCGAGCGGACGAAATCGCCGTTGCGGCGCTCGGCCTTCAAATCGACTTCCGGAGGCGGGCCGTCGATCGTGTCGAGAATGTCGCGCAGATAGACCGAAGAGCCGAGATGGCTGCCGTCCGTGCCGATCATGATCAGCTTGTCGCCGACGTTGGCAGAACCGATCTTCGCCATCTTCTGCCAGTCGGGCAGCAGGCCGACGCCGGCAATGGTCGGGGTCGGCAGGATCGCGACGCCGTTGGTCTCGTTGTAGAGCGACACGTTGCCGGAAACGATCGGGAAATCCAACGCCCTGCAGGCCTCGCCGATGCCTTTGATGGCGCCGACCAGCTGGCCCATGATTTCCGGCTTTTCCGGATTGCCGAAATTGAGGTTGTCGGTGGCGGCGAGCGGCTCGGCGCCGGTAGCGACGATATTGCGCCAGCATTCGGCGACCGCCTGCTTGCCGCCTTCGAACGGATCGGCTTCGACATAGCGGGGCGTGACGTCGGACGAGAAGGCGAGCGCCTTGGTCGGATGGCTTTCGATGCGCACGACGCCGGCATCGCCGCCCGGACGCTGCAGCGAATTGCCCTGGATCAGCGTGTCATACTGCTCCCAGACCCAGCGGCGGCTGGACTGGTTGGCCGAACCGATGAGCTTCAGCAGGGCCTGGTTATAGTCAGCGGGTGCCGCGACCTGCGAGGCGGGCAGGGGTGCGCGAGCGTCCGACTGGACCCACGGCCGATCGTATTCCGGAGCCTGATCGCCGAGATCCTTGATCGGCAGGTTGGCGACTTCCTCGCCCTGATGCAGCACGCGGAAGCGCAGGTCGTCGGTGGTCTTGCCTACGATCGCAAAATCGAGGCCCCACTTGACGAAGATCGCCTTGGCCTGCTCTTCCTTTTCCGGCTGCAGCACCATGAGCATGCGCTCCTGGCTCTCCGAAAGCATCATTTCGTAGGCCGTCATCCGGTCCTCGCGCACCGGCACCTTGTCGAGGTCGAGTTCGATGCCGAGATCGCCCTTGGCGCCCATTTCGACGGCCGAGCAGGTGAGGCCGGCCGCACCCATGTCCTGGATGGCGATCACCGCGCCGGTCGCCATCAGTTCGAGGCAGGCTTCCAGCAGGCACTTTTCGGTGAAGGGGTCGCCGACCTGAACGGTCGGGCGTTTCTCTTCGATGGACTCGTCGAATTCGGCAGATGCCATCGTCGCCCCGCCGACACCGTCACGGCCGGTCTTGGCGCCGAGATAAACGACGGGCAGGCCAACGCCCTTCGCTTCCGACAGGAAGATCGCATTGGATTTGGCAAGCCCGGCCGCAAAGGCATTGACCAGGATGTTGCCGTTGTAGCGCGGATCGAACTCCACTTCGCCGCCGACCGTCGGCACGCCGAAGGAATTGCCGTAACCGCCGACGCCGGCAACGACGCCGGACACAAGATGTTTGGTTTTCGGATGATCGGGCGCGCCGAAGCGCAGAGCGTTCATGGCCGCGATCGGGCGGGCGCCCATCGTGAAGACGTCGCGCAGGATGCCGCCGACACCCGTCGCCGCGCCCTGGTAGGGCTCGATATAGGACGGGTGGTTATGGCTCTCCATCTTGAAGACGACGCAATCGCCATCGTCGATGTCGACGACGCCGGCATTCTCACCCGGCCCCTGAATGACGCGCGGTCCCTTGGTCGGTAGCGTTCGCAGCCACTTCTTCGAGGATTTGTAGGAGCAATGCTCGTTCCACATGGCCGAGAAGATACCGAGCTCCGTGAATGTCGGCTCGCGGCCGATCAGATCGAGAATCCGCTGATATTCGTCGGGCTTCAGGCCGTGCGAGGCGACGAGTTCGGGGGTGATCGCGATACTGTTCGGGATGGTCATGATCTTCTCTGGATTGAAGGGCCAAGCTCTTGGCGCTCTTTAACCTATGTCGCAATGCGGCGCGACAGGAAAATACTGCCATGCGGCGGTACGGCGTGGCGGCCGGAAAACAAAAAGCGCCGGAAAACCGGCGCCTCAGTTGGAAAATACTCTATTGGGATCAGAACTTGTAGCCGACCGCGATGCCTGCGTAGGAGAGGCCGTCGTTGTGATCGCATAGATCGGCGTTCGAAGAGTGCTCGACGGTCGCAAGGACGCGCCAGTTGTTGGTGATGTTGTAGCCGAGACCGAGCGACTCATGGAAGAGCACATGGCAGCCGAGCTTGGGACCGTCGTTCGGCTTGTCGAGGTTGCCGTTGTTGAAGGCGCCGCCGAAGCCGAGATCGACGAAGATCCTGTCGGTGATCGGTGCCGTCCAGGTGAAGCCGGCAAACACCTGGCTCGCTTCGCCGGCCGTCGACACGATCGCCCCGACATGGACGCGCGGGCGCAGCATGTGGTCCATGAAGCTCTGGGCATGGCGCTGGTCGAAGGGGTCGAAGAAGACGGTGGCGGACGGGAATGCGCCCTTCTCGAACGTGCTCTTGCTCTGGATCGAACCGGAAACGCCGATTCGCACTTCGTCGAACAGCCGCTCCTGCGCAAAGGCCGTAGAAGACAGCGCCGACACCGCCAAGATTGCACCGACCACGGATCCGAAAATTGCCTTGTTCATTCCATCGCCCTCATACGCGCCGCGATTTTCTGCGGCTGGCGCGATCCCGATACGGGCCGCCCGCTTCTCGATGACGAAAGTGGTACAATGACGGGTAGCGCCCGTCCAGCGCCGGTTCACCGACCGTTATGACTTGTGGCGAAAAAACGCAAAGATTCGGGCGGGCCGGTGCAGAGCTGCAACAGATTGTTTACAGAGATGTAAATTCAAATGGTTAATATCAGCAGCCGCTGGCGCCGCGGGCCCAGCGGAGCACATCGCGCTTGATTCTTTCGCCTTCCGGGCCGCCCATCATGGGACCGAACGCGTCGAGACGGGCAGGGTTGCCCTCCGCCTGGACCACCAGCATCGGGCGCGATTCGGGACTGTTGCGCGGCACGGCGAGAATGCGCGGTCGGCCGGAGAAGGAATTGAGTTCCGGTGCCAGCCGATAGGGCTTGAAGGCCGCGTCGCCCGACTTGAACCAGCAGCTATTCGCGGCGAGCGCCACGCGTTCCATCGTCGGCAGCGCCGCACGGTTCGCCGTCACCGCTGCCGGACGTTCCGTTTGGCAGGCGGAAAGAGCTATGCCAAGAGCGGCGAGAGGAAATGCAGCGAGCAGGCGATAAGTGAACGGCATCAAGCGTCCTGACGTGTTTCGATCGTTCTGGGATCGATCCGGATAAGATGAAGGTTCAGGCGGTAGCGGCGATCACATCGAGCGCCGAGGCGAAAATCCCGCGCCCGTCATTGCCGCCATGAGCGGCTTCGATCAGGTTTTCCGGATGCGGCATCATGCCGAGCACGTTGCCGCGCGTGTTCATGACGCCGGCGATGTCGTTCAGGGAGCCGTTCGGGTTGGTGCCTTCCGCATAACGGAAGACGATTTCGCCGCGATCTTCCATGCCGGACAACGTCTCCGCATCGACGAAATAGTTGCCGTCGTGATGGGCGACCGGGCAGCGAAGCACCTGGCCTTTTTCGTAGGCCCGGGTGAAATCCGTGTCGGCATTGACCACTTCGAGCTTCACTTCCTTGCAGACGAATTTCAGCGAGGAATTGCGCATCAGGGCACCGGGCAGCATGCCGGCTTCAACGAGGATCTGGAAACCGTTGCAGACGCCGAGCACCTTGACGCCCTTGTCTGCCTTGTCTCTGATCGCCTGCATGACCGGCATGCGGGCTGCAATCGCTCCGCAGCGCAGGTAGTCGCCATAGGAAAAACCGCCCGGAATGACGATGAGGTCGACATCATCCGGAATGTCGGTCTCGGTCTGCCAGATGGTGATCGGCGCCTTGCCGGAAATCTTGGTGAGGGCAGCGATCATGTCGCGATCGCGATTGAGACCGGGAAGCTGAACGACGGCGGATTTCATGGGTGCGGTTCAAACCTTGCCTGGGCCTCGGCGAGCTCGCGCAGTTCGAGGCGGTTTTCGATTCTCTCCAACCGGGCATCCAGCTGATGCAACATGGTATAGAGGTTGTTGATATCGCTCTGATGCGCGTGAACGACCAAACGCATCGAATTCATCTCATTCCGCAGATCGCGAATGGCAGTGTCCGACTTGTCAGCTCGCTGATGGAGTCGTCGCAGAAGCTCATTGATGAGTTCCTGGGAAACGTCAGCCACGATACGCTCCGTGTCGATCGAAACGGTCGCCGAAAAGCTCCTTCTTCAAGGCTTCGGTTCGCGCTTGTCCCTCGGCAAGCTCGCGGTTCGTCTCCTTCATGAAGCTGACAAGCTCTTCAAGCGACTCAAGCGTCTGCTTGGTGCGCTCGTCGAGCTTCAACATTTCCTCGTAGAGCATTTCGTTTGTGATCTCGGCCATCACTCGCTCCGCAACCTTCAGTCGAGAGCGATACTATAGTTCTCAATCACAGTGTTTGCCAGCAGCTTCTCGCACATGGCCTTGAGGTCCGCCTCGGCCTTCGCCTTGTCGGTGCCCTCGAGTTCAAGGTCGAAGACCTTGCCCTGGCGCACATGGCCGACGCCGGAAAAACCGAGACTGCCGAGCGCGCCTTCGATGGCCTTGCCCTGTGGATCGAGAACGCCGTTCTTGAGCGTGACCGTCACGCGTGCCTTGATCACTGATCCAACCCCCAGATTACTTGACGAGAACCGGCCCGGTGCCGCGGACAGGTTCGTTCTCATTGATGATGCCGAGACGCCGCGCGACTTCCGAATAAGCTTCCACAAGCCCGCCCAGATCCTGCCGGAAACGGTCCTTGTCCATCTTTTCGCGGGTCTCGATATCCCAGAGGCGGCAGCTGTCCGGCGAGATCTCGTCGGCGAGAATGATGCGCATCATGTCGCCTTCGAACAGACGGCCGCATTCGATCTTGAAATCGACGAGCTGGATGCCGACGCCGAGGAAGAGCCCCGACAGGAAGTCGTTGACGCGGATGGCCAGCGCCATGATGTCGTCGAGTTCGGCGGGGTTCGCCCAACCGAAAGCGGTGATGTGCTCCTCGGAGACCATCGGATCGGCGAGCGCATCGGACTTGTAGTAGAACTCGATGATCGAGCGCGGCAGGACCATGCCTTCCTCGATGCCGAGGCGGGTCGAGAGCGATCCGGCGGCAACGTTGCGCACCACGATCTCAAGCGGAATCATCTCCACTTCCTTGATCAGCTGCTCGCGCATGTTCAGCCGGCGGATGAAATGCGTCGGGATGCCGATCTTGTTCAGATGGGTGAAGAGGTATTCCGAGATACGGTTGTTGAGAACGCCCTTGCCGTCGATGACGTCATGTTTCTTCTTGTTGAAGGCAGTGGCGTCGTCCTTGAAAAACTGGATCAGCGTGCCGGGCTCGGGGCCTTCATAAAGGATTTTGGCCTTGCCTTCGTAGATACGGCGGCGACGGTTCATGATTCATGTCTCATTGTTGGCGCCCCTGGCGGACGCAATGGATGATGTTGAGCGGTCCCTTATCGGAAAAGAACGGGTTTCACAATGCGGGCCTCCAAACCTTTGTGGGCGAGGGGTTGCGACGCGCAACCAGGAATCAGTGAGCTTCAGATTACACGGGTTCTCGAAGGTTTTGCTCTAACAACTGGGGGCGCCCGGGCTGAAAGGGCGGTAATAAACAGGAAATCAGGGAGGCTCCGCAGGACTTAGCCACCAAATTGCGTCATGATTTCGACGCGGCCGGTATCGCAATTCCAGGCGGGGAGCTGTTGATTGGCGATGCCGGCCCTGCCGCCAGACGAGGCCAATGGTACGCGGACAAAGTCGGCGTGGCGCCGGTTGCCCTGACGCGGAATTCGCATTCGTCAATTGCCGGCCACGATTCCGCTTCCGTCAATGCCGGAATCGACATCCCGCCGATTGCGCTCCGCTCCTCTTTTGATTATGGGGGTTCCCATAAAGTTCACTTTGGGAGACCCGAGATGAGTGGCCTCAGCGATCGCGAAAAAGCCTTTGAAAACAAGTTTGCCCTGGACCAGGAATTGAAGTTCAAGGCGCTCGCCCGCCGCAACAAGCTCGCAGGCCTCTGGGCAGCCGGCCTGCTCGGCAAAACAGACGCTGACGCTTACGCGAAGGAAGTCGTGGTTGCCGACTTCGAGGAAGCGGGCGACGAGGATGTATTCCGCAAGCTGCGCGGCGATCTCGATGCCGGCGGCGTCTCCATCTCCGACCAGGATATCCGCACCAAGATGGTGGAGCTCCTGGCTCAGGCGGTTGAGCAGATCGAGAACCAGTAACCGGCTTATTCAAAGCCTGGCATGAAGGCTGCGTCCCGTCGGGCGCGGCCTTTCTTATGCCCCTCAAAGCGGGTTCTCAGCGGTCGGTGGGGAGCCGCTTGCGGCTGTCGGGCTGCGGGTTTTCGCCGGGGCGCCAGCGGCCGGAAAGTATGAAATCCGGAACGCTACTGCGCGGCATCGGCCTTGCCAGCGCAAAACCCTGCAGGATGTCGCAGCCGAGATCGCGCAGGATGCGGATCTGTTCGGTGGTCTCGACGCCTTCCGCGACAACCTCGATATTCAGCGATTTGCCGATCTCGATGATCGATCCGACCATCTTCCGTTGCTTTTGCGACTGGGAGACGAGACGTACGAGCTCACGGTCGATCTTCAGCGCACGCGGATTGAGCCGCAGGAGGCCAATGATCGAGGCGTGGCCGGTGCCGAAATCGTCGATCTCGATCTCGATGCCGAGCTTCCTGATGCGCGCCAGGTTCCTCAGGACATCCTCGTCGCAGTCGTCGAGGAAGATCGATTCGAGCAGCTCGAAGGAGACCGTGCCGGGCTCGATCCTGAGTTTCCTGAGCTTGCGCGACAGCGAGGCATCGCGCAGCCGCCGGTAGGAAACGTTGACCGAAAGTTTTGGGATCGGAAGGCCTTGCGCGCGCCAGTCCCGGAAATCGGCAAGCGCCTTGTCGAGAATGGTCCCGTCGATCACCGAGACGACGTCGAGTTCCTCGGCCATATCGAGGAACTTGTCGGGAGACAGCATGCCGCGTTCCGGGTGCATCCACCGCGCCAGCGTTTCTACGCCGGCGATCTCCAGCGTCTTCGCATCGAACTGCAGCTGATAATACGGAATGAACTCGTCGCGCTCGAGAGCAAGAAGGATCTCGTCGGAAATGCGCTTGGTGCTGATGATCTCATTCTGTGTCTCGGCAGAGAAGAATTCATGCCGGTTGCGGCCGCGGTTCTTGGCCCGGTAGAGCGCGATATCGGCGTTCAGGAGAAGCTGTCTCGCATCCACATCCGCTCCCGTATGGCAGGCGATGCCGATGCTGGCGCCGAAACGGCAGTCGTGGCCCTCATAGGATACCGGCTTGCGCAGTTCCTTGATGATGCGGTCGGCCAGATGCGAGAGCTTGCGTGGCGATCCTTCGAATTTCGACAGGATGACGAACTCGTCGCCGCCGATACGGGCGACGAAATCTTCCTTGCGGATCGTGCCTTTGAGAACTTTCGCCACATGCTTCAGCATCGTGTCGCCGGCACTGTGGCCGAGCGTGTCGTTGATCTGCTTGAAGCGATCGAGGTCGATATGGAGGATTGCGATGCCGTGCCGGTCGCGGGCGCATTCCGCCGCCATGCGATCCAGCATCTCGTCGAGATAACGCCGATTGGGGAGATCGGTCAGGTAGTCGTGCATCGCATTGTGCTCGATGCTGCTACGGGCGGCTTCGAGTTCGCGGTTGCGCGCCTCGGCAAGGGTCTTTGCCCGTTCCAGTTCGCGGTGAAGCGTCACATCGGCCGTGACATCCCAGTTGGCGCCAACCATCTTCTGGTGACCGTTACCGTCGATGAAGGACATGGTGCGAGTGCGTATCACACGTTCGGAGCCGTCCCGCAGTATCACGCGGTATTCATCGAAAAAGCGTTTGCCCTCCTCGATATTGTCGAGAACATTTGCCTGAACGCGTGCGGCATCGTCCGGGTGCAGGAAGCTCTCCCAAAGCCCACCGATCTTCACTTCCTCGCTCTTTTCCAGTCCGTAGATCCGGAACATCCGTTCGTCCCATTCAACCTCGCCGGTGGAGAAGTCAGATTCGTAGACGCCGATGCCCGATATTTCGAGCGCCATGTCGAGCCGCCGCGACATCTGCGCCGTTGTTTCCTCCGCAGCCTTGCGGGCGGTGATGTCCGTGTCAGTGCCGACGACGCGGGTCGCCTTGCCGTTGGCGTCCCATTCGACGCAGGCACCCCGGCATTCGATCCAGACCCAATGCCCCTGCTTGTGGCGTTCGCGATAGTCGAAGACGGCGTAGGCGGGATCCCCGGCGATCTGCCGCTCCATGGCATGGATGACACGCGCATGGTCGTCCGGATGGACAAGCTTGAGCCATTCCTCGGTGCTGGCCGCCAGCGGGTCCTCCGCCGACATCCCCCGAATCTGCCGCCACACCGGCGAGTAATATTTCTGGCCGGTCGCGTAATTATGGTCCCAGACGCCCGAGACGGAGCTGACCAGCGCGTTGTCCCAGCGGCTTTCGCGTTCGGCAAGTTCTTCGAACTGCCGCCTTTGGTCGGTGATGTCAGTCAGGTGGGCCGCAAACAGACACCGGCCTTTGAAATTCGTTCCGAGTGGCGTGACGGTCGCCACCACCCATCGCTGAGAGCCGGCCGGGCTCACGATGCGCAGTTCCAGACGTTCCGCTGAGGAATCGATATTCAGGCCCTGGATCGCCAGGGGGACCTTGGCTTGGTCGTCGGGATGCAGGAGGGCCGACAAGGCAGTCGGTAGCCGGCCCTCGCCGATCCATTCGCGTTTGAATGTGCTGTTTGCGAACAGCAGCACGGCGGCATGATCGATGATGGCAATCGGGAAAGGAGCCGCCTGAAATACCGTCTCAAGAACGCCGATCTCGTCTCCGGGGCCGGAGTCCAGTAGGCGTGAGAGAACATTTGACGGCATCGGCACAGCCTGGCGCGCTAGAAAACGAGCGCGCACCTTAGCAAGTGTCAATTAAGTCCAGCTTAAAAATGCTGTTCGAATTGACGCACCCGAAAATTAGGGGTCAACGCCTATTCTGTCGTATTTTCAAGGCTTGAGGCGACTGAGGAACTGGGCAAAAACCATTGTTCCTTCCGGCCACGGCCCATGGCCGGAATCCTGGTTGATATGGCCGGCCTCCCCGGCATCGACCAGCATCGAACCCCAGGCGGAGGCAATGTCGTCCGCATGTTCGTAGGAGCCGAAGGGATCGTTGCGGCTTGCGACCGTCAGAGACGGGAAGGGAAGCGGATCACGCGGGTAGGGGCCGAAGGTCTGAAGGTGCCTGGGCCGGATGGACGGATTGTCCACTTCCGGCGGAGCCACGAAAAAGGCGCCGGCTACCGGTTTCGTGAACAGCGGAACGGCGTGAATGACGGTCGGGATGCCGAGCGAATGGGCGACGATGACGACGGGCCGCGTCGCACGGTTCACCTCTTCGGCGACACGTGTGACCCAGTCCTCGCGCACCGGCTTCGACCATTCCTCCTGCTCGACCCGGCGGGCCGTTGTCAGCTTCTGCTCCCAACGGGTCTGCCAGTGATGCGGCCCGGAATTGGTGTAGCCGGGGACGATCAATATATCTGCTTCGGATGCCTTCATGGCGCTTATCTGTGTTCGCAGAGGGTCAAGATCAAGCCTCGCCGAAGACCCGGCGGAAGATCGTGTCCACGTGTTTGGTGTGATAGCCGAGGTCGAATTTTTCGCGCAGGTCCTCTTCGGAAAGTGCGGCACGGACTTCCTGGTCCGCCAGCAGTTCCTCGAGAAAATCCTTGCCTTCTTCCCAGACCCGCATCGCGTTGCGCTGCACGAGACGGTAGGCGTCCTCGCGGGAGATCCCGGCTTGCGTAAGGGCAAGCAGCACCCGCTGCGAGTGAACAAGCCCGCGGAACTTGTTCATGTTCTTCATCATGTTCTCAGGATAGACGAGCAGCTTGTCGATCACGCTGGTCATGCGCGCCAGCGCGAAATCGAGCGTTACCGTCGCGTCCGGGCCGATCATGCGCTCGACCGAGGAGTGCGAAATGTCCCGCTCGTGCCAGAGCGCCACATTCTCCATCGCCGGCAATGCGTAGGAGCGCACCATGCGGGCAAGGCCCGTCAGGTTCTCGGTCAGCACCGGGTTGCGCTTGTGCGGCATAGCCGACGAGCCTTTCTGGCCCGGCGAGAAAAACTCTTCCGCTTCGAGGACTTCGGTGCGCTGCAGGTGGCGGACTTCGATCGACAGCCGTTCGATCGACGAGGCGATCACGCCCAATATCGCGAAATACATGGCGTGACGGTCACGCGGAATGACCTGGGTCGAGACCGGTTCCGGCTTCAGGCCAAGCGCTGCGGCGACATGTTCCTCGACACGGGGGTCGATATTGGCGAAGGTGCCGACGGCGCCTGAAATCGCACAGGTGGCGATCTCGTCGCGGGCTTCGAGCAGGCGGGTCTTGTTGCGGTCGAATTCCGCATAGGCCTGGGCGAGCTTGACGCCGAACGTTGTCGGCTCCGCGTGGATGCCGTGGCTGCGGCCGATCGTGACCGTGTCCTTGTGCTCGAAGGCACGGCGCTTCAAAGCTTCGAGCAGCTTGTCGATATCGGCAAGCAGCAGATCCGTGGCGCGCACCAGCTGCACGCTGAAGCAGGTGTCGAGCACGTCGGAAGACGTCATGCCCTGGTGGATGAAGCGGCTGTCGGGACCGACAAATTCGGCGAGATGGGTGAGGAAGGCGATGACGTCATGCTTGGTGACGGCTTCGATCTCGTCGATGCGGGCAACGTCGAACGTGGCCGAGCCGCCCTTTGCCCAGATCGTCTCCGCTGCCGACTTCGGGATCACGCCAATCGCCGCAAGCGCATCGCAGGCATGTGCCTCGATTTCGAACCAGATGCGGAACTTTGTTTCGGGCGACCAGATGGCGACCATTTCGGGCCGCGAGTAACGGGGGATCATGGGCTTGTCGTTTCCTTCACGAGTGTCGGCTGCGCTGTAGCAAGAAGCGCGGCGAAGCTCAAGTTTTTGAGGCAATCAAACAGGATTAGGGCGCTGTCTTGACCGGAACGGCGATCCAGCGGCCGTTCTGGCCCTCGAAACCGGCGCTGAGGACCATGATCAACGCGACTTCCACCGGAGCGCCTTCGAGCGACGAGCCGCTGACGACACCGGCGAGCCGGTAACTGGTGACGCAACCGCGCGAAGCCGGAATGCGCTGGTCTTCGTGAACCACGTCGTTGACGGGCTTCCCGTTCCGCTCGGTAAAGCGAAGGCGCAAGGAGACCGTCTTTTCGACTATGCCTTCACATTGCGGCCCGAGCGGTTGCGGGACCTCGTCGAGGACAAGCGTATTGGCTTCTCCGACCGGCGGTACGGCCGGAACGCTGCGATAGCGCAGCTGATGAGGAGCGTTGCCGATCTCGGTGATGGGGTTGAAAGCGACCAGTTCACCTGGATGATTGGCGAGCTCGTGGGTTTCGATCATCACATCTGCGTCGTTGTGCACCTGCCAGCGGGCCTTGGCGATCGTCGCTCCATCCTGTTCCAGCCGGACCCGGTACGGCGTTCCCGGCAGGTAGGTATCCTTGTTGAGGTCGAGCGCGTAGATATTGGCATAGGGGAAGCCGGATCCGTCCTGGACGCCGTATTCCTCGAAAGCGAAAACGGCGCCGTCGGAGGAAAAGCCGATCGGGCGCACGCTTGCGATATCGGCCGCGGATGTAGAACCGGCGAACAACATCGCCGCAAATGCCGGAACCGAAGATCGCAAGGCTGATATCATCTGCGTCCGTCCTCCGCCGCAGCCTTCAGCCGCGCGATGTTCTCACGATAGGCCGCGATTCCTTCGCCTTTGTAAACCGCAGATCCGGCAACGAAGACATTGGCGCCCGCAGCGGTTGCCGCGCCGATCGTGTCCGCGGTAATGCCGCCGTCGACTTCCAGCTCGATCGGCCGGCTGCCGATCATCGCCTTGGCAGCGCGGATCTTGTCGGTCATCGCGGGAATGAACTTTTGGCCGCCGAAGCCCGGATTGACGCTCATGATCAGGATCAGGTCGATATCGTCCAGCACGTTTTCGATCGCCGAGAGCGGCGTTGCCGGGTTGAGCGTGACCCCGACCTTCTTGCCGAGCGAGCGGATCGTCTGAAGCGAGCGGTGCAGGTGCGGCCCGGCCTCGACATGCACGGTAATGCCGTCGCATCCGGCCTTGGCGAAGGCTTCGAGGTAGGGATCGGCCGGTGAGATCATCAGGTGGCAGTCGAAAAAGGCGGTGGTGTAAGGCCGCAGCGACTTGATGACATCAGGACCGAACGAGATGTTCGGCACGAAATGCCCGTCCATCACGTCGAGATGGACCCATTCGGCTCCCGCTTCGACGGCGTCGCGCACTTCCTGGCCGAGCTTTGAAAAATCGGCCGCGAGAATGGACGGGGCGATGCGGATCGGCAGGGCGGTGGCGAGCGTCATGGTCGAAAGTCTCCGGTTGTCAACGGTCCCTCTAACATTGCGGCGTGGGCGGAACAATCGTCAGTCTGTCGCCGGACGCGAGAGGATGAACGTGGATCCCCGCCATTCGAGCAGGCGGAACGGATTGTCCCTCAGTTCATGACCGCGATCGAAGGCGATCGGGCCGATCACGGTATTGAAGGAGCGGCTGCTGATCGCCTGTGCCAGGGGCTGGCCTGCCGCCGCGGTCACCGCCTGGTGAACAAGTTCGGTGGCGGCATAGGCCGGCAGCAGATAACCGTCCGCATCGATATTTTTCGCGCGCAGGGCTGCGACGGCCGCCGCCGCGGAGGGCAGGGTGGCGTAGTCGGGGAGGGCGACGGTCAGGACGCCCTCGCGCAGGGGCACCGGACGGTTGGCAGCACGCAGGTTATCGCCGCCAAGCAAGGTGAGGGGAAAGTTTTCCGAAGCACCGTCGCGGGCGATGATCGCCATGTCGTTTCGGTCGCCGCCGACGAACACATGGCTTGCCCCCGCCTTGGCGAGACGGCGCACCAGCGCCACCTGCTGCTCCTGGCCAGGCCGAAACGTGTCGGTGAAGATCGGCGTGATGCCCATCGGTTCGAGGCGCTGACGGATGGCGCTGGCGAGCTCGCGGCCGTAGATCGTGCCGTCCTCGACCAGCGCGATTGGCTCCGCCTTCCAGATGCTGAGGATGGTTTCGGACAGTTTCTCCGCCTCGTCGCCTTCGGCTGGCGCCATGCGGAAGAACGGCCAGCCGTTGCGCAACGTGTCTTCCATCAGGATTTTCGAGCGCACCGAGACGGTAATGGCCGGGATCTGTGCGGCCTTTAGCAGCGGCAACGCGGTGGATAGCGTCTCGACGCAGAGGAAACCGACCGCGGCGGACACTTTCGCGTTGGCGAGGCCCTTGGCGGCGGCAGCGCCGCCATTTCCATCGCAGCTTTCGTCGATCTCGACGACGGTGTCGCCGCCCGCCTCCGCTGCCGCGCGTGCGCCCTGAAAGACCTGAGTGCCGAGCGGAGCGTATGGGCCGGAGCGCGGCGCGACCACCCCGATCACTGCCGCCGGTGCCGATCCGCATCCGAGAAACGAAGCCAGCAGTCCGGCGATGATGAAACGTCGTGCTGTCATGTTTTTCCTGGGATTCTATCTTGAAGCGACATTTAGCTTTCTGATCGCAGCCGTCAAAGAGAATCGGCTTGTCGAAGTAAAAAGCCGCAACTCCGGTGGACATCAAGGGTTTTTGCCACCATATCTCAAAGAGTAATGCGGGACTGACAGCAGTCCCCGATGCCTTTCACGAGATGCCTTTGACGGACCAGCCTTTCCTCGATCCCGTCCACTACCGGAACGGCATGGCACGATACGCTGGCCACGTCCAGGTTGTGACGACGGAATTCGAAGGCGTGCGGCGCGGCGTGACGGTAACGGCAGCCTGCTCAGTCTCTGACAACCCGCCGACCGTGCTCGTCTGCCTGAACGGCAGCAACGCGAGCAATGCCATCTTCGAGAGGAGCGGCGTCTTTGCTTTGAATTCGCTGGCGGCGCATCATCAGGCGCTGGCAACGGGGTTTGCGGGCCTGAGCGGCGTTCCCGCCGACGAGCGGTTCGCGCTCGGAGATTGGAAGACGCTGGTGACCGGCGCTCCGGTACTGGCCGATGCCGTCGTCAGCTTCGATTGCCGGCTGACCGACATAAAACGGGTTTCGACCCATTTCGTGATGTTCGGCGAGGTGAAGGCCATACATTTCGGCGAGGCGAACCCCTCGCTCATCTATCTGGATCGCGGCTTTCGTAGTTTATAGGATGCCGTTTGAAAGGGTGTGATTATGCCTGAGGGAAAAACGAGCGCTTTGCCAACCTCGATCGACGAGACGATCGCGCTTTTGGGCGCCGAGGATTATCTTGCCGGACGCTCGCTCGGCACGGTGATCTTCCTGGCGCTGAGGATGAAGCGCCCGCTCTTCCTCGAGGGCGAAGCAGGCGTCGGCAAGACCGAGATCGCCAAGACGCTGGCCAAGGCCTTGAACCGGCCGTTGATCCGGCTGCAGTGTTACGAGGGCCTCGATATCTCCTCGGCGGTCTACGAATGGAATTATCCGGCCCAGATGCTGGACATCCGGCTTTCGGAAGCATCCGGCGTCAAGGATCGCACGCGCATTGAGGCGGACCTGTTTTCCGAACGCCACCTGATCCGCCGGCCGGTGCTGCAGGCGCTTGGCCAACCGGGTGGTCCGGCGCCGGTCTTCCTGATCGACGAGCTCGACCGCACGGACGAGGCCTTCGAAGCGTTCCTCTTGGAAGTGCTGTCCGACTTCCAGGTGACGATCCCCGAACTTGGCACGATCAAGGCGCAAGAGCCGCCGATCGTCATCATCACCACCAACCGCACCCGCGAAATTCACGACGCACTGAAGCGGCGCTGCCTCTATCACTGGGTCGATTATCCGGATGCGGCACAGGAACTGGAGATCATCCGCCGCAAGGTGCCGCAATGCTCCGAAACCCTGTCGCGGCAGGTGGTCGCCTATGTGCAGAGGCTGCGGACAGTCGATCTCTTCAAGAACCCGGGCGTCGCTGAAACCATCGACTGGGCGACGGCGCTGACCGAGCTCGACCGGATCGCGCTCGATCCGGAGACGATCGCCGATACGCTCGGAACGCTCTTGAAATATCAGGACGATATCGCCCGCATCAAAGGCGGCGAGGGCGAGCGCGTGCTTTCCGAAGTGAAGGCCGAACTTCTGGCAGCGGGATAGGGGCTATGGCAGGCTTGAGCGACGACGGAATGATCGTGCCCCCGGTTCCGGCCGGCATTGCAGGGTTCGGTGTGGGGAGGTCTGGCGATGATGGCCGGCTCGCCGACAATCTCGTCTATTTTTCGCGTGTATTGCGCCGTGCCGGGCTGAAGACGGGGCCTGCCGCTGCCGGCGACGCGATTGCCGCTGTCGATGCGATCGGCATCGGTTCGCGCGAGGAATTCCACGCGGCGCTGTCGGCCGTCTTCGTCAAGCGCCATGAGGACCAGCCGGTCTTCGACGAGGCCTTTCGCCTGTTCTGGCGTTCCCGCGATCTGGTCGGCAAGATGATCGCGATGATGTCGCCCAAAGCTGCCGACAATCGCGAAAGAGAAAAGCAGAAGGCCGGCGCCACCCGCGTCAGCGAGGCGCTGACCGCCGACCAGCCGGAGACCCCGAACCGCAAGAAACCGCCGGAGATCGAAGTCGACTCCCGCTTCACGACTTCTGCCGGCGAAATCCTTAAGCGCATGGATTTCGCCCAGATGAGTGCGGCCGAACTGGCCGAAGCCCGGCGCCAATTGGTCAAGCTCGCTCTGCCCTTGGATAAGGTGGCGACTCGGCGGTTCCGGCCGTCCAGCCGCCCGCCGAGGATCGACCCGCGCGCCACCATGCGCCAGGCGATGAAGAGCGGCGGCGATCTCATCTTGCCGCGGTTCCGCCAGCGAAAGACGGCCCCGCCGCCGCTGGTCGTGCTCGCCGATATTTCCGGCTCGATGAGCCAGTACACCCGCATCTTCCTGCATTTCCTGCATGCGCTGACCGAAAAGCGCACCCGGGTACATACCTTCCTGTTTGGCACTCGGCTGACCAACGTCACTCGCCAGATGCGCCGCCGCGATCCGGACGAAGCGCTATCGGGCTGTACGGATGCGGTGCGCGACTGGTCCGGCGGAACGCGGATCGGCGCGACGCTTGCTGAATTCAACCGGCTCTGGTCCCGCCGCGTGCTGGGGCAGGGCGCCGTCGTGCTGTTGATCACCGACGGCCTGGAGCGGGAAGGCGTCGAGGAACTGGCACGGGAAATGGACCGGCTGCACCGTTCCTGCCGCCGTCTGATCTGGTTGAACCCGCTGTTGCGCTTCGATGGTTTCGAGGCCCGGGCGCGGGGCGTACGCGCCATGCTGCCGCATGTGGACGAGTTTCGCGCCGTCCATAACCTGCGCTCACTTGCCGATTTGGCGATTGCATTGTCGGACGATCATACAAAGGCCGCGGACCCGCGGCGCTATTTGGACATGAGGAGGGTCGCATGACTGTTTCCGAAATTCTGGACCCGTTGCTGACCGCCGAGAGCTGGAGGCAGGCCGGCCGCAACGTGGCGATTGCAACCGTGATCGAGACCTGGGGCTCGGCTCCGCGGCCGACCGGCAGCCATCTCGTTATCGATGGCGAAGGCAATTTCGAAGGCTCCGTTTCCGGCGGCTGCGTCGAAGGCGCTGTCATCACGGAGGCCATCGACGTGATCGAGAGCGGGGCGCCTAAAATGCTGGAATTTGGCGTTGCCGATGAGACCGCTTGGCGGGTCGGCCTGTCCTGCGGCGGCCGGATCCGGGTTTATGTGGAAAGGCTCGGCTGATGCAGCTCGAGGTACTGACGAAACTCAACGCCGCCAGGCGCTCCCGCAGGGCTGCCGTGGTCGTCACCGATCTTGCCAGCGATGACACGCGGGTCGTCCTGGAGGGTGAGGCCGCCTCCGGCCCACTCGACGAAGAGATCGCCAAGACGTTTCGCAGCGGCAAGGCGGGGACGGTCGAGGTCGAAGGCCGGTCGCTGTTCCTCAACGTGCACCTGCCGCCGCCGCGCATCGTGGTGATCGGCGCCGTGCATATCAGCCAGGCGTTGGCACGACTGGCCCCAGTCGCCGGATATGACCTGACGATCATCGATCCGCGCACGGCTTTCGCGACCGAGGAACGTTTCGAGGGTGTCGAGCTGATCGCCGACTGGCCGGAAGACGTGTTGAAGGATCGCCCGCTCGACGCTTATACGGCACTGGCGGCCGTCACCCATGATCCGAAGATCGACGATTTCCCGCTCTCCGAAGCGCTGCGGATCGGGTGTTTTTACGTCGGCGCGCTCGGCAGCCGGAAAACCCATGCGAAGCGTGTGGAGCGGCTGAAGGAAATGGGCCGCACCGACAACGAGATCGGCCGTATAGCCGCTCCGATCGGCCTCGACATAGGGGCCGCGAGCCCTGCCGAGATTGCGCTCGCCACGCTGGCCCAGATCGTCCAGGCGTTCCGCCGGCGCGATCTCGTCACCGCAGGGTGACGCCATGAGATATGGGACGTTCGAACTCGGCGAAGCTGAAGGCGTGGTGCTGGCACACAGTATCAGGCTGGCCGCCGGCCGCATGTCTAAGGGGCAGATGCTGTCGCGGGAGGATATCGCCCGACTTTCGGAAGAAGGCGTCGCATCCGTCGTAGCGGTCCGGCTCGATCCCGGCGACATGCTGGAGGACGACGCGGCCCAGGCGATCGCCGATGCGATCGCGCCGGACAATCTGCGCTTCTCGGAGGCGACGACCGGCCGCGTCAACATTTATGCCAAGGTGGATGGGCTTTTTGTCGCCGACAAGAGGGTGGTCGACGCCCTGAACCGCATCGATCCGGCGATCACGCTCGCCTGCCTTGCCGACCATGTAGCGGTGCGCGCCGGCGACATGGTGGCGACCGTCAAGATCATCCCGCTCGCCGTCGGCGGTGCGAAAGTCACGGAAGCCGTGGCGCTGCTGGCAGAATCGGTCGCTTTCGAGGTGAAGGCCTTCAGTCCCCGTGCGGTGACGCTGATCGCGACGGAGCTTGCCTCGCTGAAAATGTCGGTCATGGATCGGACTGCGAAGCTGCTGGAGCAAAGGCTCGCGCCATCCGGTAGCCGGCTAATAAAAGAGATCCGCATTCCCCATTCCGCCGAACGCCTTACCGAGGTTCTTCAGCGGCTTCGGCTGGAGGAAATTAATGAGCCGGCTATGATTATTGTCTTCGGCGCCTCGGCTGTGGCCGATCCCGACGACGTCATTCCCGCCGCCATCCGCCACGCGGGCGGTGAGGTGGATCAGGTCGGCATGCCCGTCGACCCCGGCAATCTGCTGGTTCTCGGCCGGATCGGCAAGGTCCCGGTGCTGGGTGCGCCGGGTTGTGCCCGTTCGCCAAAGGAAAACGGTTTCGACTGGGTGCTGAACCGGCTGATGGCCGGCGAGACGCCGACCTCCTTCGATATCACCGGTATGGGCGTCGGCGGCCTGTTGATGGAGATTCCGACCCGCCCGCGTCCGCGCGATGCCACGGCGGAAAAGGCGGCGACATTGTCTGTCGGTGCCCTGATGCTTGCCGCTGGCCAGGCGCGGCGCATGGGCAAGGACGGGCCGCACAAGCTGCTCGCCGAGTTCGACGGCATTCCTCTTGTCCGCCGCACCGCCGGGATTCTGCTGGCGTCGCAGGCCTCGCTCGTGGTCGCCGTAACCGGTCATCGGCGCGACGAGATCGAGACGGTGCTGGCCGGCCTCGATATCAGTTCTCACTTCAATCCGGACTACGCCTCCGGCATGGCAAGTTCGCTGGTTGCCGGTTTCTCCAATCCGGAACTGGCCCAGAAGGACGGCATCCTTGTCATGCTGGCCGACATGCCGGGCGTCACCACGGAGCATCTGAACATGCTGATCGCCGCCTTCCGGCAGGCCGGCGGCGGTGTCGTGGTCCGTTCGGTCTCGGATGGAAAGCGCGGCAACCCGATCATTCTCCCGCGAATCGCTTTCGATGCTGTGTTGCGGCTGGAAGGCGATGTCGGCGCCCGTGCGATCATCGAAAACTCCGGACTTTCGGTGATCGACGTAGATATCGGTCCCGCCGCGCATCTGGACGTGGATACGCCGGAGGCGGTGACGGCCGCCGGCGGGATTTTGAAAAGGTAGGCGAATGGACAATTCCGACATCGAGGAAATGTTCGAGGGGCTCGGCCCGGTCTCGATCCGCCGCATGTTCGGCGGCAAGGGCATCTATCACGACGGTTTGATCGTTGCGATCGATCTGCGCGGCGAGATCATGCTGAAGGTGGATGCCGTCAGCGCGCCGGAATTCGAAGCGGCCGGCGCCAGGCAATGGTTCTATGAGGGAAAGAAGGGAAAGCCGGTGCTGATGCCCTATTGGTCAGTGCCGGAAGACGCTTTCGACGATCCCGACGAGATGCGCAAATGGGTGCAGCTCGCATTCGACGCGGCCGTGCGCGCCAACTCCAAATCCTGAACTTCGACCCTGAGTGCTAGATTTCGCATCTTGCCCGACAGGGTCCGAAGCACATACCGTTCACCGCATATTGAGGGACGTCGGCCGCCGAATCTCTCGGCAAGCTTGCATCCGGAAATTCTGTCAAAATGATTTCATCAAGTCGACCGCTTCGGTTCTCCGGAGCGGTTTTCGTTTGCACTCATTTTGGGAGATATGAAAAGGCCCTGGCAGAAAAGGCAGAAAGCGGCTGAGGCGGGTTGTGAGGATCAAACCAGCCGATGTCCGACAGTTTGTCGGGCTCCGTGAGCGAAGGTTCGCCGGTGAAATCTTTGGTGACGTAGATCAGCGAGACCCAGTGCTGCCGGTCGGCCTCGATGATCTCTTCGGCCATGCAGAGAAAATCGACCTTGCCGATGGTGAGGCCGGTTTCTTCCTCCGCCTCGCGGCGGGCGGCTTCCGAGGAAGGTTCCATCGGATCGACCTTGCCGCCGACAATGTTCCAGAAGCCCGCTTCCGGCGCCTTCAGGCGACGGCAAAGCAGAACCTTGCCATCGTCGCGCAGAATCACCAGCCCGGCACCGACGCCAGGAAAATCAACGCCGGGCGTGAACACGGAAGTGTTAAGCCTTGCCGCCGTTTGCGACGATCAGCATGAAAGCCGGAATATCGTCGCCGAAGCCGATCGGGGTAGGGCCGTCGTCGTGATCGCGGTGGTAACGCTGGCGACGCTCGCGATTGTCGTCGTTTGCGGGTGCCGGGGCAGGTGTCGGCCGCGAGTTGCGGTTGCCGCCACTGTTCTGCGGCTTCCTGTCTGCCTTGCGTTCCGGTTTCACGGTTTCCACCCTAGCTTCCACAAATGCCTCTTCGACTGCTTCAATCGGATTATCTTGAATCTTCGTGTCAGCCTTGTGACTCGAATCCCCGCGCCCAGAATCGGCACGTCCCGAATCGCTTCGTCTGCCGCGGCCGCGCTCCTTATCACGATCCCGGCCCTTGCGACCACCACGTTCGCTCTCATGGCTTTCCATCGGCGCCGGAAGGGCGGAAATGTCGCCGTTCAGCCATTCGATCTTCTCGTTGATGAGATTCTCGATGGCAGCGAGATATTTGGTGTCGGAGCGGGTGACGAGGGTAAACGCGCGGCCCGAACGGCCGGCGCGTCCGGTCCGGCCGATGCGGTGGACATAGTCCTCCGCGTGGATCGGTACGTCGAAGTTGAAGACGTGGCCGACGTCCGGCAGGTCGAGGCCGCGCGCGGCGACGTCGGAGGCGACCAGCAGCTGGATATTGCCGTCGCGGAAATTCTGCAGCATCGTCGTGCGCGAACGCTGGTCCATGTCGCCATGCAGCGCGCCGACCGAGAAGCCATGCCGCTCGAGGGAACGGAAAAGATCGGCGACGTCGACCTTGCGATTGCAGAAGATGATCGCGTTTTTCAGGTCGTCCTGGGCCTTGATGAGATCGCGCAGCACGGCGCGCTTCTCGTAGTCCTTGTTGTGCGAAGCGACGAGGCGCTGCGTCACGGTCTTGGCGGTCGAAGAGGGCTTGGCGACTTCGATCCGCTCCGGGTTCTGCAGGAAGCGGTCGGCGAGCTTCTGAATCTCCGGCGGCATGGTGGCCGAGAAGAACAGCGTCTGCCGGGTGAAGGGGATCATCTTGGCGATCCGCTCGATATCCGGGATGAAGCCCATGTCGAGCATGCGGTCGGCCTCGTCGATGACGAGGATCTCGACGCCGGTCATCAGCAGCTTGCCGCGCTCGCAATGGTCGAGCAGGCGCCCGGGCGTGCAGATCAGCACATCGGCGCCACGTTCCAGCTTGCGGTCCTGGTCGTCGAAGGAAACGCCGCCGATCAAAAGCGCGACGTTGAGCTTGTGGTTCTTGCCGTATTTTTCAAAATTTTCGGCGACCTGGGCGGCGAGTTCGCGGGTCGGCTCGAGGATCAGCGTACGCGGCATGCGGGCGCGGGCGCGGCCCTTTTCCAGAAGCGTCAGCATCGGGAGAACGAAGGAGGCCGTCTTGCCCGTGCCGGTCTGGGCGATGCCGCAGATATCGCGGCGCTGCAGAGCATGCGGGATCGCCCCTGCCTGGATGGGCGTGGGGATCGTATAACCCGCGTCTGTGACAGCGGAGAGGACTTTCTGGCTCAGGCCAAGATCAGCAAATGTGGTCAAAGGGAATTCTGTTTCCGTTCCGGTTCTGTACGAACACTATGGGAGTCGATGCATGGCTGCTCGACAACTGGCCCGCGACATAGGACCAAAATGTCCAAAAGTCAAGGAAAGCAAGGCGATTGGCCGCCGGATTGGTGAATGAAGATGCTCGCGGGGCAAGCCGGCTATCGTTCTGCCGGCAAAGGATTGCCTTTTGGCCGACAGCTTACCTCAATTGAGGTAGGTGGTGAGCTTCATGCCGGCATTGAGGAAGTGCACGGGATCGATGGGATTGCCGTCGCGGCGGACCTCGTAATGGACGTGCGGGCCGGTGGAGCGGCCGGTCGAGCCCGCCTTGCCGATCACGTCCGCGGCAGCCACTTCGTCACCTTCCTTCACCAGGATTTTCGACATATGGCCATAACGTGTGGTGATGCCCTGGCCATGGTCGATCTCGACCATGTTGCCGTAACCGCTGGTGAAGCCGGCCGAAACCACCTTGCCGGCGCCGGTGCTTTTCACGTCGTCGCCGGTCGAGGCCTGAAAATCGATGCCCGCATGCAGCGCAAGCCGGCCGAGGAAGGGATCGATGCGGTTGCCGTAGCGGCTGGTGACCGGACGGCCGGGCGCGGGATTGCCGAAGGGCAGGTCGCGCGCCGTCTCGCGCACGGCTTCCAGCCGGCTGAGCGCGGCATCGAGTTCGTCGAGCGAGGCATCGAAGGCACCGATCTGGGTTTGCGGTGCGACATAGGGGCCACCAACGCCGCTCGTGGCGTCTTCCGTCACCTTGTCTGCGGATGCCACCTCGACGCCTGTTCGCTTCAGGATTGCGGCGATCGCATCTGCGGTTTCCGAGGCGCCGGTCGTCAGGTTGGCGATCTTGGCAAGCTGTTCCTTCTCGATGTTCTTCAGCGAAAGCGTCACTCTGGAGAAGACCCGATCGGCCCTGTCGGCGATGTTTTCGCGGAGCGGCGCATAACCAAGCGCGGTCGACATCTGGAGCGGTGTGGCGGAGGTTTCGCCCGAGAGGAGTTTCTCGATCGCCTTGACGCCGCCGCTGCCACCGGAAAGCGAGGCCTGGCGTTCCTTGGCCGGCGGCTGAAGCACCGTCGGCGCCGGTGTTTCCGACGTCGTGAGACCGGACTCCTCGGCGCGGTTCAGAAGAGAACCAAGTTTGCCGTGGCGCGAAAAGAGGGCGTTCTGCTGTTCCAGCAGCTTCTCGACTTTCTGCTCGACCACCTGCTGGTCGAGAAGCTGGCGCGAGGTGATGCGGTCGAGCTGGGCGCGCAGCGCGGCGATCCGATCCTCGTAATCGTGCTGCATGCGAGCCTGCCGCGCCATGGTCGCGCCGATCAGGTCGTCGCGGATTACCAGATAGGAGGTGGCACCGAGATAGCCGATCGCGAAAACGCCGAGAAAACAGAAGGTCAAGGCGGCCATCCAGGGCCGGATGGTCATGTGGCGGATCTTTTCACCGCTGGCGAAAATGAGAACGTGTTGGGGCGCCCGCTTCCCAAACACCCGGCTTTCGGTTCCCTTCGCCACGCGGATCTCCCGGAGATGCGACTCGTCCGGCCGCTGTTCCCATTGTCGGGATTACACATGGATATGGTTAACGAACGCTTTAATCGAGGCGTTCAGGCGTAGCTGGTGGAGGTCAGCGACCTGTAGAATGATGGCGTCAGGCCCGCCTCGGCCCGGGCGATATCGTTGAATGGCGCCTTCAGCGATCCGCGGAAATTGGCGCGCACCAGCTGCTGGAACGTCGCTGCCGGATCCTTCCGCTCACGGGCGCACAGAAAGCGGAACCATTTCGCGCCGATCGCCACATGGCCCTTTTCATCATTGTAGATCACGTCGAGAACGGCTGCACTTTCGAGATCGCCGGTCTCGCGCATCTTCGCCTGCAGCGATGGCGTTACGTCGAGCCCGCGGGCTTCGAGAATGAGCGGCACGACGGCAAGGCGGGCGGTAAGGTCGTTTCGGGTGGAATGGGCCGCCTGCCAGAGGCCGTCATGGGCGGGCATGTCGCCATAGTCGGCGCCCATGTCGTTCAGCCGGGTCCGCACCATCCGGAAATGTTTGGCCTCCTCGAAAGCCACCTGCATCCATCCGTCGAAGAAGGAGTTCGGCACCGGCTCGGTCGCAAAGCGAGCGACGATATCGAGCGCCAGGTCGACGGCATTGAGCTCGATATGGGCGATCGCATGCAGCGTCGCGATACGGCCGTTGACGGTGTGCAGCGAACGCTTGCCAACTGCCTTCGGCGGCACCAGCTCGGGCTTTGCCGGCCGGCCGGGCCGCTCGGGCAGGGGCGGGTCGAGCGGCGAGCGGAGCGACAGCCGCCGTTCGAACCAGCGGGTGGCGGTCTCCTGCGCCAGCCTCGTCTTGATATCGAGATCGGCCGACAGGATTGCCGCCGTTGCGCCGCCCCGAAGCGACGTGATCGAAAACTCGCCCGCCATCGATGTCTCCTGCCTACAACGCCTTGAGGCTTTCAAGCACCTCCTCGGCATGCCCTTTTACCTTCACCTTCGACCAGATTCGGGCGATGCGCCCGTCGGCGCCGATCAGGAAGGTCGTGCGTTCCACACCCATATAGGTGCGGCCATACATGCTCTTCTCCTTCCAGACGCCGTAGAGATTGGCAAGGGACGTGTCCTCGTCGGCCGCGAGAATGATCGAAAGCGCGTGTTTCTGGGCGAACTTCTCATGCTTCTTGACGCTGTCGGGCGAAACGCCGATGACCGGCGCACCGGCCTTTTCGAAATCGGCTAAAAGGCCCGTAAACGAGATCGCTTCCTTGGTGCAGGCCTCGGTGTCGTCTTTGGGATAGAAGTAGAGGACGACGGGTTTTCTCGAAAAAGCCTTGAGGGAAACGGTGCCGCCGCCGTCGCGTGGAAGTTCGAAGTCCGGTGCGATGTCGCCAATGGTCAGGTTGGCCATGGATTTCCTTTCTTTCGCCGGTATCGTGAGTGATATTTGCCGCAATCGGTATATATTCGCCCGAGCGACGTCCAGAGCAGTCGCGCCCGGTCGAATACCATTGCAGAAAGACGAGTCCTCAGCCTGATGTCGGAAATTCGCGGAGAAAGGGTCAGTTTCAGCCGGAAAGAACTCGTTCCGCTGCATGAATTGCCTTCCGCGCAGGTCGAGGATCCGATCATCGTGCACTGCCCGCTGCCAAGCCGGCGGGGCAGGCGATTCGGCAAGACCGTGCTGCTTTTCCTCCTGCTGGTGTTTCTTGCGATCGGCAGCGCCGTTTTCGCGATCGAGGGCGGCATGGTCGACAGCACGCTTTCGTCGCGCGCCCAGAGCGCCATCAACAACGCCATCGGTCCGCGTTACGTGGCCACAGTCGGCTCGACGGCCATCCGGTTCGATTCGAGGTTGCGCCTTGCGCTGGAGGCACGCGACGTCGATATCGTCGAACAGGCGACCGGCCAACATCTGAGCCGCGCCGGCGCCATGCGCATGGCGGTCGATCCGCTGGCGCTTCTCGGCGGCCGGGTGTCGATCAAGCATATGGAGGCGGAACATATCCGTCTCGATACCGCGCAATTGCCCTCCGGCGATCCGTTGCCGATCTCGGAAGTCCGCATCGATGCCATGCCGGCGCTGCTGGAAGAGATTTTCCAGCGTCTCGACGAAGCACGCGCGCTCATCGAGCGAACCGGGACGGGCTCCGTCAGCATAGCCGGCATCGAAATCCTGCTGCCGGCAGCACCTGGACGCAAGCCGATCGCGCTGGTCGTCGACGATCTCGAGTTGACGCGCAGCGCCGAAGGAGAGGTCGAGATCAACGGTGCGATCAGCCTCAACGGTCGCAAGGCGGTTCTCGTGGCCGCGTCGAAGACCGTCGAAGGGGTCACCTCGTCGCTCTCGGCCAAGCTGACGGGCCTCGAAGTGACATCTTTCATGCTGCAGCGAACCGAGGATGGCCGGCCGCGCGAGGGGATCGAGGGCTCCCTCGATCTCGATCTTTCGGCGGTTCGCTCACGCGAGGCCGTAAAGCCGGCTATCACCGCGACCCTTCGCCAGTCGCCCGGCCATTTCTATTTCGACGGCATCCAGCAGACCTTGAGCGGCGCCAATATCAACGTCGCCTACGACTTTTCGAAGAATTCGATCGAGCTGCTGAAATCCGAGGCCCGTTTCGGCCCGACCATCCTGCCGTTCACGGGCGCGATGATCGATCTCGACAGGCTCAATCCGGACGACAAGCGTCCCGGCTTCGGCCTCGACGTTCTGATCAGCGGGGCGACGGCCGTCGGCGCCACGACAAGCGAGCAGCCGGCGCGCTTCGATCTCAAGGCGAACGGACGTTACCTGTCGGCGGATCGCGAGCTTCAGTTCGATGAAATGGGGGTTTCCAGCCCCCTCGGCCGCATGGCCGGATCCTTGAAGGTGCGGTTCGGCAACCAGTCTCCCGAGATCAGTTTCGGGGCGCAACTGCCGCATATGGAAGTGACTGGGGTCAAACAGCTCTGGCCGTTCTGGATGGCGCGGAAACCGCGCGACTGGGTGATGGACAATATGTTCGGCGGCACCATTACCAACGGTTCGATCGCCGTTTTCATTCCGGCCGGCCGGATGAAGGGACCCGGCATTCCGATGGAGCTCGACAAGAACGAGCTGCAGATCGGCTTCGATCTCGCCGATGCCCGGATCAACCTGCCAGGCGACGTGCCGCCGCTGCGCGATATCGACGGCCGGTTCGATTTGAAGGGCGAGGTGATGCAGGTCGATGTCGCGCGCGCGTCCTCCTTCTTCCCGTCCGGTCGGTTCGTCGCCGTCGAAGGCGGCCGGTTCTCGATCCCGTCCACCTATGCCAAGCCATTGATGGCGGATCTTTCGCTCAAGATTGCGGGACCCGCCGACGCGATGACCGAGCTTGCGAATTTCCGGCCGATCAATGCGTTGAAGGGGACCGAGTTCAAGCCGGAGGATTTTACCGGCCATGCGCGCGTCGATCTCAAGGCCCATATGGGGCTGATCCTGGCGCACAACCCGCCGAAGCCCACCTGGAACGCCCATGTCGCTCTCGAAGGCGTCGATCTCGGCCCGCAATTTTCCGGTCGCAAGATCGGCGATCTGGATGGCACGCTCGACATCGACAACCTGACGGCACGGCTCAGCGCCAAAGGGAAGATCGATGATGTACCGGCCGATATCATGCTGGTCGAACCCGTCGGTCCGGGCTCTCCGACGAAGCGCGAGCGGATCATCAAGACCATTCTCAACAACGATCAGCGGGAAAAACTCGCCCCCGGCCTCTCGGACGTGATTGACGGGACGGTGACGGCTCAGCTGACGCGGATCGACGAAACCCGTCAGACGGTCTCGCTCGATCTCAGCCGGGCGACGCTTTCCATCCCGTGGCTCGGTTGGACCAAGGGCGGCGGCATTCCGGCCAAGGCGCAATTCGAGCAGTCTGACACGGGAGAGCGTTCCGATATCCGCAACTTCGAACTCTCCGGCGACGGTTTTGGCGCGCGCGGCAGCTTCGCGCTCAATGGCGGGAGCCTGACGTCGGCGGACTTCTCGCATATGCAACTCTCGCCGTCCGACAATTATGCGGTGAGCGTCAAACGCGCCAAGGGTAATTTCGACGTCTCGATCAGCGGCTCCGTCGTCGATATGCGGCCTGTCGTCACCAAGATCCGCGGAGGCGGAAAGAGCGGCAGCGGCGCCAAGCGCGGTGACGACGATACGAGCAACGCCACCGTGCGCGGCAAGCTCGACCGCATGATCGGCTTCAACGACCAGACCCTCTCGAACGTGTCGTTCCTGTTTTCAAGCCGCGGCGGCAATATCTCGACGGCCGATTTTTCCGGCTCGACGGAAAGCGGCCAGGCGGTCGTCAGCGAGATGAATGCGGGCGACACGATCTCGATCACCAGCGGCGACGCGGGCGCTATCATCCGCTTCATGAACCTCTACGATAACATGCGCGGCGGGCTCCTGAACCTGCGCCTGAAGGCGCAGGGCGACGCCTGGACCGGTGCCATCGATCTGCGCAATTTCGCGCTGGTCAACGAAACCAAACTCCAGTCTCTCGTCGCGACGCCGGATCAGGAGGGCCGCAGCCTGAACACGGCGACGAAAAAGAACATCGATGTCAATTCGGCAAAATTCCAGCGCGGTTTTGCAAGCCTGCTTTATCGGAATGGCTCGTTCGCCATAGAAAACGGCGTGGTGCGCGGCGAGCAGATCGGTGCGACCTTCCAGGGCCTGGTGCGCGACGCCAAGGGCAATATGGAGATGACCGGGACGTTCATGCCGGCTTACGGACTGAACCGACTTTTCGGCGAGCTGCCGCTGATCGGTGCCATTCTCGGCAATGGCCGCGATCGCGGCCTGCTCGGCATCACCTTCAAGCTCGAAGGGCCGTTCGAAAAGCCGAGGCTGACCGTTAACCCGCTGTCGCTGATCGCCCCCGGCATCTTCCGCCAGATCTTTGAATTCCAATAAAAAGGGCCGCGAAAGCGGCCCGTTTCAATTCATTGCCAAAGAGAGCAGTTCAGGCCGGACGCACCAGGATGTGCTTTTTCTTGCCGAGCGAGAGCTTGATGACGCCGTCGCCGGTGATTTCGCCGGTGCCGATGGTCATGCGTTCGTCGCTGACTGCCTGGTCGTTGATGCGCACCGCGCCGCCCTGGACGTGACGGCGTGCTTCACCGTTCGAGCCGGCAAGGCCGGCGCGCACGATCAGCGACAGGAGGCCGATCCCGGCTTCGAGATCGGCGGTGGGAACCTCGACCGACGGCAGGTTTTCGGAAAGCCCGCCTTCCTCGAACGTCTTGCGGGCGGTCTCTGCCGCTTCTTCCGCAGCTGTGCGACCATGCAGGATGGCCGTGATTTCGGTTGCGAGGATCTTCTTGACCTCGTTGATCTCCGAGCCGCCGAGCGCTGAAAGCCGCGCGATCTCGTCCATCGGCAGCGTTGTGTAAAGCTTCAGGAAGCGCGGGACGTCGGCATCCTCGGTGTTGCGCCAGTATTGCCAGAAATCATAGGCCGACAGCATGTCCGGGTTGAGCCAGATGGCGCCAGTCGCCGACTTGCCCATCTTGGCGCCGGAAGACGTGGTCAGGAGCGGCGAAGTCAGCGCGAAAAGCTGCTGCGTCCCCATGCGGTGACCGAGGTCGATACCGTTGACGATATTGCCCCACTGGTCCGAGCCGCCCATCTGCAGCCGGCAGCCGGTCCGCTTGGCCAGTTCCACGAAGTCATAGGCCTGGAGGATCATGTAGTTGAATTCCAGGAAGGACAGCGACTGCTCGCGATCGAGGCGCGTCTTGACGCTTTCGAACGACAGCATCCGGTTGACCGAGAAATGCCGGCCGACGTCGCGCAGGAATTCGAGGTAGTTGAGGCTGCGCAGCCAGTCGGCATTGTTGATCATCAGTGCATCCTTCGGACCTTCGCCATAGGCGAGATAGTTCGAGAAGACGCGCTTGATCGAAGCGATATTGCCTTCGATCGTGTCGATGGTCATCAGCTGGCGGGCTTCGTCCTTGAACGAGGGGTCGCCGACCATGCCGGTGCCGCCGCCCATCAGCGAGATCGGCCGGTGGCCGGTCTTCTGCATCCAGTGCAGCATCATGATCTGGATCAGGCTGCCGGCGTGCAGGCTCGGCGCCGTCGGGTCGAAGCCGATATAGCCGGTGACGATTTCCTTGGAAAACAGTTCGTCGAGCCCGGTCTCGTCGGAGACCTGGTGGATGAAACCGCGCTCGTCGAGCGTGCGGAGGAAATCGGACTTGAACCTGGACATGATCTAACTCTGGCAGGGTGGGGTTTTGGGATATGTGGCCGCGCCTCTAGCACTGTTTTTGCCGGTAATCACTTCAAAAGTGATGTTGGGTGTGATCAGCACGACGAATGGGCGGCGGTCAGCAAGGGACCATGCAGTTCCCGAGACGCAATAGTGAGGGCGAAAAGGCAGTTTATGCATTAACGGTTTCTTGTTTCATACGCTTTTAACATCCGGCCCGGACACGGTAACCGGGTGGTGTGCAGGTCTCCTGCACTGATGGGCTGATGAACGGGGCTGCCTTTTTCCTCGCGGTGAATTTTATCATCGCCATATGCTTCGGCGCGGTTTTCGTTGTGGTTTCCACGCGCAGCCGCTCGCGGACGGCTGCGCTCTGGTTTGCCGCCGCTTTTACGGTCGCCTCGCTCTCGTCCGTCTGCGAATTGCTGGTCGCCTATGCGTATCTCACGAAATTCTGGGCAATCAGCGCCTTCGCATCGGTGCTCGCCGGCATGACCTTGCTCAGGATCGGTATCGGCACTCTCTACGGCGGGAAGATCGCGCCCGTCTGGGCTGGCTGTTTCCTGGCGGCGGGCATCTGCCTCGACCTGCTGATCTACGACCTGCCGCGCGGAACGGCCGCACATGCCTTTTCCTACCAGGCACCGTTTGCATTGGCGCTCCTTTCGAGTGCGGCGGCCATTTTTTCATCGACCCGCCGGCTGGCGATCGATCGGGCGCTTGGTTATCTGCTGCTGGCGACCGGCCTGCATTTCTTCGCCAAGGCGAGCCTTGCGGTGATCGCGGGGGCGGGCACGACCGCCAAGGATTATATCGGCACCAACTACGCGCTGATCTCGCAAAGCTCGACGGCGGTGCTGATGGTCGCGGTCGGATTGACGCTGCTGTCGGTTCTGGTCCTGGAGATCATGGCGGACGAGCGCAGCAATTCGGAAAAGGATGCGCTTTCAGGTCTCGCCAATCGCCGCGGCTTCGAGAATGGCGTCAAGGCCGCGATGGCGCTGGCGCCGAAGGCCGCGCACGCGGTCATTATCTGCGATCTCGATCATTTCAAGCGCATCAACGACACCTATGGCCACCACGTCGGCGACCTTGTGATCCAGGCCTTCGGCGATCTGTTGCAGACAAGTGCTGCCAAGAATGCGGTGGTCGGCCGTATCGGGGGCGAAGAATTCGCGATCTTCCTGCCGAGCACGACGCTCGACATGGCGACACTGTCTGCGCAGGCGCTCAGGGGCGGGACGATGGAGATGGCTGTAAGCGGGCTTCCGTCTTCTTTCGCGGTAACCGCGAGTTTCGGCGTGGCGGAGCTTGCGCCGGGCGGCGATCTTGCAGGGGCGATGCGGGACGCCGATGCCGCTCTCTACGAAGCCAAGCGTTCCGGCCGCAACCGCGTCAGGCAGGCGCCGCACATCGGCTCCCCGCAGCCGAAATCGATCAAAGCCGTCAAATGAAAATGGCCGCCGAGGCGGCCATTCCGGTAGTTTTTACCAACAGTTCTGGAAAGTGATCAGCGAATGCGCTTGGCCGCCGGTTCCGGCACCAGTTCGCCGTTGAGGCGACGGTCGAGATAATCCTCGCATTCGGCCATCAGCGTGTCCACCTGAGCGTTGAAGAAGTGATTGGCGCCCTCGACCATCCGGTGGGTGATCAGGATGCCCTTCTGCGTCTTCAGCTTTTCCACGAGCCCGTTGACGTCCTTTTCGGGCGCCACCTTGTCGCTGTCGCCGTTGATGATCAGGCCGGACGACGGGCAGGGGGCGAGGAACGAGAAGTCGTAGATGTTAGGCTGCGGCGCGATCGACATGAAACCCTCGATCTCGGGACGGCGCATCAGAAGCTGCATGCCGATCCAGGCGCCGAAGGAATAACCGGCGACCCAACAGCTCTTCGAATCGGGATGCAGGCTCTGCACCCAGTCAAGCGCCGAGGCCGCATCCGAAAGTTCGCCGGCGCCATGGTCGAATTCGCCCTGACTACGTCCGATACCGCGGAAATTGAACCGCAATGTCGTAAAACCGCGCTTCTGGAACATGTAAAAGAGCTGGTAGACGATCTGGTTGTTCATCGTGCCGCCAAACTGCGGATGCGGGTGCAGGATGATGGCGATCGGGGCGCTCTTTTCCCTGGATGGCTGGTAACGACCTTCAAGGCGGCCGGCTGGGCCGTTGAAAATGACTTCGGGCATCGGTACTCCGGTCAATATGTTCAGGTTCTAGACGAGTATCACGTCGAGTTGGACTTGACGAAGCCGCTCAGCTTTTCTAAAACTCAGTTTAGAACCATTCGAAACTTTGGGCTGCATGCTGGATGCGCGCCCGATGCGATGTCTCTTACGGCAAGGCCGACGGAAATTTCAAGGAAAATGCGGGTCCCCGTCCGCCCCATCTGTAATTCAACATCTATCTAGAAACGGAAGCCGATCAGGCAATGGCGCTGAACCGCACATATCTGGACTGGAACGCCACGGCGCCCTTGAGCGCGCCGGCCCGCGCCGCCATGCTGGATGCGCTGCAGTTGCCGGGAAATGCCTCGTCGGTTCATGGCGAGGGCAGGGCGGCACGTGCGGCAATCGACAAGGCGCGCCGGCAGGTGGCGGCGCTGGTCGATGCAGAGCCCGCGCATGTGACGTTCGTCAGCGGCGCGACGGAAGCGGCCAATCACGTCCTGACTCCGGATTTCCGCATGGGCCGGGCGCCTTTGACGATGGGTCGCGTCTATGTTTCGGCGATCGAGCATCCCGCGATCCGCGAGGGCGGTCGCTTTGATCCGGCCCGGGTGACCGAAGTGCCGGTGATGCCGGCGGGTGTCGTCGATCTTTCCGCACTTGAGGCGCTGCTGGCCGAACACGACGGCAGCACCGGCATGCCGATGGTCGCCGTGATGCTGGTGAACAACGAGACTGGCATCATCCAGCCCGTGCGGGAAGCGGCCGCGATCGCCCATGCCCATGGCGGCCTGATGGTGGTGGACGCCGTGCAGGCGGTCGGCCGCATTCCGGTGGACATCAATGCGTTGGATGCGGATTTCCTGATCCTGTCGTCGCACAAGATCGGCGGTCCGAAGGGCGTCGGCGCGCTCGTCTCGCGGGGCGAAGTGCTGATGCCGAAACCGCTGATCCGCGGCGGCGGCCAGGAAAAGGGCCATCGCTCCGGCACCGAGAATTTCCATGCCATCGTCGGGTTCGGCGCGGCGGCCCAGGCAATGCGCGAAAACCTTCATGACCGCAATGGCGCGATCGAAGAGTTGCGCAACCGGCTGGAAGCGGGAATGCGCCAGGCGGCGCCCGATGCGATCATCTATGGCGAGGGAGTTCTGCGCGTAGCGAATACCTGCTTTTTCACTTTGCCGGGGCTGAAGTCGGAGACCGGCCAGATCGCTTTCGATCTCGAAGGCATCGCTCTGTCCGCCGGCTCCGCCTGCTCGGCCGGAAAGGTTGGCGAAAGCCATGTTTTGACCGCGATGGGGCATGATCCGAAGCTCGGTGCTCTGCGGATTTCGCTCGGCGTCGACACGACGGAAGATGATATCGCGCGGGCGCTGGCCGCCTTCGCAAAGATTGCCGGCCGGCGAAAACCGGCGGGCGAGGCGGCGTGACCGCTTCCAAAATTGCGCATGCGCAAATTTCCGCTTGCCAAAAGGTGTGAAAACCGCCTTCTGGCGCCTACATAAGGGAGGCAATTGTCCCCCCGGATTGATGACAAGAATTGCCGGAATTTGAACCGGCAAGAATTGGAGTATGAACATGGCTGCCGTGCAGGAAACAATCGATCAGGTTCGCCTAATCGATGTGGACCAGTACAAATACGGTTTCGAAACCGTCATCGAAGTGGACAAGGCGCCAAAGGGTCTTTCGGAAGATATCATCCGTTTCATCTCGGCCAAGAAGCAGGAGCCGGAATGGATGCTGGAATGGCGTCTTGACGCCTATCGTCGCTGGCTGACCATGGAAGAGCCCACCTGGGCACGCGTCGAATATCCGAAGATCGACTTCAACGACCTCTACTATTATGCTGCGCCGAAAAGCAGCGCCGGCCCGAAGTCGCTCGAAGAAGTCGATCCGGAACTGTTGAGGGTCTACGAGAAGCTCGGGATTCCGCTGCGCGAACAGGAGATTCTGGCTGGCGTCGAGACGCCCCGGGTCGCCGTCGATGCCGTCTTCGATTCCGTCTCGGTCGTGACCACGTTCAAGAAGGAACTGCAGAAGGCCGGCGTGATCTTCATGTCGATCTCCGAGGCAATCCGCGAACATCCTGAGCTGATCAAGAAATACCTGGGTTCGGTGGTTCCGACCTCGGACAATTTCTATGCGACGCTGAACGCCGCCGTGTTCACCGACGGTTCCTTCGTCTTCGTGCCGAAGGGCGTACGGTGCCCGATGGAGCTGTCCACCTATTTCCGAATCAACGAAAAGAACACCGGCCAGTTTGAGCGCACGCTGATCATCGCCGAGGAAGGCGCTTACGTTTCCTACCTCGAAGGCTGCACGGCTCCTCAGCGTGACGAGAACCAGCTTCACGCCGCCGTGGTCGAACTCATCGCCCTCGACGATGCTGAAATCAAGTATTCGACGGTGCAGAACTGGTACCCGGGCGATGCCCAGGGCAAGGGCGGCATCTACAACTTCGTCACCAAGCGCGGCGATTGCCGCGGCGCCCGCTCGAAGATCTCGTGGACGCAGGTCGAGACCGGTTCGGCGATCACCTGGAAATATCCGAGCTGCATTCTTCGCGGCGACGATAGCCGCGGCGAGTTCTATTCGATCGCCGTTTCCAACGGTTATCAGCAGATCGACAGCGGCACCAAGATGATCCATCTCGGCAAGAACACGTCGAGCCGCATCATCTCCAAGGGCATTTCCGCCGGCAATTCGAACAATACGTATCGCGGCCAGGTGTCGATCAACCGCCGGGCTTCCAATGCCCGCAACTTCACCAATTGCGATTCGCTCCTGATCGGTGACCAGTGCGGTGCGCACACCGTGCCCTATATCGACGTGAAGAACGCATCGGCACAGATCGAGCACGAAGCGACGACCTCGAAGATTTCCGAGGACCAGAAGTTCTACGTCATGCAGCGCGGCATTCCCGAAGAGGAAGCCATCGCCCTGATCGTCAACGGCTTCGTCAAGGACGTCATCCAGCAGTTGCCGATGGAATTCGCCGTCGAGGCACAGAAGCTGATCGGCATCTCGCTCGAGGGTTCTGTGGGCTGATGGCCCGCTGTCCGAATATCGCGCACTGACGCGTCACCGAATAAATCCGGAAGGATAAGAAACATGCTTGAGATCAAGAACCTGCACGCCCGTATCGCCGAAGACGGCACCGAGATCATCCGCGGCCTCAACCTCACCGTGAAGGCTGGCGAAGTTGCTGCCGTCATGGGCCCGAACGGCTCCGGCAAGTCGACGCTGTCCTATATCCTCGCAGGCCGCCAGGATTACGAAGTCACCGAGGGCGATATCCTCTATAATGGCGAGAGCATCCTGGAACTCGACCCGGCCGAGCGTGCGTCCAAGGGTATTTTCCTCGCTTTTCAGTACCCGCTCGAAATTCCGGGCGTCGCCACCATGCAGTTTCTGAAGGTCGCGATAAACGAGCAGCGCAAGGCGCGTGGCGAAGCCGAACTGACGACGCCGGACTTCATCCGCCGCGTCAAGGAAGCCGCCGAGAAGCTGAAGATCGACCAGGCCATGCTGCGCCGTCCGCTCAACGTCGGTTTTTCCGGCGGCGAAAAGAAGCGCGCCGAAATCCTGCAGATGGCGCTGCTCGAGCCGAAGCTTTGCATCCTCGACGAGACCGACAGCGGCCTCGACATCGACGCGCTGAAGATCGTTGCCGACGGCGTCAACGCGCTGAAGTCGCCGGACCGCGCCACCATCGTCATCACCCACTACCAGCGCCTGCTCGACTACATCGTACCGGACACGGTCCACGTACTCTACAAGGGCCAGATCATCCGTTCCGGCGACAAGGCGCTCGCGCTTGAGCTGGAAGAGAACGGCTATGCCGATATCATCGGGGAAGCGGCTTAAGCGGCCCCAGGGAAGGATGTTGTCATGAACATGCAGACGACAAGCCGCCTCACGGCTGCGGAAACCGCGCTGGTCGAAGCCTTCGGCGCGCAGATCGGCGACCTGCCGGGCAATGGCGCCGTGATCGGCACGCGGGACCGGCTTCTGGACGATCTCAAGAAGTCCGGCCTGCCGACACGCCGCATCGAGGCCTGGCATTATACCGACCTCAAGAACCTGCTGCGCATCCTGCCGGACGCCGCTACCGTTTCGGCAATCGATCCGGCTGCGCCTCTGGTCGAGGGATCGAAGGTCCTTTCGATCCTGCAGGGGACTGCCGATGCGAAGGCCGCCGTTGACGGCGTCGAGATCGCGCTCTTCAGGGACAGGCTCGCCGACGGTTCGGCCGCAGCCGGCCTGACGGCGCTCGACAAGGACGACGCGATCGGCCGCATCAACGGCAGCTTCGTGCGCGATGGTTATGCGATCACCATTCCGGCCAATACGGAATTGTATGCGCCGATCGAACTGCAGGCCCTGCACGGCGCGGGCCAGGTCCATACGCGCTTCCCGGTCTCGTTCGGCGCTGCTTCGAAGGCGACGATCATCGAGCGTCACCGGTCGGTGGCAGAGGGTTCGGCGCTGGTGTCCTCGATCAGTGACATCGCGCTGGAGGACGGCGCTGACATCACCTGGATCATCCTGCAGCAGCAGGCCGCAGAGGACACCCATCTCGGCCAGATCCGCGTAAAGCTCGGCACCGATGCCAAGCTGCGCCTGTTCGTCATCAATGCCGGCGGCAAGCTGGTGCGCCAGGAACTGCGCATCGACGTGGCCGGCGAGGGTGCCGAACTGACGTTGCGCGGTGTCAACCTGCTCGGCGCCGAAAGCCACACCGACGTCACGCTGGTTCTCGGCCACAACGTGCCGAACACCAACTCGACGGAAATCATCCGCAACGTCGTGTTCGACCGCGCCAACGGCGTTTTCCAGGGCATGATCCGGGTCGCTCCGGATGCCCAGAAGACAGACGCCAAGATGTCCTGCAACACGCTTCTGTTGACCGATGATGGCGGGTTCTCGGCCAAGCCCGAGCTCGAAATCTTCGCCGACGACGTGGTCTGCGGCCATGGCGCGACGGTTGCCGATATCGAGAGCAGCCATCTCTTCTACCTGATGGCGCGCGGCGTTCCCGAAAACAAGGCACGGGCCATGCTGGTCAATGCCTTCGTTGCCGAGATCGTCGAGGAACTCGAGGAAGAAAAGCTGGTCGAGGCGCTGGAAGGCGTCATCTCGGCCTGGCTTGAAAAACACGCCTGAGAAGGGGCCTGACATGGACCAGAGTGCACCCTCGACGACCTACGATGTGGAAGCGATCCGCCGGGATTTTCCGATCCTGTCGACGATGGTGCACGGCAAGCCGCTGGTCTATCTCGACAACGGCGCCTCTGCCCAGAAGCCGCAGGTGGTTATCGACGCGATCAGCCACGCCTATTCCAGCGAATATGCGAACGTCCATCGCGGCCTGCATTTCCTCTCGAATGCCGCGACCGAAGCCTATGAGGCGTCGCGCGAAAAGGTGCGCCGGTTCCTGAATGCCGGTTCGGTGGACGAGATCGTCTTCACCAAGAATTCGACCGAGGCGATCAACACGGTCGCCTACGGCTGGGGCATGCCGAATATCGGTGCCGACGACGAGATCGTCGTGACGATCATGGAGCACCATTCCAATATCGTGCCCTGGCATTTCATCCGCGAGCGGCAGGGCGCCAAGCTCGTCTGGGTGCCGGTCGACGACGAGGGTGCCTTCCATATCGAGGATTTCGAAAAGTCTCTCACCGAAAAGACCAAGCTGGTCGCCATCACCCATATGTCGAACGCGCTCGGCACCGTGGTTCCGGTCAAGGAAGTCTGCCGCATCGCCCATGAGCGTGGCATTCCGGTTCTGATCGACGGCAGCCAGGGCGCCGTGCACATGCCGGTGGATGTCCGCGACATCGATTGCGACTGGTACGTGATGACCGGCCACAAGCTTTACGGTCCGTCCGGCATCGGCGTGCTGTACGGCAAGTCGGACCGGTTGAAGGAGATGCGGCCGTTCCAGGGCGGCGGCGAGATGATCGTCGACGTCACCGAGGATATCGTCACGTATAACGATCCGCCGCATCGTTTCGAGGCGGGTACGCCACCGATCGTCCAGGCGATCGGGCTCGGTTACGCGCTCGACTACATGGACAAGATCGGCCGCGCCGCGATCGCCCGCCACGAAGCGGACCTGGCCGCCTACGCTGCCGAACGCCTGCGCGCTATCAACTCGCTGCGGATCATCGGCAATGCGCCCGGCAAGGGCGGCATCTTTTCCTTCGAGCTCGCCGGCATCCATGCCCATGACGTCTCGATGGTGATCGACCGAAAGGGCGTGGCGGTCCGCGCCGGCACCCATTGCGCCATGCCGCTCTTGAAGCGCTTCGGCGTCACCTCCACATGCAGGGCATCGTTCGGCATGTATAATACCCGTGCCGAAGTGGATGCGCTGGCCGATGCGCTCGACTACGCGCGAAATTTCTTTGCTTGAGGACTATTGCCATGGCCGCCGATGAAACGGAATTGAAGTGGGACGCCCGCGAAGGACTGATCCAATCCGCTATTCCGGCCGATGAGTTGGCGCGATTGAGCGACGACGTGATCGGAGCGCTGAAAACGGTCTATGATCCGGAAATCCCCGCCGACATCTTCGAACTCGGTCTGATCTACAAGATCGACATCGAGGACGACCGCATGGTGAAGATCATGATGACGCTGACTGCGCCAGGCTGCCCGGTCGCCGGCGAAATGCCGGGCTGGGTGGAAAACGCCGTCGGCGCCGTCGAAGGCGTGTCCGGCGTCGAAGTCGAGATGACCTTCGATCCGCCGTGGACGCCGGAGCGCATGTCCGAAGAAGCCCAGGTGGCTGTCGGCTGGTATTGATCGATTAATCGGTCGGTACTACATTTGAATCGTGAAACACCGGACCTTGAATCCGTGTGCGGAAGGAGAATGAGCCCATGGGCTTCGCCATTATGACCATGACCGATGCCGCCGCGACCCGCGTCAAGCAGCTCGTCGCCAATTCCGGACCAGAGGCCAAGGGCCTGCGTGTCGGGATCAAGAAGGGCGGCTGCGCCGGCATGGAGTACACGGTCGATCTCGTCACCGAGCCCAATGCCAAGGACGACATGATCGAGTACGACGGCGCGAGCGTCTGGATCGAGCCTTCCGCCGTGCTTTATCTCCTCGGCACCCAGATGGATTTCGAAGTCACGCAGATGCGCTCAGGCTTCACCTTCGTCAATCCGAACCAGACGTCCGCCTGCGGCTGCGGCGAGTCGGTCGAGCTGAAGCCCGCGGATCTCGCTGCGCTCGCAAAGCAGCGCGAAGCCGAAGTCCACGCCTGATTACTTCATGAATTCGTCAGATGGGCGAGGAGCGTCTCCATCGCTCTTCGTGCCGCTTCGACGTCGCCCGCCCGGATGGCGCGGATGACGGCGACATGCTGGGTCACAGCCTGATCCAGCCGTTCGATAGAGGCCGTCGAAAACCACCGCCGCCTGGAATGGGTCTGGAGCGGCGCCAGCGCCGAGGTCAGGAACCGGTTGGGGCAGGCCTCCTCCAGAACCTCGTCGAAGCGCTTGTCGGCATCCAGGAAGCCGTGAATGTCACCGGTCGCCGCTGCGGCACCCATTGCCTTGGCGCAGTCGAGCAGGGCGCTGCGTTGCTCATCGCTGGCATGTTCCGCCACCAAGGCTGCTGCAACCGGTTCAAGCTGGCGCCGCACCTGCATGATGTTTTCGTGGTCGCTCTCGATGATCTCAGTGACCTGCAGCCCGACGCGCGGGCGCACCCGCATCAATCCCTGCCATTCGAGTTTCTGGATCGCTTCGCGCACCGGTGTGCGGCCTTGGCCCGCAAGACCGATGAGCTGCTTTTCCGTAACCAGCGCGCCGGGCGGCAGCTTCATGGTGACGATCATGCTTTCAAGCCGGTGATAGGCCTGTCTGCTGAGCGATTCTGCTTCGGATGTCATGGCGTTCCTCTCTGATATATCAGACGGTGACATGTCGCATTTGGGATGGCAAGCCGAGTTGATATATCAGTCCGCGGTATACAGTTGGTCGTCGGCGCCCTCGGCGGCCAGAAGTGCCCCGGTCATTCGTGGCGGAGCGCTTCAATCGGATTGAGCTGCGCCGCACGCCGCGCGGGGAAATACCCGAACACCATGCCGATCGCCGCCGAGAAGGCAAAGGCAAGCAGGATGATCGTCGGGCTGGCGACGAAGGGCACGCCGAGGAAGCTGACGACGCCATAGGCAAGCGCAAGGCCGGCAACGATGCCGCTGACGCCGCCGAAGATCGACAGCATCACCGCCTCGACGAGGAACTGGGTCAGCACCTGCCGCTCAAGCGCACCGATCGCGAGGCGAATGCCGATCTCGCGGGTGCGTTCGGTGACCGAAACCAGCATGATGTTCATGATGCCGATGCCGCCGACCAGCAGGCTCACGGCCGCGACAGCGCCGAGGAGGCCGGTCAGCAGCACCGTCGTGCCGGTCATCGCCGCGGCGATCTGCGACATGTCGTTGACCGAGAAGTCGTCCTCGCGGCCGATCGCGATCCTGCGCCGCTCGCGTAGCAGGCTTTCGACATCCGACTGGACTTTTGTGGTCGCCACGCCGTCCTGCGCCGACAGGATGATGCTGCTGATCGTCGTCGTGCCGCCGATCCGCCGCTGGTGGAGTTTCAACGGCATGATGACCGTGTCGTCCTGGTCGTCGCCCATGCCGGACTGGCCCTTGACGGCGAGCACGCCGACCACCGGGCAGGCGATATTGCTGACGCGGATATTCTGCCCGACCGGATTGGCCGCGCCAAAGAGTTCCTTGCGCACCGTCTCGCCGATGATGCAGGCAGCCTGGCTGCCACGGTCCTCGTTGGCGAGGAATGACCGGCCGAGCGACAGATCCCAGTCCTGGGCGATCAGATAATCATTGTTGGTGCCGATCACGCTCGACGAATGGTTGGCGCCGCCGGCAATCACGGTCGCCGTTCCGCGGTTCACGGGCGCCACGGCGCGAAGCCCGGCCACCTGTTCCTGGATCGCCAGGACATCCTTGTCGTTGAAGCGCTTGGCCTCGCTGCTGGCGCGTCCCGGTCCCCATTGACCCGGACGGACGAACAGCGTGTTGGTGCCGAGGCGGGAAAGTTCGGCCTGGACCTTCGCCGTCGTGCCGTTGCCGACCGTCACCATGGCGATGACCGCCGCAACGCCGATGACGACGCCGAGCACGGTGAGGAAGGAACGCAGCATGTTGCGGCTGATCGCCCGCCAGGCCAGTTTCGCCGTCTCAAAGAACATGATCGTGCTCCTTGGCCTGCGCCTGATCCGAGGCGAGATGCCCGTCGACGAAGCGCAGCAGCCGCTTGCCATAGGCAGCGATGTCCTCCTCATGAGTGACCATGATCACGGTGATGCCGTTGTCGCGGTTGAGCCGGGTAATCAGCTCCATGATCTCTGCACTGGTCCTGGTATCGAGATTGCCGGTCGGCTCGTCGGCGAGCAGCACTGCGGGATCGGTGACGATGGCCCGCGCAATCGCCACGCGCTGCTGCTGGCCTCCCGACAGTTCCTGGGTCGTGTGCCCTTCGCGGCCCTTGAGGCCCACCTGTTCCAGCGCAATCATCGCCCGACTGCGCCGCTCGCGGTGATCCATGCCCCGATAGACCAGCGGCAGTTCGACATTCTCGACGGCGGACGTGCGGGCGAGAAGGTTGAACCCCTGGAACACGAAGCCGAGCATATGACGCCGCAGCAGCGTCAGCTGCGCGCGGTCGAAGCCGCTCGTCGGAATGCCCTGGAACAGATATTCACCGGATGAAGGCAGGTCGAGCCCGCCGATGATGTTCATCGCCGTGGACTTGCCGGAACCGGACGGACCCATGATCGATACGAACTCGCCCGCTGTGATCGACAGGTCGATATGATCGAGCGCACGGATCGTCGCCTCGCCGTGCCCGTAGAACTTCGAGACCTGCCTGAAGGCGATGATGGGAGGGAGCGTCATCAAAACCCTCCTCAGCTCGCGCGGGCGACGGCGTCCGTGATCAGCAGATCGCCTTGCTTGACCTCGCCGGATTTCAGCACCGTGAACTGCCCGTCGGTCGGGCCGGTCTCGACCTGAACCCGTGTCGGCACGCCGGCGCGCAGCACCCAGACGGCACGCCCTGCACTCGAGGCATTGTCGCCACCGCGATTACCGCGCGGTCGGGGCGGTGCGAAGAGCCGAGTGAGGAAATTGCCGCGGCTGCGCACTGTGGTCGGCGGTGAGTAGCGCAGCGCCGCGTTCGGCACGAGGAGCGCGTCGGTGACCGATTGCACGGTGATGTCCGCAGTTGCCGTCATGCCGGGACGCAGCAGCAGGTCGGCGTTGTCGACCGTCAGGATTGCCTTGTAGGTGACGACGTTGGAGACGGTTTCGGATGCAAAGCGCACCGCCTGGATGGTGGCAGGAAAGTTGCGATCGGGATAGGCGTCGACCGAGAATTTCGCCGACTGGCCTTCCTGGACGTGGCCGACATCCGCCTCGTCGACGGCGACCTGCAGTTCCATGCGCTTCAGGTCGCCGGCGATGGTAAAGAGCACCGGCGCATTCAGCGAGGACGCGACGGTCGCGCCCGGATCCACGTCGCGGGTCAGCACGATCCCGTCGATCGGCGAAACGATCTTGAGCTTCAGAAGATTGAGCTCCGAGAGCCGCAGATTGGCTTCGGCGGAAAGAACCGATGCCTCGTTGACGGCCTTGGTGGCGAGCGCCGAATCATAGGTGAATTTCGCCGCGTCCAGCTCCTGCTGGGTCGAAATGCGGTTGCTGACGAGGCCGGTCAGGCGGTCGAGCGAATTTTTGGCCGAGGCAGCTTCCGCTTCGGCCTTCAGCACGTTGGCCCTTGCCGAAGCCAACTGGGCGCGGGCGCTCTGGACATCCGCTTCCTGCTTGTTGGTATCGAGTTCGGCGAGCACGTCGCCCTGTTTCACCGCACTGTTGTAGCTGACATTGACCTTGCGGACAGTGCCCGACAATTCGCTCGATATGTCCACCTGATCGGTCGGCTGGACCGAGCCGGTCGCCGTGACGATGACCGAGAGGCCGCCGCGCTTTGCCGGTTGGGTGGTGTAGTCGTAGCGCGGGCCGCTGCTGCCGAAATAGCTGTAGGCACCAGCCGCGGCGGCAACGGCAACGACAAGGACCGTCGGCCAGACCCAGCGGCGCTTCTTGCGCTGGTTTCCCGAAGTGGCCAGGATCGCGGCGAGATCAGGCGTGCCGCTGGTCTTTGTTGCCGGGTCGGGGCTGTTCTGCACGTTCAACGGTCTGTCCTTTGCTGGGTAGCGATACAACCGGGACTAAATCTCCCGCTGCGCCGTCCTGCGGCGCAAGTCCGCCGGAAGCGTGGTCGCCGGAGGGAATTCTTCTGCTCTCTCAATGACATGAAACCGGAGATGATAAAACTTAAATATCGGTAACCTGGGGATCGTAAGAATAATTTCAGTTTCGCCATAGACTTACAGCCTAGTAATAGTAATGGTATCGTAAATACACGGGTATAATGTCGGTATTATGGTTGGAAAATTCTCTGTGTTGGCTTGGGCGTTCGCAGCTATTCTGAAAAACCGCGGCGTCTGCTACGCCGTCGATGATCTTGTGTTTACCCTGGCCAATAAAGCCAAAGGTACACTCGATCGGAAAGCGTGGGCAGCCGTTCCGGCCGTTCTCCGCGAGTGGCCTGTTTTGTGACAGTCTCTCAATTTCGAAGAGCATGCATCGATATTCCCATTCATGCGTTGTCGAAACGCAGAAAAGGAGATTTCCCATGATCGATGCTGCAAGAATCAAGGAACACGCCGAAGTCATCGGCGCGGATGGCGCCCATGTTGGAACGGTCGACCGCGTCGAAGGCGGCCGTATCAAGCTGACGAAGAAGGACAGCGGCGAGGGCGGCCATCGAGGCCACCATCACTTCATTCCGCTGGAACTGGTCGCCGATATCGAAGGGGACAGAGTTCGTCTTTCGGCAGACGGCGATGTCGCGGTGACATTCGAAGAAGAAGAGGGCGGCAAGGCCGTTCATTGATCGGTTGGACATAAAAAAGGCCGGCGCCTGGAAAGAGGCGCCGGCCTTTTCGTATTTCAGATCCTAATTTTACCGCGTCGCGATCAGTGTGCTGAACCTGGAACGCCGAAGCGTTCCGGCAGGAAGGCGGTCTCTGCCGGAGGTCCGCTCAGGCGGTCCGACTTCGTGCTGGCGGTCGGTCCGGCGGGATGCATCAGAAGGGCGACGACCAGGCCGCCCGCGATGGCGGATCCCAAGGCAATCAGGACATTCTGGGCGCTCATGACTACGGCTCCTCTATAGCCTGACAACCCCCGGAAAACAGGAAGGTTCCGGCCTCACGCCATCGTGTCAGTTCTGGACTGAGAGTTCCGTGGGTGAAGCCATGATGTCGCCACCGCCAAGCGACTGGTCGGCATATTTGAATGCCAGGATGCTGAGCACCGAAACGATCATGACCACGAATATAATGCGCATAAAGACGCTCCTTCGGCCGGGCAAACGTCTTCCGTCTGCGAAGGTTCCGGTGGTGCGGAACTCGTCGCCGCGTTGGAGGGGAGTGTGGGCCTGACCAAACGACCGCCACCCGGTCGCGACAACCGGGCGGCGGCGAGAAGATAAGGCGAGGCCGTATTCAGCCGATCGAGAAGGGGACCGCGACGAAGGTCTGGTTCTCACCACGTTGGATGAGGAGCAGGACGGACTTACGCCCGGATTTGCCGGCTTCCGCGACCGCCGCCTTGGCATCCTTGGCCGACTTCACGGGCTGCTGGTTGATCGAGACGATGATATCCCCGGGCTGCAGGCCGGCGTCGGCAGCCGGCTTGTCGGGGGCGACGCTTTCGATCACGGCACCATTGTCCCGACGCGGCAGGTTAAGCGCCTCGCGGATATCCGGTGTGAGGTCGGCAAGACCGATGCCGATGGTCGGAACGCGCTGCGCACCCTGCATGGACTTGTCGCCATTGTCAGTGGAAGCCTGCTGCTGGTCGGGCTCATTGCCGCCAACCGTGATGCTGAGATTGCGGCTTTGGCCCTGACGCCAGACGGTCAGGCCCTCCTTGGCGCCGGGCGTCAGGTCGGCGACCATGCGCGACAGATCCCGCGGCGACTTGATCTGCTGGCCGCCGAGCGCGGTGATGACGTCGCCGGTCCGGATGCCGGCCTTGGCGGCCGGCGTGTCATCATTGACATTGGCGACCAGCGCGCCTTCCGGCTTGTCGAGGCCTATGGCGCTCGCCACATCCGCCGTCACCGGCTGGATCTGCACGCCGATGGAGCCATGCTCGATCGAGCCGTCCTTCATCAGCTTGGCGACGACCTTTTGGGCCTGGTCGGACGGGATGGCAAAGCCGACCCCGACGCTGCCGCCGTTGGGGGAATAGATCGCCGTGTTGATGCCGACGACCTTGCCTTCGAGATCGACCAGCGGGCCGCCGGAATTGCCATGGTTGATCGGTGCATCGATCTGGATGAAATCGTCATAGGGGCCGCTGTGGAGATCGCGACCGCGGGCCGAAACGATGCCGGCGGTGACGGTCGTGCCAATGCCGAACGGATTGCCGATCGCCAGAATCTGGTCGCCGGCATTGAGCTTGTCCGAATCGCCCCAGGCGATCGTCGCCAGCGGCTTCGGCGCGTTGATCTTGATGACGGCGAGATCGGATTTCGCGTCGGCGCCGATCAGCTTGGCCGGCACGTCGGTGCCGTCGTCGAGCGTCACCTTGATATCGATGGCGTTGTCGATCACGTGATTGTTGGTGACGATGTAACCGTCGGCCGTGACGACAAAGCCGGAGCCGAGGGCTTCGGTCCGGGGAGCCTGGCGCTGCTGCGGCATATGGCGCGGCACGGGAATGCCCTGCTGGCCGAAGAACTGCCGGAACTGCTCGTCGAACGGCGAATTGTCGTCCAAGGGCGTGCCGTCGTCCGAAGCGACGTTTTGCGCCTTCATCGTGGTGGTGATGGTGACGACGGCCGGTTTGTCGGCGAAAACGATCGGTGCGAACGAACCAGCCGGAGCGACGATGCCCGAAACGGAGCCGGCAGCAGTTGTCGCCGTGGTTGCCGCCTGCGCCGCGTTGGTGCCGAGAATGACTGGCGCGGAGAGCGGGACCGCGACGATGGCGGCGCCAAGAAGTGCCGCGATCCGATGTCTGCGAAGGATATTTGACATGGAGGTCTTCCTTTCAAACTGCAGCCCTTGCGACGGGAGGCGGCGCATTGGGGCGAACAGGATCGGAGCCGCGCGGGTGAGCGCGGCCGATCGGTTGGGGTTCTGGAAATTTACGAAGCTGAAAAGCCGGCTTTGCGGGCAAGCGTTGCATCAGAAACCGGTTCACGGGACGGCGGGTGAAGCGGCTTCGAACGCGTGATTATCGACGTCGATCGTCGGGCGGTCCGGTGAGGTGCATGACCGGGCAGGGCGCCGGCGATACGAGGGAAGGCTGATTTATCGGGACGAGCGAGCGCATATCTGAGCTCCACCTTCGGCAAACGGTTGTGAAACTGGCTCTGCCGTCACGACCTCTCCGGCCGTCGGCAGCATTCAGTCTTGAAGACAGAAATACGCCTCTAAGCCTGGAAGGTCAGCTTAATAATAAATAAGGTTTGGAAGGCCCCATCTGCCGAATTTTAGGCCAAATGCTCCGCTCCGGAGACGCCCTTGATCTCGCGAAATAAGATATTTCAAGGGTTTGACGCTGCACCCGGAGTTTTCGCCCGCCCGCGGTTTGCAGCCGCAAACGTGACCTGACTGTAATGAATGGCATCCGCTCTGAAGATGAGCAAATTGTAATGGGTGAGGCGGCGCTTTTTCGATGCGTTTGAGCGTCCCCGATCCAGGACCGGATCTAGAAAAGGACGGCCGACGTGATCTCGTGGCAGCGACGTGACGTCAATCGGTCGCCCGACCCCGTTCTAAAGTTAACGGCAGTCGCGTCCTGATCGGCTTGTGACAGACCGGCCGGACTTCGTCCACCCACATTGTGACGAAGCAGGCGCAGCGATTCCACCCGCCACTGCAACCGAGGCGGCGCACGGAGCCTTGGCCTAAGCGCACCAAACCACTGAAACCGCATTGGTGTCCGTTTAAGCGTATGACTTAATTTGAGTATGGTGAGAGCGTCGGGGTTCGAACCCGAGACCTACTGATTAAAAGTTAGTCGTTTTTGATTTCTAGCACCTTGTTTCCCCTATCGGCCGACGTCAGTCTCAGATCTAAGATCATCACAACATCCTGATATTACATTGTTTTTTGAAAATATTAACCCAGCACACGGGAAAACCGCATGCCTCGTGTCAACGATTTGGCTTTTCCGACGGCTGACCCTATGCTGACCCTCGAAAAAAGCAGGGTCAGGAAGGGTCAGAATGGCGCGGGTCAGGATCGACGGAAATACAATGGCGGCGGCGAAGAACGCGGCGAAGAAGCGGGAGAGCGTGGAGTATCGGGACACGGACGCGCCAGGCCTCGCCATCCGTGTCAAAAGTGGCACGGCGTTTTTCTGGTGCATGACGGAACACTTCAAGGTGTCCATTGCCCCCGTCGCCTATTTCACTCCCGAGCAGCTGCCGACGATCCGCGCGCTTATTCCAAAGATCAAGCACGCGAAAAAAGAGGGCCTCGATCCGACGCATCTAATTGCCGAGGTCGTAGGCGGCGAACACGATGTCGAACTCGCCGAGAACAAGGCCGGGCTGAAGGATGGTGAGTGGAGCTGGGAGATGCTCCGCGACGCGTACCTGGAACACGTGAAAAAGACGCTCAGCCATCGGAGCTACACGAATGCCGTCTCGTCGCTCGGTGTCACGGAAGGCGGACCTATCTACCATGACTTTAAACCGCTGCTGAAAATGCCGATCAAATCGATCACGCCTGACGACCTGAAAGATGTCATCGATCGTATGATCGAACGAGGGCGGGACAAGAAGGATGCGACCAAAAGTACGAACTACCCTCAAGCCATTTTGACTTACAGCGCGATCCGTACGTGTTTCTCGTGGGCCGCCAAGGAGAGAAAGCGATCCGGCCTCTCAGCTAACATTGCCAAGCTGGTCGACCGTCCGACGATGCCGACGCAGGACGCAAGGGACATTAATCCTGACACCTTGGTCAAGGCGAGGTTGGCAAGCCCGAAGGTCCTCTATAGATTCGCATACCACTGGATGCACGAGGATCGCATTACCAAGGACTGTTCAAAGGCAGCGCTTCAGCTCCAGATGCTGACCGGTCAGCGTATCGCGACGGTCCTGCGAAGCTTCAAGAAACAGTTCGTGCGGACACCCCGGAAGCCGTGGGCATACGTCTGGGCGCTCGGGCCTGATAAAATGGGTGCCTTCCGCGCCATTCCGCTTCCTGAGCTGGCATCGTCCGTTGTCTACGAACAGTTGAAAAGGACGCGCGAGGACAACAAGTTCCTGTTTCCGCAATTGAAGAAAGGTAAGGGAAAGGACAATCGCGACGGCCACCTGTCGGACAGCACGATTTCCGACGTGACAGACCGCGCGAGGGCTGAGGGCGGTCCGCTGCCGAAGACCTTCGCGGGCAGCCACGACCTGCGCCGAGCATTCACGACGCATCTCGGCGACTGGACCAGATTCGGGTTCGCATCCGAGAAATCGGTCGAGCTAGTGACACATCGGAACGAGGGTGCCGAGAGCGTCTCGCAAGCGATCTACAACCTGAATCCGTTGTTGCGCGAGAAGTTCAAGGTACTGAGAGCCTACCAGGAGCTGCTCCTGCGGTCGTATGATCCGAAGTTCGACGGCGACTATTCTCCCTGGGAACTCGAGGACGCGTTCGAGTACGAGAAGATGCTGGCGGAGCATTCGGAGGAGTATTTCGACGTGATGCGGGCGGAGATGGAGGGGAACTTTGATCCGACGGCCGACCACGACCCAGACGACTGAAATGAAAAGGCCCTCCGAAGAGGGCCATCCTAGTCGCGATTAGCTTCCGGTCATGCCATCGCTTCGCGCTTCGCGGCCCGCTTACAGCGCCAGCGGATTACCAGGTGAGCAAAGGTGTATCCGACGTAAAGGTTGATCAGGTCGTTGAGTATGTCGTCGATCCATTCCGGAAAGAGTTCGATCCGCATGAAGGACGAGATGATGAGCGTGAACACAGTCACCGTGACGGCGAGTTGAAGAAGAGAGTTGAATGTTTTCATGGAAATGTCCGTGCGCCAAAAGCGGCGTAACGGATATTTTGACGCGGAATTGCCCACATCAAATTTGGCCGACGAGAAAAATGGCGATGCAGTTAGGGGGCGTGTAGGTCCCCCAAAGCGATCGGCATCAAGCACGACCCGTGGCAATGCCCACCTATGGCGAGGCCTTATACCTCGCTACCGACTGCTTTCGCGGTGGCAGCCAACAACTGCAACGGTGACTTTCAGATCATGCCGGACATCAGAGCATCGAGAAATAGCCGACGAGAAATCTCCATGCTACGTTGCCGGGGAACAGGGGGGACATAGGCGCGAATGCATCAATCTGACTGGAAAGACTTGCTGACCTGGGATGTTGCGCTCCAGGTTGCCTATTGGACATTTTGGATTGCCGTGTTCTCGCTCGCGATCAACGAGCTGATCTACCAGTTCGAGGGTTACGGCGACTTCACGAAGGCGATCCCTAGCGGAGCCGCGGCGGCCGCAGGGAAATACTTCCTCGGCACGATGGACACGCGCGAGGCCGACCTGCGGGAGCAGTTACAGGGCTATCGAAAGTTCACCAGGAATGCCCTGATGTGGTCGGGTCCGCAAGTCCATGAAGTCAGCGAGCTTCAACAGCTAGACGAGGGGCTGGCTTACGGCGTAGTCGTCGAGGCGGCCGTCGGCTTCAAAGAGTACAACTCCGAGCCACGGAGCGAATACACACGCGATCTCGTTCGTGACCTTCTGCCGCCCGAGGTCCACGGGTATCTCGACCACGTCAAACAGCTCGAGCGGATTGACAGGTACATGAAGTACATCGCCGAGCGGATCGAGCAGACGGCTCAGGACAATGCGCTGCACCACATCCGCGTGATCGTTCTGCGCGAGGTGTTCGAAATGACGAGCGGCTCAAAGGAGATCTCCGAGCGTCTCTTCGGCGAGGCTCTCGAAAATCTGAAATCCCGGGCGGCCGGCACGCCGCCGCTTCTGGAATTCCTGAGGGCCGTGAAAATGGAGTACGGCGGTCACGACAGCCGGGGCGTCCAGATCGGAAGCTGGAAGGTCTTCGAGAGCTGGCTAGCTGTAAAACCGCCGCATACATTCGACGACCTGCTCGGCATCACAGGACTGCCAATGCCGCCAGTGCCGGAGACGCCGAGAGGTAAGACATATTACAGCTGATTTGATCTTCGGCCTCAAGCGCTGCTCATGAGGGATATCTTGACCGAGATATCCAAGCCGGGGATTTTCAGACCGACGCCGCGCCGAGCAGCACGCCCGCCATGACGGCGAGGGACAGCGGGACCCAGATCGGTGCCAACACCAGCGGCCAAGACCATTTGATGTGACCGGTCAACTTCAAGGCGACGAACAGAAGGGCAAAGAGCCCGAGAAGCAATTCCATGATGTCTCTCCCTAAGCGCTAATGGCAGCGCCGTCAGGATATTTTGACACGGATATCGACTGTCCAATTTCGCCGGTGACCTTGCCCCGTTGAAATAATCCATTTTGAAGTAAGCTCTGGCCCATTGAGAGGACCAGAGAATGAAGCGCAACCGTTTCACGGACGAACAGATCATCGGCATTCTGAAGGAGCACGAGGCGGGCACGCCGGTCGCGGAGCTTTGCCGCAAGCACGGTGTCAGCGATGCCAGCATCTATAAATGGAAAGCCAAGTTTGGCGGCATGGAGGTGTCCGAGGCCAAGCGGCTGAAGACGCTGGAGGACGAGAACACGAAGCTGAAGCGGCTTCTGGCGGATGCCATGCTCGACAATGCCGCTTTGAAAGACCTTTTGGGAAAGAAGTGGTGACGCCCGCAGCCCAGCGGAAAGCTGTCGCACATCTCATGAACCAACGTGGGATGAGCGAACGGCGGGCGTGTAAAGCCATCGGTTTTTGCCGGATGACGATCCGTTATGACACTAAACTCAGCGACGATCAGGGCCTTCGCGAGCGCATGAAGGCGTTGGCGCACGAACGCCGCCGCTTCGGCTATCGACGCCTTCATGTGCTGCTCAGGCGCGAGGGACACCTTGTAAACCACAAGAAGCTCTTCCGGCTCTATCGCGAGGAGAAGCTGACGGTGCGCAAGCGTGGCGGCCGAAAGCGAGCGATAGGCACACGAGCACCGATGCTGGTTCCGATGGCGTCCAACGATCGTTGGTCGTTGGACTTCGTGTCGGATCAGTTCACCGATGGTCGCAGGTTCCGGGTTTTGACGGTCGTCGACGATTGCACCAGAGAATGCCTTGGCCTCGTCGCGGATACCTCGCTTTCCGGCCTTCGGGTTGCCCGCGAGCTTGATCGGATTATCGAGGAACGTGGCAAACCCAGGATGATCGTCAGTGACAATGGCAGCGAGTTCACCAGCAACGCGATCCTGCAATGGGCCGACCGGACCAAAGTCGATTGGCACTACATCGCACCAGGCAAACCGATCCAGAACGCCTTCATCGAAAGCTTCAATGGTCGGCTGCGCGACGAGCTCTTGAATGAAACGCTCTTCTCGTCATTGACCCACGCTCGATCAGCGCTTTCAAACTGGCGCAGCGATTACAACGATCATCGACCGCACTCCGGCCTTGGCTGGCTGACACCCGCCGAGTTCGCTCAGACCATCAATCCGCGACGTGATGCGGTGCTGCGCAGCCGAAATGGCTCCGCACCGCAACCCGCCGCTACCGCCCCAAATACAGCAACCAAAAACCGCTGGAGCGAACTCAAAACTGGATAAAACTTGGGGGCAAGGTCACCGGCAGGGAACATCGTTGTCGGGGGCCGACAAGCCGTGCTAGCGGTTTGAGATGACACAGTCCCGGGCCTCGTTCGAATCCGATCTCGTGAAGAGCATCAAAGCCTGCATCGCAAATTGCGACCGCCTGCTTGAGGAGACCTACGATATCGAGTTCCGCAGGCCATCATCGACGCGGATGTTCATATCTATGATAGCGCAAGAGGAGGCGGCCAAGGCGTTCATCCTTTTCCTCGTCAAAGAGGACATCATGCCTTTCACCTTGGCGGTTCGCCGCGCCATCAAGGATCACACCGCGAAGCAGCTGGTCGGTGTGCTGATGGACTACATGATCATGCACTGGGACAACATTGCAGAACTCGATGCTGCGATCGAAGTGGATATCGCCAACGGCGAAAACCTCCCAAGCGACGTTAGCACTGCGGTCGAGCTTCTTTGTTATGAGAAGATCGGTAAGTGGATGGGACACACTTGGGCCTGGGTGGAGGACCCAGAGTACGACAGGCTCGTCGAGAAAATTGCTGAGGGCCACATCGACCGAAGGAAGCAGGATGCACTCTATGTTCGGGTTGGGCGGACGGGCCAGATCGCGTCGACACCCGCTGTAATCTCACATGATGAAACCATGGCGGAATTTGCCCGAGCGAGCAGATATTCGTTTTTCATCGAGGGCCTCATTGGTGAGGGCACCGGAAAGGTTTCAGCCCGCGCACGGTTTGACAAAGTGATTGCCGCCCTTCGACTGCATTTCGGAGGCGAATGGGTCCGCGGCTAGTCCTTCAAGTTTCAGCCCGGCTTGCACAAATAGAACAAATAGTGAATATTGCCGCGGACTTGTTTAGGAGACGCGTATGTGCGGCCGAGTTTTTATTCGCTCCGACTACCAGACATTGATGCAGAACTTCGCGTTTGCTGACCAGGCGGGCGCGCTCAATCTGAGCAACCAGTTTCCCAAACTAAACGGCGCTCCGTCGCTCGACTATCCAATTATAGTCAAAGAGGAAGACAGGGCGGGCAAAGTCGGCCCCGTTTTCGTATCGGCGAAATGGGGGCTCGTACCGTCATGGATGAAGCCCCCGTTGGCACCGCAGATCAATGCTCGCAGTGACACCATCAAGGCGAAGCCGATGTTCCGCACCGCCTACCGTTCTCGGCGGTGCCTGGTGCCCGTAGATGGTTTTTTCGAATGGCACGATATCTACGGGAATAAAAAGAACAAGCGGCCATATGCCATCGCCCTCCGCTCCGGAAAGCCGTTCGCTATGGCCGGAATTTTCGAGTTCTGGCGCGATTCTCAGACTCTCGATCAAACGCGGTCATTCGCGATTGTGACCTGCGAAGCGAACAGCATGATGGCCTCGATCCACGACAGGATGCCCGTGATACTCGACGCGGGGGACTACGACAGATGGCTGTCCGACGATCCTGATCCCAATGATCTGATGAAACCTTATCCAAGCGAGCTGATGACGATGTGGCCTATCGGCCGCAAGATGAGCAACGCTCGATATGAGGCGGGCGATATTCTTGAAGAAGTCGAGATCGAAGAGGGCGAGACGCCGAAACCGTCCGGTCCCGACGACCCGCAGCCGTCGCTTTTCTAGCCGGGAGGAGGTAGCCGTTTATTCCTCGGTCTTCAGGTCCGATGGCATGATCTGCCATTTGCCCCATTGCTTAGGGATCATCCGTCTGATCAGGCGCTGATCAGAATCTGCGAGTTCGGCACGGCTGAATGCGCGCCGCTGAGGTTGTTTTGAAAGCGCTGTGATCTCGTGAAGTCGTCCGAGAATTTCCTTCGTGAGAGCCTCATTCTTGACCAGCGCTGGCTTGGGGGTCGTCGACCGGCCGCACTCCCTCCAGAGCTTTGTGGTCAGGAACTTGTCGTCGTCGGGCGGTTGGGAGGCGAGCTTGAACATCCCTTGTTTCCGATCCTCCTCGGAGGCTGTGGAGAAATGCTCGTCGAGCGCGATCAGATCGTCCTTCAAGTCCGAGCCCTTCACCATTATCTGACCCTCCTGGAAGAACAGCGGAGCAACTCGGAGGTGCAGCCTGTCGTTCGAAACGAAAAGTTTGGCGAACGGCAGATAATAGAGATATGCGACGTCCGTCCTGTTGCTCGGACGATCGGGCGAAATCATCTTTTTCGTCATCGCGAGATTGAAGAAGATGTCGACGAGCAGGCAATGAGAGAAATACGGCGCGTAGTCTGGCAGCGCCTTGTGCCCCGACGCCTTCCATCTCGCCTCCACGGCTCTCCACATAGCTGGGTCAAGACCGAGGAAGGAATATCCCAGCTTCAGGTTCAGGAAATGCTGGCCGTCCCGACGCAGTACATCCTTCGCGATTGCCAGCGCATGCTCCAGGCTCTTCGGTGACTCGTCGATCTGCAACGCCCTCTTCGTGATCGTCGCCAGCGCGCCGTTGTCGAGGTCCTTCAGGTCCGCTCGCCATGTAACGGCGAAGTCCCGTTCGACGTCGTGAAAGCGCTCGCGCTGCCACCGATCAAATGCCTTCGATTCGGGTGTCTGCTCGCTTACCAGTGTGATTTTTCCCCGATGCATTACGGGGATGCCACCTTCGATGACAGGCTGGCACCTCATTGGAACTGGTATGCCCAGAAGCTCGTTTAGGCAAAGCGCGCTGTGGGAGATATTCGGATACGAATGCATGACGGGCGTCTTGCGGGCCAAATCAGACACGACTTTTTCCCGGGTCCGCGTCTTCGGGTCGTCCTTTTCCAGGTCAGCCAGAACCTCGACGTAGAAGATTGGCGATATGATCGTCGAGAACATCAGGTCGAACAGCACCGCTTGGTCGACGGTGAGCATCTCCACGAACGACTTGTCAAATAGTGCGATTGGACCCACGAACATCCTCCACTTTAGCGCGAGGCTACCACGGTTGACTCGCGGGCCGAAGGAGAACACAACGGGAACATCATGAAGCACCGGAAAGGGATTGATCTGGCAAGAGGGGGCCGAGGCTCACCGATATACGTTGGTGAGTTGGACGACGTTGCCCGTGACGTCAGAGCGATGATGGACTGGGAGTGCATCGGAGGCCGCTGCGCCCAATGTGAGCGCGAGGCCTGGCTTGACAGATGGGACCTGCAGCGCGGAAGATCGAGCATAATCCTATCGGAAGTCGCCAAGCGCCTGCGCTGTCGGGCTTGCGGCAACAAAAAGGGGAATCGGATAATCTTGGGAAGGCTGCCGCGCGACTAACCCACCACCAGCCAGACAAATACTACGCCGATTGTGACTAGCATCGCGAGCTCGGCATAGACTTTCCATATGGGGGCATTTTTCAGCTGCTGGCGGCGCACTTCGGCCAACTTGCGGTCTCGTTCGACGGGACTATGCGCCAACATCCGCCGGATTTCATTTTCGTAGACCGTGGAGTGATCGACGTGATTGCTCTCGTGCCACCAGCGGATGATTTTGGGATGCTTCATGATGGCCTCCTACCTCGGGATAACGCGCAGCCTGGTACAGGAGGTCCGTTAATATTCCGATCGCCATTTTCAGAGCGTCGACTTGCCGGAGCCTAGCGAGCCCGGCATACCTTTTCGCCGACGACAACGGAGGCAGGCATGGCAAACTTGGGAAATCCGGCAGGCGCGGCAGCAATGGGCAATATGGCGGGCATGGCCATGATCGCGGGCGGCGCAATGTCGGCGATCCAAGGCCTCATGGCTGGTCTCGACGCCGTCAACGATGCGGTCTACACGCGCCGCTACGGCGATGCTCTCTCGAACGCGACGGCTCATGCCCGCGAGATGGAAAACCTGGCTCGCAAGGCGGCCGTAATGGTAGCAGAACTGGAAGCCGAAGCAGTGCAACTCCGCGAGGCGTGCTTGCAGCAGCAGGAAGTCATCGAAGTGTTGACGGCGCGCGCCCAATGACCCTGACGGAGCGCGAGTGGCAGCTCCTCCGACGCGAGTACGGCGACCTCGCGTACGAGCATCCCGAGCGACACCCGGAGATGCTGGCGCTGATCCGGCGTCCGAGGCTTGTGGTAGACAACACGACGTCCAAAAAGTAAGGCCGCCTTTGAGGGGCGGCCTTACAGTTACGGCTTGACGGCTCGGAATGGTTCGCTCGCCTTTGTCTTTTCGAGCTGAGCCTTGATTTTCCAGAGTATCCTCTGATGCTCCGTCATCCCCGGAGGCGGCAGTTGCTCGGCCTCGGGAGCGGCATTGTTCTTCACGATTTCCGGGACGCCGTGGATTGCATGCGGCACCCCGTCGATGAACTTTCGCACCTTACCGATCGGAGCTGTCGCTATCGCCCTCAGGGCGGCGTCGTCCATGGTCCGCAACGCGACACGGACGGCAGGATCGAGGTTCTTAGGCAGCGGCGTCGTCGGCCGGTCTTCGCGATGAGCGGCGCAGAACCTCAGGACAGAGTCGATACCGTCTCGATCGAGGGTATGAACAGCGGCCGCCGAGCGTCTTGCGTGAAGGAAGTCCTCGACGACATCAGACTTCGTCACCTGGGGTGCGAAGTGCGGCCTTGAAGCGCCGTTCCCGAACACGACCGAAAACGGCCAGCGGATTACCTGCTCCCCGAAATTCAGGATTCCAGGGATCGAGTGATATAGGTCATTCCCGATCGACGCCAAGAACCTTGAAAGCGCTGCAACGAATCTAGCAAACATTTGAAATCTCCCTTGATGTCCGTTTCAAAGAAGATGATCTCGACGGACGAAAGCAACAAATCGCATCGGCGTACTTGTATACGGCGAAGTACACCCGCACCATTTCTTCAGGCGGACTTGCCGTCGAGGGAGAATGAACGTGGAAACCAAGCTACTCGCCGCGAAGGCCTTCAAGAAACTACTCAGCCAATACAAAGTGATCGGCCCTGATTACATCCAGTTAGCCGCTGAGGCGATAGGTCGGAGCAGGCAGACAATCAAGCAATACTCGGCAAGGGCCGGGACGAAGAGCCACCGCACACCAACGGCCGAGGCCATCGAAGCCATGCGCGAAGGCGTCATGGCACGTGAGGTCCACCGTCGGACCGCGTCATTCAGTGGGCCGTTCGTCGTTCAGAACGGAGCGTACGAGGTCAACTTCCTGACTTGTCCGGTGGCACTCGACTTCGCCGACGCCAAGGGCTGGATGATGGCCGTGAGCAGTGATGTCCCGCCGTTGGACGAGGCTGCCAGGCTGCGCCATCAGTGGAGGCGCGTTTTCTTCGGCGGAATCGTTACGCGCGACGTATTGGCTGATATCGCCCAGGTGGACGTCTACACGGTCGGTTGGGTCGGCCGAGAACACCCGACGCTCGGCATCCAACCTACGGCGGATCAGGTGGCTCGAGCCATGGCGGCCGAGGCTCTCACAGAACTCGGGAGGGTAGCATGAAGAAGACCCAGTCATTCGCGGACTTCCTCAAGTCCAAGGACGCGCCTGCGACACAGGCGGTGTTCACGAGGCCCGCCGCGACGCAGAGCCGCATCGTGCTTCTGAAACGACGCGCTGACGGCACGATCATCGAGAGATCGGCTGCACCTGCATTCCTGTTCAGGGATCACAACTCTTTCGGACAGAAGTACATCCTGCCCAAAGACCACTTCTGGCGGGGATCACCTGATCATCTCGCCCGGAAGGCGGAGCTGGAAAAGGAAAAGGGAGCCAACTAGGCTCCCTTTTTCATGCGCCACAAAAAAATAGGCCGGAGCGAACTCCGGCCTCTAATCTACAGCAACATGTTTCAGCTGGCGGACGCGATGTCCGGGGAGACTGCGCAACCGTCTGCTGACTAGGATGATGTCGTCGGCGGGGACATGACACAAGCGCCGCCGGCGCGATTACTTCTGCTCGACGAGACGGCGCACGGCAGCCAGTTTGACCCGGCAGTCTTGCCCGGCTTCGGCGAGCTTCACCAGGTACCTGGCGACGTCGCGTTCTTTGAGCCAGATGCTTCCCGCGACGGGTTCGTCGGTGCAGGTCAGCAAGGACCTGGGGACCTCGACCTTGCGCTCTACGACCTGGACTACAGTCTTCGGCGGCGTCGTCGTGCACGACGTCAACATCGAAAGGACGAGAAAGACGGAGATCAGAACCTGCCAGGCGATAAGCTTCATGGCCTTCATTTTCCGCCTCCGAACCTGGACTTCCTCAAGGCCTCGAGCAGTGGACTGACGTCGCCGTCATCAGCGGCGGGCGCGGCGTCAATTGAAGACTCGGCGAGACGCGACGTCTTGGTATTCACCTCGACCCCACCCTGCGCGTACTCCAATGCTTCAACGGCAGCGATACGGTCGGCGTCGGCCTTCAGTGCCGCTTCGGCGTTCCTGTTGGAAATGTCCACCAGGCGGGCGTTTTCACCCTCTAAGTGAACCAGAGAGGCCTTAGCTTCGGATAGCTCTGATGAGATGGAATGGTACTTGAAAGCCACGAACGCGACGGCCGCGACGATGATGGCGGCGACGCTGAGCTTTAGGTAGGAGCCGATTCCGAGGTCAAGCATCTGGCTTTCCCTTTCTCCGGAGATCGAGGAGACCGCCGACGGAGGCGAGGGAGCGAAGGTCCAGATGACCTATGCCCATGTACAGGAGCTGATGAGCGATGGATGTGCTGCCGACGATCGCCAGAATGTCGGCCAGATCGGGCGTGCCGACGGAGATCCCGTAGAACGCCAAGCTGAAGATGGCAACGAGGCACCAGGCCGTGAGGCGCTTGGAGTAGGTGCGGGTGGAGGGCTTGGCTTTCGGCGTCATCGAGATACACCTCGGATCGTGACGTCAAAGCGGAGACCGATAGCCTCGCCGATCTGAAAGAGCTTGCGCTCCGCGAGTAGCGCGCCGTAGCCGTCGAGGAATTTATTGATGTCAGCTTTCCGGATCGACGGCAGATATCCGATGATATCGACGGCTTTGATGTTTCGAGTCTGGATTTCATGAGCGATGGCATCGGCAACCTGCTCTCGCATCCGCTTCAGAGTGGCGGGAACGTACCGGTCGGGCGAGACGGGACGAAATTGCCCGATGGCCATGTTGTTGGTTTTTCCGGAGGTTCCGGGATAGATAAAGCCGCCTGTATTCGCTCCCTGCATGTTAGGCCACCTTTTTCAAGAGGTCGGCGTATTCCGGAACGGCGTCAAAGCAAGGACATGCCTTGAGCCACTCGCGGGCAGTGATCCTGCCGTCGCCGTCCTTGTCCAGAGAGAAATCCCGATGGCCCTTAACGACCTTGATCGCAGGGAACCTCTTCACGAGGTCGGCAACGAGCTTGCGCAGCGCGGTCTTCTGCTCGGGCGTCCGGGTATCTTTGGCAGTCTTTCCGTCGGCGGCGACGCCACCGATGTAACTGATGCCGATGGACCCTGTGTTGTGGCCCGCGACATGGCTGCCGATCTGCTCGATCGAACGTCCGGGGTCGACCGTGCCGTCGAGGTGGACGATGAAATGGTAGCCGATGTCCGACCAACCAAGAGCCTTGTGCCAGCCCCGGATCGTCGCGACGGAGTATTCCTTGCCTTCGGGAGTGGCGGTGCAGTGGATTGCGATGGTGTTGATAGGCCGCATTTGCCGGGTACTCGGGATCAATACCCAATTATTGGCCGACCGGCGGAACGGAACCAGTCGACACAAACGCGAAAGGCGGCTCTGTGGCCGCCTTTCGTCCGCCAGATGTCTAAAGTATCACGAAAAGCCGCGCGATTACCCAGTCCGCCATCTCCGAGAAGGCGTCGCTGTCGGTCGAGTGCGTTCCGGAGCGGACGTTGGATAGCTCTGACGTCGGGTCGAGGCTGTTGGTTTCGTCTTCGAGCCGCTAGAACGAACGGTACTGTCTAATTTCCGGACATCTCAAGAGCTCTTCCAATAACCGAGTTCTATGATACCCATGCTCGACATGCCTGAAGTGGCTCTTTGAAAGGTTTGGAACGTGATATTCGCGATCCCGTTGGTGATCATTGGCGTACTGTTAATTTCCACGATCTTTCGTTTGATCACCACCGGGTACGATTTAGCAACAAGCAAGGACTTGGAGGACCCGGTTAAGGCGCAGGCTCGAAAGCAGGCTGAAGCAGATCAACAGCGACGCGAATATTACGCGGGCATATTGAACGCGCACGAGAGGAGAGCCAGGGAGGCTCATAGCGCATACCTATCAAGTCCCGAGTTGAAAGCCCTGACGGACCTTAAAATAAATGGTTTGCGTGTTTTTACGGGAAATGAGATCACCCCGGAAGAAAAAGGCTTGCTCGTAGAGGCTGACAATTTCCATGATCATGTCGCCTTTCAAAAGAGAAATCTAAGGGAAGGTGGCTATGATACGTTCCGGGTTTTTTCACTATACGTGAACGGCCTTGATTTTTGTCACTTCTACGTTTCATTCCACACGAATGGATCCCCTTCTGCAAATTTTTATGTTGTAGAAGACCGAGCAAATTCGCCAGTGCCAGCGGCCTCCGGTGCTCAGGTATACAATCCTATTAGCGTCGGCAGCAAAGAAATTACCCTTAGGACCGTATCGCTCGGTTCATGGCCCGCCTTTTATATCAATGGTGTTTTGAAGGGCTTGCGTTAGTCCGCGGGGCTGGCCCTAAACAGATCCATAGGGGGAAAAGATGTCGATTGAAGTTTTTCAGTTCGAGGGCTTGGTTTACAATGTCACGGGTTTGACAGAACTCGCGAAGAAGGGCGGCTTCAAATACGGTCCGCACAACGCGCCGATTAACGACAACATGCGATACGGAATCAGCGGTTACGTGGAACCTGATCCGGCCATCATAGATGGCATGACGATTCAGCGGCGAGACGAGCCGATCCTGGTTGTAGAGCTTCAGAATGGAATGGTTCGTATCGTTGACGGCCACCACCGCCTTCACCGTCGGATGAAGGACGGGCTGCCGAACGTGTGGCAATACCTTATCCCGCACAAGGACTCCCTTCCATTCATCCACGCCGCCGAGGATTAAGCGGCCAGCCTGATCTCCTCCCGATCTCCTGTGGCTTCGTACCGGCCGTCTGGCGATTGGACGAGGATTACCCGCGTGCCGTTGGAATAGAGGACGACGTGGGCGTGCGCCCAGGTGGTGCCGCCCTTGTTATAGCCCTGGTCAAGCTTGGCGGAGACGCCGCCCGTGTAGACGTCGTCGATGATGCCTGGCGTATGCGTGTGGTCTGTCGTGCATTTGATCCCGAACCGGGTGAACTGGGTCGGGGTGCCGCGAGCGCCTGAAATGCCCAGGTCGCCGTGGAAACCGTGTTCGACGCCCCGGATGAGGTCCGAGCCGCCCGACGGCACGAAGACGACGTCGTCGGCCAGACCTGCGGACCGCATTGAGAACTCAACGATGTTGAAGTCAGACTCCCGTCGACGGATGGCGTCGTGGATGGCATAGTTGATCCAGTGCCAGTAGTAGGAATTAGCCGGATCATAGCGGCCGTCGTCGGACTTGCCCCATTTGGCGAGGGCGCTATCGTGGTTGCTCTCGACCATGACTGACCGACACCACGGCCTGCGCATCTCGTTGATGAAGTTGGCGGCGTCGGCGACCTCTTCCTCGACGGATTCCTTGCCCGATGCATGCACCTCGGCCATCAGATGCGGGTCGTGGATGTTGTGATGGTTTCGGCGACGGAAATCGAGGCTGTCGTGATAGTAGCAGTTCTCGGGCATCAGGCGCTCGTAGAGACTGTCGGACCAGATGGTCTTCTTTTCCTTGACGCAGAAGCCGAACGCCGTCCTCGCGATGACATGGTCTAAATGCTCGTAATGGATGTCGCCCCAGGTGATGGCAGCTACGCGAAATCCGTCGGAGACGATGCCATTCTTCACGACGCTGTTCAGGTCTTGGAAAGACCCGTCCTTGTCGGCCACGAGGTGTCGGAAGAACACTTCTCCATCTACATCGATTTCCACGAGGAGCGCGCCGTAGGTATGTCGAGCGATGCTCTTCCGTCCAGCGGCTCGGGGCGCATAGGACGGCAATGTGCAGCATCCGGTACTCGTGGCGAAGCGTGCCGGGAAGCCCTGTGCCCTTGGGATCGACTGCAAGGCGATGCGGGCTGACGGGACAACAACGTGCTGGCCCAGGTTTGTGGTGGCCCAACCGTTCAAAGGCTTGGCGGTGGTCGGGAGGATGTTGGCGTCGGCGATGAACATGATGTTCGGCGAAAGGCGGACGCGGTCGTAGATGACGTAGTCACGGAGGGCGGGATCGAAGACGGCCGTGGCAGCCGCGTGGTCCTCGAAGAGACCCTTCTGATATGTGTAACCCGCTATCAGGAGCGGAGCGTTGAGGAAGCTGCCGTATGCTTCGAGGTTTTCGAGGAAGGGTTTGAAGACAGGGGTATCGTCCTGCGCTGCCGTCAAGATGAAGCGATTGACCTTGCCCGTTTTCAGCTTCGCCTCAATTTCCGTGATGGCAGAGATGCGTACTGGCTTGGGTTTCTCAGGTTTCTGCGGCTTCGCTGTTTCGGGTGCGGGTTGCTTCGCCAGCCTTGATCGGACGAGGTCGAGGGCGTACCTGGCTTCCTCGACCGTGCATCCGAGAACCTTGGCGACGGACCGTCGGCCCTGACCTGCAATCCCCAATTCCTCGATTTTCGCTACTCTCTCGCCGACGGCAGTGTTTTTCGTATACATCTATTTGTCTCCCCAGACTGAGAAAGACCGTTGGTCGGCCAATTCGGGGATGCAAATTTCGCCGGCGGCGGAACTCATTCGGGTTAGCCGATATGAAGAGCCGACCTAGCCCAGGCACCGACAACGGCGACTACGATCGCGGCGACCGATCCCGCGACTGCGGCGATAGCGGCGAGAACTCCTGCGCGGCGGGCGTCTACCTTTTCCAGAGCTTCGACTCTGGCGCGGATATCGGCGTGGTTGGCGAGGTTGGCCTCGATTGTCGCGAGTTTGTGGACGATTTCCACCTGGGTTTTCTGCTGAGCCTGGCGCAGGTCCCTCAGCTCGGCGAGAATGTAGGAATTGTCGTTCGGAGTGGTCATTCAGTTTTCTCACGGAGAGTGGTGCGTGATCCCAGTGACACACGGCGCTCTGCAAGATTCGACGCGCCAACGATTATTCGGGCGGCGCGGGCGGCGTGTAGTCGACCTCGGTGTTGACGACGCAATATGAGCAGTCGACGGACGTCTGGCTGCCGATGATCAACCCAGTTGTCTGGGCGCTATCGCGTCCACCGCGGCTGTCATAGTGCGCTCGGTTCGGCTGGCGAGCCGCCCACTTCGACAGCTGGGATTTGATCAGTTTCTGGGTGAGTTGGACCTGCGAGGCCATCAAGGTTCTCCTAGATCAGGGGCGATGTCGATGCCCTTCGGGACATGGGTCGGCAGGCACGTGACGGACACCCGACGGCGCAACAGGTCTTCCTGCCTGAGACTCGGGAAGCCGATGTGATACTGGGTCGGCAGCGCGCCGATAGCTGCCATCGGGTCGAGGTTGCCGAAAGAGGCCGTGGTCGCCGCGGCTTTTTGCTCGTCGGCGTTATGGACGATCTCGTTGACGTACGGAGCCATGCCGCCAAGCGCCAGCGCGTCCACGGGTTCGTTTAGGCGGCCGAAGTTGACAGTGTAGACGACATCGCCAGCCGACTGCTGACCATCGTCAGCCACAGGCGGCGTGCTGCCGTCACCGATGGGCGCGAGGATCGTGATCCGTCCGCTACGCGACGATCCGATCCTCAGTTCGACACCCGTAATCTTGCCTACGGCCTCGCCACCAGGGATCAGTCGATGCTCGACCCGGGCCGTATCGGCTGTGGTCATGGACTTGGCGGTTTCCCACGGCACCTCAAACGAGATCTCGGCGGCGCGGGAGCGGAGGCAGACCTGACGATCGAGGCGACGGATGGCGTAGCGCAGGGCGCGGACGCCGCGATCGAGGTCAGCGAACCTCGCCGTGCGCATGTCGCGCAGGGCGGCGTTCTTCGTCGTGACTTCCCACAAGATCTCGTCGCTCTCGTCGAAGACCCCGAACGTTTCCGACGCATAGTGAGCATGGACGCAAACATAGCATCGGCCGTTGGCCTGGACCCGGTCGCCGACTGCGTAGTGCCGGACTTCAAGCGTGTCCGGGTCCTCGAACTCCCATTCGGGCGTCGTCAGATCGAGGTTCAGCTGTCCGAGGTTCAGGACTTCGACGGTTTCGGTCTTCGCGTCGCCAAGGACGTCTTGCACGGCGGCGGGCATCGAGATGTCAATGATCTCCTGGCGGGCCTGTTCGTAGTCGAATGCGGCCCGCCAGGAATACGAGATGATCTGCGGGCGCAGCTCGAGGTGTCCACCCGCAGCGTCTCCGTACTCGGGGCTGTCGGCCTTGACTCTAAATGTCAGTGGGTGCGGGAAGGAAAACACATCAAAGCTGTCGAAGGTCCACCCAGTGTCGGCTCCAATGCTGTCGCCTGGCTTTGGGATCGAGGACAGCACGTCCTGGTAGGTAAAAGAGCTGAAAGACCCGAGGCGGTTAGAATCCTGGATGTCCTTGGCGTACTGCGTCCAACTTGCGATGAGGCGTAGCTTCGTGATCGCCTTCGGCGGCGTCGTCACACGCAGAGAAAGCGTACCCTCGATGAGGTCGTTGACCTGATGCTCTACCACCCCGTCCGTCAGATGCACGAGGGTCGGCAGCAGGGTCTTGCGGTCCCAGCGCCAGAGATGGCGGCGGGCAAGCAGGACGGTCGTCGGGTCTTCGGTGGCGTCCGCGTCGAAGAAGAGGGGGTCGTACATCTCCGCAGCCTCGCGATCGGCCAGAGGGGCGGCGGGATCGTAGTCGATTTCGCCAATGCGGTGCGTATTCGCCGTCGCCTGCAGGACGTCGTCTTCGTCCGGCGGCACACACAGGAATTCCATTGTGCAATCGGCAGCGCCGAGTTCGGTGGGTAGACCGGTAAGGCGGCCTCTCGCATGCTCCTCGGCGACCCCGGTCGCGGGATCGCGCTCGACGACGGCGGCGTATCGGCCGGGGCGCGCCGCAATTCCACCGATGCCGGGATTGCGGATGCTAACGGTGTAGTATGGGACGATGACGTCGCCTTCTTCTCGCTCGGCGACGGTGCCAGAGAACGCTTCCAGTTCGTCATCCACGACAACGGTTTCGAGGTCGAGGACCTGGTCCCATGCGGTCAACCAGACGAGCCCAATCATGCGGCACCTCCTGTCTCTTCGGAGACAAGGGTCCACGAAACCTCGGCGCGGCTGGCGCGGGTATTCACTGACCACGGCTCGGTGACCGTGAGGTCATAGACGCCGCGGAAGAAGATGCGGACAGCGGTCACAGCGGGCGATACGAGGGTGATCACCTTGCCCGCGACGTTGAACGGCACTGCATTAAAGGCGAGGTCGTAAACCCTGATTGACGGGATGTAGGGAGTACGCTGAAGTGTCCTCGACGTACCGCCCGGGGCGATCATGTCGGAGAGCTCGGCGGGCGGGACGAGCTGGAATTCGACGCCCGGCCAAAGGCGCGACAATGCGGGCGCACGGATTTCGCCTTCGCCGGACGAGATGCCGATTTGGTACAGTCTGAAAGCCGGGTCAGCGAGATTGACGAGCCTGCCGTTCCATGTGCGGCGCATGTCAGCAGAAAGCCCTATCGGCTTCATGTCTACGGACAGGTCGATGCCGGACTGATATCCTATCGCCAGGTCGGTGCAGATCAGGGTGCTCGGCGAGATGTGTTGTGTCATCAGTAATTCCCTCCCGAACGGCCCATGCGTTCCAGTTCGGCAACAAAGCCGTCGTCACCTTCGCCGGATAGCTTCGCGCTCTTGCCGCCGAGTGACAGATTGACGTTGAAGACCTTGCCGACGCCCTGGCGCTCCTGAGCGCCTCGTTGCCAGCGTCCTGCCAAGGCCTTCTCGTCGTCTGTGGCTTCCTTGCCGTATTCGCTTGAGATGATCTGCACTTTCCCGGCGTTGTACGAAGCTATGTCCTCGCGCCGCTGGTCGCTCTCCAGCTTGACGCCCGAGTAGTAACCCTTGCCAAGGTTGTACTTCTGGAAGCGGCGCTTTGATTCCGAGTCGGGCAGGGAGGCAAATTTCTTCTCGAGATATGCAGCGTCTTCAAGCTTCGCTCTGGCGGCGATCAGGTCTTGGATTTTGCTCTCGCCCTCGACGATCTGGTCGGCCATATAGCCAACAAGCTTCTGGCTCGCGACGTAGGCGGCGGCGAAGCCAGCGGTGATCAGACCGACGCTCCCCGCCGCAGCCGCCGCTGCCGTGCCGATACCCGCGAGCGCGGGTGTAAAGATGCCGAGCAGGCCGCGACCCAGGAGCGCGACGCCTTTCAAGATTCCGGTGAACCTCAGCATTGCGAGGAACAGAACGGCTGTCGTGATGTCCTTGCCGAACAAGTCGAGGACGGGCTTGATCGCCGCGTGGATTCCGTCCAGGACCGACCTGAACATCGCCCACGCCTCGCGAACGTGCTTCATGAAGTCGGTGAACGCCGCTTTCGCTTCGTTCATCCAGCCGAAATTCACGGCCTGACCGCCTGTGACAACCGAAAAAGCGTCAACGGCTAGCGCCTTGATCCAGCCGAACGCGTCCCGTACCCGGTTGAGCCATCCCCAATCCGAGTCGACGCCTGACAGAACCTTCTGGACCTCGAGCATCGTCGTCGACGCAATGGAAGAGACGGCGACGATGACCTGACGTGACCACTTCAGGATGTCCGCGCCCTTTTTGAACAGCGCGCTCTGGTAGTCGTCATTGCCCTCGATGAATTTCAGGACGTCGTAAAATACCGTCCTGACGGCGACGAAGGTCTCCTGAACCATCTTCGCAATTGTCGTCCGGTTGCGCGACAGCCAGCCCGCAAGTTGGTCGTTAGTCTCTTCCATCAGAGGAGAGAGGCCGCGATTGATATCGAGTTTGACGCCCTGAAGCGCCATGTCCCGGCGACCTTCAGAGCGCTTCAGGCTCGTTCCGCGCTCGGTGTCTTCTTTTGTCGGCAGTGCGCTGACGTCTTCCATTCCTCGGCGGTACCGATCGATGGCAGCACGACCACCTTCGAGGAGCGCGAGGTTCTTGGCACCTGCATCCTCTCCGAAAAGCTGCTGGGCGATCCCGAGCTTTCGGTTGGAGTCGGGGATTTTATCGAGGGCGTCGGCGAGCGCATAGAGCGTGTCCACGCCGCCCTTGAGCGCCATGTCCATATCGAGGCCAACGTCTTCAAGCTCGCGCAGCGCTTCGCCTGTCGGCCCGAAACCGTCCTCGACCTTCTTCCTGGCTTCTTCCAGCGACTTGTATTCGGTGACGAGCGCAAGGCGTCGGCGCGACATGGCAGCGTCGAGGTCTCGTTCGGACATGCCGGATGCTATGCCGCGGTTCCAAACTGTGCCGCCACGGGCCGTAGCCTGGACGTCCTGCAGGATTTTCGCCTGTCGGTCGGATATCCCAGTAAGCGACCCGGTTCTCGCGGCGTCGGCGGCGGAGATGATTTCCGAGGCAGCGTCGGCGTCTCCTGTCTTGATGGCGGCGATCAGGCCAATCTTCGACCAGTTGCTCGTCTTGTTATAGGCAGCGTCCGCATCTTCGATCGACTTCCGGATCTCGCCGAACTGGTCGGCGATCGTTCCGAGAGTTGGCAACAGTTCGTCCGGATCGCCGCCATTCTGTTCGGCGGCGAAACGCAGGGTCGCAATGTTCTCGACGGACTCGCCTGACTGCTTCGAGAGCGTGTCCAGCTTTCGCAGGTAGTCCGCCATTTCGTCAGTGGCCTTCTTCGCGGCAAGCGAGATCAGGCCGATCTTCGCGGCGGCACCGACGGCGGCGGTGCCGAGACCTACGAATGCTAGCTTGCCGCCTGTCAGCATCGCTTTGAACGATACGCGCGCGATGGCCTTGCTCACCGTTCCGATGTGGCGGACGGAGCCAGACGAGAAGTTACGAATTGCCGTGCCAGCGGTCCGTGCGCCGTTGGAGACAAGCTCGCCGAAACGGGTCGTCGCCGTGTGGACGTGGCCAAGTCCGGCGACCGTGAAGCGTGTTGCGATCTGTCGGATAGTCGCCATCAGTACAGCTCCCCAATAATTTCGTTCGCCTTTTCGGAACCCATGCCCGCGGCGACGGCGAGAGCGCTGGCCTGGCGGGCAGTGCGATCAAGCCCGGCCAGAGTACGGATGGTGAATGCAAGACGTCGCGGCGACAGGGCGAGGCCGTCGATCCCGAGGCGGGCGGTGACTGCTCCGGCGTCTCGGACCATGGTCATCAGTCTCGAGGTTGTGCGGATCCCATTCTCAGGCCGCTCCGCAGGCGGAGCATTGCCTTCCGGACGGTGCTCCGTGAAAAAGTCGTCGATCGACCGCTCGCCCATCGTGACGTCGAGCGTGCCGAAAAAGGCGAGCAGCAGCATGTTGATGGACATCAATCCGACTCGCCAGGTCGGGCGACCGGTGGAGGCGCTGACAATCGCTACGACGCCCTTGCGTCCGACGGCCAGGTAAAGCTCGTATGCGTTCATTTCCCGAGACGGGTCGATGATTTCGGCGATGCCCGGGTGAGCCCGTGCCAGGCGCAGGATTTCTCGGACTGTCAGGCCTCGGACAGTCCCGCGAACATGCGGCACGGCATGCCTCGCCGTCGCGTCAACGGCGGCGAGAATGTCGGTAATAGTGATCGGGTTCGTGTCCGGCATTGGCCCTCCCTAAGCACTGGCCGAAGCCAGCGCCTTAGACGGCCTCCAGCCCGCGCATGTAGCCGTAACCGCTGGCCGAGGTAGAATACATCGAGCCCGTCAGCGTGGCGGTATTCAGGTTCGCCGCATCGCCTACCGAGATCGCGCCTGAAGGGATGAACTCGACGTCGTGAAGCACGACTTCGGTTTCCTTACCCACCTGGCCTGCCGCGATCACCCCAACGATGTGCAGCTCTCCGCGGATGCCCGAGGTCTCCATGACCGAGAGGTCCAGGAGCTTGTCGGCTTCCGTGATTGCAGGGGCGCTGTAGGTCACCGTCGCATCAGCTTCGGCGTCGGCGGGAAGCGCGACGATCTCCACCAATCCGGTCTTGGCATGGTACGTGAAGTGGGTGTTCTCGACGTAGACCGCTGCACCTGCGTCGCTGACCGTAACGGCCGTCGCACGGATTGCCGGGATGCGCACGATGTCACCGACGGCGACGTCTGTGATCGAGATCGTCTGAGAAGTGACAGCGGCCTGCGTCCGGTACTTCTTGTTCGCCATAAACAGCGCCTGGTAGAGCAGTTCCGTCCACATGGAGAGGCCGTTCAGCCCGATGGTTCCGGACTTCTCCGTCGTGAAGTTGCCGATGAGACGCCTGTCGCCGAACTCGTTGGTATAGCTCGGCACCTGGGTGATATTCGGCGTGATCTCGACGCTTTCGCACGGACCAAACTTGATGAGCTTTTCGGTGCCAGCTGGTTTGAACAGGACGACGCAACCCATGAGGCGCTGTTTTGTGGTGATCGGTCGGATTGGAAGTTGAGCCATCTTAGGTTCCTTTAGCTATGCAAATTTGTTTCCGGGTCGGCGTCCAATGTGAACATTCCGGCGGTGAACGTTGTGGTCGAGGCGATGAGCGTGCCGTCGCTGACTGGCTGTGGCTCGGGTCCGACGGTGCCTCCGAGACGCCAGTTCAACAGCCGCCCGACGCCCAACACCGAGCCGTCGACCAGCGACGTCTCGATCCTTGTTCCGATGACGTCCAGGACGTCGAGGGCGTCCTCGTCGTCCTCATGAACGCACGCCCGGATGGCGATGATGAAACCCCGATTGTCCACGCGGCAACCCGGCGGGTTGTTGTCCGTAGGAGCCACGGTGTCGGACACGACAACAGCAACGAACGGCAGATCGGACTTGGTGAAGCTGCGCATGAGGCGCACGGCGTCGCCGACGAATTCGTCGCCGAATTCGGATTTCAGGCGGGCGATGACCGCGTCTCTCATCTGCTTCCGAACGTGCGCCATCAGGTCTCCAACAGGATCAGGTCGACCTTATTGAAGCCGTCATGTTTGCAAGATTCGACGCGGTAGGTTTTCCCGCCGATAGTCAGCGTATCGGAGCCGTTATTCCGGAACAGTTCGTCAACGTCGCGGACGGCGCGCGACGGGTCGCGCGCCAAGACGTCATCAATGAAAACCGTAGCCTTGGGCTTTGAGGACATGACCATGAAGCCGTCAGCATTCACTTCCTCGGAGATCGCGGAGTACCATCCAGTCAGCGCATCGCCGCCGACCGGTCCGCCTGGACGGTGCCAGATCAATGGTTCGCCGTGCGCGAATGCGCGCTGGAGGTGGCGGTTCATCGAGAGAAAGGGGTTCGCGGGCATGGGGCCTCCTTAGTAGAGTTCCGAGGCCGCCGCCCAGAAGGCGTCGAGTTGTTGCGTGGTCATGCCGATTGCCGCCGCAAAGACTTCGACGAGCGGATGAGCGCGCTCAAATCTCGTCGCACCGGAGAGCAACATGCGAGCGGAAAACTGGTCCTCAGGCGTCAGCGCGCCGACGATGGCTTCGACGGCAGCCGGGAGTGCGCCGACCGAGACGGCCGCGAGTGCCTCCGATTCCGAGATGTAACCCTCGACGGCGAGTTGCTGAAAGAATTGTCTGTCGGAAATATCGGGCGCGACGACAACGATCTCGGTGACCTCGAAATCCGGTTCTTCGAAGTCTTCGTACTCTTGTGTGACTACGCTGTAGCGTCTGCCTTTACGAACCGACATCTTACTTTCTCCACCTCATCACGGCTTGTCCTGCATCCCAGTTGACGCCAGCGGTGCCGAGAAACAGCCGGACCCCGGTGATCCCCGTGCCGACGGAAGGAGTGACGTGACCAGCGTCCATTTTCCGATTAAGGCCGTCGAAGATCATCGATTTAACCAGGAAGCTCGTTTCGATGTGACGAGTAAGCTCGACATCCCCCGTCACGAAGTTTGCAGCCAGGAGACTTCCCGCGACGATGCAGGCGTTGCCCGGATTCTGGGAAAAAGACGTGACGGCCGTTCCGGCAAGATTGTTCAGGTAGCCGTAGTATGCAGATGCAGTGACAAGGGTCTGCGAGGCGTTGAAGACCTGGACGTACATCGATGATGTCCCGGTCGTGCTAATGCCCTGGAGGCTGATCTGCACCGCGTTGGCTTCGACCGGGATGCCGACGAGGTCGACGAAGTTGTTACCCGCCAGATTCACGACGCCGCCGCTCACCCAGCCCGTCTTGCCGTCCTGCGCATTGAGCGCGGTCCCGATCAGGGCCTGCACTTCTGCGGCCGTGGGACCAGACTTTAAGGGCAATGGCACGAAACCGAACGACATATCACGCCTCCAGGACGTGGACGGTTGCTGTCCCGGTTCCAGCATACGCAAAGGCAACAGTTCGATATCCGCCGACAACGCCCCAGTCGTGCACGCCTGGATCGAGCGGCCAGCTTTCTGCGGCTATCGGAGACCTCGACATCAAAACGCACGGCAGCTCGTCATCGGTGGTGATCGCGACGCGTACCTTGACCAGCTCGGTGTCTTCGCCGAGTACGAGCTGCTCGGCGTCTCCGGAGGGCAGCGTGAGCTTGCGGACGCGAAAGTTGTCAAAGTTCATGACCTGGATCGCGTCGAAGTTCGGGGATTTGGAAATCGGAGTGATGACGACGCCGCGATCGGACATTGGCTACTACCTTGCTAGTGAATGAATGGACGGCGCGCTGGGGAGAGCAGCGCGCCGTCCTTCTGATCAAGCGGCACTTAGGACCACTTGATGTTTCCGATCGCGGACGGGGACTCGCAGAAGAACAGGGCGTTCGATTCCGATTCCATTTTGATCGCACGCTTGGTCACATCGGTCGTGAAGGCGTAGAACGCCAGTCCGATGGTGTTCGCGGTCTCGAGCGTGTCGGCCGGTGCGTAGCGACCCTTGAACAGACCCGGCGCGTCGGGGACTAGGAAGCCCGTGTCGTTCGGGATGAACTCGACGCCGTTCAGCGTGTTCGGCTCGTAAGAGAACACCTCGATGTTGTCGGTGACCTTGAAGCCCTTGCGGGGATCGTTGCGCAGCATCGCGCCTTCCAGGTAGCGCTCGTACATGGTCTTGAGCGACGGGTGCGCGATGAAGGCGTCGAACATCTCGGGCGAAAACATCAGCTTGAAACCGCGGACCATGTAACCGCCGAGGTGGACCTCGGACTTACGCTTGGCCTGGATCAGCGCTACGCGCAGGTCGAGTGTCGGATCGGTGATGTCGATCACGCTTTCGGTGCGGGGAGTGTTGAATCCGGATGGATCGTGCCAGTCCTGGAGGACTTCGCCGTCGGCATCGTAGAGGACGCCGCGAACCGCACCCGCACGGCCGTACTCGGCGGTGAGTTCGTGGTTCTTGCGCATCGCTTCGAGCTTCTCGTTGCGCTTGACTTCCACAGTCTCGAGCGCGTCGGTGCTGCCGAACTGCCTGACACCCTGGACTTCCGACGCATGGACGGCGTCCTGTTCGACGAAGTGCGGAACCTCGAAGTGGCGGACCTTTCTCTTCGTGCCGCCAGCTGCCTGGGCTTCGCTTCCGCGAGGCGAGGACTGGAGAATTCGGAGGCGACCGTTCTTTTCTTCGACGGCTGCGGCAACTGTGTTGATGCCCTTTTCTTCCCACTCGATGAGCGTCGCGAACTTGGGCGGCTCGACGTCGATGTGGTTGATATAGGCAGTCATGGTCTCCATTTCGAAGGAGCCGTTGTCTACCGCGGCGGCGAGAATGTTATCTGACATGGGTGTTTCTCCTGTTCCCGGCGTCCGTTAGACCGTCGCTCGGACTGCAATCTGTTTCTTTTCGAGAGCGGCGACGGCGGTGGCCAGGGTCGCTCCGGTGGCGGCGACGATCAGAAAGTCCTTCTTGACCGCTGCGTGATGCCTGATGACGCCTGCCTTCTTCACGCCGCCGGTGGCGTCTGTGTGCCTGGCGAGGATGACGACATCGGCGTCAGCGTCGGCCGTCAGAGCGGCGTCGGTGAACTGCTCGTATGTCGCGCCAACGGCGATGAGGACGGAGCCCGAGATGTATTTCGAGCCGGACTTCAGGCTGACGGTGCCGCGGGAGATGTCGCCGTTCGCTTCGTCCAGAAGGAACTCCTCGTTGCGGACTTTTTCGATGATTTCTGCCATTTGGATTCTCCGGGTTTCGAGGGCTTAGCGGCCCATCCACTTCGCGCGCTTGGCGAAGATTTCATTGCTATTGAGGGTGGGCGTCGGAGCCTTTGCGGCGGGCTTGACCGGGGTCAGGTCAGCGGAACGGGTGGCCGACGTCGAAATGCCAGATGCCAGTACCTTGCGAACGGCTGCCCTGATCTCGGCAGGCTTGGCGCGGAACTTCCGCATCCCGGCAACCTGGTCGCCGAGCGCCTTGTTAAGTGAGCGGGCCGACGCTTCGAGGTCATCGGCTTCTTTCTCTTCGGTGGCTGTCAGGGCGTCATCGCCCTCGGCGCGAGCGGCATCTTCCTCGTCGATGAGTTCGTCGCCTTCTGCGCGGAGCTTACGTAGCGCCTTGGCGCGAGCCACGACCTCTTCGGAAGCGCCTTCGTCAGCTGCTGCCACAACGGCGTCTACGGCAGACTCGGCTGCTTTTACGAGTTCTTCGAGTTCCATTTTTTTCTCCTGTGTGTTGGGATCGGCGGCGCGCTTCCGGAATGAGGGAAGGGGAAAGCTGCGCTCTCCTCTCACGGTCGCATTGGGGTCGGCACCGACGGGGACGACCGAAGTTTCGTGCAGCGTCCATCTCACCGCGATTGCCAGCGGGACGTCGTGCTCGCGTTCGATGATCTCGTATTCGTGGACGCAGTAGCCCGCCGAAATCTGGCCGAAGAACCCGCGCTCGATCTCGGCGACCAGCCAGGAGTGGCGATCCGAAAAGACGCCGACGCCGATGATCTTGCCACCCTCAGCGCGGATATTGTCGACGCGGCCGAGGATCGAATCGATTCCGCTATGGGTGTTGTGGTTGTCGAGCAGCGGCATGCGGAAGGTGCGGCTGTAGTCCATGCCAGTGGTGAGCAGGACCTCGTCCACTTCGATCCACGAGATGTCGCTGGCCTCGATTTCAGCCGCCGTCATCGTCACGACTGCTGGATTCGGTATCCATGTGCGGACCGGGTGTTCGGTAGTGATGACTAGGGGAACGGAGTTGGTGGACCGGTCGACAGACGCAGAGAGGCCGTCATGCGCGCGACGGCTGAGATCGATGCCCCTACGTTGTCCTGTTCCTGTCATTTCCGCTCTCAAGGTCTATCTTGAGGCAAGCGTGAATTACCGTTTTGCAAGATTCGACGCGGCGGCTTCGCCGGCGGACAACAAAGTCCGAATGGGACGACGGTTGCGGTTTTGCAACAGTGACTCAAAACGGAACGTCAAGCATTTCCACGGACAGTGCGGAAGTCGCGCATCTGAGCCGGAGCCAAACGGATTCCTGTGGAGTCTCCGGGCGTTAGCTTCCAATCGATAAAATGCGATCGATTTTATTCAACATACTGAAATCATTGACAAATTTGGAAAGACCCTTATACGGGGAAGTGTCGAAACGAGGCAGGAGGGACTGAGCTAAGGTCTGTTGTGGGAAAATCCAAGGTGAGAGAGAAACGAGCCTAACTGGGTAGCGCCAATAGCTATGACAACTTTCGTTGTTGGGCGGCCAGGCTCGGCCGTCAGCTCTTACCAGGAGGAACCCTGGACATGACCACCAAAGGCTACCGCATCCCGGAACATCATCTTGCCGCCGCATACAACGCGCTGGCAAAGTTCCGCGCGGAACTTCTGGAAGGCATCGCCTCGAACGTCGGGAACATCGACGACCCCGCCGTCGTGTTCACGGTCGACGAGATCGTGGCTGGTCCGCGTGTGACGCTCGCGCCATACTTCAAGGCGGACCCGCACACGTACATGGAGATCGGTCCGTTCGACGGCCTGTCTTATGGCGACATCTACAACATCTTCTTCGGCGACGAGTACGTCGATGCGATGCAGAATTCGATGGCCTTGACGGTCGTGGTGCTGCGCGAAGTCGCTCAGGCTGAAGCCGACGGCGATCACGATGCCGCTGTTGCCGCGATCAAGGAGATCGAACGCAAGTTCGTGTATCCGATGCTGATGAAGGCGATTGCCTACTGCCTTAACCGTTAGGCGTTCGACAAAAGAAAGACCCCGGGGAGCGATCTCCGGGGTCTTTTCACATCAGCCGACGTTAGGGTCAGGCAGGTTCCGGTTGTGCCGCTGAGATTTCTTCACCAGTCTTCGGATCGACCAATTGCTCTCCGAAACCAACTGCGACGGGCGTCTCCTTGGCGAGCGTGATCGGCTGGCGAACGCCGTTCTGCTCGTGCCAGTGCGCGACAGCTTCCTCTGACAGCGGCGGGAGACCCTGTTGCTGACGGAGATAGATTTCATCGGCGATCTGGGGCGTGATGAGGCCTGCGCGGACGGCGGACCCGTACTGCTCGACCATCGCAAGCAGACCCTTGGCGGAAGCCGAGTTGAGGCCGAGCATGCTGTACTTGAGACCCTTGGCCTCGGCGCGCTGAGTGTCCTCGACATTCTCGTCGTCGAGGTCCTCGACGTCCCAACCATTCGCGGAGACCGCCGACTTTCTGGACTCTAGGCCCTTCTCGATTGCGGTGGCCACGGCACTGACGTCCTGGACGGGATGGATATAGCCGCGCTTCGGCATGATCCAACGGACCTCATAGTAGTCTTCGACGGCCTTGCCTTCTGCGGGCTTCCAAAGTCCGTTGAGATAGGCTTCGGAGACGACGAGTTCCCAGACTCTCTGGTCTCGCTGGAAGACGCACATGTGGTACTGAATCGACTCGATGTAACGGACGATCTCGAGCATGAGCCCACGATACTGGCGATCGGACGCCAGCTTTTCCCAGTTCATGGTGACCAATTCAACTGCAAGCCCGAACGCAACGGCAAGACCGGACAGGCTCTCCCGACGGTACGGGCCGTAGTTGACATCGGACGCAGCAGGCGTGGCTTCCTGGATGTCCCAGCCCTCTGGAACCTGGACATATTCTCCGGCGTGCATCGGCCGGAACATCGCCTCGTCTCCGTCGTCGCTGTCGTACATGGTCTCTTCGTCGCCAGCGAACCTTGGCTTCTTGTAGAACCCGCCGCGCGTGGAAGACAGAATCTTCCTCTCCAATTCGACGTCGTCGTAGGTGCGATACCGCTCTGCGGTAGTCAGAGCAGACGCGCCCCACGGATATCCCCGGGTGTCCGAGAATCTGTCAGGGGCGTAGACGTGGATGACGTCATCGGCCGGAACGCGCTTCGGCAGACCTGACCCGACGCTGCGGACGACCCAGTCGCGGGGGTGATAGTCGTAGAGCCAGTATGCAATGACGCGATCGATGGCGTCATGCTCAACGCCGGAGACGATGACGTTGCCACCCGGGAGTGTCTCGGTCTTGTCGAGGGGACAGTGATCGGCCTCGAGCGTCTGGAGCTGGAAGTTGATCCCGCTCTTCATCTCACCCGGACGGCGACGGCGGATACGGAGGAAGTGTTCGCCGTCTCGCGGAGTGACGACTGACCCCATATGCTGCATGCCGTAGTAGTCGGTCTTGCCGCGGGCGTCGGCTTCCTTGGTCCAGCGGTTCCAAATCTTGCGCAGCACCTTGTCTTTGATGTTCGGCTTGATGCCGTGGTGTACGGTATTGTTGCCGATCTGGCGGCAGGCCTGGCGATAGAAGGGGTCGTTGGCGTACATCCACCTGGACTTGCGGCGGAGGCGCTCGATCTCTGAGTTGTGCGAGTTCGGCCCGACGTCCGGGGCGTGGATGAGGCGCGGCGAGTTCGACGCTGCTTCGAAGAACGTGCGCGACTGGAATGGCTCGAACATGGACGTGGCCGACGCCGAGCGCTGGCCCCAACCGGAATGGCGAATGCGAACAGACTTCAGGACGTCGCGGCCTGTGGCGACTGGTTCCGGTGTTTTGGTGGACCGGCTGACGGTCTTGGTGACGCGCGTTACCATGGGCGTACTCCGTAGAAGCCGCCGCGTTTGATTGGGTTCTTCGGTTTCTCGCCTTTCAGCTTGGCAATCTGGGCCTTGAGAAGCCTGATGATCATCAGCGCTTGGTCGGCATCGCGGTACGTAATGCCGCCCTGCGTCGGGTTCGAGATGGACGTGATGTTAGACAGAAGATTGGCGCGGATTGCGCTGATCTCCGCTCGGCACTCAGCCTCTGAAAGATCGTCAAATAGGTCCATGTCTACCACCTCCGCGCGGGGCCTGACGTCCAGCCAGCCTTCCGCTTCCTCTTCTGTCCGCCCTCCGGAGACGTCGGCACCTTTGCCAACTCCGGATGCGATGTTTCCTTCTTCGGTTTCGGCTCCCGCTTGACCACCGATGCTAGTGTCGGCTTGGGTGCGTCGGCCTGGTCGAGCTGCACCCTTGCGCCCTTCCGTTCGACAGCGTGGGAGGATAGGTCCTCGCCGTCGTAGCCAAGCTCCCCCGTCTCGGGATCGAAACTCAGTTCGGGTATTCCGAGCTTGTGCCCTGCAAGATTCAAATCACGCCAGTCGCGCCATGTGGCCTGCAGGCCTTTGAGGGCCGCGTAGGCATAAGCAAGGCAGGCCCATTCTTCCTCGGCCCGCCCGCCGCGCTTGGGCTGCCAGTACCATCCCCCGTTGATGCGACGGCGCTCCTCGCACATCAGCTTCTTCAGGTAGTCCGGGTCCATAGACATCGGCACGAGCGGCGAGGCATCGCCCTTCAGCTGGATGAGACGGAAGATTGCGTCTTTCGAAAGTTGGGAGTCGATGACGTAGAAGGACGCGCCGCCTTTGGTGGACTTCGATGCCTTCTTCGGCCAGACCGTCGCGCTGCGCGTACCCTTGGCGTTGTTGCGCCCCTTGATAGCCCATATGCTTCGCTTCCCCGGGAACCGGGAGGTGTAAGCCCGGGTCTCGTCCGCGAAGTGTCCGCCGAGATCGATGGCTGCCGCAGCGATTCCGATGTCGGTGCCGTTGCGGCGCTTGAAGCGACGATTGAGCAGGTCGGTCAACTGCTGGTCGGCGACCTGTTCTCCGGGCGCGCCTTCGATTATCCAGTGGCCGATCACCCTGAACTGGCCGTTGCGGGTCCAACCGACGACCGTCGCTTCGCGGGAGGCCAGTGTCTCCAGCTCGTTGCCTTCCTTGTTGGTCTGCGTGTCGATACCCGCCGTCAGCAAGACAACGTCATCCGGCACTTCTGCCGGGTAGTTCACCGCGATCCTGGCGATCGAGTCTCCGTCGAGCGCCGACGTTGTGAAGTCGTCCCACACCGTACCCGCGACGTTGTTCAGCCAAACTTTGCGGGCCTCGGGGTCGTTCTTCGAGTTAACGTAAGACTGGGCGAGGATGCGCCACGCCGCACCGGGCGCGTCGGACAGCCACTGCGGCCACTGGACGCCGCGATGTCCCGGTCGCTTAGGGCGGGCTCGCGGTACGTAGTCGATGTCGTCCACCATGTCCGTCTTCTGGACTTCATCGATACGGCAGCCGTCGTCGCTCTCGCACTGATACCAGCAGTCGGTGACGTAGCCGTCGGCGTCGCGGGCGAACTTGAACCCGTAGGGCGTTTCCTTGTCGCCCCACTTGAGGGTCTGCGCCAGACCGCAGTGCGGGCAGGCCACCACGGGGTCGGACTGATCCGACTTCAGGAAATCGTGGTAGGTTCGGCAGTCTTCGCGGCTGAGAGGCGTCGAGCCGAGCACGAGGACGGAATCTAGGAAGTCGGTTCCACGGGTGCGGAATAGTTCGGCCTTCTCGCCCTGCGACCCCTTGGACTTCGCCCAGCCTTTGGCTGAATACTCGTCGCCAATCATCCAGCGGGCCGTGTATCGCCGGAAGCTGTCGTCGGAAACCGCACCGACAAGGCGAAGGACGGCACCGTTTATGAAGTGATGTTCATTCCATGTGTCCTGGACTTCACCGCGCGCTGGGTTGCGTCGGTTAGTGGCCAGCGCCTTTACCTCACGGAGCAGCGGTTCGATGCGGTCCTTGAAGTAGGACTTGGCGTCGTCGTCCGTCGGCTGCGCCACTGCGACAGGGATGCCGAGATATGCCAGGCCGTAGGAGATCATGGCGGCGAGAAAGACGGAATATCCGACCTGAGCGCCCTTCAGGATCGTGATCTGGGAGACTTCCGGGTCCATGAACAGGCGGGCAGCGTAACGCTGGTAGCCGGTCAGCTTGAGCATGCCAGGTCGTGAGGTCTTGCCTTTCGGCAGTTCTATGTTTTCCTCGATCCACTCAGACGGGTCCTTGAACGGCGGTATCTGGAGCACGGTCTTCCGTAACTCGCCGAGCATGTCGTCAAAGAGCGCGTGGCTCTCCGACAGGGAAAGCACCTGGATGTCCTGACTGGGGATGATCGAGTGCTGCACATCAGGCCTCCGCCGAACCGGGCGTCCAAGGCGGTGATAGCTCCTTGTCGTAGGTCAGCTTTCCGTGCGCGATGCGCACCTGCTCGTCGGCGATCTTGCGGGCCTTGACCGCGATGGCGGGATCGACCTTTCCAGCGATCATGTCGGGGATCACGCTCGTGACCGCGACGACCGCGGCGTACTCCGACGACACGCGTTCACGGGCATAATCAATCTCGACGACGGCCTTCTGGATGACGGCAGCTTCCTTCATCTGGATGATGGCCTTGGCAATAGCGCTGAGACGCCTGGCTTCGGCTTCCGTCATCTTCCCGGTGTCGGAGGCTCCGAACTTGGTGACGGCGTCGGAGGCCGCCCGTTCCTGAAGCCATCTGACGACGACGGAGATATCGAGAATCCAGTCGTGTCCAAGCGATTTGTCCGCCTTCTGGACGCAGGGACATCCATCGCCCTTCAGCCATTTCGTGATCGTGGCGCGATCGTATCCCAGAAGGATCGAAGCACCGCTGACGGACGTTAGGCGCTGCTTGTCGGCATCCATTTTTGCGCGGATTGCGGAGTCGTCGGCGGGTGTTGCTGACGACTCGGGCAAATTTCCCGGCGAATTCAGCAACGGACCGTGGGCCTTTTTTCTGTTTGACATGCGCGAACCTCAATGAAAATCACTGGTTCCATTGGGGTTTTCGCGCGTGCAAGATTCAACGCAGCGGTCGACTCTGCCGACGGTTGCTGATGCTGATTTGAGTTTTCAATTTTCGGAAGTAGCGACGGAGTGCGGATGCCAATATACCGCATTGGAGCCAATGGCTCAGGGACCCCGGAAGGATTTTTTGTTGACGCCTTTGCGACGGAACGGGGAAGGGCGATCCGCGTCAACAGATTTGCGGATGTCGATCGGCTCGGCGCGTCAACGGAATTGGAACGCGGAGAGCGATAGCGAGCGGCCGTTCATCAGCCTCGAGAAGTTCAGGCTGACACGGTGTCGTGCACGGCGCAAGCGCCGGCGGCGCGGCACTTTCAGCCCGGCCTGAAATTGCGACACCAGGGCGCGGACCGATTCCTCTGGGGCTCGCCTGTTGATCGTCGAGATCAGCTTCCGTTGCGCAACGTTTTCCTCGAACGCCATGCGCGCCGACGCGGTCTTTTCGACGGTGATGTCCTTGGTGACCTTGAACGGCTTGCGATTGCGCGACTTTTCCTCGCGCTGCCATTCGGCATATGCCTTCTTAACCCGTGGGTCCTGCGCCAGCTTGTTCCGGAATGCCTCGGTAGCATCTTCGTCACCGACGTAGAGTGTGTATTCGTTGGACATCAACACCTCCCTGAATCTGTGTCTCCAGAGATGATTGTGTCACCTCCCGCGAGCTGCAAATTTCCGCCGACGAGATTCTTGGACTGGAAGCCTACGGTTGTGCTAACAGCGGCTTAGGGAAGTCATGAGGGAGATGGAATTGAAGTATCCAGTTGAAGAACTGCGTGAGGCCTATTTGAAGCTGATCGACGAGGAACACGTCGAATCCGTCTACCAGACCTTCATCGAACAAAACACGCGCCTCGTCCCTCGAGAATTCGTGCAAAACCACAGCATTTCCAACAAAATCGTTTTGAGAAAGCCATCTTTAGGCGCGGACTACAAATCAGATTTCGCGTTTTTGTCCAAGAGTTCAAGTAACTGGAATGCCGTGCATATCGAGATTGAAAAGCCTTGGATGAAATATTTCAAAGGAAGCAGTCAGAAGTTAAGTACACCGTTCCAGAATGCGATTGACCAGATCAACGATTGGCGAGCTTGGTTTCAGAGCACTGCCAATGCGGAAGCCTTTCGCAATATCGTCAGACCGCTTCTCAATCCAGAGGGTATGACTAATAATCCTATCAACCACAAGTTTGTTCTGGTGTACGGCCGACGCGCTGAATACATTGGAAACCCCCAGCGCGTGAACAAGATGGCATCGCTGAAAACTCATGACTTTACCGTCATGAGCTTTGACAGTTTGGCAGAATCTCTGGATTCTAAACCCGAACTCAGCCTCGGCATCCGGAAGAACGACGGCATTGAACTGTATCGCGATGAAGTCCTCGATCCGTTCATGTACGGCTCGATGGAGCCGACGTTGTTTTCAATCAGCGAGAAACTCCGCGACCTGATGATAAACGATCCCCGGGAAAACTACAGACGGATCGTTGATGGCAAGGACCTGAACGCGCTGCACTACTTTGGGCAGAACGCTCGGGTTCGGTCCGAAGAATCTACCGTAGTCGAGCAAGCGGACGACGAAGAAGATGCCTAAAATAGATGACCCCGCCGACGGGGACGCGGTCTTGGATATCCAGGGGGGTAGAGGTGGGGGCAGGCTTCGGTGAGTTCGTCTTCTGCGGGAATTTCTGGTACCACTGTGCGGTCTGTGCGGTACCCGCCAATCATCCCCTTGATAAAGGGGTCCCAGTCTTCCTCCATGGTCGTAGTCATCTCGTCAAAGGGTGGGAGCCCTCTGACCTCATTCATCAGACTCTGCGAGAACCAGGTCGTGATTTCACGCCGATACTCGAAGGCAGCGAGCAGTTCTTCGCGGCGCTCAGGATAGGCGATCAGAACCCGGGCGAGTTCAGCGCCGTGGCCGTGGAGACCCCATAACAGGCCGCGAAGGACGAATTCGCATTTCTGGTAATAGGTCGCGCCGCCGAGATACATACCCCTCGAGAGATGATGGTCGCATCGACGGAAGAGACGGTTGAGTGCCTTCCGTACACCCTCGACCGTGAAGCCATCGAGCGGATCGCGTCCCTCACTTGGATAGGAAACTACAAAGAGCTTGGCCGCGAATTCGTTATTAAGGTCTAGTTCCACCATAAATCTCCCTTTTGGTGTCTGAGAGAGATTCTATGTCCGCCAACCGCCCCACGGCATTCCGCCGGTCCGATTTTGGGCTCTACATATCAAGGTGATCCATCAGCATCTTGCTTTCGACGCTCGACCGGAACTGGTGCATGGACTGCTCGATTGAATTCTTGACCGACAGCACGACGAAGATGACGAACGAGAACAAGACCATGTGCGGAATGGTGCCGTAGGCCCAATATGCCAGGCTGGCACCGATAACGATGGAAACCAAGGTGTTGATGATCTGATCCCGGGCCTTGGTCTTTGTCTCGGCCCTGAGTTTCGCCATGTAGTCGTCGAGTTGTGCTTGAGACATCGCGGGGTCCTGTGAGAGTGTTCGATGACGGACAATCTCACAGCTTGGTCGGATCGAGCAAGGCGAACGGAAACGCCGCATGCAACTCAACATCCGCGTTGATGGATGTCGTAGGCCATTCATCGTCGTCCCTTGGCACGAGGTCGAACCCGGGCAATGCCGCGCCACCATCAACGGCAACAAGCATGGAAAACAAGAATCCAGTCATGCGTTCGTGGACAAGCTCGCCTTGGGGATTGCCAGCAAGGACTTGCTCGGGTGGGAGGTCGCGCCAGTATAGGAGCATTGCGGCCAGGTGCTCGAAGAGTTTCTGGCGGGCTTCGTGAGGGGTGATGGCGGGCATGGGACGGTCTCCTGTGTCGGCATTGTGTACCGGAGACAGGAGACCGTGTCCGGGTGTCAGGCGGCCTCTTTTTCAACGTCGCCGAAAGTCTTGATTGTGAACGGTGGCCTGACACCAGCGTTGTGCGTCGCCGCGGCCTCCAGCGCCAATAAGACGCGCTGGGTGGGTTCGAGGTCTGGAGACGAAGTGTGAAGACTGCCCAGCGCGAGGTCTTCGCCGCTCCCGATCGCAACATACGGCCTGCTGGATTCCAGTACGCAGAGGTCGGAATGGATCGTGTAAAGGCGATCACGAAATGCCACCAGGAAATTGCCTTCCATCGTGTCCACACCGTCTTTGGTGTGAATAGCACCGTGTGCCTTCAACGAATGCCTAATGACCTCCGCGACATTCGTGACCAAGTATTCGTGGCCGTCCATGGCAGGATGGCAACGCGGGAATTCGGTCGCGTAACGGACGATCTGTCCGTCGCGGAAAGAACCGGAATAGCCGATGATCAGCTCGGACTTCTCGAAGACCTTTGGGTGAGAGCTGATCATCTGGCTTAGAGACCACGAGCTGGTTCCGGCGGCGTCGCCACCGACGTAGACTTTGCCGTTGTGCTGAAGGGCGACGATGCAGGTCATTCGGCTGCCTCCGACATATCGGCCTTCTGGTCTGGCCCGCCCCAATTCCTCGCCGAGAACAAGTAGTCGTTCACCCATGGCTCGCCGATATCCTCGATAAGCTGACCAGCCTTCAGTTCAGACCTCAGCGTCTCTGCACGCTGCTGGCGAAGGTGTAGCGATCTCATCTCGGCCTTGTACTCATCGATCGGCAGGTCGGTCGGCGGCTCGGTGTTCAGAACCGATATCATCGTGTAGTCCGATGGAACGGTCACACCCTCGGCCACCTTAGCATACTCAGCGACGACTGCCGCCTTGGCTTCGTAGCCCTTGTCATACCCCTGGCTCCAAGCCTGCCCACGGTGAGCCTCGACCATCAACCACGTGGCCTCCTTCACACCTCGCAGGACCTCCGGATTGCCATACCCGCCCGCCGTGGCAGCCTGGATATCGGCCTCGGAGACATCGTCGTACTGGCCTGTCGCCAAGGCAAAAACGCCCTTAAGAGCCGAGATGCGGGTCTGGATATCCGGAAGCGAGGGGGTGAGTTCGGCGGCGGCTACGTCGGCGAATTCGGGTTCGGCAGGCTTGCCATGTCTCTGTGGCCTACGCTTTCCTGTAACCGCTTCCTCAGCGGATTCGACCTCGTCCCATAACCATTCGTCGAGAACGTTACGCAGCCAGGATGGAATGAACCGAATCGCTGGATCGCGGTAGACCAGATGCAGACCACTGCGATCTTGCTGATAAATCCTGACGATTACGATGCCCTGACTGTACGACGACTTTTCGATTGTAACGCCGCATGACTTACTCAAAAGGCCGTGGATTTCGTCGCTGTAGCCGCGAAGACGGTCGAGAACGTCGTCCATAGTAGCCGCGGTGCGGCATGCCGGGTTGCTGCGGAACGAGTGACGCCAGACCTTGGTCTCACCGTCCCGACGCTCGATCTCGGCGAACGAATAATCGGTGTCGTGGTCTACTCGGAAATGGGGGGTGATCTCCCTCCACGTATTCTCAGACATCATCATCTCCCTTGTTTTGGTGTCCGAGATGATTGTGGGTCGACAAAAAGCAGGCCGGGCGTTCGCCGGCAGGATTTCTTCGCAACCAGATTGCTGACTCGATCTGACACTGCTACCCAAGGCGGCGTCTTGAAATTGGGGGAGTGGCAATGACTAATCTGTTCGCGTGGATCGCAATCCTAGCCGCACTATACTGGTTCATGCCGTCGTTCCGAAGAATGGTGAACGGCTGGATCGTGCAACTCGGCGATAAGGTCAAACACGACGCAGACCTCCCGCATAAGCCTGAGCCGATCACGGAGCAGCAGGTAGAAGACGCTGCAGGCCTCATGTTCCGGATGGACTTCCCAAACAACCCGGACATCGAGAAGGGGTTCGACGGCACGCCTGCAGGTGTGAAGGAAGCCTACATGGGCCGCGCGCGGGCGTATCTGAGCGGCGAGGACATGGACGAATACGCGGAAAAAATCAGACGGGCCGCCGCCCGAATTGACGACGCGTCCATCGATCCGACGGACGACAATACCCCGCCGAGACAGCGGGGCTTCGGCTAGCAGTGCATCCTCGAGAGCTGGTGTTCCAGCTTCTCGATATCGTCGAGAGTGTCAGCACGCTCGCGACCGGTCTCGTAGCGAAGGCGGTCCCGGAGGTCGCGGACCTCGGCTTCGAGGCGGTCGGCGAGATGTCGGTCGTTGAAGCGTGGGTTAGTCCATGTCTTCATATAAGCAGTCTCCGAACTCGTTGACTCCATGCTGGAGCACGTTTCGGGCCTCGACAAGGGCCGAACGGCGTTCACGGGCAACAGCCTTGGACAGGCGGGCCTTGATCAGCGCAGTTTCGAAATCCACGACGTTCGTGCGGCGAGGGGCGGCGGGGCGGCTTGCCTCGTAAGTTGCGAGACCTCGCACATAAGGCATCAGCACGTCACGCTGCGCAGGAGTGTACAGCATCCAATGGCCCTCAATCGCCTTGAGGCTGAGGGCCATAATGTCGAGTTCTTCGTCAGGTGCCATATGTCGTTCGTCGAGCATTTCGTTCTCCCTGGTGCCGTTGAAACGGACGGCTAAGGACAATGTTGGTTCCGCCGGCGGCGGGTTACAAATCCGTCGGCGGCTTGCGCTTAATCGGCTTTCCGCCGATGGCGGCGATAATGAACTTCGTGAGGTCCAGCGCCGACATGAACCCGTTACGCTTCCGGAGTTCGGCTGGAGTGATTTTGCCTGCCGCCAGCTGTCAGGCGTCCTCGGCACGGCTGGCCTCTTTGGCAGCGGCGCGGGCGACAGGGTCGAGGGGCTTTTCTTCGTACGTCATAGCGCAAGTCCTCGGATGAATGCCTCGCGGATGTCGGCGTCGGACGCGACTTCGCTCTTCGTTCTGGGCTTCTCGATCCAGCGCAGGTCCGTCATGACGCCGTTCACGAGGTCTACGATATGCGGCTCCGGGATCTCATTCGCGTGTCCGACGAACTGCCTGAGCTGACCGTAAACGCTGCCGTCGATCTCCTTGGGAACGATCTGGATCGTGGCACGGCGGCGGCCGTCCTCGTCGCGAACCGAATAGAACTCATGGCCGCCGACCAGCAGGTCCTCGTCATATGAGCCGCGCCCGATGCAGTGGCCCATCTCCGCGCCTTCGACGTCGAAGGCAGCAGGTGAGAGGAGGCGGACCAGCGAATACCCGGCACCCAGGCCCATCTCGTGGCGCTCGTCGGCGGACGTTAGTGTGAGATAGTGAGGCATCGGCTGGCGCTGCAGGCGGCACTCGGCCTTGTCTGCTTCGTGCAGCAGGCGCTTGATCGTGCCGCACTTCATGAGCTTCTTTGGCCGCCCATGATCGTCCAGGTCCTTGAGCCACGCGTGGTGTTCCACGGACGCGGACGAAAGCCAGTCAAGGATGTGAATGAGAGCCTGCTCGTGGCGGTGGGTATAGTCGTCAACGGCAGAGTGCCAGTACCATGACAACTTTTCGAACGCGCTGAAGCTGTTCGGGCCGGGATGGCCGATCCTGGCATCTCGGGCGCGGGTGTCCTTCAGGAAAATCCGACCGATGGATGCGAAAAACAGCTCGTCGATCGATGAGGCATTGCCCGGGCAGTCCAGCCGCGGGCCGATGTCGAGGCGGCGCGCAAGGACGTGCATCCCCATCTTTTCAGCATCCGTCATCCGCATCGCCGCTCTCCCGTTCCGCCCGTCGACTATCCTGGTGAACCGATGATGTCCGGGGGGCATGCATAGAAAAAGCCGCCCGGAGGCGGCTCTTGTGGTTTTCTGGTTAACGATGTGCTCAGGCGGCCACCTTCTCCTCCCGCGCGTCAACATGGATGATGGATCTGTAGACGCCGAGGGTTTGATATTTGGGGCCGAACATCACCTTGTTAGCGCGATCGCGCGCGTCCGATTCGTTAGCACGCCGTAGCTCTTCCGGAATACCCGCAGCATCAAAGGCCGCGCCCCGACCCACATTCAGGCGGCACGCTTCGAGTAGTTGAACTGTAGTATCGAGGACATACGGAAGTGACAGGGTTTCAAAAAAGAGCATGATATAAGCGTAGTCGAGCAGGTCCTCAACCGTCGCTGTCTCGTACGTGCGATTCCGCTGGGCGTCCCTTAGTACGGCGCGCAGTTCTTCTTGACGGCGATGAATGTGTCCGAAAATGACAGCGGGCGAGGTCTTGTTTTTGAGGATTTCCGAAAGTGTTTTCATGTTCATCTCCCTGGCGCGGAATGTGCGCCTAAGAATATGGTTGTCCGAACGGCGGAATGACGCAAGCCTTATGTATACCCAGATGTATACGTTTCTTTATTCAGTCGTCTGGACCGATGATCTTGAAGGGCCACTCGAGTTTTCGGTGTCCGTTGCGTTCGACAAGCGTCGGCATTACTTGCATCTGGACGGCGCTGAACTCGTTGATTTCTTGCAATGACAGGCCTTCGGCGAGTTTTCCTTCGATGAAGGCCTCGATGGCAGCGTGCTGGGCGGCGAGGGCGCGGCGGAGGCCGTCTTTGAGATCAGCTTCGAGGATGTGGCCGATGGGCGTGACGGTCAAGTGGCGCGCGAGGCCGCGCACGTAGGTCCTGGTGACGTCGGGGTCTTCGGACGGTGCCGGACGCTCGAATTCAGGCTCCGGCATCTTCGTTGCGATCTTCAGGGTCTTGGGCATACGTCCTCAGAAAGGCTTATAGGCTGGCGCTGACTTGGGGCGCTCGCCTGCGATGATCCTGTCGACAAGGGTAGGTGCCAAAGTCGACCGGCGGAAATGGGAGCGCGGCAGCTTCTTGAGTTCGGCATAGACGTCGCACCAGAGTCCGTTGACATCGATCCAAGCCTGGTCGAGCGTGAGGTCCGTTTTCCCAGCCTCCATGTGTGTCGTCCACGCTGCCTCACGGCGGACGATCGACGACCATGCAAGCTCGGGCGGGCGGCAGGTAATGACGCCCGCCGGAATGCCGCGATGACGGACGGTCCTGGCGATCTCCCGGGCGACGGCGCGGCAGTCGACGCCGTCCCAGAGGTCCGAGTTCACGACGTCTGCGAGGTGCTTGACGCGGTAGTCACCGATCGGCTGGAGGAAAATAGCGAGCATCTTCTCCGCGGCGGCGGCGGCTAGCGGCTGACACCGAGCGCGCAGGACCGGTCCGCCCTTCATCAGGGTCGGCATCTCTTTCCATTCGATGCCGTCGGGGAAGGCGTCGGGGCCGTTGGAGAACCCGAAGTCAACCTGCGTATTGCCACGGAGCGTGCCAGCGGTGGCCTCGATCTTCCAGCGATCGACCTCTTTGCCGCCGTCGAGGTCGATGACCTTCGGCGTAGCAGAAGCGGCATGCAGCGTGATGCCCTCGGCTTCGAGCCAGGGCCGCATGAGTATCAGGGCGCGCTGGAATTCAGCGTTCGAGATGCGGCGGACGGCGACGAGATCGGCGTCCCTGGTCTCCCGGATGTCCTGCGCGAAGTTTAGACCACCCGTCAGCATGAACGGCGTCGAGAGCGCCGTTCCGAGATAATGAACGACCCGCTCGGCGACATGGCGCGAGGCGTAGGTGTTGACGTCGATGTTGTGGTTGCGGGCGGTGGCCTTGAGCTTGTCGCCAAGAGCCATGGCGGCGGCGGAATGGTGTCTCATGATTGTCTCCCCAGACGTGTGAGGAGACACTGAGATCCGGCGATGCAAGGGACGAGAGGCGAAAACGAAAAAGGCCCCCGCGAACGAGGGCCTTTCCGTTAGAACAGCCGGGCTATGAAGAACGCCAGGGAAGCCAAGTTTGGATGCACTGCGCATCCGAATTCCAGCTTGTAGCGTCGCACGTCGCTCGTCTGGTTGGCTTCGAGAACGAAGAATGCCAGCAAAGCTGCACCTCTATCTCTTATGTGCAGGGTCCCTTACGGTAGCCGCCTTGCACATCAGGCCAACGCTGTATGAGGGTTTTTGCTTTTAGCGCCTTGTGGTCCCTCAACACGTCGCGGCTATTTCGTTGTTGTTGATGAAGAAGATGGTGCGGGAGCCTGGCGTCTTCAATAGCGAAAAAATTGTAGACACCATTTATTCTTCATGGCGTTCCGTCGATCAGCCGCTGACGCCGACGCTGGTACTCCATCGACGAGGTGAACGCTGCCTGCGTCATGTTATCGGCAAAGGCCTGATTGACCTCGCCGTCGTAGTCGAACGTGACATCATAGTCCGTCTCCTTGGCCAGAGCGACGAGGAGCTTCGCCTTCGAGCCCGAGCGAGTGCGAGACAGGTTTGATGGACCAGCGGACGCTCCCGGACCTCGTGAGGCGCTGATGACCGCATGACGTTCGGTGTTCAGATATCGCTCGGGGCGCTGCCACCATCCTTTGATGCCGCCGATCGTTCCGAGGAATATCCCCGGGGCGTTCTTCGACACGTGCGTCCACTTGAGCCGCGCGAGCTTCTTCGCCTGTTTGTCTGCAGGCAGGTTCTCGGCGACAACGGCAGCACGCTTGCCGCGGTAGAGCGCGCGACGCTTCTTTTCGGCCTTCAGCTGACGGCCCAGTTTTTTGACGTACTTCCGATCGATGCCGTCCTGCGGGGACAGCTTCGCGGTGAACGCGAACATGTCTCGAGCGCTGCGGTTCGTGCCCACGTCGCCCGGGACACGGCGGCCGCCGTTGACCAGGAACCAAAGATATTGAGCCTGCGTCGGCCGGGCGCGGACCTCAGAAAACATCCTGTCGCCGTCCTGCCAGCGGGCAGGGGTGTAGAACCAGGCCTTCTTCGTGAAAGCGTTCGGCTTGTTGACGACGCGCGCCGTGTAATCTGTCAGGCGGCGCTGGACCTGTGCCGTCGCGCGGTTCAGCAGCGTCTCGAGGGTTCGCGGGAAGACCTCGCGACCGAGTGCGTCAAGGTCGGCGCGGAAGCGTCGGACGCTGTCTTCGTAATCGAAGCGGATGCCGGGCGTTGTCACGAGTTCTCCAGGTCAGAAACCCGCTGAAGGAGCGAATCGATGTCGGCTTGCATGATCTGTACTTGGATCGTGTGAGCAGCTTCCACGGCTTTGATGTAGCTTAGCACCGAGCCGTGTCCGGTCTCGGGATCGTCAAGCAACTGCGTCACGAGCATCTGACTGCCGAGGGTCTTGCTCGCGAGACTGGAGACGGCGTCATCTTCGAAGTCCCAGTCATTACTGCCGAGTACGATCTGCACGAGAGACCTCGCTCCAAAGCGGTTCCCGGTCTCTTCGCCGCCGAGGACTCGCTCGATAAACGGTTTCGTCGAGAGACCGTAGTCAGGTATGTGATCGCCAAGGACCAGGCCAGACAGCGACGTATTCATACCGGATGGACCGTAGAAAAACTGGTCGTCGGGAAGGTCCCAGGTGAGCGGTTGGGCCGGGAACGAGACCGCGCCCGTCTGAGTCAAGACGTAGAGTCTGTTCAGCGAGGCGATGACGGCCGTCAGGTCCTCGCCTTCGGGCGGCTGGAACTCACTAATCTTCCGCTCGAGCAAATGCACGCGCAGCGGCAGGGTGGCAGGTGTAGTTGGCCTGGTGTCGACGGTCATAGGCGGTGTCTCGAATTACTGGGACGAGCATACCGCGGCGGATCGCGATACGGCGTCCGCCGGTCGAAATCGAAACGCCGTGTTTCTACGATTCCGGGATTCTTGTTTATGAAGTAATGGGGGGAAACAGGAAAAACGCACGCAAACGCTAGGCAGGGAAGCCCGTGAGACAGGGTCGAAGCAAAAAGATGACCCGCGCATCATCCTTTATCAGCGAGCAAGGAGGAGTACCGACGGCGCTTAACGAGCCGAGCTGTCAGAGCCGTCCATGATTGCTGGCGGTCATGCCCCCGAACCTCGACGAGGTGATCGAGCGCGACGTCGAACAGTGAGTCCAGAAACGCCGACGTCAGGACCTGCCGATCGCCGTCACGCCGCACGGACCGCAGCGCCGCACGGACCGCAGCCGACAGCGCCTCGTCGATGGCCATTGGCTGCGGCTTGCCGACGTCCAGTCGACGCTTCCGCGTGCGCTGTGCAGATGTCCGCTGGCGCTCTGTCGTCTTGAAGAAATCCCTTGCCATCGCTCAATACTCCCGAAACGGCGTTTCCCGAGCCTACGAAACGCCGTTCCGATGCAAGCGACAAAACGGCGACCGTGGTCGGGGCCGCCGAAATCGAAACAATGTGGAAATGGGACACCGATGTCCCATTGGCAATCTACGACGCTTTCGCCGCAATGTGCAGGAGCTTGGGTTTCAGAAGGCCCGCTCTCGCCTTTGCTTTGATCGTCAGGGGAGCGCCTGCCTGGTCGTGGAAGACTTTTTCGAGGTACCGCTCGATGGCGACCGATCCATCGGCTCCGGAAGCGAGCAGCATCAGTGCGGCGTCCGCCAGGGCCTCCCGAGCTGTTGCGACGTCGAATTTCACACTGCCGCGATCGACCCGCTCTTTCAGCTTCGCCCTACGTTCCGCCTGCTTCCTCGCCTTGTAGGCCTTCCGCTCTTCATCAGGCAGGTCCCTGATGCCGACAGCCACAGGCTTCAGCTTAATCACGCCGTCATCGGCGATGAGTTCCTTCAGCAGTTCGATCGTCAAACTCTTCGACATCTTTAGATCCCGTTCTACATGTAGAACACGAAATAATGTTCTACATGTAGAACGATGCCTGTCGGCCAATCCTGGCGCAAGTCTTTTCTGATTCCATGTTCTACATGTAGAACGCGATAAGAAAACAGGCTGGCGCACTAGCAGGGCTCCGCCCATAGCCAATACGACACCAAGGGCTCCCAGAGCCTCCCGGCCGAAACCTAAGAAGCTCCGAAATCCAGAACCCGGAGGAGCCATGACATCTCGCTATCCAGTGGCCGCTCCGCGTCTTTGGATGACTCTGATACTAAGGCTTGCTCGATGCTTCGCTAGGATGCTCCTTAACAAGAACAAGCGTAGCGCCCCGTTCTTCTTTCTTGGCGAAGCCCGAGAAACCAAGACTCGGAAGACAGAAGAACCCCAAGGTTGTCTTATAGAGCTATCAATGGGCTTCTCAGACATCCCGCTTCGGACGCTTAAAGAGAGATATAGAGTGTTATTCTATAGTACCACGATGTGCGCCAGTAAAATAATTCAATAAGTACATGTAGATAGACTAGAAAATCAAAATAATAACGTGACACGGCTTGCACCACGCTCCGCCCCGGCCAACCATAGTTATACCGGGGAGCAGACAGATGACCAAGACGACACGGAATACCCTAACCAAGGCAGCCGAGCCTTCGGAGCTTGACGGCATCCGGGTCCTGCGCGGCAACCGCATCGTCAGAGCGAAGCCACGCAAGCCTGAGAAGCGTGAACTCAAGCGCGACGCTGAAGGCAACCCTTACCAGACCAAGCATCCCGCCAGCGGCCAGCGCGGCCGTCTGCTGGCACTCAAATTCAGCGATGGGTCCTCGGAGACCTATTTGCGCAAACCCACTGTCAGGGAAGCCCAGAAGGGCATGCAGCGTTTGGGCGTTCAGGCTAAGAACCTGGCCGCCGAGGCCGTCTACACAAACGAAACGACATCGCCCCGCGTTGAGGTGCCGCGTGTCCTCGTCGAAACGCTACAGCTCGACACGGCCAAGCTGAGGGCAACCGACGTGGCGATCTGGTGGCGGCTTTTCGCGGAGGCCCGGCAGTCGGGCATGGCTGCCGACACGCATTTCGTCCAGCTGTCCGCTGTCGCCAAGTTCATCGGCATCCGCAGCCTCGACAGGATCAGGGCCTGCCTTGTGCGCCTGTCCGGCGCTAGCCTGTCCTATCACGGCCGAGCCGGCCGTCAGGCCATGCCGATGCTGGAGTGTCCTGACGCGGTGGACTTGGAGTCTATGTCGGGGAACGACTGGCTGCACTACAGCCTTCCCGAAGGCCTTCGTCAAATCGTTCTCGACAGCGTCGGATTTTGCCGTATCGATCTGAACGCACTCTCGCGGTTCAAGTCCAAGTTCTCGGCGGCGCTCTACATCCGGCTTTGCTATGAGGCTGGAAAGACGAAGGCGTTCCATGACGAGGTCCACCTGACTAGGGAAGACTTCAGGCGGATTGTAGGGCTGGAGACCGTGCAGGCCGAGGTCGTAGACGACGCTATCGAGCGAGTTCGAGAAGACCTGATGACGATCGACGGACCTCGTCGGCGATTTTACGTCGATCTCTACGTTTCCAATAGCGGGAAGCTTGTCGTGTCGTTCGGCGGCGCTCAGAAGCGCCTTGTGGAAGCTAAGCCAGCATTCATGACGGACGAAGGAATCAGAGCGCTGGCAGACCGCTCCCGGTTTCAGCTGCTGCGGCACCAGTATCCATCCGTCGTGCGGCTCAGGCAGGCGGAGACGACGCTCGGCGTAAGCGCGGTCCGCATATCCGAACTGTGGTGTGTCGATGTTCAGCGGGCGTCCTCCAAGTATCCCGAGGGCTGCATCGGCTACTCGGCCAAGCAGTTCAGGTCGCGCATCCGCAAGCTCGGCGGTGATGAGGTCTTTGCGGAATGGGTCGACAAGAGGGACTTCACCGGGCTGGGCGTTGAGCGACAAGAGCTGCCTGCAGCCGAGCCGTTCGTCCGGACCAAGCGCCAACCGAAGCGCCAGAAGACGGCCCTGCCGATGATCCTCGCACCGAAGCGCAAGATCGCTGCGGTCGAGGGCGAGGACCTGCGCGTCGGTGACGAGTTCGGAGCCCTGGAATACGGCGATGTCGAAGGGCCGCATCTCGTGGAATCCGCAGACATCGACGACTGCTACATCCCGTACTGATCGATCGCACTCCGTTAACCGGATGCCCGGATGCCGCGTTGACAACGAAATACCTACGCGGCATGGTTGCGCCGCTGACCAACGTGAGAACGAGAGATGACCCTGCGAATAGCCATAGCGATCTGAAGCCCCCAGGCCGACCGCTATCAGTCTATTCGCAGGAGTCACCCCATGTCTCACTTCCGCAAGAAGTTCTACTTGTCTGACACGCATTTCGGGCACGCCCTGATGCTCTCGTCGTGCAACCGTCCATACAAGTCCGCCGACGAGATGGACGAGGCGCTCATCCGCAACTGGAACGCCGTCGTCCGTCCCGACGACATCGTCTACCACCTCGGCGACTTCGCGATGAACCTCGGCGACGAGGACCGCGTCCGCTCCATTTTCAGCCGTCTCATGGGTTCCAAGGTCCTCATCCTCGGGAATCACGACTTCAAGAAACCCAACGCGCTGCACCCGACGCTGGCGCGTCTCGACTGGCTCGGGACGCCGACAACGTCGCTCGAGACGACCGACGAAGGCCATCGCGTCTTTCTTTCGCACTACTCCCACCGCGTCTGGCCCGGCTCTCACAAGGGGTCTGTCCATTTCTACGGCCACTCACATGGAAAGCTCCCTGGTGTCGGGCTTAGCCGCGACGTGGGCGTGGACGCGATCGGCGTGGGCTACGCCCCGAGGACCTTCAAAGAGCTGACCGCTCAGATGAACCTGGAGGGCGCACGATGACCGGAGACGAGCTCAACCAGATGTACGGCAGCATCATCGCGCCTGACGCACGGGTTTCCGTTCCGACGGAATGGATGCCCGCAGTCCACAAAGCGCTTCAGGATATCGCGGATTTGCCGTCGGAAATCCGGGCATTCTTCATCATCGTTGCCATCGGACAGGACGCTGATGGGGACCTCGTATTTTCCACGGCCGGTCTTCCGGCGTTCATCGGCTCGGAAGGCATGCGTCAGTTGCGCGGCATCATCGATGTCGCCCTGCACGCCGTTAAGGGGAGCCTGCACTAATGGACGATCTCATGAGCCGTGTTCTCGTCAACAAGTATCGCGATGTCTTCGTTTCCGGCGCGGTCGTAGACATCGCTGTCGGTCACTTCGGGATCGCCGATCGCGCCATCCACGCTCTCAAAGCGCTGCATCCGGGTCTGCGGGTCGGAGCGATCTCCCGCAACCGTGGCCTGATGTGGCTCGACGTCGGATACGACACAGCCGTCTATCCCGAGGACATCATCGACAGCATCCTCGGGATCGTCACGGACGCACGAACGCTGTCAGCGTGGACCTGCGCGAAGGATGGACGCCCGGGATGGCTCGTGGACGGGCCGAAGGGGCAGACGGTGCTTTGCCCTGGCTGCCAGCGTGACCTGGGCCTGGAGGTGCGTCGTCATGAAGCTTGAAGACATCGCGCAGCTGCGTACGGACTACCCGGAGATCATGACATCGTCGACGGGAATCGAAGACACGATGCCAGACATCTGGCTGGCATCGATCAAGCGCTGCCTATCAGAGCTTCGCCGCATCAAGGAAGGCTCCCTGTTTCCGGACACGCCTGCGGTCGATCTTCATGTCCGCGGCATCCGATCGGTCCATCGTCGATTTCGCGCCAGCGGTCACCCGACGGTCGGCTTCGAAGTCCATGCGCCCACAGCTCGCGGCCGTGGGCAGCAGGCGATTATGGGCGCGTTGGCGCACGCACAGTACGCATGCGGGGAGGCCGAGAAAGAGGAGCTGGGCCGTCAGCGCGCCGCGCAGATCAACGCTGACGTCGCCCATTACGTCGAGCAGTGCCTCATCGGCCGCCGCATCGTCGACTTCCGCCACGTCGTGTTCTCGAGCGTCGACGACTCGGAGTGGACGCAAACGGCGTACGTCGATCTCGTTATCCGTCGTGTCCAAGCGTTTGCGAAGGGGGCGGACTTCGAGGGTCTGGACGAGACGGCGAGATCCCGCTTTCTGGGCATTTACAAGGCGCAAGGGTAGCTAACATGTCTCAACTACAAGACTCGGATATTGCCGAGGCGGCCGCTCACTACATTTGGGCGTCGATCGGCCGGGGCTGCCTTGTCCCGCTTGAGACTGCTGTCCGTCGGCTCCACGAGGAGGATGCCGAACACGAGGCATTCGTCGCTGCCGTACACGCCCTGCTCATCGCGTTCCTCGACGGTGAGAGGCTGACCGCTCACCGTTCGGGGGACACTTGCGAGCCCCTCCGTGAGGATTTCCGGCGGCTCGGCTATGAGTGATATCGCGGACGTCTTGGACGCGTGGCAGCGCGGCGAGATATCGGGACATGAGGCGCGACGGAGGACGGGCGCGCGGTCGTATGGATACCTTTATCGGCTCGCCCGTGAACATGAGGTCGAGGTGCGGTTTCGTCCTGGGGACGTCGCGCGTCGCATCTTTGACGGCACCCTGACCCCGGAAGAGGGTCAGGACATGCTCGGCATCGAAGACGCCGCCGAGATGCCGAGCTTTGTTTCTGCCTGGACGGCGTAGCTGGCCAGCGGTCGATACGACTGAAAAGCCAGAGATTCGCTCGTTGCTGGGCTCTTTAAAGGGCCTGTGGATAATGCACGATTCTTAAGCTGCTGACCCTATGCTGACCCTAACGGTGCAAATCGACGGCATCCAATATCTCAGAAAGTCGCCATAGGATATTGATTTCGTTGAGAAGTTTTATGGTGAGAGCGTCGGGGTTCGAACCCGAGACCTACTGATTAAAAGTCAGTTGCTCTACCAGCTGAGCTACGCTCTCCCGCGGCCGCGGGTAAGCGCGTCCTTGAAAGTGCGCGGAACATAGGCAGGTGCCCCCTTGCGGTCAACCCGCAAAAACAGCAAAAATGCGGCTATCTGACGCTTTTCCGTCGCGCTGCGAAAAGGTGATTGGCATTCGCCGCGTTCGGCCATTACCTCAAGCGTAAGACGCGGGCTCCCGGAAGCCCGCCATCCGGAGCCACACGTGTCGATTGCCGAAATATCCCTGCTGAGCGCGCTTCTTGCCGGCGCATTGTCGTTTCTCTCTCCTTGCGTGCTGCCGCTCGTGCCGCCCTATCTCTGTTATATGGCGGGCATTTCGGTCGAGCAGTTCCGCGGCGGCGGAGGGGCGGCGGTTATCGATTCGGGGGGCGGAACACGGCGGGCGGTGCTCAAGTCGGCATTGTTCTTCACCCTCGGGTTCGCCACCGTCTTCGTGGCGCTCGGGGCCGGCGCCTCGACGATCGGCGTGCTCCTGCGTCAGCATCTCGATCTCCTGTCGAAGCTCGGCGGCCTGATCATCATCATCATGGGGCTGAATTTTCTGGGTGTTTTCCGGATAGGCCTTCTCGCCCGCGAAGCACGCTTCCAGGGCGGCGGCCAGCCGGCGACGCTCTCCGGCGCCTATGTCATGGGACTTGCCTTCGCTTTCGGCTGGACACCCTGCATCGGCCCGGTGCTTGGCGCCATCCTCGGCGTCGCCGCATCCCGCGACACGGTCGGCGAGGGAGCGGCATTGCTCGCCATCTATTCTTTGGGCCTGGCCGTGCCGTTCTGGATCGCCGCCGGCTTCTCCGGTGCGTTCATGCGGTTCCTCACCCGCTTCCGCCGCCATCTCGGCATGGTCGAGAAGGTCATGGGGGTCTTCCTGATCCTCACCGGGCTCGCTTTCATCTTCGGTTTCGTCACTTCGGCCGCAATCTGGTTCCAGCAGACCTTTCCAATCCTGATGCAAATCGGCTAACGGAAAAGCGTCTTCCAATATGGCCCGCTCATTCGGGCAGGGAACCGATGGCCGATATCATTGCATTGCTGTTGCCCTTCTTCGGGCTGATCTTCATCGGTTATCCGGCCGCGAGAGTGACGAAACAGCCGGCCGAAGCGCTCGGCTGGATGAACACGTTCATCATCTACGCGGCTCTGCCGGCGCTGTTCTTCAAGCTCGTGTCCCGCACTCCGGTCGAGCAGCTGACCCGGGCCGACTTCATCTTCGGCGAGATCGGCGCGACCTACCTGGTCTTCTTCGCTCTCTTCCTGATCGGCTTCTTTTTACGTCGCAATTCGTTTGTCGATTGCACCATCCAGTCGTTTGCCGGCGCCTATGGTAATATCGGTTATATGGGGCCGGGCCTGGCGCTACTGGCTTTCGGTGAGGCGGCAGCGGTGCCGGTGGCGCTGATCGTCTGCTTCGAGAACGCTGCGCATTTCATCGTCGCGCCTGCGATGATGGCGGTGGCCGGCGGCGACAAACGCCCAGCCAGCGATGTGGTCGGCGATATCGTCCGGAAAGTCGTGCTGCACCCGTTCATCATCTCGACGGCGCTCGGATTCTGCTTCGCGGCATTTGCCGTGCAGCCGCCTGCTGCCTTCCAGCGGCTCATCGATTATCTCGCCCAGGCGGCGGCCCCTTGTGCGCTTTTTGCCATGGGGGTGACGCTGGCGCTCCGGCCGATCAAGCGCGTGCCGGTGGAGATCAGCTATATCGCGGTCTCCAAGCTGATCGTGCTGCCGATGACCACCTATGCGGTCCTGTCGCTGATCGGCAATTTCGATCCCGTTTGGATTGACCTTGCCCCGTTGAAATAATCCATTTTGAAGTAAGCTCTGGCCCATTGAGAGGACCAGAGAATGAAGCGCAACCGTTTCACGGACGAACAGATCATCGGCATTCTGAAGGAGCACGAGGCGGGCACGCCGGTCGCGGAGCTTTGCCGCAAGCACGGTGTCAGCGATGCCAGCATCTATAAATGGAAAGCCAAGTTTGGCGGCATGGAGGTGTCCGAGGCCAAGCGGCTGAAGACGCTGGAGGACGAGAACACGAAGCTGAAGCGGCTTCTGGCGGATGCCATGCTCGACAATGCCGCTTTGAAAGACCTTTTGGGAAAGAAGTGGTGACGCCCGCAGCCCAGCGGAAAGCTGTCGCACATCTCATGAACCAACGTGGGATGAGCGAACGGCGGGCGTGTAAAGCCATCGGTTTTTGCCGGATGACGATCCGTTATGACACTAAACTCAGCGACGATCAGGGCCTTCGCGAGCGCATGAAGGCGTTGGCGCACGAACGCCGCCGCTTCGGCTATCGACGCCTTCATGTGCTGCTCAGGCGCGAGGGACACCTTGTAAACCACAAGAAGCTCTTCCGGCTCTATCGCGAGGAGAAGCTGACGGTGCGCAAGCGTGGCGGCCGAAAGCGAGCGATAGGCACACGAGCACCGATGCTGGTTCCGATGGCGTCCAACGATCGTTGGTCGTTGGACTTCGTGTCGGATCAGTTCACCGATGGTCGCAGGTTCCGGGTTTTGACGGTCGTCGACGATTGCACCAGAGAATGCCTTGGCCTCGTCGCGGATACCTCGCTTTCCGGCCTTCGGGTTGCCCGCGAGCTTGATCGGATTATCGAGGAACGTGGCAAACCCAGGATGATCGTCAGTGACAATGGCAGCGAGTTCACCAGCAACGCGATCCTGCAATGGGCCGACCGGACCAAAGTCGATTGGCACTACATCGCACCAGGCAAACCGATCCAGAACGCCTTCATCGAAAGCTTCAATGGTCGGCTGCGCGACGAGCTCTTGAATGAAACGCTCTTCTCGTCATTGACCCACGCTCGATCAGCGCTTTCAAACTGGCGCAGCGATTACAACGATCATCGACCGCACTCCGGCCTTGGCTGGCTGACACCCGCCGAGTTCGCTCAGACCATCAATCCGCGACGTGATGCGGTGCTGCGCAGCCGAAATGGCTCCGCACCGCAACCCGCCGCTACCGCCCCAAATACAGCAACCAAAAACCGCTGGAGCGAACTCAAAACTGGATAAAACTTGGGGGCAAGGTCAGGATCTATTCCGCGACTTTGCTTTCGGCGCTGCCGACGGCGACCAACGTTTTTGTCATCAGCCAGCAATACGGCGTCTGGCAGGAGAGGGCATCCGCGAGCATCCTGATCATTACCGTCGCATCGGTGGCAACGCTGCCGGTGCTGCTTTACCTCATCAACTCAGGCGCGTTACCGCCGGATCTCTTTCCGTAAGGCATCGACGACGGCCCGCAGGCCACGACCCGGTTCGATCCCCTCGCGCATCAGCAGATTGCGGAGCGGCGGCGCGTAGCTGAGGATGTGCAGGCCGGCGGCACGCAGCATCTGGACGGGCAGGAAATCCGACAGCAGCGAACGGTTGAGGAGATCGACGCCGACCGTGCGGCTGACGATATCCGGGCCGCGGCGCCGGTTGAAGCGATCGCCTGCATCCGCAGGGACCGGACGGTCGCCGGTTGCGGCGAGCAGGTCCGAAAGCGCGATGATGTCGCGCAGCGACAGGTTGAGGCCCTGCGCTCCGATCGGCGGAAAGGCATGTGCGGCCTCGCCGATCAGAGCCAGCCGGCCCTTGCCGAACCGCTCCGCCATCAGGCTGGAGAGTGGCCATGCCTGTCCCTTGCCTTCGACCTTCACCTTGCCGAGCATCGACTGCATGCGGTCTTCGACCAGCCGCGACAATTCCTCGGTCGGAAGCTCGACGAGACGGCGGGCTTCATCCGGCTTCACCACCCAGACGAGGCTGGAGCGCAGGCCGGGCAGGGGAACCTGGGTGAACGGTCCGCTTTCCGTATGGACCTCGGTCGAAACATTGCCGTGCGGCAGGCTGTGGGCGAAGTTCAGTACCACCGCCGACTGGGGATAGGACCAGCGGCGCACGCCGATGCCGGCCGTGTCCCGCGCTTTCGACTGGCGGCCATCCGCACCCACGACGAAATCCGCGCTGGCAATCGTGCCGTCCGACAGAGTCAGCATCACTCTTTCGGCCGAGAAATCGAAGGTCTCGACGGTTTGGGCGACGTTGGTAATATTGCGTTCTGCTGCCACCGCCGCATCCAGCGTTTCCGACAGCGCCCGGTTCGGTATGTTGTAGCCGAAGGCGTAGAGGCCGACATCCTGCGCCCGGAACTGCGCCGTCGGCGCGCGCAGCAGCCGCTTGGTGCCATCGACGATCTGCATGACCGAAAGCGGCGCGGCGGAAGGCGCGATCTCCTCCCAGACGCCAAGTCGTTCAAGAAAGCGAATGGAGTGGTCCATCAGTGCGGTCGTGCGCTCGTCGGTTTTCTCGGAGGAAGGCGCAATGATCGCCACCTTGCGGCCGGCACGCGCGAGCGCCAGTGCGGCAACCGATCCGGCCAGTCCCCCACCCACCACGGCAATCTCGAAATGCTGCATGTCCGTCGTCCTGCTCTGCAAAATGTACTCTCGATTATCTAGAGCTTCGTGGCGGGCATATCCATGGGGCACGGCAGCGCAGCATGGAAAAAGCAATGCTCTATGTCTTGCGGTGGGGCCAAGCCGGTTGCAATGCGCGGTGATTGGCCGCATATCTCGCCGGATAAGGGAAAGGCGGGACTGACGCGTGATCAGACGAATCTTCAATTACAAAAAAGTTCCGTATGCCGAAATTCGCGCCTTCTCGGTTCACCTCCTGACGGCATCCGGTTCGTTCCTCGCTTTCCTCGGGGTCGTCGCGGCAGCTGAGCATCGCTTCGTCGACATGTTCTGGTGGCTGGGGCTGGCGCTCCTCGTCGACGGCATCGACGGACCGATCGCCCGTAAGGTGCGGGTCAAGGAAGTCCTGCCCAACTGGTCGGGCGATACGCTCGACAACATCATCGACTACGTGACCTACGTGCTGTTGCCTGCGTTCGCGCTTTACCAGAGCGGCATGATCGGGGAGCCATGGTCCTTCGTCGCCGCAGGCGCGATCGTGGTCTCGAGCGCGGTTTATTATGCCGACATGGGCATGAAGACGGACGAGTACTTTTTTTCCGGCTTTCCGGTCGTCTGGAACATGGTCGTGTTTACGCTATTCGTCATCGATGCAAGCGCCACGGCGGCTCTGGTCGTGGTCTCCGTATCGGTTGTCCTCACCTTCCTGCCGATCAACTTTCTGCATCCCGTCCGCGTCAAGCGGCTCCGCCCGCTCAATATGGCCGTCGGCCTCATCTGGTGCGCGCTCGGCGGCTATTCGCTGCTCCTGCATTTCGATACACCCGACTGGGTCGTCTACGGCGTCGTATTGAGCGGCATCTACCTCTATTGCATTGGCGGCGTTCTGCAGCTTTTCCCTAGTCTCGGAAAATAGTTGGGCGTTCCGGAAACGCCCTTTTCTTTAGTGTTGTGCGAAGCAACAAAAACGGTATCAATATCAGTCGAATGTCCGGAGGGATCGCCGGATGTCGTCAAAGTCAATACGCCGCGTTGCCCTGAAAAACCTCGAAGAAGGTAGGTACGCGGTGAACGAGGGGGTTCAGTGACGTTATCCGAGGGTCCGGCGACCGTTCCGCTTCTGTCGGTTCGAGGTTTGACCAAGCTTTTCGGCAGCTTCGCGGCTTGCAACGCGATCGATTTGGATATCGCTCCCGGCGAAATCCACGCATTGCTCGGTGAAAACGGCGCCGGCAAATCGACGCTGGTAAAAATGCTCTTCGGTGTGCTGCAGCCAAGCGCCGGCCAGATCCTCTGGCAGGGCGCGCCGGTGACGATCGCCTCGCCGGGCGAGGCCCGCCAGCTGGGCATCGGCATGGTCTTCCAGCATTTCTCGCTGTTCGAGGCACTGACTGTCGCGGAGAACATTGCGCTGTCGCTCGACCCGAAGATTTCGCTCGCCAGGATCTCGGACGAAGCGGCGTCGCTTTCCAAGGCATATGGCCTGCCGCTCGACCCCCAGGCGCATGTGGCGGACCTGTCCGTCGGCGAACGCCAGCGCATCGAGATCGTCCGGGCGCTGCTTCAGAATCCCAGGCTGATCATCCTCGACGAGCCGACTTCGGTCTTGACCCCGCAGGAGGCCGACCGGCTGTTCGAGACGCTGTTCAAGCTGAAGGCCGAGGGCCGGTCGGTCCTTTATATCAGCCACAGGCTGGAGGAAGTGCGCCGCATCTGCGATCGCGCCACGGTCCTGCGCCATGGCAAGGTCACTGGTGCCTGCGATCCGAGCCACGAAACGCCGGCCTCGCTCGCCCGCATGATGGTCGGCTCCGACGTTGCCGAAGTCCATCGGGACAATGCGGCGGCACTCGGCGATATCCGCATCGAGGTCAGCAATCTTTCGGTTCCGGCGCGCACGCCTTTTGCAGTCTCGCTGAAGAACATCGCCATGAAGGTCCGGGCCGGAGAGGTGCTGGCGATCGCCGGCGTTGCGGGCAACGGACAGGGCGAACTCTTCGATGCGCTCTCGGGCGAATATCCGGTCTCCGAAGACGATGCGATCCGCATCCGGGGCAAGGCGATTGGCCGCACCGGCATCAACGGCCGCCGCCTGCTTGGCGCCGGCTTTGTGCCGGAAGAACGCCACGGCCATGCCGCCGTCTCCGCCCTTGCGCTTTCGGACAATCTCCTGCTCGCCCGCAGCCAGTCGGACAAGAAGGCTTTTCTTTCGGGCGGCGCTTTCTCCGTCATCCGCTTCGACGCGATCCGCTCCGCCACGCGCCGCATCTGCGAGGCGATGGATGTCCGCAAGAGCGGCGAGGATCCGCAGGCAGGCTCGCTCTCCGGCGGCAATCTCCAGAAATTCATCGTCGGGCGTGAGCTTGACCGGCAGCCCTCGGTACTCGTCGTCAACCAGCCGACCTGGGGCGTCGATGCAGGTGCCGCAAGCCGCATCCGCCAGGCGCTGATCGATCTCGCCAGGTCGGGCTCGGCGGTCGTGGTGATCAGCCAGGATCTCGACGAGATTTTCGAGGTGGCGACGAATATCGCCGTCATCTCCGAAGGCAGTCTCTCCAAGGCCTATCCGGCCGGCACGCTGACCTTGGAACGCATCGGTCTGCTGATGGGCGGTATCCACGAAAGCCATCCCATTCCGGAGACGGCGCATGCGCATTGAGCTCCAGAAGCGTGCCCGGGTCTCGACGTTGTTCTCGGTCCTCTCGCCACTGCTGGCGCTCGCGCTGACGCTGCTTTTCGGCGCCATCATGTTCTGGCTGCTCGGCAAGAACCCGGTCAGCGCGCTTTACAGCTTTTTTGTCGAGCCGCTGCTGGAAGTGTGGTCGCTGCACGAACTGGCAATCAAGGCGGCGCCGCTGATCCTGATCGCGGTCGGCCTGTCGGTTTGTTACCGGTCCAACAACTGGAATATCGGCGCCGAAGGCCAGTTCACCATCGGTGCGATCACCGGTTCGATCCTGCCGGTCATGTATCCGGCCTGGCACTCGCCGTTGATCCTGCCGCTGATGCTGATCCTCGGCATGATCGGCGGCGCGCTTTATGCAGGCATACCGGCGCTGCTGAAAACCCGCTTCAACACCAACGAAATCCTGACCAGCCTGATGCTGGTCTATATCGCCCAGCTCTATCTCGACTGGCTGGTGCGGGGCCCCTGGCGCGATCCGCAAGGCTACAATTTCCCGCAGACCAAGGGCTTTCAGATCGAAGCGGTGCTGCCGGAGATCCTGTCGTCCGGCCGCGCTCACTGGGCCTTCATCTTCGCGATCGTCGCCGCCGTGGCGCTCTGGTTCATGATGCGCTTCATGCTGAAGGGTTTCGAGGTCTCGGTGCTTGGCCAGTCGGAGCGGGCAGGGCGCTTTGCCGGCTTCTCCGCCCGCCGCATGGTGTGGTTCTCGATGCTGCTGTCCGGTGCGCTTGCGGGGCTTGCCGGCATTTCGGAAGTCTCCGGCTCGATCGGCCATGTCCAGCCGGTCATCTCGCCGGGCTACGGTTTCACGGCGATCATCGTCGCTTTCCTCGGGCGGCTCAACCCGCTCGGGATCATCGCTTCAGGCCTCGTGCTGGCGCTGACCTATCTCGGCGGTGAGGCGGCGCAGCTGTCGATCGGCATTTCGGACAAGGTCAGCCGCGTCTTTCAAGGGTTGCTGCTCTTCTTCGTGCTCTCCTGCGATACGCTGATCCACTACAGGATCCGGCTGATCTTTGCGGGTGCCAAAACGGCGGAGGTGAAGGCCTGATGTTCGAGGCGATCCTTCTCACCGTCATCACCGCATCGACCCCGCTGGTTCTCGCAGCACTCGGCGAACTGGTGACCGAGCGCTCCGGCGTGCTGAACCTCGGCGTCGAGGGCATGATGATCATGGGGGCGGCCTGCGCCTTCGTGGCCGCGCAACTGACGGGCTCACCCTATATCGGCATCCTCGCCGGCATTCTGGGCGGCGGGATATTCTCGCTGCTCTTCGGTTTCCTGACGCTGACGCTGGTGGCCAACCAGGTCGCGACCGGCCTTGCGCTCACCATCCTCGGTCTCGGGCTTTCCGGCCAGATCGGCGAGGCCTTCGTCGGCCAGCCGGGCATCAAGCTGCAGCCGATCGTCTTTCCGTTCCTTTCGGACATCCCGTTTTTCGGTCGCGTCCTCTTTCGCCAGGACCTGATCTTCTACATATCGATCGTGCTTGTCGTCGGCATCAACTGGTTCCTGTTCAGGAGCCGGACCGGGCTGAAGCTGCGGGCGATCGGCGACAGCCATGCCTCTGCCCACGCACTCGGCATCAACGTCATCCGCACCCGCTATCTGGCCGTCATGTTCGGCGGCGCCTGTGCCGGACTTGCCGGCGCTCAGCTTTCGCTTGTCTACACGCCGCAATGGGTGGAGAACATGTCGGCCGGCCGCGGTTGGATCGCGCTCGCGCTCGTCGTCTTCGCCTCCTGGCGGCCATGGCGGGTTCTGGCCGGCGGGTACCTCTTCGGCGCCGTCGGGATCGGCCAGCTGCACGCGCAGATCGTGGCGCAGAACCTCGGCATCGTCATCCCGTCGCAGTTCCTGTCCGCACTTCCTTATGCGGCGACTATTGTCGTGCTGATCATCATTTCGCATAATCGTCGCACGACGCTCATCAATACGCCGGCCTCGCTCGGGAAACCCTTTGTCCCCGACCGGTGACCGCGGAACCAAAAACAAAACGTCTTCAAGCCAATAGAGGTTAGGAAATGAAGAAACTGATTATCGCCCTTGCCGCATCGGCCGCCCTGATGGGCGGTTTTTCGACCGGCGCCGTGGCTCAGGAGAAGAAGAAGGTCTGCTTCATCTACGTCGGTTCCAAGACGGATGGTGGCTGGACCCAGGCCCATGACCTCGGTCGCCAGCAGCTCGACAAGGCACTCGGCGCCAAGATCGAAACGCCCTTCCTCGAAAATGTGCCGGAAGGCCCGGATGCAGAACGCGCGATCGAGCGCATGGCCCGTTCCGGCTGCTCGCTGGTCTTCACGACGTCCTTCGGCTTCATGGATGCCACCGTCAAGGTCGCCGCGAAATTTCCCGATGTGAAGTTCGAGCATGCGACCGGCTTCAAGGCTGGGCCGAACCTCGCGACCTACAATTCGCGCTTCTACGAAGGCCGTTATATCCAGGGCCAGATCGCCGCGAAGATGTCGAAGAAGGGCGTCGCCGGCTACATCGCCTCCTTCCCGATTCCGGAAGTGGTGATGGGCATCAACGCCTTCGAACTGGGCGCAAGGTCGATCAATCCGAACTTCAAGCTGAAGGTCGTCTGGGCCAATACCTGGTTCGACCCGGGCAAGGAAGCCGATGCCGCCAAGGCGCTGATCGACCAAGGCGTCGACATCCTGACCCAGCACACCGACACCACCGCTCCGATGCAGGTCGCCTCCGAGCGCGGCATCCTCGCCTTCGGCCAGGCCTCCGACATGATCGCGGCCGGCCCGAAGACGCAGTTGACCGCCATCGTCGACACCTGGGGCGCCTATTACATCAAGCGCGCCCAGGCACTGCTTGACGGCACCTGGAAGTCCGAGCAGATCTGGGATGGCCTGAAGGACGGCATCCTAACCATGGCGCCCTATACCAACATGCCGGACGACGTGAAGGCAATGGCGGAAGAGACGGAAGCCAAGATCAAGTCGGGCGAACTGCATCCGTTCACCGGCCCGATCAACAAGCAGGACGGCACCGCATGGTTGCCTGCCGGCGAAAAGGCGCAGGACGGCGTCCTGCTCGGCATGAATTTCTACGTCGAAGGCGTGGACGACAAGCTGCCGAAGTAGGGAAAAGCGGCCGGAAACGATCACGGTATCGTTTCGAACGGCGTGCTCATCTCAGCGACCGAGAATGGTCGGCGTAATAAAAAAGGGCGGTCCGTGGACCGCCCTTTCTGTTTCGACCTTTTGGGCTGTCAGGCAGCCAGCGAGGCGATGTCGATGACGAAGCGGTAGCGCACGTCGCTCTTGATGACGCGTTCGTAGGCTTCGTTGATGTCCTGAATATTGATCTTCTCGATTTCGGACGTGATGCCGTGCTCGCCGCAGAAATCCAGCATTTCCTGGGTTTCCTTGATGGAGCCGATCATCGAGCCCGAAAGGCTCTTGCGGCCGGCGATGACCGAGAAGGCGTGGACCGGGACTGCATGTTCCGGAACACCGACCAGCACCATCGAGCCGTCGAACTTCAAGAGGCCGAGATAGGCATTCCAATCGATCGCCGTGCCGACCGTGCAGATGATCAGGTCGAACGTGCCGGCGAGCTTGGTGAAGGTCTCGGCGTCGCTGGTGGCGTAATAGTCCTTGGCGCCGAGCCTCATGCCGTCTTCCTTTTTCGACAGCGTCTGGCTGAGCACCGTGATATCGGCGCCCATGGCCGCACCGAGCTTGACGCCCATGTGGCCGAGGCCGCCCATGCCGACGATCGCGACCTTCATGCCGGGACCGGCCTTCCAGTGGCGCAGCGGCGAATAAAGCGTGATCCCGGCGCAAAGCAGGGGAGCGCCGGCGTCGAGCGGAATATTGTCGGGGAAGGAGAGGACATAACCTTCCTTGACGACGATCGAATCCGAATAACCGCCATAGGTCGGCGTCGTGCCGTCGGCCTCGACGTCGTTATAGGTCTGGGTGAGGCCCGGCAGGAAATGTTCGTAGTCGAGATCGCGGGTGGCGCAGCCAATGCAGGAATTCACGAAGCAGCCGACACCGACACGGTCGCCGACTTTGAACTTGGTGACACCAGCGCCGACTGCGGACACGACGCCGGCCACTTCATGGCCCGGCACCATCGGAAAGCGGGAATTGCCCCATTCGTTGCGGGCCTGGTGGATGTCCGAATGGCAGACGCCGCAATACTGCACCGAGATGACGACGTCGTCGTCATTGGGTTCGCGGCGCTCGAAGGTGAAAGGCGTCAATGGTTTCGACGCGTCGGTCGCGGCATAGCCTTTTGCAATAGCCATGGGAGCTCCATTCATCTGTTGGGGTTGGGAGGGAATTGGACGCGCGAACTATGCCTCCGGACCTCGCAACGGCGTTAGAGCGATCCTGCGAGCTTTTTGCACGATCCTGCAAAAGTGATCGCTCGCCTGTTGGTTTCAGGAGCAAGTCGGCATAGGAAAAGCGGTCACCTGCTCATTCCGGAGGCTCCATGACACTGCCCTTCAATCCCTATCACGAGGCGGCCTCGATTGCCGCGCGGCACGTTCAGAAGGATGGGGAAGTGTTCACAGCCGTTGGAAATCTGATGCTCAGCCGGCGGACGGTCCCAACCGCACCGCTCTATATGGACTACCGGCCCTGCCTCGGTTTGGTCCTGCAAGGCACCAAGAGCGTCAAGCTGGGGGACGAGATGATCGCCTACGGCGTTGGCGATTATCTTCTCACCTCGATCGAATTGCCGGTGACCTCGCGCGTCACTGTCGCAAGCCCGGAGGTGCCGCACCTATGTTTCGCGCTTGCCATCGATACGGACCGCCTGTCCGCGCTGCTGGAGCGGGTAGACGTTCCACGGCCTGGTTCCGACACGGATGCCATGCGCGGCATCGTCTCCAACGTCGCGCCTCCGGAATTGCTCGATGCAGCCACGCGGCTGCTTCGCCTCCTGGACCGGCCGGCTGACATAGCGGCCATGGCGCCACTCATCGAGCAGGAAATCCTCTATCGCGTGCTTTGCGGGCCCGACGGCGCACGGCTTGTTCATATCGCGACCGCCGAAAGCCGCAGCAACCGCATCGCCCGCGCCGTCGCCTGGCTACGCGCCAATTTCCACCGCACGCTGCGGATCGAGGACCTGGCGGACCACGTGGGCATGAGCCCGTCCTCACTGCACCATCATTTCAAGTCGGTTACAGCGATGACGCCGGTGCAGTTCCAGAAGAAGCTGCGCCTGCACGAGGCGCGGCGGCTGATGCTGCTGGAGGGGCTCGATGTCGGCAGCGCCGGCCACCGGGTCGGCTACCAGAGCCCGTCGCAGTTCAGCCGCGAATACAGCCGGCTCTACGGCATATCACCGCTGCGTGACGTGGGTGCGATCCTGGCCGCGGCGGAATAGCGAGGCCTAAAACCCTCGGGGATCAACCGGGGAATTTCAGCGCCTTGTCGTTGCGGCACTGGGCGAGCTTGAGCTGCTTGAACGAATAGATTTTGGTGATCTGTCCGTCGCCGTCCGTATCGACCTTCATGCAGGCGCAGGCGTAACCGTAGCTGCCGTTGGTGCGGACATAGTCGCGTTCCGAAATGTCCGGGATGAGATCCATGCCTTCGGGCTCATCTTCGCTTCCCTGGGTGCGGATCGTCCAGGTGTCCTCAGCGTCGTCCAGCCACCAGTTGCCGGGCGTCGGATTCTGGATCCAGCCGCAACGGTTGTCGGCGGCATGGGCAACGGCCGGAAGGGCAAGAAAAGCGAAGGCGGCAATGGCGCCGTATACCCGGTTCATGAATGTCCTCCTGATCGTTCGGGCGATTGTATCGGCTCCGGGAACGTCTAGCTTAAAAACCTTCATCGTTGATGATCGGACCTTGAAAGAACGGACTTGACGGCGGCGGCGGATGCTTTATACGAGCAGAACCGTACCGTACGGTACGCAAAAGGATTTAAAACCGTGAGAGCCGATACCTCCGACATGCCCGAATTTTCGCCGCGCCAGAACGCCGTTCTGGAACAGGCGCTTCGGCTGCTCGTGGAAGGCGGCGAGAAGGCGCTGACCACCTCCGGTCTTGCCCGCGCCGCCAATTGCTCCAAGGAAAGCCTCTACAAGTGGTTCGGCGACCGCGAAGGCCTGCTGGCGGCGATGATCGCCCATCAGGCGAGCAAGGTGCGCACCTTCGAACGTTCCGGCGAGCGGCTGACCGCCGATCTCCTGCGTGACCATCTCGAACTTTTTGCCCGCGATCTGCTGGTCGTGCTGGCCGGCGACGTTTCGCTGGCGCTGAATCGGCTGGCGATCGGCCAGGCGACTCGGGAAGGATCGAAGCTCGGGAAGCTTCTGCTCGAACACGGCCGCCGGCAGATCGACCGCCGCGCCATGGCGCTGATCGACCAGGGAAAAAGGGCAGGGCTGCTGCGCTTCGACAATGCGGATGCCGCCTATCACACGCTTTACGGCCTGATCGTTTCCGACCTGCATGTGCGCATGCTGCTCGGCGAGCCCGGCCTCAAGGACAATGCGCGCCAGGCGGAGAGGGCGGTCGCAGCCTTTCTCACGCTGCACGGCACGCAGAAACAATCGGCGGACGCGCTCGGCGTCTCCGCTGGACGATGACAATCATCAACAGACCTCACGCATAGGGAAGGAAAAATCGATGCGCGTTTATTATGATCGGGATGCCGATATCAACCTCATCAAGTCCAAGAACGTTGCCATCATCGGCTACGGTAGCCAGGGTCGCGCGCATGCGCTGAACCTCAAGGACTCGGGCGCCAAGAACGTCGTGATCGCACTCAAGGCCGGTTCCGGAACGATCAAGAAGGCGGAAGCCGACGGCTTCAAGGTGATGACCGTTGCCGAAGCCGCCAAGTGGGCCGACCTGATGATGATGGCGACCCCGGACGAACTCCAGGCCGACATCTACAAGGCCGAAATTGCCGGCAACATCCGCGACGGCGCCGCAATCGCCTTTGCGCACGGCCTCAACATCCATTTCGGCCTCATCGAGCCGAAGACCTCGGTCGACGTGGTCATGATCGCGCCGAAGGGCCCGGGCCACACGGTTCGCGGCGAATACCAGAAGGGCGGCGGCGTTCCCTGCCTCGTTGCCGTTCACCAGAATGCTTCGGGCAACGCGCTTGAACTCGCTCTCTCCTACGCCTGCGGCGTCGGCGGCGGCCGTTCGGGCATCATCGAAACCAACTTCCGCGAAGAATGCGAAACCGATCTCTTCGGCGAACAGGTCGTTCTCTGCGGCGGTCTCGTGGAGCTGATCCGCGCCGGTTTCGAAACCCTGACCGAAGCCGGCTACGCGCCGGAAATGGCCTATTTCGAATGCCTGCACGAAGTGAAGCTGATCGTCGACCTGATCTATGAAGGCGGCATCGCCAACATGAACTACTCGATCTCCAACACGGCCGAGTGGGGCGAATACGTCACCGGTCCGCGCATCATCACCGAAGAAACCAAGGCCGAGATGAAGCGTGTCCTGAAGGACATTCAGACCGGCAAGTTCACCTCGGACTGGATGCAGGAATACCGTGCGGGCGGCTCGCGCTTCAAGGGCATCCGCCGCATGAATGACAGCCACCAGATCGAGGAAGTCGGCGCCAAGCTGCGCGGCATGATGCCCTGGATCGGCAAGAACAAGCTGGTCGACAAGAGCGTCAACTAACCAATAATTTCGGGGGTGGAGCTAACGTTCCGCCCCCGATTTCTGAACATAGGTGACATGCGGCAGGTGTTCGAAATGCCGGTCGCAGGTCAGAAGGTCGGCATCGAGGAGCCTTGCCGTCGCGTAGATGATGGCGTCGGCGGTCGAGAGCTGGAAACGGCGGGAAACTTCGGCCGCATCCAAGGCAATTTCGGTGCCGAGTTCAACAACGAGGCATTCGGTTGTATAGGAAATGAAGCGGTCGGCAGATTCCTCGCCCTTCTCCCGCATCAGCCATTTGCACATTTCCATTTGAATGATCGTAGGCACGATTAATTCGTGCGTTTCAGGAATCTCGCCTGCCAGGCGAGAAGCCAGAGGACTGTCGATCAGCCATTCGATCCATGCCGAGCTATCGACAACGCGCATCAGTACCGATCGTCCCTGTCCCGGTAATTGCTCGTGTCGGCGCCCTTTGCTATTCCTCGCAATTCGTCTCGTGTCGGCACCGGGACGAGAACGACGCTCTTTCCTTTTGGAACGAAGGCAAATTGCTGCCCAGCTTGCCAATTATGCCTTTCACGGATTTCCTTGGGTATGGAAATCTGGAATTTCGACGACAAGGTCGCAACTGCCATAATCTTACCTCCGGCGCATCGATCGCTTATTGGTAAGATAGGTCGGTTCGTGGTAAAGCACAATGGTCCAAAAAAATCGCAGCTACCTCGATAGGTCAGTCTTGCTGACCTATCGGTCTTTGTGTAAAGTTCGGACAAAGAAAATTGAAATAAGAGGAAACATCCCGTGCTTGATTGGGAACAAATCTTTGCGACGCGCTCCAGCCGCATGCGCGCCTCTGAAATCCGCGAACTGCTGAAGCTGCTCGACCAGCCCGATATCATCTCTTTCGCAGGCGGCATTCCCGATCCGGCGCTGTTTCCGGACGTGGCTTTCAAGGAGGCCTATTCGGACATTTTTTCCAGCGCCCAGGTGGGGGCGGCGCTGCAGTATTCCGTCAGCGAAGGTTACAAGCCGCTGCGCGAATGGATCGCCCGCGACGTCGCCAAGATCGGTATCGATTGCACGCCCGATAACGTGTTCATCACGTCCGGATCGCAGCAGGCGCTCGATTATCTCGGCAAGCTGTTCCTGTCGCCGAACGACACGGCGCTGGTTACCTGGCCGACCTATCTCGGCGCGCTTTCGGCCTTCAATGCCTACGAGCCGAATTACGACCAGCTGTCGCTGAACGGCAATCGCACCCCGGAGGCCTATCGCGACACCGCGGCCAAGACCGGCGGCGCCGTCAAGTTCGCTTACCTTTCGGCCGACTTCTCCAATCCGACCGGCGAGACGATCGACCTGGCGGCCCGCGAAAGGCTGCTGGCGCTTGCCGACGAACTCGATATCGCAATCCTCGAGGACGCCGCCTATCAGCACCTGCGGTATGACGGCGAAGCCATTCCGCCGATCATGGCGCTCGACATCGCCCGCCGGGGCGGTATCGAAAATACCCGCACGATCTACAGCGGCAGCTTCTCCAAGACCTTGGCGCCCGGCCTGCGCGTCGGCTTCGTGGTCGCGGCGATGCCGGTTATCCGCAAGCTGGTACTGATGAAGCAGGCAGCCGACCTGCATTCTTCGACGATCAACCAGATCGCCATCGAACATGTCGCGTCGCGCGGCTTCGACGCCCAGGTCGCCAAGATCAGGTCCGTCTACAGCAAGCGCCGCGATGCGATGTTGGCGGCACTCGACAAATACATGCCGAAGACCGCCACCTGGACGCGCCCAGAAGGCGGCATGTTCGTGTGGGTGACCTTGCCGGAAGGCATGGACGGTGCAGAACTGCTGGCGAAATCGATCGCCACGGAAAAAGTCGCCTTCGTTCCGGGCAGGGCGTTCTACGCGGACGGCAGCAACGCCAATACGCTGCGCATGAGCTTCTCCTGCGCTGACGAGGCGATGATCGACGAAGGTATCAAGCGGCTAGGCCGCCTGATCTCCAACGCGATCCGCGCTGCTGCCTGAGCCTTCGAAGCCTTTGACGGAAAAGCCTGCCGCAGAACGGCAGGCTTTTTTGTTGGTGCATAACGCTTTCCGCTGTCCGGTTAGTCGGCGGCAAGCACGATCAGCATGTCGCTGTCCGAATAGGTGGTCACCTCGGACCGGGGCGGATTGACCACCACGCCGCCGAGATTCCTGAGGTCGGCGTCGCCTGGCCGCTGACGGCGGTGGCCGATGGCAATTTCGCCGCGGCGAAGGGCCGCGAGCGCCACCGTGAAGAAATTCACCGGCTTCGAGATGTCGACATAGTCGCTCATCGGCCGCATGTAGATCTCGGAGCCGGCCTCATCCAGAAGCTCGTTGAAGATTGCCGCCATGGATTCGTTTTCGGAGGCTTGAGCGAGCATCAGGCTGACCAGCTTGTTGCTGACGACGAAATCCTCGGCGCGGGTCACTTCTGCCAGTTCGCGATTGCGCACGTCGATCATCTCACTGACCACGCTGATATGCTTGCCGGCCTTTTCACCGATCTTGCGGAGCTGCAGCAGGGTGATCAGCGTGCGGGTGTCGGCCGATTGCGCCATCATGCTGTCGCTGTAACCGAGAACCAGGACGTGGTCATAGGACGGGATATCGAGTGCATCGAGTGCCGAACGGCTGCTGGTGTCGATCACCCGGTGATCGACGGCGAGCAGTGCCTTGTCGAGGTGAAGTGCGGCAATCTCGTCCTCGAATTCCGGCGTGTCTGCGGCGATCATCAGCCGCGAGCCGGGGGCCACGTAACGGACGAGTTCGGTCGCGATGATCGGGCCGCGGCGGTTCCAGCCGAGGATCAGCGTGCGTTCGGCAGTCTTGCCGCGTTTGACGATGGCCTTGATGGCATTCTTGTCGATGCCCATGTCGCCGGACCAGGTTTTGATCGAGTCGTCGTCCTCGGCGATGATGACCGCGCGATCGCCGGCGACAATCACCTGGTTCGGGTCCGGGTTGAGGCGGATTGCGCCGTCCTTGTCGCAGAGGCCGATCAGCGTGCTGTTCTCGTAAGCGAGCACCGCATTGCCGAAGGACTTTCCGACGAGGCCAGGCTGTTCGAGGGTATAGATCTCGCAGCCGTCGAAATCGAGCAGCTCGGAATAGACCGCGCTCAGGCCTGCCTGTCGGCTGGTATGAACGACGATGCGGGCGATCAGGTCGTCTGCGAGCACCAGCTGCATCTCGCCGCCGCCGACGATCCTTGCCACTTCGGCATTGTCGGCGTCGCGGATTTCCGCAGCGATCATGTATTTCTCGGGCCGCCGGTTGGGGTCGTTGACCAGTGCAAGCACCGTCTTGATCACCTGCGGGTCCGCGTCCTCACCTTCCGGTGACAGCACGATGATCGACCGCGACGTCTGAGGGTTGACGATGCCGAGATCGTAGAGATCGGTCGGATCACCGCTGCGGCAGATGATCTTGGTGTTCTTGCGATCGACGACCTTGGTGGCGATTTCGTCTTCCATCTCCACCTTGTCCTTGTTCGCCATGATGACGATGCGAGGATTGCGGCGGCTCTGGTTGGCGATGATGAGTTCCGAGATGACGTCGAAGATCGAGGGCGACCAGTTGAGGATGATCGTGTGCTCGGTTTCGAGTACCCGCGAGCGGCCCTTGCGCAGCTCGTCGAGCTTTTCCTCGAGGCCGGACGAGATGACGCCGATCAATGCCGAGAAGACGAAGATGCCCGCGAGCGTGACCAGCAGCATGATGATGCGGAAGCTCCAGCCCTGGTCGGCGCCCATGGTGCCGGCATCGAAGGTGCGCATCAGCGATTCCCACGTGCCTTCGATGAAGCCGAGCGATTCTGCGCCTTCCGGCGCGATGCCGGTTACGGCGAGTATCGCGCCGGCGATCATGATCACGATCAGCGATATCAGCGCCAGCCAGCCGATCAGCGCGATCGCGCCACCCGCCATGCTCTTGTCGAACCCATAGCGCAGTCGTGCGCCCCAGTTGTCCCGGCTTTTCATTCTGTGCCCCCGAAATATACCCTGGAGCACGAGATGGCAGGATTTGGTTGCGAAACAATTGAAGTGGCGGGGTCCGGCAGCACCGCTGTGCGGGAATGATCGAATAACAGTAAATTTAGTCTTCGTATTCCGGTGGCCGCTGGTAAAACATGCTGGAAGATCGGCGTTGCCCCCAGCCTGTCACATGGCTGTCAAGCAGGAATGCTTATCGTCCGCAGCTTATGTTCGAACAGGGACGCCCCGATGAAGAACCTTCTTTCCGCTTTCACCACCCTCGTGGCCTTCGGCATGATTGCCGGCGCCGCCGAGGCCGCCGATCTCGTGCTCTATACCAGCCAGCCGAACGAGGACGCGCAGGCGACCGTCGACGGTTTCAAGGCTGCCAATCCGGGGCTCGACGTGCAGTGGGTGCGTGACGGGACGCCGCAGATCATGGCCAAGCTCAATGCCGAGATCCAGGCCGGCAACCCGGCGGCCGACGTTCTCCTGATCGCCGACACGGTAACGCTCGAGCGTATGAAGCAGGCAGGCCAGCTGATGGCCTACAAGTCGCCGGAAGCCGCCAATTACGACAAGGCCCTCTATGACGCCGACGGCTTCTACCATTCGACCAAGCTGATCACCACCGGCATCATCTACAACACCCAGGCCGCGATGAAGCCGACCAGCTGGGCAGACCTTGCCAAGCCGGAAGCCAAGGGCCTCGTTACCATGCCGAGCCCGCTCGCCTCGGGTGCCGCCCTTATCCACGCGCAGACGCTCTCCGGCATCCCCGGCCTCGGCTGGGATTATTACAAGAACCTCAAGGCAAACGGCGCGGTTGCCGCCGGCGGCAACGGCGCGATCCTGAAGTCCGTCGCTTCCGGCGAGAAGGCCTACGGCTTCGTCGTCGATTACCTGCCGATCCGCGAAAAGGCGAAGGGCGCCCCCGTCGAGTTCGTCTTCCCGAAGGAAGGCGTGTCTGCGGTGACCGAGCCGGCAGCGATCCTTGCCTCCACCAAGCATGCGGACAATGCCAAGAAGTTCATCGACTACGTGCTCTCGCAGAAGGGCCAGGAAGGCTTCCTGAAGCTCGGCTACATCCCGGCCCGCAACGGCATGGCCGTACCGGCCGGCTTCCCGGCGCGCGAGACGATCAAGGTCCTGCCGATCAACGCTCCCGAGGCGCTCAAGAACTCCGAGAAGGACGTCAAGGGCTTCGCGGATATCTTCGGCATCAAAGGCTGATATAAGCGCCATATGACGCGACCTCAAAAACAGGGAAACAGCCAGCCACGCTGGCTGTCTCCTTTTGTCGTAACCGTGATCTTCTGCCTGAGCGTGCTGCCGCTCGGTCGGCTTGCCGCGACCGGAATCATGTCCGCCTTTCGCGGCGGGGCGAGCGAACTTCTGTCCGACCCGGGCCTGTGGCGGTCGGTCTACGATACGCTGTCCACCTCCTTCTTCGGCATGATCGCAGCCGTCGTTCTGGGCGGCGGCTTCGCGCTGCTGCTGACGTTGTTTGACATCCGGGGCAAGGCTCTCCTCGGTTTCCTCTTCATGCTGCCGACGATGATCCCGCCGCAGGTGACGGCGCTTGCCTGGATCGGTATGACCGGGCCTTCGAGCGCGCTCCTGAAAGCGATCGGGCTGGCGCCGCCGCTCGGGTCGCCGCAGCCGCTCTATTCGATCGGAGGCATCGCGCTGCTCTACGGCGTACAGAATGCGGCCCTCGTCTACCTGTCGCTCCGTGCCGGGCTGCTTGCGCTACCGCGCGACGCGGTGGAGGCGGCGAGGCTTTCCGGCGCATCGTCCTTTCAGGTGCTGAAGGATGTCATCCTGCCTTTGTCGCTGCCGGGTCTCGCGGCGGGCGCGGCGATTGCCTTCGTTTCCTGCGTCGGCAATTTCGGCATTCCGGCAATCCTCGGCATTCCAGCCGGAATCTATACGCTGCCGACTCTCATCTATTCGAAATTCGCGGCTTTCGGTCCTCGCACGTTCGCAGACATCTCGGTCCTGTCCGGCCTGATTGCGATCCTGTCGGTGATCGGGCTGATGGTCGAGGCACGGGTATTGCGCGGCCGCGATTATCGCGTCATCGGCCTGTCGGGGCAGGTTGCGGTGTTTCGGCTCGGCGCCTGGCGCTGGTTTGCCGAACTCTTGCTCTGGCTGACGATCTTCCTGATACTTGCCATGCCGCTCGTCGCTCTCGTCGCAAGCTCGCTGGCGCCTGCCTACGGCGTGCCACTCAGCCCGGCGACCGTCACCATCAAGGCCTATGAGGAAATCCTCCTGCGCCAGGCCGCAACCCGCACCGCATTTGCCAATTCCCTCTCGCTGTCGCTTGCCACCGCCTTCGGTCTCCTGGTGGTGACGGTGCTGACCGGCTATTTCCTGGTGCGCAGCAAGAGCCGCTTTGTGGGCCTCATTTCGGCGCTCGCGGAGATCCCCTATGCGCTGCCGGGCATCGTGCTGGCCGTCGCCTTCATTCTGCTGTTCGCGGCGCCCATTCCGGTGATCGGCATCTCGATCTACGGGACGATCTGGATCATCCTGATCGCCTATTTCTCGAGTTTCTTCGCCGTCAGCCTGAAGCCCGTGGTCAGTGCCTTCCGCCAGCTCGATCCTTCGCTCGAGGAGGCGGCGCGGCTTTCTGGAGCAGGGTTCGCGCGCCGGCTCGTCGATATTCTCGTGCCCCTGGTGGCACCGGCCGCAGGCGCCTCGGTGATCCTGGTGTTCCTGATCGCCTGCAACGAGCTGACAGTCTCGGCGCTCCTCTGGTCGGCTGGCACCCAGACCCTTGGCGTGCTGATCTACAATCTCGATGACAGCGGCAGCTTCAACATCGCGGCTGCACTCTCCGTCCTCGTGGTCGTCATGGTGATCGCGATGATGGTGGTGCTGGAACTGATGGCGAAACGACTGCCGAAAGGTGTGGTACCGTGGCGAAGCTGATCCTCAACCGTCTCTCCAAGACGTTCGACACCGGCGGGCGCGCGGCCGTCAACGACGTGTCGCTGACGGTACGCGAAGGTGGCTTCCTGGCGCTGCTTGGGCCTTCCGGCTGCGGCAAGACGACGGTGCTCAGGATGATCGCCGGTTTCGAACAGCCGAGCGACGGCTCCATCCTGCTCGGCGAGCGCGTTCTGGCGGACGCAGCCGAGATGGTGTCGCCCGAACATCGCAACATGGCGATGGTCTTCCAGTCCTATGCGCTCTGGCCGCATATGAGCGTCGCGGAAAATGTCGGCTACCCTTTGAAGGTGCGCGGCGTTTCCGGCGAGAAACGTGCACGCAAGGTGAGGGAGGCGCTTGCCGCCGTCCGCCTCGAGGTCTACGCGGACCGCCGTCCGGCGGATCTTTCCGGCGGCCAGCGGCAGCGCGTGGCACTCGCCCGCTGCCTTGTCACCGAGCCGGATGTCGTGCTGCTCGACGAGCCGCTCGCCAATCTCGACCGGCACCTGCGCCAGGAGATGGAAGAGACGTTCCGCGAGTTCCATGCCCGATCCGGTGCGACGATGATCTATGTCACCCATGACCAGGCGGAAGCGATGGCGCTTGCGACCGACGTCGCCGTGATGTCCGAGGGCCGGCTGCTGCAGGTGGCGACGCCGGAGGAAATCTATGCGCGGCCGGAGGGCCGGTTGGTCGGCGGCCTCGTGGGGCAGGGGGCGATCCTCTCGCTACCGTCACCGTTCGGTGACCGGCGGCTTTTCGACTGGTCCGCCATGCAGGATATCCTCGCCGGGCCGGCACAGGAGCCGCGTGCTGACATCCTCGTCCGTCCGCAGGACGTCGAAATCGCGGCGGAAGGACAGGTGGCCACCGTCCTCTCGGTGCTGTTCGAGGGCGAGCGTTACGCGCTGCGTCTCGCTCTGCCGGACGGACAGGCATTGCGCGCTTTCAGCCGCCAGCCGGTCAAGGTCGGCGATCGCCTGTCGATCGTGATCCGCGCGGCCTGGAGATTGTAGCCAGGCGTTGCCGTGGTTATGGTGTTCGCCAGGAAAAGGAATCCCTCTCATGTCGCTGCGTCTCGGCACCTTCAATATTGAAAACCTGATGACGCGCTTCGATTTCTCCGGCTGGCGCAATCAGCTCCGGCAGGACCGGGTGCTTCGGCTCTACGACGTGCAGGACAAGGCGGTCTACCAGCAGCTCGAGCAGGCCCGGATGATCGCCGAGACCGACGACACGCGGCAGCTTTCAGCGCTGGCGATCGCGGACGCCGACGCCGACATCCTCTGCCTGCAGGAGGTCGACAGCATGCCCGCCCTGCAAGCCTTCGAATACGGGTATCTCTACCGCATGGTCGGCAACGGCTATCGCCAGAAATATCTGGTCGAGGGCAATGATTCGCGCGGCATCGACGTTGCCGTACTGATGCGCGAGGAGACCCGCAGCGGCGAGAAGATCGAGGTGCGGGATGTGCGCAGCCACGCCATGCTGACCTATCAGGACCTCGGCCTCTTCAACGACGAGCTGGCGCTCAGCAACCAGGCCCATGACAAGATCTTCAAGCGCGACTGCCTCGAACTGGAGCTGACGATCGGGTCCAAGCCGTTCTCGCTGTTCGTCGTGCATTTCAAATCCATGGGCAATGCCCGCGACGGCCAGGATGGCCGCACCGGCACGATGGCGATCCGTGTGGCGGAGGCGAAAGCGGTGCGCCAGATCGTCGAACGCCGTTTCGGCAAGGGCCGAACGGCGGACAAGAATTTTGCCATCTGCGGTGACATGAACGATTATCAGGAAAAGGTGCAGGTGATCGGCACCCGCCGCGAAGGATACCGGTTCGAACCGCGGCGCGAAGAGGCAAGTGCGCTGAACGTCTTCACCGACGACGGCTTCGTGGTGAACCCGACTACGCGTCGGGATGTAATGGATCGCTGGACGCTTTATCATGCGCGCGGGCCGGAGGAGCAGCACCTCTGCCAGCTCGATTACATCTGGCTGTCGCCGGCGCTCGCCGAGCACAATGCCAACAGCGTGCCGGAAATCATCCGCGGCGGCCAACCCTATCGCACCGTCTTTCCGCCGGGACAGGAAGTGGAACGGTTTCCGCGCATCGGCTGGGATCGGCCGAAGGCATCGGACCACTGCCCCGTCGTGATGTCGCTGGAGATTCGATGACCATCCAGACGATTAGCGGCTGGCCGCCTGAAAATACCGTCTTCGAGGTCGAGGCTTTCGATCTTTCGGTGCTGCCCGGAGCACATCCCGTCTATGTCGCGCACCGGGACGAGATCGAGGAGAACTGGGCGGGGGAAGCGGCGGCCAATCCGCATCTCTTCAACGGCCAGATGGTGCTGCAGAACAGACTTTCGTTCCGCGATGGCGTGATTATCGGCGAGGCGCATGTCATCCCCTATTCGACGCTCTTATGGTGGCGGAGACAGCCTGATCCGACCGGCGCCTTTCACCTCTTCGGCTTCGCCGTGCCCGTCTCGTCCGATGGGGCGATCATCGCCGTCCGGATGAGCGAAAGGACCGCAAATCCCGGCCAGGTCTATTGCGCTGCCGGTTCGCTCGATCTTCTGGACATCGTCGACGGCAAGCTGGATCTCGAGGCCAATATGCGCCGTGAAGTGCGGGAAGAAACCGGCCTCGATCTCGCCGATGCGAAGGCCGACCGGCGGCTCTTCGCCTGCTACGGCGGACACCGGGTCGTCGGCTTCCGCTTCTATCGCTTCGACCTTACGGCGCAGGAGATGCTGGCGCGCATTGCCGACCATATGGTCCATGACGAGGAAAAGGAGATTGCCGGAGCCGTGGCGATCCGCTCGGCCGATCGCGGCGCGCATCCCTACAGCCCTTTGATGTTCCCGATTCTCGACCTGTTTTTCGGTCATTCGAAGGGCTGAACAGGGTTGCTTTGAGCCGACCGGTCGGGCAGTTTGGCGCCATCGAAACACGGGGAGGTGTGGTTGGCCCGTCGCTACAGCATCTATGACGTCTTCACCGACAGACGACTCGCCGGCAATCCGCTGGCGGTGATTCTCGACGGAGACGACCTTGCCGACGACAAAATGCAGGCGATCGCAAGGGAGATGAATCTCTCCGAGACGGTGTTCGTCCAGTCTTCCGCGAATGCAGCCTATGCAGCCCGTCTGCGCATCTTCACGCCGGGCCGGGAATTGCCTTTTGCGGGGCATCCGACGATCGGAACGGCCGTGGCGCTCGCCGAACTCAATCATAGGTCGGGGCACGGCGCCGGACAGCCCGACATGGATCTTGTCTGCGTGCTGGAGGAAAATGTCGGCCCGGTGCGCTGCGCCGTACGGCTTCGGGCCGGCGAGGCCGGATTTGCCGAATTCGACCTGCCGAGAAAGCCGGTGCAGATCGAGCTTCCGCTCGACCGGCAGGGGCTTGCCGATGCGCTGAGCGCCAAATCGACGGATATCGGTTTCGAGAACCATGTCGCCTCCATCTGGAGCGCCGGCGTGCCCTTCCTGATGATTCCGCTGCACAATCTGGCGACGGTGCAGAACCTCGAATTCGACACCGCATTGTGGGAAAAGTCAGCGCCGTTCGTCGAGGGCGCGCTTGCATCGGCATACGTCTATTGCCGCAGCGGCGTGAACCATCAGGCAAAATTCCACGCCCGGATGTTCTCGCCGGACATGGGGATTTCCGAGGATCCGGCCACGGGCGCTGCCGTTGCCGCACTCTCCGGCGCGATCCGACATTTCGATGCGCTCCCGGACGGCCATCACCCGGTGCTGGTAGAGCAGGGGGTGGAGATGGGGCGTCCGTCCCTGATCCATCTGCATATCGACGTGAAGGAGGGAGAGATCGCCAGGGCCCGCATCGGCGGCCAGGCGATCAAGGTTGCGGAAGGCACGCTCTATCTTTGAATTTCTTCGCTTGTCGATGATTGCGATATTGTGACGCAGTAAGACTTTGAAATTTTTCGTTTTTGCGTCGCTATTGAGCTGCGGAGAGGCTTCCATCAGGCACAAAATCAGACCAGATGGATTTTTTGCCCGGTCAGGCGAATAATTTTCACCGAGCCGCTGGACAAGCCGAAAGATCCCCTTTATACGCCCCTCACACCGCTGGCGAGCACGCCTCGCACAGATGGTTCTTGGGTGATTAGCTCAGTTGGTAGAGCAGCTGACTCTTAATCAGCGGGTCGTAGGTTCGAGCCCTACATCACCCACCACTATTTCCTTGGCCAATATGGCCTCCAGCGATTTTCAGATTTTTTGTCTGATATTTCATCCGACTTTTCCGACCGAAAAAGTCGGATGGCGGACGCTCGACCCATTCGCGTTCGATCAGGATATCACCAACGCCAGTCATTGCCGATACTGCGAAGGTCCCTATATCACAATTCCGCTTCTGTTCGCCGACGGAGACGTGGCAGCTCGTGATTTTTGCCATTACTGCCGGCAGTCGGCGTGGCGCGGTCGCCGAACGCGTCTGCAATCACCGGCCCAACAATTCTTGAATGGCTCCATGGCAAGGCTGAAAGAAATCGTCATTGATTGCGACGTTCCCTCGCGTGTCGCCCGGTTCTGGGCGGAGGCACTCGATGGCTTCGAGGTGATGCCTTACGACGACGAGGAATTGGCCCGCCTTGCCGCTCTCGGATTGACACCCGACACCGACCCTACCGTGATGGTCGAAGGTCCGGGAACCCGCCTTTGCTTCCAACTTCGCCAAGGGGAACGCCCCGCCCGCAACCGACTTCATCTCGATATCGCCACCCCCGATAGGGCGAGCGAAGTGCAACGCCTTTTGTCCCTCGGCGCGACTTTCGTCCGGGAGGCGGATGGATATACGGTCTTGAACGACCTCGAAGGCAACAATTTCTGCGTAGTATCCGAATAGTCCGCCTTGGGGCGGGAACTCCGGCGCCTGATCGGCATTTGGTCTGCAAGACGAAATGGGAGCGCGGTCATGAAGCCAATCCTTTTGCTTTTGGGCAGCCTTGTCCTGCTCGTTCTGGTGTTCCTGAGCGGCGTGATCATCACCGCGAACGTGATCGCCGAACCCGAACCCCATAAGTTCGCCAATGTGGATACGCCGGACCTGTGGACCTCAAAACCGAAGGCCGTGGACACCGCCGGCCAGGAATATAAGCGCCTGCCCACCGCGACGCCTCCGGCTTCGGTTGCAGCCGACACGCGGGAAACGCCCGCCGTCCAGCAGACCGCCGCGGGGGTAGTCGTCGACAATACAGTGACCGGGTCCATCAATCCGCAGCAGCCGGCCTCGGTGCCGCAGCCGCAGGCCACCTTGCCGCAGCCGCAGGAAGAGCGCAAAGCCATGGTCGATCCCGCGCAGGCGGACTGGTGCTTCGCGCGATACAGGTCCTATCGCATCGAAGACAACAGCTACCAGCCCTTGAGCGGCGGCCCCCGTCGGCAGTGCCGGGCGCCAGGCGCAGCAGCGACCGGAGCTGTTGCCGCCGCACCGGTGCCTGACCAGCCGCAACCCCCGCCGATGCAGGACGAATTGCAGCCGCTTCCGGAGAGACCGGCTGCCCGCGCCAACCAGCGAGCCGAGGACGGTGCGGCGGGCTATGCACAGTCGCAGGCGATCGATGCCGACGTTCCGGCCGGATCCCATGAGGAATGGTGTTTTGCCCGTTACCGGTCCTACCAGGTCGAGGACAACAGCTATCAGCCCTTCGCCGGCGGTCGGCGCCGCCAATGCCAATCGCCTTTCGGCTGATCACCAGCTCAGGCGGCGCGTTGGACGAGGTTCTTCGCCATCATCATATGCACGCCCTTGCAGCCGTTGACGGTCTGAGTGATGCGCAGGTCGCCGGCGAGGCTGCAGAGCGTATAGGCATCTTCCCGCGACAGGCCGCCTTTTTCGCCAAGCAGCACGATCATGTCGCGCAGCGCCATGACGGCGCATTGGTCGAGGTCCGGATCCATGCCCATGGTGATGTAATGCGTCGGCGTTTCAGCCCGTGGATAGACGAAATCGAGATCGTCGCGCACGGTAAGCCGGAAGGTGCCGCGCAGTGCCGTCTCGATCGCGGTGATGCAGACCTCGCCGTCTCCCTGCGCACCATGACCGTCCCCACAGGAAAACAGCGCGCCCTCGTTGAAGATCGGCAGATAGAGTGTGGTGCCGGCAACCAGTTCCTTGTTGTCGATATTGCCCGCGTGCGAACGCGGCATGATCGAGGTGATGCGGCCCCAGTTTGGCGGCGGAGCGACGCCCATGACCCCGAAGAAGGGCGCCAGCGGCAGGTCGAGACCCCAGGGCAGGCGGCCGACATTCCTCTGCTTGTCGAGCGGGATGGTGATCATCCGCGGCGTCTCGAAATCATAAGGGAGCGTGCCGGCAAGCGGGCGGATGACGTTATAACCCCAGTCCTGGCGCAGCTCGACATCGAGGATCTTAACCTCCAGCACCTGGCCGGCCCTGGCGCCGCGCACGGCGACAGGCCCGGTCAGGATATGGCCCTGCATGATCGGCCGGCAGTGTTCGTGAATTTCGAGATGTTCGGGAAGGATGGTGAACCCTTCCCTGGGCAGAACTTCCGCAGGGCCGGAGACCGTGTCGATCACCACGGTATCGCCGCTGTCGATCGTCAGCACCGGCTCGCGGGCGGCGTCGAAATACCCCCAGGCGCAGGTTTTGGAGGAGGCGGAGACGTGATGTTTCATGGCCGGGCTCGCTTGTCTGATCCGGGGAGAGACTAGCCGATTTTACTTTGCACGCCAGTCCGCAAATCGAGCCCGGCTTCCTCTCCACGCTTTGGCGCATGAGCCATTCTCGAACCCTTCTCGCTCACATCGTTCCGGCGGTTTCCGGCCTCGTCGCTGCGATACGGCGTTCGGTCTGGCGCAGGCAGAGCGCCAGGATTAGGCCGAGGCCCGTTGCTGCGGCGATGTAGAACGGCGCGCCCTGCCAGCCGGATGCCGCAACGATCGAGGCGAGCAGCATCGGTCCGAAGACCTGGCCGATATTGGACCCCTGCATGACGAAGCCGCTGAACGTTCCAACAAGGTCGCGGCGCGGCGCATAGACGGGCAGCGAGCCCATGATGGTCGCCGGCAGGACACCGCCCGACACCGCGTAGAGCACCGAGGCTCCGTAGCGCATCCAGAGCGGAAAATCATGGCCGAAAACGACGAAGGCGGTCAGCGTCAGCATCACGCAGGGTCCGGCGATCAGCACCCAGCGCGGCGCGCCCCAGCGGGCGAAGACGCCGCCGACCACGTTGCCGACGCCGTTCGCGAGCACCGCGAGCGCGGTCATGATGGACGCAGCCGTCAGGCCTGTTCCCATTTCCTCGATCAGCAGTGTCGGCAGGAAACCGAAGACGGACATGAAGCTGGCGCTGTAAGCGGCAAAAATACCCGACAGTATCCAGGACATTGGTCGGGAGGCTGTGAGGCTGACGGCCGTCAGCAGCGAGGTTGTCGGATGTCCCGTAGCCCGCGGTTTCGGCACCTTCATCGTCAGCAGCGCGACCATCGGGACGACGCTCAGCATGGCAGCGAAAATCCACGAACCCTGCCAGCCGAAGCTCGGCAGCAGGAAGGGCGAGATCATCATCATCACCGCGACGCCGACCGGCATCCAGATACCCCAGAGCGCAAAGGCAAGGCCGATGTCGCGTAGCTCGACCGAAGCAGCAATCAGGCCGGGCGCGGCGACCGAGACCATGATGAGGCCGACGCTTTCGAGCACGCGGCTGGCGAAGATCACGGTTTCCGACTGGGTGAGGGCGCCGATCAGGCTGCCGGCGATCAGCAGGGCAAGACCGAGGATCATGGCGCGGCGATGGGTCAGGTAATCGGTGAAACGGCCGATCAGGATGCCGCAGGCGGCGCCGAGGGCGCTTGAAAGCCCCATCAGCCAGCCGGCGGCCACGAGGTCGATGCCGAGCTCGGAGCGCAGCAGCGGGATGGCGGGCGGCACCTTGCCCACATGCAGGGCAGCGGCGATACCTGCCAGAACAGCGATTGTGACATGTCCCCAACGAGTCATGCGGTCGGTATTCCATTCATCGAACAAACGTCCGGGCGCTTTATCATCCCCGTACGTTCCGAGGCATAAATTCCTTCGCGGAGGGCATGATTTCTCGGCTTGCGCAGCGGACGATGAAAGGGCTCGCCTTCTCGGGCGACGCCTCGCCGGGACGGTGATACTCAGTCGCAAGACGCCGGCCGCCTGTCAGGCCGCCGCCGCATCATAAGTAAAGCCTAACTCGCCTTGCGCATCTGCTCGCGGCTTTCCTCGACCTTGAGGTTCTGAACCAGCTTGGCAAGCCAATCGACGAAGACCCGTACCTTGTTCGAGAGGTGGCGGGTCTGCGGATAGACGATGTAGAGGGGCAGGGATCCGCAGCGCCAGTCGGAGAGCACTTCGACAAGTTCGCCCTTCTCCACCGCCTCCCTGACCATGAAGCGCGGCGATTGCACGATGCCCATGCCGGATATGGCCGCGTTCACATAGGTCCGGGCATCGTTGACGGAGACCACGTAACGGGGTGTGATTTCCACGTTTTCGTGGTCGCGATGGAATTCCATGGATCTCACCCGGCCGGACTGGGCACTCAGGTAGCCGACGGCCAAATGGTCTTCCTGCAGGTCCTGCGGGCGTTCGGGCGCCCCGAATTTGTGGATGTAGAGCGGCGCCGCATAGGCGGACATGCTGATCTCGCCGACCTTGCGGGCAATCAGCGACTGGTCGGTCGGGGTGCCGGCGCGCAGCGCGCAATCGACGTTTTCGGCGATATAATCGACCAGCCGGTCGCCGACGCCGATATCGAGCCTGATCTGCGGAAACCGCGTATGGAAATCGCATAAATTCGGAATGACCAGCAGATCGGCAAAGGCGCCGGCCATTTCCACCCGCAGCCGCCCGGACGGCTGCCTCTGCGAATTCGAGATGCTGCCGTCGAGCTCGTCGAGCTCCGAGATGATCTGCATCGCCCGCTCGTAATAGAGCGCGCCGTCGGTCGTCACCATCACCTTGCGGGTCGTCCGGTTGAGCAGCGTCGTGCGCAGATGGCTCTCGAGGCTCTGGACGAGATTGGTCACCGTCGTTTTGGGCATATTGAGGGTCGCCGCAGCCCGGGTAAAATTACCGGTTTCCACGACGCGAACGAATACGCGCATTGCCGAAAGCTGATCCATTGTGCTGATTCCTGCTGCGCCGCAACATTGTTCCGAAATATGGAATAGTGTTGTCGAATGCCGTGAGCTTGTGTGTTTGCACCCGAATAATAATATCAGGTTCAAGATTGACGGCAAGTACCCCGCTTTTACTAGGGGTTTGTCGGAGGAATTTTCAATGACCGCGCAGTGGGAAAACATCGCATTTGACAAGTCGGCCATGCCGGCTGTCCCGATGCGTGTCTATGAAGGAGCCGCCAAGGCCAAGGCTCCGCCGCTGGTTCTATATCTGCGAGGCGGGGCGTTTCTCAATGAGCCGCGCGGCGAAAACGAACGTCCAGTTGCAAAGGCACTTGCTGAATCCGGGGCCGTGGTACTTGAGGCTGATTACAGCAGCGTCTCGCAGAACATGTTTCCGCAGGCGATGGAATGCGCTTTTGCGGCGCTTCAGTGCATGGCCGGCCGGCGCAAGCAGTTCGGCAGCGCGAAGTCCCTGCTTTTCGTCGCAGGTGACGAGGCTGGCGGCAATGTCGCGGCCGGCGTGGCGCTGAAGGCGCGCGATCTGATGCCGGGCGAACTGAGCGGCCAGATCCTGCTGTCGCCGATGATCGACCCGATGATGACGACGCAATCTTTCCGCAAAGCGGACGAGATCGGCATGGGCGAACGCTGGGCCGAGGGCTGGAGCCATTATCTCGGCTCCCATTGCGGGTTCCAGCATCCCTATGCGGCACCCTGCCTCTGTTCGCGACTTTCGGGTGTCGCGCCGGCTCTCATCGTGACATCGGAAGACGATCCGTTGCGCGATGAAACGCTTGGTTATGCGGCTCGCCTGAGTGAGGCCGGCGTTTCGGTCAGGCGGAAGATTTTCCCGGCCAGCAGTGGCTGGACGGGCATTTACAGAGAAGGCGACGGCGAGTGGATGACAGCGCTTTGTGCCGAATTCACGGGCTTCGCCAAAGAGTTAAGTTAGTAGCATGATTTATTTTGAAGGCAAATAACGGCCCATTCCCAAGGCCGTAAGGAGACTACCAATGACCTCGAAGATCAAAAGCTGGGCCCTGTGGGGCACTGGACTGAGCACGGCTGCACTGATTGCCGGTGCTTCGGTTTATCTCGATCTGCCGCAGGGCGCCCATGCCGCGCCTGCGACGGCTGCTGCTGCTCCGGCCGTCCCCGTGACGGTCGCCACCGTCGAGCCGCGCAACGTTTCCACCTGGCAGGAATTTTCCGGCCGGTTTGAAGCTGTCGACCGCGTCCAGATCCGGCCGCGCGTCACCGGCGCCATCCAGTCGGTGCATTTCCGCGAAGGCGGACTGGTGAAGCAGGGCGACCTGCTCGTCAGCATCGATCCGGAGCCCTACCAGGCGGCGGTCGCTCAGGCCGAAGGCCAGGTGGCCTCGGCGCAGGCGAGGGTGGAACTTGCCAACACAGAACTGGAGCGTGGCAAGAACCTCGTCTCCAAGAGCACCATCTCCCAGAGCGATCTCGCCCAGCGCCAGAGCGCTCAGAGTGAGGCGCTGGCCAATCTCCAGTCCGCCAAGGCGGCGTTGAAGACGGCACAGCTCAATCTCGACTATACCGAGATCCGGGCACCGATCGCCGGCCGGGTCGGCAAGTTGGAAATCACCGTCGGCAACCTGGTAGCGGCAGGTTCCGCCTCCGCCCCGCTGACGACGCTGGTTTCCTCCGATCCGATCTATGCGAGCTTCGACGCCGGTGAAGAACTGGTGTCCAGCACGCTCGCCGATCTTCCGCTCGTCGACGGCGTACCGGCGATCGAACAGGTGCCGGTCGAGGTGAGCACGCTCGCTACCAACGGCACGCCGATCCGCGGCAAGCTGCAGTTGATCGACAACGAGGTGAATGCCTCGAGCGGCACGATCCGTGTGCGCGCCGTCTTCGACAATCCGGGCGGCAAGCTGATCCCGGGCCAGTTCGTGCGGGTCCGGATGGGCCAGCCGAAGGCGCAGGATCACCTGATGGTCAGCGAAAAGGCCGTCGGCACCGATCAGGACAAGAAGTTCGTCTTCGTGGTCGATGCGGCCAATACCGTTGCGTACCGGCAGGTGGAGCTGGGCACGGCGGTCGATGGCATGCGGATCGTCGAGAAGGGCCTCAATCCGGGCGACCGGATCGTCGTCAACGGCCTGCAGCGTATTCGTCCGGGCGCGGTTGTCCAGCCCCAGGAAGAGGCGAAAGTCGCCAACAAGTAATGCTCTGAGCGGCGGTTAATCCGCCGCTCTCCAACACTCATCCAGTTCCGGTTCGTGGAGCTTGCGGCCTTGTTGGCCGCGAGCCGGGGGCCGTTTCGCCTCTTGTTCAACCCCGGAGAGAGGGCTTTGACATGAATATTTCCAGGTTTTTCATCGACAGACCGGTCTTTGCGGCCGTGCTGTCGATCCTCATCGTGGTCGCGGGCCTGATCGGCATGCGGTCCTTGCCGATTTCCGAATATCCGGAAGTCGTGCCGCCGTCGATCGTCGTGCGTGCCACTTATCCAGGCGCCAACCCGACCGTCATCGCCGAGACCGTCGCAACACCGCTCGAGGAGCAGGTGAACGGCGTCGAGGACATGCTCTACATGTCGAGCCAGGCGACGTCTGACGGCGTGCTGACGCTCACCGTCACCTTCAAGCTGGGCACCGACCCAGACAAGGCGCAGCAGCTGGTGCAGAACCGCGTCAGCCAGGCGGAACCGCGCCTGCCGGCGGAAGTGCGTGCCCTCGGTGTCACGACCGTCAAGAGCTCGCCCGACTTCATCATGGTCGTCAATCTCGTCTCCGACCGTTATGACATCACCTACCTGCGCAACTATGCGACGCTGAACGTCAAGGACAGGCTCACCCGCATTCAGGGTGTCGGCCAGGTTCAGGTGTTCGGCGCCGGCGACTATTCGATGCGCGTCTGGATCGACCCGCAGAAGGCGGCCGAACATTCGCTTGCCGCAAGCGATATCTCGAACGCGATCCGTAGCCAAAACGTCCAGGCGGCCGCCGGCATTATCGGCGCATCGCCCAGCCGACCGGGTGTCGACCTGCAGCTTAACGTGAACGCCCAGGGGCGCCTGCGCACCCCGGAGGAGTTCGGCAACATCATCGTCAAGAGCGGCGAAAACGGCGAGATCACGCGGTTGCGCGACGTCGCCCGTATCGAACTCGGCGCGGCGGATTATACCCTGCGCTCGCTGCTTGACGGCCAGCCGGCCGTCGCCGTCGCCGTTCTTCAGGCGCCCGGTTCCAATGCAATCGAAATCGCCGATAACGTCCGTTCGACGATGGACGAACTCCAGAAGGTGATGCCGGAAGGTGTCAAATACGAGATCGTCTACGACACGACCAAGTTCGTGCGCGCTTCGATCGAGAAAGTCATCGAGACCTTGCTTGAAGCGATCGCGCTCGTCGTGCTCGTGGTCATCCTCTTCCTGCAGACCTGGCGGGCGTCGATCATCCCGCTGATTGCCGTTCCCGTCTCGATCATCGGCACGTTTGCGGTCATGTATGCCTTCGGATTCTCGATCAACGCGCTGACGCTGTTCGGGTTGGTGCTGGCGATCGGTATCGTCGTCGACGACGCGATCGTGGTGGTCGAAAACGTCGAGCGCAATATCGAGAACGGCCTAAGTCCGCGTGATGCGACCTACAAGGCCATGAAGGAAGTCTCCGGCCCGATCATTGCGATCGCGCTCGTGCTGGTCGCGGTCTTCGTGCCGCTCGCCTTCATCAGCGGCCTGTCCGGTCAGTTCTACCGGCAGTTCGCGCTGACGATCGCCATTTCGACCGTCATCTCGGCGATCAACTCGCTCACCCTGTCGCCGGCGCTGGCAGCCCTTCTGCTGAAGGACCATCACGCAAAGAAGGACTGGCTGACGCGATTCATGGACGCGATCCTGGGCTGGTTCTTCCGCGGCTTCAACCGCGCATTCGGGGCCGCCTCGAACGGCTACGGACGCACGGTCGGCGGGCTGCTTTCCCGCAAGAGCCTGGTGATGATCATCTACTTCGCGCTTGTGGCGATGACCTACAGCATGTTCAACGCGGTGCCGGGCGGTTTCGTGCCGGCGCAGGACAAGCAGTACCTGATCGGTTTCGCTCAGCTTCCGGACGGCGCAACCCTCGACCGTACGGAAGAGGTGATCAAGCGGATGAGCGACATCGCCCTGGAACAGCCCGGCGTCGAACACGCCATCGCGTTCCCGGGTCTGTCGATCAACGGCTTCACGATCGGCTCGAACGCCGGCATCGTCTTCGCGGTGCTCGACGATTTCGAGAAGCGCGAGACGCCGGAGCTTTCGGGTGGCGCCATCGCCATGGCGCTGAACCAGAAATACTCTGGCATCCAGGATGCGTTCATCGCCATGTTCCCGCCGCCGCCGGTCAACGGCCTCGGTCAGACGGGCGGTTTCAAGCTGCAGATCGAGGATCGTGCCGGCCTGGGCAACCAGGCTCTGGACGAGGCGGCCAAGGCGGTCATCGCCAAGGCCTACCAGGCGCCAGAACTCGCCGGCATCTTCTCGAGCTTCCAGATCAACGTGCCGCAGCTCTACGCCGATCTCGACCGCGCCAAGGCCGAGCAGCTTGGAGTGTCGGTGACCGACGTCTTCGAAACGCTGCAGGTCTATCTGGGCTCGCTCTATGTCAACGACTTCAACGCCTTTGGCCGCACCTACAGCGTCCGGGTTCAGGCGGATGCGCAATTCCGCGCCAAGCCGGAAGATATCGGCCAGTTGAAGGTTCGTTCGCAGTCCGGCCAGATGATCCCGCTTTCGGCCCTCCTGAAGGTGGACGCGCAGACCGGTCCGGAACGCACGACGCGCTACAACGGCTTCCTCTCCGCCGATGTCAACGGCGGTCCGGCACCGGGCTTCTCGTCAGGCCAGGCTCAGGCCGCGATCGAAAAGATCGTCGCGGAGACGTTGCCTTCCGGGATCGACTACGAATGGACGGACCTGACCTACCAGCAGATCCTCGCCGGCAATTCCAGCATCGTGGTCTTTCCGCTGGCGCTGCTGCTCGTCTATCTCGTGCTCGCAGCCCAGTATGAAAGCCTGACGCTGCCGATCGCGATCATCATGATCGTGCCGATGGGTGTGCTTGCAGCCTTGAGCGGCGTCTGGCTCACCGGTGGAGACAACAACATCTTCACCCAGATCGGGCTCGTGGTCCTTGTGGGTCTCTCGGCGAAGAACGCGATCCTGATCGTGGAATTCGCCCGAGAACTGGAGTTCCAGGGCAGGACGCCGTTCCAGGCGGCGGTCGAGGCAAGCCGGCTGCGTCTGCGTCCGATCCTGATGACGTCCATGGCCTTCATCATGGGTGTCGTGCCGCTGGTCGTCTCGACCGGTGCGGGTGCTGAAATGCGCTCCGCCATGGGTATCGCGGTGTTCTCCGGCATGATCGGGGTGACGTTCTTCGGCATCTTCATGACACCGGTCTTCTACATGCTGGCACGTTTGCTTACCGGCAGCCGCCCTCTGCGGCAGCACGGTACGGAGGAGGCGGCTCCCGCTCTCTCTCCAGCGGAGTAAGGTCTACCTCCGGCGCCGCGCGGGTTCTTTCCACCGGGAACCCGCGCGGTATTTTTATGTCTAGAGGGCACCGCCGTCGACAATGATCGTCTGGGCCGTCATGGCGGCGGAGGCATTCGAGGCGAGGAACAGGCAGGGGCCGACAAGGTCTTCAGCCACCAGCACCCGCTTCAGGGACTGGCGCGCGACCATCGCCGTGATGCTGTCGTCATTCAGCCAGAGTTTCTTCTGCCGCTCGGTGACGATCATGCCCGGCAGGATGGCGTTGACGCGGATGTTTTCCGGCCCGAGCTTTCCAGCGAGGCTCTTGGTCAGGCCGATGATCCCCGCCTTGGCTGTCGCATAGGCGGGCAGCCCGCCCATGTTGAGCAGGTAGGCGATCGAGGAGAAATTGACGATCGCACCGCTGCCGGCCTTGCGCAGGTGCGGGACCGCCGCCTGCGAGACGAAGAACATCTGCTTGATGTTGATCGCCTGGGCGTTGTCCCAATATTCCTCGGTGACCGTCTCGAATTCGTGGCGGTCGTCCCAGCCGGCATTGTTGACCAGCACCGACAGCGACCCGAGTTCTTGCGCAGCCCTGTCGACGGCGGCTTTCGTTTCCGCGACGTTGCGCAGATCAGCCTTCAGGTAGAGGACCGGATGCCGGGCGGTCCTGGAAACACGTTCCACCAGTTCGCGGCTCGCCTCGTCGGCGATGTCGATGAATGCGACCTTGGCGCCCTGTGCCGCAAAACCTTCCACCAGGGCGGCGCCGATGCCGGAACCGCCACCGGTGATCAGCACGCCGCGATCTGCCAGGTCCGCATGCCGTACAGAAATATTGGCCAAAACACCCTCCTTGTCCGGCTTGGTCGCCAAGTTCTATCGCTTCGATGCGGGAAGACAAGGATGCACGACAAACTCTCGCCATCTGGGCGCGCAATGGTCTCGCGATGACCATTGCGACAGGAATAGCCGTCGGCGTCGGGTTGGGCACGGTGCTCGGGACAGCCGTTTTCGACAATATCGGCATCGGTGTTGCCGTGGGCATCGCGATCGGCGTCGCCCTGTCTCAATTCCTGCGTTCGCGATCGAAATAGCCCGAACGAGATTGCGGTTCCTTGCCGGCAATTGCCTTTCGACATCATTGCATTTACTCGGAATGCGGCTGTTCCGGCCATATCCCCGAGTCGGAATCCGACGCTAAAGGAACTTTCCGTGCCTCTTCCCGCCGCCGACCTCTCCCTTCCCGAAAAGAGCTATGCTGCTTTCCTGTTCGACATGGACGGCACGATCCTGAATTCGATCGCATCCGCCGAACGCGTCTGGGGACGCTGGGCGGCGAAGATGGGTTTCGACGTGGAGGCATTCCTGCCGACCATGCATGGCAAGCGGGGGATCGACACGATCAGCGCACTGAACCTGCCGGGCGTCGATCCGGTCGCTGAGGCCGAGGGCATCCTGCGCGGCGAGATCGAGGATGTCGAAGGGGTCGTGCCGATCCCCGGCGCGGTGGAATTCCTCTCCGCGCTGCCTCCGGAGCGCTGGGCGATCGTCACGTCGTCGCCGATCGAGCTCGCCAAGGTCCGGCTTGCCGCGGCCGGCATTCCGCAGCCGCGCTACATGGTGACTGCTGAAGACGTCACCGTCGGCAAGCCCAATCCGCAAGGTTATATCCTCGGTGCGGAACGGCTCGGCGTCAGCCCGTCGGACGTGCTGGTATTCGAGGACGTGCCTGCCGGCATCCAGGCGGGCGAGGCGGCCGGAGCCGACGTCATGGTCATCACCGCCACTCATTCCCATAGGATCGAAACCGGGCATTCGAAAATACCCGGCTATCTCGACGTGGTGCCGCATATCGGCGAGGACGGACGGCTTTCGGTCCGCCGCAAGGACTGAGTGTCAGGCGGGCTGGGCCGACGCCCGCATGATGCTGATGGTTGCGAGCCAGAGCACGACGCCGAGGCCGAGCAGGCAGGCGGCGATCAGATACTGAACCGGATCCCGTCCGGTCCATGGGCCGGCGAGGAAGGCACAGGAGATCGCACCGAGTACCGGCAGGATGGTCGGGGTGCGAAAATGCTTGTGCTCGACGGTGTCCTTGCGCAGCACCAGCACCGCGACGTTGACGATCGCAAAGACGCAGAGAAGCAGCAGCGCCGTGGTGCCGCCGAGCGCCGGAACGCCGCCGGCAAACAGGATCAGCGCGACCGCCAGCAGCGACGTGAAACCGATCGCGATATAGGGCGTGCGACGGCCCGGATGGACCTTGCCGAGCACCTGCGGCAGAACCCCTTCGCGGCTCATGCCGTAGATCAGGCGGCTCGCCATCATCATGTTGATCAGCGCGGAATTGGCGACCGCGAACATGGTGATGACCGCGAAGATGCCGATCGGAAAGCCGGGGGCACCGGCCAGCACGACCTTCAGCAGCGGCGTTTCGCCCTGTCCGAGTTCATTGGCCGGTACCAGCGTGATCGCCGAGATCGCCACCAGGACGTAGATCAGGCCGGTTACCGCCAGGCCGGTCAGCAGCACCTTGGGGAACATCCGGCTCGGCTCCTTGCACTCCTCGGCCATGTTGACCGAGTCCTCGAAGCCGACCATGGCGAAAAAGGCGAGGGTGGTGGCCGCGATCACCGGCCAGAAGACGCCGCCATCGTTGGGCGCCGCAAAGGTCCAGGCGCGGGAAACGTCACCCTGGCCGCCAGCGATCGCCCAGAAGCCGATGCCGATGATGATCAGCAGGCCGGTCAGTTCGACCACGGTCAGCAGCACGTTCATCTTGACGCTTTCCCCGACGCCCCGAAAATTGATGGCGGCAACCAGGGCGATGAAACCGACCGCGATCAGCGGTACGCCCCAGGCCCCGAGATCGAGACTGAGCGAGGTCGCGAAGTTCGAGGCGAAGGCACGTGATGCGGTCGCCGCCGAGGTAATGCCCGACGACATCACCGCAAAGGCCACCAGGAAGGTGACGAAGTGGATGCCGAAGGCCTTGTGGGTATAGAGTGCGGCACCGGCCGCGCGCGGATATTTGGTGACCAGTTCGAGATAGCTGAAGGCGGTGAGGAGGGCGACGACGAAGGCGATCAGAAAGGGCAGCCAGACTACACCTCCGACCTGCTTGGCCACCTGGCCGGTCAGGGCATAGATGCCCGTCCCGAGAATATCCCCGACGATGAACAGCAGCAGCAATCCGGGTCCCATCACCCGGTGGAGTTCCGTCTTCTGTTCGCCCAATTCAGCGGCCGGCTTTTTCATAAACTCCTCCTGATGTTATCGATTCCCTCCGGGAGATTGTTCAATGGGAACAAACGCCGGTTGTTCCAGAAAAAATATAGAGGTTTCAGGCCGTTCCGTCTCCAGGCCGAAAACCCAATTTAAAAATTCTCGTTGAAATCTTGCACTCGGTGCAAATATCTCTTAAATGTGACGATGTAGGCGCTGCACTGCACAATTCTGCGGCCGGTATGGGTATTTTTCTTGAACGGAGGTTCCGATGCCTTGGAATTGCCATGCGGGCTGTCAAGGTCGGCGGAATACTCGATTGCATTTTCAAACCGGTGAGTCTCTGACCATGACAGCAGATGCCGCATTCTCCGATTTCCTGCATTTCTTCCGTTCGTGGATCAGCAACCCATTGCGGGTTGCGGCGGTGGCGCCTTCGGGGGATTCGCTCGCGCGGCTGATGACCCAGGAGATCGCTCCCCTCGACGGTCCGGTCATCGAACTCGGTCCGGGCACCGGCGTGTTCACCCGTGCGCTGCTGGCCCGCGGCGTTGCCCAATCCGACCTTACCCTGATCGAATACGGTCCGGAATTCGTTCCCGGCCTGCAGCGGCGGTTTCCGGAAGCGCGGGTTCTGCAGATGGACGCGGCAAAGCTTGCCCATGAAGATATTTTCGAGGGCGAACCGGTCGGCGCGGTCATCAGCGGCCTGCCGCTGCTCTCCATGTCTCCTCGCAAGATTACCGCGATCCTCGGCGGTGCCTTTACCTATATCCGTCCGGGCGGTTCCTTCTATCAGTTCACCTACGGCCCGCGCTGCCCCGTGCCGCGGCCGATCCTCGACCGGCTGGGCCTGAAGGCCGTGCATATCGGCCACACCGTGCGCAACCTGCCGCCGGCTGCCGTCTACCGGATTTCCCGCCGCAAACCGCTGGACCTGACGCGGGAGCGTTCCAGATATCGTGGCGAGGCAGAGGCCGGTCCGGTCCACAATGCCGACGAAGCGGGCGGCTGAACAAAATCGGATGCAATGACCAGGACGACTGATGGCGCCAAGGAAGGCCGGCGGGAAGTCAAGCGCCGGCAGACCCGCGAACGCATCGAGGAAGCGGCGATGAGCCTGTTCCTCGAGCGCGGTTTCGACGCCACGACGATCGAGGAAATTGCCGAACGCGCCGAGGTCTCGAAACGCAGTTTCTTCGACTATTTTCCGTCCAAGGAAGAGGTCGTGTTCGCCTGGCAGGACGGTTTTGCCGACCATCTAATGGCGGCGATCGCGTCCAGGCCAGCGGACGAGCCGGCGGTAAAGGCCGTGCAGCACGGCCTCGTCAGCGCCATCGTCTCGGCGGCCGACGAAAGAGCGATGGCGCTCGGAGAACTGATCCGGCGCACGCCGGCGCTGAAGGCCCGCGACCAGCTCAAATATGCCAAGCTCGAGCTGAAGCTCACGGAAGCGCTGAAGGCTCGCAGCCGGAGCGACGAGGAGCGGCTGCGCGTGCGCCTGCTCGCCGCTGTGGTCATAGGCGCCTTGCGGGCGGCCGGGGAACTCTGGAACGAACAGCCGCCGGGCACCTCGCTCGAAACCTTCGCGCACCAGTTCTTCGGCGATTTCTGGAAGACGCTGGCCGATTTCGGCAACGAGGGGCAGGGGCGCTGATTAGATCACGCTGAGCGTCGCCGCGGCGAGCACCACGTAGCGCAGCGCCTTGCCGATGAACACCAGGATCAGGAAGGTCGGCAGCGGTTCCTTGAGCACGCCGGCCGCAACCGTGATCGCGTCACCGCCGATCGGCAGCCAGCTCAGCAACAGCGACCATTTTCCGTATTTCTGGTACCAGGCCTGCGCCTTGTCCAGCTTGTCCTCGCTGACCGGAAACCAGCGGCTGTCGCGAAACCGCTCGACGCCCCGCCCGAGCAGCCAGTTGACTGCAGCGCCCGCCGTATTGCCGACCGAAGCAACCAGCAGCAAACCGACGAGCGAATACCGGTCGGCCAGGATAAGCCCGACCAGAATCGCTTCCGACTGCATCGGAAAGATCGTGGCGGCGATGAAGGCGGCGGAGAACAGGCCTGCATAGGCGGCGAAATCGAACATGATGGAGCTATAGCCGAGCCGAATGAAAAAGGGCGGATGAAAATCCGCCCTTCTGCTTTCATACCAAGGAGGCTCAGGCCTGGCTGGGACGCTCGCCGTCGCCGACGGCCTTTTCGCCGGCGGATTCGGTCTGCGCCTTGTGGCGGGTGCGCCAGTCGCCAAGGAAGAGCAGGATCGGCGCCGCGATGAAGACGGACGAAAGCGCTGCGACGGCGATACCGAAGACCATCGGCACCGCGAAGCTTTCCACAGCGCTACCACCCCAGATCGCCATCGGCAGCAGGGCCAGGAAGGCGGTTGCCGAAGTATAGAGGCTTCGGGCGAGCGTTTCGTTGATCGACAGGTCGATCACGTCGCGCAGCGACATCTTCTTGTAGAGCCGCATGTTTTCACGCATGCGGTCGTAGACCACGACCTTGTCGTTGACGGAATAACCGACCAGCGTCAGCAACGCCGCGATGGCCGTCAGGTTGAAGTCGAGACCGGTCAGCGCGAAGAAGCCGATCGTCTTCGTCACGTCGAGCACGAGCGTCGCGATCGCGCCGACGGCGAACGGCCATTCGAACCGCGCCCAGATGTAGATCATCATGGCGATCGAGGCGAGACCGACCGACAGGAAGCCGGCGGTGGCAAGCTCGCCGCTGACCTTCGGGCCGACGACTTCGGTGCGTTCCACCTTGGCGGTCTGGTCGATCTTGGTGATCTCCGCCTTCAGCTTCTCGACGGCGACCGTCTGGGCCTGCTCGCCGCCGGGCTGGCGCTCGACGCGGACAAGTACGCGGTTGTTGCCGCCGAATTCCTGCAGGGCCACTTCGCCGAGGCCGAGTTCTCCGAGGCCGGAGCGGAAGGCTGCAAGGTCGGTCTGCTGTGTGGTGGTGACTTCCATCTGGATGCCGCCGCGGAAGTCGACGCCGTAGTTGAGGCCCGGCGTGAAGAACAGCACGACCGAGGCGATCGACAGGATGACCGAGACGCCGATGCCGAGGAAGCGGCCCTTCATGAAGTGGATATGGGTGCCGTCCGGAACGAGCTTGATCGGCAGCAGCGGCCTGATGTCGATCTTCTTCAGCTTCCTGCGGGCGGTGATGAACACCATCGCGACGCGAACGACCGACACGGCCGTGAACATCGAGATCATGATGCCGAGGCCCATGGTGACGGCGAAACCGCGCACCGGACCGGAGCCGAACCAGAAGAGCAGGACCGTGGCGATCAGGCTGGTGACGTTACTGTCGACGATGGTCGAATAGGCGCGCTTGAAGCCCGCATCGATCGCTGCAAAGGCGCTGCGGCCCTTGCGCGACTCTTCCTTGATGCGTTCGTTGATGAGGACGTTGGCGTCCACCGCAAGGCCGATCCCGAGCACGACGCCGGCGATGCCGGGCAAGGTCAGCGTCGAGCCGATCAGCGTCAGGCCGGCGAAGGTCAGGATGACGTTGATGAACAGCGCCACGTTCGCGAGGATGCCCCAGGTGCCGTAGAGAAACAGCATGAAGGCGACGACCAGGCCGAAGCCGATGATGCCGGTAAAGATGCCCATTTCGATGGCGTCGGCGCCGAGGTCGGCACCGACGGTGCGTTCCTCGATGACGGTCAGCTTGGCGGGCAGGGCGCCGGCGCGCAGCAGCGCAGACAGAGTGTTGGCTTCCGAAACCGAGAAGCCGCCGGAGATCTGGCCCGAACCGCCGGTGATCGGCGTGCGGATGACCGGCGCGCTGAGAACCTTGTTGTCGAGCACGATCGCGAAGGGACGACCGACATTCTGCTGGGTGATCTGCGCGAAGCGGTTGGCGCCGGCGCTGTCGAAGCGGAAGTTGACGACGGGTTCGTTGGTCTGCTGGTCGAAGGCGGCGCGGGCATCCGTCAGGCGGTCGCCGGACAGTTCGACGCGGTCGAGGACCGGATACTGGTTGCCGCGCTCGTCGGCGAGCATGGTGACGCCGGCCTCGCCCTGCTGGCCGAGCAGATGGAAACTCATCTTGGCGGTCGAGCCGAGGAGCTGGCGAAGACGGGAGGGATCCTGCTCGCCTGGGAGCTGCACGAGGACGCGGTCCGATCCGACCCGCTGGATTGTCGGCTCGGCGACGCCGACTTGGTCGACGCGCTGGCGGATGATTTCAAGGCTCTGCTCGACAGCCGCGGTGATGTGCGAGTTGATGCCGGCTTCCGTCTGGGCGATCAAGATCGTGTTGTCGGTCGGCGTGGTGATTGCGAGATCGCTGCCGCCGACGCTCGTGCCGAGGCCGATCGGGTTGGCGAGCGTCTGGAGTTCCGTCACGGCTGCAGCACGCTGGGCCGCGTCGCGCACCGCAACGGTGATCGTATCGCCGGACCGGCGGATCGCCGAAGTGTTGATGTTCTTGTCGCGCAGCACGCGGCGGGCGTCCTGCAGCAGGCTCTGGACGCGTTCGTTGATCAGATCGGGACGGTCCACCTCGAGCACGAGATGCGAACCGCCACGCAGGTCGAGGCCGAGTGCCACGCGGCTATGCGGCAGCCACGACGGCATGCGGTCGAGCGCCGACTGCGGAATCACGTTCGGTAGAGCGACCAGAATACCGAGAATGATGATGACGGCATAGCTCGCCACCAACCATGGGGAATTTCTCATATGTTTAATCCTGCTGAGCCCGAGCCACGCTCTGTCGAGCGGTTAGGGCAGAATGCTGATGTCGTTCAAGCGCTTGGCGCGCGATATCTCAGACGCGGGCCGGCGGCGCGCGCGCCAGCGAACCATGCCAGAACGGGGAGGCCACCGGATGGGAAGACGGCTTCGAGGCGAAGGCCGGGACGAAAACCGGGAAAGTGATCTCGATGGCGCGGGCTTCCAGCGCACCGCCGCCTGCGGGCCAATGGGCGCCCGTTCCGTCCTTGCGGTCCATGGCTGCGAGTGCGCGCAAAGGTTCGCGCTTGGTCAGGTGCGGAGTGTCGCTGGTCCTGTCGGCCGAAAGAATGCCGCGGGGGAATTGTACGTCCTTGACGACACTCGACAGCAGGCCGAGCAGCGCAGCGATCAGCAGAGCGGCGGCAAAGACCGGCCAGCGCGACAGGTGGCTTTCCTGTTCGCGTCCGTTTCTCGTCCGCTTGTCCTGCGGAAACAGCGCCATCCGCATCAGCTCCGGAGCGTTAAAAATCCCGAAGTCTTTGCTTCGGAACGGAATGCCGCCTTCTAAAGGAGAGGTGGGAGGCGGTCAATCTCCAGTAGGCCGGGAGCGTAACGGCAGATTGCGGCGGCATTTGCGCCGATCACGGCATTGCGGGTCTGAAATCGGCGCCTTTGCCGATCTGCCTGCATGAGACCATGAAGAGCCGCCTCTATTTGTGGATCGGGTCCTTCCACAGGACTTCTTCCGGCTTCTCGATGGGTTCGATGTCGAGATTGACGACGACCGGGTCCTGGCCGGAGCGGCAAAGCACGCATTCCAGCGTTTCGTCCGGACTGGCGTTAATCTCCTGGTGCGGCACATAGGGCGGCACGTAGATGAAATCGCCGGGGCCGGCCTCCGCCACGAATTCCAGGTTGTCGCCCCAGCGCATCCGCGCCTTTCCCTTCAGCACATAGATAATGCTTTCGAGATCGCCGTGGTGATGGGCGCCGGTCTTGGCGTTGGCATGGATCGTCACCGTGCCCGCCCAGATCTTCTCGGCGCCCGCGCGGGCGTTGTTGATCGCGGTCGCGCGGTTCATGCCGGGAGTCTGGGCGGTGTTGGGATCGAGCGAACTGCCGGGAATGACTTTCACGCCGTGCTCGCGCCAATCGACGTTGGAATGACCGTCATGGTCATCGTCATGAGGGTGGTGATGATCGTCGTGGCTATGGCTCAAGATCGTTCTCATTGACTAGGACGGGGCTCACCAACTCTTGCGAGTAGGGGGTCCGCGAGCCCCTGACCGGCGTCATGCCGGCTGGAGGCCACGTAGCTTTGCTCAATGAACATGATCAATGGGAACGTCCCAAATGTCAAAGACTTGGTAAGGAAAGAATAACTTTCCTGTTTCAAATCAACGCACTGTCACGCGCCGATGGCCCCTTTAGCCTCTCCCGCGCGAGCGGCAGATCGAACGGCCGCTTGTCGGTTGCATCGCGGATCGAGTCGCGAAACACCGCCGATGTTCGTGGGTGAAGGAGCCTCAAACGCCCTGAATGAGTGGCAGGACTTCAATCGAGCCCTGGTAGATCATGTCGAGGGCCACATAGACGATGACGGCCAGGCCGACATAGGCGATCCAGCGGAAGCGGGACAGGAGTTTGGCGACGAAGTTGGCCGCCACGCCCATCAGCGCGATCGAGATGATCAGGCCGACGATCAGCACTATGGAATGTTCCTTGGCGGCACCGGCGACGGCAAGCACATTGTCGAGCGACATGGAGACGTCGGCGACGACGATCTGGGTGGCAGCCTGGAAAAAGGTCTTGTTGGCAGCCTTTTCCCTCGCTTCGGCGGCAGAATGTGCATCGTCGCTGTGGCCTTCGCGCAGTTCGCTCCACATTTTCCAGCAGACCCAGCCGAGCAGCAGACCGCCCACAAGCTGGAGCCCCTTGATCGCCAGAAGATAGGTGGCGACGACCGCAAACACGAGGCGCAGCACGGTGGCGGCGGAAATGCCGAAGATGATCGCTTTTTTGCGGAGCGCGGCTGGAAGACCGGCGGCAGCAAGGCCGATGACGATGGCATTGTCGCCGGAAAGAACGAGGTTGATGGCAATGACCTCGAGAAGCGCCGCAAGGCCGCCTGCGGTGAAGAGTTCCATCATGAAGCGTGAACCTGAACCGGGAGTAGATTGAGGGTATGAGGCTATGCTGATCTTCTAGTCGTGCTTTTATGCGGACTGGTACAGAATATTTCCAAGCGCTTGGCAAGCGTATTTTGCGTTTTGTCAAACGGCATCGTCCGCTATCGAAGCGGATTTCGCACCGGGAGAAGGCAGACGATCCGAGCCGCAGCTTTTCACCGCGCTCTACCTCCACTTGCCGCGACTCACCTGCCCCCTATATGGCCTCACGGCGGAGCAGGTCCCCAACCTGCCACTCAAGGCGCAGAGTTTTTTCGCCTTGGGAAGCTGTGGGGGCAGGCGTCCAAGGGATGAAGGAGACGTAGATGGCGCAGAAGGCCGTTGTGCTTGTCGTCGAGGATGAACCGCTGATCCGCTTTACCACGCTCGATGCGCTGGAAGAGGTCGGACATTACGTATTGGAAGCCGGCAATGCCGACGAGGCGATGGTGCTGTTCCGCAACCGCGACGATATCGACATTGTCTTCACCGACGTCAACATGGCCGGGTCCATGGATGGCATTCAGCTTGCTCAGCGTATCCGCGCCATCCGCCCGAGCATCGGCATCATCATCACGTCGGGCGTTGTCAGCCTCGATCCGATGCTTCTGCCGACCAATACGGTGTTCCTGCCGAAACCCTATCAGCACGACCTGCTGCTGTCCTCGATCCACGAGATGATGCCGGGCTGAAACATCGGTGGACCGAAGACGGGTCGCCGGAACCAAGTGGTATGGCTTCCGGTTACCTCCTTCGATCAACCGGAGGAATTTCAGATGCCGAAGAGGTTCATCGCGTTTTCCGCCCTTTCGCTGTCGCTTGCGGCACCCGTTTTGGCCCAGACATCCGGCCCTGGCGCAACTCCCGCCTTGTCCGGCACGACAACCACCAAACCCGACGCCAATTCCGGCGCCTCGAGGGTCACGACGCTTCCCGGCGTTACCGATCCGACGACGACCAACAGCACGACCGGCACCGTCGATCACGAAGATCACTGCCAGCCGCTGGGGACGCCGAGCAATACCAATCCAAGCGCCGAAGCCCTGACGGTGCCGCGGCCTGAACAGGCGTGCAACTGATAGAGACGCGAAAACGCCTTTACTCTTCGTCAATCTCTATTAAGTTGGTAGACATTGAAGCGGTCACGGAAGCGGATTCAAAACCGACTTCTGGTGGTCCCCAAGACAGCCTTTCGCCCAGAGCAACCAAGGACGAGGAGTGTGCTTGATGACTTATGATGTCGCCGTCGTCGGTTCCGGTTTTTCCGCAATCGCCCTTACCATCAATCTCCTTCGCTTCCTGCCGTCCTCAGCCTCGATTGCCGTGGTCGGCGACGATCCCGGCTTCGGGCGGGGCACCGCCTACCGCACCGAATTTTACCTGCACCGCCTCAATGTGCCGGCGGCGCGGATGAGTGTGTTTCCGGATCGGCCGGACGATTTCGTCGAATGGCTGCGCCGCCAGGGCAGGGCGGCCTTTCCCGAGGATTTCGCCTCTCGCGGCGACTATGGGCTCTACCTGCGCGACACGCTGGCTTCGCTGCTGAGGCCCCGCGAGCGGCGGGCGCATGTGGATTTCATTCGGGCCAAGGCCACCGCCTGCGTCCACTGCGAACAGGACGGGCTCGTTTTCCATCTCGACAATGGCGGCGAACTGCGCGCTCGTACCGTTATCCTGGCACTCGGCGTCGGCAATGCCGACCTGCCTCTGCCGAAGGATCGCATCGATTCGGCCGTCGGCGCCCGGACCATCGACAATCCCTGGCGGCTCGGGTGGCTTTCGCGCGTGGGCCGTACCGACGAACTCTGTATCTTCGGCTCTGGGCTAACGATGATCGACCAGGTCCTGTCGCTGCGGGCCCAGAGCCATCGCGGTCGCATCCATGTCCTGTCGCGGCGCGGACTGGTGCCGCACCCGCATCCAACTCGACGCGCCGCTCCGGTCACGCCGGACCTGCCCGATACCCGGGAGATCAGCGCCCTGCTTCACGCTTTGCGCCGGCAGGTGGAGAACGGTGCCGACTGGCGGGGCGTTGTCGACGGCCTGCGACCGCAGACACAGGCTTTGTGGCAGAGCCTCGGTGCCGTTCAGCGGTCCCGTTTCCTTCGGCACGCGCTGGCCTGGTGGAATGTCCATCGTCACCGTATCGCGCCGGAGGTGTTTGCGCGCTTCGACGCGCTTCTGAAGGATGGCACGGTGACTGTGCATGCAGGCTTCCTCCGCTCGATCGACAGGGATGGCGACGGTGCGAACGTCCGGTTCAGGCAACGCGGCACGCCGGATATCGTCTCCCTCCATGCCGACTGGATCGTCAACTGCACAGGCATGGAGCGCGCCGGCATCGGCCATTCGCCGCTGCTGACCGAGATGCGCAATCGACAGATGATCTCCATGGACGAACTCGGACTTGGCATCTGCGTCGATCGGCAGTCTCGGGTTCTCGACCCGGACGGCCGGCCGCAGCCGGGCCTGTTTGCAGCCGGAGCGCTGACCGCCGGCCAGTTCTGGGAGATCACGGCGGTGCCGGATATCCGTGTCCAGGCGAAGGCGCTTGCCGAAGAGATCACGACCCAGATCGCCCGCGCTGCGCCGCGGACGGCCCGCATCGCGTGATCGGGCATTCCCTGAGCATGATTTTCTTCTGACGGGATATCTGCGGCAGGTTCCTTGCTTTCATGCTGCGGTACCCACGCTAATCTGGAGAAAGTCATTGCGCAGAGAGGAATTTCCATGGCCCTGAAACTCGTCGGTCTTGCGGGTAGCTATAACCGCCCATCCAAGACTTTTGCGCTGGTCGAACACATCGCTTCCGTCGCAGCCGAACGTTATGGATTCGACATCCGGCTTCACGACCTCACCGATGTCGGGCCGTCTCTCGGTCAAGCACAACGCCAGGGCGATCTCGACGAAGCAGCCGCCAAGGTGCTCGCCGATGTCGTGGAGGCCGATTTCCTGATCGTCGGTTCGCCGACCTACAAGGGCAGCTATCCCGGCCTGTTCAAACATTTCATCGACCTGATCGATCCGGAACAATTGCGCGCCAAGCCGATCCTGATCACCGCAACCGGCGGCGGCGACCGGCACGCATTGATGGTCGAACATCAGCTTCGGCCGCTGTTCGGCTTCTTCATGGCCCATACATTGCCGACGGCCGTCTACGCCTCCGATCGCGATTTCGCCGATTACCGGGTAGTCTCGGAAACCCTGCAGCAACGGATCGGCTTTGCCATCGATGAGCTTGCCGCCTTCTTCCCCGTCCGGGAACTTGCTGCCGCCGAGTAACTTTACTTTCGCCGGATTTGTCGTCATCAATCCCCGCCATCGCAATCCGGAGGGGAACGCATGACGATCGAAGAAGACATGGCGAAGATCGCGGAACAGGAGAAGGCACTCGTCTTCGACCGGTTCGACCTGACCACTGCCTGGGACCTCGGATCGGTGCTTCGCCATATGGCCGTCGAACGGGGCCTGAGCGTCGTCATCGACGTGCGGCTGCATTCGATGTCGGCCTTCTACACGGCATTGCCGGGCACCACCGCAGACAACGAAAACTGGGTACGCCGCAAGCGCAATCTGGTGTTCCGGTTTTTCCAATCGAGTTATGCAATCGGGCGGAAGCTCGAGCTCCAGGGCGATACGGTGGAAAGCCGATATGGTATTCCCGCAGCGGACCACGCGCCGCATGGCGGCAGCTTTCCGATCAAGGTCGCCGGCGTCGGCTGCATAGGGGCGGTGACGGTGTCGGGCCTGCCGCAGCGCGAGGATCATAATATGGTCGTCGAAGCCCTTGCCCGGATGACCGGCAAGGATATCTCCACACTCCGTCTCGGATAAGGAGATAGCTATGGCGCAGGCCGACATAAAAACCCCCGGGGAAGTTTTCACCTTCTGGTTCAAGGAGCTGACCCGCAAAGACTGGTTCGAGAAGAACGAGGCGCTCGACGAGGCGATGCGCCGGCATTTCGCGGCCACTCATCTTTCGCTTGCCCGCGGCGAGCTCGATGCCTGGCGGACGTCCCCGGAAAATCGGCTCGCGGCGGTGATCGTTCTAGACCAGCTTTCCCGCAACCTCTATCGCGGCACGCCGCTTGCCTTCGCGACGGATTGGCTGGCCTTGCGTGAGGCAAGGCTTGCCATCGAGGCTGGCGCGGATATGGCGGTTCTGCCCGAGCAGCGCGGCTTCTTCTATCTTCCCTTCGAGCATTCGGAGACGCTCGCCGATCAGGATCGGTCGGTTGAACTCTTCGCCTTGCTGGGTGATGCGGAATATCTGGACTATGCGGAACGTCACCGTGCGGTGATCCGCGAATTTGGTCGTTTCCCGCATCGCAATGCGCTGCTCGGCCGGGAATCGACCGCCGCCGAACTCGAATATCTTGCCAAGCCCGGCGCCGGTTTCTGATCTCGAAGTAATTATCGGCGGAACATGCGTGCGACGGCAATCAGGATGCATGCACCGATGAAGCCGGCGATCAGGTAGCCGATCCAGCCGCCGAGCACGACGCCGAAGACGCCGAGAATGGCATTGGCGATGATGGCGCCGACAATGCCCAGGATGATGTTCATGATCAAGCCCATGTCGCTTTTCATGAACTTTTCGGCGAGCCAGCCGGCAATGCCGCCGATGATGATGGCTGCGATCCAGCCGATACCTGCCTGTTCCATGACTTACCCTCAATGATTGTTGGGACGGGGAAACGCGAAGAAATGTTCCAGGTTCCAGGAATTGGAACAATTCCTGGAACCTGGACTACAGCATTCCTTTTCTTCGCCCAGAAGTCACTCTATTTTCGCCGACGAATCCGATCGAAAGACAAAAGAGCAGACATTTGACAGAACTTCCCACGACCGGCCCTTCAACCGTTCAGCGCATAACCCGCGTGCTGTTCGCCGCACTCATGATCGCCGCCGTCCAGCTGGGCTCGTCGTCGCATGTGTTTGCCCAGACGCAACAGCAGGCGCAGGGACAGCGCCAGGAGCAGGTGCCACCCGACGTCACCCTCGATTCGATCAATTCGGACATGAAGGGCAAGATAGACACGATCCGTCAGCGGCTCGATAGCTTCCGCAACCGGATCCAAAGCGACGCCGATGACGATGCGCGCCTTGCGGAACTCAGGGTTCAGGCGGAAACGATCGTCGGCGAAATGCGCTCGGCCTCGGATGCCATGCGCACTCGCGTCGAACAGATCCAGGCCCGGCTTAAGAGCCTCGGCGAGCCGCCTGCGGCCGGCCAGCCTCCGGAAGCGCCCGCGGTCGTTGAAGAGCGCAATCGGCTGTTGAACGAGCGCTCCGAGCTCAATCTGATCGTCGACGACGCCGGCCAGCTTTCCAACAGCGCGACCCAGGTCGCCAACACGATCACCAATCTGCGCCGCACGCTGTTTACTCAGACGCTGTTCCGCCACACCGAGCTGTCGGGCGAATTGTTCGCCGATGCCGGCCACGCGTTCGTCGCCGAGGTCAGGAACTTCGGCTCTACCTTCAGCGGCTGGATCAGTTTCGTCTGGAAATTCAAGAAGCTGCAGCTGCTGGGCGCTCTGGCGCTGTCGCTCGGCGCGGCTATGCTCTTCCTGTCCGGAGGATACCGGCTGTTCGGGCGCTTCATCCGGCGAAACGACCACGAACATCCCTCCTATATAAGGAGATTGTCGGTGGCGTTCTGGTCGACGGTGATCCAGACCGTGGCGCTGGCGGCCTTTCTGCTCGCTTCCTTCCTGTTCCTCGACGGCTTCAACGTGCTGCGGACGGATATCACGCCGATCGTGGTGACCTTTTTCGGCTTCGTCTGGTTCGTTAATTTCGTCTGGAAGCTCACCTATGGCGTATTGGCGCCGGGCGAGCCGGAGTGGCGGCTCGTCCGCATCACCAATCGCGGCGCCCGCCTGCTGACGCTCGCCGTACTCGCCATGGCGATCGTCAACGGGCTCGACTATCTGCTCGGCGCGATCAGCGAGGCGCTGAATTCGCCGCTGGTTCTGACCATCGTCAAAAGTCTGCTCGCTTCGGTGATCATCGGCCTGATCCTGATTGCCATCTCCTTCGTCCAGCCGCGGCTTGTCGAGGGTGAAGATCCCGATGGGCCGGGACATCGGTGGCCGCGCTTCTTTCCGCTGTTCCTCCGGATCACGGGCCTGCTCCTGATCCTGTCGGTGCTGACGGGATATGTGGGGCTTGCCCGGTTCGCTTCGACCCAGATCGTGCTGACCGGTGCGGTGATCGTGCTGATCTATATCGGGCTCCTGTCGGGCAGGGCGGTTTCGAAACAGGGATCGTTCACGGATACGGCGGTCGGCCGCCGGCTCGCCGAAAGCTTCAATTTCGGCGAGGTCTCCCTCGACCAGGCAGGGCTCGTTGCTGGACTTGGCATCTACGCCTTTGCGCTGATCCTCGGCATCCCCCTCATCCTGCTGACCTGGGGCTTCCAGATCGCCGATATCGAAGCCTGGATCTACAGTTTCTTCACGCAGATCCGGATCGGCAACATCTCGATCTCGATCGTCGGCATTCTCGGCGGCATCCTGCTTTTCGGCCTCGGTTTCGTCGTCACCCGCTGGGTACAGAAGTGGATCGACGGCAATGTGCTGGCGCGCAGCCAGGTGGATCTCGGGGTCCGCAACTCGGTCAAGACCGGTATCGGTTACCTCGGCATCGGGCTTGCAGTGCTGGTCGGCGTCTCAGCCGCCGGCATCGACCTGTCGAGCTTCGCGCTGGTGGCGTCCGCCCTGTCGGTCGGCATCGGTTTCGGCCTCCAGAACATCGTCTCGAACTTCGTGTCCGGTCTGATCCTGCTTGTCGAGCGGCCCTTCAAGGTCGGCGACCATGTGGTGACCGGCACGACGGAAGGTATCGTCAAGCGCATTTCGGTGCGCGCCACGGAGATCGAGACGTTCCGCAAGCAGTCAATCATCGTCCCGAATTCGGACCTCATCAATTCGCCGGTCGGCAACTGGACGCATCGCAACAAGATCGGGCGTTCCGAAGTGCCGGTCGCGGTGAGCCACCACACCGATCCGCAAAAGGTGATGGATATCCTTCTGGAACTGGTCGATCAGGTGCCGGAAGTGTTGCGCAATCCGGAACCGCACGTCGAGTTTCTGAACTTCGGGCCTTCCTCGCTCAATTTCGAACTGAGGTTCCATCTGGCCGACATGGGCGAGGGTTTGAGGATCCGCAACAATCTGAGGATCGCCATCCTCAAGCGGTTCAAGGAGGAGGGGATCGCGATACCGTTCCCGCAGCAGGAGATCATCTTTCATCGGGGCCGGCCGATCCTGCCGGAGGAGAACGATGCAAGAGGGGGCGCATAACCGGCCCTCTGCCCTAGCCCCGCGCGGCCATTCTGATGATCGTCGCGGGCTGGCTCCTGGCATGTCGTAAACAGGCGTTTGGCCCGCCTGTCGGAATTGCATAGTCCCTGCAGTTTGCGAAAAGGCCACACGAGGCCGAAGAGGGGTTCTTTCCATGAAGACACATGCACGGGCGGTGGTGATCGGCGGCGGCGTGGTCGGTGTTTCGACGCTTTATCATCTGGCGAAAAAGGGCTGGAGCGATGCCGTCCTGATCGAACGCAAGGAATTGACCTCCGGTTCGACCTGGCATGCGGCGGGCCTTCTGCCGCTTTTCAACCTCTCCTATTCGGTCGGCCAGCTGCACAAATATTCGGTGCGCTTCTATCAGGAACTGCAGGAAGAGACCGGCATGAATGTCGGTTTCTCGAAAGTCTCGAACATCCGTCTCGCCCGCACCAAGGACCGCTGGGAAGAGTACATGTATTATGCCGGGATCGCCGAGACGATCGGTGTCACGGTCAACGTCCTGACGCCCGAACAGGTAAAGGAGATCTGGCCGCTCTGCGAGATGGATGGAATCCTCGGCGCCATCCAGCATCCGGACGACGGCTATATCCAGCCGGCGGACCTCACCCAGGCGCTTGCCAAGGGCGCGCGTGACCTCGGCGCCACGATCTATCGCAACACGACTGTCACCGCCATCGAACAACAGCCGGACGGGCTCTGGAAGGTGACGACCGACAAGGGCGAGATCACCGCCGAGCACATCATTTCCTGCACCGGCAACTTCGCCCGCAAGACCGGCGAGATGGTCGGCATCAACATTCCGGTCATACCGGTCGAACACCAGTACATCGTCACCGAGCCGCATCCGGCGATCCAGGAGCGCAAGGCCAAGGGCCTGCCGGAAATGGGGGTTCTACGCGAATCGGACTCCTCCTGGTACATGCGCGAGGAGAATGGCGGCCTGCTGCTCGGGCCTTACGAGGTCGGAGCACCCGTCTGTTACGTCGACGGTCCGTCCGACGAGAGCGAATACGAGCTCTTCAACGAGGAACTCGACCGGCTGATGCCCTATATCGAGACCGCCATCGTGCGCGTGCCGGCCTTCGGCGAAGTGGGCATCAAGAAGGTCTACAATGGCGCGATCGCCTATACGCCGGACGGCTCGCCGATCGTCGGTCCCGCGCCCGGCCTCAAGAACTTCTGGCTAAACGAAGGCCATTCCTTCGGCATCACCGCCGCTGGCGGCGCCGGCTGGCAGCTGGCGGAATGGATCGTCGATGGCGAACCCACCGTCGATATGATGGGCGTCGATCCGCGCCGCTTCGGGCCTTACGCAACGGAAGGCTACCTCATCGAAAAGAACGAAGAGGCCTATGCCAATGTTTTCACGATGCATTATCCTGACGAAGAGCGTTCCGCCGCGCGTCCCTTGAAGACGACGCCGGTCTATGACCGGTTGAAGAAGATGGGTGCCGTGTTCGGCTCCGTCTACGGCTGGGAGCGCGCCAATTGGTTCGCGCCTGAAGGTTATGAAGTGCCTGCGGAAGACCTCGGCGTCGGGGTAGAGGTGCTGACCGGCCACAATCATGCGCCGGCGCTGGAAGATGGCCGGATCGTCGAAAAATGGTCCTTCCGCCGCTCGAACTATTTCGACCACGTGGGCAACGAGGTCAAGAATGTCCACGAGAATGTCGGTGTGCTCGACATGTCGGCCTTCGCCAAGATGGAAGTGTCCGGCCCCGGTGCGCGCGCTTTCCTCGACTCGATCTTTGCCAATGCTATCCCGAAGAAGCGCGGCCGCATCGCGCTCTGCCACCTTCTGACAAAACAGGGTGGGGTGCGGTCCGAGTTCACCGTCTATGAATGGGCACCGGATCGTTTCTATCTCGTGTCGGCGGGCGCCTATGAGGCGCATGACCAGGATTACCTGCGTAAGCTCGCCCCGACAGATGGCTCGGTCAAACTGACCCAGATCACCCAGAGGCTCGGCGTGCTGGTTCTGGCCGGCCCGAAGTCTCGCCAGGTTCTGAAGAAGCTCACCCGCACCAGCCTCGACAACAAGGATTTCCCCTGGCTTTCCGGCAAGGAGATTTCCGTCGGCATGGCGTCCGCCCATGCGCTGCGCGTTAATTTCGTCGGCGAACTGGGCTGGGAACTGCATCACCCGATCGAGATGCAGAACTATATCTTCGACAAGCTGATGGAAGCCGGTGCCGAATTCGGCATCAAGCCTTTCGGCATCCGCGCCATGCTCTCGATGTCGGTCGAGAAATCCTACCGGCTCATCCCGCGCGAAATGTCGATCGAGTACAATGCCTACGAGTCCGGTCTCGACCGTTTCATCAAGACCGACAAGGACTTTCTCGGCAAGCAAGGTCTGCTTTCCTACAAGGAAAAGGGGCTGAAGTGGAATTTCTGCACGCTGGTCATCGAAGGCGCCAATGATGTCGATGCCCGCGGTTCCGAGGCGATCTACAACGAAGATGGCGAATTGATCGGCCGCGCCACCAACGGCGCCTACGGCTGGCGTATCGGCAAGTCGTTGGCGCTTGCGATGGTCAAACCGGGTTATGCAGAGACCGGCACCAGGCTCAAGATCAAGATTCTCGGCAGCCTCTACAATGCCAGTGTTGTGCCGGAAAGTCCGTTCGACATGGACAACACTGCGCTGCGGGCCTGAAAACCGGCTAAAAGTAAGAAGTCATTGACGTTAGCGGGCGGTCTTCGGGCCGCCCGTACCGTTTTGATACCGTAGTGCTGCCCTGATTAACGGTTCTGCAAAGCGTTTCCACTAGGGATGTTATCAGAGGGGATAATATCTTATTCGATAGGGGCACCATGACATTCCTCGGCATCTCCGGGATGCAGTATTCCGGCCAATCACTGGCAAACTCCCGCATCCTGCTTGCGGAGGATTCGAACGTCTTCACATCGATGATCGGGACTCGGCTCAGGGAGCTGTTCGGCATCGAGGTCGAGATCTGCCGCAACTTCGAGGAACTGCAGTTCGCCTATGACCGCTCCGCCGAGCCGGTGATGCTGGCGATTTCCAATATCAATCTGCCAGGCGCGGAAAACGGGGAAGCGCTGGAGTATCTCGTCGATCTGTCGATCCCGACCATTGTCTTTACCGGGACCTTCCATGAAGAAACCCGCGACAAACTGCTGACTAAGGATATCGTCGACTATATCCTCAAGGACAATGTCTTCGCGGTTGAAATGCTGGCCGAATCGGTCTGCCGGTTCCTTACCAATCATCGCCACCACGTTCTGATCGTCGACGACAGCCCGACCGCAAGAGCGCTGCTCTCGAGCCGCCTGAAGCGCTACAATTTTCGGGTCAGCGTTGCCGAGAACGGTGCCAAGGCCTTGGATCTTCTCAAGAAGAACCCGGATATCGGCCTCGTGGTCACCGACTACAACATGCCCGATATCGACGGCTTCGAACTCACCCGCCGCATTCGTTCGGTGCGCGGCTCACACGAACTCAGGATCATCGGCGTGTCGTCCTCTTCGAACCGGCTGCTTTCGGCCCGTTTCCTGAAGGCCGGCGGCAATGACTTCATGCTGCGCCCCTTCATCGACGAGGAATTTTACTGCCGCGTCAACCAGAACCTGGATACACTCATCCAGATCCGGTCGATGCAGGCAAGACGCCAGGAAACGGCGGTGAAGAACGTCGCCTGATCCCCGAGGAACTCCGTATGCCGTACCTTCTAAGCCAGCATTCCCGGGAGAAGGAGCGTCTGACCTACGGTTTGGCGCCGCCGTCGGGCATCCAGATGGAGGCGGCCCGTCCGACTGCCGATCCGCTGACCGGTTTTGCCAACCTGAAGGAATTTTACCGGCTTGGCGAACCGGTGGTGAGGGAATGTCTTTCCGAGGGGATATCCTGCGCCGTCGCGATCGTGGACATCGACCATTTTCGGCGGTTGAACGCTGTCCATTGCGAAGAAACCGTCGCCCAGGTCGTCAAGACCACCGCCGCCAGGCTTGGTTCCGCATGTCGCGGCAGCCGACATTTTCTTGCGCGGCTGGGTGACGAAGAATTCGGCATGCTGCTGGTCGGCCTCGACGTAGCCGCTGCGACGGAATTCTGCGAGAAACTGAGGCTTGATATTGCCGGCATCAGGATCGTTTCCGGCGATGTCGATTTTTCGATGACCGTTTCGATCGGACTGGCGGAGGTCTGCGGCCCGGAAACGTTCGACAATTATCTCAACGCCGCAGAACAATTCCTGTTCATGGCGAAAAGCCATGGCCGGAACAGAGTGTTCTCCGACTATACAATAGCGCTGCAGGCGGCAGGCTGACCCGCCGCAATCCCACGGCTCAGGCCACGACGCCGGTGCGCGACGTATTCATATTGAGCTTGCGCTCGGCCCGTTCCTGCTGCGGCGAACGATTATAGACCTCCCGATAACATTTCGAGAAATGCGACGCGGACACGAACCCGCAGGCAACCGCCACCTCGACCACGGGCATCGAGGATTGCACGAGCAGGTGCCTTGCCCGGTCGAGCCGGATCTCCAGATAATAGCGCGCCGGCGAGCGGCCCATTTCCTGGCGGAACAGGCGTTCGATCTGGCGCCGGGAGAGGCCGGCGTCGTCGGCGATCTCGACCAGCGACAGCGGTTCGGAGAGGTTGTTTTCCATGACCTCGATGATCGTCAGAACCTTGGCGTTCTGGACGCCGAGGCGCGCCCGCAGCGGCAGGCGCTGGCGGTCGTGCGGATTGCGGACACGGTCCGTCAACTGCTGCTCACAGACGCGGTTGACGAGGTTCTCGCCGAAATCCTGGCTGATCAGGTTCAGCATCATGTCGAGCGAGGCGGTGCCGCCGGCGCAGGTATAGAGGTTCGAATCGACCTCATAGAGATCCGCATAGACTTCCGCCTGCGGGAATGCCTCGGCAAAGCCTGGCAGGTTCTCCCAATGGATCGCACAGCGCTTGCCGTTCAGCAGCCCGGCCTGGGCCAGGACATGCGCCCCCGTGCAGAGGCTTCCAACGGCAATGCCGCGGTTATAGGTCTCGCGTAGCCAGGCGTTGACCGACTTGTTGTTGAACTCCTCCACGTAGACGCCGGAGCAGACGAGAACCATGTTCGGACGGCTTTCACCGGAGAGGTTGCGGCGTTCGTCGGCGAGAGAAGAGTTTACTTCGATCCCGATGCCGCTCGAGGAATAGACCTTTTCGCCGTCGGCGGAACAGAGCCGCCAGGTATAGGCCGAGTATCCGAGCATGCGATTGGCGATTCGCAGCGTCTCCACCGCTGCAGCAAAAGGCAGCATGGTGAAATGGGGAACAAGAAAAAAGACGAGAGAGCGCTTTGCTGCCGGGTTTTTGGTCATCACATTCATGCCGTCATTCCCCTTGTTCGTGGCCGTACATTGCGGCCCGCTTTTCTTCAAAAGCGACATTGGCACGGGGAAAGGCGGCGGAGAAGGGCTTTGGACGACAGGCTGATAACATTTTTGCGACATAAGCGGGTCGCAGACGTAATTGCCAAAGGCGATAGGCTCAAAGCGTGTCTCAGACTACATGGCCCGCTTCGCTGTTCGCGTCGGCGGGCCATGGAGCGGGAGGGTTATCGGCGATGCGGTGCGGCATTGGTCGTCGGCCATCCGATGTCCTTGCGGATTTCTGCCGGCAGACCTTCCAGCATTCTTTCGGTCTGGCGACGACGCCATTGATCGCGAAGGCTGATAACCGCGTCCAGGGCAGGGCGGATGAGCGAGGCGAACGATGACGGCCGGGACCGGGAGCGATCGCTCTCCTGATAGGTGATCATAGTCATGTCAGTTCTCCTTGGGTGTCTCATGGGACAACGCTCAGTCGGGACAATGAACGCCATCAATCCATCAATCAATCGGATGCAAGTTATGCGTCTCATGAAATTCTGTTTGGTATCGACGCTTGCTTCCGATGTTTTTGAGTATGCCGTCGGTTTGACATTCAATCAAACGAAATGATATGGTGCTTAAGTTCAGAATTATTGATAGAGGCTGACATGACTGTTCCATTCCGCCCGCCGCTTCCGCTGCTCGATAATGACGTATTGCGCACGTTCGTGGCGATTGCCGAAACCGGCAATTTCTCGACCGCGGCCGATGCAGTTCTGCGTACGCCGTCAGCGGTCTCTATGCAGATCAAGAAACTGGAAGAGCAGTTGAAGACGACGCTCTTCCTGCGCGACGCCCGCTCGGTGTCGCTGACGCAGCATGGCGAGATGCTGCTTTCCTATGCGCGGCGCATGCTGGCGCTCTCCAATGAGGCAGTGTCACGTTTCGTCATGCCGGAACTCTCCGGCGTGGTACGTCTCGGCGCGCCGGACGATATCGCCGAACGCCTTCTGCCGAAGGTGCTCAAGGATTTCGGCGAAAGCTTTCCCGGCATCATGGTCGATGTCACGGTCGATATGAGCCTGGCGCTCAAGAAGCGCATGGACGAGCAGCGGCTGGACCTGGCGCTGATCAACTGTGCCACCCGGCCTTTCTCAACGGCCGGCGAGATGATTCACACGGAACGACTGGTCTGGGCCGGCGCCAAATGCGGCACGGCCTATCTGCGCGATCCGCTGCCGATCTCCGTCTGGGAAGACGGATGCGTGTGGCGACATGATGCAATTTCTCAGCTTGAGAAGCACAAGCGGAGCTATCGCATTGCCTATGCCAGCGCCCATACGATGGCGCAGCGCGCCGCCGTGCTGTCCGATCTGGCGATCGCGCCGTTCCCGCGCTCCTACGTCACCGACGACATGCAGATACTCGGGGCGAAAGAGGGCCTGCCGGAACTCATCAACTTCGATATCCGACTGTTGACGGCACCGCAGCTTTCCGTGCCCGGCAAGGCCGTGGCCGAAAGCATCCGCGAGGCTTTCGGCTCGCTGGTCGCCGCTGCTGCCTGATCCTACTCGCGGCCGCGGCGACGTCTGCGGCCGCCTTCTCCCGAAGCCTCGGCTGGTGCCTTTCGCTCCGGCAGGGTGATGACTGCCGCCAGGTGCGGGAAGGCATCGACCTTGTTCGGCAGGGCCATGGCATAGACGAAATGCTCCTGGAATTTCGGCTCCAGGGCTGTTTCGATCTTCTCGATCCTGCGCACGGTTTCCTCGATCTCCCGGCGGTAGCCTCGGTTCAGCAGGCACATCCGCGCGCCCGTGCCGGCGGCATTGCCGACCGATTTGACGCGGGCCAGATCGCAATCCGGGATGAGGCCCAGCACCATCGCGTATTTCGGATCGATGAACGTGCCGAAGGCGCCGGCAAGCCCGATGCGGTCGACATGGTCGACGCCCTGCTTGTCCATCAACAGCTTGACGCCGGCATAAAGCGCCGCCTTGGCGAGCTGGATGGCGCGCACGTCGTTCTGGGTCACGGTGATGCGTTGCTCGCCGTCATGCACGAGATAGGAGAAGGTCCGGCCGTTCTGGAGGATGCGCGGGCTGCGCTCCGTCATCGCGCCGTCCACCACGCCGTCTTCCGAGATCAATCCGGCGAGATACATTTCGGCAATCACTTCGATGATCGCAGAGCCGCAGATGCCGGTGATGCCGGTCGCAGCGGCGGCATCGGCAAAACCCGGCTCGTCCGACCAGGGCTCGACGCCGATCACCCGGAAGCGCGGCTCAAGGGTTTCGGCGTCGATGCGGATCCGCTCGATGGCGCCGGGTGCTGCCCGCTGGCCCGACGAGATTTCGGCACCTTCGAAGGCCGGACCGGTCGGCGAGGAGGCCGCGACGACACGGGTCGAATTTCCGAGCACGATTTCCGCATTGGTGCCGATGTCGACCAGCAGCATCATCTCCTCCTGCCGGTGCGGACCTTCCGACAGGGTTGCCGCCGCGGCATCGGCACCGACATGGCCGGCAATGCAGGGCAGGAGATAGGTGCGGGTGCCGTCGTTCATCGGCAGGCCGATCTCGGAGGATCTGACCTTTACCGCTCCGGAAACGGCAAGCGCAAAGGGGGCTCCGCCAAGTTCTGTGGGATCGATCCCGAGGAACAGATGGTGCATGATCGGATTGCCGACGAAGACGCTGTCGAGAATGTCGGTGCGGGACACGCCGCCGTCGGTGCAGACCCTGTCGATCAACCCGTTTAGCGCCTCGCGCACGGCTAACGTCATCGCCTCGCGCCCGTCCGGGTTCATCATCACATAGGAAACGCGGCTCATCAGATCCTCGCCGAAGCGGATCTGCGGGTTCGACGTGCCCGCTGACGCCACGGTGCGGCCCGACAGCAGCGACGACAGATGCATGGCGATCGTCGTCGAGCCGATATCGCAGGCAATCCCGTAGGCCTCGTTCTTCAGGCCGGGATAGAGCGCGACGAGCCGGGCGCGGTCGTCGTCCCGGTCCTTGTGAATTGCCGCCGTGACCTTCCATTCGCCCTTGCGCAGGATCTGCTGCACTTTCGGAATCAGATGGAAATCGACATCCAGATCGTCGAAATGCCACTCGGCGGCAAGCGCCGCCTTCAGGCGGTCGAGATCGCCGAGCGGTTTTTCCATGTCGGGCTCTTCCACCTCGACATAACACATGCGGATCGCCGGATTGCGGTCGAAGACGCGTTCGTCGGCGGCCTTGCGGACCACCTGCGCATTGATCACCGTATCCTGCGGCACGTCGACGACGAGATCGCCGAGGATCTGGGTCGAGCAGGAGAGGCGGCGTCCCTCGGGAAGCCCCCGCACGCGGTCGTAGCGCTCCTCCTTCGGGCCGATCGGTGACAGGTGGTCGTTCGCCGAGGTAATGCCGTGCTTGGCGAAATGTCCTTCCTGGACCGAGACCTGGCAGCGCCCGCAGGTCGCCCGCCCGCCGCAGACGCTCTCCACGTAGACGCCGAGCTGGCGCGCGGCATCGAGCACCGGCGTGCCGACCGGAAACCGGCCGCGCTTGCCGGACGGCATGAAGAGGACGAGGGGATCTCTCTTGGAAATATCCGCCATGATACCTGTACTTACTCCGTCCGCGCTCCGGCACCAGCCCGTGCGGCCCGGCCGCCACGTCGGCCGCTGGCAGCCGAAGGTGCTGCCGTCGCAGCAGTTCCACCGCCTTCGACCGGCTTATAGTCCCGATAGGTCATGATCCAGTTACCGCAATTCTGATCCGTGCCGTTCAGGACGTTGGCGGCGCGCACCGCTTCCATTTCCTGCGGCCGGCAGGGGTTCATGATCGCCGACGTCATTCCGGCGCCGATCACCATCGGGATGAAGCCGGCATTGATGCCATGGCGATGCGGCAGGCCGAAGGAAATGTTGGAAAGCCCGCAGGTCGTGTTGACCTTGAGTTCGTTGCGCAGGCGATACAGTAGCGCGAAGACCTGGCGTCCGGCATCGCCCAATGCGCCGATCGGCATGACCAGCGGATCGACGACGATGTCATGCGGCTTGATGCCGTAGTCGGCGGCCCGTTCGACGATCTTCTTGGCGACCGCGAATCGGACGTCCGGATCCATCGAAATGCCGGTCTCGTCGTTGGAGATCGCTACCACCGGTACGTCGTATTTCTTGCAGAGCGGCAGGATGGCCTCGAGCTTTTCCTCCTCGCCGGTCACCGAATTGACCAGTGGCCGGCCTTTGGCGACTTTCAGCGCTGCTTCGATTGCGGCTGTCACCGAACTGTCGATCGACAGCGGCACGTCGACGAGGCTCTGGACGATCTCCAGCGTCCGGACGAGCAGGCCAGGTTCGGTCTCGTTGGGATTGACCGAGGTGACCCCGGCATTGACGTCGAGCATGGTGGCACCCGCCGCCACCTGTTCCAGCGCGTCCCTGATGACCGTGTCGAAATTGCCCTCGATCATCTCGGCCGCGAGCTTCTTGCGGCCCGTCGGGTTGATGCGTTCGCCGATCACGCAAAAGGGCTGGTCGAAGCCGATCACGATCTCCCGGGTTGCGGATGCGACGATGGTGCGGGTCATTTCTTCCTCCAGGCGCGCGATGCGGCGCAGAAACGATGTGATGTCTGAACGTCAGGCGGTTTCGCGGCCGCCGGTCTTCACCAGCGCGACGAGTTTTTCCCTGTCATAGGCTGCCTCGAGTTCGGCCGCCGCCCTGTCGGCTTCGGCTTCAAGATCGTCGGAAACGGCGATCGGTTCGGCCTTGCGCCATTCTGCGAGATAGTCGTCGGTACCGGCGGCGCCGCTGCGCATCGCGCACATGTCGATCGCCTCGGTGAAGCGCAGCGACAGTTCCCGCTTGGCGGTCTGGCGGCCCTTCTTGATGATCACCTGCGCCGGAATATCCCGCCAGAAGACGACGATGCGGTCGGCCATGAATTCCTCCGTGTTGAGGTGCAGCATGCACGGGTGCGGGCGACAAGACTGCGCTTGCGACGACGTCGCACCCAGCAAAATACGACGCGGCGATGGGATTGCCTTGCGGGATGCCGTTACCAGATCTTCCGGGTCAGCCCGTGATAGAGCCAGGTCCAGATCGGCGGTGGAAAACGCAGTGCGGAGGGGCCTTCCGGCTGGTACGGCTTCAGCGTTCCGTCGATGGCATCCTGAAGTGCGCGGACGCTGATATCGACGGAAAAGGCGGTCATCAGCAGCGGATAGGTGGCGAGCGAATCCGAGCCCGCCGGCTCCACCCGCTTCTCGTAGAGCGTCCCGCCGGTATCGATGCCCTTGTCGACCAGATGCACGGTGGCGCCAAAGTTCTTCTCGTCGCCTTCGACGCGCGACCAGTAACCGCCCATCTGGCCGCGATACATCGGGTTGATCCCGGCGTGGAAGTTGATGACCGGGCAGGGGACAGCGGCAAGAGTCTCCGGCGACAGGATGCGGCAGGATATGGTGAAGATCGCAGCCGGCTTCAGGGCTGTCACCGCTGCGTGACAGGCCGGATCGTTGAGCGATGGCACGTGAGTCACGGGGATCGCCGGGTTCGGTTCGGCGGAATGGCCATAGTCGCGGATGATCTCGGCGGATCGTCTTGCCGCAACACTCTTGGTGAGCCTCGACGCGATCATCGTCGCCAGTTGGCCAAGCGCTGTGAACCAGCCGAACCGCCGGGCGCGGCGTTTCAAAAGCGTGCCCTTCGATTCCGGCTGTTCCTCGACGACATGCAGGTCGGGAAAATGTTTTGCCAATGCGTTGATCATCACCTGCGGGTTCACCCCGCCTGACGTCATCACCACGATCCGAGAATTCCCGTCCTGCATCGATCCCTCCGCAAAAAGCGCAGGGCCGCACTCTTCCGTCGAAGGCCCGAAGAAACGGTTAAACCGAGCGTAACGCCTGCGTGAGGTCGCCGTAGCCGGTGAAGCGGTATTCGTATTCCAGGCCGAGATAATCGGCGGCCCCGCGCGCCTTTTCCTGAAGGACCTTGTCTTCCTCCTGGCTCAAATAGACGAGTTTTCGGTAGTTGCCGAAATACATGTCCTTCAGCTGCGGGTGGCGGTCGAGGCCGAGCGGTTCGATGACGAAGGCCTCGAACTGGCGGGCGAGGAAGTCGGTCAGGAAGAACGAGAACAGGTCTTCGTCTGCTTTCGCGGCAAAAGCGTCGTTTCCGGCGAAGAAGGAATAACAGTGCGGGCCCTCGATGCGGGCGATACCCTCGCGCGCGCAGAGACGGTCGATGTCGCCGCCGGTACCGCAATCCGCATAGGCGAAAAAGATCTTTTCGAAACCCGCTTCCCGCGCCTCGGCGACGGCTTTTTCGAGACCCGGAACGATCTTCTGCGGATAGGCGTGCCAGATCGCCGGCAGGCAGTTGAGATCGATGTGACCGAGGCCTTGCTGCCTGGAAACCGCGAGGATTTCCCGCGCGATCGCTCCGCACGCGATCACGTGAACCTTTTCGCGAGTTGAGCGTTCCTTTGCCGGAAATTCCATTTCCGCCACGATTTCATCTCTCTCCATCGGAGTATTCTAACATGACGGCCAAGACAGTCACGGTGATCGCCGCTCTTTTCGCGACGATGGTTTCTCTCACTTCCTGCGGCAATACCATTCGCGGCATGGGCCAGGATGCGGCCAATACCGTCAATGCCACGCAGGATGCGGGACGCCGGGTCGATCGCGCTGCGCGCTAAGGCGTCGCCGTCAGCAAGCCGTTCGGCGCCTCAGCCGCCGGCGGCAAGGCTGTTGTGCTTGCGGCGGATGTATTCCTTTGCCGTTTCGACAGCGACCGCCGCATCGCGGCAATAGGCATCGGCGCCGACCGCCTTGCCGAATTCCTCGTTGAGCGGCGCGCCGCCGACAAGCACGATATAGTCGTCGCGCATACCCTTTTCCTTCAGCGTATCGATGACGACCTTCATATAGGGCATGGTCGTAGTCAAAAGCGCCGACATTCCGAGAATATCCGGCTGCTCCCGCTCAATCGCATCGAGATAGTTCTCGACGGGGTTGTTGATGCCAAGATCGACCACGTCGAAGCCCGCTCCCTCCATCATCATGCCGACGAGGTTCTTGCCGATGTCGTGGATGTCGCCCTTGACGGTGCCGATCACCATCTTGCCGAGTTTGGGAGCGCCGGTCTCGACCAGAAGCGGCCGCAGGATGAACATGCCCGCCTTCATGGCACTCGCCGAGAGCAGCACTTCCGGCACGAAAAGAATGCCGTCGCGGAAGTCGATGCCGACGATGCGCATGCCCTCGACCAGGGCCTTGGTGAGGACGTCATAGGGCGTCCAGCCGCGGGCGAGCAGGATGTTGGTCGCCTCCTCGATCTCCTCCTTCAAGCCGTCGTAAAGATCGTCGTGCATCTGCTGCACGAGTTCCTCGTCTGAAAGTTCCGCCAGGATGATTTCGTCGTCGGACATGCAATGCTTCCCTTCGTTCGAGGGGCCGGTTCGAAGGCCGGCAAATCAGACGTTTACCGTCCCGACTATCTGTACCTTTAATTTGCTTGGCAATTTCTTTCGTATGCGACAGCGGCGCGTCGGAAAAACGACGGAAGATCGCCGCGTGATGTCTGTCCTGTACAAACCCGTGACGCAGAAAGGCGGGGCTCGGCTTGCGCTTGAGCCTAGCATGGCGCATCAAAAAGGCTTGAGGCGCTTTTCAAAGCGGAGGCGAGGAACATCATGGACGATTTGACCCCAGAGACGGAACCGGCAGGCAGCGGGGCCAGACGCGGCCGCGGCGAGCGGGGAGCGGCAGGCCGCCGCGCAGCCCGCGCAGGCCACGGTCCCGGCCTCTCCTTGCCCTATATCACCCGCAAGATCGGTGTCTATGAGGTGCTCGACGAGGAGGGCCTTGCTCTCATCGAGCGCAATGCGGATCTCATCCTCGAAGAGATCGGCATCGAATTCCGCGAAGACGAGGAAGCGCTCGAACTCTGGGCGCAGGCGGGTGCCGACGTCCGGGGCCACCGGGTGCATTTCCCCAAGGGCCTCTGCCGCGAACTCCTGAAGACCGCACCGAGCGAATTCACCTGGCATGCCCGCAACCCGGAGCGCAATGTCCATATCGGCGGCAAGGCGACCGTGTTCGCGCCGGTCTACGGACCTCCCTTCGTGCGCGACCTCGACGGCAAGCGCCGTTACGCGACGATCGAGGATTTCCGCAATTTCGTGAAGCTCGCCTACATGGCGCCGTCGATGCATTCGTCGGGCGGCACGGTCTGCGAGCCGGTCGACGTGCCGGTCAACAAGCGGCATCTCGATATGATCTACAGCCATATCAAATATTCCGACAAGCCGTTCATGGGATCGGTCACCGCGCCGGAACGCGCCGAAGACACCGTCGCCATGGCGAAGCTGGTCTTCGGCGACGAGTTCGTCGAGAACAATTGCGTTACCCTGAACCTCATCAACGCGAACTCTCCGATGGTGTTCGACGGGACCATGCTCGGCGCACTGAAGGTCTATGCGCGGCATAACCAGGCCTCGGTCGTGTCGCCGTTCATTCTCTCAGGCGCCATGAGCCCGGTAACGGTGACCGGCACGCTGACGCAGATCCTTGCCGAGGTGCTGGCCGGTGCTGCGCTGACGCAGCTGATCCGCAAGGGTTCGCCGGTGCTGTTCGGTACGTTCGCGGCCTCGATCTCGATGCAGTCCGGTGCGCCGACCTTCGGGACCCCGGAGCCGTCGCTGGTCTCTTACGGTGCGGCCCAGCTTGCCCGCCGCCTCGGCCTGCCGTTCCGCACAGGCGGTTCGCTCTGCGGCTCGAAAGTGCCCGATGCCCAGGCGGCGCACGAATCGGCCAATACGCTGAACACGACGCTGCTCGCCGGCACAAACTTCGTGCTGCATGCCGCCGGCTGGCTGGAAGGCGGCCTGGTGTCGTCCTACGAGAAATTCATGATCGACCAGGATCAGCTCGGCATGATGCAGAAGATGGCGCAGGGTGTCGATTTGTCCGAAGAAGGCCAGGCGCTGGACGCGATCCGCGAAGTCGGCCCCGGCAGCCATTATCTCGGCTGCGCCCATACCCAGGCGCATTTCCAGACGGCCTTCTACCGTTCGGCGCTGATGGATAACAATTCCTTCGAACAGTGGGAGATCGAGGGCGAGAAGCGGATCGAGCAGCGCGCCAACGCGCTCTGCCGCTCTTGGCTCGACAGCTACGAAGCACCGCCGCTCGATCCTGCGATCGACGAGGCGTTGCTGGCGTTCATCAAGGACCGCAAGGATTCGATGCCCGACGCCTTCACCTGAAGAGAGCCCGATGCCGCCAGGGAGCAAGGCGGTGCCAGGCTGGTCGCCGATTTCGTCCAGGAAGGGGTTTGGCGCCCTCACTACAAATACCAGGGGCCTCGGTGAGGCCGCCTTCACCAGTTCTCGACGAGATTGCCGCGGGGCTCGAACCCCACGGCATCCTGATCCGCGGGGTGGTGAATTTCGGAACGGGCGAGGGGCCGTTGCTGGGTGACGGCGCACTTGCCAGGTCCGTCGTATTGCTCGGCAATGTCGGCGGTTCGATCTGGCCGTCGTTCACGGAATGGCGAAAAGACCATGACGGTCCCGATCCCCTCGATACGTGGTCGAAGTCCCTGATCCGGCCGCTCGCCGAGCAGCTCGGAGCCGGTGCCTATTTCCCGTCCGATCCGCCCTGGCAGCCGTTCCAGCAATGGGCGATGAGGGCCGAAGGTCTGAAGTCGTCGCCGCTCGGTATCCTCATCCATCCGCAGTTCGGGCTCTGGCACGGTTATCGCGGCGCTCTGGGTTTTCCTTTCGCTATAGAGAGTTCGCCGGGTGAGGCCAAGCATCCTTGCGAGAGCTGCGCCGAAAAGCCCTGCCTGTCGGCCTGTCCCGTCAATGCGGTCAGCCTGTCGGGCTTCGACATTCCCCGATGCAGCGCCTATCTTGCAAGCGATGCAAGCAAGGTGACCTGCATGGTCTCCGGCTGCGTTGCCCGTAATTCCTGTCCGGTGGGTGTACAATATCGCTACCCGCTGGGGCAGCTCCGGTTCCATATGGAAGCGCTGGTGCGGTGAGCGAAAAAAGTTTTTCCTGGGTACCCAAGGAATTTCCGGAGCGAAACGTCTAAGCTCTCAAGCGACGGAAAAGCAGGCGGATAAGTGAGCGCGGAAATCCTCGATAAGGCATGCCAGGGCGACCGCAATGCGTTTTCAGCGCTCGTCGCGGCGCATTACGATTTCATTCATGCCGTCGCCTGGCGCTGGTGCGGCTCGCAAAGCGATGCGGAAGACATCGCCCAGGACGTCTGCATCCGCCTGGGCAAGGCGATCCGCAGCTTCAAGGGACAGTCGGCGTTCCGCACCTGGCTCTACACGCTGACACTGAACGCGGTGCGCGACCATCAGCGCCAGTCCTCTCGCCGGCGACGGGACCAGGACCGGCTTGCAAACGACCCGATCTTCTTTTCGCACCTGGAGCCGGAGGAAGACGATCGCGGCAACTGGCTGTGGGCCGCGGTGCGCCGCCTGCCGGAAAAACAGCGGGATGCGGTCCTGCTGGTTCATGGCGAAGGGCTCTCACATGCAGCTGCGGCGGGTGTTCTCGACTGCAGCGAAAACACGGTCTCCTGGCATCTGCACGAGGCTCGCAAACGATTGAAGGACCTTCTGAAGAAGGAGGCGGTTTGACCATGACGGACGAATTCGACCAGCTCGGCAACCTTGCGCCGGCGCCCCGCGCTTCCGATGCGGCACGCGCCCGTGCGCTTGCCGCCGCCATGCAGGCGTTCGACGAGACGGAAAAAAATGCCGCACGTGGCAAAGGAAGTTCCTGGTGGCAGCGTCAAAGCTCCGTTCTCAATCGGATCTGGAGCACTCGCATGGTCACCCAACACCGTTATCTCGCCGGCTCTGCGCTTGCGACGATGCTGATCATTCCCACAGCCGCACTGCTGACATTCGAACTGACGCGGGGAAACCTGCCAACTTCAGGCCAGGTCGCCCTGCCGCAAGTCCTGGACGCGCCGAAGCCCACTGTGGAAAGAGTTCCGGTGCCGCCAGTCGCCAAGCCGGCTGAGCCGCTGCAACAGGAGGCCGAACGAAAGGCTGATGCCGTACAGTCGGCCGAACCACCGAGGCAGAGCGATTTCAGTGCGTCGGACGTCGCCCATCTACTGAACAGGCAGGACGCAAGTGGCGGCGCGGCCAAGCGAAGCGCGGCGCCCGCTCCCATGGCACCGCCGCCGGTCATGGCTGAGCGCGCGGTACCATTGGCCGCCGCTCCCCGTTATGCGCCAACCGAGCGCGAAATCCTGCCGCCGCTTGAAGAAAGCCGCGACCGTTTCGCCAATGCGGACACCAATCCGGTAAAGAGCGTCGCAACCGATCCTGTCTCGACCTTCTCCGTCGACGTCGATACCGCGTCCTACGCCTTCGTCCGACGCTCGCTGCTGGAGGGACATCTGCCTGATCCCGACAGCGTGCGTGTCGAGGAGATGATCAATTATTTCCCCTATGACTGGCCACGGCCGCAGACGGTCGACGAACCGTTTCGCACCACCGTCACCGTCACGCCGACGCCGTGGAATAGCGGCACGCGGCTGATGCATGTGGCGATCAAGGGCTTCGAGACCGCGCCGGCCGCGCAGCCTGCCGCCAATCTCGTTTTCCTGATCGATGTCTCAGGCTCGATGAACGCGCCGGACAGGCTGCCGCTCCTGAAAAGCGCCTTCCGCCTGCTGGTCGGCAAGCTGAAGCCGGAGGACAAGGTCTCGATCGTCACCTATGCAGGCAATGCCGGGACGGTGCTTGAGCCGACGTCTGCCCGTGAGCGGGACAAGATTCTCGCCGCAATCGACAATCTGCGGCCCGGCGGCTCGACGGCCGGCGCGGAAGGCATCGATGCGGCCTATCGCCTTGCCCGCCTGGCCTTCATCCAGGGCGGCGTCAACCGGGTGATGCTGGCGACCGACGGCGATTTCAACGTGGGTGTTTCGAGCGACGAAGAGCTCAAGCGGATCATCGAGCAGCGCCGCAAGGACGGCATCTTCCTGTCGGTTCTCGGTTTCGGAAAGGGCAATCTCAACGACAGCCTGATGCAGACGCTCGCGCAGAACGGCAATGGTACTGCCGCCTATATCGATACGCTCGCCGAGGCGCAGAAGGCGCTTGTCGACGAGGCCGGCTCGACGCTTTTCCCGATCGCCAAGGACGTCAAGATCCAGGTGGAGTTCAATCCGCAACAGATCGGCGAATATCGTCTGGTCGGTTACGAGACCCGGGCACTGAAGCGTGAGGATTTCAACAACGACCGGGCGGATGCCGGCGATATCGGCTCTGGTCATGCGGTGACGGCGATCTACGAGGTGACGCCGAAAGGCAGTGCCTCGGCGCTCAACGACCCGCTCCGTTACGGCCCGGCCGCCGCGTCGGCGCCCATCCCGGTCTCCGGTGAAATGGCCTTCGTCAAAATCCGTTACAAGCAGCCGGATGGCGACACCAGCAAGCTGATCACCACTCCGGTGACGGAGATGAATGCGGTGCGCGACTTCTCGGCGGCACCTCAGGATGTGCGTTTCGCCACGGCCGTCGCCGCCTTCGGTCAGAAACTGCGCGGCACCGATGCCCTCGATGCCTATCCCTACCGCTTGATCCTCGACATGGCGCGCAATGCCCGCGGCGGGGATGCGTTCGGATATCGGAGCGGGTTCCTCGACCTGATGCGGCTCGCCGAGACCCTGGACCGTCGTTAGACGGCACTCAAACCTTGGGGTATGCCCGCTCCAGCCCACCGGAGCGGGCGAGCCCGTCGCGAAACGCCGAATAGGCCGGGTGCTGGCTGGATTTTGCTGCTTCCATCAGCCGGATCTGCAGCCGGGCAGGGGCGATGTCGCCGATCCACTCGCCGCATTTCTGCAGCTTCAGCGAATTCAGGAACTTCGCTTCCGACGCATTATGCAGGTAGAGGTGCAAACCATCGAGCAGCAGGTCGTCGGACGTCGGATTGTCCATCAACAGCATCAGCCAGGACTGATTTTCGGCCGAGAAGGTGGAAAGGCTCTCCGCTACCGTTTCCCGGCTGCCGATGGGGGATATGTTTGCCATGTCTGTGTCCTCAAACCCAACGGTCAGCCGCGGCGGCGGCGTCTTTCCCGGCCGGAATCTCCGCCCGATTCACTGGCTGTCTTATTGCGCAGCGGGCCGATCTTGTCGACGATTTCCTCGATCGTCGGTCGCGGCCGAGGGGTGTAATCGTCGAGTGCGGCGCGCATGGCGGCCAGATGTTCGCAGGACGTGCCGCAGCATCCGCCGATGATCTTTGCGCCGGCATCGCGGGCAAGCCTTGCATATTCGGCCATCAGCGGCGGCGTGCCCGAATAGAAGATCTCGGCGCCGCGAAATTCCGGAATGCCGCAATTGCCCTTGACGATGGTGACGGCGTCAGGATCGGCGGCGGTGATGTCGAGCAGGCTCGACAGGATATCGGAGGCGCCGACGCCGCAATTGGCACCGGCCGCGACCGGGCCTTCGCCGACATCCTTCGCCACGCCGTGGATCTGCTTGGGATCGAGGCCCATCATCGTCCTGCCGGCCGTGTCGAAAGAGCCGGTGTAGGTATAGGGCAACCCGGCCCTGACGGCAGCTTCGGCCGCCGCGCGGATTTCTTCCGGCGCGGACATCGTCTCGATCCAGGCGATATCGGCGCCGCCGGCCTTCAGGCCCTCGATCTGTTCCGCGAAGGCGGCGACCGCATCCTCGTAGGTCAGGGCTCCGAGCGGAACGAACAATTCGCCGGTCGGTCCGACCGAACCCGCGACGATGACCTTGCGGCCCGCTCCGTCTGCCACCTTGCGGGCAATCTCGGCCGCAAGCCGGTTGAGTTCGTGCACCCGGCCTTCCGCCTTGTGCAGCTTCAGCCGTTGGCGCGTGCCGCCGAAGGAATTGGTGAGGATGATGTCGGCGCCCGCATCGACGAAATCCTGATGCAGCTTCTCGATCTTTTCGGGCGCGGCCTCGTTCCACAGTTCCGGCGCTTCGCCGGCTTCGAGGCCCATGGCGAAGAGATTGGTGCCGGTCGCGCCATCGGCCAGCAGCACGCCCTTTTCGGCCAGAAGTTCGGTCAGTGCGTTGGCGGTCGGCATGGCGGCGCTCCTTGCAATGGAAATATCATATAAAGAAACCTTTATATGATTGCAACTCGCAGCCACATGCCTCTTCGCGACGCCGGCGGCTTCAGCAGCGCCGGTTCAAACAATTGCGTCAGAGCGCTGCCTTGATCTTGTCGGCGACGTCGGGAGCGACCCACTTGGTCCAGATGTCCGGACTGCTTTGCAGGAAATGTTTGGCGGCAGCTTCGTTGGTGCTCTTGTTCGCTTCCTGCCAGGCGAGCACGCTGTTGACCGTCGTGTTGGTCCACTTGCGCCTCTTGATATAGTCCATCGCCACCTCGGCCTTCTGGGCGAACTGTTTGGTGACCAGAGTGAAGGCCTGGGAGGTCGGATAGGAGTTGACCTTCGGGTTCGGGCAGTTCGGCACGGCGGTGCAGGCGTCCCAATCGGCCTTGTCGTGCGGGACGTTGAAGGAAAGCTTCACCATCTCGTATTTGCCGAGGAAGGCGGTCGGCGCCCAGTAGTAGCCGAGCCAGCCGGTCTTTTTCTCGAAGGCGTTGGTGATCGAACCGTCAAGGCCGGCGGCAGTGCCGGTATCGATCAGATCGAACTTCTTTTCCTCGGCGCCAAGCGCCCGGAAAAGGTTGGCGGTCGAAACCTGGCAGCTCCAGCCGGACGGGCAGTTATAGATGGCACCCCTTCCGGGCTTCTGCTGTGCCGGGAAAAGATCCGGATGCATCAGTGCCTGCTGCACGGTCTTGATATCGGGATGGGCGTCGGCGAGGAATTTCGGGATCCACCAGCCTTCGACGGCCCCGTCGGAGAGGATCTCCGCGCCGACGATCATGCGGCCCTCGGCAACGGCCTTGTCGAGTGTGGTGCGCACCGAGTTGATCCAGAACTCCGGTGCCAGATCCGGCTGGCCTCTTTCGTTCATGGAAGTGAAGGTCGGAAGCGTGTCGCCCGGGACGAGCTGGACCGTGCAGCCGAAACCTTGTTCGAGGATGATCTTGTCGAGATTGGCCGCAATGCCGGCCGAAGCCCAGTTCATTTCGGCGATCGAGACCGAACCACAATCAGCTTGTGCCGAACCTGCAAAAGCATAGAGACCGCCGGCGAAGACCATGGAAGCGAGGATTTTTTTCATTTTGGGACCTCCCGGTCTTTCCTTTCACTGTTCACTTCAATCGAGCGCGAGGTGGTGCACACTGTTGGATTCAGTCCGAGCAGGCCGATGAGAGTATAGGTCTCGTTCGCATCTGCGACAGCTTTCCACGGATACTGTGCATTTATTATGTCAGTTCAAATCACGGTACGTCTTCCTCCTCAGAAATCAACATTCGCAGACCCGCGAGCGCGAAACAGTGTCGTGTCAGGCTGGGCCTTTTTCCAGCAGCCGCCGTTATTCACGTCGTCATTTTTGCGGAAAGAACAGAAAATTGAGAAAAACGCGCGACTTACGGAGTTCACTAACCATCCGGTAAGAATGTCGCGTTATTGCTTTTCATGCGGGCGGTTAGCTCGCGCTTGGCGCCGGATCAGGTAGTGCGTACCGGTCGCCCTTGCCGTCCGATGGCAGGCCCCGTTTTGTTGGCCCGCGGACACTTCATCTTCCGATCGTTGTCGAATTCGCGATTGTCAAATACGGGGCCACGGCCTCCTTTGCCAAATGTGCGGATTTGTGGCCGAAATCGGCTGGCCGGACGCGGCCAGCCGTGGCTGCCTGCGGCGACGAAGTCGAGCGACGGCAAAGCGGGTGTTGGTTGACACTTCGCGTATATAGCTGCACCATTTGACCGTAATGCGAATCCAGAGACATCATCACCAACAGGGCCGGACGCCTCCTGTCTACGAATCGTCCGGTCCCCTCTGGTTCAGGCCATTTTCTCCATGACACGCACCGGTCACGTCACCCTTGTCCTCGGCGGCGCGCGCTCGGGCAAATCCGGGTTTTCGGAAAGGCTTGCCAAGGAGAGCGGCCTGGAACGGCACTACGTTGCCACCGGTCGTGCCTACGACGACGAGATGCGCGAGCGCATCGCCCGGCATCGTGTCGATCGCGGAGATGGCTGGACCACGCATGAAGTGCCGCTCGATCTGGTGGAGACCCTGACCGACATCGATGCGCTGGGGAGGGTCATCCTTGTCGATTGCCTGACGCTCTGGCTCACCAACCTGATGATGGACGAGCGCGATATTGACACTGCCGCCGCCGCATTCGTGCGCCGGTTCGAAAGCCTCTCGGCGAAACTGATCGTCGTCTCCAACGAGGTCGGCCTCGGCATCGTGCCGGACAACAGAATGGCGCGGGAGTTCAGGGACCATGCCGGTAGGCTGCATCAGCGGATCGCGGCATCTGCCGACGAGGTCTTCTTCGTCGCCGCCGGTCTGCCGCTGAGGATGAAGGGCTAGAAGCCGAGCCAGACGCGGACGGGATGGGTCGGGTCGGCAAGCAGCTTCAGGGCGAGCGCCAGGCAAGAGATGACGAGCAGCGGCTTGATCAGTTTCGCGCCGTTCTTCATCGCCAGCCGTGAGCCGACCTGGGCGCCGAGGAATTGGCCGACGCCCATGATCAGGCCAATCTTCCAAAGTACGGACCCGGTTGCCGCAAAGACCAGGAACGAGCCGAAATTCGAGCCGAGATTGATGAGCTTGGTATGGGCGGTCGCCTTTAGCATGCCAAAGCCGGCGAGCAGCACGAAACCCAGCATGTAGAACGAGCCGGCGCCAGGCCCGAATATGCCGTCATACAGGCCGACCAACGGGACGATCGTCACCCCGAACACGAAGGGCGTCACCCGACGGTGACTGTCGATATCGTTGAGATTGGGTTTGATGGCGAAGAACAGCGCGATGGCGATCAACAGGAACGGGATTGCCGCGGCAAGCCAGCCCGCCGGCACCAGTGACGCGAGCGCGGCGCCGACGGCCCCGCCGACCAGCGACATCGCCGCCATCGGCAACTGGCTTTTCAAGTTCACATGGCCACGGCGCGCATAGGCGATCGTCGCGGATGCCGATCCGAACTGCGATTGCAGCTTGTTGGTGGCGAGCGATTCGAGCGGCGGGATGCCGGCGATCAGCATGACCGGAATGGTGATGAGCCCGCCACCGCCGGCGATCGAATCGACGAAACCGGCAAAAATCGCAGCAAGAAACAGCAGGAAGAGGAGTTGGAATGCAAGGTCGGTCAAGGGAAGGAGACTCTGTCGGCGGAAGCGCATCCGGACGGGTGCGGCGTGCTTCTCGCATCGAACCGTCGCGACTGCAACCGCCTCCAGCGGGACCCCAGCCATGTTGCTTCCGGGATTGCGCATCATCGGTTTGGCGTTATTGTGCGCGGCTTTCGAAGAGCCGAACGAGGAAAAGCTTATGCACAAGGTCATTTTCGATACGGACCCCGGCGTTGACGATGCGATGGCGCTGCTCTTTCTGCACCGGCACCCGGAAATCGATCTTCTCGGCGTGACGACCGTTTTCGGCAATGTGTCGCTCGATCTCACCACCCGTAATGCGCAGTTCCTGCATCAGGAATGGGGAATTTCAGCCCCCATCGCCAAAGGCGCCGACAGGACGATCGATCCGCTGCGAAGCGACGATCGCGCCGCTTCCGTCGTGCACGGTCTGGACGGTCTCGGCAATATCGGCCTGCCTGAGACGATAGACTGGCCGCTCGATCCGCGTCCCGCCTACCAGTTCATCATCGATACCGTCCGCGACAATCCGGGCGAGGTGACGCTGATCGCCGTCGGCCGCATGACAAACCTGGCGCTGGCGCTGCAGGCCGATCCGGATTTCGCCGGCCTCGTCAAGGAAGTCGTCGTCATGGGCGGCGCCTTCGATGTGAACGGCAACGTCACGCCTGCAGCGGAAGCCAATATCCATGGCGACCCGGAAGCCGCCGACATCATCTTCACCACGCCCTGGAAGGTCACCATCGTCGGGCTCGACGTGACGCTGAAGACGATCATGACGGGGGAATATCTTGCCGACATGGCCAAGTCGGGCGAAAAGGCGGTGCAGCTGCTATCCAACCTGTCGCAATATTACATCGAGTTCTACAAGAGCCGAGTCGGCATCGCCGGCATGGCGGTGCATGACAGCACGGCCTGCGTCTATCTGGTACGGCCGGACCTCTTCATTCTCCGCAGCGGCGCGGTGCGAGTCGTCTGCGGCGGCATTGCCGACGGCGAAACGATCCAGGCGCCCGACAGCGGCCGCAAGTTCGTCGGCACGGCCTGGGACGGCCAGCCGAGCCAGTGGGTGTGCACCGACGTCCGATCGGGCGAGGTTCTGGAGGTGATCCGGGCTGCGCTGGTCGACAGCCGGGCCTCCGACGCCTAGGCGATTGCTGTTTAGGCAACAGTTCCGGTGCAAATTTTCATGCGGGAAGACGAAGCCATTGGCATTTGTGATCGATTTCCCTATGTGGAACCTTGATTTTGATATTCGACAAAGGACATGGGCGTGACAGCTACATTCGATAAAGTTGCCGACATCATCGCTGAGACCAGCGAAATCGATCGCGAGACGATCACGCCGGAAAGCCACACGATCGACGACCTGGGCATCGACAGCCTGGATTTCCTGGATATCGTGTTCGCAATCGACAAGGAATTCGGGATCAAGATTCCGCTGGAACAGTGGACCCAGGAAGTCAACGAGGGCAAGGTTTCGACCGAAGAGTACTTCGTGCTGAAGAACCTGTGTGCCAAGATCGACGAGCTGAAGGCGGCCAAGGGCTGATCGTCACCGATCATCCCGGGCCGGCAAACTCATGCTGCTCGAATATTTCCAGATGATCGACCGCGTCGAAGCGGTCGATCTTGGGGCCAAAGTGTTGAAGGCGCGGTCTGTCGTGCCTTCCAAAAGCCCTGTCTTCGAAGGCCATTTTCCCGGAATGCCGCTGGTGCCGGGCGTGCTGCTGATCGAGACCATGGCGCAGGCCTCCGGTTTCCTGGTGCTTGCCGCCACCGATTTCGCCGCCATGCCGTTCCTGATGTCGGTCGACGGTGCCAAGATGCGCGCCTTTGTGGAGCCCGACGCGGTTCTCGACATCGAGGCGTTTCTGGAGCATGAGGGGTCCGGTTACGCGGTGACCAAGGCAAAGATCACGTGTAACGGCAAGAAGGTCTGCGATGCACAGCTCAAACTGCGCACCATGCCGTTCAGCGAAATCCCGCTGGCGCCGGTCATCCGCAAGCGCGCGGAAGAGGTCGGCCTGATGGATGCGATTGCCGCAAGCGCATAAAAGCCCGCCCGTTCAACCCGGTGGGTCAAAGAGGACATTATGAAGTCTGACAATGATGTCGTGATCACTGGTATCGGGATCGTCACCAGCCAGGGCGTGGGCAAGGAGCCGCATATCGAGCTCCTGTCGGCGCCGGAAGCGGGTGCCCCGAAAGTCGAGACCGATCGTTTTGCGCCGTATCCGGTGCATCCGATGCCCGAGATCGACTGGTCTGCGCAGATCGCCAAGCGTGGCGACCAGCGCCAGATGGAGAACTGGCAGCGGCTCGGCGTGTTTTCCGCAGGCCTTGCGCTCGACGACGCGGGCCTGAAGACGGATGCGGAAGCCTGCGCTTCCATGGACATGATCGTGGCCGCCGGCGGCGGCGAGCGCGACATCAAGGTCGATTCGCTGATCGTCGACGAAGCGCTGAAGCGCAACGACCGCGAAATGCTGCTCAACGAGAAGCTGACGACCGAGCTTCGCCCGACGCTGTTTCTGGCGCAGCTTTCCAACCTGGTCGCCGGCAATATCTCGATCGTCCACAAGGTCACCGGTTCGTCGCGCACCTTCATGGGCGAAGAGGCGGCCGGCATTTCCGCCGTCGAGACCGCCTTCCACCGCATCAAGGCCGGCCAATCTACCCACAGTCTGGTCGGCGGCGCCTTCGTCGCCGAACGCGCCGACATCATCCTTCTTGTCGAGGGTATTCGCGCGCATGCGACGGGCGGCTGGCATCCGCTCTGGTCGCGCTCGGCCGACAATGGCGGCGGCATGATCATGGGCACCGTCGGGGCCTTCCTGGTGCTCGAATCGCGCGCCCATGCGCAGGCGCGGGGCGCCCATATCTACGCTGTCATCGATGCGATCGAAGGCGATCGCGGCAATCGTGACGAGGGCCGCCTCGAAAAACGTCTCGCCCGTCTCGCTGGCCATGCCTCGGGCCTTTCCAAGGCCGATACGGTCGTGTTTTCAGGTGCAAGCGGCGTCGTCGATCTCACGACGCGGGAGAAAACGCTGCTGGAGACCGAATTCCCGGGCGCTGCGATCCGCGGATTTGGCGGCGTCACCGGCCATGGCATGGAAGCGCAATTCCCCTTGGGTCTGGCCCTTGCGGCATTGACCTTGGATGGCGCGGCAAAAGTTCCCACATTCGATGCCCAGAACGAAAAGCCGATGACGGCGCCTGCCAAACACGCAGTGGTGACGACGGTCGGTTATACGCGCGGCGAGGGCCTTGCAGTCCTCTCGGCCGCGTAAAGGAGATTTTGATGAGCGACAACCGCTTCAAGGATCATCTCGGCCGGCCGATCATCGCGATCACCGGCATGGGCGTCATTACCTCGCTCGGCCAGGGGCTGGCCGATAACTGGGCGGCGCTGACATCGGGCACTTCGGGCATCCACAAGATTACCCGCTTCCCGACCGAGGGCCTGTCGACCCGGATCGCCGGCACGGTGGATTTCATCGCCGTGCCTGCCGAAAATTCCGTCGAACGCTCCTTCGCTTTCGCCCGCGAGACGACCACGGAGGCGCTAGCGCAATCGGGCCTTTCCGGCGATTTCGATGGACCGCTCTTTCTTGCCGCGCCGCCGGTCGAGCCGGAATGGAGCGATCGTTTCGCGCTTGCCGACCGCGCTCCGCCGTCGAAGGCCGAAGGCGACGCCTATGACCGTTTCCTCGCCGCCATGCGCGAACGTCCCGATCCGGTCTTCCTCGAAGCCGTGCAGTTCGGGTCGATCTCCGAACGCCTCGCCGATAAGTTCGGCACGCGCGGCCTGCCCGTGACCCTCTCGACGGCCTGTGCCTCCGGTGTCACCGCCATCCAGCTCGGTGTCGAAGCGATCCGTCAGGGCCGTACCGACCGCTCGCTGGTGGTTGCGACCGATGGGTCGGTCAGCGCCGAGGCGCTGATCCGCTTCTCGCTCCTTTCCGCACTCTCCACCCAGAACGACCCGCCGGAAAAGGCTTCCAAGCCGTTCAGCAAGGATCGCGACGGGTTCGTCATCGCCGAAGGGGCGGCGACGCTGGTGCTCGAATCGCTCGAATCGGCAATCGCCCGCGGAGCCAAGGTGCTTGGCATCATGAAGGGCTGCGGCGAAAAGGCCGACCATTTCCACCGCACCCGTTCCTCGCCGGACGGTGGCCCGGCGATTGCGACGATCCGCGCGGCGCTGGCAGACGCCGGCATGGATGAGGGCAGCATCGGCTATATCAATGCGCACGGCACCTCGACGCCTGAAAACGACAAGATGGAATATGGCGCGATGCTCGCCGTCTTCGGCGATCGGCTGAAGGAAATCCCGGTTTCCTCCAACAAGTCGATGATCGGCCATACGTTGACTGCGGCCGGCGCCGTCGAAGCCGTCTTCTCGATCCAGACGATGCTGACCGGTACGCTGCCGCCGACCATCAACTACACCAACCCCGATCCGACGATCGTGCTCGATGTCGTGCCGAACAAAAAGCGGGACGGGCAGCCGACAGCGGTCCTTTCCAACTCATTCGGCTTCGGCGGACAGAACGCCAGCCTTGTCATGGCGCTGGAACCGGCTTAGAGACCGTCGCCAATCACGTTTGACGAATTGGGACGCCTCCGGGCGAAGGAAGACCTATTATGCGCGCTCTGCAACTGATCGATGACCGGAAGCTCGAAGCGGTGGACATTCCCGAGCCCGAGGCCCCCGGCCCAGGCGAGGTAACGCTGCGGGTCAAGGCCGTCGCGCTCAACCATATCGACGTCTGGGGCTGGCGCGGCATGGCGTTCGCCAAGCGCAAGATGCCGCTGACGATCGGAGCGGAAGCCTCCGGCGTCGTCGAGGCGATCGGGCCGGGCGTTTCGAACGTCCTGCCGGGCCAGCTCGTGTCGATCTACGGCGCGCGCACCTGCGGCCTCTGCAAGCCCTGCCGCGAGAAGCGCGACAATCTCTGCGAACACGTGTCCGGTGTGCACGGCTTCCACCTTGACGGCTTTGCGCAGGAAAAGGCCAACCTGCCGGCCCGCCTTCTCGTGCCTGCGCCTCCGGGCGTCGATGCGGTTGCCGCAGCACTTGCACCGGTCACCTTCGGGACCGTCGAGCACATGCTGTTCGACAATGCCAAGCTGCAGCCGGGCGAAACCATTCTTGTCCATGCCGGCGGCTCGGGCATCGGCACGGCGGCGATCCAGCTCGCCAAGAAGATCGGCTGCACAGTGATCACCACGGTCGGTTCGGACGACAAGATCGAACGGGCCAAGGCGCTCGGCGCCGATCACGTCATCAACTACCGCACCGACCGGTTTGAAGGCGTCGTGCGCAAGCTCACCAAGAAGAAGGGCGTCGACGTCGTCTTCGAACATGTCGGCAAGGACACATGGGCAGGCTCGATGCTCTGCATGAAGCGCGGCGGGCGGCTCGTCACCTGCGGCTCCACGTCCGGCGTCTCGACCGACATGAACCTGATGATGCTGTTCCAGCAGCAGTTGAAGCTGTTCGGCTCGTTCGGCTGCCGCATGGAGAACATGGCGAATGCCATGCAGAAGATGGCCCAGGGCATCGTTCATCCGGTGATCGACACGGAAGTTACCTTCGGCGAGATCGACAAGGCGCTGGAGCGGATGGAAACCCGCCAGGTGTTCGGCAAGATCGTGCTCCGGATGGACTGAGGCGTCCCCCGTGAAGATGTTCCTTACCCGGATCGCTCTGGCGCTCATCCACTTCCAGCAATGGCTGGTGGCGCAGAGCGCGTTCGGGCTCCTCAATTTCCTGAAGATCTTTCCGGCGGATCCGGGCATCCGGTTCGCCGACCGGATGGCACGTCGCATCGGGCCGAAGCTCGGCCGCCACAAGCTGATGCTCGTCAACCTGCGCAACGCCTATCCGGAAAAGACCGACGAGGAGCTTGAGGAGATCGCCATAGCGAGCTGGGGCCATATGGGCCGGCTCGCCGCTGAATACGTTTTCCTAGACCGGCTGTTTGATTTCGATCCGGAACAGGACAAGCCGGGCAGGGTGGAAGTCTCCGGCATTCCGATCTTCGCCGACCTGCGCGACAATCCGCGGCCGTTCATCGTCTTCACGGCCCACACGGGCAATTTCGAACTGCTGCCGGTCGCCGGCAATGCCTTCGGCCTCGAAGTGACGGTTCTCTTCCGGCCGCCGAACAATCCTTATATCGCCGACAAGGTCTTCGCCTTCCGCAGCGCCCGCATGGGCCAGCTCGTGCCTTCGCATGCCGGCTCGTCCTTTGCGCTGGCGCGCAAGCTCGAAACGGGCGGCGGTGTCGGCGTTCTGGTGGATCAGAAATTCCGCAAGGGCCTCAAGACCAGCTTTTTCGGCCAGCCCGTCCAGACGAGCCCGTTGCTCGCAAAGCTGGTTCGGCAGTTCGATGCGGAAGTTTATCCGGCCCGCTGCATCCGGCTGCCGGGCAATCGTTTCCGGCTTGAGATCGAGCCGAAGATAGAACTACCGCGGGACGCCAACGGCAAACTCGATCTCCAGGCGACCGGGCAGCTGCTCAACGACAAGGTGGAGAGCTGGGTTCGCGAATATCCCGAACAATGGCTCTGGTACCACGACCGGTGGCATATCAAGCGCTATCTGTAAGCAGATTTTGAGACTTTTCGGGGCGCGTTGCTGCGGTTTCTGCTTTAAGTCACCGGCCAAAAATTGGGTTTGCTTTTGAGGGATAAATTAATCTGAATCGCATTGAATATTGGGAGGCGCCGATCTTGGGGAAGAATCGGCGATAATCTCCGGCACGAGGGGGAGGGCATTTTGGAAGCATTGATCGATCTGTTCTGGTCAAAATATGCCGATCTGCGGCAGGCCGTCGAACGCAACGACGATGATGCAACCGCCTCGCTCGATCGTGACCTCGATCCGCTTCTGCTCGCCGTGTTTTCGAGCCAGAGCAAGGATCCGGCCAGCATCCAGGCGCAATTCCGCTTCGCACTCGATCTCCTGAACGAAGAAGCCGACGATCGCGGCTGCGTCCGTCGCAACGGTCATCTGCTGCAGATGCTTGTGGAACGCTACGTCGTTCCCGAAACCGGCCTGTCGGCCAATCGCCGTCCGGAGCCGGAACCGCACGAGCACGCGGTGATCGCCGATGCGACGGCGGACGGTTTTCTCGACGACGCCCTGCTCAACCGGATTTCCGACCGTATCGTGGTGATCGCGCCGGGCTATCGGATCTTCTATTCCAACGAGACCAACGCACGCCGTCTCGATCTGGCGCGCGACGCGCTGATCGGCCGGCATTTTGCTGAATTCGTCGGCCTTCACCGTTTCAAGAACGATTTCAAGCCGAACCTGGATCGCTGCTTTGCGGGCGAGAGCATATCATTGACTTACGCCGATCAGACCGACGGCCAGACGGTCGTCGTTCGTTGCCGCATGTCTCCCTGCGTTTCGGGATCGTCACAGCTGATCGGCGCGCTTCTGGTGATGCAGGAAACAGCCGACCGCCGCCGGCGTCCCGCGGCCTGACCTTTACTTGTCGGACCAGATGGCCAACTCGTAGCCTTCCGGATCGGCAAAGTGGAAACGCCGTCCGCCGGGAAATGAGAAGATCGGCTTGACGATGCTGCCACCGGCTTTTTCGGTCCGCCGAAGGGCGTCTTCCAGATCGTCCGCGAAGAGAATGACGAGTGGGCCGCCTTTGGCTGTTACATCTGTCGACTTCGCAAATCCACCCGTCAGCCTTCCGTCCTGAAACTCGCAGTAGTCCGGTCCGTAGTCCGTGAAAGTCCAGCCGAAGGCCGAGCCGTAAAAAGCCTTGGCGGCTTCGACATCCTTCACGTTGAACTCGATATAATCGATCTTGCGATCCGCTCCCTTGGTTCCCATCGGGCCCTCCTATTTGGTTTCTTCCAGCAGATTTTTCAGCGCCCTGAGATCCTTCCGCACATGGGCGGCATCTGCCTCGAAAGCCGAGTCGTCAAGGTCCGGGCGCCGGAGCAGCGTGAACATGACTTCCGCGCCGTCGTCGTTCGGCACGACGCGTAGCGGGTTTTCGACGACGAGGCCGTTTTCCATCGTCACCGTGTGGTCGAGGATGCCGAATGGATTGTCGGGCGAGAACCGCACGCGCACCAGGCCGACCGGTCCGCCGTCGCCAATCCAGTCGTCACCGTCCCGGGTAAGCCCGGCAGCAAGGCCGGATGCCCAGAGTGGCATGTTTTCAGGCTGGCTCGCGAAGGCGTAGACGTGCTGCCAAGGTCTTTCGATGCCGATATGAATGATACGGGCGGGCAGGGTGGTCATGGTGGAATCCTCGTTTTCTCCCTCGGTCTAGCCGATGAGAAAGAGCGGTTCTTGAACAAAACGGACAATCAGCCGCAAAGTTGCCCGCGAATTTCTCTCGGCGTCAAAGTCGTCAGCTCCTTCACGTCCCGCGTCATATGCGCCTGGTCGGAATAGCCGGCTTCAAGCGCTAGAAGAGCGAGGTTCCCGGATGCGGGCTGGCGCACCATGCGAAGAAAGCGCTGGAGGCGAAGGATGCGTTCAAGCGTTTTTGGCCCATACCCGAAGTGATCGTGGCTCCGGCGGCGCAAGGTGCGTTCGCCGAGCGCCTGCGTCGCCGACATGCCGTGCAGCGCGCCGCTGCCGAGCTCATCGAAGAGCGTTTCCGCCAGGTTCTGGGGGTCGGCGGCCAGTGATGCCTCTCCTGCCGCCCAACCATCAAACAGCCGTCGCCTTTCCATTGCACAGTCCTCTTCGGCCAGCCGTTCTTCCATCGTCCGGACGTCGTCCCGGAGTTCGCGGAGCGGCACGACTCGTCCGACCAGCTCCCGGAGCGGCACGTCGAGCCAGTGCAGGGCCGCGCCCGGCCTGAAGCGCAGGCCGAGGATGGTTTCACCGGGGGTAAGTGTAGGAAAGGCGGCTGTGCGGTCGGGGCCGATCACCATCAATTGACCGCCGGCCCAGATCAGGTCCGCGCAGCCGTCCGGCACCACGGCAATCCGCCCCTCGAACTCCTGCGGCAGGCGGTGTGACCAGACACGGCAAAACAGCCTCGAAAGCGGCCCGTGTGCCGGTCGCTCTCGGTAAGTGCCGGCGCGCATTGCCAGGATCGGCGTATCCTTGCGCATATCTTTGGCCGTATTCATACCTCCTTGTGGCATCCGAATTTGGCAGCCGCAAGACACCGTCCGTGCCGGAGAAAACAGGTCGCTGCGTCGCCGCGACGGAGACGGAGTGTCATGGAAATTTAATCGTTTAGCGTCGCCATCGCCTTGCCGTTTCCCTATATGAATGCGACAACACCCTCGAATCTCAATATGGAGGCACATCCGTGGAACAGGCAGAAATCGGCCTTATCGGGCTCGGCGTCATGGGCTCAAACCTCTCGCTCAACATTGCCGAAAAAGGCAACAAGATCGCCGTCTTCAACCGGTCTCCGGAAGCGACCCGCAAGTTCTACGCCGAGGCCGGCGAACTGCAGGGCCAGCTTGTCCCCTGCGAGACGCTCGAGGAATTCGTCGCCGCCATCCGCCCGCCGCGGCCGATCATCATCATGATCAAGGCCGGTGATCCGGTCGACCAGCAGATGGAACTCCTGAAGCCCTACCTTTCGGCCGGCGACATCATGATCGATGCGGGCAATGCCAATTTCCGCGACACGATGCGTCGCTTCGACAATCTGAAGGACAGCGGCCTGACCTTCATCGGCATGGGCGTCTCCGGCGGTGAAGAAGGTGCGCGCCACGGGCCGTCGATCATGGTCGGCGGCACCGAGGACAGCTGGAAGCGCGTCGAGAAGGTGCTGACCTCGATCTCGGCAAAATTCAACGACGAGCCCTGCGTCGCCTGGCTCGGCGAAAACGGCGCCGGCCATTTCGTCAAGACCATCCATAACGGCATCGAATATGCCGACATGCAGATGATCGCCGAAATCTACGGCATCCTGCGCGATGGCCTCGGCATGAGCGCGACCGAAATCGGCGACGTGTTCGGCAAGTGGAACGAGGGCCGCCTCAATTCCTACCTGATCGAGATCAGCCAGACGGTGCTGACCGCAGCCGATCCGATTACCGGCAAGCCGATGGTCGACATCATCGTCGATGCCGCCGGCCAGAAGGGCACCGGCAAGTGGTCGGTCATCGAGGCCCAGAACATGGGCGTTGCCGCGACCGCCATCGAGGCTGCCGTCGCCGGCCGTGTCCTCTCGTCCCAGAGAACCGAACGCCTCGCTGCCGAAAAGATCTTCGGTCTCCCGAAGGTCGCAGAAGCACCGAAGGATAAGGCTGCCTTCATCGCCGACCTCGAAAGCGCGCTGCTCGCTGCCAAGATCGGCGCCTATGCGCAGGGTTTCGCCGTCATGTCGGCAGCGTCCGCCGAATACAACTGGAACCTGCCGATGCCGACCATCGCCAAGATCTGGCGCGCCGGCTGCATCATCCGCTCGGCATTCCTCGACGAGATCACGTCTGCCTTTACGAAGGATCCGCATGTGGCGAACCTGATCGTCACGCCGGCCTTCGCGCAGATGGTCAAGGATACCGACGCCCCGCTGCGTCGCGTCGTGTCCTACGCCGCTCTCTCCGGCCTGCCGGTTCCGGCGCTTTCCTCGGCGCTCTCCTATTTCGACGCCTATCGTCGCGGTCGCGGCACCGCGAACCTCATCCAGGCGCAGCGCGACTTCTTCGGCGCCCATGGCTTCGACCGCCTCGACGGCGTCGACAAGCATCACGGCCCGTGGGGCAGCGGCCTTAGCGAATTTGCCTGATCTTTTGTCGGAATGACGGAAAACGCCCGCCGGATCCGGCGGGCGTTTTTGTTTCAGTCCTTGGTGCTTAGTCCTTTGGCGCCATCTTCGACCAGACGGGGCTGGCGACGCTCTGCAGCAGTTCTGGCCCGACGCCGTCTATGCGCGCCATCAGGGCCTTGGCGAGTTCCCGCCCGGCCTGGCGGATATCCTCGCTCACCGTATAGATCTCCGGCCGAATCCAGTTGAGGAAATCGGCTGACTGCTTCGATACCATGTCGACGTCGTGGCCCAGTTTCTTGCCGGCGGCCTCAAGCCCGGCCACCAGCGCGATCGTCGCCGACCCGCTGATCGAGATGATGCCGTCAGGAGGCTCGGCAGCGCGCATCATGCGTTCCGCATAGGCGCGGGTTTCTTCAAGCGGCGTCTCGCTGGTCACCCGGCCCATAGGCACTTCGGTTGCACCGAAATCGGCAAGCCCGCGTTCGAAGCCCACGCGGCTGTGGACGTAGAACGAGAAGCGGCTTCCCGGCGACAGGAACGCGATCCTTCGGCGGCCTTTTTCTACCAGTTTCTGAACGGCCTTATAGGCATAGGCCTCGTTGTCATAGTCGTGGTAGGGATGGATTATTCCCATGTCGGTGCGGCCGTGGGTGACGAAGGGTAGGTTCCGCTCCGTCATCAGCCGTACCCGCGCGTCGTCCGGCTCGATCCGCGAGATGATCACTCCGTCCGCCGAGCCGGTGTCGAGGATATAGCGTACCGGCACCATTGGGTCCTTCTGGAAGGAATGCGGCGTCACCACGAGGTGATATTGCGTACCGCCCAGGACTTCCGAAATGCCATGCACCATCTGGCTGGTGAAGCCCATCAGTTCCTCGTCGATGCTAAGCACCAGGGCGATGACATTGGTCTTGCCGGTTCTGAGGCGCACGCCGGCGCGGTTCGGCTGGTAGCCGAGTTGGTTGGCGACGAGGCGAACGCGCTCCTTGGTGTCGGCCCCGATATCCGGCGCATCCTTCAGCGCCCGCGAAACGGTGGTGATGCCGAGGCCCGTCATATAGGCGATCGTTTTCAAGGTAGGACGTTCACGGACCGCCGTCTGCGTTCCGCCCGTCCTTGGTCTTCCGCTGTCATCCATGATTTGCCGTCGCTGCCCCCGAGTCAGGTGGCCACTATAAAGGGCCGAAGCTTGCCCGGAAACGTCGCGACACCTCCCTGTCCTCCAATACGAAATCAATAACTGAAACGATACAGGTAAAATGTCGAGAGGAATTTTGCCGAGGAGAAAACTCCCATTCCTAAGAGTTGTACAACGCAGATGCGAAATGATTTTTTGCAAATGCGAAAATCAGACTTCCTGATATTGCCTGTAAGTCGCCTAAATACTGCTTTCCAGGCTGCCCTGACGGGCGAATAAACGAGCCTGACGGGCGAATAAACGAGCCAATAGATTTCCCCAAATTCCTCTTTCGGTTGTATTTTCTCGACTCGCGAATTTTTTCAGACAAAAGCGGTTGCGTCATATCGGTGATTGCCTTACGTTTTTACGGCAACGTTTCAGTGAGGGAGGAGACTCATGAATATTCGTTCTATGGCGGCTGTTCTTGCCGCAACCGTGATGCTGCCGTTAGGCGCGGCTCATGCCACAGATCTCGAAGTCACCCATTGGTGGACATCCGGAGGCGAAGCTGCCGCAGTTGCGGAACTCGCCAAGGCTTTCAACGCCACCGGCAACAAGTGGGTTGACGGCGCGATTGCAGGTTCCGGCGGCACTGCCCGTCCGATCATGATCAGCCGTATCACCGGCGGCGATCCGATGTCGGCCACCCAGTTCAACCATGGCCGCCAGGCCGAGGAACTGGTCCAGGCAGGCCTGATGCGCGATTTCACCGATCTCGCCAAGAAGGAAGGCTGGGACAAGATCGTCCGCCCCGCGGGCCTGCTGAAATCCTGCACTTTCGAGGGCAAGATCTACTGCGTGCCGCTCAACATCCATTCCTGGCAGTGGCTGTGGCTTTCCAACGATGCCTTCAAGAAGGCCGGCGTTGCGGTTCCGAAGAACTGGGACGAATATGTCGCAGCAGCTCCGGCGCTTGAAAAGGCCGGTATCGTGCCGCTCGCAGTCGGCGGCCAGGCCTGGCAGTCGACCGGCTTGTTCGCCGTGCTGACGGTCGCGATCGGCGGCAAGGAAATCTACCAGAAGGTCTATGGCGACAAGGACGCAAAGGTCGCGGCCGGTCCGGAAATGGCCAAGGTCTTCAAGGCAGCCGACGACGCCCGCAAGATGTCGAAGGGCACCAACGTCCAGGACTGGAACCAGGCGACCAACATGGTGATCACCGGCAAGGCCGGCGGTCAGATCATGGGTGACTGGGCGCAGGGCGAATTCCAGCTCGCCGGCAAGAAGGCCGGTGTCGACTATACCTGCCTGCCTGGCCTCGGCGTGAACGAGGTGATCTCGACGGCCGGCGATGCCTTCTACTTCCCGGTCCTCAAGGACGCGGCGAAGACGAAGGCACAGGAAGCGCTCGCCTCGACGCTTCTCGACGCCAAGACACAGGTTGCCTTCAACCTCAAGAAGGGCTCGCTGCCGGTACGTGGCGACGTCGATCTTGCGGCCGCCAACGACTGCATGAAGAAGGGTCTCGAGATCCTTGCCAAGGGCAATGTCGTCACCAGCACCGACCAGCTTATCACGCAGGATACGCAGAAGCAGCTGGAAGACCTGATGTCGCAGTTCTTCGCCAACACGTCGATCACTGCCGAGGAAGCCCAGAAGCGCTTCGTGGCTATTTTCTCCAAGGCCGGTTGATCCGACAGACAGCGATCCAACAGCCGGCTCCGCGTCCGAAAGGGGCGGGGCCGGTGGTGGCTTGCTTCCTGCAGCCTTTGCTATCCAGAGGAGTTGACCATGGCGGCGCACACTCAGCCCGGCCGACCCAATCAGTTATTCCGCAATCTCAATTCGAAGATTGCCTCGATCCCGATGATGCTGACAGCCGTGGTGATTTTCCTCGGCGGCACGATCTGGACCGTCGTTTATTCCTTCACCAATTCCAAGCTCCTGCCGCGCCTGTCCTTCGTCGGTCTGGAACAGTATGAGCGGCTCTGGGATACGCCGCGCTGGATCGTCTCGATCCAGAATCTGGCGACCTACGGATGTTTCTCGCTGGTCTTCAGCCTGACGATCGGTTTCCTGCTGGCCGCGCTGATGGACCAGAAGATCCGTTTCGAAAACACCTTCCGGACGATCTTCCTCTATCCGTTCGCGCTGTCCTTCATCGTCACCGGCCTTGTCTGGCAATGGATACTGAACCCCGAATTCGGCGTGCAGTCCGTCGTCCGCTCGCTCGGCTGGACGAGCTTCACCTTCGATCCGCTCTACAATTCCGACATCGTCATCTACGGCATCCTGATCGCCGCGCTCTGGCAGGGGACGGGGCTCGTCATGTGCCTGATGCTCGCCGGGCTTCGCGGCATCGATGAGGACATCTGGAAGGCCGCGCGCGTCGACGGCATCCCGATGTGGAAGACCTATCTCTTCATCATCATTCCGATGATGCGGCCGGTCTTCGTCACCACGCTCGTCATCATCGCCAGCGGCATCGTCAGGATCTACGACCTTGTCGTGGCGCAGACGAGCGGCGGCCCCGGCATCGCCTCCGATGTGCCCGCCAAATACGTCTACGACTACATGTTCTTCGCCCAGAACCTCGGCCAGGGCTTTGCGGCATCCACCATGATGCTGCTCGCCGTCGCCATCATCATCGTTCCCTGGGCCTATCTCGAATTCGGAGGACGCAAGCGTGGATAAATCGCTCACGATGCCCGCTTCTGGGCCCGTTTCTAGGCCCGGCATTTCCGCTCCGGCCGGTTCCCGGCTGGAAACCGGGCCGCAGGGAAAACGCCCCCGCAAGGTGCTCTCGTCGCGCAATATCATCGTCTACGGCGCGCTCGGCCTTGCGGCAATTTATTACCTTATTCCTCTCTATGTGATGGTGGTCACCTCGCTGAAGGGCATGCCGGAAATCCGTCTCGGCAATATCTTTTCGCCGCCGATGGAGATCACCTTCGAGCCCTGGGTGAAGGCCTGGGCGGAGGCCTGCACGGGTCTCAACTGCGACGGCCTTTCGCGCGGCTTCTGGAATTCAGTCCGCATCACCGTGCCGTCGGTGATCGTGTCGATCGCAATCGCTTCGGTGAACGGTTACGCGCTCGCCAACTGGCGGTTCAAGGGTTCGGAGATCTTCTTCACGATCCTGATCGTCGGTGCCTTCATCCCCTATCAGGTGATGATCTATCCGATCGTCATCATACTGCGCGAAATGGGCCTTTACGGCACGCTCTACGGCCTCATCCTGGTGCATTCGATTTTCGGCATGCCGATCCAGACACTGCTGTTCCGCAACTATTTCGTCTCGCTGCCGGAGGAACTGTTCAAGGCGGCCCGCATCGACGGGGCGGGGTTCTGGCAGATCTATTTCCGGATCATGCTGCCCATGTCGCTGCCGATCTTCGTCGTCTCGATGATCCTGCAGACCACCGGCATCTGGAACGACTTCCTGTTCGGCGTGGTGTTCACCCGGCCGGATACCTATCCGATGACCGTTCAGCTCAACAACATCGTCAATTCCGTCCAGGGCGTGAAGGAATACAACGTCAACATGGCGGCGACGCTGTTGACGGGTGCGGTTCCGCTGATCGTCTATTTCGTTTCCGGCCGGCTTTTCGTCCGCGGTATCGCGGCCGGCGCAGTCAAAGGGTAAGCCTGATGCTCAACAATGTTTCCGCGCGCACTCAGAGCAGCGTTTCCATCCGCGAACTGTCGCTGTCCTTCGGCTCGGTGACGGTGCTCGAAAATCTCAACCTCGACATCCATGATGGCGAATTCCTCGTCCTGCTTGGCTCATCCGGCTGCGGAAAGTCCACGCTGCTGAACTGCATCGCAGGACTTCTCGAGCCGACCGAAGGCCAGATCTTCATCAAGGACAAGAACGTCACCTGGGAAGAGCCCAAGGACCGCGGCATCGGCATGGTGTTCCAGTCCTACGCGCTCTATCCGCAGATGACGGTCGAGAAGAACCTCTCGTTCGGCCTTCGCGTCGCCAAGGTTCCGAAGGACGAGATCGATCGCCGCGTGGCACGCGCATCCGGCATCCTGCAGATCGAACCGCTCTTGAAGCGCAAGCCCTCGGAGCTCTCCGGCGGCCAGCGCCAGCGCGTCGCGATCGGCCGGGCGCTGGTGCGCGATGTCGACGTCTTCCTGTTCGATGAGCCGCTGTCGAACCTCGACGCAAAACTGCGCTCCGAACTGCGCGTCGAGATCAAGCGGCTGCATCAGGCGCTCAAGAACACGATGATCTACGTCACCCACGACCAGATCGAGGCGCTGACGCTGGCCGACCGCATCGCCATCATGAAGAGCGGCGTCATCCAGCAGCTCGACGATCCGGTGACGATCTACAATCGCCCGAGGAACCGCTTCGTCGCGGGCTTCATCGGTTCGCCATCCATGAATTTCCTGACTGGCGAACTCGTGGATGAGGGCGGCCGCACCGTCTTCAAGACCAATGGTGTCAGCTTCTCGCTCGACGGTTACGATGCTTACGAGCCGCTGAAGGGCGGGCGCAAGGTCATTCTCGGTGTCCGTCCGGAGCACATCAAGGTGGACGGCGATATCGCCGGCGGCGAAGTGCATGAGGCGGTGGTCGATATCGAGGAGCCCATGGGCGCCGACAACCTGCTCTGGCTGAAACATGCAGGCCACGTGATGTCGGTTCGCATCGGCGGCGCACGGCGTTATGCCGTCGGCGCCAAGGTGCGCCTCGCCTTCGACATGACCATGGCTTCGCTGTTCGACGCTGGAACGGAAGAGCGGATCTGATGTTTGCGTGCAGCCAGTTTTGGGTGGGCCGATCGCCATCGAGCCATCTGCCGTCTCGGCAGGCGATACCCCCCTCTGTCCTGCCGGACATCTCCCCCTCAGGGGGGGAGATCGACCCGAGGCGACGTCCCGCCATCCTCGACGGTCATGATAGGAGTGGCACGGATGAGCCCAGCCGATCTCCCCACGTGAGGGGGAGATGGCCGGCAGGCCAGAGGGGGGCTGGTCTGGCACAGCGTAAACTCTCCGGACCGGTACAATGACCACGATCGACCTATCCGGCCCCTGGCAGCTCGCATCTGCCGACGGAACGCATCGCACGCAGATGCCGATCCCGGGCGACGTTCACACTGCGCTGAAGACGGCCGGCATCATTCCCGACCCGTATTTCGGGCGCAACGAGAACGACGTGCAATGGGTCGCAAATGCAGACTGGACGATCGAGAGGCGCTTCGCGCTCGATGATCCCACGGGCTCCTGGTATCTCGATATCACCTATCTCGATACGGTCGCGACCGTCTTCGTCAACGGTGTTCCGGTGCTTCAGGCAGACAACTGTTTCCGCCGTTACCGGCCGGACGTGTCGAAGGCGCTGAAGGCCGGCGAAAACACGATCCGCATCCTTTTCCATTCCAGCATCGCCGAAGGTGCGGAGCGGCAGGCGCGGCAACCCTTCTACATTCCCTATTCCACGACCAATTCGCCGATCCCGAACGGCAATATGCTGCGCAAACCGCAATGCCATTTCGGCTGGGACTGGAATGTCGCGCTGGCGCCGCTCGGCCTCTACGGCGAAATCGCGCTGAAGCGGCTCGAAACCGCCCGTATCGAACACATCGTCACCAGCCAGAGACATGAGGCGGGCGCGGTCGATCTCATCGTAACGGTGACGCTTTACGCCGAACGGCAGGGTGTCCTGCCGGTCTTCCTTTCGCTCGGCGAGGAACGGGTTCGGCTCGACTGCGGCGTGCGCGCCGGCGAAATCGCGGTAACGCATGTTTTTCATATCGAAGAGCCGGAATTCTGGTGGCCCTCCGGCAGTGGCGAGCAGGCGCTCTACCAGTTGACGGTCGGCACTCCCACCGAAGCCATCACCCGCCAGATCGGCATCAGGACGGCCGAACTGCTGACCGATCCGGACGAAGCGGGCAGCCGTTTCGCCTTCCGTATCAACGGCCGCGAGATCTTCTGCCGCGGCGCGAACTGGATTCCCGCCGACGCGCTGTTTTCTCTCTCGAGCCGGGAGAAAACCGAGGACCTGCTGCGCTCCGCCGTCGATGCCAACATGAACATGATCCGGGTCTGGGGCGGCGGTTTTTATGAACCGGACTGGTTCTACGATCTCTGCGACGAACTCGGCCTGATGGTCTGGCAGGATTTTCAGTTCGCCTGCAACCTCTATCCCTCGACCTCGGATTTCCTCGAAAACGTCGCGGCGGAAGTCGAGTATCAGGCCCGCAGGCTGATCTCGCACCCCTCCATCGTGCTCTGGTGCGGCGATAACGAACTGGTCGGCGCGCTGACATGGTTTCCGGAATCCCGGGCAAACCGCGACCGCTACCTCGTCTCCTACGACCGGTTGAACCGCGTCATCGAGCAGGCGCTCGAAAGGGCCGCGCCCGACGCCATCTGGTGGCCGTCAAGCCCCGCATCCGGTTATCTCGATTATGGCGACGCCTGGCATGCGGACGGTTCGGGCGACATGCATTACTGGTCCGTCTGGCACGAGAACAAACCGTTCGCCGACTACCGCTCCGTTCGCCCGCGCTTCTGCTCGGAATTCGGCTTCCAGTCCTATACGTCGCTGCCGGTCATCGAGACCTATGCCGCCACCAGGGACATGAATATCGCCTCGCCGGTCATGGAGCATCACCAGAAGAATGCCGGCGGCAACGAGCGCATCGCCGGCACGATGTTCCGCAACTTCCGCTTCCCGACGGATTTCGCCAATTTCGTCTATCTGAGCCAGGTGCAGCAGGGGTTGGCGATCAAGACGGCCGTGGATTTCTGGCGGTCGCTGAAGCCTCATAACATGGGTACGCTTTACTGGCAGCTCAACGACACCTGGCCGGTGGCTTCGTGGTCGAGCCTCGACTATGGCGGCAGCTGGAAAGTGCTGCACTACATGGCGAAGCGTTTTTTCCAGCCGGTCACGGTAGCAGCGATCCCGTCAGACGACGGCCAGGAGATCCGTTTCTCTCTCGTCAATGACACAGCCGTCGATGTGACGGTGATCCTCAATCTGTCGCTCCTGGCGGTCCAAGGCGAGCGCAACTCGCTTCGGAGCATCGAAGCCGTCTGCACACCCGATGCAGCCGTCACCGTGCTCACCTTGCCGAGCGCAGATATTCCCGACGGGTCGATCCTTGCCTGGAGCTTTACCGCGTCGAACGGCATGGCCGGCGAGGGGCATCATGTGCCGGGCAGCTACAAGGCCCTGGAACTCGAACCGGCAAGGCTTGCGCTTGCCGTGTCTCCATGCGGCGACGGAGCTTTTGACCTCGTCGTCAAGGCCGAGGGCCTTGCGCTTTTCGTGCTGATCGAGAGCGGCACGGCCGGCCGTTATTCCGACAATGCTTTCGATCTTGCCAGCGGCGAAAGCCGCAGCATCCGCTTCACGCCCGCCGCGCCGACGGACGCGATCCCGCAATTCCGCATCTACGACCTCTATTCCTGCCACGCAGCAGGCGAGGGTATTATCAAGGGAGGATCACTATGACGAAACTCGGTTTTCAGCTTTATTGCGCCCGCAACTTTCCGCCGCTCGCAGATGTCCTGAAGAAGGTTGCGCAGGCGGGTTATACCGAGGTGGAAGGATATGGCGGAATTTACGCCAATCTCGACGAGTTGTCGCTGAAGGCGCTCAAAGGTGATCTTGATGCCAACGGCCTGACCATGCCGACCGGTCATTTCGGCATCGACCTTCTCGAAAAGGAGCCGGAACAGGCGCTGCTGATCGCCAGGACGCTCGGCGTCGAGGCGATCTATTGCCCGCATCTGCTTGCCGACCAGCGCCCGACCGATGCCGCCGGATGGTTCGCCTTCGGCCAGCGGCTGCAGAACGTCGGCAAACGTTATTGGGATGCCGGCTATACGTTCGGCTGGCATAACCACGACTTCGAGTTCAAGACCCTGCCGGATGGCTCGACGCCGCAGGAACAGATCCTTGCCGGCGGTCCCGATCTCGCCTGGGAAGCGGATATCGCCTGGGTCATCCGCGGCGGCGCCGATCCGTTCGCCTGGATCGAGAGCTACGCCAAGCGGATCACCGCCGTTCACGTCAAGGACATCGCGCCGGCCGGCGAAAACGCGGACGAGGACGGCTGGGCCGACGTCGGCCACGGCACCGTTCCGTGGAAGGACCTGATGGCGGCGCTGAAGAAGACGTCCGCAAAACATTACGTCCTCGAACACGACAACCCGAAGGACCTCGACCGGCTGCTGACACGCTCGATCGCTTCCTTCAAGACCTATTGATCACAGAATTTTCGGAGTTTTCCATGCCCAAGGAACTTGGCGTCGGCATCATGGGATGCGGCAATATTTCCACGACCTACTTCAAGCTGTCGCCGCTCTTCAAAGGCCTGAAGGTTCTCGCCTGCGCGGACCTCAACGCGCAGGCAGCCCAAATGCGCGCCGAGGAATACGGCGTCAAGGCACAGTCGATCGAGCAGATGCTTGCCAATGACGAGCTCGACGTGATCGTCAACCTGACCATCCCGGCGGCGCATTTCGCGGTCTCGAAAGCAATTCTCGAAGCCGGCAAGCACGTCTACTCGGAAAAGCCCCTCGTCATCACGCTGGAGGAAGGCAAGGCGCTGCAGGCGCTCGCCAAGGAGAAGGGCCTGTCGGTCGGCTGCGCGCCGGACACCTTCCTTGGCGGCGCGCACCAGCTCGCGCGAAAATATATCGACGAGGGCGGTGTCGGGCGCATCACGTCAGGCACCTGCCACGTAATGAGCCCGGGCATGGAAATGTGGCATCCCAATCCCGGCTTCTTCTTCCTCGAAGGCGGCGGCCCGATCCTCGATCTCGGGCCTTATTACATCGCCAACCTCATCAATTTCCTCGGTCCGGTGAAACGGGTCGCGGCACTGACGTCGATGGCGAACCCGACGCGCCTCGTCACCAGCGAACCGCTGAAGGGCCAGGTGATCCCGGTCGAGACGCCGACCAACATCCACGCGCTGCTCGAATTCGTCAGCGGCGCGACGATCACGCTCTCGGCAAGCTGGGATGTCTGGTCGCACCGCCACGCCAATATGGAGCTCTACGGCACCGAAGGGTCGATCTTCGTGCCAGACCCGAACTTCTTCGGCGGCACTGTCGAGGCGAGCGGCCGCAACAAGGATATCCAGCCGCTGAAACCCTGGGATCACCCGTTCGGCATCGACAACCAGGAACATCCGCAGGGGCCGCGCGCCAACTATCGCACGGCCGGTCTTGCGGACATGGCGATAGCGCTGATTGAGGGTCGCGATGCCCGCTGCTCGCTGGAGCGCACGCTCCACGGCGTCGACGTCATGACCTCGATCCTGAAGTCCGGCGAGGAAGGGCGGTTCATCGAGCTTTCGACCACCTGCACCCAGCCGGCGGCGCTCGGCATCGACGAGGCGCTGGCGCTTCTGCGCTGATCGGCTATGAATGCGGCGCGCACCGCCTGAGACACCGGCGCGCCGCATTTCATTCGGAGGATTTCGATCATGACCTGGCAACCCGCGTCCAACCGCTACGACACCATGAAGTACAACCGCTGCGGCCGTTCGGGACTGAAGCTCCCGGCGATCTCGCTTGGCCTCTGGCACAATTTCGGCGACGACACACCGCATGAACGCAAGGTCGCGATTGCCCGCCGGGCCTTCGACCTCGGCATCACCCATTTCGATCTCGCCAACAACTATGGCCCGCTGCCCGGCAGCGCCGAGACCGCCTTTGGCCAAATCCTGCGCGAGGATTTCAAGGGATATCGCGACGAGCTGATCATCTCCTCGAAGGCCGGCTACAACATGTGGCCGGGTCCCTATGGCGAATGGGGCAGCCGCAAATACCTGATCTCCTCCTGCGACCAGAGCCTGAAGCGGATGGGCCTCGACTATGTCGACATCTTCTATTCGCACCGCTTCGACCCGGATACGCCGCTCGAGGAGACCTGCGGCGCGCTCGACCATATCGTCCGCTCGGGCAGGGCGCTTTACGTCGGCATCTCGTCCTACAATTCGAAGCGCACCCAGGAAGCGACCGCGATCCTGAAGGAACTCGGGACGCCTGTTCTCATCCACCAGCCGAGCTATTCGATGATCAACCGCTGGGTCGAGGAGGATGGCCTGCTCGATACGCTGGAAGACCTCGGCATCGGCTCGATTGTCTTTTCGCCACTGGCGCAAGGCATGCTGACCTCGAAATATCTCGGCGGCATTCCGGAAGACAGCCGAGCCGCGCAGGGCAAGTCGCTGCGGCCGGCCTTCCTGAACGACCGAAACATCGCCAACCTCAAGGCGCTCAACGCAATCGCCGAAAAGCGCGGCCAGACGCTGGCGCAGATGGCGCTCGCATGGGTTCTGCGCGGCGGCCGCGTGACCACGGCGCTGATCGGTGCCAGCCGTCCGGAACAGGTCGAGGATTGCGTCAGGTCGCTCGACAATCTGGAGTTCACGGCGGCCGAACTCGCCGAGATCGATACCTATGCCAAGGATGCCGACATCAACCTCTGGGCCAAGTCGGCCGAGCGGGCAGGGCCGGCGCGGTAAGGCAAAGGCGGCTTCGAGCTGCCCCTCATCCCCCTGCCGGGACCTTCTCCCCGTTTCGACGGGGAGAAGGGAGATGTGGCGCGGCCGGCGCTCCGAAGCCCTTCTCCCCGCAAGCGGGGAGAAGGTGGCGGCAGCCGGATGAGGGGCAAGGACTCAGTTTTTATTTTGGGAGGAGAACATGATCCACAACCCCATCCTGCCGGGCTTCAATCCCGATCCGTCCATCTGCCGCGTCGGCGAGGACTATTATATCGCCACATCGACCTTCGAATGGTACCCGGGTGTGCAGATCCATCATTCGCGCGACCTGGTGAACTGGACGCTGGTGCGTCGGCCGCTGGAGCGGGCAAGCCAGCTCGACATGCGCGGCAATCCCGACAGCTGCGGCATCTGGGCGCCGTGCCTTTCCTATTCCGACGGATTGTTTTTCCTGGTCTACACGGACGTCAAACGCTTCGACGGCAATTTCAAGGATGCACACAATTACATCGTGACCTCGCCGACGATCGAGGGCGAATGGTCCGATCCGATCTATGTCAACTCCTCCGGGTTCGATCCCTCGCTCTTCCATGACGACGACGGACGCAAGTGGTTCCTCAACATGCAATGGAACCACCGCACCGAAAGTTACGGCGGCGCGCCGAAACATCCGGCCTTCGACGGCATCCTGCTGCAGGAGTGGGATTTCGAAACGAAGGCGCTCAAGGGCCCGATCAAGAACATCTTTGCCGGCAGTTCGCTCGGCCTCGTCGAGGGGCCGCATGTGTTCAAGCGTAACGGCTGGTATTACCTGACGACTGCCGAGGGCGGTACGGGTTACGACCATGCGGTCACAATGGCGCGCGCGCGTTCGATCGACGGGCCGTACGAGATGCATCCGCAGACGCATCTCATCACCTCGAAGGATCATCCGAAAGCCGTTCTGCAGCGAGCCGGCCATGGCCAATACGTCGAAACGCCGGAAGGCGAAGCGTACCACACCCATCTCTGCGGCCGGCCGCTCGCCCCGCAACGCCGCTGCACGCTCGGCCGCGAAACCGCGATCCAGAAATGCATCTGGGAGGACGACTGGCTCTATCTCGCCCAGGGCGGCGTCGTGCCGGATGTCGACGTGCCCGCACCGGGCGATGCCGGGCGCATCGAACAGCCTGCCCGCATCGAGCGTTCATTCGACGACAAGGCCCTGCCGCCGGAATTCCAGTGGTTGCGCACACCTCATCCGGAGCGCCTGTTCAGCCTGACCGAGCGTCCCGGTCACCTGCGCCTTTTCGGCCGCGAAAGCATCGGTTCCTGGTTCGAACAATCACTCGTCGCTCGCCGGCAGGAACACCATTCCTTGCGCGCCGAGACCGTGGTCGAGTTCTCGCCCGAGACCTACCAGCAGGTCGCGGGGCTGACGCATTATTACAATCGCCACAAGTTCCATTCGCTGGTTGTGACGCTGCATGAAAAGCTCGGCCGCGTGGTGACTATCTTCTCCTGCCCGGGTGATTTTCCGCATGGGCGCATGAGCTTTCCGGCCGGAAGCGGCGTTGCGGTGCCCGATGGTTCGGTACATCTCGCCATGGAGATCCGCGACAACGACCTGCAATTTTTCTGGCGCGCCGGCGGCTCGACCGACTGGCAGGCACTAGCCCCCAAACTCGACGCCGGCGTCATTTCGGACGAGGGCGGTCGCGGCGAACACGGCTCCTTCACCGGCGCATTTGTTGGCCTCGTCGCTTTCGATACGTCGGGGCGAGCTAAGACGGCGGATTTCGACCATTTCGTTTACGAGGCGCTGTAGTTTGAGCCCAATGCAATTCGTGTTATTTTGATGCCATGAAGAATGTGACGATCGCTCTCGATGACGAGGTCTATGAACTCGCAGCAGCCCGTGCCGCCGAGAAGAATACATCCGTGTCTTCGCTGATCGCTTCCCTGATCCGCCAGATGGAGGGGAAGCGTTCGCTCAATCCCGAGGAATTCCAGAGAAGCCTTGAGCGCGAGGAAGAGTTGCGCAAGCGGATCGTCGGCATTAGCGCCAAGGACAATCTTTCCCGCGACGAATTGCATAGAAGGCGCTGAAGCACGTGTCGGTATTTCTCGACACCAACATCCTCATCTATTCCATTTCATCCGATGCAACAGAATCCGCCAAACGAGAAAGGGCGGGCGAGATTCTTCGGCATGACGATTGCGTTATATCAGTTCAGGTGCTGCAAGAATTCTACGCTCAGATGACAAGACCCAGCCGTCCTGGCGCACTTAACCACCAAACGGTTCTGGAGTTGATTCAAGGCTGGCAGAGATTTCCGATCCAGGAGAATACGTTTGCAGTCCTTGCGAAAGCCCTTGATATCGTCGACCGCTACCGCTTCTCCATTTGGGATAGCCTTATCATTGCGGCAGCACTTTTTGCAGAGTGCGAGATTTTGTTCTCCGAGGATTTGTCTCACGGGCAGCGGATTGAAAATTTGACGATCGTCAATCCGTTCTTGTGAACGGCATCAAGCGGATTCGATTTCAAATATGCTAATACAGTAAACATTGAATCTAAAGAAACTAACGGAACCATTTAATTTCATTACAGAAATGTAATGCTGAAATTCAGATACGGTTCATTATTGGGGTCCTAGTTTCACGGCGTGCTCAACACGAGGAGACACCTGATGAAAAAGTTCTTTGCAATCCTTCTTTCCGCAACCGTGCTTGCTGCTCCGCTTGCCGCCCAGGCGCAGGATCGTCATTCCGGTCCGGATCGGACCAGGACCGTGACCCGCACGGTGACGATTCAGAAGAAGGTCGTGGTCGTGAAGCCGCGCTGGTCCAAGGGTCATCGCATGACGGCCGCCGAACGCCGCCGCATGGCGGAAATCCGCGATTACCGCCGTTACCGCCTGTCGGCTCCGCCGCGCGGTTATCACTGGGTCAAGGTCGACAACGACTTCCTGCTGGTCGGCGTCGCAAGCGGCGTGATTTCGAGCTTCATCGCGGCTCGCTGAGAAAGATCGGCCTGCGGGGGTATTTGCCTTTCCTCCCGCAGGTCTCACATATTCGCCGCTATGCGACCGGTGATCGTGCTTTTCGGTGGCTGGTCTCAGGTCCTTTGGGACAGGCATTCCTTCATCGAGCGGGCAAGTCCGCGCATCAGTTCGAAATAAAGGCCGGAACCCGATTTCAGCGTCGCTGCTTCCGGATCGAGTGTCCCTGAGCGGGCAGGCGTGCCTTCGGTCACGACCGCCACCAGCTTCGGCTCGAACTGCGGTTCGGCGAAGACGCAGGTGGCGCCCAGTTCCTTCACCTTCTTCTGGATCTGGTCGACGCGTTCTGCACCGGGCATGGTCTCCGGGCTGACGGTAATCGAACCCGCGACGCTCACCCCATAACGATGCTCAAAATATTGATAGGCATCATGGAAGACGATGAAAGGCTTGTCCTTGACCGGCGCGACCGTCGCCTTGATTTCGGTATCGAGCGCGTCGATATCCTTCATCAGCCTGGCGCCGTTTGCCTGATAGGCCGCGGCATTCGCCGGGTCGGCACTGACCAGCGTCTTTTCGATTTCCGCCGCCATCGCCTTGGCATTCATCGCATCGAGCCAGAGATGCGTATCGAAGCCGCCGTGGTCGTGATGGTCATCGTCGTGATCGGCATGGTCGTCGGCGGGCTTTGCATGGTCGTCATGCCCCGGCGCTTCTTCCCCTTCATGCCCATCGTCATGGGCCTCGAAGGCGCCGCTCTCGCGGAAGGGGAGTTTTTGCAGTCCGGGCGCATCCCCCAGCTCGATCACCGTTGCCGAGGTCGCCAGCGCATCCAGCGGCTTTTCGAGGAAGGCCTCGATGCCGGGACCGATCCAGAAGATCACGTCGGCGCCTTCGATGGCTGCTGCATTGGAGGGCTTCAGTGCGAAAGTGTGCGGCGAAGCGGCGCCATCGACGATCAGTTTCGGCTCGCCGACGCCCTTCATGATCGAGGCGACGAGCGAATGGATCGGCTTGATCGAAACCACCACGTCTGGTGCCGCAACGCCAGGGCCGGCACCGATGGAGAACACTGCGGCGGAGAGGAGGGAAATCGAAGCCGGCTTCATGCTGGGTCCTTGCATTGTAGCGTAATGTTATTACATCAATTGCGTTATGCTATAACGTGTGTCATAGCCATTGACAACAGGGAATCGGGAAAAACATGCTGATGTCCAATCGGGCTCGTGCCCCCAAACCCGAAAGCCAATTGGTATCGCTTGCCAATGCCGGCATTCGCCGGGATGGCCGATGGCTGGTGCGGGGCGTCGATTTCTCGATCCGCCGCGGCGAGGTGGTGACGCTGATTGGCCCGAACGGCGCAGGCAAGTCGACGACCGCAAAGCTTGCCATCGGTGTGCTGCGCCCGGACGAAGGATCGGTCGCAAGATTGTCCGGCCTGCGCGTCGGTTATGTCCCGCAGAAACTGTCGATCGACTGGACCATGCCGCTTTCCGTGCGCCGGCTGATGCGGCTGACCGGCCCGCTTAATGACGCCGATCTTCTGGCGGCGCTGGCATCGACCGGCATTTCCCATCTCATCGATGCCGAGGTCAGGTACCTCTCCGGCGGGGAGTTCCAGCGGGCGCTGCTTGCCCGGGCGATCGCCCGCAAGCCGGACCTGATGGTGCTCGACGAACCGGTGCAGGGTGTCGACTTTGCCGGCGAGAGCGCGCTTTACGACCTGATCCGCTCGATCCGCAATTCCACCGGCTGTGGCATCCTGATGATCTCGCACGACCTGCATATGGTGATGGCCGGCACCGACACCGTCATCTGCCTCAACGGCCACGTCTGCTGCCGCGGCACGCCGGAAGTGGTGAGCCAGAGCGCCGACTACCTGAAACTCTTCGGCAATTCTCGTTCGCTGGCGGTCTACAACCATCATCACGATCACACCCATCTGCCGGACGGCCGGGTCATGCATGGCGACGGTTCGGTCACCGATCACTGCCATCCCGATGACGGGCATCATCATCACGATGGGCATGATCACGACCATTCCGACCATGACCATCATGGCGGCCACCATCACGGCGATCATGCCGAGGCGAAGGGAGAGGGCCGTGCTTGACGACTTCTTCACCCGCGCGCTCGTCGCCGGCATCGGCGTCGCATTGACGGCCGGGCCGCTCGGCTGTTTCGTCGTCTGGCGGCGGATGGCCTATTTCGGCGATACGATGGCCCATTCGGCGCTGCTCGGCGTGGCGCTGTCGCTGTTCTTCCAGATCAACCTTCTGATCGCCGTCTTCGGCGTCGCGGTCGTCGTGTCGCTGCTGCTTCTGGCGCTGCAGCGGCGCCAGTCGCTGTCGGCGGACGCGCTGCTCGGCATTCTCTCCCATTCGGCTTTGGCAATCGGCCTCGTGCTCGTCGCCTTCATGACCTGGGTCAGGATCGACCTCATCGCCTTCCTCTTCGGCGATATTCTCGCCGTGACGCGCACCGACATCGCGCTGATTTGGGGCGGCGGCGTGCTGGTGCTGGCGGCGCTCGTATGGCTCTGGCGGCCGCTGATCGCGTCCACGGTCAGCGAGGATGTGGCCGAAGCCGAGGGCATGAAGCCGGCGCAGACGCGGCTGCTCTTCATGCTTCTGATGGCGCTCGTCATCGCCATCGCCATGAAGATCGTCGGTATCATGCTGATCACCGCGCTTCTGATCATCCCTGCGGCGACGGCCCGGCGGTTTTCCGCAAGCCCTGAGCTGATGGCGGTGCTCGCCTCGCTGATCGGCGCGCTGGCCGTGGTTGGTGGCCTGTTCGGCTCGCTGCACTACGATACGCCGTCCGGCCCTTCCATTGTGGTCGCGGCGCTCTTACTTTTCATTTTAAGCCTGCTTCCCGCAGCGGGTAAAAACACGGCCGAGAAGGCCGGCAACCAAGGAGTGCGATGATGAACGCACCAGTTTCGACACCGACATCCGCTCCGGCGCTGACCAAGAACCAGTCGCTCGTCTTCGACGTTCTCGACCGGTCCGATGCGCCGATGAGCGCCTATACGATCCTCGACCGGCTGCGCGACCACGGGTTTCGAGCACCTCTGCAGGTCTACCGGGCGCTCGACAAGCTCCTCGAATTCGGCATGGTGCATCGGCTGGAAAGCCTCAACGCCTTCGTCGCCTGCGCGCATCCGGAAAGCGAATGCTGCGGCAAGGGGCATGGCCACGGGCACGGCACGGTCGCGTTTGCGATCTGCGAGAGTTGTGGCCACGTCTCGGAATTCCACGACCACGAGGTCGATCACCGCCTCGGCGCCTGGGCGAAGGCCAAGAACTTCAAGCCTGCCAAGACGACGATTGAAATCCGCGGGCTGTGCGGCGCCTGCGCGGCCTAGAGAAGCCGGAGATCGCGCGCAAAGCGCTTCCAGTTGGCGACATAACGGACAGCCGACTGTTTCAGCTTCTCGACCGCTTCGTCGTCCAGCACCCGCATCACTTTCGCCGGCGAACCCACGATCAGGGAGTTGTCGGGAAATTCCTTGCCCTCGGTGACCAGGGCATTGGCACCGACCAGGCAATTCCGGCCGATCTTCGCGCCATTCAGGATCGTTGCGCCCATGCCGATCAACGTATTGTCGCCTATCACGCAGCCATGGATGATCGCATGGTGCCCGATCGTGCAGTTTTCGCCGATCGTCACCGGATAACGCGGATCGGTGTGGATCATCACGCCTTCCTGGATGTTCGAACCCTTGCCGACGACGATCGGCTCGTTGTCGCCGCGCAACACCGACCCGAACCAGATGCCGACATCCTCCCCGAGCGCGACCTTGCCGATGATGGTCGCATCCGGCGCCAGCCAGAAACGGTCGGGGCCGGGCGTTTTCGGTTCGAATTCTCCGAGTGCATAGATCGGCATGGTTTCCTCCCTGTCGCGGTTTCGTCAGACGACCGTCAGCGACAGCGTTCCGACGCCATCGATGCCGCAGGTGACCTTGTCGCCGCGCACCACGGCGCCGACGCCGGCCGGCGTGCCGGTCATGATCACGTCGCCGGGGGCGAGGACGAACAGTTTCGACAGTTCGGCGATGATCTCCGGCAGTTTCCAGATCAGCTGATTGAGGTCGCCGGACTGTTTTCGCGCGCCGTTGACGTCAAGCCAGACGCTGCCCGCCGAGGGATGGCCGATCGTTGCGGCCGGGAAGAGGACCGAGACGGGAGCCGACTTCTCGAAGGCCTTGGCGGCCTCCCACGGACGGCTCATCTTCTTGGCGACATCCTGCAGGTCGCGGCGGGTGAAGTCGATGCCGACCGCATAACCATAGACCTTGGACAGCGCGTCCTCGACCGAAATATCGGCGCCGCCGCCCGAGAGCGCCACGACCAGTTCCACTTCGTGATGGACGCTGGAGGAGAGCGGCGGGTAGGGGAAGGTCTCGCCGTTATAGATGTTGTCGGCATTCTTCTGGAAAAAGAACGGCGGCTCGCGGGTTGGATCGCCGCCCATTTCGATCGCGTGGTCGGCATAGTTGCGGCCGACGCAATAGACCCGGCGAACCGGAAAGCGCTCCGCCACCCCCTCGACCGGCAGAAGAACGGTTTCGGGCATGGGGATCACGGTCGCAAGCATGGAAAATATCCTGGAAAACTGTGGGCACGGGGGCGATGAAGACGGCGCCCTTTGTCTCCCAATTCGTCGGTTAATCCTAGCACTTTTTCAAGACCGCAGGAAAAGCTTGCGCCCTCCGGGCAACGATCCCGGACGCCAGGGAGTAGACACCCCGACGATTGCCGGGGGCCGATCGAAGCGCCGTTGTGCGGACTTCATGTCTGGATTGCTCCGCGCGCATAGCGCGTCGGTGGCAATCCGACAACGCGGGTGAATGCGACGCTGAACGCGCTGGCGGAACTGTATCCGACACGTTCGGAAATCTCCTTCATGCCGCCGTCGCCACGCCGCAGAAGGTTCTTCGCCAGAGCCATGCGCCACGAAAGCAGGTACTCCATCGGAGTGACGCCCATGGCGCGGCGGAATCGATCGAAGAAGGCGGAGCGGGAGAGGGCGGCTTCCTGGGCCAGTTGCTCCACCGTCCAGTCCTGGGTCGGATCTTCGTGCATCCGACGGATCGCGACCGCCAGCCGTCCATCGGCCAGTCCGCGCAGAAGCCCGGGCGGCGCTGCGGTGCCTGCCGTGGATCGGAGCGCCTCGATGAGCAGAACTTCCAACAGGCGCGCCAGGATCATGTCCCGCGCAGGCCGCTGTTCGCGAGCCTCTTCGCGCACCAGCTTTACAAGGGTCGCAAGCCGTCTCTCGCCGCGAACGTGCACGAGTTGGGGCAGGAGCGACACCAGCAGGGCAGCGTCCGGCGACCCAAAGACAAATCGGCCGACCATCAGCCGGACGTCGGGCGGCCCATCCGGATTTCCGTGTCTTATTTCATCCGCCAACTTGGTGACGGTCAAGGGATCCACGCCCTCCGACGGCATCGGTTCCAGGTTCGACATGCTGAAGCCATAGGCCGACGGGATCAGAACGAAGTCACCCTCCCGCAGGTCGATCGGTTCCTGTCCGTCGACGGTCAGGCGGGACGAACCTTCGAGGATCACGCAGTAGAAGGGCTGTCCCGTTTCCAGGCGCTGAACACACCAGGCGCCGGCACCGCTGACGAGCTTCGTCGAGGGGACGCTGGGTTGGAGCAATGTAACCACTTCGGCGAATGGATCGACCATTTCAGGACTTTCACGAATGAGAACCGGACTTCTGATTGTAGTCAGTCCAGCCTCCGCGGTCTAGGTTTCAGGTGCTGCAAAACACATGAAGGAGCCGCCATGAAAACCGTCCTTATCACCGGTTGCTCGTCCGGATTCGGTCTGGAGATCGCCAGGTATTTCCTCGACCGCAATTGGAAGGTTATCGCGACGATGCGTTCGCCGCGCGAGAATATTCTGCCTTCCTCCGAGCACCTCCAGATACTCGCCCTCGACGTCACCGATCCCGAAAGCATTCGCCAAGCCATCGATGCCGCCGGACCAATCGACGTGCTGGTCAACAATGCAGGCATCGGCTGGCTGAATGCCCTTGAAGGCACATCGATGGATATCGTCCGCGAGATCTTCGAGACGAACACTCTCGGGACGATGGCCGTGACACAGGCGGTCCTGCCTCAATTCCGGCAACGGAGAACCGGCGTCGTGGTGAACGTGGCGTCGAGCGTGACGTTGAAGCCGATTCCGCTGCTTTCCGTCTATACGGCAAGCAAGGCTGCGGTGGATGCTTTCACCGAGGTGCTGGCGCTGGAACTCCAGCAGTTCGATGTGCGGGTGCGACTGGTACAGCCGGGAAGGGCGCCCGACACCCGTTTCGGGGATAACGCGCGGTCCCGCATGCAGGCTCATGGTGGCTTCCCCGAGGCATATGCCGGTCTGGTGCAGAGCGTGTTCGCCGGATGGGAGCAGGAGCAGTCGGCCGTCACCCGGTCACTCGAGGTGGCCGAGGCAGTCTGGCTTGCGGCAACCGATCCGTCGTCGCCGGCTCGCATTCCTGCCGGCGCCGACGCCGTGGCACTGGCCGGCTGACGTCGGTTGGCTGACACTGCGCCAGCTATTTTTCAAGCGCCACGAACTGGCTTGCCGCGGAGGCCCCTCCGCGACAAGTCGACCTTCTGGCCAAGGTTGCACCTATGGCAGCAGATCCGCCAGGCTGTAAAACGCCGCCGATATCGCGGCAGTTGCCGGCATCGTCACGATCCAGGCGATCACGATGTTGCCGGCGAGCCCCCAACGTACCGCTGAAACTCGCCTTGCGGCGCCGACGCCGACGATCGCTCCTGTGATCGTGTGGGTCGTCGAGACGGGAATGCCGAGCCAAGTCGCTCCGAACAGCGTCAGCGCTCCGCCCGTCTCGGCGCAGAAGCCTTGCATCGGGTTGAGCCTGGTGATCTTCGAGCCCATGGTATGGACGATCCGCCATCCCCCGAAAAGCGTGCCGAGAGCCATCGCGGATTGGCAGGAGATCACCACCCAGAAGGGCACGTAGAAGGTCGAACCGAGATATCCCTGGCTGAACAGAAGCACCGCGATGATGCCCATCGTTTTCTGCGCGTCATTGCCGCCATGGCCGAGGGAATAAAGCGAGGCGGAGATAAACTGCATCACGCGGAATGTCCGGTCCACCGCGAACGGCGTCTGCCGGACGAAGAGCCAGGAAACCAGGAGCACGAGCACGAGGGCAAGCAGGAAGCCGATGGCCGGCGAGAGGAAAATCGCACCTACCGTCTTCCCGAGACCGCTCCAGACAATCGAACTGAAGCCGACCTTTGCCAGGCCGGCGCCCACCAGCCCACCCACGAGCGCATGCGAGGAACTGGACGGAATTCCGAAAATCCAGGTGAGAATATTCCAGATGATTGCCCCCATGAGGGCGGCGAAAATCACCTGCGGCGAAACGATCGCAGGGTCGATGATGCCGGTTCCCAGCGTTTCCGCCACGTGCAGGCCGAAGAAAAGGAAGGCGATGAAATTGAAGAACGCCGCCCAGGCGACCGCATATTGCGGCCGCAGGACACGGGTCGAGACGATCGTCGCGATGGAATTGGCCGCATCATGAAGACCGTTGAGGAAATCGAAGAACAGAGCGAGTGTGATCAGCCCGAAGAGAAGTGGCAAGGCGAGAGAGATATCCATCAAACGTTCTCGATAACGATGCCGCTGATCTCGTTGGCGACATCCTCGAAACGGTCGACGACTTTTTCCAGTTCGCCATAGATCTCGCTGCCGATCATGTAGGCCATCGCATCGCCGCTTGCGCCGTGACGCCGGTACAGGTCTTTCAGGCCCTGGTCATGAAGGTCGTCCGACCGACCCTCCACGCGGGTAATCTCCTCGGCGATCGCGGCAAGGCGGTGCGCATTGGAGCCCACCTTGTTGAGAAGGGGGATTGCTTCCGAAATGAGGTCCGCCGCCTTGACGATTTCGCCACCCATCTGCTGCATCAGCGGATCGAAGTCGGACTGCTCGAACAGCCGGATCGTCTTGACCGTTTTATGCATCATGTCGATCGCGTCATCCATCGACTGGATGAGGTCCTTGATATCGCCGCGGTCGAAGGGCGTGATAAAACTCCGCCGGACGGCGAGAAGAACCTCCCGCGTGATGTCGTCGGCCTCATTCTCCAATGCGACGATCAGCTCGCAGTTCTTCTCGATCTCGTTGCCCTTGAGGAGCTGATCAAGTGCGTGGGCTGCTGCAACGACAGTTTTCGAGTGCTGGGAAAACATTTCAAAGAAACTGTCTTCACGCGGCATCAGCTTCCGAAAAATACTCATCATACCGTGCGACCTTCCATGCGGCTGACTGTCATAAATGTGTCATAAACATGCTCGGGCAATTGAAGCAACACGCAAAATCGACAGTTTGATCCGCATGAAATCCACAAAAAAACGCAGCAAGCCGCGACCGGACAGGTCCCAGACGCTGCTCAAGCAGCTTGCGGCAGTTCCCGGCAGGCTGTTCGCCGGCGCGTTTCACCAACAATATGGCGCCTTGTGCTTTCGATATCGGGGGGACGGGCCTCAGGTTGAAATCCTGGTGATCACCTCGCGCGAGGCCGGGCGGTGGGTCATCCCGAAAGGCTGGCCGATGAAGGGAAAAAAGCCGTTCGAGGCCGCGGCCACCGAAGCCTCGGAAGAAGCAGGCGTGAGCGGGACGGAGAAGAAGAAGCCGGTCGGCCGCTATACCTACCTGAAGGAACTCGACAACGGCGATGTAGCCCCCTGTATGGTCGACGTGTTCCAGATCGAAGTCACGGAGGTCACGGGTGGCTTCAAGGAACAGGGGCAGCGTATTCTCGAATGGGTCAGCCCTGATGAAGCGGCACGACGCGTTCGCGAGATCGAACTCAAGTCGCTGCTCGTCGAATTCGAGCCGCGGGGTCGCAAGAAGCGCAATCGCGGCTAGTTCTGAACCTGATCGCCGGCGCTTTGGTAGGTGGTCCTGCTCTGCAGCAGCTCGCCTTGCCGTTCCAGAACCGGATAGGCCGTGGCTGCGACGAGGTGCGAATTGATCTGCTTGAAATCCCGCAGCAGGTCGAGGTGGAGAGAGCTGGTTTCCGCCGTATCGAAATCGCCCTCGCGCAGCCGCTGGAAATGAGCGTTGGTTCCGTCACGCTCCGCCCGCCGGAAGACGATCTTTTCGTCGGCGAGCATGCGCGCGACGCGCTCGTCCTGCGACATGAAAAGCGCGGCGGCGGTGCGCAGATTGGTGGAAAGGCGGTCCAGCAGGGCGCTGAGCTCATGCTGCCCTTCCTTCGAAAAGGTCATGCCTCGGCGCAGTCTTTTGACAAGGTGGGGAAGCACGTTTTGGTCGACGACGTCGCCCGCGTGTTCCAGGCCGGTCGAGAACAGCAGAATCTCGTCGAGGCGTCGCCGGTCGATATCGCTGAGTTCTTCCGGGTCGATGGACGTGAGGTACCGTTTGACTGCCGTATTCAGGCGGTCGAGGACGTTGTCCTTCCGCCGCAGTTCCGCCAGGGCGCGGCGATCCGTGCTCGTCAAGGCAGCCTTCGTCCCCGCCAGCATTTCCTCCAGCACGTCGACCAGCCGCAGGACTTCCCGCGCCGCGCCCTGCAGCGCGACAACCGGCGTTTCCTTGGCGGACGGATCGAGATATCGCGGATGGCCGGGATCGCTCTCGTCGATGCGCAGTGGCAGCAGCCTGACGAGGGCGTTTGCGAAGGGCGAGAGAAACGGCATGAAGACGACCGCGACCACGAGATTGAATGCCGTGTGGAAATTCGCGACCAACCGGGCACCATCGCCCTCGATCTGGATCATCAGTGCCGTAATTGGGGAGAGAAGCGCAAACGCCGCCAGAACACCGAGGATCCTGGTAACCAGATTGCCGATCGGAAGCCGTCTGGCCGCAAGATCCTTCCCTGACTGCCCCTCGACAACCGGATTGATTGCCGTTCCCAGGTTGGCGCCGAGGGTCAGTGCGAAGGCCTGGTAGGGATCGATCAGCCCCTGGCTCGCAAGTGACATGATGAGCAGGACCACCGCGACGCTGGAATGGGCCGCCCATGTCAGGGCGGCCGCGAGCAGAAGGCTGAGGAGCGGTGTCGTCGAAATGGCTGAAAGAACCGCAGCGAAGGCCGGTGTATCGGCATATTGCGTCAGCACGTCGAGCAGTTGATGCAGGGCGAGCAACATGAAGCCGAGTCCGATAAACACCCGACCGAGGTCATGGACCTGCGGATTTTGGGTGCGGCGGAACATCAGGACGCCGAGCAATACGAGAGCCGGTGACGCGGCGGCCACGTCGAAGGACAGGACCTGCACGATGAGCGTGCTGCCGACATTGGCGCCCAGCATGACTGCAAGCGCCGGGACAAGATCGACCAGCCCGTCGGCGGCGAACCCCGATGCCATCAGCCCGGTCGCCGTGCTGCTCTGAAGAATTGCCGTGACGCCCAATCCGGAAAAAAACGCTTTTATCCGGTTGTTCAGCGCGCGGCCGAGAAAAGACCTGAGATTGGGGCCGAAAGCACGCTGGATGCCCGTCTGCACCATCCGCGTCCCCCATAGAAGGAGGGCTATGTGTCCGGCAATGGTGATGATTGCAATGATGAAGGGCATGGCATTTCCGTAAATAATCAGCCGGATGGAGAATCGCACTGGCAGCGCAAGATGTTAGCCAGCTAACATAGTTGCCGGGATCTATTGCTTTTTCAAGGCTGAGGTCTGACCGGTAGGTATTGGGGGTCTACCATCCGGCACTGCCCGGAAGGCGGGAGATTTTTTTGAGACGAGGGGATGTCGGGTTGGCAAAGTCTGGTTCGTCCTTAGAGTCGTCCATTCCATATTTCAAAAGGATCACGACCATGCCGAACACCATACGCCTGCATCGCGTTCTGGCAACCAGCCCGGAAAAGATCTATCGCGCGTTCATCGAGGCTGACGCGCTTGCCAAATGGCTTCCGCCCAACGGCTTTTTGTGCACCGTCCATCACTTGGAACCAACGGTCGGCGGCAAGTTCAGAATGTCCTTCCGGAACTTCACGACCGGCAACAGCCATGCCTTCGGCGGCGAATTTGTTGAGCTCGTCCCAGGCGAACTTGTCCGCTACACGGACAAGTTCGATGATCCCAACCTGCCGGGCGAAATGGAAGTCACGGTGACGTTGAAGAAGGTTTCGGTCGGTACCGAAGTGAATATAACGCAGGCAGGGGTGCCGGACCTCATCCCGCCCGAAGCCTGCTATCTCGGCTGGCAGGAGTCGCTGCGAAACCTGGCAAGGGTCGTCGAGCCTGAGATCAACGAATAACGTATCGTGACGGCGCAAGCCGTGGGACCGGATCGCGTTGGTGACTTTCGCGATCCGGCACGGGTGACAGTTGCCTGCGGGAACTATCGCGGGCCTGTCTTGTTGACATTCCGAAAGAGAAGGAAGTCATGCAGCAGCCAACGACAGAATCCGTTACCGACCGGCAGCCTCCCGTGCCGCCGCGATCCAATCCGGTCTCCCCGGCCTCCGAAGCACAATCAGATCGCCTGCCGGACGAAGGCCCCAGTCCCCATCCGCAGCAAAACGACGCGAAGCCGAAATATACGCCTGAGGATCTCGTGAAGAACTATGGCCTGAGTGCGCAGGAAGCGCAGCGTCTCATCGACCGGTTCGGACCGTCCGCGGCGGAGCTCGATTTCATTCTGGCCGGGAAGGGGCGTCCCAAGAGGCATCGCCGGCAGGATATCGAACGCTCGGCCGAAGAAATCGCTTTTGGGTGAGCGTGCGGCCGCACATGCGGCCCTCCGGAGGCCGAAAAGGAGTTTTTCTGCTGGTCCTGGAACAACCCGAGGAATGCATTGTTCGCGCTGATGCGAAAGGAGAATTGCATGAACAAGATCATTCTAGTGACTGCCATGGCAATGGTTACGACGTCGGCATTCGCCCAGTCCGCGGCAGAAAAATCAGGCGTCAATTCGCTTGCGGGCATCCCTCCGAAGACCCAGGATTTCGTGACCGAAGTTGCAACGAGCGACATGTTCGAGATCGAATCCAGCAAGCTGGCCGCCGAACGGGCCGACGCGGCGACGAAGACGTTCGCACAGCAGATGATCCAGGATCATCAGAAGACGACGACGGAACTGAAACAGCTCGTCGATAGCGGCAAGGTGAAAGTCAAATTGCCGACGGCGATGACCAACGCGCAAAAGAAGTCGATCGCCAAGCTCAAGGGCTTAAATGGCGCAGAGTTCACGAAGCAATATCATTCGGACCAGGAAGACGCCCATGAAGATGCCGTCGACCTGTTCAAGCGATATGGCAAGGAAGGTGAAAACGCCGACCTGAAGGCGTGGGCGGCAAAGACGGTCCCTGCGCTCGAACATCATCTGCAGATGGCCGAGGACTTGAACAAGTAATCGCCATTCGCGGGCTTCCATCCGACGGCTGTCGCTTATGCGGCGGCCGTTGAGGCATATGCACAAAACCAAGACAGTGGGGAAAGACCGGAGCCACGCCGCAGCCGTATTTGTGTTACCATCCAAGCGGTCTTAAAGCGGAAAGGTCGAATGCCCCTTCAGCGTGTCAGTTTTTATGTGCTTCTGGTCCTGGTGACCATTGCGTTCGTCGCAGTCGTCCTGCCGTTTTATTCAGCGATATTCTGGGCAATCGTCCTCGCCATCATCTTCTTTCCTCTCCATGCTCGTATCGAGGCCCGGCTCGGCGGCCGCAGAAATATTGCGGCAGTGCTCTCCGTCCTGATCTGCCTTTGCGTCGTCATCATTCCGGGGCTGATCGTCCTCAGCTCGCTCGTCCAGCAGGGCAACCTTCTTTATGGACGCATCGACAACGGCGAGATCGATGTCCGGAGGTTTTTCCAGGAGTTGCAGGCATCGCTCCCCCTGTTCATCCGCGGCTGGATCGAGCGGATCGAGCTGGAAGGCTTCGACACGCTTCGGGAGCGTATCTCTGCGGCGCTGATGCAGGGCGGCGGTTTCTTTGCCGGACGCGCCTTGAGCCTCGGCCAGAACACGCTGCAGTTCCTCGTCGCCTTCGGCGTGATGCTCTATCTGCTGTTCTTCATGTTCCGGGACGGGCAGGTGCTCGCCCGCACGATCCGAAAGGCACTGCCTCTCAGCGACGCGCATACCCGTCGCTTCACCTCAAAATTCACCGCCGTCATCCACGCGACGGTGCGGGGCAATATCATCATCGCCATCATCCAGGGTTCGATCGGTGGCGTCGCCTTCTGGGCGCTCGGCGTCGAGCCGGCCTTGCTGTGGGGCGTTCTGATGAGCGTCCTGTCGCTGCTGCCGGCGGTCGGCGCTGCGTTGATCTGGATGCCCACTGCCGTCTACCTGGCGCTTGCCGGCTTTTGGGTGAAGGCCATCGTGCTGGTTGCGGTCGGCGCCCTTGTCATCGGCCTTGTCGACAATCTTCTGAGGCCGCGCCTGGTCGGCAGGGAGACCAAGCTTCCCGACTATGTCGTCCTGATTTCCACCATTGGCGGTATTTCTCTGATGGGTATCAACGGGTTCGTCATCGGACCGCTCGTCGCCGCGCTGTTCATCGCCGCATGGGGAATATTCGTCGAAGAGGAGGGGGGTGCCGATACCCAGTGAGGGCAACGACCTCTCCGTGCATTTTTAAGACGGCCTTCGGAACTTCCGTCTCCCTGAGGGGTTCGAAAGATTCGAACCATCATCATGGAGGTGAAGCCATGAGTGCTTCGGGTGTCACCGTCTTCGACAAGACGCTGCAAACCACCAACATATGGCTGGACGATCTGATGGCCGACCAGGGACCTGACCGGCAGCTTGCCTGGCATGTGCTGGGCGCGGTTCTCCACACGCTGAGGGACCGCCTGCCGATCGAACTGGCCGCACATCTTTCGGCACAGCTGCCGCTTCTCGTACGCGGCGCCTATTATGACCGCTACGATCCCTCCAGACAGCCGACCCGTTCCCGCTCGCTGGACGAATTTTTGGAGCCGGTGAAGGCGGAGCTTTCATCGACACGTCCGGTGGACGCGAAGGAGGCGGTGCGGTCGGTTTTCCGGGTGCTTTCCCATTACATCGATCCCGGCGAGGTGCGCAAAGTGCGAGAGGGACTGCCGTTGGAAGTCCAGGCGCTCTGGCCGGATCCGCAAAAACCGCACTGAAGGGCCCGGAAGGAGCGACCAATGAACATGACCCTCACCAGCCCGGCTTTCGCCGATGGCGAACGCATGCCGGACAAGTACACCCGCCTCGGGGAAAACCTGATGCCGCCTTTGAGATGGGGCGGTGCGCCTGAGGAGGCCAAAAGCTTCGCACTGATCGTGGAGGACCCGGATGCACCGAGCGGGACTTTCCGCCATTGCGGTGTCTTCAATATCCCGAAGGACTGGAACCAGTTGGGCCAGAGCGCGGATACGGCGCCCGGCGGCGGTCCGCGTTTCTCCGAAAACGACTTCGGCAACGCCCGTTACGACGGGCCTCAACCGCCGAAAGGCCACGGCCTGCACCATTACCGGTTCCGTCTCGCCGCCCTCGACGTCCCAAACCTCAAGGTGACGGACAGCGCGGGGGTCGAGGCGATGTGGAAGGAGGCGCGCAGCCACATCCTCTCGCAGACCAGTCTCACCGGAACATTCGACGTCCACTGAACGAAGGAGGAAAGACCATGAAAGTGTCAGAGATCATGTCGCGCGATGTCGAGATCGCCAGTCCCCACCAGACCGTCGCCGAAGTCGCCAAGTGCATGGCCGACAGGCAGATCGGCTTTTTGCCGGTCGGTGACAACGACAAGCTCGTCGGAACGATCACGGACCGGGATCTGGTCATCCGCGGGCTTGCCGACGGGCTCGGAGGCGATGCGAAGATCCGGGAAGTGATGACGCGTGACGTAAAGTACTGTTTCGAAGACGATGATGTCGACGACGTGGCCCGCAACATGGGCAAGGTTCAGGTCCGCCGTCTTCCTGTCGTCAATCGCGAAAAACGGCTGACGGGCGTCATTTCGCTCGGGGATGCCGCCCTTGCGGACGCCGCCGCTGCGGGAGCCGGATTGAAGAAGGTTTCCCGTCCGGGCGGCGCTCACGCCCACTGAGAAAAGGACGTCGGCCCGGGCATTCTTCGATCGACCAATCAAGCGGATCAGCGTTTCGAGGCCGCGCTTCTGTCGATCATTGAACGTGGCTTGGGCCTCGCTGCGATCGGTCTCCGAGGTTCGATTCACAAAGCCAAAGAACCTCCCGGCAGGCCCCAGACAGCGAAGGACATTCTACCGATCGGTAAAGATCCTGACAGATTAGCTTCACCTAATCTTTACTGACCGGTAGTTCGGCGGATGCGGTCCACATGGTCAAGCTGCTCTCAACCAACGCCTCAAGCTCACGTTGGCTTGCGCCGGCTCCTCCCTGCATGAGGATGCCGTGCATCAGGGATTGGACAAAGCGCACGAGACCTTCGACATTGACGGTTGGCAACAGGTCGCCGTCGCGCTTGGCCCGCTCAAACCGGGCCGCGAGCAAGTCGCGCCCGATGGCCTGGCGCCTGAGGACTTCGTTGCGAATGGGCTGCGCCTCATCACCGCCTTGCATTGCGTTAAGAACCATGAGGCAGCCGCGCGGTTGCCCCTCTGCCTGTTGATCGCGTAGCGTTCCCCTGAGCAGCGCTTCGAAAACGCCTCGCGCCGTCGGAGCCTGGAGCGCTTCAGTTAGGTAATCTTTACGAAGTGACTGATAGAGGTCGAGGGCCTTGAAAAACAATGCTTCTTTGTTGCCGAATGCGGCGTAGAGACTGGGTCGGGTGATTCCCATCGCCTCAGTAAGATCATTCAACGATGCGCCCGCGAAACCCTTGGTCCAAAAGACCTTCATGGCAGCATCGAGCGCCGTGTCGGCGCTGAACCTTCGCGGGTCGCGGCCTAACTCGCCTGCCGGTGCCGCCCCCCTCGTTGAAGCGCTCGCGGCGGCCGCAACGTCGCTGATCGCCCGCCAGGCCGCCACCGCCTGTTCGGCACCCTCTCGCAGGTCGTCGTGCGGTGCGCCGCCGGCGGCTTTCATGGCGAGGCCGCCGAGAACCGACGTCACATAGCTCGCCAGCCCTGAGGCATCAGCGTCCACAGGGAGTTCGCCACTCCGTTTCGCTTCTTCGAACCGGTCTCGCAGTTTCAGTTCTGCCGACTGGCGGCGATGAAGCAGGGCGGCGGGAATGTCGGCATTCTCACTGCCCATCGCCAAGCCCGCATGAACGAGTATGCGGCTGGACTCCTGCGCTGGCGAGGTCGTCAGCAAGCGCTTCACCACTTCTTCGGCCGTGGGGGCTGTGAGCGCCCACTCCCAGTGCTCGTCCTCGCGCGCACTACACCGGCCGAGAACAGCGTCGAAAAGCCCGCGCTTGCTTCCGAAAGCCGCGTAGATGCTGGGAGAGTTCAAGCCCATTGCGGCCGTCAGTTCCGCCATGGTTGAGCCGTCGTAGCCCCGGCGACCGAAGACGTCCGCCGCGCGATCTAGCACTTCGCTTTCTTCGAACGCGCGGGGGCGGGCCATTGACAGTACTCCATTCTGTAACGTACATAACATAACAGGCTTTGGTCATCCGCCAATCGTGGCGTGAGACGCGGGCCATTTTGTAGCAGGTGTCAGGCCTGCCTGGCTAGATAGCCTGCCTGGCTAGATAGTCAGCAAACCAGGAGGTAAAACATGAGTTCGTTCCGCTTCGAGCAACACGGTGCGGTGGGCAAACTGATCTTGCTCGGTGATGCAGACAGCGAGCCAGGGCCCGACTTTCCCTCGTCGCTGCGGGCCGCCGTTCGCCAGGCATATGCAAGCGACATCCGCGTCCTTCACTTGACGTCCGCGTCCGGCAACATCGCCGTGGCAGACGATCTGGGCGCCATCGGTGACAAGGGCTCGAAATTTCTCGAAGCGTTTGCGGCCGACATCCTGGCTTCGATCCGTCTCATCGAGGAACTGCCCGTCCCCACGGTTGCTTCGGTAGCAGGGATGGCCTTGGGCGGCGGTTTCGAACTGCTCCTGGCGTTCGATTTTCTGGTCGTCGCAGAGTCGGCGATGCTCGTCCTCCCGGAAGTGTCGGTCGGCGGCATTCCAATGGCAGGCGGGGTGCAGCGGCTCGCCGACCGCGTCGGCAAAACACTCGCTACTCGCTTCGTCCTGCTTTCGGAGCCAATTTTCGGAAAGGTAGCAGTCGATCTGGGTATCGCAACCCATTCAGCGCCTGACGGCAAGTTGGAGGAGGTCTCCGACGAACTCGTGCGGCATCTCGCGACAGGGCCGACCCTCGCGTACGGCAAGGCGCGCACGCTCATCCGCACCTGGGCTACCGGCGGCGTTGCGGCTGCCGACATCATCTCCACCCAGCTCGGCGCTGGCATCCTCGACACCAAGGATGGCGCAGAGGGAATGGCCATTGCGGACGCGGCTGTGCGCAAACACGAGCCGATCCCGAAGATCCAGTTCGCAGGGAAGTAACTCAATCCGGCGCTGACATCAATTCTCGGAGTCAGGCAGTGGCTAGTCTGCGACTGACTCAGAGACGGATGACAGAGAGTTCAAAGTAAAGCCGAACACCATCTCGATCGCACGCGAACTATTATCGAACTGTGTACTTCAAAAGATCGATCCCAGCGGTCGCCGCATCGCGTGCGTCAATTTCACAATTCAAATGGAGCATGAAAGATGATTTTCGTGGATCGGAATAAGTCGCTGAAGCAGACCTTTGTAGAAGCCAATGGCGTCAAGCTGAACGTTGTCGAGCAAGGCGAGGGCCCGGCTGTGCTGTTCGTCCACGGCTTTCCTGACGGATGGCGGGGCTGGCGCCGGCAGATGGCAGCAGTCGCGGCCGCGGGTTACCGTGCGATATCGTTCGACACGCGTGGCTATGGCGATAGCTCCAAGCCTGAAGACGCCGCGCTTTACACGGTTCTCTACCATGTCGGAGACCTTGTCGGCATCCTCGCGAAACTCGGGGTCGAGCGCGCTACCCTGGTCGGCCACGACTTCGGTGCGACGGTGAGCTGGAACGCGGCGGTGATGCGTCCGGATCTGTTTGACGCGGTCTTCGGCCTCAGTGTCCCTCCGGTGCTACCGGGTGCGGGGCCCAGCATGCTCGAAATGCTGAAGGCCGCCGGCAAGGAGGGAGCCTTTTATATGTTCCGCCACATGAAGCCGGAGGCCGACCAGGAGTGGGCGGATGCTGCCACGACTTTTCCGGGTGCTCTCTATTGGATGTCGGGGTTGCCCGATGCTTCCGAGGCATGGGGTCCGATGGATCCAAGCAAAGATATGCACCGGCCATCACCGATCGGCATCCCGCCCTTCGCTGACCGCGAGGACGCCGAGACGATGATCGCAGGCTTCCAGCGTGATGGCTTCCACGGCCCACTGAATATCTATCGCGGCATGCAGCCCTATTTCGACCAAGCAAAAGCATTTGCCGGGGCGAAGATCCGACAGCCAGCCTTCTTTGCGTATGGCACAGCAGACAGCATGATTAAGATGCGAGCTTTGAACGAGGAAGATCTCAAGCCGGCCGTGCCAAACCTCCAGGGGTTCCTACCACTTGAGGGCGTCGGGCACTGGCCACAGCTCGAGGCGTCTGAGGCAGTGAATGAGGCGCTGGTCGCCTTTCTCAACAAGAGGAAGGCTTGAGCCGTGACGACGATTTTTCGTTTGGATGCAAGCATTCGTGCCGTCGGCTCTCAAAGCCGCGCTCTAGCTTCAACGCTCGAGGACTCTATGCGAACGCAACTGGCGGAGCTGGATGTGGTGAGGCGGGACGTTGGCCTTTCACCGCTGCCTGCAACAGCTTGGGCCCTTGCCGTGCAGGCTGGTCCAAAAGCCCTCAGCGAACGCACGACGGAGGAGGTGGAGGCGGCAGCGCTGGCAACCAGATTGGCCGATGAGATGCTGGCAGCAGATGCCTTCATTTTTTCGGTTCCGCTCTACAATTACGCTGTTTCGCAACACGCAAAGGCGTGGATTGACCTTCTGGTCACCGAACCGCGTTTCACCGTTAAAGTGGCGTCGCCGATCTCGAAGCGTCCCGCCTATCTGATCTCAGCGCGTGGAGGCGCATACGGCCCTGGCATGCCGAAGGAAGGCTGGGACCACGCGACGCCCTGGCTTAGGCGCATCTTTGAAGACAACTGGGGATTGGACCTCCAACTCATCAATGTCGAGCTGACCCTCGCTGACGTTAATCCCGCTATGGCCTCGTTGCGGGACCTCGCGGTGTCCAATCTTAAGCAGGCGCACGCCGCTGCCAAGCAAGCGGGAGAACAACTGGCGACGCGACTTACAAAATCGCTGGCGCCTGAGCCGGGGCAAGCGTGACAAAGAAGGCAGCGTGACAAAGAAGGAGAGGCGCATGCCGCGTCGCCGGCAATGTCTGCTTTAGGGCGATGGCACAGCTAACTTTAATGACCGACTTGGAGGCGAAGCAGCCGATATCTGCTTGCTATCGACCCTCGTCTTGCCAGCTATGCTCTGCCGCGCCAGAACGGATTAATCCGGCGCATCGAACTGCAGCTCTTTCGGGCTGTAGTTAAAGAGCTCAAGTTTTGCGCGTTTATTTGGATCCGAAGAGAATCGAAGCGCTGTGAGGCTTGCTGGCCCTACCGGGATTATTTGGGCGGGCCGGAGATCGAGATAATGATCGAGCAAAGCCCGGATGACGCCACCATGGCAGACCACGAGGAGATTCTTGCAATTGGGATCGGTGCGAGCCTCTTCTATCACGCCGCACGTCCGGGTGACGAAATCCGCCCAGGTTTCCCCACCGGGAGGAGCGCTTGTTCCGGCGCGCCAGCCCGCGTAGCCGTGGCTGTCTTCGGCAATGATTTCCGGGATGAGCCGACCGGTCCAGTCGCCGACCGAAATCTCCCTCAGCTCTTCGCTCGGGGCTGCGTCGGGAAATCCAAGGATGACCGCGGTGTCTCGCGCCCGTCGAAGGTCTGACGTGATTGCCCGGCAAGGTGCAATGCCTTCTATGACTGGCCTGAGAGCCTCGGCTTGGCTGATCCCTTTTTTGGAAAGGCTAATATCTGCCTGCCCCTGAAGGCGTTTTTCTGCATTCCATTCGGACTGGCCATGGCGAACGAGAAGAATCCTCATGCGGAAATCCTCCGGCCACCTGCATCGAACCAGCACGCAGGATCGCGCGGCAGTTCCATATGCACGCGTTCGGCAAGATGCGCCTTGGGTGCATTATCGACAATCGCCGTCAGTCGCAGTGTTCCATCGCTCGCGGTCACCATCGTGCGCCCAGCAATGACGGAAAGCTCGACCAGTTCCATCGGAAGCGTCGATGCGGTTGCTTCATCACGGATGGCCAGGCGCTCTGGCGGGAACATGGCGAACTGGGCTTGATCGGGTGGCGCTGCGATCTCCATGACGCGTGTATGGACCTTGTATCCGGCGCCGTTCTTGATCACCGGCACGATATTGTTGGGTGGAGTGCCGACAAAGGTGGCGACAAATGCCGAGGCCGGTGAACGGACAAGCTCCTCGGGAGATCCGAACTGTTCGATCACACCCTTGTTGATGACCGCCACATGAGTCGCCATGGTCATCGCCTCGATCTGGTCATGGGTGACATAAACCGATGTTGCCCCGATCTTGCGATGTAGCCGCATGAGTTCCGATCGCATTTCCACCCGAAGCTTTGCATCGAGGTTGGAGAGCGGTTCATCAAACAGCAAAACACCGGGTCTTGTCGCGATCGTGCGGGCTATGGCGACGCGCTGCTGCTGGCCACCGGAAATCTCGTTGGGATAACGCGCTTCAAGTTCACCGATGCTCAAAAGGCCCATGACCTCGTCGGCGCGGGCCCGCCTCTCGACCTTCCCCATGCCGGCTACCTTGAGCGGCCATTCGATGTTGCCGCGGGCGGTCATATGCGGCCAGAGCGCATAGGACTGGAAGACGAGACCGGAATTGCGCTTGGCCGGATCGGCGCTCCAGTTCCGGTCGCCGTCGGAGACAGTCACCCCGTCGAATGCGATCTGCCCTGCCGTCGGTTGCTCCAGGCCGGCAAGCATGCGCAACAGGGTTGTCTTGCCGCAACCGGAGGGTCCGAGGAGGACCAAGAAGGAGCCATCCGGCACGGACAGGCTTATGTTGTTGACCGCCGTGAAAGCGCCGAAGCTCTTGGTGAGATTACGAATGTCCAGCATGCGATGTTAGTCCTTGAGCCACGGTTGCGACTTTGCCTGAAGCCGGTTGGCGGCAAGCGTCACAATCACGGAGATGATGAGGATGACGACGGTGATGGCGTTGGCGAATTGCGCAAAGCCCTCAGATGCGTAGCGGTAGGCAAGGACCGAAAGCACCGGCATTGTCGGCGTGAAGAGAAGCATGACCAGCGAAAGGTCGCGGATGATCTTGACGAAGATCAGCAGCGCTCCTGCGGCCAGTCCACGGATTGCTAGGGGCAGGAGGATCGCGACGATCCGCCGAAAGAAGCCGGCTCCGGTCAGTCGCGCGCTTTCCTCGAGTTCGCCACTGATCTGCTGGATCACGGCGCGACCGGTCTGTACCGAAAATGGCAGTAGGTAGGCGGTTCCGGCGATAACGAGAAGCGCAAAGGTTCCGTAGAGGGCCGGCAGTGGCCCGATCGGCGCACCGAGATAGGCGATATAGGCCGCGCCGAAAGCGATGCCCGGGACAAGGAGCGGCAGGTTGCTGATCTGTGTGATGGCGGCACTGGCCCAACCGGTGCGGTAGCGCGCCGCCACATAGGCCGTCAGAAGGCCGAGCATCAAGCCGAAAACGGACACGGCGATGCCCAGCCCGATGGTCACGCTCATGGCAAAGGAAATATCCGGATTGCGGATAATCCCGGCTGTTCCTTGCGCGATCTGAGCATTGGACGCTCCGATCCAGTAATGCAGCGTCCAGTTGGAAAACAGATCGGCGGAAGAAGGCGCGAGGCTGGATGCCAGAAGGACGATAATCGGGATTATCGTGGAGGCCGCCATGATGATGCAGCAAACGGCAAACAGGGGCCAGCGCGCGTTGCGAAGATCGAAGCGCTTGGCTCGGCCGCCCTTGCCGGTGACTGTCGCATAGGAACGTCGTCCGGAAACGACGCGGTTGCTGAACCACAGGAGGAGTGCGGAGACGAGCACCAGCATGATGCCGATGACATAGCCGCGCCCGACCTGGCCCACTTCGATCATCCCGAACAGGCGGGTGGACAATGTCTGCAGCCGAACCGGCAATCCGAGCAGCGCAGGAGCGGCGAAGTTCGAGACGGCGCCTGCGAAGCAAAGGGAACCTGCGGCCAGAAGCGCCGGCGTCGCCACGGGCAGGATGATGCCGCTCAGAATACGCCATCCCCGAGCGCCGGCGATCTGTGCGGCTTCGACGAGATCCGAGTTCACCGTGGCAAGCGATGCGGCTATGATCGTGAAGGCCAGCGAGAAATAATGCAGCGTCAGGACGATCAGCGTTGGCGCCATGCCCCAGGCAATGGCATCGGGTATGTCGAGGCCCAACCCCTGCAGATATCCGACCTGCCCGCCGACGCGGGCATTTTTGAACAGTGACTGCCAGGCAAGCGCATTTGCGAAACTCGGGATCATGAATGGAAGCGTCGCCATCAAGCCGATGGTTCGGCGAAACGGTACATTGGTCATCACCACGAGCCAGGCCAGGAAGCCGCCCAGCAAGACACAGCCGACCGCCACGCCTATGCCGAGGACCATCGTGTTGAGAAGCGGACCGTAAAAAAGATTGTAGGAAAGGCGACCAACCAGAACATCCGACCAGGCCGCAATCGTGTCCGGTTGCAAGGTGAATGTCACGGTCTTGGTCAGCGGCAGAACGATAAGGACGGTCAGCATCACCAGCACCGCTGCTTTCAGCGGCGTTCCAGGGGCAAAAGCGATGCGATGGCCGGTTCTCGTCAAGGCGGCTTGCGTCATGGGGATGAATCCGTTGAAGGGAACGATCCCGGTCGCGTGGCCGCGTCCGGGTTGGCATATTCAGACTGTAGGCATGAATGCGGGCGGCGGGCGCCGGATAAGGACTGGCGCTGGAATGAAATCAACGCCAGGCTTTTGCGGCTCACGGCAGGGTCAGTATCAGATCGCCCACATCCTTGCGCGCTTTGGCGGTGGCGGCAGGGTTGATGTTCCATGCCGACAGTTTGTCCAGCGCCACAGCGTCGGGGTGGGGAACGATGTCGGTTCGGGTTGCATAGTCGCCGGGGACATAGAAGGGCTTGAAGCCTTCACCGCCTGTCTTGCTCTCGTCGCCCATGAAGAAATCGATGGCAAGTCGAGCAGCGGCGGGATGTTTGGCGCCCTTGACGAGACCGAGAACGACGGGAAACACGATACCGGAGGCCGGCTGCGTGTCGTTGGAGACCTGCAGGGCCCAGCCCTTGTCCTTGTTGTCCCGGCGATCGGAATAGCTAGTAAAGCCGACCGGCGGTTTCTGTTGGCCGAGTTTGCCCACCGCCGCATTGACGTCGTCGGTCGATTTGACGAGGATCAGGTCGTTGGCGAACAGGTCCTCGATGAATTTCCGGCCGGCATCCTGCGCCTTGCCGAGTGCGATGGGCTTTCCAAACTGAGCTTGGTACGCCTTCGCCATCGAGTCCGCCTGCAGTGCGAATTCGGTCATCAGATCGAGATAGTCGCCTCTCTGCAACGGGTCGACCATCACGACCCGGCCCTTCCATTCCGGTATGGTGAGCTGCCAGAGGTTCTCTATCGGAGAACCCTTGGGATTTGCTTCCTCGTTGTACATCAGCACTTTAGTGGAGACGCGCTGGGACAGGATGGGCGTCTTGTTGGCCTCGGACAACCTGCCTGCGACGCGTGGCGGCACGTAGTTTTCCAGGATTCCCGGCTTCACGAGTTCGTTCAAAACAACCGGTGCATCGGAAATATAGACCACGTCTGCATTGGCGATCCCGGCTGCGGCTTCGGCCTTCAACCGTGCGATCTGCTCGGTCGAAGAAATGTCGTAACCCTGGAGGTCAATGCCGGGATAGGCGGCTTCGAAAGCCTTTTCGAGCCGCGCGATGCGGCTGGTGAAGGAATAGACCGTCACGGAGCCTTCCGCCTTCGCCTTCTCCAGAAGCTCGGCGGTCGACATCGTGTTGAGATCCTGCGCCATTGCCGGTTGGAAAAGTCCTAGCAAAAGAGCAGCCGTCGTCCATTGTAGATTCTTCATAAGTTCCTCCCCTGAAGATGATCGGTTATTCGAAGCGGCGAATGAGCGTCCCAAGTCTGTCGAGCATTCGCAGTGATTCTTCCTTGTATTGAGCACCCGCTGCCAGGATGATGGCATTGCAGATCGTCATCGGAACGGTCAGCGTTTGAAAGGCGTCCTGCTCGCCCGAGCGGGGTACATTCATCAGGCGGTCCGGAACCGGAGATAAAAGCGCTCCGGATGCCCCCGAGATCACCAGTGATCGGGCCTTGGCTTCCCGTATGGATTCCACCAAAGGAGCGTAGCCGCGGGGCGCTCTGCGAAACGCAAAGATCAGAACGATATCTGCTGGCCTGAACGACAACGCCTGTTCTGCAAGCTCGCGGGGGTCGCCGGATAATTGGATGGTGTCCTTTCCGAAACGGCGGAGCCGCTTCAGCATAAGCAGGGACAGCGTCTCGGCATTGCCGCGGCCGAACAGAAAAATTCGCGAGGCCTGCATCAACTCGGACGCAACCTCGTTGATGAGTGCCATCCCGATATGATTCTCGATCAGCGAGAGCGCAGCGATTTCCTGCGCAACGAGCGAAGATAGCAACGAGCCATCTGAGGCACGCGCCAGGGAATTCCCCATCCGGATTGCCGGCTCCTGGCTTGGAATGAACTCCGATTGCATCGCGCTTCTGAAGCTCGAATAATTCTCGAAGCCCAGCTTGCGAACCAGCCGCGTTACCGCAGCTTCGTGGACTTCGACACCCTGCGCAAGTTCCGTGGCTGTCCCGAGCGCAGCAACCTGCGGACGCTCGAAAATCGCCTGCACGAGCTTCTTTTCTGCTCGAGTGAAAGACCCGGCAAGCTCCTGAACCTTTGAACTGATCACGACAGATTCCCCCAATGCAAAAACTATTGCATATATTTTTATGTTTGCAAATTAATTTGCATTTTTTGACAAGATTTCTCAGTTGCCTTTGGCGCACGGGGGTCATTCCGGGAAACCTTGAAAGGCCTTGAGGTCGACCACCGAAGCGCACAAGACTGGCTTGGCACCCTGATAACATTGGCCGCATACGATGCCGAGCGACTAGCCATGTCCGCGACTACGTCCGCTATCAGGAAAGCCTGCGTCGTCACTCGTGGCCTACGTTAAGGCGCAAAGCTGCCTTCAAAGGTGCGGTGCTCTTCGTAACCTGGGTCGCCGATCGTTTCGGCCCACGCGCGATCTGGATCTGCTTGGCCACGGCGACAGCGATATAATAGTTCGTGGACGCTATTGAGAGGCAGCCCTGAATTTCGCTGCAGCCCTGCCGGGCGAGGAGACTGAAGGTCATGAAGACCGCGATCGCGTTAATCTCTTTGCTCATGGTCGTCGGGTTCTGCCTGACGGATGTAACCTGTCAGCCCTCAAAGATATGACATCACCCATCGAAATATTGATCTGAAACATCAACAGGCATATTATAAATATCGAATATTCTGGCCTGCATAATAAAAGCGATGGTTGAATCGTGATTACTGCTGCTCAGATGCGCGCCGCGAGGGCTCTTCTCGGCATCGACCAGCGGAAGCTGGCCGAGCTGGCGGGGATTTCGGTGCCGACGATCCAGCGCATGGAAGCGAGCGCCGACGTGGTGCGGGGAAACGTCGATTCCCTGATGCGCTTGCTGGCGGCGCTCGACAGGGCCGGGATCGAGCTGATCGGCGAGGGGGCGGCCAGCGAAAATGGGGGGCGGGGGGTCCGGCTGAGGACTGGAGCGGGACCGTCCGGAAACGAGAAGCCGGAACCATCCGGACGGACGCATGGAGCGAGGAGGCGCCCATGACGTCGGTACTTGTCATGCTGCTATGCGTGGCCGCGCTTCTGGCGACAGCGGCGCTCGCGGTTTTCATGGCCCGATCGAAGCAGGCAACGCCTGCCATTTACGGCCTGAGCCTTTTCATCACGGCTGTCGCCTTTGTAACCGGCCTGGTGCAGCTCGTCTGGCTGCCCACCGAGGTTTCGACCCTCGTGCTTCCCTTCAGCCTGCCTTGGCTCGGGGCGCATTTCAGGCTCGACCCGCTGGCCGCCTTCTTTCTTCTCGTCGTCGATCTGGGTGGTGCCTTCGCCAGTCTCTATGGCCTCGGCTACGGACGTCACGAACATGCGCCCCACAGGGTCCTGCCTTTCTTCCCCGCGTTCCTTGCCGGCATGAACCTTGTGATCCTGGCGGATGACGCATTCACGTTCCTGCTGTCCTGGGAATTCATGTCTCTGGCCTCATGGGCGCTGGTGATGGCGCATCATCGCGACGCCGAAAACCGCCGGGCGGGCTATCTCTACATCGTCATGGCGAGCTTCGGCACACTCGCCCTGCTGCTTGCCTTCGGCCTCATGGCCGGGCCGGGCGGCGCCTATGGCTTCGCCGCCATGCGGGCTACAGAACACACGCCGTTCACGAGCGGCCTCGTCCTTGTCCTGCTGCTGCTCGGTGCCGGCTCGAAAGCCGGTCTCGTGCCGCTGCATGTCTGGTTGCCCCTGGCGCATCCGGCCGCACCCAGTCATGTCTCGGCCTTGATGAGTGGCGTCATGACCAAGGTTGCCGTCTACGGTTTCATCCGCATCCTCTTCGATCTCGTCAGCACGCCTGTGTGGTGGTCGAGCCTCCTCGTCCTGCTGATCGGCAGCGGCACCGCCGTGCTCGGCATCCTGCATGCCCTGATGGAGCGGGATCTCAAGCGCATGCTTGCCTATAGCACGATCGAGAATATCGGCGTCGTCTTCGTCGGCCTTGGACTGGCGCTGGCGTTCAAAGACGCCGGCATGGAACTGGCGGCGGCGCTTGCCGTGACCGCCGCGCTCTTCCACGTCCTCAACCATTCCTTCTTCAAGAGCCTCCTTTTCTTCGGTACCGGTGCCGTCCTGACCCGGACGGGCGAGCGCGACATGGAAAAGCTCGGTGGCCTGATCCATCGCATGCCGGTCACCGCCTTTACTTTCCTGGTCGGCTGCATGGCGATTTCGGCGCTGCCGCCGTTCAACGGCTTTGCGTCGGAATGGCTGGCCTTCCAGGCGATCCTGCAAAGCCCCGACCTGCCCCAATGGGCGCTGACCATTCTCGTGCCGGCCGTCGGCGGATTGCTGGCCCTGTCGGCGGCGCTGGCGGCGGCCTGTTTCGTCAGGGCGTTCGGCATCGCTTTCCTCGGTCGGCCGAGAACCGATCCGGCCGCGAATGCCTCGGAAGCGGACCGCTTCTCGCTGGCGGCCATGTCCATTCTGGCGGCTCTGTGCTTGCTGGCCGGCATCCTGCCCGGGATCGTCATCGACGCCCTCGCGCCGGTCACGCAGCTTCTCGTCGGCGGCCGGATGCCGGTACAAACCGACATGCCGTGGCTGTCGATCGTGCCGGTCACGGAAAGCCGCAGTTCCTATAACGGCCTGCTTGTGTTCCTGTTCATCGGGTTCTCGGCCTGGCTCGCCGCCGGTCTCGTCCACCGTTTCGCTTCGCGTGCCCTTCGCCGGGCGCCGGCCTGGGACTGCGGCTTTGCGCAGATCGACGCCACGATGCAATATTCGGCCGGCAGCTTCGCCCAGCCGGTCCGGCGGGTTTTCGGGACGCTGGTCTTCCGCGCCCGCGAGCGGGTCGACATGCCGCCGCCCGGTACGCTGAGCCCGGCACGCTTTGCATTGGAGACCCATGATCTCGTCTGGGAAGGTCTCTATCTGCCGATCGCCGGCGCCGTGGGTTACGTGGCCGAGAAGCTCAACTATCTGCAGTTCCTCACCATCCGGCGCTATCTGAGCCTCGTCTTCCTCGCGCTCGTCCTCCTGCTTCTGGTGCTGGCGTTATGGTCCTGATCCACGACCTTCTCGTCCAGATCGTCCAGATGGCGTTCGTCGTGGCGCTTGCGCCGCTGCTGACCGGCTTCGTCCGCAAGGCGAAGGCACGGCTCCTGCGCCGGCGGGGAGCATCGGTCATTCAGCCCTATCGCGACCTGTCGAGACTTCTGCGCAAGGAGGCGGTGGTGGCGGAAAACGCATCCTGGCTGTTCAGGATGGCGCCCTACCTTATCTTCGCGGCGACCTGGGTTGCAGCCTCGGTTATTCCCACCTTCGCGACAGGCCTCATCTTCAGCTGGACGGTCGATCTGATCGCCATCATCGGCCTGCTCGGCAGCGCCCGTTTTTTCCTGGTGCTCGCGGGCATGGATGTCGGCACCAGTTTCGGCGGAATCGGATCGAGCCGCGAAATGCTGATCGCCACGCTCGCCGAACCGGCGATGCTGCTGATCATCTTCGCGGTGGCACTCATTGCCGGTTCCACCCAGCTTTCGACGATCGCCGCCTTCATGACGTCCCCGCAAGTGGGATTGCGCGTTTCGCTGGCCGTGGCGCTGATCGCCATCATCATGGTCGCGATCGCCGAGAACGCCCGCATCCCGATTGACAATCCGGCGACCCACCTCGAACTCACCATGGTGCACGAGGCCATGGTGCTCGAATATTCCGGCCGGCATCTGGCGATGATCGAGCTCGCGGCCATGCTCAAGCTGCTGCTCTATCTCTCCATGATCGTCTGCATCTTCGTGCCCTGGAACATCAAGGGCCCGGAGGCGGGGTATCCGGCCTACCTCGTCGGCTTTGCATCCTACGTCGTCAAGCTTGCGGTCGGCGGCGCGATGCTTGCGCTGTTCGAGACGGCGACAGCCAAGATGCGAGTCTTCCGGGTGCCGCAGTTCCTCGGCGCAGCGCTGATGCTCGGCCTGCTTGCCACGCTGCTCAGATTCGTATCGAGGAGCCTGTGATGCAGGGACCGGTCTATTTCGACATCGCCCACATGCTCGCTGGCGGCCTCGTCCTGGTCAGCATGATGATGCTCTACCAGGACCGGCTCTATGCGCTGCTCAACGTGTTCGCCCTGCATTCGCTGCTGCTCACCCTTTCGGTCGCCTGGCAGGCCTTCATCCAGGGCGCCCCACATCTCTATGTCACGGCGGCGATCGCGCTCGTCTTTAAGGTCGTCGTCATCCCGGTCGCGCTCCACCATATGATCCGCAAGCTCGGCATCCACCGGGAGATCGAGACAGTGGTCGGCATAGGCCTCACCATGCTGGCCGGCATCGGCCTCGTGGCGCTGTCGATCGTGGTGATGCTGCGGGTGACGCCCGAAGCCGACCCGCTGACCCGCGAGGACCTCGCCTTCGCGCTCTCCGTCCTGCTGCTCGGGCTGCTGATCATGGTGACGCGGCGCAATGCCGTCAGCCAGGTGGTCGGCTTCATGTCGCTCGAAAACGGACTGGTGCTCGCCGCGACCGGCGCCAAGGGCATGCCGCTGGTGGTGGAGATCAGTGTCGCCTTCTCGATCCTGATCGCCTTCATCGTCATCGGCGTCTTCCTGTTCCGCATCCGCGAGCGGTTCGACACCGTCGATGTCAGGGCGCTCGACGACGTCAGGGGAAGGCGGCGGAAATGAACGCATCCTCCCTCTTCACCTTCGATGCGGTCGCGGCCATTTTGGCGATCCCGGTCGTCGCGGCGACGCTGCTCGCTCTCATGCCTGGCTACAAGGTGACGGCGCGCGTTAACGTGGCGGCCAGCCTGCTGACGCTCGTCGCCGCCCTTTGCCTGTTCGTCACCGAGCGGCCGGAGCCGGGCCGGTACCTGCTGGTCGACGACCTCAACATCGTCTTCATCGTTCTCAACACCTTCGTCGGCTTCACGACCAGCCTGTTCAGCGCCAGCTATATCGCCCACGAACTGGAGACCGGCCGGCTGACGCCGGCGAACCTGCGCTTCTACCACGCCATGTATCAGATCATGATGTTCGGCATGAACCTGGCGTTCGTCTCGAACAATATCGGCCTGATGTGGGTGGCCGTGGAACTGGCGACGCTGACCACCGTGCTGATGGTCGGCATCTATCGCACCCATGAGGCGCTGGAAGCGGCCTGGAAATACTTCATTCTGGGCAGCGTCGGTATCGCCTTCGCGCTGTTCGGCACCATTCTCGTCTATCTGGCAGCACAGCCGGTGGTCGGAGAAGGGTACGACGCCATGGTCTGGACCCTTCTCGTCGAGCAGGTCGCAGACTTCGACCCGGCGCTGCTCAACGTCGCCTTCATCTTTCTGCTGCTCGGTTACGGCACCAAGGTCGGCCTCGCGCCGCTGCATGCCTGGCTGCCGGACGCGCATGCCGAGGGGCCGACGCCAATTTCCGCCGTGCTGTCGGGACTGCTCCTGAATGTCGCGCTTTATGCCGTGCTGCGCTTCAAGATCCTGCTCGCCGCCAGTCCGGAAGCGATCAGCCCTGGGCCGCTGATGATGACCATGGGGCTGGCGTCGCTGATCTTCGCGGCGTTCATGCTGTACCGGCGCCGCGACATCAAGCGTATGTTCGCCTATTCCTCGATCGAGCATATGGGCATCATCGTCTTCGCCTTCGGCCTCGGCGGCCCGCTCGCCAATTTCGCCGGGCTGCTGCATATGGTCATGCATTCGCTGACCAAGTCGGCGATCTTCTTTGCCGTCGGCCACATCTCCCAGATCAAGGGAACCCAGCGGCTTTCGGCGATCCGCGGCCTCACCGAAACCCATCCGGCCCTCGGCTGGGGTCTTGTGATCGGCGTTGCGGCCATTGCCGGCCTGCCGCCCATGGGCGTCTTCATGAGCGAGTTTCTGCTTGTCAGCTCCACCTTCGCGCGGCAGCCCCTGCTGGCCGTGCCGCTGGTGTTCGGGCTGCTGGTGGCGTTCGGGGCCCTGCTGCTGCGGCTGACGGGCGTCGCCTTTGGCCAGCCGCGCGGCAGCCGGGAGCCGGCCGATGCCTCCTATCTGCCGATGTATTCGCATCTCGTGTTGGTCCTGATCGCCGGCATCTATCTGCCGCCGCCGCTGGTCGCCTGGTTCCAGCATATCGCCAACCTGCTCCGATAAAGGACTGTTCGTCATGCCGGCCCTGATCGCCATCGCCCCGGAGAGCCGTTTGGTCCAGCACCATCGTCCATGGCCGCGTGTCGTCACTGAGGCGGCGGGCTGGATTACCGCAGCCGAGACCCTTGCGGACAGGCAAAGGACATTGCTCGGGCTCTGGGGAGAAGCCGATGCCGTGCACATGGCGCTGTTCGACGAGGCCGACGGCACCGCCGGCGTCATCAGCCTGGAAGGGCTCGAAGGCAATTATCCTTCGGTGGCTCGCCGTCATCCTCCTGCCCTTCGGCTGGAGCGGGCGCTCCGGGACCTGACCGGTCTCGAACCGGAGGGCCTGCCCGACAGCCGGCCGTGGCTCGACCATGGCCGCTGGAACCTGCGCTTCCCGCTGGGTGAGAAGGCCATCGGACTTGCGGAAGCTGCACCTTACGAATTCCTGCCGGCGGAAGGCGAAAGCCTGCACCGGATCCCGGTCGGTCCGGTACATGCCGGCATCATCGAGCCGGGACATTTCCGCTTCACGGCCAACGGCGAGACGGTCGTCCGCCTCGAAGAGCGCCTCGGTTATGTCCATAAGGGCATCGAAGGCCTGATGACGGGAGCCGATCTCGGCAGGGCACTCCAGCTTGCCGGCCGGACTTCGGGCGACAGCGCGGTCGCCTATGCCTATGCCTTCTCGCGGGCGGCCGAAGCGGCGCTCGGGCTCGACATCCCGCCGCGTGCGGTCTGGCTCCGGGCGCTGATGGCCGAGCTGGAGCGGCTCGCCAACCATCTCGGCGATATCGGCGCCATCTGCAACGACGCCGCTTTCTCGCTGATGCTTGCCCATTGCGGCGCGCTGCGTGAGCGTGTGCTGAGGGCCGCCGATGCCGCTTTCGGCCATCGCCTGATGCGCGATCGCATCGTGCCCGGCGGCGTTGTCGCCGATCTCGACGAGGCCGGTGCGGCAGGCCTGCGCACGCTGCTTGCCGAGATCCGCAGAAAGTTTCCGGCGCTGGTGGATCTCTACGACAATACCGCATCTTTGCAGGACCGGATGGTGGGCACAGGCATTCTCGCGCCGGATCTGGCCCGTCTTTACGGCGCCGGGGGCTATGTCGGGCGTGCGTCGGGTCGGGCCTTCGATACCCGGCGCGCGCTGCCCTATCCGCCCTACGATGCTCTCCGCTTCGATGTGCCTGTGCTCGGCCAAGGAGACGTCAATGCGCGCATCTGGATCCGCATCCGTGAGGTCGAGCAGGGGCTCTCGCTCATCGAACAGATTCTCGACCAGCTGCCGCCCGGCCCCATACGGCATGACGTAGCCGACAATGGGGAGACGCGCGAAGGCATGGCCGTCGTGGAAGGTTTCCGCGGCGACATCCTTGTCTGGCTCAGGCTTGCCGGCAACCGGGTGGATCGCTGCCATCTGCGCGATCCTTCCTGGTTCCAGTGGCCGTTGCTGGAAGCCGCCATCGAAGGGAACATCGTTGCCGATTTCCCGCTCTGCAACAAATCCTTCAACTGCTCCTATTCCGGCCACGATCTCTAACGGAGGCAGACAGCCATGCGCAGGCTCCTTTTCGAAAGTCTGATCCGGCCGCCGCTCACGGAAGCGGCCCCGCGACAATCCGATGCGGCGATAGGGGAGCTTGCCACAGCCGTCGACAGGTCGGCCCGCCGCCGGCTTGGCCGCAGCCTGTCGATCCGCGCCGTCGACGCAGGCTCCTGCAACGGCTGCGAACTGGAAATGCACGCGCTGAGCAACGTCTTCTACGACATCGAGCGTTTCGGCATTCGCTTCGTCGCCTCGCCGCGGCATGCCGATGTGCTGATGGTCACCGGTCCGGTGACGCGGAACATGGCCGAGGCGCTGGAGCGGACCTACAACGCCACGCCCGGCCCCAAATGGGTCGTGGCTCTCGGCAGTTGCGCCCGCGACGGCGGCTGCTTCGCAGATAGCTATGCGGTCATCGGCGGGGTTTCCAAGGTCGTGCCGGTGGACCTTCATATTCCGGGCTGCCCGCCGCCTCCGACAGAGATCCTGAAAGGCCTGCTTGCATTGCTCGATCAGGCGGACAAGGGAGCACGCGTTTCGTGAGGATACTCCAATGGCTCGACGCCTTCAGACCACAGGGCGAATGACAGGTATCCGGAAGGGACCGGTCGCGGCGATGTCTTCCTGGTTCGCCGCCGTCCGGAACCTACTGTGGCCGGAGCAGCCTCCGCGTCCGCCCCTGCGCCGGGAACCGGCAGCCGAACCACCGGACCCGGCCACGCGCGTCTTTGTACGGCCTATATCCTTGATGGACTCCTCTGTGTAGCGATCGATGGCTTTCGCCAATGTCGGGTCAACCGCGATAGCGCCGGCGATAGCTCCCGGCTTCGCGAGTTCCCGCTCGCGCTTCTTCATCCACGCAGCGGCCGCCGGCCATCTGTTAAAAGTCTCCGTCTCGTGATAAGTCACGCCATCCCGCATAACTCGCACGCGTGCCATGTAGCTGACGCTGCCATCTTTTCGCGCGCGGGGTGGTAGCGCCTATGACCGCATCCTCGTTTGGTAGATGGCGATTCCAGTTGGTACAATGTATCAAGCCCATGTCCGAAACGGGCGGATTTGGTACAAGATGAGCTTGAACAAAACGGAGAGCAGAGTGTTCCAAGAGCCTGTAAAACAAGAAAAAAATAGATACTTCAAGGCTCCAGTTTTCGCCGTTGCTCCGATGATCGACTGGACGGACAGACATTGCCGTTTCCTGCATCGGCAATTGTCGAAATCCGCGCTGCTCTATACCGAGATGGTGGTGGCCGATGCGATCATTCATGGGCCGCGCGACAGGCTCTTGTCCTTTTCGCCGGCCGAACATCCGGTCGCGCTGCAGCTCGGCGGTTCGGATCCGGCAAAGCTTGCCGAGGCGGTGCGGATCGCTGCTGATTTCGGCTATGACGAGATCAACCTCAATGTCGGCTGCCCGTCGGACCGGGTGCAGTCGGGCACTTTTGGCGCCTGCCTGATGCGGGATCCGGCGCATGTGGCCGACCTCGTCACCGCGATGAAGCGGGTGTCGAGCGTGCCGGTCACCGTGAAATGCCGGATCGGCGTCGACGACCAGGAGCCGACGGACGTGCTGCCGGATTTTCTCGCCCAGGTAATCGGGGCGGGGGCGGATGCGGTCTGGATCCATGCCCGCAAGGCCTGGCTGCAGGGGCTTTCGCCGAAGGAAAACCGCGAAGTGCCGCCGCTCGACTACGAGCTGGTCTATGCCATGAAGCGGGAAAACCCGGACGTGTTCATCGGCATCAACGGCGGCATCGCCGATCTGGAACAGGCGGCCAACCATCTCACCCATATGGACGGGGTGATGCTCGGCCGCGCCGCCTACCACAATACCGGGCTTCTGGCCGGGGTGGATGCGTTTCTGAAGGATGCCAGCCCTGCGGGGGTCGCAACCGCCGAGTTCGACTGGCTGGCGCTGCGCGACACGATGGCGGACTATGCGGCGGAGCTGATCGGCCGGGGCGGCCGGCTGCATCACGTCACCCGGCACATGGTCGGGCTGTTCCAGGGGTTTGCGGGCGCACGGCGGTTTCGCCAGATACTCTCGACCGATGCCACTCGCCCGGGTGCCGGACCGGAGGTCATCGCGGCGGCTTTCGCGGTGGTGGATATCGACGGCGGCCCTCGGGTTCAACACGAGGAGAAGAAGCTGGCTGGGTGAGGGCGGAGATTTTCGAGCTCCCACAAGACACACTCCTCCCTTGGCGATCCTCGGATCTCCGCCGGTTTCTCCAATGGTATCGAACGGACTTCAAGAATCCGGCGACACCATCCGGTCAGCCACCACCACTGCCAGCAGGTGTATTGATCCTAGATAACAACTGATGTATTCCTCGTTATGAGGTACGTACCTCAACCAAGCTCTTGTTGCGAGTGGTGGCGAATAGCCGAGGTCAGTTACGTTCCAGACTTTATGGTCGGCGACAGGATCAGAGGCAGTTTTAGGAAGTGATCATGACGGGCTTGCAACTCAATCCAGATTTCGCCATCGCGGACGAGGAGTCGCTTCGGAGGCTTTTCGACCCAACTCACTCACTGGCAATATTGAAGAGTCAGGATTCACTGGGCGAGCACGCGCAAGAGTTCATTCGGCGCTCGCCTTTCTTGTGCATAGGCACCCAGAACTTGGAGGGAAAGGCCGACGTCAGTCCCCGTGGTGATCCTCCGGGATTCGTCAAGGTTCTTGATGAGCGCACCCTTGCGATCCCGGATCGACCTGGCAACAATCGCCTTGATACATTGAGCAACATCATCGCCAACCCAAGCGTCGGGCTTTTGTTCGTAATCCCCGGTTTTGACGATACATTGCGCGTAAACGGGCGGGCAACACTCACCAACGACCCTCAACTCTTGAAGGGCATGAGCATCACTGATCGAGTCCCGAAACTCGCTATCATCGTAAGAGTGAGCGAAGTCTTCATGCATTGCGCCAAGGCGTTCAGACGGTCCCGCCTGTGGAGCCCGGATCATTTCCAGGACCGCACCGAGATGCCCTCACTCATAAAGATCATTCTGGATGAGACGACAGGGGCGCCGAGGGACAGGGATGAAATGCAAAAGATGGACGAAGAACTCGAACAAGACTACCGAAGGACACTCTACTAGCTGCCCGGAACGGACCGAAGCGGGCTCCGCTATCGCCGCCCTCAATCCCGCTTGATGCTCATCAGCACGTCCCACATGTCCGCGCCCGTCTCGAACGCTGCCGCGTTGGCCGCATAACCCTGCGCCGAGGTGAAGGCGTCGAGCATTTCGCTGGCCATGTCGACATTCGAGCTTTCGGGGAGGGTGACCGAGGTGGAGGGGGTGACGGTGGTGGTGACGCCGCCGGAATTGGGGAGTGAGGAGACCTGGGTGTCGAGGCGGTTGTAGCCGGGGGTCTGAGCATTGGCGATGTTGTACGCCGCGGTCGCGAGGCGTTTCGCCTGGGCCTGCATGCCCGAAACCGCAATGTTCATCACCGACGACAGACCCATGACAAGCATCCCAAACCCGATGACGGATGTTTTAGGGCAAGAGCTTCAAGGAAGACTGAACGGGAAGGGTAAGGGAAGCGTATTGCGGCGCGGCACAGATGTGCCGGAACGGGGCGGGGACCTGTCGGCAAGGCGCTATCTGCGCTTGAACGCGTTTCCGTCGCGTGTCCTGAGGCATCCTCGTCGGACGGACGCCGTCGCAATGACGGAGGCCGGCGCCCAGGCGGGTCAGATCGGGGGCGTCAGGTGTGGCTGCGCAGGTCCAGATGCACCACGACCCCGGATTCGGTGTGCGCCCGCTGGCGCTTCATCACGCGGGAACCGGACAGGAAGACGGCGACCGCGGCCAGCCGCGCCGGATCCGTCAGCCCGCGCCTGTAATAGCGGAAGACGATCCAGGCGAGCAGCTCCGTTTCGGTGGGGTCAACGGGTGGGCGGATGGTCTGCGCAAGTCGCACCGCTTCGCGCATCGCTAGCAGATCATGCATGGTCATGACATGCGGAAAAAACGTCCAATCATCGGACATGGGGGCTGTCCCGGTTCTGGAAACTGCCGTGATAGAATATCAAAAACGGCAAAGCTGTCAGCGAAAGTCCGGTAGCGTACCGAAGGGCCGACCTCCGTCCCTGGTCGGCTTCGATTGTGCGCTGCGGTAGTTCACAGAAGGTCGGCCGGGATCACGTCGCGGATGGCGTCCGGAACAAAAACCTCCGCCAGCATCTCGCCCTCAGCGCTGCAGATCCGGGTGCTGCGAAGCGTGAACTTCGCCTGTGCCGCAAGGGAATCCGCGGCGAGTTCGCGGATGGCCCGGCGCGCCGAATTTTTTGCAGCGTCGAGATCGGCAAATTCCACCCCTTCGGGATCGGTGACGAATTTGCCTGTAAAGTTGATGTGAAAAAAGAACCGCTGCATGGCGAGCTCCTTTGCCGCACCCCCGCAAACCAGCGGGCGGCGCCGGAGTTCCCGTGCGGTAGCGTACAAAGAGGGCGTCGGGTGGATCGCCTCGCCTCCGGGAATCGATCCGGGGCGAGGCGAGATGGAGGTGCAATTTACTCGGCTGCCTCCGCGTAAGCCTCCAGCGGCGGGCAGGTGCAGACGAGGTTGCGGTCGCCATAGACATTGTCGACGCGGTTGACCGGGGACCAGTATTTGTCGACGCGGAAGGCGCCAGGCGGGTAGCAGGCCTGCTCGCGGGAATAGGGGCGGTCCCATTCGCCGACCAGGTCTTCCACCGTGTGCGGGGCGTTCTTCAGCGGGTTGTTCAACCGGTCCATGCGGCCGTCCTCGATGGCGCGGGCCTCCTCGCGGATCGCCAGCATCGCATCGCAGAACCGGTCGATCTCGGCCTTGGTCTCGCTTTCGGTCGGCTCGATCATCAGCGTGCCGGCGACCGGCCAGCTCATGGTCGGGGCGTGGAAACCGCAGTCGATCAGGCGTTTTGCGACATCGTCGACGCTGACGCCGGCCGAGACGTTGAGCGGGCGCGTGTCGATGATGCATTCATGCGCGACGCGGCCGGCCTGCGACTTGTAGAGCACGTCGTAGGCGCCCTTCAGGCGTGCGGCGATATAGTTGGCGTTGAGGATCGCCACCTTGGTCGCCTGGGTGAGACCCTCGCCGCCCATCATCAGGCAATAGGACCAGGAGATCGGCAGGATCGACGGCGAGCCGAAGGGCGCCGCCGAGACTGCACCTTCGCGACCGTCGGTCGCCGGGTGGCCGGGGAGGTGTGCCGCCAGATGCGACTTGACGCCGATCGGGCCCATGCCGGGACCGCCGCCGCCATGCGGGATGCAGAAGGTCTTGTGGAGGTTGAGGTGGGAGACGTCGGAGCCGATGTCGCCGGGGCGGGAGAGGCCGACCATGGCGTTCATGTTGGCGCCGTCGAGATAGACCTGGCCGCCATGCTTGTGCGTGATCTCGCAAATCTCGCGCACGGTCTCCTCGAAGACGCCGTGGGTCGAGGGGTAGGTGATCATGCAGGCCGAGAGGTTTGCGGCATGCTGCTCGGCCTTCAAGCGGAAATCGTCGAGGTCGATATCACCATTGTCGCGGACCTTGACGACGACCACCTTCATGCCGACCATCTGGGCCGACGCCGGGTTGGTGCCGTGCGCGGAGGTGGGGATGAGGCAGACGTCGCGATGGGTGTCGCCATTGGTGATGTGGTAGTTGCGGATGGTGAGCAGGCCCGCATATTCCCCTTGCGCGCCGGAATTCGGCTGCAGCGAAAAGGCGTCGTAGCCGGTGATCTGGCAGAGTTTGGCGGAGAGATCGTCGATCATCTCCTTGTAGCCGAGCGCCTGGTCCGCGGGCACGAAGGGGTGGATGTCGGCAAATTCCGGCCAGGTGATCGGCAGCATTTCCGCCGTCGCATTCAGTTTCATGGTGCAGGAGCCGAGCGGGATCATCGCCCGGTCGAGCGCCAGGTCCCGGTCCGAGAGCCGGCGGATATAGCGGGTCATCTCGCTTTCGGCGCGGTTCATGTGGAAGATCGGGTGGGTCATGTAGTCGGATTTGCGCAGGAGCGCGATCGGCAGGCGCCAGGTGGGCTCGAAATCCGAAACCTTGAAATCGCCGCCGAAGGCCCGCCAGACGGCTTCGAGCGTCGCCGGCCTTGTGCGCTCGTCGAGCGACATGCCGATGCGGGTTTCGCCGACCTTGCGCAAGTTGACGCCTTCCGCGACCGCGGCGCGCATGATCAGGCCCTGCATGTGGCCGACCTCGACGGTGATCGTGTCGAAGAAGGTGTCGGGCTCGATGGTGTAGCCGAGTTTTTCGAGGCCCTTGGCCATCAGCACGGCCTTGCGGTGGACCTGCTGGGCGATGGCTTTGAGCCCGTCCGGCCCGTGGAAGACGCCATACATGGAGGCCATGACGGCGAGCAGGACCTGGGCGGTGCAGATGTTCGAGGTCGCCTTTTCGCGGCGGATATGCTGTTCGCGGGTCTGCAGCGACAGGCGGTAGGCGCGGTTGCCACGGCTGTCGACCGAGACGCCGACCAGGCGCCCGGGCATGGCGCGCTTGTGGGCGTCCTTGACCGCCATATAGGCCGCATGCGGGCCGCCGTAACCGACCGGCACGCCGAAGCGCTGGGAGGAGCCGATGGCGATGTCGGCGCCCATTTCGCCGGGGGATTTGAGCAGCGTCAGCGCCAGGGGATCGGCGGCGACGGCAGCGACCGCACCGGTCTGGTGCAGGCGGGAGATCAGGCCGGTGAAATCGCGCACATGGCCGTTGGTGCCCGGATACTGGAAGATCGCGCCGAACACGTCGACCGGGTCGAGATCGGTCATCGGGTCACCGATGACGACGCTCCAGCCGAGCGGCGCGGCGCGGGTTTCGATGAGGGCAATGGTCTGCGGGTGGCAGGCGGCATCGACGAAGAAGGCCGTCGCCTTCGACTTTGCCTGGCGCTGGCAGAGCGCCATGGCTTCGGCGGCGGCGGTCGCCTCGTCGAGCAGCGAGGCGTTGGCGACGTCGAGGCCGGTCAGGTCGCAGATCATCGTCTGGAAATTGAGGAGCGCCTCGAGGCGGCCTTGCGAAATTTCCGGCTGGTAGGGCGTGTAGGCGGTGTACCAGGCGGGGTTTTCAAGGATGTTGCGCTGGATGACCGGCGGCGTGATCGTGCCGTAATAACCCTGGCCGATCAGCGAGACGAGCGCCTTGTTGCGGTTAGCGGTATCGCGCAGCTTGTCGAGCGCCTCGCGCTCGGTCAGCGCCGGCCCCCAGGCAAGCGGCGCCGTCTGGCGGATCGAGGATGGCACGGTGGCGTCGATCAGGGCGTCGAGGCTCTTGTAGCCGACCACTTTCAGCATCTCGGCCATTTCGGCCGGCGAGGGGCCGATATGGCGGCGGTTGGCGAAATCGTAGGGCTGGTAGTCGGTAAAATGGAAATCGGTGCTGTCGGTGGTCATGCGATCAGTTCCTGGTAGGCGGCCTCGTCGAGCAGGGCGTCGGCGTCGGAGGCGGTCTTGAGCTTCAGCTTGAAGAACCAGCCTGCTCCTTGAGGATCGGAATTGACGATCGAGGGATCGTCGACGATCGCCTGGTTGACCTCCGTGACTTCGCCGTCCAGCGGACAATAGACGTCGGAGGCGGCCTTGACGCTCTCGACGGTCGCGGCATTGCCGTCCTTGGTGAGTATGGCGCCCACTTCCGGCAGTTCCACGAAAACGAGGTCGCCAAGCTGTTCGGCAGCGTGAGAGGTGATGCCGACGGTCGCGATACCGTCTTCGAGCTTCAGCCATTCGTGTTCGGCGGTGAATTTCAACATGGTTCTCTCCGGAGGATTATCGTTTGTAGGTGGGGGTGATGAAGGGCAGGGCGGCGACGGTGAGGCCTAAGTATTTGCCGCGCACCTCCGCGAAGATCTGACAGCCTGGTTCGGCAAAGCGGGTCGGGACGTAGCCCATGGCGACCGGGCCTTCGACCGAGGGGCCGAACGTGCCGGAGGTGACTTCGCCGAGTTCGGTCCGTCCCTCAGCGTCGGCATAGAGCTTGGCGTGGGCGCGGACGGGCGCCTTGCCTTCCGGCTTCAGGCCGACGCGGCGGCGGGAGGTGCCGTTCGCAAGCTCACCGAGGATACGGTCGGCGCCCGGAAAACCGCCGGCGCGGACGCCGCCAGCGCGGCGGGGTTTCTGGATCGCCCATTCGAGTGCGGCCTCGATCGGCGAGGTGGTCGTGTCGATGTCGTTGCCATAAAGGCAGAGGCCGGCTTCGAGGCGCAGCGAATCGCGGGCGCCGAGGCCGATCGGCTGACAGTGCAGGTCTTCGAGCAGCGCCTTGGCGATCTGTTCGGCCTGGTCTGCCGGAACCGAAATCTCGAACCCGTCCTCGCCGGAATAACCGGAGCGGGAGACGATGCAGTCGACATCGTGCAGGGACGCGTCGCGGACGTCCATGAACTTCATGGAGGTGACATCCGGCCAGAGAGCCGCCAGTGCGCCCTCTGCACGCGGACCCTGGAGGGCGATGAGCGCGCGGTCTTCGAGGAGTTCGACGTCGCAATTGGTCAGATGCGCCTGCAGGTGGGCGAGGTCGGCCTCCTTGCAGGAGGCGTTGACGACGACGAACAGGTGATCGCCGCGATTGGTGATCATCAGGTCGTCGAGGATACCGCCGTTGTCGTCGGTGAAGAAGCCGTAGCGCTGGCGGCCGGGTTTCAGGCCGAGGATATCGACCGGCACCAGGGTTTCGAGCGCAAGTGCTGCATCCTCGTAAGCGCCGGATTTCGCACGGATGACGACCTGGCCCATATGGGAAACGTCGAAAAGCCCGGCGGCGGTACGGGTGTGCAGATGTTCCTTCAGCACGCCGGCTGGATATTGCACAGGCATGTCGTAGCCGGCAAAGGGCACCATCCTGGCGCCGAGCGACAGATGGAGGGCGTGAAGCGGGGTGGTCTTGAGAACGGTTTGATCGTCCAAGGACGCCTCCAGGGTTGGCGCATTTCAAGCGCCGGCTCAGATTCAGGCGCAGTGACGCACCGGTTATGAGCCCCCTCTGTCCTTTGCGCCTGAGATTGTTATCCCTTCGGCGAGCCCTCTTCGGGCTTCTCTCCAGAGTTCCTGTCGGTCGACTGCTGGTCCTTTTGCCTGAGAGTTTCCGGGGCGGTTGCTCCTTCGGCACCGCATCTAAGCGGCTTCTCCCAGCGAGTCTGGGCGGTATTATCGGCCTCGATCACCATTTGGCAAGCCCTCCATGTCGCACGAAACACTATTTTTGTCGCAACGCAGCAAACGCGATTTGACCTAATGCAACGGCTGGCGAAATGACTGAAAAAACCGCGGCAAAAAGGGCTTTTGCGCTTTGCCGCGATTTGGGTTATTCCGGCAGGCATTCGGACAGGCGAGACGATGACGGCACGGCTCAACACGGCGGCGAACTCAACGCGCATTTTCTGTGCGATGCTGCTGCTTTTGCTGGGATTTGCCCATCAGCCGGCCCAGGCGGCAGCGCCGCTCGATTCCTACAGCGAAGCCTATCGCCTGCCGGACGGCACGTTTGCCGACATCTGCTCGGAAGGCGACCGCGGCCATCAGATGCCGGCGGCAAAGCCGCTCTGCGAAGTCTGCCTGCTCTCCGCATCGGTCATCCTGCCGCCGCCGAGAGATGAAACCTGGCTTGCGGCAGAGCGCGCGTCGCTCGCCAATCCCCTGCGCCAGTTTTCCGAATTGCTCGGTACGAGTGCCGTCGCCCGGCCTAAGTCTCGTGCGCCCCCGATTTCGACCTGATGCTTTAACGCTCTCAGATCAATCGCGGTCGACCGGCACGAATGCTGTCACCGTATGGGGATATTCCATGAAGACTTTCACCAAACTCGCTTTCCTCGGCATTTTCGCTGCGACCGGCATTATCATTGCGGGAGCTACGGCCGCTCAAGATGCGCCCGCCAAGGTCGCCGACCTGGAAATCACCAGCGCCTTCACCAAGGCGATGCTGCCCGGCCAGCCGGTCGGCGGCGGTTATTTCACCATCAAGAACACCGGCAAATCCGACGACACGCTGGTCTCGGTCTCGTCACCGGTCGCGGGCACCGTAGAGTTGCACGAGATGGCGATGCAGGGCGAGGTGATGAAAATGCGCAAGCTCGACACCGGGATCGCCATCCCAGCGGGCAAGACCGTCGAACTGACGCCCGGCGGGCTGCATCTGATGTTCATCAAGGTCAAGGAACCCTTCAAGCAGGGCGGCAAAGTGCCGGTGACCCTGACCTTCGAGAAGGCCGGCAAGGTCGATATCACGCTGCCGGTCGAGGCGGCGGGGCCGGGCGGCCACATGCACAAGTGAAATTCGATGGAGCCTGCTCCCCGGAGCGGGCTCTTCGTCTCTAACGCAGCAGTTTGAGGCTGCCGGTCAGCGACTTTATCCATTTCGAAGGCCCGGCGAGGCCAAGCCCGTCGATCTCCTCTTCCGCGAGATCGCGATCGGGGAAGGCGGCCTCGTAGTCGTGGTAGTCGTGCAGCGATCTGGCGAAAGCCGGAAAGGGCACGACGGCGCGGTTCTGGATCTGCTCCATGGCCTTCAGCATCAGGGATCGGATCGTATCCGCCTGCGCCTGCAGGATCGGCACCGGTAGGGCCGAACTGATATCGATCGTGCGACCCTGCCGGTCGGTCAGCCGGCGAGCCGCGAGCGCGGGCACGCGAGCGCCGAGGCCGATCGAGATGGCGCCGGCCGTGTTGGCAAGGAGGCCGAGCGGCAGGGTAGGGTTGACGATGATGGCGATGCGGGTGTCGTCGGTCATGGGCAGGCAGGATATCCATTCATGGAAGGAGATCTGCACATTACTCCGCATCGCTCGGTCGATCCTGCCTTTTACTTCTCCATTTCGGGATTTTGGGGTAGGGTCTACCCACTTAGATGGAAATATGGGTAGAAATTGATGGATAACGACATCGAGCCGGCGGATATACGAATTCTGGAAGCGTTGCAGGACGATGGCCGCCTGACCAACCAGGCGCTCGCGGACAGGATCGGGCTTTCGACATCTCCGAGTTGGCGGCGCGTGCGGCATCTCGAGGAGACGGGCATCATCCAGGGATACAAGGCGGTGCTGGACCGAAAGGCGATCGGCCTCGGCGTACTTGCCTTCATCCGCGTCAAGATCGACAGCCACAGTGAGGAAGAGGCGGAGGCATTCGCGGCGGAGGTTATCGGGCTGGACGAGGTGGTCGCCTGCTACAGCATCGCCGGTGACGCGGATTTCCTGCTGCAGGTGGTCTCGTCCGATCTCGACGCCTATGCGGATTTCGCCATGTCGACGCTGCGGCGGTTACCGCGCATCAAGGAAATGCAGACGACCTTCGTGCTGAAGGAAATCAAGGCTTTCGACGGGCTTCCCCTGCGTTTTGCAGGGCGCCAGGCCTAAAATCCTCTCTCGGCTTGCCGGACGGAGATGTCCATTCGGCCCAACTTGCACGGGCGGTACGCAACCGGCGGGGTTTTAGAAATTGCTTCGATACAACCTGATCGAGTTGCATCAAGAAATCTTAACAGAAGTCCGCGATGAATATCGCCAACACCTCTCATCAAAGGTTTCGGCAATGGAACTGCGGCGTTCTCGGGTGATTGCGGCGGCCATTTTCCTGGGCCTGCTGGGGGCAATCGTACCGATTGTCGCGATGGTCTACATTTCGTGGGTCATCACGGTCGAGAAACAACAGAACAATCTCGAACGGCTCGCCGAGCAGACGATCATGCGTGCGAGCCGGACGTTCGAGGATGCGCGGGCGGCGCTCGATTCGCTCGCCTATCCGCGCCTGGTGCCCTGTTCGGACCTGCATATCGCCCGGATGCGGGTGATCGCCTTCAATACGCCCTCGGTCAAGGAAGTCGGTTATTTCGAGAACGGCCTGTTGAAATGCACCTCCTGGGGGATCGAGGAGCGCAAGGTCGACAGGCCGTGGATCGACTACATGACGCCCGACGGCGTGGAAGTGGCCACCCGCGTGCAGCCGGCGGTCAGCATGGGCAATCCGATGATGGCGCTCCACTACGGCCCCTATAACGTACTGGTCGATCCGGCCCGTTTCGTCGATATCCTGGTGGACGCCGACATCTCGCTGGCGCTCGCCAACCGGCAGGGCATGCTGATCAACGAACTCAATTCCCCCGAAACGGACCTCGTCAACGCGCTGATCGACGAGCCGAAGAACGGCATGACCTCCTCGGCGCTCTATGCGGTGGCGCACGACAAGGGGTTGATCGCGATCGCCATGGAGCCGCGCTCCAACCTGACCGGCAGGCTGCGGGAGGAACAGCTCCTGCTGCTGCCGGTCGGCGCCTTCGTCGCCATCTTCATTGTCGGCGTGGTGGTCTGGCTGTCCAAGAAAAGACTGTCACCGCTCGGTGAGCTGGCGATCGCAGTGCGCAAGCGCGAATTCATCGTCCACTACCAGCCGATCATCGAGCTCAAGACCGGCATCTGCGTCGGCGCCGAGGCGCTGGTGCGCTGGCGGCGGCCGGATGGATCGCTGGTGCGCCCGGACCTGTTCATTCCGCTCGCCGAGGAGAGCGGGCTCATTCTGCCGATCACCGATCAGGTCATCGAAGCGATCATTGCCGATCTCGGAGGACTGCTCAGGGCGGAAAGTTCGCTGCATATCGCCGTCAACCTTTCCGCCGCCGATGTCACCTCCGGCCGCATCCTCGATGTACTCGACAGGAAACTCGCCAAGACCGGGATCGCGGCGGGGCAGATCTGGCTGGAGGCCACCGAACGGGGCTTCATCGACATCGAGGCGGCGCGGACGACATTGACAGCGGCCCGGCAAAAAGGCCATTCGGTGGCGATCGACGATTTCGGCACGGGATATTCCAGCTTGCAATACCTGCAGGGGCTGCCGATGGATGCGCTGAAGATCGACAAGTCCTTTGTCGATACGATCGGCCGCAACAGCGCCACCAGCTCGGTCACCGGCCACATCATCGAGATGGCGAAGACGCTCGACCTACAGATCGTTGCCGAAGGCGTGGAGACGGAGGAGCAGGCGGACTATCTGAAGGCTCACGACGTGCATTTCGGCCAGGGCTGGCTGTTCTCCAAACCGCTGCCGGCCGCCGATTTCATCGACTATCATCGCAACGCAAAAGCCCGCTCGGGGAGCGGGCGGGAGAATATCCGGTGCGTGGCGGCCTGAGGGCTCGCCGGGTGATATCAATCGTCCAGATCGCGATAGGCGGATTCGACCTGGCGGAACGTGACCTGCTGGCGCGGCTTCTGGTCGGCGGTGAGCATGTCGAGCGAGACGGTGGTGGCCGGGATCATGAATTCGGTATCGCCGGGGTCGCCGGCGTTTTCGGCGCGGCGCTGGTTGCGATCAGAATCGGCCTTGATGTCCTTGACCTGATCCTTGGCCGAGATGCGTCGGCCGGGCTTCAGCGCCTCGATGGCGAGTGCGGCAGTGCTTGCCGATATGCTGACCAGTTGTGTCATCGCGCCCATCACTCTTTTTTCTCAGAATATGATAATTACGGCGGCCCTGATTTGTTCCCGTTTAAACAAAACGTCGGCATTTTATCGATTTGACGATTCTCGTTTCTGTCCTAGAGAAAGTTCCATGACCAACGTGCTTCTTGTCGCCATCGGCGGAGCGATCGGCTCCGTCTGCCGCTATCTCGTCGGGTTCTGGGCGCTGCGCCTGTGGGGGCCGGCCTTTCCGTGGGGGACGCTTGCCGTCAATATCGCCGGCTCGTTCGCGATCGGCTTTCTGGCCGAACTCATCGTCCGGCGCTTCGATGCGTCTCCCGAGATGCGGTTGCTGATCATTACCGGCTTTCTCGGCGGCTTCACGACGTTCTCGGCCTTTTCGCTGGATGTCGTGTCGCTGCTGGAGCGGGGCGCGACGATGGTGGGCGTCACCTATATTGTCGCGAGCGTTGCAATCTCGCTGGGTGCGGTTTTCGCCGGACTGGCGCTCGGGCGGGCAATGCTCTAAAGACCGGGCAAAGGGCCGCCGGCCCACACAAAAATATGAAAGAGCTTTGATGGCAGGCATCGAGCATATCCGCGTCGAAGCGGACGAAGCGGGAATGCGTCTGGACCGCTGGTTCAAGATCCACTACCCGGGCCTCGGCTTCGGGCCGCTCCAGAAACTGCTGCGCTCCGGACAGGTGCGCGTCGACGGCGGGCGGGTGAAATCCGACGCCCGCATACAGCCGGGGCAGACGGTGCGCATTCCGCCTTTGGACGTGGACGCAAAGAAGACGGGGCCGATCGCCGGCAAGGATCTCAAGCATTCCAGCGATTTCGAACTGCTGTCGCGCATGGTCCTGCACGAGGACGAGAAGGTCATCGTGCTCAACAAGCCGGCCGGCCTTGCGGTGCAGGGCGGATCGGGCGTCGCACGCCATATCGACCAGATGCTCGACAGCTGGATCAGTCCGAAGGGTGAAAAGCCGCGGCTCGTGCACCGGCTCGACCGCGACACGTCGGGCGTGCTGGTGATCGCCCGCACCCGCGGTGCGGCACAGAAGCTGACGGCCGCCTTCCGCGAGCGCGACACCAAGAAGACCTATTGGGCGCTGGTCAAGGGCGTGCCGCGCAAGCACGAGGACAAGATCTCCACCTGGCTGGTCAAGGAACAGACGCCGGACGGCGACCGCATGCGGATCGCCAGGCATGGCGAGGACGGCGCCGACCACGCAGTGTCCTATTACCGCGTTCTGGAAATGGCAGCACAAACGCTCTGCTGGCTGGAGATGGAACCCTATACCGGCCGCACCCACCAGCTGCGCGTCCATGCGCTGCATATCGGCCATCCGATCATCGGCGACCCGAAATATTTCGACGACGATCACAACTGGGATTTTCCCGGCGGGATCCAGAAGAAGCTGCATCTCCACGCGCGCCATATCGACATCCCGCATCCGAACGGCGGACGGCTGAAGGTCACGGCACCTCTGCCACCGCATATGGTGCAGAGCTGGAATCTTCTCGGCTTCGACATGGAAAACGGCCGCAGGGACGACGAAGAATGAAACTGGTCCTTTTCGATTGCGACGGCACGCTGGTCGACAGCGCGAACCTGATCCACGAAACCATGCGCCGCACCTTCGCCCATTTCGATAAGCCGGAACCGAAGGTGGAAGACACCAAGGCAATCATCGGGCTGACGCTCGATATCGCGATCGCCCGCATGCAGGGCAAGCCGCATGCGGACGACGAGGCCGTCGAGATGATGGCCTATTACAAGACGCTGTTTGCCGTCGTGCGCCAGGATCTCGGTTTCAAGGAGCCGTTGTTTGCGGGGATTCGCGAGCTGATCGACGCGATCGGTCCGCGTAAGGACCTGCTGATCGGCGCGGTGACCGGCAAATCGCGGCGCGGCCTGAAGCTGGTCGTGGAGACGCACGGGTTTGACAAGTATTTCATGGTGTCGCGCACCGCCGACGACTGCCCCTCGAAGCCGCATCCGGCGATGGTGACCGAGTGCTGCGACGAGACCGGCATGAAACCTTCCGACACTCTTGTCATCGGCGATGCCATTTACGATATGCAGATGGCGAAGGCGGCCGGCGCCACGGCGATCGGCGTTGCCTGGGGTTACGCCTCGGTGGACGAGCTGAACAAGGCCGGAGCCGACGCGATCATCCATCATCCGAGCGAGTTGCTGAGCCATATCGGCTGAGGTTTTATTTCCATGCGTGACATGTTTCCCGATCCATCCGAAGCGCTGAGCCATCCGGACCCGACGCGGCGGGCGCAGATCCAGATGCACAAGCCGCTGCCGAAGCGCTTCTACAAGGAAGTATCGGTTGCCGAGGGCGAGGGCGGTCATGCCATCCATCTCGACGGCCGGTCGGTCAGGACGCCCGCCAAGAACGGTCTCGTCGCACCGACGGCACGGCTTGCCGAACTGATCCGCGACGAATGGGCCAACCAGGTGGATGTCATCGATCCCGGCACCATGCCGGTGACGCGGCTCGTCAACACCGCGATCGACGGCATCGCCACCGACCCCCAGGCGGTGTTCGAGGATATCCTGCGTTTCTCTTCGAGCGACCTGCTCTGCTACCGCGCCGAAACACCGGAAAACCTGGTCACCCGCCAGAGCGAACAATGGGATCCGATCGTCGACTGGGCGGCGAACGAACTCGGCGCCCGCTTCATTCTGGTCGAGGGCGTAATGCCCCAGGAGCAGCCGAAGGAAGCGACCGCCGCCTTTGCGGTGACGCTGAAGAAATACGATACGCCGATCGAACTTGCCGTGCTGCACACGGTGACGACGCTGACCGGCTCGGCGATCCTGGCGCTTGCCTTCGCGGAGGGCCGGCTCACCGCCGACGAGGCCTGGACGTTCGCCCATCTCGACGAGGACTGGACGAACGAACATTGGGGCACGGACGTGGAAGCCGAACATCGCCGCGCCAAGCGGCTCGAGGAAATGCGGGCGGCGACCGAAACTTTTCTCGCCTTGAAGCCCTCGGCTTAATCGTTCTCTAACCGTGTTCGTTGGAACATCTGAAGGTGCCGTCTTGCGGGTCCCTTCATGTTTCGTCGTCTCTTACGTTTCTGTCTCATTGCTTTGACGGCCCTGCCGCTGATGTCGTTCCGTCTGGAACAGGCAAACACGGTGCAGGAGAAACTCCTCTATGACGTGCGCGGCGCCTTCGTGACCGCGCGGCCGGATGTACCGAAGGGATTGGTGATCGCCACCGACATGCTGGTCGACGAGGCGATCCGCGCAACCGTCAGGTCGATCGCCCTGCCGCGGACGATCATCTCGGTACGCATCGATGAGATGTCGCACATGCCCATGCTGATCGGCAGCCGGCACGAGGCGAAGGTGACGGTTCAGGCGATTTCGGTCAACAGCGGCGAACCGATCGCCAGGGGGACGTTCAAGACGTCGATCTATCTGCTGGACGGGGACACTGCTGACCGTGACCTCGCCGAAAAGATCGCCGACCGCATCTCCAGCGAATTCCGCCTCGACGGCCAGCGCCGCCCAACCATGGCGACCGCCCTGTTTCCGTGAGGGCTCAGCCCAGTTCCTTAGTTAGTAAAGGAGGATGTATCGACATCTGCGCTATCAACCGATGCGCGGGATCCTTCGAAATGGCCGGATATATGTGCGGGGAATGTTTCAGTCGTCTGAAGCACGTCGTCACCGCTACCGTAGTTTAACACGACATAAACTGTAGCGACTGCCTCGAATCTGTCGTTGCCTGCATCGAATATACCTTCGGGTACGACCTCGATGCTGTCAAACTGCGTATGCGTGGACAAAACATCGAGTTCTGACCACGCTGGATCGCTAGAAATATCGTATCCACCTACGGCATCGATGACCGCTGCGCGCTGGCTGCTGTTGGTGAGAGGGCGTAGAATGTGGCCATCCCTGGTCGCCGCCGTTGCCATTATCTCACTGCTCCTAGACCTATTCCTGCTTCATATTGCCATTTCAATCTAGCACACAATCCGTCAAGCCCACCCATAATCCTCTGCCCGTCAATACCCAGATAGAACAATCGGCGCTGAAATAACTCGCGCATTTCCCTTGGGATATCGAAAGTGTGGTAGGTATCATCGGATGGTTGCCACGGGACGTCTGGCTGATGATGGCAGCTAAATACACCGCTTTGACTGACAATTCGTACCGTAATCGAACGAGGCATCAGAAAGCCGGTATGCGCCAAATCCTGCAAACTGGTCGCCACATCGATGATATCAGAGGAGCGAACCCGATAGCCAACAATCTTTGCATCTGTTTCCGAGGGTGAGGAGCTCACGGCAAAGAATGCTGCGACGAGAGGATTTGATGTCCAATCCAAAAGACGAGTAGGCATGCCATGGTGCTGCGCCAACGCGAGCAGATCCCAGTCTGAAAGTGTTTGATAGCCGAGAAATTCAGCGGCACGTCGCCTAAAAATTTCCAGGAGCACAAGCTCGTCGTCAGCTTGTATTCCTTCTTGCGTCCAATGCTGGGAATGAGCTTGAAGGTGTTGTCAGGTATCCCTCGGTAGACCCAGCGAGAGTCTGCGTGATGGCTTGTCCAAGCCAGAAAATCCCGCCAGCGCTCTTGCTGTTCTCTCGAAAAACGTCGTGTCGAAATCGCCATCATCCACATCCAAGCCGATGGAAATCAACTATAAGTAGTTTTCTTCAGGGTGCAACAAGCCGTTCCGCGTGCCAGCGGAGATGGTCGTCCATGAAGGTCGAGATGAAATAATACGAGTGGTCGTAGCGCTCGTGCATCCGCAGCGTCACGTCGATATCCGTTCCCTTGGCCACTTCCTCGAACAGCCAGGGACGCAGGCCGTTTTCGAGAAAGCCGTCGGCCTTGCCCTGGTCGATCAGGAATTCCGGAAAGCGCGCGCCGTCTTCGACCAGTGCGCAGGCATCGTATTGCCGCCAGGTCGAGCGATCCGCGCCCAGATATTTCTCGAAGGCCGGCGCCGACCAGTCGGCGGTCGAGGGCTCGACGATCGGCGCGAAGGCGGAGCAGCTCTTGAAGCGGTCGGGGTTCCGAAGCGCGATCGTCATCGCACCGTGACCGCCCATGGAATGGCCGAAAATCCCCTGGCGGCCCATGTCCATGCGGAAATGCTGGCTGACGAAGTTCGGCAGTTCCTCGGTGATGTAGGTGTACATCTGATAGTTTTCGGCCCACGGCTTTTCCGTCGCATCGAGATAGAAGCCGGCGCCCTTGCCCATCTGCCAGTTGGTGAGCTCGTCCGGTACGTCATTGCCGCGCGGGCTGGTATCCGGGCAGATGATGATGAGGCCGAGTTCCGCGGCCATCCGCCTGTATTCGCCCTTTTCCATGACGTTGGCATGGGTGCAGGTGAGGCCTGAGAGATACCAGACAACAGGGCAGGGCTCCTTGATCGCCTGGGGCGGCACGAAGACGGCGAAAGTCATCTCGCATTTGCAGGCTTCGGAATCGTGCATGAACACGCCCTGCATGCCGCCGAAGGCAGTATTCTGGGAAAGGACCTTCATCGGTGCTCCTCTAAAAATATCAGTTGCCCATCGACACGACGGCGTTGACGGCCGCGGCGACAAGGACGGTGTTGAAAAAGAAGGACACGACCGCATGCAGGAGGTTGATGCGGCGCATGCCGGTCGTGGTGATCTGGACGTCCGAAGTCTGGGCGGTCATGCCGATGACGAACGAGAAATAGAGGAAATCATAGGCGCCGGGCTCGTCGGTTTCGGGAAAATCGAGGCCGCCGCGCTTCGCTTCGTTCTCCTCCGCCTGTTCCTCCGGCCGCCAGAAGCGATGGGCATAGTGCATGGCGAACATCGTGTGGATCGTCAGCCAGCCGAGCACGACGGATGCGAAGGCAAGCGACACGGAGGCAGCGCCCGCGGGCTGCGAGCGGTTCAAGGCCTCGAACAGCGAAACAATGGCGGCGGTGACCGCGAGCAAGGTCACGGCGAGGATGACGGGCGCCGGTTCGTCGTCGTTCTGCCCCTTGTCTCTCAAGGTGGCGCCGTCGAGCTTTGGAATGCGAAAGGCCATCATGACAAGATAGATCAGGAAGAAGACGATGACTGCGATGCCCGGTGCGAGTTCAGGCGTGTAGAAGAGCAGGAACGGCAGACAGACCAGCGAGGCGATGGTGCCGGCGAAGAACGGTCCGTGCCGGTGATAGGTCAGTCTGCGCCAGGGGCTCGGCATCCGGGTTTTCCGATCGCTCACGTGGCCGATTTGGACCGGCGGCAGAGCCTGTCCAGCGTTTCCAGGAATTTCGAACGGTCGCGTGGGGAAAAGGCGGCGTTATAGCCCTTGCTTTCGCCGGTCTCGCGCAGATGCGCCCCAAGGTCGCGCATGGCGCTCGCCATGCCGATATTGGTCTCGTCGAAGACGCGGCCGGTCGGACCGGTCACCAGCGCGCCCGATGTTACACAGCGTACCGCGAGCGGTACGTCGGCTGTAATGACGATATCGGCGGGTCCGGCGCGCTCGGCAATCCAGTTGTCGGCGGCATCGAAACCGGCAGAAACGATGACGTTGTGGACCATCGGATCACGAGTGGGGCGCAGGCCGGAATTGGCGACGAAGGTCACTTCGATGCCGTGGCGCTCAGCGACTTTCAGGACCTCCGGCTTGACCGGACAGGCATCGGCGTCGACATAGATCATGGATGGATACTCAGGCCCAATCCGGCGACCTCCCGCACAATAGGAGGCAGCGTAGCCCGCCCCAGCGGGCTACGCGCAGGATATGCTTCAGGCGACGGCAGTGGTCAGGTCGTCGACTGCTGCGCCGGGTACGTTTTTCTTGATCGATTCTATGGCCGAAACGGCGGAAGCCTTGGCCGAATAACCTTCGGAAGAGAACATGGACTGGCCGTTCGAAGCCTTGAAGCGAAAACGGTATTCCCCAGCCTTGTCCTGGTAGATTTCAAATTTGTACATCTTCTGCGTTCCTCACATTAAACGGAGTTAAATCCTAGCTCTATTCGCAGTATCGGAGCGTGTTCCGGAACATCGCAGAACTTCGCTCAGTAAATCACTACGCTGCGAATCGATTCGCCGCCATGCATCAGCTCAAAACCCTTGTTGATGTCTTCGAGCGGCATCGTGTGGGTGATCATCGGGTCGATCTCGATCTTGCCCTCCATGTACCAGTCGACGATCTTCGGCACGTCGGTGCGGCCGCGGGCGCCGCCGAAGGCCGTACCCATCCAGGTGCGGCCGGTGACGAGCTGGAAGGGACGGGTGGAAATTTCCTGACCGGCGCCGGCAACGCCGATTACCACCGACTTGCCCCAGCCGCGATGCGAAGCTTCGAGCGCCTGGCGCATGACCCTGGTATTGCCGGTGCAGTCGAACGTATAGTCGGCCCCGCCGATCTGGTCGGCGCCGCGCTTCGTCAGATTGACGAGATAGGGGACGATGTCGCCGTCGACTTCCTTCGGATTGACGAAATGGGTCATGCCGAAGCGCTCGCCCCAGGCCTTCTTGTCGTTGTTGAGGTCAACGCCGATGATCATGTCCGCACCAGCCAGGCGCAGGCCCTGGATGACGTTTAAACCGATGCCGCCGAGCCCGAAGACGATGGCGGTGGCGCCGATCTCCACCTTGGCTGTGTTGATGACGGCGCCGATGCCCGTCGTCACGCCGCAGCCGATATAGCAGACCTTGTCGAAGGGGGCGTCCGGGTTGATCTTGGCGACCGCGATTTCCGGAAGGACCGTGTAATTCGCAAAGGTCGAGCAGCCCATATAGTGATGGATCTTGTCCTTGCCGATCGAGAAGCGCGATGTGCCGTCGGGCATCAGGCCCTGGCCCTGGGTCGAGCGGATGGCGGTGCAGAGATTGGTCTTGCGCGACAGGCACGACGGGCATTCGCGGCATTCCGGCGTATAGAGCGGGATGACGTGATCGCCCTTCTTGACCGACGTGACGCCTGGCCCGACGTCGACGACGATGCCGGCACCCTCGTGGCCGAGGATCGCCGGAAAGAGGCCTTCCGGATCGGCGCCGGACAGGGTGAAATCATCCGTATGGCAGATGCCGGTCGCCTTCACCTCGATCAGCACTTCGCCGGCGCGGGGCCCCTCGAGCTGCACGGTCATGACTTCGAGCGGTTTGCCAGCCTGAACGGCGACGGCGGCGCGGACATCCATGATGTTCTCCCTTGAGGCTTTTAGATTCGGCGCGACCTTGGCACAGGCGAGGGGGCCGGCTCAAGCCGGAACGAGCCGTTCGCGGTCGCATTTCGGTGAGCGGATCAAGGACTGATCAGGGGCACGTGCGGCGATGTCGTGCGCGGCGCCAGGCCGGTCAGCCGCGGATCGTCGAGCACTTCGATCATCAACGCGTAGGGTGTGAACCCCGACCGCTGGTAGAACTGCATGGCGGCCGGGTGGTCGAAGTGGCAGGTATGCACCCAGAAACGGCGGATCGGATGCGCCCAGGCCCTCTCGATCGCCCAGTTCATCATGAAACGCCCGGCGCCCTTGCCGATCGCACCGGTAACGAGGCCGAAATAGACGAGCTCGCATTCGCCCTGTTCCCGGAAATCGAGCTCCAGGAGGCCGATCCGGCGGCCGCCGTCGAGAAGGACGTAAATCTCGACCTGCGGATCGCCGAGGACCGAGGCAAGTTCGTCGTCGCTCATGACCAGCCGCGAGACCCACATCCAGTTCTCGCCGACCGCGCGGAACAGCGCGCGGTATTCGTCGGGAGCAGGAGACTGCCAGCGTTCCAGGGTAAGCGTGTCCGGCGCCGTCGCGGTTTTCCTGCGCGGCTTCTCGAACATTTCGAGGCAGGTCACGACGGTGGCAATCTTGCCCGGAGGGACCGCGGAATAGCCGGACGGCAATGTGGGGTTTTCGCTTTTCATGTAACCTTTTGAGCCGCTTGGCGGGTTGATGTCAATGGGCGGAGACCTCGATTGCAGGTGATATCGAACGTGGGTGATCAACCGAAAAGGCGGTCGCAGGCGTAGACGATACCGTGCGAATGGATGGCGACCGCCGCATAGAGGCCGAGCCCCGCCATCAGCCGCTCACCCGAATGCATGGGGTCGAGACTTTCGCGCGGCTTGGCGGACGAAATGCCCATCAGGCTCATCAGCGTGAAGACGGCAAGTGCCGCGATCAGAGCGGTCGATGACAGGCCGATCCGGTAACCGACCCAGAGCATCAGAAGCGTGATCCCGAAACTGCCGGCGACGAGCAGGCTGCGGGTCGGAAAGATCTGCCTCAGCACCCGGCCGCCGTCGAACTGGGACATCGGCAGAAGGTTGAGGAGGTTGAAGGCCCCTAATATCAGCAGGAAGACCAGAGCCGGCTCACGCAGGGACGAGGACAATAGGCGGGCGTTTGAGAGGTCGTGGATGGAAATCACCACCGGTACAAGGAAGGCGGACATGCCTGCGCCCATGAGCGCGCATGTGGCGACTTCGAAGCGGCTGTTATAGGGCCGTCCGCCGATGGCAATGCCTCCGAGAAACGGCACGAAGATCATCCTCACCCGTTCATGCCCGAAGGCGCGATAGGCCGCCATGTGCCCCAGTTCGTGCAGCACGATGACCAGGGTCAGGATTATGGAGATCGTCAGGCCCGCCGCGGTGAGCCCGAAAAAGGGCCAGAGCAGCAGCGTCGAGAGGAGCGCCAGGACGATCTGGACGACCGGATGTTCGATCATGCCGCCTGTTTTCGGTCGGCCGTTTTTCATCCAGGCTGTCAGCGACGAAAGCTCGCGGCGGATCATGAAATAGCGAAACAGGTAGACGGCGAAGCCGCGATAGTCGTCGGTCTGGGCGAGGGTGACCGTGGAGCCGCCGGGTGAAGGCGACACGGCACGGTATTCCTCGAAATTGCGCCAGAAGGAAATGTCGAGCGCGGTGTCGTCGACGACGCGTGCACGGCTCTCGTAGCAGAACTCGGCACTATCGACAGTTTCCTCGACCTTGAAGACCCGCCGGATCGGCGCACCGTGGCGATCCGGATGGCTGTAGGCGATCTCGATTCCGCCTTGGTTCTTTTCCGTCCCTGAGGAGAGGATCGAAGGGTTCCAGTCCGCTTCCTCGCCGCCGGGGTGAAAGGCGTGCCACAGACGCTCCGGAGCGATTTCGAGTGTCCGGCGCAGCGCGATCGTGCGGCGGCCGACGGGCGCAGCCATCAGCAGCCACAACAGACCGAGATTGATCGTCAGCAACAGCACGGCGGAAACGGTAGGCGTCATATCGACCTCGGAAGCCTGTCGGCTCGCCATCGGCCGATCATCAAGGACACCATTAGGCCGATTGATTTTCCAGGCGGTTTAGCCAACCGATAAAATGCGAACGAGCAGCCGTGCAACGCGGCGCGGCCGGCGGTTCGTCAGGCCGCCACCTCTTGCGTCAGGCGATGCCCGGCATCGGTCACCAGCCAGGGACCTGACCGCAGCACTTCCTTCGGCCTTTCATATGTCGTCACCGCCGCGATGATCTCCCGCCAGGCGGGATGATGGGTCTTAGCATCGGCCAGTTCGTCGATCTCGCGCAGGACCCGCGCTTCGACCGGCGACAGCATCAGCCGGCCACGTTCTGTCGCTCCCCGCAGAACCCGCCAGATATAGGTGAGGTCAAAGGCGGTGATGCCGGCAGAGGCCGGGCGGATGGCACGATAGGCGCCGCGCGCGCCGGGCTCGAGCGCCAGGCGGATCTGGTCGAGCGCAAAGGCCGAGAGGCTCTCCGGCACCTCGGACGCCACTTCCATCGCATGCAGCAGCAGTTCGAGATCCAGGGCGGAACGCACGGCCCCGTCGTCGGCGATCGTGCGCATCAGCCAGCCGGCTTTCGCGTCGTCGATGCGTCCCAGCGGCTCCGTGCCGCGCACGAGATATGCCGCTAGGCTTTCGACGAAATAGGTCGACCATTCGGGGCTCTGTTCGGGACAGGAATCATTCAGCGCAAAAAGGGCGAGCGCGTCTTCGGAAGAGCATATGCCATCCGGGAACGCGTATTTGCGCAGCATCAGAATATCGTCGGCCACAATCCGACCCTTCCCGGCGATGACACATGCCGGAAAAGAAAAGCGGAACCCGCTCATCTTTATTTCTCCGTTTCATCATGAAACCAATGTGGGTGATAATTGAGAGAAGTTGAGGGGTGGCCAACAAGCGCGGTTAATCGGGGGCAAACAGGGCCGTCAAACGGCTTCGAACTGCTTCGATTTGGAACGCTCCCGCCAGATGATGAACAGGCCGGAGGCGACGATGACGGCGATGCCGAGCCATTTGGAGGCGGTCGGGAAATCGCCGAACAAGGCGTAACCGAGCACGGTGGCCGAGATGATCTCGAAATACTGGAAGGGCGCAAGCAGCGAAAGCGGCGCCAGCCGGAAGGCGCGCACCACGAGCAGATGCATGTAGCCCGAGATCGAGCCGAGCAGCATCAGGAGGATGAGACCGAGCCAGGAGGCTGGAAGCGATGGAGTAAAATCCGCAGCCCCTGTGCTATCTCCGATGACCAGGGCCGCGGCCATGAACAGCGTTCCTCCGACGCCGGCCATGGTCTGCATGACGAGCGGCGAATCGGCTTCCCCGATCGCCCGGTTGAGGAAGAGGTAGAGCGTGAAGAGGAAGGCGCAGGCGACCGGCAACAGCGCCGTCCAGCCGAAGATCGCATAGCTCGGCTGGATGACGATCATGGCGCCACTGAACCCGACGACGATCGCCAGCCACCGCCGCCAGCCGACCTTTTCCCGCAAGAAGATCGCCGACATCATGGTGAGCATGAAGGGTTCGACGAAATATATGGCGAAGACGTCAGCGAGCGGCATGTATTTGACCGCCGCGAAGAACATCAGGCTGGCCGCCGCATGCAGTACGCCGCGCAGCAGGTTCATCCACGGGCGTTTCGGCCGGAAGATGGCAGCCCCGGTGAATACGGCGAGCGGCAGGATGCAGACCAGCTGAAAGAAGAACCGGTAGAACGTCACCTGAGCGGGCGACATCGCCTCGGTGGTCGCCATGTATTTGGCGATGGCATCCATCAGCGGCAGGATGGCCATGCAGGTGGCCATGATGGCCATGCCCTTCAGCGGATTTTCAGGTGTGGAAGAGGGCATGCCCGGCACTTTCGAGGAACCGGGTTCTTCAACCACGGCGGGCGGCAATGTTCAAGCCGGGATCAGGCGACGGCGGTTTCGGAAACGGTGGCGCCGAAGATTTCCTCGAAGGCTTCACGCAGGCGCATATCCACATCCGCCATCATCACCGGAAGGCCGAGATCGACGAGGCTCGTCACGCCGTAAGCGCTGATGCCGCAGGGCACGATGCCGGTAAAATGCGAGAGGTCCGGCTCGACATTGAGGGAGAGGCCGTGGAAGCTGACCCAGCGGCGCAGCCGGATGCCGAGAGCGGCAATCTTGTCCTCCGCCATCGAACCGTCCGGCAGAAGCGGTTTTTCCGGCCGGCGCACCCAGACGCCGACGCGGTCCTCGCGCCGCTCGCCGCGCACGTTCATCATGTCGAGGGTGCGGATTATCAGTTCCTCAAGCGCCGCAACATAGGCGCGGACGTCCTGGCGACGGCGCTTGAGATCGAGCATCACGTAAGCGACGCGCTGGCCGGGACCATGATAGGTGTACTCGCCGCCGCGGCCTGTGGAAAACACCGGAAACCGGTCCGGTTCGATCAGATCGGCGGCGTCGGCGCTGGTGCCGGCGGTATAGAGCGGCGGGTGTTCGAGCAGCCAGACGAGCTCGTCGGCATGGCCATCGGCGATCGCCGCCACCTCGCGCTCCATCTCGGCCACGGCCTCCTCGTAGGGGACAAGCCCGTCGGAGATTCGCCAGCGCACCGGCGGCGAGCCTGTTTGCGGCAGCATGGACAGATTGAGGTCGGTGCGTGTGAGCATGGAAAATCTTCTGGCAAAAACAAAAGGGTGCGGCAAGGGCCTGGTTTCGGCCCCGTTTATATAGGCATTCACACCTGGAATTTTTATCCTTCAAAAATCTGTCACGGCGCACTTGTGCACCCCAAATGCTTTTGCTACATGCAGCCCCGCCGGCGCAAGTCGGCATCTACCACGATGCGGTCGTGGCGGAATTGGTAGACGCGCAGCGTTGAGGTCGCTGTGTCGCAAGACGTGGAAGTTCGAGTCTTCTCGACCGCACCAAAATAAAAACCCGCTTCGGCGGGTTTTTTGTTGTCCTGATGAAAGCGCATCCGGGAAATTGGGTCTATCTGCCGCTCTGATGGCAAGACATCGAGCTAGAATTGCGGATGCGATCATGAAATTCCTGGTCTATCTATGGGTTGGCTCCAAGCTCGTAGGTGCAAGGGAAGGATAGGCCCATGGTCGGACTGAAAATCAAGACGCGGCCGATCGGAGCGACCGCCGTGCTCGGGCGGCTCGGTCACCCTCAGGTGACGAGTGAGACCGGTGGTCAGGTGGACGTGGTGACGGGCGCTTCCGAGCCGGGGTTCAACCCGCTCGACCTGATGTTTTCATCGCTTGCCGCCTGCCTCGTGCTTAGCGGTCGAATCGCCGCAAGCAAGCTCGGTATTCTCGACAGGCTGAGCGAGGTGAGGGTGCATGTGACCGGCGAAAAGGCCCATGAAGGCCCGTCCCGGATCACCCGGTTCATCGTGGATTTCCGTATTGAAGGGGATTTCGACGACGAGCAGAAGAAGCAGATCGCCCATATAGCCGAGGAAATCTGCACCGTCAGCAATACGCTGAAAAGTTCTCCGGAGATTTCCCTGACAATCGATTAGTCGTCGTCGGGAATGTGGCTGTCGACGCCTTCGAGGCGAAGGTTGTTGACCAGCTGGCGGACACCGGCGACACGCTGTATCCTGCGGACGATCTTGCGCGAGGTCGCCGCATCGTCGACGGCTCCTTCGAGCGTGACGGTGCCATCCTCGACATGCACGTCGATCGACGCCATGTCGATCATGCCCAGCTCCTCGATCGCGTCGGTGATCCGCTCTTCGAGATCGTCGGCCTCCTCGATCCCCTTGGTGCCGGGGCGGATGCTGTCTGCCAGGCGCTCTTCCGAGCCGTCGCGCTCCACACTGTCCACCTGATAGCCTCGGTTGCGGTCGGTGTCGAAATTGGCTTTGGGATCGCCATAGGCGGCGTTGTCGACGGGGCGAGCGCCAGCTGCATCGTCGTAGGGCCAGCCTTCGTCGATATTGCGGTCGTCGTAGTCGCGGAAATCTTCCTCGCGGGAAATGTCGTCAGCTTTTTTCTTGCCCGGCACCGCAGTCTCCTATCATGCCCACATGGGACCCGGCGCACCCCCTCCTGAAAGGCCGGTGCGCCGGGTATTTCGGCTCAGTGGCTCGTGGATGCGCCATTCCTTGGACCCGTCAGGGTCAGGTGGCTTTCGACATCATGTACGCCATCCACGGTTTCCGCGCTCAACACCGCCTTGCGGGCGGAGAACACGGTATCGACAGAACCCTCGAGGACAACCTTGGTTCCCTCGGCATGTGGTTCGATCATCGACGAATCGACGTCCGGCAGTGCAGCCAGACGCTCGGATACTTTTCGCTCGAGCTCGGCTGCGGTCTTGTCTGCTGTCGCATTCATGGTCGTAGATCCTCGCTGGACTTGCGACCTCACAACGGGCGAACGCGAATTTGGTTCGGCCGCGTTTTCATTTTCCCTTGTCCCATTTGCGCAGCAGCCGGTCGCGCTTCAGGCGGGACAGCCGTTTCAGCCAGAAGATGCCGTCGAGCTGGTCGATCTCGTGCTGCATGCAGATGGAATAGAAGCCTTCGGCGTCTTCCTCACGGACGGTACCGTCGAGGTCCTGGTAGCGGAACCGGATCCTTTTCGGCCGCTCGACCTCGTCATTGGCGCCGGGCATGGAGACGCTGCCTTCCGCATGACGCATCAACTCGTCCGAGGAGACCAGGATTTCCGGATTGGCGTAGAAGCGCGGGCCGCTTTCCCTCGACAGTTCGAGCACCACGAGCCGCGTGAAGACGCCGACATGCGCGGCGGTGATGCCGACGCCGGGTGCCGCCCGCATCGTATCGAGGAGGTCATGGGCCAGCGCTGTCAGGGCAGCATCAAAAACGGTGACCGGTTCGCACGGCCTGGAGAGACCCGGATCGGGAAATTTCAGGATGGTTCGGATGGCCATTTTCGAACTCCTCTTTCTGCCTTTCGGGCTGACTTCCCGGTTTTTCCGCATCGTTTCGTCATGCGCTCTGGACCCGGAACGGCAATTGTTCTAGCAGGAAAACCGGTGGCATAAGCAATAGCGCCGGATGTAGCTATCCAGTTGTTGACAATATGTTTTTTGCCGCCATTCTCCTTTTGTCAAAGACCAGCAGCGAGGGCGGCAGATGAGCGATATCGGCGAAGACCACCGCCTGCGCACAAAAACCGACGATGCCGGGGACGACATCTATTCCGAGGACGGCGCGATCCGCGCCGACTTCCTTGCGATGGTCGGCGCCGCAATCGCCGACCGCGACACGCTTTTCCTGCGCAGCCATGTGGCGCGGCTGCACGAATCGGAACTCGGCGATCTGCTCGAGGCGATCCTGCCAGACCAGCGCCATGCGCTTGTGCGACTGCTCGGCGACGATTTCGACCTCACTGCACTCACCGAGGTCGACGAGAATATCCGCATGGAGATCGTCGACCAGATGCCGAACGCGCAGATCGCGGCGGCGATCGGCGAACTCGATTCGGACGATGCGGTCTACATTCTCGAAGACCTCGACCACGAGGACCGGGAAGAGATTCTGGCGCAGCTGCCGTTCACCGAGCGGGTGCGGCTGCGTCGCGCGCTCGATTATCCCGAACAGTCGGCCGGCCGCCGCATGCAGACGGAATTCGTCGCCGTGCCGCCGTTCTGGACCGTCGGCCAGACGATCGACTACATGCGCGACGAGGAGGACCTGCCGGAGAGCTTTACCCAGATCTTCGTCATCGACCCGACCTTCAAGCTGCTCGGCGTGCTCGACCTCGACCGCATCCTGCGCGCCAAGCGGCAGGTGAAGATCGAGACGATCATGCGGGAGACGAACTATCCGATCCCCGCCGACATGGACCAGGAAGAGGCAGCCCAGCTTTTCGAGCAATACGACCTGCTCTCGGCTGCCGTCGTCGACGACAACGGCCGCCTCGTCGGCGTGCTCACCATCGACGACGTGGTCGACGTCATCCAAGAGGAGGCGGAAGAGGACATCATGCGCCTCTCCGGCGTCGGCGACGAAGAACTGTCCGACTCGGTCCGGGAAACCTCGCGGTCGCGGGTGCCGTGGTTGCTGGTCAATCTGTTCACCGCCTTCATTTCGGCGTCCGTGATCTCGCTGTTCGAAGCGACGATCGAGCAGGTGGTGGCGCTGGCAATCCTGATGCCGATCGTTGCCGGCATGGGCGGCAACGCCGGCTCGCAGACGATGACGGTGACGGTGAGGGCGCTTGCGACCCGCAATCTCGACATCCACAATGCCTGGCGCGTCGCACGACGCGAGGCGGGCGTCGGCCTGATCAACGGCGTGGTGATCGGCTGTCTCGTCGGCATGGTGGCCGGCCTGTGGTTCCACGACGCCCATATCGGTGGGCTGATCGCCACCGCCATGCTGATCAACATGTTTGCGGCGGCCATGGCCGGCATCACGATCCCGCTGCTTCTCGACCGGGCCGGGGCTGACCCGGCGGTATCGTCGGCGGTGTTCGTGACCGCGATTACCGACACGACCGGCTTCTTCTCGTTCCTCGGCCTCGCGACCTGGTGGTTCATGCTCCCCTGAGCCCAAAAAATTGACTGTTACGTAAAAGTCAATTAGTTTGGCTGACGAGTAGCAGGACATGATCGTGAACAAGTATTATAGCATTACGGAGCTGACGCGTGAATTCGGGGTGTCGACCCGCACGCTGCGCTTCTACGAAGATGAGGGTCTTATCCACCCCGAACGCCGGGGTCGCACGCGGCTTTTCCGCGCAACGGATCGCCGGCTGATCCAGGAAATCCTGCGCGGCCGCCGGATCGGCTTCACGATCGCCGAGATCCGCGAAATCATCCAGGTTTACAAGGAGCCGCCGGGAGAGCTGGGGCAGCTCAAGCTCTTGATGACGCGCCTCGACGAGAAGCGCAACGACCTGCGCCAGAAGCGCAAGGATATCGACGACACGCTGAGCGAACTCGACAATGTCGAGGAAGCCTGCCTGACCCGGCTCGCCGAAATCGGCGTCGGCACCTGATCTTCAAAGCGACCGCTATTGCGCCTCGATCGAGCACTGTTCGGCGAGCGATTGCACCCTTTCGTCCTGCGCGGCGATGGCGCCGGACTGCAGCGGCGTCATCAGAGACTGCGCGATCAGCTTGTCCGCCGTGCAGCCGCAGAACTTCTGGCAGAGGCCGGCGTCGTTGCCCTGGCCCGTGCAGCCCGCCTCGCAGCTTCTGACATAGCCGATCCGCGGATCGGGCGGCGGGGCCGGATGCACCAGCGAGAAGAGATAGACCAGCGCGATCAGTACCGGCTGGTGGACGAGATAGACGATCAGGCTGTGGCGACCGGCCTTCGAGAGAAGGTTCTGCCGCGTCTGGACCGCTGCGAGCTTCGGAAGCCAGTTTTTCGATAGCGCCAGCCGCCCGACCGCCACCCCGGCCAGAAGTGCCGCGATCCAGGGAAACAGCGGCACATAATCGTTCGAACGCGGCGGGATTTCCGCAAAACCGAGCCAGCTCAGGTAACGGGCGTTGAATAAAGCCCAGTCAAACGCGCCGGGGAAAAGACTGTAGTCGACGATCATAGCTGCCGCGACGAGGACGACGACGGCACCCGTCAGCAACGGGGGCAGACGCAGGAAGGCGAGACCGATCAGGCTCGACAGCGCGATATTGTGCAGGATGCCGAAATAGATCCATTCGCTCGGAAAGGCGACCAACGTCGCGATACTGATCGCGAGTGCGGCACCTGCGACCATCGCAAAACGCTTCCAGAAGGGCTCCCAGCGGATCTTCGGGAAATGTGCGAGGACGAGGCTGACGCCCGCCAGGAACAGGAACGAGCTGGCGATCGAGCGGGCATAGACCTTGAAGAACCCTTGAGTCGCCGTGCCGGGATCGACATAGCCGAAAAACTCGAGATCCCAGGTGAAGTGGTAGGTCGCCATGGCTATGAGGGCGACGCCGCGCAGCGTATCGATCAGCGTGATGCGGGGTCTGCGCAGGGCGGGATTTTCGGTTTCGGCAACGGTCACTGCTTGTCTTTCCGGATCAGATCTCAGGGCGTCCCACGGTCCATGATCGCCAGCCGGGCCTCGGAAAAATACTGGCGGCGGGTGAGCACGACAATCACGACGACGGTCATCGCGATGAACATATAGGGCCCGATGAACCAACCGAGATAGCCGATCGACAAAAACAGCGCGCGCAGGCCGGAATTGAAGTGGCCGGCCGCGATCGTGTTCATCCGCACCACCTGATCGGCCGCCCGCTCGGCCGCCGCCCGGTCGGCATGGGTATCGTGCAGCATCGGCAGGGCGCCGAAGAGAATGGTGCAGTAGTTGAACAGCCGGTAGGACCAGCCGAATTTGAAGAAGGAATAGCCGAACAGGAAGGTGAGGCCGGCCACCTTGAGTTCAAAGGCGGTGCGGCCGCCGTAAGCGACGAAGGGCAGGTCGCGGAAGACCGCTTCCACCTGTTCGGTGGCGCCCAGCAACGCGAAACAGCCGCCGATCGCAAAGATAGACGTCGAGGCGAAGAAGGCGGTGCCGTTCTGCAGACCCGCCAAGATCTGAGTGTCGATCATCTTCAGGTCGCGTCGGAGCGAGTTGTAGATCCAGTCCTTCCGCCGTTCGGCCATCGCCCGGTTGAGGCTGGCGCGCGGAAACAGCCGCGAGCCGGCGCCGGCGGTTATCCAGGAATAAAGGGCCCAAAGCACGGCAAAGAGGGCAAGCGCAACATAATCAGCGTTCGTCATAGGCCTCACCGTCGGAATCGGACTTGATCCGTCCCGTCATGCTTTGTTTCGGTTTCGGCGGCAAGCCTCCTGCATCGGCAAGGGAACTATTTGGGGCGGGCAGGCGTTGCGAACATGACCAGCCTGGAGTTCCGCCATGTTTCCGCCATTTTTGGATTGCGCTGGCGGCGGGATTTTAATAGACCATTAGCCATGACGACCCGAAGTGGACGTTTATCAATGCGGCAAGAACCTGGAGACGACATGGAAGATACCGTTCAGAAGTCCTGCTGGGGCGTGACCTTCAAGGCGCTGGTAGGATTTGCAGGTGCCTTGGCCCTCGCATATCTTTTCGGCGCTATCTGACCGTCTCAGTGAAATTCCGGAATTTCGGTTCTCGGCGTGGTATTCGTACCGCGCCGTTTCTATTTTAAGACCATGTCGCGGCCGGCTCACCGGATGTCGGGCAATCGCCAAGGCATGGCGGCACTCTGACATAGGTTTGGCTGACATAAGCTTGCCCATCCTCGTATCACCGCACGGATTCTCATGTTCCTGTCCGTTTTCGACGTTTTCAAGATTGGCATCGGCCCATCGAGCTCCCATACGATGGGACCGATGTCCGCCGCCAACCGATTCCTGGAGCTTATCCTGTCCAACGACTGGCCGCGGCCAACCGGGGCACATGTCGCGGCGCTGAAGGTAAGCCTGCACGGGTCTCTGGCGTTCACCGGGATCGGTCACGGGACGGGCAGGGCGGTGATACTGGGTCTGGTCGGCGAGGAGCCGCACGCCGTCGATCCGGACAGGATGGACGAGATCATCGGCGAAGTGGAGCGCAGCGGCCGCGTCATGCCGCCCGGCCATCCGGCTTACGAATTCCAGCCGAAGGCCGACCTGATCTTCGACAAGAAGCAGCCCTTGCCGGGCCATGCCAACGGCATGAGTTTTTCCGCCTTTGACCGCGACGGCCGGCTTCTGCTGAAACGTATCTACTATTCGATCGGCGGCGGTTTCGTGGTGACGGACACCGAGCTGGAGGCCATGCGTACGCCTAAGAAATCGGCAGGCGATGCGCGCATTCCCTATCCTTTCGCCTCCGCCAGGCAGATGCTCGACATGGCGCGCGGTTCGGGGCTGACGATCGCCCAGATGAAGCGCGCCAACGAAGAAACCAGAATGAACTCCGCCGAACTCGATGCCGGCCTCGACCGCATCTGGGAGGCGATGTCGAGCTGTATCGACCGCGGCCTCAAGGTCGACGGGATCATGCCCGGCGGGCTGAAGGTGAAGCGTCGGGCGAAGGTGATCCACGACAAGCTGAATGAGGAATGGCGCAGCAACCGGCTGAACCCGTTGCTCGCCAACGACTGGCTGAGCGTCTATGCGATGGCCGTCAACGAGGAGAATGCCGGCGGCGGGCGGGTGGTCACGGCACCGACCAACGGCGCGGCGGGCGTCATCCCGGCGACGGTACGCTATTACCTGCATTTCCATGACGACGCGACCCAGGCCGACGTTCACAACTTCCTGCTGACGGCGGCCGCAATCGGCGGCATCATCAAGCACAATGCCTCGATCTCGGGCGCCGAAGTCGGCTGTCAGGGCGAAGTGGGCTCGGCCGCCGCCATGGCCGCGGCAGGGCTTGCAGCCGTCATGGGCGGCTCGCCGGAGCAGATCGAGAACGCCGCCGAGATCGCGCTTGAACACCATCTTGGCATGACCTGCGATCCGATCGCCGGTCTCGTGCAGGTGCCCTGCATCGAGCGCAATGCGCTCGGGGCCGTCAAGGCGGTCACGGCCGCCTCGCTCGCCATCAAGGGCGACGGGACGCATTTCGTGCCGCTTGACGCTTGTATCGAGACGATGCGCCAGACCGGCAACGACATGAGCGAGAAATACAAGGAGACGTCCACAGGCGGCCTTGCGGTCAACGTCGTCGAGTGCTGAACCGTCCGCGCTGTGGAGTGAACCGAGCAAACGCTTGACCTCACGTGCGGATGGGTCTTCAACCAAACCATGGCTCTACATCTCATCAAACTCTGCGTCGGCGCCGATTCGATCCAGGATCTCCAGGACTGGGTCGCCGAGCGGTCGCTCAATGCGATGACTGCCGGCCTCGAGCCGCACAGCATCCATACGACCCGCATGGCGCCGAAGCGCATGGAGGAACTGCTTGACGACGGATCGCTCTACTGGGTGATCAAGGGGCAGGTGATGGCGCGGCAGAAACTGCTCGACATCCGCGCGGTTACCGGCGGCGACGGAATCCAGCGCTGCCAGCTGGTGCTCGGGCCCGAGGTCATCGAGACCGCGCCGCAGCCGAAACGGCCTTTCCAGGGATGGCGGTATCTGAAAAGCGAAGAAGCGCCGCGCGACCTCGGCAAACTGGGCGAGGACGTGGCGGCGCTTCCGGAAGATCTGCGGCGGGAACTCGCCGAACTCGGACTTCTGTAGCGGCTGATCTTTCGATCAGCGAAGCCTGATACGGACTGGCGCACGGCCGGCGCGAATGCCGATATGCAGGTGGACATTGGCCTCCGGCTGGGAATGCCGCCAGGCGCGGGCACCGTGGCTGAGCAGCATGGCGACCAGATCGCGGGTCTTTTCCTTGGAACGGTTCAAGCCGAGACCGGCAAGCCGCATGGCCGCCTCGTGAAGCGGGTTGAGGGCGACGCTCTTCGCCCTAGACTTCTGCGCCGGCTTGAAGGCCAGTTCTGCGCTGTTTTCATTCATTGCCATCGGAAACCCCGTCTACTCGTTACTCTCGAGATCCCTCCGCGCCGAAAACCCGGCGCGGGTATTTCCTTGATCGCCGGCGGCGACGCTCACTGAAGCGACGCCCAGCAGCTGATGCCCTTCTTCTTCAACAGGTTGCAGGCATCGATGGCCGTCTTCTGGTCGTCGAAGCCGCCGAAGCGGGCACGGTAGATCTGTTCGCCATTGTTGCTGAAGGCGACAGTGAAGGGTTTGGCGGAACGCAATACCTTGCCGCCTTTATCCTGCGCATTCTGCAGGAGATCCTGTGCTTGTTTCTGGTTCGGCGACGCGCCGATCTGAATGACCCAGCCGTTCGCTGCTATCGCGGCCTCGGAGGAGGGCTTTGCAGCTGCCGCAGAGGCAGAGGCCTTGGTGGAAGCGGTCGTCACTTCATCGACGGCAGAGCGGCTCGTCCGGTGCGCCACGGCCACTTCGGTCTTGGCCGGCATATATTCTGGAGCCGGCGTCGGGACGGCGGAGGCACCGGCCATTGCCGAGTTCATCGCCTGGGTGATGACTTTCTTCTGTTCCGGTTCCGCGGCATAGGCCGATGCGGCGGGAGCCATGGCTGCAGCCTGCTGCTCGGCATAACGGGCGCCCGGCAGCGGACCGCTCGGCGGCAGGTCGAGCGCAGCCATCTGGCGCGCGTCGGACTGGGACGCGGCAACCGGCGAAGCGGACCGGACCGGCAGAGAAGGAGCGGGCGCAGCCGGGGCAGCCGGAGCCACCTGAGCGATCAGGTTGTTGTTGCCGCCGCGAGATGCCTCCGGAAGATATTCCGCGACCAGCTTGCGCATCGTTGCGTCACGGGCGGCACTGGAGCGGCCACCGAGCACGACGGCGACGATCGAACGTCCATCGAGCTGGGCCGAAGTCGCAAGATTGCTGCCGGCGGCGCGGGTGTAGCCGGTCTTGATGCCGTCGACGCCCTTGACGTTGCCAACCAGGCGATTGTGATTGCCGATCGTCTGCTTGCCGAAATTGAAGCTGCGGATGGCGAAGTAGCCGTAATATTGCGGGAAATGCTGGCGCAGGGCCATGCCGAGACGCGCCTGATCGCGCGCCGTCGTCATCTGCGCGGTGTTCGGCAGGCCGTTGGCGTTGCGATAGGTGGTGCGGGTCATGCCGAGCGCACGCGCCTTGCCGGTCATCAGCGATGCAAAGCGATCCTCGGAACCGCCGATGAATTCACCGAGAGCGGTGGCAATGTCGTTGGCGGAGCGGGTGACGAGTGCGCGGATGGCCTGATCGACCGAGACCGAGCCGCCGGCGCGAACGCCGAGCTTGGAAGGCGGCTCGGATGCAGCATGAGCGGAGACCGGGACTTGCGTGTCGAGGCTGATCCGGCCGGCTTCAAGCGCTTCGAAAGTCAGGTAGAGCGTCATCATCTTGGTGAGCGACGCGGGGTAACGCAGACCATCCGGATCCTCGGAATAGAGAACCTTGCCGGTCTTGGCGTCGACGACGATACCGGCATATTTCGGACCGGCGGCAGCCGGCGTCGAAAACATCGAAATCGCCACAGCCAATGTGAAGAGAAACCCGAGGAACCGTCCCGGAACCGTCGCATCACCCTTCGAAGGGAATGCAGAGAACATTTTTTTCGACACTGCCGCACTCATCGCTTGCATCACATCAGTCATATCCGGACGCGCCCCCGCCACGACCGTTACCCATCAATCTAGGGGATTAGCGTTACCAAGAGGTTTATGATGAACAGCAGCTTGCTTCGATATACTGCATTTTAGACATCAACTTGGGGCTTGGACCCGACGCGTCCGCGGCGGCTTATTTCGCCAGCCGGTTTTCGACAAAGAGGCGAACTGCGGCATCAATATGTTGCCAATCCCTCAAAAGCGCACTGGAGAAGCGATAAAGTATCGTCAGGTCCTGCCCGATGTGGATATCCCGCTGGCAGTCGCCGCTGGTCGCCCTCTCGCCGGCAACCGGCAGCACGCAGCGCACGACGTAATCGGGCGCGTCGGCGACCCGCCCCGTCAGGACGATTTCGCTGCCGTAGCCCGAATCGGCGCGCAGCCGGTGAAGCGTCAATCCGAAGGCCGCCTGCTGCGGCGCTCCCTCGAACAGTTTGGAGTATATCGGCTCCAGCCGCCCCGACATGTCGCGAGACATGGTGCTCTGGGATAATTGCAGGAAAATCAATGAGGAAGACTGGCCGACATCATCGAAACGAGACCGCAGGCCGGCACTGTAACCTTCGAGCTCCGGCCATGTGAGATAGAGATCGACGCGCTCGGTGATGCCGGCCCGGCGCTGGTCGCGGAAGCGGATCGTGTTGGCCGGAAGCTTGAGCTTGTCCTGGCCGATCCGGATCAGGAATTCTTCGGTACTGTCGGTATGGCCGGCAAGCGCGATACGCTGGCCGAACCAATGGCCACTGATGCTGATCGCCGCCGTCAACAGAGCAAGGACGGCAATGACGACAGTCAGCCGATAGACGAAGCGATTGGAGAGGAGCGGTGCGTCTTCTGCAGCCGAGAGGTTCCGGGCCGGACCTGCCATGACGTGCGCTCCATGTTCTCGTTCGAGAGGGGATTCGCCAGCGCCGGAATGGGACAGGAACACGGGAAGAGGCCAGGCGATTTGGCCGCAGTCTGGATCGTTATGATTAACGCTTCGTAAAGCAGATCAAGTCCGGGACAGTTCGGGCGATCGCCTGCAGATGTGCGGTCGTGCCCATTGACCGCGGCTCGGGTCGCCGCGGTCTCCTGCCGATAGGAGAGGTGGGATTACTGGCCGACCGAGCCGACGGCGGTGGCGCGACCGTCCTGCAGCTTGACCCAGCGGGCGGGATCGTCGTTCGCCTGGCGCTTCAGGAAGGTGTATTCGGTATCCGACCAGACCATGACCTTGTTGCGCATGTTGTCGAGCACGAAGTCGCCGCGATCGGTGCGGACCGTCAGGACCGCGTGACCTTCGCCATTCGGCTGCAGGACGACGGTAATCAGCAGGTCGGACGGCGAAAAGCCCTTCGAGATCAGCATCTTCCGCTTCAGAAGCACGAAGTCTTCGCAATCGCCGACGGTGCGGGGATAGGCCCAGCGCTCTTCGACACCGTAGATGTCCTGATCGGTCATCGGCGTGATCGAGGAATTGACCGTGTAGTTGATGTCCAGAAGCGTGCGCCACTTGTCTTCGGTCAGCGCCAACGGGCCGGCGTCCTTGTAGGTCGCGGCGCATTCGCTGACATAGGTCTTGCAAAACTCATAGTGGCCGAGCGGCGGATTGGCCTGGCCGAGAACACGCACGGAGCCGGTCGGCATGCCGAACGAACTTCCGGCGGTAAAGATCGCCACGGCGGCGGTGATGGCGGCGAGGCCCAGTCCCTTGCTGTACTTCATTTTTATGTCTCCCCGTTGTGGGAAGAACACTGCCAGACAGGGTTTGATCGACTGGAAAATCTCGCAGTAAAATCAATATCTTATTTGAATTCAATTCGCCTAAAACATGGCTCAAATGCATCTCGAACTTTCATAAAATTCAAGGCAAATTTGCCATTGGTTTTCATAAAATGCGCTTTATCGGCGACGGCCGGCATGGCCGTTTTCCCGCTATCCAACTGTAATTCAAGCACTTCTTGCGAACGGCTGGAGCAGTCGCCGGAGCGTCGAGAACCCGGAAATGGCGGCGGTTGGTTGTGTTCAAGCAGGAGAGGAAAGGGCAGGGTGAGGGTGCACCACAGCCAAATCGGGCCTACCAAGGTCGATTCACGGCCTCAAAAAAAGTGCCGAAAGGGGACATTTTTTTGAAAGAAAGCCCGTTTCGGCACAAGCCGCCGGTTTTTCCCGGCCTGTCCAGCAACGAAACGGGACGGCTGGCGGAGGCGGACAACAAAAAAGCGCCCCGAACGGGACGCTTCCGGATGGCGATGGTAAAAATGCTTTTAGAGGAATTCGGTCAGCGTTTCGCGCGACTGGATCGAATTGAACTCGATCGCCACGCCTTCCATGAAGTGGCGCACAACGCGGCCGCGCATGTTGCCGAGCCGGACGGGTGTGCCGAGAGCCGGGCGGATATCGATATCGACGGCCGCGCCGGATAGCGAAAGGTCCACGATGCGGCAGGCATAACGCCGGCCGTCGTCGAGCGTGATCTCCGTGCGGGTAATGCGCGGCGCCAGGCGATCATGGCGGCGATCTTCCGGCAGGCCGAGTTCATGCTTGTTGGCGATCCAGGTCAGCTGGGCGGCCAGTTTCTCGCGCTTGCGGTCCGTCGCGTTGATCGACATCACGAAGCCGGTATCCGACACGCTGACGACCATGCCTTCCAGTCGGCCGATATGCTCTAGATAGGCAATCACGCGCTCGCCGACGAGAGGACGACCGACGCAGGCAAAGCTGACGTCGCCCGGCGACATGTCCACGACATTGCAGGGAAATTCCTCATGCGTCGCCAGCATCAGCCGTCCTGGAATATTGACGGACACGCGCTGGAAGGAACGCTGTGCGGGAACGCTGGGTGTAGATGGAGTATGAGCCGGCTGAAATGAATACATTTGAGAGAGCTTTTCTCTTCTAAGTCTATCGTTAAGAGTATTAGCGCGCCTCGGTTAACAGAAGGTTTTGGAAGGCGCCGCCGCTGCTATCTGCCGCGACCGGCATTCGCTCTCATGAGGGAGGGCGGTCGGACGGAAGCCGACCTGACGTGTTGCGGAAAATCCCGCGATCGCCCGTGACCGGTACGCCGAAATGCGAACCGCTGCCGGTCAGGAACGTCCAGTTCTCGAGCGTCAGGAACGTGGCCGGCGTCGCCGTTACGGGATAGGGAGAGAGCCGGGGCAAGAGGGCGCCGAAAATGCGGTCGCTCGCTACCGTCTCCGCCGATCGGATTGGCAGAAGCAACATCTCATAGGCATGGCGGATGTGGCCATTCGAGGCGAGAACGTCCAGAAGCGCCGGCTGTTGCGAATGAATGACGCTATGGGCGATTTCCACCGGCTGCCGGTGGTCGGTTTCCGGCCAGACATCCGCAAAAGCCTGGCCTCGGAATTCACGATCGAATAGTTCGCAGATGCGGGTACCGGCCAGGCGGAATACCAGCGTGCCGGCAGGGTCCATGGCAGCCATGAAAAGATGCGGAAGAAGATGACGCAAGGCGGCTGGATCGATCTCGGTCTTGAGGGGAACTGCCCCGTCGTGCTTGAGATTGATCCAGTAGTCGAAGATCGCCCGGCTGGCCTGGTTGCGCATTCATCTTACCTGTTGCATTTCGAGACAGATCGCGCTTCATGCGCGGCTGGTCCTTCTTCAGCAGCGAAATCCGTGCCACGGCAAAGGGGTCATGGTTAACGATCCATGATCTGCCGATGCGCTGGCGTTACTGTGATCCCGGTATGCTTTCATTTGAACGGCCGCTCCTATATGGCTGTCGGCCATTCCGCCGGGGAATGAGAAGACGGAAGGGACTGGCATGAACGACGGGCCGGATATGGCAAACGAGCAGCCCGAGGCGGATGACGACGCCGAGCGCTCGCAGCCGATTTTCAATCTTCCGCGGAGCCTTGTCGTGACGCTGGCTCTGCTTGCGGTCATCTACATCGTGCAGGACTATGTGCTGGACGAGGATACGCGCGCCTATATGGTCGTCAATCTGGCGTTCACGCCGTTGCGTTACGTCTATCCGCTCGGCGAGCAGGGTTTTGCATGGGCGTGGACGCCGGTCACCTACTCGCTTCTGCACGGCGGCATCGAACACATCCTCTTCAACGCGCTTTGGCTGATGGCCTTCGGGGCGCCGGTTGTGCGACGGATTGGCACCCTGCGCTACGTGATCTTCTGGATTCTCTCGGCGGTGGCCGCAGCCTTCTTCCACGCCGCGCTCAACTGGGGCAACGAGACGCTGCTGATCGGCGCGTCGGGGGTCGTCTCGGCGCTGATGGGGGCCGCCTGCCGTTTCGCCTTCCCGGAACGTCGGGGCTATGACCGAACCCACGGCCATCTTTATCCGCGTCAGTCGATCCTCGGCTCCTTCCGCAACCGCACCGTGGTGATCTTCACGGCCATGTGGTTCGCCGGTAACCTGCTGATCGCCTTCGGGGTGACACTGTTCGGCGCGGATATGGGACCGATCGCCTGGGACGCGCATATCGGTGGCTTCCTGTTCGGCTTCCTGCTGTTCGGTCTTTTCGATCCCTTGCCACGCCGCGTCATGCCGCTCGCGCGTCCTTGATCTCTTTCTTGATCTCTTTCCCGCCTCGCTCTACACTTCCGCATACGTGCAGGGACGGTTCCTCCACCCAGGCGCTTTGCTTTCGGGAACGGACAATGTCCAAGCCGAACTGGTTGCGAGGAGAGAGCCATGGCAATAGTCGTCAAGAACATGCTGGATGCAAAGGGGCGTGACGTGGTGACCGTCGGTCCCGACAAAACGCTGCTCGAAGTCGCCGGTATCCTCAACGACAAGAAGATCGGTGCCGTGGTGGTGATCGGCATGGAAGGCCGCATCGCCGGCATCTTCACGGAACGCGATCTGGTGCGTGCCGTTGCCGGCAAGGGCGCCGCCGTGCTCGATCAGCCGGTCAAGTCGGCAATGACCACTTCGGTGCAGCGCTGCAAGGACGAAACGACCGTCGACGAACTGATGGGAATGATGAGTTCGGGCCGTTTCCGCCACGTGCCCGTCGAGCAGGACGGCAAGCTTGCCGGCATCATCTCGATCGGCGACGTGGTAAAATCGCGCATCCGCGAGATCGAACTGGAGGCCGAACAGATCAAGGCCTATATCGCCGGCTGATTTTTGGCCGAGCCTCGCCGAAGGGCGAGGCTCTTTACATATGTGGCGAGGCGAGATGCCCGCTCAACGAGCGAAAACTTCCTGCATGCGCTTCAGCGCCGAGATTTGCGCCATCGTCTCCGTATAGCCGCGGTCGATCGCTTCGCCGGCGCGGTGGAATTCCGACAGTCCGATATCGGCAAGCCGCGGATGCAGCGCCAGGTCCGGCGGATCGCCCGCAAGCCGCGCCCGCGAGATGCGTTCCTGGATGATGTTGAAAGCTTGCACCATGGTGCCGGTCAGACCGACGCGGACATCCTCGGGTTTCTTGCGGCCGTCATCGATCGGCTGGACGCTGGCATTGTGCTTGACGACAGCCGACCGTCCGAAAATCTCATAGTTCAGGTTGACGGCGACCACGAGCGGCTGCTCATAGGCGCGGCATACCGAGGTCGGCACCGGATTGACGAGCGCGCCATCGACGAGCGTGCGGTTGTTGCATTTCACCGGTTCGAAAATGCCCGGCAGGGCGTAGGAGGCGCGAAGCCCGGTGATCAGCGAGCCGCTGGAGATCCACACTTCATGGCCGGTGTGAAGTTCGGTCGCAACCGAAACGAAGGGGCGGTCGAGCTCCTCGATCGACAGGCCTTCGAGATGTTCCTGCATCCGCTTGGTCAACCGCATGCCGCCGAGAAGGCCGCCGCCGCCGATCGTCAGATCGAGCAGGCCGGCGATGCGGCGCATGGTAAGCGACCGGGCGAAGGTCTCGAGTTCGTCGAGCTTGCCGGCAAGATAACATCCGCCAACCAGAGCGCCGATCGAAGTGCCGGCAATCATGCCAACCTCGATCCCGGCTTCGTCAAGCGCCCTGAGCACGCCGATATGCGCCCAGCCGCGGGCGGCACCGCCGCCGAGGGCGAGGGCAAGCTTTGCTTTTTTGGGGGATTCGATGATGGGAGGAGGGGTAGGTTCGAGGATGTTCGTTTCGCCGCCGTCGGCAGGTGCCGCTTGCGGATCGTGACGGTTCCAACTCCAGTTCAGCATCGATAAACGCCCTCCACAGCTGAACAACCCCGGTCTGCCGATTAGCGCACCAACAGATTTCGAAATCGTTTATTCAGTCGAGACATGCCGAAAAACGAGGCAGATCCCTAAATGGTTCCTTGATCCGAATAGACCACACCCGGGTCAAAATGACGCTGATCGTCGGTGATTTCAAGAACCGCCCGGCCATCACTTTGGGTAACAGTCCGATAGAAACAGGAGCGGCGTCCCGTATGGCATGTGGCGTCGTGCCCGGCGACCGAGACCTTGAGCCAGACAGCGTCCTGGTCGCAATCGGTGCGCAGTTCATGAACGGTCTGGAGATTGCCGGAGGATTCGCCCTTCTTCCAGATCTTGGCACGCGAGCGGCTGTAATAGTGGGCGATGCCGGTCTCAACCGTCAGCGCCAGCGCCTCGGCATCCATATGCGCGACCATCAGCAGTTCGCCGTCGCGGATATCGGTGACGACGGCGGTGACGAGACCGTTCTGATCGAAGCGGGGCGTGAAGGCGCCAGCGCCTTCGAGTTCCGTCTTGTCGGCGGAAGGCGGGTCGAAAGAAAGCGGCATGGTGAAACTCCGCCCGGGCAACCGCGTATCAGCGGTTGCGGGCCAACGTGAAGAAACGGGCCTGTTCGGCGGCGTTCGCCTTGAACTCGCCGGTAAACGTCGTCGTCATCGTATGCGAGCCCTGCTTCTGCACGCCGCGCATTTCCATGCACAGGTGCTCGGCCTCGATCATTATGGCGACGCCGCGCGGCTTTAACGTTTCCTGGATCGCATTGGCGATCTGCGCTGTCAGGTTTTCCTGGGTCTGCAGGCGGCGGCCGAAGATCTCGACGACGCGGGCGATCTTCGAGAGCCCGAGGACGCGGCCGTTCGGCAGGTAGGCGACATGCGCCTTGCCGATGATCGGCAGCATGTGGTGTTCGCAATGGGAGAAAAATGGGATGTCGCGCACCAGCACGATATCGTCATAACCCGAGACTTCCTCGAAAGTGCGGCCGAGCACATCCTCCGGCGACTGTTCGTAACCGGCAAACAGTTCGCGGTAGGCGGTAGCAACGCGCTTCGGGGTGTCGAGCAGGCCTTCGCGAGCCGGATCGTCACCTGCCCAGCGCAGCAGAACACGCACCGCTTCTTCGGCTTCCTGCTGCGAGGGCCGGACCTGCTTCTCTTTCGAAGCCGGGAAATTCTTCACTATGGCATCCATCTATCGTCTCCTGATGCGGTTCAAGGCCGCATCCGACTGGCGTTACTCACGGACTGACCAGCCGCTGGGCACCTGCGGCTGATTTTTGGGCAATCTGGGGTTATCTGACCTTCGGCGAACATTTTTACAAGATATCCTATTCCGTTTTCGGTAGGATTTCGTGAAAACATCCTTTCTTGATGATCTCGCCCGGACATCACATATAATGGCAGGAAGCCTTTTATGGTAGCCCGCCGGACGTGACGCAGTGTTCAACGAGCGACGGCGGTTTCAAAAGCGAGCCTTGATGGACGACATCTATAACAGCAAAATCCTCGAATTCGCCGGCAATATCACTCATGCGGGCGTGTTGCCCGATGCGGATGCGAGTTCCGAAAAACATTCGAAACTGTGCGGCTCGAAGGTACGCGTGCATCTGAAGATGGACGGCGACCGGGTTACGGATTTCGCCCATGAGGTCCGCGCCTGCGCACTCGGCCAGGCCTCGTCCTCGATCATGGCGCGGCATGTGATCGGCGCAACGACAGCAGAAATCCGCAAGGCGCGCCAGGACATGCTCGCCATGCTGAAGGAAGACGGCGAGGGGCCGGACGGCCGGTTCGAGGAGATGCGTTACCTGAAGCCGGTCAAGGACTACCGAGCCCGCCATCCCTCCACCATGCTGACCTTCGAAGCGGTCGTCGATGCGATCGACCAGATCGAGGCGAGGGAACGGTCCGAAGCGGCCACCGTCTGATCCGATGTGCAATGCCCCCGATTGCCGGCATTCCAGATCCGAACCGAAGGCAGGCCGCTCACGCAACTGGACCGGCCCGTTTGCCAAGACGCCCGGCCGGCTATTCGGCATGGGGCTGATCCGCCTCTACCAGCTGACCCTGTCAGGCTTCATCGGCAATTCCTGCCGGCATATTCCGACCTGCTCGGAATATGGATATGAGGCGGTGGCGCGGCATGGGCTGTGGCCGGGCGGATGGATGACGCTGTTTCGGGTGGGGCGCTGCGGGCCTGGTGGTACAAGCGGTCTCGACCCGGTACCGGAAGCGCTCGAAGGGCGGCAGCATTGGTGGACGCCATGGAGATACTGGCGCCGTCATGTCAAACCGGCATCGCCTCCATGAGGAACCGATGATCACCTATGTCGCGCTGCTTCACAGCATCGTTCTCGGCGGCGGCAAGCGGGTCGTGATGGCCGACCTGCGCGCCATGGCTGAGGATCTCGGCTATCGGAATTGCCGGACCCTGGTTTCGACCGGCAATCTCGTCTTCGAAACCGGCAGGTCATCGATCGGCGATCTCGAGCAGCGACTGGAGACCGCCTTCGAGAAGCAGTTCGGCAAGCATGTCGATATCATCGCTAGGACAGGTGCCGACTGGCTGAAGCTCGCGGCCGGCAATCCTTTTCCGTTGGGGGAAGGTTCCGAGGTCGGCGTGCGGGTGATGCGACAACCGCTCGACGAAAGTATCCTCAACCTGCTCGAGCGCCACCGCGGCGAGGAGAAGATTTCCATCGTCGACGGCGATCTCTGGGTGGACTTCGGCGGCAAGGCGAGCGAGACGCGGCTGCTGTCGGCGATGACCACCAAGAAGCTCGGCATCGGCACGATCCGCAATGCCAACACAGTCGCCGGGCTTGCCGAAATGATCGGCTGAGCGGCTGCTCGCCTTTACTAAAACGCCAAAAGCATTTATCAGCCACGCCGGCTGCGCCCTAAGGGCGAACCGCCATTTATTCCAACACCACCCGCATTCGTTGGCGGGACTGGACAGGAGAAAGACATGTCCCAATCCGTTTCCCTTACATTTCCCGATGGCTCCGTCCGCGTTTTCGACGCCGGCACGACCGGCCGTGACGTTGCCGAGAGCATTTCCAAGTCGCTCGTCAAGAAGGCTATCGCCGTCACCATCAATGGCACCGTGCAGGATCTCGCCGAGCCGGTGACCGACGGAAAGATCGAGATCGTCACCCGCACAGACGCCCGAGCGCTGGAACTTATCCGCCACGACGCCGCCCATGTGATGGCGGAGGCGGTGCAGGAACTCTGGCCCGGCACGCAAGTCACCATCGGCCCGGTGATCGAGAACGGATTCTATTACGATTTTGCCCGCAACGCGCCCTTCACGCCCGACGATCTGCCGAAGATCGAGGCGAAGATGAAGGAAATCATCGGCCGCAACAAACCGTTCACCAAGCAGGTCTGGTCTCGCGAGAAGGCCCGCGAAGTCTTCGCAGCCAAGGGCGAGGGCTACAAGGTCGAGCTGATCGATGCGATCCCGGAAGACCAGGACCTCAAGATTTATTATCAAGGCGACTGGTTCGACCTCTGCCGCGGTCCGCATATGGCCTCGACCGGCCAGATCGGTACGGCCTTCAAGCTGATGAAGGTTGCCGGCGCCTATTGGCGCGGCGACTCGAACAACGCCATGCTGACCCGCATCTACGGCACCGCTTGGGCGACGCAGGAAGAACTCGACCAGTACCTGCATGTGCTGGCCGAAGCTGAAAAACGCGACCATCGCAAACTCGGCCGGGAAATGGACCTCTTCCATTTTCAGGAAGAAGGTCCGGGCGTCGTGTTCTGGCATGGCAAGGGCTGGCGCATGTTCCAGACGCTGACCGCCTATATGCGCCGCCGGCTCGCCGGTACCTATGAGGAGGTCAACGCGCCGCAGGTTCTCGATGCCTCGCTCTGGGAGACGTCTGGTCACTGGGGCTGGTACCAGGAGAACATGTTCGCGGTGAAGTCTGCCTATGCCTTCACGCATCCGGAAGACAAGGAAGCGGACAACCGCGTCTTTGCGCTGAAGCCGATGAACTGCCCGGGCCACGTGCAGATCTTCAAGCATGGCCTGAAGTCTTATCGCGAACTACCTATCCGGCTTGCGGAATTCGGCCTCGTGCATCGCTATGAAGCATCCGGCGCGCTGCACGGGCTGATGCGTGTTCGCGGTTTCACCCAGGACGACGCGCACGTCTTCTGCACCGACGAGCAGATGGCCGCCGAATGCCTGCGGATCAACGACCTGATCCTGTCGGTCTACGAGGATTTCGGCTTCAAGGAAGTCGTGGTCAAGCTGTCGACCCGGCCGGACAAGCGTGTCGGCACCGACGCGCTTTGGGATCGTGCCGAATCCGTCATGCTCGATGTCCTGAAGACGATCGAGGCGCAGTCGGAAGGCCGCATCAAGACCGGCATCCTGCCGGGCGAGGGCGCGTTCTATGGTCCGAAGTTCGAATATACGCTGAAGGACGCGATCGGCCGCGAATGGCAGTGCGGCACGACCCAGGTCGACTTCAACCTGCCGGAACGGTTCGGCGCGTTCTACATCGACCAGAACTCGGAAAAGACCCAGCCCGTGATGATCCATCGCGCCATCTGCGGTTCGATGGAACGTTTCCTCGGCATCCTGATCGAAAATTTTGCGGGCCACATGCCGCTGTGGTTCGCGCCGATGCAGGTGGTGGTCGCGACGATCACTTCGGATGCGGACGATTACGGCCGCGAGGTCGCAGAAGCGCTTCGCGATGCGGGCATGGTCGTCGAGACCGATTTCCGCAACGAGAAGATCAACTACAAGATCCGCGAGCACTCGGTCACCAAGGTGCCGGTGATCATCGTCTGCGGCAAAAAGGAAGCCGAGGAGCGTTCGGTCAACATCCGCCGCCTCGGCTCGCAGGCCCAGACCTCGATGACGCTGGAGGAGGCGATCGCCTCGCTCAGCCTCGAGGCAACCCCGCCGGACGTGCTGCGTCGCCTCGAAGCCAGGAAGGCGGCAAAGGCAGCAGCCTGACTCAACTCATGACGGCGCCTGTGAATGCAGGCGCCGTCAAATGCGATAGGGCAACGATAAGATGAGATGGCTTCGTCGGGCTGGCTGAGGTTCGGCAATCGCTGCGGAAACCCGGCTAGTTCCTGTCATTGGCGACGGCGCCGGCGACCTGAGGCGTTTCACGCATCAGCACTTCGACCTCGGTATTGCGGCCGGCTTTGACGGTGAACGAGCGCTGATAGATCTTGGTCTTGTTGCGGGCGACAGCAAGATATTCGCCCTCTGACAGCACCATGGTGGAGAAAGCGCTGACGCTTTCGTTGACGATGTCCCCGGCGGCGGTCAGGACGGACCATGCCGTATCGGCAATCGCTTCGCCGCCCGGCTGGGAGACCAGCTTGAGGGTGATCTGCGCTGCACGATGCTGCAGCACTGCCTGGGTGAGCTTGCCGGCCTCCACCTGGATATCGGCCCGCACCACCGCGTTGACGCCGCCATATTCCGAGACGACATGATAGGTGCCGGCATTCAGCCGCACGACCGTATTCGGCTTCACGTCCGACATCACAAGCGCCCGGTCGCCGTTGTCGCGCACATCGGCCGAATAGACCGAAAAGCTCAGTTCCTTGGGCGGAATGCGCTGGTCAGTACCGGCAACCGCGTTCAGCACGAAACCGCCGGCATCGAGCACCAGCGTCTGTTTCGGCACGTTTCCGCTTTCGGGGACTTTCAGTTTCTTGGTGACGCCGGCGCGGCCGAAGGCGCAATTGACGAAATAGTCGCCGGGGGGGAGCTGGAACGACGCCGAGCCACCTTCGGAACTAGCCACCAGCGGCAATTTTCCGTCTTCGCCGGCGATCGGGCTGAAGACGCGCCAGGTGAGGCCTTCCTGCATGGGCTGTCCGTCGGACGTCAGCTTGGCGTCGAACTGCACGTCCCTTGAGAGTGAGCCGGGCGGGCCGCCGGGCAGAGCCGAGAAGGCATTGAGCTTGGGCATCTTCGCCGTGCTGTCCAGCGCGCGAAAATTCTTGAAGGCTTCTTCCTGGGCGAATGCGCTGAAAGCTGAGCCGAGAACCATCGCTCCGGCGAGAAACCAGCGTGCCGCAAGGGAAGTGCCTGCCATCTGTTGTACCGGTTGACTCTTGTTTTCCGAGACGTCACTTGAAGACCAATGACAAGGCAATTTCAAGACCTTCCCGACCGCCAGCTCCAAATGAAAGCTTTGACCATGCAAAATGACGTTAAACTCATCGATTTTCTGCGCGACAGGCATTCCACGCCGGTAGCCCAGATGAAGGAGCCGGCCCCGTCGCAGGAAGAACTAGAGGCGATTCTCACCTTCGCAACCCGCATTCCGGATCACGGCAAGCTGGCCCCCTGGCGCGTCATCGTCTATCGCGGCGACGTGCGCAGGACGCTCGGCGAACAGTTTCTGGCCCTGTCCCTCCAGAAGACGCCCGACATGGCCGAGGCTACCCGGCAGGCGGAGCTGACGCGCTTCACCCGTGCGCCGCTGGTCGTCGCCGTCGTCAGCACCGCGGCACCGCATCCGAAAATCCCTGAATGGGAACAGGTGCTTTCGGCCGGCGCCGTCTGCTTCAACATGCTGATGGCGGCAAACGCGCATGGCTATGTCGCCAACTGGCGTACGGAATGGGTCGCCTATGACGACGAGGCGCTGGCCCTCCTCGGCGTGAAGCCGGGCGAAAAGATCGCCGGTTTCATCCATATCGGCTCAAGCGATTTCGCGACGCCGGACCGCCCGCGGCCGGAATTGTCGCAGATCGTCACCTACGCCGGCGAATAGGGTTTTCGATGTTCTACACGACCGACACCAACCAGCATGGACTGAAGCACGATCCCTTCAAGGCGATCGTCGCGCCCCGCCCGATCGGCTGGATCGGCACGAAGGGCAGGGACGGGTCCATGAACCTGTCGCCCTATTCCTTCTTCAACGCCATTTCCGACAGCCCGAAACTGGTGATGTTTTCCTCCAGTGGCCGGAAGCACAGCCTGAAGAACGCCAAGGAAACCGGCGTCTTCACCGCAAGCCTCGCAAGCCGTCACCTGGCCGAGCAGATGAACGCCTCGTCGGCGCCGGTGCCCTATGGCGTCAGCGAGTTCGAGGTGGCGGGGCTGACCGCCAAGATGGCAGAACTCATCGATGCGCCTTACGTCGGCGAAGCCTATACGGTGCTGGAATGCCGCGTCACGCAGGTGATCCAGCCGGTCGGATTGGACGGCGAGCCGGCGGAGGCCTACATGGTGTTCGGCCAGGTGGTCGGCATCCATATCAGCGAGGAGATCCTGCGGGGCGGGCGGATCGACATGGGGCTTGCCCGGCCGATTGCGCGCATGGGTTATCGCGATTACGCCGACGGCGGCGCGGACGTGTTCGAAATGACCCGGCCGGCCGGCGCCGAGCCTAAACGCTGAAAATCCGATTGACGATCGGAATTTGATCGGAGCTGCGGCAGAGCTTGCCGGAGAAGCCGTTCGCTCTTGCTCTTTCGCAGTCAGACAGGAAGGCAGCCGCGTCCCCCGCGGGCGAGACGACATCGACGGCCGCTATGCCTGCGGCGGCGGCGGCGGTGAGCGCGATGGTTCCAGCCGCAACACGCGCGGTATCGGAGGAGGGGCCATAGCCGCCTTCCCAGCCGAGGGCCGCCAGACGATTGCTGCAGCGTTCGAAGCTGGAAGCGGCGAGGATGCCGGAGGCATTGGCAAGCGCGACGATCCGTGTCTTGCCTGGCGCCAGCCCCGCGCGGATTTCCGCCACGCGCAAAGCCATGTCGAGCCTCTGGACTTCGGCCCCGTTGCGGACGCCCGAGAGCACGACCGAGGCGGCCCCATATTGGATGGCGAGATCGATGGCGGCCTCCGTCCGTGCCGAAGAGAAAGCGGGCAGGAGAAACGAGAGGCCGGCGACCGGCGCCAAGTCGGCCCATGCCCGGCAGAAATCCCCAACCGCATTCCGCGACTCAGGAAGGCCCGTGAGATCGAGCACGACCACATCCGCGTCCGCCGAATGGACCGTTGAGGCCTCAGCAGACGGGGCGACGATAAACCAGGACCGTATTTTCAAGGACTTCGCCATGGTTAAGGAACGTGGTGAACCAATCTTAAACTTTTTGGCATTAGCGTGACGGATCAAGCCAGCCAGATCCGAACTGGCATGTGTAGTCGAGGCCGAGTGTGATCGTACAGGCATTTCTTCGTTGGGCAGAAACGGCAAGAACAGGCGAGAAGGCGAAGGCGGCCAATGCTCTCGGCCGGGCCTATCTCCACTCGCCCATGGGCGGTGAGCAGCATCGCGCCGCGGGCCTTGCCATGACCTATCTCCTCGACGATCCATCGCCGCATGTGCGCCTGGCGCTCGCGGAGGCTCTGGCGGACTCTCCCGATGCGCCGCGGGCCGTCATCGTGTGCCTTGCCGAAGACCAGCCGGAGATCGCCTGCACGGTCATCGCCTGTTCGCCCGTACTGACCGAAAACGACCTTGTCGATCTTGCCGGACGCAGCGACAGCCTGACCCGCGGAATGATCGCCGCAAGGCCGAACCTTTCTCGCGGGGTTGCAGCCGCGATCGCCGAGATCGGCGACGAATGCGAAGTCACCATCCTGCTGGAAAACGAGACCGCCTCGATCACCCGGGTTTCGCTCCGGCGGATCGCCGAGCGGTTCGGGCATTGCTGTGAAATCCGCAACCTGTTGCTGGAGCGCGACGCGCTGCCTGCGGACGCCCGCCACATGCTCGTCAACCACATTACCGCAGCACTTGCCGGCTCGGGACTGGTGCGGACCAGTATGGCGCCGGCGCGGATAGAGCACATGACCCGCGAGGCAGGCGAGGCTGCGGCCGTCGCCATTGCCGGCACCGTGCTGCAGGCAGAAATTCCCGGCCTGGTCGAACATTTGCGCACGGCCGGACGGCTGACGCCCGCCTTTCTCATCCATGCGCTCTGCAGCGGCAAGGTCGATTTCTTCGCAGGCGCGATGGTATCGCTTTCCGGCCTCGACGACCGCCGCGTGCGGGCAATCCTTGCGACCGGCCGTATGCATGCGGTGCGGGCGCTCTTCGAAGCCTCGGGCCTCGGACGGGATATCGCTGCCGTCTTCGTCGAAGCGGTCTTCCTCTGGCGCAAGGCGGCGGCAACCGGCGCGCTCGACAATATCGCCGGCCTGCTGCTCGAAAAGTTCCAGCGGTCGGACATGCAGCTTTCGCCGGTCTCCGACCTTCTCGACATGGTCGAGAAGCTGCATCGGCTGGACGTCCGGCTGAGCGCACGGTCCTACGCAACCGGAGTGTCGCTGGCGGCGTAACCGCCGGCTTAGCGCTCGAATCTCTTGGCGACCCAGGAATAGCCGTTCTCGACCAGCCGCACCGGACTGGTCATCAGCGTTTTTACCCCTTCGGTGGTCGGAAGCACGGTCTTGACCCGCTGGATGGCGCGGCCCGCCAGTGTTTCCTTCTCCTGCTGCGTCACCGGTTCCTGAGCAGGCGTCGCGGCCGGCTGTCCGGCTGGTGCTGGCGGCGCCGTCTCGGGTCGAGCCCGCGGCACCGGCGCATTGGCAATCTCTGCGGCTTCCGGCTTCTGGCAAACGGCGATAAGCATCGGATAGGGTTGGTTGGCATAACCGGACAGCTGCTGCTCCGACACGGAATTGCACAATTCGATGCTCGGCCAGCGATTTTCAGCAGTGGCAATATAGTGGCAGTCCGTTCCGGCGTCGTTGCAGCCGAGAATGGTCATGACAATCAGTGCGGAGTTCATGTCGTCCCCTAAAATGTGGTGGATGACTTAGATCGAACAATCTTGGCTCGACCAAGGCAGGTTTCACAGGCATGCCGCATCCGGTAAGGCATTCTCTTACCAAAGCTCCAGGAGGCAGAATGACCGTCACGATCGCGATCGAACCGCCACGCCAGGCGAGCGTGCTGAAGCTTCTTGAACTCTCCGACGCCTATGCGGCCTCGCTCTATCCCACCGAGAGCAATCATATGGTGGATGTCGCGACACTCGAAGGTCCCGGCGTCTCTTTCTTCGTGGCGCGCGATGGAGGCACGATCTTGGGCTGCGGCGCGCTGGTCGAGGCGGGCGACGGCACCGGGGAGATCAAACGGATGTTCGTCGACGAGGCGGCACGGGGGCTGAAACTCGGCAGGCGGCTGATGGATGCGATCCTGGAACGCGGCGGCGAGCTTCACCTGTCGGCGATCCGGCTGGAGACGGGCATCCATCAACCGCAGGCGATCGGACTTTATCACGCCTACGGCTTTTCGGAGATCGGGCCGTTCTCGAGCTACCGGCCCGATCCGCTCAGCATCTTCATGGAGAAGAGACTTTCCTGACCACGGGAAGATCGGGCGGAAGGTCCGGGGACGTCGCCGGCCCTTTGGCCAGATCGGCCGATTCGACCTCGGTCACATCGGCCATTTTCACTTCCCGGATCCATTCGCGCCAGATCGAGACGAGCAGCGCCATCAGGACCGGGCCGATGAACAGGCCGAGGAAACCCATGGTGCTGACACCGCCGACGAGCCCGAAGAATGTCGGCAGGAAGGGAAGCTTGATCGGACCGCCGACCAGGCGCGGCCGCAGCGTCTTGTCGACGATGAAGAGTTCGACCGTGCCCCAGAGGAAAAGCGCACCGCCGGCGACATAGGCGCCGTTGGCGACCAGATAAAACGAGATCAGCGTGAAAGACAGCGGCGCGCCGCCGGGGATGAGCGCCATCAGGCCGGTCAATACGCCGAGCGTGACGGGTGAGGGGACGCCGGCGATCCAGTAGGCGATGCCGAGTACGATGCCTTCGCCGATCGCAATCAGCGTCTGTCCGGTGACGGTGGAGCTGATCGTTCTTGGAACGATGCGCGAGATGCGTTCCCAGCGGGTCGGCAGGATGCGCTCGCCGAGAAGGTCGATCTGCTCGCTGAAGGAGCCGCCGTCGCGATAGACGAAGAACAGAGCGATCAGCATGAAGAGCAGCGTCAGCACCAGATGGAAGGCGCCGTCGCCTGCCGCCACGATGGCGCGGTAGATATTGCCGATATTGGCGCCCGAGACGATCTGGATGAGTTCGCCGACCGCACCGGGCGAGCCGACATGCTGGACCCACTGGATGCCCAGCCATTCGCCGACCCAGGGAAGGCCGGTGATCCAGGCGGGCGGCGGGGCGCCGAAACGGTTCACTTCAGCCGCCCAGATGATCCACTGGCGCACTTCGCCGATCGTATAGGAGATCGCGATGCCGATCGGCACGATCAGGAAGGTCAGGATGAAGATGATGGCGAGCGAGGCGCCGATGGTGGTGTTGCCGCCGGTCCGGCGCAGCAGCTCGCGATAAAGCGGCCAGCTGGCAAAGCCGATCACCAGCGCGGCGAGAACCGGAACCAGGAATCCGTGGAAGAAATAGATGCCGGCAGCGGCGACGAGCACGAGAAGCCAGCGAGCCGCGGAGATCGGCGGGATCAGCGCGACCCTGCTCGGTGCGACCGGCCCAAGCCAGCGCGGCTCTTTCGGGCCTCTGCGATCGTTATTTCCGCTCACCGAATTTCCTTTTTTCGTTTTCACCATCATATGGCTTATGAGGTCCGCTGGTACAAGACTAATGCGTCATCCATTAAAATGAAGCTTACTCCTTGCCCTAGACGGCAGATACGATAGAAATATGAAATCACCTTCCGGCAGAGCCGGAAATACGATGCAAACCTTCTTGATGACGTTTTCCTAACCTTAAGGATGCCGAAGCGTCTGCTGTCCCCATTGTATTGGCCGGACTGTCTTCAGGGACTTGTAACATGCCTCACAGGGATGCGGTCGACCTTAGCAATTGCGACCGAGAGCCGATCCATATCCCCGGCAGCATTCAACCCCATGGATGCCTTATCGCCTGCGACGCCGCTGGCGCGGAGATCGTGCAACACTCCGCCAATGTGGCGGACATGCTTTCGATCACGGGAGACATCAACGGCCGGCGGCTGGAGGAGATCGTCGGCGGGGAGGCGGCTCACACATTGCGCAATGCGCTCGCCACCTCCGACAACCCTGCGAGGCCGGCGCTTCGGCATGGCCTCAGGTTTGCCTCGGGAGCCGCTTTCGACGTCGCGATCCATCGTTTCGAATCGAAGGTGATCCTGGAGTTCGAGCCGGCATCGACCGATTCCGACCAGCCGCTCGAAGTGGCGCGCATGCTGATCAGCCGCATCCGCAACGTCGCCAGCCTCGACCGGCTGATCGAAAGCTCGGTGCGGCTGATCTATGCCATGCTCGGCTACGACCGGGTGATGATCTATCGCTTCGAGGAGGACGGCGCCGGAAAAGTCGTCAGCGAATACAAGAGGCGCGACCTCGAAAGCTTCAAGGGCCAGTATTTCCCGGCAGGCGACATCCCGAAACAGGCCCGCGCGCTTTACGTCAAGAACACGGTGCGGGTGATTTCCGACGCCAGCAACCCGCGCATCCCGATCGTGCCAGAAACCGACGAGACCGGCGAGGCGCTCGATCTGTCCTTCGCGCACCTGCGCAGCGTTTCGCCCGTCCATTGCGAATATCTGCGCAACATGGGCGTCGCCGCTTCGATGTCGATTTCGGTCGTGGTGGACAATGAACTCTGGGGCCTGATCGCCTGCCACCACTATTCTCCGAAAGTGCTCTCGATGCCGCAGCGGGTGGCGGCGGAAACCTTTGGCGAATTTTTCTCGCTGCATCTGAGCGCATTGAAACAGCGGCAGCTCATGGAGACCGCGGGCCAGGCGCGACGTTCGCTCGACCGCTTCCTGCAGGCCGCCTCCCACCATGCGGACATCACCGGCCTGCTGCGCAGCTCGCTTGGGGAATTCAGCCGGATGCTGACCTGTGACGGCGTCGGCCTGTTGCTCGACGGCGTTTGGACCGGCGATGGGGCCGTGCCGCCGCAAAACCTGATAGCAGAGCTCGCCGAACTTGTCGGCGGTGCCTCGGGCGGCAGGATCTGGTCCAGCTTCCAGCTCTCGTTGGATCTGCCGGGGCTGCCCATTTCTCCGGACACGATCTGCGGCCTGCTGGCCATCCCGCTTTCGCAGAGGCCGCGCGACTACCTGTTCTTCTTCCGCCGCGAAAAGGTGCAGACGCTCGACTGGGCGGGCAATCCTGAAAAATCCTACGAGACGGGACCGCTCGGCGATCGACTGACGCCCCGCAAGAGTTTCGCCATATGGAAGGAGATGGTGCATCAGCAGGCACAGCCCTGGACCGATGCCGACCGCGAGATCGCCGACGCGATCCGCGCCGTGCTGGTCGAGGTGGTTCTGCATCACAACGAACTGCTGGCCGACGAACGCGGCAAGGCGGACGTGCGCCAGCGGATGCTGAACGAGGAGCTCAACCATCGGGTCAAGAACATCCTTGCGGTGATCAAGGCGCTGGTCGGGCACTCGGTCGACGCCGACGTCAGCCTCAAGGATTATGTCGGCTCGCTCAAGGGGCGCATCCAGGCACTTGCCTTCGCCCATGACCAGGTGGTGCGCGGCGGCGACGGCGGCGTGCTGTCCGATCTTCTGGAAGCGGAGCTGAAGCCCTACAGGGAGGGAACGCGCAACGTCACACTCAAGGGTCCGCGCATATGGCTCGACAGCCGCGCCTTTTCGGTGATGGCGCTGGTCTTGCACGAGATGTCGACCAATGCGGCAAAATACGGCTCGCTCTCCGTCAATGGCGGACGGTTGGATGTCGAGTGGCGACGGCTTGCCAACCACGACTGCGAACTCGTCTGGACCGAGAACGGCGGGCCACCGGTAAGCCTCCCGTCACGCGCCGGCTTTGGCAGCGTCCTGATCACCCGCAGCGTGCCTTACGAACTGGAGGGCGAGGCGAAGATCGAATATCCGCCCGAAGGGGTGAGGGCGCGCTTCGTGGTGCCGTCGAAACACATCCACGGCGATGATGAGCTGGCGGAAGTCGAAACCGAGGAAAGCAGCAGCGCCGTCAGCGATGACACGGCTACGCCGCGGCTTCAGGATCTCGAATTCCTGCTTGTCGAGGACCAGATGCTGATCGCCGCGGACGTGGAAGCGATGCTTGCCGAGCATGGCATCGACAAGGTGACGACGACGCCCTCTGTCGCCGACGCGTTCCGCAAGCTCAAGGAAATCAGGTTCGACGTCGCGATCCTCGACGTCAATCTCGGCTCCGGCACATCGCTGCCGATCGCCGAGGAACTGATCCGCCGGGACATTCCGTTCATTTTCGCGACCGGCTACAGCGACAAGTCGATCATCCCGGCAAGTTTTTCGGCGCCTGTCGTCCTCAAGCCCTATGAGGCGGCAGCGTTGATCGGCGCGGTTACCAAGGTGCTCGGCGAACGGAGTTGACTTCCATGACCACACCGGAATTCCTGATGGTCTTCGGACGCGTGCTCATCGGGGGCCTTTTCGTGGTGGCCGGCGTCCGGCATTTCTTCATCCTTCCCGCGGTGACCGCGCCGATGGCGGCGCGGGGCATACCTCATCCGGGGCTAGTTCTGATCACCGGCAGTATCTTCGAGGCGTTTGCCGGCTTGATGGTGATCTTCGGTTTTTACGCCGGCTGGGCGGCACTTGGGCTTGTCGCCTTCACGCTCATCGCCTCGTGGATAATGCTCGACTTCTGGAACAAGGACGGCTTTCCGCGCGACGGCGCGATCAATGGCTGGACCGCCAATATCGGCGTGATCGGCGGCCTGCTGATCGTAGCCGCCCAAGATCTTTGAAAATATGGGCCTCTGAAAATATCCGAGCCGGGAATCCGGCTCAGATATCGAGGTTTTCAGCAAACGCGGCGCGCTCCTGAATGAAGCGGAAGCGGGCATCCGCCTTGGTGCCCATCAGGTTGTCGACGGCCTCGCGGGTGCCTTCGAAATCCACGTCGTCGATGGCGATGCGCAGCAGCGTGCGATGGGCAGGATCCATCGTCGTTTCCTTCAGCTGCGCCGCCATCATCTCGCCAAGGCCTTTGAAGCGGCCGATCTCGACCTTCTTGCCCTTGAACACCGTTTCCATCAGCTCCGCCCGGTGGGCATCGTCACGGGCATAGACGGTCTTGCCGCCCTGGCGCAGCACGTAGAGCGGCGGCACTGCCAGATAGAGGTGGTTGCCGCGGATCAACTCGGGCATTTCCTGGTAGAAGAAGGTGATCAGCAGCGAGGCGATATGGGCGCCGTCGACGTCCGCATCGGTCATGATGATGATGCGCTCGTAACGCAGGTCTTCCTCGCGGTATTTCGTCCGCGTGCCGCAGCCAAGCGCCTGGATGAGATCGGCGATCTGCTGGTTGGCGGACAGCTTTTCGCGGCTGGCGCTGCCGACGTTGAGGATCTTTCCGCGCAAGGGCAGGATGGCCTGGTTGGCGCGGTTGCGGCCCTGCTTGGCGGAGCCACCGGCCGAGTCACCTTCGACGATGAAGAGTTCCGCACCTTCGGCGGTGTTCTGCGAGCAGTCGGCGAGCTTGCCGGGCAGGCGCAGCTTGCGCACCGCCGTCTTGCGGTTGACTTCCTTTTCCTTGCGGCGGCGCAGGCGCTCTTCGGCGCGCTCGATCACCCATTCGAGGAGTTTCGCGGCCTCCGCCGGATTGCCAGCAAGATAGTGGTCGAAGGGATCGCGCAGGATGTTTTCGACGATGCGCTGGGCTTCGACGGTCGCCAGCTTGTCCTTGGTCTGGCCGACGAATTCCGGCTCGCGGATGAAGACCGAGAGCATGCCGACCGCCGAGATCATCACGTCGTCGGTGGTGATGTCCTTCGCACGCTTGTTCTGGGTCAGGTCCGCATAGTTCTTGAGGCCCTTGGTGAGCGCGATGCGCAGACCCGCCTCATGGGTGCCGCCTTCGGGGGTCGGGATGGTGTTGCAATAGGAATGCAGCTCCGGATCGCCGCCATACCAGGTGATCGCCCATTCCATCGCGCCATGGCCGCCGGTCTTCTCAGTGCGGCCGGCGAAGATTTCGCGCGTTACCGTGAAGTCCTTGCCAAGCGTGGCGGAAAGATAGTCCTTCAGGCCGCCGGGGAAGTGGAAGACCGCCTTTTCCGGAATGTCACCGCCGGCGGGAACCATGCCCGGATCGCAGCTCCAGCGGATCTCGACGCCGCCGAACAGATAGGCCTTGGAGCGCGCCATGCGAAAAATGCGACCGGCATCGAATTTCGCGTGGTCGCCGAAGATCTGCGGGTCGGGATGGAAGCGCACCCGGGTGCCGCGCCGGTTATGGACGTCGCCGAGTTCCTCCAGGCCGCCCTGCGGCATGCCGCGCGAAAAACGCTGGCGGTAGAGTTTGCGATTGCGGGCGACTTCGACTTCGAGAAGGTCGGACAGCGCATTGACGACGGAAACGCCGACGCCGTGCAGACCGCCGGATGTCTCATAGGCCTTGCCGTCGAACTTACCGCCCGCATGCAGCTTGGTCATGATCACTTCGAGCGTCGATTTGCCCGGAACCTGGGGGTGATTCTCGACAGGGATGCCGCGGCCGTTGTCGGTGACCGTCAGGAAACCCTCGGCATCGAGATGCACGTCGATGAAGTCCGCATGGCCTGCAACCGCTTCGTCCATCGAATTGTCGATGACCTCGGCGAAGAGGTGATGCATCGCCTTTTCGTCGGTGCCGCCGATATACATGCCGGGGCGCATGCGGACCGGTTCCAGGCCCTCGAGCACGCGGATCGAGGAGGCGCCGTAGTCGTCGCCGGACAGGGTCGTCGGCGCCGGGCGCGGTGTGGAGGGCTCTGCCTTGAGGGCGGGCGCGGGTTCGGCGGCGACCGCCTTGGCTGTCACCGGCAAATCGGCAAAAAGGTCGTTATTGTCATCCATTGGCTGCGTCGGTACTACCTGTCGGGGTGCGGAAGAGGAAGCCATACCCATCTCGTGCTGTTTCGAATCACTCGCGATTCTGCCAGAAACCCGGCTTTTTCGCGATGCCGCATGGAAACGGTCGTTTTTCACCAATGCTGCGCCGATCGGGCCATGGCAAGCTTGCGAGGCTGAAGGAACCGGATGAAACAAAGCATGTCCACAGTTCATTTCGTTTTCGGCACGTTTCTTGCTGTGCTGGCAACTCTTGCTGCAGCGCCGGCAGGAGCACAGGAGGGGCCGATAAAGCCTTTCAAGGATGAACTTTTTTCCCAGATGACGGTGCTGAAATCCTTGGACGGCGGCGCCTACGAGGTGATCGACTACCAGGAAATGCGCGACATCAACGGCCGCGACCGCGAGCCGGAACGGCGCGTCAAGGACGAATATGTTTCCCTGGGCGTCAGGCGCTATCAGCAGAACGAGACGCTGAACCTGGCCGGGCGCCGGATCGATGTCACCAGGGTGGGACAGGCGGACGGCGCCGCCTTCACGGTGATCTTCATCCATGGGCGCGGTGGCGACCGCCGGCTCGGCGCCAACGACTATACGTTCGGCGGCAATTTCAACCGCCTGAAGAACCTCGCTACCGGCAATGGCGGCACCTATTATTCACCGAGCGTCACCTCGTTCGACGGCAATGGTGTCGCCGATATCGCGGCGCTGATCCGCTATGCGTTCGACCAGTCGCCCGGGCGGCCGGTCATCCTCGCCTGCGCCTCGATGGGCGGCTTCATATGCCAGGGCATCAGCCGCGACGAGCAGGCCGTCCGGTATCTGAAGGGCATGGCGCTGCTCGGCGGCCCGCCGGACCCGGAATTGCCGAAATCGCTTCTGGCAAAGCGCAAGCTGCCCATTTATTTCGCGCATGGCGGCAGCGACAGCGTCTACAAGTTCGAGGATCAGGAAGCGGTCCATCGCAAGCTGAAGGCCGCGCGCTACCCGACCCGGTTCACGCTGTTTGCGACGGGCAGCCACGGCACGCCGATCCGGATGGTCGATTGGCGGAACGTCCTGAATTTTCTGCTGACCGGCCACTGAAATGCCGGTTGTTAACCAAGGTCCTGAACCAAAACCTGTCTTTTGCATACCAATTCACGCAGGATATGTCTAAAAACAGTTTCCCGAATAGACGGAGGCCTCGGTTTTGCTGGTCGGAACCGAACGGAGAGGAAATATTTGCCTATGACGCCTGATGTGCGCCCGCTCGTTGCCGGAAACTGGAAGATGAACGGCACCCGCGAGTTCCTGACCGAAATCAAGACGATTGCCGATGGCGTGATCGGACCGTTGTCGGAAAAGGTCGATGTGCTGATCTGCCCGCCGGCGACGCTGCTCTATGTCGCAACCGCCCTGGCGACCGACAGCCCGCTCGAAATCGGCGGCCAGGATTGCCACCAGAACATGTGCGGCGCCCATACGGGCGATATTTCTGCGGAGATGATCGCCGACTGCTTCGGCACTTACGTGATCGTCGGCCATTCCGAACGCCGAGCCGACCATGCGGAGACCGATCATCTGGTCCGCGCCAAGGCGGAGGCGGCCTATGCCGCCGACCTGACGGCGATCGTCTGCATCGGCGAAACCGGCGACGAACGCGACGCCTACCAGACCCTCGACATCCTGAAACGCCAGATTTTCGGCTCGCTGCCCCTCTCGGCAAACGCTGCCAACACTGTCGTCGCCTATGAACCGATCTGGGCGATCGGCACCGGATTGACGCCGACCGTCAAGGATATCGAAATCGCCCATGCATTCATGCGGGCAGAACTCGTTCAGCGGTTCGGCGATGAAGGCAGACAGATGCGCATCCTCTATGGCGGTTCGGTCAAGCCCGGCAATGCCCGGGAGTTGATGGGCGTCGAGAATGTCGACGGCGCACTGATCGGCGGCGCGAGCTTGAAAGCCGAGGACTTTCTCGCCATCTATCGGGTCTATGAGGGACTGACGGCCTAAAGCTTTTTGATAAGGGCTTGGAATGCACGCGAGCCTCATGTAAAGAGCCGCCAATCTTCTTCTATTGCCTCGTCGAGGGGCAGGGATCTTTAATTCATGCAGACCGTTCTGATCGTTATTCATCTCATGATCGTGCTGGCGCTTGTCGGCGTCGTGCTGATCCAGCGCTCCGAAGGCGGCGGGCTTGGCATCGGCGGCGGCTCCGGCTTCATGTCGGCACGCGGCACCGCCAATGCGCTGACCCGCACGACCGCCATCCTCGCGACGCTGTTCTTCATCACCTCGCTGGCGCTCGGCATCCTCGCGCGGTACGAATCCCGTCCGAGCGACATCCTGAACCGCATCCCGCAGAGCCAGCAGGGCACCGGCGGCGGCATTCTCGACCAGCTCGGCCCGGCACCCGCACCCGCTCCGGCAGGCAACGGCGTTCCGTCCGGTTCCGGCGCATCCGCTCCGGCAGCCCCGGCGACTGGTGCTGCCCCTGCAACGCCGGCTCCTGCGGCCCCCGCCACCGGTTCGGCGCCTGCCGCTCCGGCTGCACCGACGGGTGTTCCGACCGGCCAATAAGGCTCGGTCAACGTTTCAAGATCCGGCAGGCCAAAAGCCTGCCGGTTTTATTTTGTGAAGATTCCACAGCCGTTTTTATAAAGCAGACGATTTGGGCTGGCGGAATCACCAATGAAAAGGTATCCGGTGAATCCCATGGCGCGATATGTATTCATAACTGGCGGCGTGGTTTCTTCCCTCGGAAAAGGAATTGCGGCCGCGGCACTCGGAGCTTTGTTACAAGCACGAGGTTACCGGGTTCGGCTGAGGAAGCTCGATCCTTATCTCAACGTCGACCCGGGCACGATGAGCCCGACGCAGCACGGCGAGGTTTTTGTCACCGACGACGGGGCGGAAACCGACCTCGATCTCGGTCACTACGAACGCTTCACGGGGCGTTCGGCGACGAAGACCGACAACATCACCACGGGTCGCATCTACAAGAACATCATCGACAAGGAACGCCGTGGCGACTATCTCGGCGCGACCGTCCAGGTGATCCCACACGTTACCAACGAGATCAAGGATTTCGTTACCGAAGGCAATGACGACTATGATTTCGTCATCTGCGAGATCGGCGGCACGGTCGGCGACATCGAGGCGATGCCGTTCATGGAAGCGATCCGCCAGCTCGGCAACGACCTGCCGCGCGGCACCGCGATCTATCTTCACCTGACCCTGATGCCGTTCATTCCGGCGGCCGGCGAATTGAAGACCAAGCCGACCCAGCATTCCGTCAAGGAGCTGCAGGCGATGGGGATCGCCCCCGACATCCTGCTGGTGCGCGCCGACCGGGAAATCCCGGAGGCCGAACGCCGCAAGCTGTCGCTGTTCTGCAACGTCCGCCCGTCCGCGGTCATCCAGGCGCTCGACGTCGCCAATATCTACGACGTGCCGATGGCCTATCACAAGGAAGGCCTCGACAGTGAGGTGCTCGCCGCCTTCGGCATCGAACCGGCCCCCAAGCCGCGTCTCGACGCCTGGGAAGAGGTCTGCAACCGCATCCGCACCCCGGAAGGCGAAGTGACGATCGCGATCGTCGGCAAGTACACAGGCCTCAAGGACGCCTACAAGTCGCTGATCGAGGCGCTGCATCACGGTGGCATCGCCAACCACGTCAAGGTCAACCTCGAATGGATCGAGTCGGAGATTTTCGAGAAGGAAGATCCGGCACCTTGGCTCGAAAAAGTTCACGGTATCTTGGTACCGGGCGGATTCGGCGAGCGCGGCTCGCAGGGCAAGATCAATGCGGCCCGTTTCGCGCGCGAACGCAAGGTGCCGTATTTCGGCATCTGCTTCGGCATGCAGATGGCCGTCATCGAGGCTGCCCGCAACCTCGCCGGCATCGACAAGGCATCGTCGACGGAATTCGGCCCTTCCAAGGAGCCGGTGGTCGGCCTGATGACCGAATGGGTGAAGGGCAACGAGCTCGAAATCCGCTCGGCCGCGGGTGACCTCGGAGGCACGATGCGACTCGGCGCCTACAAGGCGGCGCTCAAGAAGGAAACCAAGATCGCGGAGATCTACGGCTCGACCGATATTTCCGAGCGTCACCGCCACCGTTACGAGGTGAATGTCGACTACAAGGACCGGCTGGAAAACTGCGGCCTGGTCTTCTCGGGCATGTCGCCGGACGGCGTGCTGCCGGAGACGATCGAATATCCGGACCATCCCTGGTTCATCGGCGTCCAGTACCATCCGGAACTGAAGAGCCGGCCGCTCGATCCGCATCCGCTGTTTGCGAGCTTCATCGAAGCGGCCCTGGAACAGAGCCGCCTCGTCTGAGCAAATTCAAAAAGGCAGGGTTTCGCATCCTGCCTTTTTGCCGTCAGGCGGAGACCTTCTGTTTTCGCACTGGCGGGATTACTTCAACATCCCTTATGCTTCGCCGAATTGCTCTTTTCATTTCAGCGGTGCGATATGGCCATTTTCGACAGATTTTCCCTCATTGGGCGCGTGGCGCTGGTGACCGGCAGCGGCCGAGGGCTCGGCCTGCAGATGGCGAAGGCTCTGGCGGGGGCCGGCGCGCATGTCGTACTTAGCGGCCGCTCCGGCGACATGCTCGACGAGGCCGTGGCTTCCATCGCCGATGCGGGCGGCAAGGCGAGCGCTGCCGCCTTCGACGTCGCAGATCTCGATGCCGGACGCGAGGCGATCGCAAAGCTCCATGCAGATCATGGCCGGCTGGATATCCTGATCAACAATGTCGGTGCCCGCGACCGGCGCCCGTTTGCAGCGTTCAGCGATGCCGAAATCCTCAACCTGATCCAGACCGACCTGCTCTCGGCAATCGCCTTGTCCCGCAAAGCCGCGGATATCATGAAGGCTCAGGGCCATGGCCGTCTCATCTCGGTCACGTCGATCATCGGCAACATGGCCCGTTCGGGCGATGCCATCTATCCCGTCGCCAAACAGGGCCTGACCGGTCTGGTGCGAAGCCTGGCAGTCGAATACGGTCCCTTCGGTGTCACCAGTAATGCGATTGCGCCCGGCATGTTCGCCACCGAGACCAATGCGGCGATTTCCGCGGAACCCGACATGATCGCTTTCATGCGCCAGCGCGTGCCGCTGCAGCGCTGGGGCCGGCCCGACGAGATCGCCGGCGCCGCGCTGTTCCTGGCAAGCGACGCCGGCTCCTTCGTCAACGGCCATGTGCTGACCGTCGACGGCGGCATGTCTATCCAGATGTGATCGCCAGTCATGCCGCCTGGGGCAGGGGGCCGACATAGACCGAGCGGGGCCGGATCAGCCGGCCTTCCAGCGCTTGTTCACGGGCATGGGCCACCCAGCCGACCGTGCGGCCGATCGCAAAGACGCCGGTGAAGGCAGCTCGCGGAAATTTCAGCGCATCGAGCAGCAGGGCTGTATAGAACTCGACATTGACGTCGAGCGGCCGGTCCGGCTTGCGCTCCCTGAGGATGGCGAGTGCCGCCTGCTCGACGGCTTCGGCGAGCCGGATGCGGTCCGGGTCCACCTGTCCGGTCATGACCAAGGGCCGCAATGCGCCTTTCAGCGCGTCGGCGCGGGGATCGCGGACGCGGTAGATGCGGTGCCCGAACCCCATCAGCCGTTCGCCGCGATCGAGCGCCTGGCCGAGCCAGGCCTTGGCGTTGTCCTCGCTGCCGATCGCATCCAGCATGTCGAGCACCGGTCCCGGCGCACCGCCATGCAACGGTCCCTTGAGCGCGCTGATGGCAGCCAGCACCGATGACGTGAGGCCTGCACCGGTCGAGGCGACGACGCGCGAGGCGAAGGTCGAGGCGTTGAGACCGTGATCCGCGATCATCACCAGATAGGCGTCCAGCGCTGCGACCTGTTCGCGCGTCGGCAGGCTGGCGTTCAGCATGGCGAGGATATCGGCGGACTGGGAAAGCGACGGAGTGGGCGCCACCGGCGTCTCTCCCTTCTGGAGCCTCAGCACGGCCGGCAGGAAGACGGCGGGGGCGGCCAGCAGCCGAAGCGTGGTTTCGAAATCTTCGCCGTCCGGCAATCGTGCGATCAGGGCGCGCATGGCATCGACAGGCGGCAGGCTCAGAAGCGCGGCATCTGCCGCCCGTACATGCGCAAAAACTTCGGCGCGGGCCTGGCCGAGGCGGACCTTGAGATCGGCCGCGGTGACGGCACGTTCCAGGAAGCCATCGAGGAGCAGCGCTGCAGCATCTTCATAGGTCGCGCGCTCGACAAGCAGGTCGAGAGATACGCCGCGAATGACGAGGCGGCCCGCTTCTCCGTCCACGTCCGAAAGCCGGGTCTCGGCGGCAATGACATCTTCAAGTCCGTTGTTTTTCATGGGTGTTTCTCCTTTACGAGCTTGATGATCCGACCTAGTCTTATTGACGTCAATCTTGATGCAATCGATCAACATGAACATGCTCTGGATCACCGCCGAAGAGGCGCTCTCCCGCCTCGGGACCAAACCGCAGACGCTTTATGCCAATGTCAGCCGCGGCCGCATCCGCGCCAAGCCGGACCCTGCCGATCCGCGCCGCAGCCTGTATCAGGCAGACGACGTCAAGCGCCTCTCGGAACGACATGCCGGGCGGCGACAATCGGCGGCGGTGGCAGCGGACGCGATCCGCTGGGGCGACCCGGTCCTGCCGACGACAATCTCGACGATTTCCAACGAGCGGCTTTTCTATCGCGGCCGCGATGCAGCCGAACTGTGCGAACATGCCACGCTGGAAGAGGTCGCAGCACTTCTCTGGGATACGGAAAGCGTGCCCGTCGCCGCAGGCAGGGCAGGGCAGAGCGGCCCCACCCGCATGGCTGCGGCCTTTGCCGGGCTTGCCGCTCGGGTGATGAGCGACCTGCCGGCGCTGCGGCGAAAACCCTCCATCCTGCGCACGGAAGCAGCCGACGTGCTATCCACCGTCGCCATGGCGCTTGCACCGTGGCCGGAACCGCTGCCCCTGCATGAGCGGCTGGCGCTCGGCTGGCAGCGTCCCGATGCGGCCGAACCGATCCGCAGGGCGCTGGTGCTGGCGGCCGAACACGAACTCAACGTTTCCGCCTTTGCGGCGCGCGTGACGGCGTCGTCGGGCGCCGCACTTTCCGCTGCGACGCTTTCCGGCCTTGCGACGCTCACAGGTCCGCGGCATGGCGGCGCCTGGACCAGCGTCACGGTGCTTGCGGAAAAGGCGGCGTCGTTCGGCGTGCGCGAGGCGATCCGTAGCATGCTGTCCTCTGAAGGCGTCGTCAGGCCCTTCGGTCACCGGCTCTATCCGCACGGCGATCCACGGGCACGGGCGCTGATGGCGAGCTTCGAAACGCCGCCACTCTACGCCTCGCTTGCCGAAGCGGGGGAGGAACTGCTCGGCGAACCGATCAACATCGATTTTGCACTGGCATCGCTTGCCGCAACTTTTTCGCTCCCGGAAGACGCACCTCTCGTCATCTTTGCGCTTTCACGCACTACCGGCTGGCTGGCGCATGCCATGGAGCAGGTCGAGAGCGGACATCTGATCCGTCCACGGGCGCGTTATACCGGCCCCGGCGGCGAATCCGGTGCATAGCGTCCGTTAAAGGCCGGAGGCTTCCACGGCTGACATGACACCACCACAATAACTCCTTTATCCTGCCGGGGAATCACGGGTGAGCATGGACGATGTTGGGTAGTAATTTCAGCTTGAGTTTGAGCCTGTTCGTGGCACAGGGACGCGAACGCGACACGGCCGAGTTCTACAAGAACGTCTTCGGCGCCACGGAAACGAATTCCTATGAAATGCTGCGCCTGATGATGATCGAGCTGCAGCTCGGACCGATCGGCATCGTCGTCTGCGGATCGGATCCGGAAAGGGAGTCAGCACCTTCCTATCAGGGGCCTTACCATCCGAAAAACGACGGCGCCGTCAGCACGATCTTCCAGCTGACGGTGCCGGACGTCGAAAGCGTCGTCGAGGCGGCGTTCCAATTCGGCGGCATGACGCGTGACAGGATCCAGACGGACATGAACGGTCGCCAGGTGGCGTCGATCTTCGATCCGGCCGGTCATGTCTGGGTGCTGACCGAGCGCGAGCGGGAGCAGGACGAGGAATAGTCTCGTCGCGGCCGTTCGGGTCGCGGATAGTGACCGGGCCGCCGGACGGATCGGGTCAGCTCAAGGGCGGATCAGCAGGATCGGGCAGGGGGCGCCGGCCGGCAGCTCCGGCGCGTGCGCCGGGCGGATGATGAGGCCGTCGGAATGGGCAAAGATCTTCATCATCGATGAATCCTGCTTCGCGAAGGCCTCCGCGACGAGATTGCCGTCGCGGTCCCTCGTCAGCCTGGCGCGCAGATAATCCTGGCGCTGGTCGTTGGCGGCCAGTTTGCTTGCCGCGACGCCCTGCACCTCCCTGCGCTTTTCCGGCAGGTGCGCGAGCTTGCGGATCAGCGGCTCGAGGAAGAGCAGGCTAGTGACCAGGCTCGCCACCGGATTGCCGGGCAGGCCGAGAACCTGCATTTCGCCCAGCGCGCCGACCATCAGCGGCTTGCCCGGCCGCATGGCGATGCGCCAGAAATCCAGCTCCATGCCGGCCGCTTTCAGCGTCGATTGCACGAGGTCATGATCACCGACCGAGGCGCCGCCGAGGGTCACCAGCACGTCGGCCTTGGCCGCACGGGCCTTGTCGATAGCCGCGGTGATATCCTCAGGCCGGTCGCGGACGATTCCGAGATCGAGGACCTCGCCGCCATTGTCGCGCACCAGGGCGGAAACGCCGAAGGTGTTGGAGGCTATGATCTGCGCGCTCCCGAGCGTGGCGCCGGGCGGGATAAGCTCATCTCCGGTCGCAAGGACTGCGACGCGCGGACGGCGATGGACGGAAAGCTCCGGGTGGTTCATGGCCGCAGCGACCGTCAGATGCGAGAAGTCGATGAGCGTGCCGGCCGGGAGCACGGTTTCGCCCTCGGCGAAATCCTGGCCGCGAGGGCGCACGTGCCGGCCTTTGATGACTTCGAACCTGGTGCGGATGCGGTTGCCTTCGAGCTTTTCGGCATCCTCCTGGATGAGAATGGAATCGGCACCTTCCGGCAGGGGTGCACCGGTGAAGATGCGCACAGTCTCACCCTTGCCGACCGTGCCTTCGAAGGCGTGGCCGGCGGCGGCGGTACCGATCACGGTCAGTTCGGTCCCGATCGCCGGTACGTTGGAAGCCTTGAGCGCATAGCCATCCATGGCAGACGCGTCGAAGGGAGGCTGGGTGAGGCGGGCAACGAGGTCCGTCGCAAGGACGCGGCCGTTTGCGTCGCCAAGAGCGACCGTCTCCATCGTGCCGATCGGATTGGCCTTGCCGAGCAGGCGGTTCTTCGCTTCGGAAACAGGCAGCAACGCCATTTCTCAGTCCTCTGCGCGATAGGTTCCGGACTTGCCGCCGGTCTTTTCGAGAAGGCGGATGCCGCCGATCTCCATGGCCCGGTCGGCGGCCTTGGCCATGTCGTAGATCGTCAGGCAGGCGACCGAGGCGGCCGTCAGCGCTTCCATCTCGACGCCGGTCTTGCCGGTGAGTTTGACGGTTGCGGTCACCCGAAGGCCCGGAAGCTGCTCGTCCTCGATGATATCCACGACCACCTTGGTCAGCATCAACGGGTGGCAGAGCGGGATGAGATCCGAGGTCTTCTTGGCGGCCATGATGCCGGCGAGCCGCGCCGTGCCGATCACGTCACCCTTCTTGGCATTGCCCTCGCGGATCGTTGCCAGCGTTTCCGGCAGCATCCGGACATAACCCTCGGCGGTCGCCGAGCGGCTGGTCTCGGCCTTGTCGCCGACATCGACCATATGCGCCTCGCCGGAAGCGCCGATATGGGTGAGGCCGGTCATTATTCTGCCGCCTGGGCCGCAGCCTCGCCGGTCAGGAGAAGGCGTGTGGCGGCGGCCACGTCGTCCTTGCGCATCAGGCTTTCGCCGACCAGGAAGGTGTTGATGCCGACCTTTTTCAGGCGCTGGCAGTCCTCATGGCTGAATATGCCGCTTTCGCCGACGAGCAGCCGGTCGGCCGGCACCATCGGCGCCAGCCGCTCGCTCGTTTCGAGATTGAGCTCGAAGGTGCGCAGATTACGGTTGTTGATGCCGATCAGCGGCGAGGGGAGCTTCAGCGCCCGCTCCGTTTCCTCTTCGTCATGCACCTCGATCAGCGCGTCCATGCCGAGTTCGGCGGTCACGTCGTATAGCTCGCGCGCCTCGTCGTCGGAAAGCGAGGCCATGATCAGCAGGATGCAGTCGGCGCCCCAGGCGCGCGCCTCGTGGATCTGGTAGGTCTCGAACATGAAATCCTTGCGCAGCGCCGGCAGCGAACAGGCGTTGCGGGCAGCGGTCAGGAATTCCGGCGCGCCCTGGAAGCTCGGCGCATCGGTGAGGACGGAGAGGCAGGTGGCACCACCGGCTTCGTAGGCTGCTGCAAGCGACGGCGGATCGAAATCCGGGCGGATGAGGCCCTTGGACGGACTTGCCTTCTTGATCTCGGCGATCAGCCCGAAGGCACCGCTATCCTGCCTCGCCTTCAGTGCGCGATGAAAGCCGCGCGGGGAGGGCTGGTCCGCAGCGCGGGCCTTCAGCTCCGCAAGCGGTACGCTCGCCTTGGCAGCGGCGATTTCCTCGCGCTTGTAGGCTTCGATCCTCTTGAGGATATCCGTCATGACCTCAATCCTTTTCGTTCGAGACGGCAACCAGACGGTCGAGCGCAGCAGCTGCCTGGCCGCCATCCAGCGAACGGGTGGCAAGCCTCATGCCGTCGGCGATCGTTTCCGCCTTGCCGGCGACGACCAGCGAGGCAGCCGCATTGCAGAGCGAAATATCGCGATAGGCATTCTTGGCACCACCGAGCACGGCGCGCAATGCGGCCGCGTTGTGCACGCCATCGCCGCCCTTGAGTTCGTCCAGCGTTGCGGGCTGAACGCCGAAATCCATCGGCGTCAGTTCGAAAGAGCGGATCTTGCCGTCTTCCAGCGCCGTCACCTGGGTGATACCCGTGGTGGTGATCTCGTCCATGCCGTCGCCGTGGACGATCCAGACCGTCTCCGAACCGAGATCGCGCAGGACTTCGGCGATAGGCCCCAGCCATTTCGGCGCAAACACGCCGAGAAGCTGGCGTTTGGCGCCGGCAGGGTTTGAAAGCGGGCCGAGCAGGTTGAAGATCGTGCGGGTCCCGAGCTCGACGCGGCTCGGCCCCACATGGCGCATCGCCGCGTGATGCATCGACGCGAACATGAAGCCGATGCTGGCTTGCGTGATGCAGCGGGAGATCTGGTCGGGCCCGATCTCCAGGTTGACGCCCAGAACCGACAGCGTATCGGCAGTGCCGGATTTCGAACTCAGCGCCCGGTTGCCGTGCTTGGCGACCGGGACGCCACAGCCGGCGACGATCAGGGAGGCAAGCGTCGAGATATTGTAGGTGCCGAGGCCGTCGCCGCCGGTGCCGACGATGTCGATGGCGTCGGCAGGGCCGGAGACGGGCAGCATCTTCGATCGCATGGTTTCGACCGCGCCGGTGATCTCGGCAACCGTCTCGCCGCGCACGCGCAGCGCCATCAGGAAGCCGCCGATCTGAGACGGCGTCGCCTCGCCGGACATCAGGATGTCAAAAGCGCCTCGCGCCTCTTCGTGACTGAGGCTCTCGCCATTGGCAACCTTGGCAAGCAGGGGTTTCAGCTCAGGCATGGTCGGCCGTCCCTCTGGTTTACTGCAGCATGGCCTGATCGACGACGGTCTGGTTGACGGACACGCCGTAGCTTGTCTTCAGACTGTTGACCATCTGATCGAGCATGTCGTCACCGGCAGCGTTCGCCATCTGCTGCAGCTGCTGGTCGCCGGAAACCGCATCCGTCGTTGCCTGGTCCACGGCGGCCACCTTCATCAGAAGGCGGCTTTCACCGTCGGAACCGATCGCGGTCGCAGTCTTGTTGACCGGGCCGGAGAAGGCCGCCGAAATCGCCTCGTTGCCGAAGATCGCGTCCTCGGCGCCACGGCGCAGGCCCTGCTTGTTTTCGACCGCTACGCCAAGTTCGGTGGCGATGGCTGCAAGCGTCTCGCCCTTGTCGAGGCGGTTCTTGAGCTCGGTCGCGCGGGCGGTGAGCGCCTGGCGCTGCTGTTCGGCGGTCCAGTCGGCAACGGCCTTTTCGCGCACATCGGCGAGCGGGCGGTCGCGCTCGGGCACGATGTTGCGCACCTCGAACCAGACATAACCGTCATTGCCGAGGTTGACCGGAATGGTGTCGGCGCCGGGCTCGGTCCGGAAAACATCGCCGAGCAGCGCGGCGGAAGCCGGCAGTTCGGTGATGCGCTGCTCCTTCTCGTCGCGGCCGGAGGCATCGGATGTCACGGTAACGGCCTTGAGGTTGAGCGCCTTGGCAGTCTCCTCGAGCGAGGTGCCGCCGCTACGCATGTCCTCGAAACGGTCGTGAACGCTCAAAACTTCCTGGGACGCGGAAGAGACGGCAAGCCGCTTGCGGATGTCTTCCTTGACCTCGTCGAACGAACGCGTCGTTTCCGGGCGGATATTGGTGACGCGCAGGATGACCGGGCCGAAGGTGCCGTCGATGACCGGCGTCGTTCCGCCGCTGGCGGCGACCTTGAAGGCCGGATCGGCAAAGGCCGGATCGGGCACGTTCTCCCTGGTGAAATCGCCGAGCCGAACGTCCGTCGCCGTCTTGCCCTGATCCTTGATGATCTGGTCGAAAGTGGCGGTGCCGTCCTTCAGCTGCGTCGCGGCCGCCTGCGCCATTTCCTTGTTGGGGAAGGGGAGCTGCTCGATCGTGCGGGTTTCGTGCGTCTTGAAGCTGTCCTTGCGCTTGTCATATTCGGCGCGCGCCGCTTCGTCGGTAATCGAAGATGCGTCGGCGATGTCGCCCGGCTGCAGCTTCACATAGGTGAAAGTGCGGTATTCGGGTGCGCGGTAACGGGTCTTCACGCCCTCGAACCATGCAGCGAGCACATCGTTTGCCGGCGCCTTCACCGGATCGATATTGGCGTTGGAGAGCAGGATGTAGTCGATCGTGCGGGTTTCGTCACGATAGCTCTTCAAGGCATCGACCAGCACTTTCGGCGGCTGGAAGCCATCCGAAACTGCCTCGACGATCTGACTGCGGACCGCGACCTTGCTGCGCTCCTTGATGTAGTCGTCCTCCCGAATGCCGGCATTGCGCAGGCGAGAGGTGAAGAGGTTGCGGTCGAACTGGCCGTTGACGCCCTTGAAGGCCGGGTCCTCGGCGATCAGGTTGGCGAGGCGGTCCTCCGAAAGGCCGAGGTTCATGTCGTCGGAAAGCTGATCGAGCGCGGCGCCGGCTGCGAGCTGCGTGAACACCTCGTTCTGGATGCCGAAGGCGCGGGCCTGCTCGGCCGTCAACTGCGTCCCGAACTGGCGGCTGAGATTGGCGATCTGCCGCTGGTAGGCGAGGCGGAATTCCTCGCTCGAAATCTGCTGGTCCCCGACGGTCATCACCGTGTTGCCGCCGGTCGTCACCAACGACTGAGAAGCACCCCAGACGGCAAACGAGGCAACCAGAAGCAGGAGAAGCGACTTGGCAACCCAGGAGCGGGCGGCGTTTCTGAGGGAATCAAGCATTTATCAACATACCTTGCGAACAGTCCTACCGCCCGGAAAAGGCGGATTGAAGGACTGTCTCTAAATCAAACCGAGATAGAAATGAAGGCATGCCGACGGAAAAGCGAAAACCTCCCGTTCAGGCGCGTCTGGCGGTCTTCGCAATCGACGAAATCGGCCCCGCATCAAGCCGGTCGGCGAGGGCCTGGGCATCCCGCGGGGCGCGCACTTTCACGTCGTTGTCGAAGTAGACATAGACATCCCGGCCGTGCGCACGCGGTGGGGAAGGCGGCCCCACGCGTTCCGCGTCTTTCGGGTCGCGACCCTTCGTCCATTGGCGGATGAGCTGCGCCCAGCGGTCGAGCGCCTCGTCATCATATCCGCTGACATAGAGCTGCTCGGAGCCGTGCAGGCGGCAATAGACGAAATCCGCGGTGAGATCCATCAGCAGAGGCCACTCGACCGTGTCTGCGACAACCAGGCCGACCCTGTAGTGGCGCAGCAGGTCGATGAAATCCTGTGAGCGGAAGCTGTCGTGGCGAATCTCCAATGCATGGCGGATCGGCCGATCCGCATCCGTCTTCACATAGTCGCGCCCGTCGAGGCGCGAGTCGTGCCGCGCCGCGAGGTCGAGGGCATCTCCCGTGGTCTTCGGCAGCAGCTTCAGAAACGGCTCGAAACGTTCCGTCGAAAATTTCATCCGCGGGGGAAACTGCCAGAGGACGGGCCCCAGCTTCTTGCCGAGGCGCAGGACGCCGGACGCCAGGAAGTTGGCGAGCGGCGTTTCGATATCGGTGAGGCGGCGCATATGGGTAATGTAACGCGACCCCTTGATCGCGAAGACGAAGTCGTCGGGTGTCGCGTCATACCAGGCGGCAAAGCTCTCCGGCCGTTGAAGTCCGTAGAAGGTGCCGTTGATCTCGATCGAGCGGAAATGCTCGGCGGCGTAGGTGAGTTCCTGCTTCTGCGGCAGGCCCTCGGGATAAAACACGCCGCGCCAGGGCTTGTAGGTCCAGCCCGAAATGCCGATCCGGATATCGCCCGATCTCTTCTTCATCGCACCACCTGACGTCATGGTGGCCCGAACACATCTATGGCGCGCCGGTTCCCGGCGCCCGCTCTATTTCGTGAAGATGAAGAACGCCCCGAGCGCGATGAAACCAAAGCCGACGATCTGCTTCCAGTGAATTGGCTCGCCGAGATAAAGCACGGAGAAAATGACGAAGACCGAGAGCGTGATGATCTCCTGAATGGTCTTCAGCTGGGCTGCATTGAAGTAACCGTAGCCGATGCGGTTTGCCGGCACCTGGGCGCAATATTCGAAGAAGGCGATGCCCCAGCTCACCATAATGACGAGATAAAGCGGCTTGCTCTCGAATTTCAGGTGCCCGTACCAGGCGAAGGTCATGAAGACGTTCGACAGAATCAGAAGGCCGATGGTGAGGAAGGGCGTGGCGCTTGCAAACATGATGGGAGAATCCGTGAGGGCTGCTAATGCCGTACGGCAATCATGTTCGCACGCGAAAGACAAGCATGTCCGAGCACTCGAACGGACGATCTAGTGAAACGTTTCGGGACGAACTTCGTCTTCGAGAATGCGGAAGGCTTCGTAGAGCGCCTCGACCAGAATATCGGTCAGCTTGTCGGCGTCGTTGTCCTGCAGGAACAGCGCGAGCGACTGTTCGGACGGCTGGTGGGTATTGGTTTCGTTCGACATATCATTGTCCTCAATCTGAACCGGAATCATTCCGGGTGAGGCCGACGTTAGGGACGCTTGCTTGCGCCGAGCTTGACGAAGAGGCCAACGGTCTGGGAAGCCTCAGCGGGAGGGAACGGGTGTTCGTCGGTAGCGTTCCCGATGGAGAATCTACGCCAAGTGCAACATACGCGATTGGAGGGTAGGGGATCAGCCTGTTTCACGCAAATGGGCGATGAACACTTCGGCGGGTGTTTTGTATCCTAGGCATTTGCGTGGCTGCGCATTCAGGTGATGGCCGAGGTCGACGAGCTGTTGCTGCGTGATGTTGGATAGGTCGGTGTCACCAGGCAGGAAGCGGCGGATCCGCTTGTTGGCGTTCTCGACAGCACCTTTCTGCCAGGGCGAGTTCGGGTCGCAGAACCAGCTCCTGGCGCCGATCCCGTCTTCCAAAGCCCGGAAGCCGGCAAACTCGGTACCGCGGTCGAAGGTAAAGCTGCGACGGGCAAAAGACGGCAGCGGCGAGAACGCATTGATGATCTTGTCCATGATCGGCCGCGAGTGGCGGCTGCGGTTCTTGATCAACACGGTGTAGCGGCTCTTGCGTTCGACGAGCGAGGTGATGTTGGCCTCGCCAAGCTCGCGTTTGAAGATCAGCAGATCGCCTTCCCAATGGCCGAACTCGGACCGATCATCAACAAAATCAGGCCGTTGCGAGATCCGGCACTCAAACGGGATGAGCCCGTCACGCGGCTTGCGGGATCCACGCGGCAAGCGTCGGCGACGTCGCTCAGGCAGGTGCTCGTAAAGGCCAAGTGGATAATCCTCCTTGCAGTAGATGAAGCGATAGATCGTTTCCGGGCAGATGCTGACTGGGCTGATCCCGTCAATCAACAGCCGGCCGGCAATCTGTTCCGGTGACCATTTGGCCTTCAGTCGATCGATAATCAGGTCTCGCAGCTGTGGATGTCGTCTGAGCTTGCGCAGCCGTCGGCGGCGCTCCTTGCTCATGTCGTTGGCGATGGTGCCGAAGTAACCAGTGTATTCTGGAAACTCGCGGTCGTGGAACGTGTTGCGCTTGAGCTCGCGGTATATGGTCGAACGATGACGGCCGAGTTGGCGGGCGATCTCACCAACCGGCAGCTTGCGTTCCTTTAACTGATACAGATGGCGGCGGTCGGACAGGGTGAGTTGCGAATAGCAGGGCGACATGCAAATTTCTCCAAGGCGAAGCCATTGATGTTATTGGCATGTCGCACTTGAAATTAGAATGTACCCGATGCGACACAAATATCGCATAAGATAGATTATGGAACATCTAGGCGGTTTGTTTGCTGTTGCATTCTGACCTGGAACCGCATTTTACGCGATTGTGGAAAACTCAACATCCTGCGGTTTGTGGTGTTGCGTTGGGGCTAACGGATGGCATGGTTGCGCTCATTGAAAAACGCGAGTCACCATGCCGGTTATCAATATGAGAAATTCGGCGCTGCCGCCATCCGCACGCGGGCTTGTCGTTGTCGGGCCGCGTGGTGTCCCACGGTTTTGGGCCACCATCTGGAGTGACGTCCTGAACCCGAGACTGGAGCCGTCTAGCCGACAGAAATATTTGACAGCCATTGATCGTTTCTACGAGGCCGTCTGCGAGCAACACGGTACCGACTGTCTTGACCGTCTTATAGCCGAAGCCGATGGCGATGCCTTGGAAGAATGTCTTCTCGGCTTCTTCGCTCAACTCAGGAATGAGGCAGTTATCGAGAACGCGGACAAGTCGTCCACATGGAAGTTTGCGCTCGACTTCGCGACCGAAATGCTTCGCCAAGCCGGTAGCACGGCTCGTGCGCGGGCGAACGAAATCCAGGCGAAAGTGCATCGCCTTGAGACATTCTACCGCAATCTCGTCCCGAACCCGCAGAAGCCGCCGCCGCCTATCCGGGCGCTTCCGCCGCTCGTAATCGAGGACCTGTACGAAATCTTCAGGCCTGACTCGCCGCGAAACCCCTTCAAGACTGATACACTGCGCTGGCGCAACCTCTTGGTCTTCATGTTGCTGTTGCGCCTTGGGCTTCGCCGTGGCGAAGGCGCGTTGCTGTACGGTTCCTCATTCAAGGAGGACTTCGATCCGGTCGCCCGCAAGACCGTTCACTGGTTGGATGTCGAGGAAGTCGATGATCTGGACCCTCGATACGAACAGCCTGGACTGAAGACCGAGACGTCGCGACGCCAGCTTCCGCTACAGGAAGAGATAGTTGAACTCGTCAGGTTCTACATCCGCAACCATCGCGGACGGGCAAACCACCCACACCTTTTGATCTCTCAAAAAGGCCTGCCGCTTTCGCTGCGATCCCTGAGTGAAATCTTCGAGGTTGCGACGAAGGCTCTGTCCAATGATGCCAAGCAATCACTGAAAAAGCAGGGACTTAAAGGCGTCTCCTGTCATGATCTGCGTCATACATCCGCTGTCGTCAGGATGCGTCGGTATCAGGACACAGGCAATGATTTGGACAAGGCTCAGGAAAAGTTGCGGACGTTCTTCGGATGGTCGAAGAAGTCGGACATGCCCCGCCTCTATGCCAAGGCCTACTTCGAAACCAGCCTAGCCGAAGTCTGGGACGAAAAGTTCGATCACTTCGTGGATGCTCTTCGACGCGCTGTTCCGGAGACGTCCCGTTGAAGCCCGCCGTCACGCTTCAGAACAACCACCTAGTCGCCGAGATTGATCGCCTGACATCAAGATTGCCGCCGCTGCCCGCAGTGGTCAAATACTACGATGATTTTGCGAACGAGATATGCTCCGTCCGAGACCTGGCCGAAACCGACCAAGTCTTCCTTGCCTTGGACGGCCGCCAGCATCAAATAGCGTTCAATGCGTTTGGCTCTGCAACGGAGGTCATGAAACATGTGTTCGCTGATTGGCTTGGCGAACATGACCTCCACTACGTAACGATCCTCTTTGGGAGCACGCTGAGCTATCTCGCGCGTCGCGGCGTCCTCTCGCTCATCGAACTGGTTGTGTCACAGCCGTTCGACGCTCGATCTCATTGGAACACATCCGTACTTGCAGAAGTCTCTGCGAGAGAAAGCTACTCGCTAAGAGCTATTCTCCATTCCCTCTGTCGGCTCAACATTGGTCATTGGACGCCCGCGACAGCATCGATCATCCGTGCTTTGAGAAGTCCGAAGGTCGACAAGTATAGGGTTGTCCGCATCGGCGACTGCTTCCTGCCCCTGGATCACCAAAGCCTGATCGTCGATCACATCGACACAATGTGCGCGGCGCTTTCGAATGATCCGCAGTCGATAGATGACGAGACACTGCGCGACGTATGCATCTTGGTCACGTCGTACCAGTATGCGTTCCGCCCCGGTCAGATTGCGCGGATCGAGACGGCCGATGTTCGGCTGTACACGACTGGCGCTGTCCATGTAGCGGTCACCCGGATCAAGCAGAAGGACAACCGCAAGCGCATCCGCGAAACCCGACGGATCAAGCGGGAGTGGGGTCCGCTCTTCAACGAGTTCGTGAAACGTCGGGATGCAGGAAGCATCAGCATGGAGGAGGGCGTGCCCCCTCGCCTCCTCTTCGGCCTGACACCATCTGGCGTTAGCCGGGCCATTCGTGAGCTTACGGCGGATTTGACGGGAGAGGCTTGGTCTCCAACCGACCTGAGGCACACGGCGGCGCAACGCCTCGCGGACGGCGGCATCTCTCACGTCGGTCTGACGGAGTTCATGGGGCACTCCAGCGACCGCGTCGCCAACGTATACTTCGACGCATCGCCCCCGCAGGCCAAGCGCATCAACGACGCGCTGGCGATCTCGCCCATCTACAGCAATGTTGCAAAGATCGCGACAACGAAAACCATCGACAAGGCGATGCTTCTCGGCCTCCCGGCCGAGAAGCAGATCGGAGGCGTGCCCCACGGAATACCCATTGCGGGAATAGGCGGATGTAACCTGGGCCAGAACCTCTGCATGAAGAATCCGGTGTTGGCCTGCTACACCTGTTCCCAGTTCATGCCGCTCAATGACCCTGAAATCCATCAGGAGGTCGTGGAGAGCCTCCGTCCAGTCGTGACGGAGTTCGCCGCCGCCTCCCGCAACAACCAGCAATCTCCGGCCTACGCTCAGTTGAAGAGCACTCTCGACGCCGCAAGGCGTGTTGCCGAGGAGCTGAAATCCGATGGTGAGGAGGAGGTATGAACCCGTTCTATGCCGAATTTATCGCTACCGCAAAGAGGCTGGCTGGAGAGCGCGGCCTAAGCTGGAAGCTAGTCTTCGATGGCGATGGCAAGGTCAGCAAAGATACGCGGTGGAACCTGACAGAACTACGAGGCGGGTTCTCCAACCCGGTCTCATGGCTCGGCCAGGTCGGCGTGGACACTGCATCCTTCGATAAGCTGAATGAAATCAGAGTGGAAATGGGGCAAGGTTCACTGGTCGCGAGACCGATGCCTCCACACTGGCTGGACTTTTACCAGGCCGTATTGATCCACCAACTTCTCCTCAGCCAGACGAAGCCCGGAAGCGCGATCCAAGTGGTGGCCGGTATCCGACGCCTGGCTCCTGCGGCGGAAGATACGCCGCCCTGGGCTATCACCCCTGATCATATCCAGCAGGCCTACAATGCAGTTCTGCATTCGTTCGAATCTGGCAAACAGGCGCTCGACTTCGTGACGATGGTCAGGAACGTCATCGACAAACAGAAGCTCGCCGACATTCCTTCTCTGGCCCGTTTCTGCCAGCCCTATGCCACCAAAGAAGCATTGGCGGCGCAACAGCAGGCCGATGCGATCCGCGACCGCCAGAACGCCCACGGTGGCAGCAAGAGCCTTCGGCGCAGTCTGGTGGAAAGGAAGTCGGCGTCGAAGCTTCCGGATGAAAAGGCCTTCTGGGAGCTGGTGCGGATTGTCTTCACGGAGACGCCGCTCACATTCTCGGACGCGATCAGGTTCGCTGCATTCAAGGTTCAGATCATTATGGGCTTCCGGATCGGAGAGGCCGCAATGCTTCCTCTGGATTGGAAGCGTTGGCGTGAATATCTCGACGCGGATGGCCGACCAGCCGGAGAGCGTGGGGGGTTCTCGCGCTCGCTTGTGATCCGGTACTTCGCGGAAAAACAGGACGAGGATGAGTTGGCCGAGGGCCTGGCCTTGTACGAAAACAGTCAGCACGTACCGCCGATGTTCGAGGAAATTCTCGTTGAGGCACTCGATTACATCGCGACAATCACCGCTCCCTTGCGCGAAAGGCTCCGGCTGCAGTCCCAGACAGGACGGGTGTTCCCAGAATATCCCGATGATAGATTGCTGCCCGCCTGGGAAATGTACGTCCGGATGACTGGTAACCCCGTCTTCTCCCACGAGCCGCCACCTGCTGAGCTGATCGCGCGTTATCGCCAGTCCTATAATCCAAGCTTGCTTGCAGAGGTTAGAGAACATCAGCTTCTCGGCCGACCAGCCATGTTGACGAAGTTCTGGACCAATCCCGCCCAGAGGCATATTCCGATACGCAATGAGGTTGGCATGCCCTACACGAGCGCAATTCCATGGCGGAACGCATTTGTGCGGGTGGGCGATGTGGAGGAACATATCCGGGAAAACCGTGCCACCAAGCTGTCCGATACCAAGCCAGCCAGAACTACTGACGGCACTGAGTTCCACCCTCATGAACTGTTGTTCCTGATGCCCATCAGGAACCTGATCGAAGGCCGCAACAACGGAATCCTTGATACCACGCTTTACTCTGCAGTCGGCCATTTGGAGAAAGGTTCGCTGAATGGCTCCTTGAGCGGCAAGGCGAGCGGTGAAACCCTGTTCCGGCGCTACGGCCAGACGGACGAGGACCGCGCATTGACGCTGACATCTCATTCCCTGCGGCACCTGCAGAATACCGAGCTGTTCCGGCTCGGCGTCGCCGACACGATGATCACCAAGAAGTTCGGTCGGCGCAGCGTCCAGCAGAGCTATGAGTACGATCATCGAAGCCTCCATGAGGACATCCGCGAAATCGACGTCCCTCCGGAGGCCGAGGACGCGCTCGGTGACAAGGCGCTTCAGGTTTACAAGATGATCGCCGCCAACAAGGTACGTGGCCCTATTGTCGACGAGTTCCGGCGTGTCCAGCGCGAGTATGGGGACGACGCGGCTTTCGACTATCTCAATGCCGAGGCGGACGGTCTCCACGTCACGCCGTATGGCCTGTGCGTTAACAGCTTCACCAGCGATCCTTGCCCGAAACACCTCGAATGCTTCAACGGCTGCCTTCATCTTGCCCGGACCGACGTCGTCGAAGAGCACGATCATCTCGAAAAGATGCGCGACCGCTTCGCGAAAATCATCATCCAGTTGGAATCCGTGCCCGAGGGCCGTCGATATGCTGGGTGGGCGAACCAGATCGCCCATGCCCGCATCCGCTACGAGAACATCGGCAAGGCGCTCGCAACTGAACCCGGTGACCGCCCCTTCCCCGATGGCAAAGACCTGTCCGTGACGCCGGAGCAGAAGTTCGGTAACACCATCATCGACACCATGAGCCGCCTGAGAGACCTCGATGATTGATAAGATCGCCCATCTTGAGGAATTGCTGGAGGCGATGATCGCCGAAAACGAAACCATCACCGCCAGAGCTATCGTGCGGCGCAGTGGCGAGGTCTTCAAGAACGCTACCGACATCACCCGGAACGCCGACAGGCGCACCAAGTTCGAAAACGCCCAGCGCAGGCAGGAGACGATACGGTCTGCCATCGACCGCAGCAGCAAGAAATCCCGCACCGAATTAGAGTGGCTGGTCGAGGTGAAGAATGCCGAGATTGACCAGCTTCAGGCTGATCGGCAGCTCGTGATAGCGTCACACCGCATGATGATCCTGGCTGTCGCCGAAATGGGCGGCTTCTCGAAATGGAAACGTCTGTTCGAGGGATATCAGGCGACAGTCGACAAACTCGACGAGATGAATGCCATTCCATCTGGCGAGGTCGTCACCCTTCCGCCGAGGAAGTCCTAATGGCGAAAGGGTCTGGCAAGAGCGGCGTCGAGGTCGCCCAGGAGCACGTCGACGCTCTTATCGAATATCTGGAGCAGCACAAGGACGAGCCGCTTCCCAGATACGGCGTCGATCTGAACAAGAGCCTCATCGCCAAGGAATGCGGGTTCGACCGACAGGTGTTCCGCACCAATCCTCGCTGCGCCGAAATCCTCGGCAACGCCGACGACCGTGATCGCAAGGCCAATCTGACACGCCTCGAACAGGCGGAAGCGGACCGCGAGCAGAAGGCCAAAGTGGACGGTAACCAGATGGCTCTGGAAGAGGAGAACCTGCGCCTGAAGGCAGAGAACGCCTCGCTGCGCCGCGACCTGGACCGCCTGAAAAGGTTGAGCGCCGTCATCGCCGAGACTGGGAGACTTCCATGATTGGGTGTCTGAAGTCTGGTCCTCGGAGCCGCGCCGTCGTGGCCCCGACAGGCCGTGGGAGCTGGATCGTAGTGAATGAGGCACAGGGACCCGCGACGGCACGTCGTGGGTGGCCGCAGTGAACGGAGAGCCAGAACCCATGGCAGGGGCCACTGAACGACGGCGTGGTTCCGAGGACCAGACGCTGCTGGTCCTTGGTGAGCGTTCTGAGCAGTCTTCCTGGGAGCTTTCCCTCACCTCCGTCCATGCCAGCCGGTTCGGCGACCATGTCATCATCGGCCGCGACGAGACCGAGCAACTCCGCCGCGCCCTCGTCCCCGCAAAGAGATCACCGCGCGATCCGGCCGTCGGCGAGACGTGGCGCGTCACTGGTCCCATCCAACTCCATCCAGAATATGGTCCGCAGCTTCATGCCGAGGTAGCCCTGCCCTTGGTGACCAGGGGACGGGCGATCATCCGGCACCTTGCCAGCGACAAGCGCTTCGTCGGTATTGGCTGGGCGACCGCCGAAAAGGTCTGGGACCGCTTCGGCGAGACTATCTACGACATCATCCGGGATCGCGACCTGAAGGCGCTCGCGGAGGTCATGGGGGCGGATCGGGCCATCGCTATCGTCGACGGCTTCGGCATGCTTGCCGAGGAGGTCGAAATCTTCCGTTGGCTGGATCGGTACGGAGTATCGCCCCGTGTGGCGGGTGCAGCCGCCCGTGTCTGGGGTCTCGGAGCCATCGACCGCATTAAGGCCGATCCGTTCACGATGACACTGCTGGAGCCGTGGAAGGATGTGGACGCCCGAGCGCTTCGATTGGGTGTCGCCCTTGACGATCCGAGACGCCTGGCGGCCGCCGTCGAGGAGGCGCTGGCCATCCGCTTCCGGGCAGGGAACATGGCCTCCCCCGCCTCTGTCCTGAGACCACTGGTGAAACGCCTGCTCGCGCCTTGGATCGGCGATGCGGCGAGTGCCATCGATCTGGCCTCGACCACGGGGCGCGTGGTGTCACCGTCAACCGACCTTCTTCAGTCGAGAGCCTGTCGGTTCATTGAGGAGGAAGTCGCCCGACAGATCGGCGAGCGCATAGGTCGCGAAGTTCCGGGATTTGACGGTAAGCTCGTGGTCGATGCCATGACCAAGGTCGAGGCGGAGATCGGCTACGCCTTGACCGATGCGCAGCGCGAGGCGGTCTTCATGGCGACTACCTGCGGCGTCTGCGTCATCAGCGGCGGCGCGGGCACGGGCAAGACGACGGTCGTCCGGGCCATCCTTGCCGCCCTGGAGGCTGTCCGTGACGGTCTTCCGAAGTCTAAAAGCCACGGCGTCGAGCACCTGCAGGTGGCTCTGGCAGGCCGCGCCGTCAGGCGGATCAGCGAGGCGACAGGTCGTCCAGCGAGCACCCTCTCTCGGCTAGTTCACGACATCGAGGACGCAGGCCGTCGTATCGAGGCGGGGACGGTCATCTTCGACGAATCTTCCATGCTCGATACGCCGTCAATTTACCGGGTGCTCGCCCAGCTACCTATCGAGGTCAACCTGATCTTCATCGGCGATCCCGGTCAGCTTCCGCCCATCGGACCCGGCCTGCCCTTCCACACCATGGTCAAGGCAACGGCGATACCTTCGGTCACCTTGGACATTGTCCACAGACAGGACGACGCCACCGGCATTCCGGCCGTCGCATCCGCTGTGCGCACCGGAAAGGCGGTAGGTCTCCGGCGCTTCGATCCGAACGTCGCGCTGACACCTGGCGTCTATCTCTTCCCTGCGTCGAAAGACGATGTGGCCGGAAAGACCATAGCTGCCTTCCGCGCCATGTGTGGCCTCGTTCCAGCATATGGCAAGACGGCCCCCCTGCATGAGATGGACGTCCAGATACTCACGCAGGTGAAGAACGGCCCCGCCGGATCAAAGGAGCTGAACCGCGCCATCGAGATCGAATATATGGGCAAGCAGCCGAACGTCGAGGATTGGGGTCTGAGCGTCGGCTCGAAAATCATGTGGCTGAAGAACGATTACTCGAAGGCACCCCAGGTCGACGCCGACGGGAAGTCCGTTCTCGACAAGGTCACGGGCGATCCGATCTGCACGGGCTTCATGAACGGCTCCCTGGGCGTCATTACCAAGCCACATCCCAAGGGTGCCTGGACGCGGTTTGACGACGGCGCTGAAGACGTAATCACCACGGCTGATCTTGAGAAGCTCACCCATGGCTGGGCGATCAGTGTCCATAAGGCGCAGGGGTCGGCATTCAAACGGGTCATCATCCCTGTCGTCCGGTCGAAACTGCTGGACCGGACCATGCTCTACACCGCGATAACTCGCGCTGTCGAAACGGTCGTGCTGGTGGGCGACGCCGAACTGATCTCCGAAATTATCAGCCACCCGCCAAAGAGCCTGTCGCGGGACAATGGTCTAGTCTTCCGGATGACGATTTGACGGGGCTTCAGCTTCGCAGCAGGATCGCGGCTTCGACGTGAGGTCCTTGAAGACAACGCAATCCGTGCCTGGACCGCCCGCGCACGCTTCGTTGCACCGATCTACAAAAACCGCAAGACGCTCCTCCAACCCCCGCAGTTCATCGAGCTTCTGTCTCACCTCGTACAGATGCGCCTGGGCGATGTCGCGCGTCTCTATGCAGTCCCGTTCCCTGCTAATCGAAAGATCGAGCAGCAGGCGCACCTGCTCGATCCCGAACCCAAAATCCCGGCACTGCCTGATGAAGGTTAGGCGCGAAAGGTCCGCTTCCTCATAGTAACGCTGCCCGGACGGGGAGCGTCGTGCCTTCGGAATCAGGCCGATCTCCTCGTAGTACCGGATGGTCGGGGTGGTGAGTCCCGACGCCTTGGCGAGGGCTCCGATAGTGAACACGGCGATGTGAAGGTTCATGGCGGCATTGCTCGTGACCTTGCCCCGTTGAAATAATCCATTTTGAAGTAAGCTCTGGCCCATTGAGAGGACCAGAGAATGAAGCGCAACCGTTTCACGGACGAACAGATCATCGGCATTCTGAAGGAGCACGAGGCGGGCACGCCGGTCGCGGAGCTTTGCCGCAAGCACGGTGTCAGCGATGCCAGCATCTATAAATGGAAAGCCAAGTTTGGCGGCATGGAGGTGTCCGAGGCCAAGCGGCTGAAGACGCTGGAGGACGAGAACACGAAGCTGAAGCGGCTTCTGGCGGATGCCATGCTCGACAATGCCGCTTTGAAAGACCTTTTGGGAAAGAAGTGGTGACGCCCGCAGCCCAGCGGAAAGCTGTCGCACATCTCATGAACCAACGTGGGATGAGCGAACGGCGGGCGTGTAAAGCCATCGGTTTTTGCCGGATGACGATCCGTTATGACACTAAACTCAGCGACGATCAGGGCCTTCGCGAGCGCATGAAGGCGTTGGCGCACGAACGCCGCCGCTTCGGCTATCGACGCCTTCATGTGCTGCTCAGGCGCGAGGGACACCTTGTAAACCACAAGAAGCTCTTCCGGCTCTATCGCGAGGAGAAGCTGACGGTGCGCAAGCGTGGCGGCCGAAAGCGAGCGATAGGCACACGAGCACCGATGCTGGTTCCGATGGCGTCCAACGATCGTTGGTCGTTGGACTTCGTGTCGGATCAGTTCACCGATGGTCGCAGGTTCCGGGTTTTGACGGTCGTCGACGATTGCACCAGAGAATGCCTTGGCCTCGTCGCGGATACCTCGCTTTCCGGCCTTCGGGTTGCCCGCGAGCTTGATCGGATTATCGAGGAACGTGGCAAACCCAGGATGATCGTCAGTGACAATGGCAGCGAGTTCACCAGCAACGCGATCCTGCAATGGGCCGACCGGACCAAAGTCGATTGGCACTACATCGCACCAGGCAAACCGATCCAGAACGCCTTCATCGAAAGCTTCAATGGTCGGCTGCGCGACGAGCTCTTGAATGAAACGCTCTTCTCGTCATTGACCCACGCTCGATCAGCGCTTTCAAACTGGCGCAGCGATTACAACGATCATCGACCGCACTCCGGCCTTGGCTGGCTGACACCCGCCGAGTTCGCTCAGACCATCAATCCGCGACGTGATGCGGTGCTGCGCAGCCGAAATGGCTCCGCACCGCAACCCGCCGCTACCGCCCCAAATACAGCAACCAAAAACCGCTGGAGCGAACTCAAAACTGGATAAAACTTGGGGGCAAGGTCACTCCTTGCCCTTCAAGTTACTTGAAGGAGTAGACTTCGACCATTCACGATTCAAGGAGATAGAAAAAATGAACAACACGACCAAGCTCGCGGGCATCGGCCTCGTGGCCTGCGCCGCCTGCTGCGCTGCTCCGCTGCTGACCCTTGCCACTGGAGCGGGCATCGCAGCCGGGGCCGCCGTGTCCTATTGGGGGCCGTTGGCCCTCATGGTTGCCTTGCCAATGGGAAGTCTTCTCCTCTTGTCGCGCCACAAAGCTGTTGCGGGCGGAAGCACGTTTGCGATGTCTGCCAGCGACTGCGGTTGCGGTTCATGTACTACGGACGCGAAGGCGGAAACGCCCATCGCCTGCACGCTGGATGCGGGCGACTTCAAGACTCGCACGGCGAGGATCGAGGCGCTTGCGTCGCGCCATCTGCGCAGTGTGTCGCGCAAGCCGCTGTCAATCGAACTGACCTATGCCGCCGACGCCTTACCCGAGCTGCGGGACCTTGTTCGCAAGGAAACCGAATGCTGCGCCTTCCTCGACTTCGATCTCGCCGCGAGCCCTGATGGTGTACGTCTGAAGATTACCGCGCCCGAGGCGGCCCGCGACGCCGCCGACACGCTCTTCGCCCACTTTGCACCGCCTTCCATATCCAAGAACCTGGAGATTGCATGATGAACCGCCGCCTGTTCCTTTCCACCGCTTCCGCCCTCCTTCTGACGCTCTCCGCAGGCCGGATCGCCACTGCGGCCGATGAAATTGTTCCCGGCTTCGCAACGGCAGCCGAAGCCGGAGTACCGGTGCTCGTCCACGTCACCGCCCCTTGGTGCGAGGTCTGCCGGGCGCAGAAGCCGGTTGTCGCCAAATTGCTCGGAACTGGTGACTTTGCGAAGATGAAGAAGTTTGACATCGACTTCGACAGTCAGAAGGACGTGCTCAAAAAGCTGAGGGTGCAGTCGCAAAGCACGATGGTTCTGTTCAAGAATGGCAAGGAGATCGACAGGAGTGTGGGCGTCAGCGATCCCTCCAAGATCGAAGCATTCTTGCGCAAGGCGCTCTGACGATGGTGGCACTCGCATTCCTAGCGGGCGTCCTGTCGATCCTGTCGCCCTGCGTCCTGCCATTGGTGCCCGTCGTCATGGCAGGCGCGGCGGCTGAGCACAGGGCCGCTCCGGTTGCGCTGGCTGCTGGCGTCGCGATGTCGTTCACGGCGATAGGCGTGTTTATCGCTGCGATAGGGTTCTCCATCGGCCTCGACATGACGATGTTCAGGACAACCTCGGCCGTGCTGCTGATCCTTGTCGGCGCGGTCCTCGTCATGCCGCAGCTCCACGCGAGGTTCGCGACGGCTGCTGGGCCGTTGAGCGACTGGACTCAGAACCGCTTTCGTGGAATGTCCACGTCCGGGATCGGAGGGCAATTCGGCGTCGGGTTGCTTCTCGGCGCGGTCTGGACGCCGTGCGTCGGACCTACGCTTGGCGCGGCTTCTGTCATGGCGGCAAGAGGCGAAAACCTCTGGACCGTAAGCATGACGATGCTGGCCTTCGGCATTGGGGCTGCCCTTCCACTCCTTCTTTTGGGGATGCTGTCGCGCGAGGCGCTTCTGCGTTGGCGGGGGAAGATGGCGAGATCGGCGGGCGGCATCAAGATGGCTTTGGGGGTGTTGTTGATCGTGGCTGGGACGATGACCCTGACCGGAACGGACAGGACGGTACAGACGGCGCTCGAACGTGTGGTGCCGGACTGGATAATCGGCCTGACGACGAAAATTTGACGGCTTCCGGTAGCTATCCCTGTCATTCCATGGAAACTTTTATGAACACGAAAACGACGAAAGCGCTGCCATTGACGATCCTCCGCGAAACACTCGAAGACCATCAGATCAGCATCTATTTTGGTGCTGTCGTCCTCGGTGCAATTGCCGCCCTTACTCTACCCGGAACAACGGCGCTGGAGATCGGCATCAATCCCGCACTCGCATTCATGCTGTTCGTGACCTTCCTGCAGGTTCCGCTTGCAGACCTGCGACAGGCTTTCTCGCGCTTCCGCTTTCTCGGGGTCCTGCTTCTAACGAACTTCGTGGTTGTTCCTGCTTTGGTGGGAATCCTCGTCCAGTTCCTGCCACCCGATCCGATGGTGCGTCTCGGCGTGCTGCTGGTGCTCCTCGCGCCATGCATCGACTACGTGGTCACCTTCTCCCATCTCGGCCGCGCCGACGCACGACTTCTTCTCGCAGCGACGCCCGCACTCCTGATCGTCCAGATGCTGTTGTTGCCCGTGTATCTTGGTCTCTTCCTTGGTCCTGAAGCGGGGTCTCTCATTCAGGTGGGACCGTTTGTGCATGCGTTCGTCTGGCTGATCGCCGTCCCCCTCGTGCTTGCCGTTGTCGTCCAGATATGGGCTGGGCGAAGCAGTGGAGGAAGCCGCGTCTCGTCGGGACTCGGACTGCTCCCCGTCCCTGCAACCGCACTCGTCCTTCTGATCGTCGTCTTGGCTGTAGTTCCGCAACTAGGCGCAGCTCTCGATGATGCCTTGCGGGTGGTGCCGATCTATATGGCGTTTGCGGTCGTTGCTCCTTTGGCCGGTTGGGGTGTGAGCAGGCTGTTCCGGCTCTCCGCGCCTGCCGGACGGGCCGTCGCCTTCAGCGCGGCCACGCGCAACTCGCTGGTTGTCCTGCCCTTGGCCTTTGCGGTTCCCGGTGCTGTCCCCTTGCTCCCGGCAATCATTGTGACGCAGACGCTGGTCGAGCTTGTGAGCGAGCTGGTCTATGTGCGGTTGGCTCCAAGATTCGGCAAAAACCCTTCAGGCCGGGCAGCCGACAGCATCTGACAGGAAGAAGAGCCGCCCAGGGCGCTTGAACGGAACACTGCGATGAAACTCTCCGGTGATTATGCCACAGCCTGATGTTCCGCTCGTGCAGCCGTCCAAACTTCCTTTGCCGCGTCCAAGTTCATCCAGGCTATACCTAAGCCCACGATCAGGTCTGGCCATGGCGAATGCCACAGGTAAAACGTTGCAGCTCCGGCCGCGATGATCGCAATGTTGGCGATGGCGTCGTTACGCGCGGAGAGGAAAGCCGCCTTGGTAAGTGAGCCCCTTGCATCACGGTAAGCCGCCAGAAGATAGGCGCATGAGACGTTGACAATTAGGGCACCGACGCCTGTCAGGCTGAGGGCGAGTGGCTCCGGGGGAACAGGGACCTGAAATTTGTGCCATGCCGTCCAGAGGAACGCGATTGCCGGAGCGAGCAGTATAATCGACATGGCCATTCCGGCACGCGCCCGGTTCCTGGTGGACCAGGCCATCGCCACGAAGATCAGCAGATTGACGGAAGCGTCCTCGAAGAAGTCGGCGCTGTCCGCCAGAAGTGATGCCGATCCGATCCTCAGTGCGACAACGAACTCAACGCCGAAATACGCTAGGTTCGCGAGCGCGACGATCAAAACTATCCGCCGGATTGCGTTGTCCATAAACTATTGCTCCTGTTACCTGGAGCATCGCTTACATCGGACTCACTTGTGGTGCCAGACTTTCCATGCCGAGACGATCAGGATCACGGCAAGCAGTGGTAGCAGAAGTCCGTTGGGCACGATCCCAAGCAACAACCCGCCAATGAACGCGCCAACTATCGAGCCAACCGCCATCGTGAGGAGAAACACCTTGTTGCGGCCGAGGACGGAAAAGCTCTGGTCACGGCTATATCGGGTGAATCCTACGAGCATCGTTGGGAGGCTGACCGCTAGCGACAGACTGCCCGCCAGCTTTATATCCGCCCCGAACAATAGCACGAGCGTCGGGATCAAAAGCTCCCCTCCAGCTACCCCAAGGAGCGACGCCACGATCCCGATGATAAAGCCTGCCGCGATGCCAGCAACGATTTGAGCTGTCCCTATGAGAACAGGCTGCCCTGCGGTGGCATCGTGGCCGAGTATGAGGACGACTGCGATCAACGCCAGCATGATGCTGATTACTTTATACAGCGTCTCAGACCGCAGCCTCACTGCCCAACCAGCGCCAAACCACGCGCCCAGCAGGCTTCCTGCCAAGAGGTTGACGACGATGGTCCAATGGTCAGCTATGGCGCTGAACGGGACGGTCGCGGCACGGAATGGAAGAGCTGACGCCACGACGACAAGGCTCATCGCCTTGTTTAGGATAACGGCCTCAAGCGCGGCGAAATTGAAGAACCCGATCAGAAGCGGTAGCCGGAACTCGGCTCCGCCGAGCCCGATCAGTCCCCCGAGCGTACCGATTAAGGCTCCTCCGCCGAAAGATGCTGGAGCACTTTGTGACGTCGTCATAGCAGCAGCAGGCTCGGACATGCGGTTCCTTCGGATCGATATAGTTGGTGGAACCTATCGACCATTGCGGCACACGTCGAGACAAGAAGATCGAGCCGTCCCTCCGGGCCATGCAATAAGCAACAGGGGGCACTTTGAAGCGTGCAACAATGTTACCAAGTGTAGTGAAACGGGGCGGTATCAAAAGCAACAATCGCCTTAAAAACCGAGCTGCAACACCGTAATCCGTTGTGTACGACGCCAACCCCATACAACGTCGGGAGCATTACGCACTCACTCACCCAGCTTCAGTGCCGAAACCGCACTCTTTGGAACTAATATATCTGCGCCAGGGCCTGGAAAACCCGAGTTCGCGGCCACTCCACCAGTTCTGCCAGAGATCAGAGATCGAGCGCAACCTCGAACGCGAGACCGTCATAGGCTGGCTCGACATGCTCCGGAGTCTGCGCCATCACCGTGTCGTAGTCGAGCGGAAGATGCATATGCGTCAGGATCGCGTGTTTCGGCGCAAATTTCGCGATCCATTCGAGCGCCTGTTCGAGCGACAGATGGCTCGGGTGATATCGGTACTGCAGCGTATCGATGATCAGCACATCGAGCCCGCCGAGCTTCGCCACGCTTTCAGGCGGAAAATCGCTGACATCGCTGCAATAGGCCACGTCGCCGATCCTGAAACCCAGCGAATGGATGTCGCCATGCACCTGCAGATGCGGCAGGAAACGGATCGGTCCGCCCGGCCCGTCCACGACGATCGGCTCGTCCATGGTCTCGATCAGGAACGGCCGGACGATCGGCGGATAATTGCCGCCCGGCGGCGTTTCCAGGCAATAACCGAACCCCTGGCGGATTCGGTCCATGGTGACCGGATCGGCGTAGATCGGGATGCGATGGTGCTGCAAGATGAAATAGCCGCGCAGGTCGTCGATGCCGTGCAGATGATCCGCATGGGCGTGGGTGTAGAGAACCGCATCGACCCGCTGCACATTGGCGGAGATCATCTGTTCGCGAAAGTCAGGACCGGTGTCGATGACCACCACGGTACTGCCGCCATCGGGCGCAATCTGCTCGACCATGAAGGCGGCACGGGTGCGGCGGTTCCTCGGGTTGTTCGGATCGCAGGCGCCCCAGTCGCCATTCAGCCGCGGCACGCCCGGCGACGACGAGCAGCCAAGAATGGTGAAGCGTCGCCGATACCTCGCCACAGGTCAGAGCCTCGGCATCTTGGAGAAGATGCGGAACGCGTTCTCCGTGGTAACCTTGGCTATTTGCTCGTAGCTGACGCCCATGCATTCGGCCAGCACGTCGGCCGTATTGACCACATAGGAAGGCTCGTTGCGCTTGCCGCGCCAGCGTTTTGGCGCCAGATACGGCGCGTCGGTTTCGACCAGCAAGCGGTCGAGCGGCACGGTTTTGGCGATCGCGCGCAGGTCTTCAGATTTCGGAAATGTCAGGATTCCTGAGAAAGAGACATATCCGCCGAGTTCCACGCCGATGCGGGCAAGGTCTACGCCCGAGGAGAAGCAATGCAGGATGAAAGGGAAGGCCCCCTTCCCGCTTTCCGCCGTCAGTATCTCGCCCATGTCATCGTCGGCGCTGCGGCTGTGGATGACCAGCGGCAGACCGGTTTCCCGGGCGGCCGCGATATGGCGGATCAACCCGGTCTTCTGGTCGGCCGGCGTCTGCGTGTCGTAGAAATAGTCGAGTCCGGCCTCGCCGATCGCGACGATCTTCTCATGCGCATTGGCGAGCCGCACCAGGTCTTCGGTCTGGATGTCCAGTTCCTCGCCGGCATTGTTCGGATGCGTGCCGACCGAGCAGAAGACCGATGGATACTGCTCGGTCAGTGCCAGCAGCCCGTCGAGTTTTCGAACCCGCGTCGAGATCGTCACCATCTGGCCGACGCCGGCCTCGTGGGCGCGCGACACGATCGCGTCGCGCTCCTCGGCAAAATCGGCAAAATCCAGGTGGCAATGGGTATCGATCAGCATGGATAAGGCCTTATGCGCTCGCTTCCGGCGCCACATAACGCGGAAAGACCGGCGCCGGGGCTTCGAGCGGCGTACCGGGCTTCAGGCGACCAGCTTCGCCAAGCGCCGCAAAATCACGGCTGTCGGCCGGAGAAGCCACGAGATCGAGCAGCTTGGCCGACGATTCCGGCATGAACGGCTGCAGCAGAATGGCGATCTGGCGCACGACCTCCGCCGTCACGTAGAGCACCGTGCCCATGCGGGCCGTATCCGTCTTTTTCAGCACCCACGGCGCCTGAGCCGCAAAATAACGGTCCGTCTCGGAAACGACGCCGATGATCGCCGCAAGAGCGCGGTTGATCAGCTGCTTGTCCATTTCCTCGCGGCAGATGGCGATCAGGCCGTCGGCCGCCGCAAGCAGTTCCTTGTCGGCATCGGTGAGCTCGCCCGGTTCCGGAACATGGCCGTCGCAATTCTTGACGATCATCGACAGCGAGCGGCTGGCAAGGTTGCCGATGCCGTTGGCCAGATCCGCATTGACCCGGGTGGCGATCAGCTGATCGTTGCAATTGCCGTCCTGACCGAAGGAAATCTCGCGGCAGAGATAATAGCGCACGTAGTCGAGCCCGAATTTCTCCAGAAGCTCGAACGGATCGACGACATTGCCGACCGACTTCGACATTTTCTCACCGGCATTCAGCACGAAGCCGTGGGCGAACACGCGCTTCGGCAGCGGCAGCTTCGCCGACATCAGGAAAGCCGGCCAGTAGACCGCATGGAAGCGGATGATGTCCTTGCCGATGATATGCACGTCCGCCGGCCAATATTTGGCGCGGGGGCCGTTCGGATCTTCCATATAGCCGGTTGCGGTGATGTAATTGGTCAGCGCATCAACCCAGACATACATGACATGGGCCGGATCATTCGGTACCTTGATACCCCAATCAAAGGTCGTGCGCGATACCGACAGGTCCCGCAGGCCGGATTTCACGAAGGAGATCACCTCGTTGCGGCGCTCGTTGGGGCCGATGAAATCCGGGTTTTCCTCGTAGTGCTTCAGCAGCTTATCGCCGTATTCGGAGAGCTTGAAGAAGTAGCTGGACTCCTCAACCCACTCCACCGGCGTTCCCTGCGGCCCGTAGCGGACGCCATCGCGCACCGATGTTTCGTCCTCGGCATAAAACGCTTCGTCACGCACCGAATACCAGCCGGCATAGGTATCCTTGTAGATGTCGCCATTGTCGGCCATCCGGTTCCAGATATCCTTGGAGGCCTCGTGGTGGCGCTGCTCGGTGGTGCGGATGAAATCGTCGTTGGACGCGTTGAGCAGCTTGCCCATCGCCCGGAACTCACTCGAGTTGCGCTCGGCAAGCGCTTCCGGCGCGATGCCTTCGGCGCGCGCCGTCTGCTGCATCTTCTGGCCATGCTCGTCCGTGCCGGTCAGGAAGAAAACATCCTTGCCGTCCAGGCGCTGGAAGCGCGCCATGGCATCCGTCGCGATCAGCTCATAGGCATGGCCGATATGCGGCTTGCCGTTCGGGTAGGAAATCGCAGTGGTGATGTAATAGGGCGTCTTGTCGGACATCAGGGGCACTCGGGCACTTGGATTTGGATCATGCCGCTCTTAGCGCATGTTTTGCTGATGCGAAACACAAAGTTCCTTATGCGGTTCCCGCCCCTGCCCTCGGATCAGCGCCGCGCGGCATCGAGGATCGACAGGATCGTCTGCTTGCGGTCCAGATTGTAGGCTTGCGCGATGGTGATCTTCTCGGTCATGTCGCTGACCAGTTTCGCCTGCCGGTCGGCCGTCGGAAGATCGCCGGCAAGGGCGGCGTTGCGCGCCTTGGCGATCAGGTGATCGCTCAGGTGCTCCAGGAAAAAGCCGAAGATCACTTCGCTGTCCTTGCCGGACAGCACATCCGCCAGCCGGTGCATCGCTTTGCGGGCCGTCGGACCGTCGGCCGCGACCACCTCCTCGAAGGCGGAGATGATCTCGGTGCCGCCGTAGTTCAGGAGTTTCAGCGCCTGGGAAACGCTGCCCTTGGACTTGGCCAGCACCATCTCCTGGGTTTTGCCGCCGTCAAGCGGCGTACCCAGGCCTGCGAGCGCCTTCGCAAGATCCCGGTCACCGAGCGGCGACAGCCTCAGCGACTGGCATCGCGAGCGGATCGTCGGCAGCAGTTTTCCGGGTGCATGCGAGAGGACCAGGAACAGCGCACGGCGCGGCGGTTCCTCGAGGATCTTCAGGATGGCGTTCGCCGCATTGCGGTTGAGATCGTCGGCCGGATCGATGATGACGATCCGCCAGTTGCCGGTGCCTGACGTCTGCGAGAAGAAATGCCCGGCCCTGCGCACCTCGTCGACCGTAATCGCGGTTTTCGTCTTGCCGGTCTTCTCGTCCACCGGCCGGGCCAGATGCAGGAGGTTATGCGAGGCCCCGGACGCGATCTGGCGGCTGACGGACGAATTGAGATCGGGATCGGCGAGACGATCGGGCGCAGTCGCGGGATCGGGATGCGAAAGCACGTGGTTGGCAAAGCGGAAAGCGAGCGTCGCCTTGCCGATCCCCTCCGGCCCCTCGATCAGGATCGCGTGGTGCCCCTTCCCCGAGCGGTAGCTGCGCGCCAGAAATTCCTCGGCGGCCTGATGCCCATAGAGATGCGGATTGCGCGCCGGCGGCACGGCGCCTTCCAGAATGCCGGCGGTTTCCTCGCTCATCCGACGGATTCCGCGCTGCTCTTCTGGGTAAAGCTCAGTTCCCGCACCAGCGGCTCGACAATCGCGAAAATCTCGTCGGCGATCTCGTCTTCGGAGCGCTCGGCATCGACCACATAGCAGCGTTCCGGTTCCGACTCGGCTATTTCGAGATAGGCCTCGCGGCGTTTTTCGTGGGTTTCGATCTCTTCGCGCTCAAAACGATCGGGCGCGCTGTCGGCGCCGCGCTTGCGGGCGCGTTTCAGCCCGACCTCGGCCGGCAGATCGAGGATCAGCGTGCAATCCGGCACCACGCCGTTGATCGCCACCCGCTGCAGCGCCTCGATATAATCGGGCTCCAGGTTGCCGGTGACACCCTGGTAGACGCGTGAGGAATCGATGAACCGGTCGCAAAGCACGACGGCGCCGCTTTCGAGCGCCGGCCGGATCACTTCCTCGACATGGTCGTTGCGGGCCGCGGCAAACAGGATCGCCTCCATCCGCACGCCGAACTCTTCCGCAGCCCCCGAGAGCAGAACGTGGCGCACGGCTTCCGCCCCCGGCGAGCCGCCGGGCTCGCGGGTCATCAGCACATCATGGCCACGGCGGCGCAGCTGGTCTGCGAGCCGGCGAATCTGGGTGGATTTGCCAGCCCCCTCGCCGCCTTCGAAAGTTACGAACAATCCGGAATGTTCTGCCACGCGTCTTTCCGCACTCAAATTTATGCTTCAGCTTATAACGCATATGGGTGCGCTGCGAAACATTGTGTTGTCAAAGCCAGAAGAACATCAGTTCGAGCAGCGCGTCCGTCGCCTGGCTGACGAGGCTACCGGTTTCGATCGGCTTGGCCGTTACCAGCGGTACTTCCCGCACCACCCGGTCGCCCGAAGAAATCCTCAGCACGCCGACATCCTGGCCTTCTGTCACCGGGGCCCTCAGCGGCCAGCGATAGACGATTCGCCCGGAAAGGCGGTCGGGATTGTTGGCCGGCAGATAGATATCGACCGGTTCCCGGGCGACGAGATCGACATGGCTCGACGTGCCGCCATAGACGCTCGCCTGGCCGATCACCTCTCCCTGCTTGAACAGGACCTTGGTCTCGAACGAAGACAGTCCCCATTCGAGCACCCTTCTCGCCTCCTCCAGCCGTTCCTTGTCGCTGGCAAGCCCGCCCATGGCAAGGAAAAGCCGCGTGCCGTTGCGTGCCACCGACGCCACCAGCGCATAACCCGAACCTTCGGCAAAACCGGCGCCAAGGCCATCAACGCCGATATTGAGCGAAAAGAGCGGGTTCTTGTTGCGCTGGAAGATCTTGTTCCAGGTAAAATCCGGCTGGGCGTAGATCGGATAGAATTCCGGATATTCGCGAAAGATATGACGAGAGAGCTCGACGAGGTCGCGGGCGGTCGTGCGGCTCTCCGTATCCGGCAGGCCGGTGGAATTGCCGAAGACGGAACGACCGAGCCCGAGATCCTTGGCGCGCGCCGTCATCCGGGATGCAAATTCGGGTTCGGACCGGGAAATCCCTTCCGCCAGCACGATGCAGGCATCGTTGCCGTTTTGGACGACGACGCCCCTGATGAGGTCTTCGACACGGATCTGGGATTTCAGCGCCGCGAACATGGTCGTGGTGCCCGAGGGCGCCCCGCCGGTGCGCCAGGCAAATTCGGAAACCGGGAAGACGGTCTCACGGCTGATCTCGCCCCGCTTCAGCGCACTGAAAACCACTTCCATGGTCATCAGCTTGGCGAGCGAGGCCGGCGGGAAGCCCTGGTTTTCATTGGAGGCGAGCAGCACCGTGCCGGTCTTCGCCTCGACCATATAGACCTGCCTCGCCTTGGTCACGAAGGCGGGCGGCGGTTCCTGCGCGTTGACGGCTCCCGAGGGCGCGCCGGTTTGCAGGAATACTTGCAGCAATACTAGGCAAAGCAGAATCAGCAGGCGCCGCATGATCACCCCACGAACCGTCCTTCCCCATGCCTAGCAGTGGCGATTGCACCCTGCAATCGCCCATGAACTAGCGCACGGGCTTTTGAGCAGCCTTGGGACCTTCCAGCACCATGTTGCCGAACACGACCTGCGGGGTTTTTGCCTGCGGAGCGGATGAATAGGCGGTTTCCAGGTTCCGGCTCTGCGGTGGCCGCGCCTGAGCCTCGACGGGGTAGGAAGAGGCGACCTGTCGATTCTGCGCGGGCGCAACCCCGGCAACCGGCCGCTCGATCGGGTGCGGGCCGACCTGCGGCAATGTCGAGAAATTCTCGAAAGCCTCGAAGGCCTGGGGTGCGGAAGCTGCCGGCGCCGGGCCGCTCGGCGTGCGGCCTGCCAGCGCCATCGGACGCGGCATGGCCGAGCCGTAGCTCTGGAGCTGGTCGCCCAGCGTCTGGTTCGACGCGACCATGACGCCCGTGGCGATCTGGCCTTCCGGCCGGATCGACGGCAGGCGATCGCCCTTGCGGATGTAGGAGGCCATCAGGAACGGCATGTCCTTGCCGTCCATGCGGGCGCGGCCGACATACTGCACATTGACCTTGGCGGTGCCGATCCGCTTCATATCCAGCATCTCGGCCGTCTTGTCGGAAACGTCGATGATGCGGCCCGGATGATAAGGGCCGCGGTCGTTGACCCGGACGATGACCGAGGTGCCGTTGTCGATATTGGTCACGCGGGCATAACTCGGCAGCGGAAACGTCGGATGCGCGGCCGACAGGTGGTCGCTGTCATAGACTTCGCCATTGGCGGTCAGACGGCCGTGGAAGGCTGACCCATACCAAGAGGCAAGACCGCTCCGGTTATAGTTCGGATCTTCCTTCGGAACGTAGGTCTGGCCCCTCACTTCATAAGGCTGGCCGACCATGAACCGGCCACCGCCCTTCGGCACCGGCCGGCCGTCGCCGACCACGCGCGGGCTCGCCTTGACGCCATATTCCTTTTCGGAAAAATACTCTTTGCTGCGGGGTTTCGACTTCGGTGCCTCTGTCGTAGCGCAGGATGCCATCCCCGCGCAGACCATCGTTATCCCGAGCCATTTCGCACCCAGCGAAAGCTTGCCGCCACTCACACCCAAACTCATCCGTCCCATGCCGCCTTCACTGCATCAGGCTGCGAACGATCCTCACGATCGCACCGCCTTTCACAGCCATTGAACCGGTCCGGGACATACCCCTATGCCGACGGACACAATGGAGGCGAACTTTTGCTAGCATCGCGGCAAAAATGCGAACGAAAATAGGGGAAAAGATAAAATTCTATTTGATATAGTTAATCGTATATTAACAACGATCACTCGCAGCCAAGATTAACTTCGCGGGAATCCAGGTATTGCACAGTCAAAGTTCCGGATCATCATACCATTGTGTCTGGAACGACAGCTGGCCGGTAAATACCGACTGCCCAAACTCGTTACGCACCTCGATGGAGATCGAGCCCTTGCCCCGCTCGGGAAATTCCTCGCGGGCGATGTCCGCCAATATCCGGCTCACCTCCCGGCTGATCTCCTCGCGGGTCGATATTTCCTGACCCTCATTGTCACGCACAGGCCCGTCGCCATTGATCAAATCGAAGAAATATCGCGCCATTCCATGCTCGCTGCCTTGAGTATCTATCGACCGAATTTCCTTTGCGGGCATTTGTTCCCGCCCAGTGGTCGGTGTTCCCGAGGGATCTATATGGCCTCCTCATCCGTTCTTTCCCTCGGATATTGACGCCCGCCGAGGATAACCGTGATCGACTCCTTACTTCTCAACCTGGAACAGCATGACCTTCTCACCGATGAAGAGCGCGACATCCTCAGGCGTATCGTTGGCCGTGAAAGGCGCTTTCTGGCGGGAGAAGACCTGGTGGTCGAGGGATCGAGGCCCGGCTACAGCAGCCTGCTCGTCGATGGGTTCGCTGCCCGATACAAACTGACGGCGGAAGGCTCCCGGCAGATCACGGCGCTCCACGTCGCCGGCGATTTCGTGGATTTGCATGCCTTCCTGCTGAAAACCATGGATCACGGCGTCATCGCGCTTTCCCCATGCCATGTAAGCTTTTGCGACCATGCCGACCTGAAGCAGGTGACGGAACAGCATCCCCACCTGACCCGGATGTTGTGGCTCGATACGCTGGTCCACGGCTCTATCCACCGCGCCTGGATCGTCGCGATGGGGCGGCGCTCCAAAGTCTCGCATCTCGCCCACATTCTCTGCGAACTCTATGTCCGGCTGGACGTGGTCCGCCGCACCAACGGCTGGACCTTTCACCTCCCGCTCTCGCAGGGCGAGATGGCCGATGTACTGGGATTGTCGCTCGTTCACATGAACCGCGTCATCCAGACGCTCAGGCGAGAGCGCCTGATCTCCTGGTCCAACCAGACGATCACCATTCTCGACTGGGAACGATTGCAGGAGGTGGCGGAATTCGACCCCACCTATCTCAGCCTGTCCGTGGAGCCACGGTGAGAGGCGTGAGGGAGAATCACGGTGAGGTATCATGATACGCCAACAATGGCGGAAGACCGGTCACCCGCTGAACCTGATGTATGGCAAGCCTCTACCCAACCGGCCTTCTGCGATCACCCCACCACCTCAGACACATAGACGGGATCAAACTTCGCGCAATGCTAGTTGAGCCTCGACACGCTGCGGAAGTTCGTCATAATCCCGTCAGTTATTCCGGGGGATTTTATGAAGTACTTTTTACTTGCTGTTTCAGCGTTTGCCTTGACTGCCTGCCAGACCCAAACGCCAGAGGAATGGAAGATGCAAAGATCATTCAGAAATTCAGCTGAACGTAGATGTCACGACAAGCAGGGGACGGACCTCTATTCGAAATGCGTTGAAAACGAGGTACAAGTAAGAAACCAGTTCGCGGAAAGTATCCTGGTTCGCTATGGCGCGAGAGCGAGGCGTTGATTGCCGCGCGCAATTGTTGCTCAAAGAGAACCCCGCTGACTAGGCGGGGTTTTGAATTGCGGCCGACCGATTGGGGTGTTGGCCGCATCGGATTTCAATCCCGAACTGAGGTTTGTATAGTCGTCCGAACGGGCGAGGTTGGCGCCGGCCTAACTGCACGATCTTCCCAGCCACAGATTTAAACGCAGCCGAGACGTTCGGGGTCTGCGTTTCAGTCGGCGTCAAGGCAGCATCTGGGGCAGGGCATCCGCCGGACGGCGCCGCAGCCACACGCCCGGTGGCCGCTCCATGGCTTATTTGCATGCTCTTCGCACACCCAGCCTGTAGCCCCGCCATCGCCCCGTGTTTCCATGCCCACATTTTCGCACCTCGATGCCCGCATTTATGCCCGCAAACGTGTGGGCATTGGTGCGAATGGATGCGAAAGCATGCACATAACTGGCACGCAAATGGCCGATGTTACAAGGGGCAAAGCGAGGCTATGCGAGCATATGCGAGGGAGGGATGGCGGAAGAGGTGGGATTCGAACCCACGGTACGGTTTCCCGCACGCCGGTTTTCAAGACCGGTTCCTTAAACCACTCGGACACTCTTCCAGTGCGCTGGCTTTATAACGGTCACGCGTCCAGCGTCAACCTCGCCTGCCCCATCAGCCCTCGGCGAAGCTTTTCAGCGTCTCGCCCGAAAGCCGATAGCGGATCCACTCGTTCATCGGCTCTGCGCCGATCGCCTCGTAGACCCGGATCGCCGGTTCGTTCCAGTCGAGCACGCTCCATTCGAACCGGCCGCAACCGTTCTCGACGGCGATCTGCGCCAGCCGCTTCAGCATCGCTTTGCCGGCGCCGAGCCCGCGCGCTGCCGGCGTCACATACAGGTCTTCGAGATAAAGCCCGTTTCTCGCCTGCCAGGTCGAATAGCTGAAGAACCAGATCGCCATGCCGACGGGCACGCCGTCCTTTTCGCAGACCAGCGCCCTGGTCACCGACGTCTCGCCGAAAATGGAGCTTTCGATCGTCTCGACGGTGGCCGCGACCTCGTGCTCGGCCTTTTCGTAGATCGCCAGCTCGCGGATGAAACCGAGCAGCGCCGCGGCATCCCCGCGAACACCCTCCCGTATGGTCAATGCCATCGAAAACCCTTTGAATTGAATGGGCTGAAGCTATGTCTTGAAGCTGACTTCGGTGTCAAGAGACGTATCGGGGCCCTCACTCGGCGGCGGTCTTGATCTCGATCACTTCGACCTCATAGGAATACCCGTCCAGCATGCCGTAGGCCTGCTCGATATTCTCGATCTCGGTCTCGGCCCTGCCGATCGCGTCGTTGATCGCTTCACACCGGGATTTCAGCATGCGACCCAGCACGTCCGTCTCGGGCTTGCGGCCGATACGGTCGATGTGGTTGCGGATGCGGGCGCGGTGGCGCTCCATCTCCAGGATATGGAAGCGGGCATTGACGATCTTGTCGGTCAGCTTGCGCCGTATGGCGGCGACCGGATCGAAACTTCCAGGCTCGCGCTCGTCGAGGATGATCTCGTTGACCAGCGTTTCGAGAATCACCAGCCCCTGGAGATCCTTGGTGTCGGCGAGTTCCGGGTCGTAACCCGTATCGTCGTAGACTTTTCGGCGTACCGGATCGGAGAGCAGTTCATAGGACACGGTCAGTTTTCCGAATGCGTCGACGTCGCCGCCGGCATCCGGGTGAACCGTTTTCGCGCGTTTGCGATAGGCGGACTTGATGGCTACGCCATCCGCCTCGCGCGAAACACCAAGCATCTCATAAGGGTCGATCACAGTGTCACCTGTTTTCGGCAAATCCGGTTTCATTGTCTAACGGCTAAGGCCAGCGGTCTCAACCCCTCACCGACTCTTGTGGCCAATTATGGGCAGGCCATATCCTTGCCGGATTTTCCCACAGGGCAGTTGAGCAGGCTAGCGGCGCCGGAGCGGCCATGACGGGCGGCGGCCCTCGGCGACGGGCGCCATCAGGAAGCTGACCAGGACGCAAGGCAGCAGCACCAGGAAGGTCGCGACGAGATCGACATGTTCGGCAATGAAGCCGAGCAGCGGCGGCACGCCGATCGTCGACAACATCAGCGTCAGGCCCAGTGCCGCGAGGTTTTCCGACGGCTGACCCTTGCCAAGCTCGATCGTTGTCGAGACCGCGAGCGGGTAAGCGAGCGCCACGCCGCAGCCGATCAGGAAAAGCGCCAGGCCGGAAAGCGTCAGGCTCGGCGTCGCCACGAGAAGGACAATCCCAAGAGCGACGGAAACGGCCGAGGCACGTATTAGCACCATGGATCCGAAACTGTCCCGCAGCATGTCGCCGGAAAGTCGCGTCAGCCCCATGCCGACGGTGAAGGCGGCATAAAGCACGCCAGCAATCGCCGGATCCGCCTTCAGCTGTTCGCGCAGAAAAAAGATACCCCAGTCGTAGACCGCGCCCTCGACGATGCAGAGGCCGAAAACCATCACGCAGATCAGCACGATCATCCTGTCCGGAAGCACATATGCCCCGCGCTTGTGGTCGGGCCGCGTTTGCGGAGACGCCTCCCTGGGAGTGATCCAGAACACCAGCAGGCACGCGGCGACGACGAAACCGGCGGCCATGGTCTGCTGCACGAAGGGCGTCACCGCCTTTTCGGCCAGGAAGCCGGAACCCAGGGAGCCGGCCAGCAGACCCACCGACCAGAAACCGTGGCTGCGGGACAGCACCTTCCGGCCGGTCCGCTGTTCTATGCCAGCGGAAATCATGTTGGCAGCCACGTCGAAAATCGTGCGGAAGAAACCGAAGAGAAAGAAACAGATCACGAATCCCACGACCGGAAAGACGGTCAGCGCCGGCGTGAGCATGGCGCAGATCGGCAAAGTGACGAGTGCCGTCAGCCGCGGCGTCAGACGGTCGTTGATGCGGCCGGCCAGTGGCAGAGCGAGAAAGGTACCGACAGGCGCGCTCAGCAGGGCCAGACCGAGGTCAGCCTTGTCGATTCCCAGCGACGCCTGGATAGCCGGCAACCGCGTGAACAGCGAAATGAAGAGGATGGCATTGCTGAAATAAAGCAGCGCCGGCGGTAAAAGGTTTTTCATCGAAATAGCATGTCCGGGCGAATCAATATTCCCGCCGCATTCCTGACAGTGTCGGCCGATACCGACAAGCCGCGATAACGGGACCCTGCCCTGCGCCTCTGATGGCCGGAATATCACGAAAATGTGCGGATAACGGCAGCGGCCACTTCAACGCGTCATCATTCTGTAATCATTCGGATTCGTTTGCCTTCAAGAAAGGCGTTGCGCAAAAAACTCGCAGGCGCCATCTTCTCCTTGCGCCCAAAGGCGCTAGCCTTCTGGTGCTCGCCCCTGGAGAAAGCCCGATGCTGGTTCGATATCTTGCAGTCGTTCTGTGTTTCGCTCTCTGTTCCTTCACCGCCGTCAAAGCCGAGGATCCCGTCGCCAACGCCCAGGCGGTGATTTCCGGCCAGATCGCCGCGCTCATGCAGGATGACGCGGAAAAGGCCTATTCCTTCGCCTCGCCCGGGATCCGCAGCCTCTATCCCAACAAGGACCGGTTCCTGGACATGGTGCGGAAAACCTACGAGCCCGTCTATCACGCCGGCAACTATGCCTTCGGCCGCTCGAAGATGATCGGCGGCGGGGAAGTGGTGCTGCAGGAAGTGATGATCAGCGCCAGGGAAGGGAAGGACTGGACGGCCATCTACGAAATGCGGTTGATGGACGATGGATCCTACAAGGTCAACGGCGTGCGGATGATCCGCAACACCGCCAGCCAGGGTATCTGACAGCCTCGATCAGACCGGATCGATATCGCCCTTCGCCCACATTTCCTGGGTTTCGGCGTAGAAATCGGCGAACCGCCCTTCGGCGATCGCCTGGCGGATGCCCTTCATCAGATCCTGATAATAATTCAGGTTGTTCCAAGAGAGCAGCATACCGCCAAGCGCCTCGTCGGCGCGCACCAGATGGTGCAGATAGGCGCGGGAATAATCGCGGGCGGCCGGGCAGTTCGATTCCTCGTCCAGCGGCCGCATGTCCTCCGCATGGCGGGCGTTGCGGATATTGACCTTGCCGCGGCGGGTGAAGGCAAGCCCATGGCGGCCCGAACGGGTCGGCATCACGCAATCGAACATATCGATGCCGCGCGCCACCGATTTCAGCATGTCATCCGGCGTGCCGACGCCCATCAGGTAACGCGGCTTTTCGAACGGCAGAACGGGAAGCGTCGTTTCGAGCATCTTCAGCATGACGTCCTGCGGCTCGCCGACGGCAAGCCCTCCGACCGCATAACCCTTGAGACCGAGCTGTTTCAGGCCTTCGGCCGAGCGGATGCGCAGTTCCGGCTGGTCGCCGCCCTGGACGATGCCGAACATCGCCTTGCCCGGCTGATCGCCGAAAGCGATACGGCAACGCTCGGCCCAGCGCAGCGACAGTTCCATCGCCCGCTCGATCTCCTTCGGCTCGGCAGGCAGCGCCACGCATTCGTCGAGCTGCATCTGGATGTCGGAGCCGAGCAGGCCCTGGATTTCGATCGAGCGCTCCGGCGACATGTGGTGCAGGCTGCCGTCCACATGGCTCTTGAACGTCACGCCCTTCTCGTCAAGCTTCCTAAGGCCCGACAGCGACATGACCTGGAACCCGCCGCTATCGGTGAGGATCGGATGTTTCCAGCGGATCAGCTCATGCAGGCCGCCAAGCCGGGCGACACGCTCCGCACCCGGGCGCAGCATCAGGTGATAGGTATTGCCGAGAATGATATCGGCGCCGGTATCGCGCACCTGGTCGAGGTACATGGCCTTGACGGTGCCGACCGTGCCGACCGGCATGAAGGCCGGGGTGCGGATCGTGCCGCGCGGCATGGTGATTTCGCCAAGCCGCGCGCCGCCATCGGTGGCCTTGAGATTGAACTGAAAAGTCTCGGTCATCGGTTGTCCCGGAAAAGAAGGCTGGAATCGCCATAGGAGTAAAAGCGGTAGCCGGTTTCGATCGCGTGCAAATAGGCCGCACGCATCGTCTCCAGCCCGCAGAAGGCCGAGACCAGCATGAACAGCGTCGATCGCGGCAGGTGGAAATTGGTCATCAGCATATCGACCGCCTTGAAGCGGTAGCCCGGCGTGATGAATATGCCAGTCGCGCCGCTCCAGGGTTTTACCGTGCCGTCGTCGGCTGCAGCGCTCTCGATCAGGCGCAAAGACGTGGTGCCAACGCAGACGATGCGCCCGCCGGCGCGTTTCACCGCATTCAGCCGCGCGGCAGTCTCGGCGCTGACATGGCCGATCTCCTGGTGCATCTTGTGCTCGGCCGTATCGTCCGCCTTGACCGGCAGGAAGGTCCCTGCCCCGACATGCAGCGTCACGAAATGCCGTTCGATGCCGGCAGCGTCGAGGTTCGAGAAAAGCTCCGGCGTGAAATGCAGGCCCGCCGTTGGGGCCGCGACGGCACCTTCCTCGCGGGCGTAGATGGTCTGGTAGTCCTTTTGGTCCTGTGCGTCTTCCGGGCGCTTGGCGGCGATATAGGGCGGCAGCGGAATGTGCCCGACCGCCATGATCGCCTCGTCGAGCGCCGGGCCGGAAAGATCGAAGCGCAGGGTAACTTCGCCGCCCTCGCCCTTGTCTTCCACGGTTGCGGCAAGCGAACCGATCAGGCAGGCGTTTCCGCCATGACCGAATTCGATCCGGTCGCCGATTTTGATGCGTTTTCCAGGCTTGGCGAAGGCTTTCCAGCGATCGGGCGCGACGCGCATATGCAGCGTCGCCGACACCTGCTGGCCGCCCGCCCCTTCGCGGTGACGGATGCCCTCGAGCTGCGCCGGTATGACCTTGGTGTCGTTGAAGACCAGCGCGTCGCCCGGTTTCAGGAAACCCGGCAGATCGGACACGCGGTGATCGGCAAGCACCGGCTGGCCTGCTGATTCTCCCTCTGGCCGCACGACGAGCAGCCGGGCGCTGTCACGCGGGCTCGCGGGCCTCAGCGCTATATTTTTTTCCGGGAGATCGAAGTCGAAGAGATCGACGCGCATGGATTTTCCAAAAAAGCGAAGCCCGCCCCGCCGACAGACGGAGCGGGCCATTCGTTCCGTAGAGATCAGACGTCGGCGGCGACGCGGACCGAAACGATCGAGTCGGGATCCTTGACCGGCTCGCCCTTCTTGATCTGGTCGATGAAGTCCATGCCTTCGATGACCTGGCCCCACACGGTGTACTGCTTGTTCAGCCACGGGGCGTCAGTGAAGCAGATGAAGAACTGCGAGTTGGCCGAGTTCGGGCTCTGCGAACGGGCCATGGAGCAGGTGCCGCGGACATGCGGCACGGCGGAGAATTCAGCCTTGAGGTCCGGCTTTTCCGAGCCACCCATGCCGGCGCGGGCCGGGTTGAAGCTCTCGGAACCCTGCTTGCCGAATTTCACGTCGCCCGTCTGAGCCATGAAATCGGGAATGACGCGATGGAAAACAACGCCGTCATAGGCGTTCTCGCGGGCAAGCTCCTTGACGCGGGCGACGTGGCCCGGCGCCAGGTCGGGCAGAAGCGAGATGACGACCTTGCCCTTGGTGGTTTCCATGATGAGGGTGTTTTCCGGATCTTTGATCTCGGCCATATGCTTTCTCCTTAATTCGGCACCCGATTGTCGTCTGCGACGGGGGCGCCCTTCGTTTAATTCCTGCGGCCTACTTCTTACCGACGGTGACCTTGATCATCTTGTCGGGATTGGTGACCTCGCCATTGCTACCCTGGCCGCGCTTGATCTTGTCGACCAGTTCCATGCCGGACACGACCTTGCCGACGGCGGTATATTGGCCATCCAGGCTCGGGTATTTGGTGAACATGATGAAGAATTGCGAGTTCGCGGAATTCGGATCCTGCGACCGCGCCATGCCAACGATACCGCGCTCGAACGGCACTTTCGAGAATTCGGCCGGAATATCCGGCATTTCCGAGCCGCCCATGCCGGCGCGAGCCGGGTTGAAGCTCTTGCCCCCCTGCTTGCCGAACTCCACGTCGCCCGTCTGGGCCATGAAGCCGTTGATGACCCGATGGAAGACGACATTGTCGTATTCGCCCTTGGCGGCGAGCGCCTTGATCTGCGCCACATGTTTCGGCGCAACTTCCGGCATCAGCTGGATCACCACCGGGCCATCCTTCAGCTCGATGGTCAGGAAATCATCCGGCGCGGCAACAGCCGGCAGAACCATGGAAGCGAGGGCGAAAGCGCCGGCTACGGCAAGACGAAGCAGTTTCATGGAAAGATCTCCGGGGTTCGGAAACGATCAGCGTTTCAGCTTGTTGTTCAGGGCCTTCAGGACCGCGGCAGGCACGAAGGCGCTGACGTCGCCGCCCATCGCCGCGATCTGCCGGACCAATGTGGCCGTAATGGGCCGCGACGCGGTGCCTGCAGGCAGGAAGACGGTCTGGATATCCGGCGCCATCTGCCGGTTCATGCCTGCCATCTGCATTTCATAGTCGAGATCGGTGCCGTCGCGCAGGCCGCGGATCAACAGGGCGGCGCCGTTGGCGCGGGCGGCATCGACCACCAGCTTGTCGAAGGAAACCACCGATACTTGGTTGGCTTTGCCCGGCAACGCTTCGGCAAGCGAGGCGCTGATGAGTTCGGCCCGCTCCTCGAAGGTGAACATCGGCACCTTGCCCGGATGAATGCCGATCGCGACGATCACCTTGTCCGCGACATTCAGCGCCTGGACGAGCACATCCAGATGTCCGTGGGTCATCGGATCGAAAGAACCGGGATAAAAAGCGGTGGTCATGCCGAGGTCCGGAACTGTTTCAGCGAAATTTCACGCGCCTTTTGTCACGGAAGCCGCCCAACCGCAAGCATCTCCCAATTCTGAACGAAAGATGAATGGCCCGTTCAAGGGCGTTTCAGCGGCGCCGTGGTCTTATGACGATCGTGGCGGGCGAAAGACCCGTGCGTATCTCGGGAGAAACGACGACAAATGCTGGCTTTGATGGTGATGGGAGCCGTGGTTCTCGCTTTTGCATTGGAGGCTTTCGTAGTCGCATTCGGACCGGAAGAAGCCTGAAAAAGACTTCGAATTCTGAACGCCAGATGAACAGAGCATTCAAGGACGCTTCAGAGCCACACGGTTAAGTATCTCTCAAAATGCGGTGGAACCTGTTTGCGCGATGCGCGTTCAGGCTAACAAGAAGGACAGATGGCGATGATCGCGAGAAGGAAAACGATCATGCTGGACAAGATCACCATGATTAACCTGGTCTGGACGGCCATGATTGCGGTGATGCTGACGGCAACGGTAACCCTTTATCAAGATAAATCCCAATTGGGAGATCTGAATTATCCGCAAGTAACGGGCCGTTATAGCGATCTCTCGTACTACTGAGGCGGATACACGGACGAGAAAGGAACCCCATGTTCGTGACGTTGACAGTACTTGCAGGTTTGATCAGCATCATGTTCGTGGCTTCCGTGGCCTCAACGATTTCCGAGCTCAGGCGCGAACGTGCCGACATGAAGGATTTCAGGGATTTCTCGCGCCGCCACAGCGTGTTCTGACGGATTGCCCGATTTGACGATTTGACAGTAGCGAACCGCTTTCACGCAGACTTTCCCGTCGCAAGCGGTTCAAAAGTCATGACCTCCACCAGAGGTGGAGGTTTGAAACGCTGCGCTTGAACCACTAGAAGTGGTTTTGCTATAGGTTAGTAGCTACGGTTAAAGAGGTCGGCAAAGTCGGAAGCTTTGTCGACCTTTTCCTGGTTACGGATATACCGTCTGACGACCTGCTCATCATAGCCAGTGGTCGAGACGAAGTACCCTCGCGCCCAAAAGTGATAGCCTTTGTAGCGCCGCTTGCGGGCATACTTGTTGGCAACGTAAAGAGCCGTCTTGCCCTTCAAGAAGCCGACGATGTGCGAGACCGAATATTTCGGCGGGATCGATATCAGCATATGTACATGGTCGGGCATCAGGTGCCCTTCCTCGATCCGGCATTCCTTCTGCTGAGCAAGCCTGTGCAAAAGGTCACCCAACTCACGGCGCAAGTCCCCGTAAAGTCGTTTCGTTCGGTACTTACTCGCGAAGACCACATGGTATTTGCAGTCCCATGTCGCGTGTGATTGCGATCGTTCTTCCATAGAACCTCCGTTCTGTGTCTCGGCCAGCCTAGCGGTCCAAGCACGGAGGTCTCTCAATCACTATGTAGAACTCGTCCAGTCCTCCACCGAAGGTGGAGGTTTATCTTGCTTACAACAAAAGCCGGAGGATTTTCATCCTCCGGCTTTTTATTTTGGCCATTCTTTGATTGAGGTGCGGCTTATTCCGCCGCACCCTCATCCGTCGGGCCTACATCCGGGGCGGCAGCGCCGAGATCACCGGTCTCGCTGACGATTTCCTCCGGCAGGCCATTGCCGTTTTCCTCGTCGCCTTCCGGCTCGCTGATACGCTCGACCGAGACAACCTTTTCGTCCTTGGCGGTCGAGAAGATCGTAACGCCCTTCGTAGCGCGGCTGGCGATGCGGATGCCGTTGACCGGCACGCGGATCAGCACACCGCCATCGGACACCAGCATGATCTGGTCGTTGTCCTCGATCGGGAAGGCGGCGACCAGTTCGCCAATCTCCGCTGTCTTGGACGTATCGGTGGCGCGGATGCCCTTGCCGCCGCGGCCCGAGGTGCGGAAGTCGTAGGAAGACGACCGCTTGCCAAAGCCCTTTTCGGAAACCGTCAGCACGAACTGCTCGCGGGCCTTCAGTTCCTCGTAACGGTCGTCGGAGAACTGTCCCTCCTCGGTGACTTCCTCACCCACGAGAGCGATATCCTCCTCGTCGACGCCTGCGGCGCGACGTTCCGTCGCCGAACGCTTGAGATAGGCCGCGCGCTCCCAGGGCTCCGCATCCACATGGCCGACAATGGTCATGGAGATGATGCGGTCGCTTTCGCCGAGCGTGATGCCGCGTACGCCGATCGAATTGCGGCCGGCAAAGACGCGCACGTCACCCACGGGGAAGCGAATGCACTGGCCGAGCGCGGTGGTCAGCAGCACGTCGTCCTGATCGGTGCAGGTCTCGACGGAGAGGATTTCGTCGCCCTCTTCCTCGAGCTTCATGGCGATCTTGCCGTTGCGGTTGACCTGCACGAAGTCGGACAGCTTGTTGCGGCGAACGGTGCCGCGGGTGGTCGAGAACATCACATCCAGGTTCTCCCAGGTCGTTTCGTCCTCTGGCAGCGGCATGATCGTGGTGATGCGTTCGCCCGGCTCCAGCGGCAGCATGTTGATCAGCGCCTTGCCGCGGGACTGCGGCGTGCCGATCGGCAGGCGCCAGACCTTTTCCTTGTAGACGATGCCGCGCGAGGAGAAGAACAGAACCGGCGTGTGGGTATTGGCCACGAACAGGCGCGTGACGAAATCCGCGTCGCGCGTCGCCATGCCGGAACGGCCCTTGCCGCCGCGGCGCTGGGCGCGATAGGTGCCGAGCGTGACGCGCTTGATATAACCGAGATGCGAAACGGTGACGACCATGTCCTCGCGGGCGATGAGATCCTCATCGTCCATTTCGAGACCGCCTTCGAGGATCTGCGTGCGGCGCGGCGTGCCGAATTCATCGCGCACGGCGGCGAGCTCTTCCTTGACGATCGTCTGGATGCGCAGGCGCGACGAGAGGATGTCAAGGTAATCGCTGATCTCGGCGCCGATCTTGTTGAGTTCATCGCCGATTTCATCACGGCCGAGAGCCGTCAGGCGGGCGAGACGAAGCTCGAGGATGGCGCGCGCCTGTTCCTCGGACAGATTGTAGGTGCCGTCCTCGTTGATCTTGTGGCGCGGATCGTCGATAAGGCGGATCAGCGCATCGACGTCCTGAGCCGGCCAGCGACGGGTCATCAACTGCTCGCGCGCCGTCTGCGGATCGGGCGCGCGACGGATCAGGAGAATGATCTCGTCGATATTGGCGACCGCGATCGCCAGGCCCACCAGGACGTGGGCGCGTTCGCGAGCTTTGCGCAGCAGGTATTTTGTGCGCCGGCTCACCACTTCCTCACGGAAGGAGACGAAGGCACGCAGCATGTCCAGCAGCGCGAGCTGTTCCGGCTTGCCGCCATTCAACGCCACCATGTTGCAGCCGAAGGAGGTCTGCAGCGGCGTGTAGCGATAGAGCTGGTTGAGGATCACGTCGGCATTGGCATCGCGCTTCAGCTCGACGACGACCCGGTAACCTTGGCGGTCGGATTCGTCGCGCAGGTCGGAAATGCCCTCGATGCGCTTTTCGCGCACCAGCTCGCCGATCTTCTCGACCATGGTCGCCTTGTTCACCTGGTAGGGAACTTCGGTGATGATGATCTGCTCGCGATCGCCGCGCATCGGTTCGATTGCGGCGACGCCGCGCATGATCACCGAGCCGCGGCCGGTTTCATAGGCGGAACGGATGCCGGCCCGCCCGAGGATCAAGGCGCCTGTCGGAAAGTCCGGACCGGGAATGATCTCCATCATTTCCGGCAGCTCGATCGCCGGGTTGTCGATCAGGGCGATACAGCCGTTGATCACTTCCACCAGATTGTGCGGCGGGATGTTGGTCGCCATGCCGACGGCGATGCCGCCTGCGCCGTTGACCAGAAGGTTCGGGAATTTCGCCGGCACCACGACGGGCTCGGAGAGCGTGCCGTCATAGTTGTCGCGGAAATCGACGGTTTCCTTGTCGAGATCGTCGAGCAGCGCGTGGGCCGCTTTCTCGAGGCGGCATTCGGTGTAACGTTCGGCCGCCGGCGGATCGCCGTCGATCGAGCCGAAATTGCCTTGGCCGTCGATCAGCGGCAGGCGGAGCGACCAGTCCTGCGCCATACGCGCCAGCGCGTCATAGATGGCCGAGTTGCCGTGCGGATGGAATTTACCCATCACGTCCCCGGTTACACGGGCGCATTTGACATATTTCTTGTTCCAGTCGATGCCGAGTTCCGACATGCCGTAGAGGATGCGCCGGTGGACCGGCTTCAGTCCGTCGCGGACGTCAGGAAGGGCGCGGCTGACGATGACGCTCATGGCGTAATCGAGGTAGGACCGCTGCATCTCTTCCATGATGGAAATGGGTTCGATGCCTGGAGGCAGCTTTCCGCCGCCGGGTGTGCTTTGCTCAGTCAAATCGGATCACGATCTCTGTTCGGAATCAGTTTCTTTTTTATAGCGGAAAGCGGTTCCGAGCGCCAATTTCCACAATGGTTTTGAACAGCTTTTGCGGCTTTAACACGGCTTTTGAACAAGGTCGAAACATGCCGCGACGCTGACGGGGTGGGCTTTCTTTCGCTGCCGGCCTGTCCTAACAATCTTCGCATGCGACTGCAAGGATTGCAGCCTGACAGGGAGAGGATATGGCGACCCCCGATATGCTGGTCAATGCGCTGACCACGATGCTCGTGACACTCGACCCGCCCGGTCTGGCGCCGGTCTTTCTGGGCCTGACCGTCGGCATGACCGCCCTCCAGCGCCGCCAGGTCGCCTTCCGGGGATCGCTGATCGCCTTCGGCATCCTCGCCGTCTTCGCGCTGTTCGGTTCGAGCGTGCTCGGGCTGCTCGGCATTTCGATCGGTGCCTTCCGCATTGCCGGCGGCCTGCTGCTCTTCTGGATCTCGTTTGAAATGGTGTTTGAGAAACGCCAGGAGCGAAAGGAAAAGACATCCCAGGCGGCGATCACCATCGACCACATCCACAATATCGCGGTGTTTCCGCTGGCGCTGCCGCTGATTGCCGGACCGGGCGCGATCTCGGCCACCGTCCTGCTTTCCGGCACCCTGCCCGGCGTTCTCGATCGGGCGCTTTTCATCAGCGTCATCGCGCTGATCATGCTGCTCGTCTACGCAACGCTTCTGGTCGCCGAACGGCTTGACCGTTTCCTCGGGGTCACCGGAAGGGCGATCCTCACTCGTCTGCTGGGCGTGATCCTCGCGGCGCTCTCCGTTCAGTTCGTCGTCGACGGGGTGCGGTCGGCCTTCAATCTTTAGGCCCGCACTCTTCGCGTGGGACCCAGCGTTAGGTAAGACCTGGGCGACAGAGCGGAATTTTCTGCTAAAACGCGATTCATCTCACCTCACTCGAAGGTCTCCATGATGCGCCGCATGTTGCGCCGGCTCCTGCCGGAAGCCACCCCCGTCAGCCCCAAGGAAAGATTGCGTGCCGCACTTGGCGCGCTCGTGGGCATTCTGGTGACGGGACTGCTGGGAAGCCTGGCTTTGAAGGCAGATGCAACGCTTCCGGCACTGGTCGCCCCCATGGGGGCTTCGGCCGTGCTGTTGTTTGCGGTGCCTTCCAGCCCGCTCGCACAGCCGTGGTCGATCCTTGGCGGCAATATCGTCGCCGCTCTTGTCGGCGTGACTGCCGCGCTTTTGATACCCGACCCCTTCCTGGCCTCGGCGGTGGCAATCGCCGTTGCCATCGCCGCGATGATGACGCTTCGCTGCCTGCATCCCCCGAGCGGGGCGATCGCGTTGACCGCGGTGCTGGGTGGGCCGGCCATCCACCAACTCGGATATGGTTTCGTGATCTGGCCCGTCGCCGGCAATTCGCTGGCCCTGCTGCTGCTCGCGCTGGCCTTCAACAATCTGACGGGCCGTCGATACCCGCACGCGGCCAAGCCGGCGGCCGATCACGGCACGACCGATCCGGCCTCGATCCAGCGGATCGGCTTTACCTCCGCCGACCTCGACGATGTCCTCAAAGAATACGACCAATTCCTCGACATCGACCGCGACGACCTCGAAACGATCCTGCGGCGGACGGAATTGCGCTCATACCGCCGGCGCGCCGGCCATCTCGATTGCGCCAGCATCATGTCGCGCGATGTGGTGGCGGTCGCACCCGACAATACCCTGAAGGAGGCGCACGACCTGATGCGCGCCCACCATTTCAAGGCCCTGCCGGTTACCAACGACAGGGCGGAAGTGGTTGGCATCGTCACCCAGACAGATTTTCTCGACAAGGCGAACTGGACGAGAGGCCGGCCGAAAATCGGTTTTGCCCAGCGTGTGCGCCTCGTCCTGTCGGGGGCCAGCGCACCGAACGACACGGTCAAGGACATCATGACAGCGCCTGTCAGGACGGTTGGCCCGGCCACGCCGATCGCAGACGCTATCGTCATCTTCGCCGAGGAAGGGCTGCACTACCTGCCGGTAACCCGGGAGAACAACAAACTGGTCGGCATTCTCTCGCAATCGGACGTCCTGGTCGCGATGCTCGCCGACAAGGCGGCCGCCTGATCGATAATTCAGGCAGCTGCCGTTTTATAAATCGATGCCGACCGACCGATCAAAATGGGATGTCGTCATCGAGATCGCGCGAGAAATTGCCGCCGGCCGGCTGACCGCCGGAGGACGGAGCGCCGCGGCTCGTGCCGCCCGCAGCGGGCCGGCGCTCGTAATCGTCGCCGCCGCCAAAATCGTTGCCGCCGAAATCGCTGCCGACACGATTGCCGCCACCGCCGCCGAAACCAGCACGGTCACCGCCGCCCTCGCCGCGGCCATCCAGCATGGTCAGCGTCGAGTTGAAGCCCTGAAGCACGATTTCCGTCGAATAGCGGTCGTTGCCGGTCTGGTCCTGCCACTTGCGGGTCTGCAGCGCGCCTTCGATATAGAGCTTGGCGCCCTTCTTCACGTATTGCTCGACGACCTTGCAGAGACCTTCGTTGAAGACGACGACGGTATGCCATTCGGTCTTCTCGCGACGTTCGCCATTGTTGCGATCGCGCCAGGTTTCGGACGTGGCGATGCGAAGGTTGGCGATCGGCCGGCCGTCCTGCGTCCGGCGGATTTCAGGATCAGCCCCCACATTCCCCACCAGGATTACCTTGTTCACACTACCAGCCATATTCATCACCTCATCTGCCGCCCGGTAACGGCACCAAAAATCAATCGCGACACTCTAGCTCATCGGGCCGAGCCATTGGGTTTTTGCGATCTTTAATCCACAGGCAATTTGTTCTTTATTTGTTCTATTTTATTCCTATAGTGCTGTCAACCGACTCGGGAACGGCGTTGCATGGCAGCAGTTTCGTCTCGACAGTCGTGGATCAATCACTACATAAGGGCCTTCGATCCTCCCGAGAGCATGAAGATGAGCGAACTGAAGAGCATTTCCATACGTGGTGCGCGCGAGCATAATTTGAAGGGCATCGATCTCGATTTGCCCCGCAATTCGCTGATCGTCATGACCGGCCTGTCCGGTTCGGGCAAGTCGTCGCTCGCCTTCGACACGATCTATGCGGAGGGCCAGCGGCGTTACGTCGAAAGCCTTTCGGCCTATGCGCGCCAGTTCCTGGAAATGATGCAGAAGCCGGATGTCGACCAGATCGACGGGCTTTCGCCGGCGATCTCGATCGAGCAGAAGACGACGTCGCGCAATCCGCGCTCGACGGTCGGCACGGTCACCGAAATCTACGATTATATGCGCCTGCTTTTTGCGCGCGTCGGGGTGCCCTATTCGCCGGCGACCGGCCTGCCGATCGAAAGCCAGACGGTCAGCCAGATGGTCGACCGCATCCTAGCCTTCGAGGAAGGCACGCGTCTTTATATTCTGGCACCAATGATCCGCGGGCGCAAAGGCGAGTATAAAAAAGAACTCGCCGACCTGATGAAAAAGGGGTTCCAGCGCGTCAAGGTCGACGGCCAGTTTTACGAGATCGCCGACGTTCCGGCGCTCGACAAGAAATACAAGCACGATATCGATATCGTCGTGGACCGGCTCGTGGTCCGCTCCGATATTGCCGCGCGTTTGGCCGACAGTCTCGAAACCTCGTTGAAACTTGCCGATGGGCTGGCCGTCGCCGAATTCGCCGACAAGCCGCTGCCGCCGGAGGAGACTTCGGCGGGCGGGTCCGCCAACAAATCCCTCAACGAGACGCACGAACGGGTGCTGTTTTCTGAAAAGTTCGCCTGCCCCGTTTCCGGATTTACCATTTCGGAAATCGAGCCGCGGCTGTTTTCGTTCAACAATCCTTTTGGCGCCTGCCCGACCTGCGACGGTCTCGGCTCGCAGCAGAAGGTGGATGAAGCGCTGATCGTGCCGGAACCTGCCCGGACGCTCCGCGACGGCGCGATTGCGCCATGGGCGAAATCCACGTCGCCCTATTACAATCAGACGCTCGAAGCACTGGGCAAGGTTTTCGATTTCAAGCTGTCGAGCCGCTGGAACGAGCTTTCGGCGGAGGCGCAGAAAGCCATCCTCGAGGGCACCGAGGAAAAGATCGAATTCCACTATGCCGATGGCGCCCGCTCCTACAAGACGGTCAAGAATTTCGAAGGCATCGTGCCGAACCTCGAACGCCGCTGGAAGGAAACCGATTCTGCCTGGGCGCGCGAGGAGATCGAACGCTACATGTCGGCAGCCCCCTGCCCGGCCTGCAACGGCTATCGCCTGAAGCCGGAGGCACTCGCCGTAAAGATCAACAAGCTGCATATCGGCCAGGTCACCGAGATGTCGATCCGGATCGCGCGTGACTGGTTCGAGGTGCTGCCGGAACAGTTGAACGCCAAGCAGAATGAGATCGCGGTCCGCATTCTGAAAGAGATCCGCGAACGCCTGCGGTTCCTGAACGATGTCGGCCTTGATTATCTCAGCCTGTCGCGCAATTCCGGCACCCTCTCCGGCGGCGAAAGCCAGCGCATCAGGCTTGCCTCGCAGATCGGCTCCGGCCTGACCGGCGTACTCTACGTTCTCGACGAGCCGTCGATCGGCCTGCACCAGCGCGACAATGCCCGCCTGCTCGATACACTGAAACACCTGCGCGACATCGGCAATACGGTGATTGTCGTCGAGCATGACGAAGACGCGATCATGAGTGCCGACTACGTGGTCGATATCGGCCCGGCAGCCGGCATCCATGGCGGACAGGTGGTGGCCGAAGGCACGCCCAACGAGGTGATGGCCAATCCGAAATCGCTGACCGGCAAATATCTGTCGGGCGAGCTCGGCGTGCCGGTACCGGCGGAGCGCCGCAAACCGAAGAAGGGCAAGGAGATCAAGGTTTTTGGCGCCCGCGGCAACAACCTCAAGAATGTCACGGCCGCCATTCCGCTCGGCGTGTTCACCGCAGTGACAGGTGTGTCCGGCGGCGGCAAGTCGACCTTCCTGATCGAGACGCTTTACAAATCCGCCGCGCGCCGCGTCATGGGCGCCCGCGAAATCCCGGCCGAACACGACAGGATCGACGGTTTTGAACATATCGACAAGGTGATCGATATCGACCAGTCACCAATCGGGCGGACGCCGCGTTCAAACCCCGCCACCTATACCGGCGCCTTCACGCCGATCCGCGACTGGTTTGCCGGCCTGCCGGAGGCAAAAGCCCGCGGCTACCAGCCGGGCCGTTTCTCGTTCAACGTCAAGGGCGGTCGCTGCGAAGCCTGCCAGGGCGACGGCGTCATCAAGATCGAGATGCACTTCCTGCCGGACGTCTACGTCACCTGCGACGTCTGCCACGGCAAGCGCTACAATCGCGAGACGCTCGACGTCACCTTCAAGGGCAAGTCGATCGCCGATGTGCTCGACATGACAGTCGAGGAGGGCGTCGAGTTCTTCTCGGCAGTGCCGGCGGTTCGCGACAAGCTGCAATCGCTTTTCGATGTCGGCCTCGGCTATATCAAGGTGGGCCAGCAGGCCAATACGCTTTCGGGTGGCGAGGCGCAGCGCGTCAAGCTAGCCAAGGAACTGTCGAAACGTTCGACGGGGCGCACGCTTTATATCCTCGACGAGCCGACGACCGGCCTGCATTTCCACGACGTCGCCAAACTTCTGGAAATGCTGCAGGAACTGGTGAACCAGGGCAATTCCGTGGTGGTTATCGAACACAATCTCGAGGTCATCAAGACGGCCGACTGGATCATCGATATCGGCCCGGAAGGCGGCACCGGTGGCGGCGAAGTGATCGCGGCCGGCACGCCCGAGCAGATCGTCAAGGAAAAGCGGTCCTATACCGGCCACTTCCTGAAGGAACTGCTGGAGCGGCGGCCGATGAAGAAGGTGGAAGCGGCGGAGTGAACCTCCGCACAAGGGAGGCAATTCATGACCAAAGCCGGCACAATACGCACGGGCATCGGCGGCTGGACCTTCGAGCCGTGGGAAGGCACGTTCTATCCTGAAAAACTGGCGAAAAAGAAGCAGCTCGAATACGCAGCCAGCAAACTGAAGGTCATCGAGGTCAACGGCACCTATTACGGGTCGCAAAAGCCCGAGACCTTCGCCAAATGGGCATCGGAAGTGCCGGACGGCTTCATCTTTTCTCTGAAGGCGAGCCGCTTCACCACCAACCGCAAGGTCCTGGCCGAAGCGGGGGAGTCGATCGAGAAATTCCTGACCCAGGGCCTGACCGAGCTTGGCGACCATCTCGGCCCATTGCTCTGGCAGTTCGCGCCGACCAAGAAGTTCGAGGCGGATGATTTCGAGGCCTTCCTGAAACTGCTACCGAACAAGCTGGACGGGCTGAAGCTGACCCATGTGGTCGAGGTCCGCAACGACACGTTCAAGGTGCCGGAATTCATCGCGCTGCTTACGGAATACAACATCGCGCCCGTCTGTGCCGATCATTTCGACTATCCGATGATCGCGGATGTGACTGCGGATTTCGTCTACGCGCGCCTGCAGAAGGGGTCGGACGATATCAAGACCTGTTATGCGGAAGAGGATATGAAAGCTTGGGCGAAAAGGCTGGAAACCTGGGCGGAAGGCAGCGTGCCGGACGACCTGCCTCTGGTCGATGACAAACACAAGCCGAAGAAGGAGCCGCGCGACGTCTTCGCCTTCTTCATCCACGAGGGCAAGGTGAACGCGCCCTATGGCGCGATGGCGATGCGCGAACTCCTGGAAAGCCGAAGCTAGGGATCCAGGAAGATGCCGGCATGGACGGCGAGATCTTCGGCCGTCATGCCCCTGCCCGCCCGCTTGCTGGCTTCGCCATGCAGGTAGACGCCTGCCGCGGCTGCCTCGAAGGCGGGCATGCCTTGGGCGAGCAATGCGCCGATCATGCCGGCCAGAACGTCGCCGGAACCGGCAGTCGCGAGCCACGGCGGTCCGTTGGTATTGATATAGGCGCGTCCATCGGGGCTGGCGATCACCGTATCGGCGCCCTTGTAGACAATGGCGGCATGGGCGCGGGCGGAAGCCGCCACCGCCTTTTCCATCTTGCTCAGGTTGTCATCCGCGGCGATGTCAGGAAACAGGCGGGCGAATTCGCCCTCGTGCGGGGTCAGCACCAGGTGGGGCTCCCCGCCGGCAAAGGCATCGAACAGGTCCGAGGGCTTTTCCTTGAAGGAGGTGATCCCGTCGGCATCGAGCACCAACGGGCGATCTTTCAGCGCCAGCGCGAACTGCCTCGCTTTCTTGCCGATGCCAAATCCCGGTCCGAGCACGAAGGCGGCGAGTTTTGCCGAACCGAGCCAGTTTTTCAGATCTTTCACCGTATCGACCGGATGCAGCATGATCGCAGTCAGCGAGGCTGCATTGACCGGCATGCCAGCGCTCGGCGAACCGACGGTCACCAGCCCTGCCCCTGCCTTCAGGCCCGCCGTCGCCGAAAGCCGAGCCGCGCCGGTCTTGCCCGCCTCCCCGGAAAACACGGCCAGATGGCCGCGGCGGTATTTATGGGTTTCGCTTCCCGGCTCGACCAAGAGGCTGCGCCACAATTCCGGTCCGTTTTCCCTCGTCTCGCCGGCAACCTCACGGATAATGCGGGCCGGAATGCCGATATCGAAAACCTCGACGTCACCGCAGAGAGACCTGCCCGGCAGCAGCAGGTGGCCCGGCTTTCGGGTCATGAAGGTGACCGTATGGGCGGCCTGGAAGGCGGCGCCGAGCGGTACGCCACGCCTTCCGCAGAGACCGGAAGGCAGGTCGACGGCGATAACCGGTATCCGCGCCTCGCCAACCCAGCGGATCAGATCCGCGACAATGTCGGGCACGTCACGCGTCAGGCCGGCGCCGAATAGCGCATCGACCACCACGTGCCCCGCCATCGGCCGATAGGCCTGGAGCGGTTCAGACGGCAGGCCGCAGAGCTCGCGCGCCTGCCTGGCATCTCCCTTCAGCTTCTGCGGGTCGCCGAGATGATAGACGCGAACGGACGCGCCGGCTTGGTCAAGCGCGCGGGCCGCCACATATCCGTCGCCGCCATTGTTTCCGGGGCCGCAGAGCACGACAAAACGCAAGGCGCCGGGAAATTGCCGGAGTGCGGCCGCCGCAACCGCCTGCCCTGCCCGCTCCATCAGAGCGAACGGCGGAATGCCGGATCGGGCAGAGGCGGCGTCCGCCGCTGCCATCTCGTCGGGTGTCAGAAGCAATGAGACAAGCGAAGCATCCATAGGCGCAATTGAACGGAAAGATGATCAGAAAACAAGCGCCGTCTGGCCCGTCAAATAGGCAAAAAATTGTGCAAATGCCTAAATTTACATCCGCACTCGCAGTATATTCGACAATGCTTAACTAGAGGAAAAACTTCAAAAAACTCCGATTCTTGTGCCGCAACGCACCAATTGTGAGAAAAACGGAAGCAATTTTGTCACTGAAGCTGCTGTTTTGTAGGGAATTAGGGCAAAACCGCATTATTTTTTTGAAAGTGTCGTCCGAGTTTGGCACGATAACTGCATTGGCATGTGCGAGCGGGTAACGGCCTGCTTCAAGAGAGAAGCGGAGATATAGTTTCTCATGAAAAAGATCGAAGCGATCATCAAGCCTTTCAAGCTCGACGAAGTGAAGGAAGCCCTTCAGGAAGTCGGTTTGCAGGGGATCACAGTGACCGAAGCCAAGGGCTTTGGCCGCCAGAAGGGCCATACCGAGCTCTATCGCGGCGCGGAGTACGTCGTCGATTTTCTGCCGAAGGTCAAAGTTGAGGTCGTCCTGGCGGACGAGAACGCGGATGCCGTCATTGAAGCCATCCGCAATGCGGCACAGACTGGACGGATTGGAGACGGCAAGATATTCGTTTCCAATGTGGAGGAAGTCATCCGCATCCGCACCGGTGAAACGGGCGTGGACGCCATCTAAACGCCCCCAATAAACGCCCTAGGGCCAAAGGCCGGGGTTTCATCGTCATCGTACATCGAGGAGGCCATATGACGAGCGCAAGCGAAATCATGAAACAAATCAAGGAAAACGACGTCAAGTTCGTGGACCTGCGCTTTACCGACCCCAAGGGCAAGCTGCAGCATGTCACCATGGACGTCGTCTGCGTCGATGAGGACATGTTCGCCGATGGCGTCATGTTCGACGGTTCCTCGATCGGCGGCTGGAAGGCCATCAACGAGTCGGACATGGTGCTGATGCCCGACCCGGCGACGGTCCACATGGATCCGTTCTTCGCCCAGTCGACCATGGTCATCTTCTGCGACATCCTCGATCCGATTTCCGGCGAAGCCTATAACCGCGATCCGCGCGGCACCGCCAAGAAGGCCGAAGCCTATCTCAAGGCATCGGGCATCGGCGATACGGTATTTGTCGGCCCCGAGCCGGAATTCTTCGTGTTCGACGACGTCAAGTACAAGGCCGACCCTTACAACACGGGCTTCAAGCTCGACTCGTCCGAACTGCCGTCGAACGACGACACGGACTACGAGACCGGCAACCTTGGCCACCGCCCCCGCGTCAAGGGCGGCTACTTCCCGGTTCCGCCGGTCGACAGCCTGCAGGACATGCGCTCCGAAATGCTGACCGTGCTCGCCGAAATGGGCGTGGTCGTCGAAAAGCATCACCACGAAGTGGCTTCCGCCCAGCACGAGCTCGGCGTCAAGTTCGACACGCTGGTGCGCAACGCCGACAAGATCCAGATCTACAAGTATGTCGTGCACCAGGTCGCCAATGCCTATGGCAAGACCGCGACCTTCATGCCGAAGCCGATCTTCGGCGACAACGGCTCGGGCATGCACGTGCACCAGTCGATCTGGAAGGACGGCAAGCCGACTTTCGCCGGCGACGAATATGCCGGCCTTTCCGAGAGCTGCCTCTTCTATATCGGCGGCATCATCAAACATGCCAAGGCGATCAACGCCTTCACCAACCCGACGACGAATTCCTACAAGCGTCTCGTCCCGGGTTATGAAGCGCCGGTTCTGCTCGCTTACTCGGCTCGCAACCGCTCGGCTTCGTGCCGCATTCCCTTCGGCACAGGACCGAAGTCGAAGCGCGTCGAAGTCCGCTTCCCGGATCCGCTGGCAAACCCCTATCTTGCCTTTGCTGCCATGCTGATGGCCGGCCTCGACGGCATCAAGAACAAGATCCATCCCGGCAAGGCCATGGACAAGGATCTCTACGACCTGCCGCCGAAGGAACTGAAGAAGATCCCGACCGTCTGCGGTTCTCTGCGCGAAGCCCTCGAAAACCTCGATCGCGACCGCAAGTTCCTGACCGCCGGCGGCGTCTTCGACGACGACCAGATCGACGCTTATATCGAGCTCAAGATGGTGGAAGTCATGCGCTTCGAAATGACGCCGCATCCGGTCGAGTTCGACATGTACTATTCGGCCTGATCCGACTGGGCGCGATTTCCGCGCTTGGCTGCGTTAAGAACGGCGGGCCGCAAGCCCGCCGTTTTCCATTTCGCCGAGCCTTGTGGCTTGCGCCTCCATTGCCGGTGTGCCGATGACCTCCCCCAACTCTCCACAACCGCGCCCGATCGACTGGGTGATCTTCGCGCTCGTGCCGGTGTTCTTTTCCAGCAACCTGATCTTCGGACGCGGCGTGATCGGCGAGATCGGGCCGTTCATCACCGCCTTCATCCGCTGGGCCGGAGCAACGCTGATCATCGTGCCGCTGCTGTATCTCGACTGGGCGGCTGCCTGGACCTTTGTGCGCCGGCATACCTGGCTTTGGTTGTGGCTGGGTTTCCTGAGCATCGGCATCAGCGGCGGCTTCGTCTATTGGGCGCTGACGCTGACGACGGCATCGAATGCGACGCTGATCTACACGACCTCATCGCTGTTCATCATCCTTTTCGAATGGCAGTTTTCCGGCCGCCGGATCGGCGGCCGCGAGCTTCTGGGCATGGCGGTCGCATTCGCCGGCGTGGCGGCGATCGTGCTGCGTGGCGACGTCGGCGCCCTGGCGCACATGAATTTCAATGTCGGCGACCTCGGCATGCTCGTGGCGGCGATCGCCTTTGCGATCTATTCGCTCCTGCTGCGCCGCCCGGCGGCCCAGGCGATCCGGCCATTCACGCTGTTCGCGCTGATCGGCTTTTCCGGGTCGCTCCCCCTGCTGCCCCCGGCGCTCTGGGAATTCTTCCATGGCGGACTGCTGCCGACGACGTTTTCAGCCTGGTCGAAGATTGCCGGCATCATCCTGTTTGCCTCGCTTGCAGCGTTTTATTGCTTTCAGCATACGGTGAGGATATTTGGTCCGGCGACGGCGGGAGTGACGCTTTACATGATGCCGCCGGTCTCTATCGTCATGGCGGTGATATTCCTCGGCGAGACTTTTGAAAGCTATCACGCGGTCGGCATCGTTCTAGTGCTCGGCGGCATAGTTCTGGCGACGACCCGGCCGCGGAGGCTGACTAAGTCTTAAGTCTATCCCGTGGAACGAAGCGGGCCGGTCTGCATTAATCTCTTGATGTCGGAGAATTTTATTCCCACATTAGGATGCGAAAGGACATCGCACCATGAAACAACGCCACGCTAAATTTACCATCGGAGAAGTGGTCCGCCACAAGGTCTTTCCGTTCCGGGGCGTCGTGTTCGATGTGGATCCGGAATTCGCAAATACGGAAGAATGGTGGAATTCCATTCCCGCGGAAATCCGGCCGAACAAGGACCAGCCCTTCTATCATCTCCTCGCGGAGAATGACGAGACGGAGTATGTCGCCTATGTCTCGGAGCAGAACCTGGAACACGACGAAAACGATGCCCCGCTGCGCAATCCGCAGGTCTACCAGATCTTCGATCGCGGCCCATCCGGTCAGTTGAAGCCCAAGATCATACTGGCCCACTAACCCGAATTCGCAAGACCCGGAAAGGCGTCGGCATTCTGTCGGCGCTTTTTTCATGTCCGGAATCAGAAAGCCCGGCGCTTGGCCGGGCTTTAAGCTGTTTGGTTCCGACTGGAACTTACTGACCCTGCTTTGCAGAATTCTGGGCGTCTTCCAGCTTCTTGCGGGTCTCTTCCGCCTTGCGCTGCATGCCTTCTTCGAGGCTGCGCTGGCTTTGAGCGATCTGTTCCTGCGGCATGGCCGGACCGTCGAATACGCCGGTGAAGCCGGTGAGCGGAACCTTGATCGGGTTCGGAGCGCGGCGGAAGTTGATCGACGTGAAGACCACCTCGCCGCCCTTCTTGAGGCTGGCGATCATGGCGTCGGTCAGCGGCACTTCGGCGGTGCACTTGTCCGGAAGGCAAACGATGTAATCGAGCTTCTGGCCCTTGCCGCCGTCGATCTGCATGACGATGCCGGGCGGCACGAGCCGCGCGGTCGGGACCGAAACCTGCATGATCTTGCGGTTGACCTTGCCTTCCACCGTGATCAGGCCGACGGCGGTGATGAGCTGGCCGTTCTGGGCGGCAATGATGTTCTGCACGACGCAGAGATCGCTGTCGTCCTGCTTGGTGCAGGTCTTGAACCAGCCGAGCGGCGGTGCACCAGGAGCGGCCGCGGCCGGAGCATCCTGTGCAAGGGCTGCGACCGGCAGCGCTGCTGCGCCGGCCGAAAGAGCGAGAGCGGACATCGCCGTCCGCAGAACTTGGGTTGCCTTAAGCATCATAACGAGATCCGTCTCCTGAAATCCGCTGGGTACGGCAGACGCCGTCAACTCCCTCGGGGTGTCCTACTGCCTGTGACCTGTCGGTCAAATGAGGCAATTGAATGACCCGCCCGTGTGGCCAACCTGTTACATCGGGCGGACATCGATATCCAGTCCCTCTTTCGTATTTTTTGACAAGGAGTTAACGTCGGCGATCACTCTTTTGCACATGGCGACGGTTGGTTGGCCTCATGGCATGCGCTATTTTGCAGGCGAATCAGCGAGGATTTCACCGCCATGGGTCCCATGCGACGCTTTCTTCCCCTCATCGCCGCGCTTCTTATCGGCACCCCGGCCCTTGCCGAACCGGTGCACGGGATAGCCATGCACGGCAGTCCGGCGCTCGGCCCCGACTACAAACATTTCCCTTACGTGAACCCGGACGTGAAGAAGGGCGGGCGTGTAACCTATGGCGTCGTCGGCACGTTCGACAGCCTCAATCCGTTCATCCTGAAAAGCATGCGCACCTCGGCGCGCGGCATCTGGGACCCGGCTTTCGGCAATCTTATCTTCGAATCGCTGATGACCCGTTCCAGCGACGAGCCGTTCACACTTTATGGGCTGCTGGCCGAGAGCGTCGAATGGAATGACGACCGGACCTTCATCCAGTTCAATCTCAATCCGAAGGCGAAATGGTCGGATGGCCAACCGGTGACCCCGGATGATGTGATCTTTTCGTTCGAACTGTTGCGCGACAAGGCCCGCATTCCGTTCTCGTCCCGATTGGCGCCCGTCGCGAAAATGGAGAAGGTCGGCGAACACGGCGTCCGTCTGACCTTCAACGAAAAGGCCGACCGTGAATTTCCCCTGATTCTCGCCACCGGCACCCCGATCCTGCCGAAACACGCGACCGATCCAGTCACCTTCGATCAGTCGACGCTGAAGCCGCCGGTCGGCTCCGGCCCTTACCGGATCAAATCCATTTCGCCCGGAGAACGCATCGTTTATGAACGGGATCCGGGTTACTGGGGCAAGGATATTCCGGCCAAGGTGGGTTTCGACAATTACGACCAGATCAGCGTCGAATATTTCCTGCAGGACAACACGTTGTTCGAGGCCTTCAAGAAGGGCGCGATCGACATCTATCCCGATGGCAGCCCGACACATTGGGCGCGGGCCTATGATTTCCCGGCGGTCCAGAACGGCGACGTGATCAAGGATGCGTTCAAGCCGCAGCTGCCGACCGGCATGCTCGGTTTCGTGTTCAATACGAGAAGAGCGCTCTTCGCCGACGTCAACGTGCGCGCCGGCCTGTCGCTCGCCTTCGATTTCGAATGGGCCAACAAGAACCTCTTCGAGGGCGCCTATACCCGCACGGAAAGCTTCTGGCAGAATTCGCCCCTCTCCTCGCTCGGCAAGCCGGCGGACGAACGGGAGCTCAAGATCCTCGGAGCCATCAAGGGCAGGATCGAGCCGGCGGTGCTCGACGGCAGTTATCATCTGCCGAAGACCGACGCTTCCGGTGCGGATCGCAAGGTTTTGCGCGATGCGGTCGATCTTCTCAGGAAGGGCGGTTATGCGATCAAGAACGGCAGGATGACGGACGCTTCGGGCAGGCCGTTGACCTTCGAGGTCATGACCCAGACCCAGGACCAGGAAAAGCTCGCGATCGCCTATCAGCGGACGCTGAAAATGATCGGCGTCGACATGTCGATCCGCACCGTCGACGATGCCCAGTACCAGGCCCGCTCCGGCAATTTCGACTATGACATGATCGTCAAATCCTATCCCGCGTCACTGTCGCCGGGCATCGAACAGGCCGGGCGCTGGGGATCGGATTCCCGCAATCGCGACGGCAGTTTCAATTTTGCCGGCACTGCGGACCCCGATCTCGACAAGCTGATCGAGACCATGCTGACCGTTCGCAGCAAGGAGGATTTCGAGGCCGCGGTGCGGGCTTACGACCGGATGCTGATTTCCGGTCACTATCTCGTTCCGCTCTATCATATCCCCGATCAGTGGGTGGCGCGTCGCAAGCATATCGGTTATCCGGAAAAGCTCCCGCTCTATGGCTACCAGCTCAACACCTGGTGGGACAAGCGGGCGCAATAATCCGGTCTTCCGGTTACCGAAGAAAGGACGCCGCCATGGAGCGCGTAACCATCGACATCGTTTCGGATATCGTCTGCCCCTGGTGTTACCTCGGCAAGGCAAGGATGGAACTGGCGGTCGCCGAGGTGCAGGACGAGATCGGCTTTGATATCAACTGGCGCCCTTATCGGCTCAATCCGGACCATCCGCCCGAGGGCGTCGACCATCAGGCCGACCTTGCCGCCAAGCTCGGCGGCAGGGATGCCGTCGAACGCGCCCACGAGATGCTGAAGAAGCTCGGCGAAGAGGTTGGCATCAAGTATGATTTCGAGGCGATCAAGATCGGGCCCAACACGCTCGATGCCCATCGCCTGCTGCATTGGGCAATCGTAGAGGATCGTCAAATTCAGGACAAGGTCGCGACCGCCCTGTTCAAGGCGAATTTCGAGGAAGGCCGCAATGTCGGCGACCACGCCGTGCTGGCCGATATCGCCGAAAAGTCGGGCCTGGACCGCAAGGTCATCGAGAACCTTCTGGCAAGCGACGCCGACAAGGACACCGTCCTTGGGGAGATCGAGGCGGCCCAGAAGATGGGCGTGACTGGCGTGCCGTTCTTCATCATCGACGGACAATACGCGGTCAGCGGCGCGCAGACGCCGGATGTGCTTGCCAATGCGCTGCGCGAAATCGCCAAGCTGAAGGCGGAAGCCCGCAAGGGCATGATCTGAGAACGGACCGACCGCTTGCGTACCGACCAGACCCCGAAAGGCGTCCTTCTCGCCTTCGCCTCGTTTGCCGCCTATTCCTGGAGCGATGCCAGCGTCAAGATGATCGAGGGCGCGCTGACGCCCTATGAAATGGGCTTTTTCGGCGCCGTCTTCATGCTGGCCGGTTTTCCCTATCTCATGAAGCCGGGGGACAGCTGGCTCGACGTGGTGAGAAGCACCAACCGGCCGTTATGGGTCCTGCGCTTCTTCTCCGCGGCCGTGGGGACGATCGGCAGTGTCGCGGCCTTCACCTATCTGTCGATGGCGGAAGCCTTCGCGCTGATCTTCCTGCTGCCGTCCTTCGTGACGATCATGTCGGTGCTGTTCCTCAAGGAGACGGTCGGCATCCGGCGCTGGAGCGCCGTGATCATCGGCTTCGTCGGCGTTCTGGTCATATTGCGCCCCGGTTTCCGCGAGCTTTCGATCGGGCATGTCGGCGCGGTTTTTGCCGGATTTTCCGGGGCGATCTCGATCATCGTCTATCGCGCCGTCGGGCCGTCCGAGAAGCACATCTCGCTTTATGGCGCCGGGGTGCTTGGCGTTCTCGTCATCCTCGGCATCCTGATGATCCCGGACTTCCACTGGCCGACCCTTCCGCAATGGGCCATGCTTGCCGGATACGGCCTGCTGGGGGCACTTGCCACCGTCTGGCTGATGTATGCCGCCAATTACGCGCCCGCCGCCGTGATCGGGCCGACCCAATACAGCCAGATGCTCTGGGCCATCCTGTTCGGTTATCTCGTCTTCGGCGACAAAGTCGACCTGCCGATGTTGATCGGCATCGTGCTGATCATCGGCTCCGGCCTCCTGACGCTCGCCCGCGAGCGGGCACGCGACGTGCGCCTGCCCGCGTCCGTCGCGACGGATCAGCAAGCCGCCGTCGTTACCGTCCCCGACAACAAATCCGACACATGATCACGATTTAGCCAATTCCGCGAACTGGGTCATCACCTGGGCGGCGGCCGTCAGCCGCTTTTCGGGGGACGGCAGGTCGCGGGTGAGGAAGACGCTGTGGTCCGGGCGGATCTTGGCGAGCGTCCCCTGCTTGGCGATATAACCGACAAGATTGGCCGGGTTCGGGAACTGTTTGTCGCGGAAGGTGACGACGATACCCTTGGGGCCGGCGTCGAGCTTCTCGACATTGGCCTTGCGGCACAGCGACTTGATGTAGACCACCTTCAACAGGTTCTGCACCTCGACCGGCATCGGGCCAAAACGGTCGACCATTTCCGCGCCGAAACCGTCGATCTCGGACAGGTCCGTGACTTCGCCGAGACGGCGGTAAAGGCCCATGCGCAGGTGCAGGTCCGGCACGTAGCTTTCCGGGATCATCACTGTGATGCCGACGGAAATCTGCGGCGACCAGCCGGTATCGGTGATCTCGTCGTCGCCCTTCACCTCCGCCACGGCTTCCTCCAGCATCTGCTGGTAGAGCTCGAAACCGACTTCCTTGATATGGCCGGACTGTTCCTCGCCGAGCAGATTGCCGGCGCCGCGGATGTCGAGGTCGTGGCTGGCGAGCTGGAAGCCGGCACCAAGCGTGTCGAGCGATTGCAGCACTTTCAGGCGGCGCTCGGCGGTGGTCGTCAACTGCTTGTTGACCGGCAGTGTGAAGAGCGCGAAGGCGCGCACCTTGGAACGGCCGACACGGCCGCGGAGCTGATAGAGCTGCGCCAGGCCGAACATGTCGGCGCGGTGGACGATCAGCGTATTGGCGGTCGGCACGTCGAGGCCGGATTCGACGATCGTGGTCGACAGAAGCACATCGTATTTGCCGTCGTAGAAGGCATTCATGATGTCTTCGAGCTCGCCTGCCGCCATCTGGCCATGGGCAACCGCGACCTTCAGTTCCGGCACGTCCGACTGGAGGAAAGTCTGGATTTCCGGCAGGTCCGCCAGCCGCGGGCAGACGTAGAAACTCTGGCCGCCGCGATAATGTTCGCGCATCAGCGTTTCGCGGATGACCAGCGGATCGAAGGGCGAGATGAAGGTGCGGACCGCCATGCGGTCAACCGGCGGCGTGGTAATCAGCGACAGTTCGCGTACACCCGTCATGGCGAGCTGCAGCGTGCGCGGGATCGGCGTTGCCGAAAGCGTCAGGACATGCACGTCGCTCTTCAGCTCCTTCAGCCGTTCCTTGTGCTTGACGCCGAAATGCTGCTCCTCGTCGATGATCAGCAGGCCGAGATTGGCGAACTGGATGCCGGCGCCAAGCAGCGCATGGGTGCCGACGACGATGTCGACTTTGCCGTCGGCAATGTCCTTCTTGGTCTGGGCGAGTTCCTTGGCGGGCACCAGCCGCGAGGCCTGCTCGACCTTGATCGGCAGACCGCGAAAACGCTCGCGAAACGTCTTGAAGTGCTGGCGGGAGAGAAGCGTGGTCGGCACGACGACCGCGACCTGCGCGCCGTTCATCGCCGCGAAGAAAGCGGCACGCAACGCGACTTCCGTCTTGCCGAAACCGACGTCGCCGCAGACGAGGCGGTCCATCGGCCGACCGGCGCCAAGATCATCACGCACGGAATCGATGGCGTTCGCCTGATCCTCGGTCTCGTCATAGGGGAAGCGGGCGGCGAATTCGTCGTAGAGCCCTTCCGGCGTGGTGAGCACCGGCGCGCGGCGGGTGATGCGGGTGGCCGCGATGCGGATCAGCGCGTCCGCCATATCGAGCAGGCGTTTCTTGAGCTTCGCCTTGCGGGCCTGCCAGGCGCCGCCGCCAAGCCTGTCGAGCTGGGCTTCCGCCGCATCCGAGCCGTAGCGCGACAGAAGATCGATATTCTCGACCGGCAGGAAGAGTTTTGCCTGGTCGGCATAGTGGAGCTCGAGGCAGGCGCGCGGCGCGCCGGCGGCCTCGATCGTCACCAGGCCGACGAATTTCCCGATGCCATGCTCCGCATGGACGACCAGCGAACCTTCGTCGAGGCCGGCGACTTCGGTCAGGAAATTGGCGCCGCGCTTGCGGCGCTTGCCGCGGCGGACCATGCGGTCGCCGAGAATGTCCTGTTCGCCGATGACGACGATATTGCCCGTCTCGAAACCGGCCTCCAGGCTGAGGACCGCAGAAGCCGTCTCGCCTTTTTCCAGCTTGTCGAGATCGGCAAGCTTGTCGATCTGGTTGATGCGCTTCAGCCCGCGCTCGTCGAGCACCTGCAGCAGCCGGTCGAGCGAGCCGGCGGACCAGCCGGTGACAAGAACCTTGGCGCCCTCGGCGCGCTTGTCGGCGATATGCTTGACGACAAGGTCGAAGACGTTGACCCGTTCGTCGCGGTCCTTTTCCTCCGTCTGGTTTTTCGCCCAGCGCGGGCCGGCATGCGCATCCAGAGTCACCACCCGGCGACCTTCCGCGTCCATCTCGTTGAACGGCGTCAGGCGCACCGCGTTGACGGCGTCAAGCGCTGCGGCAAAGGCTTTGCTTTCGAGGTAGAGCTGACCCGGTGAAACCGGCTTGTAGGGCGCCGCCTGGGCGGCCGCACCCTTGCCCTGGGTGCCGCTGTCGCGCCGCGCCTCGTAATAATCGAGCACCAGTTTCGAACGCTCGCCGGCCGCTTCGCGAGCCGTGTGGTCGGTGACGATCCGAAAACCCTTGAAGTAGTCAAAGGCGGTTTCGAGACCGTCGTAGAACAGCGGCAGCCAGTGTTCCATGCCGGGGTAACGTCGGCCTTCCGAGACTGCCTGATAGAGAGCGTCGTCGCGGGTCGCGGCGCCGAAGAGGGAGAGATAGTTCTTGCGGAAGCGGCTGATCGTGTCCGGCGTCAGCGTCACCTCGCTCATCGGATTGAGGTCGAGGGCACGCGCCTGGCCGGTGGTGCGCTGGCTGGCGGGGTCAAACGAGCGGATCGATTCCAGCGTGTCGCCGAAGAAATCGAGGCGTACCGGCTCCTCCGTGCCCGGCACGAAGACATCGAGAATGCCGCCGCGCACGGCGAATTCGCCGACTTCACGAACCGTCGCGACACGCTCGAACCCGTTGCGCTCGAGCCGCGCGGCGATGTCGTCCATGCGGATCTGGTTGCCGGGTTTGGCCGAGAAGGCGAGGCTTTCGATGATCTCGGCAGGAGCGATCTTCTGCAGCATCGCATTGACGGTGACGAGCACGATCGCCGCATGCGGCTTCTTGGCATGCGAGATCAGCCCGGAGAGGGCCGCCAGCCGGCGGGCGGAGACATCGGCGCTCGGGGAAACGCGGTCATAGGGAAGACAATCCCAGGCAGGCAAAGTCAGGACCGGGATTTCCGGCGCCACGAAGGTCAGCATCTGGTCCAGATCGAACATGCGCTGGCCGTCCGACATGACATAGGCGACCGCCTGGCCGGCGCGGGCGAGCTCGGCAAGGATCAGCGGCTCCATGCCCGGCGGCACGTTGCCTATGGTCAGCGGGGTTTGCGCCGCGGCGATCTTCTTCGCGTCGAATCCGGGAATCATCGGGCCAGAATTCATATCTTGTGCCCGAGCCTTGCTTCCAGGGAAGCCTTGGTGACGGGATCGAAATCCGGGTTATAGGCAGCGACGCGCGCGAAAAGCGGCGTCTTCCTGTGCTCGGGCAAAGTTTGAGCCCCGGTGATCCAGGCATGCAGGTCGTGGTCGTCCTCGCCCATGATCGCTTCGAATTCGTCGAGTTCGGCTTCTCCGAGCTTGCCGATCTCGGATTCCGCAAAACTCCCGAGAACCAGGTCCATTTCCCGGATGCCTCGATGCCAGCAGCGATAGAGGATGCGCCTGCGGCGCGGGTCGAGATCCGCGCTGGTGCGGGATAGTCCTGTCATGGCCGTGTCCTTGTTTTGCCGTTCATATAGGACGCTTTTCCGCCCTCGTCACCTTGCCAAATGGGCAAAATCCATCGCATTTTGCGCGCCATGCGTCCCGCCATACTCGATCCGCTGTTCTCGCCCGTCGCCTCGCTTGCCGGTGTCGGGCCGAAGCTTGCCGAACTGATCGCCCGCGTCACCGGCCGCGAGGACCCGGACGATTGTCGTGTCGTGGACCTGCTTTTCCATGCCCCCTCCTCGCTGATCGACCGGCGCAACCGGCCGGGCATCGCGCTTTCGCCGCAAGGCGCGATCGTCACGATCGAAGGCCGGGTCGACCGCCATCAGCCGCCCCCGCCCGGCAAGTCCAATATGCCCTATCGCGTCTTCCTGCACGACGATACGGGCGAGTTGGCGCTCACCTTCTTCCGGGCAAAAGGCAATTGGCTGGAAAAGTCGCTGCCGATTGACGAGATGGTGATGGTGAGCGGCAAGGTGGACTGGTTCAACGGCCGGCCCTCGATGGTGCATCCGGATTTCATCGTAAAATCCTCCGAGGCCGAAAACATGGCCCTGGTGGAGCCGGTCTACCCGATGACGGCCGGCCTGACGCCGAAAGTCCTGCGCAAGGCGATCGACGGTGCCGTCGCCCGCATACCGGAACTGCCGGAATGGGCGGATGCGGCGCTGGCCTTGCGCCAGGGTTTTCCGTCGGTGGCGGAGGCCTTTCGCGGGCTGCACGATCCGCGCGACGCGGCGGATATCGATCCGCAGGCCCCTGCCCGTCGGCGGCTCGCCTATGACGAGTTCCTCGCCGGCCAGGTGTCCCTGTCGCTGGTGCGTCAGAGGGTGCGCAAGGTCCCGGGCCAGCCGATCCGCGTGAAGGGCGATCTTGCCGCAAAGATCATCGCCAACCTTCCCTTCTCGCTGACGCCCAGCCAAAAAGCGGCTGTCGAGGACGTCATCAAGGATATGGCCGGCGAAGACCGCATGCTGCGACTGCTGCAGGGCGATGTCGGGGCCGGCAAGACGCTAGTGGCGCTGCTCGCCATGTCGGCGGCCGTCGAGGCCGGTGGCCAGGCGGTGCTGATGGCGCCGACAGAAATCCTCGCCCGCCAGCATTATTCGACGATCTCCAAGCTCGCAGGTGCGGCAGGCGTCGCGGTGGAGGTGCTGACCGGCCGCACCAAGGGGCGCGAGCGCGACCAGATCATCGAGCGGATTGCGTCTGGCGAAGCGCAGATCATCGTCGGCACCCACGCACTCTTTCAAGACGCGATCAACTATCACAATCTTATGCTCGCGGTGGTGGACGAGCAGCACCGGTTCGGCGTGCATCAGCGCCTTCGGCTGACGGCCAAGGGAATTTCCCCGCATATGCTGGTGATGACCGCGACGCCCATTCCCCGCACGCTGGTGCTCGCCGCCTTCGGCGACATGGACGTCTCGAAGCTCACCGAAAAACCGGCAGGCCGCAAGCCGATCCAAACCGTCACCATCCCCACCGAACGGATCGGCGACATCGTCGCCCGGCTGAGGGGCGCGATCGGCGAAGGAAAAAAAGCCTATTGGATCTGCCCTCTCGTCGAGGAATCGGACGTCTCCGATCTGATGTCGGCGGAGGAACGTTATGCGGTTCTTGCCAGGGAACTCGGCCGCGATGTCGGCCTCATCCACGGCCGCATGAGCGGACCTGACAAGGACGCGGTGATGGGCGCCTTCAAGACCGGCGAAATCCGGCTGTTGGTCGCGACCACCGTCGTCGAAGTGGGCGTCGACGTGCCGGATGCGACGATCATGGTCATCGAACATGCCGAGCGGTTCGGGCTCGCCCAGTTGCACCAGTTGCGCGGCCGCGTCGGGCGCGGCGACGAGGCTTCGACCTGTATCCTGCTCTACAAGGGGCCGCTCAGCGAAACCGGCCGGGCGCGGCTTTCGATCCTGCGCGACAGCGAGGACGGTTTTTTGATCGCCGAGGAGGATCTGAAACTGCGCGGCGAAGGCGAGCTGCTCGGCACCCGCCAGTCCGGCACGCCCGGTTTTCGGATCGCCAGCCTGGAAGCGCATGCGGACCTGCTGGAAATCGCCCGCAAGGATGCGGCCTACCTCCTGGAGCGGGATCCGGAACTCACCAGCGAACGGGGCCAGAACATGCGCGTGCTGCTTTATCTGCACCGCCGCGACGAGGCTATCCGGTTCCTGAGAGCCGGTTAGGCCTGCATTTTCGGGGCCGGCAGGACGGCGGTCGGTGCGCCGGGGACGGGCTTGTAGTCCGGTGCGATGAGGCCCCCCGATATCAGCAGCTTGGCGCCTTCTTCCGGCGTCATGTCGAGCATGATGATCTTGCTCTTTGGCACGAACATCAGGAAACCGGCGGTCGGAACCGGGGTCGGGGGCAGGAAGACGCCGACCATTTCCTCACCGTCCGCATTGAGCTTCGCCGCGATCTCTCCCTGCGCGTCGCCGGAAATGAAGACCAGCGCCCACATGCCGGGGCTCGGAAACTCGATCAGCCCGCATCTCTTGAAGGAGGTCGACTGTTCCTTCAGCACCGTCTCGAAGATCTGTTTGATGCTCTTATAAATGCTGCGGATCAGCGGCATCCTGTGCAGGATCGATTCGCCGAACTTGACGATCGAGCGGCCGATCAGGTTCTTGCCGAGAAAGCCGATGATGGTGATGAGCACCACCGCGATCAGCAGGCCGGTGCCGGGAATGGTGATGTTGAAGTAATATTGGGGGTCGTAGCGCTGCGGAATATAGGGCGTGACCCAGCTATCCGCCCAGTCGATGAAGGTGAAGGTAAGCCAGATGGTGATGGCAAGCGGCGCGCAGATGATCAGGCCGGTTAGGAAGTTGTTCCTGAGACGGCCGGCCAGCGATATTCGCTCTGGACTGTCGCTCATTCTGTTTCCCTGCATACCCTAAGCATTGCCGCAATCATTGATGCGACAATGCCGGATGCGATGTTGCGATGCAAGGAAAAGCCGGCGGATATCACTCCACCGTGACGGATTTTGCCAGATTGCGCGGCTGATCGACATCGGTCCCCATGAACACCGCCGTATGATAGGCAAGAAGCTGGATCGGCAGCGAGAAGATCATCGGCGCGATGATCTCGTCGACATTCGGCAGCGCGATCGTCGCCATGGTGGGAAGCTTGGACGCCGCCGCCCCCTTTTCGTCGGTGATGAAGATGATCTTGCCGCCGCGCGCCGCCACTTCCTGCATGTTGGAAACGGTCTTTTCGAAGAAGCGGTCATGCGGCGCGATGACGATCACCGGCATGTGTTCGTCGATCAGCGCGATAGGCCCGTGCTTCAGTTCGCCTGCGGCATAACCTTCCGCATGGATGTAGGAGATCTCCTTGAGCTTCAGCGCGCCTTCCATGGCAAGCGGAAAACTGGTGCCTCGGCCGAGATAGAGCACGTCCTTGAAGCGCGACAGTTCGCGCGACAGCGACTCGATCTGCGGCTGGATGTCGTTCAGCACCCGGCTCATGATCCGCGGCATTTCGGCGAGGTGCTTCACCATCGCCTTCTCGTCGCCCGCCGTCACCGTGCCGCGGGCGCGGCCGGCACCGATCGCGAGCGCGGCGAGGACAGCAAGCTGGCAGGTGAAGGCCTTGGTGGAGGCGACGCCGATTTCCGGGCCGGCGAGGATCGGGAAGATCGCGTCCGATTCGCGGGCGATGGTCGATTCCCTGACGTTGACCACCGCGCCGATCTTGAGGCCGTTGTCCTTGCAGTAGCGCAACGAGGCAAGCGTATCGGCGGTCTCGCCCGACTGGGAAATGAACAGCGCCGCCTGGGACGGCGACAGCGGCAGTTCGCGATAGCGGAATTCCGAGGCGACGTCGATTTCGACCGGCAGGCGCGCATAACGCTCGAACCAGTATTTGCCGATCAGGCCGGACAGATAGGCCGTGCCGCAGGCGGCAATCGCCAAGCCCGAGACCTTGCCGAAGTCGATCGCCGTATCGTTCGCCTTCACCGTATGGGCGGCGAAATCGATATAGTGGCTGAGCGCATGGGAGATGATCTCCGGCTGTTCGTAGATTTCCTTCTCCATGAAATGGCGGTGGTTGCCCTTGTCGACCATGAAGGCAGAGGCTTGGGAAATCTGGCTCTGCCGCGTCACCGGCCTGCCGTCGTAGTCGATGATCTCTGCACCCTTGTGGGTCATGACGGCGCAGTCGCCATCGACCAGATAGGTGATTTCATTGGTGAACGGCGACAGCGCGATCGCATCCGACCCCAGGAACATTTCGCCGCGGCCGTGGCCGATCGCAAGCGGCGGTCCGAACCGGGCGGCCATGATCGTGCCCGGGTCGTCCTCGAACATCACCACCAGCGCATAGGCGCCGGCAACGCGGTTCAGCGTCGCCAGCATGGCGGCGCGATGGTCGAGACCCTGGCGGGTGTATTTGGCGAGCAGGTGTGCCACGACCTCCGTGTCGGTCTGGCTTTCGAAGACCGCCCCTTCGGCCAGCAGTTCGTCCTTCAGTTCCGAGAAGTTCTCGATGATGCCGTTGTGGACGACGGCAACCCCATCGACGAAATGCGGATGGGCATTGGTCTCGTTCGGAACGCCGTGGGTCGCCCAGCGGGTGTGGGCGATGCCGATCGTGCCGGGCAGCGGCTCGGCGTCGAGCCGCTTTTCGAGATTGAAGAGTTTTCCTTCGGCGCGGCGGCGATCCATGCGGCCCTCGTGGATGGTCGCGACGCCTGCAGAATCATAACCGCGGTATTCGAGCCTTCGCAACGCATCGACCAGACGCGCCGCCACCGGCGAATTTCCGACGATCCCGACAATTCCGCACATGAACGACCCTCTCCGCTTCTGGAACCCGCGCGAACTCCTAGCCGATTGCTGGTTTTGCGCAATCGGCCCGCCGGTCACTTTCGATGTCGGAAAGTAACGCGCAAATGTTAATAGCCGCGCTACTTTTGCGCCTTGCGGGCGGCCTTGAGGGCGAGCGCCCGCTCCCGGAGGATTTTCGCGCGCTCCGGCTTCACCTCCTGGCGGGCACGGCCAAGCGCCAGCGCATCGGCCGGGACATTGTCGGTGATGACACTTCCCGAGGCGACATAGGCGCCGTCGCCGATCGAGACGGGTGCGACGAGCGACGAGTTCGATCCGACAAAGGCATTGGCGCCGATGCGGGTCTCGTGCTTGTTGACGCCGTCGTAGTTGCAGGTGATCGTGCCGGCGCCGATATTGGAATGAGCGCCGACAAAGGCATCGCCGATATAGGTCAGGTGGTTGACCTTGGCGCCTTCGTCGATCCTGGCATTCTTGACCTCGCAGAAATTGCCGACCTTGGAGCCTGCGGAAAGATCGGCGCCGGGGCGGAGCCGCGCGAAAGGTCCGACCGTCGCGCCGCCGCTCACATGCGCACCCTCGATATGGGAAAAGGCATGGATCACCGCTCCGCTGTCGATCCTGACGCCCGGGCCGAAAACGACGTTCGGCTCGATCAGCGCGTCCTGGCCGATCTCCGTATCATAGGACAGGAAGACGGTTTCCGGCGCGATCATGCTGACGCCCGAGATCATCAACTCATGGCGCCGGCGTTCCTGCCAGTGCTTTTCGAGCATGGCCAGTTCGGCCCGGTTGTTGCAGCCGGCAACCTCCGTTTCCGGCGCATCGACCGCCACGACCTTGCCGCCGGCGGCACGGGCGATCTCGACGAGATCGGTCAGGTAATATTCGCCCTTCGCGTTTTGATTGGTGATGCCCTCCAGAAGCGACAGTGCCTTGCGGCCGTTGATCGCCATCAGCCCGCTATTGCACCAGGTGACCTTGCGCTCGTCCTCCGTCGCATCCTTTTCCTCGCGGATGGCGATCAGCTCGCCGTTTTCCACCAGCAGCCGGCCATAGCCGGTCGGCTTGTCGGTGTGAAAACCGATCACCACGACATCGGCTCCGGCGGCCAGTTTTTCCCGCGCCTCGGCGAAGGGAGCCGAGGTGACCAGCGGGACGTCGCCATAGGCGACCAGGATGTCGTCGTAACCGCGGGCGATGGCTTGTTTCGCCGTCAGGACCGCATGGCCTGTGCCCCGGCGCTCGGTCTGCAGGAAGGCCTCGACCGTAACACCCTGGACCGCGCCGGCCTTGGCAACCCCGTCCGCATCACGGCCGACCACCAGAGCCGCCTCGGTCACGCCGCTCGATGCCACCGCCGCCATGACATGAGCAATCATCGGGCGGCCGGCAATCGGATGCAGCACTTTCGACATCGACGATTTCATGCGCGTGCTGTCGCCGGCGGCGAGGATGACGGCAAGGCAGGAACGGCTCATAGGGGTTTCTCCTTCTCAGGCATTTTGCCGCTTCATAACAGCAAGATGATTGAAGTGCGATAAACGCCTTATGTCTGGCCGCAACAAAAAGGTGGCTCGACCGCCTGCGCTGGAATTTGACCGAACCATTGGAACAGATGCTGCCGTTTTATAGGATATGCCAGGAGGATGGTCGCGGTCAGGTCTGGTTGTTGCCAGGCCCTATGGAGAATATCGGGCTGCCATATCGGAGCCCTTTTCACATTAAGCCAGTTCGCTCTCGTCGTATTTCACGCGCGCTGCCTTGACGGACGGATGATTGGCCTCCGCCCATAGCAGCACCTTGGAAAGCGGCTCGAAGAGCGAGCGGCCGAGATCGGTCATCCGGTATTCGACGCTCGGCGGCTTGGTCGGAAACACTTCGCGTTCGATATAACCGTCGCGCTGCAAGTCGCGCAGCGTCTGGGTCAGCATCCGCTGCGAAATATCCGGCACCAGCCGGCGAAGCTCGCCGAAGCGGTAGGGCTGACGCGCCAAGGCCCCGAGAAGCAGCGTCGACCATTTGCCGGCGATCCGGTCGAGGACGTCCCGAACCGGGCAGTTACCCATGTCCCACCCGGACATATCACATTCCTTGCCGTCCAGCACCGGCTTGCGGCTTGCATTGAGGGCCATGGAGTTGGTTCCCTTGAAGTAACGATCTCCCTCGAAACTGCCTCCTTTACAGATCGAAGTCAATTCTTATTCTAGTGCTAGTCTCTTTTTGAGACCAACGTTCTCGCCGCGCTACAGGCCGGCCATTGCCAGGAAAGAAACCCGCATGACCAAACTTCTCGTCACCGGCGCCGCCGGCCATCTGGGCCCCGCAGTCCTGCGTCACCTGCTGGAGACATCCAAGGTCGCCGCCGCCGACATCGTCGCCGCCAGCCGTGATCCGAACAAGCTCGCCGACCTTGCCGCCAGCGGTCTGGAAACCCGCACGGCCGATTTCGACGACGAAGCCGGCCTTATCAAGGCATTCACCGGCGTCGACCGTCTGCTGATCATCTCCACCGACGAGCTGGCGACGCCCGGCAAGCGCATCACGCAGCACAGGAACGCCGTTTCCGCCGCCAAGAAGGCCGGCGTGAAGCACATCGTCTACACGTCCATGCCCAACCCGGACAAGTCGCTGGTCACGTTCGCGCCGGATCATCTCGGCACCGAAGAGGCCATCAAGGCGAGCGGCGTCGCCTACACGATCCTGCGCAATTCCTGGTACCACGACAATTATCTGATGAGCATGCCGCACAATCTTCAGGTCGGCAAATGGTACACGTCCGTGGGTGCGGGCAAGATCACCACGATCAGCCGCGACGACTGCGCCCGTGCCGCAGCCGGAGCCCTTGCCAATCCGCCGGCCGGCAGCCGCACGCTGACGCTCACCGGTGCGGAATCCCTGACGGCCAACGAAATCGCCGCCCGCGCATCAACTGCCACCGGCAAGCCGCTGGATGTCGTTGATGTCACCGACGAGCAGCTGACCCAGGGCCTTACCGGCGCCGGCCTGCCTGCTTTCGTCGTGAATATGCTAGTCTCGGCGGATGCCAATATCCGTGCTGGCAATTTCGAACAGGTGACCAGCGACTATGAGACGCTGACCGGCCAGAAGCCGCAGACGCTCGCCGCCTATTTCGAGACCCAGAAGGCCGCCCTCGCCGCTTAGCATCTCGCCGGATTGCGGCTCTCCGAATTTCGCGATAATGAGATGGAGTTACCAGATTCCATCTCGTTTGGAGAAAAAATGCGCAAGATCGGCTTGATTGGCGGGATGAGTTTCGAAAGCACTGCCGTGTATTATCGGCTGATCAACGAGATGGTGCGCGAACGCCTCGGTGGTTTTGCGTCGGCCGATCTCCTGCTGCATTCCGTCAATTTTGCCGAAATCGTCGACATGCAGAAGGCCGGCCGCTGGGATCTGGCGGCCGAGCACCTTGCCAAGAGCGCCCGCGGGCTGAAGGCGGCCGGCGCCGAATGCGTGCTGATCTGCACCAACACCATGCACATCGTCGCGCCGGACGTACAGGCTGCGATCGACGTGCCGCTCATCCATGTCATCGATGAGACCGCCAGGGCATTGACGTCGAAAGGGCTGAACCGCCCGCTCCTGCTGGCCACCCGCTACACGATGGAGCACGGTTTCTATATCGAGCGCATGAAGATGCTCGGCGTCGATGTCATGGTGCCGGACGCGGACGATCGCACCGATATCCATGACATCATCTTCAACGAACTCTGTGCCGGCACGGTTCTAGACACCTCCCGCACGCGGGCCATCGCCATGATCGAAAAGGCGAAGGCTGAAGGCGCCGACAGCATCATCCTCGGCTGCACGGAAATCTGCCTCCTGCTCGACCCCTCCAGCCTGCCGCTTCCTGGCGTCGATTCCACCGCCATCCACGCCAGGGCCGCAGTCGATTTCGCACTCGGCCTGTCGCCGGTGAAACGCGCCGCGGCGTAAGTTTGCTTGACTCAGTCAAGTAAATATTGGACAGAATCTTCGAAGAGGAGATCCTGCCGATGACCGATCCTGCCGTTCTCGACGCCGTCCGCGCCTTCAATCGTTTCTACACAAACAAGCTCGGCGTTCTCGCCAAGGGCTATCTCGATACAGATTACACGCTGACCGAGGCGCGCATCCTGTACGAGATGGGCGCCCGCAAACGGGTTTCGGCAACCGAACTCAACCGCGATCTCGGCCTCGATCCCGCCTATCTCAGCCGGCTGCTGAAGAAATTCCGCGAGGCGGGCTTCATCGACAGCGAACCGGATCCCGAGGACAAACGTAGCCAGATCCTCGTTGTCACCGACAAGGGACAAGCCGAATACGAGACGCTCGGCGAACGCTCCCGCCAGCAGATCGCCAAGGATCTGAGGGACGTGAACGAGATGGGCCATGAGAAGCTGATCGGCTCCATGCAGGCGATCCGCACCATTCTCGATCCGCAATCGGCCGCCCCCTCCCCACCGGTCGTCATCCGTCCGCACCGGATCGGCGACATGGGCTGGCTCATCGAAGCTCAGGCGGTCGCTTATGCGCGGGAATACGGGTGGAACGACAAGTTCGAAGGGCTGGTCGCCGAGGTCGCCGGCAAGTTCATCGCCAATTTCAACCCCGAGCGCGAACGCTGCTGGATCGCCGAACGCGACGGCAAGCGTGTCGGTTCGGTGGTCCTGGCCGATGGCGGCGGCGATACCGCCAAGCTGCGCCTCCTCTATCTCGACCCGGCCGCCCGTGGCCTCGGTCTCGGCCGGACGCTGGTCGAGCAATGCATCAAGTTCTCGACGCTCGCCGGTTATAAGATGCTGTCGCTCTGGACCAACGATTGCCTGACGGCTGCGATCCGCATCTACGAGACCACGGGCTTCAAACTCGTCGCGGAGGAAAAGCACAACCTGTTCGGGCCGGAATGCAACGGCCAGACCTGGGTGCTGGATCTCTGCGAAGCGAAGCTTTCGTCGTCGAACTAGACGGCCTGGCCGCAGGCGCGGCGGAAGCGGCGCACGGTTTCCGCCATGCCGTATTCGAGCGCATCCGCCGTCAGCCCGTGCCCAATCGACACCTCGGCGAGCTTCGGTATACGCTTCACCAATGCCGGCAGGTTGGCGACTGTCAGGTCGTGGCCGCCATTGACGCCGAGCCCTTCGGCAAGTGCCGCATCCGCCGTCCGCCCGAGTTTTTCAAGCAGTTCGGCGCCGCGCTCCGGATTGTCGAAACAGCCGCCATAGGGACCGGTATAGAGCTCGATGCGATCGGCACCCGTTGCCCTTGCAAGCTTTACCGCCTCGACATCGCCGTCGCCATCGGCAAACAACGACACCCGCATGCCGCCCTTCTTGAGCCGCGCCACGATCGGCTTCAGCATCTCGTGCGTGGCGCGGAAATCGAACCCGTGATCCGAGGTCGCCTGGGTCGGATCGTCCGGCACCAGCGTCACCTGCTCCGGCTGGGTCGCTTCGCAGAGCGCCAGGAAATCCTCGCTCGGATATCCCTCGATATTGAACTCGGCCGCTGGAAACTCGTCGTCGATCAGCGCCCGAAGAGCCGGCAGATCGGTGAAGCGGATGTGGCGCTGGTCGGGGCGCGGATGCACCGTCAGGCCGGCCGCACCTGCCTGAAGCGCGATGCGCCCCAGCCCCTTGACGCTCGGCCAGGGAAGATCGCGGCGGTTGCGCAGCATGGCGACGGCATTGAGGTTCACGGAAAGCTTGGTCGGCATGGCAATACCCGGTTTTGAAAGGTTGATCCGCTTTTAGGACATGCGCCTTCGCAATGCCACCAGGTTTGGAAAAATGCACCTATAAAGAGTTTTGATGGACGAGAATTCACGAGGCAACCGGGGCTACCATTTCCTAAAATTTTAAGTAACGTATATCTAACAGAGTTCGCTGAGCAGGCCAAAAGGCGGCGGAATACGGTTTGAACAGCGAATTCTGCCATCGATTTTAATCGGGTCCGCATTTTCAGTACCGAGGTTCCATCCAGAAGGTTCGGCGCAAAGTCGCAACCTGTAGATGCATATCTGACCACGACGCCAAACTCAGGCGCAAGGGAACTCGATGCAGAGCGATATCATGCAAGCCAGGACCGACAGTGCGCCCCTTGCGGGAGCGGCCCACAATTTCCCTTATCTCCCCCAGGTTTCACTCTCTTTTGAAATGCCCACCCAGCCGGTGGCGATCGCCGAAATGGCGGACCTCTTCGGCGTCACCCATCGCACTCTTCACTTCTACGAGGAAAAGGGCCTGATCACGGCCCGCCGCTCCGGCAGCATGCGGGTCTATGACAGGGTTCAGATCCACCGCATGGCGGTCATCAATGCCTGCCGCGAGATCGGTATTCCGGTTGCGGTCATCCAGGAACTGATGGAAGAGCTTGCCGGCGCGACCTCGGAGGCGGAAGCGGACGAGATGTTCCACGACATGCTGGCGCGGCGCAAACGGGAGCTCACGGCCGACATCTCCAACATCCGCCGGCAGATGCAGCAGATCGAAAGCCTGCTGGTGGCCGAGGAGGAAAATCCGACGCTTGCCACTCCCAAGCCCATGTCGCTGGTCCTGAGCGACATCGAGAAACGGTGCCTGGGGCTGATGGCCGAGGGTTATTCGGCGCCACGGCTTGCCCGCGCGCTCAATCTCGAATTCGAGGACCTGCGCCGGATGGAAGATGACATCATCCAGAAATTCCAGGCCACCAACCGTTTTCAGGCGGTCGCCAAGGCGATGCTGCTCGGTTTCGTGCCGAACTGATCGGCTTCTTTAGCGGACGATCGTCAGAGTCTCGGCCGCGCGCGTGATGGCGGTATAAAGCCAGCGCTCCCGGCTGTCGCGAAACGCCCAGCTTTCATCGAACAGAACGACGTTGTTCCACTGCGACCCCTGCGCCTTGTGGACGGTCAGCGCGTAGCCGTAATCGAACTCGTCGTAACGTTTGCGGGTCGTCCAGGGGATTTCCCCTTCCTGCTCTTCGAACGCCTGTTTCAGAAGCTTGATCTTGGCCGCGCCGCGATCCATGTCGTCGTCTTCCGGCCTGATCATCAGGTTGATGCCGGGCTTCACGGTCTCGCGCGACGAGCTCATCACCTGCCAGAGCGAACCGTTGAGCAGCCCTTTGGCCGGGTCGTTGCGCAGGCAGACCAGCTTGTCGCCGGATTGCGGATAGTCGGCGGTAAACCCTTTCAGTTCCCGAAGCCGCTGATTGTAGCGCTTGCGGGTCTTGTTGGTGCCGACCAGAACCTGGTCCGCCTCCATCACCAAAGGCTGCGTCACCTCGTTGCGTGAAATCACTTTCGCCGTGCCATAGTCGCCATACATGATCTCCTTGCCCTCGCGCACGTTCATCGCGAGCTGGATGATCGGGTTGTCGCGCGCCTGGCGGTGGATATCCGTCAGCAGGTAATCCGGCTCCTGTTCGGTGAAGAACCCGCCGCCGGTTACCGGCGGCAGCTGGCCGGGATCGCCGAGCACCAGGATCGGCGTGCCGAAGCTCATCAGGTCCTTGCCGAGCGCCTCGTCCACCATCGAGCATTCGTCGATGATGATCAGCGCCGCCTTGGCGACCGGGCTCTGGCGGTTGATCGAGAACATCGGCGCGATCGAAGTTTTTCCGGCATCGTCCTCGACCGCTTCCTCGCCGCGCGGCCTGTAGATCAGCGAGTGGATGGTTTTCGCGTTCCGCGCCCCGCGCGAGCGCAGAACCTGCGCCGCCTTGCCGGTGAAGGCTGCGAACAGCACCTCGCCATCGACATTTTCGGCGAAATGTTTGGCAAGCGTGGTCTTGCCGGTGCCCGCATAACCGAACAGCCGGAAGACCTGGCCGCGGCCCTCTTTCAGCCATTGTGAAACGGCCTTGAGGGCCTCGTCCTGTTGCGGTGCAAATTGCATGACGGGACTTGGCAGGATTCTGCGGCCAAGCGCAACCGAAAAAGAACGAAAGATGAATCAAAGGCCGGGATGAGCTCGTTGCCGGTCTTCCGGAGGGCGGGCGACACCTTTCTCTCCGTCTATCCGGAGGGTGGAATTGCCACTGTTCAGCTTTCATCATCGGCCCCTATGATCGCGGCATGAAGATTCTGATTCTCGGCGCAACCGGCTTTATCGGCTCGGCGATCCTGCAAAGGCTTGCCGCGGAGGGTCATCGAATAACCGGGCTCGGGCGAGACCCGGACAAAGCCCGCCTGAAATGGCCCGCGGCCGAGTGGATAAAGGCAGATCTCGCGCAACTGTCTGCCGCCGCATGGCGTCCGCTGATCGAGGATCAGGATGTCGTCGTCAATTGCGCTGGCGCCCTCCAGGACAGTCTTTCGGATGATCTTGGCGCCACCCAGGAAAAGGCGATGCTGTCGCTCTACGAGGCGGCACGGGCGCTCGGCGGCAGGCATATCGTGCAGATCTCCGCCCGCACGGACGGCGCAGCCGCCGACCTGCCCTTCCTCGCCACCAAACGTCGTGCCGACGAAGCGCTTGCGGCAAGCGGTCTCCCGTTCGTCATCCTGCGGCCTGCGCTCGTTATCGGCCGCAATGCCCATGGCGGCACAGCGCTTCTCCGGTCGCTCGCGAGCCTACCCGGCCTGCTGCCGCTCATCCATGCGCAAAGCCCGGTCGAAACCGTCTCGCTCGACGATGTCGCCGCCGCCGTCTCCCTTTCGGTCGACGGCACCATCCCGGCCGGCAGCGATCTCGATCTCGCCGCCGACAGGACCCTGACCTTGTCTGACCTCGTGAAGCTTCACCGCACCTGGCTTGGCCTGCCTGCGGCCGCCGTCATTGCATCGCCGGCGGCGCTTGCGAAACCCGTCACCTGGGCCGCCGACATCGCCGGACGACTCGGCTGGCGTTCGCCGCTTCGCTCGACGGCGGTGACGATAATGTCGGAAGGCGTCAGGAGCCTGAGGCCGAAACCGGCCGGCCTCGTCCTGGCAGATGCGGCAGAGACCCTCGCCGCCCATCCGAGCGGCGTCCAGGACCTCTGGTTCGCGCGGCTCTATCTCCTGAAACCCGCAATCATTCTGACGCTGTCGCTGTTCTGGCTGTTGTCCGGCCTGATCCCGCTCCTCGACCTGAGCGCCGCGGCAGCCCGATTTCCGCCCATCGTGCCGGGCTCCTTCGCCGTGGCAATGACGGTCGCGACATGTCTCCTCGACATCCTGCTCGGGTCTGCCGTCCTCGTCCGCCCCCATGCCCGCAAGGCGATGCTTGGAATGATCCTCACCAGCCTCGCCTACCTGGCCGGCGGCACGATCCTTGCGCCGCAGCTCTGGCTCGATCCGCTCGGGGTCCTCGTGAAAGTCCTGCCGTCGATCGCGCTCACCCTCGTCTCCCTCGCCATTCTGGACGAACGCTGATGGACGCCGAAAGCCTGTTGCGCCTCCTGCATGTAATCGGCGCCGCGGTGCTGCTCGGAACCGGCGCCGGCATCGCCTTTTTCATGGTCATCGCCCGGCGGACGGAAGATCCGAAACTGATCGCCCACACCGCCGGCACGGTCGTGCTGGCCGATACCGTCTTCACCGCCACCGCCGTCATCCTGCAGCCGGTTACCGGCTACCTGCTGGCAAGGAGCATCGGCTGGTCGCTGACGGATGGCTGGGTCGCCCTGTCGCTCATTCTCTACGTGGTGACGGGACTGTTCTGGCTGCCGGTCGTCTGGATCCAGATCAAGATGCGCGATATCGCCCGCATCGCCTGCGAAGACTCCGCGCCGCTGCCGCCAGAATGGTACCGGCTCTACCGGATCTGGTTTGCCTGCGGCTTCCCGGCCTTCTTCGCGGTCATCGCCATCTTCTGGCTGATGCTGACGAAGCCGGATATCCCGCTGTTCTGAGCCCTCAGTGCCGCCGCTCGACCAGCTTCACCAGCTGCTCGATCACCGTGCCCCAACCGTCGAAAAAGCCCAGCTCGTCATGCATCTTGCGGTCCTCCGGGCTCTTGTGCATGACATGCGCCAGATATTCCGTGCCCTGCGGATGATCCTTGAAGGTGATGATCGCTGTCATAAACGGCTGTTCGGCCGGCCGCCAACCGCCTGTCAGCGCATTGGTGAAGACGATCCTCTCCTGGTCGTCGGCGGCCAGAAAACAGGCGCTGAGATGCGGACCGAAATCGCCGCCGTTCTCGCTCATCTGCGTTTCGAAGGCCCCGCCCGGGCGAATGTCCATCGCCGTGACCCTGCAGAGCGCCGGCGCCGGGATCCACCACTGCTCGAAACTCGCCTTGTCCGTCCAGGCATTCCACACAGCCGAGCGCGGCGCTTTGATCAACCGCGAAATGGTGAGGTCGAGATCCGGATTGAACGTCTGCGTCATCTGCCTGTCTCCCGTTTCTGTTCGTGCCGAAGGAATTCCTGTTTCGCCAGAACCAATTGCTCCAGCCTGTCGGTACGGGCTTCCCAGATCGCCCGCTGTTCGGAAAGCCAGTTCTCCAGCATCGCGAACCGTGCCCGCTCCAGCGTGCATGTCCGCACCCGGCCCTGTTTCTGCGTGCGGATCAGGCCGCTCTCCTCCAGGAAACGCACATGTTTCATGAACGAGGGCAGCGCCATGTCGAACGGTTCCGCGAGATCGCTGATGCTGGCCGATCCGTGACCGAGCCGCCCCAGAACCGCCCGCCGGGTCGGATCTGCAAGCGCCTGGAACAGACCGTCGAGTTCGTTTGAATAGTTTTCCATAAGGATAAGTATCAAATCAAGATACTTAGCTCAATAGCTAAATAATGATTTTCCCGAAAAATCTTCGGCATCGACGGAATAAATCCGCCGCTCCCGGTGTCTTGACTTCGGTGGCCGACGTGAGGCCGCCATCAACCAGGGAGACGATCCATGAAGACCTTCATTCTCGTGCCTTTCGCGCTCGCAGCGCTGACCTCCGTCGCCTTTGCCGCCGGCCCGTTCAAGACCGTCAAGACCTCGACCAAAGGCGAAGTCCTCGTCGGCGAAAAGGGCATGACGCTCTACACCTTCAAGAACGACAAGCCAGGTACTTCCAACTGCTACGACAAGTGCGCCACCAACTGGCCGCCGGTCATGGCCGCTTCCGATGCGAAGGCCGATGGTGCATACTCCATCGTGACCCGCAAGGACGGGGCCAAGCAGTGGGCGAAGGATGGCATGCCGCTCTATTACTGGGTCAAGGACACCAAGGAAGGCGACACCACCGGTGACGGCGTGAACGGCGTTTGGGATGTCGCAAAGCCCTGATCAATCCGCTTCCGGAACGGCGCGTGAGGCACAGGCTCACGCGCCGCTTTCCTTTGAGGCGCAGATCCTCGCCCTCCTGCCCTCGCTCAGGCGCTATTCGCGCAGCCTGACGCGCTCGGACACGGAGAGCGAGGACCTGTTGCAGGATTGCGTCGAGAAGGCGCTGGTCAGTCGCGGCCAGTGGCGCGGCGCGAATTTCAAGTCCTGGGCCTACAGGATCATGACCAATCTTCACCTCAACGCACGGCGGTCGATCGCGCGACGCCCGTCCGTCGGCATCGAGGAGGCCGAGAGCTTGGCTGCAAGCACGGCTGCCGACGATCCCTTGGAAAAGAACCGTCTCGTGCAGGCGCTGGAGACGCTGCCGAAGGAGGCCCGCGCGGTGCTGATGCTGGTTGTCGTCGAAGGTTACGCCTATCAGGAAGTCGCCGAGATGCTGGAGATTCCGGTCGGCACGGTGATGTCGCGCCTGTCTCGGGCGCGCCAGGCATTGCGGGAAAAAATGCGGGAGGAAAACGTCATACCTTTGCGGAGACCACGATGACCGAAGCCAGATCCGTAACCGAAGCGGAACTGCACGCCTATGCCGACGGCGTCCTAAACGAGGCCGACCGCGCTCGCGTGCAGGATTTTCTGGCCGAGAACCCGGACGCCGCACAGATGGTGGCCGACTGGCAGGAACAGAACGACGATCTGCGCGCCGCCTTCGCCGGTCATGAACGATCGAAACCCACCGATATCCAGATTCTCACGGGCGGTCTGGCGCGCACCAGCACCCGGCCGTCCCGCCGCTTCGCGCTGGCAGCCGCCGCGGTCGTGATCTTCGCAGCCGGCGCGCTCGGAGGCCATTATGGCCCGCTGCTGTTCGGACGCCCGGATATCCAGCTTGCCGCTACCGAAGTCCTGCCGCGCGAGGCTCGCAACGCCTTCCTCGTTTATGCAAGCGAAGTGCGCCACCCGGTCGAAGTTTTCGCCAACGAAGAGACGCATCTCGCCAACTGGCTTGGCAAGCGGCTGTCGATCGCCAATCTCAAGGTTCCGAACCTGCAGGGACAGGGCTTCAAGCTGGTCGGCGGCCGCCTCCTGCCGGTCGGCGGCAAGCCGGGCGCGCTGTTCATGTACGAGGACCAGACGGGCCAGCGCCTGACCGTGCTCGTCGGGCGCAACAAGGAAAACCGCACGACCAGTTTTCGGTTCGCCTCCGCCAGCACCGTCGAGACCTTCTACTGGATCGACGGCGAGCTCGGATATGCCGTCACCGGCGAAATCTCCCGCGACATGCTGCGCCGGGTCGCCGAGGAATGTTACCGCCAGTTTCCGAGCTGATCTTCAGCGCAGCGGATCGTTGGCAAGTTCGATCGGCCGGCCATGCGGCGTCGCCTCCGCTGCCCGCTGCCAGCTCCGCTGCAGCCTGAGGATCGTTTCGCAGTCCGCGACGCCCTTGCCGACCAGCAGGCCGGAGAGTGCCGCCACCCAGCAGTCGAAATAGTCGCTGCCGTCATCCGCTCTGCCGGGCTTGTGGACCTCGCCTGAAAGCGCTTCGGCCCATTCGCCCCAGCTGAACAGGCCGCGCTCGTACAGATGCACGGTCATCGCGAAGGCTTCCGCCGCCCAGGGCTCCGGAAACACCGGATCACCCTCCGGTGACTTCGGCAATCCGGGCGACTGCACCAATGCCGAGGGGACCTCACACGCGCTCAAGATAGCTCTCCCAGGCATCGATCGAGACCGTCAGCGTCGGGTCGGCGCCCTCGCCCCAGATTTCAGGGCCGTCGAACACCACCGTATAGACCCATTGCGGGTTCTCGCCCTTGCCATGCGCATTGTCGTCCGGAAATACGAAGGAGCCCTGCACGGCCTCGACGACACCGGTCTTGGCGCGGGCATAACGCGGCAGCCGCGTATGTGTCTCCGGATTGAAATTGCGGGTCCGCACCCGGTCGCCCGGCTGGAACTGTGGTTCCGTCTCGACGGGCCGGTCGCACGGTCCGCCCTTGGCAAGCGCGCCCGCCACCATCTCCGCCTTCAGGATGCGTTTTGGCGTCGCCGGCTCCATCTGCTTGCGGCCCGCATCGATTTCCGCCCGCGCCGCAAAACCATGGCGTTCGAGCAGCACTTCCAGCGCCTGGATCCAGATTTCGTAATAGCTCGCGCCCAGATACGCCGCCGGCGGAATATTTTCGCGCGCATGCCGGCTTTCGTCGATCGTCCAGCCACCGAGAGCACCGCCGGACAGTGTCAGCCCCAGCGCCCGCTTCTCCCACTCGGCATGAAAATACGGCTCGTCCTTTTCCGGCGCCACCGGCCCGAAGCCCATCTGGCCGCCGAGATCATGGGGCCCGTTCATGGCCGAGGCCCCGCAATCGCCGTGCCGATCATCGCGTCGCGGCTGACGAGGTCGGCGAGAGCCTCCTCGCCGAGACCTGCTGTACCTTCCGGCCTTTCGGGGATCACCAGATAGCGCAGTTCGGCGGTCGAATCCCAGACGCGGATCTTCTTGGTCTCCGGCAGGACCAGGCCGAATTCAGCAAGCACGCCGCGCGGATCGATGACCGCGCGCGAGCGATAGGCCGGCGCCTTGTACCAGACCGGCGGCAGCCCGAGTACCGCCCAGGGGTAACAGGAGCACAGCGTGCAGACGACCAGGTTATGGGTATCCGGCGTATTGAACACCGCCCGCATATGCTCGCCCTGCCGGCCGGTAAATCCAAGGCTTGCAATCGCCGCGGTCGCATCGGTTTTTAGCCATTCGGCGAAATCCGGATCGCTCCAGGCCTTGGCGACCACCCGGGCGCCGTTGCGCGGGCCGATCTTCGTCTCATAGGTGTCGACGATCGCATCGATCGCCTTCGGATCGATCAGCCCCTTTTCGGTCAGCACCGTTTCGAGCGCTTTTACGCGCGCCTGCATGTCGCTGTAGCGGTTGTCGTGATCGTGGTCATGGCCGTGCTGGGGGTCATGCCCGTGGTCGTGATGGTGATCGTGGTGATGATGTGTAGACATGGTCGTCTCCCTCACTTCAACATCGGCCAGAGGCTTGCGACAAGCAAGAGCGCCATGGTGATGTTGAACCATTTCAGCCGCGCCGGCACCGACAGCCATTCGCGCAACGCCGAACCGAAGCCGGCCCAGGTCGAAACGCTCGGCACGTTGACCGCAGCGAACGCCAGCCCCACGAGCATCACGGTCGGCAGGTAATATTCCGGGTTCGTATAGGTCGCCATGGCAGTGACTGCCATGACCCAGGCCTTCGGATTGACCCATTGGAAGGCCGCCGCACCAACAAATGTCATCGGCTGTGCACCGGTCTTGCCGTCCGCCAGGCTGCGCGACGTGCCGATCTTCCAGGCGACCCAGAGCAGATAGGCGCCGCCGGCGAATTTCAGTCCGGTGTAGACGACCGGCACCGAATGCAGCAGCGCGCCGAGGCCGAGGCCGACCGCGATCAGCAGCGACAGAAAGCCGGCACCGATGCCGAGCATATGGGGAATTGTCCGCGCAAAGCCGAAGTTCACGCCCGACGCGAACAGCATCATGTTGTTCGGACCCGGCGTGATCGAAGTCGTGAAGGCGAACAGGACAAGGGCCAGAAAAGTTTCCAGCGACATATTTTCTCCTAGCGCCAATCCGTCCCGGCTATCTCGACCATCTCGTTTCGCGGATGGCCCACCTTCCGGTGATAGGATCGTTGGAGAAGATCTTCAAGCGGAACTTGGCAGCTTCAATCAAAGCCATATCTGAGTAGGATATACGTCTCCAGAAGCGACAGACCGAGGTCCCTGATGTCCGATATTCCGACAGTCACCTTGCCCTCCGGCATTTCGGTTCCGGCTCTCGGCCTCGGCACCTGGCAGATGGGCGAGGACGGCCGCAAGGCCGCGGTGGAGATCGAGAGCCTGAAGCGCGGCCTCGACCTCCGCCTGACGCTGATCGACACGGCGGAAATGTATGGCGAGGGCGGGGCCGAAAAAATCACCGGCCAAGCGATCTCCGGCCGCCGGGACCAGGTGTTTCTGGTCAGCAAGGTCTATCCCTGGAATGCCAGCCGGAAGGGTGTCGTCGAGGCCTGCGAACGCAGCCTCGACCGGCTGAAGACCGACCGCCTCGACCTCTATCTCCTGCATTGGCGCGGCGAGCATCCGCTGGCCGAAACCGTCGCCGGCTTCGAGGGACTGCGCCGGGCCGGCAAGATCGGCGCCTGGGGCGTCTCCAATTTCGATCTCGGCGACATGCAGGAACTGATGGAAGTGCTGGATGGCGGAAACTGCGCCGCCAACCAGGTGCTCTACAATCTCTCCCGCCGCGGCGTCGAATACGATCTTCTGCCCTGGTGCCAGGAGCGCGGCATCCCGCTTATGGCCTATTCACCGATCGAACAGGGCCGGCTTGCCAGAAACGGCGAACTGATCCGCATCGCCAAGGCCTATCAGGCCACACCCGCGCAGGTGGCGCTTGCCTTCCTGCTGGAACGCGACGGCGTCATCGCCATCCCGAAATCCGCCAATCCGGACCGCGTCGCGGAAAATGCCGAGGCGGTCGATCTGGATCTCAGCGAGGCGGACTGGACAGCCCTCGACGCCGCCTTCCCGCCACCATCGCAAAAGGCGCCGTTGGAGATGATCTAGTCGAGATCGAGCATCCGACGCTCCGCTACCAGCGTGTCGATCGCCTCGAAGACATCGATCTCCGCCCGACCCGTTACATCCCCTGCGGACCGCGGTTCATCGCCGCGATCCCGGTGCGGCAGACTTCTACTAGGCCGAGCGGCTTCATGATCGCCACGAACTGGTCGATCTTCGAGGATTTCCCGGTGATCTCCAGGATGAAATGCTCGACCGTCGCATCGACGACCTTGGCATGGAAGGCATCCGCAAGCCGCAGCGTTTCGGCGCGGTGTTCGCCCTGGCCGACAACCTTGACCAGCGCCACCTCGCGCTCGATCGGCCGTTCCTGGCCGAGTGCGTGGGCGCGAACAGTCAGGTCGACGACCCGGTGCACCGGTACGATGCGCTCGAGCTGCGCCTTGATCTGTTCGAGCACCGTCGGCGTGCCGCGCGTCACGATGGTAATGCGGGATAGGTGAGCTTCGTGTTCCGTTTCCGAAACCGTCAGGCTCTCGATATTGTAGCCGCGGCCGGAAAACAGGCCGATCACCCGTGCGAGCACACCCGGTTCGTTGGCGACGAGAACCGAAAGCGTGTGGCTTTCGGCTTTCGCCGTCTCAGGCGCGATGAAATAGGCGGATCCGGTCGGTTGCTGATGCGCATTCATGGTCTTGGGTCCATTTCCTCAGAATTTTGTTGAAGGATGTGCCGCCCGTCTCAGACGAGCTGGCGACCCTTGGCATCGATGGCATTGGCAACCGCTTCGTCGGTGGCTTCGTCCGGCAGCAGCATCTCGTTGTGTGCCTTGCCCGAAGGGATCATCGGGAAGCAGTTGGCGAGATTGGCGACGCGGCAATCGAAGATCACCGGCTTCTTGACCGCGATCATTTCCTCGATCTTGTCGTCGAGCTCCTTCGGATCGTCGCAGTAGATGCCGACGGCGCCATAGGCTTCCGCAAGCTTGACGAAGTCCGGCATCGCTTCCGTATAGGAATTCGACAGACGGTTGCCGTGCAGCAGCTGCTGCCACTGGCGGACCATGCCCATGTACTGGTTGTTCAGGATGAAGATCTTGACCGGCAGGTTATGCTGGATGGCGCAGGACATTTCCTGGATGCACATCTGGATCGAGGCGTCACCGGCAACGTCGATAACGAGAGCGTCCGGATGCGCCACCTGAACGCCGATCGCCGCCGGCAGACCATAGCCCATCGTGCCGAGGCCGCCGGAAGTCATCCAGCGGTTGGGCTCCTCGAATTCGAGGAATTGCGCCGCCCACATCTGGTGCTGGCCGACTTCCGTCGTGATGTAGGTGTCATGCCCCCTGGTCGCCTCGAAAAGACGCTGCAGCGCATATTGCGGCATGATGACGTCGTTGGAATGTTTGTAGGAAAAACTCTTGCGAGCCCGCCAGCGGTTGATCTGGCTCCACCATTCCTCGGTCTGCGCCTTGGCCGGCTTTTTCGGCAGCGCGCGCCACAGGCGGACCATGTCTTCGAGAACGCTGCCGACGTCGCCGAGGATCGGGATGTCGACATGCACGTTCTTGTTGATCGAGGACGGGTCGATATCGATATGGACCTTGCGCGAATTCGGTGAGAACGCGTTGAGGCGGCCGGTAATGCGGTCGTCGAAACGGGCGCCGATGCAGACCATGACGTCGCAGTCGTGCATCGCCATGTTCGCCTCGTAGGAACCGTGCATGCCGAGCATGCCGAGCCAGTTCTTGCCCGACGCCGGATAGGTGCCGAGCCCCATCAGCGTCGAGGTGATCGGGAAATCGCTGAGCTCGACCAGCTCGCGCAGCAGGCGCGAGGCGTGCGGGCCGGAATTGACGACGCCGCCGCCGGTGTAGAGGATCGGCCGGCGCGCCGAGGCCATCAGCTCGATAGCCGCCTGAATGGCGTTGATGTCGCCCTGGGTGCGCGGCTGATAACTGGTGTTCTGAGCGATCTCCGGCTTCGGCGTATAGGTACCGGTCGCGAACTGGATGTCCTTCGGGATGTCGACGACGACCGGACCTGGCCGCCCGGTCTGGGCGATGCGGAAGGCCTCGTGGATGATGCCGGCCAGTTCGTTGACGTCCTTGACCAGCCAGTTGTGCTTGGTGCAGGGCCGGGTGATGCCGACGGTGTCGCATTCCTGGAAGGCGTCCGAGCCGATCAACGTCGTCGGGACCTGGCCCGACAGGCAGACCAGCGGCACAGAATCCATCAGCGCATCCTGCAGCGGGGTGACGGCATTGGTGGCGCCTGGACCGGAGGTCACCAGCATGACCCCGACCTTGCCGGTGGAGCGGGCATAACCTTCGGCCGCATGGCCGGCGCCCTGCTCGTGGCGCACCAGAATGTGCTGAATGTCGTCCTGCTGGAAGATCTCGTCATAGATCGGCAGAACGGCGCCGCCCGGATATCCGAAGATATGTTCGACGCCATTGTCCTTCAGAGCCTTCAGGACGATCTCCGCACCAGTCATCCGGTTATCTGGCATCTGATTATCTGGCATCTGGTTGCCCGGCCCCTGATTGTTCGTATCCGTCATTGTCTTGGTCCATTCGCTGCTGGATTTTTACCGGCGGCTCCTCCGAGCCGGATTGAAGGCATAAAAAAAGGCCCCTTGGAGGAGCCTGTCTTTCCGCGCATGGGTGGCTGTCGCCGGACGGTTACACCGTCCTGCCCATGCGCGTTCCCACCACAATAAGAGCGATCGAGATCTTCATGGCGCGAAGTGTTAGCCAGATAAATGTCGTTCGTCAACGTGGGCCTGCACCAAAAATCCTCATCGGCCTGATTTTGCTGCTCCGTTTCCGCGCATTCGGCCGCGCGCTTTCCTACACGAGTTGTTAAGGCCGGCACAATATAGTCCCCCTGTTTGGAGGGTAGCGACCCGACGGACGAACCGTGACCCGTTCCGCCACCCCCAATGATAGGGGCCAGAGTTTGTTGAACAACGATCTGCAACATTCCGCATCTGCAGGAGAGCAGGATCGTCGCGACATCCAGAAGCCGGGCAACCGCATGCTTGGCCGCGTCGTCGCCTGCACCGGCTCGCACGCCACCATTTCCGCCGTTGCTGAACACGGCGAGACCGATCTTACCGAACTGTGGTCCGTCGGCCGGCTGATCTCCATCAGCGTCGGCGAAAACCGTGTCGTGGCGCTTGCCTATGCAATGCAAACCGGTGGCAAGGAATGGAGCGAAAACGGCAACACCGGCTTTCACATCGAGGCCGAACTGCTCGGCGAGGTGCGCAAGGGGCTCAATGGCCGCGACGAATTCACCGGCGGCATTTCCTGTTATCCCTATCTCGGCGCCGTCGCGCACCGGATTCGTGCCGCCGACCTTTCCCGCATTTATGATACCGGCAAGAACGAAACCTGCGTGGTCGGCAAGCTGACGCAGGACGACACGATCGACGCGACGATCCATATCCCGTCGATGCTGTCGAAACATTTCGCCATCGTCGGCTCGACCGGCGTCGGCAAATCGACCGCCGTCTCCCTGCTCCTCCACAAAGCGATCGAGACCGACCCGAAGCTGCGCGTCCTCATTCTCGATCCGCACAACGAATTTGCCGCAGCCTTCCCCGAGCACGCGGTCGTCATCGATACCGAGACGCTCGACCTGCCCTTCTGGCTGATGCGGCTCGAAGAGTTTTCAGAAGTGGTTTTCCGCGGCCGCCCGGCCGTGGCGGAAGAACTCGACATCCTGCGCGACCTGATCCCGGAGGCGAAACGCGCCTTCCGCGGCAACGAGACCTCGCTGATGCGCCGCTCGACGGAAAAAAGCTCGGTCACCGCCGATACGCCGGTCCCCTACCGCATGGCGGACCTCCTGGCGCTGATCGACGAACGTATCGGCCGCCTGGAAGGCCGCGGCGAAAAACCGTTCCTGCGGTCGCTCAAGATGCGCATCCTGTCGGCGATCAACGACCCGCGCTACCATTTCATGTTCTCCAACAATACGATCAACGACACGATCATGGAGACGATCGCCTATATCTTCCGCATTCCCGGCGACGACCGGCCGATCTCGACCTTCCAGCTTGCCGGCATTCCCTCTGAAGTCGTCAATTCCATCGCCTCGGTCCTCTGCCGCATGGCGTTTGAACTGGCGCTCTGGAGCAATGGCGCCATCCACATGCTCGTCGTCTGCGAGGAAGCACACCGCTACGTGCCGGCCGACCGGGAACTTGGTTTCTTCCCGACAAGGCAGGCCATCTCGCGGATCGCCAAGGAGGGCCGCAAATACGGCGTCTCGCTCGGCGTCATCACCCAACGCCCCGGCGAACTCGACCAGACGATCCTGTCGCAGTGTTCCACAGTGTTCGCGATGCGGCTGTCAAACGACCGCGACCAGGAAATCATCAAGTCGGCAATCCCGAATTCGTCGATCTCGACGACCAGCTTCCTGTCGTCGATCGGCAATGGTGAGGCGATCGCCTTCGGCGAGGCGATTTCCGTGCCGATGCGCATGCGGTTTGCCCGCGTCGAGGAAAAATACCTGCCCAAGGCCAATGGGGTCGCCGACAAAGGCACGGAGGATACGCCTGATACGGTCGATCTGCGCACCGTGATCGCCCGTATGCGCGCCGTCAGCGGCCCCGATATTTCCACCTTCCAGCAAAGCTACTCCACGGCGACGGCGCCTTTCGCGGAAGGCGCTTCCGGGGCCGACGAGGATACGGACGATGATTTCCCGCCGGCAGGTGATGCCGAACTCGATCGCTGGAACCGGGAGATCCGCTCGACCGGCCATGTGACGATCAATCCGACGCCGCCCATGGCAGGCAACCCGCAGCTGGAACCCTACCGGCCGGAAATGCTGCCGCGCGCGGCGGGCCCCGAACAACCCTCGGCGCCCCGCCCCGACCGTTTCGCTGAACTGCGCCGCGACCGCCCGCCTGAGCCGCAGCCCTACCAGCCCACGCCTCCGACATTCCAGCGTCCGCCGGTGCCCGAAGGCGCGCCGCGCCCGAACCCGCTGCTCCGGCGCGAAGGATCGCTACGCGAAAGCCTGCTGAAGAAACCGCTGAGCAGCCTTTACGACAAGGACTGAGCCGGACTCAGGCCAGGCGCTCCCAACTCTCGTCCATCTGGTTGCGAAACCAGGTCATCTGGCGCTTGGCATATTGGCGGGTCAATGCCGAGCCACGTTCGATAACCTCTTCCCGGCTCATACGGCCTTCCAGCATCTCGGCGATCTGCACAACGCCGATCGCCTTCACGACAGGCAGGTCGGGGGCGGGATCGAGCGCCAGCAGCGCCCTCACCTCATCTACGGCCCCGGTCTCCAGCATCGTCGCGAAACGGCGGTCGATCCGTTCGTGCAGGAGCTTTCTGTCCGGCAGGACGACAAGCTTCTTCGCCCTCGACGGATCGATCACCACCGGCCCCTGCCTGCCCTGAAACTCGGCGATGGAGCGGCCGGTCTCCGCCAGAACCTCCAGCGCTCTCACGATCCGCTGTCCGTCCTTCGGCTCGAGGTTCGCCGCGACCGTCGCATCGCGTGTCGAAAGCTCCGCATGCAGCGCTTCCGGGCCTTCCTCCTTGAGACGCAGGCGCACCTCGCAACGAATATCCTGCGAGATTTCCGGCATGTCGGACAGGCCGCCGGTCAGCGCCTTGAAATAAAGCCCGGTGCCGCCGACGAAAACCGGCAGCCTGCCCTCGCGCGCCAGTTCCGGCAGAAGCGCCGTCACGTCGCGCAGCCACTCGCCGGTGGAATAGGCCCTCGTCGCCGGCACATGCCCGTAGAGCAGGTGCGGCACGCCCTCCATCTCGTCCTCGGCCGGTCGCGCCGTCAGGACCCGCAGCGTGTCGTAGACCTGCATGCTGTCGGCATTGATCACCACGCCGTTTTTCTCGCGCGCCAGGCGCAATGCAAGCGCCGACTTGCCGCTGGCCGTCGGCCCGGTTATCAGGATCGCATCAAAATTGTCGATAAGGTCGCTCATATGGCTTTCGTTGCCACGCTCATTGCCCATCCGTCAAACCCCGTTCTCACGCAACAGCTCGGAGAACAAGCGGCGGAGGCGGTGAAAGCCTCCGGCCTCTACTGGTTGGCGGATGGGATCGCCTGCGATATCGCCTTGCGCGACGGCTGCGATATCGAGGCAGCCGAGGCCAATCTGAGGGTTGTCATCAGCAGCGTCCCGATCGATCTCGTCATCCAGGACGCGGATACGCGGCGCAAGAAATTCCTGATCGCCGACATGGATTCGACCATGATCGGCCAGGAATGCATCGACGAGCTTGCTGATGTCGTGGGACTGAAGGACAAGGTCGCGACGATCACGGCCCGCGCCATGAACGGCGAGATCGCCTTCGAACCCGCGCTTCGCGAACGTGTCGCACTTCTGAAAGGTCTGCCGATCACGGTCGTCGACGACGTCATCGCCAAGCGCATTACGCTGACCTCAGGTGGGCCGGAACTGATCGCCACTATGAAGGCCAAAGGCCACTACGCCGCGCTCGTGTCGGGCGGTTTCACGGTCTTCACCAGCCGCATCGCCGCGACCCTCGGCTTCGACGAGAACCGCGCCAACATCCTCCTCGAAAACGATGGCATCCTCACCGGCGAGGTCGCCGAACCCATCCTCGGCAAACAGGCCAAGGTGGACGCGCTGCTTGCCATCGCGGAAAAGCTCGGCATCTCCCCGGAAGACGCGATCGCCGTCGGCGACGGCGCCAACGATCTCGGCATGCTCGACATCGCCGGTTCCGGTGTCGCGCTGCACGCCAAGCCCACCGTTGCCGCCCAGGCCAGGATGCGCATCGACCACGGCGATCTGACCGCCCTCCTCTATATCCAGGGTTATCGCAAGACGGATTTCGTGACGGCCTGATTGCAACCCTTGCGATTGACTGATTGAAATATACATCGCATTATTTGCATTGAAGATCATTGCAAAAATGGTATATTTTATGCCTTGGACGATTGAGTTTCTCGATGCTGAAGTAAGGGAAAAACTCTATTCCCTTCCCTTGGACATGCGTGCGGTCTTCGAGCGCATCTCTCACCTGATCGAAGACCATGGCCTTGCCGGGATGCGCGCGCCATATGTGAAGCATCTCGAAGGCCCCGTTTGGGAAATGCGCCTAACGGGGCGCGATGGCATTGCCCGTGCCGCCTATATTACGGTGAAAGAAAGGCGCGTCGTTGTCGTGCACGTTTTTCGAAAGAAAACTCAGAAAACGCCGCGTCGCGACATCGAATTCGCGCTGAAGAAAGCGAAGGAGGTCAAATGACGAAACGAAATAGCCTGCTTGCCCGAGATGCCTTTGAAGAGTGGCGCAAGGACCCCGAATTCGTCGCGGCATACGACGCCCTCGAAGAGGAGTTCGCCCTCGCGGAGGCCCTGATCAAGGCTCGCGCCCAGGCGTCCATGACGCAGGAAGACGTTGCCAAGGCCATGGGTACGACGCAGGCTGCGATCGCGCGGCTGGAGAGCGGTCGCTCCATGCCCTCCACCCGCACCCTGCAGCGTTTCGCCGATGCCACCGGTACCAAACTGCGCATCAGGTTCGAAAAGCCGAAATCCTCTGCGAAGGTTTCGTAGGACAAAGCCCAAGACATGCCCCCACGGATCATCCTCGAAACCGAACGCCTGCGCCTCAGAAGCTGGATCGACAGCGACCGTGGCCTCTTTCGCGAGATCAATTCCGATCCGAAGGTGATGGAGTTTTTCCCGTTCCGCCGCACCCACGAGGAGGCCGACACCTTCCTCGCAAAACTCAATGATGCGATCACCGAAACCGGGCTCGGCTTTTACGCGCTGGAACTGAAGGAAACGCAGGAGCCCATGGGTTTCTGTGGCCTGTCGCTCGCCAACATGCCGGATATCTTTCCGATCGAGACGGTGGAGATCGGCTGGCGGCTGGCGACCCGGTTCTGGGGCAACGGTTATGTCACGGAGGCAGCCCGCGCGCTGCTCGACTTCGCCTTCGGCGAAAAGCACCTCGATGCGGTCGTCTCCTTCGCAGTCGGCGAAAACAGGCGATCGACCGCAGTGATGAAGCGGCTCGGCCTGCATCGCATCACCGGCATGGATTTCGACCATCCGCGGGTGCCGGATACGCATCCGCATCTGAAACCGCATGTGGTCTACGCGATTACACGCGATGAGTGGCAACGCCAGGGGGCGGCCGCGGGGCACACCCACTGACCGCCTCGCCCTGGGCTTATTCCAGCGGCAGCGCCACGAAGCGCAGGTTTCCGGAAGGATCCGAGACCATCACATGCGCGTTGCGCCGGCCCTCGGACTTCAGGACCGAGATCCGCTTGACGACGTCGGCCGGGCTTTCGACGAAATCCTGCGCCACCTCGACCACGACCTCGCCGACCTTCAACCCCTTCTGGGCTGCCGGCGAATTCGGCGCGACGGCGGTGATCAATACCCCCTCGACGCTTTCAACGATGCTGAAACTCTTGCGGCGCTCCTCGTCGAGCACGGCGAGCGTCATGCCGAAGGCTGCGGCCGGGTCCTGGCTGAGTTCGCCCTTCTGGTCCCCGGGCGGCTTGTTGTCCGGCGTCTTGTTCTCGCCCTGGCCTTCCGGCAGGGCCGGCTGGTCGTCTTCCTCCTCCGGATCGGCGCTATCCTCCAGGCGGCCGAGCGTCACCTTGACGGTCTGCTGCTTGCCGTCGCGCAGGATCACCACGTCGACTTCCTTGTTGACCGGGCTTTCCGCAACGATGCGCGGCAGGTCGCGCATCTCGTTGACGGACTGGCCGTCGAAGGTGAGGACCACGTCGCCTGCCTTGATCTCGCCGTTCTTGATCGGCCCGCCGTTGACCACGCCGGATACCAGCGCGCCGCGCGCCCGGTCGAGGCCGAGGCTTGCCGCCACGTCGTCGGTGACCGGCTGGATGCGCACGCCGAGCCAGCCGCGACGCGTCTCGCCGAATTCGGTCAGCTGGTGCACGACATTTTCGGCGAGCTCCGTCGGTACGGCGAAGCCGATACCGATCGAACCGCCGGACGGTGAAATGATCGCGGTATTGATGCCGATCACCTCGCCGCGCATGTTGAACAGCGGGCCGCCGGAATTGCCCTTGTTGATCGCCGCATCCGTCTGAATGAAGTTGTCGTAGGGACCGGCATTGATGTTGCGGCCGCGGGCCGAGATGATGCCCAGTGTCACGGATCCGCCGAGGCCGAAGGGGTTGCCGATCGCCATCACCCAGTCGCCGATCCGCATGCGGCGGGAATCGCCGAAGCGCACGGCCTTGAGCGGCGCCTTGGGCTCGACCTTCAGGACCGACAGGTCGGTCTTGGTGTCGGTGCCAACCAGCTTGGCCTTGAGCTTCGAGCCGTTCGGGAAAATCACCTCGATGTCGTCGGCGCCTTCAATGACGTGGTTGTTGGTGACCACGTAGCCGGAGGGATCGATCACGAAGCCGGAGCCGAGCGAAGAAACCTTCTGATTGCCGTTCTGGTTGCCCTGGCCATCGAAGAAGTCCTCGAAAAACTCCTGGAACGGCGAGCCCTCCTGGATCTGAGGCTGCGGGCCGGCCCCCTGGTCCTTGACGCTCTGGGAGGTGGAGATGTTGACGACGGCATCGAGCAGGCCCTCGGCGAGATCGGCGATCGAGCCCGGGCCGCCGCCTGCCATCGGCCCGGGAGCCGGGGGCGGATTAATGGTCGGAGACGGGGTCGGCGGAGCCGGCAGCATGACGCCCGGAGAACCGGCCGGCGGATTGGCGCTCTGCCCCGGGGCGGCAGGGACCGGTGTCTGGGCAATCGCCTGCAAGGGTGCCGCCAGCAGGGCAAAAGTTGCCGCAAGCGTGACGGTGCGCTTGAAGGTCGATCGAACCGAATGGGCCATCTGGCGTCCTCGCTGTTGGGTTGTCCGCATCACCCCGGAAGAGCGGTCTCCACCCGGGCAGGCTATAGGAACCTTTGAATCGGGCGGAGTTTCGGCAGAGCATAAGGCGGAATGACGACTGTGGAAATTACCTTTTCGTGAGGACTGCGCCCTCTACCCGTCACGCCTGTGGATGGTCTTGTCATGAAAGGGGCGGCTTTGCGCCGCCCCAAGCTTGTCGGATCAGTTCGCCGGCGCTGCGGGCGCGGCAGGCGGTGCCGGTCGAGCCGGAGGCTGGATCGGCGCAAGTGCCTGACCTGCGGACGAGTTGAAGAACCGGAAGAATTCCGAATCCGGCGACAGCACCAGCGTCGTGCCGTTGTCGGCAAGTGCAGCCACATAAGCCCGCATGGTACGGTAGAACTCGAAGAAGCTCGGATCGCGCTGGAAGGCTTCGCCGAAGATCTTGTTGCGTTCGGCATCGCCCTGACCGCGCATGATTTCCGAATCCCGCTGCGCTTCGGAGACCAGCTCGACCACCTGACGGTCGGCGATGGCGCGGCGACGCTGGCCCTGCTCGTTACCACGAGCGCGGATCAGTTCAGCTTCTGCAAGACGTTCCGCCTTCATACGCTGGAAGGTCTGCTGCGACACTTCCTGGGTGAGGTCGGTGCGGCGGATACGAACATCGCGGATCGCGAGCCCGAGGGTTTCCGCAGCCGCGGTGAGGTCGGCGCGAACCTCCTGCATCATCGAAGAGCGCTCGTTGGAAAGCGCCGCGTCGAAATTGCGCAGACCGTAGACCCGGCGCAGAGCCGCATCGAGGCGGGTGCGAAGGCGCGATTCGGCCGAATCGCGGTCGCCCGAGACAGTTTCCCGGAAGAGGCGCGGATCGGTGATCGAGTAGACGACGAAAGCGTCGACTTCATAGAAGGCACCACCGCGCACCTGGACGCGGATATTGTCGAGATCGAAGCGCAAAGCCCGGTCCTCGACATACTGGACGCGGTCGGCGTCCATGAATGCGAAGGGCAGCTTGAAGTAGATGCCCGGCTCGCGCTTGACGTCCTGGATTTCGCCGAAGCGGACGACGATCGCCTGTTCGCGCTCATTGACCACGAAGACCGACGAATAGATGAGCATGAGAAGGACCGCGAGGCCGATCAGGATTGCGGGGAGTCGATTGGAGTTCATCGTGTGCCTCCCTGGTTCGTCTGCGGCTTGATCATCTCGTTGAGCGGCAGATAGGGAACCACGCCGTCCTTGTTGTCCAGAATGATCTTGCGGGAGTTCTTCAGCACCGTTTCCATGGTTTCGAGGAAGATGCGCCGGCGCGTCACTTCAGGCGCGTTGGCATATTCGTTATAGATGGAGACGAAGCGCTGCGCCTCGCCCTGCGCTTCGTTGACGACCTTGTCCTTGTAGGCGGATGCCTCTTCGCGGACCTGGGCTGCCTGACCGCGGGCCTGACCGAGCTTCTGGTTGGCGTATTGGTTCGCCTCTTCGACGAAACGATCCTCGTCCTGTTCGGCACGCTGCACTTCTTCGAAGGCGTCGGCCACTTCACGCGGCGGCGCCGCATCCTCGATCGGTACAGCATTGATGGAAAGGCCGGAGCCGTAGGTATCCATCGTACCCTGGATGATGCTGCGCACTTCCGTCGAGATGCCTTCGCGGTTGTCGCGGAAAATGTCCTGCGCCGGACGGCGGCCGACGACTTCGCGCATGGCACTTTCGGAAACCTGCTGCAGCGTCGAAGCCGGGCCTTCCAGGTTGAAGAGATAGGCCTTCGGATCGGTCACGGTGAACAGAACCGAGAACTGAACGTTGACGATGTTCTGGTCGCCGGTCAGCATCCAGCCGGCATTGGAGCTTGAGCCCCGAGCCGCGCCGATATTCTGCTGCTGTTCGGTGACCTTGACGATCTCGACGGACTCGAAGGGCCAGAAATGGAAATGCAGGCCCGGCATCGAGATTTCGTCCTTCGGGCGGCCGAAACGCAGTTCGACCCCGCGCTCGTCCGGCTGGACCGTATAGACGGACTGGAAGGCGAGGAAGGCAATGATCACGATGAGAACGATCGCGAAGGCGCCGCCGTTGAAGCCGCCGGGCATTACGCTGCGCAGCCGGTCCTGACTGCGCCTTATGATGTCTTCGAGGTCGGGCGGACCGCCGCTGCCCCCGCCGCCGCGTGGGCGGTTCGGTCCCTGTCCCCAGGGCCCTTGATTATTACCGCCACCGCCGCCCCAAGGACCGCCGCCGCCACCATTCTGATTGCTCCAGGGCATCAAAACCTCTTTGTTCGTATTCGCTCCCAAACCGCGACCCTGCCGTGCGGCAGCCGTCTGGCTATTGCCCGTTATAGGGATGCGCCGACCTGCTTTCAACGCAGGTTCAATAACTTCCCGTTCAACGGTAACGAAATGTTTCAGTTTGTCGCGGTTCGGCGGGCATAAGTGGCGAAACGGGTCGGATAACTGTCCTTCTCGCCCACCGGAACGGCAACCTCATCGATCTTCTCGAACACCGCCGGATCGATGGCCGGAAAGACCGTATCACCGTCCGAAATATCGGTTTCGACATGGGTAACGCGCAGCATGTCTGCGATCTCGATCGCCTGGGCATAAATCTCGCCGCCGCCGAGCACATAAATCTCGTCGGCTCCGGCCTCCTCGGCCCTGCGGCCGGCAATCTTCAGTGCCTCGTCGAGGGAGGCTGCCACATCGATGCCCTCGTAGTGGAAGTCCGGATTGCGCGTGACGACCACATGCGGCCGGCCAGGGAGAGGTCTGCCGCCGAAACTGTCGAAGGTCTTGCGCCCGACGATCACCGGTTTGCCCAAGGTCAGCGCCTTGAAGCGCTTCAGATCGGTCGAAAGTCTCCAGGGCATATCGCCATCGCGGCCTATGACGCCGTTCCGCGAGACGGCGGCGATGATGACGAGATGGGGCTTGCTCACACCGCCACCGCCGCCTTGATATGCGGATCGGCCTCGTATCCTTCCAGCGCAAAATCCTCGAAGCGGAAGGAGAAGATGTCCTTTACCGCAGGATTGACGCGCATGGTGGGCAGCGCTTTCGGGGTACGGGTCAGCTGCAGCTTCGCCTGATCGAAGTGATCCGAGTAGATATGCGTATCGCCGAACGTGTGGACGAAGTCGCCGGGCTTCAGGCCGGTCACCTGGGCGACCATCATCGTCAGCAGGGCGTAGGATGCGATGTTAAACGGCACGCCGAGAAAGACGTCGGCGGAGCGCTGGTAGAGCTGGCAGGAGAGCTTGCCGTCGGCGACGTAGAACTGGAACAGGCAATGGCAGGCCGGCAGCGCCATCTCGTCGAGCTGGCCGACGTTCCAGGCCGACACGATATGCCGGCGCGAATTGGGGTTGACCTTGAGGCCCTCGATCAATTGCGAAATCTGGTCGATCTGGCGGCCGTCGGGGGCGGGCCAGGAGCGCCATTGATAGCCGTAGACGGGGCCAAGCTCGCCCTTCTCGTCGGCCCATTCATCCCAGATCGAGACGCCGTTCTCCTTCAGATAGGCGACGTTCGTATCGCCCTTCAGGAACCACAGGAGCTCGTGGATGATCGATCTCAGATGCAGCTTCTTGGTCGTCAGGACCGGAAAACCTTCTGCGAGGTCGAAGCGCATCTGATAGCCGAATACCGAGCGGGTGCCCTTGCCGGTCCGGTCGCCCCGGTCGGTGCCGGTTTCCATCACATGCCGGAGAAGATCGAGATATTGTTTCATGGGTCAGGCCGCCGATTCCATCGTCATGGAATCATATAGTAGCATAGCTCGGCCCGACCAATCGCGTTTGGTGGCTTTCCCCCGTTTTAGCGGCGCCAATCACCTGGTGACGTATTGGCGCCAATCGTGGCTCTCGGCGAAACCCAGGACCTCCCTGATCTTGCGGTTGCTGATCGGAGCCTCGAATTCGCCGATCTCGCCGACGATGGGCGTGCCGGGCGCCCAGCGCTCGAGGAACGGCCGGGTCGGCTCAAGCGCCGTAATCGTGTCGTTGACCGCGTTGAAGACCTGGAAGCCCAGGCCGTCCTTTTCGATGCAGAGATGCACGATCTGGCCGAGATCGCGGGCATCGATATAGCTCCAGGCATTGCGCTTGCGCGATGGCGGGTCGGCGAGGAAGACGGGGAAGCGGCTGTAGTCCTCCGGCGAGATCACGTTGCCGATCCGAAGCGCGTAGATGTCCGCGCCGAAACGCATGGCAAAGGCCCGCGCCGTCTTCTCGTTGACGACCTTGGAGAGACCGTAGCTGTCCATCGGATCGACATCGTAATCTTCGGTGAGCGGAAAGGAATGGTAGTCCCTGTCGCCCTCGGCAAAGCAGACCCCATAGGTCGTCTCGCTGGATGCGATGATCACCTTGGGGATACCGAGCTTCATCGCCGCCTCGATGACGTTGTAGGTGGAGATCGTGTTGGCCGAAAACGTCGCGTTGTCGGGGCGCAACAGGATGCGCGGCACGGCGGCGAAATGCACCACCGCATCGGCGGGCGCCGGCCCCTTGCCGCTCTCCAGTCCCTTGAAGCCGAAATGCATCGACAGCGCGTTGAAGGTCTCGCCGCCGTCCCTGAGATCGGCAATCAGCGTGTTGACGCCGGGGCACTCGAGCGGCACTAGGTCGAGGTTGAGGACCTCATGCCCTTGCCCTACGAGATACGGCACGACATGCCGTCCGGCCTTGCCGCTGCCGCCGGTGAATACGATCCGCTTGCCCATGACGTGCCTCCTCAAATCCCATCCTGGCCCTGCCGCAACTGTCGATATCGTCCGCCCACCTTCTGCGAGCCCGGCATCGCCAGCCGAAACGACCTGTCTGGCTCGATGATGAAGCATGGCACCACCAGCCCGTCAACGTCGATCGCGCAAAAGCAGGACGCCTGAAACACGCCTCGACGCGCTTGACCTTCCAATGCTGGAAACTTGTAGCGTCCGCTCCATCTCGTGACTTCGCGACTTGGAGGAAGCCGTGTTCATCCAGCCAATCGACTATCTTCTCTTCGTCTGGTTCATCCTCGCCGGCCTGAGCACCCTGTACGTCGCCTGGGATCAGTTCAGGAACAATCCCGAGCCGGCTGTGATGAAATGGGGCTTCATCCTCGTCACGCTCTACCTCGGGCCGATCGGCCTGCTCCTCTACATCCTGGCCGACAAGGAACCTGTGCCCGGAACGCACGAAGAGTTCATCAAGCCGCTGTGGAAGCAGGGGATCGGCTCCACCATCCACTGCGTTGCCGGCGATGCGACGGGCATCATCATCGCCGCTGCGATCACCGCCCTTCTCGGGCTGCCGATGTGGATCGATATCATCATCGAATACATCGCCGGCTTCACGCTCGGCCTGTTCATCTTCCAGGCTCTGTTCATGAAGAACATGATGGGCGGCACTTACTGGCAGAATGTCCGAAATTCGTTCATGCCGGAATTCATCAGCATGAATGCGATGATGGCCGGCATGGCTCCGGTCATGGCGATCCTGATGATGGGCCGCGACATGAGGGCCATGTGGCCGGGAGAGATGCTCTTCTGGGGCGTGATGGCCCTCGGCATCGGGGTCGGTTTTGTCATCGCCTACCCGTTCAACGTCTGGCTGGTCGCCAAGGGCCTGAAGCACGGGCTGATGACGGAGCGAGGCCACGTGTCCGGCGACACTCATGGGCAGCACCAGCAGGAGGGCGCACCTGCCCACGGAGAGGCGCGAGGACAAGATCCAGCCGGCAACCATCAGCATCATGGGTCGGGGCAGGATCGCCCAAGCCGCGCATTCGCCCCTACCCGTCTCCAGATCGCGACGATGGCCGCCTTCACCTCGATCATGCTGATTGCCGGCTTCGCCTACCCGTTCACCAAGGTGAACATGCAACTGAGCGCCCACGACGTCGGTGGTGCGATCATGGCCCCCGGGATGATCATGACGTTCGATACGCCGGGCGACGCCATGCGCGACATGGCGGCGGTCGATCCCCGTCTCGCCGGTTTTCGGGCGCGGGAGACGGCGACGGGCGGCGAAGTCCTTCCGCCGCGTATCGATGGCGACGTCAAGGTCTTCGACCTGACCGCCTCGGTGATCGGGTGGTCGATATTGCCCGGCGAAACGGTGGAAGCCTACGCCTACAACAATCAGGTTCCAGGCCCGACCTTGCGGGTCGTGCAAGGCGACAAGGTCCGGATCAACGTCACGAACCGGCTGCCAGAAAGCACGACCGTCCATTGGCATGGCCTGATCCTGCCAAACGAGATGGACGGGCCGGCCCACATCACCCAGAAGCCGATAGAGCCCGGCCAGACCTTCACCTACGAATATACCGTCGGGCAGTCGGGCACGTATTTCTACCACACGCACGACCACGTGGACCGGCAGCAGTCGCTTGGCCTGTACGGCGCACTGATCATCGATCCCAAGGATGCGGCGAACGAAATTCCGGCCGATCTCGAATATACGATGCAGCTTCAGGAATGGGTGAAGCGGGAGTGGCTCACATATCCCGCCATGCCGATGGAAGGTGCCCTGCCCAACTTCTTCACGATCAACGGGAAATCCTATCCCGCAACGGATACGATCAAGATGAAGGTCGGGCAGAAACTGAAAATACGCTTCGTCGGTTCCCACACGACGGCCATCCATCCGATGCACGTCCATGGAGGCCCGTTCGAGGTCGCCGCACGCGACGGGGAGACACTGGCGCCAGCCGCCCGCTACCTGGCCGACACGGTCAACATTGCTCCCGGACAACGCTACGATGTCCTATGGACCGCCCGGCGGCCGGGCAAATGGCTCGTCCACTGCCATATCTCCCACCACACGACGAACAACAATGTCGAAACCGACGGCGGTGGTGGCTTAATGCTGGTGATCGATGTCCAAACGTGAGTGTTTCAGCTCGACTTCGCCCATGATCGCGCCATATGAGAGGCGATCACGCCGCACGCGGAGCAGTTTCAGAGGCGGCGGAACAGGATAACCACAGACAGCCCCGGCGCATTGTCCAGCAACTCGACCTTCGCACCATGAAGCTCTGCAATCGCTTTTACGAGGCTGAGGCCAAGACCCGATCCGACGGTGGTTCTGCTTTTTTCTAGCCGATAGAAGCGATCGAATACCCGCTCCCGCTCTTCCGCAGGAATGCCTGGCCCGTCATCGGATACGCTCAAGCAGATGGCGCCGCTACGATGCGTCACGCCCAATGTGATGGTGGAGCCGGGCGGGGTATGACGGAGCGCGTTGGCGAGCAGATTGGCCAACATCTGCCTTATCAGGTCCGGATCGGCGCGAACCTGACATTCCTCACCCGCTTCCTGCATACGAAGCGTGTAGCCGTCCTCCGCGGCGATCGCGTCGTAAATATCGTAGATGTCGCGGACCAGTGCAGTGAGATCGATTGACTTGAAATGGGCAGTCCTGTTGCGGGCCTCGATCTGAGCAATCCTCAGGAGTGCGTCGAACGTGCTCGCTATCGCGGTCAGTTCAGCGAGAGCGGCTTCTACCGCGTTTCTGGCCTCTTCCATTGTTTCTGCCTGCAGAGCATCGTCCAGAATCAGGAACGTCCGACCGATCGGCGTTTTCAGGTCATGGGCGACGTCCGTCGTTACATGGTTCAAGGTGGCAACGCTCGCCTCCAGACGCTCCAGCGCAACATTGACCTCCGACGATAACATGTCGATCTCGTCCATCCTCGACGAGACCGGCAGTCGCCTCGCAAGCTCGCCGCGGCCGATGGCATGAGCGGTTTGGGAGAGCTCCGAAATCCGCCGACGGGTGCGATATCTCAGGACGACCGCTCCGCCTAGCCCGACGGTAAATACGATTGCGGTGGCCCACCCGAAGCTGACCAACACGATCCGTGCCAGTTCGTCGGTGTCGCCGTAGCTGATGCCAACCGTCAGGTCGTTCCCGTCGAGCTGGCCCCGGAACAGCTTATAGTTGACGTCGCTTTGATGCTGATCTTTAGGCCTCAGGGTCGAGAAGCCTTTCGCAACGCCTTCCAGTTCGGCGTTTCCGGCAATCAGCGCTCCGGATGAATTCCGGAGCGTGTAGATCGTCTCTTCGCCTCGGATCGCCGGGCCGTGGCTGTTGATCATGCTGATCGCGCCTGGGAGGCCGCGAGCCTCGTAGGCTGACCCGATTTCCCTGTATCGCTCCATAACGTTTGCGTTGAGCCGCTCGTCCAGAAAATTCAGCACCATCTGGTAGGCAATGACGTTGGCTGCGAGGTAGGAGACCACAAACAGCGATATGTAGAGGAAGGCAAGCCGGACAGCCGTGCTCTTGAAGAAGCTACCGCCGCGCATGCAGGCTATAACCGGTGTTGCGGACGGTGTGCAGGAGCGGGAAGTCGAACGGTTTATCGATCTTCGACCGCAATCGGCTGATATGGGTTTCGACCACGGAGCTCTGCGGATCGAAATTGAAGTTCCAGATCCTCTCCAGAAGCATCGTTTTGGTGAGCACCCTTCCCTCGTTTCGCATCAGAAGCTCCAGCAGCGTGAATTCTCTCGGCAGCAATTCAAGAGGCATTCCAGCTCGTTCGGCGGTTCGTTTGACCAGATCGAGTTCAAGATCCCCGACGCGCAACTTCGTTTTCTCGGCAGTCATTGGCGGACGCCTGAGCAACGCGTTGATCCTCGCTGTCAACTCCGAGAAGGCGAAAGGTTTGACGAGATAGTCATCGCCCCCGGCTTCGAGACCCTCGACGCGGTCATCGACACCGCTCATGGCCGTGAGGAAAAGAACCGGGGTTCGGACGGAGGCTGCGCGAAGGCTCTTTACGAGCGTGAGGCCGTCCAGAGCTGGAACCATCCGGTCTACGACCATCACGTCATAGGACGCATCGAGTCCGGCCGCCAACCCATCTCTGCCATCGAGAACCCAATCCACGACATGTCCAGCCGACGTAAAACCTTTGACGATATAGGTGGCCGTCTTCTTGTCATCTTCTATGAGGAGGATTTTCATAAGGCTTCCGGTCTGTAGAGCAGTATTTTGATCGCGCGCTCGCCGATGCTCCAAGCGGCACGATCCAGGCTTTGTTGCGGCAGGATATCAGCCCTGCCTGACCCGTGATAGCCGCGGCGGTGAGCCGTTCCACCTTACAATTTTGTAAACTTGGCGAAAGGCGGCCGACAAAACCGCGATGTAACTTCCTCACGCTGCACCACGCAGTCGAACGAGGAAAAGATCATGAATTCCAAGCTCCTAATCCTATCGGTTGGTTTCGCGGCCGTTGCAGTCCCCGCTCTGGCTAACGGTCCCTTGGCTCCCGAAGCGTCTCATGTGGATGCGATTGTCCAAGGGCACGGCAAACCCGGAGAAACCGCCGTCGCCAAGTCAAATAGCAACGTGACATTCCGGGTCCTCGACAATGGCATCGTCGAGCGCACCAACAAGCGGTTCGGGACCGTTTCCGTAACCGATCCGCGTGCTGAACTCCATAAATCCCGCGACAACCGCTGAACTTCAACTGCCGTCGATCAGCGATCCCTGCTCGACATTCAAGACATCGGCAACGCATCGACCATGGTCGCTAACTCCAATGGTCGGCAATTCTGAAGGAATATCTACAATGATGAAAGCAGCTTCCGCTATCGCGCTTCTGGCCGCAATTTTTCTGAGCACATCCGCACTGGCCCAGGAAGGCAACTACTACGGAGGGGCTGACCGCAACCCTTCGGTAGAAGCATCTGCAGCCCGGGACGCCCGCTACGGATATACCGGATCGATCAACAATCCGGCGCTTCGCAACGGGTGGGACACGACCCCGAAGACGACCAACAGCGGCGACTACTATGGTGGTTCGGACCGCCCCAACTAAAGCCAATGCAACCGGTGCCCGCTGGCCTCAGATACGGCGGGGCACCCTTCGTGGCGTTGTTGCGGTGCCACACAAACGACGTGAAGTGGTGGTTTGAGAAGGCGTCGATTGACAAGCTCGAAGGCTCTGGCAATCCTGATAGGCATGAGCGGGATGTATCGAATCACATCTAAAGCGATGGCACTGATGTTCAGACTGGTGATGATCTTGTCACTGGCGGGCTACAGCTTTTCTGCCGTCAGCGCCGCGATGCATCCCGAAAGCGCCGCCCAGGTCTCGCAGGTCGAAGATGGCCACGCCGCTCACCATGGCGACGGCGTTGCGATGGCCGATGCCGATCATCACGGCAACCAGCACGACCACGGCAGCCCGGAAAAATCCAAAAGCTCCTGCTGCACGGATTATTGCGGTGTTGCCGCCATCGCCTGCTCCGGCTCCTCGTTGAACCATCCGCGCGTGGTCTCCATTCGCGAGTTCATCGACGACACGGATACTGCCGGTCAGAAGCCGAGCCTGCATCGTCCACCTAATATCTGAGAACTAGCACCCGCAGGGCGGGTCTTGCTGTGCCTGTGCGCGAGTGAGCGCCATGGCGCAATTGCGATCATATTCTCGGATTTTTACCATGAAACATTTGTTCCTGGTGGTTGCTCTTCCGCTTTTTGCCAGCGGGTGTGCATCCACATTGCCTGAAGTCGTTGCTTCGACCGACCACCCCGACACCGGGGCCGACGTCATGCCCCTCCGATATCGGAGCCCCATTGACGGCTACACCCATCGCATGCCCGTCGATCCGAAGCCCTGGCGCGGTCTCAACGATGCCCAGGCTCCGAAAAAAGGATGAGCGCGATGATAACACATCACATCAGGCTCGTGTCCGCCGTCGTGCTCCCCCTTGTCGCCACCGGCTGCGTAACGACGGACTATTCGGCCAAAGACGCCGGCTTCATGAATGCCTCGGCGAAAGGCAGCGAGGCAACCGGCAAACAAACCGTGTGGGTCCAGAACCGACAGCAGGCTCAGGCAGTCCAGGGCCGCGTGAAGGCGCTGTTGGCCAAAAAGACCATCGACGTCGAGACCGCTGTCCAGGTCGCTCTCCTGAACAACAAGGGCCTCCAGGCCTCCTATGCCGATCTCGGAGATAGTGCGGCGGACGCATGGCAGACGCAGCTTTCGGTCTTGCCGACCTTCTCCGTCGGCCTGACCGGGATAGCCACTCCCGGACTTGAGGCCTATCGCGTTCTCGAGGGCGCCGTCGCGGCCAATATTCTGGCTCTGGCGACATACGACAAGAACATCAAGCTGGCCGACACGCGGTTCCGTCAGGCCCAGCTCAACGCGGCGATCGCCACGATCTCTCTCGCCGCCGAAACGCGGCGAGCCTGGATCAACGCCGTGGCGGCATGGGAAAACGTCGCCTACCTCAACCAGGCCAAGGTCGCCGCCGACGCTGCCTCCGAACTCGCCAAGAAGATCGGCGAAGCCGGATCAATGCCGAAGGCCGACCAGGCTCGTGAACACGTCTTTTACGCGGAGCTGACCGGCGAGACTGCCAAGGCAAGGCTCGAAGCAAAGCTTGCCAAGGAGGAGCTGGTCAGGCTGATGGGCCTCACCGGTTCCGACATCGACTTCCAGATTCCGAACCGCCTCCCCTCACTGCCGAAAGCATTGATCAAGCGCAACGACATCGAGGCCGAGTCGATCCACAAGCGCATGGATCTGCAGGTCGCCCGCCTGGAGCTTCAGGCGACCGCCCAGTCCTACAAGCTCGAGGATGTCACCCGCATCGTCACCGACATCGAACTGGTCGGCACTTACGAAAAGGAACGCGAGCGCGAGGACGGCAAGATCCTCTCGGACGTGTCGAAGACGGCAGGACTGGAATTCAGGATCCCGATCTTCGATTCCGGCCAGGCGCGTCTGCGAAAGGGCGAGCTCGCCTATATGCGGGCTGCCAACCAGCTGGCGGAACTTGCGGTCAACACCCGTTCACAAGCCCGCTCTGCCTATCTGGCCTACAAGTCGAACTACGATATCGCGCGCCACTACCGAAACAACGTCCTGCCGTTGCGCAATGCGATCGAGGAACAGTCCCTCCTCACCTACAACGGAATGATCACCAGCACCTTCGAACTGATCGCCGACACCCGCGAGAAGATCGATTCCACCATCCTTGCCGTCAACGCCAAACGCGACTTCTGGCTTGCCGAAGCGAACCTTGCCCCCGTCATCTATGGCGGCAGCACCGGTTCGGCCTCGGCAGAAACCGAGGTCGCTTCGGCTGAAGAAGCCGAAGACTGAGAAAGGAAACGAGAATGTTCAATAGAAGACAATTGCTCGGAGCAGGTGCCGCCGGTGCCGCACTCGTCTCCTCCCAGGCCTGGGGCCAGACATCGAACATGGGTCTGCCGGAAGCAGCCGCCATGGATTCCGCCGCAACCCAGACGCCGGTTCGGCCGTCAGTCGGTCCCGACTACAATCCGGTGGTGACCCTGAACGGCTGGACCCTGCCCTTCCGCATGAACAACGGCGTCAAGGAGTTCCACCTCGTCGCCGAGCCTGTCGAACGCGAGATGGCGGAAGGCATGACCGCATACCTCTGGGGCTATAACGGCCAGTCGCCAGGTCCGACCATCGAGGCGGTCGAGGGCGACCGGGTCCGCATCTTCGTGACCAACAAGCTGCCGGAGCACACCACGGTCCACTGGCATGGCATGCTCGTGCCATCGGGGATGGACGGTGTGGGCGGCCTTTCCCAACCACATATTCCCGTCGGCAAGACCTTCGTCTACGAGTTCGACCTCGTGAAGTCCGGCACCTTCATGTACCACCCGCATTCGGACGAGATGGTCCAGATGGCGATGGGCATGATGGGTTTCTTCGTGGTCCATCCCAAGGACCCGAAGTTCATGCCGGTCGACCGCGACTTCGTTTTCCTGCTCAGCGCCTATGACATCGATCCCGGCACCTATGTGCCGCGCGTCATGGAGATGACCGACTTCAATCTCTGGACCTGGAACAGCCGCATCTTCCCGGGCATCGATCCGCTGGTGGTCTCGAAGAACGACAAGGTCCGCGTCCGCGTCGGTAACCTCACGATGACCAACCACCCGATCCACATGCACGGCTACGATTTCGAAGTGACCTGCACCGACGGCGGCTGGGTTCGGCCTGAAGCCCGCTGGCCGGAGGTCAGCATCGACATTCCCGTCGGCGCGATGCGGGCCTACGAGTTCGACGCAAAGCATGTCGGCGACTGGGCGATCCATTGCCACAAGTCGCATCACACGATGAACGCGATGGGCCACGACATCCCGACGTTCATCGGCGTTGACAAGAAGGAAGTCACCAAAAAGATCAGGCAGATCCGTCCCGAATATATGCCGATGGGTACGGCCGGCATGGCGGATATGGGCGAGATGTCCATGGAAATACCGGAAAACACTGTTCCCATGATGACTGGATGGGGACCACACGGCCCCATCGAGATGGGCGGCATGTTTTCCGTGGTGAAGGTCCGCGAGGGTATCTCGGCGGGCGACTACGCCGATCCGGGTTGGTACGAAAACCCGCCCGGCACCCAGGCCTGGGAGTGGACGGGAAGCCTCCCCGACGCGCCCAAGGCCAAAGACGCAAAGACACAGCCGCCGTCGAAACATTCGAACCACGGCTGATCGAACACTTCCAACAATCAAAGGACATGATCATGAAAACTGCAATTCTTGGCCTCATCCTCGCTACCCTCGCAACGCCGGTTCTGGCATCGGGCAGCCACGCGGGCGGCCACGGCGAAGCCATGGCCGTTGGCGAACCCGGCGACAAGTCGAAGGTCAGCCAGACCATCCGCGTCAGCATGAAGGAGACGCCCGACGGCAAGATGATCTTCACCCCGAACGACTTCAAGGTTCGCAAGGGTCAGACCATCCGCTTCACCATCAAGAACGAAGGCGAGCTCGACCACGAATTCGTCCTCGACCAGGAGGCGAAGGTGATGGAGCACAAGGCGGTCATGGAGAAATTTCCGGACATGGAACATGACGATCCGAACGCGATCCGCCTGAAGCCGGGCAAGTCCGGTGATATCGTCTGGAAATTCACCAACGATGGCGTCTTCAAGATCGCCTGCCTCGTTCCCGGCCACTACGACGCCGGAATGCACGGCGACGTCACTGTCGCCAACAAGTAGGTAAGAAGGAAGGAGTAAGAGCATGAAAACGGTTCTCAAACTTGCTGTCGTCGCAGCGCTCGGCCTGGCATCCGCCAGCGGTGCGTTCGCTCAGGAATTCACCAAGGGCACGGTCAAGAAGGTCGATGCCAAGGCCAAGAAGGTCACGCTCATCCACGAGGAGCTGAAGGGTCTAGAAATGCCCGCGATGACCATGGTCTTCAGCGTGGCCGACGAGGGGATGCTCGGGAAGATGAAGGAAGGCGCGAACATCCAGTTCGTGGCGGAACGTGTCAACGGCAAGCTGACCGTCACCCAGGTGAAGTGACAACAACGGCCCCCGCTTCCCCGGAAGCGGGGGCCTACTCACCTACTCAAGAGACGGGTTGAAGGCACAAGGCCTTCCACAGGTCCTCTTTCCAGTCGCCCATCACTGGCGGGTCATGCAGCCTGTAAACTGTAGCGCCGACCAATACCGTTCGTGGCGCCTGACACCGGATACGCATGACATGGGTGCCGTTGTCCACGAAGATGGGTTCGCCGCCGGTCTTGTGCTCGGTCAGTCCAATTGCGACGTCGTAATCATACTCGATGTCTTCCGACGTCGCCGCCGACATGATCGTAAGGCTCACTGTCCGGCTGTCGGGGAATTGCGCAATGTGAAACGGCTGACGTTCCTGAGCTTCTAGGCCCGACGCCACAATGACGAATGCTGCCACAGCTAAGCAGAGACGGCCCATCGGCCCCTCCCAAGGCACGACACTTCAGTAGTTTAGCATCGATTGGACCGCTGGGACAGCGATTGTCAGGTGCTGCCACAACGGCTCATATCAAAAAAGGGAAGCGCAACGATCGCGGATCGTTATCTGCGCGAAGGAACCGGTCGATTGCGCTGATCCTCGGTTCCTGCCCGTTTCCCTGTTGGCCAGCGGCAAAAGTGATCGATGCGACGATTTATGGGAGCCTTCACGCTTCTCACCCCTTTTCACCGGGGGTGGAAACGCCTATATGACGGTTGCCGGACTTCGGTCCGGCTATGGCAATAAACGGCCGGTGTAATAAACCTATTGGACCCGGGGGCGGTACCCGGCGCCTCCACCAAAAACCGGTCGGTCGCATGGAAACCTTGCGGACCGGCTTTTGATGGGGGCGAAATAGGATCGACAAGGGCTTAAAGATCGAACTTTTGCTCGGCATGATACCACCGTTATCGGGTCAAAAAGTGTAGTTGCAAACGACAACAACGCTAAGGGTTATGCTCTCGCTGCCTAATGGCGGTGCGGGAAATCCGAACTAAGTCCTTGGAGGTAGCACTTTAAGGCGGGGTCCGAAGGCACCTGGCAACAGAAGCCTTCACCTTCGCTCCCCAGTCGAATACTATGGAACTGACTCGGATGCTCGTCGGGGCTTCCCCGCGCCGGGCCGGCATGGCATAACGCGTCTGACTAAAAGACGAGAGAATGGAAAGACAGGACCGTATGGGGCAGGACCACATCCGTTACGATATTCTGGCGCAGGACGCGTTGCGCGGCGTCATCCGTAAGGTTTTGACCGAGGTTGCGGCCACGGGCCGTCTGCCGGGCGACCATCATTTCTTCATCACCTTCCTGACCGGCGCCCCGGGCGTGCGCATCTCGCAGCACCTCAAGGCGAAATATGCCGAACAGATGACCATCGTCGTCCAGCACCAGTTCTGGGACCTCAAGGTCTCCGATACCCAGTTCGAGATCGGCCTTTCCTTCTCCGATACCCCGGAACGCCTGGTCGTTCCCTTCAACGCCATTCGCGGTTTCTACGACCCTTCTGTGAATTTCGAGCTTGAATTCGAAGTGCCGCTCGCCGACGAGGACGAGAACACCACCGCCGAAATCACCGCCATCCCCGTAGATGCCATTTCCAAGTCTGCCGACACCGAAGCCAAGCCCGGCGAAGAGAAGAAGCCCGGCTCGGTCATCTCGCTCGATTCCTTCCGCAAGAAGCAGTAAGCGCCGGGAGGCGCGTCAGCCATGAGCGCCGAAATCGTCAACCTTCGCCAGTTCCGCAAAGCCAAGGAACGGCTCGAAAAGGAAAAGGAGGCGGAGCAGAACCGCCTCACCTTCGGCCGTACCAAGGCCGACAAGTCCCTGACCAAGGCACGCAACGACAAGGCGGAGAAGGGGCTCGACCAGGGCCGCCTGGAAAAGCCCGGCAAGGACGACTGACTTTCCGTCCGGTGTATATTAAGTATCCGCTAACCAAGCTTCAGCCGATCGGCTTGACGCCGGAAGTACCACAGTCTGAATAAGCGAGCTTGTTCCGAAGGTCCGGAGAGTTTCGTGATCCGCAAACATTCCGCGACCCTTCACGGTCATCGCACCAGTTTTTCCCTCGAGGACGAGTTCTGGCTCGAGTTGAAGGCAATCGCAGCAAAACGCGATATCAGCCTGGCGACCCTGATCGCCGAGATCGACGATCAAAGGGATGCTGCCAGCAATCTCTCGTCGGCGCTGCGCGTCCATGTCCTGACGTGGCTCAAGTCTTCGTAGAATGAAATTGGCACCGCCGTTGGGGCAGCTACTGCTGCACCCCTGGCAGACTTGGCATATTGGAAATGCCGGGGGACGGAAAGTTCTGGCGGATCGCGCCGTCGGTCGGCGGTACGATCAGCTGCGGCGGCTGGCTGATCTGGCGCTGACGCACCTCTTCCGCCGCTCGCGCCGCCGCCTCCACTCCCTGACGCTGGCGTTCCGCCTCGGCCGCCTGCTGCTGGCGGGCCCGCTCTTCGGCCGCCGCCTTGTCGCGGGCCGCCTGCCGCTCGATCGCCTGGAAATTATAGAGCGCCACCTCACGGCGAAGACGCTGCTTTTCGAGCACGCTCGCCTGCAGCGTCTCGACACGCCGCCGCTGCTGCTCGAAAGCCCGCTGCGACAGGAAATTCGTCATCGCCGCGATATCGACCCGTTTGGCGGGTGCGGCAAGGTCCCCCGAATATTCGAGCCGGATGGTCGGATCGCCGCCGGCCAGCGCTTCCTCGCCGGCATCGTAGGTGACCGCCAGATTTGCGCTCAGACTGTCATCCAGCAGATCGAAGCGCCCCTCGCCCGCGAGCTTCGTCGCGCCGACGCCGGCTGCGACATTCTGCGCCCGCGCTTCGCCGGCCGTGATCGTCACGGGGATGGTCACGTTGCCGACCGCCGCACTTCCCTGATGCAGCAGGCCGGTTGCGATCGGCCGGACCCTCGACTCCGTCACCTCGCCGCCAAGCTTGTCGACCCCGGCCATCAAGGGCTTCATCGCATCGGGATTGATGCCGGCGACGGTCAGGCCCTTCAGCCGCAACTCGGCCGAACCGCTCGTTGCACCGAGGAGTTCGGCCAAGGTCCTGCCGGTCGATTCGGCGGACATGTTGAAATCGAGCTTGCCGCTGGCGACCGGCTTGCCGCCAGCCTTCCAGACGAGCGGCGCGAGATCGGCGTTCTCCGCCGAAATCCGGGCCTGCAGAAGTCCTGTTCCGTCACCGTTCGACATCAGCAGCCGGCCGGCAAGCCGGCCGCCCTGCCAGTTGCCCGCACCGTTCTCGATGGTGATGCCGCCGCTGCGATGGGTGACCCTGGCTGCAAAATCACCGATATTGCCGAAAACGCCGGCATCGAACCTTCGCGCCTTGACGTCGAGAGCGACGTCCGCGCCGGAAAAGATCGGCCGGGCAAAGGGTTTGGAGGAAAATGCCCCGCTCTGCGGATCGCTGACCGGCCCGTAGATCGCCTCCCCGAGCCAGGCAAGATCGAGGCTGTCGACGCTGAGCGAGCCGGTTGCCGGCATGCCCGGCGCCTTGCGGTCGACGGCGATGTCGCCGCTGATCGCATTGCCGTCCGCCGCACCCTTGAGGGCAGCGATCTTCACCGCTTCCGGCGTCATGCTGAAATCCGCGTCGAGTGTCACCGGCATGCCGGTGCCGAACTGCGGCAGGCCGATGCCGTTCATCAGCAGATAGGGTTCCAGATCCGCGCTTCTGAGCGTGACGTGACCGCTGCCCTCGCCAAAACCCTCGCTGCCGATCCGGATATCGCCGTTGATGTCCAGCGAGGTCTTTTCGGTCGTGAATGTCAGCGCAGCCTTTGCGGCGGCATCCGGGCCCTGGTGGACGTTGAGCAACAGTTCGCCCGCGCCATCCCCCTTGAAAGGCAGGGGATCGAGACCCGCCTGCCCCAGGAGAACCATCGGATCGGGATTGTCGAGCGACGCGACGAGCGTCATGTCGGTGCCGCCCGTCAGGTCGAAGAGGCCTGGAAGCTTCAGGTTGGCATTGACCGCGCTGCCGTTGGTCTTGCCCTTGAGGACGACCTCCACGCCGTTGAGGTCGCCGCCGACGGTCAGGCTGGCACCGAGATCCGTATTGGCGAACCAGGCGCCGTTTTCCGCAAGCCGGGCGAGAGCCGGATGCGCGGGCAGCCGATCGCGCAGCATGGTCAGGAAAGCCGTCGGATCGGCGGAACGGAAAGTGAGGCTGCCATTGCCCGAATAGGCAAGCAGCGAGCCTTCTACGCGACCTCGTGCCGAAACCGTGGCGCCTTCGACATTGCCGATCGTCAGGCGCTCCAGCGACAGCGCGCCGCCGGCCAGGGTGAAGGCGGTGTCGACATTGTTGGCGGCGACCCCGAGGGCGGTGAACCGGTCGGCCTTCAGCGTCGCGGCAACCCGATGGTCGAGCACGTCCTGGCCCGCATCGTCGCCGGTCATCAGCGAGGCGAGCGCCCGCATCGCATCAATATCGATCTCGTTGCCGGCAAGGCTCATCGAAAGATTGGGCGTCTGCCCCTGGGCGGACTGGCGTTCCACACGGCCCTTGAGCGTTGCCGGGCCGACGGCCAGTTCGAGGTTGTCGAACCGCTGCAGGTCCGGCGTCAGGTTGACCTTTGCCGAAAAGCCGGCGGAGCGGAGCTGGCGCAGCTCGGGCGCCACCCGGCCCGAAAGCCAGTCGGAAAGCCCGGACGGCTGGCTGGAGGCGACCAGCATGTCGCCGACGAAGGACGTCCGGTCGCGAAGCACGAGGCTGCCCTTGGCCTCCAACTGCGTGCGGCCCGGCAGGGTGGCGACCACGTTGTCCACCGTCCAGCCGCGCCCGGCGGGCCGGATGTCGAGCCTGATATCGCGTATGGTCGTGTCGTTGGCGACGATCGCCGGTAGCCTGAGGCTGGCGCGGCCGGGCACCTGCGGAATGGGGATCGAGGCCGCCAGCCGGATGAAATTGTTGATACGGCGCTGCGCCGAAGCGGCGGCATCGCGGCCGGTCTTGGCCCGCGCGCCCTCGCCCAGCCGATTGACGTCGATCTGCTGGCCGTCTGCTGTCAGCAGGAATTCAGGCTTCTCGCCGGTATCGAGCGTCGCTTCGCCGGTTACGACGTAAGGGTTGTCGGTCGCCCCGACTTCCAGCCGGTATTGCGGAACGCGGATGCGTTCGTTGGTGACCTCGAACCCGCCCTTGAGGCGTGGCCCGGGCGGCGGCGGCGTCACCGGCTCGGTCTCGTCTTCCTCCTGCAGGAAGTCGAGGGTGAAGTTGCCGTTATAGGCAGGCTTGTTGTCGGCGACGGTCAGCTCGCCGTCGAGATTGACCTCGACGGGCTGCGCATCCGGCCAGAGCCTGAGGCGCATCGGCATACGCTTGCCCTCGGCATCCGCCGTGCCGCTCGCCAGGTTGAACCGCGTCTCATGACCGTCGAGCGCCGCATTGCCTTCGCCGCGCCAGGGGCCGCGCAGCGAGCCGGCGGAAAAATCGCCCGCGAGGCCGGTGATCTGCCGCGACTGCCCGGACTGTTCGTCGATCAGGTTGATCTCGCCGCCGGTGATATGCACGTCCTCGATGACCACCGTGCGGGCCGGGATCGCGGCACGGCTGCCGCGCATCCAGTCGAGCGAGCCGTCCTTCAACAGCCGGATCCGCGCCTTCGGCTCCTCGATGCGCATATCGAAGATACGCGCCTCGCCCGAGAGGAACGGCGCCAGCTCCATATCCATCGAAAACCGTGCCACCTGCACCAGCGGCTGACCATCCGTATCGGGCCCCACCCGCACGTCATGCAGGGTGACTGAGGGAAACGGCAGTATACGTGCATCGACGTCGCCGTGGACGGTCACCTTCTTGCCGAGGATGCGGCTTGCCTGCTCCTCGAAGCCGACGCGCAGGCTCGACCAGTCGACGAAGAACGGCGCGAGCAGCGCTGTGAACAGCGCCACCACCACCAATCCGCCGAATGCCAACAGGATGCGTCCGAGCACGGTATCCGTCTCCCTGATCTTGCTTAAGAGACTAGTTCCATTGGGTTCACAGGCAAGTCAAGCTTGCGGGAGCATCTCATTCGGCAATCCTGAAGATCTTGCCCGGATTGAAGATATTATCCGGATCAAGGCCCCGCTTGATCGTCCGCATCAGCTCGACGGCACCGCCCAGTTCCTCCTCGAGGAACGACATCTTGCCCTGGCCGACGCCATGCTCGCCGGTGCAGGTTCCGTCCATCGAAAGTGCCCGGTGGTTGAGGCGGGCGATGAACGCTTCGACCTTGTCGACCGAGGCTGGGTCCTTGCCGTCGAAAAGCACCAGGACGTGGAAATTGCCGTCGCCCGCATGGCCGACGATCGGTGCAAGCAATCCCTGTTCCGCAATATCGGCCTGGGTTTCGGCGACGCATTCGGCAAGCCGCGAGATCGGCACGCAGACGTCGGTCGAAAGGCCGTCGAGTTCCGGCGCCAGCGCCCGGCTTGCCCAATAGGCATTGTGCCGCGCGTTCCAGAGCTTTGCCCGCTCCTCGGCATTGGCGGTCCAGAGAAATTCGTCGCCGCCGCATTCCGTGGCGATCTCGGCAAACTGCGCCGATTGCAGCGCCACCGTTTCCTCGGTGCCGTGGAATTCCAGGAAGAGTGTCGGCTTTTCCGGATAGGAGAGTTTTGAATAGGCATTGCAGGCGCGCATCTGCACGTCGTCCAGCAGTTCGATGCGGGCGACCGGGATGCCCATCTGGATGGTCATGATCACGGCGTCGCAGGCGGCCTTGACGCTCAGGAAGGCGCAGACGCCGCCGCCGATCTTTTCCGGAATGCCCTGCAGCCTCAACGTCACAGAGGTGATGACGCCGAGCGTGCCTTCCGAACCGACGAAGAGGCGGGTCAGATCGTAGCCGGCCGAGGATTTCCGGGCCCGCTGCGCGGTGCGGATTTCCTCGCCGTCGGCGGTGACGACGGTCAGCGACAGGACATTGTCCTTCATCGTCCCGTAGCGCACGGCATTGGTGCCGGACGCGCGGGTGGCGGTCATGCCGCCGACCGAGGCGTTGGCGCCGGGATCGATCGGGAAGAACAGGCCGGTGTCGCGAAGCTCGCGGTTCAGCTCCTCGCGGGTGATGCCGGGCTCCACGGTTACGTCGAGATCGGCCGGGCTGACCCGAAGCACCTTGTTCATGCGGCTGAAATCGATCGAGATGCCGCCGGAGGGCGCATTCACCTGACCTTCGAGCGAGGAGCCGATGCCGAAAGGCACCACCGGCACGCGATGTTCGGCGCAGGCCTTGACCACGGCTTTGACGTCACCCGCGTTCTCGACGAAGACGACGCCATCCGGCAATTGCGCCGGCAGATAGGTCGTCGTGTGGGCATGCTGCTCGCGAAACGACTGGCCGGTCTGAAACCGCTCCCCGAAGGATTGCTTGAGGATGCCGAGGACCGTCGAGATGCCCTCTTCGTTGCGAAGGCCTGCCTTCACATCCTTGATCGCCATGATCACTCTCCTCTTGTCTTTTCAAGGGATTGGTTAGGCGACGGGTCGGGTTTTGTCCAGCCGGAACAGCGGCGGACCGATCGCGCGGAGTCGGGCCTTGGCGATTTCGGATTTTTGTGTTGGACGGGGCGCTGAAAGCTGCCCCCGACGAACTCGACATGAGGATGACGGACGCGGAACCTAGCCTGCTACGGCGACGCTCAGCCTCTGCTGTACCTGATCGACATTGCCGCGGACGTATACGGCCGTCGGCTTGCCGCCGGCGCTGGCAAGCGCGAGAGCGACGATGGTGACTTCCTCTTCGAAGGTCGTGACGTAAAGCACCTGGGCGGGATTGATGTATACGGACTGGTTATGGGTATTCTTGAAGCCGATCAACGCCATACGTCTCTCCTTCTGCTGCGTGGCAACATTGCCATGCCATGCACAAGGTTGCCGCAAGTTTAACAGGCGCCGGTCATGGACGTCATGGGCACAAGAACCCTCGAAAGCGACCACCGCAGCGAGATGTCCATCATGAGCCTCCCGCGTCGGTAAGTCCTTCAGCTCCATCCCGGCAGGGGTTACAGGAGCCGCACGCGAATCGCCGAAGTCGTCGTTGACCGAGGTGGAGGCAGGAGTTCCCTGATTCCGGCACACGGGCAGATCTTTTTTCCTCGGCGCCAAATAGTTCACCTGCAAGTCACCGATCGATGCGCTAGATCAGGTCCTGCCCTTTTCAAGTTTCAGGAGATCAGCGATGGCGACAATTGCAATCATCGGCGCGGGTGCGATGGGGAGCGGGATCGGCCGGCAGTTGGCGGACGGCGGCGCCAAGGTCTTGACCTATCTGGATGGCCGCTCGCCCGAGAGCCACGACCGGGCCAGAGCCGCCGGAATGGAGCCCGCCCCGCTCGAAGACATCATCGGGGCGGAGATCGTTCTATCGATCGTCCCGCCCGGCGAGGCGATCGGCGTCGCGGAACGTCTGTCGGCGGCGATCGGAGAGCGCCCTGCCCCGGTGACATTCATCGATTGCAACGCGATCTCGCCCGACACGATGCGCCAGGTTGCAGCCGTTTTCAGGCCCGGCCAGGCGAACGTGCTGGACGGCTCGATCATCGGCCTGCCGCCGCAGCCGGGAAAGGCCGGGCCAAAACTCTATGTCAGCGGTGACGGGGCGGACAGAAGCGCCGTTCTGGCCGGGCACGGGCTTCACGTCCGCCGGATCGAAGGGGCTGTCGGGGCAGCCTCGGCGCTGAAGATGTGTTATGCGGGCATCAACAAGGGCGTCACCGGCCTCGGCACCGCCATGCTTCTCGCCGCCATCGGATCGGGTGCCGACCAGAGCCTCAGGCGGGAGATGGCCGAAAGCAACCCCGACCTCGATCGGAAACTCTCGGGCGCCATTCCAGACATGTATGCGAAAGCCTATCGCTGGGTGGCGGAGATGGAGGAAATCGCCGCATTCCTCGGTGAAGACGATCCGGCCTCGCTGATCTTCAAGGGAATGGCGGGATTGTTTCAGAAGATGGCCGACGACCGGGCCGGCAGCGGCGCGCTTGCCGGCCAGCTCAACGACCTGCTCGGCCGGTAGGTCGTCGAAAATCTCGACGCTATCCTGTCTGTCCCCGGATCGGGTCCGAGGACAGCGATTATGGAAGGAACAGGTCTTCTCTCCGACCGTTACTCGGCGGCGAGCAGCTGCTCCTCTTTTTCCTTCTCGTTGTCCTGCTTCTCCTGCCCGCCGCGCGAGGCATGCGCCAGCTCCTCATGGAACCGCGCTTCCTCGTGCATATGCGGCTTGGCGAAGCCGGCGATCAGAAGATAGGCGACCGGGGTGATGAACAGCGTCACGATGACCGCAAAGCCGAGGCCGCCGACGATGACCCAGCCGAGCGCGATACGGGCTTCCGCACCGGCGCCCTGGGCCAGCAGCAGCGGCACGCCGCCGATGACAGTGGCGATCATCGTCATCATCACCGGGCGCAGACGCATGGCGCAGGCCTTCTCGATCGCCTCGCGCACGCTGGTGCCGCGGTCCCGCAGCTGATTGGCGAATTCGACGATCAGGATGCCGTTCTTCGCCATGACGCCGACCAGCAGCACGAGACCGATCTGGCTGTAGACGTTGAGGCTCGATCCGGTCAGCACCAGCGCGATGGCGGCGCAGGCAAGACCGAGCGGCACGGTCGACATGATGATGATCGACGACAGCACGCTTTCGAACTGCGCCGCCAGCACCAGGAAGATGATCGCGATCGCAAAACCGAAGGTCATCAGCATGGCGTTGGAGTTTTCGCCGAGCGTCTTCGCCTCCGCCATTGGGACCAGGCGGACGCCCGCCGGCAGGAACGGCTGGGCGATCGCGGAGACTTCCCTGACCGCATCGCCGAGCGCCACGCCGTCGCGCAGGTTGGACGAGATCGACACCGAGGCGAGCTGTTCCTCGCGGTTGAGCTGCGGCGCCACCGCGCCTTCCTTCAAGGTCGCGATCGTCGACATCGGCACGATCTTGCCGTCGCCGGTCTTGAGGAAGATGTTCTCGAGATCGGTGGGGTCGTCGATCGGCCTTGTGGTCGAGGTGAGCTTGACCGGCAGCGCATCGCCGTTGACGAAGACGTCGACGACCGAGCGGCCCTCGAGCAGCGACTGCATGGCGGTCGACAGGCCGGTGATGTCGATGCCGAGGTCGGAGGCCCGCTCGCGGTCGATCGCGACCGAAAGCTGCGCCTGGGTCGGCTCGTTGGTAAGACGCGGCGTATCGAAGAACCGGGCGCCTTCGCTTTCCATATGCGACACGAGCTTCAGTGCCGTCGAGGTCAGGACGTCGTAGTCGTTGCCGACCAAGGCCATCTGCAGGCCGTTGCCGGCGCCGCGGATCTTCAGGCTGTTCGCCTGCATGGTGAAGCCGCGCAGGGCCGGAACCCTCAGCGCCGCCGCGTTGACGTCGGCGGCGATCTGGTCCTGCGTGCGGCTGCGCTCGCCCCAGGGCGCCAGCGTCAGAACCATGAAGCCGCTATTGGTGTTGCTGCCGAAACCCGAGATCGAGAAGACATTGGTGATCTCGCCGGAATCGCGCAGCGACTTCAGGTTCTCTTCGACGCGCTGCATCTGGTCGCGGGTATAATCGAGGCTGACGCCCTGCGGCGTCGTCAGGCGCAGCATGATCGTGGCGCGGTCTTCGCGCGGCGTCAGCTCGCTCTTGACCAGGCCGAAGACATTGTAGGCGGCAATCGAGAAGACCACCGACACGACGATGACGACCAGCGGCGCATTGAGGCAGAACCGCAGCGACGACGCATAGACCCTTGCGAACCCGTTGCCGAAGGCGCCGAGGAGACCGTGGTCCTCCTTCATCGGCTTGGTTAGCATGCGCGACGCGAGCATCGGGCAGAGCGTCAAGGCGGTAACCGAGGACAGGGCCACCGAGAAGGCGAGCACGAAGCCGAATTCCTTGAACAGGCCGCCGATCTGGCCGGGCAGGAAGGACAGCGGAATGAAGACGGCGGCAAGCGTCGCCGTGGTCGCGATGACGGCGAAGAACACTTCCTGGGTGCCGAGCACGGCGGCGGCGCGCGGACCCATGCCTTCCGCTCGGCGCCGGACGATGTTTTCGAGCACGACGATCGCGTCGTCGACCACGAGACCGGTCGCGAGCACGATCGCCAGCAGGGTCAGGATGTTGATCGAGAAACCGACGAGGTAGATCGCCACCAGCGTGCCGATCAGCGCCACCGGCATGGTGATCGCTGGGATCAGCGTGGCGCGCCAGTCGCGCAGGAAGAGGTAGATGACCACGACGACGACCGCGGCCGAGAGCATCAACGCGATCTCGACCTCGTGCAGCGCCCCCTGAATGAAGATCGCGTCGTCGCCGGTGATGGCGATGCGGGTGCCTTCCGGCAGCGCCTTCTGCATCTCAGCGACGGCGGCCTTGACACCTTCGGAAATGTTGAGCGTGTTCGATTGCGCCTGGCGGATGATGCCGAGGCCGACGCCCTGCACGCCGTTGGCGCGCAGCACCGTCGTGCCGTCATCCGGGCCGAGTGCCACGGTCGCCACGTCGCGGACGCGGACATTCGGGCCGATCAGGACGTTTTCGAAATCCTGGGGCGTGGTAAGGTTGGCGGTGGCACGAACGACGATATCCTGGGTCGTGCTCTTCAGCGAGCCGGCCGGAACGTCGAGCGCCGCACTCGACAGCGCATTGGAGACGTCGGCAACAGTCAGGCCGCGGCCGGCCAGGGCGGACTGGTTGACATCGACGCGAAACACCTTGTCCTGATCGCCGTAGAGTTCGACGTCCGCGACACCTTCGACGGCGGCAAGCCGATCGACCACCTCGTTGTTGACGAGCTGGGTGAGGTCTTCCATCGACATGTTCGACGATGTGACCGCAAGGCGCATGATGGCGTCGGAATCGGCGTCCGCCTTGACGATGCGCGGTTCGTCGGCATCGTCCGGCAGCTGGTTGACGACACGGCCGACCGCATCGCGCACGTCGTTTGCGGCTTCCGACAGATCGACGCTGTCGGAAAACTCCATCGTCACGCGGCTGGAGCCGAACTGCGACTGCGAGGACAGAGCCTTAAGGCCGGAGACGCGCGCGACGGCGCCCTCGATGACCTGGGTGACTTCCTGGTCCATCGTCTGCGGCGAAGCGCCGTCGTAATTGGTGCGCACCGTGATGACCGGCTGGTCGACGTCGGGAAGTTCGCGCACCTCGACACCGGCGAGAGCCGCAAGACCAGCAACGACCAGCAGCGTGTTCAGAACCGCGGCAAGGATCGGCCGGCGGACGAAGAGGGCGGTAAAGCTCTGGGCGGATTTCTCCGCCTCGGCCTTCCCCTCGTCGTCATGGCCAGCGCCTGGGAGTTCGATCTTCATTGGCGCGCCACCTCAGCCGTTTCCGGCGCGCCCAAGATCCGGACCGGAGCCCCTTCCCTCACACGCTGCAGACCTTCGGTCACGATCCTGTCGCCCTCTTTGAGCTCGCCGCCCACGAGGACCGCATCGGGGTTGCGCTGGACGACGCGCACCCGGGTCTTGACGGACTTGTTGTCCCTGACCTGCCAGACATACGAACCTTCGCCGTCCCACTGGATGGCCAGCGGATCGACCGCCGGATATCGTTCGCCGGCAAAGCGCATGCCGACGTTGAAGGCCATGCCGGCGCGCAGTACGTCGCCTGGATTTTCGACCCGGGCGCGGATGCGCATCGTACGGCTTGCCGGATCGATGCGATTGTCGATCGCCTCGACCTTGCCGGAAAAGACCTGGCCCGGACGGGCGATCGAGCTCGCCTCGACCGGCTGGCCCGGCTCGATCGCAACCGCGAAACGCTCCGGCGCCCAGAAATCGACCAGAATGGCCGTACGGTCGTCGATCGTCACGATATTGGTCTGGGTGGTGACGTTGTCGCCGATATTGACCGCGACGATGCCGGCAATGCCGTCGATCGGGGCGGCGATATCGCGGCGCCTGAGATTGAGTTCGGCGGTGGAGAGTGCGAGTTTTGCGGCCTGTTCGGCGATCTGCGCATCGAAAACGTCGAGGCGCGAGAACGACTGCAGGTTCTTGTAGGAAGCGGATTTTTCCTGGGCGCTGGCCAGCGCCACCCGCGCCTTGTCGCGCTCGATCGTCTGCTCTTCGTCATCGAGGCGGGCCAGAACCTGGCCCTTGGTGACCTTCTGGCCCGACGTCACCATGATCTCGTTGATGGTACCGGAAGCCTGCGGCATGACGACGACCGACTGGATGGCCTGACCGCTGCCGATCGCCGAGAGGCGGTCGTTGACGGTGCCGATCGCCACCGGCTGGGCGACGACGAGGGTCGCCCGGTTGCCGCCCTGGCCCCCGCCTTGGGCACCACCCTGGCCGCCTGCCCCGCGCTGCCCATTCTGCGCAGCGCCTTGTGCTCCGCCCTCGCCTTGCGGACGCGCCGCAGCATTGCCGTTTGCACCACCCGCTGGAGCGGGTGCGGGCTGGGCTGCGGTTCTCGGAATGACGGCGGCAATCACTTCACCGGGAATGCCCATCTTTGTCAGGGTTCCGCCGGCGCTCGGCACCAGGTAGACCCACAGGCCGAGCGCTCCGGCCAGGACTACGATACAGAGCAGAAGCTGTTTCCAAATCCGCATTCAATTCTCCGATGGCGGCACCAGGAGGCCATATTGCCCGGGAGTATCCTTTTTTGCGGGTGCTCACGCAATGGGTGTTCGGCAACCTTACAAAAATGTAACCTCACGGAATTTCACGCATATGTTAGATCGGAGGCATACATATACTCCTAAAATCGCCGCTTTCGCAGTGGGCAACCGGCGGCCTCTTCACAATTTGGCCTTGCCTTGTGTGAACAGTCAGAATGAAAGCAGAACATTTTCTGGTCTTTCAGGTCCGAATCACTACATTGGCCGCATGACGAACAGTTTCGACGACATTCCGTTCTTCGACGAAGAACCTGAGCAGGCGCAGCGCAAGGGCCCGGCCCCCGCCCTGGCGCAGCCGGCCGGAAACGGCGGCCTCGGCATCGCCGCGCGCGCCATGGCGGCCCGCGACCAGCACCGGGCGCCCGATTATCTCGCAGGCCTCAACCCGGAACAGCGCGAAGCGGTCGAGACGCTCGACGGCCCTGTCCTCGTGCTCGCAGGCGCGGGCACGGGCAAGACGCGGGTGCTGACCACCCGCATCGCCCACATCCTCGCAACCGGCCGGGCCTTCCCTTCGCAGATCCTTGCCGTCACCTTCACCAACAAGGCCGCGCGCGAAATGAAGGAACGCGTCGGCGTTCTGGTCGGCGGCGCGGTCGAGGGCATGCCCTGGATGGGCACCTTCCACTCGATCGGCGTGAAACTGCTGCGCCGCCATGCGGAACTCGCGGGCCTGCGCTCCGACTTCACCATTCTCGACACCGACGACGTGGTGCGGCTGATCAAGCAGCTGATCCAGGCCGAGGGGCTGGACGACAAGCGCTGGCCGGCAAAACAGTTCGCCGGCATGATCGACACCTGGAAGAACAAGGGCCTGACGCCGCCGGACATTGCCGAGGGCGACGCCCGTGCATTTGCCAACGGCAAGGGCCGCGAGCTCTATGCAGCCTACCAGGCGCGGCTTCGCACACTGAACGCCTGCGATTTCGGCGATCTGCTGCTGCACCCGATCGCGATCCTCCGCAAGAACCCGGATCTTCTGAAGGAATATCACGGCAAGTTCCGCTACATCCTCGTCGACGAGTACCAGGACACCAACACCGCGCAGTACATGTGGCTGCGGCTGCTTGCACAGCGGCCCAAGGACGTTCCCCAGAACGTCTGCTGCGTCGGTGACGACGACCAGTCGATCTATGGCTGGCGCGGCGCGGAGGTCGACAACATCCTGCGCTTCGAGAAGGATTTTCTGGGCGCCAAGGTGATCAAACTCGAGCGCAACTACCGCTCCACCGAACACATCCTCGGTGCCGCCGGCCATCTGATCGCCCATAACGAGGGCCGCCTCGGCAAGACGCTGTTCACCGACCGCTCCGACCCCGACGACGAGAAGGTCGTGGTACATGCAGCCTGGGATTCGGAAGAGGAAGCGCGCGCCGTCGGCGAGGAGATCGAGAACCTCCAGCGCGGCAAACATAAGCTCAACGACATGGCGATCCTGGTGCGCGCCTCGTTCCAGATGCGCGAGTTCGAAGACCGGTTCGTAACATTGGGCCTCAACTACCGGGTCATCGGCGGTCCGCGCTTCTACGAGCGGCTCGAGATCCGCGACGCCATGGCTTATTTCCGCATGGTCTGCCAGCCCTCCGACGACCTTGCCTTCGAGCGGATCATCAACACCCCAAAGCGCGGCCTCGGCGACACGACCGTGCGCTACCTGCACGACTATGCCCGCGCCCGCGACATCCCCATGCTGCAGGCGGCGGCCGACCTCATCGAGACCGACGAACTGAAGCCGAAGGCCCGCAAGGCGCTGTTCGACGTGGTGACCGACTTCCGCCGCTGGCAGGGCCTGCTCGAAAACACTTTGCACACCACGCTTGCCGAGCAGATCCTCGACGAAAGCGGCTATACCGCCATGTGGCAGAACGACAAATCGGCGGAGGCGCCGGGCCGCCTGGAAAACCTCAAGGAACTGGTGCGTTCCATGGAGGCCTTCGAGAGCATGCGCGGTTTCCTCGAACACGTCTCGCTGGTCATGGATGCCGAGAACAACGAAAACCTCGATGCCGTCTCGATCATGACGCTGCATTCGGCCAAGGGCCTGGAATTCGACACCGTCTTCCTGCCCGGCTGGGAGGAAGGCCTGTTTCCGCACCAGCGGGCGCTCGATGAGGGCGGCCGTTCAGGGCTGGAAGAGGAACGCCGCCTCGCCTATGTCGGCCTGACGCGCGCCAAACACCGCTGCCACATCTGGTTCGTCTCGAACCGCCGCATCCACGGCCTGTGGCAGTCGACCATGCCGTCGCGTTTCCTCGACGAACTACCGGCAGCTCATGTGGACGTCGCAGCCTCAGACAGCAATTACGGCGGTTATGGCGGCCGCGGCGGTTACGGCCAGTCGCGTTTCGACAAGGCCGAGCCCTTCGCCAACAATTATTCGACGCCCGGCTGGAAACGCGCCCAGGCCAACAAGACCGACGCCACCCGCGACAACTGGGGCACCCGCTCCGGCCACGCCGTGGAACGCATCGGCTACGGCGAAAGCGGCCCGCGCACCCGCACCATCGACGGTGAACTGGTGGCCAAATCGGTCGCCGACAAGCCCTCGCAATTTTCGGTCGGCGACCGGGTGTTCCACGTCAAGTTCGGCAACGGGAATATCTCGGCGATCGAAGGCAACAAGCTGACGATCGAGTTTGATCGCGCCGGTCAGAAGCGGGTGCTCGATGGGTTTGTGGAGCGGGTGTGAGCTTGGACGTTGCTGTAGGGCCTGACGACCAGATCGAAATCCTGCTGCTGACCGGACCTGCGGGCGTCGGCAAGTCTACTCTTTCCTGGGAGATCTCCGCTCGCCTCGCCGAGGCCGGTATTGCGCATGCAGCGATCGAAAGCGACGAACTGGACCGGATATTCCCGCGCCCTTCGCGCCAGGACCTGGAGCGGCTGTCTCCGGGCACGACCGATGTCAGTGCCCTCACCCTCAAGGCGATATGGTCGACTTACAAGGAGCTGGGGAGCAAGCGCCTGATCCTGTCAGGCGTCATGATGCACCTGGATTTCGACAGAAGGTGGATCACGTCGGCGATACCCGGCGCCAGGTTCACTGTCGTTCGCCTGATGGCAACGGAAGAGAACATTGCCAGCAGATTGGCCCGGCGAGAAACTGAAGGAAGCATGGAGGCTCAACTCGGACGTTCTCTCCGGCAGATGAACCGCATGGCGACCGAGACGGGCAAGGATATTCTTTACATAAATACCGACGGACGCACCGCTCCCGAGATCACAGACGAGGTTTTAGCCAGGATAGACTGGCTGCAACCACGAAACAGGACTGAGATTCTCTAGACCTGTTTGGCTACCAGAACAGCCACATGTTCCCGCAACGTCGCCTCCCTCCCTCACCTCACCGCATCGCGCCAGGCTTAGGATTTGGCGGAAGCCTGCGAGAAACCGAGCGACCGATACGCTTCTTCACATTGTCCGGCAGACAGTCAACCTTGTCAGCCTCCCTGTCTCCCGCTACCTCAAGCACCGGAGCTTTGAATTTTAAGGGAGGAACTCATGAAAGCCATCGTCACGGCCCCTGGCGGGCTCGATGCCCTGAAGCTCGTCGATCTGCCGGATCCCGGCAAACCGGGCCGGGGCGAAATCCGGGTGGCGCTGCATGCGAGCTCGATCAATTTCCATGACCTGAGCGTCGCAAGCGGCAGGACGCCGACCGATGGGCGGGTGCTGATGGCGGACGGTGCCGGCGTGGTCGAGGAGGTCGGCGAAGGGGTGATCGAGTTCAAGCCCGGCGACCATGTGGTCTCCTGCTTCTTTCCGGACTGGCAGGATGGTCCGCCGCTGCCGGGCGGTTTTTCGCGCACGCCGGGCGACGGGATCGACGGGTTCGCGACGGAATACGCGGTACGGCCGGTCGCCGCCTTCACTCTCGCTCCAACAGGGTTCAGCCATGTGGAAGCAGCAACGATCACCACGGCCGGCCTGACCGCCTGGCGGGCGCTGGCCGAGCTTGGGCGACTGAAGGCCGGCGAGACGGTGCTGGCGCTCGGCACGGGCGGCGTCTCCATCTACGCGCTGCAGATCGCGAGAGCCATGGACGCGCGGGTGGCGATCACCTCCTCCTCCAACGACAAGCTGGAGCGGGCGAGAAAGCTCGGCGCCGAGTTTACGGTCAACTACAAGGACCACACCGACTGGGGCAAGCAGGTTTTCGACTGGACCGGCGGCCGCGGCGTCGATCACGTGGTGGAAGTCGGCGGTCCGGCGACGCTCGGGCAATCCATCCAGGCGGTGAAGATGGGCGGCCATATCGCCATGATCGGCGTGCTGACCGGCGCGCGCGGCGAGGTGCCGACCGCGGCGCTGATGGGCAAGCAGGCGGTGCTGTCGGGCATTCTGGTCGGCAGCCGCCGCCAGCAGCAGGATTTCGTCCGGGCGCTCGATACGGGTCTGGTGAGGCCGGTGATCGACAGGATCTTTCCGCTTGAGAAACTCGCCGACGCCTTTCGCTACGAGATGAGCGGCAGCCATTTCGGCAAGATCGGCATCGAGTGGTGACACGCCAAGGGCAGAGGTTTTCCTTGCGGAGAACCCCTGCCCCGGTTACCTCGAAAACCAGACCCGGCCATCAGGGAGCAGCGCCATGTTTCTCACCAATCAGGACGTCATCGAACTCACCGCCTGGCGGCGCAAGCTGCATTCCATGCCGGAGATATCAGGCGAGGAGATCGCAACGGCTGCCGAGGTGCAGCGGTTCCTCGCCGATACGGTGCCCGACCGGGTGGTGACAGGCCTTGGGGGCACCGGCGTCGCGGTCGTCTACGACAGCGGGCTTCCGGGCCCGACCGTTCTGTTCCGCGCCGAGCTGGATGCGTTGCCGATCGAGGAAGTCGGCTCGCCGGAGCATCGCTCGAAAATCCCCGGCAAGGGCCATATGTGCGGGCACGACGGCCATATGGCCATGCTCGCGGCGCTTGGGCGGCAGTTCGGCCGCGAAAGGCCGAAGCGCGGCCGCGTCATCCTCATGTTCCAGCCGGCCGAAGAGACCGGCGCCGGCGCCGCAGCGGTCGTCGCCGACGAGAAGTTCAGGGAACTGGTGCCGGATTACAGTTTTTCGCTGCACAACATGCCGGGCCTGCCGCTCGGCCATGCCTGGCTGAAGGACGGGATCGTCAACTGCGCGTCGCGCGGCCTGCGGATTTCTCTGACGGGGCGCACGGCGCATGCCTCCATGCCGGAGACGGGCATCTCGCCGGTGCCGGCGGTGGCAACGCTGATGCCGGCGCTGACGGCCCTCAGCCGGGGCTCGATCGCAGCCGGCGACATGGTGCTGGCAACGGTGACGCATGCCTCGGTCGGCGAACCTGCCTTCGGGATTGCGCCCGGCCATGCCGAAGTCTGGGTAACATTGCGCACCATGACCGACGGCCAGATGCAGGCGTTGACCACCGAGGCCGAAGATCTGGTCCGCGAGGTCGCAGCCGTCGGCGGTCTCGGATACGAGATGGACTATCATGACATCTTCGGCCATTGCGAAAACCATGCGGAAGCCGCCGCCCTGCTGCGGGCGGCAATGGATGCCGAAGGCGTTCCCCACGATGTCGGTGAAGCGATGCGCGGCTCGGAGGATTTCGGCCGGTTCGCGACCGTGTCGAAATCGGCGATGTTCTTCCTCGGTGCCGGCGAAAACATGCCGAACCTGCACAATCCGAACTATGATTTTCCCGATGACCTGATCCCGATCGGCACGAAGATCTTCACGCGCGTGGCGAGGGATATTCTCGGCTGAAATTGGGTCGGAGGAAACGGCGCCCGATCAGGCGTCGTTATTGCTGAACAGGTTGGCGATGAAACCGCCACCGGTGCCCCGTCCGGGGCGCTTGCCGTCCCACTTGGGCACGATCACCATATGGGTGATGTCGCCGCGCTGGAAGGCTTTCAGGAATGCGTTGTAGTCGGCAAAGGCGACGCAGCCGTGCGAGTCGCCGCGCACCCGCAGCAGGAAGCTGTGGGCGAGCAGGCCTGTGCGGCCCTGCGGCGCCTTGCCGTCGACCGGCGTCAGGCGGATCGCGGCGACACCGTGGAACAGCTTTTCGCGCATCGACAGCTTGTAGGTGCCGGGCGGCGTCGGGCCACGCATCGTCACATGCGTGTATTTCGGGTTGTCGCGCATTTTGCCGATGCCGGAATGCGCCTCGAGCTTGGAGCCGTTCGGCATATAGACCATACCGCCGGAAATATCGTAGACGGCCACTTTCGTGCCGATGCCGGGCCAGGCCGGCGCCGACTGCCGGGTCGGCTCCTCGCGCATCGGATTGTCGGGCTTGGCAAAGGCGAGCGCGGTCGGCTTGTCGTCGCCGTCATCCGTCTTGGCGGGCTTTTGCGGCGCGACAGCGGCGATAGCCGCAAGGGCTGCCGGCTTGGCGGGTTTGTCGGCGGCGGAACCCGGACGGATCACCGGCAGCGGACCGGCCTTCGGCAGATCATAGGAAGGCACTGCCGGAACGGTCGCCTCGACCGCCGCGATCTCGCTCTCGTCGGCACCGTCTTCTTCCAGGGCAGTTTCTTCGAGCGCGGCCATCTCGACCGGCTTCATGTCCTTGAGCCCGGCAACGGTGGTGACCGTCTCGGCATCCTGAATCATATCCGGCAAGGTGCCGCTCGCCGAGCGGGGCGCCACGACCACGAGGCTTTCCATCGCAGGGCCGAGCACCGCGCGGATGGCATTGGCGTCCGGACGGGTTTTTTCGAGCGCGGCGAACCGCTGTTCGTGTTCCTGATGCCGGGCGGCCTTGGCCATCGCCACGGTCAGCACCCGGCTGACGTTCGAAAGATCCGGCTTGCGGGCTTCGAGGGCGGCCACATCGGCGCCAGTCAGGCGATTGCCCTTGGGATCGGCAGGCGCACTGCCCGGAAGGCGGGAGAATTTCGAAACATCGATCTCGCGTTCCCGCGTTGCGACGGCGGGAACGGCAAGAGCGATCGGTTTTGCCAACGCCGTCTCGAACTTCACATCGGAAGCCGACTTCACCGCGGTCGCCATGGTAACCATCGACGCACCCATCAGGGCAGCGACCGTCAGGCCGAAACCGACCGTGACATTGACCAGGAGAGAGCGGGATTTTTTGCGGCGTTGCGGAACTTTGCCTGCCTGCCTGCCATTTACCGACGTCTGGACCGAACGCGCCATCACTCGTTACCCGAACCGTTACTCACACCGGCGGGCATCGCTTCCGCGAGACCACCAACACAACCCTGGCGAGCGCTGAGCAAACGAAGATTTTGCTCACTGCCGCCTATCGACTGCATGTGAGGATGAACGATTATGGTAACCAATGTCTTTACGCCGCCCCGATTTGGTTTCGGTGGTGCACATAAAAGCGCATGCCGTCGGAAGTTTAACCGAATTGCGGCAACGGGGTGTCCGCCCCGTGCCCAATTGAGGCTAGTCAAGCCAACGACCGTTGCTGTTTAGCCACAAAATCCAAGTCTTTCAAGGCTTGTCAGAATTTTTATACCATTTCCTTCTCAGCGCGCCGCCGGCCCTCGGACACATATTCCGACAGCAACGCCTTGACGACGTCCATGACCGCCCGCAGCCGAGGTGTATACCGAAGCCTTTCAGAGTGGTCGGACAGGTCTCTGCAGCAGGCGAAATCTCGGGGTAAAAACAGTAGATCAGGTCCTTATGGCCGGTCGCCACGAACTCGAGAACAGTCCAATCCTGAGCTCGCTGTGAATGCTCGACAGCGTTGTAGAGGCTGAGTTCCGCCGCACCACGATGCCCCTCACGGGGGAGTTTTTCCGCACCCCAAAACAGCCGGATGGCCCTCGATCCTGGAAGGATGGAGATCGACAGAACAGCGCTGACTGCTGCACTGCAAAACGTATCGGCCTTGATCCTGCCGCCCGCCCTTGGCATCCTCCGATAATCCAGGATTCGGAGGACGACCGATGAAAGCGCTGCTCCTGATCGATATCCAGAACGGTTTTTGCCCGGGCGGCAACCTGCCCGTGGCGCACGGCGACGAGATCGTGCCGGTCGCAAACCAGCTGATCGAAGGCGGCGGCTACGATGTCATCGTCGCCTCGCAGGACTGGCACCCGGAAAACCACGGCAGCTTTGCCTCCCGGCATCCGGGCAAGAAGCCGTTCGATATGGGCGAGCTGTCCGGCCAGCCGCAGGTCATGTGGCCGGATCATTGCGTGCAGGGCACGCCGGATGCGGAGTTCCACCCGGACCTTAACGTCGAGGCCATCGACTATATCCAGCAGAAAGGCGAGAACCCTGCCGTCGACAGCTACTCCGCCTTCCGCGACAACGACCAGGCCGCAACGACCGGCCTTGCCGGCTATCTCAGAGCCCAGCAGGTGACCGAACTCGATCTCTGCGGGCTCGCCACCGACTATTGCGTGAAGTTTTCCGCTCTCGACGCCGTGGATATGCTGCCGGGCATAAAAGTGCGTTTCATCGAGGACGCCAGCCGCGGCATCGATCCGGAAGGCGTGAAGAGCGCCATCGCCGAGATGAGAGCAAAAGGCGTCGGCATCGTTTCGAGCAAGGATATTCTTGCCGACTGATCGCCGGCACCGGGACCAGCCGGGCCTGATAGTTCAGCGGAATCGATCGTTCCATCAGCCCAATTGAATTGCGCGAGGTCCCGCAGGGCTCTAAAGCCGATGCGAAAAGGATTTCTTCGATGAATCGCAGCGAATTCAACCAGGGTCTAAAGGGTGGCCTCATCATTGCCCTGTCCGCAGCGCCCTTCGCAATGCTGTTCGGCGCCGTGGCAAGCGACAACGGCCTCTCGGTCATGGAAGCCGGGCTGATGAGCGCGACCGTCTATGCCGGCGCCAGCCAGCTCGTCGGCATCGAACTTTTCGGCCACCAGGTGGCGCCGTGGCTGATCGTGCTCTCCGTCTTCGCCGTGAATTTCCGCCATATTCTCTATTCGGCGGCGCTGACCCGATACATTACCCATTTCACGCCGGTCCAGAAATTCTTCACCTTCTTCGTGCTGACCGACCCGCAATTCGCGGAGGCCGTGAAACGCGGCGAAAGCGGCCGGGGCGTCAGTTTCCCGTGGTATATCGGCTTCGGCGCCGCGATCTATTTCCCCTGGCTGTTTTTCAGCGTCGTCGGCGCGTTTTTCGGGCGAATGATGGGCGATCCGCGTGCGCTTGCGATCGACGTGCTGCTGCCGGTTTATTTCCTCGGGCTGGTCATCGGCTTTCGCAGCAAGCCGGGCTTCTATCCGGTGGTGGTGGCGAGCGCGCTCGGCTCCGTGCTCGGCTATCATTTCGTAGGCTCGCCCTGGCATGTCAGCATCGGTGCCGCGGTCGGCGTAGTCGTTGCCGCTTTCCTGCCGCTCTCCACTGAATCCGTGCCGGCCGACGCCGCCACCGAGATGGAGAGCTGACATGACCGACCTCATCTCCGTGGATATGGCTCTGCTGATATTGGCCGCTGCGGCCGCGACGTTCCTCACCCGTATCGGCGGTTATGTGCTGATCACCCGGATGAAGACGATCCCGCCGCGCATGGAGCAGGCTCTCAACGCCGTGCCGGCAGCGGTTCTGACGACGCTCGTCGCGCCCGCCTTCTTCAACGGCGGCTGGGACGTCAAGATCGCCATGCTGGCGGCACTCGTGGTTGGGGTCCGGTATCCGGGCCTCCTGCTGCTCGGCGCCGGCTGGGCGGCAGCGATGATCTGCCGCCACCTCCTGGGTTTCTGATTAAAGGCGCCTGCTTCAGGAAAGCGGCTCCGTCGCCTTCACCAGCCAGGTCTTGACCGCGTCGTCCTCGATCAGCGGCAGCAGCTTTTCGCGCACGGCCGCGTGGTAGCCGTTCAGCCAGCCGAGCTCCTCGGCGGTCAGCAGGTCAGGCAGCACGAGGCGGCGGTCGATCGGGCACCAGGTCAGCGTCTGGAAGGCGAGCATCGGCTGGTCGCCGCCGTCGATCTCTTCCGCTCCGGTCACATAAATCAGGTTTTCGATGCGGATGCCGAAGGAGCCGGGACGGTAATAACCGGGCTCGTTCGAAAGGATCATGCCGGGAAGCAGTTCCTGGGTCGCCAGCCGCGAGATCCGCTGCGGCCCCTCATGGACGGAGAGATATGAGCCGACGCCGTGGCCCGTGCCATGCGCATAATCGCCACCGGCCTTCCAGAGCGCGATGCGGGCGAGCGGATCGAGATCGCAGCCGCGCGTGCCCTTCGGAAAGCGCGCCGTGCTGATGCCGATCATGCCCTTCAGCACCAGGGTGAAGAAACGCTTGTGCTCCTCCGGAACAGAGCCGACCGCGACCGTGCGGGTGATGTCCGTCGTGCCGTTGACATATTGCGCCCCCGAATCAACCAGGAAAAGCTCGCCCGCTTCGAGCTTGCGGTTTGTCTCGGTCGTCACCCTATAGTGGATGACCGCACCGTGTTCGCCGGCGCCGGAGATCGTCTCGAAGGAAATGTCCTTCAGCGGGTTCTGCATGTTTTGTCCGACGCGGGCGCGGGTCGCCTCCAGCGCCTTGACCGCGTCGATCTCGGTGATCGTGCCGGGCGCCTGGGCGTCGAGCCAGCAGAGATATTCGACCATCGCCGCGCCATCCTGCAGATGCGCCTTGGCCGAACCGTCGAGCTCCTCGCGGTTCTTGCACGCCCGCGGCAGTTTTGCCGGATCAGAAGCCTCGACCACCTCGCCGCCGGCGGCCGTAATAGCCTTGGTGAGCGCCAGCGGCGTCAGCTCTGGGTCGATGAGGATCTTCGCGCCATCCGCCGAGAAGGCAGCAAGCCGCGCGAGGAATTCCGAAGGCGGACGCTGGACGGCGATCTGGGCCAGATAGGCGGCCTGTTCGATACCGGTCTTCATCTGGTCGAGAAAAATCTCGGCCTTGCCCTCCGCCGGAATGATGGCGCGCGACAACGGATAGGGCGTGTGCGGCACGTCGTCACCGCGGATGTTGAATATCCAGGCAACCGAAGTCGGATCCGCGATGACGACCGCGGCAGCCCCCTTCTCCTTTACCTGGCTCGCAATCGAGGCAATCTTCTCGCCCGCCAGCGTACCGGCATGCTCCTGTTTCTGGATCGAGACGGCGCCGAGCGGCTCGGCTGGCCTATCGGTCCAGATCGCGTCGAGTGGATTGCCGTCGAGCAGCACCAGCGATCCGCCGATCTCGGCAAGCGCCTTTTCCAGCCGGCGTACTTCCGCCCCCGCATGCAGCCACGGATCGATGCCGAGTCGGAAACCTTTCGCGCCGTGGCGCGGCAGCCAGACATGCGGCGGTTCGTTGACGAGATCGCCGGCGGTAAAGACCGAGCCATCCACCTGTTCGGCAAGCTGGGTGACGTAACGTCCGTCGACGAAAACGATAGCCTCCCGTTGCGTCACGAGCGCCATGCCGGCCGATCCGGTGAAGCCGGTGAGCCAGGACAGGCGCTCGGCCGAGGCCGGCACGTATTCACCCTGATATTCGTCGGCACGGGGGACGAGAAAACCGTCAATGCCGAGATCTGCGAATTTCGCCCTGAGCGCGCTGACGCGATCGCGGCCGAACTGCGGGGCGGACTTCACTTCGAAGGACTGGAACATGAGGTTGTTTTTCCGGGCTGCCTGATTCCGAGAGGTCGGACCATGTTAGCCGATCTTCGACGGACATTGCCAGACGGGCCGGATGAGCGATGATTGTGCATCTGCTCAACTGGTCTGGCGCGGATCTGGCCATCCTATGCAGCAAACGCATACCACCAATGAGAGAAGCCCTCTCACTGTGCGGTGCAGCAATCGCTATATTCACTTCATCGAACGGGCGCCGAACCAGGCCCGTGTCAAAAGGATCGCTTCCATGGCCAACTCTTTCTTCCGCAATGCCTTCAACCGCGTGGTCGAAGCTCGCGAGCGTCAGGTTGCCCGTTACGTCAACGGCGCCTTGCTGAACCTCGATGACGAAACGCTGAAGGGCCTCGGCACCAGCCGCGAAGAACTGCGCCGCAAGGGCGCCCAAAGCTACGTATTCTAAGCTACGTATTCTGACCATACGACCGGCGCGGGCTCTCCTCCCTCACCCGCCCCGGCTTTCAGGATACGAGGCCCGCTCGAGCAGATCCTCCCTCACGCTCGCGGGTAGATCAGTCTCAGAACTGATCGCAAGGCGGCACCATTGGTGTCGCCTTTTTGCTGTCTGCACCAGAAGCCATGCAAGAAAATCAATGCTGCATTGCGAAACGGGTTATCGGCTGCGCAGATGGATCGTCACCCAGCCATTGCGCCATATGGTGCGGACATGGGCCAGGTGAACGCCGCTATAGGCGGCCAGCACCCTCCAGCGCTGTCCGGCCAGGATGCCGGACAGGATCACCGAACCGCCAGGCGCCAGATGTGCGGCCAGCTGCGGCGCCATCTTCATCAGCGGCCGCGCGAGAATGTTGGCGATGATCAGGTCGAACGGCCCCTCGCGATCAAACGCCGGCGAATGAAATCCCGGCGCCGTCTCCAGGCGGATGCCGGTGGCGATGCCGTTGCGGCGGACGTTTTCCCGCGCCACCCGCACGGCGACCGGGTCGATATCGGTCGCCAGAACCGGGATATTGCGCAGCTTGCGCACGGCGAGCGCCAGCACGCCGCTTCCGGTTCCGAGATCGAGCGCGTTGCGGACGGGTCTCGCGCGCATCACGTCCTCGATCATTTCGAGGCAGCCGGCGGTGGTGCCGTGATGACCGGTGCCGAAGGCCTGGCCCGCATCGATCTCGATGGCGATGTCGTTGACCTTGACCTTGTCGCGGTCATGCGACCCATGGACGATGAACCGCCCGGCCCTCACCGGCTTCAGCCCTTCCAGCGATTTGGCGATCCAGTCGATATCCGGAATGACTTCCCTCTGGATTTCCAGAGCGGGAAAGGCCTGGGCGAGACCTTCGGCGACACGCTCGCGCACCATCTCCTCGTCATCCGCCATCATGTAGACGGAGGCTTCCCAGATATCCTTCTTCTCATCGACCTCGGTGGTGGCGATGGCGAAATCCTCTTCGCCGAAAACCTCCGACAGGATATCGAGGATCTCGGCCGCACCTTTTTCGGTGGACGTGACGTAAAGGCGGATTTCGCTCAAGGAAACGGTCTCTCAGCTATTGATCGGTGGCGGAGAGGATTGCCACAGAAGCTGTGTCCGCTTCAACGTCAAACGTATCAGCCCTTGATCAGATTTTCGAGCTTCTTGATCGCGACGTCCGGGTTTTCGCCGTAGGCAATGGTGCCGGCGAAGCGGCCGCCATCGTCGAGCAGGAATACCGACGCCGTGTGATCCATGGTGTAGTCGCCGTTCGGATCCTTTTCGTCGACCGGCACCTTCTTGAAATAGACCTTGAACCCCTTGGCCATCTCCTGGACCTTGGCCGGCGGGCCGGAAATGCCCTTCACCCGGTCGGTGACATTGGAAACGTACTGGCCGAGCAGTTCAGGACTGTCGCGCTCCGGATCGATGCTGACGAAATATCCGTTGAGCTTGGTGCCGTCCGGATCAACCTTGCGCAGCCAGCCGTTGAGCTCGAAAAGCGTCGTGGGGCAGACTTCCGGGCAATGGGTGAAGCCGAAAAACAGCGCCGTCGGCTTGTCCTGGAAGGCCTTTTCGGTGATTGGCTGGCCATTCTGGGCGACGAGCTGGAACGGCACGCCGAACGGACCCTCGGCAAGCTGCTGTTTCGAACGCGTCAATGTCAGCGTCAGCGCCACCAGCACGCCCGCCAACGCAACGACGGCGATCCACAGAACAATTCGGAAGCTCTTCATCGGTATCTCTTCAGCTCAGGCCCGGTTGACGGAGCGATAGACCCGAGCCGGCGGCCGCGCAATTCAAGAAGTCGTTTTCGAAAGTCATCGCGCTGATTTGTCTCAACGCCAAGGCAGTGGTCAGAAACACCAGGAAAGACCGGTTTCATCGAGCGTCAGCAGGATGGATGAGCCGAACCGGAGCCAGCCGTAAAAGGCGATGCCGCCGAGCCCGAGCAAGAGCAGGCTCACGGCGGTGATCAGCGGCAGGCGGTAACTGTCGACGGTGCTATCCATGCTATTCAATCTACAACCTTTTCCGGCTCCTTGGAAGGCGGCACAACCTCCAAACAAGCTTAGCGTAAGATTAATACCTGTCTGAGATCTTATAAAGGCGAAGGTGGTTCACGAATCGTTGCGGCAAATGGGAGTGAGATGCGACACGCATCGCACTGAGGACCGCGATATCGTGAGGCACCCCAAAGACATGACGTCGCCGATATCGGCTCGCTCCCTGTTTCCATCTCTATCCGAAAGCCTGCCGGACCTTGTCCGGTGCCGGGAGGAATTTCAACAGCATGACGGCAGAACCCATTCGCAATACGCTATCGGTCAATCACCGGCTATGGACGCTGGCAGGATCCGCCTTTGCCGGTATCGGCGCCATGCTGTTTGTCGGCTGGTACGAGGGCCGCCAGGTCGACGAAGCGCTGCAGCGCGCCACCGAGATCCGGGAGCATGTGGATACGGTCAACGGCATGCGCATCGCCAACCTGGAGCTCGTCCTGGCAGCGATGGACACGATCGTCGACCGCGACGACAAACGCGTCGAGCCCGCCCGGCTGAAGGCGATGGCAGACTCTATCGACAAGTTGAAAAGCTCTTCGGGCGACCTGAAGAAACTCGCGACTGCCATGGGCAATCCGGGCCTCGTCGCAGGTTTTGAAACGGATCTCGTAGCCGTTTCCAGCGCAATCCAGATCGATCTCAGGAAAATGGTCGAAACCGGCGCGCCTGACGACGCCTATGACAAGATCGACGACGTCATCGACGGCGCTGGCGAACGGCTTGACACGGCTCTCGAGGCAGCAACCGTCGCAGGCGAAAAGCTTGTCAGCAATCGCGTCCAGGAGGCGAACACGCTTTCCTCGACCTCGCTCTATGTGCAGCTCGGCTGCGGCCTGATCGCATTGGTCGTCATGGCGATCCTGCAGAGCGTTCATGGCGGCGCCATAAGGCGCGGCATCGACGGCGTTCGCGCCAGCATGCAGCGGATCATCGGTGGCGACTACAAGACCGCCGTGCCCGGCATCGACCGCGGCGACGAAATCGGCGAGATGGCGCGCGCCACCGATATCTTCCGGCTTTCAGCCGTCGAGCGCCAGACCCTGGAGAACAGCCTGGACGACGAACGCCGCCGGAACGAGACCCAGAGGCAGGCGAGCGAATCGGAACAGAAGGCCGAAGCCCAAGCGCTCCAGTTTGCCGTCGATTCGCTTGCGAGCGCGCTCAATCGGCTCTCCGAAGGCGACCTCGCAGCCGCCCTTGATCGCCCTTTCCGCGGAGATCTCGAGCGCCTGCGCACCGATTTCAACCGGGTCGTCGAGCGCCTGCGCCACATCATGACCGAGGTTGCCAACAGCTCCAGTTCCATCGGCGCCAATGCCAACCAGATGCGCTCCGCTGCCGACGACCTGGCGAAGCGGACCGAAAAGCAGGCGGCCTCGCTCGAGGAAACATCCGCAGCCCTCGAAGAAATCACGGCGACCGTACGCAACGCCACCAGCCGCGCCGAGGAAGCGACGCAGATGGTGAGCGATGCCAAGGACTATACCGAAAAGTCCTCCGGCGTGGTTCGCGACGCCACGGCCGCCATGGGGCGGATCGAGGACGCGACCGCCGAAATCGGCAAGATCATCAACGTCATCGACGAAATCGCCTTCCAGACCAACCTGCTGGCCCTCAATGCCGGGGTCGAGGCAGCCCGCGCGGGCGAGGCCGGCAAGGGTTTTGCGGTCGTCGCCCAGGAAGTGCGCGAGCTCGCCGGGCGCGCCGCCGGTGCAGCCAAGGACATCAAGGCACTGGTCACCCGTTCGAACCACGAGGTCAAGACCGGCGTGGACCTGGTGAAGGCCACAGGCGACGCCCTGACCCGGATCGGCGACGATGTGCTGAAAATCAACGATCACGTTCACGCGATTTTCACTTCTGCGCGCGAACAATCAACCGGACTAACCGAGATCAATATGGCGATCGGCCAGATGGACCAAGCAACGCAACAGAATGCCGCAATGGTGGAGCAGAGCACCGCTGCCAGCCATTCGCTGGCCAGCGATGCCGAAAACCTGAACAAGTTGATCGGCCATTTCCAGATCCGTGGAGGCAATGGCCCTCGCGCCGTCGAGGCTGCGAGCGCTTCCACGCCACCCAAACCATCGCCCGCACTCAACTTGATGAACAAGCTCGCGGGAGCCTTCAGCAACAGCCCCACCTCCGTCAAGCCGAAGGCCGTGGGATCCTCAGACAAATGGGAAGAGTTCTGACATGAGTAATGCCATCAAGCAGTCCGGCGCCTACCTCGAAATCGTCTCCTTTCATCTCGGAGACCAGGAATTCTGCATCGATATCATGGCGATCCGCGAAATCCGCGGCTGGGCGCCGGTCACCCCGATGCCGCACACCCCGCCTTACGTGCTCGGCCTCATCAACCTGCGCGGCGCGGTGATCCCGGTCATCGACATGGCCTGCCGCCTCGGCATGAAGATGACCGAACCGTCGGAACGCTCCGCGATCATCGTCACGGACATTGCCGGCAAGTTGGTCGGCCTGCTGGTCGAACAGGTATCCGACATGATGACCATCCGTGGGGAAGACCTGCAGCCGGCCCCGGAAATCATTCCGGAAGCCCAGCGCGCCTTCTGCCGTGGCATCGTGGCGCTCGAAAAGACCATGGTCTGCTTCCTGAACCTCGACACCGTCATCGCCGACGAACTCGCGCGCGAAGCCGCGTAATCTGCGGCGCAAAAGCGTCCGAAACTATGTCCGGATCTCCCGTTACACGCAGATGTGACGGGAGATTAACTTATTGTAATCATTGCTTATTTGTAACAATTTTAAACGGAACCGGGGAACCGGGTCCACGTTCTCCCGTCGCTAAACGCCCAACCGACGCTTCAAGCGCCCCTCGGCTGGTTTACCAAGATAGGAGAACGACCATGAACAAGGCTTTTGCTCTCGCAGTGCTGATGTCCGCCGCCACGGTGGGAACCGCCTATGCCCGAGATATGGGCATGACGGCAAAACCCGCCGGCGACGTCGCCATCGTTTTTACCAACCCTGAACTCGACGACAGCGCAAAGCGGCTGGACGTTCCGGATAGCTTCATCCACCCGGATCAGGCCACCATCCAGAAGGCCCAGAACGAGGTGAAGACCGACCGCTCGCTGCGCGCCGATCTGCTGAGCCAGAACGTCGAACTCAACAACGTCGTGGCGATCGACACCGCCGCCGACGGCAGCCGGATCGTCTACGTCCGCTGATTCGCCGTTGATGAAACGGGGCCGGTTTCTTCCCCCGGCCTCCGTTTCTGGCCGCCCAGGACCGCCGCTGCACATGTGATGGAGACTTGATCGTTATGCATGGAGATGACCTCGGAAAAGTCCGGAACAATCTCCGGACTTTTCCGGTTCCGTCTATATCTTGGTGCCGAACAGACACGTGTTTGGCGCCTAAGAACCGAGAAAGGAACATGTTATGAAGAAGGTTATTGCTCTCGCAACTCTTATATCCGCTTCCTCAATCGGGGGCGTTTACGCCCAGGACCTCGCCCCGACCACGCCGGCCCCCTCCCCGTCGGACGTGACGGTGGTCTACATTACCGAGGCAACGGATAGCGAATCATCGAACGACAAGATCCCGCCGACGCTGATGACACCCAACCCGCAGGCAGCTGAGGCTGCCCAGGAGCAGATCCAAACGGATTCCAACCTGATGGCAGCTCTCGAAGAGAAGAACGTCCAGTTACAGAACGTGGCGGGTATCGAAACCGCGGCCAACGGCGGCAAGATCGTCTACGTTCGTTGATCACCCATTTGAGGACTGAGAACAGGCTCGCTTTGCGGGCCTGTTTTTTGTCGTGCCGCGCCTGAATTGACTCCCGCCACACCGCATGACTGTATTCGCCGTAAGGATGCAGCATGCCCTGCATCTTCACGCTTTGGGAGGAGCGCACTTGAGCGACAGAGTTGACGCCATCGTGGTGGGTGCGGGCCTTTCGGGCCTCGTTGCCGCGACCGAACTTGCAGATGCCGGCCGCTCCGTCGTCATCCTCGACCAGGAACCGGAACAGAACCTTGGCGGCCAGGCCTTCTGGTCGCTCGGCGGGCTGTTCCTCGTCGATTCTCCCGAGCAGCGGCGGATGGGCATCCGCGATTCGCTCGATCTCGCCTGGCAGGACTGGCTCGGCACCGCCGGTTTTGACCGCGAGGAAGACCACTGGCCGCGCCTTTGGGCGGAAGCCTACGTGGCTTTCGCCGCCGGCGAAAAACGCTCCTGGCTCAGGCAGATGGGCCATCGCATCTTTCCGATCGTCGGCTGGGCGGAACGCGGCGGCGGCTCGGCGACCTCGCACGGCAATTCCGTGCCTCGGTTCCACACCACCTGGGGCACAGGCCCCGGTGTCGTCGAACCGTTCGAGCGACGGGCGCGCGAGGCGGAGAAAAGCGGCAGGATCCGCTTTCTCTGGCGGCACCGCGTCGACAATCTGGTCAGGACCGGCAGTGCCGTGACAGGGGTTGCAGGCACGGTCCTTGCGGCAAGCACGGCGCTGCGTGGCGAGGAAACCTCCAGGACACCGGCCGGTGACTTCGAACTCAATGCGCCGATCGTCATCGTCGCTTCGGGCGGCATCGGCGGCAACCAGGACCTCGTACGGCAGATGTGGCCGGCAAGGCTCGGGCGACCGCCGGCCTTCATGGTCTCGGGCGTACCGAAACATGTGGACGGACGGATGATCGGCATAACGCGGTCCGCCGGCGGGCAGGTGATCAACCGCGACCGCATGTGGCACTATACCGAGGGCCTGCGGAACTGGAACCCGATCTGGCAAAACCATGGCATCCGGATCCTGCCCGGCCCTTCCTCTTTATGGTTCGACGCGACGGGCAAGCGCCTGCCTGCCCCTTTTTATCCCGGCTACGATACGCTCGGCACGCTGCAGCACCTCATGGCGACCGGCTACGACTACAGCTGGTTCGTGCTGAACCAGAGCATCATCCGCAAGGAATTCGCGCTCTCCGGCTCCGAACAGAACCCGGACCTCACCGGCCGCGACTGGAAGCTGACGGCGAAACGGGCGATCGGCAAGAAGGCGACCGGGCCGGTCGAGGCCTTCAAGGAACATGGCGAGGATTTCGTGATCGCCGAGAGCCTTGGCGAGCTCGTGGCCGGCATGAACCGGCTTGTCGGCAGCAATCTTCTGGACGTCGCACAAATGGAGCGCGAGATATTGGCCCGCGACGGCCAGGTGGCCAATCCCTTTGCCAAGGATGCGCAGATCATGGGCATCCACAACGCCCGCCGCTCGCTTGGCGAAAAGTTGGTGCGGACCGCAAAACCGCACCGTATTCTCGATCCGGCGCACGGGCCGCTGATCGCGGTGAGACTGAATATCCTGACTCGCAAGACGCTTGGAGGGATCGAGACGGACCTCTCGGCCCGCGTGCTCGGCGAGAACGGAGAAGCGATCCCGGGGCTTTATGCCGTCGGCGAGGCCGCCGGTTTCGGCGGTGGCGGCATGCACGGCTATCGGGCGCTCGAAGGCACCTTTCTCGGCGGATGCCTGTTTTCCGGCCGCAATGCCGGCCGGGCGGCCGCAGCCGCCCTTGGCTGACCGGATTACGGTTTTGGCTTGCCGTTCTTCCAGGCGACGTTCTGGTTATAGAGCGGAATGGTCGAGATCGCCATCTTCGCCGAGCCGTCGGTGAGTTCGCGCGTGTGGACGAGATAGATCAGCGTGTCGTTGGCCTTGTCGTAGATGCGGTTGACGACCAGCGACTTCCAGATCAGCGACATGCCTTCGCGAAACACCTCGTCGCCATCCTTGGAAAGATCGATGTTGCCGATCTCGATCGGGCCTGTCTGGCGGCAGGCGATCGAATTGTTGGACGGATCCTCGAACCAGTTGCCGTTCTTCAGCCGGTCGATGATGCCGCGCTCGAAATAGGTCACGTGGCAGGTGACACCCTTCACCTGCGGGTCGGCGACCGCCTCGACGATAATGTCGTTGCCGATCCAGTCGACGCCGACCTCACCGACCACTTCGGCAGAAGCGGGAAGGACAAGCACGCCGAGCGAAAAGGCTGCGGCGGATGCAAGGCAGGCAAGGCGGCTCATTGGTTGCGTCATGGGGACTTCAGCTCCGGTAAACGATCCGTGATCTGAGATAAGGATTGCCGGGACGGAAACAAGCGGATGCTCGGGAACTCTTATTTGAGCCGACAGGTGCAGGGCGCGTAGCCGCCGGAAAACAGCCGCCCGACCTTCATGCCGATCATCGCCGGAATGTCGCGGACATGTGGCACGGCAAGCGATTTGGCGATCGCAATCGTTGCCCGCGCGCAGACGGCCGCGTCCTCGGCCGCATTGTGATGCGCGAACCGAAGGCCGAGATGCTGCGCAAGGACATTGAGCTTGTGCGAGCCGAGATGCGGCCAGACCTTCTGCGACATCTTCACGCTGCAGAGATAGGACAGGTCTGGATAACTCTGCCGGTAGGCATCGAGGCAGGCCCGCCAGACGCTGAAATCGAAGGCCGCGTTATGAGCGATCATCGTCGCGCCGCGAAAATCGTCGGCGAACTCGTCCATCACCTCGGGAAATTCACCGGCATCCTCGACATGTTCCGGCCGAATGCCGTGGATCGCGACGTTGAAGGAGGAAAACCGCATGTCCCTCGGGCGGATCAGCCGCTCCTCCACCCGCACCACCTCGTCGCCCTCCAGCCAGGCAAGCCCGACCGAGCAGGCACTGCCGCGTTGCTCGTTGGCGGTTTCGAAATCGATGGCGATGGTTTTCAAGGGCGAGTTCCGGATGAATGTCGGAGAACTTCTACAGGCGGGAATTCGATTCGGCAAAGACGGCCAGCGCTTTCACCCCTCTTGACGCCTCGGCGCTTGTTTGAGACCTTGGCCGCCATGACCCGTTTCGCCACCCACATGCATCTTACCGTGACCATTCACCCCGCAGGGTGCGTGGCGGTCTTGGCGCGTTAGCCGGTCATCCGTCCACCAACCCTGCCGAATATGGCAGGGTTCGGTGTTTCCGCTCTGCCTCGGCGAAGACCAAGGAGAGCAAGGCATGAAGATAGCCGAAGAGATCCAGGAGAAACCACCCCGACCGTCCAGGCTGAAGGGTCTTGAGATTCGTGCCTTGCGCGCGACGGACGCCGAGGCCGTCAACGCGTTGGCCAACATGCCCGGTTATCGCTACGGAACCCTGCGTCTGCCCCACGCACGCCTGGAAGAGACCCGCAAATGGGTCGAGAACCCGACGCCTGGAAGCATCGCGCTGGTGGCCACCTACGAGGGCCAGATCGTCGGCAACGGCGGCATCGACCGATTTCAGGGCCGTCGGAGCCACGCGGCTGGCATCGGCATGGGCGTGCACGACGATTTTGTCGGACGCGGTGTGGGCACCGCCTTGCTCGGCGAGATGGTACAGGTGGCAGACGACTGGCTGGATATCCGCCGGCTCGAACTGACCGTCTACACGGACAACGAGGCAGCCATCGCGCTCTACCGGAAATTCGGCTTCGAGGTCGAAGGGCGTCTCAAACAATTCGCCTTCCGCAACGGCGAATATGTCGATGCCTATTCGATGGCGCGGCTCAGGGGGTGACCTTCATCACCGGATGAAGGCCCTCACGCGATAAAGGCCAGCCATTCGTCCTCGTCCATCACCGGGACGCCGAGCTCCCTCGCCTTGTCGAGCTTGGAGCCGGCGCCCGGGCCTGCGACAACATAGTCGGTCTTCTTGGAGACCGACCCGGCCACCTTGGCGCCAAGACTTTCCGCCCTCGCCTTGGCCTCGTCGCGGGTGAATTTTTCGAGCGAGCCCGTAAAGACCACGGTCTTGCCGGCGACCGGGCTGTTCGAGGCGACCGGCTGTTCGGCGGCCTGCGGCGTCACCTCATCGCGAAGCCGGGTGATGACCTCGACATTGCGCGGCTCCTTGAAGAACTCGACGATGGCGCGCGCCATCACCTCGCCGATGCCCTCGATATTGTTCAAATCGTCCCAGGCGTCGCCGGAAAGGTCGGCCGCGTCGTCCATGGCCTTCGCAAACGCCTCATAAGTGCCGTAGGCGCGCGCAAGCAGCTTGGCGGTAGTCTCGCCCACGTGGCGGATGCCGAGCGCGTAGATGAAGCGGTGCAGCGCGATCTCGCGCCGCTCGTCGATCGCGTCGAACAGTTTCTTGACGCTGACCTTGCCGAAACCCTCGATATTTTCGAGCTTGGTAAGCGTCGATCCCTCCTGCCGTCTCTTCAGCGTAAAAATATCCGGCGCGGTGCGGATCTTCAGCGCGTCGTCTTCGGCCTCGAAGAAGAAATCGATCTGCTTCGATCCGAGGCCTTCGATATCGAAGGCATTGCGTGACACGAAATGTTTGAGGTGCTCGGTCGCCTGCGCCCGGCAGACGAAACCGCCGGTGCAGCGGGTGACCGAATCGAGCTTGCCGGTCTTTTCGTTGCGCTCACGCACCGCATGGCTGTCGCAGACCGGGCAGCGCTTCGGGAATTCGTAAGGCACCGCTTCCTGAGGACGTTTCTCCATCACCACGTCGAGCACCTGCGGGATGACGTCCCCCGCCCGCTGGACGATGACGGTGTCGCCGACGCGGATATCGTGGTCGGGCTCCCGGATCGGTTCGCCGGAATTGCCGAGGCCCTTGATATAGTCCTCGTTGTGGAGCGTCGCATTGGTGACGACCACGCCGCCGACGGTGACCGGCGTCAGCCGCGCGACCGGCGTCAGCGCGCCTGTGCGTCCGACCTGGATGTCGATCCGTTCCACATGGGTAAAGGCCTGTTCCGCCGGGAATTTATGCGCCGTCGCCCAACGCGGAGACCGCGAGCGAAAGCCGAGCCGGGCCTGCAGATCAAGCCTGTCCACCTTGTAGACGACGCCGTCGATCTCGTAGTCGAGATCCGGGCGCTTGAGGCCGATATCCTTGTAATGGGTGATGATGTCCTCGACCGCATGCAGGCGTTTCATCAACGGATTGACCGGAAACCCCCATTCCCTGAACTTGTCGACCATGCCCATCTGGGTGTCGGCCGGCATTTCGGACATCTCGCCCCAGGCATAGGCGAAGAATTTCAGGTTGCGGCTGGCGGTCACCTTGGCGTCGAGCTGGCGCAGCGAGCCGGCGGCCGTGTTGCGCGGGTTGACATAGGTCTGCCTGCCTTCCGCCGCCATCTTCTCGTTAAGTGCCAGGAAGTCGCTTTTCGTCATATAGACCTCGCCGCGCACCTCGACGACATCGGGCGCGCCCGCGGGCAGGCGATTGGGGATTTCCTTGATGGTCTTGATGTTCTCGGTGACGTTCTCGCCGGTCGTACCGTCGCCGCGGGTCGCGGCATTCACCAGCCGGCCGTTCTCGTAGCGGATCGACATGGAAAGCCCATCGATCTTCGGCTCGGCGGTAAACGCGATCGAGCCGTCCGGCAGCTGGCCGAGGAAACGGTAGACGGAAGAGACGAAGTCGCGCACGTCATCGTCCGAGAAGGTGTTGTCGAGCGACAGCATCGGTCGCGAATGGGTGATCGCCGCAAACGTCGGCAACGGCGCCGCGCCGACTCGGATCGATGGGCTGTCGGCGCGGATAAGCTGCGGGAACCGCTTTTCGATCGCGTCGTTGCGCCGTTTCAGCGCGTCGTAATCGGCATCCGAAATCTGAGGCGCGTCATGGCCGTGATAAAGCTCGTCATTGCGGGCAATCTCCGCCGCCAGATAGGCCAGTTCGGCTGCGGCCTGTTCTTCGGTCAGGTTTTCGACGGGCGTCTGTTCGGCGGGCATGCGGGTCTACTCCTCGGGTAGCGAGGAGTCGTTTTGTAGCGCAAATTTCCCCAAGGGGAAGAGGATCACCCATCGCAAGGCGCCAAGAAACGTTGGAGACTGGTGATGCTATTGAAGTCATCACCAGTTGATGCTATTGAGGTCATCATGGCAAACGCAAAACTCCTGTTGAAAAGACGGCAGGAACGCACGCTACGATCATTCGTGGATCTCTCTGTTTTCGAAGTGCCGGCACCGCTCAAAGGCAGCGCACACAATTACAAATATCGGCTGGCCTATGTGGTCGATGACGTTTGCGTCATGCGATACGACAACGAGGCTGGAAAGGGAGATCACAGGCATATCGGTGCCGTCGAGGCACCGTATTCGTTTCGAAACGTATCGACTTTGTTGCGGGATTTCTTCACAGAAGTCGAAAGGATGGAGGCCGATGAAAACTCTTAGAATCAATATTGCATCGCAAGATGACATCATCGCCGACTTCGAAGCCGGCCGACATCTCGGAGAGCCGATCTACAGCTTTCCGACATGGGAAGCCCTGCACACAGCCCTGACCCCCAACCGGGTTGCGATTTTGGCGGCCATGAAAGACAAGGGCGGCATGACGATGCGGGAAGTGTCCCGGCTCGTAAAACGCGACTTCCGCCCCGTTCATGCCGACATTGCAGCACTGATTAAGATCGGGCTTCTCGATAGGGCTGAAGACGGCGTCATCTTTCCCTATGCCGACGTCCATATCGACATCTCGGATATCTCGAAGGCAGCTTAAACCCCGGACGCGCTTTTTCATTGGAAAGCAGCGGGAGGTCGGTACGCCGACGGGATTACATTCCGGTCAGCCGTTGCCCGCCAGCAGCCGCTTGGCCGCCGCCCTCGCCTCGTCGGTCACCGATGCGCCGGCGAGCATGCGGGCGATCTCTTCGGTGCGGTGTTCCGGCTCCATGGTGGCGACGCGGGTGGCGATCTTGTCGGTGCCCTCGCCGGCCGGCCCCTTGGAGATCAGCAGATGCGTTGCGGCACGCGCGGCCACCTGCGGTGCATGGGTGACGGACAGCACCTGCACCTTGTCCGACAGCCGTTTCAGCCGCTGGCCGATCGCATCGGCGACGGCACCGCCGACCCCGGTATCGATTTCGTCGAAGACCAGTGTCGGAGCCGAGCCGCGATCGGCGAGCGCCACCTTGAGCGCCAGGAGGAAACGCGATAGCTCGCCGCCCGAAGCGACCTTCATGATCGGGCCGGGACGCGTGCCGGGATTGGTCTGGACGTGGAACTCGATGGTATCGATGCCTTCGGCGCTCGCCGCCTCCGGATCGCTCGCCACATCGACCATGAAACGGGCCCGTTCGAGCTTCAGCGCCGGCAGCTCGGCCATCACGGCTTCGGCCAGCGCTTCGGCGCCGTGCCGGCGCTTCTCTGACAGGATGGCGGCGGCCTGATCGTAGGCGGCCTTGGCAGCGGCGGTCAGCTTTTCCAGCTCGGCGAGCTTCTCCTCGCCGGCATCGAGATCGGCAAGGTCCGATATCATCTTTTCGGCAAGCGCCGGCAGGTCGGCGACCGGGATCGAATATTTGCGGCCGGCGGCCCGGAGTGCAAACAGCCGCTCCTCGACCCGCTCCAGTTCGCGCGGATCGAATTCCGTGCGCCTCAGCGCCGCCTCGACTTCCATCTGGGCATTGGAGAGGTAGTTGAGCGCCTGGTCGAGAAGCTCGACAGTCTCTTCGAGCAGGCCCGGCGCCTCATGGCTCTTGCGCTCCAGGCGCCGCACCAGCGAGGCGATCAGCGGCACGGGCGATGCATTGCCATTGAGGAATTCGGAGGCTTCGGAAATGTCGCCGGCGATGCGTTCGGACTTCTGCATGCGCGAGCGCTGTTCGGCAAGTTCGTCCTCTTCACCATCACGCGGCGACAGCGCTTGCAGCTCTTCCACCGAGGCACGGATATAATCGGCTTCGCGGGCCGCGGCCTCGACCTTGGCGCGATGGGTCTTGAAGGCCCGATCCGCGTCCTTCCAGGAGCGATAAAGGGCGGAAAGCTGCAGCACCTCGTCGCTTAAGCCCGTGAAGGCGTCGAGCAGCGTGCGGTGCGCGTCGGTGTCGATCAGCGCCCGGTCGTCGTGCTGTCCGTGGATCTCGACCAGAAGCTGGCCGGCCTGGCGCATCAGCTGCACGCTGACCGGCTGGTCGTTGATCGAGGCGCGTGTGCGCCCATCGGCCGACTGGATGCGGCGGAAGATCAGATCGCCGTCGTCGTCGATGCCGTTGTCGCGCAGGAGTTTTCGGGCACCGTGGCTGCCGGCTACGTCGAAGACGGCCGTCACCTGGCCCTTGTCCTCGCCATGGCGCACCAGGTCGCCGTCACCACGGCCGCCGAGCGCCAGCGAAAGACTGTCGAGAAGAATCGATTTGCCGGCGCCGGTTTCGCCGGTCAGCACCGAAAGGCCGGTCTCGAAGGCAAGATCCAGCCGCTCGATCAGAACGATATCGCGGATCGATAACTGGATCAGCATGTCTCAGACCTTAAGCGCCGATCAGCTTGGCCCCGGCGCGGGAAATCCACGAACCGCGATTCTCGCGCGGTTCGACGCCGTTGCCCTTCAGCAGCTTGAAGGAATCGGCATACCACTGGCTGTCGGGATAATTGCGCCCGAGGACAGCGGCAGCGGTCTGCGCCTCTTCTGTGATGCCCATCGCATAGTAGGCCTCGGTCAGGCGTGCCAGCGCCTCTTCCACCTGATTGGTGTTGGGATACTGCTCGACCACGTTGCGGAAGCGCTGGATCGCAGCAAGATATTCCTTGCGCTCCAGATAATAACGGCCGATCTGCATTTCCTTGCCGGCGAGCTGGTCGCGCGCAAAGCGGATCTTCGCCTGCGCATCCTCGACATATTCCGAGGTCGGGTAATTGGTCACGACCTTGTTCATCGCATCGATGGTGCGCACGGCAGCGCGCTGGTCCTGCGTCACGTCGGCGATCTGCTTGGAGTAAGCGAGGCCGACGAGATACTGGACATAGGCTGAATCCTGCGATTGCGGATACTGGCTCATGTAGCGGTTGCCGGTGGCCACCGCCTCGTCGTTGCGGCCGAGCCGGTACTTGGTGAATGTGCTCATGACGAGCGCCTTGCGGCCCCATTCGGTAAAGGGATTCTGGCGGTCGATCGAATCGAACTTGCGGCCCGCTTCGGCAAGGTTGCCGGCCTTCATGTTGGCGAGACCCTGGTTGTAGAGCGTCTCCGGCGCATCCGTTTCGAGACCGAGCTTGGTGATGTCGATATCTGGATCCGACTGGCAGGCGGTCATGCCAAAGCCGGCGCCGGCCAGCACCAGCGACATAAGCGCTACTCTTGCCGTCTTACGCATTCCAACAGACCTTACATGGTTCATTCGAGAATTCCTGATCGTCCCGCGCCTGAAAAGCCCGCTGCCCAAGCAGGCCGTTCTAGCCATAAAAGCAAAGGGAGAGCAACGCAATGCTGTGGCATTAATGCATTTTTGTGGCACGCCGCCGCAATACGGCAATTCAAGGTGAAATCGGAACCCTGTCCCTCAAAAAGAAAAAGGCCGCTTCCGGAGAAGCGGCCGAGTCGACTGGGTCAACTTTATCAGGCAAACCAGGATGCAAGTTCCGGCACGTTGACCGGTACGAACTCCCCTGCCCGCACGCGGGCCGCACGCGACGACGGAGCCTCGACGACCTCGTAAGCCGTCGGGTCGCTCATCAGCGCCTTCAGCGCATTGGCATTCATCTTGTGGCCGCCGCGATAGGAGCGGTAGCAGCCGATGAACTGGGCGCCGGCAAGCGCCAGGTCGCCGACGGCATCGAGCGTCTTGTGGCGGACGAATTCGTCCTTGTAACGAAGGCCCTCGACATTGACGATCGTGTCATCGTCGGAGATGACGACCGAATTTTCGAGCGAGGAACCGAGTGCATAACCGGCGGCCCAGAGACGCTCCACATCGCGCATGAAGCCGAAGGTGCGGGCACGGGAGAGTTCCTGCTTGAAGGTCTCGGCGGTCAGGTCGCCCTTCCAGATCTGGCGGCCGATCAGCGGCGAAGAGAAATCGATCTCGACTTCGAAACGGGTGCCGTCATAGGGGCGGAACTCGGACCACGAAGCGCCGGAGTCGATGCGGACCGGCTTCAGGACACGGATGTAGCGGCGCTTGATGCCGAGATTGACGATGCCGGCCTGCTCGATCGCTTCGATGAACGGATAGGAGCTGCCGTCCATGATCGGCATCTCGCCGCTGTCGACTTCGACCATGATATTGTCGACGCCGAGCGCGTAGAGCGCCGCCATCACATGTTCGATCGTTGCGACGGAGCGGGAAAGCGAAGTGCCGAGAACGGTGCAGAGATCGGTATTGCCGACCTGGGAGGAAACGGCCCGATATTCGACCGAGCTGCCGTCGTCCAGAAGACGCGTGAAGATCACGCCGGTGCCAGCTTCGGCAGGCTGAAAAGTAAGGCTGACGGGGGCTCCGGAATGAACGCCAATGCCCTTCAGGGTTACCGGGGAGGCGATGGTGGTCTGGAAACCGAACAGTCCGATAGTCATTCCTGCTGCCTTCTTTTCGCCGGATCCGTAAAGCAAAAGGATCCGATATTCTTAACGCCTGCCGGACCGATCGCCTGAATCGGTCGATCTCTGTCGGCGTGTCTTAGCGTCTTTCATACGCAGCCATCCGGCACAATCCAAATCACTGTTCATTTCGGATTGTTACGTTGTTAACTCTACGTCTTGATTGATAAAACGAGCGAAGGCCCGGATGCGTGATCCGGGCCTTCTTCACGTTTCGTGACCGTCTTTAACTCAGTTCGACTGGCGGCGCAGGAAGGCCGGAATTTCGAGCTGGTCTTCCTCGTGATGGGCCTGCGGAACCGCACGTCCATGATCGTCGAGATTGCCGCGGCGCGGCGCATAGAGGCTTGCTTCGGCCGACAGCGGACGACGCTGCTGCGGGGCCGGAGCCGGTGCGGCCGGCTCGATGTGAGCAGGCTCTTCCTCTTCGCGGCGGCCAAGCGAGTTGGTGATCCGCTTCAGGAGACCCATCGGGCCGCGTTCTTCCTGCACATGGCTCACCGGCTGAGCGCGACGATCCATTTCGGCCTTCACGACCGGCGGGAAATCCTCGACCTTCGGCATGCGAACCGGTTCGACCACCTGCGACATCGGCTCGCGGTAGACCGGCTGCGCCGGGCGCGGAGCCGGCTGGCTCATCGCCGGAGCGGGTTGCTGCGCGTGATGATGAACCGGGGCCGGCTGCGGGGCCGGAACCGGGCGGCTCATGACCGGGGCCGGTGCTTCGGCCGGAGCAGCTGCGAAGATGCGGCTTTGCGGACGGAACTCTTCCTGCTGATGCATGACCGGCTGCGGAGCGACCGGCTGAGGTGCCGCATGCTGATGCTGCGGTTCAGCGATTGCGAGTTCGCGTTCCATTTCGGCTTCCGCCATGCGGATCGTCTCGGCGATCGGATCGACGACCGGCTTCGGAGCCGGGGCTGCCTGCATGACCGGAGCCGGCTGAGCAGCAACAGGCGCCGGAGCAATGGCAGCCGACGGACGGATGATCGGCTTGGCAGCGGCGCGCATTTCGGCGGCGCGGATGTCGACGGCGCCGGCGGCGCGATCGATACCAGTCGCCACCACCGATACGCGGATCAGGCCTTCGAGCGCTTCGTCGAAGGTCGCACCGAGGATGATGTTCGCATCCGGATCGACTTCTTCGCGAATGCGGGTCGCAGCTTCGTCGACTTCGAACAGCGTCAGGTCACGGCCGCCGGTGATAGAGATCAACAGCCCCTGAGCGCCCTTCATCGAGGTCTCGTCGAGCAGCGGATTGGCGATCGCGGCTTCTGCGGCCTGCATGGCGCGGCCCGGACCGGATGCTTCGCCGGTACCCATCATCGCGCGACCCATCTCGCGCATCACCGAGCGGACGTCGGCGAAGTCGAGATTGATCAGGCCTTCCTTGACCATCAGGTCGGTGATGCAGGCGACGCCAGAATAGAGAACCTGGTCGGCCATCGCGAACGCGTCGGCGAATGTCGTCTTGTCATTGGCGATGCGGAAGAGGTTCTGGTTCGGAATGACGATCAGCGTGTCGACAGACTTCTGCAGTTCCTGGATGCCGGATTCAGCAAGCCGCATGCGGCGCTGGCCTTCGAAATGGAACGGCTTGGTGACGACGCCGACGGTCAGGATGCCCTTGGAGCGGGCGGCCTGCGCGACGACCGGCGCGGCACCCGTGCCGGTGCCACCGCCCATGCCGGCAGTGACGAAGCACATGTGCGTGCCATGCAGGTGATCGACGATCTCGTCGAGGCATTCTTCCGCGGCGGCGCGGCCGACTTCCGGCTGCGAACCGGCGCCGAGACCTTCGGTGACCCGAGCGCCCATCTGGATGATGCGTTCGGCCTTGGTCATGGTCAGCGCCTGGGCATCGGTATTGGCGACGACAAAATCGACGCCTTCGAGGCCGGCTGTGATCATGTTGTTGACGGCGTTACCGCCGCCGCCACCGACGCCAAACACGGTAATCCGAGGCTTCAACTCGGTGATATCAGGCTTTTGCAGCTTGATGGTCATTGCACCAGTTCCTTCTTTTGCTGGCCGCATCGCCGCCGGCCAATTCATTGCAACTCTTCTCCGATACGCGGGCCGAAGCCCCTCGCATCAAAAACTTTCCTTTAACCACTGGCCCACGCGGGCCAGCCTGCCATTGCCGCTTCCCAGCGTGGCCATCAGGCCGCTCTGCGAAGCGTGTGTTTCGAGATCCGCGACCTGCGGATAGATCATCAGCCCGACTGCCGTCGAAAAGGCCGGTCCCTTGGCTGCCGTCGGCAGGCCGGAGACGCCCATCGGACGGCCGATGCGGACATTGCGCGCGAGGATCCGGCGCGCCGTTTCCGAAAGGCCGGTAAGCTGGCTGGCACCACCCGTCAGCACGACGCGCTTGCCGACGATCGGGCTGAAACCCGACTTCTGGATGCGGTCGCGGATGAGCTCGAGCGTCTCTTCGATGCGCGCCTGCACGATGCGGGTGACCAGCGAACGCGGCACCTGGGTCGGCTGATCGCGATCGTCCTCGCCGATCGGCGGAACGGAGATCACATCCCGCTCGTCGCCACCGTTGGCGAGCGCCGAACCGTGCACGACCTTCATGCGTTCCGCATCCTCGATGCGGGTGGAAAGCCCGCGGGCAAGGTCGGTGGTCACGTGATGACCGCCAAGGCTGATCGCATCCGTATGGACGAGCTTGCCCTCGGCAAAGACCGAGATCGTCGTCGTGCCGCCGCCCATGTCGATCGCGGCGCAGCCGAGTTCGACTTCGTCGTCGACGAGGGCCGCAAGGCCGCTCGCATAAGGCGTTGCAACCATGCCTTCGACCGAGAGATGCGCACGGTTGACGCAGAGTTCGAGGTTCTTCAGCGTGGCGCGCTCAGCGGCCACGACGTGCATGTCGACGCCAAGTGTGTCGCCGAACATCGCCAGCGGATCGCGGATGCCGCGTTCGCCGTCGAGCGAGAAACCGGTTGGAAGCGAGTGCAGGATGGCGCGATCTTGGCGCAGCGACTGCTGGCTTGCCGCAACCAGCACCTTCTTGAGATCGGCCTCTTCCACTTCCTGGCCGCCGAGATCGATCGTCGCCGTATAGACGTCGCTGGTGATGCGGCCGGCGGAGACATTGACGATCAGGCTGTCGACGGTAAGCCCCGCCATACGCTCGGCGGCATCGACCGCGAGGCGAACGACGCTTTCCGCGGCATCGAGATCGCCGATCACGCCGGACTTCACACCGCGCGAGCGCTGGTGGCCGATGCCGATGATCTCGATATTGTGGGTGCGGCCGGGCAGAACCTGACTTTCCTGGCGCGGCGTCAGCCGGGCGATCATGCAGACCACCTTGGTTGAGCCGATATCGAGGACGGAAACGACGTGGCTGCGCTTGGAAGACAGCGGCTTCATGCGCGGCAGACCGAAATGGGAAGAACCGAATACGCTCAAGACTGCTCTCCCAGTTTCTTCAAGGCCTTTGTCCGCGCATCGAGCGCCTCTTTGCGGCGATCCATGGCACCGGGAGTGAGCTGAATGGTGGTACGATCCTCAAGCCTCAGGTCGACACCGGCGACATCGCGCTCCAGCAAGCCCTGCTCCTTTTCGAGCCGTGCGAGCACGCGCAGCGCCTTGGCGACGTTGGCTTCCGGCAGCTTCAGCACGACGCCGTTGTCGAGATGCAGATCCCAGCGGCGACCGGCAATGCGGACATAGGCCTTCACACGATTTTTCAGCTCCGGCCAGCCGGCCATGGCGTCCTCGAAGGAGGATGCGGCCGTCTCGGCATCGCGACCGACGAAGAGCGGCAGCGAGGCGAACTTGTTGTCACGCAGCGGCGCGATCACGCTGCCGTTCTTTTCGATCAGCGACAGTTCGGCGCCGTGCTGCCAGATTCCGAAGGCCTGACGCTCCTTCAGCATCACCTCGATCGTCTTCGGATAGATCTTGCGAACTTCCGCATACTGGACCCAGGGAAGCGCCGAGAGCTTGCGGCGGGCGGAATCGATGTCGAGAGCGACAAGCGAGGTCGTCCCGTCGAGGCCGAGAAGCTGCAGGATGTCGATTTCGGACGTCTGGTCATTGCCCGAGACGCGCACATCCTCGATCGCAAAGCCGACAGCCGCCGTGGTCGCCTGCGCGACCGCCTGGCCATGACCGCCGAGCGACATGCCGTAGAGACCGATCGCGGCGAAGAAGCCGAGAGCGGACAGGGTTCCGGTATGGGACGGGATGTGGATGCGGCCGGTGGCGAGGCTGGCGCAGAAACGGAACACCCGGCGAAGCGGGCGCGGAAGAACCCGGCGCTCTTCGGCACCGAGATAATGAGCCTGAGAACGGCCTCGCGGTCCACCCGCTTTTCTGCCGATCAACGCAAACACGTAGCGTCCTCCACCATCCAACGGACGAGTTCACCAAATGAGTGACCGGCATGGCCGGCCATTTCGGGCACCAGTGATGTCGGGGTCATGCCCGGCTGCGTGTTGATTTCCAGCCAGATAACCTCGCCGTTCTCGGAGAAGCGGTCGTCGTAGCGAAAGTCGGAGCGACTGACGCCACGGCAGCCCATCGCCTGATGCGCCTTGAGCGCTAGTGTTTGAATCTTTTGGTAAACATTCGGTGAAATTTGCGCCGGGATGACGTGTTTCGAACCACCCTCCGCATATTTCGCATCGTAATCGTAAAAGGCGTGGCTGAGAGGCACCACTTCGGTGACGCCAAGCGCCACCTCGCCCATCACGCCGCAGGTCAGTTCGCGGCCATAGATATAGCGCTCGACCAGAACGCGATCGCCGTAACGCCATTCGGACGAACCGATGATCTGCGGCGGATGCGACTGATTTTCCTGGACGATCACGACACCGAAGGACGACCCTTCACGAACCGGCTTCACCACATAGGGGGGCTTTATCGGATGGGCGTTACCGATATCGAAGCGGCTCATGGCCTTGGCTTCGGCGACGGGAATGCCGGATGCCTTGGCGACGTGCTTGGCCTGATGTTTGTCCATAGCGAGCGCCGAGGCGAGCACACCGGAATGGGTGTAGGGAATTTCGAGGTATTCGAGAATGCCCTGGATCGTTCCGTCCTCACCGAAAGGCCCGTGCAAGGCATTGAAGGCAACGTCTGGCCGAAGCTCCGAGAGAACGGCCGCGACATCCCGGCCGACATCGACGCGGGTGACGCGATAGCCTTCACCTTCGAGAGCATCCGCACAGGCAGTGCCCGAGGACAGGCTGACAGGCCGCTCGGAGGAAAATCCTCCCATCAAAACAGCCACGTGCTTGTCGCTCATCAATCACTCCCGCCAAAAAGGACTACACTCTCTAGTACGGCGCTTGCGCCAACCTGTTCTCTGACGATTCTCGCCGGACGTTAGGCATGCCTGCATTAGTGCCCGAATATAGTTAACAAACCGTTTACCTTGATTAACCCGGGTAGCCAAAAGCATGAAAACAAAGGAAAAATCGAATCGTTGGATGTTAACGCCCAGTTTGCGGCAACATTCGGAACGGCAATAAAAGGACGATCGAGCCTCTCGAATCGGACGGCGATTCCTGAAAGTTCGAGGCACGGAAAAGCCCGCGAAGCGTGCGGCTTCGCGGGCTCTCTTACCGGGAAGAAAAGATCAGGCCGCGGCCCGCTCTTCCGAATCGTCCACCAGCTTCCACGCCAGCGCGCCGAGGATGGCACCTACGATCGGGGCAACCCAGAAAAGCCAAAGCTGTGCGACAGCCCAGTCCCCGACAATCAGCGCGACGCCGGTCGAACGTGCCGGGTTGACGGATGTATTGGTGACCGGGATCGAGATCAGATGGATCAGCGTCAGCCCAAGACCGATCGCGATCGGAGCAAACCCGGCCGGCGCCTTTGGTCCGGTCGCGCCCAGAATGATGAAGATGAAGAAACCGGTGAGAACCAGTTCTATCAACAGCGCGGAGGTCAATGAATAACCGCCGGGCGAATGCTCGCCATAGCCGTTGGACGCGAAGCCGCCGAGCTGGAAACCAGCCTTGCCGGAGGCGATGAGATAGAGAACCAGGGCCGCAACGACCGCCCCGACCACCTGAGCGACGATATAAGGCAGGAGGCTCGACGCCGGGAACCTGCCCGCCACCGTCAGTCCCACCGATACCGCCGGGTTGAAGTGCCCGCCGGAAATACCCCCGACCGCATAAGCCATGGTCAGCACCGTCAGGCCGAACGCGAGCGCTACGCCGACGAAGCCGATGCCGAGATCCGGAAATGCAGCAGCCAGAACCGCGCTGCCGCATCCACCGAAGACAAGCCAGAAAGTGCCGAAAAACTCGGCCGCTAATTTTTTAAACATTGGATATCCCCCTGCTCGTGCCCCCGGCACCCTGCCGGTCCAGGCGCGACTCTCATTCAAACAAGGATATTATGCAATATATTCTCATGAATGCTCAATGAATAAGCAACTCGTGAAACATCCAAGGTTGCGCCGGCGTCACCGGCGCTATCCAACTGAATCAAAACACGAGATGACCGCTGCAACGTCTTAAATTTACAAGATAACCCGCCAACCGGGGGCCTTTGCCTCACCCCGGTCGAGTACCGTCATTCGCTTGTCATGCCATGAAAGGGTCTCACCTCGCGGCCGGGCATGAAGATGCCGAGGCGCTTGATTTCCCATTCGAGCTTGATGTCGGAATGTTCGAACACTCGCTGGCGAATGGTTTCGCCGAGATATTCGAGGTCGTAGCCGCTGGCATAACCAATATTGATCATGAAGTTGCAATGCAGCGACGACATCTGTGCTCCGCCGCTGACCAGCCCGCGGCAGCCGGCCTCGTCGATCAGCTTCCACGCGGAATGGCCTTCCGGGTTCTTGAAGGTCGAGCCGCCGGTCTTTTCCTTGATCGGCTGCACCGTCTCGCGATGCTGACGCACGGCATCCATCTCGGCGCGGATCTTTGCCCGCTCCTCGGGATACCCTTCGAAGACCGCGTGGGTAAAGATCATGTCCGCCGGGACCGAGGAATGGCGATAGCTGTAGCCCATCTCGGCAGTCGAGAAGACATGCGTGCCGCCCTTGCGGTCGACGGCATGCACTTCGATGACGCGCCCGGCCGTCTCGCCGCCATTGGCGCCGGCATTCATGCGCAGAGCGCCGCCGATCGAGCCGGGGATGCCGTAATAGAAGGCAAAACCGCCGATGCCGTTGTCCATCGCCATTGCGGCAATGTGCTTGTCGGGGCAGATCGCGCCGGCCTTGATACGGTTGTCGCCGACGAGATCGACCCCGCCGAAACCCTTGGCCGAGAGGCGCAGAACGACGCCGGGAATGCCTCCGTCGCGGACGAGCAGGTTCGAACCGACGCCGACCACCGTCAGCGGCACCTCTTCCGGCAGGATCTGCAGGAAAGTCACGAGATCGTCGACGTCATGGGGCTGGAACATCAGTTCGGCGAGCCCGCCGGCCTGGAACCAGGTAACGCGATCCATCGGCGCGTCCGGCGTCAGCCTTCCGCGCAGTTTGTTGACGTCATCCCCCAACGACGCCAGAAGCTTTTCCCCGTTCACCTGTTTCATTTCCTACTGTCCCGATATGCTTTCCAGTTCCTTCGGCAACGCCGCGGCCCACTGTGTGATATTGCCCGCTCCCAGAAGAACCACGAAATCACCCGGCTTCGCAATGCCCGATACAATCGAAGCGAGTTCTGTCGGCGATGCCATGTATCTTGCGTCGCGATGGCCACCCGAACGGATGCGCGAAATCAGCGTTTCAGAATTGGCACCTTCGATCGGTTCCTCGCCGGCGGCGTAGACCGGCGCCAGGATGATGCTGTCGGCATCGTTGAAGCAATTGGCAAAATCCTCGAAGAGGCTCGACAGACGCGTGTAACGATGCGGCTGGTGCACCGCGATGATGCGGCCCTGGCACGATTCGCGGGCTGCCCGCAGCACGGCCTTGATCTCCACCGGATGGTGACCGTAGTCGTCGAAGATCGAAACGCCGTTCCAGGTCCCCGTCAGGGTAAAGCGCCGCTTGACGCCACTGAAATTGGCGAGCCCCTTGCGGATATCCTCTTCCGAGATGCCGAGCCGGTTGGCGACGGCGATCGCGGCGGTGGCGTTGGAAATATTGTGGCGCCCGGGCATCGGCAGCGCGAGATCTTTGAACTGGAACACCCGGCCTGTGCGGCGACGGCGAATTTCCACGTCGAATATCGACTTGGTGCCTTCCATGCGGACATTCGAGAAACGCGCATCCGCCTGCGGGTTTTCGCCATAGGTGACGATCTTGCGGTCTTCGATGCGGCCGACCAGCGCCTGCACTTCCGGATGATCCAGGCAGAGCACGCCGAACCCGTAGAACGGCACGTTCTCGACGAACTGCCGGAAGGCGGCGCGCACCGCGTCGAAATTGCCGTAATGGTCGAGATGTTCGGGATCGATATTGGTGACGACGGCGACATCGGCGGGCAGCTTCAGGAAGGTGCCGTCCGATTCGTCGGCCTCGACCACCATCCACTCGCCCGCGCCCATGCGGGCATTGGTGCCGTAGGCGTTGATGATGCCGCCGTTGATGACGGTCGGGTCGAGGTTGCCTGCCTCCAGCAGCGCGGCGACCATCGAGGTCGTAGTGGTCTTGCCATGTGTGCCGCCGATGGCGATCGCATTGCGGAAGCGCATCAGCTCGGCGAGCATTTCGGCGCGGCGGACGATCGGCAGCGATTTTTCGCGCGCGGCCATCAGCTCCGGATTGTTCTTCTTGATCGCGGTCGAGACGACCACCACCTCGGAATCGCCGATATTCGCGGCCTGGTGGCCGACGAAGACCGGGATGCCCTTGTCACGCAGGCGCTGGACATTGGCGCCGTCGGCCTGGTCGGATCCCTGGACCTTGTGGCCGAGATTATGCAGCACCTCGGCGATACCGCTCATGCCGATACCGCCGATGCCGATGAAATGAACGAGCCCTATGGCCTTCGGCATCTTCATGCACGCACTCCCTTGAATTCCGAAATCGATTTCCGCTCCGCGATCGCCACGACCAGATCCGCAAGCTGGCCGGTTGCATTCGGCCGGCCGGCGGACTTGGCAGCCGCTGCCATTCTTTCGAGCTTATCCGGATCCTTCATCGCACCCGAAATGATCGAGGCGAGCTTTTCCGGAGAAAGCTCCGACTGCGGCACGACTTTCGCACCGCCGGTCGCCACCAGCGCCGCGGCATTGGCCGCCTGGTCATGATCCAGAGCATGCGGGTAAGGCACGAGAATGGCCGGCCGGCCGATCACCGCAATTTCCGACACCGTCGAGGCACCGGAGCGGCAGATGACCAGATGTGCCGTCGCCAGCCGTTCGGCCATGTCCGAGAAGAACGACGAGATGTCGGCGGGTGCCTTGAGCTTTGCAAAGCAGGAGCTGACCCGATCCTTGTCTTCCGGACGCGCCTGCTGGGTAACGACGACACGATCGCGCTCGGTCTGGTCGAGCAGGCTGAGCGCCGTCGGCACGGCCGACGAGAAGAACTGCGCGCCCTGGCTGCCGCCGAACACGACCAGCCGGAATGGATCGTCGCCGCGAGAGGCGACATAGGGAATATTGGAGGCCGCAAGCACGGCCGGACGCACCGGATTGCCGGTCGTGACGGTCTTGTCCGCATAGGGGCCGCTGCCCTCCGGCAGGAAACCGCCGGCGATCGCCTGGACCTTGGCGGCCAGCGCCTTGTTGGCGCGGCCCATCACGGCGTTCTGTTCATGGATCATCGTCGGCACGCCCATGGCGGTCGAAGCCATCAGCGGCGGCACGGTCGGGTAGCCGCCGAAACCGACGACGGCGAGCGGCTTCAGACGGGCGATCAGGCGGCGGGCAGCCCGCAGGCCCGTCCACAGCTTCCAGCCGGTGCGGGCGAGCGCGATCGGGTTCTTGGATCCGAACGTGGCGGACGGAACGACATGGATTTCGTCGGCGGGAAACGTGCCGGCATAACGCTCGGCCCGGCTGTCGGTGACGAGATGCACGGAATAACCGCGCGCCTTCAATTCGTGTCCCAGCGCTTCCGCCGGAAACACATGACCGCCGGTTCCCCCGGCGGCAAGCAATATGATGCCCTTGGTCATTGGACTTTTACTCCGCGGGTACGCCCTGGGCGACCCGGAACAGGCTCCGCTCTTGCGCTCGCTTCTCCGGACGATGGCGGGTCAGCGCCAGGATGAAGCCTGCAGTGATGCAGATCGCGATCATCGAGGAGCCGCCATAGGAGATCAAGGGGAGCGTCATGCCCTTGGCCGGCATGAGTTCGAGATTGACGCCGATATTGATGAGCGACTGCATGCCGATCTGCAGCACGAGGCCAGCGACCGCGAACCGGTTGAAGTCGTTGCGCTCCTTGAAGGCGTGGTTCAGGCCGCGCAGCACGATGAAGGCGAAGATCGCCACAAGTGCCATACAGAAGATAATGCCGAATTCTTCGGCTGCAACGGAGAACACGAAGTCCGTGTGGCTGTCCGGCAGGATGCGCTTGACGATGCCCTCGCCCGGCCCCTGCCCGAACCAGCCGCCCTGCAGGATCGCTTCGTGCGCGGTCTCGATCTGGAAACGATCGCCCTCGCCGGTCAGGAACTTGTCGAAGCGGGCGGTCACGTGCGGCAGCATGTAATAGGCGGTGACGATGCCACCGGCACCGACGCCGCCGAGCATGACGATCCACAGCCAGGGCATGCCGGCCATGAAGAACATCCCGCCCCAGACGACGCTGGTCAAAATGGTCTGTCCGAGGTCGGGCTGGGCGACGAGCAGTGCCGCGACGATGCCGAACAGGATGATGGCGAAGAGATTACCGGGGATTTCCGGCTGCCGCGCGTGCTCGGCAAACAGCCAGGCGCAGACGACCACGAAGGCGGGCTTCATGAATTCCGATGGCTGGATGGAGAACATGCCGACGCCGATCCAGCGCCGTGATCCCTTTACCTCGACGCCGAAGAACAGCGCCAGCACCATCAACGTCAGCGAGATGATCAAAAGGACGATCGCGGTTCGCCGCACCTGCCGCGGCGTCAGGAAGGACAGGCCGACCATCACCACCAGCGACGGCAGCAGGAACAGCGCGTGGCGCTCGACGAAGTGGAAACTGCTGAGGCCGATACGTTCGGCGACCGCGGGCGAGGCGGCGAAGGAGAGCATGAAACCGACGCCCATCAGCAACACGAAGGCGACGAGGAAGAAACGGTCGATCGTCCAGAACCAGTCTGCGAGCGGCCCACGGTCTGCGCGGCTTACCATCTGTCGTTCCCCTTTTCCGTCTCGATCAATCTAAATCGACCAACATCGTGACGCCGTCGAGATCCGCGACATGGCCGACAAAGGCATCGCCGCGAACCTCGAAATTCTTGAACTGATCGAAGCTGGCGCAGGCCGGCGACAACATCACCGCGGACGGTGTCGTGTCGGCTCCTGCATCCGCCGCGGCATGCGCGACCGCCTTTTCGAGCGTGCCCGAAATCTCGTAGGGCACCGCCTCGCCAAGCGTCGCCGCGAATACCGGTCCGGCTTCTCCGATCAGATAGGCCTTGACGATACGCGGGAAGAGTGGAGCGAGGCTGACTATGCCGCCCTCCTTCGGCAGGCCACCGGCAATCCAGTAGATCCGGTCGTAGCTGGAGAGCGCCGGCGCTGCGGCATCCGCATTGGTCGCCTTCGAATCGTTGACGAACACCACCCGGCCCCGGCGGCCAACCGGCTGCATCCGGTGCTTCAGGCCGGGGAAGGATTTCAGTCCCGCACGAATCTCGTCCTTCGACACGCCGACCGCGAGGCACGCGGCGATGGCCGCCGCCGCGTTCTGGGCGTTGTGGCTGCCCTTGAGGGTCTCGATGCCGTCGAGATCGACGAGCAGCGACGTCGCACCGCCATGCGCCTCGATGATCCGGCTGCCCTCGGCATAAAGACCGTCGGCAACGACGACCCGCTTGGAAATCCGCTTGACCGCGACACCGGCCCGCTCGACGCGGTCGGCAATCAGGGCGCAGAACGAATCGTCGACGCCGATCACGGCGGTGCCGCTGCCGGCAACAAGCCGTTCCTTGACGTCGGCATAGTGCTGCATGGTGCCGTGGCGGTCGAGATGATCAGGCGTCAGGTTGAGCAGGATGCCGGCGGTCGGGTTGAGCGTCGGCGCCAGATCGATCTGGTAGGACGAGCATTCGACGACGAAATAACGCTCCACCTTCGGCGGATCGAGCGTCAGGATCGCGGTGCCGATATTGCCGCCGAGCTGGGTATCGCGGCCGCTCGACGTGAGGATATGGGCGATCAGCGCCGTGGTCGTCGATTTGCCGTTGGTGCCGGTAATGGCGATGAACGGGCAATCCGGCGCATGCGCCCGGCGCTCGCGCACGAAAAGCTCGACATCGCCGATGATCTCGACGCCGGCGGACCGGGCAAGGTCGACGCTCCAATGCGGTTTCGGATGGGTGAGCGGCACGCCCGGCGACAGCACGAAGGCGGCTTGAACAGACCAGTCGATGCCGCGCAGATCGGCGGTCGCGATCCCCTCGGCGGTCGCCTTGGCAACGCTGTCGGGATTGTCGTCCCAGGCGACCACCTTCGCACCGCCGGCAACCAAGGCCCTGGCCGTGGCCAGTCCCGAACCGCCGAGGCCGAACAACGCGACCGGCTTGTCCTTGAATGTGGTGACCGCGATCATCGCCGTGTCACCGCAGCTTGAGCGTCGAAAGGCCGAGCATGGCAAGGCCGACGGCGATGATCCAGAAGCGGATCACCACTTGGCTTTCCGTCCAGCCGAGTTTTTCGAAATGGTGGTGGATCGGCGCCATCAGGAAGACGCGCCGGCCGGTCATCTTGAAGAAGCCGACCTGGATGATCACCGACAGCGTCTCCATGACGAACAGGCCACCGACGATCGCCATGACGATCTCGTGCTTGGTGGCAACCGCGACCGAGCCGATCAGGCCGCCGAGCGCCAGCGATCCCGTATCGCCCATGAAGATGGCGGCCGGCGGCGCGTTGAACCAGAGGAACCCTAGCCCCGCCCCGATCACTGCTCCGAGAATGACGGCGAGCTCGCCGGTGCCGGGCACGAAATTGATCTGCAGGTATCCCGCAAATACCGCGTTGCCGGCGAGATAGGCAATGACGCCGAAGGACGCCGCAGCGATCATCACAGGCACGATGGCGAGCCCATCGAGCCCGTCCGTCAGGTTCACCGCATTGCCGGCAGCCACGATGACGAAACCGCCAAACAGCACGAAAAAGACGCCGAGATTGATGAACAGGTCCTTGAAGAAGGGGAAGGCGACGGAGGTGCCGAGCGTCGGATTGCTCGACTGGCCGGTGGCGAGCGCCACCCGCATCATGAAGAAGACCGCGATGCCGGCGATCACGAACTCGATGCCGAGTCGGGCCTTGCCGGAAAAGCCCTTGTCGGTCTGCTTGGTGACCTTGAGATAGTCGTCATAGAAGCCGATCGCGCCGAAACCCAGCGTGACGAGGAGGGTCGCCACCACATAGACGTTGGAAAGGTCGGCCCAGAGCAGCGAGCCGCCGACGATGCCGGCGAGAATCATCAGCCCGCCCATGGTCGGCGTGCCGGCCTTCTTGAAATGGGTCTGCGGCCCGTCGGCACGGATCGGCTGGCCCTTACCCTGGCGCAGGCGAAGCGATGCGATGATCATCGGCCCGAACAGGAAGACGATCAGCGCAGACGTAAAGAGCGCAGCGCCCGTCCTGAAGGTGATGTACCGGAACAGGTTGAAAAATTGGACTTTGTCCGCCAGTTCCACAAGCCAGATCAGCATTCAGCGCCCTTTCTAGAAGCCGCGTCTCAATTAGTGGCGTTCCGTGTCGGAGAATGCCGGGTAGTTGTCAATAAGCGCGGCCACGATCTTGCCGAAACCGATGCCAAGCGAGGATTTCACCATCACCACGTCGCCGGGGATCACCGAGCGCACCACAAAATCGGCAAGATCCGCGGTTTTTTCGTAATATTGCACGTCGACGCTGTCGGGCAGCGCGTCGCGTAGCGCTACCATTTCCGCACCCGCCAGCCAGACATGTTCGATACCGGCGGCGAGCAGCGGACCTGCCAGCTCCTCGTGCACCTTGGCGGAAAACTCGCCCATTTCCAGCATGTCGCCGAGGACCGCGATCCGCCGGCCGGTCAGTTCCGGCGTCGCCGCCGCCAGGAGTGCGATCCCCGCCCGCATCGAGGCAGGGTTGGCGTTGTAGCTCTCGTCGATGAGGGTCAGATGGCCTTCGCCAATGCCGAGGCGGTGGCGCTCGCCCCTGCCCTTGACCGGCTTCAGCCCCGCAAGCGCCGCCATGGCACCGGCCATGTCCGCGCCGACCAGCAGGCAGGCGCCGAGGACTGCCATCGCATTCTCGGCAATATGGCGGCCGGGAGCACCGATATGGACTTCCGAGGTCTCGCCGTTCAGCACCGCCCAGACGACCGAGTTTTCCCCGTTGCCTTCGAAATCCGCCAGCCGGAAGTCCGCCTTGGCGTGCTGGCCGAAGGTGTGGACGTGGGAGACGCCCGCCTCCTGCGCCTTTTTCTGCAGAAAGCCGAACTGCTTGATGTCGCGGTTGAGGACCGCCGAACCGCCAGGCTCCAGGCCTTCGAAAATCTCGGCCTTGGCGGCTGCAATCTCCTCGAGGTTCTTGAAATGGCCGAGATGGGCGGCGGCGATCGTGGTGATGATCGCCACATGCGGGCGCACCATCTTGACCAGGGGGCGGATTTCGTCGGGATGGTTCATGCCGATCTCGAAGACCCCGAAATCGGTATCTGCCGGCATGCGGGCGAGTGTCAGCGGCACGCCCCAGTGATTGTTGAAGGACGCGACGGCGGCATGCACCTTTCCGGAAGGCGCAAGCGCGTGGCGCAGCATCTCCTTGGTGGTGGTCTTGCCGACCGAACCGGTCACGGCGACGATACGGGCCCTGCTGCGGTCGCGCGCCGCAAGCGCCAATTTGCCAAGAGCGGCGAGAACGTCCTCCACCACGATCATCGGCACCGTCAATTTGCCGAGCGCGGGCAGTTTCGCCTCGTTGACGACGATCAGCGTCGCACCGTTGGCGACTGCGAGGCTCGCATAGTCATGGCCGTCGACGCGATCGCCCTTGATGGCGAAAAAAGCCTCGTCCTGGCCGATGGAACGGCTGTCGATCGAAATGCCGGTGATGCCCGCCGGAAGCACACCGATCGGCCGGCCGCCCATGGCAGACGTCAAATCCTCGGAGGTCCATAGCCAGCTCACGATTTCATCTCCTCCAGTGCCTTGCGGACTTCGACGTGATCGGAAAACGGCAGGACCGTCGTGCCGATCGTCTGGCCGTGTTCATGGCCCTTGCCCGCGACGATCAGCGTATCGCCGGCCCGCAGCATATTGACTGCCTGGCGGATCGCCTTGGCCCGGTCGCCGATCTCGATCGCGCCCGGAGCCGCCGCCATGATTTCGGAACGGATCACCTCGGGAACTTCGGAGCGCGGATTGTCGTCGGTGACGATGACGATATCTGCAAGCCGCGTCGCCACGTCGCCCATGATCGGCCGCTTGCCCTTGTCGCGGTCGCCGCCGCAGCCGAACACCACGATGACCCGGCCGGTCGTGAACGGGCGCACGGAGGTCAGCACGTTTTCCAGCGCGTCCGGCTTGTGGGCATAATCCACATAGGCGAGCGCGCCGGCTTTTGTCTGGCCGATCAGTTCGAGACGACCCGAGGCGCCCACCAACTTTTCGAGCGCGGCCATGGCGACCGCGGCCGGAACCCCGGTCGACATCGCAAGTCCTGCCGCGACCAGCGCGTTCGCCACCTGGAAATCACCGGCAAGCGGAATATCGACTTCGAAAATCTGGTCGCCGATGTGGATCTCGGCCATCTGCTTGTGCCGGAAATGCTCGACGCGCTTGAGGCACAGATAATCGCCCTTTCGGCCGACGGTGCGGACTTCGAGATCGGCAGCCGTCGCCACTCGTATCGCCTCTTCCGACCAGGCGTCGTCGGCGAAGATGACGGCCGGCGAGCCTTTCGGCATCAGCGTATCGAAGAGCCGCATCTTTGTGGCCATGTAGCTTTCGATCGTCGGATGGTAGTCCATGTGGTCACGGCCGAGATTGGTGAAGCCGGCGGCGGAAAGACGCACGCCGTCGATCCGGCTCTGGTCGAGGCCATGGCTGGAAGCCTCCATGGCGGCATGGGTAACGCCTTCGGCAGCCAGTTCCGCCAGCAGCTGCTGCAAGTCGACCGGATCCGGCGTGGTCAGCGTTCCGTAGTCGTTGCGGGTGGGCGAGACGACGCCGGTCGTGCCGATCTGTGCCGCGGCATGGCCGGCATGCGCCCAGATCTGGCGGGTGAACGAGGCAACGGAGGTCTTGCCGGCGGTGCCGGTGACGGCAACCATGGTTTCCGGCTGCGCATGGTAGAAACGGGCGGCCGCCAGTGCCAGGAGCCGGCGCGGATTGGAGACGGCAAGAACCGGAATGCCCGCTTCCGCCGAATGCCCTGCAATCGCCGCGGCCGCGCCGCGGGCGGCGGCATCGCCGATATAGCTCGAACCGTCCGCCTTGGTGCCTGCGAGTGCCGCAAAGAGCATGCCCGGGGTTACCTTCCGGCTGTCGGAAGTAAGCCCGGTCACCTCGAGATCGCCTGCAGGCCCGGCCATCAGGTCGGCTATTTCCGGGAAATCCTGTCCGGCGAGTTCTCGCAATTTCATCGGTTGATCGTCCATTCTGAGCGTCGTCCCCTCGAATCGTCCGCTCAAGTTGTTATCGCTCAATAAGACACAAGCAGGGCAGAACCGTCATTGCCGAATTTCGGCTTTACACCCAGAATCGGCGCGGCGCGGGTGATGATCTCCTTGACCATCGGCGCGGCGGACGTTGCGGCAAGAGCCGCGCCGTTGCCCTTGTCGGTCTTGGGTTCGTCGCAGAACGTCAAGACGACGTATTGCGGATTATCCATCGGGAAGGCGGCAAGGAAGGCGTTGAAGTTCTTGTCATGGGCGTAACGCCCGTTGACGACCTTGTCTGCCGTGCCCGTCTTCCCGCCGACGTTGAAGCCCGCGACGCGCGCATTCCTGCCCGATCCGTTGGCGCCGTTCCATTCGAACAGGAAGCGCATGTCCTTGCTGGTCGAGGGCTTGAGCACCTGGGTAGCGACCTTGTCGGCTTCTGCTCGGTTGCGCGGCAGGAAGGTCGGCGGGATATATTTTCCGCCGTTGACGAGCGCCGCACCGGCAACCGCCGTCTGCAACGGCGTCGTCGAGACACCGTGTCCGAAGGAAATGGTGACCGAATTGATCTTCTTCCATTCGCGCGGCTGGCTCGGAGAGGCGACTTCCGGAAGCTCCGTGTGCATTTTGGTCAGCAGGCCGAGCTTGGTCAGGAAATCCTTGTGGCCTTCGATGCCGACCGTATCGGCAATCTTGGCCGTGCCGATATTCGACGAGTACTGGAAGATTTCTGGTACGCTCAGCACGCGACCCTTGCCGTGGAAATCCTTGATGGTGAAGCCGCCGATGCGGATCGGGAACCGGGCGTCGAACGTGCTCTGAAGGTTCACCTTGCCGGAATCGAGGCCCATGGCAATCGTGAAGGACTTGAAGGTCGAGCCCATTTCGAACGTGCCATTCGACATGCGGTTGAACCAACCCTCCTCGCCGCCTTCGGCCGGGTTGTTGGGATCGAAATCGGGCGCGGACGCCATGGCGACGATTTCGCCGGTATGGACATCGAGAACGACCGCGCCGGCGCCGATGGACCGGTACTTGCTGATCGCCTCGGACACGACGTCGCGGACGATCGACTGGACACGCAGGTCGATGGACAGCTTGACCGGCTCCAGCGGCTGGCTGGAAGTCATGCCGACGGCCGCGAGATCGGCAAGCCCCTGATTGTCGACGTAACGCTCCATGCCGGCAACGCCGCGGTTGTCGATATTGACATAACCGACGACATGCGCGGCGGTCGGTCCGCCCGGATAGAAACGGCGCTTCTCGGGCCGGAAACCGATGCCCGGAATGCCGAGCGCCAGGATCTGGCTCTGCTGCTTCGGGGTCAGCTGGCGGCGCAGCCACTGGAAACGCGAGTTCGAGGTCAGCTTCGAATAGGTGCCCTTGACGTCGAGGTCGTTCAGAACCGTCGAGAGTTTCTCGATCACCTCGTCGGCATCGACGATCTTGTTGGGCTCGGCAAACAGCGAAACGGTGCGGATGTCGGTCGCCAGAACCGCGCCATTGCGGTCGACGAGGTCGGGGCGCGACGCCAGAAGGCGGTCCGCCGGCAGGATGCTCGATGTCGTCAGCGGCTGCGCCACGCCATATTGCATCAGCCGGCCGCCGACGACGCAGTAGAAGACCGTGAAACCGGCGATCAGCAGGCCGACGCGGTTTTTCGCCTGGGCGGACTTGCGCTTGCGGGTCCCCTCGAAGGAGGCCTTCTCGGAGCCGCGGCCACGGCTGCCGGAGGAGAAATGCGCGCGGCTCTTGACGATCATGATGCGGGACAGGAAAGACATCAGCGTTTCACCGATCCTGTGGAAATGACTTCGATGGGACCGCGCCGCTGCGGCACGGGGATTTTCGCGGCGGGCTTGGCCTTGGCGGCGGCAACCCCCTTCAGCGCGGCGGCAACCTCGCTGTTCTTTCCGGCGATGATGTCCTCGATCGTGGTCTCGGGCTGCGGAAGCCGGGCCTTGGGCATCGGCAGTTCCTTCGGCATCGCAAGCTGCGTCGTCTCCGTGGGAGCCAGTGCCAGCTCGGAACTGTAGACGTTGATCAGCCGGTGCAGGCGGTTCGGCTGGGTCAGCAGGGCCCAGTCCGCCTTCAGGAGATCGATCGTGTCTTTCTCCAGCTTGATTTCCGACTCCAGCCGGCGAACTTCGCTGAGTTTTTCGTCGGCGCGGTGCTTGATCGAATAGGTGACGACGGCCGCTGCCGTCATCACGCCGATCAGGACAAGATCGAAGCTACGCAGCATGTATCAGGCTCCCATCTTTGCAAGGCTGGCGAGATCGGGCAGATCGAAAATGGACATGTCGGCCGATCGCGGCGGAGCTTCCGTCCGCACCCCGGCGCGAAGCTTGGCGGAACGGGCGCGCGGATTGAGTTCAGCCTCCTCGTCGCTCGCCGAGATCATCGACTTGCCGAGCGGCTCGAAGATCGCAGGCTTTGCCACGACCATCGGTAGATGGCGCGAACCGGAAGCCTTGCCGGAACGATCGGCGAAGAACTGCTTGACGATCCGGTCTTCCAGCGAATGGAAGGTGACGACGACCAGCCGGCCGCCGGGCTTCAGCACCCGCTCGGCCGCAAACAGCGCCTGAGCGAGCTCGCCGAGCTCGTCGTTGACGAAGACACGCAGCGCCTGGAAGACGCGGGTTGCCGGATGGATCTTGTCCTTGGCCTTGCGCGGGTTGACCGTCTCGATGAGGTTGGCGAGTTCGCGCGTCGTGGTGAAGGGTTCAGTCAGGCGACGCTTCTCGATGGCGCGGGCGATACGGCCCGAATGCTTTTCCTCACCGAGGAAACCGAAGATACGCGTGAGATCGCCGACCTTGGCGCGATTGACGACATCCGCGGCCGAGACGCCGCTCGCCGACATGCGCATGTCGAGCGGCCCATTTCGCTGGAAGGAAAAGCCGCGATCGGCCTCGTCGATTTGCATCGAGGAGACGCCGATATCGAGCACGATGCCATCGAGCCCGCCTTCCGGCGCGTGGTCGGCAAGGCTGGAGAACTGCGATTGAACGAGGTGGAGGCGACCCTTATGGGCATCGGCAAGCGCCTTGCCGGCGGCAATCGCATTCGGGTCGCGATCGAGCGCGATCACTTCGGCATCGGCGGCAAGAATGGCGGATGTATAACCGCCCGCCCCGAACGTACCGTCGAGAATGACCTTGCCAGCCCGAGGCTCGAGCGCCTCCAGAACTTCTTTCAGAAGAACCGGAATGTGACGAACCGGTCCGCCTTCGGGCTCGGTTGTTCCGTCGCCTGGATTCGCCGCCATTCCGTTCCCCTGTCTTACGCGGGACGCGAACCGAAGCGCCCCTCTCTCGCCGCCGCCTGCGCCTCGTGGAACGCCTGCGGCTGCCAAAGTTGAAAATGATCCGAGCGCCCAACGAAGGTAACATCCGAGCTGATTCCCGTGAAGTCGCGGATGAAATCCGTGACCATCAGCCGGCCCTCCGCATCGAGCCTCATGAAGACGCCGCCACCGTGTACGAGCAGCGACATCCGGTTCGCTTCCGGCGAAAACGGATCGACGGAAGCGATCTGCCGCTCGTAACGATCGAGCAAATCCGGCCCGCCGACGCTGATCGCCGGATAGGTGAAATCCTGGAGGCAATAAAGCTCCTGGATCCCGCGCTCCGAAAGAACCGAACGAAAACTCGCCGGAACGGAGACCCGTCCCTTCGCATCGATCCTGTTCGTCGCATTCGACAGGAAGCGGCTCATCACGCCAAACATCCGCTCCGTTATGGTTCAGGACGGAAGCCCGTCCACCCGTTGACACAACACCAAACACAGCTTCGCCGCCCGGATGGGCGGATAACCGCCCGGCCGTAGGACGACCGAAACTCAGGGGTTGGCGGGCGCTCATTCGCCCTTGTGCAGTGCGATTTTGGGATACCATGGGACCATATGGGCGTCAATGGGAGAAGCCCCGCTAGCCACTCCCAGATGGGATTTATTTATAAGCTGTTAAGTTTAACAAAAGGTTATCGGAGGGAGTGAAGAAACCGCCTCGGCAGTGTCCGACAAGTGAATTGTGGACACTTGTTAAGCTCCGACAAACAAAGGAGCTTTCGAAACTCCTGATATAAACGGTGCACCGCAAAAAGCGGCCGCAGGACGTCTCTCCCTCGCCAAGGGCGCAGACAGAATCGCGACGGCGAGAGGAGGTAAACGCCAGTTGGCCTGTAAGCCGGGTTCTGTATGGCCCCGGTGCAAGCACCGGAACGTGGCAGCCATTCATCTGGGACGACATTTGCATGTCGCCTCACGCAACCCACCCGGATGACTGGCCCGGAAACAGGCTGTAGCCACGCTTTCACGCGGCCCGTGTCATCCCTATTCGGTCTTGCTCCCGGTGGGGTTTACCTTGCCGCCGCTGTTACCAGAAGCGCGGTGGGCTCTTACCCCACCCTTTCACCCTTACCCCGCCAGCTCTGCCGCTTTGTTTAAAGCGGTACAGCAAGCGGGGCGGTTTCCTTTCTGTGGCACTTTCCCTAGGGTCGCCCCCGCCGGACGTTATCCGGCACCGTGTTTCCGTGGAGCCCGGACTTTCCTCACCTTACCGCCTTTCGGCATTGGTAAAGCGCGGCTGCCCGGCCAACTGGCAGGCGGTCCATAACCGAGATGGAGAGCGAAAGCCATAGGCGAGAAGTAATCAGGCCGGAGATAATCGGCTTAGGAGATAATCCGCCCGGAAATCCGTCGAATAGACTTCATCCCGGATTTTCCCATGGAAGATCAGCTCGGCGCCGAGCCGGCCGATCTCGTCGGAACTCTTGGCCGCCGCCCCGCAGCCGCCGCTGAGGATGCCGATTCGGGAGGCTTGCGTCATGGCGATTGCCGGATATCCGGTCGGCGTGAACGAGGTGACGCAGGCCGCCATCGACGAGCGCGAGAGATCGAGTTCCGGCATCAGCCGCGTCATGATCTCGGCAAGCCGCGCCCTGGTGCTTTCCCGCCCGCCCGAGCGGAACCAGGCGCGGATGTCCGGCTCGGTCGGCAGCAGCAGATCGTCCGGATCGCCGCCGATCTTCAGATAGATCCTGCCGTCGGGATACCGCACCGGCGGAAGGAGATAGATGCCGTCCTCGCCCTCGCGCCATTTCCAGATCAGCGAAGGCACCCTGCCCCAGATGTCCATGGTGGCCTCGTCGACCTCGAAGAAGGCGACGGTGCGGGCATAGACGCTCAGGTCGAGGCGTGCGCCGAGCAGCCGTTCGTTGATCGAGAAACCTCCGGCTGCGACCAGCACTTTTTCAGCAACATAACTGTTGCCCTCGCTGGTCGTGACGGTGACCTGATCGCCCTCCTGGCGCACCGAGGAAACCGTTTCGGGAATGATTGCCGTGCCCTGGCGTTCGGCGATCAGAGCCTGGGCCTTCACCAACCGGCGCGGATTGATGTGCCCGGCATTCCTGGGCTCCCAGACCCCCTCGCTCGCCTTCGGGAACGAGAAGAAACCGAACCGATCGGCAAGATCGAGATCCGACAGCGTCTCGGTCGAAACGCCGAGCTTGTCTGCCGCATCGAGCACGTTCGCGACATAGGAAGGTCCCTCGCCGCGCTTAGGGCCGACCAGCAGGCAGCCCGATTCGCTATAGAAATCCACGCCGCTTTCGCGGGCGATCTCGCCGTAACGTTCGATCGAACGGTTGGCGAGGCGCGCCCACACGGGATCGGGATCGATCGTCCGGGTGATGCGCGCCTCGTCGTAGTGGCTGGCAAAGACGCCTTCATGGCGCCCGTAGTCCGCCGGCTCACCGGGACCGACCAACGCAATACCGTCGGTCCATTTCGAGAGGTAGCGGGCTGCCGCAGCGCCCATCATGCCCCTCCCGATCACGATAAATCTGAACCGTTCCGTCATGCCCTCGCCTTTCGATTCCACCGGCCGAAATGTCTTCTGTCAGAAGCACTTCTAGCCGTTTTCGGAATCAAAATGCCACAGGCGAAAGCGACGCAGTCTGTTCGGCCGACTGTTCGGCGGTCTCGATCACCGCCTGCACCCGGTTGCAATAGCGCTTCGAAACCGGGTTCATCCGCTTGGCACCGTGGCCGGCATTGTATTTGAGAATGGTGCCGCAGATCTTGCCGCCGCCGAGTTCGTGCGCGCCGGCCAGGTATTTCATACCGTAGCGGATATTGGTCTCGGGATCGTAGAGGCCGTAGTCCGGCCCGCGGTAACCCATCAGCCTCGCCGTCGCCGGCTTGATCTGCATCAGCCCGATCTCGCCTGCACTGCCCTTGACGGTCGGGCGGAAGTTGCTCTCGATCTGCACCACCGCCAGCGCAAGCTCTTCAGGAACATCGTATTCGTCCGCATATTTCGAGATCAGCTGGGTATAATGAAGCTGCCGAACCAGGCGCCTGGCTTCGTCGGTGGGCGCGGCAAAACCGGTTTCGCGCGTTTCCCATGGAATGACGAGCGCCTTGGTGTAGGTGGTGACGGCGTCGTCCTCAGCACGCACGAGTTCGGTTCCCGCGACCAGCATGGCAAGGCCCGCCGCGGCAGCAACAATCATAATATTCATGTAGGTGAAGTGTCTCCGGACCAACAGGAACCGCAGGTGTCGTTACGCAAACACCCTCTCAGCGCGTCGCCGGATTGACGGCGCGATGTTTTCACGATTCCTGGTCGTTTATCTCTGCAACCCCCGTCCAACATGGCGGCTGCCGTTAGCGGGTCCTTTAGACCGGGCTAATAAGGAGATGATGTGGCACTGCAAAATTTTGCGATTTCGACGCGGTCCCGAACGACCGGTGCGGCGCCCGCATTAATTGAATTTTGGCAAGGACTTGAGCAGCCGATGAAGTGTGTCGATCGTCGAAAAATCGGCGATCCCGTCGACCAACTGCGGCCTGAAATGACGCTGGAACGCCTCGACCACGCCCTTCGTGCGCTCGCAGAAAGTGCCCGTGATTTCAATTCCGTAGCCATAAAGCGACAGCATCGACTGCAATGCCTCGATAGGCTGGCCGCTCTCGCCGAACTGGAAAAACCGTCCGCCGCTGATTTGTGCTGGATCGATCCAATGACCTATCCCGTCAAGGTACAGCTTTTCCCAGGGGAATTTTTCGCCCGGATCGACCTTGCGGATAGGGGCGACATCGGAATGTCCAAGCACCCTTTCCGGTCGGATTTGCCACCTTTGGCCGCAATCGTGACACAATTCGACGACGGCTTGGATCTGCGCGGACGGATAGTCCGGCAGGCCACCGGGATGGCCTGGGTTGGCGATCTCTATGCCGATCGAACAGGAATTGATGTCGGCCTCGCCGGCCCAGGAGCTCTTGCCGGCATGCCAGGCACGGCGGTCCTCCGGCACGAGTTGCACCACGCCCCCGTCCTCATGGACGAAATAGTGGCTCGAAACCTGGCTCTCCTCGTTGCAGAGCCAGGAGAGCGCCTGGTTGCCGCTCGGCATGCCCGTGTAATGCAGGATGATCATGTCGGGCCTGCGCCCGCCAGCGCGCTCGCCGTGATTGGGGGAAGGCCTTACCGTCGCGCCGGCATAGTCGGCGTAAAACGGCATCATGCGGCGCGGCGCTCTTTCGCAATCGCCGCATAGGCGGCGTTGAGCGCGGCCATGCGCTCATTGGCGGCGGCATGCAGCGAAGCCGGAACGCCGCGGGCGATCAGACGGTCCGGATGATGTTCGGACACCAGCGAGCGGTACTGCTTGCGGATCTTTGCGAAATCGTCTTCCGGCGAAACGCCGAGCACAAGATAGGGGTCCCGTCCGTCGAGATGCACGTGCCGCGCCATGATGCGGCGGAAATGCCCCTCGTCGATGCGGAAGATTTCGGCGATGCGGAAAAGGAAGGCAAGCTCCGCCTCGTGCACCAGGCCGTCCGCCTTGGCGATATGAAACAGCCCGTCGACGACGTTTTCCAGCATCGGGCAGTTTGCAGCCTTGCCCGCGCCTGGGCTGCACAAACCCGCGAGCTTCGTCGCATAGGCTTCGTAACCCGCGACGTCCTGGCGCGCGAGATTATAGAGGCGCGCGACGTTGCGGGCTTCCTCGTCGGGAAAATCGAATATCTGCTGAAAGGCCTTGACCTCGGCCTCACTGACGATACCGTCAGCCTTCGCCATCTTGGCCGACAGCGCGATGATTGCGACCGAGAAAGACACCTGCCGGCGTGTTTCCGGATCACCCTCGAACGTCGTGCGGATCACCTCGATGACACGGCCGAGCGCGTTCCCGGCCGCGTCGCCCATGGCGCCGAGAAGCCGTTCCCAAAGGGAGGAAAGGTGAAGGCAGGCAAAATCCCAGATCATGAGTGCAGTGGACCAGATTATAATTGGGATTGCAAGGCGACCGGCGGCCCGTCTTAGATTAAACTATGTTCATGTTTTCCGAACAATCACCGGCGCTCACAGACAGGTGACCTGGCACTTCGGGACAATTGCGAAGCCTCTGAATCTCTTTTTCCACAAGCGCGATCGAGGCGCCGCGGCAGTTGAATCGATTATATTAGGCTCTCCTGTGCCAAGAAGTCGAAGCTGCGGTTTTTCTTGAGAAATTCACTTTACAGGGGCCTGTCTCTGTCGCATCCATTCCAGCGGTTTTGAACTGTACGCGAGCATGCGCGTCAAGGAGGATCGATGGCCAAACAGAAAGTAGCAATGCTGACCGCAGGGGGCCTGGCGCCTTGCCTGTCTTCCGCCGTTGGCGGCCTGATCGAGCGCTACAACGACGTCGCGCCGGATATCGAGATGGTCGCCTACCGTTCCGGTTATCAGGGCGTCCTGCTCGGCGACCGCATCGAAATCACCACCGACATGCGCGAAAAAGCCCATCTGCTGCACCGCTACGGCGGCTCGCCGATCGGCAATAGCCGCGTCAAGCTCACCAATGCCGGAGACTGCGTCAAGCGCGGCCTCGTCAAGGAAGGTGAGAACCCGCTTCGCGTCGCCGCCGAGCGGTTGGCGGCCGATGGGATCACCATCCTCCACACGATTGGCGGCGACGACACCAACACAACGGCCGCCGACCTCGCAGCCTATCTCGGCGCCAATGGCTACGACCTGACCGTCGTCGGCCTGCCGAAGACCGTCGACAACGATATCGTGCCGATCCGCCAGTCGCTCGGCGCCTGGACGGCTGCCGAAGTCGGCGCCTCTTTCTTCGACAACGTTTCGAACGAGCAGAGTGCCGCTCCTCGCACATTTGTGATTCACGAAGTGATGGGACGTCACTGCGGCTGGCTTACCGCCGCGACTGCACGGGCCTATATTCAGAAGACCAAAGGCAACGAATATGTCGAGGGCTTCATGATGAACAGCGCGATGAAGAACATCGACGGTGTCTACCTGCCGGAGATGGCCTTCGACCTCGAAAAGGAGGCCGCACGCCTCAAGGACGTCATGGACAAGCGCGGTTTCGTAACCTTGTTCGTGTCGGAAGGTGCCGGTCTCGATACGATCGTCGCCGAACGGGAAGCGGCAGGCGAATCGATCAAGCGCGACGCGTTCGGCCATGTTAAGATCGACACGATCAATGTTGGCGGCTGGTTCCAGAAGCAGTTCGCGGCGCTGATCGGCGCCGACCGTTCGATGGTACAGAAATCCGGCTATTTCGCCCGCTCGGCGCCGGCAAACGGTAACGACCTGCGGCTCATCCAGGGGATGGTCGATCTCGCCGTCGAAAGCGCGCTGAATAAGGTCTCGGGCGTGACCGGCCACGACGAGGATCAGGGCGGAAAACTGCGCACGATCGAATTTCCCAGAATCAAGGGTGGAAAACATTTCGATCTGACTGCAAAATGGTTCGGCGAAGTGATGGACCATATCGGCCAGCCCTTCGAAACGGCTTGAGACAAGAAAACTAGCGGGCGCCGCTCAACAGGCGTCCGGGAGGAAATGGAATGACGGCTGACATCTGGCTCGCTTTTGCTGCGACCGCGATCTTTCTCGCCCTCCTTCCGAGCCCTATCGCTTGTCTGACTGCCAGCTTCTCTCTCCAGCGCGGTCGCCGCACGGCGATCGCGACGGTCCCGGGGCTTGCCGTGGGAATGTCGGCGGCCCTGATCGTGGCGATGATCCCCATGGCCCTGATCGCCGTCTATCTTCCCAAGCTCATCGACGTGATCTCCTGGGCAGGGCTCGGTTATCTGATGCTCTATGTGATCTGGTCCTACCAGGACCCGCGAATCTCCGGTCCGATTGCCGATAACGACAATCTTCCCGAATGTCGGGCAGCGCGAATCTTCGGATGCCTGTTCGGTAAATCCGCCTTCCGGGCGCGTTATGCCGTCGTTCTTGCAGCCGTACTCGCCCAGTTCGTCGATCCCGACCGCTCCCTCCTGCCCCAGCTTCTCGAAATGCAGGCGACTTTCCTTGTCTGTGCTGCGCTTGGAGCCGGAATTCACGTGCTTTTTCCGCGCCGCGTGCTCAACCGCCGACGGCGGCCCGCCAACTTCAACTCCGCCTCACGCAAGCCCCAGACGCGCTTCATTTCGCGGCGCGCGGTCACAGCCGGCTATCGCCGGATCGCCGCCTGACGCTCGCCATCTTGTCGGACGCTGCCCAATAGGTTAATCAAAACACTCTTTTGGTGGCGTTTGGGCGGACTGGGGTAACCATTTTTCATGAAAGCGACCCAATGGCGATAATCCGATTCCTCGGCCGCGGGACGGCTGTGGCGTGCGCCGTTTCTTCGGTTCTGGCCGGATGTTCGAGCGTTGAACGCGAGCAGAAGCTTGCAGCGACACAGACGGTTGTCCCGACCAGCGGCCAGACGACCGGACCTGTCCAGACGGCCTCCGCGGATGGCCAGACGACTATCCAGTACAACTCCGATCTCCCGGTAAACGGGCAGGCCCAGACTGCAGGCCAGATGACCCCTCCGGGTGTTCAGGTCGCCTCGGCCGCCCAGACCGTCGGCACGCAGCCGACCGTGGCACTCGCCAAGACCGCAAGACTTCCCGTGCCGGTGCCCGCCGCCGCCGATGCGATGTCCGTTCAATCCGCCGCAATGGCATCGCCCACCATGGCGCCGCTCGTCGCTTTCGCCCCCGCGCCCGGCCCGGCGATGATGCCGCCGCCCGTTGCTCGCACCACATCGACAATTCTCGCTTCGACCCAGCCGGCGAGCCTTGCGGCGCCGAAGGGTGGACGCCTCGTGTCGCCGCCGATCGCACCGGCGGTCAGCGAAGGCAAGATCCAGCCGGCGGCAGCTTCGGCGATCGCCCTGGACGAACGGGAACTGACACCGGACATGGTCGCGCTGCAGACCGTCGTCCCGACCCCACGCCCGGACACTGCGACGCTTGCCTATGCAGCACAGCCGCGAGCCGTTGCCGCCTTGTCCGCCATGGAATTCCCGCCGGCTCCCGGCGAGCCGATGCCGTCCACGGCCACCGGTGCGCCGGCGGAATTGAGCAAGCTCATCAAGCGTTATGCCGGCATGTACGGCGTGCCGGAATCGCTCGTGCACCGCGTCGTGCATCGGGAAAGCAAGTACGATCCCAAGGCCTATCACAAGAACGGCTACTGGGGCCTCATGCAGATCAAGTATTCAACCGCCAAGTCCATGGGCTACGAAGGCCCGCCGGCCGGCCTGCTCGATGCCGAGACCAATCTCAAATACGCGATCAAATACCTGCGCGGCGCCTGGCTTGTCGCCGACAACAGAAACGACAATGCCATCAAGCTCTACGCGCGCGGTTATTATTACGACGCCAAACGCAAGAACATGCTGGACGTCCTCGAGAAATAGCCGGGCTGAAAGTGCCTTGACCGAATATGTGCAGCGGCGCCTCAGGGCGCCGTTGTTGCTTTCACCACCTCGGCGACCAGCCGGGACGGATCGTAACGGTTCCAGCTCGGCGTCAGCCCGAGCCGCACCACCACCAGATCGAGCGACGGAATGACCGTGATGGTCTGCCCATCATGCCCCTGCAGGAAAAACGCATCCGCCGGAATGTCTGGATTATTCTTGCCCGGCAGCCACGTCTGCATTTTGGAATAACGGCCGTTCGACGTGGCGTTGGCCTGGTGCATCAGGGTGACGAAACCTTGCGGCAGGATCCGGTTGCCGTTCCACACACCGTCCCGCGCAAGCAGCAGCCCGATCCGGGCCCAGTCGCGCGCGGTCGCATACATATACGAGCTGCCGACGAAGGTGCCTGCCGCATCGGTCTCCATGACGGCGCTTTGCATGCCGAGCGGGCCGAACAGCGCGTTGCGGGGATAGGACAGCGCGGCAGTTCTGTCGCCGATCCGGTCCATCCAGATCTTCGAGAGCATCACGGCCGTGCCGGAAGAATAACCGAACCGCGTGCCGGGGTCGGCCTCCAGCGGCTGGTCGGCCGCGAAGTTCGCCATGTCCGGCTCGAGATAGAGCATGCGGGTGACATCGGCGACCGTGCCGTAGTTCTCGTTGAAGGCGAGCCCGCTTTCCATGGCGGCCAGGTCGGCAATCCGGATATCGCCGCGCTGGTTGCCCTGCCATTGCGGGAACAGGCCCTTGTCGTCCAGCGAAAGCTTTCCGTCTCGAATGAGCGTGCCGAGAATCGCAGCATTCACGGTCTTGGTCATCGACCAGCCGAGCAGCGGCGTATCCTTGGAAAAGCCGGTCGAATAGGTCTCGCCGACGATCCGTCCCCGCTTGACCACGACCACCGCCCGAAGGCCCGGACCGGCAAGGCCCATGTCTGAGAGAAGCCGCGCAACCGACGGATCGGATTCCACTTTTCCACCTTCCGGCCAAAGCGTGGATGGATCGACTGACGTAACGGCAGGCACCGAAACGCCGACGGCAACAGCCGGCGCCCCATCGGGGACGACGGCGCAGCCGAGCCCTTTGCGATAGACCGCGTCATTGCCGGCAAAAATGCCGAGCAGCGCGGCATGAACCCGCTTTTCCGTTCGATCGACGGAGACCCGCATCAATTTCAGAAGCGGGTGACCCGGAGCCTGCACGTCGACAGCGAGGACCTCGCTGCTGTCGCGGCCGGCAATAAAGACGTTCGAGCAGACCATCTTGGCCGAATAGCCGCTTCCGACCCTCAGCAGTTCCGGCGGCGATGTATAGAGCCAGATTCCGAGCCCGATCAGGCCGACGACGATGACGCCGCAGAGGATTTTTAGGAACCGCACCAACAACCGCATGCCTGCCTCCATTTCAAGGGCCGCATGCAATCAGGATTCTCGACGCCAAGGAAGGGGGTGTTCGGCCGCGTGGGGCCGATCGGGGGACTGGCCACAGGCTGCGTCATCAATCTGTAGCATGACAGGTTTACACGCGCTGAAACTCTGGACAAAGCGGGACTCGACCATGGCGGATATTGCACAGGAAGCCGGTTTTCGGAAAAACCAGAAGCTGAAGGACGCACTTCTGCAGCATAAAGCTCTGTCCCGGCAGGGTTTCTCAGAAAGGCTTTTCGGCCTCCTGTTCTCCGGTCTCGTCTATCCGCAGATCTGGGAAGACCCGGAAGTCGACATGACAGCCATGGAGCTTTCCGGCGAGCATTCGATCGTCACCATCGGTTCCGGCGGCTGCAACATGCTCGCCTATCTGTCCCGCTCGCCGAAGAAGATCGACGTCGTCGACCTCAACCCGCATCACGTCGCGCTGAACCGCCTGAAGCTCGCCGCCTTCCGCCACCTGCCAGGCCATGGCGATGTCGTGCGCCACTTCGGCATGGACGGCATCCGCACCAACAGCAAGAGCTACGACGCGTTCATCGCGCCGAATCTCGATGCCGCGACCCGCGCCTACTGGGACAAGCGCACGCTCGCCGGCCGCCGGCGGATCGAAGTGTTCGACCGCAATATCTACAAGACCGGCCTGCTCGGCCGCTTCATCGGCGCCGGTCACCTGATCGCTCGCCTGCATGGCATCGACCTCACCGAAATGGCCGATGCCAAGTCGTTGCGCGAGCAGCGCCAGTTCTTCGACGACCGCATCGCTCCGCTGTTCGACAGGCCGCTGATCCGCTGGATCACCAGCCGCAAGAGCTCGCTGTTCGGCCTCGGCATTCCGCCGCAGCAATATGACGAGCTGGCGAGTCTCGCCTCGGACGGATCGATCGCGCCAGTCCTGCGCCAGCGCCTTGAAAAGCTCGCCTGCCATTTCCCGCTGCGCGACAACTATTTCGCCTGGCAGGCCTTTATGCGACGGTATCCGAAGCCGGAGGAGGGCACGCTGCCGACCTACCTCAAGGCTGAAAACTACCGCGCCATCCGCGACAATGCCGAGCGTGTCACGGTCCACCATGCCAGCTTCACGGAACTGCTGGCCCAGAAGTCCGCCGGTTCGGTCGATCGCTACGTCCTGCTCGACGCACAGGATTGGATGACGGACGAGCAGTTGAACGACGTCTGGTCGGAAATCAGCCGCACGGCCGCGCCCGGCGCCCGCGTGATCTTCCGCACGGCGGCCGAAAAGAGCGTGCTCGACGGTCGCCTTTCCCCGGCCCTTTTCGACCAGTGGTCCTATCTGGAAGAACGCTCCAACGAACTCAACCTGGAAGACCGGTCGGCAATTTACGGCGGTTTCCACATCTATGTGAAAAAAGCCTGATGGCGACGGATATGGCGAGTAACTCCCTGCCGACTGGCCACGCCGAGCGCATGGACCGGATGTACCGGTATCAGCGCCATATCTACGACATCACCCGCAAATATTACCTCTTCGGCCGCGACCGGGCGATTGCGGGATTGAATGTCCCGCCGAATGCCTCGCTGCTCGAAGTCGGCTGCGGCACGGGCCGGAACCTCGCCCTCGCCCACCGGCAGTATCCGGCGGCCAGGCTCTACGGCCTCGATATCTCCGCCGAGATGCTGGAAAGCGCCCGGTCCAATTTCCGCGGCAAGCCGATCATCCCGGAATTTCGCGTCGCCGACGCCACCAATTTCAAAGCGGAAGAGTTCGGTGCGGCCGGCTTCGATCGCATCCTGATTTCCTACGCCTTGTCGATGATTCCCGACTGGGAAAAGGCGATCGATGCCGCGCTTGCGGCCTTGGCGCCGCATGGCTCCCTCCACATCGTCGATTTCGGCCAGCAGGAACGGCTGCCAAGCTGGTTCGGGCGGTTCCTGAAGGCCTGGCTCATGCGCTTCCACGTCACGCCGCGGCCAAACCTGCACGAAGTGCTGGAAAGCAAGCTGGCGGCCGCCGATGCCGACATGATCTTCGAGGAGATCGGCCGGGGTTATGCCTGGCATGCCGTCATCCGCCGCCGCGGCTGAAGCGTTAGGCTCCCGCATCTCCGGCATGAAATCCTCTTGCCCTAACCGATTTTTTACGACGTTATGGTGAATATGGAGTTCATGCCTCCCTGTTTTGCGTCGAACGGGGCAAGAGGCTTCCACGTCGACACCACACGGGATGTTCATGCCTCGGCTCCTTCTGGCCCTCCTTGCCACCGCGCTCCTTGCCACGGGATGCACATCCTCAAGCTATGACCTGATGGAAACGTCATCGGTCAAGAAGATGCGGTTCAAGGACAGTGACCCGCAGGATTTCGGCAAAACGCACCCTGGGCTCCACGAGGTCCACGGCATCGACGTCTCCAAGTGGAACGGCACCGATATCGACTGGCCCGCCGTGAAAAAATCCGGCATCGCCTTCGTCTTCATCAAGGCGACGGAAGGCAAGGATCGCATCGACTCGACGTTCGAACTGAACTGGCGGGGCGCCGCATCGGCCGGCATTCCTTATGCCCCCTACCACTTCTATTATTTCTGCTCGACAGCCGACGAACAGGCCGACTGGTTCATCAACAACGTGCCCAGGGACGCGGTGAAGCTGCCGCCGGTCCTCGACATGGAATGGAACCAGTCCTCGCCGACCTGCAAGACCCGCCCCGATCCCGAGACCGTGCGCGCCTCCATGCAGCGCTTCATGGATCGTCTCGAGGCCTACTACGGCAAGCGGCCGATCATCTATACGTCGGTGGATTTCCACCGAGACAATCTGGTCGGCGCCTTCAGCAACCACCACTTCTGGCTCCGCGCCGTGGCGCAGCATCCGACCAAGATCTACCCCGATCGCCGCTGGGCTTTCTGGCAGTATACCTCGACGGGCGTCGTGCCGGGCATCAAGGGCGAGATGGATATCAACGTCTTTGCGGGCACCTCCAAGAACTGGCACAACTGGGTTGCGGCGGTCTCGAAGTAAACCCCGTTCACCCGACGAAACAGGTGTCTGGCAATGTGTGAGCAGTTGCGATAAAAACTGCGCCAACACGGCTGCCGTCCACGTTTCGGTCACAAAATTTTCCGAGATCGGACGGCGCTTACTCAGATTCTAGGAACGCCGAATGTCCGCTCGCTTTGCCCGCCGCCTCGCCCTTGCCTCCGTCATCACCAGTTGCCTTGCCTCCACCGCCCTCGCCCAGGCCCCGGCTATCGCCTGCGGCGGCGATCTCGGCGCTTTCCTCGACGGCGTCAAGGCGGAAGCCACTTCCAAGGGCGCCTCGGCAAGCGCGGTAGACGAAGCGCTCGCCGGTGCCCAGATCGATCAGAAGGTTCTGTCTCGCGACCGGGCTCAAGGCGTCTTCCGCCAGACCTTCCTCGAATTTTCGCAGCGCACCGTCAGCCAGGCGCGCCTCGACATCGGCCGCCAAAAAATCAAGCAGTATGCGGAGGTCTTCGCCCGCGCAGAGAAGGAATTCGGCGTGGCGCCCGGCGTCATCACCGCCTTCTGGGGGATGGAGACCGATTTCGGTGCCGTGCAGGGCGATTTCAACACCCGTAACGCACTGGTGACGCTCGCGCACGACTGCCGCCGCCCGCAGCTTTTCCGCCCGCAGCTGATCGCCCTGATCGAGATGGTCCAGCACGGGGACCTCAATCCTTCCACCAACACGGGCGCATGGGCCGGCGAGATCGGCCAGGTGCAGATGCTCCCCGAGGATATTATCGCGCACGGCGTCGATGGTGACGGCGATGGCCATATCAACGTCAAGGCCAGTTCCCCGGACGCTATCCTCACGGCCGCAAAATTCATCCAGAGCATGGGCTTCAAACCTGGCCAGCCGTGGATCCAGGAAGTGACGCTGCCGGAGAACCTCCCCTGGGACAAGTCCGGCCTCGGCAACGAGATCCCGGCCAGCGAATGGTTCAAGCTCGGCGTCACCCCGCGTGACGGCGCGACCAATTTCGGCAACCTGCCCGCAGCCCTGATCCTTCCGCAGGGTCGCAAGGGACCAGCTTTCCTGACCTATCCGAACTTCAGCATCTATCTGGAATGGAACCAGTCGTTCATCTACACGACCTCGGCCGCCTATTTCGCGACCCGGCTTTCGGGTGCTCCGACCTATCTGAAGGGCACGCCGGACCAGGGCCTGGACGACACCAGCATGAAGGCGCTGCAGACCAAGCTGGAAGCGCTCGGCCACAATATCGGCAAGGTCGACGGCATCCTGGGGTCGGGCACGCGCCAGGCCGTCCAGAAGGAACAGGCACGCCTTGGCCAGCCAGCCGACGGCTGGCCGACCCAGACCCTGCTCTCCGCGCTCTGAAATACAATCGCCGCCCGACCGAAATCGGGTGGCGGTTCGCGGAACAAAGGGATATCCCCTGACCTTGACCGTGAGGGGGATTTTGCATGACAACCGCCGCTATTCCGAAGCCCAGCGCCACCGCCTGGGCCCTGATCCTGCTGCTCGGATTGATCTGGGGCGGTTCGTTCTTCTTCGCGCGCGTCGCAGTCTTGGAAGTGCCGCCCTTCACCCTCGTCTTCCTGCGCCTGTTCCTGGCAGCAGCGGCGCTGCACATCTATCTGCACGGCCGGTTCGGGCTTTATGCGACGCTTAGAACCCACTGGCGGTCCTTCCTGGTCATGGGCTTCATCAACAACGCCCTTCCCCATACGCTGATCTTCTTCGGCCAGACCGAGATCGGCGCCGGTCTCGCTTCGATCCTCAACGCGACCACGCCGATCTGGACGGTGCTGATCGCCAATCGCTGGACCGCCGACGAAAAACTGACACCCGCAAAAATCGCCGGCTGCCTTGCGGGTCTTGCCGGGACAGCCGTGCTGATCGGTCCAGGCGTCACGGCGGCGGCGTCCGCGCCGCTCTGGGCGCTGATCCTGCCGATCCTTGCGGCAATCTCCTACGGAGTGGCCGGCACCTACGGCAAACGTTTCCGCGGCCTGCCAGCGCCGGTCAGCGCCACCGGACAACTCACGGCCTCCAGCCTGATGATGCTGCCCGTGTCGCTGCTCGCCGACCAGCCCTGGGCGCTGCCCGCCCCGTCGACACATGCCATCCTTGCAATCCTCGCCCTGGCGCTCCTGTCGACCGCCTTCGCCTATCTCCTCTATTTCCGTATCCTTGGGATGGCCGGCGCGACGAATGCCTCTCTGGTTACGCTCGTCGTGCCTCCGAGCGCGATCCTTCTCGGCGCGCTTTTCCTCGGCGAAAGACTGGAGGCGACCGACCTCATCGGCATGCTGCTGATCGGTTTCGGCCTGGTCCTGCTCGACGGAAGGCTCCTTCGCAGGCGCAGCAATTCGCCGTCTGGCGCGTCGTAACGGGTCGAAACCATCACGGAATATGTCAGAAGTTAACAGCCGTACACGGCTTTTTAACTCTGCGGAAATTAAGATTAACGGATGCTTTACCGATAAAAATCAGCGACTTACGAGATCCGTGCAGGGATAAGGTGAACAGGCGGACGGCGCTGCAGCATAGAAATACGCTTCCCAACCGGCACAAAACCGACATAAAGTCTGCCCGTCAACGCAAGGAGGCAGACATGGGACGTACATACTCTCTCAATGTCTTGGTAGTCAGTGCAGCGTTTGTGTTTGTGGCATCCATGCTCTTCATTTGAGCGCCACCAGTTCCACTACCAGTTCAAGATATCGCATCCAAGACCGTTTGATAATCAGCACTTCCGGTGAAAACGCATGCTCCTTTCGTAGGAGCATGCGTTTTTTTCATTGCGCTCAGGCAGCGGCGATGCGCGGCGTGCGGATCTGCCGGCGGCCAAGCCGCTGAAGGACGGCGGAGACGAGCGGTGCCCGGTTCATCGTGTAGATGTGGAAGTCGCCAAGGCCGCGGTGGATCAGATCCTCGATCTGTTCGGCGGCGATGTCGGCAGCCACGCTGGCGCGATCCTCGGGCTTGTCGTCCAACCCTTCGAAACGGGCATCCAGGAAAGACGGAACCGAGGAACCGCAGCGGCCGGCGAAACGCTTGAGCTGGGTCAGGTTCTGGATCGGCATGATGCCCGGCACGATCGGGATTGCGATGCCGGCGGCGCGGACCTTTTCGAGGTACCGTTCAAAAACGTCGTTGTCGAAGAAGAACTGGGTCAGTGCCCGGGCAGCGCCGGCATCCGCCTTGCGCTTCAGCATTTCGATGTCTGCGCCGAGATCGGCGCTTTCCGGATGTTTTTCGGGATAGGCGGAGACGGAAATGTCGAAGCCGCCAAGTTCCGTCAGGCCGCGCACCAGCTCCGCTGCATTCGCATAACCCTGCGGATGCGGGCGATAATCGGTGCCGACACCGCTCGCCGGATCGCCGCGCAGGGCAACGATATGGCGGATGCCGGCGGCGCGGTACTCGCCGACGACGGAATGCGTCTCTTCGCGCGTGGCATCGACGCAGGTCAGATGTGCGGCGGTCGCAAGAGAGGTCTCGCCGACCAGGCGGCGCACCGTGTTGATCGTCGGCGCCTTGGTCGAACCGCCCGCACCATAGGTGACCGAAACGAACCTCGGATCCCAGAGCGCCAGTTCATCGACCGTATCCCAGAGCTGGCCCTCCATCTCTTCCGACTTCGGCGGAAAGAATTCGAAGGAAACGCTGAAAGTTTCGCTATCGGCGGTCATTGGTTCAGCTCCCTTAAAGGACGGTTTGCGATTGGGCGGATGCATGATGGGCGGCGATCAGCAGGCGGCGGTCGCGGGCGAGCCAGACAGTGGCCGTGAGCCCGCCTTCCTTGCCGGAACCAAGATCGATCGCCTGCTCGACTTCGAGGCCCACCTTCTCGAGCCACTCCGCCATCACCTGATGGGAGAAGCCGAGACGCACATGGGCATGGTCGTTGCGCAGGTATTCGAGCGTATGCGGTGCGAGATCGACGATCAGCAGGCGGCCGCCCGGACGCAGCACGCGGGCTGCCTCGGCGATCGCCAGTTCCGGCTGGTCGAGGAAGTGCAGCACCTGGTGAACGGTGATCAGGTCGAAATCCTGGCCTTCGAGCGGCAGGTTGAGAATGTCGCCATGCCGGACGGACGCCTTGACGATACCGGCCTTGTCGAGATTGGACCGGGCGACCGAGAGCATGTCCCGGCTTGCGTCGATGCCGACGGCGCGACGGTAGATGTTGGACAGAAGCTGGAGGATCCAGCCGGTGCCGGTGCCGAGATCGAGAAGCGCGTCGACAGGCGTCGGGCCGATCAGCTTGAGCAGCGCCGATTCGACTGCCGCGTCGCTGATATGCAGGCGGCGAAGCTCGTCCCATTCGGATGCGTTGCGCGTGAAATAGGCCTGGGCGCGTTCGGCACGCAGGCGCTTGACCGTCGTCAGCCGCTCGCTGTCCCTCAGCAGCACCGGATCCTCCTCCGAGGAGGCGGCAAGCAGCGTCCTCACCAGCGTTGCCGCCTTGCCTTCCTGCTTCAGCCGGAAATAAGCCCAGGCGCCTTCCTGATAGCGATCGATCAGCGCCTCTTCGGCAAGCAGCTTCAGATGCCGCGAAATGCGCGGCTGCGACTGGCCCAGGATTTCGGTAAGATCGGTGACGGTGAGATCCCCGGCAGCGAGAAGCGCAAGCAGGCGGAAGCGCGTCGGCTCGCCGGCTGTTTTCAGTACGTCCACCAGGGTGTCGAGCGCCAATCCCATTCAGCCGCATCCTTACGCAATCAAGATATAAAGATATGTTTATATCGTTTTGCCGTTCTATGCAAGCGGCAACTGATGGATCCGACGAGGTCGCCTGAAACGCAGAAGGCGGCCGAAGCCGCCCTCTCAAGGTCTGTTTGTACCAGGAAGATCAGAATTCTTCCCACTCGTCGGCGGATTGCGCGAGGGCGGTATTTCCGCGGGAAATCGGAGCGCGCGCCGGCATCGGACGGCTCGGTGCAGCGGCAACCGGGCGCGAGGCCGGAGCCGCCGGCGCGCGCATGCGGCTCGCCGTCTCGCGAAGCTGGCCCGAGGCGCTGCCGCCGAGCTGGAAGTGCGAGAGGAGATCGCTGAGCTTGCCGCTCTCCTGGGCAAGGCCGGCGCCCGCGGCGTTCATCTCTTCGACCATTGCTGCATTCTGCTGGGTCGACTGGTCCATGTGGTTGACGGCGGTGTTGACCTGGGCCAAGCCGACCGACTGTTCCTGTGCCGCGATTGCGATCGCATCCATGTGACCGTTGACGGTCTGAACCAGTTGCTCGATGACGTTGAGCCCCTCGCCCGTCTCGCTGACGAGCTTGACGCCTTCGCTGACGGCAACCGCCGAGTTGGAGATCAGCGACTTGATTTCCTTGGCGGCGTTTGCCGAGCGTTGGGCGAGTTCGCGGACTTCCTGGGCGACGACCGCAAAACCCTTGCCGGCTTCACCGGCACGCGCCGCTTCCACGCCGGCGTTCAGCGCCAGCAGGTTGGTCTGGAAGGCGATCTCGTCGATCACGCCGATGATGTTGGAGATCTGGCTGGACGACTTCTCGATCCGCTCCATAGCAGCAACCGCGTTGCGGACGACCTGGCCCGAATGGTCCGCACGGGTCCGTGCGTCGCGGACGACGTCGCGAGCCTCGCCGGTGCGCTTCGAGGTCGAAACGACGTTGGCGGTGATCTCCTCGAGTGCCGCCGCCGTTTCTTCCAACGAGGCGGCCTGTTGTTCGGTGCGCTTGGACAGGTTGTCGGATGCGTCGGAGATTTCTCTCGAACCGCTGGTGACGGTGGAAACCGAATTGCCGACGCTGAGCAGTGCGTCGCGCAGCTGGCGGACAGAGGTATTGAAGTCGTGGCGCAGGCCTTCGAACTGCGGCGCCAAAGCTTCGTTCACCTCGCAGAGCATATCGCCGGCGGCAAGGCGGCGAAGGTTGGCGGCGAGCGCACCGGTAGCCTGGGTCAGCTTCGCCTCCGCATCCGCCTCGCTCTGGCGCTGCATTTCGATGCGCTCGGCTTCGGAGCGACGACGGGTGGCCTCCGCATCGGCTTCCAGTTGAAGATTGCGGATAGCGGCTTCGCGGAAAACCTCGACCGAACGGGCCATGGCGCCGATCTCGTCCTTGCGGTCGGCGTAGGGAATCGCCTCCTCGGTATTGCCGGAGGCAAGGCTTGCCATCCGGTCGCCGACCCGACGAATTGATTTGGATAGCTGGCGAGCGATCACGACTGACAAGGCAATGGCGGCGATGACAAATGCGCCAAGCAGCGTCAGCGACGTCACCAACGAATTGTAGGAATTGCCAAGCTTGGACGTGGCTTGCGCGTGGACGCTCGCTGCGGTTTCAACCAACAACTGACCAACGAAGTCGCGACGCGATGCCATTGCCCTGGTCCAGTTGTCCAGATCGGCAGGAGCAGGCGTGAAGGCTGTATTCTTCGCCATTTCCTCGATCTTTTGCTGAACCACTCGACCTGGGGCCGACTGCATGAACGTGTCCAGCTGGGAAACAATCGCAGGATTTACGAACTCGCGCACGAGCTGACCGTAGATTCGGATCTGGGTCGTTGCAGCACCGAAGCGAGCAAACTCTTCAAGTGAAAGCGTACCGTTCTTGGTGTATTGCATACCGATCCGGTTAAGAACGAGAAAACCTTCATTATACTGCAGCAGGGCGCCGTAGCCGGTTACTCCCTGCTGGAGATCGCGATCCTCAATGATATTGCCGGTTCGCGCGGTCAGCTGGATGGAGGACGCGGAAAGCGGCTGCAGATAGAGAAGCGGCACCATCGCATCGATGGGTCCGGCGTCCACCTTGCCGCGGAACTCCGAAATCTTGGCGTATCGTTCGTCGAGAGTGCGCTTGATGTCGGTCAAGAGCGTGTCCGCATAGCCGGCACTGACCACTTCGTTGTAGCCCGCAACGATTGCCTTGTAGGCCTCATCGGTTTTCTGGCGCATCTGGCTGCGCTGATCGGGCGAAGCGGCACTTTCAACCGGCAAGGCAAGCATCAGCCGTCCACTCGCCCCAGCCAGACGTTCAAGGGCCGCCGCGCCGGAGAGCTTTTGATAAGCGCCGTAGCTATTCAACGTGACGAACGCGCCGAGCCCAATCACGGCCAGGAGTGGAACAGAAGCAAGAAGCGTCAACGATGTACGGAAAGGCAGACGTTCGATCAAACGCAGCATGAAAAACCCTTTGAAGCGGGCCGTCATCATGACAGCGTCAAGACCCACGCGGACATGGTCTCCCTGGGCGAAAATGCGCTGGCAATCTTTGCAATTGTCTTTATCGGGCTACGTCAAAAATACCTATAATTTTGGGGGTTCGAATTTTAGCCTTTATTAATCTTGCATAAAACGAAAACCCCGGCAGAGCCGGGGTTTTGAATTAGGTGAAGCTAAAAAAGATTAACGCGTCAGACGCTTGTGAGCCTGACTGCCCGGGTTGAGGGCGTCGGGGCCGAGTCGGCGGACCTTGTCCTGCTCATAGTCCTCGAAGTTGCCTTCGAACCATTCCACATGGCCGTCGCCTTCGAAGGCAAGGATATGCGTCGCCAGGCGGTCGAGGAACATGCGATCGTGGCTGATGATGATGGCGCAGCCGGCAAAGTTTTCCAGCGCGCTTTCGAGCGCACCCAGCGTTTCCGTGTCGAGGTCGTTGGTCGGTTCGTCGAGGAGCAGAACGTTGCCGCCGGCCTTCAGCATCTTGGCAAGGTGAACGCGGTTGCGCTGACCACCCGAGAGGTTGCCGACCTTCTGCTGCTGATCGCCGCCCTTGAAGTTGAAGGCGCCGCAATAGGCACGGGAGTTCATGTCGAACTTACCGAGCTTGATGATTTCGGCGCCGCCCGAGATTTCTTCCCAGACGGTCTTGTTGCCGTCCAGCGCATCGCGGCTCTGGTCGACGTAACCGAGGTGGACAGTCTCGCCGACCCGGATCGAACCCGCGTCCGGGGTTTCCTGGCCGGTGATCATCCGGAACAGCGTGGTCTTGCCGGCGCCGTTCGGGCCGATGATGCCGACGATGCCGCCCGGCGGCAGCTTGATCGACAGGTCGTTGATCAGCGTGCGGCCTTCAAAGCCCTTGGTGATGCCTTCCATCTCGATGACCACCTGGCCGAGGCGCTCGCTGACCGGGATGATGATCTGCGCGTCGCCGGGACGCTGCTTTTCGGCGGCGTCGACCAGCTGTTCGTAGGACTTGATACGCGCCTTGGACTTGGCCTGACGCGCCTTCGGGCTGGATGCGATCCATTCCTGTTCGCGGCTGATCGCCTTCTGGCGGCCGGCTTCTTCGCGGTTTTCCTGCAGCATGCGCTTGGCCTTGGCGAGCAGGTAGGCCGAGTAATTGCCTTCGTAGGGAATGCCGCGGCCGCGGTCGAGCTCGAGGATCCAGCCGGTGACGTTGTCGAGGAAGTAGCGATCGTGGGTGATCATCATCACGGCGCCCGGATAGTCGCGCAGGTGCTTTTCAAGCCAGGCGATGGTTTCGGCGTCCAGATGGTTGGTCGGTTCGTCGAGCAGCAGCAGATCCGGCTGCGACAGCAGGAGACGGCAGAGCGCGACGCGGCGGCGTTCACCGCCCGACAGGCTGGTGACTTCCGAATCGCGCGGCGGGCAGCGCAGCGCTTCCATCGCCATCTCGACCTGGCTTTCCAGATCCCACAGGTTCTGGCTGTCGATGACGTCCTGGAGCTTGGCGCCCTCGTCGGCGGTCTCGTCGGAATAGTTCATCATCAGTTCGTTGTAGCGGTCGAGGACGGCCGTTTTCTTGGCAACGCCTTCCATGACGTTCTCGAAAACCGTCTTGGACTCGTCGAGATGCGGTTCCTGTTCGAGATAGCCGACGGTCGCGCCTTCTGCGAGCCAGGCTTCGCCGGTATATTCCTTGTCCTGGCCGGCGATGATGCGCAGCACGGTCGACTTACCGGCGCCGTTCGGGCCGAGGATACCGATCTTGGCATCCGGGTAGAAAGACAGATTGACGTTCTCAAGGATTTTCTTGGCGCCGTAGGACTTGTTGAGTCCCGACATGTGATAGATGAACTGACGTGCCATGGATAAAAGTGCTCCGGGGGGAATTTCGGTTTGCCGCTATGTAGGCGAATTGGTGGCCGGGAGCAATGCGCGAACGGTCGAGGGAGCGAGGATGTTCGACGAAACGAGGCGGTTTAAGAGCCCGACGGGTGCAAACCTTGCCTATCATTACCAGCCGGCGGCAGAACCGGGGCTTGCGATCCTGCTGATCTCGCACGGGCTTGCCGAGCATTCCAGGCGCTACCGGGCTTTCGCCGAGGCGATGGCCGGCCACGGCTTCCACGTCTATGCCTTCGACCATCGCGGCCACGGCGAGACGACCGCGCCGGATGCGCCGATCGGCCGTTTCGCCCGGCGCGACGGCGTCGGCCTGGTGCTCGCGGACGTCAAAGCCATGCGCGACATGGCGGCACATGCCCATCCCGGCCTGCCGGTCCTGCTCTTCGGCCATTCCATGGGCGGCCTGATCGCGCTCAATGCCGCCGTCGACCATCCCGACAGCTTTAATGCCGTCGCGGTCTGGAATTCCAATTTCCATCCAGGCCCGGCTGGCCGCGCCGCGCAGGTGATCCTGCGCATCGAAAAGGCCCTGAAAGGTTCGGATGTTCCAAGCGGGCTTCTGCCGAAACTCACATTCGGAGCTTGGGGCAAGTCTATTCCCGGCCACCGTACGGAATTCGACTGGCTGAGCCATGACCGGGATGTCGTCGACGCCTATATCGCCGATCCCTTGTGCGGTTTCGATGCCAGCGTCTCGCTGTGGCTCGATCTTTTCGAGCTCACTTTTCGCGCGCCGAAACTCGTTGATCGGCTGGCGAAAACTCTGCCTATCCACCTGATCGGCGGCGCCGAGGACCCGGCGACCAATGGCGGCCGCGAAATCCTGTGGCTGTCCGAGCATTTGAAGCGCAACGGCTTTTCCGACGTCACCACCAAGATCTGGCCGGGCACCCGCCACGAAACGCTGAACGATACGGTGCGGGCCCGCGCCACCGCCGAATTCGCCGCCTGGGCCCGCACCGCCCTGCCCGTCCCGGCGCCGGCGATCTGAATCGACAGTCCATATAAAACGGCCCTGCATATCAAACGGCCCCGCATATCAAACGGAATGAGTTCATGACATTTAATCAAGTGCTTCCGGAACCGGTCCCGGCTATAGGAAATCCATGAATTCGTCGCCCGCAAGCCTTGTCGCATCAGCCCCGAACCGGATCGTCAACGGCCTCGGCCTGATGATCGTCGCGATGCTGATCGCGCCCTTTATCGACATCTTTTCCAAGCTTGCCACCGATACCGCATCGCCCACCTTCATCACTGCCGCCCGCTTCGTTTTCCAGGCACTCTGCATGCTGCCGATCGTGCTCTGGAATGGATACTGGCGGACGTTCTCCTGGCGGCTCAGCGTCTTCCATGCGATCCGCGCGAGCCTCATCACGGTCTCCATGGTCTGCTTCGTGGCGACGCTTGCGGTCATGGAAGTGGCCGATGCGATCGCCATCTTCTTCGTCGAGCCGATCATCCTGACGGTGCTTTCCAGCATCTTCCTCAAGGAGACCATCGGCTGGCGGCGTTATACCGCCTGCGCGGCCGGCTTCGTCGGCGCCATGATCGTCATCCGCCCGAGCTTCCAGGAAATCGGCTTCGTGGCGCTACTGCCGATCGTCACCGCCTTCTGCGTGGCGATCTTCGCGATCCTGACCCGGGCGCTGGCGCATCGTGAAGATCCCTGGTCGATGCAGTTCCAGATGGCGCTGTGGGGAATTCCGATCTCGGCCATATTGCTCCTCGTAGGCGACCGGACCGGCATCGCCTTCCTGGCGCCCTCCATACCGGACTGGACGACCCTGCTGTGGCTCGCGGGCGTCGGCGCCTTCGCGGCCCTGTCGGGCATCCTTGCCGTCTATGCCTATCGCGCCGCGCCGGCATCCGTGATCGCGCCGCTGCAATATTTCGAGATCGTTTCGGCAACCCTGTTCGGCTGGCTGGTCTTCGGCGACTTCCCCGATCCGGTCAAATGGCTCGGCATTTCGATCATCATCGGCTCCGGCCTCTACATCATCTGGCGGGAACGCCGCGTTGCCTCCATGAAGCCGGTAACCAGCGCCGCCAAATCAACCGTGACCCCGTGACATGACCCAGACACCCAAAAAACCGCCGCTTACCGGCATCCGCGTCATTGAACTCGCCCGTGTGCTTGCCGGTCCCTGGGCCGGCCAGATGCTGGCGGATATGGGTGCCGACGTCATCAAGGTGGAAAATCCCGATGGTGGCGACGACACTCGCGCCTGGGGTCCTCCCTTCGTCGAAGGCAAGGACGGTGAAAACCTGTCGGCCGCCTACTACCACTCCACTAACCGCGGCAAACGCTCGATCGCCGTCGACCTCAAGACGGAGGAAGGCCAGGACATCGTCCGTCGGCTGGCCGCGACCGCCGACGTGCTGATCGAGAACTTCAAGCTCGGCGGCCTCGTCAAATACGGGCTCGACTACGAGAGCCTGAAAAAGATCAATCCGAAGCTGATCTATTGCTCGATCACCGGTTTCGGCCAGAACGGCCCCTACGCCAATCTCGCCGGCTACGATTACATCGTCCAGGGCATGTCGGGCTTCATGTCGATCACCGGCGAGCCGGATGGCCAGCCGATGAAGGCGGGCGTCGCGATCGCCGACATCTTCACCGGCATCTATGCGGTGACCGCCATCCAGGGCGCGCTGATCCATGCGATGAAGACCGGCGAAGGCCAGCATGTCGACATGGCCCTGCTCGACGTCCAGGCCGGCATCCTCGCCAACCAGAACATGAACTACCTGGTTTCCGGCGAGGCACCGGTGCGGCTTGGCAATGCCCATCCGAACATCAGCCCCTACGAGGTCCTGGCCACCGAAGACGGTTACCTCATTCTCGCCGTCGGCAATGACGGCCAGTTCCGCCGCCTCTGCCGCATCCTCGGCATCGATGGGATGGCCGATGACGAGCGTTTCGCCACCAACAAGGCGCGCGTCGCCAACCGCGTCGAAGTGCGCCGGCTGATCCTTGCGGAGACGTCGAAATGGAAGAAGGCCGAGCTGCTCGCCGCCTGCGGCGACAATGCGGTGCCGGCCGGCCCGATCAATTCGATTGCCGAAATGTTCGACGATCCGCAGGTCAAGGAGCGCGGGCTGCGAATCGACCTCGAAGCGGCCGACGGCACCGTCATCCCGGGCGTGCGCAGCCCGATCGTGCTGTCGGAAACGCCGCTTGTCTATCACCGACCGAGCCCGGCGCTCGGCGAACATACCGCAGACGTGCTGGCGCAACTCGATCAAATCGAAAAAGAGGGGAGAGAAAAATGAACACCGTCATGAAGACCGGAGGGCAGCTCATCGTCGAGGCGCTGAAGGCGAACGGCGTCAAGCGCATCTCCTGCGTGCCCGGGGAAAGTTATCTCGCCGTACTCGACGCGCTGTATGAAAGCGGGATCGAGATCCTCGTCTGCCGCCAGGAAGGCGGTGCCGCGATGATGGCCGACAGCTGGGGGCGCCTCAGCGGCGAACCGGGCATCTGCATGGTCACCCGCGGCCCCGGCGCCACCAACGCGTCGGCCGGCCTGCACATCGCCAGGCAGGACTCCATTCCGATGATCCTTTTCGTCGGCCAGATCGGCCGCGAGATGAAGGAGCGCGAGGCCTTCCAGGAGGTCGAATACCGCCGCGCCTTCACCGAATTCGCCAAATGGGTCGGCGAGATCGACGACGCCCGCCGCATTCCGGAATTCGTCACCCGCGCCTTTGCCGTCGCCACCTCCGGCCGCCCCGGTCCGGTCGTGCTGACGCTGCCGGAAGACATGCTGGTCGAAGAGGTCGAGGCGCCCGAAGCCCGTGCCTACATGCCGGTCGAAAGCCATCCCGGCAAAAGCCAGATCGCCGCATTCGAAACCATGCTGAAGAATGCCGAGCGTCCGATGTTCATCCTCGGCGGCACCCGCTGGAGCGAGCAGGCGGTTGCCGATTTCCAGGATTTCGCCAGCCGCTTCAAGGTGCCCGTAGGCTGCTCCTTCCGCCGCCAGATGCTCTTCGATCACCTGCACCCATCCTATGCGGGCGATGTCGGCATCGGCATCAATCCGGCGCTCGCCAAGGCGGTCAAGGAGGCCGACCTGCTGGTGCTGATCGGCAGCCGCATGTCGGAAATGCCCTCCTCCAGCTATACGCTGATCGATATCCCCTACCCGAAGCAGAAGCTCGTCCATGTCTTCCCGGATCCGGAAGAACTCGGCCGCATGTACCGGCCTGACCTTCCGATCTGCGCCGCCCCTGCGGAATTCGTCGCCGCCCTGAAGGAACTCGACCCGCCGGCCGCCCCTCTCTGGGCCGAACGTAAATCGGCGCTGCACGACTCCTACCTCAAGTGGTCGACGCCGCCGGAGGCCGGGCCCGGCCCGGTCAGGATGGGGCCGATCATGCAGTGGATCGAGGAGAACGTGCCCGACGACGCGATCTTCACCAATGGCGCCGGCAATTACGCCACCTGGCTGCACCGTTTCCACCGCTTCCGCAAATACAACACCCAGTCCGCCCCGACCTCCGGCTCGATGGGCTACGGCCTGCCAGCCGCGGTTGCCGCAAAACAGCTGTTTCCCGAACGTGAAGTCGTCTGCTTTGCCGGCGACGGCTGCTTCATGATGCATGGCCAGGAATTCATCACCGCTGTCCGCTATGGACTGCCGATCATCACTGTGCTGGTCAACAACGGCATCTACGGCACGATCCGCATGCATCAGGAGCGTGAATATCCGGGCCGCGTCAGCGCCACCGACCTCGTCAACCCGGATTTCGTCGCCTATGCCAAGGCCTTCGGCGGACACGGGGAGCTGGTCGAGAAGACGGAAGAGTTCGGCCCTGCCTATGAGCGAGCGCGCGCCAGCGGCAAACCCTCGATCATCGAGGTCAGGCTCGATCCGGAAGCGATCACGCCAGCGAGGACGCTGACCCAGATCCGCGAAAAGGCCTGAAAATAGAAAAAGCCGGCCTATCAGAGCGATAGGCCGGTTTTTTGAATCAATATCGCAGCGATCAGATCGCAGCCGTAACGATGAACTCGACCTTGTACTTCGGTGCAGCGAGCTTGGCTTCGCTGGTGGCGCGGGCCGGCGGGTTGGCCGGGTCGATCCAGGCTTCCCAGACAGCGTTCATTTCGCCGAAATAGGCGATGTCGGAGAGATAGATGATCGTCTGCAGGATCTTCGACTTGTTGGAACCGACGGCTGCCAGCAGACGGTCGACTTCGGCAAGCGCGTCCTTGCACTGGTCGGTGACACTCTCGCCTTCGCCGACCTGGCCGGCCAGATAGACGGTGTTGCCGTGGACGACGGCGGCGCTCATGCGGGCGGCCGGCTCGATGCGCTGGATGCTCATGGAATTCTCCTCAAAAAAATTGAGCTTCGGGAAAAGACCCCGCGCAAAAGGCACGAGGCCGCGGAAAATCTTCAGCCGCGCAGATGCTGGCTCTTTTCGTAGATCGCCGTCGAACGGGCGCCGGACCGGCAGAAGCCGAGCATAGGGCGCGGGAATTCGTCGAGCGCATCGACCATCGCCTTGACGCCCTGCTCATCGACGCCCATGCGGCCGACTGGGATGTGGCTGATGTCGAGACCAAGTTCCTTGGCGCGAGCTTCGATCTCGGCGAAATGCGGCTGGCCCGGCTCTTCGTCGTCTGGACGATGGCAGACGACCGACTTGAACCCCATGGCCTTGATCTGATCGAGGTCCTCGACGGTGATCTGGCCGGTGACGGAATACTCGTCGTTGATCTGGCGGATATCCATGGCTTGAGCCCTCCGTTCTGATTGAGGCGCCAGCATTACGACGGTGCCGCCCGGGCGTCAATCGGGCGACGGCCGCCGGACGGCAGGTCTCAGGCAAAGCAGAAGCGCAGTCCGTATTCGACGCTTTCGCCGGGTTTGACGAAGCCGAGTTCCCCGTTTGCCGCCAGTTCCTGGCGGCTTGCCAGGCGATGTGAAACCGGCTCTATCCCAAGCACATGCGCCGGCGCCTTCTGGTTCCGCCAGACCTGCAGATGCGCAAGCGTATCGGTCCTGAATTTCACCTTCAGCGTCAGTCCGCCGATCGCTGCGATCGGACCGAGCGCAACTTCGGCCCACTGCTCGCCCTCGACGGCCGCCGGGACGCAGAATATGCCGCCTGTCTCACCGCCAAAGGTCCAGGGGAAGCCGCCGTTGTCGAGCATCGCGCCACTCAGCCGGACCCGGTCGTCGAACAGCCAGGCGCCGATATTCATGTGGTACATATGCACCCGCGCGAACGGCTTCGAGCCGGTATTGGTAACCTTGTCCGAGAGACTCACCTCGCCCGTCGCCCCGTCGATCCGCCAATGGCGTTCGAGGAGGGCCGTCTCGCCGGTCGCAAGGGTCAGCGGCACGCGGGCACGGCACTCCGCATCCGGCCCCTGCGCATCCCAGAACAGGATTTCGGCGGGGTGGGAGGAGAAGGATCCGTGCAGCGGAAATTTCCGGCCGTCAGAGGCGCCTTCGATCGCCTCGGGGTGACGAATATGGTCCGGCCCGCAGGTGAAGAGAAAGCCTTCGAGCGAATGATCGATTCGCGGATCTCCGTCGTCCGGAATGGCCCGGCCCGGAGCAAGGTCCACATCGCCGACAAAACAGCCTCCGATATCGAGAACGGAGCTCTGGTCCAGGAAAATCCTCGGTCCGTTGGCGGCGGAAAAAGCCTTCATAATCATTCCCTTCACGGTTTCGTCAAAACTTCTAACCGATCGTGAAGTGAATTTAACGGTGTGTTCATGACGAATTCACTTTTTCCACACTACGGTCAAATTTAACTTGTCTGTGGCGACAGGCGAACGGGCGGGAACCAATGTCCGATTTCCCGATTACGTTTAAGTAGGAAACAAGGAAGTCGGTGACATCGTGAAGCGGCTATTTTTTGCATGCGCAAGTCTGGCGATCTTGACCGCGGCACAGGGAATTCCCTCCGCCGAGGCGCAGAACCGCTACGGCCGCTATCCCTCGGAAACGATGCTCGTTGCTCCCGATGGTTCGATCCTGGACTATGAACCGGATCGCCGTGACGTCATTATCAGCCGCGACGGCATGGGGCGCCGGGTCCTCATCGACCATTTCGGCAATGTCGTCGCGACCGAAATCCGCGGGGAAACCTATCGCCCCAACCAGAGGCAGGAATATCCGCCGGTGCCGGGCGGTTACCGGTCGCTGCGCGATTCGGGCGGTTACCAGCAGGGTGCAGGCGGTTATCGCGACTACCGCGAGTATCGGCCGGGCGAACCAGGCGCCGTTACCGGCGGCATCCCAGGGCCAGGCTCGGTCAGCCGCATGCCACTGGATGACCAGGCCCTCCCCGACGACGATTTGGGCTATCCGCAGGAGGCTTCGATCGAACCGGACCAGCGGCCGGCGGAAACGCTTCTGCCGCAGAAGCCGATCATTACCGTCACCAAGAAGCCGCAGGTCCAGATCGCAGCACTTCAGGTCTTCCTGGACCGCGAAGGCATCTCGCCCGGCGTGATCGACGGCCATCTCGGCGACAACGTCAACAAGGCGATCGCCGCCTGGCAGGAAATGACCGGTGAGACGCTCGATCCGAACAATTCCGAAGACATCATGCAGCGGCTGACCTATTCGGGCGGCCTGCCGATCGTCGACTACACGATCACCCCGGCCGATGCCGCCGGTCCCTATGTCGCGTCGATCCCGGAAGACTATGCCCACAAGTCGCAGCTGCCGGCCATGTCCTATATGTCCGTGACGGAGAAGCTCGCCGAACAGTTCCACATGGACGAGAACTATCTGAAGGCGCTCAATCCCGGCGTCGATTTCACCATCCCCGGCTCGACCATCAAGGTGATCAATCCCGGCCAGCCGAAGGCCGGTCAGGTCACCCGCATTCTCGCCGACAAGGCCAGGAAACAGGTCTTCGCCTACGGCGCGGACGGGCGCCTGGTCGCCGCCTATCCGGCCACCATCGGCTCCACCGACACGCCTTCGCCGACCGGAACCCACACGGTCGAACGTATCGCGCTCGATCCCGGTTACACCTACAATCCGAAGATCAATTTCAAGCAGGGCAATAACGACCAGATCCTGCAGATCCCGCCGGGCCCGAACGGCCCGGTCGGTACGGTGTGGATCGCCCTCTCGAAGCCCACATACGGCATCCACGGCACGCCGGAACCTTCCAAGATCGGCAAGACCAACAGCCACGGCTGCGTCCGCCTGACCAACTGGGACGCAAGGGAACTTGCCAAGATGGTCAAGCCAGGCACGACGGTAGAATTCACCGAGTAAGATCCCGGCACAACCTATCAGCCGTCGGCACCCGCTGCCGACGGCTTTTTGTTTGCCTGGCAATCTGGCTTCAGCCAAAAGAAGCCCTAGTTTTCCGCGAGAAAAATGTACACGGCGGTGGATGGAATGAACTTCCCAACGAGACTCAAAGGCGCCCTGTCCCTCCTCTTCGGACGCGGCGACGATAGAGCTGTCTGCTCCTTTTGTGGTGAAAACCGCCGCACTGTCGAGATGATCATTGCCGGTCCGGCAGCCACGGCGATCTGCAATCGTTGCATCTTCGTCTGCAATCAGGTCATGCTTGAAAATTCCGGCCTGTCTAATTTCCGTCGCCATGCCGAAAAAGATCATGAAAAGACGATCGCGATACCGCTCGCCCATGACGAAGTCCTGCTGGGTGCTCCCGAACGTATCGCGCTCGAGCAGATGCTGCACGTCCTCGTCGCGTCGCTTCCGCAAAGCAGACTGATCGGCTGGAGCTATATGCATTCGCAAGATCGATTCGACCTGCTAACAGTCGAGATCCTGACGACATCCGGAATGCAGCCGAATGAAATCAGCAGCCTCGCCCAGCAGAACTGGCGTCAGATGCGCGACCGGTTCGTCGCCGCGCGCAGCGTTCCGGCCAATCTGGAAGAGCCTGCACTGATCGGAACCGCAGCCGCAGCTACCCAAGCGGCCAGCGCATATGCAAAGGCGGTCGGCTCTTTCGAACCAACCGCCTCTTAATCCACGTCTTGGAATGAACAGAAGTCCAATGGTGATCAGGCCGCGTAGCGGCTCAATCCGAAGAGGCGCGACGCGACGGACCGGGTGATCTTGACGGGCATGAGCCGCATGACTTCCTGCGCATAGGACCGGGCGTTTTCCTTCGCCTTGTCGAGATTGCTGACCTTGGCCTGATCGAGCGTGTGGAGCGTGCCGCCGGTCTCGAAGAGTTCCTTGAAGGCGATGCGTTCGCCGATCGGCGTATCGAGGACATGCACGCCGCGGGCAGCCAGAAGGCCCTTGATGGTCAACAGCGCCTTGGTGGTGACCATGGACGTCACCCGCGTCAGCACCACCGAATGCGGGATCACCAGACCGGCCTTCTCCTTCATGTAGGACAGCAAGTCGAGGATCTGCGCCGCACCCTTCGCGTCCATGGCCGAACCCTGGACGGGGATCATCACGTGATCGGAAAGGCCGATCGCCGTGGTGACCAGCGCATCACGGGCGCCGGCGAGGTCGATGATGAAATAGTCGGTGCGCGATGCCATTTCCCGCAGGTGACACTGCAGCGATGCGAGTGTGACTTCCGATACCACCTCAATGTTGCGCACCGCGCGAGAGGTCTCGAACCATTGGCTGATCCAGCGCTGCGGATCGGCATCGATGACGGTGACGCGAAAACCCTGATGGGCAAGTTCGGTGGCGAGCAGGAGCGCCGCGGTCGTTTTTCCGGCTCCACCCTTGGCATTGGCAAAGGAAATTACTGGCATTTTCGGTCCTCGAACAAGTCTTGAGCCACATCGCTCACGAGGACACCGGGAAGCATGGTGTCATAAGCACATCCTTTCCAAACATGGTTAACGAATTGCAAATTTAGCCACCATTAATATCACTCAGGAGATTTAGCTTTTGGCTGTAAAATGCGGAAAAGCCCGAAGGTTTTGGCCTCCGGGCTTCGTTGACGCCGGTCTTCCTGTGGTTTGGAAGTCTTAAAAGCAGGCGAGGAAAAGCGCCTTGGTATTCTCCATCGTCATGGTGACGGGGTTGCCGCCGCAGCTGGGGTCCTCCATCGCCATGGCCGTCAGCTCATCGATTCGGTCGGGCTTGATCCCCATCGCCGTGAGATTTTCGGGCACGCCGAGTTCCGAGCGCAACGACAGGACATAATCGTAGAACCCGTCGAACCCGCCGGCAATGCCGAGATAGGCCGCGGCGCGGGCGATCTTCTCCTCGATCGCCGGCCGATTGAAGCGCAGCACCGGCGGCATGACGACCGCATTGGTCATGCCGTGGTGGGTGTTGTAGACCGCGCCGATCGGATGCGACAGCGAGTGGATGGCGCCGAGCCCCTTCTGGAAGGCGACCGCCCCCATGGCTGCGGCCGACATCATGTTGGTGCGTGCTTCGAGATCCGCCCCGTCCCTATAGGCGCGCGGCAGGAACTCCTTGACGAGCCGCATGCCTTCGAGCGCGATCCCGCCGGACATCGGGTGGTAGAAGGGCGAGGAATAGGCTTCCAGGCAATGGGCAAAGGCATCCATGCCGGTGCCGACGGTGATCGCCTTCGGCATGCCCATCGTCAGTTCCGGATCGCAGATCACGACGCCCGGCAGCAGTTTCGGGTGGAAGATGATCTTCTTGACATGGGTGGCGGAATTGGTGAGCACCCCTGCCCGGCCGACTTCCGAACCGGTTCCTGCGGTGGTCGGCACAGCGACGATCGGCGCGATCTTCGAGGCGTCGGCGCGGGTCCACCAGTCGCCGATATCCTCGAAATCCCAGACCGGCCGCGTCTGGCCGGCCATGAAGGCGATCAGCTTGCCGAGATCGAGGCCCGAACCACCGCCGAAGGCAACGACGCCGTCATGGCCGCCGTCATTGTAGGCCTTGATGCCGGCTTCGAGGTTGTTCTCGTTCGGGTTCGGATCGACGTCGGCAAAGATCGCCCGGCCGAGGCCAGCCTCTTCGAGCACGTCGAGCGCATGGCCGGTGATCGCCATCGAGGCCAGTCCCCGGTCGGTGACCAGAAGCGGCCTGCTGAGGCCGAGCGTCTTGCAGGCGTCCGCCAGTTCCTTGATCCGTCCGCGGCCCAGCTTGACGGCGGTCGGATAGCTCCAGTTCGCGACGATATTCATTTCGTGACCTTCTTCAGGTGGTAGGATTTCGGGCGGGTCAGGTTGTGGAAACCGAGGACGGAGAGCGAACCGCCTCGCCCGGTTTCCTTGACGCCGGTCCAGACAAGCGCCGGATCGAGATAGTCGGCGCGGTTCATGAACACCGTGCCGGTTTCGAGCTGGCTGCCGATCCGGTTGGCCCGGTCGACATCCGGCGTCCACAGCGACGCCGTCAGTCCGTAGCGGCTGTCGTTCATGTAACCGATCGCCTCGTCGTCACTCTTCACCTTCATGATGCCGACGGCCGGGCCGAACGTCTCTTCCCGCATGATCTCCATGGAATGATCGACGTCAACCAATACTTGCGGCGCAAGATAGGCGCCACCGTCGTCGGCCGGGAAAAGCTTCGGATCGACCAGCGCCCTGGCGCCGCTCGCCACCGCGTCGGCGATCTGCTGACGCACCACCTTGGCGAAGCGCTTGTTGGCCATCGGCCCGAGCGTCGTTTCCTTGTCGAGCGGGTTGCCGAGCTTGTAGTTCGACACCCAGGCGACCGACTTCTCAACGAAGGAATCGTAAAGCGATTCGTGCACATAGATGCGCTCGATGCCGCAGCAGCACTGGCCGGAATTATAGGTCGCGCCATCCATCAGCGTATCGACGGCGGCGTCGAGATCGGCGTCGTCCATCACATAACCGGGATCCTTGCCGCCGAGTTCGAGGCCGATGCCGGTAAATGTGCCGGCGGCGGCCCGCTCGATCGACCGTCCGCCCTCGACCGAGCCCGTAAAATTGATGAAGTTGAACATGCCCTCGGAAATCAGCTTCGCCGACGTCGCGTGGTCGAGGAAGATATTCTGGAAGACGTCTTCCGGAACGCCGGCCTCGACAAAGGCGCGCACCATGCGCTCACCGACCAGCAGCGTTTGCGAGGCATGTTTGATGACGACCGCGTTGCCGGCCATCAGCGCCGGAGCGACGGTGTTGATCGCCGTCATATAGGGATAATTCCACGGCGCGATGACGAACACGACCCCATGCGGCTCCCGTTCGATGCGACGTTCGAACGTGGCGCTGTCCTCGACGCGCAGCGGAGCGAGCGCATCGGCGGCGATCGAGGCGACGTAATTGGAGCGCTCGTTGAACCCCTTGAACTCGCCGCCGTAGCGTACCGGCCGGCCCATCATCCAGGCAAGCTCGGGCACCACTTCCTCGACCATCTCGTTAAGGCGCGCGACGCCTTTCAGCACGAGCTGGACACGCTCCTCGAGCGGCCGCTTCGCCCACGCCTTCTGCGCATGCCGTGCGCGCCCGATAGCTTCGGCGGCCGCTTCCGCCGACATGGCCGGACGCTCGGCATAGACCGAACCGTCGACCGGCGAGATACATTGGATCATTGTCATTGATATAGGCTCCAGAAATTCAGCATTCGAGTGTGCGGACATGCCCCGCAATCCCGTAGGAAAGGATCGCGCGATCGCGCGTGATGATGGTCAGGTCATGCTCCCGGGCGGTCGCGATCAGGATACGGTCGGTGGGATCGTTATGGATAGGAAGTGGCAGAAAGGACGACTCGATCAACGCCGGCAACGATACATCGATAACTTCGGCACCTATTGTGTCGACAGCATCCCGAAACCATATCGTCGCACTTTTGGTTGTGGGCAATCGGCCTTTGCTGACGAGCATTCCAATTTCCCATGCTGACATCGAAGAAACATGCAGAGCACCGTGGCCTGCCCGGCTTCGGCTCAAGGCTACATTGGCATTTTGACTGAGTGGCGAACCTTTCACGATCCATAAAATCGCACATGTATCCAGGAGATAGAGATCAATCATCCTCGTAGACTTTACCCCAATCAGGATCCGCGGGCGCAGTCAGATCGAGATCGTCCGGTATAGTTATTGTCCCCTTCATGCTGCCGTAAGCCGGATGCAACTCAAGCAATTCACCATCAGGACCTTCCATCCAGCGCTTACCGTCCTTGTGAATGATGTCGGCCTCTGTGAACATCTTCACGCCAGGATTGGAAACCGTCAGGCCCGGATCGTGCAGGTAAACTTCCTGCTGTTTCTCTCCGAGGCCGGCCGGCTCACCACGTCTATGGGATGCGACTTCCTCAAGACGAACATCGAGAAAAGCGGCGATCTGATCCTGCTCCTCAGCACTCATATTGCGTTCACCCTTCAGCATCCTCGAAATGGCGCTCGGATCCAGCGACATGAAACGGGCCATATCGCGCAACGATGCGCCCTGCTGTTCAAGCTTTTCGTAGAACCACTTGCTGTCGATCTTGCTCATGGCCAAGTCCTCGCAAAACGTGCCAAAACCATTAGCAAAATGCGACAAAAACTACAACGAAAACCCTGACGTTGCGATTATCTCAAGCCCTCTCGAAACCGCGTGCCACTTCCCAGTCCGTCACGCGGCGATCGTATTCCTCCTGTTCCCACTGGCCGGCGCGGACATAGTGGTCGATGACGTCGCTACCGAAGGCCGAGCGCAGCAGTTCCGAACCGTCCATCAGATCGATCGCCTCGCGCAAGGTCTTCGGGATTTCACGGATACCCCTGCCACCATAGGCGTCGCCGACGAAGGCGGGCTCCAGCGTCATCTTCTTCTCGATCCCGTCGATGCCCGCCGCAATCAGTGCCGCCATGGCGAGATACGGGTTGAGATCGGAACCGCCGACGCGGCATTCGATGCGGATTCCTTTGGACGCCTCGCCGCAGAGACGGTAGCCCGCGGTGCGGTTGTCCTTCGACCAGACGGCCTTGGTCGGCGCGAACGTGCCGGCCATGAAGCGCTTGTAGGAATTGATGTAGGGTGCCAGGAAATAAGTGATCTCGCTCGCGTGGGCGAGCAGCCCGGCGATATAGTGTTTCATCAGTTCCGACATGCCGTGCTCGTTGTCCTTGTCGAAGAACAGCGGCGTCTTGCCGTCGGCGCTCCACAGGGACTGGTGGATGTGCGACGAGCTGCCGGCGGCCGAATAATTCCACTTGGCGAGGAAGGTGATAGCCTTGCCCTTGCCCCAGGCGATCTCCTTGGCCGCATTCTTGATGATCACGTGCCGGTCGGCCATGGTCAGCGCATCGGCGTAACGGACGTTGATTTCCTCCTGGCCGGCCGAAGCCTCGCCCTTGGAATTCTCGACCGGAATGCCGGCGCCCTGCAGGCCGGTGCGGATCGCCCGCATCACTTCTTCTTCCTTGGTAGTCTGGAAGATGTGGTAGTCTTCGTTGTAGCCGCTCGCCAGCTTGAGATTGCGGTAGCCGCTTTCGCGGGCCTGGTCGTAGGTCTGGTCGAACAGGAAAAATTCGAGTTCCGTCGCCATGAAGGCGGACATGCCCATGTCTGCGAGACGCTGGACCTGTCTCTTGAGGACCGCCCGCGGCGAATGCGGCACGTCCGCATGGGTGTGGTGGTCGAGCACGTCGCAGAGGACCAGCGCGGTGCCTTCGAGCCAGGGCAGTTTTCTGAGCGTCGCGAGATCCGGCTTCATCGTATAGTCGCCGTAACCCTGCTCCCAGCTGGTCGCCTTGTAGCCGGAAATGGTCTCCATCTCGATATCGGTCGCAAGCAGGTAGTTGCAGCTATGCGTTTCCTGATAGGCGCTCTCGACGAAATATTCCGCCTGGAACCGCTTGCCCATCAGGCGGCCCTGCATGTCCACCTGGGCGGCGATGATCGTATCGATGCGGCCGTCGGCGACATCGCGTTTCAGATCGTCGAAGGAGTAAATCGGGGTCATGCCTCACATCCGTTTCAAAAGGGTGAACCGCCACAACCTCTCGAGTGTCGTGGCGGCGGGATCATAGGGGCGTCAGCCCGGTCGCGCTTACTTTTCTCCGACAGCCGCTTCCGCCGCAGCGATCTCGGCCTGCCGCTTGGCGATGGCATCGCCGATCGGCGGTCCCATGAAGCGCCGGTTCTCGAAGGCGAACCAGACGATTCCGGTCAGCACCAGGAAGCCGACGGTGATTTCGAGCGCCCAGTCGTTCGGCGGCTGAATGCCGATGAAGAAGATGACGATCATCGAGATGATCGCCAGGACTGCAACCAGCCTGTAGACCGGAATACCCATGTTCCAGGGTCCCATTTTCGGCCATTTCGCCGTGCCGATCGTGAACAGCCCGAGCGCGATCGGCAGGACGAAGGACAGGAACAGGAAGATGACCGTGCAGGAGACGACGATCGAATAGGCCGGCGTGCCGGCAATGGTGATCGCCGAGGTAAACCAGACGAACAGGACGGCGAGGATGGAGCCGGTCCAGATCGCCGCGACGGGCGAACGGTGTTTTGGGCTGACCTTGGCGAGCACCGACGACGCAGGCAGGCCCTTGTCGCGCGAGAAGGCGAAGATCATCCGCGATAGCGAGGTGACGGTAGCCAGTCCGCAAAGCAGCTGCGAGATGAAGATCAGGAAATACAGGATGCTCTTCACGGCCGGGTTCATCTGCGCGTCCATCGCCCAGAAGAACACGTTCCAACCCTGCTTGGCCGCATCGTCCATGTTGGGGATCATCAGTACGAACGCGCACAGCATGATGTAGCCGAACAGGGCGGACCACAGGACGGCCGAGACCATGCCGCGCGGCACGGATTCCGCCGCCTTGACGGTTTCCTCGGATGTGTGGGCCGAGGCATCATAACCGGTGATCGTGTAGATCGGCAGGAGCAGGCCGAGAAGGAATGCCATCAAACCGGAAACGCTCGTCGGCCAGACGAGCGCCGCCCCCTCCGTGCCGGTATAGTTGGCGAAGGTGAAGAGCCGCGCGAAATCGAAGCCGGGGGCTGCGACAAGGCATGCGATCGTCAGGAGAATCGCGGTCGCAAAGATCAGATAGCCGGAAAAGTCGGTGAGTTTCGCGGTCAGACCTATGCCGAAATGATTGATGCCGGCCTGCAGCCCGGTGATGACGGCAACGAAAACCACGCGGTGCGTCAGCGTATCCTCGATGCCGAAAGTCGGCCCGAAGGCGCCGAAGAAGAAATAGAACGTCCCGACATTGATGGCGCCGAGCACGGTGACGAGGCCGAGCAGGTTGAGCCAGGCGGAAAGCCATCCGGTAAAGCGGTTGCCGAGGATCGATCCCCAGTGATAGAGGCCGCCCGCCGTCGGATAGGCCGAGCCGATCTGCGCGAGCCCGAGCGCGAAGATCCCGGAAATCAGGCAGCCGAGCGGCCAGCCGATACCGATCGCCGCGCCGCCGGCGCCGGCAGTCGCCTGGCCCAGCGAGTTGATGCCGCCGGAGAGAATGCAAATGATGGAAAACGAAATTGCGAAATTGGAAAACGAGCTCATGCGACGCTCGAGTTCCTGCGCATAGCCCATGGAATGCAGGATATGGGTATCCTGCTTTTTGTCGCCTTCGGTATAATCGGACATGACTTCCCCCTGTTGGCAGAAAGACCGCGCCATCGCGGCCATCCGGTTTGTTCTTCCCGCGGCGATCGACCGCGGGCATGCGAGCTGCTGCTCCCCGGGTCTTATCTTTGGATGTCTGCGAGGCTTTCCCGCAGCAATCCTGTCAAGAAATCGGCCACGACCCCCTGGCCGGTTTCGTCTGTTATGAGATCGTTCCTGATTTCGATCATGACGTTGAGAAGCCCCGCCGGCAGGGCGTGGACTTCCAGTGTATGGGTTACGCCGTCCGCCGGCCCGTAAGGCTCGTTGCGCTCGACGCGATAGAGATGCGTGTCGGATGCGGCCTGCAGCATCCGGTCGGCAAGCCGACTGTCTGTATCGTGAAGCACGCCGATCTCGACGGGCCGCTCCTTGCCGAAATAGACCGGCGTAAAGCTGTGAATGGTGACGAGCACCGTCTGCAGCCCCCTCGCCCGCCGTGCCGCGATCTCTTCGCGGATGCGGCCGTGGAACGGCAGGTAGAGTGCCGTGGTCCGGCGCGATTTCTCTGCCTCCGACAGGTTCTCGTTGCCGGGGATCCGGAAGATCTCGGACACGTCACGCATGGCGGCAGGCGAATCCGGCGGCCGGTTGCAGTCGTAGAGGAGCCGAGAAAACCGCTGGTGGATCAGCGTCGCGTCGAGGCTCTTCGACATCAGTCGCGAAACGGCAAGTGCACCCGGATCCCAGGCGATATGCGAGGCAAGCGCATCCTTCGAGAGCCCGAGGTCGCCATAGCGTTCCGGCAGGCGTCTCGAGGCATGCTCGCAGACGAGAAGCACCCCTCCCCGGCCGGCTGCATTGTCCACGGCAACGGGCTCGCCATCCGCCTCCGAGAAGAATTCCGACTGGACCAGCATGAACGCGTTCCGGGAAAAATCGTTTAAATTGGATTAAGAAGAGAATTCTTCACTTTCCGGCCGCCGTCAACGTGATTCTGAAAATTTCTCTTCAAACGCACCGTTGACTTCTCTGCAGAAACGATTGTTAATCTTTCGACAACCGGCGAAGACCGGAGGGAACAGCTTTAGTGCCACCAACTGCACGCACCGTATCGGATGTCATTCGTGTTCGCTACGACAGCCTGACGCGCGCGGAAAAACAGTTGGCGGACAGCCTATTGGAGAACTATCCGGTGTCAGGGCTCGGCAGCATCACTGTCATCGCGGAGAACGCGGGCGTTTCGACGCCAACGGTCGCGCGCATGGTGCAAAAGCTCGGCTACAAGGGTTATCCGGAATTCCAGTCGCATCTGCACCACGAGCTGGAGGCAACGATCTCCAACCCGATCTCCAAGCATGACCGGTGGGCGTCCAATGCGCCGGGCACGCATATCCTCAACCGCTTCGCCGACGCGATAACCGCCAATCTGCGCGATACGCTTTCGGCTCTCGACACCACGACCTTTGAGGGCGCGGCTGCACTTCTGCGTGATCGCGACCGCAGCATCTATTTCGTCGGCGGCCGCATCACGGGGGCGCTGGCCGAATACTTCTTCACCCATATGCAGGTCATCCGTCCCAGGACGACCTTGATCTCCACCAATTCCAGTTCCTGGCCGCAGCATGTTCTCAACATGAGCGCCGGAGACGTGTTGGTGATCTTCGACATCCGCCGCTACGAGCAGGAGATGGCGACGCTGGCGGAGGCCGCACGAGCCAACGGCGTCGTCATCATCTTGCTGACCGACGTCTGGGCCTCGCCCGTTGCCAAACATGCGCAGCATACCTTCAAGGTGCGGATCGAGGCACCGTCGGCCTGGGACAGCTCCGTCATTACTCTCTTCGTGGTCGAGGCGCTGATCGAGGCGGTCCAGAGCGCGACCTGGGAGGAGACCCGCGAACGCATGAACTCTCTGGAAGGTCTTTTCGAGCGGACGATGCTGTTCCGCCGGCCGGGCCGCCAGAGCCGTCCCGACTGATTGTCGGGCTCAAAGAAATATGCCGGCAATCCGGGGGTTTATGAGCAAATACTCATCCTCCGGGCTGTCACATACGATACATGAACTGGCTCTACGAGTCGCGCCGAAACGATCCGGACTACCTGAACCCCTAGGAGGATACCTTGCTCAACAAGACCCAACGTCTTCTTTCCCTGACGACCGCCATCGTCATCGCCTCCACCGCCATCGCAGCCGCCGAGCCGAGCGCCGAGCTGATCGCAGCCGCCAAGAAGGAAGGCACGCTGACCACGATCGCCCTGCCCCATAGCTGGTGCGGTTACGGCGACGTCATCGCGGGCTTCAAGGCGAAGTACGGCCTCGAAGTCAACGAACTCAACCCGGATGCCGGTTCGGGTGACGAAATCGAAGCGATCAAGGCCAACAAGGGCAACAAGGGCCCGCAAGCTCCCGACGTCATCGACGTCGGCCTGTCGTTCGGCCCGTCCGCCAAGACTGAAGGCCTGATCCAGCCCTACAAGGTCTCCACCTGGGATTCGATCCCGGCCGACGCCAAGGATGCAGACGGCTACTGGTACGGCGACTATTACGGCGTCCTGGCCTTCCTGGTGAACAAGGACCTCGTCAAGACGTCGCCGAAGGACTGGCCTGATCTCCTGAAGTCCGACTACGCCAATGCCGTCGCGCTCGCCGGCGACCCGCGCAGCGCCAACCAGGCCGTCCAGGGCGTTTTCGCTGCCGGCCTTTCCGGCGCCAAGGGCGACTCCGCCAAGGCCGGCGACGAAGGCCTGAAGTTCTTCGCCGAACTCAACAAGAAGGGCAACTTCGTTCCGGTGACCGGCAAGGCCGCGCCGTTCGCGCAGGGCACCACGCCGATCATCATCGCCTGGGACTATAATGCCCTGTCCTGGGGCCAGAGCCTGAAGGGCAACCCGCCCTTCGAAGTCGTGGTTCCGGCAAGCGGCGTCGTTGCAGGCGTCTATGTCCAGGCGATCTCCGCCTTCGCTCCGCATCCGAACGCTGCGAAGCTGTGGATGGAATACCTCTATTCCGACGAAGGTCAGCTCGGCTGGCTGAAGGGATATTGCCACCCGATCCGCTTCAACGATCTTGCCAAGAACAACAAGATTCCGAAGAACCTGCTCGACGCCCTGCCCCCGGCAGCGGCCTATGAGAAGGCCGTATTCCCGACGCTCGGCCAGCAGGCTGCCGCCAAGGAAACCATTACCAAGAAATGGGATAGCGTAGTCGGCGCCAACGTCGCAAAGTAATCGGAACAAGACTGAGCTCCCGCGCCGCCCCGGCGCGGGAGCTTTCCCGTTCTCCCTGGATGGCCAGCATTCATGACCACCGCTTCCACGTCATTCATCGATCGCCGGACAGTCATCGACTGGCTCGGCATCGTGCCGTTCATGGTATTCGCACTCGCCTTCCTGATTGTTCCGACGCTCTATTTGATCGTCGGCGCCTTCTTCAATCCGGCCGGCGAATTCACGTTTCAGAACATTGTCGATCTCTTTTCGCCTTCCATCCTGAGCGCCTACTGGATCAGCATCCGGGTCTCCGTCGCCTCGGCGCTGGGTGGCGCGTTGATCGGCTTTTTCCTCGCCTGGGCAGTCGTGCTCGGCGGCGTGCCGTCCTGGATCCGCTCCAGCCTGCTGACCTTTTCAGGCGTCGCCTCGAACTTCGCCGGCGTGCCGCTCGCCTTCGCCTTCCTGGCGACGCTTGGCCGGACCGGGTTGGTCACGATCTTCATGCGGGACTGGTTCGGCTTCAATCTCTATTCGACGGGGTTCAACCTCCTCTCCTTCTTCGGCCTGACGATCACCTACATGTTCTTCCAGATCCCGCTGATGGTACTGATCCTGACGCCGGCGCTGGACGGATTGAAGAAGGAGTGGCGCGAGGCGTCCGAAATCCTTGGCGCATCCACGTGGCAATACTGGCGCATGGTCGTGCTGCCGATCCTCTGGCCGAGCCTGATGGGCGCCACGCTCCTCCTTTTCGCCAACGCCTTCGGTGCGATTGCGACCGCCTTTGCGCTGACCGGTGCCTCGCTCAACATCGTGCCGATCCTGCTCTATGCCCAGATCCGTGGCGACGTGCTGCATAATCCCAATCTGGGTTATGCCCTGGCCCTCGGCATGATCGTCATCACCGGTATTTCCAACATCCTCTATATCTGGCTGCGCAGCCGCGCCGAACGGTGGCAGAAATGAAGGCGCACAAAATCTTCGCCTGGATCGCGATTGCCATCGGCGCCATCTATTTCTTCGTGCCGCTGATCGGCACGTTCGAGTTCTCGCTGCGCATGCGGCGCGGCGCCTATTCTTTCGATGCCTACCAGTCGGTGTTTACGGACGCTCAATTCCGCGCCACCTTCGGCTTCTCGATGCTGATGGCGCTGGTGACGATCGTCGTCGGCATGTTCCTCATCGTGCCGACCGCCTATTGGGTCCGGCTGCGCCTGCCGCAGATGCGGCCGGTCGTCGAATTCATCACGCTCCTGCCGCTCGTCATTCCGGCGATCGTCATCGTGTTCGGTTACCTGCGTCTCTACAATTCCTCGTCCTGGATCCCGTTCACCGGCTCGACGCAGGGCACCAACATCCTGCTGACCTTCTCCTACGTAACCCTGGCACTTCCCTACATGTACCGATCGGTCGATACCGCGATGCGGACCATCGACGTGCGGACGCTGACGGAGGCGGCGGAAATTCTCGGCGCCAAATGGCCGACGATCATGTTCCGTTGCATTTTCCCGAACGTCATGTCGGGCGTGCTCTCGGGCGCCTTCATCACGTTTGCGATCGTCATGGGCGAATTCACCATGGCGGCCCTTCTCAACCGTCCGGCCTTCGGTCCCTATCTCCAGCTCGTCGGCGCGAACAAGGCTTACGAGCCTTCGGCGCTGGCGGTCATTGCGTTTGCGATCACCTGGCTCTCGATGGGTCTGATCCAGCTCGTTTCCCGCTTCGGCAAATTGTCGCCGGCCAGGCCTTAAGGAATTTTGATGTCGTTCCTCGTTCTCGAAAGTATCAAGAAGAGTTTCGGCCCGACGCAGGTCGTCAAGGACTTCAACATGTCCATCGAGAAGGGCGAGTTCGTCTCCTTTCTCGGACCCTCGGGCTGCGGCAAGACGACCGTGTTGCGGATGATCGCCGGGTTCGAAAGCCCGAGCGACGGTGCGATCTCGATCAACGGCCGGAACCAGAACGCGCTGAAGACCAACCAGCGCAATATCGGCATGGTATTCCAGGCCTATGCGCTGTTTCCGAACATGAACGTATTCGACAACGTCGCCTTCGGTTTGAAGGTCGCCGGCAAGTCCAAGACGGAGATCGAAACACGCGTCAAGGAGATGCTGAAGCTGATCAGCCTCGACCATCTGGCCGACCGTTATCCCTACCAGATGTCCGGCGGCCAGCAGCAGCGCGTGGCGCTCGCCCGCGCGCTTGCGCCAAAGCCGCAGGTGCTGCTGCTCGACGAGCCGTTGTCGGCGCTCGACGCCAAGATCCGTGTTTCATTGCGCGAGGAGATCCGTGAAATCCAGCGCCAGCTCGGCATCACCACCGTCTTCGTGACGCACGACCAGGAAGAGGCCCTGTCGATCTCCGACCGCGTCGTCGTCATGAATGCCGGTCGCGCCGACCAGATCGGCACGCCGTCGGAAATCTACAATCGTCCGACCACCCGTTTCGTCGCCTCCTTCGTCGGCACGCTCAACATCATCGAGGCGACCGTCGTCGATCCGGCGGCCAACACCGTCAAGGTCGGCGAAAACACCATCAGGCTGAGGGAATCGATCGGCGCGCTGAAGGGCGGCGAGAAGCTGTCGATCGCGCTGCGCCCGGAAGCTGGTTCGCTCCTGGAAAATGCCAAGGGCGACACGTCGCTCACCGGCCAGGTCCTCTCCTCGCATTTCCTGGGCTCGGTCATCCGCACCAAGCTCGATGTCGGCGGAAACCAGATTTCCTTCGACATGTTCAATTCGCCGGATGCGGTCCTGCCGCAGTCGGGCGAAACCCTGACGCTGCGCTTCAACGCCCACGACTTCCTGATCATCCGAGACTGATCGCGGAGGACGGACGGGCCGCAGACGAAAACGGCATCCTCGCGGATGCCGTTTTGCATTTGAGCCGTATCTGGCGGCGGCCTCCTCAGGCCGCGTCGTCGACCGCATCCTGGCCGGACGTCGGCACGTAGTTGAGGACCGGCCCGAGCCAGCGCTCCACTTCCTCGACCGACATTCCCTTGCGCTTGGCATAGTCCTCGACCTGGTCGCGCTCGATCTTGGCGACGCCGAAATAATAGGATGCCGGATGGCCGATATAGAGGCCGGAGACCGACGAGCCGGGCCACATCGCGTAGCTTTCCGTCAAGACGACGCCGGTCGCCTCTTCCGCGTCGAGCAGCCGGAACAGCGTCGCCTTTTCCGTATGGTCGGGCTGGGCCGGATAACCAGGCGCCGGGCGGATGCCGTGATAGGCCTCGGTGATCAGCTCTTCCGCCGAGAACGTCTCGTCGGCCGCATAACCCCAGAATTCCTTGCGGACCTGCTCGTGCATGCATTCGGCGAAGGCTTCCGCGAAGCGGTCGGCAAGCGCCTTGACGAGGATCGAGGAATAATCGTCGTTCGCCCGTTCGAACCGCTCGGCGATCGCCACTTCCTCGATGCCGGCCGTGACGACGAAACCGCCGACATAGTCTTCCAGGCCGGTCGCGACGGGTGCGACGAAGTCCGACAACGCCACGTTCGGGCGGCCATCCCGCTTTGAAAGCTGCTGTCGCAGCGTGAAGAAGGTCGCGAGTTCCTCGTTGCGGCTTTCATCCGTGTAGACGCGAATATCGTCTCCCACCGTATTGGCCGGCCAGAAGCCGATCACCGCCCGCGGCCGGAACCATTTTTCCGTAATGATCTTGTCGAGCATCGCCTGGGCGTCCGTATAAAGCTGGCGTGCCGCCTCGCCCTGCTTCTCGTCTTCGAGGATCGCCGGGAAACGGCCCTTCAGTTCCCATGTCTGGAAGAACGGGGTCCAGTCGATGTATTTCGCCAGTTCCGCCAGATCGTAGGTCTCGAACACCTTCGTGCCGGTGAACTGCGGCTTCTTGGGCTGATAGGAAGACCAATCGATCTTTTCGGCATTGGCCCGCGCACGCGCGATCGGGAGACGTGTCTTTTCCGCCTCCGAGCGAGCATGTGCGGCGGCAACCTTGGCATATTCCGCCTGTACCGTGCTGATATAGTTCGATTTTCCGTCCTCGGACAGAAGCGCGGACACGACGCCGACCGCGCGGCTGGCATCCGTCACGTAGATCGCCTGGCCGCGATTGTAGCGCGGGTGGATCTTGACCGCGGTATGCACGCGGCTGGTCGTCGCGCCGCCGATAAGAAGCGGAATGTCGAAACCCTGGCGCTCCATTTCCGAAGCCACATGCGCCATCTCGTCGAGCGACGGAGTGATCAGGCCGGAAAGCCCGATGATATCGACCTTCTCGGCAATCGCCGTTTCCAGGATCTTGGTCGCCGGCACCATCACGCCGAGATCGATGATCTCGTAATTGTTGCAGGCGAGCACGACCCCGACGATGTTCTTGCCGATGTCGTGGACGTCGCCCTTGACGGTCGCCATCAGCACCTTGCCGGCCGATTTTTTCTGGTCGCCGCCATTGAGGCGCTTTTCCTCTTCCATATAGGGCAGAAGCACGGCGACGGCCTGCTTCATGACGCGGGCGGATTTCACCACCTGCGGCAGGAACATCTTGCCCGAGCCGAACAGGTCGCCGACCACGTTCATGCCGGCCATCAGCGGGCCCTCGATCACATGCAGAGGCCGCTCCGCATTCTGGCGCGCCTCCTCGGTATCGCCCTCGATGAACTCGTTGATGCCGTTGACCAGCGCATGCGAAAGGCGCTTCTCCACCGGCCATTCGCGCCAGGCGAGATCTCTCTCCTTGGCTTCCTTGGCCCCGGTCCCACGGTAACGTTCGGCGATATCGAGCATCCGTTCGGTCGCGTCGTCGCGGCGGTTGAGGACGACGTCCTCGCAGGCCTCTCGCAGGTCCGGATCGATGTTCTCGTAGATCGCCAGCTGGCCGGCATTGACGATGCCCATGTCCATGCCCGCCTGGATGGCGTGGTAGAGGAACACGGCATGCATCGCCTCCCGCACCGGCTCGTTGCCGCGGAACGAGAAGGACAGGTTGGAGACGCCGCCTGAAATATGCACGAGCGGCATGCGCTCGCGGATGGTCTTCGTCGCCTGGATGAAGGCGAGACCGTAGCTGTTATGCTCCTCGATACCCGTCGCGACCGCAAAGATGTTCGGGTCGAAGATGATGTCTTCCGGCGGGAAATCCGCCTCTTCGGTCAAAAGCTTATAGGCGCGTTCGCAGATCGCCACCTTGCGCTCGTAGGTATCGGCCTGGCCCTGTTCGTCGAAGGCCATGACCACGACGGCCGCGCCATAGTTGCGCAGCAGCTTGGCCTGGGCGATGAACTTCTCCTCGCCCTCCTTCATCGAGATCGAATTGACGACCGGCTTGCCCTGCACGCATTTCAGGCCGGCTTCCATGATCTCGAACTTCGACGAGTCGAGCATGATCGGCACCCGGGCGATATCCGGCTCGGCAGCGATCAGGTTGACGAACTCGACCATCGCCCGCTGCGAATCGATCAGGCCTTCGTCCATGTTGATGTCGATGACCGAGGCGCCGTTTTCCACCTGGTCGCGGGCAATCGCCAGCGCCGCGGTAAAATCCCCGGCGGTGATCAGCTTGCGGAATTTGGCCGAGCCGGTGACATTAGTGCGCTCGCCGACATTGACGAACGGCACGTCCTTGGTGAACTCGAAGGGTTCGAGGCCCGCAAGCGACATGAACGGCCGGTGTTCCGGCACTTCGCGCGGCTTGTGAGGCGCGACCGCCTCGGCAATCGCGCGGATATGCTCCGGCGTCGATCCGCAGCAGCCGCCGACGACGTTGACCAGGCCTTCCGCCGCAAACCCTTCGATCTGGCGGGCCATGTCATCAGGCGATTCGTCATAACCGCCGAACGAATTCGGCAGGCCGGCATTCGGATAGGCGGAGATGAAGGTGTCGGCGACGCCCGAGAGTTCCTGCAGGTGCGGCCGCATCGCATCGGCGCCGAGCGCGCAGTTGAGGCCGACCGTGAAAGGCTTCGAATGACGGATGGAGGACCAGAAGGCCGACGGCGTCTGGCCGGACAGCGTGCGGCCGGAAAGGTCGGTGATCGTGCCGGAGATCATCACCGGCAGGCGGATGCCCTTCGCCTCGAAACGCTCAGCGCAGGCGAAGATCGCGGCCTTGGCGTTGAGCGTATCGAAGATCGTCTCGATCAGGATGATATCCGCGCCGCCGTCGATCAGCCCGTCGAGCTGTTCGCCATAGGCAAGCCTGAGATCGTCGAATGTCACCGCCCGGTAACCGGGATTGTTGACGTCGGGCGAGATCGAGGCCGTACGGTTGGTTGGGCCGATGGCGCCGGCAACAAAACGGCGGCGGCCGTCTTCCTTCTGTGCCCTCAACGCCGCCCGCCGGGCCAGCCGCGCGCCGTCACGGTTCAGGTCGTAGACGGCGTTCTCCATCTGATAGTCGGCCTGGGCGATGCGGGTCGAGGAGAACGTATTGGTCTCGATGATATCGGCGCCGGCCTTGGCGTAGCGATAATGGATTTCCTCGACCGCCTGCGGCTGCGAGAGAATCAGAAGGTCGTTGTTGCCCTGCTGGTGGCAGGCGCATCCGGCAAATCGCTCGCCGCGGAAATGGCCTTCGTCAAAACCCAGGCCCTGGATTTCGGTGCCCATCGCACCGTCGAGGATGAGGATGCGCTCACGAGCCGCGGCCTTGAGTGCCGAGAGAATCTCCGCGCCATCGCGCGCGGCGGCTTCGGGACCAAAGAGTTCGTCGAACATGGCACTGCCCTTCATCATTTCCGGATACCGCAATAACCGCATAAAGATATGTTTATGTCAATATATAACCGGTGTGTCGTGCGATATAGAATAGTCGATGACATGAAACCGGCCGGGCGTTATAGGCGTTCTGATCCTAATGCCCCGCCATAGCGATTCCGAGGTTTTCATGAGCGACACCGGTCAGACAGAAGCCAAGTGGGCGAGCCTTCCCTATCATCGTCGCTGGCTCCTGAACGAGGCCGACGGGCTCTTCGATTTTTTCCAGTACCGGGCGATGAACCCAAAGGGCGGCTTCTTCGATCTCGACGACCAGGGCTTGGCCCTCGGCGGCGCCAATCCGACGCGGGGCATCCATGCCTCGGCGCGTATGGTCCATTGTTTCTCGATCGGCTACCTGCTCGGCCGGCCAGGCTCCGGCGATATCATCGACCACGGCATGCGCACTCTCTGGGAGCGCCATCGCGATAGCGAATATGGCGGTTATTTCTGGCAGGTCAACGATGACGGCGCTGCCGATTCCGCCAAGCAGGGTTACGGCCACGCCTTCGTGCTGCTCGCCGCCTCCTCGGCAAAGGTCGCCGGCCATCCTCTCGCCGACCAGATGCTCGCCGACATAAGCGAGGTCCTGGAAACTAGGTTCTGGGAACCGCGCCACGGCGCGATCGCGGAGGAATTCGCCCGCGACTGGTCGCCGATCGACGGCGGCAGCTATCGCGGCCAGAATTCCAACATGCACCTCACCGAAGCGCTGATGGCCGCTTTCGAAGCGACCGGCGAGAAGGCCTATCTCGACAAGGCGGAAAGCATCGCCGACCTCGTCATCCGCCGCTCCGCCGGCAGCGTCGGTTTCCGGGTCGCCGAACATTTCGATCCGGAATGGACGATCGACAAGGACTATTACCATCCCGACGAGATGTTCCGCCCCGCCGGCACCACGCCCGGCCACTGGCTGGAATGGTCGCGCCTCCTGCTGCAGCTCTGGACGCTCGGGGACAAAAAGCACGGCTGGATGCCGGATGCGGCGAAATCGCTGTTTATCCAGTCCATGTCACTCGGCTGGGACAAAGAGAAGGGCGGCTTCTTCTACACGCTCGACTGGAACGACAAGCCCGCCAAGACCAACAAGCTCTGGTGGCCGATGTGCGAGGCAGCCGGTGCCGCGCATTTCCTCAATGAGCACCTGTCGGCCGACGATTTCTACGAGGACAGCTACCGGCGGATCTGGGGCACGATCGCCAATCGTTTCATAGATCACAAGAACGGCGGCTGGCACGAGGAACTGACCGAGGATCTCGTCCCGGCCCACACCCTCTTCCCCGGCAAGGGCGATATCTATCACGCCCTGCAGGCCTGCCTCATTCCGCTCTTTCCGGCAAACGGCAGCCTGACGAAGGTCATCGCCGAGGCCGAGGGGCGTATCTGAGGCATGCCGTCACGTCACCCCGTGGTGACGGAACTATCCATGCCTGCGTCAGTTTCCCGTGTCACCGAGTTGTAACATCGGGATATCGTGAACCATGCTCAACGTTCTCGCGGAAGAGTTTTCGCACGAGGCGCCCGTTGCGATCGAAGTGCTTCTGGTGAGGCTGGTCGGCGCAACACTCCTCTGCGGCCTGATCGGCCTGGAACGCGAGTTCCGCAACAATTCCGCCGGCCTGCGCACCAACATGCTGATCGGCCTCGCATCCGCCGTGTTCACCCTCGCCGGCCTGCAGATCATGCATGAATTCGGAAACCACCCCGATACGGTCCAGATCGACCCGATCCGTCTTATCGAGGCCGTTACCGCCGGGATCGCCTTCCTCGCCGCCGGCGTCATCTTCCAGATGCGTGGCGATGTAAAAGGCCTGACGACCGGCGCCAGCATGTGGCTGTCGGGCGCGATCGGCCTTTGCGTTGGCCTCGGCATGTGGATCGTCGCAGTGACGGCGACCGGCGCCGGCATCATCGTCCTCTGGCTGCTGCGCAAGACCGAAGTGGCCGCGGGCTTGAAAGATGAATAGCGGCAAGGCATCGGAGATAATGCGGATCACCCGCTCGAGCGCGGCGTCACCATTGCCCGGATGCGGGTCGTCAACAGCTCGTAGTCATAGGGCTTGGTAATCAACGCGGTATTGCCGAGCGTCTCCGATCCCGGCACGTTGCGGTCGCCGGTGGCGAAGATCACCGGCAGATCGGCCAGCGTTTCGCGCAATTTCAAGGCGAGCTGCAAGCCGCTCATTTCCGGCAGATGGACGTCGGTGACGAGAATGTCGATCGGATCGCTGCCCGCCGCGGCAAGCGCTTCGGAAGCCGATCCGGCCTCGATTACGGTCATGCCTGCATCCTGCAGGAAATCGGCGGTCGAGATGCGGATCAGCGCCTCGTCTTCCACCAGCAGAACGGAGATCGGCAGATCCGGCGCCGACGTTTGTTCGACGGCAGGTTTGGCCGAAGCTGCCTCGGCCGAACTTGCATCGGCCAAACTTGCCTCGGAAGGACTTTCCGGTAAGCGCGGCCGTGGAGTCTGCCGATTCTGCTCGATCACCTGGCGGATTTTTCGGGCGAGCGCCTCCCGCGTATAGGGCTTGCTCAAGAGATTGACGCCTGGGTCGAGCCGCCCGCCATGGACGATCGAATTTTCGGTGTAGCCCGAGGTGAACAGGACGCCGAGATGCGGCAGCCGCTCCTTAGCCCTTTTGGCGAGATCGCTGCTCTTCAGCCGCCCCGGCATCACCACGTCCGTGAACAGGCAGTCGATCGGCACGCCGCTTTCGATGATCGCAAGCCCGCTGTCGGCATCCTTGGCCCGCAGGACCCGGTACCCCAGTTCGGCAAGCAGGCTGACGGTGATTTCCCGCACCGCTTCATCGTCCTCGACGACCAGGATCGTCTCGTTTCCGCCGAGGGCAGCGCCACCGGTATTTTCGGCGACCACATCCTCGTCCTCCATCGATCGCGGAAGATATATCCGCACGGTGGTGCCGTTTCCCGGCTCGCTGTAGATCCGGATATGGCCGCCGGACTGTTTGACGAAACCGTAGACCATCGACAGTCCGAGACCTGTCCCCTTGCCCTCCGGCTTGGTGGTGAAGAAGGGGTCGAAGACCTTGCCGAGAATGTCGGCCGTCATGCCCGTACCGGTATCGGTGACCGCGAGCATCACGTATTGGCCGGCCTCGATGTCGAACGTGTGGCTCGCATATTCGTCGTCGAGGTAGGCATTGCCGAGTTCGATCGTCAGCTTGCCCTGCCCGTTCATCGCATCGCGCGCGTTGATCGCGAGGTTGAGGAGCGCATTCTCGACATTGCTCGGATCGACAAGCGTGTTCCACAGCCCGCCGCCGACGATCGTGTCGATCTCGATCGCTTCGCCGAGGCTGCGCCTCAGGAGATGGTCCATCTCGCGGATCAGGCGGCTCAGATTGATCACCTTCGGCGAAAGCGGCTGGCGGCGGCCGAAGGCGAGAAGCTGCGAGGCAAGCCGGGCGCCGCGCGAAGCCCCTGCAAGCGCGCTGTTCAACCGCCTTTCGGCCACTTCGTTGCCCGCAAATTCCCGGCCGAGAAGCTGAAGATTGCCGGTGATCACCTGCAGGAGATTGTTGAAGTCGTGGGCGATGCCGCCGGCGAGATTGCCGATCGCCTCCATCTTCTGGCTTTGGCGAAGCACCTCCTGCGTCTGCTCGAGCTCGATAGTTCTTTCCTCGACGCGGTGGCCGAGGGTTTCGGCGAGGCTGGAAAGCTCCGATTCTGTCTTCTTCTGCTCATCGATATCGGTATTGGTGGCAACCCAGAGGGTGATCTCGCCCTCGGCATTCTTGATCGGCACCGCGCGGCTGATGAACCAGCGATAGACGCCGTCGTGGCGGAGAAGGCGGATTTCCGTCTCCAGCCGGCTTCCGGTGCGCAAGGCCTCGCCCCAGGCGGCGGCAATCCGGGGCGAATCGTCCGGATGGAGCATCTCGGAGCGCCGTTCCCTGTCGAAATAGAAGGACTCCAGGCCGCTATAGGTGAAGATCTGGTCGTTGCACCATTGCATCCGGCCATCCGGCGTTGCCGTCCACACATGTGTCGGCAAGGACTGGGCAAGCGTCCTGAAACGGTCCTCGTTTTCGCGGGCCGCCTCCTGGGCACGGCGAAGCTCCGTAACGTCCTGGCCCTGCACGAAAATGCCGCTGACCATCCCGTCGTGATCGCGGATCGGCTGATAGACGAAATCGAGAAAGCGCTCTTCCGGCTCAGCGCTTTCGGGGGACTGGAAAACGACGCGCGCGCCATAGGCGCTATAGGGCGTGCCGGTCCGGTAGACCTCGTCGAGAAGCTCGTAGACACCCTGGCTGGCGACATCCGGCAGAGCCTCGCGCACCGTCTTGCCGATCAGGTCCTCGCGGCCGACGATCGTCCGGTACGACCTGTTGACGATCGAGAAAACATGCTCCGGGCCGCGCAGCACGGCCATGAAGCCGGGCGCCTGCTCGAACAGCATGCGCAGATATTCCCGCTCCTCGCCGAGCGCGGCATTCTGCCCCTGGACCGCATCGGCCCGGCGCATCAGATCCATATGGACCTTGAGGACGCCATCGCCCGCGGATCGGCTGCGCAGCAGGTGAAGTTCGGTCACGTCCACCGTATGCTGCAGGATAAAGATCAGCCGCCCCGCCTCGTCCTTGATCGGCGTATGGGTTGCGCTCCAGTAACGATCCTCGAGCTCTCCATCGGGACCTGGGATCGGATAGGGGATGAGCGGCAGGTGATCCACCTCGGCGGTGGAGAGGACCTTGGCGAAGGACTGGCGCAGCAGCCGGCCCGGGACAGAATCCGGTTCGCTTGGAAACGCATCGAACATGGTACGGTCGACAAGCTCTTCACGGCTGCGCCCCGTCACCGCCAGATAAGCGTCGTTCATTCCGACAAGCCGCAATTCCCGGTCGAGTATGACATAGGGATTGGGTGAGAGATTAAACAACTGATTCAGATCGATTTCGGAAAGCTCCGTCAGTCTGAACATGCGCCGTCCCTGATGCCAATGCATCACAGGTTATAAGGCTTCCGCTAATATTGACAATTGAAATCAGGAGGGTTCAGGAAATCTCCCGCGGGATTATCGCGATACGCTAAAAGACGTCTAAAGCCCCGATTTTGCTCGCGGTTCCGGCACCGCCCTGTGCGGGATCAAGGCGGATTACTTGATCCGGATCCGCTGCCTTTCCACCGGTTGGACGAAAAGCCGGGCGACCTCGTCGGCCGGCATCGCCTTGCCGTAACGATAGCCCTGCCCCGCCTCACAGCCCATCAGGCGAAGTGCGGCCTCCTGCTCCTCGGTCTCGATGCCTTCGGCAATCGTCTTCAACCCCAGTTCCCTGCTGAGCGCGATCAGCGCCCGGGTAATGGCGGCATCGCGCGGTTTGGTCAGGAGATCGCGCACGAACCCCATGTCGATCTTGAGCGTCGTCAGCGGATAGCGCTGCAGCGAACCGAGCGAAGCATAGCCGGTGCCGAAATCGTCGAAAGCAATGCCGACGCCGAGTTCGCTCAGCGCCTGAATAGACTCGAGCGACTGATCGTCGTCGTTGAGCGTGACCGTTTCGGTGATCTCGATCTCCAGGAGCCTCGGATCGAGGGCATAGCGCGCAATCAGGTCGATGACGCTGCGCGCCAGATCGCCGGCCCGGACCTGCGCGGGAAACAGATTGACGCCCATCTTGATCGGCGGATACCCGGCCGCATCCCAGGCAGCCATCTGGCGGCCCGCCTCGTCCAGCACCCAGAAGCCCACGTCGAGCGCGATCGAACTCTGCTCCAGAGCCGGGAGAAAGGCCGCCGGCGACAGGAGCCCGCGCTCCGGATGCTGCCAGCGGATGAGCGCCTCGACGCCGAATACCTCGCCGGTGTCGAGCGTCACCTGCGGTTGGTAGTGCAGCACCAACTCGTTCTTGTTCAGCGCCCGCAGCAGTTCGTCCCGCAGCATTCGCTTTGCCAGGGTCTCGTTGCGCATCGACTGTTCGAACATGCGCACAACCCGGCCGCCGGCCTGCTTGGCCCGGTAGAGCGCGAAGTCGGCACTGGCGATGAGCTCCTCGCAATCGGAACCATGGTTCGGCGCAAGCGAAAAGCCGACGCTCGCCCCGACGCGGAACGTGTGCCCGGCAACCTCGAACGGTATCTTGAAAGCCTCGATGACCGCATTTGCAGTTTTCTGGGCGACGAGGGGATCCCCGGTTCCGGGAATGAGAATGGCAAACTCGTCGCCGCCGAACCGGGAGACCGTGACGTTGCGGTCGAGGACGGCCGGCAATCTGACACCGATCGCCTGCAGCAGGGAATCGCCGACGCCGTGCCCCAGCCGATCGTTGACGTCCTTGAACCCGTCGAGGTCGAAGAGCAGCACGGCGAGCGGCCGGTTGCGCGCCAGTTCCTCGCGCAGAAGATCCTCGAAACGAGGCCGGTTGCACAAGCCGGTGAGCGTATCCTGGCTTGCCAGCCTCAGGAGCCGGACGTCGCGGTCGCGGCGTTCGGATATGTCCTTGATGATGGCGCCCACGCCGACGCCGCGCTGATCGTGCCAGATCGAAAGCGCCATCTCGATCGGAAACTCCGTGCCATCCTTGCGGCATGCCGAAATCTCGACGGTCTTGCCCTTGAGCATGGAACTGCCGCCCGCGGCCACGCGCGCGAGACCGGCGTTGTGAGCGGCGCGGAAACGTTCGGGCACGATCAGGTCGAGCGAGCCGCCGACCATCTCCTCCCGGCTGAAGCCGAACATATCGAGCGCCGCCTGGTTGACGAACTCGACGCGGCCGGTGGGATCGACGGTAATCAGCGAGAGATCGGTGGCATCCGCAAAGTTGGCAGCCGTCGCCTGCGGTATGCCCTCGCGACGCAATTCCATGTGCTCCATGACCATGGCGGCAAGGCCGGCGAGCGTTCGCCTTTCCCGCTCGGAGAAACTTTCTCGCACATGCGTATCGGCAATGCACAGCGCTCCGAGCCGGAAACCGTCCGGCGAGATCAGCGGCGCACCGGCATAAAACCGGATGAATGGTTCGCCGGAGACGATCGGCAGGCCGGAGAATCGCGCATCCAGTCGCGCATCGGAGACGACAAGGACATCGTCCGTGCGGATCGTGTGATCACAAAAGGTTTCGGATCGGTGGGTCTCCTCGATATCGAGACCCGAACAGGCCTTGAACCATTGCCGATCCTCTTCGATCAGCGTCACGAAAGCCATGCGCGTGGAAAAAAGCTCGGAGGCAAAACGGCAGATTCGGTCGAAACGGTTTTCAGGCCCGGAGCCCGCGATGCGATAGTTCGCCAGAGCGTCGAGCCGTCTGCGCTCCGCAATATCGATGCTGTCGGCGTAAGACATCTCTGCTCCAGAGGAGGGCGGGTAGTAGGACTACCATAGAAATCCATCCATTAGAGAAAGCATAACGGGGCGCCCCCAAGAAATGAATGGTGTTTGACGGGGTCCTCCCCCGTTCGGCCCGATGTAAGAGAGCTTTCTCGACTTAAAATGAAAAACCTCCCGGATTTACATCCGGAAGGCTGCTTCGGTAAGGCACAATGTCCCGAAATGGATCATCCTATCGGAGAAGATAGTAACGGCCGCGCTCGTCGCGCTCCAGTCCCTTGGAGCGGAAGGTGTCGAGTTCGCGGACGACCTCGCGGCCATCGCGGCTGCCGACGGCGGCCATCAACTCCTCGAAATGCTTGGCGCCATCCTTCAAAGCCGCTTCGAGCGACGGAAAACGCCTGCCCGGATAGGACGGAGCCTGCGGCGTGACGAGCTCCCAGCTCTGGGCATGCTGCATCGGCCAGGTCAGGTCGTAGCCGGCCTTGGCGCCGGAGCGGGAGCCGTGAAGCGACGGATCGAGCGGCGACAGCCGAACGCCGGTGGCGATCACCAGATCCCGGTCGGCCTGGAAGCGGGTACCGAACGCCCATTCCATCTGGCTGTCGTCGAAGATGTCGATATCCGGATCGACGACGAAGACGTTCTTGACGCCGACGGCGCCGAGAACCGCATAGAGTGCCGAACGGGCCTCGCCCGGATAGGTCTGGCGGATGGAGAAGCGCATGCTCATCGAGCCGCCGGCGGCGACCGGCGCATAGACGGCGACCGGCTGGCGCACGACGTCGCGGAGCGTCTTCCAGACGTTCATCTCCATACGCAGCGCTTCAAGGTTGGAGGTATCGGTGAAGTCCATGCGATTGCCGCTGATGGTCGCGGTCTGGAACAGCGCGTCCCTGCGGTGAGTGATGGCGGTGACATGGAAGACCGGATTGGTTTTCACGACGCCGTAATAGCCGAGATATTCGCCGTAGGGCCCTTCCTTCTCCACGTAACCGCGCTCGTCGAAATAGCCTTCGATGACCATTTCCGCGTCGGCCGGGACCATGATGTCGCTGGTGACGCATTTGACGACCGGCAGCGGCGCCCCGCGCAGGGAGGAGATCAGTTCCAGTTCGTCGACCGGCTCCTTCATGGTGGCGGACACCATGTCGATCGGATGGCAGCCGACCACATAGGCAACGTTCAGCCGCTCGCCCCGCTCGGAAGCGGCCATGTACATGACGCGCAGGTCGCTCGGCGCAATCAGGTCGACACCCGCTTCCTGCGGGCCGCGCAGCATCAGCCGGCGCATGCCGCAATTGTAGCGGCCGTCCTTCGGGTCGATCGTATAGTCGATCGTCGCGGAAATGTAGGGCGCGCCATCGAGCGCGTGCTGCACGTGGACCGGCAGCTTGAGGAGGTCGGCGTCAGTGCCGGACAGCACGACCTGCTGCACGGGCGCTTCGTCACCGGAAAGCTTCACCAGTTCCGGCTTCAGCGACAGGCGGCGGCGCATCTCGAGCGCCACGTCGCCGGCGGGCACGCCGAAAGCCTTGGCAAGACGCGAACGGCTGCCGACCACGTTGCCGATCAGCTGCTGGCCTTCGGGACCTGCATTTTTGAACCAGACGGCCTTCGGGTTGTTCTGAAGGATCGCCGCGACATCGGCCAGATCGACCTTCTCCTCGCGGATCTCGAGCTCGTCGGCGCTCAGGCCCTCGACGAAATTTTTCAACCGGAAACGGTCGAGATCAAGCGCGGCGGCGGATTGAGTTGTCGTATTGGCGGTCATTCTTCCTCTCCCGAAAACGCGTTTCTGCGTAGGACGGTTTTTAGCCAGAACAGTTGATTAAATCAAATATAATTATACAATGTTGTATCAGGTCGCATCGGGGAGGTGTGGCCGACCGGCGTCGACTGCGAGACCTGGTCATCCATGGGAGGAATTCATGCAGACTGTCACTCGTCGTTTCATGCTTGCCGCATCGGTCGCCGTTGCCGGTAGCGCCCTCGGTCTTTCGCCGGCCGCGGCCCAGACGGATTATCCAAATCAGACCATCAGCATGATCTGCGCGTTCCCGGCCGGCAGCGGCGCCGACGTTATCGTCCGCTTTTTCGCCGAGAAGATCGCCAAGGTCTCGGGCGCCACCATCATCGTCGAAAACAAACCCGGCGCCGGCGGCAACATTGCCGGACAGTACGTCACGCGCTCCAAGCCGGACGGCTACACGATCTTCTTCCACACCGGCAGCGCCGTTGCCGGCAACATGCACATGTTCAAGACGCCGCCCTTCGACGTGGTGAAGGACCTGCAGGTCGCGGCCACCGTCAACAAGCAGCCGCACATGATCGCCGTTCCGGTATCGAGCCCGATCAGGGCCATGAAGGAACTGACCGAATACCTGAAGAAGGAAGGCTCGAACGCGAGCTATGCCGTCAACAACACGTCGGGCAAGGTGCTGGCAGCCATCTACAAACAGGAAGCCGGCCTCGAAACGGTCGAGGTCGCCTATAAGAGCAGCGCCGATTCCGTGAACGACATCATGAGCGGTGCCATGGCCTTTGCCGCCCAGGATCCGGTCTTCTCCCTGTCGCAGCTCCGCGAAGGCCGCTACCGCCTGCTGGCCGTCAGCTCCGCGAAACGCATTCCGGGCGCTCCCGACGTTCCGACCATGACCGAAGCCGGTTATCCGATGGACCAGGTCGGCTGGTTCGCGATGATGGTTCCCTCGGCGACCCCGAAGGATATCGTCAACAGGATCAATGGCTGGACCAGGCAGGTCCTCGGCCAGGAAGAGGTCAGGAAGTTCGTGACCGACCAGGGCGGCGACGTGTTCGTCTCGACGCCGGAAGAGGGTCAGGAGTACCTCAAGAAGGAGGTCGCGGCCTGGGCCGGCTATGTCAAGGTTGCCAATATCCCGCAGCAGTGAACCCTTCGGCCTCGCGGTTCGTTGCATAGGCGGAAGCGGCGCACCGTCGCTGCTTTCATTCGTGCAGGCACCCGCCCGCACGTCGGCACAAATAAACGCGCAAAAGTATATGCTTTTTAAGCTACAACCGCTTCGGCCGTTGGACGCCGCATCCGCGCGCATGCTAGAACGAATTCGAGGATAGGCTGTCAGGTTTCAGATGCACACAGGAATGGGGTTCCTCCTGCAGACGATCGGCTTCGGGTAGGCATCATGGCTTCCAAGACGTTCGCCGAAAAGAAGGATGACTATATTCAGTCTTTCTTGAGCCGTCGGTTTTCCCCCGCCGAGGTTTATGTCATTGCGACCGTCGGCGTGCTGATCGCGTTCGGGCTGCGCATTTCGCTGCATGGCGTCCTCGACGAAAGGGCGCCTTTCACGTTCTTCATTCCGCCGATCCTGGTCGCCGCCCTTATCGGTGGCCTGCGGGCCTCGCTTTTCGCGGTGGCCCTTTCCGTTCTGGCAGGCTACATCATCAAGGAGTTGACGCCGCGAGGAGCTGTTTTTTCGGAAATGGCCATGCTGAGCGCCATTGGCGTGGTGATCGCGCTGCTCGGCGAAATCCTTCACTCCGCCCGAAAGGCGATCGGAAAAGCCCAGGCCAGGGCTGATTCCCGCGAAGCCCATCTTCGCTCCGTCCTCGACACCGTTCTCGATGCCAGCATCGTCAGCACAAGGGACGGGACGATCGTCTCCTTCAACGCCGCTGCAATCCGCCAGTTCGGCTACAGCGAAGAAGAGGTGGTCGGCCAGAACCTGCGCATGCTGATGCCGGAACCCTACCGCCGCGAACACGACGGTTACATGGAAAGGTATCTGAGGACCGGCGAGAAGCGGATCATCGGCATGGACCGCGTGGTCGTCGGGCGCCGCAAGGACGGCTCGACCTTCCCGATGAAGCTTGCTGTCGGCGAGACCCATACCGGCGGGGAAACCTTCTTCACCGGCTTCGTGCGCGACCTGACCGAACGCGAGGAATCGGCCGCACGCCTGCAGGAGATCCAGGGAGAGCTCGCACGGCTCGCCCGCCTCAATGAAATGGGTGAAATGGCATCCACCCTCGCCCACGAACTGAACCAGCCGCTCTCGGCGATCGCCAACTATGTGCACGGTTGCGCACGCCTTCTGCGCGACATGGACGAAGCCGTGGCGGTGCGCATGCGCGAAGCTCTGGAAGAAACGGCGCATCAGTCGCTCAGGGCAGGCCGGATCATCAAGCACCTCCGGGAATTCGTGACCAAGGGCGAAACTGAAAAGGCACCGGAGAACATCCGGCGCCTGGTAGAAGAAGCCGGAGCCCTGGCGCTGGTCGGCTCGCGTGAAAAAGGTGTCCGGGCGATTTTCGAATTCGCGCAAGGACCGGAAATGGTCACCGTCGATCGCATTCAGGTCCAGCAGGTGCTCACCAACCTGATGCGCAACGCCATCGAGGCGATGCGCGACAGCCCGCGGCGGGAACTGGTCATCCGCACCCTGCAGGAGGACGAAGACATGATCCAGGTGATCGTCCAGGATACCGGCCCCGGCATTCCCGAAGAGATCGCCGGGCAGCTTTTCAAACCCTTCGTCACCACCAAGGCCGGCGGCATGGGGATAGGGCTTTCGATTTCCAAGCGCATCGTCGAAGCGCATGGCGGCGAGATGACGGTGACGCGCAATGAGGCCGGAGGAGCGACGTTCCGTTTCACACTCCCGATCGACAAGGAGGAACGCGAGAATGCAGACGGGTGACTACACGATCCATATCGTCGACGACGAGGAGCCGGTCAGAAAGTCCCTTGCCTTCATGCTGACCATGAACGGCTTTGCCGTGCGCATGCATGAAACCGCCTCGTCCTTCCTGCAGTTCGCGCCGAGCGTGCGAAACGGCGTTCTGGTCACCGACCTCAGGATGCCGGACATGACCGGCGTCGAGCTGATCCGCAAGCTGACAACCAGCCGGACCGGCATTCCTTCGATCGTCATCACCGGCCACGGCGACGTGCCGATGGCAGTGGAGGCGATGAAGGCAGGCGCCGTCGACTTCATCGAAAAACCGTTCGGCGACACGGTCATCATCGAGGCGATCCAGCGGGCGGCCGAGCTGCTGTCGGATAAAATGCTCGATACGGACGACCTGGCCGAGGTTCAGACGCGGCTTGAAAGCCTGAGCGACCGGGAGAGGCAGGTGCTGGCGGCCGTGGTTGCCGGCCTGCCGAACAAGTCGATCGCCTATGATCTCGACATAAGCCCCCGCACCGTCGAGGTGCACCGCGCCAACGTGATGGCCAAGATGAAGGCGAAAAGCCTGCCGCAACTCGTTCGCATGGCGATCGCCGCCGGCTTCGGCCCCAATTGAACGGCGGAAAAATATTGGAATTTCTTGATCTATCGCAAAGCGCCACTCCCCAGGCAGGCCCTAGATATCTGATTTGAGCGGCTCTCCGGCTGCCCCCACCCGCGCGGGAAGTTTGGTGTTATCACAAGCGAGAAGCATAGTCGTCATCGCGCCCGATCTCGGTCTCAGGCAGTCGTTGACATTCGCACTCGAGGTAGAGGGCTACCGGGTCGAGGCCCATGAATCCTGGCGCAAGAGCGCCGCCATCCTCGGCCCAACGCTTTGCATGATCATCGACGACCAGGTGCTGCGCTCCTCGAGCGATATCCTGCAGCGCCTGCTCCAGTCGGGCCAGGCGGTGATCCTGCTCACCGACGGCATGTCTCCACCCATCGAAGGCGAGATCGGCCCGGTCCTGAGCCTCGCCAAGCCGTTCAACGGCGCCGATCTTCTGGGTCTCGTCAAGAACCTTGCGCTCACGGCCTGAGCCGGATCGAAGCTGTCCTGCCGCCCGCCCCTACGTAAATCCCCCTAGTGATACAACCCAATTTTTCCCCTGCACGTCTTCTGTCATCTTGAGACTACAGCAAGGGGAGACGTGAACATGCACACCGCAGCCGCTCATGCCACGAAGTTGGAGCTCACCAAGAGCCAGATCGTGATCGCACCCCAGACCGCGGGTCTCTTCCGGGCCAATTCTGTGACGACCTTCAATGCCGGCGCCGAAATCTACGCCCCCGGCGACAAGGCAGGAACATTCTATCACGTCGAATTCGGTGCCGTGCGGATCCACCGCCTGTTGTCGGACGGAAGAAGGCAGGTCATCGCCTTCCATCTGGCTGGGGAAACCTTCGGGTTCGAGGCCGACCGGACCCATAGTTTCTTCGCCGAAGCCATCGCCCCGACGGGCTTGCGCGCCATCAACCGGGCCGCCAACGACCAGGCCTTGCCGGAACTGCTTTCTCTGGCGCTGCGCGGCATGCTGCGCGCCCAGGAACATATCATGATGATCAGCCGCCAGACGGCGGTGGAACGGATCGCCGGCTTCCTCGTCGACATGGCGGAACGCCAGGGCGGGCTCGAATATTTCGACATACCCATGACCCGGCTTGATATAGCCGACTATTTAGGCCTGACGATCGAAACGGTGTCGCGCGTTTTCGCAAAACTCCGGACGGCCGGCCTTATCAAACTGCGGAGCATTCGTTGCATCGAGATCAAAAAGCACGAAGCACTCCGCAGCCTCTGCGCATGACAGTGAACGAAAGTGCATAGCAGTGCATGAGCGGACGGTGGCGGCCGTCCGCTGACCATGGAAGTGCATATCTCCTCAATTTCGTAACATCCTCCTCACTGCTAAGCGGCAGGTCATCGTCCCCCGGCGACCTGCCGCAAAGTCGTGCCTGCCGATCAGAAGACGATTGAGAATCAGTCCCGCGCCACTTCCAATTCGTCGAGCAAACTGCGCATCTGCCGGACGATCTCGCTGCTCGTCTCATAGGAAACAGGCGCCTGGAACCCGAAGGCAACGGCGCGTTCGTCCGTGCTTCCGACGGGCCGGCGGCAGGAGCTGTGGACCTCGTGCACGCCGGTTTCGCGCACCACCCGTTCGACGGTCGCGAGATTGATGCCGCCGCCGGGCATGATCGACATTCGGTCCCCCGCCCGCTCCACCAGCATCTTCAACATCTCGGTCCCGTCCAGCCCTCTGACCTTGAGGCCGGAGGTCAGGATGCGTTCGACGCCGAGCGCGACCGCCTGTTCCAAGGCCTCGAACGGATCCGGCACCAGATCGAAAGCGCGGTGAAGTGTCACCCCGAGGCCTTGTGAATGCGCCATCAGCCGCTTGAGCAAGCCCATGTCGAGGGTCATGTCCGGCCGGCTCGCGCCGATCACGACGCCGGCAAGGCCCCCCGCCCGAACCGCATCGATATCGGCCATCATCGCTGCCTCGTTGTCGGCATCGTAGACGAAGCTGCCGGCGCGGGGCCGGATGATCGCATAGACCGGGATCGGCGCCTTGGCGGCAAGCGCGATCATGCCCGGCGGCGGCGTCAGCCCGCCGACATCGAGTGCCGCGCAGAGTTCGATGCGGTTTGCGCCGCCGGCGATGGCGGCCGCCAGACCTTCGGGACTATCGACGCAGACTTCAAGCAGGATGGACAGGATCAGTCTCCTTGATGACCGGCACTCTCGTGTAATAGCAGGCGCCGCTGAAAAGCGCTTTAATGACCTTGAACGGCACTCTCGCGACCGTAGCCGGCGCTTTGATGGCCGAGCACGGCGGCACCGACCAGCCCGCCATCCTCCTGACGGAGCGCTGGTGTCACCAGCGGGTGATTGAAGCGATTGAGGATACGCTTGCGCACCGCCCGGTCCAGCGCATCGATGAGCGGCGTGACCGAGGCAAGCCCGCCGCCGACCGGCACGATCGAGGCGCCGGTGACATTGACCGACAGCGCCAGCGGATCGGCGATCAGTTCGAGATAGACGGCGACGGTCCTTGCCGCCTTCGCCTCGTCCGCCTGCCAATCCTCGAGGATTCGATAACTCGTCTCCTCGCAGCCATGCAGGAAATGATGCAGCCGCTCGATGCCGCGCGCCCCGCCGATCGTGTCGACGCAGCCGGACTGGCCGCAGCCGCAGGAAAAGCGCGGGATATGCAGCGTCTCGCCATCGATCTCGACCGTAGTGTTGAGGATCGGGCCGTGACCCCACTCCCCGGTGACCCCGCCGGCCCCGCGAACCAGCCGCCCGTCGATCGCGAGCCCCCCGCCGATGCCGGTGCCCATGATGGCGCAGAAGACGACCGCATGGCCTCGCCCTACCCCCTCGTTGGCCTCGGCGAGCGTCAGGCAGTCCGCATCGTTTGCGGCCAGCACCGGCCGTCCGAGGATGAGTGAGAGTTCGTCGCCGATCCGTCTGCCGGTAATGCAGGGAATATTGGCTGAGGTGGCAACCCCGGTCCGAGGATCGATGAGGCCGGCAATCGACAGCGCCAGCGGCGAAGCCGGATCGCCCGCCTGCGAATTGCGCTCGATAAGCGTCGCGAGGGAGGCCGCAAGATCGTCCCAATTGGCGGCAGGCGTCGCCACCTTCTCCAGCGGAACAAGCGCACCCGGCGCCGGCGAGACCGCAAATTTCATGAACGACCCGCCGATATCGACGCAGAAGACCGGTCTGCCCGGCCCGATCCGGCCCGTCGTGCGGGGTGTGGCGGCGATGCTCATTTGCGCGGATCCAGAAGGTCGCGAAGACCGTCGCCGAGAATGTTGAAGCCGAGCACGGTGATCATGATCGCCAGCCCCGGAAACAGCGACATCCAGATGTTGAGGCCAAGATAGTTGCGGCCGTCGCTCATCATAGCGCCCCACTCGGGAAGCGGCGGCTGGGCGCCGAGGCCGAGGAACGACAGGCTTGCGGCCGACAGGATGACCGTGCCGGCGGTCAGCGTCGACTGCACGATGATCGGCCCGATCGCGTTGCGCAGGATGTAATGGCTCATGATCCGGCGGCGCGAGATGCCGAGCGAGACGGCGGCTTCGACATAATCCATGCGCTTCAGGCCCAGCGTCAGGTTTCGGCTGAGCCGGGCGTAGACCGGCACGGAGAAAATGGCAATGGCGATCAAAAGGTTGATCAGGCTGGTGCCGAGCACGCTGACGATCAGGATGGCGAGCACGATGCCCGGAAAGGCAAACAGGATGTCCATCGTCCACATGATCGCCTGGTCGACATAACGGCCGCTCATGCCCGACAGGATGCCGAGCGGCACGCCGACCAGCACCGCCAGCCCTACGGCCAGGACCACTTCAAGCAACGAGATGCGCGCCCCGAAGATGACCCGGGCGAAGATGTCGCGACCGTTGTCATCGGTGCCGAATGGATGCGCCAGCGACGGCGGCTCCATGGTCGCCAGCAGATCCTGCATGTAAGGGTCGGCGGGTGCAATCAACGGCGCGAAGATCGCGGCGAGCACGATGATGCCGATCAACAGGCTACCCAGCGTGATGCTGCGATGGGTCGCCATCCAGCGCAGTCCCCGGAGAACGGCCGGGCGCCGCGACGCGATATCGGTGTCAACGGACGCCATCAGTCGAACCTTATCTTCGGGTTGAGGACGGCGATCAGCAGCTCGGCGAGAAAGTTCATCATCACCACGCCGGTGACCGCCACCAGCGTCACGCCCTGGATGACCGGATAATCCCGGTAGCGCACCGCATCGACCAGAAACCGTCCGATACCCGGCCAGTTGAAGACGGATTCGGTGACCACCGCACCGCCCATCAGGCTGCCGAAATTCAGGCCGACAATGGTGATGATCGGCAGCAGCGCGTTGCGCAGCGCATGGCTCCAGTAGATCTTGCTGGGCGCCACGCCCTTGGCATAAGCCGTGCGGATATAATCCTGGCTCATCACCTCGATCATGCTGGAGCGCGTCATGCGGGCGATGACGGCCGTCGGCAGTACCGCAAGCGTGATCGACGGCAGGATGAAGCTTTTCCACGAACTGGCGCCCAAGAGCGGCAGCCAGCCGAGCTGCACGGAAAACGTATTCATCGCCATCAGCGCCAGCCAGAAATTGGCGATCGAGGCGCCGGCAATCGCAAGAATCATCACGAACTGGTCCGGCCAGCCATGCCGGTAGATTGCCGCGATCATCCCGGCCGGCACGCCGATGCCGATCGCGATCAGATAGGCGGTGATCGCCAGCCCGATCGTGAACGGCAGGCGTTCACCGATTTCAGCGACGACCGGCAGTTTGGACTTGATAGACGTACCGAGATCACCCCTCACCGCCCCATAGGCAAACGAGGCGTATTGCGCCGGCAGGCTGCGGTCGAGGCCGAGCCGGACGGTCATGTTGTCGACCGCCTCCTGCGTCGCTTCCGGTCCGGCCATCAGCCGGGCCGGATCGCCCGGCAGCGCGCGGATCGCCACGAAGACCAGCAGCGAAACGCCGACCAGGATCAACGGCAGAGCCAGCAATTTCTTGAGGATATAGGCTTTCATCCGCCTGCCCTGGAGCCCGTTATTTCGGCCCCATGTTTCATAAAAGGAAACGGCGGACGGATTTCTCCATCCGCCCCGCATTATGCATATTACTTCTTGGCGTCTTTGACGACGATCAGGCCGCCCGGAATGACCCACGTGCCCTTGACGCTGGCGCGCGTCGCAAACAGGTCCTGCTTGGTATAGAGCAGAACATGCGGAGCCTGCTCGTTCACTTGTCTCTGGGCGTCGACATAGATGGCGTTGCGCGCCTTTTCGTCGAGCGTCGAGGCGGCCTTGTCGATCAACTCGTCGAGCTTGGCGTCAGAAAAGAAGCCGAGGTTCGCGCCGGCCGGCGACGCGCTCTTCGAGTAGTAGAGCGGACGGAACTGCAGATCGGCGCCGTTGACGCCGGAGGACCAGGAGGCGATCGACGAACCGATATTGTCCTTCTCCTTGCCGGCCGGATCCTGGAAGGCCGCCTTCGACCAGACGCCGCCCTCCATCTTGCGCACGTCCAGCTTGACGCCGGCCTTAGCCCACATCGCCTGCAGCAGTTCGCCGATGCGCGATTCCTGCTCCTGCACGATGGTCGACATGGCAAAGCCATCCGGGTAACCGGCTTCCTTCAGGAGTTGCTTGGCCTTCTCGATATTGTACGGATATGGGTTCAGCGACTTGTCGTAACCGGGGGTGACCGGGGCGAGCGGCGAGTTGGCCGGCGTCGCATAGCCGTTCATGAACGCCTTGACGAGGCCTTCCCGGTCGGTCGCATAGTTCAGCGCCTGGCGGACGCGGACGTCGTCGAGCGGCTTCAGCTTGGTGTTGAGCGAGACCCAGAACACAGCCGACCCGTCGGTCGTCGAGAGCTTCATCTCGGGGTTTGCCTTGACCTGTGCGGCAAACGCGGCCGGGAATGGGTTGATGACGTCGGCATCGCCGGTCTGCAGGGCCATGTTCATGACGGAAGGCTCGCCGGTCCAGCTCCACTTGATCTGGTCCTCGCCCTTCGGCGTGCCGCCCCACCAGTCGGTGTTCTTGGCCTGCAGCACGTATTCGCCGGACTTGTATTCCTGCAACTTGTAGGGACCGGTGCCGACCGCCTTGGAACCGACCGTGCCGGCGGCATCCGCGGTCGGGCTGACCATCAGGCAGGGACCGGTCGTGAGGAGCGCGAGGAAGGCCGGATACTGCGTCTTCAGCTTGAACTGAACGGTCGTCGGATCGACGGCGGTGACGCCTTCGAGAAAGGTGCGCAACCGGCCGCTGGCGGCAAGGCCGCGCTTGGTATCGAGGTGGCGGGCAAAATTCTTGACCACGGCGTCGGCATCGAAGGCAGTGCCGTCATGGAATTTTACGCCCGGACGCAGCTTGAAGGTCCAGACGAGACCGGACGCGTCGGCCGACCATTCGGTGGCGAGCGCGGGCTTCAGCGACAGATCGGGATCGCGCTTGACGAGACCTTCGTACATCGGGTCGAGCAGGGCTGCGGTATAGGTCGCGGTCTGGTCGCCCGGATCCATGGAGCGCGGGGCTTCTGTCTGCATCACGTTGAGCGTCGCGGCACTCGCCGCGACAGGAAACACGAGGCTGCCCGCAACCGCGCAGGCGAGCGTGAAATGGCGACTTTTCAGGAACATGGTCATGGTCGTTCACCCTTGGTTTTGTTGACACGAGGGCGGTCGTTGCCGCCTTAGATCATTTTTATAATTTATTGGCGTTGATTTGTTCATTTTCTGAACTTAGTGTCAACCCACCTTCACAAACAGAAAACAGCTGCCTTGAACGCTCTGCTTACCTCCTCCCAGCGCCAGCTTGTGCGCGTCATCAGCGAGTCCGGCCCGCTCAGCCGGACCGAGATGGCGAACCTGCTAGGCCTCAGCAAAGCGGCAATGAGCGGCATTGCCCGCGACCTGATCGACCTCGGCGTGCTGCACGAGACGGAGACGGTCTACGGCCAGGGCCGCCCGTCGGTGCGGCTCGACCTGCATCCGGAATGCGCCTTCTTCGTCGGCATCTCGCTGCTCGAAGACCCGGCGCCGATGATCCTCAGCGATCTCAACGGCAAGATCATCGCCCGCCAGTCGATGCCGTTGTCGCGCGATCCGCATGTCATCGCCGAAGCGATCACCGAGGGCCTGCCGAGCCTTCTCGAAGCCCATCCGGACGCCCGGGAAAAACTCTCGGGCATCGGCGTCGCGCTGTCGGGCTTCGTCGATGAATCCCAGGCCAATTGCGTGCAGTCCACCCTGCTTGGCTGGCAGGACGTGCCACTCGCAAAGATCATCCGCGAACGCTCCGGCGTCGAAACCTTCATCGAGAACGACGCAAAGGCGGTCGCCGTCAGCGAAAAGCTGTTCGGCAGCGCCCGCGAAATCCAGAGTTTCAGCGTCGTCTCGCTCGGCGATGGCATCGGCTGTGCCCATTTCATCGACGGCAAACTCTATCGCGGCAATCACGGCGGCGCCGGCGAAATCGCCCATTGCACCATCGAGCCCGGCGGTTCCCCCTGTCGCTGCGGCAAGCGCGGCTGCCTCGACACCGTCTCCTCCATGAAGGCGATCAAGGAAATGTCGCGCGCCGAGGGGCTCGAATGCGTCTCGCTTTCCGACATCGAGAACGAGGCCTCGACCGGCAATGCCGCCGCGATCCGCATCCTGCACCGCGCCGGCTCCGCCCTGGGGCTGGCGATCGCCAACCTCATCCAGATCAACGACCCAGGCCTGATCCTGATCACCCATGTCGAAGGCTCGTTCGACGGCCTGTTCGGCACGGTGGTCAACCAGGCCATCGAAACCAACGTGCTGCCGCGTTACGCCGGCCAGACGCCGATCCGCATCAAGCGTGTCGATGGCGATGTCTGGGCGCGCGGTGCCGCCAGCATCGCAGCCCATAATTTCCTGATCGGCCCCAACTCCAACTGAGGTTTCCCATGCGTATCGCTGTCGGCGGCATCCATATCGAATGCAGCACCTACAATCCGGTTCTCAACGAGGAAAAGGATTTTCGCGTCGTGCGCGGCGAGGAGCTGACGGCAGCGCCCTATTTCGCCTTCCTCAAGGATTACGACGCCGAATTTCTGCCGACCATCCATTGCCGCGCCATTGCCGGCGGCCCGGTCTCCCGCTCCACCTACGAGCGCTTCAAGGCCGAATTCCTCGATCGCCTGAAGCCGTTGCTGCCGCTGGACGGTCTCTATCTGGCCATGCACGGCGCCATGTATGTTCAAGGCATGGAGGATGCCGAGGGCGACTGGATCACCGCCGCCCGCGACTTGGTCGGCCCGGACTGCACGGTTTCCGCCAGCTACGACCTGCATGGCAATGTCAGCCAGCGGATCATCGATGCGCTCGACATGTATTCCACCTACCGCACCGCGCCGCATATCGATGTGGAAGAAACCATGCGCCGCTCGGTAAAGATGCTGGTGGAAAGTCTGAAGACCGGCGTCAAGCCGGTCCTTCTCTGGGCACCGATCCCGGTCGTATTGCCCGGCGAGCGCACCTCGACGGTCGATGAGCCCGCGAAAAGCCTCTACGAGATGATGCCGGAAATCGATGCGATCGACGGCGTCTGGGATGCCTCGCTGATGGTCGGTTACGTCTGGGCCGACGAACCGCGCGCCACCGCCGCCGCGATCATGACCGGCACCAACCGCGCGGTCCTCGAGCGCGAGGCCAAGCGTGTCGCAAAAGCGTATTGGGATGCGCGCGAAAAATTCGTGTTCGGCTGCGAGACCAGTTCGATCCAGGAATGCGTCGACAAGGCCATCTCATCGAAGACGGCTCCGGTGGTGCTTGCCGAATCCGGCGACAACCCGACCGGCGGCGGCGTCGGTGATCGCGCCGAGGTGCTGGCCGACCTGATCGACAAGAAGGCGACCGGCGTTGTCTTCGCCGGCATTGCCGACAAGGCGGCAACCGAGGCCTGCTATGCCGCTGGCGTCGGCGCCGAGCTCGACCTTACGATCGGCGCCTCGCTGGATACGATCGGCAGCAAGCCGGTCCAGGCAAAAGTGAAGGTGCAGTTCCTCCACGAGACCACAGACCTTGCCGACCGGCAGGCGGTCGTGGCGATCGGCGGCATAGAACTGGTCCTCTCCGCCAAGCGCCGCCCCTACCACTACATCGCCGATTTCACCCGCCTCGGCCTCGATCCGAACGGCGCCAAGATCATCGTCGTGAAGTCGGGCTATCTCTCCCCGGAACTGGCGCCGATCGCCAATCCGAACCTGATGGCCCTGTCACCCGGCGTCGTCGACCAGTTCGTCGAACGCCTGGAACGCCATCACAAGCTCAGGCCGACCTATCCTTTCGACAAGGATTTTGCCTACGAACCGCAGGTGTTTGTTTCGGCGCGGTCGAAGTGAATTTGGCGTGATGTCTCCCGTTGCGTGAGGCGTATGCCGGCGCGTTAGCCCCTCACCCTAACCCTCTCCCCGCGCGCGGGGAGAGGGGACATGCCCCACGACACCGCTAGAGAGGAACGGAGAGGCCACGGCATATCTCCTTCGCCCCGCCTGCGGGGAGAAGGTGCCGGCAGGCGGATGAGGGGCAGTTTGAATCGGACGGGGACGCTTTCAGCATCCCCGAAAAATTTCTCACCGTCGTTCAGACACTTACCCGCTTTCCCTTCCCCGTCCGTCCCCGCGTCCCGCAACGACCCGCATAATCCTGCCGTCATCGGATGGGAAACCGGGTTCGCGAACCGGCCGCATCATCCGGCTCGCAAGGTCCGGTTTCCGGTGACGGTCGAGGAAGCGGCTTAAGGGGCCTGACAATCCCCGGAACCGCAAAACGGCCGGGGCAGGCGGAAAGCCTGAATACCCAATACTCCGAAATACCCCGCCTGCCCCACTCCCGCAGAACGCAACCGCCGGATTTTCATCCGCGCGGCCAAAAGTGCTGTCTGGAAAAGAGGTGGTGACGTCGACGGCCGTCTACTCCCCGGCGGTCGCAAACACCGCGCTGGCGTCGCTGACGATCGCCACATGCGAATAGGCGGCCTGCCCCGCCGCGACTGCGTCGGCGCGCATGATCGCCATGACGATCTGGTCGTGCTCCTCGTAGGATTTCGCAAGGCGTCCCGGCAGGCGGAACTGCGCCCGACGGAAAGGTGCGAGCCGCGCCCGCGTCTGGGTCACCATTTCGAAGACGTGGTCGTTATGGGCGCCGCGATAAAGCCTTGTATGGAATTCGGTATTGTGCGCCGCGTATTCCTCTTCCGCGCCTGAATGCACCAGCCGCATCGAGCCGCGGTGGTCGAGCTCCAGCGCCCGCCGTTCGTCCACCGTCATCCGTTCCGCCGAGAGCCGCGCGCAAATACCTTCGAGCTCGGCCATCGCCTCGAACATCGAGTGAAGATGGGTCTCGGTGACGTTGGTGACGACGGCGCTGCGGTTCGGCTCGCGGCCCACAAGCCCCATGGCGCCGAGTTCGCGCAGGGCCTCGCGCACCGGCGTGCGGGAAACCTCGAAACGCGACGCGAGCGAGATCTCGTCGAGCTTCTCGCCCGGCAGGAGAGCGCCCGTGACGATCATGTCGGCAATCGCCCGCACCATCTGTTCGACGGTGGTTCCGGTACGGATGACTTCTCTGCGCCTGGCCTGCTTCACGGGACGATTCTGTTTAAACCTCACAATTTGCATACAGATGCCGTTCTGGACTCCATAAGTCAAATAACGGCGCCAACGTCACGGTAACTTTCAGCTTTCCGATGTCGAAAAGGCATCACCGGCGATTGCCGTATTGCCCTTCCGGCGGATTGCTGAACAAATAATGACTATTGATTATTTCTTAAGCGAAAATGCGATGAATCTGTATGCACTTTTCATTGTAGAGTTTTCGGTGTGTAAAATTTCTGTTTAGTAACAATGGCTTGAGTTCTGGCACGCACATTGCATGCACTTTACTGTACCCGTTCGAAACCGGCCCAGAGCCGCAAGGAGCATGCCGATGACCAAACTCCTTCCCATGAACCGCCGCAATTTCCTCCAGGCTTCCGCCGCCGGCCTGGCTGCTGGTGCCGTCCCCGGCCTGATCGGCTCGCAGGTCATGGCGCAGACGGCGCTGACCGTCGGCTTCATCTATGTCGGCCCGAAGGACGACTATGGCTACAACCAGGCGCACGCCGAGGGCGCGGCCGTCATCAAGAAGATGCCGGGCATCACGCTGGTCGAAGAGGAAAACGTTCCGGAAACCGTCGATGTCCAGAAGACCATGGAGTCGATGATCAACCTCGACGGCGCCACCCTGCTGTTCCCGACCTCCTTCGGTTATTTCGACCCCCATATGCTGGCGATGGCCGCGAAATACCCAAAAGTGCAATTCCGCCATTGCGGCGGCCTCTGGACCGAGGGCAAGAACCCGATGAATACCGGCTCCTATTTCGGCTATATCGGCCAGGGCCAGTATCTGAACGGCATTGCCGCCGGTTATGCGTCGAAGAGCAAGAAGATCGGCTTCGTCGCCGCCAAGCCCATTCCGCAGGTGGTCCAGAACATCAATTCCTTCCTGCTCGGCGCCCGTTCGGTTGATCCGACGATCACCTGCCAGGTGATCTTCACCGGCGAATGGTCGCTCGCCGTCAAGGAAGCCGAGGCCACCAACGCGCTGGTCGACCAGGGCGCCGACGTCATCACCTGCCATGTGGACAGCCCGAAGGTTGTCGTCGAGACCGCCGCCCGCCGCGGCGCCTTCGTCTGCGGTTACCATGCCGACCAGAGCGCGCTCGCCAAGGACAAATACCTGACTGGTGCCGAATGGGCCTGGGGCAATGTCTATACCAACTTCATCAAGGCGGCCCAGAGCGGCGGCAAGCTCGGCAATTTCGTCCGCGGCGGCCTGAAGGACGGCTTCGTCAAGATGAGCCCGCTCGGACCCGCCGTTTCCGCCGAGGGTCGCAAGAAGTTCGAGGCGACGCTTGCCGAAATCATGACCGGCAAGTTCTCGGTCTTCAAGGGCCCGATCAAGGACAACAAGGGCAATGTTGTCGTCACCGCCGGCAAGTCGTTTGCCGAGGATGCGATCGAACTCGAGAGCATGGGTTACCTGGTCGAGGGCGTCGTCGGGTCCACGTCCTGATCTCGAGGTGGAGGAGAAGCGCGATGACCGTCGAAGCGAACGATCCGGGACTATCGATAGCAACGGGGAGCGGAGCTTCGCTGCGCCCCCTCCTCGAATGGCTGGCACGACGGGCGGAACCCGTGGCGATCGGGCTCGTGGCGATCCTGATCGGCCTGGCGCTTTTCTCCCTCTTCATCCTGGCGATCGGCAAGTCGCCGATCACCCTCTTCCAGCTCATGTACACGGGCGGTTTCGGAAGCTGGTTCTCGATCCAGAACAGCCTGTCCCGCGCCGCTCCTCTTCTGCTGACCGCACTCTGCGTCGCACTGCCGGCGCGGCTCGGCCTAGTCATCATCGGCGCGGAGGGCGCGGTCGTCCTCGGCGGCGTCGCGGCGGCGGCCAGCGCCATGCCCTTCGTCGGCATCGTGCCGCCGATCGTGCTCTTCGTCTTCATGGGCTTTGCCGCCATGGTCGTCGGCGGCATCTGGATCGGCTTTGCCGGTTTCCTGCGCCACTATCGCGGCGTCAACGAGACGATCTCCTCGCTGCTTCTGGCCTATATCGCGATTGCCCTGATGAACCAGTTCGTCGAAGGGCTGCTGCGTGACCCGGCCAGTCTGAACAAGCCCTCCACCAAACCCCTGCCAAAGGAATACATGCTCGGCCAGATCCCCGGCATGGACGTCCATTGGGGCCTCGTCATCGGCGTTGTCGCCTGCATCCTCTCCTGGGTACTGATCGAGATCACCAGCTTCGGCTTCGCCGCCCGCATCGCCGGCGGCAACGTCCGCGCCGCGCAGATCCAAGGCCTGCCTGTCGGCAAGCTGATCGTCGGCTTCACCGCGATTGCCGGCGGTTTCGCGGGTCTGGCGGGCATGATCGAGGTCGCGGCGGTTCAGGGCAGCGCCAACGCCTCGCTCGCCGCCGGTTACGGTTATACCGGCATCCTCGTCGCCTTCCTGGCACGCCACAATCCGCTGGCGATCATCCCGGTCGCCATCCTGCTCGGCGGCATCGCCGCGTCGGGCGGCCTGATCCAGCGGCGGATGGGCTTGCCCGATGCGACCGTGCTCGTGCTCCAGGGCACGCTGTTCATCGTCATCCTCTTCTGCGAGACCTTTTACGGCCGCTTCAAGATCTTCAATCCCGACCTCTGGAAAAGGAGCCTCTGATGGACGACACAGGTATCGGCCTCTGGGGCGTGCCGCTGGCGATCTTCGCAGGCGCCATCCGCGTCTCCACCCCCTTCATCTTCGTCTCGCTCGGGGAGACGATCACCGAGCGTTCCGGCCGCATCAATCTCGGGCTCGAAGGCACGCTCGTTTTCGGCGCTATGACCGCCTATGCGGTGGCTGTGATGACCGGTTCGCCGACCTTGGGCGTGCTGGCGGCGATGGCGACCGGCGCCATGTTCGGCACGATCCACGGCTGGATCTGCAAATGGCCCAAGGTCAACGATATCGCCATCGGCATTGCGATGATGCAGTTCGGCCTGGGCCTCGCCTTCTTCCTCGGAAAATCCTTCATCCAGCCGGTGGCGCCGAAACTGCCCTCCATCCCGCTCGGCAGCTGGTCGGCGGTGCCGCAGGTTCAGGCAGCGCTCAACATCAACGTGCTGTTCTTCATCGGCGCCGCACTCGCGCTGTTCCTGTGGTGGGCGTTCAAGAACACCCGCATCGGCCTCACCTTACGCGTCGTCGGCGACAGCACCGATGCGGCCCGCGCCATGGGCATCAGCCCAGACCGGGTGCGGCTTCTGGCGACTGCCGCCGGCGGATCGCTCGCAGCGATCGGCGGCGCCTACCTGTCGCTCTTTTATCCAGGCTCCTGGAACGAAGGCATTTCCTCCGGCCAGGGCCTGATGGCGGTGGCGCTGGTGATCTTCGCCCGCTGGAACCCTATCGGCTGCTTCCTCGCCGCGCTGCTCTTCGGCGGCGCCGGCGCTCTTGGCCCCGCCCTGCAGTCGGTCGGCGTCACGCAGGGCTATTACCTGTTCTACGCGGCACCCTACGTGCTCACCCTCATCATCCTGATCGCGACCTCGTCGCCCACCCGCTCGCTTGCCGGTGCGCCAGGCGCGTTGTCGCTGACGAAATAAGGGAGATCGGTCATGAATGGATTGGGCGGCCTCAACAAATCGGAGCACGGCGTCGGTATCGGCCTCGTCCAGCTCCAGCTTCCGGTGACTGTCACCAGGGCGGATCTCGCCCGGCAGACACAGGTGATCGTCGATCTCGTCGCCAAGGCCCGGCGCAACCAGCCTGGCATGGATCTCGTCGTCTTTCCCGAATACGCGCTGCACGGCCTTTCGATGGACATCAATCCGGAGATCATGTGCACGCTGGACGGCCCGGAAGTTGCAGCGTTCCGGAAGGCCTGCAAGGAAAACAGCATCTGGGGCTGCTTCTCGATCATGGAGCTCAACCCCGGCGGCATGCCCTACAATTCCGGCATCGTCATCGACGATAACGGCGACCTGAAGCTCTATTACCGCAAGATGCACCCCTGGGTGCCGGTCGAGCCCTGGGAGCCTGGCGATTTCGGCATTCCGGTCATCGACGGGCCGAAGGGCGCAAAACTCGCGCTGATTATCTGCCATGACGGCATGTTCCCGGAAATGGCCCGCGAATGCGCCTACAAGGGTGCCGAGATCATGATCCGCACCGCCGGTTACACCGCGCCGATCCGCGAAAGCTGGAAATTCACCAACCAGTCGAACGCCTTCTGCAACCTGATGGTGACGGCGAGCGTCTGCATGTGCGGCTCTGACGGCACGTTCGATTCGATGGGCGAAGGCATGGTCTGCAATTTCGACGGCACGATCATCGCCCACGGCATGTCCGGCCGCGTCAACGAGATCATCACCGCCGAAGTGCGCCCCGATCTGGTGCGCGAGGCGCGGCTCGGCTGGGGCGTCGAGAACAACATCTACCAGTTCGGCCATCGCGGTTACGTCGCGGTCGCAGGCGGAGCCGGCGATGCGCCCTACACCTACATGCACGATCTGATCGCCGGAAAATACAGGCTGCCCTGGGAGGACGCGGTGAAGGTCACCGACGGCACGTCCTGCGGCTTCGACAAACCCGTGCGGTCTTATGGCGAGACGTTCAAGCTGGCTGGCGAATAGGAGAGACAATGATGGACGCGATGGTTGAAACCAAAGGGCATTATATCGACGCCGATCCCTATGCCTGGCCCTATAACGGCGACCTGAGACCTCAGAACACCGCCCTCATCATCATCGACATGCAGACCGATTTCTGCGGCAAGGGCGGCTATGTCGACCACATGGGTTACGATTTAGCCCTGGTGCAGGCGCCGATCGAACCGATCAAACGCGTCCTCGCCGCCATGCGCGCAAAAGGCTACCACATCATCCATACCCGCGAAGGCCATCGCCCGGACCTCGCCGACCTGCCGGCCAACAAACGCTGGCGCTCGCAGCGCATCGGCGCGGGCATTGGCGATCCAGGTCCCTGCGGGCGCATCCTCACCCGCGGCGAACCCGGCTGGGACATCATCCCGGAACTCTATCCGATCGAAGGCGAAGTCATCATCGACAAGCCGGGCAAGGGCTCCTTCTGCGCCACCGACCTGGAACTCATCCTCAACCAGAAGCGCATCGAAAACATCGTGCTGACCGGCATCACCACCGATGTCTGCGTCTCGACGACGATGCGCGAGGCGAACGACCGCGGCTTCGAATGCCTGATGCTCGAGGATTGCTGCGGCGCCACCGACTACGGAAATCACCTCGCTGCCATCAAGATGGTCAAGATGCAGGGTGGCGTCTTCGGTGCCGTCTCCAATTCCGAAGCACTCGTGAAGGCCCTGCCCTGATGCCTTCGCTGCGTGCCCACGTCTATCGCATACCCGCCGACGGCCCGGACGATGTCGCCGGCGTCGAGGCGCTGTTTGCGGGCGGCCTTGCGGCGAAGAACGTCGTGGCGGTGCTCGGCAAGACCGAAGGCAACGGCTGCGTCAACGATTTCAGCCGTGGATATGCGACCCGCAGCTTCGAGGACCTGTTCCACAGGCATGGTGTCGATGGGGTTTTGACCGTCATGTCGGGTGGAACCGAAGGCGCGCTTTCGCCGCACTGGACGATCTTCACCCGCGAGACTGTGGAAGCGCCCGGCGAACGAGCGCTCGCAATCGGTGCCTCCCGCACGCCCGTTCTGCCCACCCATCATCTCGGACGCCGGCAACAGGTTCTGCTCGTCGCCGACGGGGTCAGGGCGGCAATGCGGGATGCCGGTATCGACGACCCGACGGATGTGCATTTCGTCCAGATCAAATGCCCGCTGCTGACGTCGCGCCGGATCTCCGAGGCGGAGGCCGCGGGCGCCACCGTCGCGACCCGCGACACGCTGAAGTCGATGGGCCTGTCGCGCGGCGCCTCCGCGCTCGGCGTCGCGGTGGCGCTCGGCGAGGTCGACGAAGCGGAAATCGCCGATGCCGATATCGGTATCCGTTTTGCCCTCTTCTCGAATTGTGCCTCGACATCGGCCGGTGTCGAACTGATCGACCACGAGATCATTGTCCTCGGCATGAGCTCCCGGTGGTCCGGCCCGTTCGCGATCGATCATGCGGTCATGGAAAACGCGATCGACGCACGTTCAGTCCGCCGGGCGCGTGAACGCTTGCCGGAAAACAGCCGCCTTGCAGCGGTTCTCGCCAAGGCCGAGCCGGACCCTTCCGGCAAGATCGGCGGCAAGCGCCATACGATGCTGGACGATTCCGACATTTCCGGCACGCGCCACGCCCGCGCTTTCGTCGGCGGCGTTCTCGCGGGCGTTTTCGGCATGACCGACCTCTACGTCTCGGGCGGCGCCGAGCATCAGGGACCACCCGGCGGCGGCCCCGTCGCTATTATCGTCGAAAAGGAGACTTGAAGTGAGCATCGTTCGCGATACCCCACTCCCGCAGGCCGGCAAGGCGGTCGGCATCGAAACGCTCGGCATGACCATGCGCTTCGGTTCCTTCACCGCGCTCGACAACGTCTCGATCAGCGTGCCCGCCGGTTCGTTCCATGCTCTGCTCGGCGAAAACGGCGCCGGCAAGTCGACGCTCGTCAAATGCATCATGGGCTTCTACCACGCGACTGCGGGCTCGCTCTCGGTCGACAGCCGTGAAGTCTCGGTCGCCTCGCCCAAGGATGCCGCGACCTACGGGCTCGGCATGGTCTACCAGCATTTCACGCTCGTCCCCTCGCTGACCGGCGCCGAAAACCTGGTGATCAGCCGCACCTCCGTGCCCTCGGTGATCAACTGGGCGAAGGAACGCAAGGACCTTGCCGCCTTCATGGAGCGCATGCCCTTCCAGATTCCGCTCGAACGGCCGGTGAGCGAACTGGCGGCCGGCGAGAAGCAGAAGCTGGAAATCGTCAAGCAGCTCTATCTCGGCCGTTCCTTCCTCGTGCTCGACGAACCGACTTCGGTGCTGACGCCGGCCGAAGCCGACGAAATGCTCGGCATCGTGCGCGGCATGACCGAGCGCGGCGAACTGACCGTGCTGATGATCAGCCACAAGTTCCACGAGGTGACGAAGTTTGCCGATGCGGTGTCGATCCTGCGCCGCGGCAAGCTGGTCGGCACCGGCAAGGTGAGTGAACTCTCCACCTCCGATATGGCGGGCATGATGATCGGCGACGTCAAGCTCGCCGAACTCGACAGCCGCCTGCCAGTGCCGGAAGCCGCGAAATCGGTGCTGAAGGTCGAACAGGTCAAGGCGCCGGACCGTTCCGGGCTGAAGACTATCGAGATCGACAATCTTTTTGTCCGTTCCGGCGAGATCGTCGGCATTGCCGGCATTTCCGGTAACGGCCAGAAGGAGCTGACCGAAATCCTCGCCGGCCAGCGCCCGACCGACCGAGGCACGGTGACCGTCAACGGCGAGGCCTATGGCGCGACCCGCCCAGAAACCCGCAGGAACAATGTCCGCTTCATCCCGGAAGAACCCCTCCAGAACGCCTGCGCGCCAAAAATGACGGTCAGCGAAAACCTTGCCTTCCGCACCTTCGACCTGAAGGGTGACGGCAAGGATGCGATCTGGCTGAACAAGGGCGAGATGAAGAAGCGCGCCTCCGCGCTGATCTCGGATTTCAAGGTGAAGACCGCCTCCTCGTCGTCACCGATCGCCGCCCTGTCCGGCGGCAACGTGCAGCGCGCGGTGCTGGCCCGCGAACTGACCGGCGACGTCGATCTGCTGATCGTCTCCAACCCATGCTTCGGCCTGGATTTCTCAGCAGTCGCCGAAATCCGCGCCCGCATCATGCGGGCCCGCAACTCAGGCACCGCCGTGCTGCTGCTCTCGGAAGACCTCGACGAACTGCTGGAAATGTCCGACCGCATCATGGTCATTTCGGAAGGCAAGCTGGTCTACGAAACCCCGATCCGCGCCGCCGATATCGGCGTCATCGGCGCCCATATGGCGGGGCATCACTGATGGCCGAGGGGATAATCGAGATCAAGGCAGAACCCTTCGCCTTCCCGGCGAAACCGGAAACGCTGGCGCTTATCGTCATCGACATGCAGCGCGACTTCGCCGAGCCTGGCGGTTTTGGCGCCAGCCTCGGCAACGATGTCGGCCGCATCACCAAAATCGTGCCGGACGTCAAACGCCTCATCCAGGGGTTTCGCGATGCCGGCCTGCCGGTCATTCACACGATGGAATGCCACAAGCCGGACCTTTCCGACCTGCCGCCCGCCAAGCGCGACCGCGGCAATCCAACGCTCCGGATCGGCGATCTCGGCCCGATGGGTCGGGTTCTGATTTCAGGCGAACCGGGCACGGCGATCATTTCCGAACTTGCGCCGATCGATGGCGAGTTGGTGATCGAAAAGCCCGGCAAGGGCGCCTTCTACGCCACCGAGCTTGGCGACGTGCTGAAGGCGAAAGGCATCAGCCAGCTCGTCTTTGCCGGTGTGACGACGGAAGTCTGCGTCCAGACGACGATGCGCGAGGCGAACGACCGCGGCTACGAATGCCTGCTCGCCGAAGAGGCGACCGAGAGCTATTTTCCCGAGTTCAAGGCCGCCGCCATCGCCATGATCCGCGCCCAGGGCGCGATCGTCGGCTGGACCGCTCATGTGGACGACATTTTGGACGGGATCGCGCCAAAGGGGATGACCAATGCCTGAATCAACCCGCGAACTTCTGACGCTAGGTGGATGGAAAGACTTGGAATTCGAGCCCTTCCGCGACGAGGTCACGATCCACTGGATCCGCCCCTTTGATGGCGACCAGCCGGGCGTGGCGCTGTTGAAATACGAGGCCGGCGCCGGGGTTCCCCGCCATCGCCATGAAGGCCTCGAAACCATCCTGGTGCTCGAGGGCGTGCAATCCGACGAGGCCGGCGACTACGGCCGCGGCAGCTATATCGTCAATGCGCCCGGCACCGAACACTCCGTCTGGAGCGATACCGGCTGCGTCGTGCTGATCCAGTGGGACCGGCCGGTGACAATACTGGAAGAGGAAATGGCATGAGCTTGCCGGAACAGACGCCCGCCTTCGACATCGCCTCGCTTCACGCATTCTACCAGGATGGCGGCAGTGTCGCGCAGATCGTCGAAGCGGTTTTCGCGCGGATCGCCGAGGTCGATGATCCCGGCATCTTCATTCACCTGGCCGACAGGGAGACGGTGCTGGCGGAAGCCGCAAACCTTGGCGCCTTTGATCCGGCGAAACCGCTCTTCGGCATTCCCTTCGCGGTGAAGGACAATATCGACGTCGCCGGCATGCCGACCACCGCCGCCTGCCCGGACTATGCCTACATGCCCGAGAAGGACGCGACCGTGGTCGGCCTGCTCAAGGCAGCCGGGGCGATCGTCATCGGCAAGACCAATCTCGACCAGTTCGCGACCGGTCTGGTCGGTGTCCGTTCGCCCTACCCGATCCCCAAAAATGCCATCGACGCGAGGCTCGTGCCGGGCGGCTCATCTTCCGGGTCGGCGGTCGCGACCGCACAAGGCATTGTCAGCTTCGCGCTCGGAACCGATACCGCCGGTTCCGGCCGCATCCCGGCCGGGCTGAATAACATTGTCGGGCTGAAGCCGAGCGTCGGCGCGCTGTCGACTACAGGCGTCATTCCCGCCTGCCGCACGCTCGACTGCGTCTCGATCTTCGCGCTGACCGCGGACGACGCTTGGAAGGTCTTCTCCGTCGCCGCGAAATACGATGAAACGGACGCCTATTCGAAAGTGGTTCCGGCAACCGGCTTCGGCTCGGCAGCGCCGGTGCTGACGATTGGCGTGCCCGCCAGGGCAGACCTGCAATTCTTCGGCGATACGGTCATGGAGGCGGCTTATGGCGATGCCGTATCGATGCTCGCAAGGCTCGGACATCGCATCATCGAGGTGCCGTTCGGCGATTTCTACAGGGTCGCCAATCTGCTCTACGAAGGCGCCTGGGTGGCCGAGCGTTATGCCGCGGTAAAGCCGTTCTTCGACACGAAGGAAGAGAGTTTCCACCCGGTGACGCGAAAAATCTACGGCGGCGCCAAATCGCTCTCCGCGGCCGACGCCTTCAAGGGTCTATATGCACTGCAGGCCCTGAAGAAGACGCTGGCGCCTCTGATCGCATCCGTCGATCTCTTCTGCGTGCCGACCGCGCCGACCCACTACACCCGTGCCGACCTGGATGCCGAGCCGATCCGGGAAAACTCGCGGCTCGGCACCTATACGAATTTCGTCAATCTGCTCGACATGTGCGGCATCGCCGTGCCGACCGGCACCCGTGCCGACGGCCTGCCGGCAAGTGTCACGCTGCTTGCCCCTTTCGGCCGCGACGGTCTCACCGCGTCCGTCGCCCGCGACCTTCACCAGGCGAGCGGCCTTTCGCTCGGCGCCACCGGCTGGCCGCTTCCGGCGCCATCCGAAACGTTTGTCGCAATCGCCAGCGACGACCTGATCGACGTCATCGTGGTCGGTGCGCACCTATCCGGCATGCCGCTCAACCATCAGCTTACCGATCTCGACGGCACCTTCTCCCGGGTCGCGAAAACCTCCGCCGCCTACAGGCTTTATGCGCTGGCCGGCACGGTGCCGCCGAAACCCGGCATGGTCCGCGTCGCCGAAGGCGAAGGCGGCGAGATCGAGGTCGAGGTCTGGAAACTGACGCCGGCGGGCTTCGGCCTGTTCGTCGCCGCGATCCCTCCCCCGCTCGGCATCGGCACCGTCACGTTGTCGGACGGCACTTCGGCCAAGGGGTTTCTGGCCGAACCGTTCGCGCTTCAGGGCGCGCTCGACATCACCGCCTATGGCGGCTGGCGGGCCTACCTCAAGGAGTTCGCGTCGCTGCCGCGGGTCGGCAACGTCGGCTGATCACACGGGACGCAGATCCGGAAAAGATGCGCATGTGCGGGAACGCCTTCACGCGCCGCCCGTTCGACTGCTGCGCCAATCAGGCGCTGGAGGAGAAATCATGGGTATCGAACAGGCTCCGACCGAAAAGGGTCGGGAATCCGCACGCGGTCTGAAGCAGAGCACCCGCAAGGAAGAAAAGAAGGTCGAAGCTCAGAAGGGATCGGACCTCGCCAAGGGCGCCGACCGTTTCGAGGAAAGGTCGAAGAGCTCGGACGGCAAGAGCGCCGGTACCAAGCAGAAGTAGAGCGCAAACCGCCCTGCCCTTTACATCGACCAGGTCTCGCTGATGCGGCGGATGCATTGCAGCAGATTGACCGTCGGCGGCGTCATCAGGCCCTTCTTGCGGCGGTAGACGCGGAACGTCCGCTGCCAGTCGAGCTCGGGCACGTTGACGCGTGCCATGTCGCCCCGTTCCACCTCCTCGCGCACCAGGGGCAGCGGCATCCAGCAGAACATCGCTTCCGAGAGAACAGCGGCTTTCAGAACCGGCACCGAGCGGGAGACGATCGACGGCGCGTTCGGCTCCAGCGCATTGTCATGGAACCGCCGCTGCCACTCCCTGACGGTCGGTGTGCCTGGTGGAGGCATGGCCCAGTCGAAGCCCGCCGCCTCGGCAAGCGCTACATGCTCTCGGCTGATGATCGGATGATCGGACCTTGCAAAAACCGACACCGTGTCGTGCATGATATCAGGCGTCGCCATGATGATATCGTCGTCCAGATAGGGCTCCGGCGAAATCGCGATATCGATCGTTCCGCCCTTCAGCCCTTCCAGCACCCGGTCCTCCAGATCCTCGATGACCTGGTACTGCACTTCCGGATGCTGTTTGCGCATCTCGCCGATCACGGCGATGATGAAGCCGCCGACGACGCTGGCGACCCCGCCGATCCGAACCACACCGCGGCTGGCACCCCGCATTTGCTGGATCACGTCGCTCGCGTTGCCGATCTCGGAAACGACCAGCTTGGCATAGGGAAGCAGCGCATCGCCGAACACCGTCGGCACCACACCGCGAGTGGTGCGCTCGAAGAGGGGAACGCCGTAGCTGTCCTCCAGCCGCTTCAGCATGCGGGTGATCGCGGGCTGCGTCATGTTCAAAGCGGTCGCCGCCGCGCCGAGGCTGCCGCGCCGCGCGCATTCCAGAACGATTTGGGCCGATCGCACATCCAAAGTCATGCCTTGATGTAATGGATTATTGGAAATTCTTCAATTCCAAGAGAGGGCGCTATCTGCGACACTTCCCACGACAAGATATGCGCTCAGGGTGGGAACCCTGAAGGCCGGGAGGAGGCCTCGAAGCTATGAACAAGATGTCGCTGGATTTCCTGTCCGGCAGCACGAAGCTGCGTGGACAGACGGTAAGCGAAGCGGTTTTCGACTTTCTGAGGCAGAAGGGCATCGACCGCATCTTCGGCAATCCGGGCTCGACCGAACTGCCGATGTTCGTCAACGTGCCGGACGATTTTTCCTATGTGCTCGGCCTGCAGGAATCGATCGTCGTCGCCATGGCAGACGCCTATGCGCAGACGACCCGCAAGCCGGCCTTCGTCAACCTGCATTCGGCCGCCGGCCTCGGCCACGCGCTCGGCAATATCTACACGGCCTACCGAAACCGCGCGCCGCTGATCATCACCACCGGCCAGCAGAGCCGCGAACTGCTGCCCCACGACCCGTTCCTGTTCGCCGAAAGCCCGACCGAGTTTCCGAAGCCCTATGTGAAATGGGCCTGCGAACCGGCCCGCGCCGAAGACGTGCCGGCAGCGATCGCCCGCGCCTACTATATGGCGATGCAGGCGCCACGCGGCCCGGTCATGGTGTCGGTTCCGTTGAGCGACTGGCAGGTGCAGGCGGCCCCGATCGCCATCCGCGACGTGGAAACGGTGATCAGCGCCCCCGCCTCGGCAATCGACGATCTCGCCCACCGGCTGAACGACGCCCGCGAGCCGGTGCTGGTCGTTGGCCCCGGTGTCGACCTCGACAACGCCTGGGATGCCACGGTGCGGCTGGCGGAAATCCTGCAGGCAAAAGTCTGGGTGAGCCCGCTTTCGTCCCGCTGCAGTTTTCCGGAACGCCATCCGCTGTTTGCCGGTTTCCTGCCGGCCTTCCAGCCGAAGCTCGCGAACTGCCTGCATGGCGCAGACCTCGTTCTGGTGCTCGGCGCGCCGGCCTTCACCTACCATTTCGCCGGCTCCGGCCCGGATATCCCGGCGGGCGCCGAACTCTGGCTGATCACCGACGATCCAGCTCAGGCGGCGAGCGCCATCGTCGGCAACGCCATGGTCTCCAACCTGCGCGCTGCCACCGAAAGCCTCGTCTACCGCCTGCGCTGCCGTGCGCCGCGTACCGGCGGCCCGGCTAGGACAATTCCGCGCCTGAAAACGCCGAAGGGCATCACCCAGGAATTCTTCTACCAGACGCTCGCCGACGTCCGCTCGCCTGATAGCATCGTCTTCGAGGAAGCCCCAAGCGGCCGTGACGCGCTGCACGACTTCTTGCCCATCGAACGGCCCGGCGGCTTTTTCGCGACAGCCAGCGGCGGGCTCGGGTATGCCCTGCCCGGCTCGGTCGGCGCCGCCCTGACCAGGCCGGAACAGCCGGTCATCGCCGTCATCGGCGACGGATCGAGCCTCTATTCCATCCAGTCGATCTGGTCTGCCGTCGAATACGATGCCGATCTGATGATCGTCATCCTCAACAACGGCGGCTACAAGGTGCTGAAGGCGATTGCCGAGCGGAGCGGCTCCGGCGGCATCGACGGCGTCGATATCGGCCACATGGATTTCGTGCAAATCGCCGAGGCGCAGGGCTGCAAGGCCGTTCGCTGCGAAAAGGGCGACGAACTGTCGTCATGCCTGCGGGACCTTCTCAAGATGAAGGGGCCGCGGCTTTTGGAAATCATTCTATCCGAGGAGGAGACTGAAATGAATGTCGCGGTCAGAAACGAACAGGTCCTGAAAACCCCCGAAAAGTTCTTCATCGGCGGTGAATGGGTTGCCCCGCTCGGCACCAACAAGCTCGACGTCATCTCGCCAGTGACCGAAGAAGTGCTGATGAGCTATCCCGAAGCCAGCAACGCCGATATCGACAAGGCCGTTGCCGCCGCCCGCGACGCCTTCGACAATGGCCCCTGGCCGCGCATGACATTCAAGGAACGCGCCGGTTACCTGCGCAAGGTCGCCGACCTACTGACCGCCCGCCTCGACGAGATCGCCAATGCCTGGACCACCCAGGTCGGTGCGCCGATCTTCCTGACCAAGAAGCTCGTCGGCCAGAACCCCGGCCTCTACAACTATTATGCAGGCCTGATCGAGAACGACGAGTTCGTCGATCAGCGCAAGCGCGCCGATGGCGGCGAAGTCCGTGTCGTGCGCGAGCCGGTTGGCGTCTGCGCCGCGATCACCCCGTGGAATGCGCCGATGGTACTGCTGAACTACAAGGTCTCGGCAGCGCTTGCCGCCGGCTGCACGATTGTCGCCAAGCCCTCGCCGGAAACCCCGCTGGACGCCTATCTTCTGGCCGAATGCATCGAAAAGGCCGGGCTGCCCAAAGGCGTTTTCAACCTCGTTCCGGCCGGCCGCGAAGGCGGCGACTACCTCGTCCGCCACACGGGCATCGACAAGGTGTCGTTCACCGGCTCGACCATTGCCGGCAAGACCATCGCCGCCGCCTGCGCCGACCGCCTCGCACGCGTCAGCCTCGAACTCGGCGGCAAGTCCGCCGCCGTGCTTCTCGACGACGCCGACTTCACCAAGGCCCTGCCGGCGCTGATGGTCTATTCCATGCCGATCACCGGCCAGGTCTGCTTCTCGCTGACCCGCATCCTGGTGCCGGAATCCCGCAAACAGGAATTCATCGACCTCTATGTCGGCGCGGTGAAGAACATCAAGGTCGGCGACCCGGCCGATCCGACCACCCAGATGGGGCCGCTCACCATGGCCCGCCAGCTTGCCCGCGTCGAAGGTTACATTGCTGCCGGCCGTGCAGGCGGTGCGACGGTTGCCTGCGGCGGCGGGCGCCCGAAGGGCCTCGACCGCGGTTACTTCATCGAACCGACCGTCTTCACCGACGTGACGATGGACATGAAGATCGCTCAGGAAGAAATCTTCGGCCCGGTCGTCTCCATCATCAGCTACAAGGACGATGACGAAGCGGCAAAGATCGCCAATGACACGACATACGGCCTGTCCGGCGCGGTCTTCAGCTCCGATCCGGAGCGTGGTTATGCCTTTGCCCGCCGCATGCGGACCGGCAGCGTGACGGTCAACGGCATGATCGTCGACATCCACCACCCGTTCGGCGGGTTCAAGCAGTCCGGCATCGGCCGCGAGGGTGGTCCCGAAGGCCTCGAAAACTACTTCGAGGTCAAGACGATCCACATGGCCTGAGACCATAGAGTCCAAACAGAAAGGCCGCCGGGTTCATGATCCGGCGGCCTTCTTGTTTCGAAATGTCTGGTGGATCAGAGCACTTCGAAAACGCCGATCCTGACGGCATTTGCCAAACGCTCGCCGGTGCCGATGAACATGGTGTGGTTGAGCCAGGTGTATCTCGGATCACCGGTCTGCAGGCGCGGGCTCGTGCGCATATAATAGAGCGCCGGATCGACCGTCTCGCCCGCCGCCAGCCTTGCCAGCACGTCCGGCGGCCCGTGCCGGAAACCGAAATTGCGGATGTCGATCATCGCCCCGTCATGGGTCTCGATCACGTAACGGGTGTCGAGTTCCGCGTAACCGGCATCGTAGACGCTCTGCCAGTCCGCGCCGAGATTGAGGACACGCCCGGAAAGGCGCTCCCCTTCGACCACGCCGCCGATGATCGGGATGATCCGCCAGCGGCCGCCCGGGCCGCCGCCCTTCTCGATCGGCGTGCCGAGTTCGGCGCGGATTTCGCAAAGCTGTCTGAGGCTTGGTGCCATCATGTGCGTTATCTCATCGTTTGCGGCAGCCAGAGCGAAATCACAGGGAACGCCACCAGCAGGAAAAGCCGGATGATATCGTTGAGAATGAACGGCATGACGCCGCCGTAGATCGTGGTGATCTTCACGTCCTTGGCAATCGAGTTGATGACGAAGACATTGATGCCGACGGGCGGCATGATCATGCCGAGCTGGCAGGCGACGACGATGATGATGCCGAACCAGACGGGGTCGAAGCCGAGATGGCTGATGACCGGGAACACGATCGGCACGAGCAGGATGATCATCGCCATCTCGTCCATCAAAGCCCCGGCAATGAGGAAAATGACCAGGATCAGCGTCAGCGTCCCATAGGGCCCGAGATCCATTCCGACCAGCAGTGCTGTCAGCTTCTGCGGCGACTGGGTGATCGCCAGGAAATAGCCGAACAGGATGGCGCCGATCAGCACGCTGAACAGCGAAACCGACGTCCGGAGCGACTCCACGAGGCTCGCCATGATGGACCGGTAGTTTAGCCGGCCGCGCAACAAGCCGATGACCATGGTCATCAGGGCCCCGACCGCCGCCGCTTCCGTTGCGGTGGCGATGCCGAGATAGATGACCCCGATGACGGAAATGAAAAGAAGCATGACGGCCCAGACGTCCCGAAGCGATGCGAGAGCTTCCCTTAGTTCGAACGGCTTTCCAGGCGGCAACCGCTTGCCATGGGCGATCAGCACGGTCGCCATGTACATGAAGGTCGCCATGATGCCGGGGATTATGCCGGCCATCAGCAGCTGCGCGACATCCGTCTCCGTCAGAAAGGCGTAGACGACCATGATCACCGAAGGCGGGATCAGAATGCCAAGCGTGCCGCCCGCGGCGATAACGCCGGTCGAGGTGGCATCGGCGTATTTCGCCTTGCGCATCTCGGGCAGCGCGATCCGGGTCATTGTCGCGGCGGTCGCAATCGAACTGCCGCAGATCGCCGCAAATCCGGCGCAGGCGCCGATCGTGGAGAGGGCGAGCCCTCCCCGGAACTGTCCGAGCCAGGCATTGCCCGTCCTGAACAGTTCCCGCGACATGCCGGAATTGGTGGCAAAGGCCCCCATCAGGATGAAGAACGGCACGAGCGTCAGGTTGAAGTCGGTAATGACGCGGATCGGCGATGTCGTCAGCAGGTTGAGCGCCGGCGACATGCCGCGCATGGCGGCAAAGCCGAATATGCCGACCAGCCCCATCGAAACGCCGAGCGGAACGCGCAGGCCCATGAGCACGAACATGGCGACAAAGCCGCCGACAGCGACGAGATCAGCGGTATTCATACGCCATGGCCCTCAAGCGGATCGATACCTTCAGGTTCGCGCCGAACGAAAGGCGAGATCGCGGTGGTGACGACGGCCGATGCGCAGCCGAGCCAGATCAGTCCGATCAATGGCCAGACCGGGATGCGCAGATCGAACGTCGCTTCATTGCTCCGATAGGCGCTGGCGAGGCGGAAGAACATCATGTAGGCGAGCATGGCCGTGAAGACGAGGAGCAGCGCCCAGGCGATGAAATTGAGAACGCGGCGCCCCCGGGTCCCCATCGGCTCGTAGAGCAGGTCGACCGCGATGTGCCCGCCGCGATAACCGAGCGACGCCAGGCCCCACATGATGCAGGCGCCGATCAGATAGCGCGAAATATCGAAGGAGTCGGGGATCGGCCAGGCCAGGACATAGCGGCCAACGGTGGAAGCGACGATCAGGATGGTACACAGCCCCAGCAGGATGCCTGCCACAAGATCGACCACGTCGCTGAAGCGTTCCAGATAGCGGTTCATGGACAGCACTCGATGAACGGATGAAAAAGGGCGGGCGCCGCGACAGCACCCGCCTGCGAATGGTCCCGCACGCGCTATTTCACGTCGGCGCCGTATTTCTTGAGCGTCTCCTGCAGGCTCGCCCAGGCTGCCTTCGCGTCTATGCCGGCTTTGGTGGCTGCAGTCTCCCATTCGCCCTGCAGCGAACCTGTCGCCTTTTTCCAGAGGCCCACCTCGTCCGGGGTCGGCTTGTAGAGGGTGTGGCCGCCCGCATCGATCATCTTCTGGCGCCCGGCCGCTTCCGCATCGGCCCATTTGCTGGCCATCTTCTCGGCCCATTCGGGCGTGCAGTGATCATCGATCACCTTGCGGTCGGCGGCGGAAAGCCCGTCGATCTTGGCCTTGTTCATCACGAAGGCAAAGGTCGTGGCATAGAACGGCAGGTCGAGATGATGCTTGGTCACGTCCTGCAGACCGAACGTATAGATCGAGTTCCAGGGCGAGGCGGTCATGTCGGCACCTCCCTTGGAGATCAGTTCGCGCATTTCGCCCGCCGGCACCTGCACCGATGCGGCGCCGAGCGAGCTCACCATGCGGGCCATGGTCGCGTGCGCCGGGCGGATGTTCTTGCCCTTCAGGTCGGCAGGAACCTGGATCGGTCCCTTGACGCCGTGCAACGTTCCCGGGTCATGCAGATGCACCATGCAGACGTAGACGTCCTTCATTTCCTTCTGGGCGTACTGCCCATACCATTCGTCGAGCGCCCGCGACCCGCCCTTGGCATTGGCGATCAGGAAGGGAATTTCGCCCGCCGCGATGATCGGGAAACGCCCCGGCTGATAACCCGGATTGATGAAGCCGATATCGACGATACCGTCGCGCGCCATGTCGTAATGATCGGGTGCGGCGCCGAGCTGAGAGGCGGGGTATATGGTGATGTTGATGCGCCCGCCGGACGCTTCCTTGATCGATTTCGCCCAAGGCTCCATCCCGCCCGGCTGCAGCGCATGGGTGGCGGGTACCCAGTGCGACAACGTCAGTTCCACATCGGCGGCGTGAGCGGGTGCAGTCAGCGCCGCGAGGCAGGCCGAAGCGAGCAATGCCTTCAGTTTCATGTGTTTCTCCTCCCTTTGAGATCAGAGACCGGCGGGGCTCCCTCCCCGCTCCGGCCAGCGAATATCGCGGTCAACCCACCAGGAAAGTTCAAGCCCCGGCTGGATCGACAAAGTCGTTGGAAATTCCGTGACGAGCCGCAATTGCGGCGCCCATAAAAACGGCCGGCGAAAGGTCGGCAGCGGCGCGGCCCCTCGTCATCTCGGCAGCCGAAACCGAACCTGCCATGTCTGTGGCAGATGCAACTGTCCCGGCCATCTGTGTATACATCGATTTCCTCCCATGCCCGGTCTCCCAAGGTGACGCCGTCCTCCCGACATCGCCTACCCGAACGTTCGAATTTCAACACATCCAGGCTGAAACGACAAGCTTCCATTTCGCTTTGGGATACAAAAAGTCAGGGCTCCTGAGATTTTTCCGATAGGCACTTCAACCGCGGTTCAAACCGTCTAGAATGTCGCGACAGCACTTCATGCATACACGGCAGGAAGAATGGGGTAACAAGGCGGGGCTGGGAGACCCTGATCTGAAGGAGGGAATGTTCGGCCGGTAGAAGCTGCCGGCCGATCGGTTGGGATACGGTATCGGCGTCCAAAACCGTTCGCGGAAACGCCGGGACGCGCCAGGATTTTCGGCCCTGGTTGCTTTGGATCCGTACCGGATCGAGGGGCACGATTATTCAAGTCATCATTGCGGCATCAGGGAGGAAGAAAAAATGGATGATCTCGTCACGCCGGTCGGTCAGACGATTGCGAAACTCAAAGGCATTCTCGGCGACAGGCTGGTGACCTCGGCTTCCGTCCGGGAGCATCATAGCCATGACACGTCGCGGCTCACCCCTCACCTGCCCGATGCCGTCGCCTTTCCGCGCACCGAAGAAGAGGTCCGGGCGATCGTTTCTGCCTGTGCTGCGCATGGCGTACCGGTCGTGCCCTTCGGTGCGGGGTCCTCGATGGAAGGCCATACGATCCCGATCCGCGGCGGCATCTCGCTCGATACCCGCGAGATGAACAGGATCCTCGAAATCCGGCCCGAGGACCTGCTGGCCGTTGTCCAGCCCGGCGTCACCCGCAAGCAGCTCAACGTGGACCTGCGCGAAACCGGCCTAATGTTCTCTGTCGATCCGGGTGCCGACGCCTCGATCGGCGGCATGGCGTCGACGCGCGGCAGCGGCACCACTTCGGTCCGCTACGGCACGATGCGCGAAAACGTGCTGGCTCTCCGGGTGGTGACACCAGACGGCGAGGCGATCCAGACCGGCTCGCGGGCCAGAAAATCCTCGTCGGGCTACGACCTGACGCATCTCTTCGTCGGCTCCGAAGGCACGCTCGGCGTGATTACCGAACTCACCGTCCGCCTGCATCCCATTCCGGAAGCCGTGTCGGTTGCCTTCTGTCCTTTCCCGACTGTCGCCAATGCCGTCGAAGCGGTGATCGAGGCAGTGCAATATGGCATTCCGGTCGCTCGCGTGGAGTTTCTGGACGAAGTGGCGATCGCCAGCGTCAATAACTATTCCAAGCTGGACATGCCGGTCGCCCCGACGCTGTTTTTCGAATTCCACGGCACGTCCGCCTGGGTCGAGGAACAAGCGAAGCTCGTCGAAGAGATCACCAGGGGCCACAATGCGATCTCCTTCCGCTGGACGGCCGATGCCGACGAGCGGGCAAAACTCTGGCAGGCCCGCCACGACCTTTTCTGGGCGACCAAGGCGATCATTCCGGGCTTCGATCTCTATACCGGCGATATCTGCGTGCCGATCTCCAGGCTGGCAGAGAGCATCGTCGCAGCGCGCGCCGACATCGACGCCTCCGCGCTGACGGGCCAGATCATCGGCCATGTCGGCGACGGCAATTTCCACACCGCCTACCTGATCGATCCGAACAATCCGGAGCATCTTAAGGAAGCCGACGAGATGGCCGACCGCGTCGTCGAACGGGCGCTCGCCGTCGGCGGCACGGCCAGCGGCGAACACGGCATCGGCATCGCCAAGCTCAAATTCATGCGCCGCGAACACGGCAAGGCGGTGGACGTGATGAAGAAGATCAAGGCAGCACTCGATCCCCTGGGGATCATGAACCCGGGCAAGATGGGGGATGCAGGCTAAAAACAGGGGCAACTGTCCCTCCCGTCGCCCCAAAAGTCATGACCTCCACCAGAGGTGGAGGTTTGAAACGCTGCGCTTGAACCACTAGAAGTGGTTTTGCTATAGGTTAGTAGCTACGGTTAAAGAGGTCGGCAAAGTCGGAAGCTTTGTCGACCTTTTCCTGGTTACGGATATACCGTCTGACGACCTGCTCATCATAGCCAGTGGTCGAGACGAAGTACCCTCGCGCCCAAAAGTGATAGCCTTTGTAGCGCCGCTTGCGGGCATACTTGTTGGCAACGTAAAGAGCCGTCTTGCCCTTCAAGAAGCCGACGATGTGCGAGACCGAATATTTCGGCGGGATCGATATCAGCATATGTACATGGTCGGGCATCAGGTGCCCTTCCTCGATCCGGCATTCCTTCTGCTGAGCAAGCCTGTGCAAAAGGTCACCCAACTCACGGCGCAAGTCCCCGTAAAGTCGTTTCGTTCGGTACTTACTCGCGAAGACCACATGGTATTTGCAGTCCCATGTCGCGTGTGATTGCGATCGTTCTTCCATAGAACCTCCGTTCTGTGTCTCGGCCAGCCTAGCGGTCCAAGCACGGAGGTCTCTCAATCACTATGTAGAACTCGTCCAGTCCTCCACCGAAGGTGGAGGTTTATCTTGCTTACAACGAAAAACGGCGCCCGAAAGCGCCGTTCTCATGCAACATCCTGGGAGGACAATCAGACCTTCTTGGTGCGCCAGCTTTCGGCATAGTTTTCGCGGGCTTCGGCGGCATAGGGGGTTGGCGAGACGCGGACGCGGATTTCGGCCTGCTTGTGGCCCTTTTCGATCGAGGTCTTGCCGGTTCCGCCATTCGGTTCGCCCCAGATCAGCGTCAGGACGTCGCCTTCCTGGACATCCGCGTCGACGACGCCGAGCGACAGCATGCAGCGTTCGTTGTAGCTGTAGCCGTTGAACATCGACATGCCGACGACCTTGTCGCCATGCATGATCCTGTCGGCGCTCGAAGACGCATAGTTGGGCTGCGGCAGGTCGATCCATTTGTAGGCTTCGCCGCCGGGCACGAAGTTCGAGGCGATGACCTTCATCACGTCTTCCGCGTTCCACTCGAAGGTGACCTTCTTGCGCTGCGGCTGACCCTTCATCTTTTCCAGCGCCTCGCGGCCGACGAAGTCGTGGTCGAACTTGATGTAGATGCCGTAACCGAGCTCGTAGGGATTGACGTAATAGTCTTCGATATTGTCGGAGACGAGGCTGCCGCCGATCGAGCCGGTCGCCTCATAGCTGTCTTCCGTCAGCCAGTCGCGATAACCCTGCAGTTCTGCGCCGGTGTAGATGCCCGGCAGCGGCGACGGAATCCAGCCGGATTCCAGCGTGTTGGTGGAATAGGCGCGCGCACCGACGAGGTAGAGATCGACGCCGGCATCCTTGGCGGCCTTGACGATGATCTCGCGGACTTCGTCCTTTTCGGCATAAGGTCCCCAGACTTCGAGCCCGGGAGCGCCGGCCATGCCGTGGCGCAGGGCCTGGACCTTCTTGGAGCCGATATTGATCCAGTCGACATGGAAGAACTTGATGTCGGGGATCGGGCCGCCATTCATCTTTTCAAAGATCTTCGGAGCGTCCGGACCCTGGATCTGGAAGCGGTAGTGAACGCGATTGACTTCCTTGCCGTCCGGGCGCGAAGGCGAACGCGGGTCGTGGGTGAGCTTGACGTCATGCTTGCCCAGCGAAGCGTTGTAGCGCAGCCAGTTGGCGGTCGGCGCGCGGCCGACGAGCACGAACTTGTCGTCACGCTCGCGGAAGATGATCATGTCGCCGATGACGTGTCCAGCAGGTGTTACCGGAACGTAATGCTTGGCGCGGTCGACGCCGAAATTGGCAAAGCTGTTGATCGCCAGGCTTTCCAGGAACCTGGACGCGTCCGGGCCTTCGACGATCAGTTCGTCCATGTGGTGGGACTGGTCGAACAGGACCGCCGAATGGCGCCAGGCCATCTGCTCGGTGCGCCAGTTCGAAAACTCCGGTGCGACGACCGGATAGATATACATGCCGATGCGCGAATTGCGCAGCATCTCGACAGTATTGCCCTTTTCTTTCAGGATCTGGGTCAGATTCTTCGGCATTTTCTTAACCTTCCCTCGGTTGCTCTCCTGCACGCCGCCCCGCCGGCAAAGCCGGTTCGGGATACGATATGCATCGTCTCAAGATGTCTCATGCAATTGAGGGTCAGCGGTCTCCTCCCGCCATCTCCTCCCAACAGCCCGGTTCTCGAACCTCGCCTCGACGGCTCGGCGGAAATCGAGGCCTCCTCCCGGTCGAAGCAATTCATAGAGCAATCATTTTTGGGATACAATACCAGATTTTGGCATCGCCACCAAAAGTGCCACAACGGCCCATTAGAATTGCGCTGTTTGCATAATATATGGTGATAATTGATGCAGTGCAGAAAAACCAACGGGATCCGGATTGCCGCTATCCGCGAACAAAATTGGCGTTTTGGGATCCCAAAATGGATCTCGCCCTAGCACCTGCCAACGCCCCTAGTCTTCGTTTTCGTCCTGCATCGGGCCATTGATATGACCGGCCGGGCTGTCGAGGTCGAAGATCGGCAGGATGCGCGAGCCGTCGATCGCGAAAAGCCCCTTGCTGATGCCGAGGCTGATCTTCACCCCTTCCCCATGCTCGCGGAAGAGGCTTTCGGCGCGGGCGCCGTCGCGGGCGATCAGCGCCGATACCATGTGATGGTGCTGCCAGTGGGCGTAGTGAAGATGCTGCGCCCGCTCCTTGCGGGTGATGTTGTCGAAGCGGATCGAATCCGGTGCGCCGAAGGGCACGCGGTCGAACAGGCTGGTGAGCTGGTGCAGCAGGTTTCCCCCGCCGGCCTCGATGATCAACGTGTGGAAACGCAGGTTCATCGCTGCATAACGTTCCTCGTTGACCGGATCGTCGATGCCGCCGTTCTCGAAGATATCGTCACCTTCCCGCAGGCAATCCTTGAGTTCGGCCAAGAGCGTCGGCGACGGGCCTTCGCTGGCGATCTTCTTGGCGGCATAACCTTCGATCATCGAGCGCAGTTCGATCGCCTCGATCACGTCGGCAACCTTGTAGGCTCGGACACGATAGCCGCGGGCGCCGACCCGCTGCAGCACGCCTTCTTCGACGAGCACGGCCAACGCGTGCCGGATCGGCGTACGCGACACTCCAAGCGCCTCGGCAAGCCCGGATTCGGAGAGTTTCTTGCGGGGATCGATCGTGCCGTCGCTCGCCCAGGTCCTCAGCTTGTCGATCACGTGCTGCTGGCGGGTCTCCTGCTTCTCAGGCCCGGGAGGATTCTGAGTTCGGGTGCCTGTGGTCATGCTTGGGCCTCACCTGCGCCATATCGAAATGCTGATTGCGCCGGGCCAGAGAAGGGCGGCCCGGAACATCGCTTCAATATTGAATATCTGCGACAAAACGCAAGTTTTCCATATCTGTGGCCCGAACCCGAGCCGGATGGCCCGGGGAGCCCAGAACAATCAGTTCCGCACCGCCCAGGCAGCCTCCACGGGTGCGGCGACCGTGACCGGACGGCCTATATCGACATTGGAAAGCGACGAGGCCTCGACATGCAGCGTCTGCGCCGGGGTTTTCACCATGATCGAGCGGTGCGAGCCGCGGAAGATCGCTTGCGAAACCTCGCCTGACCACGAAAGATCACCGTTCACCTGGCCCGCGTCGCGGACATGCAGGTTTTCCGGCCGAACCATCACCGTAACATCCGCACCCTTCGGCATTTCGGTTGCCGCATGACAGTCGCCGGACCAGCCCTGGCCTTCGACCGAGAGCTTGTAATATTGCCCGCCATTCGGGCGGCAGTCCTTGACCGTCGCGTTCAGCAGGTTCGGCGTTCCGAAGAAGGCGGCGACCTGGCGGTTTTCCGGCCGGCGGTAGATTTCCTCCGGCGCGCCGACCTGCAGAATCTTGCCGCCATGCATGACGACGACGCGGTCGGACAGCGCCATGGCTTCCGCCTGGTCGTGGGTGACGTAAAGCGCGGTGATCTTCAGGCGCTGCTGCAGGGCGCGGAAATCGTCGCCCATCTGGGTGCGCAGGCGCGCGTCGAGGTTGGAAAGCGGCTCGTCGAGCAGCAGCACTTCCGGCTCGAACACGAGCGCACGGGCGATCGCCACGCGTTGCTGCTGGCCGCCGGAGAGCGCCGGCGACGGACGCTCGGCATATTGCTCCATCTCGACGAGACGCAGTGCGTTCATGACGCGATCGTTGATTTCCTTCTCCGGCCGACGGCGGATGCGCAACGGATAGGCGACGTTGTCGAACACCGTCATATGCGGCCAGATCGCATAGGACTGGAAGACCATGCCGAGGCGGCGGCGTTCGGAGGGCACGAAATAGCCCTTCTCCGAATCCGACACGACATTGTCGCCGATCGCGATGCGGCCACCGGTATTCTTCTCGAGACCCGCCACCATGCGCAGCGTCGTCGTCTTGCCGCAGCCCGACGGCCCGAGCAGCGTGACGAATTCGCCGCTCTTGATCTTCAGGTTCACGTTGTCCACGGCAGTTATCGCGCCATACATGCGGCTCACGTTTTCGAGCGTCACCGAAGCCATATTTCTCTTCCTTTCGGAGCGGATGCCAGGATCCGCTTAAACGACAACCAAAAATCGGCCGGCGGCCGCAGCCGCCGGGCCTGAAGCCTAAAGCTTGCTGATGCGGGCCTTGATGAAGCTGAGCTGGACCCAGCGGAATACGATGACCAGAAGCATCATCATCAGGCCGATGACGCTCACCTGCTCGGCATTGCCGTTAGCCCAGAGTTTCATCAGCACGACCGCCAGCGTTTCCGATCCGACCGAATAGAGAAGGATCGACGCCGACAGCTCGCGCATGATGCCGAAGAAGGTCAGCACCCAGCCGACGGCGAAGGCCGGCCAGGCAAGCGCCACCATGATCCGCCACATGGTCTGGAACCAGCTTGCGCCGTGAACGCGCGAGCATTCCTCCAGGTCATAGGAAAGCTGGTGATAGGCGCCGGTCATCACCCGCACGGAAACCGGGGTGCCGAGCGCGATATAGGCAAGCAGCAGCGCCCAGACGGTGCCGTAGATCGGGATCGGCCCCGGCAGCATCGCGAACGCCCAGAGGAAACCGACGCCGAGAACCATGCCCGGCATCATCCAGGGAAGCCAGGCCATGCCGTCGATCAGGTTGCGGCCGCGCCAGCGGGTGCGCACCGAGATGTAGGCAACGATCGCGCCGAGCGCCATGGTCGCGGTGGCGCCGAGCAGGCCGAGCATCATCGTATTGCGGACCGCCCGCCAGAATTCGCTGTTGGCGAAGACGGATCTGTAATGCTCCAGGGTCAGCATGTCATAGGTGTAGAAGCCGAAGAAACGGAAGAACGAGCCGAGCATCAGCTGCCCGATCGGCAACACCACCGTGACGAAGAAGAACAGCACGCAGAAGGCGAAGGTCACCCAGCGCCAGGGGCCGAGTTCCATGACGCTCGGGCGAAACCCCTTGCCGGTGACGGTCTGGAAACTCTTGCCGCGCAGCATCCACCACTGCCAGATGACGAGCAGGAACATCAGCCCCATGATCGCGAAGGAAAGCGACGTCGCGTACTGGTAGTCGGGCGTCGCGCGGTGGTTGATCGACTCGTAGATGTCGGTGGTGATCACCTTGATGCCTGCGGGCAGACCGAAGAACAGCGCCGACTCGAAGGTCTCGATGCCCTTGATGAAGCTCAGCATGAAGGAGCTCGTCAGCACCGGCAGCATCAGGAGCAGGGTGATCTTGCGAAAAGTCGTCCAGCGCGAGGCGCCGCACATGCGGCTCGATTCCTCGAGCGACGGATCCATCGCCCGGAAGGCGTCGACCATGAACAGGAAGAGGAACGGGATCGAATATTGGCACATGTGCCAGATGACGCCGCCATAGGAATAGATGTTGACGAGCGGATCGGTACCACCGGTCAGCCAGCGCCAGACCATGTTGATGACGCCCACCTGCGGGTTGGCGAGCATGCCCCAGGCCATGGCGGTCAGGATCGGAGGAATGAAGAACGGCAGCGTGATCAGCACTTCCAGCGTGCCCCGGAAGGGCGTGTCGGTGCGCGCGACGATCCAAGCGAGAAACACCGCGATCGTCAGCGACGGTATGGTTTTCGCAAGCGATATGCCGATCGTGTTGGCCAGAACGATGAGGTTCTGGGTGGTCATGATCGAACGATAGCCGTTCAGATTGAACTCGCCGGCCATGCCGGGCGGTGTGGAATGCAGGCTGCCATAAAGCAGCATGGCGAGCGGATAGATCGTCAGGAAGCCGAGGATCAGGATCAGCACCAGCATGCCGATCAGACGCCACAGCGATCCGCCCGAAAAGGCGCGCGTGAAAGCATTGCCGGCAATCGTCGGCGCAGTTTCGGCGATGTCGTCTAGGGGGCGATTGTGGATAATCGTCATGGGATCCTCGCGGCTCCGGGTATGAAAAACGGCACCGCCGGCCCGAACATCGGACCGGCAGCGGCCTGGGAGGCTTACTTGAAGATGTCCTTGGACTTGGCCAGCATCTCGTTCTGGCGGGTCGTGTCCGTGGTGCCGTAAAGCTTGGCTTCGGAAATCGCCTTGACGTCCGCCGGCAGGCCTTCGGTCATGCCGGGAAGGACTGGACCGTAGCCGAGGCTCGCATAGATTTTCTGCACGACCGGGCCCTGCATGAAATCGAGATAGAGCTTGGCGGCGTTCGGGTGCGGAGCCTTCTTGAGCATGACGGTGCCGTAAAGAACGTAAGGAACGCCCTCCTCCGGAATGATGAACTTGACCGGCAGCCCCTTCAAATCCGAGAAATCGGTCATGATGACCGGCATGTAGATCGAATATTCGCCACGTGCGGTGCGGCGCTGCGACTCGCGCTGGTCGCGGGTGAAGACGAGCTTCTGGCTCGCGACCTTCTTCACATAGTCTTCGCCGATCTTGTCATAGGTCGAGAAGAACCAGAGGTATCCGGCACCGATCGCGCGCGGATCGTCGGACAGGATCTTGCCCTGCCACTTGGGATCGGCAACGTCTTTCCAGCTCTTCGGCTCGTCGGCTGGTTTCACGAGGCCTGTATTGATCATGATCCCGTAGGGAATGGTCATGACCGAGGCCATCGGCACCTTGAGCTTGAACTTGTCGCCGATCTTTTGCGAATTCGGGGTCGCCGGCAGCGGATCGACGGACTTGTCCTCCTTGTCGTAGAGCATGGTCTGCCCTTCGCTGGTGAACATCACGTCGGCGGCAAAGCGGCCCGCGGCCTGCTCGACCCGGACGCGCTCGCGAATCTCGGAGGCGCGCGCTTCCAGCACTTCGACGGAAATCCCGTATTGCTTGGTGAAGGCCTCGGCGATCTGCTTGGTGCTCGGCTGGCCGACAAGCGCGGTATAGAGGACGAGCGAGCCCTCCTTCTTGCCCGCGTCGATCACCTTCTGCCACTCGGCGTCCTGCGCGAAGGCAGGCAGGCCGGCCGCCGCCGAGATGGCAAGGCTGCCCGCAGCCGCCATGAAAAACCGGCGCGACCATTTTTGAATGGCCGAAGCCTTCTGAATGATCGAAGTCATGGATGTGTTTGTCGTCACGTGTCTCTCCTCCCTGGAACCGACGATCGGGCATCGCGCCCGGGACCCGATCCCGGCACTCGACGCTCAAAATTTCTGCGGCCACCGGCCGCGATCTCCCTTTTCACCGCAAGCGGTGGCGTTTTCCCGAACAGCTGCAACCAGGCCCAAAACCCCGGCTCAATCCCGACCGCTCAGCGGCGTTCCAGAAACGATCTGGCGCGCATCCTGCAATTGACAAGGTCCCTGATAAGCACCGCATGATGCGGAGCATTCAAGCCTTCGGTTCGGACAGGATTGGCCTTGGCCAACTGCAAACTCCCTTTATCTGAACTCCGATCTGCGCCGGCTCTCCCTGCCGGTCGCGGCGATGCCCACCCGGCACCGGAATTCCCTCTTCTGTTAGATTGACCTTTTCCCGTGCAGGGGAAAAGCACCATTTTTTTACATTCACTTTTCTCGAAAATAGAAAGATGAAGTGTGTTACCGTTTATGCGGAGGGCTGCCCGACAAGGCGGCATGGGAGACCTAAGACATTGGATACGCTTATCAATATCCGCACGTTTCTGGCGGTTGCCCGGTCCGGCAGCTTTTCGGCGGCGGGCCGTCATCTCGGCGTCGCACCCTCGGTCGTGACCAAACGCATCAGCCGGCTGGAAGACCAGATGCGGGTGAAACTCTTCGTCCGCTCGACCCGCCAGATCATCCTGACGGAGATCGGTGAGCGCTACCTGCCCCGCTACCAATCCCTGGTCAAGGAGATCGACGATGCGATCAGCGGAGCGGCGGCCGTCGCCCAGCGGATCGAGGGACATTTGAGGATAAAGGCGCCGACGACGGTGACGATCGCCTTCCTCGCCCGCATCCTGAGCGACTTCCAGCAGGAGAACCCGAACGTCACCATGGATCTTGCGCTGGTCGACCGCTCCGTCAATCCGGCGGAAGAAGGGTACGACATCGCGCTCGGCGCCCTGCCCGCCTCCTATTCCAACGTCGTCGACGAACCGCTCTGCCCCTATCCGCGAAAACTCTGCGCAGCTCCGGACTATCTCGAAAACCGCGGCCTGCCGAAACACCCGCGCGATCTGGTCAATCACATCTGCCTGACGTTCCACGCGACGGGTTCGACCTGGTCCTTCCGCAGCCCCGGCGGACCGATCGATGTCGAGGTGCGCTCCTCCTTCAGCGCCAACGATACCCAGATCCTGCACGACCTGGCGCTGCGAGGCCGTGGCGTCGCCATGGTGGCGAATTACGTGGCGGAAGAATCGATCCGGACCGGCAAGCTGATCGAGCTCCTGCCGGACTATCCCGTGGCGGAACTCTGGCTGAAGGCGCTCATCCCCCAGACCCAGGCGCGCAAACCGACCGTGCGGGCGCTGATGGAATGGCTGCGCATTCATATGCACGCGGCTCTCGTTCCGGGTGATCGAGCAGCTTGAGCGCCACGCCTTTGCTCCAGGAGAAAAACTGAAAGCCGATTGGCTTTCTCGAATCGAGAAAGCCGCTACGATGAAAAAGCATATTCTCTTGGCTCCCCGTGCCGCTTACCCTCCCAAATCGAGGAAACGCATCGCTGATGCGAGGTTGGCCGTCGCCTGTCGACGCGCCGCCCGGGAGTGAGGTTCAGGTCCGCCGCGAAACGAGCGGCCGGACCGACAGACAAGGGAGGCTTTAAGCGGTGGATACTGCTGTGACCCAGCAGCGCCCTGTGCTTTCGCAATTGGGCGCGATCGATTGTGACGTTCATCCGGACGCGCCGGGGCGAGAGGATCTTCTTCCCTATTTCGACGATTACTGGCGCGAGATCGTCACGACGCGCGATGTCGACCGTCTCGAGCTCACCAATTTCCCGACCCGCACCAAGCCGTTCTTCCGGGAGGACTGGAAGGCGACGGAGGGCAAGGGCGTTGAAAAGCTGCGGAAAAACCTGCTCGATCCCTACGGTCTCAAATACGCGATCCTCAACTGCGTCACCGCCGTGCATGCGATCTACGACCCCTATCTCGCCACCGCCGTCTGCCGCGCCACCAACGACTGGCTGAAGACGGAATGGCTGGATCGCGACCCGCGCCTGCGCGCCTCCCTCGTCCTGCCGATGCAGAACCCGGAAGCCGCTGTCGAGGAGATCGAGCGCTTCGCCGATGACAAGCGTTTCGTGCAGGTGCTGACGCTCTGCATGGGCGAGATGCCGCTCGGCCGCCGCATCTACTGGCCGGTCTACGAGGCCGCCCAGCGCCATGGTTTTGCGCTCGGCGTGCATGCCGGCAGCGCCTACCGCCACGCGCCGAGCCAGAGTGGTTTCCTCTCCTATCTCGCCGAGGATTACGCCCATCAGGTCCAGGGTTTTGCAGCCCAGGTCGGCAGTTTCGTTTCCGAAGGCGTGCTCGGCAAGTTCCCCGACATGAAGATCGTGCTGATCGAGTCCGGCGTCTCCTGGTTGCCCGGCCAGATGTGGCGGATGAGCAAGGACTGGCGCGGCGCCCGCATCGAGATTCCCTGGGTCAAGGAACCGCCGTCGGCCCTCGTGCGCCGCCAGATCCGCATGACCACCCAGCCCTTCGATGCGCCGCGCGACCCGGCCGAGCTGGAACGCATCATCGAGCATCTCGATTGCGACGACATGCTGCTGTTCTCGACCGACTATCCGCATGCGCAATTCGAAGGCGAGGCTGCGATTCCCCCCGGTTTTCCGGAACGGCTGATCGACCGGCTGGTTCGGGAGAACGCGCTCGCCACCTATTCGCGACTGGAGGACTAAGCCATGAACCAGGCCGTTCTGGACAAGGACACCACTCTGGAAAAGGACCCCACTCTGGAAAAAGACAAGGGGGCCGAAACCAAGCTCGGGATCGTCGATTGCGACATCCACCCCGCCTTCGGTTCGCCCGCCGAACTCGCGAAATTCCTGCCCGTCCGCTGGCGCGACCATCTGGCCGACTATGGCCAGCGCAGTGCCAATCCGGTGGTCGGCACCCTGCCTTACCCGCGCATGACGCCCGGCAACGGCATGCGCCGCGACGCCTGGCCGCCGAACGGCGGACCGCCGGCCTCCGACCTTGCCTATCTGCAGGAGCAGTTGCTCGACCCGCTCGGCATCGAATACGGCATCCTGCAACCCTTGGCGGCCGGTTCCTCGACGCTGAACCAGGAGCTCGGCGCTGCGATGTGCGCTGCCGTCAACGACTGGCAGCTCGACAAATGGACAGGCCCGGACCCGCGCCTGAAAGCCTCGATCTCCGTCACCCAGGAAGACGTGCCGGCGGCGCTTGCCGAAATCGAGGCGCGTATCGGCGACCGGAGTTTCGCCCAGATCGCCATTCCGCCGCGTACCATCGAGCCGGCGGGACGTCGCCGCTACTGGCCGATCTACGAGGCTGCCGAACATTACGACATGCCGATCGGCATGCATTCGGCAGCCTATGGCCAACATGCGAATAGCGGCGCCGGCTGGCTGAATTTCTATATCGAGGAGCACTACGCCTTTTCGCACAGCCTGCAGAGCGTCGTTACCAGCATGGTCTTCGAGGGCGTCTTCGAACGGTTCCCCAAGCTGAAGCTGATCGTCGTCGAAGGCGGCTTCGCCTGGGCGGCACCGCTGATGTGGCGGCTCGACAAGCAGTGGGAACGGATGCGTTCCGAGGTGCCGCATGTGAAACGGCCGCCGTCCGAATATATCCGCGAGAACGTCTGGTTCACCACCCAGCCGATCGAGGAGCCGGAAAACAACCGCCACCTGCTCGACACGCTGCGCTGGGTCGGCACCGACAAGCTGATGTTCTCGACCGATTATCCGCATTGGGATTTCGACGATCCGCGCTACGCCTTCAAAGTGCCGCTGTCGCCGACGGAGCGCGCTCAGATCTTTCGCGACAACGCAAAGCGCGTCTACCGCCTGCCCTGAACATGGGAGTACTCACATGAATGAAATGGTGAGATCGCTGGGCAACGAACCTGGATTGTCGACCATCGGCGGCATCGACTGCGACCTGCATCCGGCCTCGCCGGCGACCGCGACGCTGCTGCCCTATCTCGACGACTACTGGCGCGAGACCTTTGTCATGCGCGGCGTCGACCGGATGAGCCTGGCAATGACCGCATCGCCGCCGCGAGCGCCGATCAATGTCCGTCCTGACTGGAAGGCGGCAACCGGCTTTGCCGGCGATACGCTGGAGGCCGTCCGCGCCCAGGCGCTCGACCCGTTCGGAACGCGGCTGGCGATCTGCAACGTGCTGCACGGCTCGATGATCATGCATTCCGACGACATGGCCGCAGCACTCTGTGGCGCCATCAACGAGTGGTTGGCGCGGGAATGGCTCGACAAGGAGCCGCGCCTGCGCGGTTCGATCATCGTCTCGGCCCAGAACGCAGACCTCGCGGTCGCCGAGATCGAGAAACGCGCGGCGGACCCGCGTTTCGTGCAGGTGATAATCCTTGCCCAGAACGACGAGCCGCTCGGGCGGCGCCGTTACTGGCCGATCTATGAGGCCGCCGCCAGCAACAGGCTGCCGCTCTGTATTCATGCCGGCGGCAGCAACCGTCACGCGCCGACCGCCACCGGCTGGCCGAGTTTCTTCGTCGAGGCCTATGTGGCTCAAGGCTCGATCTTCGAAAGCCAGCTCCTAAGCCTCATCGCCGAAGGCGTCTTCCACAAGGTGCCGGACCTCAAGGTGGTGTTTGCCGAAAGCGGCTTCACCTGGCTGCCGTCGTTCTTCTGGCGGGCCGACAAGACCTGGCGCGGCGTGCGCGCCGAGACGCCCTGGGTCACCGAACAGCCGAGCGACATCGTCAAGCGGCATGTCCGCTTCACGATGCAGCCGGTCGAAGCGCCGCTGGAAACGGATGCGCTGGCCCGTACGCTCGAACACATCGACTGCGACGATCTTCTGCTGTTTTCGACCGACTATCCGCATGCGCAGTTCGAAGGCGTCAATGCGCTCTCGGCCAGGTTCGGCGAAACGCTGGCGAAAAAAATCCTGATCGACAACCCGCTCGCCACCTATCCGCGGATCGCTGCGGATTTTGAGAAGGAGGCCGCACGATGACCGAAACCCAAACGCTGGAACGCCCGGTCGAGGCAAAGACCAAGTACAATCTGATCGACTGCGACATCCATCCGTCGATGAAGACGCCGGCGGAGATCCATCCCTACCTATCGCAGCGCTGGCGGGATCACCTGGCAACTTATGGCGGCCATACCCGCCAGGGACTGTCCGAAGCCCTGTCCCATCCGCGCATGGTACCGGAAGTCTCGCGCGTAGACAGCTGGCCGCCGGCAGGTGGTCCCCCGGGTTCCGACCTCCCCTTCCTGCGCGAGCAGCATCTCGACGGGCTCGGCATCGATATCGGCGTGCTCGTGCCGCTGCGCTTCAACGCCAGCGGCCAGCGCCATCCGGATTTCGCCACCGCCATCGCCACCGCCATCAACGACTGGCAGGTCGGCAAATTCCTGGAGCCGGAACCGCGCCTGCGCGGCTCGATCATCGCCACCCAGGAGGACCCGCAAAGCGCCGTCGCCGAGATCAACCGCCGCGCCTCCGATAAGCGCTTCGTGCAGGTCCTGCTGCCGCCGCGCTCGATCGAGCCGCTCGGAAAACGCCGCCACTGGCCGATCTTCGAAGCGGCGGTCAGTCACCGTCTGCCGATCTCCCTGCATGTCGGCGGCGTCGGCGGGCATCAGGCGACCGGCGCCGGCTGGCCTTCCTATTACATCGAGGAGCACCACAGCCAGGTGCAGACCATGCAGTCGGTGATATCTAGCCTGATCTTCGAGGGCGTCTTCGAGCATTTTCCGGACCTGAAGATTTCCTTCGTCGAAGGCGGCTTCTCCTGGGTGCCTGCCTTCGGCTGGCGCATGGACAAGGCCTGGGATGCGATGCGCGACGAGGTCCCGCATGTGAAGCGGCCGCCCTCGGAATATCTGAAGAACAACATCTGGTTCACCACCCAGCCGATGGAAGAGCCGAACCCCGCCAAGAACCTCACGGACACGCTGAATTGGATCGGCACCGACCGGCTGATGTTCTCGACCGATTATCCGCACTGGGATTTCGACGATCCCCGCTACGCCTTCAAGGTGCCGCTGTCGGCGGCCGAAAAAGCGGCGATCTTCGCCGGAAACGCTATCAACTTCTATGGATTGAACTGAGCATGGCCCGTCACGTAATCGCCAAGGTCGATGAACTCGAAGTCGGCAAGTCCAAGCTGGTGAAGGTCGCCGGCCGCGACATCGCCCTCTTCAACGTCAAGGGCGAGTTTTTCGCCATTGCCAATCGCTGCCCGCACGAGGGCGCCGATCTCTGCCGCGGCCAGGTCGTAGGCCTCGCCGAGTCGGACGAGCCCGGCAAATACCGCATGACGCGCCATGGCGAACTCGTCCGCTGCCCCTGGCACGGCTGGGAATTCGACATCCGCACCGGCAAGTCCTGGTGCGATCCGGCGCGCACCCGCGTCAAGAGCTTCGACGTGTCCGTCGCCAAGGGCGGGGCGCTTAGCGAAGGTCCCTACCAGGCCGAAACCTTTCCGGTCTCCATCGACGAGGACTACGTGATCGTCGAGATCTGAAAACCTTTTCACAAGCGAATATCTCGGGAGGAAAAATGTCGCTCATCACCAAATTGGCCGCGCTCATGCTCGGCGCGATGCTCTGTAGCCCAGCGCTTGCGCAGGATGCCGACTGGAACAAGGTGGTGGAAGCCGCCAAGAAGGAAGGCACCGTCACCGTCTACAATTCGCAGCTCGGCGCCCCGAACTTTCTCGCCGTCGTCGAAAGCTTTCAGAAGAAATACGGCATCAAGGTCGAGTCGCTCGATCTGCGCGCCAGCGAACTGACCGAGCGCCTGCGCGCCGAACAGGCCGCCGGCCGTTTCATCGCCGATATCCAGATGCATTCGGCGAACTCGATCGAGACCGGCGTCACCCAGGGCACCCTCGTACAGCCGCTCGGCACCATCCCCAACGTCGCCAATATCCGCGAGGACATGAGGAAGGAGATCACCGACACCCACGTGCCGGGTTTCCTGCAGGCCTACGGCATCCTGGTCAACACCAGCCTGGTCAAGCCGGAAGACGAACCGAAGAGCTGGAAGGACCTTGCCGACCCGAAATGGAAGGGCAAGATCCTCTCCGACGACATGCGCCCGCTCGGTTCCGGCGGCACGATGTTCGTCGTCTTCCACAAGGCCCTCGGCCAAGCATTCAACGAGAAGCTCGCCGGGAACAAGCCGGTCTTCAGCCGCGACCTGCGCAATGACGCCAAGCGTGTCGCCCGGGGCGAATATCCGGTCTACATTCCGCAGATGTTCGCATTCGCCAACGACCTGAAGGGCCTGCCGATCAAGGTGATCGTGCCGCCGGAAGGGGTGCCCTACGTGTCGATCCATTTCGCGATGATGAAGAACGCACCGCATCCGAACGCGTCAAAACTGTTCATCAACCACTTCCTCGACATGGAATCGCAGGTCACCTACGCCAAGGCCTGGATGCTGCCGGTTGCCAAGGGTGTCGAAGACCAGCTCGACCCGGAATCCAAGCGCTTCGCCGGCGCCAAGCTGCTCGGCACCCGCGAGATGAACGAATACGGCCCGATGATGGATCTGGCCAAGAAAATCTATCCGTAAGGGTCTCCAAGACCCTAAGGTCCTCTCTGCCTGGATAGACGGAAAGCGCGGCAATCCCTCTCGCCGCGCTTTTTGCTGCTCCTATCACAGCATTTCGAGCGCCAGCGCGATGCCCTGGCCGCCGCCGATGCAGAGCGTCACCACACCGCGCTTCAGGCCGTCGCGCTGCATCGAATGGAGAAGCCGCGTCGTCAGGATCGCGCCGGTCGCGCCGATCGGATGGCCGTGCGCCACCGCCCCGCCTTCGACATTGGCGATATCCTCCGGCAGGCCGAGCCCTTTAAGGACCGCGAGCGGCACCGCCGCATAGGCCTCGTTGATCTCGATCCGCTCGATATCGCCGACCGCCCAGCCGGCACGCTCCAGCGCCTCATTGACGGCCGGGATCGGCGCGAGCGCGAACATGCCGGGTTCGACGGCGGCAACGCCATAGGACACCAGCCGCGCCATCGGGCGCAGGCCCCTACCTTCGGCAAACGCCCGGTCGGCGACGATCATCGCCGCCGCGCCGCTGTTGAGGCCCGGCGCATTGCCGGCGGTGATCGTGCCCTCGTCGCGGAAGGCCGGCTTGAGCTTGGCAAGCGCCTCTATCGTGGTATCCGGCCTCGGCGTTTCGTCGGCGGCAAAACTTTTCACGCCGCCCTTCACCGGAAGGTCGATGCCAACGATCTCGGCTGCAAACCTGCCTTCCGCCTGCGCGGCGCTGAACCGCTGTTGCGAACGCGCCGCCCAGCGATCCTGGTCCGCACGGCTGATCTGCTGCGATGTGATCATGTCTTCGGTATGCCAGCCGGAATGTCGGTCCGAAAACGCATCGTGAAGGCCGTCGAGCAGCATGCTGTCGAAAATTTCCGCATGGCCCATGCGATAACCCCAGCGGCCGCCGCTCATCAGGTAGGGCGCGCGGTCCATGTTCTCCATGCCGCCGGCAATGGCTGCCCTGGCATGGCCGAGCCAGATGTCCTTGGCAGCACTGGCGATCGCCTCGGCACCCGAACCGCAGACGCGGTTGACCGTGACTGCCGGCACCGAGACCGGCAGGCCGCCATGGATCGCCGCCTGCCGCGCCGGGTTCATTTTGTTGCCGGCCTGGACGACGTTACCCATGGTGACCGAGGCCACCTTGGAAGCGTCAAGGCCGGAGCGCGCGATCGTCTCGCGGATCACCGCAGCACCAAGATCGACGGCCGGTATGCCGGCGAGTGAGCCGTTATATTTGCCGATCGCGGTACGCACCGGCTGGACGATGACAACTTCGGTCATGGCGGTTCTCCCTAGATTGCGTTTTCGTCGAAGCGGCGCAGGATGACGCTGGCATTGACGCCGCCGAAGCCGAAACCGTTGGACAGCGCATATTCAACCTCGGCGTGACGGGCCTGCGGGCCGATGAGATCGAGCCCTTCGGCGAGCGGATCGGGATCTTCGAGATTGAGCGTTGGCGGCAAGATGCCGTCTCGCAGCGCCAGTGCGGTGATGATTGCCTCAAGCCCGCCGGCCGCACCGAGCAGATGGCCGGTCGCCGACTTGGTCGAGGAGATCGCCGGGCCGTTGCTGGTGCCGAAAACCGATTTGATGGCCGCGAGCTCGCCCGCGTCACCCACCGGTGTCGATGTGGCATGCGCGTTGAGATAACCGATCGCATCGGGTTGAAGGCCTGCCATCTGCAGTGCTCGCTGGACCGCCCTTTTCGCCCCGGAACCATCGGCCGGACCGGCGGTCAGGTGATAGGCATCGGCACTGGTGCCGTAACCGACCACTTCGACAAGCGGGGTCGCGCCGCGCGCAAGCGCGTGTTCGAGCGTTTCGACGACGACGATGCCGGCCCCCTCGCCCATGACGAAACCGTCGCGTGCGGCATCGAACGGCCGCGACGCCTTTTCAGGCGTATCGTTGAAGGCTGTGGAGAGACCACGTGCCGCCGCAAATCCGCCAAGTGCCACGCGGTTGATGCAGGCTTCGGTGCCGCCGCAGAGCGCAACATCGACTTCGCCGCTCCTGATCATCCGCACGCCGTCGCCGATCGCCTGGACGCTTGCTGCGCAGGCCGTCACCGGCGCGCCGATCGGCCCCTTGAAACCGTAACGAATGGAGACATGGCCGGCCGCAAGATTGACGAGGAAGGACGGGACAGTGAAGGGCGAAAGCCGGCCGGCGCCGCGGGCGTCCACCGTGCGCACCGCCTCGGCGATCGAATGGAACCCGCCGATGCCGGAGGCGATAATCGTCGCGGTGCGGTCCTGCTTGTCGTCGGTATCGGCGACCCAGCCGGACTGGTCCAGCGCCTGCCGCGAGGCTTCGAGCGCAAATGCGATGAAGCGGTCCATCTTCTTGCGCTCCTTGTGCGGCACCGCAAGGTCGATATTGAAACCGAACTCGTCCTCCTCGATGCCGGGCACCACGCCGCCGACCTTGGCGTCGATATCCGGCACCACCTCGTCGGACAGCCTGCGCAGGCCGGAACGGCCCTCGATCAGGCGTTTCCAGGTAGCTTCCACGCCGCTGGCAAGCGGCGAGACCATGCCCATGCCGGTGATCACTATTCTGTCGCTCGGTCTTGCCGGCATGTTTCACCTCGATTTAAATTTTGATCATCATTTATCTCCTTTAAATGACGATCCAAATATAAGAGTCAAGGTATTCGAAGGAGAAGACGATGAAGGTGAGCCGCCAGGAAGCCGAGGAAAACCGCGCCCGCGTGGTGTTGAAAGCGGGCGAACTGTTCCGCGAATACGGCTTTGACGGCATCGGCATCGCCGACCTGATGAAGGCGGCGGGCCTGACGCATGGGGGATTTTACGGCCAGTTCAAATCCAAGGTGGATCTGGCAGCCGAGGCGACGCGCCAGGCGCTTGCGCTCAACGCAGCCGCCTGGCGGGAGACCATCGGACATACCCGCGAAAAGGCCCTCAAGGCGATCGCAAGCATGTATCTGTCCCGGCCGAACCTGATCTTCAAAGCCAAGGGCTGCACTCTCGCCTCTCTCTGCGCCGACGCCTCTCGGCAGGGCGAAGCGGTGCAATCCGTGTTCGCCGAAGGCATCGAAAACCACCTCCAGCTGCTGGAGGAGATCGTTGATGGCGATGGCGACGAGGATCGGCGCCGCAAGTCGATCGTCATCCTGTCTCAGATGGTCGGCGGGATGACGCTCGCTCGCGCGGTCGGCGATGCGCCGCTCGCGGAAGAGATCCTCGCCACCCTTCGCGACAAGCTGGAGACCCGGCACTAAGCCTTTATGGCGCAATGGAAAATTCACCTTCCACCCCTCCGCGCCCAAGAATTTGTTCCCGAATGCCCGAGAGAGGAATTTCCTGCCTGTGCGACCACACATTTCGCTGGCAATATGCTGAAAAATGGCTGGATGCAGGAGAGAGCAATGACGATCGCCACCCTATCCCGACGGACCCTTTTGCAGGCAGGCGGCACACTGCTCGCCTCGACGGCTTTGCCGACTTTCGCCCTTGCGCAAGGCACCGGCAGCCGGCTGGTCGTCGCCGCTGATTCCGAACCTAAAAACCTCAACCCGGCGATCGTCGCCTCGAACGGCGTGTTCTTCATCGCGAGCAAGGTGGTCGAGCCGCTCGCCGAAGCCTCCTTCGACGGCAAGGACGGCTTGGCGCCGCGCCTCGCCACGTCCTGGGAAGGCTCGGCCGATGGCAAGTCGGTCACCTTCAAGCTGCGCGAGGGCGTCGAATGGCATGACGGCAAGCCGTTCACCTCCGCCGACGTCGCCTATTCGGCGCTCAGCATCTGGAAGCCGCTGCAGAACCTAGGCCGCCTCGTCTTCGCCAATCTCGAAGCGGTCGAGACACCGGACGCGACAACCGCGGTCTTCAAGTTCTCCAAACCGACACCGCTGCAGCTCATCCGCAACGCCTTGCCCGTGGTCAGCAGCGTCGTGCCGAAACATCTCTATGAAGGCACCGACATCGCCACCAACCCGGCCAATGTGAAGCTGGTCGGCACCGGCCCGTTCAAGCTTACGGAATACAAGCCGGGCGAATATTACCGCCTGACCAGGAACGCTGACTACTGGGGCAAGGGCGAGCCGAAGCTCGACGAGATCATCTTCCGAGTCCTGCCGGATCGCGCCGGCGCAGGTGCCGCACTGGAAGCGGAGGAAATCCAGCTTGCAGCGTTCTCGGCCGTGCCGCTCACCGATCTCGCCCGCATCTCCAAGGTGCCGGGCATCAAGGTCATCTCCAAGGGCTATGAGGCGCTAACCTACCAGCTCGTGGTCGAGATCAACCATCGCCGCAAGGAGCTCGGTGACGTCAAGGTGCGCCAGGCGATCGCCCATGCGATCGACAAGAAATTCGTCGTCGACACGATCTTCCTCGGTTACGCCGCTGCCTCCACCGGCCCGGTGCCGAAGAATGCGCCGGAATTCTATGATGCCAGCGTGCCGACCTACGCTTTCGACACCGCCAAGGCGAACGCTCTGCTCGACGAAGCCGGTTACAAGAAGGGCGCCAATGGCACCCGCTTCTCGCTGAAACTGCGCCCGGCGCCCTATTTCAACGAGACCAAGCAGTTCGGCGACTACCTGCGCCAGGCGCTCGCGGCAGTCGGCATCGATGCACAGCTCATCAATGCGGATTCGGCGGCCCACCAGAAGGCGGTCTACACGGATCACGATTTCGATCTCGCCATCGGCCCGCCGGTCTTCCGCGGTGACCCGGCGATCTCGACGACCATCCTCGTCCGGTCCGGCATCCCGGCCGGCGTGCCCTTCTCCAACCAGGGCGGCTACGAGAACAAGGAGCTCGACGGCATCATTGCCAAGGCGGCGGAAACGGTCGATACCGCAGCCCGCACGGAACTCTACAAGCAGTTCCAGAAGATTGTCGCCACCGACCTGCCGCTGATCAACGTCGCCGAATGGGGCTTCATCACGGTGGCGCGCGACACGGTGCAGAACGTCTCCAACAATCCCCGCTGGGCCGTGTCCAACTGGTCGGATACCGCGCTGAAATCGTGATAGGCTTGACGAACTATCCGATAAAGAGGCGCTTTCCGGCGTGAACCGAGCCCTTCGATTGATCCGACGTCGCGCGATCAGCAGCATTCCGGTGCTGCTGATCGTCGTCGTCCTGACCTTCCTCCTGCTCGAATCCGCCTCCGGCGATGCGGTGGATGCCTATCTCCTGTCGATCGGCGGCGGCGACGCGACGGTCGCCCAGTCGTTGCGCCGGGCCTACGGCCTCGACCAGTCGATGCTCGCCCGGCTCTGGCTCTATTTCTCCTCGCTTGTAAGGCTCGATCTCGGCTGGTCGGTCGCCTTCGGGCGGCCGGTTCTCGACCTCATTCTTGAGCGCCTGCCAAACACGCTGCTGCTGATGGGCAGCGCCACGGCGCTTTCCTTCGGGCTCGGTTCCGCGTTCGGCATCATCGCCGGCGCAAAGCCTGAAAGTGCAATGGACAGAGTGCTTTCCACCTGTTCCCTCATTCTTTACGCGATCCCGAGCTTCTGGCTCGGACTGGTGCTCAGCATCGTCTTTGCGGTGCAGCTCCGCTGGCTGCCGACCTCGGGCATCGAGACCATCGCCTCCGGCAAGGTGGGCCTTGCCCGCGCCGCAGATATCGCCAGGCATCTCATCCTGCCGGTCGGCGCGCTGGCGCTGATCTACATGGCGCTGTTCCTGCGGGTGATGCGCTCCGGCATGGCGGAGGCATGGACGCTGGATTTCGTGCTTTTCGCCCGCTCCAAGGGGCTGTCCCGCAGCCGCATCGTGCTGCGCCATGTAGCGCGCAATGCGATGCTGCCGCTCGTCACCATGCTCGGCCTGCAATCGGCCGCCATGCTCGGCGGCAGCGTCGTCATCGAGAGCATCTTTGCCATACCTGGTTTCGGCCGGCTGGCGCAGGAGGCCGTCAGCGGCCGCGATGCGCCGCTGCTGATGGGCATCATCGTTGTCAGCGCCGTGCTGGTCATCTGCGTCAATCTCCTCGTCGATCTCGTTTATGCAGCTCTAGACCCTCGCGTCGGTGCCTCGGAGCCCAATTCATGAGGCTCCTTCGCGATCTCATCCGGACGCCGGAAGGCGCGATCGGGCTCGGCATCCTTGTGGCTCTGGTGCTCGTGGCCCTGTTTGCGCCGGCGCTGTCGCCGGGTGATCCGCTGCGCATCGCCGGCCGAGCGCTGCTGCCGCCCTTTACTGACCCCGCCTTTCCGCTCGGCACCGACCGGCTCGGCCGCGACGTGCTGGCCGGCATAATCCACGGAACCCGCACGTCGCTGGCGGTCGGCCTTGCCGCGGCGCTGGCGGCGATTGCCATCGGCCTCTGCGTCGGGTTGACGGCCGGCTTCGCCGGCGGCCTGGTCGACGAAGGGCTGATGCGCGTCGTCGATGCCTTCCAGATCGTCCCGAGCTTCCTGCTGGCGCTCGCCTTCGTCAGCGTCATCGGCGCCTCGGTGCCGGTCGTGGTTCTGGCGATCGCGCTCGGCGCCTGGGCCGATCCGGCGCGGCTGACGCGGGCGCAGGTGCTTTCCATCCGCGAGAGGGATTATGTTGCCTCCGCTCGGGTGATCGGCATGCATCCGGCCGAAATCGCCTTCCGGGAGATATTACCGAACGCCCTGCCGCCGGTGCTGGCTCTGTCAGCGATCATCGTCGCGGCGGCGATCCTCACCGAAGCCGCCCTTTCCTTCCTCGGCCTCGGCGATCCGAACGTCGTCACCTGGGGCTCGATGATCGCCGAAGGCCGCAATATCCTGCGCTCCTCGCCGTCGCTATCGATCTTCCCGGGCATCGCGCTGGTGGTGACCGTCGTCGGCGTCTACCTCTTCAGCGAAGGCCTGACCAAGGCGCTTGGCGGCCGGAGGCTGGAGCCATGAGCACGCTTTGCGAAATCAGCAACCTCTCGGTCACCTATCGCAGCCAGACGCTGCCGGCGCTGGATCAGCTCGACCTCGACATCGTCGCCGGCGAGCGGCTGGCGATCATCGGCGAAAGCGGTTCCGGTAAAAGCACGCTCGCGCGAGCCCTGGCGGGGCTGTTGCCGCCGGGTGCGAAACCGGCAGGCGAAATCCGATGGTCTTCTGGCGAGCCGCCTTTGCCCGGCCGCGATCTCGGCTTCGTTTTCCAGGACCCATCCTCCAGCCTCAACCCGGTACTCAGCGTCGGTGAACAGGTGGCCGAAAGCGCCCGCCGACATCTCCGCCTGTCCTGGACAGAGGCCTATGCCCATGCGCTAAAAATGCTGGAGCGAGTCCGCATTCCGGAGCCGGACAAGGCGATGAAAGCCTTTCCGCACCAGCTTTCCGGCGGCCAGCGCCAGCGCGTCGCGATTGCCGCCGCCCTTTCCGCCAAGCCCGGCATCCTGATCGCCGACGAGGCGACCAGTGCGCTCGACATGGTCGTGCAGGCCGAGATCGTCTCGCTCCTCGACGAACTGGTTCGCGAGGCCGGCATGACGCTGATCTTCATCACCCATGACATCGCGCTGGCTTCTGGGTTTGCGAACCGGGTGGCAATCTTCAAGGACGGGAGGCTGGTGGAATCGGGCCTGACCGGACTTGTTCTCTCGTCCCCCAGAGAAGCCTACACGAAAACCCTGATCGCCAGCCATCGCGATCTCGCGACACCTCCGCTCATTCGGGAGGCCGCGCTGTGACGCTGCTCGCGATTGAAAATCTCTCGAAGCGTTTCTCCTCCGGCGGCCGCGAGGTTGCGGCGGTCAGCGATGTCTCGTTGACGCTGGGACCCGGTGAGACGCTGGGCCTCGTCGGCGCCTCGGGCAGCGGAAAATCCACCCTCGCCCGCATCCTGATGCGACTGCTGCCGGCCGATGCCGGCGCCATCCGATTTGAGGGCGACGACTGGCTCTCGCTGTCCGGCGCCAATCTCCGCCATCGCCGCGCCAGGATGCAGATGGTGTTTCAGGATGTGCTCGGCGCCTTCAATCCGCGCGCGACCGTCGCCTCGGTCCTGGATGATCCATTGCGCATCCACGCCATCGTGCCGAAAGCCGAGCGCGGACAAGAAATCGCAGCGCTTCTCGACCGCGTCGGCCTGCCGGCAAGTTATGCCGAGCGATCGATCCGCGACATTTCCGGCGGCCAGCGACAGCGTATCGCCATTGCCCGTGCCATCGCCACAAAACCATCGCTGATCGTGCTCGACGAGGCGGTATCGGCGCTGGACGTCTCGATCCGCGGCAAGATCCTCGAACTGCTGGTCGAGCTACAAGAAGAGCGCGGCATCAGCTATCTTTTCGTCTCGCACGATCTCGCCGTCCTGCGCGCCGTCTCGCACCGGATCGCCGTCATGGATGCGGGGCGACTGGTCGAGACCGGACCGATGCGGCAGGTGATCGAAAATCCGCAATCGCCTGCAGCTAAGGCGCTGATCAACGCCGTGCCGCGCCTTTTGACGGAACCAACGGAAGGACCATCCCATGACGTTTGACCGCTGGAACCCGCTGAACGACGCCCCCTCTTTCCCCACCGCGCGTTACGCTGCTATCGCCGACCGGATCGCCAAAATCCTGAAGACCCGAAACGACGTCCTGCTGATCCAGGCGGAGGCCGTCGTCGCGCTGGAAGCGGCCGCCCTCAGCCTCGCCCGACCCGGCCTGAAGGCGATCAACATCGTCACCAGCATGTATGGCGGATGGTTCGGCACCTGGCTCCGGCGCGGCGGCGCCGAGGTCGTCGATCTCGCCGCAGAGCCCGCCCGTCCGATCAGGCTGGAAGCGGTCGAGGCGGCGCTGAATGCACATCCGGACATCAAGGTTCTGGCCCTCGTCCATGCGGAATCGGCAAGCGGCATCCGCAACCCGCTGGAGGAGATCGTCGCGCTCGCCCGCTCGCGCGGCATCGTCACGGTGGTGGATGCGGTCGCTTCGATCGGCGGTCATGCGCTTAGCATCGACGAGCTCGGCATCGACGTCGCCGTCATCGGTCCGCAGAAGGCGCTGGCGGGACCAGCCGGGGTTTCGGCGCTCTCCGTCAGCCCGGCCGCCTGGAAACTGATTTCTAAACAAGGGGCGCCAAGGGATTCCATTCTCTCGCTTATCGACCAGAAAGCCTGGCTCGAAACCGGCCGCGGCGCGTTATCAGGCACCACCGCCCCGCTGGAATTTTTCGCGCTCGAAGCCGCCCTCGATCGCGCCGAGGCGGAGGGCATCGATGCGATCGTCGCCCGGCATGTCCGCGCAGCTCGCGCGACCCGTGCGGCACTCGCTGCCATGGGCGGCGAACTCTGGGTCGATGCCTTGCATGGTTCGAACCTGGTGACGGCGGCCAGGCTTCCGGCCGCAGCCGATCCAGCCGCCGTGCTCTCCGTCGCCCCGCGCGGCATCGAGCTTTCCGCCGGCGTCGGCCCCGGCGCCGAACGGCTGATCCGGCTCAACCACACCGGCCAGCGCGCCCGTTTCGATATCGTGCTTGGCAACCTGACGGCCTATGGCATGGCGCTTCGGCGGCGGGGGTTCAAAGCAGACATATCCGCCGCCGTCGACGCCATCGCCCTGCATTACGGCGATTGATCAGAAGCCTTTTTCCACCAGCCAGTCGTGGGCGATCATCTCGTCCTCGGTGCCGATCCCGTGGTTGGCATCGAGCGTCCTGGCGGTAAGTTCCGCTCCGTCAGCGAGAAGCCGCTCTTCGAGTTCCCGGGCCAGCGAACCGTAAAAATCGTCGGTCGCGCTGAGCGACAGGACATGCGTGCCGGAAAGATCGACTGCCGGCCGATCTTCCAGGCAGTTCATCGACCGCAGCAGGACAGCTTTGCGGATCAACTCCGGATGAAGCTGCATCACCGCGCCGATCATGTTGCCGCCGTTGGACCAGCCGGCAAAGGCCGTCCGCGCCGGATCGACGCCATAGGCTGGGCCCAGTTCCTCCACGAAGGCGACGAAGGCCTCCGCTTCCGAGACGATCTCCTTCTGATCGAACGTCGTCTCCGTGAAACGACGAAAATATCGCGGATGCCCCTCGTCCGTCGATCGCCCGCGCACCCCGATCAGCATGGCGTTCGGAGCCGCCTTACGTCCGAAGGGCAGCATGGTCGTCTCATTGCCGCCGCTGCCGTGCAGCAGCACCAGCGTCGAACCATCCCAGCTCTCCGGCATGTGGATGCGGTGCACGAAAGGCAGGTCGCGATAAATGATGCGCTCCTCCCCCGGCAGGCCGAACTGCGGCAGCATGACCCGCAGGACATCGTGGTCTTCCTTGAAATGCGTCGGGATAAACAACTCGGACCCCAGCGTTTCAATCGGCTCGTCCGCCATGAAACCCGGCCCGTCCGTCGCCAGTTCGATCAGCGTGCCGGACGGCTCGCGGACGTAGAGCGAGTGGAAATAATGCCGGTCATGCATGTTCATCTCGCCGGCGTCCTCCACCAGCAATTTCGCATGCACCGCCTCGACCTGAGGCAGATCGACGGCGCGAAACGCGATATGGTCGATCGTGCCGGTGCCGGGCGCGGCAGTCCAGAAACCGCCCGCATCGCGGACATCGACGATATCTCGCGCATCCGACACCAGCCGCTGGATATTGCCCTCTTTCGGCCCGAGCCGAAGCCCCATGTGCCGCGTCAGAAACGTAGCGGTCTGCTCCGGCTTTTCGGAAAGGATCGTCGCGCCATGGAGCTTGCGGATCGCATCCACCTCGCTTATGCCGCCACCGCTCCACCAGACCCAGGGCGTCGTCTCCTCCACGCCGACGAGCTTGACGATGATGCCGTCGGGGTCGGTCAGCCGCAGCACCGGTTCTCCAAACTCCTGGGCCGGGCCGGAAAGCTTGACGTTGAACTGCAGCGCGCGCGTCAGCCAGAAACCGATTGCCTCGGGCGCAATTGCAAAACTGATCTCGCTCGGCGCACCATGCCCGACGCGTCCAAGCGAGCCATCCTCCCAGGCGAGGAAGGTCACCAGCGAACCGGGTGTCGCCGCACCATCGCCGTAGAACAGGTGAAGCTGGCGGGCATCCTCGAAGCCTGCCGTCCTCTTGACGAGCCGCAGGCCGAGAAAGCCCGTGTAGAAATCGACATTCGCCTGGATCTTGCGGGTGATGGCGGTGATGTGATGCAGGCCGCTGGTCATGCGAAAGCCGAACCTTTTCTCGTGAGTTACGGCGCGACGATATCAGCCCGGAACCGACCTTGCGATATGCACGGCGACAAAAGAAACCGCGGTCAACATCCTGATGGGCATTTCCCTCCCTCATCCGCATGCTCAGGCATTGGAATACCGGCAGGCTCGTTGCTGAAAATTCAGGCGCCACACAGGTCAAAAATTCACCACAGCGGGCTCGGTTTTTGGTCCAAATCGGTTGACTGATTCAGCACCATTATGCAGGCTAGATCGAGGTCCCGAATCTTCATCTCATAATGGCCGTCTTTCCGGATATTTTTCCGGCTCTGTAGTTCATTTTGGAATAAACCCGTGAGCAGCGATGCAACAGTTCGCGCCGCGAAGCCGTCGGCTTCGTTGGCGCTGGTGAATGCGGCAGGTTGGGGCAAAGGCTTCTCGATACTGACCCGCATTACCGTCATGGCCTTCCGTCATCCGTGGCAATCGAGCTTCGCGATCGGCGCAACCCTGATCGCCTGCGCCTTCCAGCTGATGATCCCGCGGCTGCTTGGCCAGGCGGTGGACCACACGCAGGTGGCGCTGACCGGGGGCGATGCCGGCCAGGCGGCCCAGGATGCGCTGCTGACGACCGCCCTGCTGCTGCTCGGCGCCAGCGTGCTCCGCGGCGTTTTCACCCTGTTCCAGAACTACTACAGCGAGGCGGTCGGCCACCATATGGGCTATCGCCTCCGGCTTGCCTGTTACGAGAAGATCCAGCGGCTCTCCTTCAGCTTCCACGACAGCATGCATTCGGGCGACCTGATCACCGTCGGGCTGCTCGACCTCGAAGGCGTGCGCATGTATTTTTCGACCGCGCTGGTGCGCATGGTCCTGCTGACCGTGCTGATCGGCATCGGCGCCTATCTTCTGCTGTCGACCGACGTGGTGCTCGGACTGCTGGCCCTGAGCTTCGTGCCGTTCGTCGGCTGGCGGTCGTCGGTGACGCAGCTCCGGCTGCGCGCCACCTGGCTCGACCTCCAGGAACGGCTTTCGGTTCTGACCCGCGTGATGGAGGAAAACCTCGGCGGCATCCGCGTCGTGCGTGCCTTCGCCGCACAGGACCACGAGCTCGAAAAGTTCGACACGGCATCGAAGAGCGCGGTGTCGCTGGCGCATCAGCGCGTCGGCATCCGCGTCGCCAATACCAGCGCCATGACGCTCTCCTTCTTCGCCTCCATGGGCCTCGTTCTCTGGGTCGGCGGCACCAAGGTAATGGCCGGCGAGATGACCGTCGGCACACTCACCTCCTTCCTCACCTTCATGACCATCCTGCAGATGCCGGTGCGCCAGCTCGGCCTGATGGTCAACGCCTTTGCCCGCGCCTCCACCTGCGGTGCACGCCTGTTCGAACTGCTCGACCTCGATATCGCCATCAAGGACGAGAATGACGCCAAGGAGCTGAAGGTCACCGACGGCACGCTGCGGTTCGAGAATGTCGATTTCGCCTATCCGGGCGCCGAGAAACATCAGGTCCTGACCGGCGTGTCCTTCGAGGCGAAGCGCGGCGAGACGATCGGCATCGTCGGCCCGCCCGGCAGCGGCAAATCGACCATGGCTCACCTGATCCCGCGTTTCTACGATGCGACGGGCGGCAGGATCACCATCGACGGCCAGGACATCCGCCGCGCCACGCTGCAGTCGCTGCGCCGGTCGGTGGCCGTGGTCCAGCAAGACAGTTTTCTGTTCACGACGACGATCGAGAACAACATCGCCTATGGCGACCCTTGGGCCAAGGAAGGCCGCATCGAGCGCGCCAGCGAAAGCGCCCAGCTCCACAATTACGTGCTCGGCCTGCCGACCGGTTACGGCACGGTCGTCGGCGAACGCGGCGTATCGCTCTCCGGCGGCCAGCGGCAGCGCCTGTCGATCGCCCGTGCGCTTATGCTGCGCCCGGCCGTGATGGTGTTCGATGACTCGACGGCGGCAATCGATGCCGGCACCGAACAGCGCATCCGCACCGCGATGCGCAGATATGCAGCCGACCGGGTGACGATCATCGTCGCCCATCGCCTGAGCTCGCTGATGCATGCCGACCGGATCCTGTTCATGGAAGAAGGCCGCATTGTCGAAAGCGGAACGCATGACGAGCTGCTGGCGCTCGGCGGCCGCTATAAGGCGCTTTACGATCTGCAGGTACGTCCGGGCGACGACGCGCTCAGCGCCTGAGGGAGGATATATGGCCGAGGAACTGGAAACCGAACGCTCCGACGTTCGTGACGACGGCAGGCGCCCGCCCCGCGCGGTAGTCGGCTCGCACCGCATCGAAGAGGAAATCTTCGGCAAGGTCTTCGACAGCAACATCGTCAGGCGCATCTGGGGTTTCGTGCGGCCCTACCGCACCAAGATCTATTGGGCCGTGCTTGCGGTGCTGACGTTCACGGCCATGCAGCTCCTGATCCCGCTGATCATCCGTTACGCGATCGACCACGGCATGCAGGCGGGCGCAGACAGCCAATCGATATTGATCTGGTCGATCGTTGCCTTCCTGGTGGCGATCATTATCAATTTCGGTGCCAGCTATGCGCAGGAAACGCTGGTCGGGGGTGTGGCCGAAGACGTGCTCTTCGATATCCGCCGGGCAATGTTCACCCATCTGCAGCGCGTCTCGCTCTCCTGGATGGACAAGACGGAAGTCGGCCGCCTGATGTCGCGCCTGCAGGGCGACGTCAATTCCATGCAGGAATTCCTCGAAACCTCGGTTCTCTCGGTCGGCGATATCACTCTGCTGTTCGGCATCGTCTTCGTGATGCTGACGCTCGATTTCAAGCTCGGCCTGCTGACGCTCTGCGCCCTGCCCGTCCTCTTCGTCGTGCGCCTGTTCTGGCTGCCACGGGCGCGAAAATCGTTCATGGCCGCGCACGAAACCAACTCGATCGCCAACGGTGCGCTTGCCGAAGCCATCCACGGCGTGCGCGCCGTCCAGAGCATGGACCGCCAGAGCGTCAACTTCATGCTCTATGACGACAAGGCCCGCGCCAACCTCAACACGCATCTGAACGCGGCGAAATACGCCCAGGTGATGGTGCCGATCGTCGACTCGCTGACTGGCCTTGCGATGGCGCTGGTCGTCGTGGTCGGCGGTGCCCGCGTGCTCAACCAGGCGCTCGACGTCGGCGTCATGGTCGCCTTCCTGTTCTACATCCAGCGCTTCTTCGACCCGATCCGCTCGCTGACGCTGCAATATTCGGTGATGCAGCGCGCCATGGCATCGGGCCAGCGCCTGACCGAAGTGCTGGACGTGCCGGTCGACGTCCGGGATGCGCCGAACGCCAAGGTCCTCACAGCGGACATGGACGGCTCGGTCGAATTCAAGGACGTGGTCTTCGGCTACAATCCCAAGCACCCTGTCCTGAAACAGGTGAGCTTCAAGGTGAACCCGGGCGAAACGGTCGCGCTGGTCGGCCCGACGGGCTCGGGCAAGTCGAGCTGCATGTCGTTGATCCATCGTTTCTATGACGTGCAGCAGGGCCAGGTCCTGGTCGGCGGTCACGACGTACGCGACCTGACGCAGGAATCGCTCGGGCGGCAGATCGCCATGGTGCTGCAGGAGCCGTTCCTGTTCACCGGCACGGTGTTCGAGAACATCCGCTACCACAAGACGGACGCGACCAGCGAACAGGTGATAGAGGCGGCCAAGGCGGTCGGCGCCCACGACTTCATCATGCGCATGCCGGAGGGTTACGAAAGCATCCTTGGCCAACGCGGCGGCAATCTCTCGCTCGGCCAGCGCCAGCTTCTGAGCTTTGCCCGCGCGCTTGTGGCGGACGCGAAAATTCTGGTGCTCGACGAGGCGACCGCCAATATCGACAGCTATACCGAAATGCTGATCCAGAAGGCGCTCGTAAAGCTGCTCGAAGGCCGCACCGGGCTCGTCATCGCCCATCGCCTTGCGACCATCCGAGAGGCGGACCGTATCATCGTGCTGCAGAACGGCGAGCTGATCGAGAGCGGCAATCACCGCGAGCTGATGAAGAACAAGAAGCTCTATTCGAAGCTCTACAACCTCAACTACTCGTCCTTCGACGATATCCCGGAGGATGTCATCGAAGAGGCCGTGACCGAGCAGGCGACCTGAAGCCGGTCTGGACCGCTCCACTCATCGCCCCTGAAAGCCGTCGCGGTTTACAGGGCCAACCGCAAAAAAGCCCGGAGGCGTCTGACGCATCCGGGCTTTCTAGTTTCTTCTGGCAATCTTGAAGTAAGGTCTAAGCCTCAGCGGCGCTGGTTGTAGACGTCGACGCAGACGGCGCCGAGCAGAACCAGGCCCTTGATCACCTGCTGGTAGTCGATACCGATGCCGAGGATCGACATGCCGTTGTTCATCACGCCCATCAGGAAGGCGCCGATGACAGCGCCCGTCACCTTGCCGACGCCGCCATAGGCGGATGCGCCACCAATGAAGCAGGCCGCGATGACGTCCAGTTCGAAGCCGGTACCGGCCTTCGGCGTAGCGCTGTTCAGTCGTGCGGCGACGACGAGGCCACCGAGAGCCGCAAGCACGCCCATGTTCACGAAGGTGAGGAACACCAGCCGCGTCGTCTTGATGCCGGAAAGCTCGGCTGCGCGGGCGTTGCCGCCGACCGCATAGATCTGCCTGCCGATCACCGTGCGGGTGGTGAGGAAGCTATAGGCTGCGATCAGCACCGCCATGATGATCAGCACGTTCGGCATGCCGCGATGCGACGAGATCAGGAAGGCGATGTAACCGACGCCCGCCAGAATCAGCAGGTTCTTGGCCACGAAGAAGCCGAACGGCTCCGTCTCGACGCCATGCGAAACGCGCCGCTTGCGGCTTGCGAAATTCTGCACGATGAGGATGACCGCAAGCACCAGCCCGAGCAGGAACGAGGTGATGTAGAGGCCGCCGGTCGACGAGATCAGCTCGACGACGTAACCGGACGAAAGCTTCTGGAAAATCGGCGGGAAAGGACCGATTGCCTGGCTCCCGAGGATGGCGATCATCAGTCCGCGGAAGACCAGCATGCCTGCCAGTGTGACGATGAAGGACGGTATCTTGAAATAGGCGACGAAATAGCCCTGAGTCGCCCCGATCAAGCCGCCGACGGCAAGGCTGATGACGATGACGACGGCGAAATTCAGGCCCCACTGAACCATCAGCAACCCGGCAAAACCGCCGATGAAGCCCGCGACCGAACCGACCGACAGGTCGATATGGCCGGTGACGATCACCATCAGCATGCCAAGTGCCATGATGACGATATAGGAGTTCTGCAACACGATGTTGGTGACGTTGAGCGGCCTCAGGAGCACGCCGTCCGTGGCGATCTGGAAGAAGATGACGATCACGACCAGCGAGATCAGCATGCCGAAATCGCGCAGATTGTCCTTCAGAAAACCGCCCACGCTCTGAGGCGCCGATATCGTTTCCTGCGGAGTACTCATTATTCTCTCCCTTTGCGCCGCATGATGGCGCGCATGATATTTTCCTGCGTGGCTTCCTCGCCGGCCACTTCGCCGACAAACGCACCTTCGTGCATCACCACGATACGGTCGCAGATGCCGATCAGCTCAGGCATTTCCGACGAGATGACGATCACCGCCTTGCCCGCATCGGCGAGTTCGTTGATGATTGTGTAGATTTCATATTTCGCGCCGACATCGATACCGCGCGTCGGCTCATCGAGAATGAGCACGTCGGGACCGGTGAACAGCCATTTCGACAATACCACCTTCTGCTGGTTGCCGCCGGATAGCTTGCCGGTCTCCTGATAGACGTTGTGGCTGCGGATGCGCATCCGGCCACGGAATTCCTGCGCCACTTTCATCTCTGCGATGTCGTCGATGACGCCGCGGGAAGAAACGCCGCCGAGATTGGCGAGCGAGACGTTCTTGCGGATATCCTCCGAGAGAACCAGCCCGAGCTGCTTGCGGTCCTCGGTCACATAGGCAAGGCCGGCCTTGATCGCCTTGTGGACGTCGGAAAGGTCGAGTTCCTTGCCGTGCAGCTTGGCGGTGCCGGTGACGTGGCGCCCCCAGGACCGGCCAAACAGGCTCATGGCGAATTCGGTGCGCCCGGCGCCCATCAGGCCGGAAATGCCCACGACCTCGCCTGACCGCACCTTCAGCGAGACGTTCTTCACCACCTGCCGGTCCGAGTGCATCGGATGATAGGCGGACCAGTTCTCGACTTCGAAGATAACGTCGCCGATCTTTGGTTCGCGCTTCGGATAGCGGCTTTCCAGGTCGCGGTCGACCATGCGTCGCACGATCTCGTCTTCGTCGACGGGACCGGCATGGCAGTCCAGCGTGCCGACGGTGCGGCCGTCGCGCAGCACCGTGATGCGGTCGGCGACCTCGGAAATCTCGTTGAGCTTGTGCGAGATCATGATCGAGGTAATGCCGTTGCGACGGAATTCCTTGAGCAGTTCCAAAAGCGCGGCACTGTCGGTCTCGTTGAGCGACGCGGTCGGCTCGTCGAGGATCAGCAGCCGCACGTCCTTGGACAGCGCTTTGGCGATTTCGACCAGCTGCTGCTTGCCGACGCCGATATTGGTGATCAGCGTGTCCGGCTGTTCTGTAAGCCCCACCTTCGCAAGCAGTGCCTGGGTGCGCTTGTGCCGTTCGCTCCGGTCGATCACCCCGCGGCTCGCCGGCGGATTGGTCAGGAAGATGTTTTCCGCGATCGACATCAACGGAATGAGTGCCAGTTCCTGATGGATGATGATGATGCCGAGCTTTTCGGAATCGTTGATGTCGCGGAAATGCCGCTCCTCACCCCCGAAAAAGATGGAACCCTCGTAGGAACCGTGCGGATAAACGCCGGAAAGCACTTTCATGAGGGTTGATTTGCCAGCGCCGTTTTCACCGACGAGGGCATGGATCTCACCCTCCTGAACGGCGAAGCTGACATCGGAAAGCGCCTTTACGGCGCCAAAGCTCTTCGAAATCGCCCGCATCTCGAGGATGGGTGGCTTGTCGGCAAGCTGAACGGGATCGAGCATGATCACTCCGAAAAAAGGTCCGCGCGGCAGAATACCACCGCGCGGATTAAAAGGCTTACTTAAGCTGCGATTCTTTGTAGTAACCGCCATCCACCAGAACCTGCTTCCAGTTGGTCTTGTCAACCACGACCGGCTTCAGGAGGTATGACGGAACGACCTTCTTGCCGTTGTCATAGGTCTTGGTGTCGTTGACAACAGGCTCCTTGCCGCTCATCGCAGCATCGACCATGTCGACGGTGACCTTGGCAAGATCGCGCGTGTCCTTGAAGATCGTCGAAGACTGCTCGCCGGCAATGATCGACTTGACGGACGGGACTTCTGCGTCCTGGCCGGTAACGATCGGCATCGCCTGACCGCCGGAACCGTAACCGACGCCCTTCAGCGACGACAGGATACCGATCGAGATGCCGTCATAGGGAGACAGAACGCCGTCCAGCTTCTTGCCGGAATAGGTCGACGAAAGGATTGCGTCCATGCGGGACTGGGCGGTTGCCGGGTCCCAGCGCAGCGTCGCGACCTTGTCCATGCCGACCTGGCCGCTGCCGACCTTCAGCACGCCCTTGTCGATCAGCGGCTGAAGCACGCTCATTGCGCCGTTGTAGAAGAAGAAGGCGTTATTGTCGTCCGGCGAACCGCCGAAGAGTTCGATGTTGAACGGGCCCTTTTCAGTGTCGGCCTTGAGGCCCTTCACCAGCGAAGTAGCCTGCTGAACGCCGACCTGGAAATTGTCGAAGGTGGCGTAGTAGCTGACGTTCGGGGTATCGCGGATCAGGCGGTCATAGGCGATGACCTTGATCTTCTGGTCGGCGGCCTGCTGCAGCACGTCGGAAAGCGTCGTGCCGTCGATCGAGGCGATGACGAGAACCTTGGCGCCCTTGGTGATCATGTTTTCGATCTGCGCGAGCTGGTTCGGGATATCGTCTTCAGCGTACTGAAGGTCGGTCTTGTAACCGCGCTCTTTCAGGACCTTGACCATGTTGTCGCCGTCCGCGATCCAGCGGGCGGAAGACTTGGTCGGCATGGCGACGCCGACGAGACCCTTTTCCTGTGCGCTGGCCGGAGCCGCGACGACCAGACCGGCCAACATGGCCGCGGTCGCGAGATATTTGAACATTCGCATGGATTACTCCTCCTTTGGAGCGGCTCCCTTCGAGCCGCCAATCTTGTCTAAGGGCGGTCCCCGCCACCCTGGGGACCGAAACGGTCAGTGATTGTCGCGCGGGATGCCGTTGGTCTGGGCAATCCGCTGGTATTTGACGGCCGGCTCCAGCACTGCGCCGGTTTCGAGCTGTCCGACATAGTTGCGCTGGATTTCCTGCCAGGGCGTCTGATGCTTCGGGTACTGGTAGCCCCCCGCCGCTTCGAGTGCCTTGCGGCGCTCCGCCATCTCCTCGTCGGAAATCAGGATGTCCGCGGTGCCGCGACCAACATCGATGCGCACACGGTCGCCGGTCCGCAGGATGGCGAGACCACCACCGGCTGCTGCTTCCGGCGAGGCATTGAGGATCGACGGGCTGCCCGACGTTCCCGACTGGCGGCCGTCGCCGATGCAGGCGAGCGACGAGATGCCCTGCTTCAGGAGATAGTCCGGCGCGCGCATGTTGACGACTTCGGCAGCGCCCGGATACCCGATCGGGCCGGCGCCGCGCATGAACAGGACCGTATGCGCGTCGATTTCGAGCGACGGATCGTCGATCCGGTGATGATAATCTTCCGGCCCGTCGAACACGACCGCCCTGCCTTCGAAGGCTTCCGGATCGTTCGGGTTGGAGAGATAACGCTGACGGAATTCCGGCGAGATGACGCTGGTCTTCATGATCGCCGAAGAGAAGAGGTTGCCGCGCAGCACCCGGAAGCCGGCATGGGCCTTCAAAGGCTCGTCGTAGCGGCGGATGACCTTCTCGTCTTCGATGATGGCGCCACGGCAGTTCTCGCCGATCGTCTTGCCGTTGACCGTCATGGCGTCCTCATGGATGAGGCCCTGGGTCATCAGCTGGTTGACGACTGCAGGCACGCCGCCTGCATGATAATAGTCCTCACCGAGATATTCGCCGGCCGGCTGCAGGTTGACGAGCAGCGGCACTTCCTCGCCGTAGGTCTGCCAGTCGTCGACGGTGAGCTCCACGCCGATATGACGGGCAAGCGCGTTCAGATGGATCGGCGCGTTGGTCGAACCGCCGATCGCCGAATTGACGCGGATGGCGTTGATGAAGGCTTCCTTGGTCAGGATCTCGGAAGGCTTCAGGTCTTCCTTGACCATTTCGACGATGCGAAGGCCGGTCAGATAGGAGACCTCCTGCCGGTCGCGATAGGGCGCCGGGATCGCGGCAGAGCCCGGAAGCTGCATGCCGAGCGCTTCCGCGAGCGAATTCATCGTCGTCGCCGTGCCCATCGTGTTGCAATAACCGGTGGACGGCGCCGAGGAGGCGACGAGCTTTACGAAGCCCGCATAGTCGATCTCGCCCTTGGCCAGCAGCTCGCGAGCCTTCCAGACGATGGTGCCGGAGCCGGTGCGCTCGCCACGGAACCAGCCGTTCAGCATCGGACCGACCGACAGCGCGATCGCCGGAATGTTGACGGTGGCCGCCGCCATCAGACAGGCCGGCGTGGTCTTGTCGCAGCCGATCGTCAGCACGACGCCATCGAGCGGATAACCGTAAAGCACTTCCACAAGGCCGAGATAGGCAAGGTTGCGGTCAAGGCCGGCGGTCGGGCGCTTGCCCGTTTCCTGGATGGGATGGACCGGGAACTCGATGGCGATGCCGCCTGCCTCGCGGATACCCTCGCGCAGACGATGCGCCAATTCCAGATGATGCCGATTGCAAGGCGAAAGATCGGAGCCCGTCTGGGCGATGCCGATGATCGGCCGGTCGGACTGCAGTTCAGCCTGGCTGAGACCGAAATTCATGTAGCGCTCGAGATAGAGCGCCGTCATGTCCACATTCGACGGGTTGTCGAACCACGCGCGAGAGCGGAGCTTTCTGGCCGCCTGGCGCCCCTTGTCGGTTTCAGCGATCTCGTTCGAAGTTACGTTTTCCGAATTGGTCATCATCAGTCCTCAAATACGTCTGTTTGAATGCGCCGGCCCAGCATAAAGGCATCGGCGACATGCACCAGCGGCGAGAAATCGGTATCGCTGCGGCTTTCTGCCACCAGCGTCACGAAATCACGATAGAGATTGCGGTATTCCTTGTCTTCCTCGACGATCGCGCTTTTGCCATCGACGAAAAGGCGGCTGCCGCCATGGGTCAGAACGATCGGCCCCTCGTCGGTCTCGACGCGGATATCCCAGGTCTGTGGCCCGGTCTGGCGCCAGTCGAACTCGGCCGAGACCGGAACTCCGCCATCGGTCTCGAAAGAAAGGCTTGCCGCGATCGGGGCCGCCCGGTTGCCCGGGAAGGTCAGTTCGGAACGGGTGAGGTGAAAGCTTTCCGGCAGGATGCGCGTGACGATCGACAGCGCGTTGATGCCGGGATCGAAGACGCCGAGGCCACCCGGCTCCCAGATCCAGGCCTGACCGGGATGCCAATGGCGGACATCTTCCTTCCACTCCACCGCAACGCTGCGAATCCTGCGTTTGGCAAGCAGCGCCCGCGCCGGCTCGACAGCCGCAGCGGCGCGCGAATGCCAAGTCGAAAACAGCGAGACGCCTTTTTCCTTGGCGAGCTTTTCCAGCGCGTAGACTTCCGAAAGCGTCGCACCCGGCGGCTTTTCGAGCATCACATGCTTGCCGGCATCGAGTGCCGCCTTTGCCTGCTCGAAGCGCCCGACGGGCGGCGTACAGAGAGAAACAGCGTCGAACTTGACGTCCGAAGCGAGCAGATCGCCGATCTCATGGAAACAGGCGATGTCGTCGAGCTTGGCGTGACGGCTGGCGACGGCCACGAGTTCGATGCCGTCGGTTGCTTCGATCGCGCCGAGATGCTGATCCCTTGCGATCTTTCCAAGCCCGACGATGGCGACGCGGATGGGAGCCATGGCCGCCTCAGAGCTTCTTGATCGTCACGGGCGCATCCGCCGCGACAGTCAGCCGGTTGACGAGCGGCAGTTTGAAAGGAGCCGCAGAAATCTCGAAAACGTCGCCCGGCTCCGTCTTGATCCCCTCGGAAAACGACAGCGTCGCCGTTCCGAAGAAATGGACATGCAGATCGCCCGGCTGGCGGAAGATATCGTATTTGAAATTATGATGTTCGAGGTTGGCGATCGTGTGCGACATGTTCGCCTCGCCCGAGAGGAACGGCTTTTCGAAGATCACCTCGTCGCCGCGCCGCACGAGTGACGTGCCTTCCACGTGATCCGGCAGGTCGCCGACCAGAAGTTCCGCGCCGAGTGCCGCTTGGCGCAGCTTGGAATGGGCGAGCCAGAGATAGTTGCCCTTCTCGGTTACGTGGTCGGAAAATTCGTTGGCGAGACAGAAGCCCAGCCGGAAGGGCGTACCGTCCGGACCGATGAGATAGATGCCCGCCAGTTCCGGTTCCTCGCCGCCATCGAGCGCGAAGGCCGGCGACACCAGATCGCTGCCGGTGGCGCGAAGCTGCGAGCCGTTGCCCTTGTAGAACCATTCCGGCTGCACGCCGGCCTCGCCGGGTTTCGGCTTGCCGCCTTCGACGCCCATCAGGAACATGCGCATCGAATCGGTCGGCTTTTCCGCCGCCTGTGCCGCCTTGTGCATCTTGTCGCGACCGTCGGCCGAGCCGAGATGCGTCAAACCGGTGCCGGCGACGATGAAATGTGCCGGGTCCGGATGGGTGATCGGCAGGCCAAGGCGCCCCTCGCCCGTGGCCTTTTCAAGATCGACGATATCGCCGAGACCAGCCGCTTCGATCCGCTGAGCCAATGTCTGGCCGGCGGCAATCGCTTGGCGGGCGAGGTCATAGGTTGACGAAACGCCGTTCACCGCCCTGGCAGCACCTTCGCCATCCCACGCGACAACAATAGACGCACCAGCGCCATCCAAGACCTGAAGAACCCGCAACATCGATTTAATCACCCAAATGCTTCCAATACCAACATGACGTCTCCTGTCGCCATGCCACTCCTCCCATCAGAACCATCAGGCCCGATGTAGTCATTAATACGACTATTGGATTGGCATCGGGCTTGTCAAGGAGGAGGAAAACCGCTTCCGGCAATCCAGATCTTTTTAAGAATGCCATTTATCCCAGGGATTCAATCGATTGTTGCCCTCGAAAGTGGCAGGATGCCGCCTTTCTTGAAATTTTTTCAAAAATAGCGCTTGAAAAAGTAATATTATATGCCAATCCTTGGGCCGTCAGTTCGCTTTATCATCTCTGGGAGGATTTAGGATGAAAAGAGCTCTCGCGGCAGCTGTAGCCGCTCTTACCCTATCGTTGGCATCCGGCGTTTCCGCCGCGTCCCTTACAGTCGGTTTCTCGCAGATCGGATCCGAATCCGGCTGGCGCGCCGCCGAAACCACGGTCACCAAGCAGGAAGCCGAAAAACGCGGCGTTACCCTGAAGTTCGCCGATGCGCAGCAGAAGCAGGAAAACCAGATCAAGGCGATCCGTGGCTTCATCGCCCAAAAGGTCGACGCGATCTTCATCGCACCGGTGGTCGCCACCGGCTGGGATGCGGTTCTCAAGGAAGCCAAGGAAGAGAAAATCCCGGTCATCCTGCTCGACCGCGACATCGACGCACCGAAGGACCTCTACCTGACGGCCGTTACGTCCGACCAGGTGTTCGAAGGCAAGGTCGCCGGCGACTGGCTGGTCAAGGAAATCGGCTCCAAGACCTGCAAGGTCGTGGAACTTCAGGGCACCACCGGTTCTTCGCCGGCCATTAACCGCAAGAAGGGTTTCGAACAGGCGCTCGCGGGCCATTCCAACATCAAGATTGCCCGCTCGCAGACCGGCGACTTCACCCGCACCAAGGGCAAGGAAGTCATGGAAAGCTTCATCAAGGCTGAAGGCGGCGGCAAGGATATCTGCGCGGTCTATGCCCATAACGACGACATGGCCGTCGGCGCCATCCAGGCGATCAAGGAAGCCGGCTTGAAGCCCGGTACCGACATCAAGGTCGTCTCGATCGACGCCGTGCCGGATATCTTCCAGGCGATGGCCAAGGGCGAAGCCAATGCGACGGTCGAGCTGACGCCGAACATGGCCGGCCCCGCCTTCGAAGCCCTCAATGCCTATCTCAAGGACAAGAAGGCTCCGCCGAAGTGGATCCAGACGGAATCGAAGCTCTACACCGCCAAAGATGACCCGATGAAGGTCTACGAAGCCAAGAAGGGTCTCGGTTACTGACCTCCCGCCGCCCGGCTCCACCTCATACCCCTTAGAGCCGGGCAACTCAGCAACCGGAGCGGTGCATCTCGCCGCTCCGGTTCTTCGATAGACGCGGGACTTTAGGCATGTCGGATACAAACTCACTTTTGGAAGCCCGGGGCATCGGCAAGGCCTTCCTCGGCATCACAGCGCTCGACGCCGTCGACTTCACGCTCGAGCGCGGCGAAATCCATGCGCTGCTCGGCGAAAACGGCGCCGGTAAATCGACCCTGATCAAGATCCTGACCGGGGTCTACAGCCGCGATCACGGCACCATGCGCCTCGACGGCGCGGAAGTGACGCCGGCCAGCGTCGCGGAGGCGCAAGGCCTCGGCATCGGCACCGTCTACCAGGAGGTCAATCTCCTCGAAAACCTGACAGTCGCTGAAAACCTCTTCCTCGGCCGCCAGCCGCGCCGTTTCGGCCTGATCGACCGCCGCGAAATGCGCCGCCGGTCCAAAGCATTGCTCGAACGCTACGGCCTCGATATCGATGTCGACGCCCTGCTCTCGTCCTATTCCGTTGCCGTCCGCCAGCTTGTCGCCATCGCCCGCGCCGTCGATTTGTCCGGCAAGGTCCTGGTGCTCGACGAGCCGACCGCCAGCCTCGACGCTCACGAGGTAGAGATGTTGTTTGTCGTCCTGCGCCGGCTGCGCGAGGAAGGCCTCGGCATCATCATCATCACTCATTTCCTCAACCAGGTTTATGCGGTCGCCGACCGTGTCACGGTCTTGCGCAACGGCCGGCTCGTCGGCACCCGCAAGCTCGCCGAACTGCCGCGGCTGGAGCTGATCTCGATGATGCTCGGCCGCGAGTTGCAGCACATCACCCGCGAGCATCAGGCCCAGGAAGAAACCATAGCCTCGACGGCCGAAGCACCGATCCGCTTCTCAGGCTACGGCAAGCGCGGCAGCGTCGCGCCTTTCGATCTGGATATCCGGCCCGGCGAAGTGGTCGGCGTTGCGGGTCTGCTCGGTTCCGGCCGCACCGAGACCGCCTTCCTGCTGTTCGGCATCGACCGTGCCGACAGCGGCACTGCGACCGTCGACAACCAGCAAGTCGCCCTCTCCTCTCCGGAAGCAGCGATTGCCAACGGCTTCGGCTTCTGCCCGGAAGAACGCAAGACGGACGGAATTATCGGCGATTTTTCCGTCGCGGATAATATCGCGCTTGCGGTGCAGGCCCGCCAGGGCTGGGCAAAACCGATCTCCTCGCGGGAGAAGGCAGCCCTTGCCGAAAGCTTCATCAAATCGCTGGATATCCGGCCGGCCGATGCCAACAGGCAGATGAAATTCCTCTCCGGCGGCAACCAGCAGAAGGCGATCCTCGCCCGCTGGCTGGCGACCGGACCCCGTCTGCTGATCCTCGACGAACCGACCCGCGGCATCGATATCGGCGCGCATGCGGAAATCCTGAAAATGATCGAAAAACTCTGCGCCGATGGCATGTCGCTGGTGGTCATCTCCTCGGAACTGGAGGAACTGACCGCCATCGCCCACCGTGTCGTCGTGCTTTCCGACCGCAAGCATATCGCCGAGCTCAAGGGCGACCAAGTGACGGCCGACAACATCATGCAGGCGATCGCAGCGCCGGCTCACACGGAGGCCGCATGATGGACCGCTTCACCCGCCGGCTGAAACGGCTGGCACCCCAGATCATCGCGCTTGCGGTCATCCTTGCCCTTATCACGGCAGTCGCACCCGGCTTCCTCAACGTTTCGTTCCAGAACGGCCGGCTCTACGGCAGCCTGATCGACATCCTGGTGCGCGCCGCCCCCGTCGCGCTGCTGACCATCGGCATGACGCTGGTCATCGCCACTCGCGGCATCGATCTATCGATCGGCGCCGTGATCGCCATCTGCGGCGCGGTGGCCGCGACGCTGATCGCACACGATTATCCGCTGCCGGTCGTGATCCTGATCTCGCTCGGCGTCGGCCTCCTCTGCGGCCTGTGGAACGGCGTGCTGGTCGCCCTGCTCGACATCCAGCCGATCATCGCCACGCTGATCCTGATGGTGGCCGGCCGCGGCATCGCCCAGCTGATCACCGAAGGCGTCATCCTCACCTTCAACAATGACAGCTTCGCAGCGCTCGGCTCCGGTTCGCTCGGCGGCATTCCGATCCCGATCCTTATCTGGGTCTGCGCCGCATTGATCATCGGCCTGCTGGTGCGCCGCTCCGCACTCGGCTTCCTGATCGAGGCGACCGGCATAAACCGCCGCGCCGCGACGCTTGCCGGCGTGCGCGCCCGTTTCCTGCTGTTCTTCGTCTATGCGATCTCCGGCATCTGCGCCGCCATCGCCGGCCTGATCGTCACCGCAGATATCCGCGGCGCCGATGCAAACAATGCCGGTCTCTGGCTTGAGCTCGACGCCATTCTCGCCGTGGTCATAGGCGGCACGTCTCTGAACGGCGGGCGTTTCTCCATCACCGCATCGCTGATCGGCGCGCTGATCATCCAGTCGATCAACACGGGCATCCTGGTCTCGGGTTTCCCACCGGAATTCAACCTGATCATCAAGGCCGGCATCATCATCGTCGTCCTGACCCTGCAGTCGCCGGCGATCATGGCGCTGTTCGGCTTCGTCAAGGCTTCGCGGCGCAAGGGCGAGACCGCATCCCGAGAGACATCCCACAAGGCGGAAGGAACGGTTCGATGATCCATACCCGCAACCTGCCCTTCGTCACCACGCTCGGCATCTTCGTGATCGCCTATGCCCTCTGCGTACTGCAGTTTCCGAACATGCTGTCGATGCGCGTCATCGGCAACCTTCTGACCGACAACGCCTTTCTCGGCATCGCCGCGGTCGGCATGACCTTCGTCATCCTGTCGGGCGGCATCGATCTGTCGATCGGCTCGGTGATCGCCTTTACCAGCGTTTTCGTCGCCGTCCTGGTCGGCTCCCTCGGCGTTCACCCGCTGATCGCCTTTGCGGCCGTCCTGGTCATCTCGACCCTTTTCGGCAGCCTGATGGGAGCGATGATCCGCTATCTCGGCATTCCGCCCTTCGTCGTCACTCTCGCGGGCATGTTTCTGGCCCGCGGTGCTGCCTACCTGATCTCGACGGAATCCGTGCCGATCAGCCACGAGATGATCGACACGATCCAGGGCTTCTACTTCCGCTTCCCGGGCGGCGGCCGTCTGACCATGCTTGCCATGCTGATGCTGCTGGTGTTCGTCGTCGGCGCCTTCGTCGCGGCTCGCACCCGCTTTGGCGCCAATGTCTATGCGATCGGCGGAAGCGAGCAGTCGGCCGAGCTGATGGGTGTCCCGGTCGGCTCCACGACGGTCGGCATCTATGCGCTGTCCGGCTTCCTCTCGGGCCTCGCCGGCATTGCCTACACACTCTATACCTCGTCAGGTTATTCGCTGGCGACGGTCGGCGTCGAACTCGACGCGATCGCGGCCGTCGTCATCGGCGGCACGTTGCTGACCGGCGGCGTCGGCCTGGTCGCGGGAACGTTCATCGGTATTCTGATCCAGGGCTTGATCCAGACCTACATCGTCTTCGACGGCACGCTGTCGTCGTGGTGGACGAAAATCGTCATTGGCATCCTGCTCTTCGTCTTCATTGTATTGCAGCGCGGAATCATCTGGTATTCAAACCGGCGACTGGCCGAGAGCCGGCTGAAGGAGATCTGAGTGGGACTTCTGGAAACGACGATCAGTGGGCGAAAGCGCCGCAGCAACCACGCGCATGTGGTGGCGGAGCTCGGCCGGGGGATCGTTTCCGGCAAGATCCCGGAAGGCTCCCTGCTGCCCGGCGACACCGAGCTTTCGGCCCGTTTCGGCGTGTCCCGCACGGTGTTGCGCGAATCCATGAAGACGCTCGCCGCCAAAAGGCTGGTCGAAGCCAAGGCCAAGGTCGGCACGCGCGTGCTCGACAAGGCCAGCTGGAACTTCTTCGACTCGGACGTGCTCGGCTGGCGTTTCGAATCCGGGCTGGATTTCGAATTCATCGAGCATCTCGCCGAAATGCGCATGGCGCTGGAACCGGCAGCGGCAGCAGCAGCAGCGCTGCGCGCCTCCAGCGACGACATCGTTGCGCTCTACGCGATCGCCGCGAAATTCGACGATCTCTCCCATACCCCGGAAACCATCGCCAAGGTGGACCTCGAATTCCACCTCGCCATCGCCCGCATGTCGGGCAATCCGTTCATGCGCTCGGCGAGCGCACTCATCGAGGCGGCGCTTGCCATTTCCTTCCAGCTCTCCTCGCCGGCCGCCTCGCCGGAAAAGATCGACGAGGTCGCCACCAACCATCTGAGGATCGCCCATGCGGTCGCCTCGCGTGATCCTGACAGGGCGATCTCCGCCATGCGGCACGTCATTGAGGTCGGCAAGGTCCGCATCGCCAACTCGTTCGAAGTGACCCTGCCGGCCTGAGACAGGTTATCTCGCTTCGAGCGAGATCATCAGGTTGGCGAGCAGGGCGGTGCGCGGCGCAACGCTGCTGACGAAGATATGCTCGTTGAACGTATGGGCGCCGGCCCCGTCTGCACCGAGCCCGTCGAGCGTCGGCACGCCGAGCGCTGCCGTGAAATTGCCGTCCGAGCCGCCGCCCGTCGTCATTCCTTCCAGCGCGATGCCAAGACCGTCGGCGATCTCTGCGGCAACATCGAAAAGGCGCCTGCCTTCATCCGACTGCGCAAAGGGTGGACGGTTCATCTGGCCGTCGATTTCAAAGGCGATATCCGGATCGACAGGCTTCATCGCCTCGATCTTGCCGGTGATCTCCCTGGCGATCACATCGTCGGGAACACGAACGTCAACCTGCAGACGGCATTCCGCCGGTACAGTGTTGCGGCCCGTCCCACCCTGGATCGTGCCGACCGTGACGGTAACGCCACGTTCGGTATCGTTGAGCGCCTCAAGCTCCAGAACCAGCCGGGCGGCGGCGCGAATGGCACTGCGACCATCCTGTGGCCTTGTACCGGCGTGCGAGGCATGCCCCCGCACAGTGACATCGTACATTGCGACCCCTTTGCGGGCGACGACGATCTTGCCGCCGTCGCGGGCGGGTTCCACCACCAGCGCATAACCTGCATTCTTCGCCGCCTCTTCCATGAAGGCGCGGGACGACAGGCTTCCCATCTCCTCGTCGGGCACGAAAATCAGGTCGATCGGCATCCTGCTGCCGTGCCTGACGGCGAGCTTCATCGCCTCGAGCGCCATCAGCGCGCCGGACTTCATGTCGTAGATGCCCGGGCCATAGAGTTTGTCCCCCTCCTGACGCAGCGGCAACTGGTTGTCGATCACGCCCACCGCATGCACGGTATCGAGATGCGCCAGTATCAAAACGGTCTTTTCGTTACTGCCGGCCGGGCGCGGCGAGCGGATCGCCAGGATGTCACCGAAACCGAGCGTGCCCGGCACCCGCTCCGTCTCCAGATCGGCCGCCTTGCCGATCGCCTCGACCCGATCCGCCAATATGTTGACAGCCGCAGCATTCGGCGTCGGCGTCTCGATCTCGACCCACTGCTTCAACTCGTCGATAAGAGCCTTGTCGTCGATGTCTTTGGCGGAAATGGCAAGCGTCATGGCAATAACCCTGGGCGTTCTTCGGCGGGGATGATGCCGCAGAAGTGCGGCCCGGCCACTATAGTCGGCCAAGCCAGGATCGCCAGACCCACTGCCGAGATGACCGGCAAAAATCGCAGGCGCCGCAGATGGGCACTATGTGACGAGCAGGGCCGGAAGATTTTCCGTCAGACTGTCAGTGCCTCGAAATGCTGGAGCATGCGGGCGGCATCCGGCTCCCGGCCGGTGAACAGCTGAAAGGCGCCGACTGCCTGGAAGACGGCCATGCCGCCGCCGTTCAGCACCTGGCAGCCGCGTTGCCTGGCAACGCTCAGCAGCTCGGTCTCTAGCGGGAAATAGACGATCTCCGCGACCCAGTGATGCGGCTGGAGAAGTTCCGGCGGCAGCGGCAGGCCCGGGTATTTCGCCATGCCGGTCGGCGTTGCATGGATGATGCCCGAGACGTCCTGCATCGCCGAAACGATATCCGATGATGCTTGTATCGAGACGTCTGGAAAGAGCACCGACATCGTTTGGGCAAGCTGCTCGGCCCGATCAGGCTCGCGATCGAACACCGTGAGTGTCTTGAGACCGAGGGACAGGATCGCGTAGGCCGTCGCAACGCCTGCGCCACCGGCGCCGATCTGAACCGCCGCGCTCAGATCGGCGCCCGGCAGACCGCGCCGGAAACTTTCGGCGAAACCCCACCAGTCGGTATTGTGGCCAAAACGCTTGCCATCCTTCAGCACCACCGTGTTGACGGCGCCGAGCGCCCTCGCCTCATCGGAGAGGTCGTCGAGATAGGGAATGACCAGTTGCTTGCAGGGGTGCGTGATGTTGAGGCCAATCAGCCCGCGTGCTTCCGCGTCATCGAGGAGATCAGGCAGGCTGCTGGGCGTCAGGCCGAGCAGATTAAGATCGATCAGCTCATATTCGTAGCGAAAGCCTTGGGCTGCGCCTTCCTTCATATGCATGGCCGGCGTCAGCGACGCCTGGATGCCGGCGCCGATCAGCCCGGCCTTCAAGGGTTTCAGCAATGTCTCGGCCATGGGTATCGCGCCTCGTTTCGGTGGAAGAGCCGGCCCGCCGGGAAGACGGGCCGGCGCGGATGTTACTTCTTGCGGACGGCGTCCAGTTCCTTGAAGAGCAGCGAAACAGTATCGGCCCCCACATCGGCGCTGAACTTGTCGATCAGCGGCTTCACGGCATCGCGGATCTTCTGGGTTTCGGCGGCGTTGAGTTCGGTGACCTGCATGCCGGTCTTCTTGATCTCGTCGAGCGCCTTGGCGTCCGCTTCGCGGGAAACCTTGCGCTGGAAGTCGCGGGCTTCGGTCGCGGCCGACTGGAGAATGCCCTTCTCCTCGTCGTTGAGGCCGTCCCAGAACTTCTTGCTGACCAGCACGATCTGCGGATTGTACTGGTGACGGGTGACCGTCAGGTACTTCTGCACTTCGTAGAACTTGGCGTTGATGATGTTGGCAAACGGATTTTCCTGGCCGTCGACCGTTCCGGTTTCAAGCGCGGTGTAGAGTTCCGTATAAGGGAGCGGCACCGCGTTGGCGCCGAGGCTGTTGAACAGCTCGATCGGGATCGGCGACTGCAGCGTGCGGATCTTCAGGCCCTTGATATCTTCGAGCTTGGTGACCGCGCGGCGATTATTGGTGAGGTTACGGAAGCCGAGTTCCCAATAGGCGAGACCGACGAGGCCGGTCGCCGGCAGCTTTTCGGAAAGGCTCTTGCCGAAGGCGCCGTCCATCACCTTGTCCGCTTCTTCCCCGCTGTTGAACAGGAACGGCAGGTCGACGGCGCCGAACGCCTTGACGTTGCTCGACAGGATGCCGGCATTCAGCACCAGCATCTCGACCACGCCGCCCTGCAGCGCGGAGACGGTCTGCACGTCGCCGCCGAGCACGCCGCCCGGAAACAGCTTGACGTCGATCTTGCCGCCGCTCTTCGCCTTGACTATCTCGGCGAATTTTTCCATGCCCGTGACCTGCGGATGGCCCTTGTTGTTGGCAGCCGCGAACTTCAGCGTATGCGCGCGGACTTCGGCGGATGCCGTGCCGGCAAACAGCATCACCGGCAAGGCGATCCCGAGCGCCAGTTTCATCATCTTGTTGAACATGCTTTCCTCCCACTGGTGGCCGGGGTCCCCCACGGCCGGTTGATATGCACTAGGTTGGCAGAAGCTTCCCGGCCTCAGCGCCCGAACCAGGCGACCGGCACGGTCACCAGTTGCGGGAAGAGGACGAGAAGGAAGAGAACGATCAGTTCGGCGATCAGGAAGGGCATCACGCCCTTCATCAGGTCTTCCATCGACAGCTTGGAGACGCCGCAGATGACGTTGAGCACAGTGCCCACCGGTGGCGTGATCAGGCCGATCGAGTTGTTGATGATAAAGAGCACGCCGAAATAGACCGGATCGATGCCCGCCTGCTTGATGATCGGCATCAGCACCGGCGTCATCACCAGAATGGTCGGCGTCATGTCCATCGCGGTACCGACCAGGACGATCAGCACCATGATCGCAAGCAGCAGCAGCGTCTGGTTGTCCATCAGCGGCTCCAGCAGAGCGACGAGATCGCCCGGCACGTCGGCAACCGTGATCAGCCAGGCCGAAACCGCAGCACAGGCGACCAGGAACATCACGACGGCGGTAATCTTCGCTGCCGCCACGAAGACGTTGAAGAGGTCGGACGGCGCAAGCTCGCGATAAACGACCATCGAGACGAACAGCGAATAGACGGCGGCGACGACGCCGGCTTCGGTCGGCGTGAACACGCCGAACTTCAGTCCGACGATGATGATGACCGGCAGCATCAGCGCCCAGATGCTGTCGACGAGCGCCTTGACGCGCACCTCGCGGCTCTGTCTCGGAGGCAGTTCGAACTGCTCCTTGCGGGCGACGATCAGCCAGGTGATGCAGAGCGCCAGCGCGATCAGCAGGCCGGGAACGATGCCGGCGAGGAAGAGCTTGGTGATCGAGACGCCGCCGATGACGCCATAGAGGATGAAGCCGATCGAAGGCGGGATGATCGGCCCGATGACCGAAGCCGATGCCAGCAGTCCGCCGGTCCGCGCCGGATCATGGCCCGATTTGATCATCATCGGATAAAGAAGCGCGCCGAGCGCGGCGGCGTCCGCCACCGCCGAACCCGAAAGGCTCGACAACACGCAGGCGGCGAAGATCGCCACGAAGCCGAGACCGCCGCGCACGTGGCCGACCAGGGCCATGGCGAGATTGACGATGCGCTTCGACAGGCCGCCGGTATTCATCACCTCGCCGGCCAGCAGGAAGAAGGGAACCGCCATCAGCGGAAAGCTGTCGGCGCCGTTCAGCACGTTCTGTGCGACGATCTGGGCGTCGAAAATGTCCATGTACATCATCAGCGCCACGCCGCTGAGGATGAGCGCAAAGGCGATCGGCACGCCGAGTGCCATGGGGCCGAGAAGGGCGCCGAGGAAAATAGTGAGCGTCATCGGTTTCTCCTCAGACCTTGGTGACGCCGGCGGCAACCGCGGCTTCCGGATGATGGTCGAGAGCCACTTCCTCCTCGCTGTCGCGCACCAGTTGGGCAGTCGCGATATCGATGCGGCCGGTGGCCACCTGGAAGGCGTCCCAGAGGATGATGAGGAAGGTCGGAACCCCGAAGGCAAGGCCGGCCCCGTAGAACCAGCCCATCGAAATGCCGGTTGCCGGCATGGTGGCGGGCAGGTTGATCAGCGTCTGCGTCCAGCTTCCGCTGATCAACAGCCATGTGGCGACGAGCATCAGCCCCTGCCCCATTAGCACGGCGATCCTGGCACTTGTCGGCGGCAGCCGCTTCAGAAGCGAATCGACACCGAGGTGGCCGTGTTCGCGCATCGCAACGACGCCACCGAGAAACGTCAGCCAGATGAAGAAGACCCGCGACAGCTCTTCCGAGACGGTGATCCCTTGGTTGAAGGCATAACGCAGCACGACATTGCCGAAGACAAGCACCACCATGCCTGCCAGAAGCAGGGCGATGACGACCTTCAGCGCGAAGAAATAGAAATCGATTATTCGTGTCACTTCCGGTCCTCCCAAGGCTTCCGTCACCGGATGTCGACAAGGGCCACCGCTGATACGGCTGTCCACTCGGTCCTTTGACAAGATAACCTCCGCCGGGACCGCCTCCTCAGGGATCGACCGGCAATCCGGATAAAATGTACGAACTAGTGCGTATGTCAAGCACCATCTATTGAAAGCCTCACACAGGCCCATTATGACTTTGGAACAAATGCGAAAATTCGATGTGGACAATCGGTTGTCCACAAGGCCTGTTTCTGTGAGCATGGCGGACGAAACGGTGAAGGCGGATTCGGGGATGGCGGCGAAACGCGAAAACGGCAGGAAAAACGATCCGCAGCGCACCCAGGAAGACATTCTGGATGTGGCGACGGAGGAATTCACGACCCATGGCCTTGCCGGCGGCCGCGTCGATGCGATCGCGGAGAAGACCCGCACCTCGAAGCGGATGATCTATTATTATTTCGGCAGCAAAGAGGGGCTCTATCTCGCCGTTCTCGAGCGGGCCTATCGCAAGATCCGCACGCTGGAAGAGGACCTGCAGCTTTCCAACCTGCCTCCGGAACAGGCGCTGCGGGTGCTGATCTCGACAACCTTCGAACATGACGAGGCCAATCCGGAATTCGTCCGGCTGGTCAGCATCGAGAACATCCACCACGCCGCACATATGCTGCGGTCCGAGGCGATCCGCGACCTGAACGTCTCGGTCATCGAGACCATTGCGGCGATCCTTGATCGCGGCGTCGCGGCCGGTGTATTTGCCCGGAAAGCCGATCCGATCGACATTCACATGCTGATCAGTGCCTTCTGCTTCTTCCGCGTCTCCAACCGTTATACGTTCGGAACGATCTTCCGCCGCGACCTTTCAGAACCGGCGACCATGGAGCGCCACAAGGACATGATCGCTGACGCGGTGATCAGCTACCTGAAGACTTAGCGAGCCGCCTTGTCGGGAAGGGCTCTGTCGGGATGGGCGTTGGCAAACGGTTTCAGTTCGGCGCAGCGGTCGGCGATCTCGACAAGTTTCGGGCAGGCCGAAAGATCGACGCTCCACCGCCGTGCATTGTAGACCTGCGGCACGAGGCAGATATCCGCCATCCCCGGCCGGTCGCCGTGACAGAATGTGCCGGTCGAAGGGGAATTAAGCAGTATCTCGAAGGCAGCAAGCCCTTCCCCGATGAACTTCTGCATCCAGGCCAGCCGGGCGTCGTCGCCACCGCCGGTCAGCGATAAAACATGGCCGACAACGTGCGTGTTGCAGACCGGATGGATTTCCATGGCGATGACGTAGGAAAGCGCCCTCACCCGCTGCCGCCCGACGGAATCGCCCGGCAGGAAGGCGCCGCCGCGCGTCTCGTCGAGATATTCGATCACCGCCAGCGATTGGGTGAAACTGTGGCCGTCGATTTCCACCACCGGCACCAGCCCCTGCGGGTTGCGGGCGAGATGTTCCTGCGAACTGTGCTCCTTGGCGAGGATGTCGACCGGAACCATGCGGAATGTTTCGGCCGCCATGTTGAGGGCGATCCTCAGCCGATAACTCGCCGAGGACCGCCAGTAGTCGTAGAGGACCGTATCGCTCATCCTGCCTTCTCGTATCTCGTCACGGTCTGCTCGATCGCACCGAAGATCGAATGACCCTTGTCGTCCTTCATTTCGATCCGCACCGTATCTCCAAAGTGCAGGAAAGGCGTCTTCGGAACGCCGAAGTTGATCGTCTCGATGGTGCGGATTTCCGCAATGCAGGAATAACCGGCTCCGCCATCGGCCACCGGCTTGCCGGGACCTCCGTCGAGCTTGTTGGAGACCGTGCCCGAACCGATGATCGTGCCGGCAATCAGCGGCCGCGTCTTTGCCGCATGGGCGATCAGCTGCGGGAAATCGAAGGTCATGTCGACGCCGGCATTGGCCCGGCCGAACGGCTTGCCGTTCAGATCGACCTTGAGCGGCAGGGAAAGCTTGCCGCCATCCCAGGCCGAACCCAGCTCATCGGGCGTGACCGCGACCGGAGAAAAAGCGGAGGACGGTTTCGACTGGAAGAAGCCGAAACCCTTTGCGAGTTCGGATGGGATCAGCCCGCGCAAGGATACGTCGTTGACGAGAAGCACGAGGCGGATCGCCTCCCGCGCCTCATCCACGGACGCCCCCATGGGCACGTCGCCTAGTATCACCGCTACCTCGCCCTCCATATCGGCGCCCCAGGCTTCGTTTTCGAGCAGGATCGGATCGCGAGGCCCGAGGAAACTGTCGGACCCGCCCTGGTAGATCAGTGGGTCGGTCCAGAAGCTCTCCGGCATGTCCGCATCGCGCGCCCGGCGCACCAGCTCGACGTGATTGACGTAAGCCGATCCGTCCGCCCACTGGTAGGCACGCGGCAGCGGCGATGCGGCGTCATGTTCGTGGAAACGGATGGTCGGCTGCGCACCGGTCTCGATACCCTCCGCGACCCGTTCAAGCCGCGGACCGACATAGGCCCAGTCGTCGAGCGCGGCCTGGAGGGTGCGGGCGATATGGCCGACCTCCGAGCACTTGGTCAGGTCTTTCGAGACGACGACCAGGCGGCCGTCGCGGGTGGAATCCTTCAGTGTCGCGAGCTTCATGAATGAGTGTTTCCCGTTTTATCGTTGGTATTGCTCCCAGAATGTGTGGAGATCGCGCAAGAAGGCAACCGTTATGTCGCGCCGCCTCACTTGATCCCCGGCGTACCGTCGAACTTTCGCTCGAGGCCTGACCAGCAATCCACGTAATTGTCCTGCAACGTCTCCAGATCCGCCGCGAATTTGGTGAGCTGCTGCGGGAAACGGGTTTCGAACATGAAGGCCATGGTGTTTTCGAGCTTGACGGGTTTCAGCTCGCCGTTCGAGGCCTTCTCGAAGCCGGTGAAATCCGGCCCGTGCGGCAGCATCATGTTGTGCAGGCTCATGCCGCCTGGCACGAAGCCCTCCTCCTTGGCATCGTAGCGGCCGTAGATCAGGCCCATGAACTCGCTCATGATGTTGCGGTGATACCAGGGCGGACGGAACGTATGCTCCGCCACCAGCCAGCGCGGCGGGAAAATCACGAAATCGACATTGGCCGTTCCCTCCTCTCCCGAGGGTGCGGTCAGAACCGTGAAGATCGACGGATCGGGGTGGTCGAAAAGAATGGCGCCGACCGGCGAAAAGGTGCGCAGGTCGTATTTGTACGGCGCGTAATTGCCGTGCCAGGCAACCACGTCGAGCGGCGAATGGCCGATCTCGGTGACATGGAACGAGCCGCACCATTTCACCTGCACCCGGCAGGGCGTCTCCTTGTCCTCGTAGGCCGCCACCGGCGTCTTGAAATCGCGCGGATTGGCAAGGCAGTTGGCGCCGATCGGCCCGCGATCCGGCAGGGTGAACTTGGCGCCGTAGTTCTCGCAGATATACCCGCGCCAGACTTTTTCCTCGCCGAGCCGGGTCACCTTGAACATGGTTCCGCGCGGGATGATGCAGATCTCCGAAGGCTCCAGATCCATCTTGCCAAGTTCGGTGAAAACCCGGATCGACCCCGTCTCCGGCACGATCATCATTTCGCCGTCGGCATTGAAGAAATAATCGTCCACCATGTCGGTGTTGAAGACATAGACATGCGCCGCCATGCCCGACTGGGAGAGCGCGTCGCCCGCAGTCGTCATAGTGCGGATGCCTTCGAGGAAGTTCAGCTGTTCCGTCGGCGCCGGCACAGGGCTCCAGCGAAGCTGGCCGAGCGCCAGCGAATGTTGGGCAACGTGGGGCGCGGTCTTCCACAGTGGATAGTCGATCTTCCTGAACCGGCCGGTGTGGCGCACGCTCGGTCGGATGCGATAGAGCCAGGAACGCTCGTTGGTGCCGCGCGGCGCGGTGAAAGGCGAACCGGAGAGCTGTTCCGCATAAAGCCCGTAATTGCATCTCTGCGGGCTGTTCTGCCCCTGCGGCAATGCGCCGGGTAGGCTCTCGGTTTCGAAATCGTTGCCGAAACCCGGCATATAGCCGAGCGTTTCGGCATTCGCCCCGGTAAACTGCGTGGCGTTCGGATCGATCTTGTCCAGCATGGCTTGTTTCCTCCCATGATGACGATATGGTTGCAAACGTAACCATTATTTTTGTAACCATCAACGCCCGATCAACGCCATGACGACCGATAGTTTCGAACTCGAACAGTTCCTCCCCTACAGGCTCAACCGCGCCGCCGAATTCGTCGGCCTGCGCTTCGCCGCGCATTACAAGGCGAAATACGGACTGACCCGGCCGGAATGGCGCACGCTTGCGGCACTCGGCAGTTCGGGCCGCATGACCTCGAAAGCCGTCGGCGGGCATTCCTCCATGCACAAGACCAAGGTCAGCCGTGCCGTCTTCGCGCTCGAACAACGCCGCTGGCTGAAGCGCAGTCAGGACGAAGCGGACCGGCGTCTCGAACACCTGGAACTGACCCCCGCCGGGCAGCAAGCCTATCGGGAGTTGATCGAGCTCGCCCGCCGCTATCAGACTGAACTGGAGGCGGAAGTCGGCGGGAGCGGCATCGAGGCTTTGTCGACCGGTCTAGCGGCAATCGAGCAGGTCATCCGCCGCTCGGGCAAAGGAACCCTGCCGGAGCCGGACGATATTCAAGCCTTGGCAGGCTTTTGAATCGGAATCCCACCAAAATCCTTCAACACGCTGAGAACAATCGATGTTTTGACATGCTGCACGCTCTCATGCGGCAACAGTATGTCGTTGACGAAATGGGATAGGCCCGCGAGATCGCGTGTCACCACCTTCAGGTGATAGTCCATCTCGCCGGTCAGCGAGAAACACTCCAGCACTTCCGGCAGGTCCTCGACAAGACGTGCGAACCGCTTGGCGTTGTCGCGGTTATGGGTAGCGAGCGTCACGGCGATCACGACCAGGAGGTCGAGGCCGAGTTTCTGGCGGTTGAGATGTGCCCGATAGGTCTGAATGAACCCCTCGCCCTCGAGCCGCGCCCGGCGGCGCGAACATTGTGACGGGGAGAGCGCGACGAGTTCCGACAATTCGTTATTGGTCAGCCGCCCGTCGGTCTGCAGATGGTTCAAGATCTTCAGGTCATATCCGTCCAGCGCGTCCATCGTGCATGCAACTCCTCAAATCCGCACGTTTCATGCACAAATCGAGCAGAACCTCGCCAATATTGCAAGCACAATGCGCCTCTCCTGCATCATCATGATGATCGAATGACAGGAGGAGTTTGCCATGGGTCCTTTCCCGCACGACGCACCGGTTTCTGAGATCACCACTGACAACCCGGCCGGCACCGACGGTTTCGAATTCGTCGAATTCGCCCATCCGGAGCCGCAGAAGCTCGAAGAGCTGTTCACCAGCATGGGCTACAGGCCGGTGGCGAAGCACAGGACGAAGAACATCACCGTCTGGCGCCAGGGCGACATCAATTACATCGTCAATGCCGAGCCGGGCAGCCATGCCATGCGCTTCGTCGACGAGCACGGCCCGTGTGCGCCGGCCATGGCCTGGCGCGTCGTCGATGCCAAACACGCCTTTGACCACGCGGTCGCCAAGGGTGCGACGCCTTATGAGGGCAAGGACAAGACGCTCGACGTGCCGGCCATCGTCGGCATCGGCGGTTCGCTTCTCTATTTCATCGAGACCTACGGCGAGAAGGGGTCGGCCTATGAGGCCGAATTCGAGTGGCTGGGCGAGCGCAACCCCAGGCCCGAAGGCGTCGGTTTCTATTACCTCGACCACCTGACCCACAATGTCTATCGCGGCAACATGGACAAGTGGTGGGACTTCTACCGCGAGCTCTTCAATTTCAAGCAGATCCACTTCTTCAACATCGACGGCCGCATCACCGGCCTGGTGAGCCGGGCGATCACCTCGCCCTGCGGCAAGATCCGCATCCCGCTGAACGAGTCCAAGGACGAGACCAGCCAGATCGAGGAATTCCTGAAGAAGTACAAGGGCGAAGGCATCCAGCACATCGCGGTCGGCACAGACGGCATTTACGAAGCGACCGACAAGCTCGCCGAAAACGGGCTCAAATTCATGCCCGGCCCGCCGGACACCTATTATGAAAAGTCCGGCGCCCGCGTGCACGACCACAACGAACCGATCGACCGCATGAAGAAACACGGCATCCTCATCGATGGCGAAGGCGTGGTCGATGGCGGCACGACCAAGATCCTGCTGCAGATCTTCTCGAAAACGGTGATCGGCCCGATCTTTTTCGAGTTCATCCAGCGCAAGGGCGACGAAGGATTTGGCGAAGGCAATTTCCGCGCCCTCTTCGAGTCCATCGAGGAAGACCAGATCCGCCGCGGCGTCCTGAAACCGCAGCAAGCCGCCGAATAAAAGAGCGGCTCCGGAGGGCGCGAGGTCCGGCGGTCATTCCGCCGGGCTTTTCGTGCCGGAAGCTCTGCCGGTTCAAGGATTGATCGGGAAAACCTCGCCATGGGTGGCGACGTGGAATTTGCCTTCCGGCGTCACCCAGCCGCGGAACATGCCGTCCGTGTTGTAAGGCGCGGTGATCGAGCCGTCGGCGCCGACCGCCACCAGCCCAGCGCCGATATCATGCTGCTTCAGGTCCTCCTGGATGACCTTTGCGGCGGCCTTCTCAAGGCTCTCGCCGAGATAGGAGACGCGGGCCGCCACTTCATGGCCGACGGCATAACGCATGAAATATTCGCCCTTGCCGGTGCCGGAAACGGCGCAGGCCCCGTCCCGTGCATAGGTTCCGGCCCCGATGATCGGCGTGTCCCCGATGCGACCTTCCGGCTTGTTGTTGTAGCCGCCGGTCGAGGTCGCCGCCGCCAGATGCCCGGCGCCGTCAAGCGCCACGGCACCGACCGTGCCGTGCTTTTCAGACTCGCTGGCTTTCGCCGCTGTGCCCGCCGCCGCATGCGCCTTCATCGCCGCCAGTGCCTTGATGCGGCGTTCGGTGGTGAAATAGTCCGGCTCGACCATATCGAGCCCCGCCTTGCGGGCGAAATCGTCTGCCGCATCGCCGCCAAGCAGGATCGCATCGCCGTCTTCCATGATCTTGCGGGCCGCCTTGATCGGATTGCGGATACGCCGAACCAGCGTCACCGCGCCGGCTTCGAGCGTGCGCCCGTCCATGATCGAAGCGTCGAGCTCGTGTTTGCCGTTGGTGTTGAGGGCCGCGCCGTAACCGGCGTTGAAATGCGGAGAATCCTCCATGACAACCACGGCCGCCTGCACCGCGTCGAGTGCTGCACCGCCTGCCGTCAGGACTTCCCAGCCGGCTTTCAGCGCCCGTCCGAGATCGACACGCGCAGCCGCCCACTCCTCGTCGCTCAGGTCGAGCTTTGCCATGACGCCGCAGCCGCCGTGGATCGCCAGCGCAATCTTTCCCATCGGTCCTTCTCCCGTCCGAACTTGAAGTTTTCGGAAAAACGGCCGGGCGAGATGCCCGGCCGGTAGCTCACAGGGTGGGATGGCTTATTTCGCCGGGCGGATGTTCATTGCCAGCGTGTCCTCGTCGGAACGGGGAACGATGGTGATGCCCTTCTTCATGCCCCAGGCCGAGACGGTCGAGGCGATCGCCAGATAGGGCCGATCGGTCGAAACCAGGGCATTGGCATCCATCAGGAACTTTTCACGCTTCTTGGGGTCCATCTCGACGGCGGCATCTTCGATCAGCTTGTCCATCGTCTTGTTGACATAACCGCGCAGGTTGAAGGCGCCAAGCTTGGTCGCCGGGTCGTTGCTGTGGGCAAGCGACGACAGCGTGTAGTTCGATTCACCCGTCAGCGTGCCCCAGCCCGACATGGTCATCGAGTAGTCTCCGCGCGTGTTGGCCGGGAAGAACACGGCGCCCGGCTGAGAGTTCGCTTCCACCTGGATGCCGACTGCGGTCAGCATCTGTGCGATCGTCGTGCCCACATCCTTATCGCCCGGCAGGCGGTCGTTGGTGAAGGAGAAGGTCACCTTGAAGCCATTCGGATATCCGGCTTCGGCAAGCAGCTTCTTGGCCTTTGCCGGATCGGCCTTCGTGGATTTGACGGCCGGGTTCCAGCCGAAGATATTCGGCGTCACGAGCTGCGACTGGACGGTGCCCATGCCCTCCATGGCGATCTCGGTGATCGTTTCGCGGTCGATCGCCAGATCGAAGGCTTCGCGCACCTTGGGATCCTGGAAGGGGTTCTTCGGCAGCGGCGAGCCGTCCTTGGCGCTCACCTGCGGCGGCTTCTCACGGAAGTCGAAGGCGATATTGAAGAGGTAGACGCTATTCTGGCGCACGACAGTGAGCTTGGTATCCTTCTCCAGCGTCGGCACGTCGGAGGCCGGGATACGCGAGATCAGGTCGACCTGGCCGGCCTTCAGCTGTGCGACGCGGGCCGCATCGTTGGGGATCTCCTTGCGGGTCACCTTGTCCCAAGGCTCCTTTGTGCCCCAGTAGCCGTCGAACTTCTGCAACACGAGCTGTTCCTTCGGCGTCCAGGAGACGAACTTGTAGGGACCTGTGCCGATCGCCGCCTTGCCGGAATTGAAACCCTCCGAAGCCTTGTCGGCATTGGCGGAAAAGTCCTTGGCAGCCGTATGCGACACGACGAACAGGCGGATGAAGTCGTTGGGCAGGTTCGGCGCGGCACCATCGGTCTTGATGCGGATCGTCAACGGATCGACGATCTCGACGCCTCGGACGCGGCGCACATAAATGGTGGTCGGGTTCGGGCCGGTGACTGCCGGGATGCGCTCGATCGAGAACTTCACGTCCTCGGCGGTGAAGTCGGAGCCGTCGTGGAATTTGACGCCCGGGCGGAGCTTGAACTCCCAGGTCGTATTATCGATGGCGGTCCAGCTGGTCGCAAGCCCAGGCTCGAGTTCGAGGTTGTTGCCGGATTTCACCAGCGAGTCGTAGATATGCTTGACCGCTTCGGCGTGGGTGCCGGCGGCGGTGAAATGCGGATCGACCGATAACGGGCCGGCGCGCACGCCGATCATCAGGTCGGCGGCAAGTGCAGCACCCGAAACGCTGCCGAGCAGTACGGCGGCGAGAGCCGCTGTGCGGAATGTCTTGAGAATAGTCATTCTTCGTTCTCCTCTATATTTATCATTGGGGGCCAGTTGGGTGAGTCCACGACGACTTTCGCCAGCAGCTCGGAGAGCATCAGCTTTTCGGCAGGCGTCAGCCCCGACAGCATGACCTTTTCGCGCTCCACCATCGGCTGCATGGCTTGGTCGACGATGCGTTTTCCTTCGTTCGTGATGAACAGGACGAAGCTTCGAAGATCCGCCGCGTCGACCTCGCGCCGGATGATGTTCTTGTCGATCAGCTTCTGGATCGCCCGGCTCATCGTATTCTTCGGGAAACCCGAGGAGCTGCTGATGGCGCTCGCCGTCAGGCCGTTCGAAAGGCCGAGCGAATAGAGAACAACGAATTCCGGCCGGGCCAGCCCATACTCTTTTTCGATCCAGCGATAGATCGGCTCGTTGAACTGCAACGCCAGGAAATTGATGCGGAACGAAAGCCAGCAGGGGTTCTGCCACAGCTTCACGGAAACCAGATCATCGACGCCATGACTGCCGGCCGCGGCCTTGCCACCCTGCCTGAGGAGCGCATCGAAGGATGAGATTTCCATTTGCAATGGCGTCAGCTCCCGCAGAAATCCGGGCCCGGATTTTGTTCCGTATGGAACTTGACGGTAGCTTATTTGGCTGTCAATCTCTTTTTTTAGTTCCGTATGGAACTTTGCATTTGATCGGCCCAGCGCCTGTCAAGGCACAATTTTTGTGCTTTTGTGCGAGATTCTGATTAGTTTTTGCGCGTCACGCGCATCGCATGGAGATTTCATGAAGATCGCGGATATGAACTGGATGCAGGTGGAGGAACGGGCGGCCGAAGACGACCGTTGCGTGCTCCCGATCGGCAGCGTCGAGCAGCACGCCTATCTGAGCCTCGCGACCGACATGATCCTTGCCGAAAAGATCTCGCTCGACGCGGCCGAGCCGCTCGGCATCCCGGTTTTCCCTGTCGTGCCCTATGGCCTCGCCTCGTCGTTTGCGACCTTTCCCGGCACGCTGACGTTGACGCTCTCCACCTATATCGGCGTGATCCGCGACTTGATGGATAGCATCCACCGTTCCGGCTTCCGCCGCATCCTGATCGTCAACGGCCACGGCGGCAATACGCCGGCGACAGCCGTCATCTCCGAATGGCTGAATGCCCATCCGGACAGTTCGGTAAAGTTTCACGACTGGTGGCGAGCGCCAAAAACCTGGGCGAAGGTTCAGGAGATCGATCCAGCCGCCTCGCACGCCTCCTGGATGGAAAACTTCCCCTGGACCCGTACGAAAGACCAGCGCCAGCCGACAACCGCCAAGCCGAAAGTGGATTTCGCCGGCCTTGCCCAGGTCGATGCGGGCCGCAAGCGGAAACTCCTCGGGGACGGAAACTATCACGGCCTCTACCAGCGCCCCGATGAGGACATGCTGGCAATCTGGGATGTGGCGGTCGCCGAAACTCGCGACCTTCTCGAAAACGACTGGCACTGACGGCGAGGCATCCTTCGGAGCCTCACCCTACGAAACCCGCAGAAGACGGGACTGGGGGACAAGAACAGGGGAACATATGTTAGGTTTCGTCTTGCAACGCCTGTGGCAGGCGGCGATCGTGGTCATCGCGATGTCGGCGCTCGTCTTCTGCGGCGTCTATGCCGTCGGCAATCCCATCGACGTGCTGATCTCGCCGGATGCGACGCAGGACATTCGCGCTGCGGTGATCGCCCAGTATGGGCTGGACCAGCCACTGTGGCGGCAATATTTCGCTTTTCTCGGCCGGCTGATCGAAGGCGATTTCGGCCGCTCGCTGGTCTACAGCATGCCGGTGAGCGAACTGATCCTCACCCGCCTGCCGGCGACGCTGGAACTGACGCTGGCGGCCGTTCTTTTTGCCAGCCTCGTCGGCATCCCGATCGGTATGTATGCCGGCTACCGGCCGCATAGCCTGATTTCCCGTGCCATCATGGCGATCTCGATCCTCGGCTTCTCCGTGCCGACCTTCTGGTTCGGCCTGATGCTGATCATGGTGTTCGCCGTGCAATGCGGCTGCATGCCGGCCGGCGGACGCGGCGAGACGGTGAGCCTCTTCGGCGTCGATTTCAGCTTCCTCACCGGCGACGGCCTCTCGCATCTGGTACTGCCAGCACTGAACCTGGCACTCTTCAAGTTCTCCTTGATGATCCGCCTCGCCCGCGCCGGCACCCGCGAACTGATGCTGAGCGACACGGTGAAATTCGCCCGTGCCGCCGGCCTCTCTGAATTCACGGTGCTGAGCCGGCACGTGCTTCGCCTGATCTCCATTCCGCTCGTCACCGTCTTCGGTCTGGAGCTCGGCTCGACCCTCGCCTTTGCGGTCGTCACCGAAACCATCTTTTCCTGGCCCGGCCTCGGCAAGCTGATCATCGACAGCATCACCTCGCTCGACCGGCCGGTCATGGTCGCTTACCTGATGCTCGTCGCCTTTCTGTTCATCGTCATCAACCTGATCGTCGATCTGACCTATGCGCTGCTTGATCCGCGCCTGCGAAAGGGCCGTGCCTGATGCGCGATACTCTGCTTGGCCGTTTCCTCGAGGAATTCTTCCGCAACAAGGTCGCGACGGGCGCCGCGATCGTCGTCCTGCTGATCGTCCTGACCGCGATCGTGGCGCCGCTGGTCACCCCACAGGACCCCTATGACCTGACCAGCCTGGTACTGCGCGATGCGCGCCGCGCGCCCGGTTATGTCGGCACCGGCGGTTACACCCATTGGCTCGGCACGGACTCGCAAGGCCGCGACCTCCTGTCGGCAATCATCTACGGGCTTCGCATCTCCCTGCAGATGGGCGTGATCGCTGGCGGCGTCGCCTTCGTCATCGGCGCGGTCGTCGGCTGCTCGGCCGCCTATATCGGCGGCCGTTTTGAGAGCCTTGCGATGCGTATCGTCGACCTGCAGCTTTCCTTCCCGGCAATCCTGCTCGCCTTCGTCATCGCGGCCCTTCTCGGCCAGGGGCGTTATCAGCTGATCATGGCGCTGATCTTCGCCCAGTACGCCTATTTCGCTCGCACCGCCCACGGCGCGGCATCGGCCGAAAGGCAGAAGGATTATGTCGAGGCGGCGCTCTCCATCCCACTGTCGCCCTGGCGCGTCGTCGTCAAGCACATCCTGCCAAACTCGCTGCCGCCGCTGATCGTCGTCGCGACGGTGCAGGTGGCAAGCGCCATTTCGCTCGAAGCCACCCTCTCCTTCCTGGGCGTCGGCCTGCCGCCGACCGAACCGTCGCTCGGCATGCTGATCGCCAACGGTTTCCAGTACCTGCTCTCGGGCCGCTACTGGATCTCGATCTATCCGGGCGTCGCGCTGATCCTGTTCATCGTCTCGCTCAACCTCGTCGGCGACCAAATCCGCGACCAGCTCAATCCGAGGCTCCGCCGATGACCGAAACGACGAGTGCTCCGCTTCTCGAAGTCACCAACCTCAGGACCTGGTTCCCGAGCGGACGCGGCGAGATCAAGGCGGTCGACGGGGTCTCGTTTTCGCTGGCGCCCGGCGAGGTGCTCGGCCTGGTCGGAGAATCCGGCTCCGGCAAGTCGATCACCGGCTTCTCAATCATAGGCCTGATCGACGAACCCGGCCGCATCGTCGAGGGTTCGATCAGGCTCGAAGGCCACGAGCTGATCGGCTTGCCCGCGCATGAACTGCGCGCCATCCGCGGCAAGACCATTTCGATGGTCTTCCAGGACCCGATGATGACCTTGAACCCAGTCCTGAGTATTGGCACCCAGATCAGGCTCGCGCTCGAAGCCCATGAAAAAATCAGCGCATCGGACGCACGGGAAAGAGCGATCAAGGCGCTCGCCCAAGTCCGCATCAGCGAGCCGGAACGCAAGGTGGATTTCTTCCCGCATCAGTTTTCCGGTGGCATGCGCCAGCGCGTGGCGATCGCCATCGCCCTGCTGCACCGGCCGAAACTGATCATCTGCGACGAACCGACGACGGCGCTCGACGTCTCGATCCAGGCGGAAATCCTCGCCGAGATGAAGGAACTGGTAGCCGAACTCGGCACCGCGCTGATCTGGATCAGCCATGATCTGGCGATCGTCTCGTCGATCGCGGACCGCGTCGCGGTGATGAGATACGGCAAGATCGTCGAGATCGGCCCGGCGCTCGGCGTGCTCACCCGCCCGCAGCACGACTATACCAAGGCGCTGCTCGATGCGTTGCCCTCACGCGCCAAGCCTGGCCAACTGCTGCTGCGCGGCAGCGGCATCGCGGATGCGGCACCGCCGCCGCGCAAGTCGGCGACATTGAACCTGCCGCCGCTCGGCAGCCCTTATCTGGTCATCGACAACGCAATGAAGCGCTTCGAAAAACCGGCGGGCCTGTTCAGGAACCTGGCGATCAAGTCCGGCATTTCCCAGCCGATGCCGGTCGTCCAGGCGGTCGACGGCGTGTCGATCACGCTGAAGCGCGGCGAAGTGCTCGGCCTTGTCGGTGAATCCGGTTCCGGAAAATCGACGCTCGGCCGCATGGCGGCAGGCATCACGATTCCAACCTCCGGAACGATCCGCCTCAACGGCAAACCGGTCATGAGCGACGGCCGCAATGCGCGAAAAATCACCACTCGCATCCAGACGATTTTCCAGGATCCATTCGCCTCGCTGAACGGCCGCATGCGGATCGGCGACATCATCGCCGAAGGTCCGCTGGCCCACAAGCTGGTGACCCGAGCCGAAGCCCCCGTCTATGTCAAGGAATGGCTGGCGGCCGTCGGGCTTGATCCCACCTTCGCCAACCGTTTCCCGCACCAGTTCTCCGGAGGTCAGCGCCAGCGCATCGCGATCGCCCGCGCGCTCGCCATGCAGCCGGATGTGGTCGTCTGCGACGAGCCGGTCGCCTCGCTCGACGTGTCGATCCAGGCGCAGATCATCAACCTGTTGATCCGCCTGCGCGCCGAACTCGACCTTTCGCTGCTCTTCATCAGCCACGATCTGTCGGTGGTCCGGCATCTCTGCGACCGCGTCGCGATCATGTATCGCGGCAAAATCGTCGAGGAAGGCGTGGCCTCGACGATCTATGCCGATCCGCAGCACGACTATACCAAGCGGCTGCTTGCGGCCGTGCCGGTCCTGCCGGAGGCGGCCGAATAAAAAGGGAGAACGGGATATGGAACCCTGGGAGTGGGACGAGGCAACCTGGCGCGGCAAGGTCAACAAGGTGCGCGCCGGCCGCTCGCTGAAGCCGAAAGCCTGGAAGGATGGCGCGCGCTGTGCAGTCGCCCTCTCCTTCGACAGCGACCACGAGACAAACGAGCTGCGCGACGGCGGTGAATCGATCGGCCGCATGTCTCAGGGGCAATACGGCAACCGCATGGGGGTGCCGCGCATCCTCGAAGCGCTGAAGAATGCTGCCGTTCCGGCGACCTTTTTCGTGCCCGCGGTCGCAGCCCTCCTTTATCCGGACGAACAGCGCCGCGTCATCGCCGAAGGCCACGAAATCGGCCTGCACGGCTGGATCCACGAGGTGAACACCAAGGTTCCGGCCGACAAGGAACGGGAACTGCATTTCCGCGCCGCCGACACGCTCGAAAAGGTCACCGGTATCCGGCCGGTCGGCATGCGCACGCCCTCCTGGGATTTCTCCTACGAGACCCTGAAGATCGAGCGCGAACTCGGGCTCATCTACGATTCCTCGCTGATGGCCGATGACGACCCTTATGAACTGGTCGAGGACGGCGAGCCGACGGGCATGGTCGAACTGCCCGTCGAATGGATCCGCGACGATGCGGTCTATTTCAACATGAACCGCTTTACCGCGCTCCGCCCCTACACGCCGCCGACCTCCGTGCTCGATATCTTCAAGCGCGAATTCGACCGCGCCTATATCGAAGGCGGGCTGTTCCTACTGACCATGCACCCGCATGTGTCCGGTTACCGCTCGCGCATCTTCGTGCTGGAAGATCTGATCAGGCACATCCAGGGCCACGAGGGCGTCTGGTTCGCCACCCATGCCGATATCGCCCGCTTCGCCAGGGAAAATGGCGGGGTGTGAGCCCTCCAGCCCAGGCTGAGCTGGTTACCGATATCGGCGGTATTCAGTGCATGCGGTAGGTGCCTAGGTTTATCCCTTTCCCCGTCCCGGCGCGATGAAGGCTGCGATCGGCGTCTCGTCGAACCCGGCCTCCTGCAGGAAGCGCCGGGCAAACTCGGCGGCAGAAGCTTTCATCGCGTCGTTCGGGCGGATCAGGTGGAAGGCGACATGGTGATCGATGCTCCTGTCGGACACGGCGACGACCCGGCCGGAGGCAAGCGACGCGTCCGCAAGCGGGGGCCGGGCGAGCGCGATGCCGAGGCCATGCGCGCAGGCGTCGATCACCAGGTTATAATCCTCGAACCGCCGGTCCTGCCCGCGCGGCACGTAATCGACACTCTCGACGGCCAGCCAGCGCCGCCAGGCCTCGACATTGGAATCGTGCAGGATCGGCAATTCGAGCAGTGATTTTGCATCGGTGCGGCCGCCGAGACGTTCGGCCACCGCCGGAGCGGCGATCGGCACGAGTTTCTCCTGCCAGAGCGGCAGGCTGCGCACGCCGGCCCATGGCCCCTTGCCGCAACGGATCGCCAGGTCGATGCCCTCGCTGAAGTCCGCCAGCCGATGTTCCAGTATCACTTCCAGGTGGATATCGCTGGCCTCCAGCTTCGGCATGCGCGAAAACAGCCAGAGCGAGGCGACCGATGGCGTCACCGAAAGCCGGACGACCTCCTTGTTTCGGCGGGGCAGCCACCGCTCGTCCGTATCCCCGAGCAGGGCCAACGCTTCCTCCGCGCGGGCGAAAAACCGTGTGCCTTCCGGTGTCAGCGTTACGCCGCGGGCCTCGCGGGAGAAAAGCCGCACGCCCATCCAGCGCTCCAGCCGGGATATCTGCCGGGAGACGGCACCATGGGTGACGCCGCCCTCTTCCGCCGCTGCGGAAAACGATCCGAGACGCGCGGCCCGCGCGAAGGTCTCGAGCGTATCAAGTGGCGGCAAAGTCTGTGAGCTGTGAACCATACGCACATATGATCATCGATTGCGTTGCTTTTCAAGCATGGATGAGAGGCGCTAAATCCTGACTTCAAGTTTTGCCAGACTTCAAGTTTGAGGGAGAAAGAGATGAGCACGGTCGCCATGAGCACGGGAACGGATGAAAAACAGGGATTCGATGTGATCGCCTTCCTGGCGATCCTGGTGACTATCGTTTTCTGGGCCTCGTCCTTCGCCGTGATCCGTATCGCGCTCGGGCCGCTGACGCCGATCGAGCTCGCCACGGCACGATATGTTCCGGCCGCCTTGATCGCGGTCGTCTATCTCGCAATTGCCCGGCCGGCTCTTCCGGCCAAGGGCGATATCCTCCGCCTCGTCGTCGCGGCAGTGCTCTTCATCGCCGCCTATGCCGTTCTCCTCAACATGGGCGAACGGACGGTCGCGGCAGGCCCGGCGAGCTTCATCATCAACACCATGCCGGTCTTCACCGCACTCATCGCCATCTTCGCGCTCGGCGAGCGGTTCGGCCGCTGGGGATGGGTCGGAACGGCGATCTCCTTTGCCGGCGTGGCCCTGATCGCAGCCTCCGGCGAGGATGGCTTCGATCTCGATCCGAATGCGATCCTCATCCTCGGCGCCGCCCTCTGCTCCGCGATTGCCAGCGTGCTGCAGAAGCCTATCCTCGGCCGTATGCCCGCATTGGCCGTCACGGCCTGGCTGATGCTGATCGGCTCCATTCCGCTGCTGCCAGCTGTCCCGCCAACCCTGCAGGCGCTCGCCGCCGCCCCTGCCGAGGTGAACTGGGGCATCGCCTATCTGGTGCTCTTCCCGACTGCGATCGGTTACGTCACCTGGGCGATAGCCCTGAAGCGCCTGTCGGCAGCCCGAGCCTCCAATTTCCTTTACGGCGTTCCTCCGACCGCAACCCTGATCGGTTTCCTCTGGCTCGGCGAAGTGCCCACGCTGATCGGCGCGATCGGCGGCATCATGGCGATCGTCGGCGTGCTCGTCGTCAACGTCATGCGCAGGAGATAGGTGAGCCGCCGCGATCCGGTAGACTGCGGATGAAGCAATGCGAGTGGCGCCCTATTTACCGGCGCCGTTCACGAATTGGAGAATGAGCTGGTGGACATTGCCGCCCTCGCTCATCTCCATCCGGTCATAATCGTTGCTGCGCTTCTGCTGCGCCTTCGAAATCTCGCCGAGCTTGGCCGTCAGTTCCGTCCTGATTTTCGTGCATTTCGGGTCGTTGGCGACGCTGAGACCCACGCTCGCCCGCTCGATCTCCTTCACCATGTCGGTGATGATCACCCCGTGGACCAGTTCGTGCTTGTAGACGCCGGCGATGAAGACATCCCATTTCTTCTTCAGGTCGGGAGCAAGCGCCGATGCAGGCTTGGGCAACGTGTAGGTGATGATCAGCTTCGGCCGCGCCGAAACGAGCGTGCAGGCACCATCAGGCTGCGGCCGGTAATCGCGGGTCCAGGTCAGCTTGAAATTGGTGTGGGCGATGGCGCGCACTTCCTTGCCGATCTTGGGGCCGCGCTGTCCGATGGACGCGTAGAGATCGACGCCGGAATCGCCGGTGACGGGATAGGTCTGGATCTGCTCCACCGGCTGCCATTGGCTCTGCGCCGATACATTTATCGGCACCAGGACGAGACAAATCATCGCCCGGAGAATTCCTGCACCTATCCTCACCCGTTCCCTCCCGCTTCGATCGCCGCGAAACTAGGGAGACGACGCCGCAGTTTCAACTGGCCAGATATGTTTCAGTGAACGCTATACATTACAACTTTGGTTCCAGCCCCTTGCCATATTTCCCTCGAAATGAATGATGACAGTTGCGTGACAAGACGTTCTGATTTGGTGCTGGAGAGTTCAATGGGAGAAAAGCGAAAGGTCTACGAGGCGCTGGTCGACGGCGCCATGGAAGGTCTGACCGACGAGGCATTGTTTAAATTTGTCACCAAACGTTGCCCGAAGACGTCGAGCAAGAAGATCGTCAGGGCAGCCCTGCTCGGGTTGAGCGACCCGCACCTGCGTGACCGGAACATTCTGGATACGATCTATGCGCTGGCCATCAAGCACCGCATGGACGAGTTCCGGGATGGCGAGGATGGAGATGACGAAAGGGACAGCTGGCCCGTGCCTTTCGCCCGGCCGCTCGACAAGGAAACGGCCCGCGCGGACCTGGCCTAGTCGGCCGCCTGCTGTCATCCGCCCTACACAAAATCTGCCTAGACTGCGGTTGTCGAGGGTGAGTTCATGCACGGCCGCGCCAATCTCACAGCCATGAGGCTCATGGATGCATGCGAGCATCTGCTTTGCGAAGCCGAGGCTTTCGAGGATCTGACCGCCCGGCGGATCGCCATCGAGGCGCATGCGACCCCTTCCGCCATCAGCTACCATTTCGGCTCCCAGGAAGAACTTGTGGCAGCGGTCGCAGAGCGTGTCTATCGGCGGCTCAATGCGGAACGGTTGAGCCTGCTCCGCAAAGCCGTCGACCGACGGGCGCCCGATCCGCCCGATCTCGATGAAGTCATCGCAGCTTTGGTCGGTCCCTCGATCCGCTGGAGCCTCGACCCGACCTCCAGCTATCCGGTCCTGTCGCATTTCACTTCGATGGCGAAGACCCACCGGGAGCGCGCGCCGCACTACCGCCGCATCATCGACGATGTCGAACATCACCGGGCTTTCGTCCCGCATCTGAAGCGGATCGCGCCCTGGCTCGACGAGGTCGGTATCGGCTGGCGGCTCAATTGCGCGCTCGGCATCCGCTCGCAGGTCACCCGCTCCCGGTCGCGCACCGAAGTGCTGACCAATTACGGCATCGACCTCGATGATCCGGACATCGTCATCGCCCGCATGGTCGAGGTGATCGCGCCGATGTTCCGCCGCTGAAACGGTTTCGAACGGCATTCGAAATCCGTCACGAGCAGGAAACAAACCCCTTCTAACGGTCCTCCTGACGAAACCGTCATCCATGGAGGCATCCGGTGCGACGCGAAACGACATTCATCCATCTGACCGATCTGCACATCGGCACCGCCGACGACAGCCATCTGCACAGCGACACGACCGAGACGCTGCATCAGGTACTCGATCTCGTCGCGACCGTGACGCCGAAGCCGCAATTCGTCATCGCCAGCGGCGATCTCACCAATCGCGGCGATGCGGAAAGTTTTCGCCGGCTGAAGGAGATCATCGACGCCAGGGTCGATGTTCCGATCATCTACGCGCTCGGCAATCACGACACCCGCCCCGGCTTCTACGAGGGCATGGGCATCGAGGCGCATGATCCGGATGCACCCTACGACCACGACACGATCATCGACGGCATCCACATCGTCACCATCGACTCGACGACACCCGGCCTGATCGGCGGCACGATCGATCCCGAACAGTTCGATTGGCTCGCCTCGACGCTCGACAGCCATCCCGACCTGCCGAAGCTGATCGTCGTCCACCACCCGCCGGCGCTCGGCGAGGAAGCGGATGCCGCCCATTGGCGGACGATCCACTTCCCGCAGTCGGAGCGTTTCCGCGAACTGCTGAAGGGCCGCAACATCATCGGCATCATCAGCGGCCATATCCATCACGACCGCGTCTCGGTCTGGCATGGCATCCCGGTCGTCGTCGGCACCGGCCAGCACGCCGCGACCGATATCCTGCGCACGGACATCCTGCGCATGGTGCGCGGCGCCTCCTTCGGGATCGGCACCATCCGCCCGTCCGGCCTCACCATGGCCTTCGTTCCGCTGCCGTCCGACCGCGCCGAACTCAATACCTATCCGCTGGAACTTCTGATGGCCCGGGCAATGCCCGTCGCTGCTGAATAACCCTCACCCGGAGACACGCAAATGCTGCGCAGAACCACGCTCAAGCTGATGGCAACACTCACCGCCGCCTCGATGTTTCCTCTTGGCCTCCCGGTCGGCGCCTTCGCCGAAATGCCCGCCACGGTCGATAAGCCGGTCACGATCAGCTTCTACAACTACAACCTAGCCTCCGCAGGCATAGGCTCCGAGGCCACCAAAGAGTTAATCGCTGGTTTCGAGAAGAAATTCCCGAACGTGAAGGTCGAGACGATCGCCGTTCCGTCGAACGAGATCATCAACCGCGTCCAGGCCGATATCGTCGCCGGCAAGCAGCCGGACGTCGCCCAGCTGACCTTCCGCGACCTGATCTTCGTCGCCAGCGACCTCGGCGGCAATGCGCTCGAGGACATGGTGAAGCCGGCGGAACTGAAAGAGCATCTCGCCGGCATGATCCCCAAGGGTCTCGAACTCGGCAAGGTCGACGGCAAGACCTACGGTCTCGCCTACACCTTCTCGACGCCTGTCCTCTATTACAACGGCGACCTCTTCAAGCAGGCAGGTCTGGACCCGAACAACCCGCCGAAGACCTGGGCCGACGTCAACATCGCCGGCAAGGCGATCAAGGAAAAGACCGGCAAGAACGGCTTCTTCCCCGGCGCCTACGGCCCGAGCGACGGCACCTTCGTCTACCAGGCGATCGTCATGTCGAACGGCGGCAAGGTGCGCGACGGCAACAAGCTCACTTACGCGGACAAGAATGCCGCCGAGGCCGTCAAGATGCTGCGCGACATGGTCGATAGCGGGGCTCATGCCAGGATCGATCCGGCCAGCGGTTCCGACACTTTTGCAGCGGGCAATCTCGGCATGTTCGTCTATACGACTGCGGTGCTTGGCTCATATAAGAAGGCCGCCCAGGGCAAGTTCGACCTGCGCATCGCCCCGATGCCGTCCTTCGGCGAAAAGCCGACAGCCCCGACCAATTCCGGCAGCGCCCTCTTCGTCTTCAGCAAGGATCCAGCCAAGCAGCGTGCGGCCTACGAGCTCCTCAAATACCTGACGAGCAAGGAAGCCTACACGATCATCACCAGCAAGATCGGCTACCTGCCGCTGCGTCTCGATATCGTCGACGACCCGAACTACCTCGGCCCGTGGGTCAAGGAAAACCCGATGTTCCGCGCCAACCTGGAACAGCTGAACCGCCTCACCGCCAACGTCGCCTTCCCCGGCCCGAACTATCGCCAGGTCGAGAAGATGATGATGGACTCGGTGCGGGAAGCCGTGTTCGGCAAGGGCGATCCGATCGCCACCCTCAAGGCCGCCCAGGATCAGGGCCAGGACCTGATGCCGTAACCGATCACGAGGAGATGCCGGGCGGGTCTCGCTTTCCCGTCCGGCGTCGTTGCCCCTCGGGGTCCTTTCGGGGAAAACTCCATGACCGATATCCAGGCCGATCTCGCAAGACCGCTTATACTTGCCCGCGCGCCCACGGCTGCCCGCCAGCGCGGCACATTCACCGTGCAGCCCTGGCTCTATCTCGCGCCGGCGCTATGCCTCCTGATGATGTGGACCTATGTGCCGCTGGTCGAGGCCTTCCAGCTCTCCTTCTACCAGTGGAACATGCTGCCGACCGCGCCGCAGCGCTATGTCGGCCTCACCAACTACCAGCGCCTGTTCGCCCTGCCCGAGATGCGCGCCGCCCTCTGGAACACGCTTTTCTACATTCTCGGCCTCTTCCCGATGTCGGTGATCATTCCGCTCTTCGTGGCGATCTGGACCCAGGACCTCGAAGGCCGCGCCCGGACGATCTATCGTGCGTTGATCTTCGTGCCAATGATCGTCGCGCCCGTGGTCGCCGCCATCCTCTGGCGCTGGCTGCTCAACGAGGACCAGGGGCTGATCACGCTTGGCCTGGAGACGATCGGTCTCGGCCGCATCGGCTTCCTCACCGATCCGAAATACGCGCTGGCAACGCTCACCTGGATCACCGGCTGGAAGCTGATCGGCTTTTCCACCCTCCTGTTTTCCGCCGCCAATGCCGGCATCAATCCCTCCTATATCGAGGCGGCGCGTATCGACGGCGCCAGCCGCTGGGGGATCATCCGCGATATCCGCCTGCCGCTGCTTTCGCCGACCATCCTGCTTCTGTCGATGATGACGATCCTGTTCGGGGCTCAGTGGAGCTTTGCCTATATCAACGTGCTCACCAATGGCGGCCCGCTGAAATCGACCACCAACATCTTCTACCTGCTCTGGGAATACGGTTTCCAGACCATGTCGGCGGGCTGGAGCTCGGCGGCCGGCATGATCGCCTTTGCCGGTTTTGCGGTCATCGCGGCGGGATGCATGTGGCTGACCAAGAGGTTTGCGATCTATGACAACTGACGTTTCACCCGATCTCGCCTCACTCGCGTCTAAGGGTGCCAAGTCCGGTGGCGCCCGCCGGCTTGCGGTGCATGCGGTGATGATCCTCCTGTCTTTCCTGTCGATCTTTCCGATCTACTGGATGATCGTCACCTCGCTTCGGCCGGAAAACGAGATCTTCTCCACCTCGCTGTGGCCCAGCAACCCCTCACTCGAGAACTATGTCTTCGTGCTGACCCGCATTCCGATGATCGGCATGCTGGTCAACACCACGATCGTATCCGCAGCGACCGCCCTTCTGCAGGTCGTGACCGGCCTGTTTGCGGCCTATGCGCTGGTGCGCTGGCGCATGCGCCTTTCCGGCGTTATCCACGGCCTTATCGCGCTCTCCTGGCTGGTGCCTTTCCAGGTCACGATGATCCCGAACTACGTGCTCGCCTCGCGGCTCGGCCTCCTGGACACGCTGACCGGTCTGATCGTGCCGAACGCGGCGCATGCCTTCGCGATCCTGCTCCTCTATAACGCGATGCGCTCCTTCCCGACCGAGATCCTCGAAGCGGCGCGCATCGACGGAGCCGGAAGCTGGAAGATCCTCTGGCAGATCGTGGTGCCGAACATGGGCGCGCCGATCGCCTCCCTGTCGATCATCGCCTTCATCTCCGCCTGGAACGAGTATTTCTGGCCGCTGCTGCTCTCGCGCAAGCCGGAGAATTCGGTCGTCCAGATCGGCCTGCAGATGTTCATGACCCAGGAGGGCAATCTCTGGGGACCGCTGATGGCGGCCGCCGCACTCGCCAGCCTGCCGATCCTGATCATCTACCTGGTCCTGCAGCGCCACGTCATCGAATCCTTCATGAAATCCGGAATCCGCTGAGATGTTAGCTTACGAACGCCTGATCGCGCTGGAAGGCGCCCACAATGTCCGCGACCTCGGCGGCTATCAGACCGCACATGGCGGTCTCACCCGTTGGCGCTCGATCCTGCGCGGCGACGCATTGCGTCGCCTGAGCGCGGCCGACATCGAAACCTTGCTGGAGAACGGACTGCGTACCGTCATCGACCTGCGCAACGCCCACGAGATCGCCGCCGAAGCCAATCCCTTCACCGGCCATGCCAAGGTGCGCTACCACAACACGCCGCTGTTTTCGGCGCTCGCGCCGGTCGAAATGATGGCCAATGCGGTGGTGAGCTTCGACATGGGCGACCGTTATTGCCAGGCGATCGACGACTGCCGGCTGGCGATTGCCGAAGTCCTGAAGATCATTGCCGACGCGCCGGACGGAGCGGTGCTCTTCCATTGCAGCGCCGGCAAGGACCGCACCGGCGTGATCTCGGCGCTGCTGCTTGCCAATGCCGGCGTCGATGAGACGACCATTGTCGAGGATTACGCCCTGACGGCGACCATCTCCGGGCCGCTGATCGCGCGCCTCAGGGACCGAGCCCTCGGCCGCGGCACGGCGCCCGAGCTGGTGGACATCGTTCTTGCCTCTGAGCCGCGCAGCATGCGGCAAGCGCTGGACCATATCCGCTATCGCCACGACGGTATCGGGGCTTATCTCTCTTCGCTCGGCCTCGATGAAACCGCACGGGAAAGACTTCGCAACCGGCTGGCTTAGGACCTCGAGGACGAGGACCTGAAGAGAAACAGCATGCTCAGCTCTGCGGCCGTGCTGCTGGAACCAGCACGCGGTCGACGATCAGCGAGTCGAGGTCGTAGACGGAGATCGGCGTCTCCTTGCCGATCCGGGTCCCGTCCAGCAGACGGATCAGATCATCGGCGCCACCGACGGGCTGGCCGTCGATGGCCAGGATGAAATCGCCTTCCTTCAAACCAGCGCGGTCGGCCGGGCTGCCGGGATCGATGCGGCGAATGCGCACCGTCGTCTCCTGCAACATGCCGGCCTTCACCGCGACGCGGCGCGGCAGCGCGGTCGTATCGACGACGATGCCGATGAAGGCACGCCGCACATGGCCGAAACGCAGGATCTCAGAGACCACGAAATTGGCCGTGTTGGAGGCAACCGCAAAGGCAATGCCCTGCGCGCCGCGGATGACCGCCGTATTGACGCCGACCACCTCGCCCGACGCCGACACCAGCGGGCCGCCGGAATTGCCCGGATTGAGCGCCGCATCGGTCTGCACGACGTCGTCGATCAACCGCCCTGTCGACGACCGCATCGAGCGACCCAAAGCCGAGACGACGCCTGATGTCACCGACCAGTCGAAACCGAGCGGGTTGCCGATCGCGATGGCGATATGGCCACGCCGCAGTTTCTGGGAATCGCCGAGCCGTGCCCAGGCCTGCACGTCCATGTCGGCACGCACCAGCGCGATATCCGTGTCGGCATCGCGGCCGAGAACAACGCCCTGCCTGACCGCTCCGTTGGCGCTGCGGACACGGACGGTCTTGGCGTCGGAAACGACGTGGTGGTTGGTGATGATCAGGCCGTCTGGCGAAATCGCAAAGCCCGATCCGTGGCCGCCTTGGCCAGCAACGCCGCCGAGCCGCTCGATGCGGCTGACGGCGGGACCGACGCGGTCGACCGCGCCGGCGACCGCCTCCGAATAGGCGTCGAGAAGCACGCCATCCTCGGGGACGGGAGGATTGATATCGATAAATCCCATCACAAGAACTCCGGAAAACACCTTCACGGAAAAGGGAAGGTTGTAGAAGAAGCTCATGTGGTGGGCCTAAAAGGCGGAAACAAGAACCCGCCGTGCGGGTTCAGTCCTCCGCGAAGATCGGGTCCTGGGTGAACATGCCGCCCTGGTAAACAGCGGCCGGGGATGCCGGTTCCGGACGTCCCTTGGCATCGAGCTCGGCGCGGAAGCGTTCGGCATTGTCCTTGGGCTTCCAGCCGAGATAGGACGCGTGGGAATTGTCCCACCACTTGCTGTCGTTGTCGGAAATGCCCCAGATGATCGGGCAGCCGAGCATCGGCGCACGGAAGACGCAGTCGATCAGCGACACGAAGTCGTCATAAGACATCCAGCCGGACAGCATGCGGTGGTTGATCGGCTTTTCGAAGCAGCTGCCGATCCTGACGAGCGCCGTTTCCTGGCCGAATTTCTCGAAATACATGCGCGCCAGAGCCTCGCCGAAGCATTTCGAAACGCCGTAGAGACCGTCCGGCTTCATCGGAGCCTTGATGTCGATATGCTCGTCCTGGCGGTAGAAACCGACGACATGGTTAGAGCTGGCGAACAGGATGCGCGGCTGGCCATGTGCGCGGGCGGCTTCATAGAGATTGTAGAGGCCGAGCAGGTTGGCGTTGAGTATCTTCGAAAACTTGTCCTCGACCGAAACCCCGCCGAGATGCAGGATACCGTCGCAGCCTTCGACCAGCTTCATGACCGCGTCGGCATCTCCGAGGTCGCAGACGACCGTTTCCTCATTGGGGCCGGCGGGGCCGAGATCGACGATATCGGAGAGGCGAAGCGTTTCGGCAAAACCGGCGAGACGCGAGCGCATGGCGCGTCCGAGGCCGCCGCCGGCACCGGTGATCAAAAGTCTTTTCAAGAAATCATCCTCCGAAAGCGGCGCATTGGCCGCGGCAATCCAGTGATGGCCGGTCTGTCGGCCAACTTATTCGTGACAAGCGTCGATACTTATCATACATGTTGACGAAACCTGGTCAATAAGTTGGAGCGGTTCGGAGTGGCGCTCGACTTGACATATGGGTTGACGCGATATTGTGATGCGCCGCTGCGCAGGGAGGAACGAATGAGCGTTGAAACCAGACTCGATACCGGCAAGGGATCGAGGACGCTTGTTTCCCGCCTCGGAGAAACGCTGCGCCAGGCGATTGCGGCAGGACAGTTTCCGCCGGGCTCACGCCTGCCGAGCGAAGCGCAGCTGACCGAGGCGCATGGCGTCAGCCGCACCGTCGTGCGCGAGGCGATCGCATCGCTGCGCGCCGACCGGTTGGTGGAAGCGCGTCAGGGCGCAGGCGTCTTCGTGCTGGAGCCTTCGCGCAACGTGCAGCCGGTGATGCTGTCCCTTTCGAATATCGATCTTGCCCGCGTATCCTCGATGATCGAGCTCCTGGAGCTCAGAACCGCGGTGGAAGTCGAGGCCGCGGGACTTGCCGCACTTCGCCGCTCCCCCGCACAGGAAGAAGTCATTCTCGACCGCCATTATGCGGTCCGTGCCTGTCTCGAGGCTGCAAAGCCAACCAGCGAGGCGGATTTCGCGCTGCATCTGGCGATTGCCGAAGCCACCAACAATCCGCGTTTCCGCGAATTCCTGACCATGATCGGCCGCAGCCTGATCCCCCGCGCAGCCCTGCGCCCGGACGATTCGGAGGCTGATCAGGCTGCCTATATCAAGCTGCTCGACGAGGAGCACAACGCCATCGTCGTGGCGATTTCCGACGGCGACGAGGAACGCGCCCGCGACGCGATGCGCCGGCATCTGCGGGGCGCGCAGCTGCGCTATCGCACCCTCCTCCGGGAGTTGCGCGAATCTGTAAGATGACTTGTTGACACAAGTCGAGGCGACCTGTACGACAATTTTTGTCTGGAGGAGACGCTTACAAAGGAATTTTCTGAATGATGACGCCTGAAGAAATCAAGGTTGCACTTGGTGCCGGCCTGCTGTCCTTTCCCGTCACCCATTTCGACGCGGAAGGCGAGTTTCAGCCGGAAAGCTATCGCCGCCATGTGGAATGGCTGTCGGGCTTCGACGCACCGGTCCTGTTTGCCGCCGGCGGCACGGGCGAATTCTTCTCGCTGTCCCCCAATGAAGTTCCCGGCATCGTGTCGGCCGCCAAGGAAGCCGCCGGCAAGACGGCGATCGTCTCCGGCTGCGGTTTCGGCACCCATGTCGGCGTAGAAATGGCCCGCGCGGTCGAAAAGGCCGGCGCCGATGGCATCCTGCTGCTGCCGCATTACATGATCGATGCGCCGCAGGAAGGTCTTTATCAGCATGTGAAGCGCATCTGCCAATCGGTCGGCATCGGCGTCATGGTTTATAACCGCGACAACTCGATCCTGTCGGTCGATACTCTGCAGCGCCTCTGCGACGAGTGCCCGAACCTGATCGGCTTCAAGGACGGCAGCGGCGATATCGGGCTTGTCCGGCAGATCACCGCCACCATGGGCGACCGGCTGATGTATCTCGGTGGCATGCCGACCGCCGAACTTTTCGCCGAAGCCTATCTCGGCGCCGGCTTCACCACTTATTCGTCGGCGGTCTTCAACTTCGTGCCGGGTCTTGCGGTCGACTTCTACAAGTCGCTGCGCGCAGGCAACCGTGCCCGCTGCGAGGAAATCCTCAAGGACTTCTTCTATCCCTTCATGGCCATCCGCAATCGCCGCAAGGGTTATGCCGTCTCGGCCATCAAGGCCGGTGTGCGCCTGCAGGGTTTCGACGCCGGCAAGGTGCGCCCGCCGCTCGACGACCTGACGGCGCAAGAAGAAGAGATGCTCCTGAAGCTCATCGGCCCCTGGAAGCGCTAATCCATGAAGATCGCTTCCGTCCGCACCCATCTCCTCGAACACAGGCTCGACGTCGCCTTCGAAAGCGCCTCGATGCGCTTCGATCGCCGCGCCCATGTGCTCGTCGAGATCGAGTGCGACGACGGCACGATCGGCTGGGGCGAATGCCTCGGCCCGGCCCGGCCGAATGCAGCCGTGGTCGCTGCCTACGCGAACTGGCTGGTCGGCGAAAATCCGCTCGAAACCGAAAAGATCTGGGCGCGGCTCTATAACGCCCTGCGCGACCAGGGCCAGCGCGGCCTCGCCGTCACGGCACTGTCCGGCATCGACATCGCGCTTTGGGATATCAAGGGCAAGCATTTCGGCGTGCCGGTCTCGATCCTGCTCGGCGGCCGTTTTCGCGAAAGCGTCAAGGCCTATGCGACCGGCAGCTTCAAGCGCGACGGCGTCGATCGCGTCGAGGACAATGCGACCGACGTCGCCGGTTATTGGCAACAGGGTTTTCACGCCAGCAAGATCAAGATCGGCTTCGGCGTCGAGGAGGATCTGCGGGTCGTCCGTGCGGTGCGCGACGCCGTCGGCCCCGACATGCGGCTGATGGTCGACGCCAACCATGGTTACGACGCTATCGAGGCGATCAAGTTCGGCCAGGCGGCTGCTGAACTCAACATTGACTGGTTCGAGGAACCGGTCGTACCGGAACAACTCGCTGCCTATCGCGAAATCCGCGCCCGTCAGCCGATCCCGGTCGCCGGCGGCGAAACCTGGCACAGCCGCTGGGGCATGCGCGAGCCGGTGGAAACCCGCGCCGTCGATATCCTGCAGCCCGACCTTGCCGGCGTCGGCGGCTTTACCGAAGCCAAGCGCGTTGCCGACATGGCAGCCCTTCACGGCATCCGCCTCGTGCCGCATGTCTGGGGCACCGGCGTGCATATTGCGGCCGCCCTGCAGTTCATGGCGGCGATGATCCCGAGCCCGGTTCGGGTCAATCCGATCGAACCGATCCTCGAATTCGACCGTACCCACAACCCGTTCCGTCAGGCGGTGATCAAAACCCCGATCGAACACGAGCGCGGCGTGGTGCAGATCCCGAACGGCCCAGGCCTCGGCATCGAGATCAACCGCGATGCGCTCAAAGAATTCCGCATGGGAGACATCTGATGCTCGTCCGCACCCTTTCCGGCACGCCCCCCAAGACCAAACTGCCCAAGGGCGCGATCGACACCCAGATGCATGCTTATCTGCCGGGTTTTCCCTCTCTGCCCGGCGGCCCGGGCCTTCCGGCTGGAGATTTGCCGACACCGGCCCAGTATCTCCAGTTCATGCGCTGGATCGGCATCGATCGGGTCATCGTCACCCAGGGCAATGCCCAGCAGCGCGACAATTCCAATCTCAACGCCTGCCTTGCGGAATTCGGTTCGGTTGCCCGTGGCGTCTGCGTGATCGATAGCACCACGTCGGAAGCCGAACTGGATAACCTCCTAGCAGCCGGCAATGTCGGCGCCCGCATCATGGACCTGCCGGGCGGCGCGGTGAACCTGTCGGAACTCGAAGCCGTCGACGCCAAGGCTGCGTCCCGCAACTGGATGGTCGCCGTCCAGTTCGACGGCAGCAACATTCTCGATCACGAAGAGCGCCTGAAGAACCTGAAGTCCCGCTGGGTCTTCGATCACCACGGCAAGTTCTTCACCGGCGTCACGCGCGATAGCCCGCAGGTCGATGCCGTCAAGCGCCTCATCGACGGCGGCAAGTGCTGGTTCAAGTTCGCCGGCGTCTACGAATCCTCGAAGGCCGGCGGTCCGGACTATGCCGATGTCGCCGCGGTCGCCCGGGAAATTGCCAGATATGCACCGGAACGCATCGTCTGGGGCACCAACTGGCCGCATAACCTCGCCCGCGAACAAGCCGATTATCCGGACGACGCGGCGTTGACCGATACCGTGCTCGGCTGGTTGTCGGACGATGCGGCACGCGAGCTCGCACTCGTGAAAAACCCCGAAGAACTTTACGGCCTGCCCGCCCGATAAACGGCACGGGAGGCCTGAGGAAGACTGATAAATTCAACGACCGGGGCGTGGAGGCTCCGGCGCTCACACAGAGGAGGACAACATGAAACTCACGAAACTGCTCGGCCTTGCCTTCGGCCTCGCGCTCGGCGCGACAGCCGCCAATGCACAGGTTACCCTGCGTTCCGCCGACATCCATCCGGACGGTTATCCGACCGTCGATGCCGTCAAATACATGGGCGAGCTGGTCTCCCAGCGCACCAACGGCCGCATCAAGATCCAGGTGATGAACAACTCGGTCCTTGGCGGTGAAAAGGACACGATCGAGCAGACCCGTTTCGGCGTCATCGATATGAACCGCGTCAATGCTGCGCCGTTCAACAACCTCGTGCCGCAGACCACCGTTCTCGGCCTGCCCTTCCTGTTCCGCTCGACCGAGCACATGCACAAGGTCGTCGACGGCCCGATCGGCGATGAAATCCTCAAGGCATTCGAACCGCATGGCCTGGTCGGTCTTGCCTATTACGACTCCGGCGCACGCTCCTTCTACACGACCAAGAAGCCGATCACCAAGCTTGCCGACCTGAAGGGCATGAAGATCCGCGTCCAGCAGTCGGACCTCTGGATCGCCATGATGCAGGCCTTCGGCGCCAACCCGACGCCGATGCCGATGGGCGAAGTCTACTCCTCGCTCGAAACCGGTGTGGTCGACGGCGCGGAAAACAACTGGCCTTCCTATGAATCGGCCCGCCACTACGAGATCGCCAAGAACTACACGCTGACCGAACATTCCCTGAACCCGGAAATCCTGGTCATGTCGAAGATCTCCTGGGACAAGCTGACTCCGGAAGACCAGAAGATCTTCCGCCAGGCCGCCAAGGACTCGGTCGTCAAGATGCGCGAACTCTGGACCGCCCGCGAAAAGTCCTCGGAAGCCAAGGTTCGTGCCGGTGGATCCAACGTCATCAAGGTCAACAAGGATGAGTTCTCGGCCGTCATGAAGCCGGTCTACGACAAGTTCGTCACCGATCCGAAGCAGAAGGCCCTGCTGGAACAGATTCAGGCCGTCAAGTAAGCCGACCGGAGACCGGCCCTCGCCAAGAGGGCCGGTTTTTTCTTGCATATCCGGCAGCCTTGCTGCCGCGAAGAGGACAGGATCATGAGAAACTTCATGCTGGCCATAAAGCCCTACCTGGGCGGGCTTAGCCGCATATCACTTTATATCTCCGGCATCGGCATGATCGCCATGACCCTCATCGTCGGCTGGCAGGTGTTCGGGCGTTATGTCCTCAACGACTCGCCGAGCTGGTCCGAGCCGCTGTCGCTCTATCTGATGTCCTGGTTCATCATGCTCGGAGCCGCCGTCGGCGTGCGTGAGAGCGTGCATCTCGGGCTCGATATCGTTCGCTACGTCATGCCGCCGGCAATCCAGAAGGCAATGGATCTCCTGAGCCTGGGCCTGATCGTGCTCTTCGGCATCGGCATGGCCTATTATTCGACACTGCTGGCCATGGGTACCTGGTCGGCCACCATTCCCGTTCTCGGCTGGCCGGGCGGCACCGACTTCTTCCCGATGATCGTCGGCGGCGCCATGATCTCCCTTTTCGCTCTGGAGCGCTTCGTCGACGTCGCCATCGGCGAGGAAGTTGCTGCCGACGTACTCGTGCAGGAGGCTGCGTAATGGCCTACGCCATTCTTTTCGGTTCGTTTACATTCCTCATGCTGGTCGGCATGCCGATCGCCTTCTGCCTCGGCATCGCCTCCTTCGCGACGGTCCTCTACATGGGCCTGCCCCCGATCGTCGTCTTCCAGCAGCTGAATTCCGGCATGAACGTCTTCGCCATGATGGCGATCCCATTCTTCATCTTCGCCGGCGACCTGATGGTGCGCGGCGGCATTGCGCAGAGGCTGATCCGTTTCGCGGCAGGCCTTGTCGGCCACATGCGCGGCGGTCTCGGCCAGGTCAACGTCGTCGCCTCGACGCTGTTCGGCGGCATTTCCGGCTCGGCCGTAGCGGACGCGTCGGCCGTCGGCGGATTGATGATCCCGCAGATGGCTGCGCGCGGTTATGACAGGGACTATGCAGTCAACGTGACGGCCAACGCCGCCATCATCGCGCTGATGATCCCGCCTTCGCACAACATGATCCTCTATTCGATCGCAGCGGGCGGCAACGTCTCCGTCGCCGACCTCTTCACCGCCGGCATCGTTCCCGGCCTGTTGCTGGCCGGGGCGCTGATGTTCACCGCCTGGTGGGTCGCGGTAAAACGCGGTTATCCGGCCGACCCCTTCCCAGGATTCGCCCGCGTCGGTTATTACCTGCTGGCTTCGCTGCCGGGCATCCTTCTGATCGCCATCATCTTCGGCGGCGTCCGCTCCGGCGTGTTCACGGCCACGGAAAGCTCCTGCATTGCCGTCATCTACGCTTTCCTCGTTGCGATGCTCGTCTATCGAGAGCTGAACTGGGAAGGTTTTGTCGAGGCCGTCATGGGCGCCGTGCGCACCACCGCCATGGTACTGCTGGTCATCGGCACCGCGGCCGCGTTCGGCTGGCTGATGGCATTCCTGCAGGTCCAGACCCTGATCATCGCGGCGATCAGCGCTGTTTCGGACAACCCGATCATCGTGCTCCTGATGATCAACGTCATCCTGCTGGTCCTTGGCACGTTCATGGACATGGCGCCGATGGTCATCATCTCGACGCCGATCCTGCTCCCCGTCGTCAAGGCCTTCGGCATCGATCCAGTCCATTTCGGCGTCATCATGATCCTCAATGCCGGCATCGGCCTCAACACGCCGCCGGTGGGAACCGTGCTCTTCGTCAGTTGCGCGGTCGGCGGCATCACGATACGTGAAGCGATGCGTACGATCTGGCCTTTCTTCGGAGCCAGCATCGCAGTATTGCTGCTCGTGACTTACATCCCTGCCCTGTCGCTCTGGCTGCCAAGCGTTTTCAGGTAAGCGACTGAACAAGCTCTATCTGACGGTCCCGCTCCCATGGCGGGGCCTTTCACATGAAAGGAGAGGTCCATGACCATCTACCAGAACCTGATCGCCGGCGAATGGGTCGGCTCGGACGCTTCCAAGAACATCAATCCATCCGATACCAACGATGTCGTGGGCATGTATGCCCAAGGCAGCGCCGAAGACGCCAAACAGGCGATCGCCGCGGCAAAGGCAGCATTCCCCGCCTGGTCGCGCTCCGGCATCCTCGAACGTCATGCGATCCTGAGAAAGGCCTCCGACGAAATCCTCGCGCGCAAGGACGAACTAGGCGCCCTTCTCGCCCGCGAGGAAGGCAAGATCCTTCCGGAAGCGACCGGCGAAGTCATCCGCGCCGCCCAGATTTTTGATTTCTTCGCTGGCGAAGCATTGCGCCTGACCGGTGAACTGGTGCCGTCTGCCCGTCCGAATATCGGCGTCGAGATCACCCGCGAACCGCTCGGCGTCATCGGCATCATCACGCCGTGGAATTTCCCGATCGCCATCCCCGCATGGAAGATCGCGCCGGCGCTCTGCTACGGCAATACCGTCGTCTTCAAGCCTGCCGATCTCGTACCCGGCTGCGGCTGGGCGATCGTCGACATCCTCCACCGCGCCGGCCTGCCGAAGGGCGTCCTGAACCTCGTCATGGGCCGTGGCTCGGTCGTCGGCCAGGCCATGCTCGACAGCCCGGATCTCGCCGGAATCACGTTTACCGGCTCCACCGGCACCGGCAAGCGCGTCGCGCTCGCCTCGATCGAGCATAACCGCAAGTTCCAGCTCGAAATGGGCGGCAAGAACCCGATGGTCGTCCTCGACGACGCGGACCTCAACGTCGCCGTCGAAGCCGCCGCCAATTCGGGCTTCTTCTCGACCGGCCAGCGTTGCACCGCCTCCTCGCGCCTGATCGTGACGGAAGGCATCCACGACAAGTTCGTCGCAGCACTCACCGAGAAGCTGAAGACGATCAACGTCGACAACGCCATGAAGGCCGGCAGCCATATGGGCCCGGTCGTCGACGACAAGCAGCTGAAGCAGGACACCGACTATATCGAGATCGGCAAGAACGAAGGCGCCAAGCTTGCCTTCGGCGGCGAACTCGTGAAGCGCGACACGCCCGGCTTCTATCTGCAGCCGACGCTGTTCACCGAAGCGACCAACCAGATGCGGATCTCGCGCGAGGAAATCTTCGGACCGGTTGCTTCCGTCATCCGGGTGAAGAACTACGAGGAAGCGCTGGCAACCGCCAACGACACGCCGTTCGGCCTGTCGGCGGGCATCGCCACCACCAGCCTGAAGCATGCGACCCACTTCAAGCGCAACTCCGAGGCCGGCATGGTGATGGTCAACCTGCCGACGGCGGGCGTCGATTTCCACGTGCCGTTCGGCGGCCGCAAGGCCTCGTCCTTCGGCCCGCGCGAACAGGGCAAGTATGCCGCTGAATTCTTCACCGTGGTGAAGACCGCCTACACGCTCGCCTAAACAAAAAAGGCGCTGCCATTTCGAAATGGCAGCGCCTTCAATTCAGAAATCGCGATAGCTTATTCGGCGGCAGCAACGCTGGCGCGCTTCGGCAGCTTCCAGTTCGGACGCGGGAAATGGCATGTATAGCCATTCGGATAGCGCTCCAGGTAATCCTGATGCTCCGGTTCGGCCTGCCAGAAATCGCCGACCGGCTCCACTTCCGTCACCACCTTGCCCGGCCATAAGCCCGATGCGTTGACATCGGCGATCGTATCTTCGGCGACACGCTTCTGCTCGTCGTTCTCGTAATAGATCGCCGAACGATAGCTCATGCCGATATCGTTGCCCTGGCGGTTCTTCGTCGACGGATCGTGGATCTGGAAGAAAAATTCAAGGATATCGCGATAACTGGTCTTGGCCGGATCGAAAATGATCTCGATCGCTTCGGCATGGGTGCCGTGATTGCGGTAGGTCGCGTTCGGCACGTCGCCGCCGCTATAGCCGACACGGGTCGAAACCACGCCGGGCAGACGCCTTATCAGGTCCTGCATGCCCCAGAAACAACCACCGGCCAATACGGCCCGTTCGGTAGACGTCGTCATGCTTTCCTCCTTCGGTTTTGGATTTGCACCTAAAATGGCGATCCGGCGGAGGAAATTCAATCCATCGCCACCACTCAGCCGGCCGCCGCGTCAACGATGGGACGCACCGCGGCTTCGAGGCTTTCGGGTGTGGTGCCGGTGACGATGACGCCGAGCAGCGGCGCCGCAATGCCCGCCGCCTTCAGCCTTGCCAGATCGCCAGCCACGAAACGCTTCTGGCTCGGCGCGATGACCGGAATGCCGGCCTTCGAGGTGATTTCCCTGTAGCGGTCAAGATCGGTCTCGTTGAGCGGCTTGCCGTAATCGGCAAACGACGCGACGGACGCCTCCATCATGGCGCCGGGAATGGCGACGATGGCCTTCAAATCCTCGTCAGTGCTCCCTTCGCCGAGCGCTGGGATCGGGCGGAGCTTCGACTGCAGCAGATGCAGCTGAAGATGGTCGAAATAGACGTTGAAGCCTTCAAAACCCAGTTCGGCCAAGGCATCGAGTTCGTCCGGCGTCGGCACCGTCTCCTGGCCGGCCATCACCAGCAGCGGCACCCCGAGCGGCGCCAGCTTCTCGAAAAACGGCCGCTCCTCGGCAAAACTGCCGAACGTCGTGCCGGTCGCGCGGTGATAGGCGTTGAGATGCACCTTGATCGCAAATGCCCCTGCCCCGATCGCCGCCTTGGCAAGATCGAGGTCGTGCCGGGCGAGCGAGACGATGACCGGGAATTCGCCGCCGCGCAGCGCCTTGGTAAGTTTGGTTTCGGGATAATTCGGCATCGCAGGCCTCAGTTCAACCGCTGGCCGCCATCGGCGGCGAAGAGATGGATATTGCCGAGTTCTGGCCGCACCCGGATCGTCGCGCCCGGCGACAACGACACCCGTTCGCGAAACACGCCGGTCACCAGCGTTTCGCCCAGTTTCATCGTCACCTGCGTCTCGGAACCCATCGGCTCGACCAGCACGATTTCCGCAGGCACGCCGCTCTCGTCCAGGGCGAAATGTTCGGGACGAATGCCGTAGACCGTCTTTCGGTCCCTGTGCCCGTGCGCTGCCTCGGGCAGTGGCAGCAAAATACCGGGCGCGGAGAAGCCTTCCGGTGTAATCGTGCCGGTCAAAAAATTCATCGACGGCGAGCCGATGAAGCCCGCCACGAACTGGTTGGCCGGCCGGTCGTAAAGGTCGAGCGGTGCGCCGATCTGCTCGACCCGCCCGCCGTTCAGCACGACGATCTTGTCGGCCATGGTCATCGCCTCGACCTGGTCGTGGGTGACATAGATGGTGGTCGTCTTCAGTCTCTGGTGCAGGCTTTTGATCTCGCCGCGCATGACGACGCGCAGTTTCGCGTCAAGATTGGAAAGCGGCTCATCGAACAGGAACACCTTGGGATCGCGGACAATCGCCCGGCCCATCGCAACGCGTTGGCGCTGGCCGCCGGAAAGCTGGCGCGGGTAGCGATCGAGCAAGGGCGCAAGACCAAGAATGTCGGCGGCCCATTTGACCCGTTCGGCGATCTCCGCCTTGCTGCCGCCGCGGTGTTCCAGCGAGAATCCCATATTGGTCGCGACCGTCATATGCGGATAAAGCGCATAGTTCTGGAAGACCATGGCGATGTCGCGGTCCTTTGGGTCGAGGTCGTTGACCACCCGCCCGCCGATATTCACCTCGCCGCCGGTAATTGTCTCCAGCCCGGCGACCATTCTGAGCAGGGTGGATTTGCCGCAGCCGGACGGGCCGACCAGCACCACGAACTCGCCGTCGGTGATGCCGAGATCGATGCCGTGGATGATGTCGACGGCGCCATAGCTCTTGCGGACATTGGAAAGGGTAACTTCAGCCATCAATCAGATTTCCGTTTCTTCAGCCTCAGTGTTTCAAAAGGTGAGTTTTTCAACCCTTGAGGCCGGTATGCGCGAGCCCTTCGACGAATTGCTTCTGCGCGATGATGAAGACGATGAGAACGGGCAGCGCTGTCAGGGTCGCGGCAGCAAGCTGGATGTTCCACATCGGCCCGCCATAGGCGTCCGTGTATTGCGTCAGCGCCTGCGGCAGCGTGAATTTGTCGGCACTCGACAGGAACACGATCGGTTCCAGATAGAGGTTCCAGGAATGCAGGAAGGTGAAGATCGCGACCGACGCGAGCGCCGGCCTTGCAAGCGGCAAGGCGATCTTGCGAAAAATCTTGAAGCGCCCAAGACCATCGACCCGCGCCGCCTCTTCGAGCTCGACGGGCAGCGCAATGAAGAACTGCCGCATCACGAATGTCGCGAACACGCTCGGCGCGCCGAAGATCGGCACCAGGATCAGCGGCCAGTGGGTGTTGACCATGCCCGCCTTCAGGAACATCTGGAAAAGCGGCACGATCGTCACTTCCGATGGGATCAGGAGCCCGAGCAGCACGACCATGAAGATCGCATTGGCGAACGGAAACTTGATGCGCGCGAAAGCATAACCCGCCATGGAGGACACGACCATCGTGCCGATCGTCACCAGTGCGGCGATATAGGCCGAATTCCAGTACTGCTTCACGAAGGGCTGCAGTTCGAAGACCTTCGAATAGGTCGTCCAGTCGTAGCTTTCCGGCAGGAGCTGCGGCGGAAAGGCAAAAATGTCGCTGATCGGCTTCACCGACGACGTCACCATCCACCAGGTCGGAAAGACGAAGGGGATCAGGAGAACGCAGAGCAGGCCGTAGAGAAACACTTGTCTGCGCGGGGAGAGCTCAGCTTTCATAAAAGACGATCCTCTTGCGCATCTGCCACTGGGCGAAGGTGAGCACGGCGACGATCGCGAACAGCATGATCGACAGCGTCGAGCCGTAGCCGAAGAAATGGAACTGGAAGGCCTGCTGGTAGAGATAATAGACGAGCACCGTTGTCGTGAGGCCCGGCCCGCCTTGCGTCAGCACCGCGATCTGCGCGAACACCTGCAACGAGCCGACGATGGTGATGATCGAGGTCAAAAGGATGGTCGGGCTGATCAGCGGCAGGGTGATGCGACGGAACTGCTTGAAGCGCGGTGCGCCGTCGATACGGGCCGCCTCGTAGAGTTCGTTCGGCACGCCCTGGAGGGCTGCGAGGAACAGGATCATGTTGAGGCCGACATTCTTGAACACCTGCACCACGATGACCGAGATCATCGCCGTTACCGGTTCGCGCAGCCAGTTCGGCCCATCGATGCCGAAGACGAGCAGCACGCCGTTGATGCCGCCGTTCTTCTGCAGCAGGAAACCCCAGACGATCGTCCAGGCGACCAGCGACACCACGACCGGCGAGAAGAACAGCGTGCGGAAGATGGTGATGCCGGCGAGCTTCTGGTTGAGCAGCACCGCAAGCAGAAGCGCCAGGCTCAGGTTGAAGATCACCAGCCCGGCGGAAAAGATCGCCGTCGCCCCGAGCACTGACGGCAGGCTCGTGTCTTCGAGCAGCATCTGGTAGTTCGCGAGGCCGGTATAGGTGAAGGTATTGGCGAGCACGTTCCACTCGTGCAGCGAATACCAGAAGACCAGGCAGAGCGGGATCAGCACGAACAGCGTGATCCCGATCAGTTGCGGGGCGATGAAGAGAAACCCGGCGAGGCTGTCGCGCCGCGCGACCGTCCAGAACGACGATGAGGAGCGGCCTTCCGGACGGGCGGTTTGCTGCACGACAGCCATCGACACGAGCCCCCTTAACGCTTCAGAAGCGGGCCGATCTGGCCGCAGATCTGCTGGAGGGCTGCCGGGATATTCGCATCCGGACGCCAGACGGCATCGAGGCCCGAACGAACCACCTGCTGGATCTGCGCAAAGCCCGTATGGCCTGGAATGACCTTGCCGGTGGCAATGCCGGAGATCACGACCTTGTCGATCTGCTCCTGGCTCAGCAGCGGATTGGTCTTCTTCAGGACTTCGGCGTTCAGCAGCGACTTGCGAGCCGACGGGAAGAACTGGCTGAGCTTGGCCGAGTTTTCCGGGTTCGTCATATAGGCGACGAATTCGGCCGCCGTCTTGGCGTTCTTGCCCGACTGCATGACGCCGACACCCGCCTGACCGATCAGCGCATAATTGCCGGCCGGCCCCTTCGGCAGCGGCACGAGATCCCAGGCGAACGGCTTGTCCTTCGGCAGCAGCGAGGCGCGGCTGATCTGGGTGATCGTCATTGCCGCATTGCCGGCGAAGAAGTCGACGCTTTCGCCGGGACCCGGCATCGCCTTGTTCTTGAAGACGGCGTTGTGAATGAAGGTCAGCGCGTCGACCATCGGCTTCTCGGTCATCGTGCAGGTCTTGCCGTCGGCGCTCCAGGGCGAAGCGCCCCAGCCGTTCCAGACGGAGGCAAGATTCTGCCAGATCTGAAAGTTGAAGTCGCGGACGATCAGGCCACCCTTGCCCGGGACCTTGCCGACGGTGGATGCGGTGGCAATCGCATTGTCCCATGTCCACTGGTTGGCTGCGATCATTTCCGCCGGAGTCTTGGCGCCGGAAGCCTTGATGAGGTCGTTATTGACGAACATCGCAAACGGCGAGGTCGAGAACGGATAGGCAAACAGCTTGCCATCCTTGGTCCAGCGCTCGGCGGCCGTGGCGCTCAGTTCTTCCGCATTATAGCCCTTGGTGGCCTTGAGCGTATCCGTCAGCGGATAGAGCGCGCCGGAATTGACGAAGTCATAGGCGGCGGTCTCGAAGATCCAGGCCATGTCAGGCGCATTGCCGCCGGCGATCTGGGTCGTCAGCGCCGTCGTATAGGTATCGAAGGGCAGCGACTCGTAGGTCACCGTCACGTTCGGATGGTCCTTCTTGAAGCCGGCAGCGATGTCGCTGAACAGCTTCAGATGCGCCTCGTTGGCGCTCCAGATGGTCATGCGCAGGTTGACCGCGTCCTGGGCGTTGGCAATGCCGCTCCAGCAGAGCGGCACGGCCACGGCCAAGGCCAAGGCCGAAACCGCAGATTTGAAAGTCCGATGATGTTTATTCCCGTTCCTCCTCCAAAGATTGGTTTGTTTGATAGACAGGCCCCTGGCCGTCCTAGTAGGCGGCGACGTCCGGCCAGCGCATTTCGATGCCTTCACGGCTGAGCTCTCTCTGGAAATTCTGGAGCTTCTCGTCGTTTTCCTGGACCTGATGCGGCGTAAGATTTTTGTCGAGGCAATGGGCGGCGAGCATGCCGGCGACTTCGCCGATGTTCCATTCGACCGGGTGAAGCCGATAGCAGCCATTGGTGATGTGGGTCGTGCCGATGTTCTTGCCGGCCGGAATGAGGTTTTTCACCCGCTGCGGCAGCAACGCGCCGAGCGGAATCTCGAACGGGCAGGACGGCACGTCGATATAGTTGTCGCCGCCGGTCGAGGGATGCAGGTCGATCCGGTACATGCCGATACCGATGCTGTCGCGGTAATTGACCGCGCCCTTTTCGCCGCGCACCGAGTAGGACAGGTCCTGCTCGACGATGCGGGTAACCGGCTTGATGCGGCGGCTCTCGCGGATATAGGGAGCCATGGCAAGCCCGTGCTCGGTGCCGGTAATGTCGCCGCGCAGGCGAAGCCCGGGAAAACCCTGGCCGCCGTCGACGCGCGGGGCTTCGGTCTGCAGCCAGTAGAACAGCGAATAGGAGAGGTCGGCAGCCGATTTCAGCTGCTTTGCCTTGTCCTCTTCGGAAAGGTCGATGATCGTGCCTTCCATGTAGTCGATCATCGGCCAGTTCACGAGGCAGATGTCGGAGGCGTAGGCGCCGGGCACGAAGTTGTTGCGCGCCGCGATGCGCCGGAAGATCCACAGGTTCTCGTCGCCGCCACCCTTGCGCTGGTCGGCATCGACGGCAAGCGGATCGTCATTCGGATTGGGCGTGAACGAGCGGGTGGTGAAATCGAGCGTGCGCGGATGCGGGGCGGTGAAGCCGAGCAAAGGGCCGCCCCAGAAATGCGGCTGGTACGCGCGCCAGGAATCGTAGTTCTCCGGCTTGTCGATCGTCTGGTCGCCGTCGACGTGATCGATGGCAAAGCAGATCGACACGGCCTGGACATTGTCCGGCTGCGCTTCAGATGGCGCACTCGGCTCGCCGGTGTCGGACTGGGCCTCGAAGCCCTTCACATATTCCGTGCCGGTCATCGGCAGCAGATCGCCGAGTTCCGTTGCATCGAGGATATAGGCGGCGGAGATGCTGATCTCCCGTCCCGTGTCGCGATGCCGAACGGTAACGGAACGCACCGTATCCCCGTCGACATCGGCAGCGACCGGGCGATAGGGCTGCAGCACCTTCAGCTTGCCGGCGCCGCGATAAGGCGCAAGCATCGCTTCCATGACGGCGAGACTGACGCGCGGCTCGGCGCAGATGCGGCTGACCCAGCCGGCACCGGGATTGAGGTCACCCCAGGCGCGTGCGCCCTCGGTCAGCGGATAGTGGTCGCGGTAATACTGGCGGATGCCGCTGCGCAGCTTCCGGTAGGAGCGGGTAATGCCGAACTGCTCGACCCAGGTATGCTCGTCGGAGGGCACAGCCTGGCTGGTCAGCTGGCCGCCGATCCAGTCGAACTCCTCGGTCATGATCACGCTGCGGCCAGCCCGGCATGCACCAAGTGCTGCCGCAACACCGCCAAGACCGCCGCCTACCACCAGAATATCCGTATGCATCTCTGTCACGTTGATCATGTCCGTCTTTTTGCGGGTCCAAGGGTTTCCCCCTCGACCGGTTCACAGGTCAGAAGAATTTGGCCGCCGGCATCTCCACTTTCGATGCGGCGCACCAGCATCGCAGTCGCCTGCCGACCCATCTCCTCGCGGGGGATGTCGAAGGCGGTGAATTGCACATGGCTGCGTTCCGCGCGGATATGGCTACCGAGCACGACGGCCGAAAAATCACCGGGGATGGACAGGCCACGCGCGCGCGCAGCCGCCTCGACACGCACCGCATCGGCGAGCTCGACAAAGAAGGCGACAGTCGCACCGCTGCCGAAAAGAGCGTCCAGTATCTCGTCTGCCGCACGTCCCGCCGTTTCGATATGCAGGACAAGCTCGAGACCGTCGCCGAGAGCACCGTCAAAGCCCGACCACCGATCGGCAGTCGATTCCGCCGGTCCCGGTGGGCCGATATAGGCGAGCTTCGAATGCCCGAGCGCCCTTGCCTTCTCGACGAGCGCCCGCGTGCCGTTCGCATAATCGCCGCCGACATAGGGAACCGGCCCGCCGGCGTCCTCGCGCCGGCCGATCGCCACGAACGGATAGTCGCCGGATACCAGTCGCGTCAGCTCCGCGCGGTCGAATTCGCGGCCGAGCACGAGGCAGCCATCGGCGATCCTTAAGCGATTGCCATCAGCAAAGATTTTCCGATCCTGCCCGACACCGGCACCTGTCAGGAGCAGAAGGTCGTAATTCTGGATCTGCGCCTCTTCCTCGATGCCGAGCAGGAAGGGCGTGAAGAAGTCCGCCTGGGCGCTTGGAAAGGCCGGCTCATAGGTGAACACGCCGAGAATGCGGTTCAGCCCCTTCGCCATCCGGCGCGCAATCGGATCGGCGACGTAGCCGGTGGTGCGAATGACCTGCTGGACGCGCTCGCGGGTCTCCTGCGGAATACGCGCCAGAGATGTTGGCGCGCCGTTCAGCACAAGCGAAACGGTCGCCTGGCTGACGCCGGCCAATTTCGCAATGTCGTGCTGAGTCAAACGCTTAGGCGCAACCACGCAAGATCCTCCCTCTTCCTCTTGACTGCTAATGCGTATTAGCAGCTAATACGTATAAACAAGATTATGGCGGCGGCTGTCAAGCGGGAAAATGAAGGAAAAGTTGATGAGGTTTGCGGAGCATCTGAAATCGCTGGAAATTTCCGGCACCCGAGTATTCGGCGACAGCATCACCGCCGGCTTCAATACCTCCCGGGCCGAACTTGCCTGGCCGGCACTGTTTGCCAGTGCGGTCGAAGGCTTCCCGATCCGCAATCACGCCATCCCGGGAACGGTGCTGCAGGGCTCAAAGCTTGTCGATGGAAAGCCGAGTTTGAACAATGGTATCGGGAGGTTTGTTCAAGCACTTCTTGATCGACCGCACGAGGACGCGATCCTGATCCTCTACGGCTACAATGACGCTCGCTACACTGCGGCTCCCGAAACCATGAATGCCGCAGGCTTCGTGCGGGATTATAGCCGTATCCTGAAAGGGCTGATCGCCGCCGGGCACGGGCAAGGGATCGCGATCGGCAGCCCCCTATATTCCGGATGCCGGGTTCTCGGTTGGAAGCGCAGGGTTCACCGGCCAGACCCGCCAGGGCTTTGAGCGTTATGTGGAAGCGGTCCGCGAGCTTGCCCGGCAATTCTCGGTTTTCTATGCCCCGGTCTACGAAAGGATGATGGAGCACGGCGACGGACTTCTCGCCTCGCCCGACATCACCCACCCCAACGACTCCGGCCACCGGGTGATCTTCGAAGCGTTCCGGGATGCCGCACGGTGATGATCTCAGGCGCTGCGCCCAGTCGCCATGCGGCGACAGCCCCTTCAACAATCGACGTCGATCCTGTCACCGTCTGACGACAAACTCGAACACGTCCTCCTTCGGCTCGACGCCGAGGCCGGCGCCGGTCGGCACCACATAGGTGCCCTCGCCCGACGCCATGTCGCCCTTCGTATAGGTGAGGTTCCGGTCGAAGATAGAGTGCTGGTATTCGTGATAGGGCACGTTCTGCAGTGCGGATGACGCCTGCAGGCTCGCCGCCATGAAGATGCCGACGCTGATCGACGCGTGCGGCATGATGTTCATGTGGAATGCCTGCGCCATCTGGCCGATGCGGATGAACTCGGTGATGCCCGTATGCCCCATTTCCGGCTGCACGATGCTCATCGCCCGCTTTTCGAACCGCGGCCTGTATTCGTAGGTGGTACGCAATTCCTCGCCGAGTGCCAGCGGCACGCCGATGCCGGCCGCAACCCGCGCCTGGCCCTCGAGGTTCTCCGGCTGCACCGGCGCCTCGGCAAAATAGAGATTGTAGGGTTCCAGCCGCCGGATGATGCGGATCGCCTCGCCCGCTTCGAACTTCCAGTGCAGGTCGGCCATCAGGTCGATATCCGGCCCGACCGCTTCGCGCAGAGCCGCCATTTCCTTGACGATATCCTCCTCGGAGACCACCGCCGCGAACTTGATGCCCTTGTAGCCTTTGCCGACCCAATGTTCGGCCAGATCGCAACGCTCCTTCAGCGTCGCTTTCGGCAGGCCGGAGACATAGGCGCGGATCGTATCGTGCCGCCGCCCGCCAAGCAGCGTCGAGACCGGCACCCCGAGGTTCTTGCCGGTCAAATCCCAGAGCGCGATGTCGACGCCTGCCAGCGCGTCGAGATAATAGCCGCCGAAGAAACCGCGCACCCGCATCAGGTCGTAGAGGTCCTCGTGGATGACCGCCGCATCACCCGGATCGCGGCCGATGATGACCGGGCCGAGCACGTCGTCGATGATCGCCTTGGTCGCCTCCGGCGCGACGATCCCATAACACTCGCCCCAACCGACCTTGCCGCTCTCGCCGGTGACCTTGATCAACAGCGTCATGTCGGTCGAGGGATAGATGGTGCGGTTGCCCTTGCGGATCAGGTAACCGCGCGCATTGATCGCCTCGCCTTCCTTGAGTGGCCCGAGATAGGGCACCTCGCGGGGAATGGAGATGATGAAGGTCTCGACCGAGACGATCGCATCGACGACGTTTTTCGGCATGGGTTCCAGCTCAGTTCGGCTTGTGATTGGTATAGGGCAGATCGGCCTCCGCCAGAAGCAACGCCAATTCCTTGGCATCGCCCTCGTCGAATTTCGGCCCCTTGCCGCGGACGAACGTGTGCTTGATGACACCGCGCCGGCGCAGCACTTCCTTGGTCATGTGCATGCGGAAGATCGCCTGGAAATTCAGGAGCGGCAGCGAAACGTTGTAAAGTTTGCGGGTGGTCGCGACATCGCCCTTCTGCCAGGCATGGATCATCTGCGCATGGATGTCGGCAAGCTCGGCGGCCGGCATTGTGCCGGCGGCACCGCGCGCCAGCTCGTCGGTGATGTAACGCCCGCCGGCACCGCCGAAGATCGCGTCGAGCGAACCGTTGGCAGCCGCCTTGATCCGGGTCAGATGCTGGCCGCAGGGCGCGGTCTCCTCCTTGACGTAGCGGATTTCCGGCACGGCATTTGCGACAGCCGCCACTTCTTCCGGCGTCAGCCCCGCACCGATCGGCTTCGGCTGGTTCTGCAGCATGATCGGCACGCCCGCATCAGCCGCCACTTCCCTGAAATAGGCGGTCTGGGCGGCGATGTCGTTGCCGAGAGACAACGGCGCCATCACCATGGCCGCCCCTGCCCCGATTTCCGCCGCCTGCGCCACATGTTTCGCCGCAGCCTTCGGATCCGGATCGCTGGCGCCGATGATGATCGGGATGCGCCCGCCGATCCGCTCCGCCAAGAGTTCCACCTGCCGCCTGCGTTCTTCCGGCGTCAGCGTGTCCACTTCGCTGGCGACACCAGGATACACGACGCCGTCCACGTTGCTCTCCAGCGCGAAATCGATGATCGACAGGAAGTCCGCCTCGTCGATCGATCCGTCGTCGCGGAACGGTGTGGGAAGAACGGGGAAAGCCCCCGCAAGGATCTTGCTCATTTGACTGCTCCGGCGGTGACGCCCTGAATGAAATAACGTTGGAGGAACATGAAGGCCACGACGATGGGTGCAGACGCGATCAGCGATGCCGCCATGGCGCCGCCCCAGTCCGAATTGACCTCGTTGAGATAGGTGAGAAGCAGGCCCGGCCCGATCGTGCGCTTCTCGTCCGAGACGATCAGCGTCATCGAATAGAGAAGGTCGTTCCAGGACCACATGAAGGAATAAAGGAACACCGTGACGATCGGCGGGATCGAGATCGGGATGACGATCGTGTGGAAGATCCGGAGATCGCTCGCACCGTCCGCCCGCGCCGCATCGATCAGCTCGTCCGGCACCTGGGTAAAGTAGCTGTAGAGCATGTAGGTCGAGACCGGCAGCGCGAAGACGATGTAGCTGAGGATCAGTCCCGGCCTTGTGTCGAGCAGGTTCAACTCGCTCATCAGCGGATAGATGGAGATCAGCAGCAGGCCGAACGGGAACATCTGTGCCGAGAGCATGAACAACATCACCGGCTGACGACCGAAATAACGATATTTGGCGAAGCTGAAGCCGGCATAGAGCGCCAGCAGCGTCACCAGCGCGGCGCTGCAGGTCGAGGTGATCAGGCTGTTCATCAGGTACATCGGCAGTTTGCCGGTGGTCAGCGCCCGGATGAAATGCTCGAGGCTCGGCATGGTCGGAAACGGCGTCGGCACGACCCGATAGAGTTCGGCATTCGCCTTCAGGGACGAGATCACCAGCCAGTAGAGCGGGAAGAACAGAAAGAAGCCGATCACCGCAAGGGCGGCAAAGAAGACGATTTTTGCCTGACGGGAGGAAAGGTCGAACATCTCAGTTTCCTTTCACCAGCATGCGCAGATAGAGGAAGGCAGGCGGCAGGAGCGCCGCAACCCAGAGCACGCCGACGGCAGACGCAAAGCCGATATCCCACTGCTCGAAAGCACGGCGATAGACCTCCACGGACAGAACCGTCGTCGCCCGCACCGGGCCGCCACCGGTCAGCGCGTAGATCGTATCGAACTGCTGCAGATTGCCGATCACGCCGAGAACCACGACGATCATCAGGACCGGTCGCAGATGCGGTAGGATATGGTCGCGCAGCACCGCCCAGTTGCCAGCGCCATCGACGCGCGCCGCATCGATCTGCTCCTTGTCGAGGTTCTGCAGGCCGGCGAGGAAGAAGGACATGAAAAGCGGGATGGAGAGCCAGATCTTGGTCAGCACCACCGCCAGCATGGCGCCTTCAGGCGTCGACAGCCAGGCCTGTGGGTAGTCGATCAGCCCCAGTTCCATCAGCAAGGCGTTCAGCACGCCGTAGCGGGAATTGAAGATCCAGCCCCAGATGAAGGCGCTGACCGTCGATGGCAGGACCCAGGGCAATAGCGACAGCGACCGCAGCACCGCGCGGCCGGCAAACGGCTGGTTCATGATCAGCGCCCAGCCGAGACCGGCGACCAGCGTGCCCGTTGTGGTCAACACCACATAGATGGCCGTCGTCCAGAACGCCGTCCAGACATCCGGGTCCGACGCGATCTTATAAAAATTCTCGAAGCCGATGAAGCGCGGCTCCATCATCTCTACGGTGTATTCGAACAGCGACAGGCCAAGCGCCGACAGAAACGGATAGAGGATGACCGCAGCAAAGGCGATCGCCGCCGGCAGCAGCAGAAGCAGCCCGATGCGGTTTTGCCCCGCTTTCAGGCCCCCGCGGTTCGCATGCGGCGAGACCGGATAGGCACCGACATTGTTTTCGATCACGGCCATGGGTTCATTTCCTGTAGATATCATTATGCCAGCAGCCACGGAGCACGCCCCCTCACCCGGCCTCCGCTGCGTTCGGCCACCCTCTCCCCGCTGGGGAGAGGAGGGACGGCGACGGCGCGGCATATCCCTTCTCCCCTCGGGGAGAAGGTGCCGGCAGGCGGATGAGGGGGAGCCTCGACCGACCTATTCCGACTTCTTCGCCTTCTCCATGCTGGTCGTCAGCCGAGCCTGCATGGACTTGATGGCATCGTCGGCCGATTTCTGGCCGAGCAGCGCGCCCTGCACTTCCTCGCCGATGATGTTGGTGAGGTCGGCGGCATTGGACCAGATGCCGACTTCGTTGCGGCGGGCGTCACCCGTCGCGGCCGACCAGTTCTTGAGATAGGCGTCGTCGGCCACCGCCGCGCGGGCGGACTTGGTGACCGGCAGCGCGCTCATCTTCAACGGAAGGTCCGTCTGTACCTTGTCCGAAATGATGTAGGTCAGGAACTTGTCGGCCGGATCGTCAGCCTTGGCCTTGCCGCCGGCGGCGAACTGCACGAGCAGATGTCCCCACTGGACGGAAACAGACTTGTCACCAGCCTTCAGCACAGGGGTCGGCATCGGCAGCACATTGGCATCGAAGGCCTGGCCTTTGCCGGAGAAATCACGCAGGAAAGTCCGGGTCTGCGGGGCGTCGAGATAGAAGGCCGAAGCACCCTGCGCCAGCAGGCGGCGCGAATCCGGGCGGTCGATTTCCGGAGCCGCCAAGCGGTCCTTCAGCAGGCCGACCATGAAGCCGAGCGCATCGCGGCTCTGCCGGCTGTCGACGACGACCTTGCCGGCGTCGTCGATGATCCGGCCGCCATGCACCCAGTTCCAGACCATGAAGTCGATCAGGATCGAGCCGTTGTTTTTGGTCGCCATGGAGTACGGCACCGAGTTGGGTACCTTGTCGCGCACCGCGACCAGGGCTTTCTTGAAGTCTTCGACGGTCTTCGGAGCGTCATTGATGCCGGCCTTGGCGAGCACTTCCTTGTTGGCCACCATGCCGATCGAACCGGACAGAAGCGGCAGTGCAAGCTGCTTGCCGTTGATATTGCCCATGGCGAGCGCATCCGGCGCGAAAGCCGCCTGGAGCTTGTCCTTGCCGTAGACCGTGTTCAGGTCGACGAGATTGTCGAGGCTCGCGAAAGTCGGCAGCCAGCGTTCGGAAAGCTGGGCGACATCGGGCAGGGTTTTCGACCGGGCGCGCAGAAAGATATTCTTCTGCATGTCGCCCCAAGCGAAGCCGAGCGGCTCGACCGTCAGCTTCTCGGTCTTCTGGAAATTGTCCAGGACACCCTGGACGATCGCCTTGTTGGCCTCTTCCGCATAAGTGAAGCTCATGAAGCTGAGATCGGCTGCCTTGGCGGCACCCGAGCCGAGCGCAAGCGCGACGGCGGCAGTGCCGATCAGTCTGGTAAATGTATTCATCAGATCCTCCCGAAACGATGATGATGGAACTCTGTTTCAACCTGAAAAAGGTCAAGCGGCGAGCGCCGTATCCGCCTTACCCTCGTTAGACGACGCCTCCATCGACGATGAATGTCTGTGACGTGATGAGGCGGGAATCGTCTGCCGCCAGGAACAGCGCCATGCGGGCGATATCGGGCGGCAGCAGATGCTCCTTGAGGCACTGGACCTCGAGGTATTCGGAAAACTTGCCCTGGTAGACACGCTTGGCGCGCTCCACCTGGCGCTCGGTCAGCACCCAGCCGGGCGCGATCGAATTGACGCGGATATTGCGTGTCCCCAGTTCGCGGGCGAGCGACTTGGTCATGCCCATGACCGCGGATTTCGCGGTCGTGTAGAAGATCAGGCCGGCAGCACCGCGCATCCACGAGATCGAGCCCATGTTGATGATCGACCCGCCACCGGCCTCCGCCATTTCCGGCACGACGGACTGAACCGCGAAGAACTGATGGCGCAGGTTGGTCTGGAAACGCTCGTCCCAATAGTCCGGCGTCACGTCTTCGAGCGGCATGCGATCGTCATTGCCCGCATTGTTGACGAGCACCCGGATCGGTCCGATTTCGGATCGCAGCGCCTCGATCCCGTCCTTCAGGGCGTCGATGTCGCGCAGGTCCGCGGTACCATAGAACGGTTTGTTGCCGGTCTTTCTCGCGACTACCTCGGCCGTCTCGTCGGCAACATTGGCATTAAGGTCGAGGAACCCGACCCTGCAGCCCTGGGCGCAAAAATGCTCGACCAGCGAGGCTCCGATGCCCGAACCGCCGCCGGTGATCAGCACGCCCCTGCCCTTGAGGCTCGGATACTTCGCGGCCTCGACCTCGGCCTTTGCGACGAGTTCCGGATGGATGGTCATGCGGCCTCCAGAGCGACTGGACGCGCCGACGCCAGTGACAGGCCATCAGCGGAAAAAACGTGGATCATGGCCGGATCGACATGCACGCCGATCGGCTCCCCGCGCTTGACGGCCCGGTCGCCGGAAAGCCGCACCACGACCATCTCCTCGGAGCCTTCGAGCGCCACATAGGCATAGGTGTCGCTGCCGAGATGTTCGGTCATGGTCACCGTGCCGGCAAGCGAATCCGGGGCGCCACGGCTCACCAGCTCCACATGCTCCGGCCGGATGCCGATCTCTGCCGGCGTGGAGGACAGGTCGCGCGGCAGACGCACTTCTCCGCCCGGAACAGTAAAGACGCCTTCGCCTTTCCTGGCGCCGAGGCTCAGGAAATTCATGCGCGGCGATCCGATGAAGCCCGCAACGAAGCGGTTCACCGGCTTGTTGTAGAGATCGAGCGGCGAGCCGATCTGCTCGACACGGCCGGAATTCAGCACCACGATCTTGTCGGCCAGCGTCATCGCCTCGATCTGGTCGTGGGTGACATAGACCATCGTGGTCCCGAGCGTATCCTTCATGCGGGCGATCTCGATACGCATTTCCACGCGCAGCGAGGCGTCGAGGTTGGAAAGCGGCTCGTCGAACAGGAAGATACGCGGTTCGCGAACAATGGCGCGGCCGATCGCTACGCGCTGGCGCTGGCCGCCGGAGAGCTGGCGGGGCTTGCGCTCGAGATAGCTGTCGATTCTGAGTTTTTTGGCCGCCTGAACGACGCGGGTGTCGATCTCCGGCTTCGGCGTGCCGGCAAGCCTGAGCGCATATCCCATGTTCTCGGCAACCGTCATATGCGGATAGAGCGCATAGGACTGGAAGACCATGGCGATACCGCGCTTGGCCGGCGGCACGTCGTTCACCAACTCGCCGTCGATCGCCATTTTGCCCGAGGTGATTTCGTCAAGCCCGCAGATGAGCCGCAGCAGCGTCGATTTTCCGCAGCCGGACGGACCGACGAAGGCGACGAATTCGCCGTCTTCGACCGTCAGGTCGATGCCCTTCAGGACTTCGGCCGAGCCGAAGGATTTGCGGATGTCTTTGAGTTCAAGCTTGGCCATGGGTGTCTCTTGATGTCTCAGCCCCCGAACATCTGGGCTGCCTGGCCCTTGATGCCGGTATCGATGGAAAACACGCTGCCGGAGAGCGGCGCTTCGGAAAGCTGCGCTGCCGAAAGCCGGATGCGGGCGGATGTCACAAACAGGGTCTGCATGTCGGCACCGCCGAAGACGCAGCTCGTCGGGCGCGGGATCGGCAGGTTGATCACCCGCTCCACCTTGCCCTGAGGATCGTAGCGGGTAACGCACCAGCCGTCCCAATGGGCGATCCAGACGAAACCTTCCGCATCGACCGTCATGCCGTCCGGCTTGCCTTCGGCCTCCGGCACGGTGATAAAAGTCCGGCGATTGGCGACTTCGCCGCTTTCGATATCGAAATCATAGGCATAGACCGTCTGCCGGTTGGTATCGGTAAAGTAGAAGATACGGTCGTCCGGGCTCCAGCCAAGCCCATTCGAGACGTGGAAACCGCGATCCATCTCCCGCGAGCGACCGTCCGGCTCGATCCTCCAGAGCCGCCCCTGGTCCGGCGTCGTGTCAATCGCCAGCGTACCGGCCCAAAGCCTGCCGCGACGGTCGCATTTGCCGTCGTTGAAGCGATTGCCGGGCCGGTCGGCCTCCGGCCGCGAGATCGTCGTGATATCGCCGGTCGAAAGATCGATGCCGCGGATCTCGCCATGCATGGCCGCGACGAAACCGCCGCGCGAGCGAGGGATGACGAAGCCGATCAGTTCCGGCACCTGCATGGACGTGTAGGTGCCCTTCACCGGGTCGCCGGTATGGACGGCCGGCGCCAGGATATCGACGAAATAGAGCTTCTTGTGCTCGGGCGACCAGTGCGGACCCTCGCCGAGAAACGTGCTTGCCGGAATGACGCAGCGCACGTCGGCGCGATCGGGGCCGAGAGGACGCGGCTTGACAGCAAGCGACATGGGAAACTCTCCAAAATTGCCGGATGTGCGGCGCGCCGCCTCGATGACGTCGCGGCCGAAAGCGTGCAGCCGATCGACCGGCAGGCGGAAGGACGGGCCGATAATACCGATCGCGCCGATCGGTTCGCCGCGATGGTTGAGGACGGGTGCTGCGACCGAGGAAATGCCGATATGCTGCTCGTCGACCGAGACGGCGTAACCACGTGCCTTGGTAAGATCGAGCTGGCGGCTCAGCTCCTCGGCATTGACGATCGTGTTCGGGGTCAGCCGTTCCAGTTCGATGCCGTCGAGCAGCGCACGGCGTTTTTCGAGCGACAGATGCGCCAGGATCGCCTTGCCGAGGCCGCTCGCATGCGGTGCTGCGCGCGAGCCGACGCCGTTGTTGAGGCGCAGCGGTTGCGGCACTTCCCGCTGGTCGATGTAAAGGATGCTGCCGCCGTCGAGCACGCCGAGGCGGATCGCCTCGCCCGTCAGGTCGCGAAGCCGCGCCAGTTCCGGTTCGGCCGCGCCGCGCAGATCGAAATTGTCCCAGACCTTGTGCGCCCATTGGAACAGCCGCGGCGCCAGCCGGTAGACCTGGTCGCGGGTATCGAAGTGGAGCAGACGTTCGTCGACCAGCGCCTGCAGCAGCCGGTGCAGCGTGCCCTTCGGCAATTGAGTCTGGTCGAGCAGTTCGGTGAAGCGCAGGCCGCGGGCTTCCGCCGCCACCGCATCGACGATCTGGATGCCGCGCGTCAGCGCCTGAACACCCGGCACGCCGCCGGTATCATTGGCGACATCCTTGTCGATCGCTTCCAATTGTACCTTGGCCATGCCCTCTCCCTGACGACGATTTTTGATGCCGCTCCCACAGCACGCCGCCTCGCTCTTGCCAAGAAAGTTATCTTGGAACTAAGTTCCATGTCAACGGCGAAACTGAAGCGGCAAGGAAGTTGCCCATGGGAGGATATCTTGCGCATTACCAAAGTGGACCATTGGCTGGTCCGTATGCCGTTCACCGAGGACATTCTCTGGGGTTCCGGGCGGCGAATCGGCACGACCCGGCTGATCTGCCGCATTGAGACGGATGCCGGGATCATCGGCTGGGGCGAGACAATCTCGCTGATCGCCAACGTGCCCGCAGTCTTCGCCGATGTCGTCGCACCACTGGCGATCGGCTACGCGGTCGCGGATGCGGAACGTTTCCACCGCCATGTGCTCGGCGCCGGCTTCTATCACCACAAGCGCGCCGCAGTGATGGCGATCTGCGCCATGGAAATGGCGATGTGGGATGCGCTCGGCAAACAGGCGAACCTGCCGCTTTATGCCATGTGGGGTGGCCGCTGGCGCAAGGATGTCGAAGCCGCCGCCTATCTCTTCACCAACGACCCCAAAGGCCTTTCGGAACGCCTGAAGCGCTTCCTCGACCTCGGTTATACGACCTTCAAGGTGAAGATCGGCTTCGACGAAAGGAGCGATATCACGCTCGCCGAGACCTCCCGGAAGGTGATCGGCGACCACCCGCTGCGGCTTGACGTCAACGGCGCCTGGAACCCGGCGACCGCAAAACGCCAGCTCGAAAAACTGAGAGCCTTCGATCCGGCCTATGTGGAACAGCCGCTGGAGCTCGACGATCTCGCCGGCCATGCGGCGCTCGTTGCCCGCTCAACGGTGCCGATCGCGCTCGACGAAAGCGCCTATACCCTGTCCGATGTCGGAAACATCATCCGCGCCAATGCCGCCGATGTCGTGCTTCTCGACCCGCACGAGGCCGGCGGCCTGTGGCAGACGATCAAGGCGGCGGCGATCTGCGAGGCGGTCGGCATCCCGGTGACGCTGCATTCCGGCGCAGAACTGGCGCTGTCGCAATCGGCCTATATCCATCTCGCGGCATCGCTGCCGAACATGTCGATCGCCATCGATACCGAGCGCGCCTATCTCGGCGGCGATATCTCGCCCAATCCGCCGGTTCTAAAGGATGGCCGCTTCGAGGTGCCGGAAGGGCCGGGCCTCGGCGTCGAGATGGATATCGAAATGCTCGAAAAATACCGCGTGCCCGGCATCGCCGGCGCCTATCTCGATACCGAGCGCAAGGACTGGTTCCCGGTCAAACCTGCCTACTGATTCCTTGAGGATTGTTTCATGTATATTGCCATCGAATGGACCTCCGCAGCCTTCCGTGCGCTGCTTCTCGACGACGACACGGTGCATGGCGAAAAGAAGAGCGATCGCGGCACGACCAAGGTCACCGCCGGCGGTTTCGAGACAGCACTCCGCGAAGAACTCGGCGAGTGGATCGGCAACGCGGAAAAAATCCTGTTTTCCGGCATGGTCACCAGCCGCAACGGCTGGATCGAAAGCCCCTTCGCCCCGGTGCCGGCAGGGCCTGCGGATTTGCTGGCCCAGGCGGTTGCGCACGAGGTCGAAGGCCTGCCGCCGCTGATCTTCCTGCCCGGCATCGCCCAGACCAAACCCTTGCCCGACGTGATGCGCGGCGAGGAAATGTCGCTCTTCGGCCTCACGGAAACCGACGGCATCTTCGTACTGCCCGGTCCTCATGCCAAATGGGTGACGATGAAAGGCGGTCGTATCACCGCGATCACCACTTACATGTCGGGCGAAATCCTCAATCTGCTCAAGAAGGATTCGCTTGTCTCGCGCCTTATCCCGGCAACCTACGAGGAGCGTCCGGAGGCATTTCGCCGCGGCGTCCAGACCGCGCTTGAACAGGAGACCCTACCCGGCCGCATCCTCGCCCGCGTCTTTTCAGCGCGCAGTCTGGTCCTGTTCGACCGTCTGGCGCCGGAAGAGATCGCGGACTACCTCGCCGGCCTGATGATCGGCGCAGAAATTTCGGAAGCGCTCGGGCAGGACAAACCGAGGAAAATCAACATCGTTGGTCACGCCGCGCTCGCCGAGCGTTACAAGACGGCGCTCGAGATCTTCGGGGCGCAGACAAATCTCGTCACGCCCGACATCGGTGCCGGTTTCCGCCGGGTCGCCTCTCGACAGGGTGATACGTCACGGGCTATCGAAGGGGCGAAAGCCGCTTCGGGAGAAATGTGACCATGCCCAAACCCACCTCGATCATCCTCGATTGGGGAACGAGTTCGCTGCGCGCCATGCTGGTTTCGGAAACCGGCGAAACGCTCGATACCCGCGATACGTCGAGCGGCGGCATCCAGTTCGTCAAGAACGGCGCCTTCGAGCAGGCGTTGATGGAAACGGTGGGCGAATGGTTTTCGGCACATGGCCCCCTGCCCGTCCTGGCAAGCGGCATGATCACCAGCCGCAACGGCTGGGTCGAAGTACCCTATGTGGATACGCCCGGCGGGATCGCCGAGCTTGCGGCCGGCACACGCAAACTCGCTCTTCAGAACGGCGCCGTCATCACCTTCCTGCCCGGCATGCGCGATCCGGCTGCAAAACCCTTTCCGGATGTGATGCGCGGCGAGGAAACCCAGATCATCGGCTACGGCCTCGGGCGCGACCGCACCCTGGTCCTGCCCGGCACCCATAGCAAATGGGCACGGGTCAGGGACAACCGGATCGATGGTTTCCAGACGTATGCGACCGGCGAGGTATTTTCGCTTCTGACCAAACATTCGTTCATCGCCAAGGCTCTGGAGCCGCAGCCAGGCGCCGAGCCGGACTGGCAGAGTTTCGATCGCGGGGCGGAATTCGCAGCGAGCGATTCGGCCGCCGCCGATGCCTTCCTGTCGGCGATCTTCAGCGCCCGCACCGGCATTCTCGACGGCAAATTGAAGCCCGAGGATATCCTCGATTACGTCTCCGGCCTCGTCATCGGCTCGGAATTCCGCCAGGCCCGCGCTGCCGGTTGGTTCAAGAACGGCGATACGATCGGCATCGTCGGCAACAACGTGCTCAACAGCCGCTACGGCCGGATCGCGCCCCTGTTCGGCCTGACGGTCGAACCCGCTCCGGAAAACGCCGCGAAACGCGGCATCATGCTGATCGCGGCCGAAGCCGCGCAATAAAGGAGTTTCGAGATGACCTTCCAAGAGGCGCTCAAAGCATGCAATCTCGTCGCCATCCTGCGCGGCATCAAGCCGGAGGAGGCTGAAAGCGTCGGCGAGGTGCTGGTCGAGGCCGGCTGGCGGATCATCGAAGTCCCGCTGAATTCCCCCGACCCGCTGAAGAGCATCGAAAAGCTGGTCAAACGTTTCGGAGACCAGGCGCTGATCGGAGCCGGCACCGTACTGACACCTGCCCAGGTCGCCGACGTCGCCGCGACCGGCGCCAAGGTGATCATCTCGCCGAACGCGAATGTCGAAGTCATCAAGGCCAGCCGCGCGGCCGGCATGGTGAGCCTGCCGGGCGTCGCAACCCCGACGGAAGCCTTCGCGGCGATCGAGGCCGGCGCCAGCGGCATCAAGGCCTTTCCGGCGGAAGCGATTCCGCCCTATGTCATCAAGGCATGGAAGGCGGTACTGCCGAAGGACATTCCGGTACTCGCTGTCGGCGGTGTCACGCCCGAGAATATGGCTGTCTACGCGCAGGCGGGCACAGCCGGGTTCGGCATCGGTTCCTCCCTTTACAAGCCAGGTGCCGACCTCGCCTCGATCGGGCAAAAGGCGAGAGAATTCATCGACGCGATGCGTGCCCTCTGAGGTCTGAGCCTCCGTCGCAAAACCGTCGTGAAGCGGAACTATCGTTTTCGTTCTGAGTTTCAGCCCAATTCGCGGCAAACCGGAGGGGACGATCTTGGCAGTTATCCGCAACAGCGCCGAACATCAGCAGAAGGTGTATGAACGGTGGGCGCCGGTCTATGACCGGGTCTATCGAGGCCTGCTGCGCGACGGGCATCGCACCGTTGCAAAGCTCGCTGCCGAAGCCGGACGAGACATTCTCGAAGTCGGCGTCGGCACCGGGCTTGTATTGCCCTATTATCCGAGCCATTGCCGTGTCACCGGCATCGATCTTTCTGAACACATGATCGCCAAGGCGCGCGAGAAGGTGGCGCGCGCCGGCCTCGCCCACGTTCAGTCGCTGCATGTCATGGATGCGCACAATCTCGAATTTGCCGATCGTTCGTTCGACGCCGTCTGCCTGCCCTTCGTCATCACGCTGATCCCGGATCCCGAACGTGCTCTTGACGAGTGCGCCCGCGTGTTACGCCCGGGCGGCGAGATCATCGTTGCGAGCAAGCTCGGCGACGGGCGCGGTCTGCAAGGGGCGATCGAGGAAGCCGTAGCGCCACTGGTACACCGGGTTGGCTGGAGCTCGTCCTTCCGAATCGCCCGGATTGTCGAATGGGCGAAGCGCCGAGGCGATTTCGAGGTGGCGGAAATCCGTCGCGTGTTCCCGAATGGCTTCTTCAAGGTCATGCGCCTGAAGCATCGCATGGCCGCGTGAACGCGGGGATCACTTGGCCTTCAGGACAGAGACCGCAAGTTCGCTGTTGTGGACGTATTCGTTGGCATCCGGCTGGCGTTGGACCAGCAGGATGAACAGCAAGTCCGTCAGCATCAGCTGCGCATCGCGCGCGGTGATGGAGGATGAGCGCACCCGCTCCTCGTCCGCGACCGTATAAAGTCGGATATCCGCCGCCTGCATCAGCGGATTGCCGTTGAGACCGGTAATGGCGATCACCGTCGCGCCGCGCTGGCGCGCCAGTTCGGCGATCCTCAATGTCTCGAAACTGGTGCCGGAATAGGAAAGTGCCAGCAGCACGTCCTGGCTGTTGAGCGTCGAGACATTCGCCATCTGCACATGGCTGTCGCTGTCATGCAGCACGTTGCGCCCGAGCTTCATCAGCTTGTAGGAAAAATCGCGGGCGACCAGCGACGATGCCCCGACGCCGGCCATATGGATGCGTCGCGCATCGTTGAGAGCCGTCAGGGCCCGCTCGATTTCCTGCTCGTTGTTGACCGCAAGCGTCTGCTGCATGGACAGCATCTTGCTGCCGATCAGCTTCTGCAGGATCGTCAGATAACTGTCGCCGACCTCGATCGAGCCATGGATCATGCCGGGAGGCGCGTGCCATTCCTGCGCCTTCGCCTCGCTGACGGCGAGTTTCAGCTCCTGGTATCCGGCAAAACCCAGCTTCTGGCTGAATTTCACGACGCTCGACTGGCTGCGCCCCGTCTCGGCCGCAAGCGCTGCCGAGGAAAGCCGCAGCATCTGGTCCGGATTGTCGAGGATGAACTGGCCGATCTCCCGGTCTGCCGGTGCCATATCCTCGAGCTGCGCGTTGATCTTCTTTAAGACTGACATGCGTTCCTTCGGAAGCTCCGCGATACGGCCTGGGGTCGGGTGGAGGATATCACCGCAACGGTCCTCCGCAACAGCGTTTCCATACCCGAGCCGAGGATGGATTATCGCAGATAATGTCGCACAAAGGAATAAAAAATTCCGAATGATTGACAGAGACGCGCCGTGGTTTAGTTTCGAGGAAGCGCAGATTGATTTGAGATTCACCGCACCTCTTCGACAGGTTTCGTCATGGACAGATTACGGATCGTCGGCGGTCATCGGCTCCAGGGAGCCGTCACCATTGCCGGGGCAAAAAACGCGGCGCTCCCGCAGATCGCGGCGACGCTGCTCAGCCCCTATCCGGTCGAACTCACCAACCTGCCACAGGTCAGCGATGTGGAAAACATGCTGGGGGTGGTCGAACTGCATGGCGCCGCCGTCACCCGCACCGGCCATTCCACCATCGTCGATGCCAAGGCAATCGTCTCGAAAGAGACCTCCTACGACACCGTTCGCAAGATGCGCGCCACCGTGCTCGTCCTCGCGCCACTGCTCGCCCGCTTCGGCCAGGCACGCGTATCTCTGCCAGGCGGCTGCGCCATTGGTGCGCGTCCGGTCGACATGCATATCAAGGCGCTCGCCGCGTTGGGGGCGGACATCAATATCGAGAACGGCCTTATCGTCGCCTCGGCACCGGGCGGATTGAAGGGCGGCCGCATCGTGCTTCCCTCGCCTTCCGTCGGCGCCACCGAGACCGCAATGATGGCCGCAACCGCCGCCAAGGGCGAAACCGAAATCCTCAACGCCGCCCGCGAACCCGAAGTCGCCGATCTCGCCGCCTGCCTGATCGCCATGGGCGCACGCATCGAAGGCGCCGGCACCCACCGCATCCTGGTCCAGGGCTCAACCACCTGGCAGCCGGCGAAACATCACGGCATTCCCGACCGCATCGAAGCAGGAACCTACGCCGTAGCGGCCGCCATCACCGGCGGCATGCTGGAACTCACCAACGCACGGCTGGAAAACATGGCCTCCATCGTACAGGTGCTGGAGGCGATGGGCGTCAGCATCTGGCCGAGCGATCGCGGCCTAGTCGTTTCGCGCGAAGGTCCGCTGAAGGCAACCGATATCACCACCGAACCCTATCCGGGTTTCCCGACCGATCTCCAGGCGCAGTTCATGGCGCTCGCCGCCTGTGCCGAAGGCGCTTCGCTGATCCGCGAAACCGTCTTCGAAAGTCGCTTCATGCACGTGCCGGAGCTGATGCGCCTCGGCGCCAATATTGCACTACAAGGCACCACCGCATTGGTGCGCGGTGGCGCACCGTTGAAGGGGGCGCAGGTGATGGCGACGGATCTGCGCGCCTCCGTCTCGCTGGTACTCGCCGGGCTGGTCTCGTCGGGCGAAACGACTATCAACCGCGTGTACCACCTCGACCGCGGTTACGAACAACTCGACCGCAAGCTTGGCCAATGCGGAGCCGATATCGAGCGGATCAGCGCATGACGGCCGGAACCGAACGCTTTTTCCTGGGTGTCGATGGCGGCGGCACCGGCTGCCGCGCCCGTATCGAGGACGAATCCGGCTCCGTTCTGGGACAGGGTCTTTCCGGCCCTGCCACGACACGGCTCGGCATCGAACAGGCCTGGGCCTCGATCTCGCGCGCGTTCAATGCCGCCTTCGACGAGGCCGGGTTCGGGTCCGACGAGATAGGCCGCACCCATGTGGGCATCGGGCTTGCCGGCACCGGCCGCAAGGGTTCGGTCGAGGCCTTGAAGGCGATCCCGCACTCGTTCGCCAGCATCGATTTCGTCAGCGACGGAATGGGGGCCTGCCTCGGCGCCCATTCCGGCCGGGACGGCGCGATCGTCATCGCCGGCACCGGCTCGATCGGTCTCGGTTTTGCAGAAGGCCGCGGCCTGCGCGTCGGCGGTTACGGGTTTCCCATTTCCGACGAAGGCAGCGGCGCAGATCTCGGCCTCAAAGCCGTGCAACTGGCGCTTCGCGCGCATGACGGGCGGATCGAGAAAACCGCGCTGCTAATCGAGGTCATGCAGCGCTTCCAGAACGATCCTTTCGAAGCCATAGCCTGGATGGACCGTTCGTCTGCCACGGACTATGCCTCGCTTGCGCCGATGGTGATGCGGCATGCGGACCAGGGTGATTCCGCCGGCCGTCGCATCGTCCAAAGTGCTGCCGAACAGATCGACACGCTGGTCCGCACGCTATTCGATCAAGGCGCGCCGCGCGTTACCCTGCTTGGCGGCCTGTCGAGCCCGCTCGAGGCCTGGCTGGCGCCCGACGTTCGCCGCCGCCTGAAGCCCGCCGACGGCGATGCCGTCTCAGGCGCGATCATCCTCGCCCGCCAAGCTGTGAAAGCCTCCTGAACCGCGATCCCGCCTCCTGAAAAGGCTAGGCCATATGGAATAATATATTCCAATTTTCAATTGACTCATGGAATGGATGATCCTAATCCTTTGACAAAGGGTAACAAAGGGTGAGGAGCAACATCGTATGACGCCGATCCTGCGAAGCGCTGCACCGCACTCCGATCTCGAAGGCAGGGTCATGAGCGACGAACGGCTGATATCCGAACTGGAAAGACTGGTTTCGGAAGACCGGAATCCCCGCTCCATGGATATCGATCTGCTGCCGACAGTCGATGTGCTGCGCGAGATCAACGAAGAAGACCAGGGCGTTCCCGCAGCCGTCGAGAAGGTGATCCCGCAGATCGCCGAGGCCGTGGAAGAAATCGTTCGCGCTTTCCAGAAGGGCGCCCGGCTGGTCTATATCGGCGCCGGCACCAGCGGCCGCCTCGGCGTACTCGATGCTTCCGAATGCCCCCCGACTTTCAGCGTCCCGGAAGGCATGGTCGTCGGCCTGATCGCCGGCGGCAGCCACGCACTGCAGCACGCCGTCGAAGGTGCCGAGGACAGCCCGGAACAGGGCCAGCAGGATCTCGTCGACATCGGCCTGACCGCAGACGACGTCGTTGTCGGCATCGCCGTCAGCGGCCGCACTCCCTACGTCATCGGCGCCCTGAACTATGCCAAGGCGCTGGGGGCGAAGACCGTTGCCCTGTCCTGCAATCCGGACGCCGTCATCGCCGACATTGCCGATATTGCCATCTCGCCGGTGGTCGGCCCGGAAATCCTCACCGGCTCGACGCGGCTGAAGTCCGGCACCGCCCAGAAGCTCGTGCTCAACATGCTGACCACGGCGAGCATGATCCGCATCGGCAAGAGCTATCAGAACCTGATGGTCGACCTGCATGCCAGCAACCAGAAGCTCGTCGCCCGCGCCGCCCGCATCGTCATGCAGGCAACGGGCTGCACGACGGAAGAGGCGCGCCGCGTGCTTGACCTCACCGGCAACGACGTCAAACTGGCGATCCTGATCGCGCTGACGGGAATGGATGTCGATACGGCGCGTGTGGCGCTCGACGATGCCGGAGGCTTCCTCCGCAAGGCAATTGATGGGAAGACAGCGTAAAGCTGCTGAATGACGGACCGCTGCTCGAATGTGGCTGGGTCGAGACGACGAACAGATATCAAAAGAGGGAGAATAAAAATGGGAAGACATCTTTCGACTAAACTGCTGTCCGGCCTTGCGCTGGCCGTCACCATCGGCGCCACCGCGATCGCCTCGCCGGCATCGGCGGCGTCGCTGAAAATGGCCTGGAAGCAGGATGCGACCGGCCTTGATCCGCACAAGCAGACTGCATTTTCTTCGATCCGCCTGCTGGAACTGATCTACGAGCCGCTCGTCCGCCTCAACAAGGACCTGCAGATCGTCCCGGCCGTCGCGGCCTCCTGGGAATTTGCGGCCGACGCCAAGCAATTGACCTTCAAGCTTAACCCGAATGCAAAATTCCAGGACGGCAAGCCGGTGACGGCAGCCGACGTGAAGGCCTCGTTCGAGCGCCTTCTCGACGAAAAGACCGCCGCCGCCGCGCGCGCCAACTTCCTGTCGATCGCCTCGATCGAGACCCCGGACCAGACGACCGTCGTCTTCAAGCTGTCGCAGCCGGACGTGCCGCTCCTGACCGCGATGGCGAGCATCAACGCCGCCATCGTGCCAGCCGCAGAAATCGCTGCCGGCACCATCGGCACCAAGGCGCTCGGCTCCGGCCCGTTCAAGCTCGACAAGTGGGAGCCGAATTCCAAGGAAACGCTCTCCGCCAACAAGGATTGGGCCGGCGGCAAGGTCGCGATCGACGGCATCGACATCAGCGTCCTGCCCGACGAGACCGCTATCCTTGCGGCGCTGCGCACCAAGCAGGTCGATTTCGCGCTGATCAACGATCCGCTGATCGCAACCCTCGTGCCCAAGGAGCCAAGCCTTGTGCTCAACCGCACGCCGGTTCTGGCCTACCACGTCCTGCAGATGAACCCGTCCCGCAAGCCGATGGACGTGCTCGCCGTGCGCCAGGCAATCTCCTGCGCCATCGACCGCAAGGACGTGCTCGACACGGCTTCGGTCGGCGAAGGCAAGGTCACCGGCCCATTGACCATGCCCGGTTACACGTCCGACGCCAGCGCGCTGTTCTGCTACAAGCAGGATATCGCAAAGGCGAAGAAGCTGATGGCTGACGCGGGTTTTGCGAACGGCTTTACCGCAACCGTGATCGCCGCCAATGGCGAACCCGCGACCGCCGCCGCCGAGGCGCAGGTCCTCCAGTCCCAACTCGCCGAAATCGGCGTCAAGCTCAACATCAAGATGATGGAGCTCAACGTCTATGTCGACGCCTGGCTGAAGGGCGACTTCGATATGGCGGTGGCGCTGAACGGCGGCCGTGCCGATCCCTACTCCATGTATAACCGCTACTGGACCAAGACCGGCAACCTGCAGAAGGTCACCAACTACATCGACGACACGCTCGACAGCCTAATGCAGAAGGGCCGCGTCGAGACCGACCCTGCCAAGCGCAAGGTCATTTTCGCCGACTTCGAAAAGCACCTCGTCGAAGTCGCCCCCTGGGCTTGGCTCTACACGTCCTACAGCTACACGGCACAGCAGAAGAACGTTCAGGGCTTCGTGCCGACGCCGGAAGGCTCGCTGTTCGGCCTGAGCAAGGTCACATTGCAGTAATCGCGAAAGCATGACGGATACGAGGTTGGTGGGCGAATGAGTTACCTGGCGCGACGGCTGTTGACGTTTCCGCTCGTGATGCTCGGGGTCTCCATCCTCGTGTTCGTCGCAATTCGATTGGTGCCGGGTGACGCGATCACCGCGATGCTCGGCACCGAAGCCGGCCTGCTGACGCCGGCGCAGAGGGCGGCGCTCTCGGCCTATTTCGGCATCGACAAGCCGATCCTGGTGCAATACTGGAGCTGGCTTCTTGGGGTCCTCCAGGGCGATCTCGGCATTTCGGTGATCCACGGCAAGCCGGCTCTCACCATCATCCTCGAACGTTTTCCGCTGACCCTGCAGCTCGCATTGATGTCCATGTGCGTGGCGCTGCTCGTCGGCCTGCCGGCGGGCGTATTCGCCGCCACCCGCAACGAAAAAATGTCCGATCTGGCGGTACGCATCTTCGCGATGATCGGCCAGTCGACACCCAATTTCGTCGTCGGCCTGCTGATCATCTATGCGCTGTCGGCCGGTTTCGGCATCCTGCCGACCATGGGTGAGTTCACGCCGTTCCTCACCGATCCCTTGCGCAATCTCGGCCAGATGATCCTGCCGGCGATCACGCTCGGTTTCGCCTTCGCCGCCTCCGTCACCCGCATCTCGCGCTCCGCGATGCTCGACGTGCTCAGCGACGACTATGTCCGCACCGCCCGCTCCAAGGGCGTGCCGAAACGCAGCGTCATCTGGCGCCATGCCTTGCCGAACGCACTGATCCCGGTCGTCACCTTGAGCGGCGTCGAATTCGGCTATCTGCTCGGCGGCGCCGTGCTGGTCGAACAGATCTACGCCCTGCCCGGCCTCGGCCGACTGGTGCTCGAAGCGATCCTGCAGCGCGATTATGCGCTGGTGCAGGGCTGCGTACTGTTCATTGCCTTCAACTTCATGGTGGTCAACCTGCTCGTCGACCTCGCTTATGTGACGCTTGATCCGCGTATCCGGCTCGGAGAGAGCAACTGATGTCGATGCTGCGTGCAATTTTCGGCCATTCCAGCGGCAGGATCGGCGGGACGATCGTCGTAATCTACGTTGTCGTGGCGCTGCTCGGCATGTCCGGCGTCACCCCTCACAATCCCCTGCAGCAGTTCCGCATTGACCGTCTGCATGCGCCGAACGCCGTCTACTGGATGGGCACCGACCTGTTCGGCCGCGATGTAGCAAGCCGGCTGATGAACGGCATCGGCCAGTCCTTCCTCGTCGCCTTCTGCTCGGTGGCGATCGCGACGGTTGCTGGCACCGTGCTCGGCCTGACGGCCGCATGGTTCGGAAAGGCCTGGGATGGCCTGGTCATGCGCATCATGGACGTGCTGCTCGCCTTCCCTACGATCCTGCTCGCGCTCCTGATCATCGCCGTTGTCGGCCCAGGTACCTGGACGAGCGTGGCTGCGATCGCCATCGTCTACACGCCGATCTTTACCCGCGTCGTGCGCGGTCCGGCGCTCTCGATCAAGGCCCGCGAGTTCGTCGATGCTGCCCGCACCTTCGGTTCGAGCCGACGCTATATCCTGACCCGGCATCTGCTCCTCAATCTGGTGGCGCCACTGACCGTTCAGGTGACGCTGGCGCTCGCCTGGTCGCTGCTGACGGAGGCGGGTTTGAGCTTCCTCGGCCTCGGTACCCAGCCGCCTGCCTCCTCGCTCGGGCTGATGCTCGCCGACAGCCGAAACCTGATGGAAAACGCGCCCTGGCTCCTGATCTTCCCGGCGGTCGCCATCATGATCAGCATTCTCGGCTTCAACCTGCTCGGTGACGCCTTGCGCGACATCCTCGACCCCAAGACGCGGAGGTCCGCGCCATGACATCGCTTCTCTCGGTATCCGGCCTGCGCGTGGGCTTCGGGCGTGATCCGAAGCAGAACGAGATCGTCAAGGGCGTCAGCTTCGACCTCGACGCCGGCGAGACGCTGGCGATCGTTGGCGAAAGCGGCTCCGGCAAATCGGTCACGGCGCTCTCCATCAACCGTCTCGTCGATTTCGGCGGAGGCCGGATCATCGGCGGTTCGATCACCCTGAAACGGGCCGATGGCAGCGTGCTCGATATCACCAAGGCTGAAGAGCCGGTGCTCGAAAAAATCCGCGGTTCCGAGATCGGCATGATCTTTCAGGAGCCGATGACCTCGCTGAACCCTGTGCTGACGATCGGTCGCCAGATCGAGGAATCGTTTCGCCTGCATCGCGGGCTGACCGGGCGCCAGGCGACGGCCGCCGCCAAGGACGCACTCGATCGGGTCCGCATTCCCGATGCCGCGCGGCGCCTCAAATACACGCCGAACCAGCTTTCCGGCGGCATGCTCCAGCGCGTCATGATCGCCATGGCGCTCGCCTGCAATCCGCGCCTGCTGATTGCCGACGAGCCGACGACCGCGCTCGACGTGACCGTCCAGGCCCAAATCATGGCGCTGCTCGGCGAGTTGAAGCGTGAGACCGATATGGGGATGATCTTCATCACCCATGACATCGGTCTCGTTGCCGGCATTGCCGACAAGGTCATGGTCATGCAGGCCGGCGAAGCGGTCGAGCAGGGACCGCTCGGCGACGTCCTCGACCAGCCGAAACATCCCTATACCCAACACCTCCTGAGCGCCGTGCCGCATTTCGAATCCGGCCGCGCCGCCCGTTCCGATTTCAGCCGCACGCAGTCCGAGGTGATCGTGCCCGCGTTGACGGTCGATGGCCTGACGGTGCGCTTCAAGGTCGCCGGCAGCATCCTCAGCCGCTCGCCAGGCTCGGTCCATGCGGTCGAGAATGTCGGCTTCGACCTGATGCCGGGCGAAACGCTGGCGATCGTCGGCGAAAGCGGTTCCGGCAAGTCGACCACCGCTCGCGCCATCCTCGGTCTCGTGAAGCCCACCCGTGGCAGCTTTTCCGCCAACAACGGAGCGATCGTCGACGGCAGCGACCCCTCCGTGCAGATGGTCTTCCAGAACCCTTACGCCTCGCTCAATCCGCGCCTGCGGATCGACAGCATCCTTGCCGAACCGGTGATCGCCGCCGGCGGCCGGATCGACACCGGAACGCGGGCGAAAATGGTGGCGCTGCTGAAGCGCGTCGGCCTACCCGAAAACAGCCTGCTGCGCTATCCGCACGAGTTCTCCGGTGGCCAGCGCCAGCGCCTCTGCATCGCCCGTGCGCTGATGCTCAATCCGTCGATCGTCGTCCTCGACGAGGCAGTTTCGGCGCTGGACGTCTCCGTCCAGGCCAAGGTTCTGGAGCTGCTGGTCGACCTGCAGCACGAATATGGCCTCGCCTATCTTTTCGTGTCGCACGACATGGCGGTCGTCGAGCGTATCGCCCACCGCATCGCGGTGCTTTATGCAGGCCAGATCGTCGAGATCGGCAATGCCGCGTCGGTTCTGTCCAACCCGCGGCATTCCTATACCAGGCGGCTGATTTCGGCCGTGCCCAGCATCGAGCGCCGCAACCAGCATTTCGAACTCGATACCCGCCAGGTCCCGTCTCTGGTTCGGCCACCGGGTTTTGAGCCGCCGCCCGCCGAGTGGCAGATCTGTGGACCGGATCACCGGGCGCGAGCGGAAGCCTGAGGATGTAACGACATGAAAGACAAAGCGTCCGCCAGTACCGAGCTTGCCGCCGTCTTCGAGCGCGCCTTCGCCCCTCTCGAAAAATCCGTCGCCGACAAGCGTATTCCGGGCGGAGTGCTCGGCATCGTCGACCTGAAACATGGGCGCATGACCCGCGCCATCGGCTCGGCGCAAGTCGTTCCGGTTGAACGTCCGATGACCGTGGGCACCTGGTTCGATCTCGCCTCGCTCACCAAGGTGATCTTCACCACGACGCGCATCCTGAAGCTCGCCGACGACGGCACGATCGATCTCGACGCGCCGCTCACCTCCCTGCTGCCGGACCTGCGCCAATACAACGTTGAGGCATGGGAACGGAAAATCACCTTCCGACAGTGCCTCGGCCACCAGACGCCGTTCCCGGGTGTCGAGCCGATCTATACCTACAGCCGCGATCCGGACCTGCTGCGCGCCTTCATCCTGCAGCGGGAATGGAAAGCCGGTCCCCCGGTCTATTCCGACATCAACTTCATCCTGCTCGGCTTCGCGCTCGAACGGCTGGCGAAGAAGACGATCCGCGACCTCGATCCCGGCCCGGGCTTTGCCTGGTCCGCCGATCCGGAAAATTCCGCCGCCACCGAAGACTGCGCCTGGCGGCAGCGGATCCTGTCGGGCGAAGCGCACGACGAAAATTGCGCGGCGCTGCAGGGTTCCGGCCATGCGGGCCTGTTCGGCACGGTAAAGTCGGTTCTGGACTTCGCCAAAAGCCTGCTCGACGGCACCGGGGCGTCCAAGAATGCGATCGCGCTGATGCGCGCACCACTCTCGAACAGGCGGACCCATGGCTGGGAACATCCCTATGCCGACTGGTGGGGTGGAAACCTGTGCAGCCCCGGAACGATTGGCCATACGGGCTTTACCGGCACAAGCCTGCTGATCGATTTCGACAAGGGCCGTGCCGTGACCCTGCTCACCAACCGCATCCACCCGACCCGCCATTTCGACAGCGGCATCTTGGCCCTGCGGCAGGCAGTCTGCAATCTCGTGAACCAAACCTGAGGAGCTGATCATGGAGCCAATCTGGGCTGTCGGCCTGATGACCGGAACCGTTCTCGACGGCAATATCGACGTGGCGCTCCTGAAGACGGACGGCGAGACGATCGATACGTTCGGCGCCTATACGCTCGCCCCCTACCCGCCGGAAATCCGCACTCTCCTGGAGGAAACGCTCGCTCAGGCCCGCGTCTGGAATTTCGAAGGACCCGATCCGGCGATATTCCGCGAGGCCGAACAGGCGCTGACAAAGGCGCAGTCCTACGCCGTCAGGGAACTGGTCGAAAGCACGGGGCTGACCATGGCCGATATTGGCATCGTCGGTTTCCACGGCCAGAGCGTGCTGCACCGGGCGCCCACCAAAGACAGGCTCGGCGACACCCGCCAGCTTGGCGATGGCGAGCTGATGGCCTCAATCCTCGGCACCAAGGTCGCATACGATTTCCGCTCGGCGGACGTGCGGGCGGGTGGCCAGGGCGCGCCGCTTGCCGCCGCCTATCATTCGGCTCTGCTGCGCGGCGTCGATACCAGCGGCGATACGGCCGTGCTCAATCTCGGCGGCGTTGCCAACATCACCTGGTGGGATGGCAGGGATCTGATGATCGCCTTCGATACCGGCCCGGCCAATGCGCCGCTCAACGATTTCATCAAGGCACGCGGCCTCGGCGAGATGGACCGCAACGGCGCGCTCGGCGCCTCCGGCAAGGTCGATGAGGACCGCCTCGCAAAGCTTCTCGATCATGCCTATCTCACGGCGCCCTACCCGAAATCGCTCGATCGTTTCGATTTCACCGCCGCCATGGCGGACGGTCTCGACGATGCCACCGGCGCGGCAACCCTTTCGGCCTTCACGGCGTCCGCAGTCGGCAAGGCGCTCGATCTGCTGCCGCACCGGCCGAAACGCCTCATCGTCAGCGGTGGCGGCCGCCACAACCCGACGATCATGTCGATGCTCGAAAGCCGCGCCGGCGTGAAGGCCGTTTCCGCCGATACGCTCGGCTGGCGCGGCGATGCGGTGGAGGCCGAGTGCTTCGCATTCCTCGCGGTTCGCGTATTGCGCGGCCTGCCGATCAGTTTTCCCACAACCACCGGTGCACCAAGGCCCTTGCAAGGTGGCAGGCTCGCCGGGTAAATCCCGGCTTTCGAAATTGCAGGATCAGAGTCGGGGGCTCTAAAACATCATGGACAAAAGAGCCTCTTCCGCTTTCGGCAGCAACGCCGTGCTGGCCGGCGTCCTGCTGTTTCTGCTCGGCGCCTTCATGTTTTCGCTCAACGACGCCATGGGCAAATGGCTGGTCGCCAGCTTCTCGGTCGGCCAGGTCCTGGTGATCCGCTCGTTCGGCGCCTTCTTCATCCTTGGTCCGATGATCGCCCGCCAGCCGGTATCGGCCCTATACAAGGTCGAGCGGATGCCGCTCCAAGTGCTGCGCGTGCTGTTCGCCACCGGAGATCTGGCCCTCTTCTACGCCGCCGTCGCCTACCTGCCGCTCGCCGACGTGATGACCTTCTACATGGCAGGACCGATCTATGTGGCGGCCCTTTCGCATTTCCTGCTCGGCGAGCGCATCGGCTGGCGACGCTGGCTTGCCGTCCTCATCGGGTTCGTCGGGGTGGTGATTGCGCTGCGACCTTCTTCCGAAATGCTGGCATGGCCCTCTGTCTTTGGCCTTATTGGCAGCCTGTCCTTCGCGCTCACCCTCGTCCTGAACCGCAGGCTGCGCGCGACGACCGATGCGACACTCGTGACCTGGCAAACGATTGCCGGCCTGATCGCCGGGATATTTCTCAGCATCGGCCACTGGAGCCCGTTCAATACCGGCGAGTTGCTGGCGCTGCTGCTGCTTGGCGTCGTCGCCTGCATCGCCCATCTCCTGATCACCCGCTCATTGAAGCTCGCGCCGGCCTCGGTGCTGGCGCCGCTGCAATATACGCTGCTGGTCTGGGCGGTCATTCTCGGCTGGTTGTTCTTCGGTGACCTGCCGGATGCGCAGACCTGGATCGGCGCCGGCATCATCGTCATCGCCGGGCTGTTCATCTTCCACCGCGGCAGCCTGAAACAGGATGTCGAACCGGTCGTGCCGATCGATTCCAGTCACGGCTAGGCCGCACCCGTCCGGCGGGCGATCATGGCCTCGATCGCCGAGAGCCCATCATAGATCAGCACGGCCAGCGCCCCGACGATCAGCCCGCCCTGCAGCACGAAGGCGAGGTTGTTGGATTGCAGTCCGGCAATGATCACTTCGCCGAGCGTCTTTGCCGCGACCGTCGAACCGATCGTCGCTGTCGCGAGACTGATCACCACCGAAAGCCTGATGCCGGCGACGACCACCGGCAAGGACAGCGGCAACTCGACCTGAATGAGCCGCTGGAAAGGTGTCATGCCGGAACCACGCGCCGCCTCCATCACCGATCGTGGCAGGTTGGTGAGCGCGGTCAGCGTGTTTTCAAAGATCGGCAGAAGCCCATAGAGAAACAGCGCGATCAGCGTTGGCTTCTCGCCGAAACCGACGGCCGGCACGGCAAGCGCCAGAACCGCGACCGGCGGAAACGTCTGGCCGATATTGACGAGGCTCCGGGAAAGCGCCAGGAACTCCGCCCCGAACGGCCGGGTGACGAGGATCGCCAGCAGCACCGCGATGATCGTCGCCGCCAACGTCGCGATCAAGACCGTCCGCAGATGCAGGAGCGTCAGGCTGAGCAGGCTGCCCTGATTGTAGATCGCCGGCGCGTTCGGCTGCACGAGGGGTTTCAGCAGCGGCTCGAAACTGCCCGGCGATAGCAGGAAGACGATCAGCACGAGAAGCAGAAGGCTGCGCAGGACGGTCGGCACCCAAGCCCTCATCGCGGCCTCGCGGCGCGCTTGAGGATCGCATCAAGCGTCACCCGCCCCATCGGAGCGCCGCTCCTGGAGATGACCGGAAGCGCATCCCGGCCGCTCCAGATCAGGTCGGCGAGCGCTTCCTGCTGGCTCCTGTCCTCGCGGATCGGCTCGCCCTCCGCCTCGCCGGGCTCCGCCGCCGCTCCGGTCTTGGCGATCGAAAGCAGCCGGAACGGCCGTTCCGCATCGCCAATCAGCGTCTCGACGAAGGGCGTGGCCGGAGCACGGACGAGTTCGGCAGGCGGCCCGTATTGCACCACCCTGCCCTTGTCCATCACGGCAATCTTGTCAGCGAGATGGAAAGCCTCGTTCATGTCATGGGTGACGAGCACAATCGTCGTGCCGAAATATCTCTGGATCGCCAGCAGGTCCTCCTGCGCCTTGGCCCGGATGATAGGATCGAGCGCCCCGAAGGGCTCGTCCATCAACAACACGTTCGGTTCGGCCGCAAGCGCCCGCGCCACCCCGACGCGCTGCTGCTGGCCGCCGGAAAGTTCGTGCGGATAACGTGGCCCGAACGTCCTCGGCTCGAGTTGGAAGAGCGTCAGCAATTCCTCGACCTTGGCCTCGGTGCGGGCCTTCGTCCAGCCGAGCAGGCCGGGCACCGTCGCAATGTTCTGCGCCACCGTCCGGTGCGGAAAAAGCCCGTGACCCTGGATGGCGTAGCCGATCCGGCGCCGCAGCTCGTAGCCCGGGATGGACCGGTTGTCCTCGCCGTCAAGCCGGATGGCTCCTTCGGTCGCTTCCACCAGCCGATTGATCATCCGGATCAGTGTCGTCTTGCCGGAGCCGGACGTGCCGACGACGACCGTGACGGTGCGCGGCTCGATCACCATCGAGACATTGTCGACGACGGTGATGCCGTCATAGCGCTTGGTGATGGCGTCGATCTCGATCATGCGGATTTGGCTCCGTTGGGAACGCGGGAGTTCATTTCGATCAGCGCGTCAAGGACGACGGCCGAAGCAAAGGCGAGCGCCACCGTCGGCACGGCGCCGAGCAGGACAAGGTCCATCGCTGTCTGGCCGATGCCCTGGAAGACGAAGACGCCGAAACCGCCGCCGCCGATCAGCGCGGCAATCGTCGCCATGCCGATATTCTGGACGAGCACGATGCGGATCGCGGTCAGGATCACCGGCAGCGCGAGCGGGAACTCGATCTTGAGCAGCCGCTGCCGGCCGGTCATGCCGATGCCACGGGCAGCGTCGTTTGCCGCGCGCGGCACGCCCGCAAGCCCGACGACGGTGTTGGCGACGACAGGCAGCAGCGAATAGAGAAACAGAGCGACAAAGGCAGGCGCTCCCCCGATGCCGCGGATGCCGATCGCCGCAGCGCCCGGCACATTGGCGGCGATCCAGCCGAGCGGCGCGATCAACAGGCCGAAAAGCGCGATCGACGGGATGGTCTGGACGAGGTTCAGCGTGTTGAGCACGCCATCCCTCAGCGGTGCCACCCGATGACAGAGGATGCCGAGCGGCAGCCCGACCAGGACTGCGGCAAACAGCGAGCCAAGCGCCAATTCCACATGCTTGCCCGCTTCGACCCAGAAGACATCGGCGCGGCCGGAATATTCCTTCATGATCGACAGCCCGTTCCAGCTTCCCGACATCAGCAGCCCGCCGATCGCCGCCGCGGCCAAGACCAGAAACAGCACCCGCATCGCCGGCGGCGGATCGAGCCGCGTGATCGCATCGGCAGCCAGAAGCGCAAAGGCGAACAGCAGGATCCAGAAGCCGGAGGCGGGTGAGACACGGGCATAGGTATTGCCGGGCGGCGTCAGGAATGTCGCGGCGTATCCGATCGAAAGCGTCAGCGCCGCAAGCGCCGCGACGGCGGCAAGCAGCTTTATCCAGGGTGACGTGCGAAAGAGTGCTGCTGCGGTCGCAAGAACCAGCACGCCGATCAGGCCCCAGCCCGCCCAGCCCGGCAGCGACTGAAGCATCGCCTCCGCCTGGCCCTGTACGATCCGATTGGGCTTGAGCGTCGCAAACGACGCCCAGAGCGCGCCGTAGGCGGCTAGAAGGGCGATGACGATGCCGAGCTTATCGAACTGAACTCTCAAACCGTCCCTGCCTATAAGCAACCTGCGACCGATGAAAAAGCCGGACGCTGGAGCGCCCGGCCCATGTTGACACGAAACCGGTCCGAAAAGGAATTACTTCAGGAAGCCGTTCTTCTTGAGAAAATCCTCGGCAACCGCCTTAGCCGGTTCGCCACCCACCTGCACGCGACCATTGAGGTCCTGCAGCGTGACGAGATCGAGCTTGGCGAAGACAGGCTTCAGCACCGCCTCGATGTTCGGGTTCTTCTTGAGCACCTCTTCGCGGATGATCGGGGTCGGCTGGTAGACCGGCTGGACGCCCTTGTCGTCTTCGAGAACCACAAGCCCGGAAGGCGCGATGCCACCGTCGGTACCGTAGACCATGGCGGCATTGGCATTGTTGGTCTGGTTGGCGGCCGCACCGATGGTTGCCGCCGTATCGCCGCCCGAGAGCGTGATCAGCTGGTCGGGCTTCAGCTTGAAGCCGTAGGTGGTCTGGAAGGCCGGCAAGGCGGCGGCCGAATTGACGAACTCGGAGGAGGCCGCCAGCACGATCTTGCCGCCGCCCGCAACATATTTGCCGAAGTCGGTCAGCGTCTTCAGCTTGTTGGCATCGGCAACGTCCTTGCGCACCGCGATCGCCCAGGTGTTGTTGGCCGAAGACGGCGCCAGCCAGACGATCTTGTTGGCGTCGTAATCGAGCTTCTTGACCGCTTCATAGGCCTTTTTCGGGTCCTTCCAGGCCGGATCGTCGCCCTTCTCGAAGAAGAAGGCGCCGTTGCCGGTATATTCCGGATAGATGTCGATTTCGCCGGCGGTGATCGCCTTGCGCACGACCGGCGTCGCACCGAGCTGGATGCGGTCGGTGGCCTGGATGTTGTTCGCCTTGAGCATGGCAAGGATGATATTGCCCAGCACGCCGCCTTCGGTATCGATCTTGGACGAGACGACGACCTGGGCATTCGCCATGGTGGCCGAAACGCCAAGCGCGAAAGCAATGCCTAAAAGCTTCTTTTTCAAAGACATGACAGAATTTCCCTCCGGATCGCCAGTCACCACCTCGTTTGACTTGGCTTGGAACACATAAAAGCCAACCTTATGTAGGGCGACTTATGGAATGTGCGAGTTCTGGAAGGGCGCGCCGTGCAATATTTTGTGCGGTGCATTTTTACACGCCGATCGACCTAGCTCATAAGATTGGCCGCCGCTGACTTCACGCTTGAGACACGCGGATCAGATGTTTCTCGCCCGAGCGAATGACGTGATCTCGCATCAGGCGCTCGGCAAGATCGGGATCGCGGTCGGCGATCGCATTGGCGATGGCCTCATGCTCCTCGACCGCCAGAAAGCGCTCCCGCTCCTCCGACAGCACGCTGAGACGGGCTGCGTGGGTGTAGATGCTCTGGCCGCCCTGCAGGCGACGAAGATAGCCGCAGCCGGATGCTTCATGGATGACGTTGTGGAAGCGCTCGTTGAGAGCGATGAGCTGCAGCACGTCCACAGTCTTGAGGCCGGCCCGCATCTCGACGATGAGCTCGCGCATCAGGGCCACGTCCTCATCCTTCACCCGCTTGGCGGCCTGGCGAGCAATCATGCTCTCGAGTGCTGCACGCGCCAGCATCATCTCTTCCGCCTGGCCGGCATTGAAGGTGACATAAATCCCGCGGCGAGGCTCCGACCGTACCAGCCCTTCGGCCTCAAGCACGCGCAAAGCCTCCTTCAGCGGTGTCGTGCTTATGCCGAGCTGGCCGGCCAGATGGCGCTCGTTCAGCTTCTCGCCGCTCTTCAGCCTGCCGGAAAGAATGGCATCGCGTACCAGCCCGTAAACGTGGTCGCGCAGGCTTTTCAGAAAAACCGGCGCCACTGGCAGAAGCGCGTTGTCGCTTCCCATCCCGCGTCCTCCACCTTTGTGCCTTTCGCCGATCTAGCACCTGAAATTTGATATATCAATTTAAAACGAGCGTGTTTAAGTTGGCGTCGGGCGGGAGGAGCTCCGTCCCTGGGATCGCAACAGAATCGATCCCGGAACGATGGCAGGATTTCTGGAAGAGCAAGCATGACTAAGGAAGCAGCCGATCTCCGTAGCGCCCGTTGGTTCGCGCCGGATGATCTCCGTTCGTCGGGACACCGCTCCCGCATGATGCAGATGGGGTATGACGAGAAGGATTGGGGCAAGAGGCCGATCATCGCCATCCTCAATACCTGGTCCGACCTCAACGCCTGCCACGCCCATTTCAAGGATCGCGTCGAACACGTGAAGCGCGGCGTGCTTCAGGCCGGCGGCTTCCCGGTAGAACTGCCGGTCCAGTCGCTCTCCGAAAGCGCGCTGAAGCCGACATCGATGCTCTATCGCAACTTCCTCGCCATGGAGGCTGAGGAACTTTTGCGCGCCCATCCGGTCGACGGGGCAGTGCTGATGGGCGGCTGCGACAAGACCACCCCTGCCCTCGTCATGGGCGCCATCAGCGCCGGTTTCCCGATGATCTTCCTGCCCGCCGGCCCGATGCTGCGCGGCAATTACAAGGGCGAATGGCTGGGCTCCGGCTCGGACGCCTGGAAATACTGGGACGAACGCCGCGCCGGAACGATTTCCGAAGAACAATGGACCGGCGTCGAGGAAGGCATTGCCCGCTCCTACGGCCATTGCATGACCTTCGGCACCGCAAGCACCATGACCGCCATCGCCGAAGCGCTCGGCCTTACCCTCCCCGGTGCCAGTTCCATTCCCGCGGCCGACGTCAACCACATACGGATGAGCACCCGTTGCGGCCGGCGGATCGTCGAAATGGTCTGGGACGAGTTGACGCCTGACAAGATCATCACGGCGGATGCAGTCCACAATGCGACGACGGTCGCTATGGCGACCGGCTGTTCCACCAACGCCGTTGTCCATCTGCTGTCGATGGCCCGCCGCGCCGGCGTGCCATTGACGCTGGACGATCTGGACCAGGCGGGACGCACGACGCCTGTTGTCGCCAACATCCGTCCATCCGGCGACAAATATCTGATGGAAGACTTCTATTACGCCGGAGGCCTGCGCGCCCTGATGTCGGAGATCAAGGATCTCCTGAAACTCGACGCCATGACCGTCAGCGGCTTCCCGCTCGGCGAGACGCTGAAAGGCGCCGAAGTCTACAACAGCGACGTCATCCGCCCTTTGTCGAACCCGATCTATCATGAGGGATCGCTCGCGGTCCTCAAGGGCAACCTCGCGCCGGACGGCTGCGTTATGAAGCCTTCCGCCTGCGAACCGCGGCTGCGGGTCCACGAAGGCCCTGCCCTGGTCTTCGACAGTTATCCGGAAATGAAGGCGATGATCGACCGAGAGGACCTCGACGTCACCGCCGACCACGTGCTGATTCTGCGCAACGCCGGACCCAAAGGCGGCCCCGGCATGCCGGAATGGGGCATGCTGCCGATCCCGAAGAAGATCCTGAAACAGGGGTTTCGCGACATGCTGCGCATTTCCGACGCCCGTATGTCCGGCACGAGCTACGGCGCCTGCATCCTGCACGTGGCGCCTGAAGCTCATATCGGCGGCCCGCTGTCGCTGGTGCGCACCGGCGACATCATCCGCGTCGACCTGCCGAACCGCTCGATCGACATGCTGGTGGACGAAGCCACGCTCGCCAGGCGCCGCGCCGAGTGGGTGGCGCCTGCCGACAAATACGGACGCGGCTACGGCTGGATGTTTACCAAGCACATCAAGCAGGCCAACGAAGGCTGCGACTTCGACTTCCTCGAACGGGAATTCGGCGCCGCCGCCGGCGAGCCCGAGATCTTCTGACCCGACATTTCTTTGAGTGGACCCTATGACCGATTACATTCTTTCCGACGCCACACGCCAGAAATACGAGGGCGTCAGCTGCGCGACGATCTGCACTGCGCTCTTCAAGCGCGGCCTGCGCAACCAGTTCATCCAGGATGTCCGGCCGCTTTCCCAAAAGCCTAAAAACATGGTCGGCCAGGCCTTCACGTTGCGCTACATCCCGGCGCGCGAAGACCTGAACCCGCTCTCGGTGTTTCAGAACCCGGAGCATCCGCAGCGCGCCGCTGTCGAGCAGTGCCCACCCGGCCATGTCATGGTCATGGACAGCCGCAAGGATCCCCGCGCGGCCTCCGCAGGCTCTATCCTCGTATCGCGCCTGATGGTGCGCGGTGTCGCCGGGGTCGTCACCGACGGCGGTTTTCGCGATAGCCCCGAGATCGCCGAACTCGGCATCCGCGCCTACCACAACCGCCCCTCCGCCCCGACCAACCTCACCCTGCACCAGGCACTCGACATCAACGTGCCCATCGGCTGCGGCGACGTCGCGGTCTGGCCGGGCGACGTGGTGGTCGGCGACAACGAGGGAGTGGTCATCATCCCGGCGCAGATCGCCGACGAAATTGCCGATGAGGTGATCGAAATGACTGCGTTTGAGGATTTCGTGACCGAGGAAGTCCTGAACGGCCGCTCGATCATCGGCCTCTACCCGGCGACGAAGGAAGAGAGCAAAGCCGACTTCGCCCGTTGGCGTCAGGCCAAGGGCCGCTGAGGCGACCTCTGGCCGATATCCAACCGCTATGAACCTGCCGCCGTTTCGCGCAGGTCCTTGAAAAGCACGTTCTGGTCGGAGAGATATTTTGCAAAGATCGGCAGGCTGGCCCCGCCGATCGCCCGCGCCTGGGAGCCGACCATTCCCTCGATGATATCGGGGATGATGACGCCCTGAAGGTCGAGCCGCGTCACGGCTTCGATAGTCGAGGCGACGATCCGTTGCCTGACCCAGGCCGGAAAACCGCCGTCGATCACGGCCGCGCCGAAATCGATGATCGAGGCTGCCGCAACGATCGCCTGGGCAAGCGCGTCCGCGGTTTGCCGGATCCACAGATCGAGCGGCTCCCCGAAATCGATCCAGTCGTCGGCGGAATACCAGAGCGGTTGCGGATCGACGTTCCGCTCCTTTAGGAGATTCTCGAGAACGAAGATCGAGGCGATGTCGAGCAACTGGCGTGTCTCGCCATCGCCGCTGCGCACGGGAAGCGGCCCGACAGCGCCCGCGGTCCCGGTCCGTCCGGAAAAGATCGCCGAATTCAGAACGATCCCGCCGCCGATGAACGATCCGATGAAGAAATATACGAAATCCGGATAGGAGGGGCCAACGCCGAACACCAGTTCTGCACCGCAGGCGCTTGTCGCGTCGTTCTGCAGGTAGACCGCGTGCGGGACCTTGGCTGCGATTTCCGCCTGCAGATCGAACCCGCGCCAGACCTCCATCGCCCCTTGCGGCGCGCCCACCTCCTCGGCCCAGTTCCAGAGTTCGAATGGCGCAGCGATGCCGATCCCGGCGATGCGGCCGCGCTGCACCTCGTTCAGCTGGCCTTCGAGCCGCGCAATGCCGGATGTAATGATCTCGATGATCTTTCCGGGAAGCGGATAGGCGTAGGATTCGTGATATTGCAGCCGGATGCGCCCGACGAAATCCATCAGGACCAGGTCGGCGCTACGCCGGCCGATCTTCACGCCGAACGAATAGACCGCGTCCGGATTGAGACGCATCGGCACCGAAGGCTGCCCAACACGGCCACGCACCGGTTCACCGCGCAACAGAAGGCCGTCCTTTTCGAGCGCCCGCATGATGACCGAGACGGTCTGGGCCGAAAGCCCACTGCGCCGGGTGATGTCCGCCTTCGACATGGAGCCGTTCAGCCGCACCAGCGAAAGCACGAGCCGCTCGTTATAAGCCCTCACCCGCACCTGATTTGAGCCGCCGGTGAAATTGCCCAGCAGCGCATGGCCTTGCGCCACGCTATCTGAAACTGACATGGCTCTTCCTCCCAGAAGCGTGGAATCGACGGAAGCACCTCATTCGGGAATGAAGGGTATCCCTCTGATATCCCGAGTTAAACCCCAAGGCACACCGCACACAGATCGCCAGATTCTGAACCTCCACTTCGGCAAACTATGGCACGAGAAATAAATAATTCAATCGGAATTAATTATTGACAGGCTATTTCAACTCGTTCTTAATTAGGGTGTAAGGGCACAGGACGGCTTGGAGGAGACGCCTGTCGAACTCGGTGGCACCGGTGTCCGAACGTTGGTCCGCATGGCGGACAGTCTTAACTCTGGGAGGAGACCATGAAGAAATCCGTATTGTCCGCCGCATTCGGCGCCCTTGTCCTGGGCGTTGCGTTTTCCGCCCCCGCGGAGGCCGCAGGCGTATCCGCCTGCCTGATCACCAAGACCGACACCAACCCCTTCTTCGTCAAGATGAAGGAAGGTGCGACGGCCAAGGCCAAGGAACTCGGCGTGACGCTGAAATCCTATGCCGGCAAGATCGACGGTGACAGCGAAAGCCAGGTTGCCGCCATCGAAAGCTGCGTCGCCGACGGCGCCAAGGGCATTCTGATCACCGCATCCGACACCAAGGGCATCGTGCCGACCGTCAAGAAGGCCCGCGACGCCGGCGTTCTGGTCATCGCGCTCGACACCCCGCTCGATCCGATCAGTGCCGCCGATGCCACGTTCGCGACCGACAACCTTCTCGCCGGCAAGCTGATCGGCCAGTGGGCAAAGGAAACCATGGGCGACAAGGCCAAGGATGCCAAGGTCGGCTTCCTTGACCTGACCCCGGATCAGCCGACGGTCGACGTGCTGCGCGACCAGGGCTTCATGATCGGCTTTGGCATCGATCCCAAGAACCCGGACAAGATCGGCGACGAAACCGACAAGCGCATCGTTGGCCACGACGTGACTAACGGCAACGAGGAAGGCGGCCGCAAGGCCATGGAAAACCTTCTCCAGAAGAATTCTGGCATCAACGTCATCCACACGATCAACGAGCCCTCTGCCGTCGGCGCCTACCAGGCCCTGAAGGCTGTCGGCATGGAAAAGAACGTGTTGATCGTCTCGGTGGACGGCGGTTGCCCGGGTGTCAAGTCGGTCAAGGAAGGCGTGATCGGCGCCACCTCGCAGCAATATCCGCTGCTGATGGCATCGCTCGGCATTGAAGCGATCAAGAAGTTCGCCGACACCAAGGAAAAGCCGAAGCCGACCGAAGGCAAGTCCTTCTTCGACACCGGCGTTGCGCTCGTCACCGACAAGCCGGTCCCCGGCGTCAAGTCGATCGACGTCAAGGAAGGTACGGCCAAGTGCTGGGGTTGATCCTCACCATTTAGCCCATCCCGGCCGGGGTTGATATCCCCGGCCATTTTCGACCAATGATACACCGCTGGGAAACAACCGGCGAAGACCGGTCAAACTCAACGGACGGTTCCTGCGCATTCGGCGCGCGGAGGAGGAAACATGAGCGAAACCCAGGAATTCGAGCGTGTTCTCGACGGCAGCGACAAGAGCGTTGCCTCGTTCGAGAGCCAGGACGTCTCTCTCTTAAAACGCGCGCAGCATTTTCTGCACTCGACACCCGCTGCCGTGCCGCTGATCGTGCTGATCCTGTCCATCATCATCTTCGGCGTCGCCATCGGCGGGCGGTTCTTCTCGTCCTACACTCTGACGCTGATCCTCCAGCAGATTGCGGTGGTCGGCATTCTCGGCGCTGCCCAGACGCTGATCATCCTCACCGCCGGCATCGATCTCTCGATCGGGGTGGTGATGGTGATATCGGCTGTCATCATGGGCAATTTCGCCGTGACCTACGGCATGCCCACCGGCATCGCGATCCTCGTCGGCCTGATCACCGGCGGCGCCTGCGGCTTTTTCAACGGGTTCCTCGTTGCGGTCATGCGGCTGCCGCCGTTCATCGTGACGCTCGGCTCCTGGAATATCATCATGGCGACGAATTTCATCTATTCCGCCAACGAGACGATCCGCGACACCGACGTGGACGAAAAGGCCCCGCTCCTCCATCTCTTCGCGCTCAATTTCAGGATCGGCAGCGCCATCCTGACGCTCGGCGTCATCGCCATGGTCCTGCTCGTGGCGGTGCTCTGGTACATCCTCAACCATACGGCCTGGGGAAGGCATGTCTACGCCGTCGGTGACGACCCGGAAGCTGCAAAACTCTCCGGCATCCAGACCCGCAAGGTTCTGCTCAGCGTCTATACGATCGCGGGGGTCATCGCCGCCTTCGCCGCCTGGGTATCGATCGGCCGCAACGGCTCGATCTCGCCTTCCTCGGCAGTGACCGACTTCAACCTTCAAGCGATCACCGCCACGGTGATCGGCGGCATCTCGCTGTTCGGCGGCCGCGGTTCCATCCTCGGCACGCTGTTCGGCGCCATGCTCGTCGGCGTCATGTCGATGGGGCTCAACATGCTCGGGGCCGATCCCCAATGGAAAGTCATGCTGACCGGCTGGCTCATCATCGCCGCCGTCGCAATCGATCAGTGGATCAGAAAGGTCTCGGTGTAATCATGAGCGTCGAACCCATTCTCACAGCCCGCGGCCTGGTCAAGCGTTACGGACGCGTCACTGCTCTCGATAACGCCGACTTCGATCTCTACCCCGGCGAAATCCTCGCCGTCATCGGCGACAACGGCGCCGGCAAGTCCTCGCTGATCAAGGCGATCTCCGGCGCGGTACGGCCTGATGAGGGCGAAATCACGCTCGAAGGCCGGCCGGTGCATTTCAAGTCGCCGCTGGAAGCCCGCGACGCGGGCATCGAAACCGTCTACCAGAACCTCGCGCTCTCCCCCGCCCTCTCGATCGCCGACAACATGTTTCTCGGTCGCGAAATCCGCAAGCGGGGCGTGCTCGGACAGTGGTTCCGCATGCTCGACCGGCCGACGATGGAAAAGCAGGCGCGAGACAAGCTCACGGAACTCGGGCTGATGACGATCCAGAACATCAACCAGGCCGTCGAGACCCTGTCGGGCGGCCAGCGCCAGGGCGTCGCCGTGGCACGTGCCGCAGCGTTCGGCTCCAAGGTCATCATTCTCGACGAACCAACCGCCGCGCTCGGCGTCAAGGAAAGCCGGAAAGTTCTGGAGCTCATCCTCGACGTGCGCTCGCGCGGCATCCCGATCGTGCTCATCTCGCACAACATGCCACATGTGTTCGAAGTGGCCGACCGCATCCATATTCATCGGCTTGGACGACGGCTGACCGTGATCGATCCGAAGGAATACACGATGTCCGATGCGGTCGCCTTCATGACTGGCGCCAAGGCCCCCGCCCAGCCCGTCGCGGCGTAACGGTCGCCCCGATCAAGCTCTTGTCGGAGCTGCCCTCCGATCGCCTGTTCCAAGAGATACAGGCGATCGGGTAACTCACGATAATATCCCGTCGCCCTCTCCCACCGCAGCCTGCTCGCGGGAGAGGACGACTGCATTGTGCTGCGGACCCTGAGAAGCAGGCGCTCCCCCTGGCCGGCTAGACTGCACTGGTCCGGGCACGGCTATAGGCATTCTCAACCACGACATCTGCACGAACACCAGGCGACCTTCCTGCCGGTAATATCCGAGCAGCGCGCGTCCTCAACACAATCAACCTCCTGCCATTCTTGAATGCATCGAAGGATGACGCCGATCACCCGGACGATATCGGTCTTCCCCGCCGGTCGTTCGATCGGCGACCCGCGTGACCAAAACGATTACGATAGAAAATTCCCAGCAGTGAAAACAAGACGAATTTTATATTCCATTATGCTTCGCGACATTGCTGTCGCCGGATGACCGGCCCACCCGCAAATCAGGCGTATTTCTAAGGCCTTATCGCCTGTAGCTCATTACATCCCGCACCAATCCCCATAGTAGATCCGCCATCGAAATGAAGCGAAGGCGGCACCAGCCTGTTGAAAACATTCGATACGAATAAAAAATTCCATACTTAATTGACAGGACGGAATTATCTAATAGGTTGTTAACACTTAAGGGGTGGGGAGTGGTGCTGGAACCGGCTCATGAAGAAACGCGAAAAACTCTTCATTTTTGATATTGGCGGAGTATTCGTGAAGCTCGATCCGGCTTCCCGCGACCGCGCGGTATCGAAGGCCGGCGATGCGGGCCCGTCCATGCGGTACGGCGACGTTCCGGAAGCGATCTTCCGCGATTTCCGCCTTGGGCGGTCCACGGAAGTCGACTACGTGCAGGCGCTGACCAGGGTATTCGATGTGCCGCACGAAAGAATCTACGAAGCCGAGCATGCCTATGTTGCCGAAGGTTTTCATGAGTTCATCGAGTTTGTCCGCAGGCTCCGGGAAAACCATCGCGTCGTTTGCCTCAGCAACAATCAGGCGATCCATTGGCGCCATATCAGCGAGAACCTTCTGGGCGCCGGTTATTTCGACAGAGAATACCTTTCCCATGAAATGGGCCTTGAGAAACCGGACCGCGTGATTTTTGAGGCAGTATCGCAGGCGGAGGGATGTTCGGAAAAGGACGTCTTCTTCATCGACGACATAGAGGAAAATGTTTTGTCGGCTCGCGAAGTCGGATGGCAGCATTGCATCGTCCATCGCGATTCGGTTGAAACGGCTAAATTGCTCATGGCGCTTGCCGCCGAGCAGACCCTGAATTGACGAGTACGGAGTTTCGAATGGCTCGAATGACCCTCAGCGGCATCAAGAAAAGCTTCAAATCCGTCGACGTGCTGCACGGGATCGACCTCGAGATTTCCGACAGGGAGTTCGTCGTTTTCGTCGGCCCGTCGGGATGTGGGAAATCCACGCTGCTGCGATTGATCGCCGGCCTCGACACGATCAGCTCGGGTGAGTTTCACGTCGACGACCGTCGGATGAACGACGTCGCCCCGTCACGCCGCGGCATCGCCATGGTCTTCCAGTCCTACGCTCTCTATCCGCATATGGATGTCTACGAGAACATGGCCTTTGGCGCACGGCTGATGGGCCTCGAAAAGGACGAAGTCGAAAAGCGCATCGACGAAGCCTCCAAGATGCTGCGGCTGGACCCGCTGTTGAAACGCAAGCCCCGCGAGCTTTCCGGCGGCCAGCGTCAGCGCGTCGCGATCGGCCGCGCGCTGGTCAGAAAGCCTAAAGTCCTGCTTCTCGACGAGCCGCTTTCCAACTTGGATGCGGCGCTTCGTTCCGACGTGCGCCTGGAAATCGCAAGGCTCCACCGGGAAATCGGCGGCACCACCATCTACGTCACCCACGACCAGGTCGAAGCCATGACGCTTGCCGACCGCATCGTCGTCATGAACAATGGCAACGTGGAGCAGTTCGGCAGCCCGCGAGAACTCTACGAGAGGCCGGCGAACACGTTCGTCGCGACCTTCATCGGCTCGCCGCGCATGTCGCTTCTCGATGTCGAGCGAAACGGCAATCATCTCGCGCTCGCCGGATCAGGTGCGGTCATCGCCTCCCGCCTCCCCCATTCCGACGAACGGGATCTGGTCATCGGCGTCCGGCCGGATGCGATGACGATCTCCACGGACGGGAATACCGAGGGCTTCAAGGGCAGCGTCGTCTACACCGAATATCTGGGCGAGAACACGTATGTATATGTCCGCCTCGGCGACGGCACGCTGGTCGGCATCCGGTCCTCGGCCTCGGTCGACCTGCCTCCTGACACGCCGGTCGTCATCACGGTCGCTTCCGAGCAAATCCACTATTTCAGCCGCGCAACGAGGGAGAGGTTGGCGGCCTGAGAGCACTTTTCGTCTCCTATAAATACCAAGAGGATGGAACCAGATGAAAAAGCTAGTTAGCAGCACGATAATAGCGCTGGGGGCCCTGGCGACGGCTTTGCCGGCAATGGCGCAGGAATTGACCTTCTGGAGCTGGCGCCAGGAAGATAAGGCCCAGTACCAGAAATTTATCTCCGCTTTCGAGACGAAGAACCCGGGCATCACCGTCAAGTTCGAGACGTTCGAAGCGACGAACTACAACACCATCCTGTCGACCGCCCTTGCCGGCGGTTCGGGACCGGATCTGATGTTTGCCCGTGCCTATGGCGGCCTGGAAAACGTCGCGAACGCCGGTTATCTGCTGCCGCTCGACAAGACCAACGTTCCCGCGCTTGAGAAATTCGCACCGGCCGCCGTCGCCGCTGAAACCGCCCGCTCGAGCAAGATCACCTACGCGGTGCCCTTCGCCAGCCAGACGATGCTGGTGATCTATAACAAGGACATCTTCGACAAGAACGGTCTGAAGGAGCCGGAAACCTTTGACGAGCTCGTCAAGGCTTCCGAAAAGCTGAAGGCAGCCGGCATTATGCCGTTCGGCAACGGCACTGCGACGGCCTGGCAGAACGAGGTCATGGTCGGCGGCATCGCCTCCACCGTGATGGGCCGGGGCTTCTATGACGATCTGATGGCCGGCAAAGCCGATTTCACAGACAAGCGTTACATCGAGGCGCTGACCAAGCTCAAGGAAATCACCAAATATTTCCCTGACGGCTTTATCGGTCTCGACTACGCTTCATCGCAGCAGCTCTTCGCATCCGGCATGGCCGGCATGTTCGTCGGTGGCTCCTATGAGCTTTCGAACTTCAAGAAGCAGAACCCCGCGATCAAAATGGGCATCTTTGCGATGCCGGGCCTGAAGGCCGGTGACGAAAAGCTGGTCGCCCAATATTTCGATGGTGGTTATGCGGTCAACGCCAAGACCACCAAGAAGGAGGCAGCGCTGAAGTTCGTCAACTTCCTCGCCAGCCAGGAATTCGGCCAGATGTTCGCCGACGACCTGAACAATATCTCGGCTGTGCCGGGCGTAAACTTCAAGGAACCGCTGCTGGGTGAAGTCGCCGAACTCAACAAGCACTCCATCCCCTACATCATGCTGGTGCATTTCCGGTACGGTGAACCGTCCGGTTCCGTCCTGCTGCAGGGCGAAATCCAGAAGCTGTTCGGCGGCAAGGCGACCCCGGAAGAGGTCGGCAAGAACCTGACGACCGGCCTCGCCGCCTGGTACGCACCGTTCAAGAAATAATCGAAAGGGGGAGCGGCCGGACAGCGGCCGCTCCCCATATCTTCCAACCAAAGAGAATTGTGATGCCCGGATCGCCTCTCATGGCGCGACGTCTATGGATCACGGCGCTGATCGTGCCGCCGCTCGCCTTCGTCGCCCTGTTCGTCGTCTATCCCATCATCTCCGCATTTGCTTATGCCTTCTTCCAATGGCACGGGTTGGCGCGGGGCGAGTTCGTCGGCTTCGCAAATTTCTACAGGGTCCTGTTCACACAGCCCTATGCGGACTGGACGTTGAATGCATTCACGCACAACGTGCTGGTTTTCTTCGCGCTGATGGTGTTGCAGAACGGCGTCGGTTTCGTGCTCGCCTACTGCCTGTGGCGCGAACTCCCGGGCGCTGCCTTCCATCGGATCGCAGTTTTCCTTCCGGTCGTACTGTCGACCATCATCGTCGGTTTCCTCTGGAAACTCTTTCTGCACCCGCTTTTCGGGGTCGTGAACATCTCGCTGCGCGGCACTGGCCTCGGTGGACTTGCCCAGCCCTGGCTCGGTCAGGGTGCGACGGCGCTCTGGGCACTGATCATCGCCAATGCCTGGCACATGGTCGGCTTCCCGACCCTCGTTTTCCTCGCCGGGATGCAGCGAATCCCCAGCGAAATCCTGGATGCTGTGCGCATGGAGACCGAAAGCGAATGGGTGAAGATCCGCAAGGTCGTCTGGCCGCTGGTGGCGCCCAGCGCAACCGTCGTCTTCACGCTGCTTTTCGTCGGCTCGTTCAACTGGTTCGAACTGCCTTATATCATGGTCGGCGTCGACGGCTCGCCACATAAGGCGACGGACGTCCTCGGCCTCTATTTCTATCGCACCGCCTTCGGTGACCAATCCGGCTCGGGCCAGGATTTTGGCGCCGGCAGCGCGCTTGCCGTACTGATCTTCGTCTTCATCGCCCTTGTCGCCGGCGTCATCACCTTCAAGCTGCGGGCCAGGGAAATTCAATTATGAGCACCGCTTCGCAAAGCTATTACGATCGGCGCGGCATGCTCGCCACGCTTGGCAAGGATGGGCTGATCCAGATCATCCTGATCCTGAACACGGTGGTGATGCTCGCTCCCATCGTCATCATGCTGTTTGCGGCGTTCAAGACGAATGCGCAGATCTTCCAGTCGCCATTCTCAATCCCGGATTTTTCCAACCTCGCCAACATCACCAAGATCTGGAGCCAGACCAACTTCCTGCGCTATCTCCTGAATTCGGTGATCGTCACCGGTGCGTCGATGGTCGTGATCCTGACGCTCGGGACGATGGCGGCCTATGCCGTCGGTCGCTACAAGTTCCGGGGCTCGAGCTTCGTGCTGATGTTCTTCCTGGCCGGGCTGACGCTTCCCCTGAAGCTCGCGATCATCCCGCTCTTCATCCTGATGCGCGATCTCGGCATCCTCAATACCCAGCTGTCGCTGATCGTCATCTATGTGGCGATGGGCCTGCCGACCACCGTCTTCATCATGACCGGCTTCATCGCCACGCTCCCGAACGAACTCGAGGACGCGGCCCGCATGGACGGTGCCAGCGAACCGCGGATCATGTGGTCTATCATGCTGCCGCTGGTCAGGCCGGCCATGGTGATCGCCGGCATCCAGAACGTCGTGCCGATCTGGAACGACTTCTTCTTCCCCCTGATCTTCATCCAGAAGGACAACCTGAAGACCCTGCCGCAGGGCCTGACGACCTTCATGGGCGAATATACGACCGATTGGGGCGTGTTGTTTGCGGGACTCCTGCTGTCCTCGGCTCCGATCATCATCGTCTACATCATCCTGTCGCGCCAGTTCATCAACGGCATGACGGCGGGCGCGGTGAAGTAGGCCGGCAAAGGACCGCGCCGGAATGACCTGTGAACGGAGGGATTGCAGAGAGTATGGTAAGTTGATGCGGATCGACGTGCTGTTATGCCCGTCTCGGACGCTGATCGCACCCGCAACACCACAAAACAATCGCAACCCCATAGCGGTTCAAGACGTTCAGCGGTAAAAGCAGATCCATGAACGACAACATCATCAAATTCCGACGCCCGGAACCGCCACCGCGAGAGCCAAACCCGCTGCTGCGCAAGTTGGCGGTCGTTGCAGCCGTGATCGTGTGCCTTGTTCTCGCCTGGGCGTATTTCCAATTCCTTGGAAACCCGACGTAATACCGGTTTCCTGGCTGAACCGGCGCCTGCATCCTGGACACCCTGTTTGCGGTATTGCTTTCGGCGCGCCACCTTCAACCGGAAGAGGGGAAATAGGAACGCGATTCGACCACGGCGATAAATGCCGCTTTGACGAAGCTCGCTATAGCTGTATCCTACTGGTCCAGCAGTCTCAAGAAATGCATGTACATATAGTTCCCTTAACGATACACATTTCTGACAACAACTCGTAGTTCCGAACAACAACATAATGCTCGAAAATACGACGCTCAAAATCCGGTTGCTCGGTCGCCCCTCACTTGAGTTGGACGGCGCGAGCATCGCGTTGCCGGAAAAAGCGTATTTTCTCTTTGCCGTCGTTGCGATGGCACCCAGATTGACGGTCGACCGCGAAACGATACGGCGGCTTCTCTGGCCTTCCCACGACGCGGAGAAGCGTGCAAACAGCCTGCGTCAGCTTTTGGCACGCATCGCCAAGGCTGTCGGTCCTGATGCCCCGGCCATCCTTGTCACCGACGAAGAAGCGCTGAGGCTTGATTGCGATCGGTCCGACATCGATCTCCTCGCCCTGATGGAGCCCGGCCCTCTAAAGGAAGAGGACTGGGACCTTGTTCGAGGCGAACTGCTCGAAGCCGTGGAGGCTCCGACCGGCGGCGCGGAAGACTGGTTGTTGGACGCACGGCGCAAGGTCGGTGACTGGCGATCGAGCCACATCGAAAGCCTGCTGGCGATATCGTCCCATCAGCAGTCCCCGTCATTGCCCCTGCTTGCCAACCGCCTGATCGAACTGGATGCCTCCCATGAGGGCGCCGCGCGAGCGTTGATGAAGTATCATGTCGCCCATGGTGACTTCGCCGCCGCCCGCCAGGCCTATAGCCGATGCAGGGACCAGCTCAGGGCCGATTACGGTACGCCGCCGACACCGGAGACGATTGGGCTCGCCCACGAACTCGGCATCCTCAGCCGCCCCGGCTCCGACCGCACGCCCGAAGCGGAGCAACGCCCGAAGGGTGTCATGCCGGCACAGCCGCGCGTGGTGATCCTTCCGCCTGAGACCATCGTCCAGGATGCGCTGGTCCAGCGTCTCGGCAGGGCTCTTTTGGAAGACGTCACGATCGGCCTCAGCCATCAGCGTGTCTTCAAGATCATCGCCGCCCATACGAGCTTTGAACTGCTCAATCGATCCGCCAATCCAAATCAGGGCCAATCGGCCCTCAGTGATCTTCAGTTCGACTATTCCGTGTTCGTGACGATCCAGGGCGAAGGCGACGAGATTTTTGCGACCTGCAGGCTGACGAGGGTCGGCACCGGCGAGGTGCTCTGGGCCATCAACCTGCCGCTCGACGTCCAGCAGATGAGAGCGTCGTTCAGCCAGCTGGCGCGGCGTATTTCCATGTCGCTGACCGATGTCATCGAACGGCATGAAATCGCCAGGTCGCTCGATGACGTCGATCCCTCCGCCTACCGCCTCTATCTCGAAGGAAAGCGCTATCTGTCCGGCACGGACCTGCAGCATCTGCGCCAGGCGCGCAAATGGTTCAAATCGGCGGTCAAGCGGTGTGACAGTTTTTCGCCGGCGCATGCCGGAATTTCACGGTCGCTCGGCATGGAATGGCTGGTTCGCGGCATGAAGGACAACGAGTTGCTGGATGTGGCCAATCAATCCGCCCGCGCATCCCGCGATCTCGATCCCGGCAGCGGCCGCGCCTTCCGCGAACTGGGCTTCATCTCGCTTTATCGTCGGCGTTTCGATGAAAGCCTGGATCTTTTTCAGGAGGCTCAGAACCTCAATCCGAGCGATGCGGACGTGTTGGTCGATTATTCGGACGCGCTGTCGCATGCGGGCGACCTGGACAAGGCTCTCGATCTCGGGCTCGCGGCCTTCAAGCTGAACCCGCTGCCGCCGGATCATTACTACTGGATCCTCGGCTCCACCTATTACGTGCGTCAGGAATACTCGAAGGCGATCGACACAATCGACCCGGTCCGCAGCAAGCACGCCACCGCGCGGCTGCTTGCCGCCAGTCACGCGATGGCTGGCGACATGCCCGCCGCGCGTAAATATGCCGCGATCGTCAGGGAAAATTTTCCGGACTTCCGCAGCGAGGACATCCGTTACTTCGTGCCGGACCGCAACCCGGCCCATGCCGAGCTTCTCATTCATGGCCTTCGGCTCGCCGGCCTGCCGTAAACAGGCGTGAAAATGCCTGTCACGCTGGAATAACACCCGATGTGGTCCTTTCTCGATGCACGCAGCACACGCTGCCTATTAGCGGAGAGAAAGCATGGAAACGAAGTTCAAGAACTCCAAGCCGGTTGAAACCACTGCCTCTGCCCCGACGCTGCGGTTTTCCGCCGCTGCCGAAGCCGTACTCGGCGGCCGGACCGAAATTGCGCCGAACGCGCTCTCTCAGGTCACGCATGCCATGAGATATCAGTAATGAGCCTGGAAGCCCAAGGGGCCGACGGCTGCCTTGGGCTTGACCACCAGCCGCCAAGCAAAAGATCGTTCAAGTAGCCACACAAGCCCCCTAAACAAGCCTGTCACGCCCAAGTCACGGTGCCTTTGGTTTCTTCTGCACTAGAGACCCTTGGAGAGGACGATTCGACGGCATGAGTTCGGCACCGCAACCGCTTTTGCAGACCCGGCAGTCGCCCGCCCAATCTCGTTCGAGGTCAGGGTCCTTCGAAATTCGGCCGCCGGAAATGATGATGCAGATCCAGTCATCGACACAGACGATCCAGACATTCGCAGCCTCCCTGACGCAGCGGGAGCAGGGTTTCAGCACGTATCATGACCGGCGCGTTTCGCCGGCGGAAACCTTCGACGCGATCAGCCCGTTTTTCCGGGATCTCGGCATCACCCGGGTCGGCTTCCTGACCGGCCTCGACCGGGTCGGCATTCCCGTCGCCTTTGCGACGCGGCCGAACAGCCACACTCTGTCCGTCTTCCAGGGCAAAGGCGTCGATGCCGATGCGGCGCGCACCTCGGCCGCCATGGAGGCCCTGGAGACGCGGGTCGCGGAAATCGAACCAACATCGCTCACCTGGGCGACCGTCAACGACGTTGCGGGCTCCGCAGCGGGGATGATCGACCTTCATTCGACCGCACGATGCGTGCCCTCCGAAATCGGCGATGGCCAGATACCCTGGGTCACCGGTCTCGACATCCTCTCCGGCAATCAGGTCATGGTGCCCTGGTGGCTCGCCGGGATGGACCACCGGGGCGAGCGGCCAGCCGGGTTCGAGCAGTCCAGCGATGGCCTTGCTTCCGGAAACACCCATGCCGAGGCGCTCCTGCACGGGCTGTGCGAACTCGTCGAGCGAGACGCCTGGACCCTTGTCCAGCTCAAATCCGAACAGGAATTGAATGCCTGCCTCGTCGATCCGGCCAGCGTCGAGGATGCAGTGCTCGACCTCATGGTGCGCCGCCTTCGCAACGCGGGCATACAGCTCCTCCTCCTCGACATGACGACGGATCTCCAGGTTCCGGCATTCCTGGCCGTGCTGATCCCGGACTCCACGGCCAAGCGCTCAGACCCGCGCTGGAGCCAGATTTGCGGCGGCTGCGGCTGCCATCCCGATCCGGTACGCGCAATGCTGCGTGCCATCACCGAGGCCGCGCAGAGCCGCCTGACTGCGATTGCCGGCAGCCGCGACGACTTTTCGCCACGGATCTATCAGCATATGCGGGGGGACAACGCTCTCAGCCGCCTGGTTGCCCTGTCGTCGCTGGACAGGCGCCCGGTCCAGTATCGCGAGCTTGACGCAACCCGCCACTCCATCAACGGCACGATCGATCACATACTCGCCCGTCTCAGGCTGGCCGGCATCAGGCAGGTCGTTGCGGTTCCCATGCAGGATGCCGGGCTCCCTGTTTCGGTCGTCCGCGTCGTCGTTCCCGGCTTGGAAGTTGAACTTTCAGGCCAATATTTGCAGCTCGGTATCCGCGCTGCAAACGCCATAAGGAGGTCACGGCATTGAAAGTCGTTTTTGTCGGACCAAGTCTCGGGTCTTCGACCCGCCAGATGAAGCAACGATTTCCCTCGTTGACCTTCCGCGGGCCTGCGGCGCGCGGCGATATTCTGAAGGCGGTAGAGGACGGCGCCAAGGCGATCGCGCTGATCGACGGTTATTTCGGCGAGTCCGCCTCCGTATGGCACAAGGAGATTCTTTATGCGCTGAGCTGCGATGTCTCCGTCGGCGGCGGCTCGAGCATGGGAGCGTTGCGCGCTGCCGAATGCGAGGCATTCGGAATGGTCGGCATCGGCAGGATATATTCCGATTATGCCGCCGGCCGGTTGATCGACGACGAAGCTGTCGCACTGATCCATGGCCCCGAGGAGCTCGGCTGGATGCCTCTCTCGGTGCCGCGCGTCGACTACGAGGCGACAATCCGCAAGCTTGGGCGGATGGGGCTCATCTCAGCTGCCGAGCGGGAGAGATTTTTCCTCGCCGCCAATTTCATGCACTACACCGAGCGGACCTATCAGGCCATTCTTGAACGATGCGATTTCAACGATCCTCAGCGCAGTGCAGTGATCCTTCACGACATCAAACGCCACCAGGTGGAATTGAAGCGTGAGGATGCGAGAGCCGTCCTCGTCTGGCTAAACGGCATCAGCAGCTCCAACAAACACTCCAAATGGACGTTCGCACAGACCGCCCATTGGGAAAAACTGCGCGACGAGGTCGACTCGGCGCAAGGATCCATGAAATGATTGATCTCGCAAATGACGTCGCCAGCGACGAATACGCCCGCCTGTTCCGCATGCTTTCTGCGGTCAACAAGGAAGCGGAATCCCTTCAGCTCTCCACGGTCGTCCACCTGACGAACATGGCACTCCTTCAACTCTCGCTCGATTGGGAGGGCGTCAGCCCCGAAAACGAGAGGAGCGTGAAACTGAATGCGATATTCCGCCACAAGACCAAGCTGGCCCTCGACGACGATGGCCCCAGGCCTTAAACCGTCAGGGACCGATCACTGGGCCGGTTGTCTTTCGATCTCGGCGAAAAGCGCTTCCGCCTCGAATTCCTTCGTGGCAACCGCTTGAACCAGTTCCAGGATGCGTTTGCGCAGAACCGGCTTCGTAATGCTCATGAATGCCATGCTCATCAGCAGCGCTTCATGCGTGAAATCGAATTGCGGGTCTTCGAGCTGATTGTCGTTCGACGGCTCGACCGTCGGGATGCGGTCGAAGAACGCCACCATCTCGACCTTCAGCGCAGTTGCGATCTCCACCAGCTTGCCGACTGCAATCCGGTTGATGCCGTTTTCATATTTCTGAAGCTGCTGAGACGTGATGCCCACGTGGTGGGCGAGTTGCGGCTGGGTAAGCTTTTTCTCTCGCCTGTAGAGGCGGATCCGCTTTCCAACCTCTCTGTCGGCGGCATTCGGTGCTTTGCTCACTGCAGGACCATCTCTCCGGCGCTAGGATACATAGGTGTTATTTGTATCCTATCATCGATAGGTTGCCGAGTACCTTTCAAGAATTTTCTATCTTGAGTGGATAATTAAGTAAACGTCCGCCAGGAATCAGGCCTTCGCGAAGTCTTCGGCCCTATATCGAGGCTTCGGCTCGGGCGATATACTTGACGATTGCCAATTCGATGGAATCGCCACGAGTCTGGCGTTGCCTTTTCGGCAACCAAATATGCGAATTATTGTTCTTTATTAGAACGCCACATTGCGCCATCCTCTCCTCAATCCGGCAGCTGAGACCGGCGACGTCAAGCGAAAATGTATCAGGCCAAAAGGCCAACAGGGGAACGCTATGTCTCATTTCACACTGAATCGCCGCCGCTTTATCTCCAATGCCGCGGCCTTGGGCGGCCTTGCCGCCACCTCCAGCTTCCTCGGCATTCGGGCCGGCAACGCCAAGGACGTGGCCAAAGTGCGCATGCAGCTCGGCTGGCTTGCCTCGAACGGCGTGCTCGGCGAAGTCGCCGCCATGAAGAAGGGTTTTTTCCAGGAACAGGGCATCGAGCTTGAAATCGTCCCCGGCGGACCGAGCGTCGACGGCGTCGCGGGCGTCGCATCGGGCCAGTCCGCGACCGGCCAGATTTCCTCCAGTCCATCCGTGATGCTGGCGCGTTCGGCTGGCTTGCCGGTCAAGGCCTTCCTGTCCGGCTACCAGAAGCATCCGTTCACCTATTTCTCGCTGAAGAACAAGGCGATCAAGACCCCGAAAGACATGATCGGCAAGACGATCGCCACCCAGCCGACCGCCTTCATCCTGCTGCGCGCGCTTCTCGCCCAGAACGGCATCGCCGAGGACCAGGTGAAGATGGTCAATATGGGTTCGGACATGAACCAGTTGATCACCGGCCAGGCCGATGCGGTCACCGGGTGGCTCACCAATGTCAACGCTCTCGATGTGCTCGGCGACAACCGCGTCGACATGATGCTCTGGGACAGCGGCCTTCAGCTTTATGCCAACGTCTACTACACGACCGACGACCAGATCGCCAAACATTCCGATGTTCTCGAACGTTTCACCCGCGCCGCCGCCAAGGGCTGGGGTTTCGTCCGCAACAACCAGAAGGAAGCAGTCGAGATGCTTTGCGAGGCCTATCCGATCCTCGACAAGGCAAGCGAAATGAAGGCCGTAGTCCCGTGCGTCGACTTCTCCTTCGGCGCCACCACCAAGGCATCGGGCTGGGGTACCATGTCGCGTGAAAACTGGGCGGCGCAGATCAAGGCCTATGCCGATCTCAAGCAGTTCAAGGGAACGGTTCCGACGGTCGACGACGTCGCGAACTTCTCCATCCTCGAAGCCACCAGCGACATCCGCAAACAGGTGGGGTGATAGTCATGCCAGGAACGGCGAAGTTGATGCCGAACGTTCCCCTGACAGAACCGGCAGCCACGGCGGTTTCGATCCGAAACCTCTCCGTCCGGTTCGGCGACAGGAACAACGAATTCACGGCCCTTTCCGATGTTTCCGTGGACATACCGGAAGGTGCCTTCGTCACCATGCTTGGGCCCTCGGGCTGCGGAAAATCGACCCTGCTCAGATGTGTGGCGGATCTCGTCCACATCAGCGACGGTTCGATTTCCGTGTTCGGCCGTAGCCCTCAGGAGGCTCGCCAGAGCCGCGACTTCGCCTTCGTCTTCCAGGATGCGACGCTGCTTCCCTGGCGGAACGTAATCGACAATGTCCGCCTGCCGCTGGAAGTCGGAAAACACGCCCAAACCGGCGACCATGCGGACCCGCATGAGCTGCTGGCCATGGTCGGGCTGAAGGGGCGCGAAAATTCGCTCCCTCACGAGCTCTCGGGCGGCATGCGCCAGCGCGTGGCAATCGCTCGGGCGCTGATCACGCGGCCGCGCATCCTTCTGATGGACGAGCCATTTGGGGCACTCGACGAGATCACCCGCGACCGGCTGAACGAGGAACTGCTGCGCGTCTGGCAGGAAACGGGAACGACGATCCTGTTCGTCACCCATTCCATCCCGGAAGCAGCCTTCCTCGGGCAGAACGTGCTGATGCTTCAGGCCCATCCGGGTCGCGTCAAGGAATTCATGAAGGTCGACCTGCCCTTCCCGCGTTCGCTTGCCGTGCGTGACACCGTCGAATTCATCGGCGTCACCGCGCATCTGCGCCGCCTTCTGGAGGAATGCCTGTGAGCCACGTCGTTTCCTCCACCACCAAGACCGGCGCCGCCCCCGATCGCAAGATCGCGCTCCTCGATGCAACCGCCGGCGTGCTCGTCAAACATATGCCGGCGATCGCCGCCGCCGTCGGGCTCGTGGTCCTCTGGCAGTTCGTCGTCTGGTTCTTCAAGATACCGACCTTCATGGCCCCGAGCCCGGTCGACGTCGCCTATGCCTTCCGCGACAACGCCGGGATCCTCTGGACCAACATGCTGCCGACGATCCTCGAAGCCTTCCTCGGCTTCGTCTTCGGCAATCTCGTCGCCATCCTTCTGGCGGTCTGGTTCGTCCACAGCGCGACGGCGGAAAAAGCCTTCTATCCGATCGCCGTGTTCATCAAGGCGATCCCGATTATTGCGCTCGCCCCGATCCTGGTCCTCATCTTCGGCAACGGGCTTGCGCCAAAAATCATCATCGCCGGGCTGATCTGCTTCTTCCCCACTTTGGTCAACATGGTCCAGGGCCTGAAATCCGCGAGCCCCGCCATGCTGGATCTGATGCGGGTGCTGTCTGCCAGCAACACGGAAATCCTCTGGAAGGTGCGGCTGCCGAGTTCGATGCCGTTCCTGTTTGCGGCGCTGAAGATCGCCGCGACTAGCAGCGTCATGGGCGCCATCGTCGCCGAATGGATCGGCTCCAGCTTTGGCCTCGGCGCCCTGATCATCGAGGCGACCTACAATTTCCGCTCGCCCCTGCTCTACGCAACCGTCGTGATCGCTGCGGTCCTTGCCGTCGTCCTGTTCTTCATCGTCTCGGTGATCGAAGCCCGGATGATCCGCTGGAAGCCGGCCGGATCGCATTGAGCCCAACGCATCGAACCAACTGTCCTCAGCCCAACTTTTTGGGAGTTTGAACCAATGCAACAGACAATTCTTCAGGCGGCGCGCAACGTCGCAGTGGTCGACCGTTCCGATGTGGTCGTGGTCGGCGGAGGACCGGCGGGCATTTCCGCGGCCGTTTCCGCAGCCCGCAACGGCGCCAAGGTGACCCTCCTCGAACGCTACCCCTATGTCGGCGGGCTTGCCGCCGGCGGCATGGTGCTGGTGCTCGACGACATGATCAACAACCTCGAAATCACCGTGCAGGGCATCTGCATGGAGATGATCGAGCGCATGAAGAAGTGGGACCTCTGCGTCACGCCCACCGGCCGCGACCGCGAACTCGACATCCGCGAGACGCCGGAGGCCTGGCGGCGCTGGGCGCGCTGGGGCCTGTTCGATTTCCACACCCAGTCCATGCCGCACCCGATCTGCTTCTCCGCCGCCTTCGACCCGGACGGCTTCAAGCGCGCCTCCTACGACGTGCTGACCGAAGCGGGAGTGAAGCTCCGGACCCACAGCTGGTTCTCCTCCGCGATCATGGAAGGCAAGACCATCAAGGGCGTCATCTGCCAGACCAAGTCCGGCATGGAAGCGATCCTCGGCGATATCGTCATCGACACCACCGGCGACCTCGATGTCGCGGCCTCCGCCGGCGCCTCGCATGTGGAATCCAATTTCATCCTGACCACCGTCTCCCGCTGGGGCGGCGTCGATACGGATGCGGCCGAGCGATTCGAATTCGAGGAGCCGGAAGCCTTCAAGAAGATCGACCACGAGGCAAAACGCCTGATTGGCGGCTGCTGGTCCTTCTGGTGGCTGAAGACCCCGCTGCCGGGCGTCGTCTGGCTGAACTGCCCGCATATGCCGAACCTCTCCGGCCTCAAGACCGAGGACCTCACCAAGGCGGAAATCGAAGGCCGCAACCGTATCGCCCGGTTGCTCGATTTCACCCGTGAAAAGATGCCGGGCTTCGAGAAGGCCTATGTGATCGATTTCGCGCCCCAGACCGGTGTGCGCCAGACGCGACTTCTCGAAGGCGAATACGTGGTCACCAAGGACGATGTGATGAACCGCATCCACTTCTCCGACACCGTCTGCCGCGGCCGCGACTATTACACGCCCTACCGCTCGATGCTGCCGCGCGAGGTCGACCAGCTGATCGTCGCCGGACGTCACTACTCGGCGACACCGCAGGCGCAGAAGTCGAGCCGCGAAATCCCGCCCTGCATGGCAATGGGCGAGGCCGCAGGCGTTGCCGCCGTCGTGGCGCTCAATGCCGGAACCACCGTACGGAAAGCCGATGTTCGGGCTATCCAGAAACAGATGCGGGCGCAGGGTGCCGATCCCGGCGACGTGCCCTCCGACAATGCAACATTCCTGGAGGCTGCGGAATGAATTCTCTACCCCTCGACGGCATCCGCGTGATCGATTTCACGCAGGTCATGCTCGGACCCTGCTGCACCCAGACGCTCGCCGACTACGGCGCCGAAGTCATCAAGATCGAGAAGGCCAAGATCGGCGACCTGTCGCGCTGGTCGCTCGGCTCCGATCCGGACGGCCTCAACAACCCGGTCTTCTGCTCGCTGAACCGCAACAAGAAGAGCCTGGCGCTCGACCTGAAGCTCACCGAAGCCCGCGACGCGGTGCTGGCGCTGATCGCCGGCGCAGACGTGGTGGTCAACAACTTCCGCCCCGGCGTGATGGAACGCATGGGCTTCGGCTACGACGACCTGAAGAAGATCAACAAGCGGCTGATCTACGCCGTCGGCACCGGCTTCGGCCTCACCGGCCCCTATCAGCACAAGGGCGGCCAGGACATTCTAGCCCAGGCGCTTTCCGGCGTCATGCGCCGCAAGTCCGACAGCGCCCATCCGACCTCGATTTATGCGACGCCACTTGCCGACTATTCCGCCGGCATGCACCTCGTCCAGGGCATCCTGCTGGCGCTGCTGCACCGGGAAAAGACCGGAGAAGGCCAGCAGGTTGCCGTCAGCCTTTACAATTCCATGCTTGCCATGCAGATGCAGGAAGGTGCAGCGCACATGATGCGCGAGAAGGATTTGAACTGGGGCGCCTTCCCGCTGACCGGGGTTTTCGACACGACCGACGGCGCGATCGTCATGGTCGGCGCCTTCAAGCAGAACCCGCTGCAGGACATCTGCAACGCGCTCGAAATCGAAGATCTGTCGGCTCAGCCGCGCTACAAGGACTTCGATTCCCAGATGGCGCATCGCCCGGAACTGCAGGAGATTTTTCGCGCGAATTTTGCCAGGAACAGCAATGCCCATTGGCTGAAGCGTCTGGAAGAAGTCGACATCCTCTGCGCGCCGGTGCGCAACCTCGCCGAAGCGCTGCAGGACCCGCAGACGGTCATCAACAAGATGATCCTCGAGGCCGGTGAAACGGCTGCCGGGCCGATCCGCCTCATCGGATCTCCCATCGACATGTCCGCGGCACCCGTCTCGGTGCGCATCGCACCGCCGAGCCTCGGTCAGCACAATGCTGAAATCCTCGCTTCCTTAGACGCTCGCCGCGGAGACGCGGCATGACCGTCGGATTTTCCGTCGAGAATCGGGTCGCACGCGTCACGCTCGACCGCCCGGACCGCATGAACGCCGTCGATGCCGCGACCGAAAAGGAACTCGAGGCGATCTGGACCGAGATCGAGGCCCGCGACGATATTTCCTGCGTGGTCCTGACCGGCAGCGGCCAAAAGGCCTTCTGCACCGGCGCCGACCTCAAGGGCGGCGCCACCAAGAGCGGCCTCGAATACTGGGCTGAAAGCCGCACCAATGGCTTCGGCGGCCTTGCCTTCCGCAAGTCGCTCGACGTGCCGGTCATCGCCCGCGTCAACGGTTATGCACTCGGCGGCGGTTTCGAGATGGTGCTCGGCTGCGACATCGTGATTGCCGCCGATACCGCCAAGTTCGGCCTGCCGGAAGCCCGCGTCGGCCGCATGCCGCTCGACGGCGGCATGGTTCTCCTGCAGCGGAAAATCCCGCACAACCTTGCCATGGCCGTGATGCTGACCGGCCGGCAGTTCACCGCCACCGAAATGCAGGGCTTCGGCATCGTCAACGAGACCGTACCCTTCGATGAACTCGATGCCGCCGTCGACAGATGGGTGGGCGACATCGTCGCCTGCGCCCCGCTGTCGCTGAAGGCGATTAAGCAGACGGTCAACCGCACCGGCCATCTCAGCCCCTCGGAAGCTCAAGGATTGCGCACCCCCGCGCTGATCCGTGCGCTGCAGAGCGAGGACGCCGTCGAAGGCGTGACGGCCTTCCGCGAAAAGCGCGCTCCGGTTTGGCAGGGCCGGTAGGCATGCTATGAACTTCAGGATCTTGGGGGATGAATATGCACGCCAGTATCCTGAAATATTTCGTCGAAGTCGCGCGCGCCGGCTCGATCCGCAAGGCCTCCGAAGAGCTGCATGTCGCGACCTCCGCCGTCAGCCGCCAGATCCGCAAGCTTGAGGATGAGCTCGGCACGCCGCTGTTCGAACGGTTCTCCGATGGCCTCCGCCTCACCTCCGCCGGCAAGGTGGTGCTGAAGCACGCCAAGGAGACTATTCAGCACTACGAGATCATGAAGTCCGATCTCGGCGACCTGCAGGGCAAACGCACCGGCCGCGTCCACATCGCCTGCCTCGACAGTCTGGCCGTGCAGTTCATGCCGGAATTCGTAATGGGATTTCACCACAAGAACCCCGCGGTCGATTTCCGCATCCGCGCCGACAACTTCAACAACATCTTCCATTTCGTCGCCGACGGCGACTGCGATATCGGCATCACTTTCGACCTCGCCCGGCCGCACGACATCAAGCTGGTCCACGGCGTGCGCATGCCGCTGATGGTGATGGTCGCAAAACACCATCCGCTGGCCCGCCAGAAAAGCGCCACCCTGCAGGAATGCGCCCAGTTCAAGCTGCTGCTGCAACTCGACAACGAAGTGATGAGCTCGATGATTGCGGTCGAACTCGCTTCGCTCGACCGCGTCGGCCGCACGCTTGTTGCCACCAACAACCAGATGATGCTGAAGCCGCTGATCCTGTCCGGCGAAGGTGTCGCCTTCTTCACTCCGCTCGGCCTTCTGAAGGAGCTGAAGGCCGGCGATGTTGTCGCCCTGCCGATCGCCGGCTCCCGCCTGCAGAACATGGAGGTCGGCATCGTCGCGCCCCATAACCGCCAGCTCACCCATGCCACCGAAGCCGTGATCGAGGCGCTCAGCGTCGATCTCGAAAAATTCAGCAACCAGATTGCGGAGGTCATCAAGCGGTGACATCGAACGAGGACACGCGTTTCCTGCAGCATCCGGGCCATAAAAAAGCCCTGCGCGGCGATGCGGCACGGGCCGCCCTTCCCGCTCCGGCCTCAACCATCCCGCTTGCCGCCGGCGATCTCGTCCTGCCGATGCCGGTCAACGCGCATGATCATGGCTACGGCATCCGCACGCTCGATTTCGGCAGCCTCGACGACGCGCTGGAAACCTGGATCCCCACCATGCGGCTGCGGCCCCGCACCGATGCCTATCTCGAAGCCCTCGTCGCCTTCGGACGCCTCGCAAAAACCGGCGTCGCCGCGACCATCCACTGCCACAATTCCCTGAATGCGGCCCGCATGGTCGATGAGGCCCTGGAGGTTATCCGCGCCGCAAAGGATGTTGGAATCCGGCTCGGCCTCTCCTGCCCGCTTCTCGACCACGACGCCTGGGCCTATGACGGCGGTCCCGAAAGGCTGAAGCCATTCCTGAGCCCGGCGGACTGGGAGGCTCTTTCTCCCCTCGCCCCACGCTATGCGCCTTTCCGCGATCAGCTCGCCGCCGCCGATGCCGTTGCCGCGGCCAATTCCAATCCGTTGGTCGATGTCCAATACGGCCCGATCGGCCCGCAATGGTGCTCGAACGCCCTGCTCGAAGCGATTGCCGAGGCATCGGCCGCAAACAACCGCCGCATCCATATGCACCTGCTCGAAAGTCCAAGGCAGCGGGCATGGCTGGACCGGCGTTTCCCGCAGGGCATCGTCCGTTATCTCGACGACATCGGTTTCCTCTCATCCCGGCTGGCGGTTGCACACGGCGTGCAGCTCCGGCCGGATGAATACGAACTGCTGGCCGAACGCGGTGCCCAGCTCGTCTCCAATCCCTCGGCCAACCTGCGCCTGCGCTCCGGCATTGCGCCGCTGGCGAACGCCGTCAAACGCGGTTTCCGCTTCGGCATCGGACTGGACGGCGGCGCCTTCGACGACGACCAGGACCTCTGGCGCGAAATGCGGCTCCTCTATTTCCTGCATGGCGGACGCGAACTGCAACGAAGCTTCACGGCAGCCGACATCTTCGATGCCGCGATCAGCACCGGCGCCACTGTCGTCAATGCGCCGCTCGGAGAGGATTTCACGGTCATTGATTACCAGGCCCTGATCGCCGACAGCGTCTTCGATGATCTCGACGAGGCCGAGGTATTGCTGAACCGCATGTCAGCCGTCCACGCCAAGGCCGTCTATGTCGCTGGCCGGCCGGTCATGCGGGATGGCAGGCTGCTCAACGTCGATTTCGACACGGCCCGCAAGGAGCTGCTGGCGCAAGCGAAAGCCGACCTCCCGCGCCTTATTGTCGAGCGCGAAAGGTGCGCCAAGCTGATCGCTGCCACCCGCGCCTATTACGGAAGCTGGGCGGGCGCCTAGTTGTGAGCCGCCTCGCGCACGGGCACCGCTGTCACCGCCGGGTGATCGATAGCCCGCGTGCGGCTCTTGTCCCAGCCGCCGGGTGATCCCAGCCCCGTGACATCAGGCCCGAAATAATCCCGGTTGACCGGAACGAACGCCAATTGCGCCTCCGTCGCTTCCTCATCGTAAGCGATGGCATCGACCGGACAGATGGAAAGACAGAGGCCGCAATTGATGCACTCGTCCGGATGGATATAGAACATCCGCCCGCCCTCGTAGATGCAATCGACCGGACAGGCTGCGGTGCAGGCGCCATCCTTCACGTCGATACAGGGTTCGGTGATGATATAGGCCATCGGATCGTTTGCCTTTCATTGCATCCGCAGCACTATCCCAAACCACGGCGTTGCTGAAAAGCAGCATATTTCGCCGCAAGAGTTCGAATTTCGGCAACGCTCCAATTGTGTTCCCTTCCGAATGGCGCTTCCTTGCCATGCTGGCGTTCCCTACAATCTTGCCTGTCCCTCCCAATGTCCTCGAAATGAGATTTTCATGAGCACCCTCACCCGCTTCTCCGTCCCGCCGCTTTCGACCATGACCCGCCGTCTCGCCGATGTGGCTTCCGCTCGTCGCGATCCCGATCTGGTCATCCAGGGTGCCCGTGTGCTGTCCACCTATTCGGAGCGCATTCTCGACGGCCGCGAGATCTGGGTTTCGGGTGGTCGCATCGCTGCCGTAAAACCGGCCGGCAGCTACCGGCACGGCTCGGCAAAGCTCTACGATGCCAAGGGCGGCATCATCGCCCCGGGCCTCGTCGATCCGCATATCCACATCGAATCCTCGATGGTGACGGCCTGCGCCTATGCCGAGGCAGCGCTTCTCAACGGCACCACGACGATCTTCTGCGACAGCCACGAGATCGGCAATGTCATGGACGTCGCGGGCGTCGAGGCGATGCTGGAAGATGCGCGCCTGGCGCCGTTGTCGATTTTCCTGACCGTGCCGAGCACCGTGCCTGCGACGTCTCCGGAACTCGAAACCGCCGGCGGCGACCTCACGCCGGCAAAAATCGCCGCACTGTTCGACAAATGGCCGGAGGCCGTAGCGCTTGGCGAAAAGATGGATTTCGTCCCCGTCGCTATGGGCGACGAGCGCAGCCATGCGATCCTTGCCGCGGCGCTACAGCGCGGCCGGCCGGTCTCGGGCCACGTCTACGGCCGGGAATTCGTCGCCGCCTATGCCGCCTCCGGCGTCACCGATACCCATGAGGCGATCGACCGCGACATCGCCGACGACCTGCTCGAAGCCGGTGTCTGGCTCTTCCTGCGCGGCGGCCCGCCGACGACGCCTTGGCACTCCCTGCCGCATGCGATCAAGACAATCACCGAACTCGGTGCCTCGCATAAACGCGTCGCCGTCTGCACCGACGATCGCGACGCCGAGGACCTGCTCGCTTTCGGGCTCGACTGGGTGACACGCGAAGCGGTCAAGGCCGGCATGACGCCGGAACAGGCTTGGGCGATGGGCTCGCTGCACGGCGCGACCCGTTTCGGCATGGAAGGCGAAATCGGCGGCATGGGTGGCGGACGAAGGGCCGACCTTGTGCTTCTGACCGACGACCTGAAACCGGTCAGCACCTGGTACGGCGGCGAACTGGTGGTCGACAACCGCAAGATCACGCCGATCCTGGATGAAGCACTTTCGAAGCCCTATCGTTATCCGGAAGTCGCCTACCACACGGTCAAACTGCCGAAGAACCTGAAACTGACACCCGACCTTCCTGTTGATACCGTCGTTGCCCATACGATCCGCACCGAGCTTCCCGGCATCACGCTCGGCCATGTGACTGTGACGCTCGAACCTGCCGACCACTGGCAGGCGCATTTCGACCGTCATGACCTCTGCTTCGTCACCGTCGTCGAGCGGCATGGCAAATCATCCGGCAATGTTGCGCACGGACTGCTGAACGGTTTCGGCCTGAAAAAGGGCGCCGTCGCCTCCTCCGTCGGCCATGACAGCCACAACATCATCGTCGCCGGCACTAACGAGACCGACATGCAGCTGGCGCTGGATGCGATCGAGGAAAAACAGGGCGGCGTCTGCGTTGTCATGGACGGCAAGGTCACGGCGATGGTGCCGCTGCCGATCGCCGGCCTGCTCTCCGATAAACGTGTCCACGAGGTCGCCGACGAGGTGAAGGCCCTCAAGCTCGAATGGGAAAAGGCCGGCTGCACCATCGCCTATATGGGCTTCAACCTCATCCCGCTATCGGTCATCCCGGAGATCCGCATCACCGACAAGGGACTTGTGCTCGTGCCGGAAATGATGATCTCGCCGCTCTTCGAAAAAGCCTGAGCGGCGACGGGATCAGTCGGCCAGGCCACTCGGCCAGGTCACTCGGCCAGCGCGGCGAGAATACGAACCCAGGAGCGGATGCCCTTGTGGAAGCTCGACAGGTCGTATTTCTCGTTCGGGCTGTGAACGCGGTTGTCGAAGCGGGCAAAACCGACGAGCAACGCGTCGCAGCCGAGCCGGCGCTTGAACTCGCCGATGATCGGGATCGAGCCGCCCGTTCCGGCAAGTGCCGCCTCGCACCCCCATTCGGTCGAAAGCGCTGCGAGCGTCTTCGTCAGGAACGGGCTTTCGATCGGCATGACGGTCGCCGGCGCCAGGCCGAAATCCTTGAACGTTACCGAGCAATCGGCCGGAATGCGCACCGCAACATGGGCCTTGAAGGCGTCGCGGATCTTCTCCGGCACCTGTCCGTCGACCAGCCGGAACGAGATCTTGGCAGTCGCTTTGGCCGGGATGACTGTCTTGAATCCCTCGCCCGTATAACCGCCGCTGATGCCGTTGATCTCGCAGCTCGGCCGCGCCCAGACCTGTTCGAGGATGGACCGGCCCGCCTCGCCCGCCGGGATCGCGAGCCCGATATCGGCAAGAAAGCCCTTCTCGTCGAACGGCAACCGCTGCCACTGCGCCTTGATGGCTTCCGGCAGTTCCCTGACGCCATCGTAAAAACCCTCGACCGCCACGCCGCCGTCCGGCGTCCTGAGGCTCGCGACGACATCCGATAGTACCTGCAGCGCATTGCGGGCGGCATTGCCGAACATGCCGGAATGCAGGTCCCGGTCGGCGCAGGTGATCTCGACCTCGGTACTGTAGAGCCCGCGCAGCATGGTGGTGACGGCCGGCGTTTGCCGGTCCCACATGTCGGTGTCGCAGACATAGACCATGTCGGCCTTCAGTTCCTCGGCGGTGGCATCAAGGAACGGCGCAAGGCTTGGGCTGCCCGCCTCCTCCTCGCCTTCGAAAAGAATGCTGACCTGTACCGGCAGCCTGCCGGTCACCGCCTTCCAGGCACGGCAGGCTTCGACGAAGGTCATCATCTGCCCCTTGTCGTCTGAGGCGCCGCGCGCGACGATCGCGGTATCGCCGTTCGGCAACGGCTCCAGCCGCGGCTCGAACGGATCGCTCGTCCAGAGCGCCAGCGGATCGACGGGCTGGACGTCGTAATGCCCGTAGAACAGCAGATGCGGCCCGGCCGCCTCCTTCTGATGCGCGACGACCATCGGATGGCCGGTCGTCGGCCTGACGGACGCATCGAAACCGATCGAGGCGAGGTCGCGGCTCAGCCACTCGGCTGCCGCCTTGCACTGATCGCGATAGCCGGGATCGGTGGAGATGCTCGGAATGCGGATGAGATCAAAGAGGCGTGCGAGGCTCTCGTCGATATCCGCATCGACAAGAGCCAGCACGGCGTCGATCTGGTCTTCGAGTATTCTCGGCATCTTGCACTCCTTGCCCGTTCGGTGTTCCGGATCAAGGATGTACCATTGTTTTCAACGACACCGGAAGCCTCTGGCGCCGTCAGTCACCTAATTTGCAGACCGGAAATCGAGCCCGATATCCAGCGTCGGCGCACTATGCGTGATCCATCCGACGGAGAGCAGATCGACGCCCGAGGCGGCCACGGCGGCGGCCGTCGCCGGCGTGATCCCGCCTGACGCTTCGGTGATCGCCCGGCCCGCGACGATGCCGACGGCCTCGCGAAGCTGCTCCGGCGTCATGTTGTCGAGCAGCACCGCATCGACACCCACTTCCATGGCTTCGCGAAGCTGTTCGAGCGTATCCACTTCCACCTCGATCTTGACCATATGCCCGACACCCGCCTTGGCGCGGCGGATGGATTCGGCGATGCCGCCGGCAATCGCCACGTGATTGTCCTTTATCAGCACCGCATCATGGAGAGCAAAGCGATGGTTCATGCCGCCGCCGGCGCGTACCGCGTATTTCTCCAGCGCCCGAAGTCCGGGCGTCGTCTTGCGGGTGCAGACGACGGAGGCCCCGGTGCCCGCGATCGCCGCAACGATGCCGGCCGTGACGCTGGCGATGCCGGAAAGATGGCCGAGGAAATTGAGTGCCGTTCGTTCGCCGGTCAGAAGCCCGCGGGACGGACCTTCGATCGTGGCGATCACATCACCCGGCTTCGCCGCCCCGCCGTCCTCGATATGGCGGGTCATGACAATCTTCGGATCGACGAGCTGGAAAGCGAGTTCCGCCGCATCGAGGCCGGCGATGACACCCGGTTTTCGGGCCGCCATGACAACGGTCGAGCGATGACCGGCCGGAATAACTGCCGTGGATGTGACGTCCCCGGCAAGGCCGAGATCTTCCAGAAGGGCGGCGCGCACTGGCGGTTCGACGAGAAGTCGCGGAAGGGCGGCAAGGATCATGTCAGGCACTCCGGGCAAGGGGATGGGAAGCGGTCGCGCGGGCGATTTCCAGCGCATCGGCAAGGCACATCTGCCGCCGTTCCGCATAGCCAAGCTTCAACGGGAAATCGGTGCGGGCATGCGCGCCGCGGGATTCCTTTCGCAGCGACGCGAAGACGGCGATCAGCAGCGCGACGATCGCCGGATCGGCGGTCGATCCTTCGCTCTCGACAAGCGGCAACAGACCGGCGATCGCACCATGGATGGCGCCGGCGTTCCTGAGGACGCCGAGATGCCGCGATACGATCGGCCGTACGGCGGAAATATCCGCCGGCACCGGCAATTCGGCATCGGCGATCTGATGAATCGTTCCGGCCGAAGTCGCCGAGAGGTCCCGCGCGGCCCGCATGCCCATCACGGCCGCTTCCAGAAGCGAGTTGCTGGCCAGCCGGTTGGCACCGTGGAGACCGGTCGAGGCTGCCTCGCCGACTACCCAGAGACCGGGCACGGAACTGCGGCCGTTTCCGTCCGTCGCCACACCGCCCATGTGGTAGTGAACGGCGGGACGGACCGGAATGAGGTCGGAATTGGGATCGACACTCGCCTCCCGGCAAAGCGCGTCAATCGCCGGAAACCGCCTGGAGAACCCTCTTCCAAGCGCCGGCCGGGCATCGAGGAAGACGCGCCCGCCCCGTGCGATCTCGGCGCTGATGGCGCGTGCCACGATATCCCGCGGCGCCAGTTCGGCACCCGGTTCGCGAGCGAGAAACCGCTCGCCCCTTTCGTTGACGAGCACCGCACCCTCGCCACGCACCGCCTCGCTCACCAGCGCCAGCGGCCGGCGCTGGGAATCGAGCGCCGTCGGGTGGAACTGCACGAATTCCATATCTGCGAGCATTGCACCCGCTCTCGCGGCAAGCATCACGCCCTGCCCGAAATTGCCGGTCGGATTGGTGGTCGCGTCATACAGCCCGCCGAGACCGCCGGTCGCCAGAACCACCCGCGCAGTTGGCAAGATAACCGCGCCGGCGGCCGCCGCGCAAAGCAGGCCGGACACCGCGTCGCCATCCGTCAGAAGCCGACGAACCTCGACAGCATCAAGCACCGTGATCGACGGTGTCCTGGAAACGGCTTCGACCAGAGCCCGGACGATCGCGGCACCCGATCCGTCGCCCGCCACATGCACGATGCGGCGGCGCGAATGGGCGGCTTCGAGGCCAAGCGAAAGCGAACCGTCAGCGGCCCGGTCGAAACGAACGCCGAATTTTTCCAGGATGGCGATGGCGTTCGGGGCTTCGTTCAGGATCGAAGCGGCGACTGCCGGATCACAAAGTCCATCGCCGGCTGCGAGCGTATCCGCCAGATGCAGGTCCGCGCTGTCGTCGGTGCCGAGGCTGGCGGCTATGCCGCCCTGCGCCCAGGCGCTCGACGTTTCCGCACCCAAGGCGGCGCGGGTGATCAGGACGACGGGCTGCGGCGCCAAGGTCAGCGCCGTCACAAGCCCAGCCAGACCGCTGCCGACGATCGCGATGCGGCCGGCGAGATGGTCGAGGATCTCGATCATATGGCGAGCATCCTCTCGACCGCGCGGCGGGCGGCAACCGCGATCGACGGATCGACCGTCACCTCATGCTGGTTCTCTTCCAGCGCCTTCCGGATGTTGGCGAGCGTGATGCGCTTCATATGCGGGCAGAGATTGCAGGGCCGCACGAATTCCACATCCGGATGATGCACGGCGACATTGTCGCTCATCGAGCACTCGGTCAGGAGCACGACACGAGCCGGCTTTTTCTGGCCGACATAGTCCGACATGACGGCAGTCGATCCCGCAAAATCGGCTTCGGCCACCACCTCCGGCGGGCATTCCGGATGCGCCAGCACCACGACGCCCGGATGTGCCTCGCGAAGATCGCGGACATCCTGCGCATTGAACAGCTCGTGCACTTCGCAATGGCCATGCCAGGCGATGATCTCGACATTGGTTTCCCGCGCCACGTTCTGCGCCAGGTATTCGTCCGGGATCATCAGCACTTTCGGAACGCCGAGCGATTCCACCACCTGCTTGGCATTGCCGGAGGTGCAGCAGATATCGGACGCCGCCTTCACCGCCGCAGAGGTGTTCACGTAGGTGATGATCGGCACGCCCGGATGCGCCTGCCGCAGCAGCGCGATGTCTTCCGGGGTGATCGAATCCGCCAGCGAACAGCCCGCCGCCATGTCCGGGATCAGCACTGTCTTTCCGGGGTTCAAGAGCTTTGCCGTCTCCGCCATGAAGTGCACGCCCGCGAGCACGATGACATCCGCATCCACGTCGATCGCCTTGCGAGCAAGCGCCAGGCTGTCGCCGACGATATCCGCAACGCCATGGAAGATTTCCGGCGTCTGATAGTTGTGAGCGAGGATGACGGCGTTGCGGGTACGCTTGAGTTCGAGGATCGCCGCGACATCCGCCTCGTAGCTCATCCATTCGGCCTTGGGGATGACGCGGCTGACACGATCGTAAAGCGAAGAAACCGAAACCGGAGAATTCATGAACAGCTCCTTTTATACTCGAAGTGAGTATATCCGGCGCAAAGAGATATTCTCGATTCGAGTTTATGTCAATTGCGTGAAAGCGGAAGTTTCGAACCGGACAGCGCACGCTCTTCAAGGACCGCATGACGGTAGCGGAAGAGCTTGGCGGGCCGGCCGCCGGTCTCGCTGGTCGCCTCGCCTGTTTCCTCGATCAGCTCCTGCTGGTCGATCAGCCGGCGGAAATTCGGCTTGTGCAGCGTCAAGCCAGCCAGCGCCTCGACGGTGCGCTGCAATTGCGACAGCGTAAAGCTCTCTGGCATCAGTTCGAACACCACCGGGCGGTACTTGATCTTGGCGCGCAGCCGCGCGATCCCGGTGGCCAGGATACGGCGGTGATCGGCAAACATTGACCGGCCGAAGCTTTTGGCCGGCGGACAACCGGCCTCCGCCACCAGCCCTGCCTCGTACATCAGTTCGTAACGCTGCAGGCCGAGATCCTCGTTCCATGCGGCGCCGTCGAGGCCGAAGGCAAAATCGACACGGCGCCGGCGGTGTTCGCGCCGCGCCGTTTCCGAAGCGACCCAATCCTGCAGGCGGTCGGTGATGGCCGCCTGTATCTCCGGCCTCCCTCCGCGATGATCTTCCCAGGGGAAATATTCGTACCAGCCGTGCCAGCCGGGTTTTCCGGCACCGGGCGCGGCCTGCTCGCGGACCAGGCCGAGATAGCTGATCGAGATCGTCCGCCCCTCGGCATCCTCATGGGTCCGGTCGCGGTCGGCGAAGGTATAGAGCTGTTCGAGATAACCGAGCGGATGGCCCGTCTGGTCCCCGACCCACTCGCGAAGCCCTGCCTGCAGGCTCCTGTGCCCAAGTTCGAAGGGGCCGGACGGCAGCGCATCTCCCGAGCGAACCGTCATCACGCGCGGCTCGTCGCCGGTGACGGCGGACAGAACCGCGATCAGTTCCGCATGGGCAAGTCCGATGGTCAAGCAAACTCCGGGGTACGTAACGTGCGATGCCATCTGGCATGGAAATCACGTTACGCGAACCCCGGCGTTCAAATCAAACAATATCAGCAGCTTGGCCTACCTGATTTCGACAGCAACGCCGGAGACCGGAGGCACGGTCTTGATCAGTCCCATTTCCTGCATGAAGGAGGCGAAGCGCTGGTAACGGCCCTGGTCGAGTGCGGCCGGACGCTTGGCAAAGCGCGGCAGCGTGTCGAAGAACGCGGTGCGGTTCAGTTCGTCGTCGAGGTTGGGATAGGCCTTGACGAACAGCTGCCAGGCTTCCTGCGGATGGTTGGTGATGAAGATCGAGGCCTGTTCGACCGCATGCAGGAAGCGCGGCAACCGGCTGTCGGCAGCAAGCGCGGTGCGGGTGACGAAGATCAGCTCGTCATAGGCCGGAACACCGTGCTCTTCCGGAAAAAACGCACGACCCGCATGGCCTTCCAGCTTCATCTGGGTCAGTTCGAAATTGCGGAACCCGCCGAGCGTCGCGTCCACCTTGCCGCCGATCAGCGACGGAGACAGGGAGAAATTGACGTTGATCAGTTCCACGTCGTCATTGGAAAGCCCTTCCGACGCCAGCATGCGCTTCAGCATCGCATCCTCGAAGCCGGTGACGGAAAAGCCGACCTTCTTGCCCTTCAGGTCCTTGAGGCTCTTGATCGGGCCGTCCGCCAGAACCGTGACGGTGTTCAAGGGCGTCTCGACCAGCGTGCCGAACCGCACCAGCGGCAGGCCTGCCTGATGATCCAGATAGAGGTTTGGCTGGTAATGGATGCCGATATCCGCCTGGCCGGCTGAAACCAACCTCGGCACAGCGGAGGCGTCGGACGGTGGGATGAGTTCGACATCGAGATTGGCATCAGCAAACAGCCCGCGCTGCTTGGCGACGACCATCGGCGCGTGGTCCGGATTGACGAACCATTCGAGCAGCACGCTGAGTTTGTCGGCCGCCTGCGCAGAAATCGGGGTGGCAAGGCTGGCCAGCGCGATGAAGGACGCGGTGAGGATACGGATCATGATCGGACGGAACTCCCTGATGCGGATGAAGATGAAGGGTCGGCTTCGCTGGCCCACGGGGCGAGCCCGGCGGTCAACCGGTCGATGAGAAGCCGCAAGATGAGGGTAAGAATTGCCAGTATTGTCATCGCTGCAAACACCGTGTCGGTCTGCATGCGGGCATTGGCCTGGACCATCACAAAGCCGAGCCCGCCGGACGCGCCGACCCACTCGCCGACGACCGCCCCGAGCGGCGCCAATGGTGCAGCGACCCGAAGACCGGAGACGAGGCTCGGGACCGCCAGCGGCACGCGCATCGACACCAGCGTCTGCCAGTGGTTCGCGCCCTCCAGCGAGACGGCGTCAAGGATTTCCTGATCGGTGCGGCGAAGACCGTCGGCAAAGGCCGACGCAACCGGAAAGAAGATGATGATCGTCGTCATCGCCACTTTCGAGGCGAGGCCGAAACCCAGCCAGAGAACCAGGATCGGCGCCAGCACGAAGACGGGAAAGGCCTGCAGGATCAGCACCATCGGCCAGACGAGACGACCAAGCCGCGGCAACGCGGCGACGCCGAAGGCCGTGGCGATGCCGAGGCCTGCGCCGATCGCGAGGCCCAGCGCGATTTCCGTCAGCGTGACGAGGCTGTTCTGCAGCAGGAAACCCGGCTGCCGCCCGAAGGCGGAAGCGACGGCAATCGGAGACGGCAGAATATAGCGGGGCGGAGCAAACAGCCAGACGCCCGCTTGCCAGAGGGCGACAAGCAGGACGAGGCCGATGACCGCATGGGACGCGCGCATGATGCTACGCGCCGAACCTGCACGCCGGGACCGGATGCCCTTTCGGGAAAACGCGAAGAATGGATGTCATCGGTCGATCTCCAGATCAGTCAATCACGGAGATCCAGGTGAAGCGGAGAAGAGAAAGTATCGTCGAATGACGCTTATTTCCGTTCCTACGCCGGCATGACCCGGATCAGGTTCAAGGGTCCGGCTCACCGCCATCTCAGCATCGTCAAGATGCCCCCCTCGGAAGAACACGATAACTGTCGGTTTTCGCTATGTCTGTCAAGCGGACCGGACGGTCCGCCGGCTATCGTTTCCAACTCACCGCGCGTAGAGACGGTCGAGGCGAACCACCCTGCCCAGCAAAGCCAGCGCGATGACGGTGAAGAGGATCAGGACGGCCGAGATGGCGTGCGCGGTCGGCTCCAGGCTGAAGGTCGATTCTGCGTAGATACGGACCGGCAGGGTCGTCAGGCGAGCCGTGGTGAGAAAGCTCGTCACCGTCACCTCGCCGAAGCTCAGCAGGAAGCCGACGATGCCAGCCGCAAACAGCCCCGGCGCCAGACCCGGCATGATGATCAGGAAAAACCGCCGCACCGGGCTTGCCCCGAGGCTCGCCGCCGCCTCCTCCTGCGCCCGGTCGAGCCCCATGACCGAGGTGGTCAGAAGCGTGATCGCAAACGGCAGGATGACGATCACGTGGATCGCCACGAGACCGAGGAAGGGCGGGATGATCAGGTAGATCTGCAGCAGCCGCAGCATTCCGACCCCGATCGCCACATGCGGCAGCGACATCGGCAGCAGCCAGAATGCCAGGAGCGCGGACCGGCCCTTGAACGGATAACGGGCGAGCGCGAAGGCCGCCGGCAGCGAAAGCGAAAGCGCCACCAGCATCGAGGTGACGGCAAGCCGCACCGACACCCAGAAGGCATCCGCATAGGTCCCGGCGAAAAACACCGCCTCGTACCATTTCAACGTGAAGCCGCGGAAGCCGGAGGCGGTCGCCTGCGGCACGTCGTTGAAACTCTGGATGCACACGAGCACCAACGGCAGCAACAGGAGCAGCAGCGAGGTGGCGAGCAGCAGCTTCGAGACGATCGGCCCGAAAATGTTGATGATCGGCACCAGCCAGCGCGGAATGCTCCACGGATTGCTGGGCTTGCCCTTCAGCCACGGCATCAGGCGGTTGAGCGAATAGGCGCAGAGCGCCGCGAAGGCGAGACCGGTGACGGTCATGATGATTGCGAGTGCTGCGGCAAGCGGCGCATTGAGGTTCTTGATCGCTTCCTGCAGCACCAGCATGCCCGTCGTCCAGACCTTCTTTCCGCCGAGCAGCGACGCGGAAACGTAGGCCGTGGTCGCCATCAGGAAAACGATCACAGTGCCGGAGCGCAGGCCGGGCAGCGAAAGCGGCAGGTCGACGGTGAGGAACCGAACCGCAGGAGAGGCCCCGAGGCTCTGGGCCGCTTCATGCACGCGCGGCGAGGTATTCTGCAGATTGTCGTAGAGCGCCAGCACCATGAAGGGCAGGAAGACCTGCGCCAGTGCGACCGCGACCGCACCGTGCGTGAACAGCATGTACCGGGCCGGCGGAATGCCGACCAGCCCGGTGACCGAATTGATCAGCCCTTCGGGTGCCAGCAGGAGGATGATGCCGAGCGAGCGCACCACGACATTGGTCAGCAGCGGAATGAGGATGACGGCGAACGCGGCCGCGCGGTATTTTACCGGCATCCGCGCCAGCCAGTGAGCGAGCGGATAACCGAGAAGCGCGGTGATCACGGTCACGCCGAGGCCGAGCAGGATGGTTTCGGAGACAACGCCGAAGTAGAAGCTGTCCGAGACGATATCCCGGAACTGCGCGATCGACGGCGTTATGAACAGCGGGCCGAAAGGATCGGGATACTCGTGCAGTGATAGCACGAGTACCACGAACATCGGCGCCGCGAAGGATAGAAGCAGCCAAAGGGTGACCGGCGCTGCAAGCGCCGGCCCGATCCAACGGTTCATCCTGCGATCTCCCGATCGTATTTTGCCTGCCATTTGGCGCGGCTGGCATTGATCACGTCCCAATCGAAATCGACGAGCTTGGCGACATCGGCATCGCCGAGCACGAGCTTCGACTTGATGTCGTCCGGGACCGTGATGTTGCTGACGGTCGGCGAGTAGTAGATCTGGCGCGCGTAGGCGAGCATGCAGGGTTCGGAGAGGTGCAGGTTGATCCATTCCTCGGCGAGCTTCTGATTCTTCGTGCCTTCGGTGATGCAAGCGACGTTCATCGAAAGCGCCTGCCCCTCGACCGGCTTGGCGATCGCTATATTGGGATTGCGCGTTTCGACATAGGACTGGGTGAAGCTGCCGAATTCGACCGAAAGATCGGCGAGCTTCTGGTCGAACATCTCGAAGAGCTGGGCCTGGCTGCCCTGGATCGCCGCGAAGGGCTTCAGTTCCTTGACCTTTTCGAAGCCGATGTCGGCGTTCTTCTCGTCTCCGCCCCAGACGCGGGCGGCCATCATCAGCGCGGAAATGCCTTCGGCACCCAGACCATCCGGCCAGGCGATGCGGCCCTTCCATTCCGGGTTCCACATGTCCTTCCAGGAGGTGATCGGCTTCGACGCCTTGGTCTTGTCGTAGACGATCGTGCAGGGGTTGAAGGCAACGCCGTAACCACCCTTTCGCGCGCTCGGATAGAGCGCCTCGAAGTTCTTGACGGCAGGCGTCGGCGCCTGGGTCACGCCGTCCTTCACGGCCTGGCGGCTTTCGAAGATATTGAGGTAGAGGACGTCGAAGCTCGGGCGGCCGCGCTCGGCATAGGCGCGGGCACGGCGGTCGCCGGTACCGCCGAGAACGTAGCTGATCTTGCAGCCGTATTTCTCGACGAGCGGCTTCTCGACATGTTCCCTGACGATCTTTTCCTGCGCGCCGCCCCAGATGCCGACGACCAGTTCGTCGCCCTTCTTGGGCTCCTGCGCGGATGCGGGACGGATGATGTGGAACGGTGCGGCGAGACCGGCACCGGCGATGAGCTTGTTGAATGTACGACGCGAGACGTTCATGTCTTGGTTCCCCTTTTTCGGTCAGATGAATGTGGCGCCACCCGGCTGGGTCTGGATGCTGCACGGCGTCCCGAGGGGCGGAGGCGGCATATCCGAAGGCACGATCAGGCGGATCGTGCCGCATGCGGATTGGATATCGGCTTCGTAGGTGTCGCCGAGGAAGGCTGCATTGACGAGCGTGCCGGAGACACTGAGCGGCCCCGGCCCGTCCGAGAGCCTCAGCCGCGACGCACGCAGAACGAGGCGGGTGGCGCCGGAAGGTGCGCCCTCGCATGTCAGCCCCGGCGCCGTGAACAGGCCGTTCTCGGTTCTCCCCTCGATCACCGTGCGGGCGCCGAGGAAGGAGGCGGTGAACGGCGAATGCGGCCGGTCGCAGAGCCCGACCGGCGTGCCGATTTCGGCCAGCAGCCCCTTGTTCATCACCGCGACGCGATCCGACATGGCGAGCGCTTCCTGCTGGTCGTGGGTGACGAACACGGTGGTAATGCCGAGCCGCTGCTGCAGCGTGCGGATTTCGGTGCGCATGTCGGCACGAAGATGAGCGTCGAGATTGGACAGCGGCTCGTCGAGGAGGAGCACGTCCGGCTCGATCACCAGCGCGCGGGCAAGTGCAACGCGCTGCTGCTGGCCGCCGGAAAGCTGGCCGGGATACCGGTCGTAGTAGGCGCCGAGACCGACCGTATCGAGTGCGGCGGCGGCACGGGCGCGGCAGTCGGCCTTGCCGACATGGCGCATGCGCAACCCAAAACCGACATTGTCGAGCGCCGTCAGATGGGGAAACAACGCGTAGGACTGGAAGACGACGCCGATGTTGCGGGTATGGACGGGCCGCTTGCTGATGTCCTCGCCGTTGAGGACGACGCGGCCTTCCGACGGCTGCACGAAGCCGGCGATCATCCGGAGCGTCGTCGTCTTGCCGCAGCCGGACGGCCCGAGCAGCGACAGAAGCTCGCCCCTGGCGACCTCGATCGTGAGGCCGCTGACGGCGACGGAATCGCCGTAGGTGGCCGTGATGTTGTCGAGCGTCAGGTAGTGCTTATGCGACATGGTCGAGAGCCTCGGGCATAATCAGGCGGGAACGAGTCGTCCCGCCATGGCAGATGGAAATGGTGATCGGTCGCCGCGCCATTTCGGGCACGGACGCGAAAGGCCCGTCGCCGGGATGAACTTCGAAGACCGGCGCGCCGGCGCCCTGCAGCGAAAGCCGCAACGCGAAACCCTCCAGGACGGTGATGCAGATCGGGCGAAGGCTGATGCGTGCCAAAACACGCCGGCCGCCGTTGAGGCGAGCATAAGCGGTACTGAGCACCCCCGCCTCTCCAGACGGGGCGACGAGCGACAGCGTCGCGCAGAGATCGAAACCTTGGGACTGCGGCTCGACCTCAATCTCGGCAAAGGCTTCCCCGACATAGGACTTCGCCGCGTCGAAGGGCGCGCTTGTGTAGACGGCAACGTCGGCGCGGTTGTCGTGGCCGCTGCGATCGGCAAAACCGGCCGGCGTCCCGAGATGACCGCCGACAAGCGCCGTCGGGCGCGTGGGATCGTGGACGAACGTATCGCGGGCCTCAGCGCCGCTCTCTATCGAAAGGCGGCCGTCGCTGATCATCGCCGCGCCGAGCCCCGACGAAGAGAGAAAGAAGTCTGCGTCCGATGCCTCGGGCCAATCAGTGAGGTGGAGCCAGCGGCGCCGACCCATGTCGAACAGCCGCACCGGCTGCGGTCGTTCGCCGAGCCCCTTGAGATAGAAATCGAAGAAGGCCAGTTGGGCGCGATCGACCGAGAATTCCGCCGCCTGCCCCATGTCGGTGGCACCGCAGGCCCGGTTCCAAGGCGCATGCGCCCAAGGACCGATCACCAGATGTGAACTCTCCGGATGTTTCCTTCGAAAGGCCGCGTCGGCAGCCCAGGTGCCCTGAAGCAGGAAATCGGTCCAGCCGCCGGTATGAAGAACCGGGATGTCCAGCGGATCATCGGCCAGCAGCACGCCGGGCGAGACCGCGTCCCAATAGTCGCTCTCGTCCGCCACCCATTTAGCGAGATGCGATATGTCGGACCGGGAGACGAGCAGGTCGCGAAGGGCCGCATCATCTGCCGCTCCGTCGAGGGCAGAAAAGGTTGCGGCATCCTCCCGCCGGGCCGCGGTCAGCCGAGCCATCTGCGCCGCCCAGCCGGCATTGAGGCCGAGCCGGAAGGCATTGCCCTCATAGGCCCAGTCGTCGCGTGGCATCCAGGAGCCCATCGCAGGCGCAATCGCATCCGGCCGCACACTTCCTTTGCCGGCGATGGCGAAATATTGTGTCACCGCCTGGTAACTGAAGCCGTAGAGGCCGAGCTTGCCGTTGCTTCCAGGCAATGCGGCCGCCCATTCCAGAGTGCGCGCGCCATCCTCGATCTCGCTGACGAAGGCCTCGAAGACACCACCGGAATCGCCGCAGCCGCGCACATCCTGGATGACCACGATATAACCATGCGCGGCGTACCAGGAGGGGTGCGCGAGTACCAATGTCGAGGCGATGGCACGTCCATAGGGCTGGCGCATCAGCAGCACCGGGAACCTGCCCTCCCCCAGAGGACGATAGATATCCGACACCAGCACGACGCCGTCATCGAGCAGGAGCTCGCCCCTTTCGGGGCCTGCAACGCCGTATGGTGCGCGTGGGGTCGTCAAACCATCACCCCTTGTACATGGTTTTGGAGGTGATCCGGTCGAGCGGGAAATCCAGCACTTCCCTGATCAGCTTCAGGAGGTTGGCGGCACTGCGCTCAACATAGAGCCGGCCGCGTTCGGCATCGCCGGCGGCCGCATTGCCGCAGGCGCCGGACGGCTGCACGTCCTGGGTCTGCCAGCCGTAACCGATCCGGCCTTCCGGCATCAGCAACCCGCCAGCCGCTTCGAGCTCCACGGAGACCGGCACGAAGTCCTCGGCGTACTGCATGTCGATCAGCTCGCGATGCAGATGCAGCATGACGCTGGTCTCCGCTTCGCCGCCGTGGATGCCGTGCTTCATCTCGTGGGCGCTGAACAGGTCGGAGAAATCGGCGCCGGCGCTCGCCCAGGCGCTGACGGCGAACATGTCGAGCTTGATGCGCAGCTCGCGGCAGACGATGTCCATCACCTGCGGCTGGCCGCCATGCGAATTGACGAAGATGATCTTGCGGCAGCCGGCGCGATTGACGCTCTCGCCGAGCTCGAACCACATCTTGGCCAGCGTGTCGTAGTTGAAAGTCAGCGTCCCCGGATAGGCGGTATGCTCGACCGACTTGCCGACAGGCATCATCGGCAGCATCAGAACCGGCAGGTCGTCTTCCATCAGTTCGACTGTGCGGGCGACGATGCCGGCATTGATCGCGGCATCGACGCGGACCGGAAGGTGTGGCCCGTGCTGCTCGACGGCGGCGATCGGCAGGATGGCCACAAACTTCTCCATCTCGAACTCGGAGAAGTCCTTTGCGGTATGATCCCACCACCAATGCGATTTCAGCTTCATCGACATATCCTCCGTTTCAGTGTCAGGCAGCGGCGGCGCGTGCCGCCAGCTCCGCCTTGGCGATCTTGCCGGTGGGGGTCATGGGCAGCTCTGCGAGCGAGATCACCGTCATGACGGAGAGGTCGTAGGGAAGCGTCGCTGCGATCTGCGCCTTGGCGGCCTCGCCGTCGACCGGTGCGGCGGCCTGCACGAAGGCGACCGGCCGCGTCTTCATGGTCGGATCCGGGACGCCCACCACTGCCGCCTGCTCGATGCCGGCGACCGTCGATAGCGCCTCTTCCACATCGCGCGGATACCAGGTCTTGCCGCCGACCTCGAGAAGCTCGGAGCGACGTCCCATCATGGTGACAAAGCCGTGCCGGTCGACCGTGCCGATATCCCCGGTCCACAGCCAGCCGTCACGCAACGTCTCGGCGGTCTTTTCGGGCTTGCCCCAGTAACCCCACATGAAACCGCCGCGAAGCGCGATCTCGCCGACCGAACCACAGGGAAGTTCGGAACCGTCGGAATTGAGGATGCGGACTTCCTTGTCCGGCAGCGGCATGCCTGCACGACGGGTCTCGATGTCGGCGCTATCGAGCTTCGGGAAACCGAGCGCCACGAAACCGCCCAGCTCCGACTGACCATAGCTTTCGACCAGCGGCAGCTTCAGCTTTTCCAGCCAGCCGACCTTGAGGACCGGTGGAACCGGCCCGCCGCCCGACATGCTCATCCGCAGCTTCACCGGCGCATGGCCGCGGATGGCGGCCTCGTTGAGGAGATCGGTCAATATCGGAGGGTTGGCGATCAGCATGGTCGCGCCGCGAGTTTCCAGCGCATCGAACCCGGCCTCCTGCGTCCAACGGCCCATCACGTTGATCGCCGCGCCGCGCGACAGCTGCGGCAGAAGATTTCCGACCAGTTGATAAGAGCTCGACAAGGCGCTTGGGCCGAACGAAACGTCGTCCGCCGTGATCTGCAGCCGTTCGGCGATGCAGCGGGTCGCCCTCACCGTCGGCTCATGCTTGAGGCAGGCGCCCTTCGGTTTGCCGGTGGTCCCGGACGTATAGGAAAGATGGGCAATCGCATCTTCGTTGCCCGGATCGGCAGGCACCGGCAGGGCAGCTGCCATCAACTCCGGCAGAGAGTGAGCGCCCGGTTGCGGCCCATCCATGCAGATCAATGCCCGGATCGTCGGCACGCCAGCGGTTGCGGCGCTCACCTGTTCATGCTTGTCATGGGTATAAACGACCGCAGTCGGCTGGTGATCGCCGAAATAATAGGCAAGTTCGTCGGCGAATTTGACGTTTACGAGAGCTGAAATCGCCCCGAGCCGCCAGCAGCCCAGCATCGTCGTCAGATAGTCCATGCCATTGTGGGCAAAGATCGTCACCCGGTCGCCGGGCCTGACCCCGAGACTATGCAACGCGCCCGCAGCGCGCTCCATCGCTTTGACAGCCCCGGCATAGGTCAGGCTCCTGTCGCGATCGACCCAGTGGAAACAGGCATGGTCGGGATCGCGATTGGCGCCATCCACGAGAAGGGTGTGCATCAGCATTCGAAATTCCCCGGCGCTAAATCTGCCTGCTCATTTCTTTGGCAGATGTAAATCCTGCCTGCAGCATGGGCAAATTTTGTCCGCGGGTGAATGCCACGACCGTCGATAGCGGGTATATCCGTTTGCTTATAGTCGATCGGTCTTAGGACACCGCCCGCAGCGGCATTTCGGACGGAACAGGATGAAGCGTCTGGTCGAAGCGCCGCGCGACGGTGCGGATGACATTGCGCAGCCACCGGTTGGCGCCGCTGTTATGGGCCCGTTCGTGCCATAGAAGGTAGAGGTTCATCTGGTCGAATTCCCGCGGTGCCTCGACGAGCTGCAGATGGTTGGCCGGAGCATTCGCGACGATATATTCGGCATAGGGTCGCGCCGTCGTGAAGATCAGGTCGGTTTCGGCAAGAATTGCCGGGATCAGCGCGTATTCGGGAACAGACATGGCGATGCGCCGCCGCATCCCGAGCTGCGCCAGCCGGCCGTCGATCGGGCTGTAGACCGCATTCGAACCCGGCGTTGGCGAGACGTGGTCAGCATCGAGATAGTCGTCGAGAAGAAGGCGACCGCGCTTCGCCATGGGGCTCGACTTCTGCACCACGCAAGCAATTTCGCAATGCAGGAGTGTGCTCGACTTCAGGCTCTGCTGCGGCGCCGGCCAGTTGCCGATCACCATGTCCACCCGGCCGGACCCCAGATCCTCGATGAGATCGCTCTGCTCGGAGGGCGCAAAAAAATCGACCGATATGCCGGGCGCTTCACGCCGGATGCTGGTGGCGATCGGCGGGATGAGGAAGGCGCCGAAACAATTGACCGCGGCGATCCGCATCCGGCTGTGGACCATGCCAGGATCGAACTGGCTGCTGCGGTTCAGCGTGTCCAGCAGGCCTTCGAGCATTGCCGCGATCGAGGTCATCACCTCTTCACCGCGCTCGGTGAGCACCAGTTTCTGGCCGCTGCGCACCAGAAGCGGATCGGAGAAGATTTCCCGCGCCTTCTTGAGGCAGGCGCTGACCGCCGGCTGGCTGTGTCCGAGCAGCACCGCGACTTTGGAGACATTGCGCTCCCTGAGCAGCAGATAGGTGGTGCGCAGCAACCTGACGTCGATGGAGGGATTTATGTTCGCGTACACGGCCGTTTCCTTTTGCAGGGGCAACCGTTTTACGAAGCAAGCGACGTGCCAGGCACGCTGCCTTCGTCAGGCAAGAGAAACGCGGACAACTGGGTTATCCGCGTTTCGAACCGAGCTTGTGACAGCCTATCGCCTCAAGCGGCCTGGCTGACGGCATTCAAAGGGATCTCGACGTCGATCTCGAGGATCGTGACGTTCTCGTCACGATCCATCTTGACCTGCACCTTGTCGCTATCGACCTGCACATGCTTGGCGATCACCGCAAGAATCTCCTCGCGAAGCAAGGATACGAGGTCTGAGCCGGTCGACGAGCGTTCGTGGGCGAGAAGCACCTGCAGGCGTTCGCGGGCCGTGGGTGCGGAGCGCTGTTTGCGGAAAAGGTTGAATATAGTCATGCGGCCCTCCGTGCGAAGATCTTGCCGAATATCCCCCGCTTTTCCCCGGGGATCGTGATCGGCAGAACTTCTCCTGCAAGCCGGCGTGCGGCATCGAAATAGGCCATGGCCGGTGCGCTGCGTGCGTCCGCCAGGGTGACCGGCGCGCCGATGTTCGATGCGCGCAGGACATCCATGCTTTCCGGGATGATGCCGATGAGCGGGATGGAGAGGATCTCCAGCACGTCCTCGACCTTCAGCATGTCGCCCCGTTCCGCACGGTTGGCGTCGTAGCGCGTCAGAAGCAGGTGCTTTTCCATGCGCTCGCCGCGCTCGGCCTTCATCGTCTTCGAGTCGAGGAGGCCGATGATGCGGTCCGAGTCGCGAACCGACGAGACTTCCGGGTTGGTGACCACCACCGCCATGTCGGCGTGGCGCATGGCGAGCGTGGCGCCGCTTTCGATCCCGGCCGGACTGTCGCAGATGACCCAGTCGAAGACCCGCTTCAGCTCGGTAATGACCCGCTCCACGCCCTCGGGTGTCAGATTGTCCTTGTCGCGCGTCTGCGATGCCGGCAGCAGGTACAGCGTCTCCAGCCGCTTGTCGCGGATCAGCGCCTGCGTGAGCTTGGCTTCGCCCTGAATGACGTTGATCAGGTCGTAAACGACCCGGCGCTCGGCGCCCATCACCAGGTCGAGGTTGCGCAACCCGACGTCAAAATCGACGACGACAACCCGTTCGTTTCGCTGCGCCAGAGCCGCTCCCAATGCGGCAGTCGAGGTCGTCTTGCCAACCCCGCCCTTGCCTGAAGTGACTACGATGACTTTCCCCATCTTGCTCTCCTGTTTGCTGGCCGGCTTCGGCTCAAATAAGTTTCTCTGCAATGATCGAATCCCCTTCGAGCCAAAGCTGGACTGACTGTCCGCGAAGGCCCGGGGCCATGTCTTCCGCCATCTTGTAGATGCCGTCGATTGCCACCAGCTCGGCTTCGAGCTTGCGGCAGAAGATGCGCGCCGAGGCGTTTCCAAGCGATCCTGCCATGGCCCGGCCACGCAGGGTCCCGTAGATATGCACCGATCCGCCGGCGATGATTTCTGCCCCCGAAGCGACCGAGCCGATGATCGTCACGTCGCCTTCCGGAAAGATGACAGACTGGCCGGAACGGACCGGCTCACGGATGACGATCGACTGCAACGCGGACCGAACCTCCGGCGTGACCGGCTTCGGCTCGCCGTTGCGCAGTTCGATGATCGGCTCCTTGGCGACGGCCTCGTCGGAGACCGGCCGGCCACCTTTAAGTGCCGGAGGCATGCCGGGACCGAGGATCGAGGGGCGACCGCCCTCGATGCCCATTATATTGACGTTGCGTCCGGCCAGTTCGGTGATGAGATCCTTCAGCTGGGCGCGGTCGATGGGCAGATCGGTCACGTCGAGCACGACAGGCCGGCCCAGAAAGAAACCCGCGGAACGTGCCGCAAGGTCATCCAGCCGGATGAGCCAGTCGTCGAAGGGAAGATCAGGGGCAAGAACAACCGCCAGAAAAGAGCGGCCCTTGATGCGGATAGAGCGAGCGTCTGTTAGCATTTTGGTCATCTGCGTAAAGAAATCGTTGACTGATTTCTAGCGCTGACATGGTTAACAAATAGTAAACGGAGACCTCGCAAAGAGCCTGGTTTTAACCGATCGTTACGATCTTCCTCTCCATCGAGCTCGCCCGCCGGACATTGGCTTCGCGATGAAGAAAATACCGAGCGCGAGGAGAAAAAAGGGCACACTGAAACGACCGCGCCAGCACACGAGCCATCTCTTCTGGCGGTTCGGTGACGGCTATGATTCTGGCCGCCAAAGGGGATTCGGTCTCGCCATGAGGGTCCGCACGCGGCTTCCTCCCACTCGAAGGCGCCGCTAGGCGCGAATCGAGATCGCCGGATACCGCATCGGGCGGACACGACCGAAGGCGCGCAACTTGAATTTCGGAAAACCCTCAGCCCCAAAACGAAAAAGCCTGCCGCGGGAGGAGGTGCGGCAGGCTTTCCGAAAAGAACCGAACAGCGGCTGGGAGGAGGAGTGCCGCCGTTCCTACAGACGTCCCTGGGAGGAGGAGTGGGCCGTCTGATAACACGAAGCTCTGCGGGAGGAGGTGCATTGCTTCGATAAGTATGACTATACACCCGTCCGGCTCGATTGATACCCATTATGTTGCAGTGCAGCTATACGAAAAACGCATACCGGAACACGGAGCTCGAAGGAGGTCCGGACCAGAGCAGGTGCTCGACGCAAAAACGCCCGCGGCAATGGCGGGCGTCATGCAAATTCCGGCAGAGATATTGAGGTCAGCGAGCGCTGGCTGCGCGGGCGACGTTACGGATGTCGGCGCGGTCGATGCCGAGGTCCTGCAGTTCGCGGCTGGTCATGCGGCCGAGTTCGGAGACGGTCTGGCGATACTTGCGCCAGTTGTTGAAAGAGCGTGCTACGTTCATGATCGGGTCCCTTTCCTGAGACTGTCTGACGTCAGCATCCGTTCTTGGCTCCGGCGTCGTTCGATGACGATGATATAGGCGCCCGAAACTGCCTGGAAAAGCAACAATACCTCAGGTCACCCATGCATAATGTGCATCGATCCTGAGACTAAGCCTCGGCCGATGCCGCAGCGCACACCATGATCATCTCGACCTTGAGGGCGGGATTGGCAAGCCGCGCCTCGAAACAGGCCCGGGCGGGCGGGGCCATGCCCGAAACCCAGGCGTCCCAGACCTCGTTCATTTCGGCATAACCGTCCATGTCGGCAAGCATGATGGCACAGAAGATCAGGCCCTGCTTGGCGCTGCCGATTTCGGCAAGCCGCGCCTCGGCCTTGGCCAACAACTGCCGGGTCTGCTCCGCAACACTCAGATCCCCGTCATAGGGTGACTGGGGCGTCACCGCGAAATAGCCGGTGCCTTGGTGCACGACAGCCGAACTTCCACGGCTGCCGACACCGAAACGCTGGATGATGGAAGAGAAGTCCTGGATCATGACAAGCCTGTACTGGTTTTGAACGATGATAGAAGAGGATCAGGATATGAAGCGTGTCCTCCCCCGATGTCTTCGGATGACGGGAATGAGCTTTCGGAGCGAGATAGACGCCACCCGGTTCGATCGTCAAGGTCTCGGCCGGCCTCGGGATCGAGCACTGGTGGGGTCGCCCCTGCCCGGCGATTGCTATTTCGCCATGCTTGCTGATAGTTCGAGGCGGGAGCCGCGTCTGCAGGCAGAAACAACTGCGACGGACCCCTTCCCTTTCTACGGAGATGATCATGACACGTCCCCCGCGCCGGCCCGTCAACCCGCTCGAGGCCGCAGAGGCTCTGTTTGCGCCGGCCAAGAAGGCCACCCCCGCTCCCGCGGTCGAGCGGCGCGCGCCGCCGAGGGTCAAGGAACTTGTGTCCCTGAAGCTCGACAGCGACGTGCTCGCCTATTTTCAGGAGGATGGCCCCGGCTGGCCGGATCGCATCAACGATGCGCTCCGTGAAGCGATGAACGACAAGGGGTGAACGACAGGGGGTGAGCGACGGGAGCTGCTTTGGCGTGCATGGCGTGCGTTGCCTGAAAAGGATATGATCCCTTCTAAGGAGCCGACCATGCCAGCTTTGCCCAACCTGAACATCGTGCCGTTCATCAGCGTCGAGAACATGATGGATCTCGTCCTGAACGTCGGCGTGGAAAATTTCCTCACGGAGCTTTCGGCCTATATCGAGGCGGATTTCCGCCGTTGGGAGGCGTTCGACAAGGTGCCGCGTATCGCCTCCCACTCGCAGGAAGGCGTGATCGAACTGATGCCGACCAGCGACGGCACGCTCTATGGCTTCAAATACGTCAACGGTCACCCCAAGAACACCCGCACCGGCCGCCAGACCGTGACGGCCTTCGGGGTGCTCTCCGATGTCGACAGTGGCTACCCGCTCCTCATTTCCGAAATGACCATCCTGACGGCACTGCGTACCGCGGCGACCTCGGCCGTGGCGGCCAAATATCTGGTGCCGGAAGGCGCCGATTGCATGGCGATCATCGGCAATGGCGCGCAGAGCGAGTTCCAGGCGATCGCCTTCAAGGCACTGGTCGGCATCAAGAAACTGCGGCTCTACGATATCGACCCACATGCCACCGAACGATGCGCCAAGAATCTTTCCGGGATGGGCTTCGAGATCATCCGATGCCAGTCCTCCCAGGAGGCCGTCGAGGGCGCCCATGTGATCACCACCGCGACGGCAGACAAGCAGAACGCCACCATCCTCACCGACAACATGGTCGGGCCGGGTGTCCACATCAATGCCGTCGGAGGCGATTGCCCCGGCAAGACCGAGCTTCACAAGGACATCCTGCTGCGCTCGGACATCTTCGTCGAATATCCGCCACAGACCCGTGTCGAAGGCGAAATCCAGCAAATGCCGGCGGATTATCCTGTCACCGAACTCTGGCAGGTGATTTCCGGTCTAACGACAGGCAGGACGAGCAGCGCGCAGGTGACGTTGTTCGACAGTGTCGGTTTTGCGACCGAGGATTTTTCGGCGCTTCGTTATATCCGCGACAAACTCGCCGGCACCGGGCTTTACGAAAATCTCGACCTCCTTGCAGACCCCGACGAGCCGCGCGACCTCTTCGGCATGCTGCTCCGGCGCGAAGTCTCGCGGAAAGCCACGATGCGCAACTCGATCCCGAACGGGTAACCCTGCGACGTGGGCGCACCGGATTTCATGCCGTTCACGCCCAGCCGGCTTATTGGAGCATTCCCGCCTCGAGTGCGGCAGATAGAAACGTCTCACGTGCAGCCGCCGCGTCTATCTGCCTGCGCAGCGCCGCGGAACAGACCTCGGTCGCCGCTCTGTAGCGCTCGTTGCGCGCCGCCGGCCATTTGTTGGTGAGATAGATCAAGGCCTCTGCGGGCGTTCGAATAATCTCCGGAGACCGCCGCCCGACCGCTACGACCACCGGCTCCGGCCAGTTCGGATCGCTTTTCACCCGTTTTTTCATGCGTTTCCTCCGCCTGCAGGCCAAACCTTGCAGATCGGAGTGTGGCACGGCTTCCGCCGCCTATCTATTTGACCTGACTTACCTCATTGGAAGTAGAGCGTCGCTGCTTGTGATCACCGACAGGCGCCACAGCATCTTCCTTTTGCGCTAAGATGCACTAGTTCCCTTATTCAAAATCCAACCGCCACGCAGTGAATGACCAGCCCTGAGGACAGCTCCAAGAACCCGGATGAACATGCCCCCAGCGAGCCTGCGCGCGTGACTGACAGAGAGGCCGTACCGGAAGGTGCGCCGGAAAAGAAGGACAACTCCGCTCCGGCTTTCGGGCAAAGCGGACGGGCCATCCGTGAATTGCTGGCCGCGCTCCGCCATGATCTCGGAACGTCGTGGCAATCGGGCTCCCTCTGGATAAGCAACGCCGCTGCCGCTCTTCGGGAGAAATACGCGGGGCCGAAAGAGCAAGAACCAAATCCGACATCCGGAACGGCGGAGCGCTTTTCAGCCTTCCGCAGCAAAGCCCTTTTCCAAATAAAAGCCTGGTGGCATCGGCGGCGCTCTTCACCGCAGGACCGGCCCTCCAGGCGGTGGTCGTGGATAACGGTTGCGGCACTCGCATCATTCGCCTGCGTCCTTGTCCTGGCGGGCGTCCTGACATGGGCATTGAAGGACGTGCCATGGCGGGAGATTGCCGCCGGCACGCTGAAGCCGGTCATCGTTTTGGAAACGGCGGATGGTGCGCCGCTTGTCCGGCAGGGTCCCTATCAGGGGCCGTATGCCGCTTACGACCAGTTTTCGCCGTCCCTCATCGAGGCTGTCCTGTCGATCGAGGACAGGCGGTTCATGAGCCACTACGGTATCGATCCGAAGGGTATCGGCCGTGCGCTGGTCCGGAATTTCCAGGCGGGCTCGGTCGCCCAGGGCGGAAGCACGATCACCCAGCAACTGATCAAGGTGCAGTATCTGGAAAGCGACCGAACGCTGAAGCGGAAGATCCAGGAGGTGGTCATTGCGTTCTGGCTCGAATGGAAGCTCGGCAAGCGGGAAATCCTGACCCGGTATCTGAACGCAGCTTACCTCGGCTCCGGTGCTACCGGAATGCCGGCCGCCGCGCGGATCTACTTCAACAAGGACATCGGAGACCTCGACGTCTCCGAATCTGCCATGCTCGCCGGCCTCCTGAAGGCGCCGAGCCAGCTGAACCCCATCGCCAATTTCGAAGGCGCCCGTCAGCGAACCGCGACGGTGCTCACCGCAATGGTCGCCAATGGCAAGCTGACGCCCGACGAAGCCGCGGCCGCCAAGGCGAAGTTCGGCAAACTTCGGCCGACAACACCGACACCCCGCTCGGGAAGCTGGTTTGCCGATTGGATATCGCCGCAGGCAAGCGAGATCGCCGGCACCTCGCCGGGATCGACGACAGTCCGCACGACGCTCGTGCCCCGCCTGCAGCGCATTGCCGAAAGGGTTGTTGCACAGGCTCTGGACGAGGACGGAAAGACGCTCGGCGCAAGTCAGGCGGCGCTGGTGGCGATGACACCCGAAGGCGCGGTCGTCGCCATGGTCGGCGGGCACGACTACAAGACGAGCCAGTTCAACCGCGCCGTTACGGCGATGCGGCAACCGGGCTCCACCTTCAAGCTGTTCGTCTATTACGCGGCCTTGAAAAAGGGACTGACCCTTTCCGACCGCGTCCTCGACGCCCCGATCGAGATCGACGGCTGGTCGCCTGAAAATTCCGGCGGCGGCTACCGCGGCTGGGTGACATTGGCGGAATCTTTCGCCCGGTCGTTGAATGCCGCAACCGTCGCCCTGGCGCAGGAAGTCGGGCTCGACAACGTCATCGCGGCCGCCAAGGAACTCGGCATCGATACGCCGCTCGCGCCGACGCCATCCCTCGCGCTCGGCACTTCGGAGACCAATCTGCTCGATCTCACCAGCGCTTATGCGTCGGTTCGTCTCGGGAAAGCACCGGTCGAACCTTGGGGGATTGTCGATTTCCAGGCGGCGGGCCAATCGCAGGCCTTCAGGGTGGGCAAAAAGACAGCGCCTTCGATCGATCTGTCGCCCTACCAGTCCGACCTCCTTGGCCTGCTGCAGCTCGTCGTCGAACGCGGCACGGGCCGCGACGCGGATCCCGGCACGTTCGCCGCCGGCAAGACAGGCACCAGCCAGAACAATCGCGATGCCTGGTTTGTCGGTTTCACCGAGCCGCTGGTTGTCGGCGTCTGGGTCGGGAATGACGACGACATGCCGATGAAAGGCGTGACCGGCGGCTCGCTTCCGGCTCGGATCTGGCGGGACTTCATCCGCGCGGCGATGGCCGAGCCCGCTCCTGATTTCGATCTGGACAAGGGGCTGGCGACAGGCGAGCCGGGGACCGCGCCCTCCTGCAACATCACCGCCTGCTCCCGCAGCTACCGATCTTTCCGGGCCTCCGACTGCACCTATCAACCTTTTCGCGGTGAGCGCCGGCTTTGCGAAAGGTGAACCGGCGCTCGGAGGCGCGGAGCGGCGGCGCACGCCCCGGAGTAAATTTCCAGAGCCGAATGAAAGTATGAGATTTAACAAAAAACGACCGCTCTGTGATTGCTCGGCGAATGAAGCTTTGCTAGAGCAACTCGCATTCCCTGAGCGGCACCATCGCCGCCATCATGGTGGGGCGTCGCCAAGCGGTAAGGCAACGGTTTTTGGTACCGTCATCCCTGGTTCGAATCCAGGCGCCCCAGCCACAGTTAATTGTTGGTTCTATCGTTCACTAGTGCCGGAACCGGCAGATCGTAACTCCGCGAGCCGCGCGTTTACCGCAGCCAGATAACACGTCTCCGATCTCGTTCGAGCGCCGCGCGATGATTTGCGGCTGTATCCATTTCCCCGCACCGTTCCGTTACACCCGGCCAAGTCAGAACTGGCTGCGAGCCTCGTTGTTCTGATGAGAACAGCAATCCTCTGGGTAGCTAGGAGAACGGGGCGTGGCCCTCAGCCTACCGCTAATTGACTACCCCATCGCCCATCTGATGAGCCGCATCCGAATTGCGCTCAGAATATCAGTATGGCTTTATAACCAAACAGCCGGAATTTCAGGATCGTGAGGGATTTGTGCGCTTCGAGAGTACGATCATTGAAGATGTACTTCTTTTAGCGTCGAATAAAATCGGCGATCCTCGAGGCTATTTCATGGAAACATTTCGGAAGAGCCTCTTTGAATCAGAAGTCGGTTCTTTCACGTTTGTTCAGGATAACCGGTCTTACTCGTCAGAGACGGGAACTGTTCGTGGTCTGCACTTTCAGATCCATCCTCATGCACAAGGTAAACTCGTGTCGTGTTCAAGCGGCGCTCTCCTGGATGTGGCGGTTGATATCCGGATCGGGTCGCCGACCTATGGGAAGTTCGTGGCGGTGGAACTGTCGGCGGAAAATGCCCTCCAGCTTTGGCTGCCGCCGGGTTTCGCCCATGGGTTTTGCACGCTGACGGCGGATACGGTCATTACCTACAAGGTGACCGACTATTACAGCGCCGAACACGAACGCGGCCTGCTTTGGAACGATCCGGAGCTTGGGATCGAATGGCCAGTCGCCGCAGACAAGGCAATCCTGTCGGAGAAAGATCGCGGGCAGCCTAAGCTCTCGGAGCTTCAATCCAACTTTATTTATGCCGTCAACGACGAGTTCGGCAGACGCAGTCGGAGCCTGTGACGAGAATTTTTGGGGGTAGTCGAAAGCATGCGCGTGCTTGTAACGGGTGGGGCAGGTTTCATCGGATCGGCGGTCATCCGCCACCTCGTGCTCGAAAAGGGATACGAGGTCCTCAACATCGACAAATTGACCTATGCCGGTACGTTGAGCTCGCTGACGTCGGTTGAGGGCAAGCCGTCCTACCGGTTTCTCAAGATCGACATATGCGATGCCGCCGCGATTGCTTCCGCGATGTCGACGTTCAGACCGGACCGGGTGATGCATCTGGCAGCCGAAAGCCATGTCGACCGCTCCATCCTCGGCGCACGGCAATTCGTTGAAACCAACATACTCGGCTCTTTCACCATGCTCGAATGCGCACGAGCATATTGGCAGGCACTCCTTCCCCTGGACCGGAGCCGCTTCCGCTTCCTGCATGTCTCGACCGACGAGGTCTACGGCTCCCTCGGAGCGGAGGGGGCGTTCTCGGAAACCACGCCCTACGATCCGAGCTCGCCCTATTCGGCATCGAAGGCAGCATCGGACCATCTCGCCAAGGCATGGGCCCGAACCTACGGCATGCCGGTCATCGTCTCCAACTGCTCGAACAACTATGGGCCGTACCATTTCCCCGAAAAACTCATTCCGCTGATTATCCTGAACGCGCTAGAGGGCAAGCCCCTGCCGGTTTATGGAAACGGGACCAATATCCGCGACTGGCTTTATGTCGAAGATCACGCTCGGGCCCTGGATCTCATCGCCGAGCGAGGCAGGGTTGGAGAAACCTACAATGTCGGAGGCCGGAACGAGCGCAGCAACATCGATGTCGTGAGGCGGATCTGCGCGATCCTCGATGACCTGCAGGCAATCGGACGTCCCCACGAAAACCTGATCCAGTACGTGGCCGACCGGCCCGGGCATGATGTGCGTTATGCGATCGACGCGACCAAGCTGGAAACGGAACTCGGCTGGAGGGCAAAGGAAAGCTTCGAGACCGGCATCGAAAAGACGGTGTGCTGGTATCTCGACAGCGAATGGTGGTGGGCGCCGCTTCGAAAAGGGTACGACGGCAGGCGCCTCGGGCTCCTCAAGGCCGGTGCCGGATGATGCGTGAACCCAGGCGATACGTGGTAACCGGGCTCAAGGGACAGGTCGTCCAATCCCTCATCGAAAACGCGATCGGGCAAAGCGATGTCGAGATCATTCCGCTCGGCCGCCCGGAACTCGATCTGGCCAGCCCGGAGACCATCGCGGCGACGGTCGAGGCCGCCCGTCCCGACCTGATCGTCTCCGCGGCTGCATTCACGGGTGTCGATCAGGCCGAAATCGACAGGGCAACGGCTTTTGCCGTCAACGCTGCAGGCCCGGCGGAACTGGCGCGGGTCGCGAAAACGCTGCAGGTCCCGATCGTTCATCTGTCCACAGACTATGTCTTCGACGGCAGCAAGCCCTCCCCTTATGTCGAATCCGATCCGGTCGCACCGCTTGGCGTCTATGGCCGCGACAAATTGGTGGGCGAGCGGAACGTCGCCGCAGCAACCGAAAATCATGCCATCCTTCGCACCGCCTGGATCTACAGCCCGTTCAGCCGAAACTTCCTGCGCACGATGCTGAAGGCCGCTGAGACAAGGGAAGAGGTGCAAGTCGTTGACGATCAGATCGGCAATCCGACTTCGGCAACCGATATCGCGCAAGCCATCATGGTGGTCGGGCAGAACCTGCTGGCTTCGAACAACCCCGCCTTGCGCGGCGTCTTTCATATGGCGGGAACGGGCGCGGCGACATGGGCGGACTTCGCGGACGAGATCTTCAGAATTTCGGGGGCGAATGGCGGGCCTTCGGCAAGGGTCGTCCGCATCCCCACCAGCGCCCATCCGACGCCGGCGCGGCGACCGGCCAATTCACAACTGGACTGCTCGAAATTGTACAGGCGCCACGGCATCGTCATGCCCGATTGGCGGGGCTCAGTGGCAAACGTCGTCAGGCGCGTTCTGCAGCCGGTTGACCTTGAAAACAGAGAATACGGGAGGTGAATGGATGAAGGGGATTATTCTCGCCGGCGGCAGCGGCACGCGACTGCACCCGATGACGCAGGTGCTGTCGAAACAGCTCATGCCGATCTATGACAAGCCGATGATCTATTATCCGCTGTCGACGCTGATGCTTGCGGGGATCCGCGACATCCTGATCATATCGACACCAAAGGACATGCCGAATTTCCAGCAGCTGCTGGGCGACGGTTCCAAATGGGGCCTCTCGCTATCCTATGCGGAACAGCCCTCGCCTGACGGTCTGGCGCAGGCCTATATTATTGGGGCCGATTTCATCGGCTCCCAATCATCCTGTCTGGTCCTCGGCGACAACATCTTCTTCGGCCATGGCATCACCGACCTCTTCAAAAGCGCCATGGCCCGCGAAAGCGGCGCCACGGTCTTTGCCTACCACGTCAACGACCCGCAGCGTTACGGCGTGGTCGAGTTCGACAGCCAAATGAAGGCAGCTTCGATCGAAGAGAAACCGGAACACCCCCGCTCCAGCTGGGCCGTCACCGGCCTCTATTTCTATGACAAGGACGTCATCGATATTGCTGCCAACCTGAGGCCGTCTGCCAGAGGTGAATTGGAGATCACCGACGTCAACCGGGCTTATCTCGATCGCGGAATGCTCCATGTCGAGATGATGGGACGTGGTTATGCCTGGCTCGACACCGGCACGCCCGACAGCCTCCTTGAAGCATCCGAATTCGTATCGACGCTTGAACGCCGACAAGGCGTCAAGATTTCCTGCCCGGAGGAGATCGCCTATCGCCAGAACTTTATCGACGCCGACCAACTCGAATGCCTCGCAAGGCAATATGGGAAGAGCGCTTATGGGCGATATCTAACCGGCCTTCTGGATCCCATTCCGTCGCAGGTCCATAAGCCGCTCAGCTTGGTCGGATAGACTGAAGCGTCGTCGACGCCCGTCAGTTTTTCGCCGGGATCTCCAGGCGCACGACGTTTGTCGACTGCTCCGTCGATGTTTTCGCCGCCTCCAGCGAAGCGGCCAGGTCTTCGATCTTGAACGGTTTTGCCACAACCGGACAGCCGACCTCCGTGCCGGCCTCCAGCTTGTCGCTGTAGCCGGTCATCAGAACAACCGGCAGGCGCGAGTTCTTCCGGCGTATCTCCTCGGCAAGCTCGATGCCGGACATGCCCGGCATCATGATGTCGCTGATCACCGCCTCGACTTCGGGGTGACGCTCCAAAACTTCAATTGCCTCGATGCCGCTGGTCGCCACGAAGATCGTCGAAACGAGCCCTTCCAGGGCCAGGCGCACCGATTCCAGAGACGATGGGGTATCGTCCACGATCAAAAGCCTGGCCGGAAGATTTACCGCCGGCTTTGCGGGCTCGCGCGTGACGCGCTGTTCGTCTGAGCGGGGAAGAAACAGCGTGAAGGCGCTGCCATGGCCGGCCACGCTCGCGACCTTCACGGCACCGCCGCTGCCCTTGGCGAAACTGTGGACCTGGGTTAGCCCGAGGCCCGGGCCGCCATTCTTCTTCGTGGAGAAAAACGGCTCGAACACTCGCCCCAGATGCTCGGATGCGACACCTGTTCCGGTGTCTGCGATGGTCAAGGCAACGAACTGTCCTTGAAGCGTCGGATCTTCCGCAGCGCCATCGAGCACATTTCTTGCCGAAATCGTCACTTGACCGCCGCTGCCCATTGCTTCGCGCGCATTGGTAAGAAAATTGATCAGCGCGTTTTCCAGCCCCGCGGGATCGACGTGAACGGGCCAGATGTCGCCTGGAACATTGATGGCCATGACGATCGTGTCATCGATGGCCTGTCGCAGCAGCGGTCTCAATTCGGCAAGTTTTATGTCCAGCTCGACATGTCCGGCGCCTTGATTGGAGCGCCTCGAGAACGACAGCAGTCGTTGCGTGATCGCCTTTCCCCTCGTTACTCCCTCGCTCATGTGCGAAAGGAGCTGGGTCACCCGCTGCTCGTCGTTCCGCCTCCTCTTGATGCCCTCGACACCCGATTGAAACACCATGAGGAGGTTGTTGAAATCATGCGCTGCCTGGCCCGTCAGCTTTCCAAGCGCATCCATGCGCTGCCAATTGGCCATGCTTTCGCGTTCCCGGTTCCTTGCGCGAATTTCCCGGTGGAAGAGAAATGCAGCCGAACCCGAGAGCAGCAGCGTGAAACAGCTGGCTGCCGCGAGCAGTAACGTCGCCTTGCGTGCCAGCCTATCGTATTCCGCAACCGGCAGGCCCACCCTCACCCGCCACGGGGTTTCCCCAAGCGCAACTTGGGCAACCCGCACCTCCAGCCCATTCTTGAGCGTCGCCAGGCCGAAGTCCGTTCCGGAAAAGCTTGCGAACTCGCTTGCCGCATTGCCGGCAAGCGCAGGAGCGCCGGTCGAAGCGACAAGGCGATCCTGACCGTCGACGATCCAGGCCGCCCAGCTTTCCGGGAGCCCATTGGCGTAGAGGAGGTTTGTCACGATCGTCGGGCGGATGACGACCGACAGAATGGCTCGCAGCTTGTCATTCCTCTCGATCGGAACTCTCACGGCGAAGGCCGCCTGCCCGCGAGGCCCGATTGAAACATTGCCGATCACGGCGGCGCCCGTGCGAACCAGGGTCCGGTGGCTCTCCACGTCCACGACCTGTCTCTCAGCCGAACCGTCGAGCGGCGGTGAGGACAGTACGACCTCACCTTTCTCGTCCGATATCCGTATCTGCTCCCATTCAGGCACCCTTTCGCGCAGGCGCCGTGCGGTCTCGGCGAAGGCGGCGCGCGGAATCGGCGGATCGAGCCGGGGCGAATCCGCAACGACGGACAGAAGTTGGATCTGGCTTTTAAGCTCCCGCTGAAGCGTCGCGGCCATGATGGTCGCTTTGCTGCGAATGTCGGCGTCGAGCGCGTCCTGCTGCTCCTGAATGAAGAACCTGCCCATCACGGCGGCGAGAATGATGAGCGGGATCAGCGACGCAGTGACGAGAAGGAGCACTGGCCGGGTTTGATTCAACTGACACTCCGATATCTGTTGTTCACGTTCCATCAAATAGGCCGGAGCCTGAAACTTGCAACGCCAACTTCGGCCGGAGGGCCAGGGTCGCGCCAAATAGCTGGGGAGATCGCACCGATCAGCGTCATTCCCATGGCGATGTCAACCGCCGGCTGTCCTCTCCCCCTCAACGCACGACGACGGCGGCTCGACAGAGCGGGAGGACGTCATCTCTAACGCCCCGACTCACCGATCCGGCAGCGGCGCGTTCAGCGTGCGGGCCAACAGCGCCACGCCACCGGCCAAATAGACTGCGGCGCCCACCAAAAGCATGACAACGCCGCCGGCCTGCTGGTCCACCGCGGCGGACAAGGTCACGCCGAGGCAACTCACTTCGCCATCGCCGTAAAGCGAACGCGGCGAAAGCGCCAACAGCGCGCCCAGCAGCGTCATGTGCATGGAGGTAAAGAGCAGACCGAATGTGCCGGTCAGCCGCCGCTCCTCCCGGCCCGTCGCGGCTCCGCCGAGACAGGAGAGCCAGAGAGCGAGACCTGCGCCGAGAAAGATGAGCTGCTCCAGCACCGCAATGAGAGACCAGGTTTCGGACAGAGCCCGGAGGACGGGAATATGCCAGATCCACACTGCGAATAATTCGATCAACGAAGCGGTGAGCGGCGTAAGCCAGGGCAGGTTGGACAAAAAGTCGAAGCGCGTTCCGGAAAGGCCGATCGCAATCAACGGCGCGGCACCCGCCACGACGCCCATATGGGCGATCATGTGCACCGTGAAGGACGCCCGGTCGGCAAGCGGGAGGACGGTCCACAGGACGAACAGCAGACCAAGGCCGGTGATCAGCGCCGTCCTCCTCATGGCTGGCATCCCGCGATGAAAATCATCGGAATGGCCATATAGAGGACGGCGGCAAAGCTGAGGCCTGACAGCAGCAGCGTCGCAAATCCCTGGAACAAGGTCCGGGCGTTGCGGGTAGCCTCGTCGTGCGGCGGATCGTCCGAGCCGAAACCCCATTGCCGCCAGGCAAGCCAAGCCGACAGCACGATCATCGCCAGCGCCAGCGCCGTCACCACGCCGAGCCCGATCCGCACCGTATCGAACGATATCTCGGAGGCGAGGCCCTTGGCGCAGAAGACCGCCACCGTCGCGTAACAGACAAGGAAATGCAGCGCCCAGACGGTCGGGGCGGTGAACAGGGTCCAGAGGGTCTCAACCTCGCGCGGAATGAAGCTCTTCATGTGTTCACCAAAGGAAACAGGCCGAGGACCGCGAAGGTGACGACGGCGGTAAAGGCCATGAAGTGCCAGTAGAGCGCGACGTTGCGGATATCCTGATCGTATTCCGCGGTCATCCGGCCGGCGATGCTGCGCGCGAGACAATATCCCTGCATGATCGCACCGACTATGCCATGCGTCACTGTCCAGATTGCGACGATCCAGACGATGGCCGGATAGACATGCGAGGTCGGGTCCATGCCGTGCAGATAGGGACCGGCAAGGCCCGCAAGCGAGGCCGCGATCGAAACGGCGAAGGCGGCGCTGAGCGCCAGCAGCGCACCCGATGGGCCCTTCTCGTTGAGTTCGCGCGCCAGCAGCGTCAGCACCCAGGCGATGACGTAGAGCACCAGCGCCGCCATCGGCCAGAGGACGCCGGGTCCATTGGCGATCGTGGTGAAGTCGTCATGGATGGTCCAGTAGAAGAAATAGCCGAAGATCAGGCTCGCGAACGCCGTGCCGTCGCCGACCATGGTGATGAACATCGCCCACCAGCCGACCGAAGCCGGGCCGGAGACATAGATCGGCAGCTTCTCGCCCAACCCGACATCGATCTCCGGTGCCTCCGGGATCGGCGCTGTTCCGTTCCAGAGCCAGTGGATGACGGCTATGAAGGTGATGATCGCGAAGACGATCGTGGTGATCCACAATTTGAAGGTCAGCGCGATGAACACGCCGCCGAGCGCGATCGCCGCGATGATCGTCACGTAGGAAACGCCGCCGACCCGCAGGCATTGGATCGGCTTCGCGTCCAGAACGGAGGTCACCAGCGTCTCGCGCTTGCCGGATTTGGCATCCGGCAGATAGAAGCGCCCGGCCTCGATATCCGCTTGCAGATTCGGCTGGTCCCAGAGCGGATAGCGGCTGGTGATGATCGGTACCGAGCGCATGCCCCAGGTTTCCGCCGGATCGTTGGTCCATTCGAGCGTCCCGGAATTCCAGGGGTTAAGATCGCGCCCTTCCGGTTGCTGTTTCGGGCGAAAGATGTCGATGACGAAGGTCGCGACACCGGCGGCGAAGACGAAGGCACCGATGGTCGAGATGAAGTTGAACCAGTCCCAGCCGATATCTTCCGGATAGGTGAAGACCCGTCGCGGCATTCCGCGCAGGCCGGAGAAGTGCATGGGGAAGAAGGCGGTGTTGAAACCGGCAAACATCAGCCAGAAAGCGGTCCTGCCCCAGGCGTCGCTGAGTTTCTTGCCCGTCACGAACGGAAAGTAGTAATAGATGCCGGCGACGACCGGAAACAGCATGCCGCCGATCAGCACGTAGTGCAGGTGCGCGACGACGAAATAGGTATCATGCGCCTGCCAGTCGAACGGTACCAGCGCCACCATGACGCCCGTCAGCCCGCCGATCACGAAGATGATCAGCCCGCCTGCCCCGAACAACATCGGTACCGAAAAGATCACCCGGCCGGCGAGCATGGTGGCGATGAACACGAAGATCTGCACCCCGGTCGGGATAGCCACCGCCTCCGACGCCGCCGAAAAGAAGGCGAGCGAGATCTGCGGCAGGCCGGTCGCGAACATGTGGTGCACCCAGAGCCCGAAGCTCAGGAACCCCGTGCCGACGGCGGCCAGCACGATCCAGGAATAACCGACGATCGGCCGCTGCGAAAAGGTCGGCACGATCATCGCCATCAGCGCGATCGCGGGCAGGAAGATGATGTAGACTTCCGGGTGGCCGAAGATCCAGAACAGGTGCTGCCAAAGCAGCGGATCGCCGCCTCGCCTCGCGTCGAAGAACGGCCAGTCGAACATCCGCTCCATCTCGAACAGGATGTCGCCGGCAATCAGCGGCGGAAAGGCGAACAGGATCATGCCCGCGACGATCAGCAGGTACCAGGCGAACATCGGCATCAGGTTGACGCGCATGCCGGGCGCCCGGCACTTCATGATGCCCACGATGATCTCGACTGCGGCGGCGATCGAGGCCACCTCGATGAAGGACAGGCCGAGCAGCCAGATATCCGCGCCGATGCCGGCATATTCGTCGTCGGTCGCAAGCGGCGGATACATGAACCAGCCGGCGTTCGGCGCGGCGTTGAAGAAGATCGACCCGCAGACGAAGACCCCGCCGATCAGAAAGCTCCAGAAGCCGAAGGCGGACAGCCGCGGGAAAGGCAGCTCCCGGGCGCCCAGCATCGACGGCAGCAGGAAGATCGCAACGGCTTCGAAGATCGGCACCGCGAACAGGAACATCATCACCGTTCCATGCAGCGTGAAGGCCTGGTTGAAGAGTTCGGCGGAGATGAAGTCGTTCTGCGGCACCGCCAGTTGCAGGCGCATCAAGAGCCCGAGCAGGCCGGCGAACAGCATGAAGGCAAAGGCGGTGACGCCATACCACAGCCCGATCTCACTGTTGTTGACGGACGTCCAGTAGCGGATCCCTTTCGGCGTCTCCCATACCTTGCGGAGCCGTTCCTCCTGCGCCGCCCGCTCTTCCGGCGAAAAATTGCCGAGCTCCTTGGTCATCTGAGCCCTTTCAGGTAGGCAGCTATCCGGTCGATCTCCGCCTCCTCCAGCATGGAGAAGTGCGGCATGCGCGCCTCCGGCTTGACCTTGCCGGGATCGCGTATGAAGCGGGCGACGTGCTCCTGCCCATTGGAAAGCGTCCCCGCCCCCACGGAACTGCGCTCGCCGAAAGCGGTCAGATCGGGACCGATCGTCCCCCTCGCCTCCGTGCCGGAAATGGCATGGCAGGCGGCACAGCCGTGGCTAAGGAAGAGCGCCGACCCCTCCTTATCCTGTCCGCCGGACGCTTTGCGACGCGCAGCCATCCAGGCCTCGTACGCCTCCGGTTCCATCGCATGGACGGTGAAAGCCATCAGCGCGTGGCTGGCACCGCAGAACTCGGCGCAGACGCCCCGATAGGTACCGGGCTTTTCCGCCTGCAGCGTCAGGCGGTTTTCACGACCGGGTATCATGTCCATCTTGCCGCCGAGCACGGGTATCCAGAAGGAATGGATGACATCGGGCGAATTCAGCAAAAAGACGACGCGCTTTCCGATCGGTACCCGCACCTCATTGGCCGTTTCGAAGGCGACCGCGCCGCCCCCGTCGAGATAGCGCACCCGCCACCAGAACTGCTCGCCTGTCACCTCGATACGGCCTGTGCCCACATCCTCACCGAACCAGGGCCGGATGTTGGGCATCAGCCAGACGGCATAGGAAAGCAGGGCTGCGAGGGTTACCGTCGGGAAAACGGCCCCACCCCAGAGGATGATCTGCCCCGCCCCCTTTTCCGAATAAGGTCTACGTTTGCGCGCCGCATGGAACAGCAGGCCGACGACACCCGCCCAGATGACCACGCCGCCGATCAGCATGACGAAAAACAGGTTGGCGACATCGCCCGCCTCGCGGCCAGCCGGATCGAGCACCGACTGGACGCCGGAACACGACGCCAGGAGCGGAAAGAGAAGAGGAATGAAGGTGATTGCCGGGACTGCCGGCCGATAACTGCCCGAAATGCCGTCCCGGCCGATGTCTCGTCCTGATCGGATTGGCCGGCCAGCGCCGGTCAAGCGGTCATCATCCATTCGGCAAGCACCCATCGAGCCATCGGCCGTCAGCCAGACATTGGGCCGGAACGCACGACCCAAGGCTTTGTTCCAATCAAAGAACGGGACGGGTCTAACCGAAATTCCCGGCCCTTAGCGCAGGGCCAGGAATCATCGACCGGAGGCCTCCGGGATGGACGCCCGTGAACCCAGCTGGATTGTCATGACAATTCCAAGAAACGCTAAGGTCGCAATCGTCCCGATCGCCACCGTCCACCAGATCGATGGCACGACACCTATGCCCGCCAGCAAGATCGACATTGCGAGCGGAGCGACGGCGGACATCATCTGCTTGGCCGACGTCACCCAGCCCATGCGGCTGCCGTAGCCGGCCTTGCCGAACAATTCCAGCGGCAGGGTACCACTCACGATACTTGTCAATCCGGAACCAAGTCCGAAGCAGACGGCGAACAGGATGGCACCGGGGACGGATGGCGTCGTCAACATGAGTATCGCCAGACCGGACGGGATCAGCGCCGTGGCGATCACCGCCAGCCATCTTTGCGGCAATTCGCGACCGAAGACCAGGTTGATCAGGCGGCTGGCCACCTGCGAAGGACCAAACAGAGAGGCGACGACAAGGCCCGCGGCTCCCATACCGAGCGCCTGGGTCAGCGGGACCATGTGAACGAGGATGGCGGACAACGCATATCCTTCGATGGCGAAGCCAAACAACATCAGGAAGAACAGCAGGTTCCTGTTTGCGACTGCGCGGACCGACGCGGCCGTCGGAGGTGTCGCTTTGGACGCGGACACGGCACTGGTCGTCAGACGCGCCAGGGCGAGGTGGACGGGAAAGCAGACGGCCAGGTTCATGGCCGCGAAGACCATGTAGATTTCACGCCACGACAGGAAACCGTGCATCCAGGACGTCAGGGGCCAGAACATCGACGACGCGAACCCGGCCATCAGTGTCAGGTGAACGATCGAGGTCTGGGCTTTCTTTCCTCCCGCCTGCACGATGGCGGTGAACGCCGTCGCGTAGAGAACCGCAACGGAAACCACTTCTGTCAACGCCAGCGAAATGGCAAAGGTCAGCGGCCCCGACGACAGGGACATCATCACCAGGCAGGCGGCGGCCAGCAGCGATCCTGCGGCCATCAGGCGTCCCGCGCCAATCCGGTCGGCAAGGGTTCCCGAAAGCGGAGCGGCGAGGCTGCCGGCCAGCAGTGCGATCGAAAACGCTCCGAACACCCACTGTTCCGATCGCCCGACGTCACGGGCAATCTCCGGAACCAGAATACTGAAGGCATAATAAAGTGTGCCGTAGCCGATGTTCTGCGAGGCTCCGAGGCCAATCAGGGGCCAGAGCGGCAACTTCTGTTCGTTGGGCATCATGCGTGCTCGGTCTCGACCTTTGTCTCGCCGCAGCCGCAGCCAGTCCTGCCTTCGGATTTGGCTTCGGCGTCAGCGACACAACATGCATCTACCGTAGCAGGGGCCGAACCTCCGCAACATCCCGAAGACGTCGAAATCCGCGGAGTAGCGGCGCAGACGCCTGTTTCGGGAAGCACGAGTTCGACACGTCGCGCGGCGGCATGATCACCAGCGAGTTCCGCGACGACAGACCGCACCTGCTCGTAACCCGTCCTCATCAGGAAGGTCGGTGCCCGGCCGTAAGACTTCGATCCCACGATGTAGAAGTCCTTTTCCGGATGCGACAGTTCGTCGACCCCATGCGGGGGGACGGTGCCACAGGAATGAAGGTTCGGGTCGATAAGAGGAGCCAGTGCCGGCGGCGCCTCGACGGCCGGATCGACGCTCAGCCGCAGCTCACTCAGGAACGAGAAGTCCGGGCGGAACCCGGTAGCGACGACGACCTGATCCAATTCCAGTTCGATCGCCTCCCCATCGGCGGTCGCGGTCACGACGACCTTCTCATTTCTCCTGGTGATGCCGCTTGCCGAAAAGGACGTGAGCATCCTGAGCCTTCCCGCGTCCATGGCCTTCTTTGCCGCAAGACCGAGAGCGCCCCGCTCTGGCAGCTGGTCGTTCAAACCGCCGCCCAGCAGCTTGGCGACCCCATGATTACGAAGCGCCCAGTGGATTTCGGTCGACGGGTTGGCCTGCTGAAGCTCCAGCAGCGCAAGGGCGACATTGATCGCCGAATGGCCGCTTCCCACCACGAGCGTACGCTTGCCCACGAAGTGCGAGCGCCTGGCCTCGATAACATCCGGAATGCCGTAGGAGACCGGCCCACCTGCGCTCTCGCCAAAAACCGGAATGCCGTTTACGCCCATTGGGTTCGGTTGTGTCCATGTGCCGGAGGCATCGATCACTGCCCGCGCGACGACCTCGTGTTCCCCGTCATCGTCGCGGTATCGGATTGCGAACGGCGCGTCGGAGCGGCCCTCGGAAGAAACCTTGTCCAGCCCCCGGCGGGCGATGGCCGTGACGGTTGCGCCGAGCTTTATCGCCTGCTCGATGGCCGGAACGCGCGACAGAGGCAGCAGGTAGTCATCGACGATCTCGCGCCCGGTCGGCAGGTAGTCAGGCGAAGGAGCGGCCCAGCCGTTGCTCTCCAGTAGTCGCCGAGCGGCGTCATCGATATTGTACTTCCATGGCGAGAACACCCGGACGTGGCCCCACTCTAGAAGAGCGGTCCCAACCGAATCTCCCCTTTCGAAAATGACCGGCGTCATGCCAGCTTCAAGCAACCTTGCCGCCGCCGCCAGCCCGACCGGACCTGCACCGACAACCGCAACGGGAAACGCGTCGTTCGACTTCATTTTGATCTCCATCGGTATTTCTGGAAATTTCGAAATTTGTGTATAAAAAAATGCGGTCAGGCGACGACCCTGGTCCTTGGCCCGTCGCATCCCTGGTCAGCGCAGCACTCGTCGACGAGGTAGCCGATCAGCGCATTCATGTGGTTGTAGTTGGCGGTACAGATCAGCGTCGTCGCCTGGCGGTCCTGAACGACCAGCCCGGTATCGACCAGACGCTTCAGATGGTGGGAGAGGGTTGACCCCGGGATGTCGAGCTTCTCCTGAAGACGGCCGACCGGAAGACCTTCCTCGCCCGCGCGAACCAGGGCACGGTAAATCTGGAGGCGAGTGACGTTGCCAAGGGCTTCGAGCTGAGATGCGGCTTTTTCGATGTTCATGGAAATACGATAACGGCGAAAGCCGGAGTGGTCAAGGCTATTTCCACAATCATCGAAATATGTCAGATCGATTGCAGCTTGACCCTGCAGGAAAAGTTTCAGGCAATACGCTTTCCTTCGTCGTCGAGGACGCGTTCGCCGTCTTCCTTTGTGAACGGCCCCTTGAAAGCGTCCGCAGGCAGGACATCCAGGACCAGCTCCGACGGCCTCGACAGGCGCGTCCCCATCGGCGTGACGACGAACGGGCGATTGATCAGGATCGGGTCTTTCAGCATCGCGTCGAGAAGCTGGTCGTCGGTCAGCTCCGGATTGTCGAGGCCAAGTTCCATGTAGGGTGTACCCTTTTCCCGGATCGCCTGGCGGACGGTCAATCCGGCGTCAGCGATCATCCGGACGAGCTGCTCGCGGGTCGGCGGGTTTTTCAGATACTCGATTACCGTTGGCTCGATGCCAGCGTGCTGGATCAGCTCCAGAGTGTTTCGGGAGGTACCGCAGGCGGGGTTGTGATAGATGGTGACGTCCATGATCAGTCGGCTCCTTGAGCGATGATAGGGGGAACTTCGTTGCGGCGTTCGGCAAATAGCCATCCCGCAAGTGCGGCGGCGATGAGCGCTCCGAGGATCTGGGCAACGATGAAACCCGGCAGATCGGTGGGGCGAATGCCGGAGAAAGTATCGGTGATGCTCCGTGCAATGGCGACCGCCGGATTGGCGAAGGATGTGGATGCGGTGAACCAGTAGGCTGCCGTTATCTAGAGACCCACCAGCAGAGGGATCGCGTCGACCCTGAAGCGCAAGCCGCCGAGAATGGTAAGCAGCAAACCGAAAGTCGCAACCGCTTCCGCGATCCATTGAGCCGATCCCGTACGGATCGTTCCTGACATTTGGAGGAGCGAAAGGTCGAACATCGCATGAGCGACCAACGTTCCGGACACGCCGCCGGCTATCTGTGCCAGGATGTAAGGGGTGACCAAAGCGACCTTGAATTCCCGGCGCACGGCGAAAACCATTGTCACGACGGGATTGAAGTGTGCTCCCGAGATCGGACCGAGAATGGTGATCAGCACGAACAGGATTGCTCCGGTCGGTATCGTATTGCCCAGCAGGGACATGGCCGTATCGTCGGTGAGGCGATCCGCCATGATGCCCGAACCGACGACGGTTGCGACGAGGATTGCGGTGCCGAGGGCCTCCGCGACCAGACGGCGTCCAAGATCGACGGCCACGCTCATTCGGCCTTCTGGGAGCTGCGGCCGATCTCGTCCAGCCGTTTCTGGAGTGCCAGCTTGTCGAGGCTTGTCATCGGCAGACTGGTGAAGATGGAGAGACGATTGTTGAGCATCCGGTACGTGTCGTCGAAAGCGAAGTGCTTTTCGGCTTCGGTCCCCTCGGCGGCGGCGGGATCGGGAACGCCCCAATGGGCGGTCATCGGCTGTCCCGGCCAAACCGGGCACGCCTCGTTGGCGGCGTTGTCGCAGACGGTAAACACGAAGTCCATCTGCGGAGCGCCCGGAGCCGCGAACTCCTCCCAGTTCTTCGAGCGGGCGAAGCTGGTATCGTGGTTCAGGGTCTTCAGGAGCTGGAGCGTGTAAGGGTGGACCTCGCCTTTCGGCTGGGAGCCGGCCGAATAGGCCTTGAACCTGCCCTGGCCGACCCTGTTGAGGATGGCCTCCGCGATGATGGAGCGGGCGGAGTTCCCGGTGCAGAGGAAGAGGACGTTGTAGGTGCGATCAGACATGACGATTGTCCCTGGTGACGTTGTTCCGACTGGCTTGTTTCTGTTTTCCGCTTCAGATGCTCCGGACCGACCGCCAAGCACGATCGCACCGGCCGCTTCGAGCAGTCATGCCTTCACCGCAGCGGGAGCGCAGCAGGCGGCAACCTCCACGGCGGGAGCGCAAATTTCCGGATGGCCGGCGCAGCAGTCCTCCATCAGAAAGCGCACCAGATCGCCGAGGACCTCGATATTCGCCCTGTAGATGATCGAGCGCGATTCACGCTGCTGCAGGATCAGGCCCGAGTGTTCGAGCTCCTTGAGATGAAAAGAAATATTGGACGCCGACACCCCTGCCCGCTCGGCAATCAAACCTGCGGCCATGCCCTCGGGCCCGGCGACAACCAGCATCCGGACAATGTGCAGTCGCGTTTCTTGCGAGAGAGCACCGAAGGCGCCCAGAGCCTGCTGCTGATTCAACATTCATACAATCCTTGAAGTATTGAATCATGGATACTCCAGTGAGGCGGTGTTTGCAAGAGGACCACCGGTGGTGGCGTCCTGGCATAACCAAAATCCGCAAGTACCCTGTGATCTTAACTCTCACACTCGTTGGATCATCCGGTTGCTGTAATCGTCTAGATGGTGCACGAATACTGCATTTCGATCGGAGGCAACCTAATGACCGAAACTGCGCCAAACCGCATTGAGTGCCTGGATGGATTGCGAGGTATCGCGGCGCTATGGGTTTTGATAGGTCATGCGCACCTCTTGACCCGGTTCCGGGTGCCCTTAATCGGTGATCCGGACCTTGGCGTAGATCTCTTCATTGTCCTTTCTGGCTTCTTGATGGTGTTTCATTATCGGCTGCGGGAAGCGAAGGAACCATGGGAGCTACCATCCACGTGGCGAACATTTTGGTTGCGCCGCTTTTTTAGGATCGCGCCGCTCTATTACATCATGTTGATTTTTGCGATTGCCCTCGGCCCCGCGATCTACGAGGCGCGGGTAGTGATCGACGCTTACAACTCCGTTCCGGTGCAGCCGGCAGGGCGTTACCTCGATCAAAGCTTCTGGAATTGGGTGGCGCATCTGACATTCGCGTTCGGCACCATGCCGGGATATGCATATCGAACTGCGCTCCCTGATTGGAGTATCGGCCTCGAAATGCAGTTCTACCTCGTGCTTCCGTTTGTGATGCTCGTCATCAAACGTTTGAACCTCTTTGTGGGCATAGGTGCTGTTGTGCTCGCCGGCCTGGCTGCTGCGGTGATTTCCTATGCGCTTGGATATCGTTTCCCAATGCCTGCATTCTTGCCTTTGAAGATGCATGTCTTCGCGGTCGGAATTTTGATGGCAAGTGTTCTCGGCGCGGACGCGAAGCGTGTCTGGCTAGCCGCCGCTCTGTCGGCGGCGCTTATGTTGATCCCGATCGGCGGCGCAATGGGCACAATCCATCACGGTGCGCGGCTGGCGATTGTCGGAGTGTTCTTCCTTCTCCTTCATCACCGTGTGGTGTGGCAACCACTCAGGCCGCTGCTGTCGAAGATCAGTAGCTTGCTTGGGAACAGGTTCTTCCATCTGCTCGGCGAGCTCTCGTTTGGCGCCTACCTCGCCCACCTTCTCGTGATGCAACCAGTTATCGCGTATCTTATCGCGAACCATCCGATGTCAAACCCGGCCCGATGGGCTACCGCGCTGGCGATCACCGTGCCGGTCACATATCTGATTGCTGCGATTGGATACAGATGGATTGAGATTCCCGGTCAGGCGCTAGGTAAAGCCCTAACGCGCAAGCGCGCGATGGCAGCCGCCTAACCCACGAGATTCGCTAGATCCTACCCCATCATCGTTGGCGACAGGAGATTGATCCGACCGCGCTTTGAATATCAGCTGCGGTGATCGAAAGATCGATCTGGAACTCGATGATTCGAGCCCGCCTTCGAATAGCCTTTGAGGCTTCCGGGGAAATTTTTGAAATTCCGGATCCAGGTGAAAAAATCCGGAAGTAGCCGCCCGGCTGCATTGGCTAACCACCCCATAAGCCCTTGGAAATTCAATAGAATGGTGGGCCCGGAGGGACTCGAACCCCCAACCAAGCGGTTATGAGCCGCCGGCTCTAACCATTGAGCTACAGGCCCGCCGATCCGGCAGAAGTGGGGCGCAATGGTCCGCCGTCACTTCGAGGTCCGCTCTAACGCAATTCACGAGATGCTACAAGCCGTTGCCGCAATAGCTTCACAATCAACCGGCAGGTAGGCTCGTCTGGCGCGAACAGGCCGAGCCGATTCCCGTTTCGGCGGGTTCGCGCGGCAGACGGAACATGACGGGCGGGTCCGGGAACAGCATTCCCTCCGCCCTGACAGATCGGGGAGAACATCCATGCGCGTTGCGCTTTCGTCGTCACGTCTCGTCCTTGCAGCCGCATTCGCCGGTGCGGTCGCCGTCTCTTCCGCGGGCCAGGTCCTGGCCCAGGATATCCGCCCCCGCGAACCGGTCATCAATGTGCTCGGCGAGGGCCAGGCCTCGGTGGCGCCCGACATGGCCGTCCTGACGCTCTCGGTGGTTCGCAACGGCAAGACCGCGGAAGCCGCACTTTCGGCCAGCAGCGCCGCCATGAAGGACGTGCTTTCGGCCCTGAAGAGCGACGGCATCGCCGATCGCGATATTCAGACCAGCAATTTCTCGATCTATCCGCAATACCGCCATCCCGACCCGAAGGGTGGCGTCATCGAGCCGCCGCAGGTGATCGGTTATGAGGTCTCCAACACGCTCACCCTCAAGGTCCGCGATCTCCAAAAGCTCGGCGGTCTCATCGACCGCTCAGTGAAACTCGGCGTCAACCAGGGCGGTCAGATTACCTTCACCAACGACAAGCCTGACGACGTGATGACCGAGGCGCGCAAGAAGGCGGTTGCCGAGGCGCTCGCCAAGGCAAGGACGCTGACGGATGCGGCCGGCGTCAAGCTCGGCCGTATCCTGGAAATCAGCGAGAATTCCATGCGCCCCGCACCCCAGCCGATGATGCGCATGGCGATGGCCAAGGACATGGCGGCCGAAGCGGTTCCGGTCGCCGGCGGCGAAAACACCTATACGGTGACCGTCAACGTCACCTTTGCCCTCGAGCAGTAACTACGGGTTGTTGAGCAAAGCCGGACGCCCCCCCAATGGCGCCCGGCCCTCCCTCGCCCGCAAACAAGGCAAAAAATAAAACGCCCCCACCAGATCGTCAGACCTGGTGGGGGCGCTTGTCCTCCGTCAACGGGCGATGGAGACGGAAGGGTTCTTCGGGGTAAACCTAGCGGCGGATGACCGGGCAGCCGCGCTCGTTGGCGAACACGATGCGGTCGGGGCCGCGGCGGCCGAAACCGGCGACGATCACGACACGGCGGCCGGCATCCACGACGCGGGCGCGGCGCAGGCCCATCCGGCTTGCCTTTTCTTCCGCCAGCCAGGGAGAGCAACCGCGGGGGCCACGATCCGGACGCCAGTCACGATCACCGCCGCGATCCGGACGCCAATCGCGATCACGGTCGCGATACTGCACCTGGATAGCGAAGTCCGGGCCGGCGGCAGCAGCCGTCGGGGCCGTTGCGGAAAGGCCGGTGAGCGCGATGAGGGCGGCGACGCCGGCTTTGACGATCATGCTGGTCATAGAATGTTCTCCGAAATCCGGGCCAGGTTCTGCGGCCCAAGGTTGTTGCTCTCGCCTTTCCGAGCGATTGGCGCGACCCTAGCCCAAGGGGTCTGAACAACATCCTAACCGGTCATTCAGCCGGTATTCATCTGCCGCTCATCACCAAAAGATCATCGCGAAAGATGCAGCACGACCTGGCGGACGTGCGACTGGTCGCGATGTTCGAAGAGGTAGATGCCCTGCCAGGTGCCGAGCGCCAACCGTCCGTCCCGGACGGGAATGCCGAGCGAAACGGCCGTCAGCGCCGCCTTGATATGCGCCGGCATGTCGTCGTGGCCCTCGGTGGTGTGGGTGACCCAGCGCATCTCAGGATCGGTGGTCGGCGGCACCAGACGGGAGAAGAAGGTCTTCAGATCGCGGCGGACATCCGGATCGGCGTTTTCCTGGATGATCAGGGAGCAGGACGTATGACGGACGAACACGGTGAGCAGCCCCTCGCCCACCTGCGTGCGGCGCAAAAAGTCCTGCGCCGCATCGGTGAATTCATAGAGCCCCTGGCCGCTTGTGGAGATCGAAATCACGGTCTGGGGCATGGAGGGCTCCTTTATCAGCGAAGGCGCCGGCAGCAGAAATAGAAGTACCGGCAGGGAGACGGCACTCCTATCACCGGCCGGCTACAATGTCAGGAAGGGCTCGAACCCGCCGAAGATCATTCGTTTGCCGTCGAAGACCTGCGTCCACTCGTTTCCGGAAAACCGCTCGTCCTTCATCACCCTCGCATTGATTTCGTCCCGGCGGGCCCGGCTTTCATAGGTGATCCAGGAGAAGATGACGATCTCGTCCTCCTTGGCCTGCACCGCCCGCGGAAATGAGGTGAGCTCTCCGTAGGGCACGTCGTCGCCCAAGCATTCCACATAGGACAACGCGCCGTTTTCCATCCACACGGAGCCGGCAAGGCGCGCCATGTCCTTGTAGCGTTCGAGATTGGCTTTGGGCACGGCAAGAATAAACCCGTCGACATAGGGCATGATTTTCCTCCTTGGTTGGGTCGCACCCCAAGGACGTGGGAGGGAAAGCAAAGCCGACAAGGGCACCGGCTTTTTCTTTACCCTCCAGGGCTTTCACCCGCAAAGCTCCGAAGGGCGGCACGCGCACGCTTGGCCGCCCGTCCTCCTGTCAGAACTGACCCGCTTCAGGCGCGCCAAACTCCTCGATGGAATCGACCCGGTCGGGATAGAAGGCGACATGTTCCTTGATCCCGGAGACGGCTTCGTAAGGGTTTTCGTAGGACCAGACGGCATTCTTCGAACGCTCGCCGCCAACCGGAATGCTGAAATAGGAGGCCTCTCCCTTATACGGGCAATAGCTCTGGTGGTCGGTCCGCTCGAGGAGCGACATATCCACATCCTTGCGCGGGATATAGTGGACCGGCGGATAGGAGGACTCGCGCAGCGTGAGCGAATTAACGCTGTCGGCGATCACCTTGTCGCCAAGCTTCACCACCACCCGCGCCGGATTGTGCGCAACGGTAATCGGGTGATCCGGCCCTGGAATTTTCTGTGCCCTGACATTCATGGTTCGTCCTTTCGGGTTCGACGCATGCCCCCGATATAGGGCGCCCCGAAACGCCACCAAGCGGCCGAAGTGGAATGCTCCGGCCATTGACGGCGAACAATCGCCGCGTCACCCGTCAGAACGTGGTGATCACGCTGATGCCGGGTGTTTCGGATCTGTCGAGCGTCATCAGCCCCGGCACCGCTTCTTCGAGGCTGATCCGCTTGGCGATCAGCTGCTGCGGCTTCATCTTGCCGGCCCTCAGCATGGCGAGCATGGCGTCGTAGCGCCAGGCCTGCATGCCGTGGCTGCCATAGATTTCCAACTCGTGGCCGATCACCTGCGCCATCGGGATCGAGGGCGTGGCGTGCTCGCCGAGCATCAGCCCGACCTGCACATGCCGGCCGCGGCGGCGGAGATTCTTGATCGAATTGAAGCAGGTGACCGGATGGCCGAGCGCGTCGATCGACACATGCGCGCCACCCCCGGTGATCTCGCGAACCGCCTCGACGACATCGGCAACCGTGCTCGCATTGATGGTTGCGACCGCGCCGCATTGGCGGGCGAACGCCAGCTTGTCATCGGAGAGATCGATGCCGATCGCGTTCGCTCCAAGCGCCGTGGCGATCATGATCGCCGACAGGCCGACGCCGCCGCAGCCATGCACCGCGACCCAGTCGCCAGGCCCGGTGCGGGCCTGGTCGGCAACCGCTCGAAAAGAGGTCGCGAACCGGCAGCCGAGGCTCGCCGCCGTCGCGTCGTCGATCTCTTCGGGCAGGTGCACGAGGTTTGTATCGGCATAGTCGATCGCCACATATTCGGCGAACGAACCCCAATGGGTAAAGCCCGGCTGGAACTGGTTGGGGCAGACCTGCTGGTTGCCGGAATGGCATTCCGAACAATGGCCGCAGCCGGACACGAACGGCACCGTCACCCGATCGCCGATCTTGAAACGCATGACGCCCTTGCCGGTCGCCACCACCTTGCCGGCCAGTTCATGGCCCGGCACATGCGGCAGGCGGATATCCGGGTCATGCCCCATCCAGCCATGCCAGTCGCTGCGGCAGAGCCCACTCGCGCCGACCTTGACCACGACGCCGTCAAATGTCGGCTCCGGATCGGGAACATTGCGGATTTCCGGCGCCTTTTCAAAGGCATCGTAGAACATGGCTTTCATGGCAGGCCTCATCTTGAATGTGGCCGCAGCATAGTCGACGCGGCTTGCGGGTCAATCAACCCAAGCGGCGCCTTTTGCGATACCTGCGTCGACTACGTCACGACTAGGCGTGCGGAGGAGACTTCTTACAATTCTGGAAAGCCACGCTTGCGCCACTCACTTTGCGGCACTGGCGCACCGATATCGAATGCAAAGGACACGATCTTGGTTGCGTTGTCGTCGACCTCGCAGCGGAAACTCAGGTCGTACCACTGCGCATTGGCCCGGAACGCACCCCGCCTGACTTCGAGGACAGTGCCGCTCGGCAGACGATAGGCCGGCAGCATTTCCGGTCTGTAGGATTGAGCGGAATGTCGCAGCTGCTCGCGAAGTTCCGTCGCGCAGAGCTGGCCGGCGCGCACCCCTCGCGGCACATCGCCCATCGCCGTCGTGGCAATAGCATCGCCCGTTTCGCTCTGCGAAAACAGCGTCTTCGCCTCGGTCAGTTCGACCGGCTTGCCGGGGGTCGGCGTCTTGGACGGGTCGCTCTTGGGCGACGCGGTTGGCGGCGCCGTCACGATCTCGGTCTTGGTCGCATCCGGCGAGGTGCCGGCAATGGGACCGTTCTGCAATCCGTTGGCTGCCGCAATGCCGACCTCAGGCAGATGGATATCGTCCGGCACCGGATTGGCCGGTGGTGCCTCCACGACGTTAGGTGCTTCCTTTGCCTGCTTTACCGGTTCGTCGGATTTCGCATCCGCCTTGCTCTCGGCCGGCGGATTGGTCGTTTCCTTCGATGCATTACCGGTCAGAGATTTCTTCGGCCCGGCATCCTTCTCACCGAATTCAACGACGGGGCGCAGAACCGGCAAAGGCTGCTTCTTGGCCTCCTCGGCGGGCTTTTCCTCAGGCGTCGGCGGAGGCGGCGGTGGCTCCTGCTTTTTCGCCTCCTCCTGCTTTGGCGGCGGGGGCGGCGGGGGTGGAGGCTCCGCCTTCTTAGCCTCTTCCTGTTTTGCAGGTTCCGGAGGTTTCTTCTCCTCCGGTTTCGCCTCCTCGGCCTTCTTTTCCTCGGGCTTCTTCTTCTCTTCCGGTTTCTTCTCGGGCTCTTCCGGCGGAGGCACGATTTCGACCTGGACGGTCTCCTCCTTCTGCGGCTCGGAAGAATCGGCCGGCAGATGCAAGAACAGGGCCGCCACGAAAACGACATGCACCAGGATGGAGGCAGGAATGCCCCATCTTATGTCGCCGCGCGGCTTTCCAGATAAATCCGTCATGGCAGCGGATGTAAGATGGAAAGCCGGCCGGATCGAGTCCCCCGAGTGATCAAAACAACGCAAAATCCAGCTTTCCGGGAGCGAGTTGCGCTGCCGCCCCTCTCCCCATGGGATTTGGAAGGAATTTGCCGTTGCAAACAAACCGACCATACGGTATGTTTAATTCATGTCGAAAGCTCACAGACGCGAAAAACAGCCCGAACAAGTGCGGCGATCTCTTCTGGATCATGCCGCCCGATGCGCCGTGGACGAAGGTCTCGGCAGCCTGACCCTGCAGGCGGTCGCCGACGCTGCCTCCGTCACCAAGGGTGGGTTGCTGCACCATTTCCCGAGCAAACAGGCGCTGATCGAAGCCGTCTTCGAAGACCTGCTCGGCAAGCTCGATATGGAGATCGACCGGCTGATGAGCGAGGATGAAATCGACCGGGGCCGGTTCACGCGCGCCTATGTCGACGCCTTTTTCCAGGTGACCAGCGACGGACCTGAAAGCCCCTGGGCGGCGCTGTCGATCTCCTGCATGACCGATCCGCGGCTCAGGCAAATCTGGTCGGAATGGATGCGCGATCGGCTCGCGCAACATGCGCAGACCGACAGTCATCCGGCCTTCAAGCTCGCGCGTTACGCGGCCGACGGCATCTGGCTTGCCAATCTCATGGAGGCGGACGGTTTACCGGCAAAAGAACTCGCCGAACTCCGCGACCGGCTGCATAACCTCACGAAACAAGAGTAACGAAAATGAACCCGGCAATCCTCACCTACGGCTCGCTCGCCGGCGCAATCGTGCTGGAAGTCATCGGCACGACCTTCCTGCAGCAGAGCCAACAGTTCACCCGCGTATTGCCGACCATTCTGATGGGGCTGTGTTATGCGACCGCCTTCTATCTCCTGTCGATCGCCTTGCGCACCCTGCCGGTCGGCATCGCCTACGCGATCTGGAGCGGCCTCGGCATCGTGCTGATCTCGGCCGTCGGCCTGATCCTGTTCCGCCAGACCCTCGACACCGCCGCCATCATCGGCCTCGGCCTGATCATCTCCGGCGTCGTGGTGGTCAACGTGTTTTCGAGCTCGGTCGGGCATTGATTGCGGAAACGACGCTTCGGACGTATATTTGCAGGGATTGATCAGGAGATCACCATGACTGCGATCACTCTGGCGGAAGCAAAAGAAAAACTCGGCGAATTGATTGACCGCGTCGCCCAAGGCGAAACGGTTGAGATTACACGCGATGGTCAGCCTGTCGCGCAGCTGGCGCCACCGCGGTCGAAAAAGCAGCCAATCGACTTCGAGATGCTCAAGGCGATACGGGAGAAAATGCCTCCGCAAAGTGAAGACGCCGGAACATTCATGCGACGTTTCAGGGACGACGAGCGCTACTGATGTTCTACATCGATACATCAGCCCTGATTGCTTTGCTGGTGGGAGAGACATCCGTCGAAAGAGTGCTCGACTGGTTTGTGAAGAACGGAGACCGGCGAACTCTCGTCAGCGAGTGGACAATCACCGAGTTTTCGTCCGCACTCTCGGTGAAAGCGAGACACGAACGAATGCCCCAGGAACTGCGGCAACTGGCACTGGCGGGGTTCAATCGCATGGCCTCTCAATCCCTCGAAATACTCCCGATATTCTCTCGCCATTTCGTCGCGGCCGCGCGGCTCGCCGACGATATCGACGTTGGCCTCCGCTCGGGCGACGCACTGCATCTCGCCGTCGCAATGGAAGCCGGCGCGGAAATCGTTACGCTGGACAAGCGGTTCGCTTCCGCGGCAAACGCCCTCGGCGGGCGCAGCATCCTCCTGTAACGGAAAAACCCGGCCTACTCTCGCAAACCGGGTCTCTGATTTTCCAACCGCTGAAACCGTCAGCTGTCCAGGAAGCTCCGCAGCTTGCGGCTGCGGCTCGGATGCTTCAGCTTGCGCAGCGCCTTCGCTTCGATCTGGCGGATACGTTCGCGGGTAACCGAGAACTGCTGCCCGACTTCTTCGAGCGTGTGGTCGGTGTTCATGCCGATGCCGAAGCGCATGCGCAGCACGCGTTCTTCACGCGGCGTGAGCGAGGCGAGGACGCGGGTCGTCGTTTCGCGCAGGTTCGCCTGAATGGCCGCATCGATCGGCAGAAGCGCGTTCTTGTCCTCGATGAAATCACCGAGATGCGAATCCTCTTCGTCACCCACGGGGGTTTCGAGGCTGATCGGCTCCTTGGCGATCTTCAGGACCTTGCGGACCTTTTCGAGCGGCATGGCGAGCTTTTCGGCCAGTTCTTCCGGGGTCGGCTCGCGGCCGATCTCGTGCAGCATCTGGCGCGATGTGCGGACGATCTTGTTGATCGTCTCGATCATGTGCACCGGAATGCGGATCGTGCGGGCCTGGTCGGCGATCGAACGGGTGATCGCCTGCCGAATCCACCATGTGGCATAGGTCGAGAACTTGTAACCGCGGCGGTATTCGAACTTGTCGACCGCCTTCATCAGGCCGATATTGCCTTCCTGAATGAGGTCGAGGAACTGCAGTCCGCGGTTCGTGTACTTCTTGGCGATCGAGATGACGAGACGAAGGTTCGCTTCGACCATTTCCTTCTTGGCGATGCGGGCTTCGCGCTCGCCCTTCTGGACCATCGAGACGATCCGGCGGAATTCGGCGATCGAGATGCCGGTTTCCGTCGCGAGATTCTGAATCTCCTGACGGATGTCGCGGATCGTCGTGTTCTCGGCACGCGCGAACTCCTTCCAGCCGCGGGCGGCCAGATTGGCGATCGACTTCATCCAGTTCGGATCGAGCTCGGCACCCTGGTACTGTTCGAGGAAACTATCACGCTTGACGCCGTAGGATTCGGCGAGGCGCAACAGGCGGCCCTCGTTCTGCATCAGGCGCTTGGAGATGTCGTAGAGCTGCTCGACCAGAGAATCGACACGGTTCTGGTTGAGCGACAGCGACTTCACCGCGGTGATCAGCTCGTCCTTGAGTTCCTTGTAGCGGCGCTCCTGGGCGGACGACAGCGTACCGGTTGCCGCCAGACGCTGCTCGACCTGCTGGTCCTGCAGCTTGCGCAGCTTCTTGTAGGTGTCGGCGATCGTGTCGAGCGTTTCCATGACCTGCGGACGCAGCTCGGCTTCCATCGCGGCGAGAGACAGGCTCGACTCGTCGTCGTCCTCTTCCTCCTCCTCGAGGTTCATGCCATCGCCGCCGACAGCGGTAATGTCGTCGTCATTGGCAGCGGAGAAGCGAGCCTTCCGGGTCTTTTCCTTCTCCTCGGCGGCCTTGCGGTCGGCCTCGATCTTTTCCGGGCTCTGGAACTGCGGCGCTGCCTTGGCTTCGGGACCCGAATAGGTCGTTTCGAGATCGATGATCTCGCGAAGCAGGGTGGTGCCTTCGTTCAGTTCGTCACGCCAGATGATCAGCGCCTGGAAGGTCAGCGGGCTCTCACAGAGCCCGGCGATCATCGTTTCGCGGCCGGCTTCGATGCGCTTGGCGATCGCGATTTCGCCTTCGCGCGAAAGAAGCTCGACGGAGCCCATTTCGCGCAGATACATGCGCACCGGGTCGTCGGTACGGTCGGTCGGCTCTTTCTTCTTCGCGGTCGCGAGCGCAGTGCTGGAGGTGGTGGCGATTTCGCCGCCTTCACTCTCATTGTCGTCGCTGTCGCCGTCAGCGTCATCGTCGCTGGCGGTGGTTTCTTCCGCCTCTTCGTCTTCGACGACGTTGATGCCCATGTCCGACAGCATCGCCATCGTGTCTTCGATCTGCTCGGAGGTGACTTCCTCCGACGGCAGCACCGAGTTCAACTCGTCCATGGTGACATAGCCGCGCTTCTTTGCGGCTTTGATCATCTTCTTGACGGCGTCGTCAGAAAGGTCGAGAAGCGGACCGTCGTGCGAGCCTTCGCGTTCGTTCTCTGCTTCTTCGTTTTCTTTGACTTTTGTTGCCATGTATTTCGTCGCTTTCCCTGAACGCTACTTTCGCCGCGCTTCGTGGCCACCGGCTGAAGACGGGTTTGACCGCCTCTGCCGCGAATCACTGTCCAACACGTAACGGAATGACCTTTAATTCCCGATTACCATTCGGCGGCCGTTTTTGACTCAGGACCGTCCTACTAGAGGATCACCGGTCATGTTCGGTGCTATTGACCCACTCCGCCTATTTTGCCTGAAATGGTGATTCCCACAAATTAACGTTCCGTCAAGCTTTTCCATAGGTCATACCCAGGAAAAGTCGAAAATATGCCCTTTGAGGGGGTCTAATAGGGGTACGCTCACCAGATTTAACCGATATGTAGGCGGTAGGCCCTGAAAGACAAGGGTTTGCCTAGACATAAAGGCTTATGCTTTTGGTCCGGCATATTCCCTAGCGGGAAGCGCCGTCATACTGGGTTACCGTCAATGTAGCAATGTCGATTTCCGGCACGCATCTCAGATTGATCGCCGCCATCTCCGCGCCATTCGGCATCGTCGCCTCGCTGAACGGCGCGACACCGCAACTGGCGCAGAAGTAGTGCGTGATCACATGCTTGTTGAACTGATAGGAGGAAAGGTTCTCCCGCGGGGTCGCGAGCCGGAACTGGCTGCGTGGGACGAAAGCCAGCAACACGCCCTTTCGCCGGCAGAAGGAACAGTTGCATTCCATCGCGGTGCCGAACTCGCCCTCCGCCTCGAAGGCTATCTTGCCGCAATGACAACTTCCCGAAATCTGCATCAAGCTCCCCACTCAGCCGACTCAACGCCGATACAATAGGGCCGCGCCATCATTGGGCAAGGGCCGGATTTCCAAGCAGCATGTTCCTCAGCCGTGGCTGACGGCGGCCCCCTTCACCCGACCGGAAAGCACCCCGAACCCGTCGATGATCGCTTCCTGGTTTTCCATCCGGAGAATTTCGAGCTGGACTTCGGAGAGCGCCCGCAGCAGCGGCTCGATCTCACCCGCATCGCCCGCTTCGGTCGTTTCGGCGATTTCCCGCTCCAGTTCGATTTTCTGGAGCCTGAGCGCCTTGGTGCGCTTATGCAGCGACAACGCCTGCCGATAGCCTTCACGCGCATCTTCCAGCGCGGCGATCTCGGTCGCAGTCCAGAGCCGCGCGTTGCGCACCTGCTGGTCCAGGGATTTCAACATTACGTCGAACCCCTCGCCCGCAAGCCTCTGCATCAGGTATTCACGCGAGAGGCTGGCGCCCGCTGTCGCGGCTGCCGGCAACATCGCCGACCAGAAGCGCTGCAGGTCGCGGTTCTCGAAATCGATCGCGGCGATCTCGTCATATTCCTCCAGCAGAAGCTGGGGATGGTTGACGATGGTGAGCGCCAGCACGCTTTCCCGCAGTGCTGGCAGGTCGCGGTAACCGCGCACAAGGCCGGAGCGCGCGAGCCGGTCCGAAACGCCGGCAGCCCGTCCAGCGGCACGCGGTCCCTGCGGTGGGCCGCCCTGGCCTGGCCTGCCACTGCCCGAACCGCGCTGAAAATTCTGGCGCCGGTCGCCCCCGCCCCGTGGCGCCGGCGCGAAAAAGCTGTTCAGCCGGTCGCGGATGGCCTGCTGATAATGGCGGCGCACGTTTTCGTCGGCGATGACGGAAACGATCTGCTTCAGCCGCGCCTCCAGCTCGGCGCGTTTTTCCGGCGTATCGAAACTTGCCGACGACGCCTCGCGCTGCCAGATCATCTCCACCAGCGGCCTTGCTTCGTTGAGCACCTTGTCGAACGGCGCGCGGCCCTCATGGCGGACGAGATCGTCCGGATCCTTGCCGTCGGGAAGCAGCGCGAAACGCACCGACCTTCCGGGCTTCAGGAACGGAAGCGCCAGATCGGCGGCACGGCTTGCGGCCCTGAGGCCCGCGCCGTCGCCGTCGAAGCAGAGCACCGGCTGCGAGGTCATCCGCCAAAGAAGCTCGAGCTGGTTTTCGGTGAGCGCGGTGCCGAGCGGCGCCACGGCATTCTCGACGCCCGCCTGATGCAGCGCGATGACATCCATGTAGCCTTCGACGGCGATGATCGTGCCCTCGCCCTGCCCCGGCTTGCCGACACCTTGAGCCCGCCTGGCGCGCGAAAAATTGTAGAGCACCTGCCCCTTGTGGAAGAGCTCGGTCTCGTTGGAGTTCAGGTATTTCGCCGGTGCGTCCGGCGCCATTGCACGGCCGCCGAACGCGATCACCTTTTCCCGCGACGACAGGATCGGAAACATGATGCGGTCGCGAAAGCGGTCGTAGGAGACCGCGATCCCCTCCCCGTGCACCACCAGCCCGCAGGCCTCGATCTGGTCCTTGGGCACGCCTTTGCCCGCGAGATGTTCCTTCAGCGCATTGCGGCTTTCCGGCGCATAGCCGAGACGGAAGGTCTCGATCGTGCGGCCCGTCAGCCCGCGGTCGCGCAGGTAAGCGCGCGCCTTGGCCCCGACGGCGCTCTGGAGCTGGTCCTGGAAAAACTGCGTCGCCAGCTCCATGACGTCGAGCAGCGTCGTGCGTTCCTTCTCGCGCTTCTCAGCCTGCGGGTCCGGCTGCGGCATGGCGATGCCGGCCATGTCGGCCACCGTCTGGACGGCTTCCGGAAAACTCTGCCCTTCGAGTTCGGTCAGGAACCGGAAATGGTCGCCCGTCACACCACAGCCGAAGCAGTGGTATCGGCCCTTGCGGTCCTCGCAATGGAAGCTCGGGCTCTTTTCGCCATGGAAGGGGCAGCAGGCCCAATAGTCGCCGCGCGACACATTGGTCTTCTTGCGATCCCACGTCACCCGACGGCCAACGACGGCCGATATCGGCACGCGGTCGCGGATCTCGTCGAGAAAACTGTTGGAAAAGCGCATTTCTACCTCTGTCTTGGCTCTCCCATATAAGCACGGGTGGGAAGGAACGCTACCATCAAGACAAACGCTGCCCGCTATTCACAGGCTTGACCAATTTCGCACGTCTGTATATACATATTGCCCATACACATGGCGCACGACGTGCCTGAAGGCAACTGAAGTCTTTTAGGCACCGCGATGATTCATGAGCAAGAGCCGCTCTCCATCTTCGATTGGAATGAGGAGAAGCGGAGAACCAATCTTGAAAAGCACCAGATCGATTTCGAAGATGCGGTATTCGCCCTCCAAGAGCCCCGTCTGGAATTTCGCTCGGATCGAAATGGAGAAGTCCGCACCCTTGCGATTTGTCCCGACACAAAACGCCTCATCGCAATCGTCTACACGATGAGAGGCGAAAAGTGCCGGATCATCTCAGCACGAGCGGCCAGGAAGAATGAGCAAACACTCTATTACGACCGTTACCCTCGATGAGCTTCGCCTGAAGCGCGCACGTGGTGAGAAAAGCGAGACCGACTGGGCGCGTGTCGACGCCATGACCGACGAGGATATCGACCGGGCGATCGCGGATGATCCTGATTGGGCGGAGTTCAAGGATATCGACTGGTCCAAGGCGACGCTTGTCGTGCCGAAGCCCAAGAAGTCCATCTCCCTTCGTGTCGATGAGGACGTCATCGATTTCTTCAAGTCGACAGGCAAAGGCTACCAGACACGCATCAACGCGGTGCTCAGACACTACATGCGCGAACAGAAGCGCCGTAACAAATAGAACCGTACCATCTCGCCTGCGGCAAGTCCGCAACACAGCAAAGCGAGATCCGGAAAAACAAAAAGGCGGGAATCCGATGATCGGATTCCCGCCTTTCGTGTACCGGTCTTGAAAAGGGCAGCTTACTTCAGAAGATCCTTCACCAGGCCTGAAGCCTTGGCGAAGTCCATCTGGCCCGGGTGCTTTTCCTTCAGCACGCCCATGACCTTGCCCATGTCGCGCAAGCCCTGCGCGCTGGTCTCGCTGATCGCGGCCTGGCAGAATTCGCGGACTTTCTCTTCGGAAAGCTGCTCCGGCATGAACCCCTTGATGACGTCGATTTCCTCGCGCTCCTGCGTCGCAAGTTCGGCGCGTCCGGCATCCTGGTAGATCTTTGCCGATTCCTCGCGCTGCTTCACCATCTTCTGCAGGATCTGCAGGATGTCGTCGTCGCTGACGGGGTCCTTGCCGAGACCGCGATTGGCGATGTCGCGATCCTTGATCGCGGTCTGGATCAGCCGCACGGTCGAAAGCCGGCGGGTGTCCTTGGCCTTCATGGATTCCTTGAGCGCATCGGAAAGCTTGTCGCGCATCATCTTTTTTTCTCCTTGGGAAAAAGCCGGCCGCAGGCATGGTGAATTGTGGCTTTTCCTTGGCATTCACACCGTTGTCATAGACGACAGGTCCGGGCCGATCAAATCAAATCACCCAAACCGTTGAATCCCATAGGCTATAATCCTCGTGGAATTCTTGAGCGGCGAGATTGACCACCTCGTCCGCTTTGTCTATTTTCCGGCACCTGCACGAGATTTAGAGGTTTGGGCTTGCGCCGGGATTTCCGCGCGCCCGTCTCTCACGACCATAGATGGCCCTCGCAGCCTGTCTCTTCAAGGGACGGGACCGGTGAGGCAGAAGGATGGATATGACCGCGACCGCCCCCTGGACAATCAAGAAACCCACCGCATTGCTCGTTCTGGCCGACGGCACCGTGATCGAAGGAACCGGCATCGGCGCGACCGGCAAGGTACCGGCCGAGGTGGTGTTCAACACCGCGCTGACCGGCTACCAGGAAATCCTGACCGACCCCTCCTATCTCGGCCAGATCGTCACCTTCACCTTCCCGCATATCGGCAACATCGGCACCAACGAGGAAGACGTCGAGGACCTGACGCCGGCAGCAAGGCGCGGCGCGGTCGGCACGATCTTCAAGGCCGACATCACCGAGCCCTCCAACTATCGCGCCGGCAAGGATCTCGACGGTTGGCTGAAGGCCCGCGGCATCATCGGCCTGTCCGGCATCGACACCCGCGCGCTGACCGCCTGGATCCGCCAAAATGGCGCTCCGAACGCCGTCATCGCCCATGATCCGAACGGCGTCTTCGACATCGAGGCCCTGAAGGCCGAAGCTCGGGCCTGGAGCGGCCTCGAAGGCCTCGACCTCGCCAAGGAGGCGACATCCGGCCAGTCCTCGCCGTGGAGCCAGAAACCCTGGGTCTGGAACGAAGGTTACGGCGAACTGCAGCCGGAAGACGCGAAATACCATATCGTCTGTGTCGACTACGGCGTAAAGCGCAACATCCTGCGCCTTTTTGCCGGCCTCGACTGCAAGGTGACGGTGGTCCCCGCCCAGACCTCGGCGGAAGACATCATGGCGCTGAAGCCGGATGGCATCTTCCTGTCGAACGGCCCGGGCGACCCGGCCGCGACCGGCGAATATGCCGTGCCGGTCATCAGGGACGTCATCAAGACGGATATTCCGACCTTCGGCATCTGCCTCGGCCACCAGATGCTCGGCCTGGCGCTCGGCGCCAAGACCGAGAAGATGCACCAGGGCCATCACGGCGCCAACCATCCGGTCAAGGATCACACGACCGGCAAGGTGGAGATCGTCTCGATGAACCACGGCTTCGCGGTCGATTCGAAGTCTCTGCCGCAAGGCGTTGAGGAGACTCATATTTCGCTCTTCGACGGCAGCAATTGCGGCCTGCGCGTCACCGGCAAGCAGGTCTTTTCGGTCCAGCATCACCCGGAAGCCTCGCCCGGCCCGCAGGACAGCCACTACCTCTTCCGTCGCTTCATCAACATGGTGCGCGAGAAGAAGGGCGAACCTGCCCTCGCGGAACGCTGATTTCGGCGCTCTTAAAAAATCCAGAGCCCCCTATTGACCTCAACTTTGGTTGAGGTCCCATAAAACCCCTGTTCATCTCGAGCAGGGGTTTTTCATATGAGCGAAATACAGCATCGACGCATTTTTCGCGTCAACAGGTTTGCGGTCCCGATCGAAGGGCGCGAAGAATTTATGGCGCTGGTTCACAGGACGCATGAGGTTATCCGCGCCCAGCTGGGATTCGTCGACGATCTGATCCTGGAACAGGCTTCCATTGCCGGACTGTTCAACGTCATCACCATCCTCCAGTTCGAAGGCGAGCACGCCCTTCAGCCGGTCATTGCCGCAGTCGCAAAATCGGATGAGGAGGCAGGCATCGATAGGCAGGCGTTGAGCCGACGCCTCAGCGTAGAGACCAATGTCGGCTTCTACCACAGGGCGGTTTTACAAGAGTTCCAACCGGCCTGACCAACACCGACGGCCCGCTGGCTCTTCAGCGGGTCGTTCTGGCCTGGCGTCTCACCAGCAGCCAGAAGCGGCCGCAAAGCAGAACCGCGGCGGCCGCAAGCCCGGTGACGAAGCCGAACCAGACGCCCTCGCCACGAAAACCGAGCGGGAATGCGAATACCCAGGCGCAGGAGAAACCGATCGGCCAATAGGCGATCAGCGCCAGCACCATCGGCACCCGCGTATCCTTGAGCCCGCGCAACAGGCTGGCACCGACCACCTGCAGCCCGTCGACCAGTTGGAAAGCCCCGGCGATCACGATCAGCGGCACCGCCAATTCCAGCACGGTCGCGGCATCCTCCTTGCGTATATCCAGGAAGAGATTGCCGAAGAAACGCGGGATCGTCGCATACAGCACGCTGCCTATCGTCGTGAAGAGCACGCTGACCACCAGCACGGCGATGGCGGCCCGCTTCACACCCAGAAGATCGCCGCGGCCGTTGGCGAGCCCGACGCGCACCGTCGCCACCTGCGACAGGCCGAGCGGGATCATGAAGGCGATCGCCGCCAGCTGCAGCGCGATGCCGTGGGCTGCGAGCTCCAGCTTGCCGAGGATGCCCATCAGCAGGGAAGCGGCCGAAAACAGGCTGGTCTCCGCCAGAATGGTGAAGCTGATCGGCAGGCCCAGCACGACGATCTCGCGCACCATGCTCCAGTCCGGCCGCCAGAAGCGCACGAAGATCTCGTAGGCGCGCATCTTCGGCTGGCTTTCCACATAAAGCAGGGCGGCGACGAAGCCGAACAGGTTGGCAGCGACCGAAGCGATCGCAGCCCCGTGCAGCCCCATGTTCGGCGCGCCGAAATGGCCGAAGATCAGCAGGTAGGCAACACCGGCATTGATGAAGAACATCACGATCGTGACGTAGAGCACGATGCCGCCCTTCTCGAGCCCGGTGACGAAGCTTCGAAGCGCCATCAGCCCGAGTGCCGGGAAAATACCCCATTGGGCGATGCGCAGATAGCTTTGCGCATTCGCCGCGACGTCCGGCTGCTGCCCGAGCGCGAGAAGGATGGGTGCCGAAAACCACAGGAGCGGGGCCGTCAGCACGCCAAAGGCGAGCGCGATCCACAACCCCATGCGCACCGTACGGCGCACCAAGCGGGTATCCCCATGCCCGAGCGCCTGCGCCACCATCGGCACCACGGCGCTGGTAAAACCGGTGCCGAAGATGAAGACCAGGAAGAACATCTGGGTGGCGAGCACCACGGAGGCGAGTTCGGTTGTCCCGAGCCAGCCGACCAGGATGACGTCGGTCGTGTTGATCGCCATCTGCGCCAGCTGCGCTCCGACCAGCGGCACGCCGAGCGCCAGGGTCGCGCGCATATGCGCGGACCAGGAATTGTCCGTCGTCGTCACAGCCATGGTGGTGGAAAGGCTCGACATGACACTCCTCCGCAGACGAAAAAAGCCGCTTCCAGAAACTGGCGAGCGGCGGATGATGCAGCCTATAGAGGAGCATCATCCGTGCGGCAACACTTACAGGCGATTAAGCAGAATTTTTGGACGTCTCTTCAAGAAATCTGATGCGTAAGCTCGGCTTCGAGCGGACCCGCGACCGTCTTTCGTGAAATCCGGGTCAAAAACACCAAAATGGCACAAGCCATGAAAATCGCCGCCATCATGTATGGCGCCCCTGCGAATTCCATCGTTGCATTCTCTCCGGTAAACGCGCTGAACAGCAGCGTGAAGATCGCCGGGCCGACGATCGTCGTCAGGCTGGTGAGGCTTGTCATCGCGCCCTGCAGCTCCCCTTGCGCCGACGGCGGCACCTTGGCCGAGGCGATGCTGCGGAGCGCCGGATCGGCGACGTTCTCGATCGTCGTGACGAGGATGACGGCGTAAACGACCCACCCCTGCCACGCGAAAGCATAACCGGTGAGGCCGAGGCAGGAGAAACAAAGCCCGAGCACCGCGGTCCTCCATTCGCCGAGCACCGGCACCAGTTTCGGCAAAATGAACCCCATGACAAAGGCGGCGCAGATGCCGAACAGCCCGAGCGACAGGCCGATCTGCCCCTCGCTCCAGCCGTAGCGATAGGCCGACACGAAGGACCAGACCGACGGATAGACCGCATGCGCCAGCCAATAGAGGAACATCACCAGCATGACCCAGCCGATACCCGGGTAGTGGCGCATCTGGCGCAGGGCGCCCAGCGGATTGGCGCGTTTCAGCTCGAACTTGCGGCGGTTCGCCTTGTCGAGCGTTTCCGGCAGCAGGAACCAGGAGGCCACGAAGTTGGCAAGCGACAACAGACCGGCGCCGAGGAACGGCACGCGCGGTCCGAGCTCGCCGAGCAGCCCGCCGATCACCGGCCCGACCGTGAAACCGACGCCGAAGGCGATGCCGATCAGGCCAAAATTCTTAGCGCGGTTCTCATCGTTGCTGATGTCGGCAATGTAAGCCGAGCAGGTGGCGAAACTACCGCCGGAAATGCCGGCGAGGACACGGCCGACGAACAGCATCCAGAAACTGGTGGCTGCCGCGCAGATCAGGTTGTCGAGCGCGAAGGTGAGGACCGAAGCGAGCAGGATCGGCCGCCGGCCGAAACGGTCGCTGAGGTTGCCAAGCAACGGCGCAAACAGGAACTGCATGGCGGAATAGATGAGCAGCAGCCAGCCACCGTCGACCGCCGCCGCACTGAGGTCGTCGCCGGTCAGCTCGCGCAGGAAGGCCGGCAGCACAGGCATGATGATCGCGATTCCGATGACATCGAGGAAAAGGATCATGAAGACGAGGAAAAGGCCGCGGCGCACAAATTTGGGGTCGAGCATTAAAAATGTCTCTCAAGCAATGGTGTTTTCTGGAAAGACGATCAACTCGCCGGGTGCTTACATAACGGCAAAAGAAAATCGAAACAATACGTGAACATTTCAAAGTTTTTGATGAAAGGCACAACCACCGCGCATCGTTCAGCCGGTTCGGCAATCTCGGTGTCGGGCCGCACCCGCCGACAGGATGTTTCCCGTCCGGAAAGCCTGAAGGTCTCGACAGCTCAAACCGGAGCCCATAGAGATTGAAGGTGACCTTCCTCTCTCCGGCAGACCTCTCTCATGATCGAACTTTTCTGGCGCGGCATCCTCATCGGCCTTGGCGCAACCATGCTGATGGATCTCTGGGCGATCGTCCTCAACAAGGTTTTCGGCCAGCCCAAGGCCAACTGGGCGCCGGCCGGTCGCTGGTTCTGGCACCTGGGGCGGGCAAAAGTCTTTCACGACAGCATCGCGGCAGCCGAACCCTACGAACATGAACTGGCGCTCGGCTGGGCCGGCCATTATGCCGTCGGTCTTCTCTACGGAGTGATCCTCGCCCTGATCATGGGTCCAACCTGGTTCGCCGCCCCGACCTTCATTCCCGCCTGGATCTTCGGCATCGTCACCATCGGCGCCGGATGGTTCCTGATGCAGCCGGGCCTCGGCCTCGGCTGGGCCGCTTCGAAAACGCCGAAGCCGAACAAAGTGCGTCTCCTCAACTTCGCCGCCCATACCGTTTTCGCACTCGGGCTTTATGGCACCGCGGTGCTGATCCGCTAGTCTTCCAGATCCCGCTTCATCCGGTCGAGCATGTCGACCGCACGCGCCGCATAGGCGCCGATCCAGCGATCGTGGATCGCCTTGATCGGCAGCGGATTGAGGTGGTTCCACCGCTCCCTGCCCTCGCGCTTCACCAGCACGAGGTCGGCCGCTTCCAGAACCTTCAGATGCTGCATCACCGTGCAACGGTCGAGCCTTGGAAACCGGGCGCAGAGATCGCCCGTCGTCTGCGGCCGATCCTTCAGCTCGTCGAGAATCTCCCTGCGAACCGGAGCCGCCAGGGCCTTGAAAATAAGGTCGTTTTTTTCGCCGCTTGACATGTTATGTTTTTATAACATTATAGAGGGAGAAACAAGGGAGAAAGATCATGGAACTGAAATTCAAGGTATCCGGCCGGATTTCAAAACCGGTCGAGGAAGTGTTCGAGGCCGTCGCCGATCCGAAGCATCTGTCGGGTTATTTTACGACAGGCGGAGCCAAGGGCCGGCTTGAGACCGGCACCATCGTCACGTGGGATTTCGCCGATTTTCCCGGCGCCTTCCCGGTGGAAGTCGTCGAGGTGGAGAAGAACAAGAAGATCGTCTTGCGCTGGGATGCCAATGACGACGACCCCACAACCCATCCGGTTCCACCAGAGGCTAAAAACACCTACAAAACGACCATCACCATGACCTTTGAGTCACTGGAGGATGACCGCACGCTGGTGACGATCGCTGAAGAAGGCTGGCGAGAAACGCCCGCCGGACTTTCTGCCTCCTACGGCAACTGCCAGGGCTGGTCGCAGATGCTGTGTGCCCTGAAGGCCTATGTGGAATACGGGATCAACCTGCGCGAGGGGATGTATAAGTGATTGTGAGCCGAGCCCCCCTCACCAACAAAATCTAGCGCTTAGCTGAAGCCAAGATGCTGATTTTGTAACCTCTCCCGCCAAGGGAGAGGTTAGCCCGCGGCGGCGCGGCACCTTTATTTCTCCCCTTGCGGGAGAGAAAGCGATTTCAACATCTTAGCTGAAAGCTAAGTGTTAGAAATCGCAAGCGAGGGGATTGTCACGGGTCCCCGCAGCAATCTGACTGACCTCAGACATTCCCCGAGAACGTATCGCAGGCCTTCATGTCGCCCGTATCGAACCCGCGCTTGAACCAGCGCGCGCGCTGCGCCGAAGTGCCGTGGTTGAAGCTTTCCGGCACGACATAACCCTGGCTGCGCTTCTGCAGCGTATCGTCGCCGATCTGCTGGGCGGCGTTGAGGGCCTCTTCGAGATCACCGGTATCGAGAATACCCTTCTGCTGGGTGAACTTGCCCCACACGCCGGCAAAGCAGTCAGCCTGCAGCTCGACGCGCACCGACATGCGGTTGGCGTCCGCTTCGCTCATCCGCTGGCGGGCCTGGTTGAACTTCGGCAGGATGCCGAGCAGGTTCTGCACGTGGTGGCCGACCTCGTGGGCGATCACATAGGCCTCGGCAAAATCGCCGGCCGCGTCGAAGCGCTGCTCGAGTTCCTTGAAGAAATTGGTGTCGAGATAAAGCTTGTGGTCGCCCGGGCAATAGAATGGCCCGGTCGCGGAAGACGCAAATCCGCAGGCAGAGTTCACCTGGCCGGAAAACAGCACCAGCACCGGCTCCTGATATTGCTGGCCGTTCGCCTGGAATATGCCGTTCCAGGTATCTTCCGTCTCGGCAAGCACCGTGCGCACGAACGCCGTCGTCTCGTCGGTGGCCGGCGTGCGGTCGCCGGTCGTTTGCTGCTGCTCAAACCCCGACCCGTCCATGCCCAGTTCGCCGGACAGCAGCGAGAGCGGATTGATGCCGGTGATCCAGCAGATGATCAGGATGACGATGATCCCGCCGATGCCGAGCCCACCCCCGCGGCGGCCACCGCCACCGATCGGAATGCGCAAGCCGCCGCGACCGAGCGGACTGCCACCCATGGAAGCGCCACGCTGGTCCTCGACGTTGTCCGATTGCCGACGGCCTTTCCATTCCATTTTCGCTCACTCCTCTTCGGCGACATCACGCCTGCCGGGCGATATAACGCTGGCGGCCGCAAAAGCGATCCGTCCAGCATCTCATAGCCGAAGATTCGTTCTCAGGCGACCCGTAGAGCCTTCCTGCCCGGCAGGAAAACCGTCAGCAACCCGAGCGCCGGCAGGAAGGCGCAGACATTGTAGACGAAGCCGATGCCGTACCGGTCGGCAAAGACGCCGAGTACCGCCGCGGCAATGCCCCCGATGCCGAAGGCGATCCCGAAGAAGATGCCGGCGATCATGCCGACCCGGCCCGGCACCAGTTCCTGCGCCATAACGACGATCGCCGGGAAGGACGATGCCATGATGAAGCCGATAATGCCCGAAAGCGCGATCGTTACCGGCAGGTTGGCGAACGGCATGGCAAGCGTGAACGGCAGCACGCCGAGGATCGAGAACCAGATCACCACCTTCGACCCGAACCGGTCGCCGATCGGTCCGCCGATGACAGTGCCGAGCGCTACGGCGCCGAGGAAGATGAAGAGCATGATCTGCGACTGCTGCACCGTCACCTGGAAACGCTCGATGACGAAGAACGTATAATAGCTGCCGATCGACGCCATGTAGGCATTCTTGGAAAAGGTCAGGAGCGCCAGCACGATGAGGGCGACGGTGACCGTGCGCCTGGAGAGGTTGTGGGCATTCAGCACGCGCTTGCGGCCTTTGTTGGCAAGCATATGCGCCTTGTACCAGCGCGCCACCCACGACAGGATGACGATGCCGAGCAGCGCGATGCCCGAGAACCAGGCGACGCTCCCCTGCCCGTTCGGCACGATGATGAAGGCGGCGAGCAGCGGCCCGATCGACTGGCCGAAATTGCCGCCCACCTGGAAGACCGACTGCGCAAAGCCGTAGCGGCCACCGGACGCCAGCCGCGCGACCCGCGACGATTCCGGATGAAAGACCGCCGATCCGATGCCGATCAGCGATGCCGCGACGACCAGCATGACATAGGACTGGGCGGCCGCCAGCATGAAGAGACCAATGAAGGTCGAGCCCATGCCGACCGGCAGCGAATAGGGAAAAGGTTTCTTGTCGGTGATGATGCCGATCACCGGCTGCAGCAGCGAGGCCGTGCACTGGAATGCGAGCGTCAGGATGCCGATCTGCCAGAAATCGAGGGCATAGTCGGTTTTCAGCATCGGATAGATCGCCGCGATCATCGACTGCATGATGTCGTTCAGCATATGGCAGAAGCTGACAGCGAGGATGATCGGCAGCACCGTCACTTCGGCGGCAGTTGCGGAAACGGGTTTGGATGTTGCATCGGCCATGGAATTTCCTCCGCGCAAGCGGTCGTCATCGCGGATGGCCGTTGCTGCAAGTGTCTTGGACGCACATCTAGTCCCGCAAGCCGGGCCTGTCCATGACAGCAAAGCGCCGAACGGTACGCTTCAAGGAAATTCTTGATGCCGGCTCTTAAGTTCGCCGCGAAGCCAGCCTCTGCTGAAGGACAAGTGCTCCAGCGATACCGGCGAGCGTCAGAAGCAATATCCAGCTCGGGCCGCCGGAGAAAACCACCGCGTTCATGATCCGCCCCGGGATCAGCGTGAACAGGCCGGCGATCCCGATGCCGCCGAGATACATGCCGATGACGGCGGCCTTGTGTGCCCGGATATTATGGGCGCGGGCAGCACTGATTGCCCGCCACACCGCGACGAGCACGAAGACCGACAGGAGATGGATCGGGCTGAAGCCGTAGACGAGGTTGATCTCGTGGATGAAGAAGCTGGAGAGCGAGGTGATAACCATCAGCGCCATCCAGATCTTGCCGAGCAGTCGGTGTATCGGCGTGCCCTTAGCGTTCATCAGGATATAGGCACCGAGCACGGTGGCCGGCAGGACGGCTGCGACATGGACCTGAACGGCAAGCGGGGCATCGAGGAGCGGCTGAAGGTTCATCGGAAATACCTGTCGAAATCATCGTGAAGCTGGGAGGCGATTGAATTGGCCGCCTGTTTCCGCCATGACTCGTCGATCCTCCACCGGAATGGCGCAGACGACGGATAAATTTCGTGAATCACCCGTTCTTGAGTTCCACGCTTCGTGAATTGCAGCTCTTCACCCGTTCCCGGCGCTTCTGGACGACCTTTGCGCTTGTCATCCTGATCTTCGCCGTCAGCGGACCCTACGGCACTTTCGAGCGGATGACGCTCGGCATCCGGCTGGGATACTGGCTGATCGTGCACGCCGTCACCTGGTCGATCGCCATCTGTCTTTCGGTCATGGCCGAAATCCTGTTGCGGCAACATCTCAAGCATGCGCTTGCCCGCATGATGATCGGCTCGCTCACCGCCGCCCTCCCGATCGGCTTTGCCCTCGGCGTCATCGATTTCGCGTTTTTCGGCCACTGGATCGGGATCGGCGACGGCTTCAGGCGGGCGCTGGTCGCGCTGCCGCTCTGTGCCCTCTTTTGTCTGCTCACCTACATGGCCATGCACCGACAGATTGCCGAGGTGTCGGCCCCAGCCCCGCCCGTATCACCTTCTTCTGCCCCGGCGCCCGCGGCTTCCCCCTCATCCGAACCCGAAATCCTCGCCCGCCTGAAACCCCATAACCGCGGCGCACTCCTGCGGCTTTCGGTCCAGGACCATTATACCGAGGTGGTCACCAGCCGCGGCCACGAACTGATCCTCCTGCGTTTCGCCGACGCCCTGAAGGAACTCGGGCTCACGCCAGGCCTGCAGGTGCATCGTTCCCACTGGGTGGCCGATGCCCATGTCGAAACGCTGAAACGCGACGGCGGCAAGCTTTTGCTGGTCATGAAGGACGGCACGGAGATTCCCGTGAGCCGCACCTATGCCGAGGTGGTGCGGACGCGGTTCACGTCCTGAAGGACGAGCACACCCCAGCCGACGGCAAATACCAAGGGCACGACCGGCAGTCCGCCCAGCGACAGCAGCGGGCCGCTCAAGGGCAGTGACGCAACGACAATATAGGTAAGCCGCCCGGAGAGGTTCGCGGGCACGAGCCGATAGATCGAAGCACTCATAACGACGAGCGCGCCAAGATCGTAGACCAGCGAATAGGGCGAAATCAGGAAGGTCGCGAACACCAAGCTGGCGGCGCGGGTTTCATGCGCCATCAGCTTGAAAAGGGTCCACCCGAACACCAACAACGCTGCAATGGCCACCGGTGCATGTCCGTAGATGGCAACGGCCGCATCATATCCGAGACTGCGCAAGGCGCCGAATGTCGAGAGCATCATATGCACGAAAATGCCCTCCCCCTCGTTCATCACCCGCGTCTGATAGGGCCAAGTCTGCTGCACATAACCAGTCCAGCTCTCGAAACCGAAAATCCAGATCGACAACAGCACGGTCGCTACAGTCGTCACGCTGGCCGATACGAAAACCAGCCAGCGCTGCTCGAAGAGGAGCAGCAAGGGCAGAAGAATCCCGAGCTGCGGTTTGACCGTCAGCAGTCCGATCGCAATGCCGGCAAGCAACGGGCGGCTGTCGCGTAGCGCAAGCCCATAGAGCAGCATCGCCGCCGTCATGAAGCCATTCTGGGCAGCAAGCACATTGCAAAGAATGAACGGCAACAGGAATAATGCCGGAAAATCAGGGTTCTGCCGCGCCACCAGCGACGCCGCATGTAGATAGATGAGCAGCGTCACCAGCAGAAAGACCACCATCGAGACGCTGTAGGGAAGCAATCCGAGCGGCCAGATAAGAAGCAGGAAATGCGGTGGATAGCTCCAGGCATGCCAAGGGAAATCCGTGCCGAAAGCAGCTGTCATATGAGCGAAATAGATTTCCTGTCCCTGGAACAGATCCTGCTCGCGGCCTTCGAAGGCAAGCCTTGAAGCGATCCAATAGTTAGAGAAGTCGCGATTGGTCCAGGCAAGGCTACTGTCATCCGTCAAACCAGCCAGGATGACGACCAGAACGACGGCGAAGCAGAGGATTGCGGAAGTGGCCAGCAGGCCCAGCATGCGGCGCGAATCGGTAAATGCACTCATTGTCCCGCCCATCCGAAGGCTTTGATCGATACCTGCCCGTCTTTACGACAAAGGCCTGAATATTCCCTTCCGCAGAAGCAGAGCCTTAAACAGGTTTCCCATACAGCAACGTCAGCCACAGCAAATATGCAGATTCGGCGAGATTCGGGGTTCCGTTCGGGAGAACATTTGCCTATAAGCCGCGTCTAGCCTGAAAAGACATGCGCGCGTGACCCGACCGGTGGTATTCCACACCGCGCCGGTTTTCCGCGCAGGAAAAAAGCGGAAAGATACCCCATGCCCAAGCGCCAAGATTTGAAATCGATCCTCATCATCGGCGCGGGTCCGATCGTCATCGGCCAGGCATGCGAGTTCGATTATTCCGGCACCCAGGCCTGCAAGGCGCTGAAGGAGGAAGGTTACCGGGTCATCCTGGTTAATTCCAACCCGGCGACGATCATGACCGATCCGGGCCTTGCCGACGCGACCTATGTCGAGCCGATCACGCCCGAAGTCGTCGCCAAGATCATCGCCAAGGAACGCCCGGACGCGCTGCTGCCAACCATGGGCGGCCAGACCGCGCTGAACACCGCGCTCTCCCTGAAGCGGATGGGCGTGCTCGACCGCTACAATGTCGAGATGATCGGCGCCAAGCCGGCTGCCATCGACATGGCCGAGGACCGTGCCCTCTTCCGCGAGGCGATGTCCCGCATCGGGCTTGAAACCCCGAAGTCGATGCTGGCCAACGCCACCGACATCAAGGATGCCGACCGCAAGACCCATGAGATCGAGCGCAACCGGGTAAAGGAAAGCCTGACGGGTGCCGATCTCGACAAGGCGCTCGACGCGCTCGAAAACCAGTGGAACCTCGGCGAGACCGACCGCAAGCAGCGTTACATCAGCCACGCCATGGCGATCGCCGCCCAGGCGATCGACGTGGTCGGCCTGCCTGCCATCATCCGTCCCTCCTTCACCATGGGCGGCACCGGCGGCGGCATCGCCTATAACCGCTCGGAGTTCTTCGAGATCGTCGGCGGCGGCCTCGATGCTTCGCCGACCACCGAAGTACTGATCGAGGAGTCGGTGCTCGGCTGGAAGGAATACGAGATGGAGGTGATCCGCGACAAGGCGGACAACTGCATCATCATCTGCTCGATCGAGAACATCGACCCGATGGGCGTCCACACGGGCGATTCGATCACCGTCGCGCCGGCGCTGACGCTGACCGACAAGGAATACCAGATGATGCGCAACGCCTCGATCGCGGTCTTGCGCGAGATCGGCGTCGAGACCGGCGGTTCGAACGTGCAGTTCGCCGTCAACCCCAAGGACGGCCGCCTCGTCGTCATCGAAATGAACCCGCGCGTTTCGCGCTCGTCGGCGCTCGCCTCCAAGGCCACCGGCTTCCCGATCGCCAAGGTCGCCGCCAAGCTCGCGATCGGTTACACGCTCGACGAACTCGACAACGACATCACCGGCGGCGCCACGCCTGCCTCGTTCGAACCGTCGATCGACTACGTGGTCACCAAGATCCCGCGTTTTGCCTTTGAAAAATTCCCGGGCGCTTCGCCGGTCCTGACCACTGCGATGAAGTCGGTCGGCGAAGTCATGGCGATCGGCCGCACATTCGCGGAATCGCTGCAGAAGGCGCTGCGCGGCCTCGAAACCGGCCTGACCGGCCTCGACGAGATCGAAATCCCCGGCTTCGAGGAAGGCGAGAATTCCAAGAACGCCATCCGCGCCGCGATCGGCACGCCGACCCCGGACCGGCTGCGCATGGTCGCCCAGGCGCTGCGCCTTGGCCTCACCGAGGGCGAAGTCCACGAGGCCTGCAAGATCGACCCATGGTTCATCGCCCAGTTGAAGGCGATCACCGACATGGAGGCCCGCATCCGCGAACACGGCCTGCCGGGCGATGCCGAAAACCTGCGCATGCTGAAGGCGATGGGCTTCTCCGACGCCCGCCTCGCCAGCCTGACCTCCAAGCGCCCGAAGGAAGTCGCCGAGCTCCGCAACAGCCTGAACGTCCGCCCCGTCTTCAAGCGCATCGACACATGCGCCGCCGAATTCGCCTCGCCGACCGCCTACATGTATTCGACCTACGAAACGCCCTTCGTCGGCAGCCTCCGTTCAGAAGCGGAAGTCTCGGCCGCCAAGAAGGTCGTCATCCTCGGCGGCGGTCCGAACCGCATCGGCCAGGGCATCGAGTTCGACTATTGCTGCTGCCACGCCGCCTTCGCGCTGAAGGATGCAGGCTACGAAGCGATCATGATCAACTGCAACCCGGAAACCGTGTCGACCGACTACGACACGTCGGACCGCCTCTATTTCGAGCCGCTGACCGCTGAAGACGTCATCGAAATCCTGCGCGCCGAGCAGGAAAAGGGCGAAGTGGTCGGCGTCATCGTTCAGTTCGGCGGCCAGACGCCGCTGAAGCTTGCCGAGGCGCTCGAAAAGAACGGCATCCCGATCCTCGGCACCGCGCCCGACATGATCGACCTTGCCGAAGACCGCGACCGTTTCCAGAAGCTTCTGATGAAGCTCGATTTGAACCAGCCGAACAACGGCATCGCCTATTCCGTCGAACAGGCCCGCCTCGTCGCCGCCGAAATCGGCTTCCCGCTGGTCGTGCGTCCGTCTTACGTTCTCGGCGGCCGCGCCATGCAGATCATCCATTCGGAATCCATGCTGCAGACCTACCTGCTCGACACCGTGCCGGGCCTGGTGCCGGAAGACATCAAGCAGCGTTACCCGAACGACAAGACCGGCCAGATCAACACCCTGCTCGGCAAGAACCCGCTTCTGTTCGACAGCTACCTGAGCAACGCCATCGAAGTCGACGTCGATTGTGTCTGCGACGGCACCGACGTTTATGTCGCCGGCATCATGGAGCATATCGAGGAAGCCGGCATCCATTCGGGCGACAGCGCCTGCTCGCTGCCGCCGCGCACTCTTTCGCCCGAGATGATCGACGAACTGGAGCGTCAGGCGAAGGCCATGGCCAAGGCCCTGCATGTCGTTGGCCTGATGAACGTGCAGTTCGCCATCAAGGACGGCACGGTCTATGTGCTGGAAGTCAACCCGCGCGCCTCGCGCACCGTGCCATTCGTCGCAAAGACCATCGGCGCGCCGATCGCCAAGATCGCCGCCCGCGTCATGGCCGGCGAAAAGCTCGACGCGACGTTTGCGGCCTACGGCACCAAGCCGGATCCGCGCGCGCTGAAGCACATCGCCGTCAAGGAAGCGGTCTTCCCGTTCGCCCGCTTCCCGGGGGTCGACATCCTGCTCGGCCCGGAAATGCGCTCCACCGGCGAAGTCATCGGCCTCGACACGGATTTCGCGCTGGCCTTTGCCAAGTCGCAGCTCGGCGCCAGTGTCGAACTCCCGCGCGACGGCACGGTGTTCGTCTCCGTGCGCGACGAAGACAAGGCCCGCGTGCTCCCGGCGATCCGCATCCTGACCGATATCGGCTTCAAGGTGCTTGCAACCGGCGGCACCGCCCGCTTCCTCGCCGAACAGGGCATTGCCTCCACCCGCATCAACAAGGTGCTGGAAGGCCGCCCGCATATCGAGGACGCGATCCGCAACCGCCAGGTCCAGCTCGTCATCAACACCACGGACGGCAACAAGGCGATCTCGGATAGCAAGTCGTTGCGCCGCGCGACGCTGATGCAGAAGGTGCCCTACTACACCACCATGGCCGGCGCCGAAGCCGCCGCCATGGCGATCAAGGCGCTGAAAGCCGGCAATCTCGAAGTCCGGCCACTGCAGAGCTATTTCGCCTGATATCAAAAGGCACGGCCGAAGTGACACCTTCGGCCGCCGCCCTCGCCTCCCACCTTCATGTCCGGGACATGCGCCGCGCCTATACTGCGCGTAGCGGCCGACGCCGCTTGGCCCATATCCGGAGGAGAGACACCTGCCTCGCCCTCGCCACCTTCAGCGAGGGAGCGCGGTCAGACACGCTCCCATGCCGTCAGGCATCGCGTCCATTGATGGTGACGATGACTGGCGCATGGTCGGAGGCAATGCCCTTCGGCGGCCCATCGCGGAAATGATCATCGAACACTTCCACCTTGGTCACCGTGCCGCGCCGGCGCGGATTGTTCGGGTTGAGCCCGTTGGAAACGATCGCGTAGTCGAGGATCGAACCGTGGCCCGAACTGCTATGGGTGATCGGCCGGCCCTGAAGCTGGGTCGGCACGAGGGGCCAGGTGTCGTGGAGCTTGTAGACATGTTTGAGGAAGGCGAATTCCGGCGGAACGCCGTTGCCCGGGATACTGCCCCAGGAAAATACCCGCTCCCCTTGGGTAAGGATACCGATCGTATGCGAATCCGGCCCCTCGTTGAGGTCGCCGAGCAGCAGGACCGGCGCATCGTTGTCGCGATCGATGGCACGGCGGAACAGCCTGTAGACGACGCCGGCTTCGGCCGCACGCTTGGCGACCTGATCGACGCCGGCGGCGTTGCGGAGCGCATAATAGGTCTTGATCTTCTCAGCCCAGTCCGTGATCGGATCAACGTCGCGGGGGTCGACAAATGCCCCCTGTGATTTCAGGTGGCACACATAAACATCCATCCCGCCGATCCCCGGCAGGTCGATGCGCGCCGCGACCGGCGTGCGGGAAAACCTGAAGCCGGGATCGACGACCGTATCGACGTCGATATCGGCAACCCCGATCAGGTCGCCCACTGCCGTAAACGGATGGCGCGAGGCGATCGCTACCGTGGCATTCACGTAGATCGCGCTGTCATCAGCGTCGAAGATCGGCGCGCCGGCATTGTAGAAATGCGGATAGCCCGCGGCTGCAGCGAGCTCCCGCAGAGCTTCGAACGACACCACTTCCTGAAAGCCGACCACATCGGCATTCATCTGCGCCAGCATGCTGGAAATCCAGTCCCGCTTGGCCTGCCATTGTTCCGGCGTATAGGTCGATTTGGGATCTCGCTCATGCCAGAAAATGCCCGGCGCGGCGAAATGATAGAGATTGAAGGTCGCGAATCTGAAATCGGCCATGCCTGCCTCCCGCAAAATGGCGAATGCCAAGACTGATACATCTACTTAAAATTGTAAACATGACATGGTGATGATAGGCTTCGCAAAGGGATGATCCTGGGGGAAACCATGTCGAAGAATATCGTCATTCTGTTCGACGGCACGTCGAACGAAATATCCGCCGATCGCACGAATATCCTGAGACTGTTCGGCTGCCTGAAGCGCTCGGACGAACAGATCGTCTACTACGATCCCGGCGTCGGCACCTTCGGGGCTGCAAATTCCTGGTCGCGGTTCTATCGCAAGGCCTTTGAGGTCTGGGGGCTGGCCACGGGCTGGGGTTTGGACCAGAACGTCAAGGAAGCCTATCGTTTCCTGGTCGAGAACTATGAGCGCGGCCCTAAGAACGTCGATGGCCGGCATGCCGACCGGGACCGCATCTACATCTTCGGCTTCAGTCGCGGCGCCTATTCGGCGCGGGTGCTGGCCGGCTTCATCCACGCCTTCGGGCTGACCACCAAATATCACCTGAACCTGCTGGATTACGCCTACAAGACCTACAAGGGCATTCCCGAGCAGGAGCAGCGCAAGGAAGATGCGGTCGGGGACAAGGACGCATCGTCGGCATTCGCCAGCATGCGCCTCTACGAGCGAATGCTGCGCAACGACCGTCCGCCGATCGCGCTACTCGGCCTTTTCGATACCGTGGCCTCGGTCATCGAATCGGGCAAATGGCGGCCGCAATTGAAGACCCATCCCTTCACCCGCAAGAACCCGAGCGTCGAATGCGTCCGCCATGCGGTGGCGATCGACGAGCGTCGCACCATGTTCCAGCCGGAACTGTGGATGCCGGACCAGGATTATTGGGGCGGCCCGTTCAAACCGAAAACCGAAGTCGCCAAACAGAACTTCAAGGAAGTCTGGTTTTCCGGGGTGCACGGCGATATCGGCGGCGGTTACCCCGAAGCCGAGAGCGGCCAGATCAAGCTCCCGCTCGACTGGATGATCCGCGAGACTGGGTCGACCGGCCTCATCTACGTCACGCGCACCATCAACAATATCGTGCTCGGCAAGAACGCCAATAAATATGTGCCCCTGGATCCGAAAGCCGATCTTCACAATTCCATGTCGAAGGGCTGGAAAATCCTTGAATACGTTCCGCGACGCGTGCCCGAAAGCTCGTGGCGTAGACGCGGCGGTCGCAGCGGGATCTACCTGCCGCTCGAAGACAGGCGGTTCGTTCCGGACGGGGCGAAGCTTCACGACTCGGTCAAAACTCGATTGGACGCTGGCAGTTACGATCCGCCCAACCTGCCGAAAGATCCGAACTTCGTTTCTTGATACCCGCCTCCGCGTGACGCGGGTGCCTTCGCTTCACAGTTCCGCTGGAGGCACAGGAAGCATCGTATTTGGCGGCATGCGAAAAGATCGCCAGACGTTCTTTCAGCGACTTCTTCATTAGTATGTTCACTAAATGTTCTTTTTCGCGCCGTCAAGTCATTGACAAATGGTGCCGCTTGCATCCACATGCTGCGGGAGGCCACACGGACAGGGTTTCGAAATTCCTAGCGCTCGCTGTCGAAATTCTGTTATAGTGACCCACATTCTGATTTTACGATGGTTCCGAAGTTTCGCTCCGGAACCTGTTTCTTTTTGTGTCCGCGGCATCCGCGGGCATGCGCCTGAAGGACAAGGAAATGGTTGAAAAGGTACCGATGACGCAGAGCGGTTTTTCCAAACTGCAGGAAGAGCTGCGCTGGCGCCAGCAGGAGGAGCGTCCCCGTATCATCGAGGCAATTGCAGAAGCGCGCGCCCATGGCGACCTTTCGGAAAACGCCGAGTACCATGCTGCCAAGGAGGCCCAGAGCCACAACGAAGGCCGTATTACGGAACTCGAGGATCTGACGGCACGCGCCGAAGTCATCGATTTGTCCAAGATGTCCGGCTCGAAGATCAAGTTCGGCGCGACCGTCAAGCTTATCGACGAGGACACGGAAGAGGAAAAGGTCTACCAGATCGTCGGTGACCAGGAAGCCGATGTGAAGGCTGGCCGTATCTCCATCTCTTCGCCGATCGCGCGTGCGATGATCGGCAAGGAAAAGGGCGATTCCATCGAAGTTGTCGCCCCCGGCGGCTCCAAGGCCTACGAAATCCTCGCCATTTCCTGGGGCTGACCGCCCGTGGGTAAAAGCGGCGATCCCGCCACCATCGATATCCGTGACGTCGAAGTGATTGCGCCGAATTTCAAGCGGCGGCTCTCCGGCGTCACGTCGACGATCATCCAGCTCGTGCCAGTCCAGAGATCGCTCGGCCAGAAGGTCGCAGCGCTTGGCCCTGGCCTGCCCGCCGATCTGCCGCATATCCGTTACCGCGACATCTTCCGCCTCTGGTCGCCGCCGCGCGGCAAACGGTGCCGGATCTGGCACGCGCGCCGGAATATCGAGATGCTGCCGGCAATTTTCATGCGCGACGTGCTGCGCATGCCGCTGAAGATCGTCTTCACCTCCGCCTCGCAGCGGCACCATACCGGCTGGACGAAATGGCTGGTTTCGAAGATGGACGGCGTGATCGCCACCAGCGGCAAGACGGCCGATTACCTGGCGGTCAAGAACACCGTCGTGCTGCACGGCATCGATACCGTCCGCTTCTCGCCGCCATCGGACAAGGGTGAGGCCAAGCGCGCCCGCGGGCTCGATCCGGCACAGAAAATCGTCGGCTGCTTCGGCCGCGTGCGGCGCCAGAAGGGTACCGATCTCTTCGTGGATTCGATGATCCGGGTGCTTTCCGAGCGCAAGGACTGGTCGGCGATCGTCGCTGGCCGCGCCACCGGCCCGCATGTGGATTTCGAGGATGGGTTGAAGAACAAGGTTGCCGCCGCCGGCCTTGCCGACCGCATCCTGTTCGTCGGCGAGCATACCGATATCAACGAATGGTATCGCGCCCTCGACCTCTTCATCGCGCCACAGCGCTGGGAAGGTTTCGGGCTGACGCCGCTGGAAGCCATGGCGACCGCGGTCCCGGTGATCGCCACCGATGTCGGCGCCTTCCCTGAACTTCTGGTGACGGGCGACGAAGAGACCGGCGTGATCATCGCCCGCGACAGCGTCGATGCCATGGCCGGGGCCGCAGAGGCCTTCATGGACAACGAAGCCCGACGCAAGGCCGCTTCGGCTCGCTCCCGCGCCCACGCGCTGGAAAATTTCAGCATTGAGGGCGAGGCCAAACTGCTCGGCAATATCTACCGGATCACGGCTTCCGCTTGAAAAGCTCGATATAGGCGTTCGCCACCGCCTCTTCCGAAAACTGCCCGACCAGCGTCGCCCTGCCCTTTTCGCCAAGGCTCGCAGCCAGCTGAGGGTCTGCGATCAACTGGTTGATGGCGTGCGAATAGCCCGGAACGTCGTCGATATCGACGAGCAGGCCGTTTTCGCCGTCGCGCATGAACCAGGACGGCCCTTCCGAGCGCGAGGAGATCACCGGCTTGCTCTGCGCCCATGCCTCGAAAATGACGTTGCCGAGCGGCTCGTGGCTAGATGGCATAATGAAGATGTCGGCGGCGGCAAGATATGGCCGCGTATCCTTGTGCCAGCCGAGGAACCGCACCCGGTTCTCCATCTTGTGCTCGCGCATGACAGCTTCCAGCGCTTCCCGCTCCTCGCCGTCGCCGGCGATCCACAGATAGGCGTCCGGCACCGCCGCCATCGCCTCGATCAGCAGGTGGAAACGCTTGCGCTTGACGAAACGGCCCATCGTCATGATCAGCGGCACGCCGTCCGGCGTATCGGCAACCGACCTTGAGATCGGCGCCACGACCGACGTGTCCGTGAAGTTCGAAATCACCTCAACGCCGCGGGTCCAGCCGAGATTGTTGCGCACGTGGTCGGCAATGCCGGGCGTATTGCAGACGAGAATGTCGGAATTCTTGAAATAACCGAGGTGGGTGGGATAGTCGCCGAGACGGGAGAGCTTGATACCGCCCTTATAGTCCGGCATCAGGCGAGCACCGCGGGTGGACCAGGAAATGATCGCGTCCGCCTTGTCCCGCTTGGCCATGGAAAGCACCTTCATCGGCAGAAGGATGCGATCGATCGACAGGTTGCGGAAATTGCTCTCGATCACCTTGGCATGGGCCTCGACATCCGGCTTCCAGCGGCGGTTCCAGCGCATTACGGCCGTCTGCTCTACGCCACGCCGCGCAAGCGCGCCGACCAGATGTACGAAGAACTTCTCCGCCCCGCCGTCCTTGCCGAAAATATACTGGTGAACCCGCATCGATGTCGCCTCGCCTGTCTGTTTTCCGCCGCTTTATACCGGAAACCAGCATCTGTAGGCAGCGCCGCCTATATGTTACGGTTGAAAAACCTGCGCAAGGGGTATGGGAATGGTTGTCGCTGAAATCTTTGGGGCTGGGCAGGATGGGGCTGCAGTGACCCTTCAGCACCGGTTCGGCCGATGTTATCGGGAAGAAAGCCCCGCTTGTTCCCAAAAAGGCCGGGCCACGATATAGCAAAGCTCAAACAGCTTCGACCAAGTCGACGCACCATCACAAGTCTACCGGCGACGGAAGCAACCGTGGCGGACGAAAAGCCGCTGCGCCTCATCGCCGAAAAAGGGTAAAATGCAATCGCTTGAGACCTATGTCATCAATCTGGATGGCAGCAATGACCGCCTGCAGACCATCAGCGACCGTCTTTCAGCCTTCGGCATCGCCTTCGAACGGATCTCCGCCGTCGACGGCCGCAAGTTCGATCTCGCGACGATCCCGGACTACGACGCCGAGCGCGCCCAGAGCTATATGGGCCGCACCCTCGTCGGCGGCGAAATCGGCTGCTACCGCAGCCACCTGAAAGTCGCCGAACATTTCCTGAAATCCGACGCCCGTTATGCATTGGTGCTGGAAGACGATGCGCTGCCGCTGTGCAACCCGGTCGAACTGCTCGAAGCGGCGCTCCCGGATCTCGAAAGGGTCGATCCCGACTGGCGGCTGATCAATATCGGCAACAACAAGCTGAAGATCGCCACACCGCTCGCCCGTTACGGCATCGGCGGACACGACTGCGAACTGGTGGCCGCCCATTACTTCCCGATGACGACGAGCGCGATCGTCTGGTCGCGGGAAGGCGCCCGGCTCTTCATCAAGGAGCATGGCAAGATGTTCGCCCCGGTTGACAATTATTTCCGCCACTGGCTGACCCGCACCGGCCACGGCTACTCCTTCTGGCCCTCGCCCGTCACCACGACGGATGCCGCAAGCGAAATCCTGGCGAGCTCCGGCCGGGCCAGGAAAACCAACAAGCGGAAATGGTTCTACGCGTTTGCCAAGCAGCGGCGCTTGATGGAAGACAAGCTGATTGCCTTCATCCACAAAAAGCGGTTTCGGCCAGCCGGGAGCAAGTGACGAAGCGATTCGCCGTGCCGGTGCGCTTCAGATCTCGACCAGGCCCAGATGCTTCACCTGCCGAATGGTCAGCATGGTGCGCACCGTGTCGACATGCTGGTCGGCGGTCAGTACCTCGATGACGAAGTCCTGGAAGACGGTGAGGTTCTGGGCCGCGCAGCGCAGCAGGAAGTCGCTGTCGCCGTTGACCATCCAGGCCTCGCGCACCATCGGCCATTGCTGCACCTTCGCGGCGAAGGCCTTCAAGTCCGCGTCCGACTGCCGTTTCAGCCCGACCATGCAGAAGGCAACGAGATCCACGCCCAGTTTCGGTGCGTTGAGAAGCGCGTGATAGCCTTCGATGATACCGGCCTCCTCGAGCTTGCGCACGCGGCGCAGGCAGGGCGGGGCGGAAATGCCGACGCGTTCTGCGAGCTCGACATTGGTCATGCGCCCGTCACGTTGCAATTCCCGCAGGATTTTTAGGTCGATGGCATCAAGATCGGCGCGAAGCACATAGGTCCCCTTCAATTCTGCAGTGCTTTTATCGCAAGAGGAATTTTACGCAAGAATATGTCTTGGGGCGCTTGGCTTCGGTTTCCATGCCAACTGATCTGTTGTTAGTGCAAGGCTGCCCTTGCATTGCTGCATGGATCGATCTTACATGGCGCTTCTAAAGCGGCAGACCGGACATCGACCACCTATATGAGGGGCAACGAAACGTCGACCGGTCTTTGAAAGGAAATTACTCCATGTCCTCCCGTCATACCGAGGTCCTGATCATCGGCTCCGGCCCGGCCGGTTATACGGCCGCCATCTATGCGGCGCGCGCCATGCTGAAACCGGTTTTGATCGCCGGCATGGAACAGGGCGGCCAGCTGATGATCACCACGGATGTCGAAAACTATCCGGGCTTCGGCGATCCGATCCAGGGTCCCTGGCTGATGGAGCAGATGCTGAAACAGGCGACCCATGTGGGCGCCGAGATCGTCAACGACCTCGTCACCGAGGTCGAACTCCACCATCGCCCCTTCACCGTGCGCACCGATTCTGGCGCCGTCTGGACCGCCGAGACGATCATCATCTCGACCGGCGCCAAGGCAAAATGGCTCGGCATCGAAACCGAACAGCAGTTCCAGGGCTTTGGCGTCTCCGCCTGCGCCACCTGCGACGGCTTCTTCTATCGCAACAAGGACGTGATCGTGGTCGGCGGCGGCAATTCCGCGGTCGAGGAAGCGCTCTACCTGTCGAATATCGCCAAGACGGTCACCGTGGTGCATCGCCGCGATAGTTTCCGTTCCGAAAAGATCCTGCAGGAACGCCTTTTCCAGCGCCCCAATGTCAACGTGCTGTGGAATACCGAAATCGCCGAGATCACCGGCAAGCCGGCCAAGGCGCCGATGCCGCCGTCCGTCGAGGGCGTCAAGCTGCGCAACACCCAGACGGGTACGGTTACCGACTTCCCGATCCATGGTGTCTTCGTGGCGATCGGCCATGCGCCGGCGACGGAACTGTTCCAGGGCAAATTGAAGATGAAGCCGAACGGCTATCTCTGGACGGCGCCGGATTCGACCGCAACCGACGTGCCCGGCGTGTTTGCCGCCGGCGACGTGACGGACGACACTTTCCGCCAGGCGATCACCGCCGCCGGCATGGGCTGCATGGCAGCGCTCGAGGCCGAACGTTACCTCTCCGGCATCCAGCCGGTTGCCATAGCCGCGGAGTGACGTTGAACGATGGGTGTGCCGCTCGACTGGGATAAACTGCGCATTTTCCACGCGGCGGCGGAGGCGGGATCCTTCACCCATGCGGCCGACAAGCTGCATCTTTCCCAGTCGGCGATCAGCCGTCAGGTCAGCGCACTGGAACAGGATGTCGGGGTAAAACTCTTCCATCGCCACGCACGCGGCCTGATCCTCACCGAACAGGGCGAACTTCTCTATCGCACTGCCCACGATGTGCTCCTGAAGCTCGAAACGGTGAAGATGCAGCTCACCGAGACAACGGAAAAACCGTCCGGCAAGCTGCGCGTGACGACGACCGTCGGCCTCGGCCAGGGCTGGCTCACCGACAAGGTGCAGGAATTCCTGCAGCTCTATCCGGAAATGTCGATCCAGTTGATCCTCGACAACGAGGAAGTGGACGTCAACATGCGCCATGCGGATTGCGCCATCCGGCTTCGTCAGCCGGTGCAGTCCGACCTCATCCAGCGCAAGCTCTTCACCGTCCACATGCACGTCTATGCGGCCCCCTCCTACATCAACCGTTACGGCGAGCCGCAATCCGTCGAGGATCTCGACCAACATCGCATCATCACCTTCGGGGAGCCGGCGCCGAACTACCTGCTCGACGTCAACTGGCTGGAATACGCGGGCCGGTCGTCGGACAATACCCGCACGCCGCATCTGCAGATCAACAGCCAGACCTCGATCAAGCGCGCCTGCCTGCTGGGAATCGGCATCGCCTGCCTGCCGGATTATATCGTTGGCCGCGATCCGGGGCTGATTCAGCTGGCCATCAATGCCGACATCCCGTCCTTCGATACCTATTTCTGCTATCCGGATGAAATGAAGAACGCCGCGAAGCTGAAAGTCTTCCGCGATTTCGTGGTCGGCAAGGCCCGCAACTGGAGCTTCTGACCGGCGCTGGCCCGGACGGATATGCCCCCGAAAAACCCTGGAATGCTCGGGATTTCGCGGCTTCTGCGGCCGCCTGATATGTAACCACTGAGCGCATTAAATTAAAGCGTTGCACCTCACGCATGGCTGTCCTGCACAAAAGAGTATTGTTCACTGCACAAAAAACCACCATATCGCTCACAGCTGATGCACATGGCGGCTTTTCCTCCCAGTTCCGCCGCAGCAGCTGTTCCCCTCTGGAGGTTTTTTTGACCTTCACACTTATAGGGCCCTGGAGCGATCCAGTGGCCCTCTTTTTTTGCCCTGAATTCTGCCGTGGCTCATTCACGCGCTTCCGCCGTCGCAATCCGCGTGAAAACTTCTGTTCAATATCCCATCCATACCCTTGTCGAGCGAAACCTGACTCCCCATATTGAGTTCAGCTGGCGCGCTTCGGCGACGTCCCTGTCGTCTGTGCCGGCTGTTCCCCTCTGGAGGTTTTGACCTTCACAATTATTGGGCCTCGGAGCGATCCGGCGGCCCATTTTTTTTACAATCTCCCGCTTCTCCGCAAATCCCTCCCTTTAAATCGTTTTCCGACGATCTATATATCGGGAAACTCCGATGTTGGATCCTGATCATGGACAAAACGGAAATTCTGAAAGCGCTGGCGCATCCGGTCCGGGTCGAATTCCTGGAATGGATGAAGGAGCCGGAACGTCATTTTTGCGATCAGGCGCACCCGCTCGAAATGGGCATCTGCGCCAGCCAGTTCGAAAAACGCTGCGGCCTCTCCCAATCCACGGTCTCGGCGCATCTTTCGACGCTCGAGAAAGCCCGCCTGGTGAAAATCGACCGGGTTGGCCAATGGGCATTCTACCACCGCGACGAAAAAACCATCGCGGCCTTCCTCGACGATCTCAGATCGACCCTCTGATCCCCGCCTCTCCTCCCAACAGCATAAGGAATTTTCCGATGGCCAGCATTTTTGATCCGACCACGTTCGGCGATATCGAACTCGCCAATCGCGTCGTCATGGCTCCCCTGACGCGCAACCGTTCGCCGAAAGCGATCCCCAACAACCTCAACGTCACCTATTACGAACAGCGCGCCAGCGCGGGTCTGATCGTCACCGAAGGCACGCCGGTCAGCCAGCAGGGCCAGGGTTATGCGGACGTGCCGGGCCTTTATCTGCCGCAGGCGATCGAAGGCTGGAAAAAGGTGACGGATGCCGTCCACCGCAGGGGCGGCAAGATCGTCACCCAGATCTGGCATGTCGGCCGTGTCTCGCACACCTCCCTGCAGCCGAACGGCGGCGCTCCCGTTGCACCCTCGGCCATTCCCGCCGGCGGCAAGACCTACATCATCAATCCGGATGGCAACGGCGCTTTTGTCGATACCTCCGCTCCCCGCGCGCTGGAACATTCGGAAATCGCCGGCATCGTCGCTGATTTCGCCAAGGGCGCCCGCGCCGCGATCGACGCCGGCTTCGACGGCATCGAAATCCACGGCGCCAACGGCTACCTGATCGACCAGTTCCTGAAGTCGGGCGCCAACCAGCGCACGGACGAATACGGCGGCTCGATCGAGAACCGGACGCGGTTCCTGGTGGAAGTCGTCGATGCGGTGACCAAGGAAATTGGCGCCGGCCGCGTCGGCATCCGCCTGTCGCCGGTGACACCGGCCAATGGCGTCAGCGATCCCGATCCGCAGGCCGTCTTCAACCATGTGGTCGAACAGCTCGGACCGCGCGGCCTCTCCTTCATCCACCTGATCGAAGGTGCCACCGGCGGCGACCGCGCCTTCTTCCAGGGCGACAAGCCCTTCGATTACCAGGAACTCAAGGATATCTACCGCAAGGCCGGCGGCAAGGGCGGCTGGCTCGTCAACAACGGTTATGACGGCGAAAGCGCCTCCAAGGCCGTCGAAAGCGGTTATGCCGACGCGGTCGCCTTCGGCAAGCTGTTCCTCGCCAACCCGGATCTCGTCCAGCGCCTCAAGGACAATGCGCCGCTCAACGAGGCCGACAAGTCCACCTTCTATGGTGGCGGCGCCAAGGGCTATACCGACTATCCGGTGCTCGAAGCCGTCGCGTGATCTGACTGAGAAGGCGCCGCCCAAAAACGGCGCCTTTCCTTTTGAGAATACCGCTCAGGCTAGAAGCGCCACCGGCCTTGCAGCCTTGGTCGGCTTGGGTTCGATACAGCCGAGATCGAGAAGCGTCGTCCGAACTGCTTCATCGATCGGCGTCGAAGGCTCCTCGCCGAGGAAAGCCCGCAGTTTGTCATTGCTCATCCGCACCGGCACCTCCCAGAGGTAGCGCATCTCGCCCAGCTCGCGGAAGATCGGCACGAAGGGCGAGCAAAGCTTCAACAACCACCACGGAAATGCCCTCACCTTGACCGGATGCCCGACGACCCGGCCGATCGCCGCGATCATCTCACGCCCATCCCGATCCCAGAAGCCGTGCATCTGGAAACGCGCGAAACGCGGCAGCTCACCCTCTCGGTCGATCAGCCGCAGCATGGTTTCGGCGACATCCGGCAAATAGGCCCATTGATGCCCGATGCCTTGGGCATTCGGCCGGCTGACCGATGTCACCGGCTTGCCGGGTTTCACCAGGCCTTGAGCAAACCAGCTGTTCGCCGCGCCGGGGCCGAAATAATCACCGGCCCGCACGATCAGCACCGGCACGCCCTCGCGCGACGCGGCCTCCAACCGTCGTTCCAGCTCGACCCGGATCGCGCCCTTGCGCGTCACCGGGTTCTGCGGGCTCTCCTCGGTGATCTCAGGAAAGGCATCCGGCCCGTAATTGTAGACCGTGCCCGGCAGCAAGATACGGGCGCCGACGGCGCCTGCTGCCGCGATCGTGTTGTCGAGCATCGGCAGGACCAGCTTTTCCCAATCCTTGTAGCCCGGCGGATTGACCGCATGGACGATCAGCCTGGCATCCTGGGCGGCGCGGCGGACATCGGCTGCATTCATCGCGTCGCCCTGGAGCCAGTGAAAGCGAGGTTCCCGCGTTGCCGCTTCCCCGGCCTTGCGGTTGAGGGCGCGGACGGTCCAGCCACGTGCGGCAAGGCCCCGCGCCACATGGCCGCCGATCCCGCCGGTGGCGCCGAGAACGAGGGCGATGGGCTTTAGGCCGAGGTTGGGGTTTGATAGTCCGGACATGGCGATAATCCTTCCAGCTGAATGCGTTTCGTTGGCTGGACTATCGCGCCATTCGCTTCTATACGGAATTGGCAGAATATTTTTAGTATCCATACAAAAATGAATGACATCAGCTGGGACTTCTACCGAACCTTCCTTGCCGTCCTGCGGCTTGGCTCGTTGTCGGCTGCGGCGCGCGATCTCGGCCTGACGCAGCCGACCGTCGGTCGTCATATCGACGCTCTCGAGCAGGCCTTGGGCCACCAGCTCTTCACCCGCTCGCAACAGGGCTTGCTGCCGACCGAGCCGGCACTCGCGATGAAACCCTATGCGGAGAACCTCGCCATCACCACCGCCGCCATGCAACGGCTGGCCTCAGGCGAGATCGGCGCGGTCAAGGGAACGGTGAGGATCAGCGCCAGCGAGGTGATCGGCGTCGAAATCCTGCCGCCGATCCTCGCCAGCCTCCAGGACCAGCACCCGGGGCTGGAACTGGAACTGTCACTGTCGGATTCGCTGGAGGATCTTTTAAGGCGCGAGTCGGATATTGCGGTACGCATGACCAGTCCGGTCCAGGATGCGCTCGTCACCCGTCATATCGGCGACATCCCTCTCGGGCTTTTTGCCCATCGACGCTATCTGGACCGGCATGGGGTTCCGCAAAGCCCGGACGACCTCGCCGCCCATAGGCTGATCGGCTTCGACCGTCGCACCGCCTTCGTTCGCGCCGCTGCGGACCGTATCCGGGCGACCTCCCCCACCTTTCCCGATATCGAAAATATCCGCTGGAGCTACAAGGCGGACAACAATCTCGCGCAACTGGCGGCGATCCGCGGCGCTGTCGGCATCGGCATCTGCCAGGTCGGCATTGCCCGTCGTGATCCGGATTTGGTCCGGGTGCTGCCCGATGTTTTCGAGCTACCACTCGACACCTGGGTTGCCATGCATGAAAACCTGAAATCGTCCCCGCGCTGGCGCGTCACCTTCGACGCGCTCGTCAAAGGCCTATTGGACTATGTCCGCGGCTGATCTCTTCAGTGGGTGGTCGGCGCCTCGTCGCCATCCATGACCTCGGCCTCGGGCCGGTCGCCACCCTCGCTGTATTCGGTGTGCCAGATGCCCTTTTCATCCTGCCAGCTGATTTCTTCCGGGTCTCCGCCGACCTGCTGTTCGGCCGCGACGATGCGCGCCGCCTGCAAGGCGTCTGAATGGCTGGGAAAAGTTTCCGAATAGACGTCGCCCTGGCGATAGGCCCAGCCGCCGTCATGCGGCACGACTTTATAGGTAACCTTGGTCATACTCCCTCCTGTCTTTTACGGCTGCCTCGATCCATTCGGATCCTTGTCCTGTCGCGGCACCGGGGTGAGAAATTGAAAAAGGTACCGCGAAGTTCCAAGCCACATCGCAAATCACGTCATAAATTATGACATCAAAGGCCGCCGACCGCAAATCCTCGACACGAAAGCGGAACCTTGCTTGATGCCGCAGGTTGCCGCCTTAGATTGTCATCGGCCAAGGTCAGGAGTGGAACGTGGGTTTGTTGTCCCTGCTGAAGCAGGGAAGATTTCTCATCGTCGCGCTGGCCGCAGGCTTCGTCGCCTATTCCGTCGAACATTCCCTGCTCGAGGCCGGCAAAACGGCTTCGCTGATCGCCGCCGTCGTCCTGATCGGCATCATCATTCTCGCCTCGACCCGCGTCGCCCACCATGCCGAAGTGCTCGCCCGCAAAGTCGGCGATCCCTACGGCACTATGATCCTGACGCTGTCGGCAGTGGCGGTCGAAGTGCTGATCCTCGCCATCATGATGGGCAATACCAGCTCGCCCACCCTGGTGCGCGACACGATCTATGCGGCGGTGATGTTGGATATCAACGGCATCCTTGGCCTGGCCGCCCTGCTCGGCGGCCTGCGCCATGGCGAGCAGCCCTATAACGACGATTCCAGCCGCACCTACAGCGTCATGATCCTGACGGCCATGAGCATTTCCATGATCGTCCCGGAGTTCATTCCCGGCGACCGTTGGCACTATTATTCCGCCTTCACGATCTGCGCGATGATCGCGCTCTATGCGGTCTTCCTGAAGATGCAGGTCGGTCCGCACAGCTATTTCTTCAGCTACACCTATCCGCGCGCCAAGGCGTCAACCGGCGGCCAGACGCCGAAAGAGGAAGCCGAACAGGAATCCGCGGCGATCTCGATCGGCGCCATCCTTGTCGGCGTCCTGATGATCGGCTTCCTCGCCGAATTCATGTCCAGCTTCATGAATGCCGGGCTGGAGGGCAGCGGCGCACCGCTGACACTGATGGCTGTCGTGGTTGCGGCGATTTCCGCAGCGCCCGAAATCCTGACCGCCCTGCGCGCGGCACTGCGCAACCGCATGCAGTCCGTCGTCAACATCGCCATGGGAGCCTCGCTCTCGACCGTCATCCTCACCGTGCCGGTGATGGAGAGCATCGCGCTCTACAGCGGCCAGCCCTTTGTCATGGCGATGACGCCGGTTCAGACCGTCATGGTCGCCGTCACCCTGATCGCCGCCGCGATCAACCTCAACGACGGTCAGACCAACGCCATCGAAGGCATGACCCATTTCGTTCTTTTCGCCACCTTCGTGATGCTGACGGCGCTGGGCCTCTAGGCAAAAGAGATTCCGCATCAAAGGCTTGCGCGCGACAACGGAATCGGATCGGGAAGAGGTTGAATCAATGTCTGAAATATGGTCGTGTCCGCCGCGGCGAAGGCCGGCTTCACAGCCGGTTGTCCAGCAATGGGCGCGATCACCGTGTTGCGCATGAAGGAGATTTCAAATGTCTACACCTCCCTACAGAGCCGACCACGTCGGTTCGCTGCTGCGTCCCGCGTCCGTCAAGGACGCCCGCAAGAAGTTCTATGAAGACAAGAGCATTTCCGCAGACGAGCTGAAGGCCGTCGAAGACGAAGGCATCCGGGAACTCGTCAAGCTGCAGGAAAGCGTCGGCCTGAAGGTCGTGACCGACGGCGAAGCCCGTCGCCACTTCTGGCATTACGACTTCCTCGGCCTGCTCGACGGCATGGAATTCGTCACCCGCGAGGCCCACAAGGGCGTCACCTTCCACGGCGTCAAACTGCCGCCGACCTTCCCGACCATCAACGGCAAGCTCGACTTCCCGGATGATCATCCGCATCTGGAGCACTTCAAGTTCCTTGCCGCCAACACCAAGGTGACGCCGAAGATCTCCATCCCCGGCCCGAGCGTCGCCCATTACCGCACCGCCCGCGCCGACGTGACCTATCCGGAATACCAGGACCAGGAAGCGTTCTTCGCAGCTCTCGCCCGCACCTATGCCAAGGCCGTACAGAAGTTCTACGAAGCCGGCTGCCGCTACCTGCAGATGGACGACATCTACTTCGCCTATCTTGGCGACGAGAAGCAGCGCGCCATGAAGCGCGAGGAAGGCTACGATCCGGACTGGCTGATCGAGAAATACGCATTGACCATGCATGAAGCGATCAAGGACCGGCCGAAGGACATGCTGATCGGCATGCATATGTGCCGCGGCAACTTCCGCTCCACCTGGGCTGCCGAAGGCGGTTACGATGCAGCGGCCGACGCGATCTTCAACAAGACCGGCGTCGACATGTTCTTCATGGAATACGACACCGAGCGTGCCGGCGGCCTGCAGCCGCTGAGCCTTCTCCAGAAGGGTTCCAAGCAGCGCGTCTATCCGGGCTTCATCACCACCAAGACCGGTGAACTGGAGACGCTCGATTCGCTGCGCCGTCACTTCGACGAAGCCTCCAAGTTCGTCGACATCGACCAGCTCGGCATCGCGCCGCAATGCGGTTTCGCCTCGACCGAAGAAGGCAATTCGATCACCGAGGACGACCAGAAGCGGAAGCTGGAACTCGTCGTCAAGACCGCCGAAGCCATCTGGGGCACGGCCTGATCTGATATTCGTGCGCCGCGGGTCGAATAACCCGCGGCTGCCACTTGAGAAATCATTGTTCTAGCTTAGGTTCCTATTCGGATTTAACCCGAGGGAGATTGCAACAATGGGTATATTCGACAAGATCAAGAATGCGATTTGGGGCGCGGATGAAGCAGCACTGGCCGCCGAACCTCTGAAACCGGCCGCTCCGGTTTCCGCGTCCGCCGCCCCGGCGTCCAATCCGACGCCCATCCCTTCGGCAACGTCGTCGTCGGGTCCCGTCGACATCACGCCCATACTCGACGCAGCGGTCAAGAAGAGCGGCCAGAAGCTCGATTGGCGCAAGTCGATCGTCGACCTGATGAAGGCGCTCGATCTCGATTCCAGCCTTACGGCCCGCAAGGAACTGGCCGCCGAGCTGCACTATACCGGCGACACCAACGACTCCGCGACGATGAACGTCTGGCTCCACAAGGCGCTGATGAAGAAGCTCGCCGAAAACGGTGGCAAGGTTCCGGCCGACCTCGCCGACTGATCCGCAACCTCGTCCGAACGCGCGAAGCCCGCCTTCACCGGCGGGCTTTTGTTTGCGACCCGTCAATAAAATAATCTTGAACGAACTGTGTACGGCGCTTGCCGATGAACGCCCTAGATGAAGGCATTGCCGAAGACTCCTTCGCCGCGTGCGGGAGTGTCGTTGCAGGCCTTGGCGGTCGATGCCGCCCTATTGAAGGGAGTCCATGATGAAACGCCTCAGTCTTCTCGTGACCGGTTCGGCCCTCTCGCTTGCCCTGTTGGCCGGCCCCGTTCTTGCTCAGAACGCCGGCCAACCCGCGGAAACCAAAGCGCCAAACGCCCGCGACCAGAAACCCGCCTTCGCCAACCAGACGCGCGCTCCGCAGCCGGCCCGGATGCCGAAGATCGCACAGGAGGTGGTCGCCGACGACCTGCCGCATCTCTGGGCCATGGAGTTTCTGCCCGACGGCCGGATGCTGGTGACGGCCAAGCAGGGTGCCATGCACATCGTCTCGGAAGAAGGCGAGGCTGGTCCGAAAATCGAGGGCGTTCCGAAAGTGCTCGCCAGAGGCCAGGGCGGCCTGCTCGACGTCGCGCTTGCCCCGGATTTTGCCTCATCCGGCATGATCTACTTTTCCTTCTCCGAACAGCGCCAAGACGGAAACGGCACATCGGTCGCCTCCGCAAAACTCCTCCCGGACGACCGCGGCGGTGGAAAGCTCGAGAACGTCAAGGTGATCTTCCGCCAGATGCCGAGCTATGACGGCAACAATCATTTCGGCTCGCGCCTCGTCTTCGGCCCCAAAGGGGAACTCTACGTGACGGTCGGCGAACGTTCCGACCCGCAGCCGCGTGTGCAGGCGCAGGATATCGCGAGCGGCCTCGGCAAGATCTTTCGCATCGACGTGAACGGCAAGGCGCTGCCCGACAATCCGTTCGTCAATCGGCAAGGCGCCCGGCCGGAAATCTGGTCGCTCGGCCACCGCAACCTGCAGTCCGCCACACTCGACGGACAGGGCCGTCTCTGGACCGTCGAGCACGGACCGCGCGGCGGCGACGAGCTGAACCGCCCGGAAGCCGGCAAGAATTACGGCTGGCCGGAAGTCACCTATGGCATCGACTATAGCGGCAGGCCGATCGGCAAGGGCATCACCGCCACGAGGGAGACGGAACAGCCGGTCTATTTCTGGGACCCGGTCATCGCTCCGTCCGGCATGGCCTATTACGACGGCGGCGCCATCCCCGAATGGAAAAATTCCTTCCTGATCGGCGGCCTCGTCGCCCAGGGCATCGTGGTCGTCCATATGGACGGCGACAAGGTCGCCTATGAGGAGCGCGTGCCGCTCCAGGCCCGCATCCGCGACGTCAAGATCGGCCCCGACGGCGCTGTCTATGCCGTCACCGAACAGCGCGGCGGCAGGGAATCGACAATCGTGAAGCTGACCAAGGGCTGATGGGTGATTTCGGGCAAGCGGCGCTTTACGGCGCCCGCTGCCTGACCGAAATGTATGTCCGGCCGCTGTCATGGTCAACGGATGCCTGAAAACAGAAAAGCCCGCCGTCGCTGGCGGGCTTCTGCTGATTGAGTGAGGCCAGCTTACTTGCAGTTTGCGCAGAAGCGCTGGATCCGCTTGCAGGCTTCTTCGAGCTGTTCTTCCGAAGCCGCATAGGAAATGCGGAAATTGGGGCCGAGGCCGAAGGCCGAACCGTGGACGACGGCCACGCCTTCGGTTTCCAGAAGCTCGGTGACGAAATCCTCGTCGGTCTCCATCACCTTGCCCGACGGCGAAGTCTTCCCGATCAGCCCGGCGCAGGACGGGTAGACGTAAAAGGCACCTTCCGGAGACGGGCAGACAATGCCCTTCGCCTGGTTCAGCATCGAAACCACCAGGTCGCGGCGGCCTTCGAAGATCTTCTTGTTCTGCGGGATGAAATCCTGCGGACCGTTCAGCGCCTCGACGGAAGCCCACTGAGCGATCGTGCAGGCACCCGACGTCTGCTGGCCCTGGATCATGTCCATCGCCTTGATCAGTTCGAGCGGGCCGGCCGCATAACCGATACGCCAGCCGGTCATCGCATAGGCCTTGGAAACGCCGTTCATCGTCAGCGTCCGGTTGTAGAGCTTCGGCTCCACTTCCGCCGGCGAGACGAACTTGAAGTCGCCATAGGTCAGGTGCTCGTACATGTCGTCGGTCAGTACCCAGACATGCTCATGCTTGACGAGCACGTCGGTCAGCGCCTTGAGTTCGTCATGGCTATAGGCAGCGCCCGACGGGTTGGACGGCGAGTTGAACAGGAACCACTTGGTCTTCGGCGTGATCGCCTTTTCGAGATCGGCGGCGGTCACCTTGAAGTTGTTTTCCTGGCTCGCCTTGATGATCACCGAAGTGCCGCCGCAGATGGCGACCATCTCCGGATAGGAAACCCAGTAGGGCGCGGTGATGATCACTTCATCGCCGGGATTCAAGGTCGCCATGAAGGCGTTGAAAAGAATCTGCTTTCCGCCGGTGCCGACGATCGTCTGGGCCGGCGTGTAGTCGAGATTGTTCTCGCGCTTGAACTTCTTGGCGATCGCCTCGCGAAGCTGCGGAATGCCGGATACCGGCGGATATTTGGTCTCGCCGCGATTGATCGCGTCGATGGCGGCTTTCTTGATGTTTTCCGGCGTATCGAAGTCCGGCTCGCCTGCGCCGAGCCCGATCACGTCGCGGCCCTTTGCTTTCAGGTCGCGGGCTTTCTGGGAAACAGCGATGGTGGCAGAGGGCTTTACGCGGGAAAGTGCGTCGGCAAGAAAGGCCATAATCTTCGTCCTGAAGAGCTGTTGAACACGGCGGCATCGCGCGCCGAAAGCCGCCCGTACGCTCTATGTCTAAACTATGACGCCGTTTCAAGCACAAAGCTTGAATGTGAGCCATGAAAGAAGCTGATTAAAACCTTCGAAACCTTGTTTACAGCCGCGTAACCCTTGGCTGCTACAACCAGGAGGGATGGGATAACGGAAATCGACGGGCACGGGCATGACGCCGAGAAGCATCTTCGCCAATCTGGTTCGCAGCGACAATGGGTCGTTCTCCACCGTCTACGGTCCTTTCCTGCTGCAATCCGCGCTGCAGCCGATCCTTCGCTCCGGCCCGGAAACCGGCCTTGAAATCGAAGCTTTCGAGGGCCTGCTGCGCGCCTCCCGCGATGGCGAACCGGTGTCGCCGGCCGAGTTCTTTCCGCTCGTGTCCCCGGTCGACATGGCCGATGTCGACAGCATCCTGCGCACCATTCACATCTTGAACACCGGCCGGCTGAACCGGTCCCGCGCCGGGATCTTCGTCAAGTTCCATCCCGGCCTCTTCCGCACGTCCCAGGAAATGCGCCAGGAAGTCGATCGCATCAAGGTCGCCAGCCACGAGGCCGGCCTGGCGCCCGATCGGATCGTCTGCGAAATCTCCGAAAGATCCGGCGCTTCCGACGACATTGTCGTCGCCTTCACCGAGCACATGCAGGCGGTCGGCTTCCGCATCGCGATCGATGATTATGGCGCCCGCGATTCCGATCTCGACCGTCTGAAGCGCATAAAGCCGGACTACGTGAAATTCGAGGCCGCCTGGGTGCGCGACTTCCTGGATAATTCCGCCGGTTACGCGCTGCTGCGCGTCATCGTCCGGCAGATGCTCGACGATGGTATCGAACCGATCTTCGAAGGGCTCGAAGAGCTTTGGCAGGTGGATCTCTGCGAAGAGCTCGGCGTGCCGCTGATGCAAGGTTATGCCCTGGCGCGGCCCGAACTCGCCCCGACGACATTCAACGAGAGTTTTCCGGAAAGCCTGGCCGACTTCGCGCCGCTCCAGACGACCAGCAATGAAATCATGGCCGGCGTCAGCCGGGCCGCAGCAACCCTGCCTCCTCCGGCCCTGGCCAAACCGGTATTCGCAAGGCCTGCCCGCGCTTTTGGCCGCCGACAATCCAACGGCGACTAGGTCCAGCAGGCCGCAGATTTCACGCTGGGGATGGATATCGCAATATCGGCCCGGAATGCGCTCCGACCTCATTCAGAGACATGAGCGGCAAAAATTTTTCTTTTCGCGCCATTTGCGCCAAAATGGCACAGAAGAAGGTTAGCAAAGCATTGCCAGCGATGGAATCGCCTTGCCGCACCATCAGGGAAGGCGCAAAGCCCGCATTTTCCGGGGGTTCCCGCGATTTGCAATTTGCCATTGTGGCGACAATTCAAAAAACTTTTTCTTGCCAATTTTCAATAAACACAGCACTCTGTGCAAGTTCGGGCAATTTACGAGCATGGGAAGACCTATAATGACGCGCTCCGAAGGCGCTAAGACTTCGGGCGGTAGGCCGGGGGCGGAGATTTCAAAGCAATTCCTTCCGGTCATCGCGGTAAAGACAGGGACCCTTTCTTAAAGCTGCCTGCCGCCGCCCTTCGGGGCTACACTGTGATGCTGTCCGCCGCTGAACACGGACAGAGAGAAAAGGACCTGCTGCATGGCCGAGACTGGCACTGTAAAATTCTTCAATACCGACAAAGGCTTCGGCTTTATCAAGCCTGACAATGGTGGCGCCGATATCTTTGTCCATATCTCTGCCGTACAGGCTTCCGGCCTGTCCGGATTGTCTGAAAACCAGAAAGTAAGCTTCGACACGGAACCGGATCGTCGCGGCAAAGGCCCCAAGGCCGTCAATCTGCAGATCGCCGGCTAAGCCTCCAGAGGCTTGCCATTTCGAGTTGAAGCCCGGCAGAGATGCCGGGTTTTTTTTAAACCGACGTGTGTTGCGGCCTCGATCCGCCGAGGCCGCGCAGGAATGGATTTGTGCGTCGTTCGTCGCCGATCCGGCTGCCCGGCCCGTGGCCACAGATGAACCCGACCTCGTCCCCGAGCGGCAGAACCTTGTCGCGGATCGAAGCGAGCAGCGTATCGTGATCTCCGCCCGGCAGATCCGTGCGCCCGATCGAGCCGTTGAACAGCACGTCGCCGAGATGCGCGAAACCCTGGGCACGGTTGTAATAGATCACGTGTCCGGGCGCATGTCCGGGGCAATGGAAAATCTCGAAGACATGCTCGCCGAACGAAACCTTGTCTCCTTCGTTGAGCCAGCGGTCCGGCAAGACGTTGCGCACCTCCATCTTGACCCCGAATTTTTCCGCCTGCGTCTCCAGTCGCTGCAGCAGCGGCAGGTCCGCCTCGTGGGGACCGATCACCGGGATGCCCAGCGCCTCGCGCAATTCGTCGGCGCCGCCCGCATGGTCGATGTGCCCGTGCGTCAGCCAGATTTCCGTGGCCGTGATGCCGTTTTCCCTGATGACCTGAAGGATCGTCGGCACGTCGCCACCCGGATCGACGACGACGCCCTGCTTGGTCTCCTCGTCGAAGAGGATCGTGCAGTTCTGCTGGAATGGCGTAACCGGAATGATACCGGCCTGTAACTTACCCATGATGCCTCGGCCTGAACGATGATGCTTGCCGGGATATACCGATAAACGCAGGGCATTTCAGCCGAAAAGATCAGTTCGAGGCAAGGGTCGTGTAATGCGCGTTGGCGGAAACCGGCGGCGCGAGCGATACGGTGGCGATCAGGAAGGCGGCAATCGCGATCTTCAGCACGAAAACGGTCACCAGCACACTTCTGAGCGGATTGGCCGCGCCGGGTGTTTCCATCCTGATCGGCGGCAGTGCGCTGAAGGTCTGGGCGCTGAAGGTCCGGGCGGTCGCGGTCGGGTTCGTCATGGGTCTCTCCGGTGCTTCTGGCGGAATCAATGGGTTGGCGGCACAAAGGTTCCGTACCCCATTCTAGCTGTGGCACCCCCGCCACAGCTTGCAGAATCCACCCGCATTCGGCGGAACCACCAGGGCATGCGGGTGTTACCCTGCCAGTCAACATGAGGAGAAAAATCCATGACGACTTGGTTGAAATGCCCGGAATTGAAGTGGCTTGGCCTCGGCGCGGTCCTTTCGGCGCTCGCCCTGCCCGCCCAGGCGCAGATGACCACCACCACCGCTTCGGACATCATCGTCCGCTCCGGTCCCGGCCAGAACTATCCGGAAATCGGGATGGCCACCCGCGGCAGCCCGGCCATGATGGACGGCTGCCTCCAGGGCAGCAAATGGTGCCGCATCGACGTCAACGGCATGCGCGGCTGGGTCTATGCGGAATATCTCACCATCCGCCACAACGGCTCGGCGGTGGCGGTGGAAGAATACCGCACTCGGTATGAAGTACCGTCCGTCACCTATGAGACGACCGCAAGCGTCACCCCGCCGGCTGCCGTTCCGGGTCCGGGCGATATCCTGCTTGGCCCGGTCGGTGCGGTCGAACCCGTCGAACCGCCAGAAACCGTCATCAGCTACATCGAAGAGCACCCGGTCCGGCCGGTCTACGTCCGCAACGAAGTGGCGATCGGCGCGACGCTGCCGCCTGAGGTCGTCGTCCAGCAGGTGCCGGACTACGATTATGATTACGTCGTCGTCAACGACCGCCCGGTTCTTGTCGATCCCGGCACCCGCCGTATCGTCCACATCTACGATTGAGCTCCACCGTAAAAGGGCGCTGTTCGGCAGCGCCCTTCCCGCTAGCTCGCAGCGTCCCGCCCTCCCCAACAAATGCTGTTGATTGTTCAGCCTGATCGCGCTTTATGACGTGCGGCAGGTTACAATGCGAGATCGGCAATAAGAGCTTCGGCCCAAGATCTTCGGACCCGGGGCAAGCAGCCAAAAAGGGAAAGGAAACGCGAGTGTCGCGCGCATCGACGGGAAAAGCCGTCAAGAAGGTCATGCCGACAATGCCGGCAGTCGACGAAGCCCAGATCGACTTCGAGACCATCGAACTGCTTTTCTTCGCCTACCGCGATTTCGTGTCCGACCCGGATGCGATCCTCGCCAAGATCGGCATGGGCCGCGCCCACCACCGCGTCGTCTATTTCGTCTGCCGCCAGCCGGGCATGATGGTCACCGACCTTCTCGACACGCTGCAGATCACCAAACAAAGCCTTGCGCGCGTTCTCAAGCAGCTGATCGAATCCGGCTATATACGCCAGATGGCCGGCGCCAAGGATCGCCGCGAGCGCAGGCTCTATCCGACCCTTGCAGGCCGTGAGTTGGCTCTCGCCCTTTCCGAGCCGCAATCGCGCCGTATCGCTCGCGCCATGGACGAGCTGCCCCCCGACACGCGGGCCTCGGTCAAGGAATTCCTGCGCCGTATGCGCGGCCGCGACGAAAGCCTAGAGCCTATCGACAGCGACTTGGACTAAGTGGGACCTTTGAGATGACGACACTGCCCCCTTCCGATGATGCGCCTCATCTTCTCGTCGTCGATGACGACACGCGCATCCGCGATCTTCTGAACCGCTACCTGATGGAGCAAGGTTTTCGCATCACCGTCGCAGGCGACGCCGCCGAAGCCCGCCGCAAGCTCGAGGGCCTGCATTTCGACCTCATCATTCTCGACGTGATGATGCCCGGGGAATCCGGCATTTCGCTCACCCAGTCGCTCTACCAGAAGAAGACGGTTCCGGTGATCCTGCTGACGGCCCGCGCCGAATCGGAATCCCGTATCGCCGGTCTCGAAGCGGGCGCCGACGACTATCTGTCGAAGCCGTTCGATCCGCGCGAACTGGTGCTGCGCATCAACAATATCCTGCGCCGCAGCACCTCGCCCGATACGCCCAAGATCGAGCAGATCATGTTCGGGCCCTTCACCTTCTCGATCCCGCGCAAGGAATTGCGCAGGGCCGCCGAAACCATCCGGCTGACCGATCGCGAACAGGAGATCATGCTGCTTTTCGCGCTGCGGGCCGGCGACACCATTCCCCGCCACGAGCTGATCGGCGATGATGCCGAGGTCGGCGAGCGCACGATCGACGTGCAGATCAATCGTTTGCGGCGTAAGATCGAGGAGGATCCGGCCAACCCCGTCTATCTCCAGACGGTGCGTGGCATCGGATACAGGCTGAGTATCGATTAGCCGGAAGAGACCGGCACAGGCTGAAGGCAGGATGGCACTTTTCGACCCACTGAAGCGCGACATGGACCGGCTCATCTTGCCGGGCTGGCGCCCGATGACCCGCTGGCTGCGCCGCCGCCTGCCGACCGGCCTCTACACCCGTTCGCTTCTGATCGTCATCCTGCCGATGCTGCTGCTGCAGGGTGTCGTCGCCTCCGTCTTCATGGAGCGGCACTGGCGCATGGTGACCGAACGCCTGTCGGAAAGCACGGTGCGCGATATCGCCGGCATTATCGAGGTGATCCAGGCCTATCCGCAGGACAGCAACTATGACGCCATCAGCCGCATCGCAAGCGACGCGCTGAACCTCACCATCGCGGTCGAAGAAAACGGCCAGCTGCCGCCGCCCCGCTCCCGCCCCTTCTTTGAGATCCTCGACGACATCCTTGCCGAACAGATCACCCGCCAGATCCAGATGCCCTTCTGGATCGACACGATCGGAGACAGCCGGCTTGTCGAAATCCGTATCAAGTTCGATACCAGGGTGCTGCGCGTCTTCGTCCGCCGCGGCTCCACCTATGCCTCCAACACCCATATCTTCCTCGTCTGGATGATCGGAGCGGCCGTCGTTCTGGTGATAATCTCCATCCTTTTCCTGCGCGGCCAGATCCGGCCGATCCTGACGCTCGCGCGTGCCGCCGAAAGCTTCGGCAAGGGACAGAAGACCGATGGTTTCGCTCCCCGCGGCGCTGACGAAATCCGCCGCGCCGGCCTTGCCTTCATCCAGATGCGCGAGCGCATCGAGCGGCAGATGGAGCAGCGCACCGCCATGCTCGCCGGCATCAGCCACGACTTGAGAACCATCCTCACCCGCTTCAAGCTGCAGTTGGCGCTTGCCGGCGACAAGCCGGAACTGGCCGGCATGAGCCAGGATGCCGACGACATGCAATCGATGCTGGAAGGTTATCTCGCCTTCGCCAAGGGCGAAGCGGAAGAAGATTTCGGCGAACTGCGGTTGAGCGAACTGCTTGAAAAGCTCCGGTCGGAATTCGCGCTGCACGGCAAGACCATGACCTACGAGATCGATGGCGAGGACGAAATCGCGGTGCGGCCGAATGCTTTTGCCCGGCTTGTCGGCAACCTCGTGTCCAACAGCGAGCGTTACGCCAAGACGCTCCATGTGGACGCACGGCATAGTGCCAAGTGGCTGACGCTGACGCTCGATGACGACGGTCCGGGTATTCCGCCGCAATCTCGTGAGGACGTCTTCAAGCCGTTCTACCGCCTGGACGAGGCTCGCAACCTCAACGCGTCCGGTACCGGCCTCGGCCTTGCGATCGCCCGCGACATCGCCCGCGCCCATGGCGGCAATGTCACGCTCTCCGACAGCCCCCGCGGCGGCTTGCGCGCCGTCGTCCGCGTCCCAGCCTGATCATTCTTTCGAGGAACCGATGCCGATCGACCTTTCCCACATGACCTGGCTGAACCCGCCGCCGGAAAGCCGTGAGGAGAACGGCAGTCTGGTTGCCCGCTCCGGCTCCGAGACCGACTTCTGGCAGGGCACCTATTACGGCTTTCACCGCGACAGCGGCCACTTCCTCCATCGGAACCGAAGCGGCGACTTCACCGCCGAAACCTCCTTCGTCGGCCGCTACGAGGCGCTCTACGACCAGGCAGGCCTGATGATCCGCCATGACGAAAAACACTGGATGAAATGCGGCGTCGAATTCACCGACGGCGCCCGCCATTTCAGCGTGGTGGTGACCAACGGTCACTCCGACTGGTCCGCCTTCCGCCTCACCGACGATTTCGAGGAAATCTCCGTCCGCGTCACCCGCATGGGCGACGCCCTCTTTATCCAGTACCGGACCGACACCCAGCCGGACTGGCGCATGGCGCGGCTCGCTTTCTTCCCGCCCGAGCTCACCGACCTCTCCGTCGGCATGACCTTCTGCTCGCCGCAACGCGAAGGCTTCGAGGTCGAGTTCCGGTCGTTCAGGCTAACTGAGGTCGACAGCCGCGATATCCACTGACGATCCGCGCAGTCCATCAGGCGGGATGAGGCGCATCAGCGCTCGAGCTAAATCAGCTTCCGGCCGTTCGGCACCGGCTGTTCGACGGCCGCAAGCACGATTGCGCCATTCTCGTCCTCGAAACCGAGGGTCAGCACTTCCGAGCGGAATGGCCCGATCTGCCGCGGCGGGAAATTGACAACTCCCAGCACCTGCCGTCCGACAAGCGTTTCCGGCGTGTAATGCACGGTGATCTGTGCCGAGGATTTCTTGATGCCGATCTCCGGGCCGAAATCGATCCTCAGCTTGAAGGCTGGCTTGCGGGCTTCCGGAAACGGCTCGACCTCGATGATCGTGCCGACGCGGATATCCACCTTTTCGAAGTCACTGAAAGTGATCTTCTCGAAGTCGGAATAGGTGATGTTCTCAGCCATTCGAATTCACTCAGGCGCCGAGCTCTTCGGCTCTGTCGCGGGCAGCCGCGATCGCCTTGTCGAACAGCGGCTGCATGCCGTCGTCGGCCATCAGCACGGCAAGTGCCGCGGCCGTCGTGCCGTTCGGCGAGGTGACGTTCTGTCGAAGCCTGGAAGCGTCGTCCGGGGACTGGTAGAGGAGCTCACCAGCCCCCGAGACAGTTTCCCGCGCAAGCCGCATGGCGAGGTCCGCCGGCAGGCCTGCTTTCCGGCCTGCTTCCGCCATGCACTCCACGAGATAGAACACGTAAGCCGGGCCGCTGCCCGAAACGGCGGTCACGGCGTCGATATCCGCTTCGCTGGAAACCCATTCCACCGGCCCGCTGACCTTGAGCAGGGATTGCACCGTTTCGCGCTGGGCGTCGGTAACCTTGGGATTGGCATAGGCGCCGGTAACGCCGCGGCCGATCATGGCAGGCGTATTCGGCATGGCGCGCACCATCGCCGCCTCGCCGAGATGCTTTTCGAGATAGGCGAGCGTCTTGCCGGCGGCGACCGACACTACCGCCGTGCCGGGCCCGACGACAGACTTCAGAGGCGGCAGGACCGCATCCATGAGCTGCGGCTTGACGGCAAGAAACAGGATGTCGGCGGAAGCACCATCGGGCACCGACGCAAAATGACGCGCGCCGGCTTCCGAGATCATCGTCTTCATGGCGTCCGAAGGCGACGGATCGATGACCGTCACGGACGTGCCGGGCACGCCCTTCTTCAGCCAGCCGGACAGCATGGCGCCGCCCATATTGCCGGCGCCGATCAGAATGATGGATCCCAAATGACCCAATGCCATCAGCATTCGCCCACGGTTTCGAACAGAACGGCTTCCATGGCGGCTTTCGCCTCCATGCCCGACCATACGACAAACTGGAACGCCTGGTAATAGGATTCGCAGGCGTCGAGGGCGCTCGAAAGCAGCACTTCGACCTGCTGGTTGTTGGGTTCGGCACCGCCGGCCAGCAGCAGCGACTGCCGGAAGATGACCACGTCTTCCTGGCGCCATACGTCGAAATGGCCCATCAGCACCTGGCCGTTGACGTGGCTCAGCAGGCGGATGACCTCGTTGACGCGGGCGTCGGGAATTTTGAGGTCGAAAGCGCAGGCGAGATGCAGCGCTTCGAACTCCTCCATCCAGGAGAAGGAAACATGGTAGTCCGTCCAGCGGCCTTCCACGGTCATGGCGATCTCGTCTTCACCCGACCGTTCGAACGTCCAATCGTTCGAGGCAGCAACGAATTCGATCATATCGACCGGATTCGACTGGCGTTCGATTTCCATTTCCATAAGCGTCATGCGGCACCTTCTTGACCGGAATGAATGCGAATTCGTGCGGTAAAACGCCAAAAACACGCGAACACTAACCGGGAACAACACTGTCGATGATCGTCCGACGCTTCCAGAATAACGCAGTCACCCTGTCTGGAGCTTACCAAGCCGTTTCGAATCATCCTTTAAAATCAGTGTACCTAGACGGAGTCCGGCTGCCAGCCCCTTCCTCGGTTTTTACATGGGCAAAACTCCAAACATGGTTCGCAGCGGAGATCAGGACGGAGTCATAAGCGACTCTGGACACTGGCTTTTTTGAATGTGTCCACAGGGCGTCATTTTTTTCGTTTCAACGCCTGCGCCCGCGCCGAAAATCTGTTCGGCACGGTACGATCGGAGAGCCCACACGAATGCGGAACCTCATAGTAAAATAATAATATGGCTCCGCATTCGCGTGGCCTTCGGCGTCTTGTCGAGGCTTCCGGCCCCTACAGGTGATCATCTCGCCTCGCTGCGTGGCTTCGTTCGCGCCCATCCTTTCGGGATAGGCCTGCCACTTGCACGGCTCAACCGAACCGGACATGGCTGTCCGGGGGAGGCTTGATAGGAATGGTCGTCTTGCGACGAGCACTCCATGGCTTTCACCTCCCTCACTTTCCCCGCACGTTACGGATCGAATGAGGGCGCCGGCCTCCGCCTGCCCGCGAACGTCTCGCGAAACACTCCGGCGACGGAAGCACTGGGATTGTAGGCATGGGTTGGGAGAGCGGGGAAGGTATTAGATGCGCTGCTTTCCTCTCCCCTTGGGGAGAGGAAGAAAAAACAGCGTCTTAGCCGACAAGCTGAGTGCCGGATTTTACGGGAGAGAGGCAGATCATCCCCGGAAGACGCAGGTCACTGTCCCGAAAGCTTCGCTTCCAGCGCTTCGATCCGCGCCTTCAGCGCCTCGTTCTCGTCGCGGGCGCGGGCGGCCATTTCGCGGACGGCCTCGAATTCCTCGCGCTTGACCACATCCATATTGTTGAGAAACCGCTCGGCCTGGGCATGGAATGCCGTTTCGACCTCCTTGCGCACGCCCTGGGCAGCGCCGGCCGCATCGGTCATCAGCCGCGCGAAATCGTCGAGAATGCGGTTCGTGCCGGTTGCCATGGTTTTGAACTCCCATATCGTCTGGCCGGCAATCCGGGCCGGCGAATGTCCATAGGGATCAAGTAGGGCCTGTGCGGGCCGCTTGCAAGCATCATCCGAGGTACCGGTCGCCCCATCTCGGACAAATCGTCGCCTGCCGCACAGTCGGCCCTTCCTTGACATGCAATAATTTTATTGCATATTCGATGCCATGAACGATGACGATCTCGATCACATTTTCAAAGCGCTTGGCGACCCCACTCGCCGCAAGATCATCGATCGCCTGCGCGAACGCCCTGGCCAGTCATTGTTCGAAATCTGCGCTCTGTTTTTCGCGGAGAATGGCATGGCGCTTTCGCGCCAGGCCATCACCCAGCACATCGACATGCTGCAAAAAGCCGGACTGGTTCGTGTCGAATGGTCAGGCCGGACCAGGATCCATTCTCTCGATCCCGGTCCGTTGCGAGAGGCTGTTGACCTGTGGCTCCGCCACCATCTCTAGAAAGGATGTTTCCATGAGAATCTACGTCACGAGCGTCCTTGTGGACGACCAATCGAAAGCCCTGGACTTCTACACACGCGTGCTGGGGTTCAAGGTGAAGCACGATATCCCCATGGGGGAACACCGCTGGCTGACCGTCGTCTCGCCCGAAAATCCCGAAGGGACCGAACTGCTTCTCGAGCCGAGCGAACACCCGGCCGCCAAGCCCTTCAAGGCGGCGCTCGTCGAGGACGGTATCCCCGCAACGTCGTTTCAGGTCGACGACATCGATTCCGAATATGAGAGGCTCGTCTCGCTCGGCGTCTCCTTCACCCAGAAACCGATGGATGCCGGCCCTGTCCGTATGGTGGTGCTCGACGACACCTGCGGAAACCTTATTCAGTTGATACAGATGAAGGATAACTGAGGTTCCCGGCAATCGCCGAACTTCACTGGGGTTAAAGGCGCAATCCCCGAGATTCGCCTTGACCGGCGATGAGCGCAACGCCATGTTCCGCGACAATTCGGTTTGTATGAGAACCTTGTAATTTGTACGAAGCGCTTCATCTTTTCGCTCTGATGCCGTTCCCGAATATCGATCCGGTGGCCTTCTCCATCGGACCGCTGGCGGTCCATTGGTATGGGCTCGCCTATGTCGCCGGCATCCTGCTCGGCTGGTTTTATGCGCGTCGGCTGGCGGCGAACGGCTCGCTGTGGAAAGACGGCCAGTCGCCGATCACGGCCGTCCAGCTCGACGACTTCCTCGTCTGGGTCGCAGCCGGTATCGTGCTTGGCGGCCGCATCGGCTATATCCTCTTCTACGACATGGGGGCCGTGGCCGCGAACCCCATCCGCGCGATCGAGATCTGGAACGGCGGCATGTCCTTCCACGGCGGCTTCATCGGCGCGACGATCGCGATGATCATCTTCGCCCGCCGCAATACCATTCCCGTCTGGAGCATGTTCGACACGGTCGCCGCCGTCGTGCCTTTCGGCCTGCTCTTCGGCCGCCTCGCCAATTTCATCAACGGCGAACTCTGGGGGCGCCTCAGCAGCGCGCCCTGGGCCGTAGTCTTCCCGACCGGCGGCCCGTTCTCGCGCCATCCGAGCCAGCTCTATGAAGCCGGCCTGGAAGGCATCGTGCTCGTCCTTGTCCTTGCCCTGCTGATCTTCCGTTTCAAGGCGCTGAAGGTCCCTGGCACCATCGCCGGAACCTTCGTTATCGGTTACGCGCTCTGCCGCATCTTCGTGGAATTTTTTCGCGAACCGGATGCGCAACTCGGTTATCTGCTCGGCACCAGCTGGCTGACCATGGGCATGATCCTGTCGCTGCCGATGATCGCTGCGGGTGTCTGGGCCATTCTCCGTGCCCGCGCGGCGGTAACGTCCGCGGCGAAGGCTTGAGGGGGCACATCCGGTGAGCACTCCCCTCACAGAGAAGATCAAGACCCTGATCCGCACCAACGGCCCGATCAGCGTGACCGACTATTTCGCGCTGTGCCTCGCCGATCCGGAATACGGTTATTATCGCACCCGCGAACCTTTCGGCCGCCATGGTGACTTCATCACCGCGCCGGAGATCAGCCAGCTGTTCGGCGAGATGGTCGGCGTCTTCATGGTGCATGCCTGGCAGCAGCACGGCACGCCGACGGGCGTCCGGCTGGTGGAGATCGGCCCCGGCCGCGGCACGATGATGGCCGACATGCTGCGGGTGATCAAACGCATCGCGCCCCGGTTTTTCGAAGACCTGCACGTGCATCTGGTCGAGACCAGCGAGCGCCTGCGCGGCGTACAGCGCATCACGCTCGAAGCCTTCTCCACCAAAATCTCCTGGCACGAGAGCTTTGAGGACATTCCCGAAGGTTTTACGCTGATCGCCGCCAACGAGCTGTTCGATGCGATCCCGATCCGCCAGTTCGTCAAGACGCCGACCGGTTTTCGCGAACGTCTCGTCGGCCTGACCGCCGAGGACGAACTCGGTTTTGCCGTCGGCATCGCCACGCTCGACCCGCAGCTGCTGCCCTCGCCCGTCGCCGGCGTTCCCGACGGCACGATCTTCGAACTTTCCCCGGCCCGCCAGGCGGTGATGCTGACGCTATGCGAACGCTTGCGGACCTTCGGCGGCACGGCTCTGATCATCGACTACGGCCATCTGGTCACCGGTTTCGGCGATACGCTGCAGGCCATCCGCCACCACGACTACGATCCGCCGCTCGAAAATCCCGGCGAGGCGGATCTCACCAGCCACGTCGATTTCGAGGACCTCGCGCGCATTGCCGTCTCCACGGGCGTTCACCTGAACGGCGGCCTGCACCAGGGCGATTTTCTTTTCGGCCTCGGCCTTGCCGAGCGGGCAAACGCGCTTGCCAGGGACAAGGAGCCCACCGAGCAGCGCCTGATCGCGGCCGCCGTCGACCGGCTGGCCGGCGAAGGCGCCGGCAAGATGGGCGAACTCTTCAAAGTCATTGCGGTATCGAGCCCGGCATTGAAGCTGATGCCGTTTCGCGCGGTGGAGTAAACCGCGGCCGTCAATTCATCAACCGATTGACATCCGCCCTTTTCTTGCGCCACTCTCGCCCTAGATCGAAGCAGTGGGCAGGCCTTGAGAGAGCGCCCAAAACCTCTTCAAATCAACGGGATAGACAACGCCGATGCAGGACATACCCTTGCCGGAGCCAATCGAGAGCCCCCTGTTGAACGACAGGGCCGGCACCCGTATCCGCCACGGTTTCTTCACCCGCAAGGGCGGCGTTTCGCAAGGCCTCTATGCCGGCCTCAACGTCGGTATCGGCTCCGACGACGACCGTGCGAGGGTCACCGAGAATCGGGCCCGCGTTGCAGCGTGGTTCGGCCTGCCGCTCGAAAAGCTGGCGACCGTGCATCAGGTCCATTCGCCCGACGTCTTCGTCGTCGACGAGACCTATGCCGGCGAACGGCCGAAGGTCGACGCGATGGTGACGAGTGTGCCGGGCATGGCACTCGGCGTGCTTGCTGCCGACTGCGGCCCGATCCTGTTTGCCGACGGCGAGAACGGCGTGATCGGGGCTGCCCATGCCGGCTGGAAGGGCGCGTTGACCGGCGTGCTCGAAAATACCGTCGAGGCGATGATCTCGCTGGGTGCGGCGCGCGAAAACATCACCGCCGTCCTCGGCCCCTCGATCGGTCCGAAAAGTTACGAGGTCGGACCGGAATTCGTCGAACGGTTCCTGAGCTACGACCCCTCCTACGAGGCTTTCTTCACGCCGTCATCGAGTGCGGGGCATTCTATGTTCGACCTGCCGTCGCTGACCATCAAGCGATTGACGGCAGCAGGCGTGCGGGCCCAAAGCCTCGGTCTCGATACCTATCCGGATGCGGAACGGTTCTATTCCTACCGCCGCACCACCCATGCCAAAGAGCCGGATTACGGCCGCCAGATTTCAGCAATCGCACTTCGGGAGAATTGATATGGCCCTGCATTTCGAGAGGAGCGAATACGCCGACCGGCTGACGCGGCTGACGGAGAAGATGCGCGCCGACAAGCTGGATGCGCTTTTGATCTTCGCCCAGGAAAGCATGTACTGGCTGACCGGCTACGACACGTTCGGCTACTGCTTTTTCCAGACCCTGATCGTCAAGGCGGACGGGGCGATGACGCTGCTCACCCGCTCGGCCGACCTGCGCCAGGCCCGCCACACCTCGATCGTCGAGAACATCGTCGTCTGGGTGGACCGGGTGAATGCCGATCCCACCCTCGACCTCAAGAACCTGTTGAGCGACATGGACCTGCTCGGCGCCAGGATCGGCGTCGAATACGATACCCACGGCATGACCGGCCGTGTTGCCCGCCTGCTCGACAACCAGCTCGCCACCTTCGGCCAGATCAGCGACGCTTCCTATCTGGTCAGCACGCTGCGCCTCGTCAAAAGCCCGGCCGAGATCGCCTATGCCAGGCGCGCCGCCGAGCTTGCCGACGACGCGCTCGACGCGGCGCTGCCGCTGATCAAGGCCGGCGGCGACGAGGCGGAGATCCTCGCCGCCATGCAGGGCGCGGTCTTTCTCGGCGGCGGCGATTATCCCGCCAACGAATTCATCATCGGCTCCGGCACCGACGCGCTGCTCTGCCGCTACAAGGCCGGACGCCGCAAGCTCGACGCGACCGACCAGCTGACGCTCGAATGGGCCGGTGCGGCCGCGCATTACCATGCGGCGATGATGCGCACGGTCATCGTCGGCGAGCCGTCGCCTCGCCACCGCGAGCTCCACAAGGCCTGCCTCGAAACCATCACGGCGATCGAGGAAGTTCTGCACCCCGGTCAGACTTTCGGCGACGTCTTCGACACCCATGCCCGCATTCTCGACGAGCGCGGCCTGTCGCGTCACCGCCTCAACGCCTGCGGTTATTCGCTCGGCGCGCGGTTCTCGCCTTCCTGGATGGAGCACCAGATGTTCCACTTCGGCAATCCGCAGGAAATTCTGCCGGACATGACGCTGTTCGTGCACATGATCATCATGGATTCCGACAGCGGCGCCGCCATGACCCTCGGCCACACCTACCTGACGACCGAAGGCGATCCGCAGCCACTTTCCCGCCACACCCTGGAGCTCATTCAGCGCTGAACGCTTCGAAAATCAGGCAATTGACAGGTTGGGAACGCCAACCCTAAGCTCCGGCCGAGGAATCTACGGCAGGGGAGACGGATATGCGGCTTTTCGGAACACTGCTGTCCGCTGCCCTGCTGGCGCTCATGCTTGCCTCCTGCAACACGACGGAAGCATTGACGCCGCAGGCGAATGTCGGTGGCGGCGCGAGGGCCTCCTCGCCGGTGACCCAGGCCGAAGCCGACCGGATGGCGAGCTCGGCGCAGCCGGAAACCTATAGCGGCGGCTATCGCTCCGGCCCCCAGAACACGCTCGAAGCCCAGGCGCGGGCGCTGGAATCCGGCAGCGCCGTCTCGCCCTCCTCCTCCGGCGCCCCGCCGCAATGGGAGGGCCAGGGGAGCCAGGGCCAACAGCAGACCCAGGCGCAGCAACCTCAGGCGCAGCAGCCCGCGCCCCAGCAGCAACAATCCGGTCAACAGCAGAGCGCCTCACTGCCGCCCGCATCCGGCCCGACCGTCCGCTTCCTGCCGATCATCGGCGCTCCGGTCCAGGCGGTGACGCCGCTGTCCCGCCAGCTCGGCGCTCAGGCCCGCGCTAACGGACTGACGATCCGGCCGTCGAGCGACAGCAGCACCGAGCACATCCTGAAAGGCTATTTCTCCGCCTTCTCCGACAGCGGCAAGGTCACCATCGTCTATGTCTGGGATATTCTCGACGGTTCCGGCGCCCGGCTGCACCGCATGCAGGGCCAGGAAAGCGTGCCCGGCAGCGGCCAGGACCCCTGGACATCGGTCCCCGCCTCGACCATGGAGACCATCGCCGCCAAGACGATCCACGACTATGTGGCCTGGCGCCAATCCCGGGGCTGAACGGTCCGGCCGGCCGATCCTGGACTGAACCTCAAAAGCCACGGGTCACAGTTTCTTCATAAAAAAGAGTGAGCGGGTGCGAAACGCACTTGCATTCGAAGGCCGCGGCGGTAAAAGGCCCGCATCCAGCTTCAAAACAGGCGGACCGCAATGAAGGTTTTCGCAGGCAATTCGAACCGGCATCTCGCCGACGCGATCTGCAGCTATCTTAATGTTCCAGTCGGAAAAGCCAGCGTAAGGCGATTTGCAGACCAGGAAATCTTCGTTGAAATTCAGGAAAACGTGCGTGGCGAAGATGTCTTCATCATCCAGTCCACGTCCTTCCCGACCAACGACCACCTGATGGAACTGCTGATCATGATCGATGCGTTCCGGCGGTCCTCCGCCCGGCGCATCACCGCGGTCCTGCCCTATTTCGGCTACGCCCGCCAGGACCGCAAGGCCGGCCCGCGTACCCCGATCTCGGCGAAGCTCGTCGCCAACCTGATCACCGAGGCCGGCGCCGACCGCGTCCTGACGCTCGACCTGCATGCAGGCCAGATCCAGGGCTTTTTCGATATCCCCACCGACAATCTCTTCGCGGTGCCGGTGCTCGCCCGTGACGTCAAGGAACACTACGACCTCAACAACGTCATGGTTGTCTCGCCCGACGTCGGCGGCGTGGTTCGAGCGCGTGCGCTCGCCAAGCGCATCGACTGTCAGCTGGCGATCGTCGACAAGCGCCGCGAACGCGCCGGCGAGTCCGAAGTGATGAACGTCATCGGCGACATCTCCGGCAAGGACTGCCTGCTGATCGACGATATCGTCGATTCCGGCGGCACGCTCTGCAACGCGGCCGAAGCGCTTCTGAAAAACGGCGCCACCAGCGTCACCGCCTACATCACCCACGGCGTGCTCTCCGGCGGCGCGGTTGCCCGCATCGCTGCTTCCAAGCTCAAGGAATTGGTGATCACCGACTCGATCCAGCCGACCACGGCCGTCCAGTCGGCGCACAACATCCGGGTTATCACCACCGCCAACCTGCTTGGCGAGGCGATCAACCGTACGGCAATGGAATCCTCCGTCTCCAGCCTGTTCGACTGACCTTCTTCTGCCACAAGTATTTGGATAGACTCGCCTCCGAACGCAAACTGAGGGTGAGTCGCGATGTCTTCCTTGATCGGCCTGTCGAAGAAACTGGCCATTTTCCTTCTGATCCCGCTGCTGTCGGCATGCGTCGATAGCAGCAGCCGGCCTGGCGGCTATTATCCGCCGGAACGGCCTCGTCCGGACTGGAACCGTCCCCAGAGACCTGATCGCCCGGATTGGGACCGCCCGGGAACTCCGGATCGCCCCGGCAGGCCGGACCGTCCCGACTGGGATCGCCCGCAGAGACCGGACCGCCCGGACTGGAACCAACCCGGCAGGCCCGATCGTCCCGACCGCCCGGATCGCCCGGATCGTCCGGACTGGAACCAGCCTGGCCGTCCCGGCAGGCCCGGAGAGCCCCGCTTCTGCACGCGAGAATACCGTCCCGTCTGCGGCCAGCAGGGTGGACGCACCCAGACTTTCCCGAACGCCTGCGAAGCGGCAAACGCCGGCTACAGCGTCGTCGCGTCCGGCGAGTGCCGCCGCTAGAGGGCCTGTCTGAAGTAACTGTAAATCGTCGATGGAAAACGCCGGAACCTGGTTCCGGCGTTTTGCTTTGTGCCAAAGCTTCGGCTAGAAGGCCCCCCGAAGAAGGAGACAAGCATGGCCGCTCGCGACCGTTATTCCCGAAAGCTCGAATGTTCCCAGTGCGGCAATGTCGGTTTCGCCGAGGTTTCCGAGACCGACGACAGGCGGCAGGGCAATCGCGATTTCCGCATCGATGAGCTGCCGAAAGGTTTTCTGACGGAATTCGCCTCGACCGATCCGCGCAAATACATGATCCGCTGCAGCCAGTGCGGCCACAAGTTCCGTTTCGAACAGAAGACGGTCTATGCCCCGGGTGGTGAACCGCGGCGCTGACGCCGAGCTCAGGCGACCTTGGCGGCCAATCGGGCGCTCTCGTCCCGGGCTTCACCATTGACGATATGCTCGATCCCGGCCCGCGGGCCGGGCTTGCCGAACAGATAGCCCTGGACCTGCATGCAGCCTTCCTTGCGCAGGAAGGCGATATGCGCATCGGTCTCCACCCCTTCCGCAAGCACCGGGATGTGGAGACTCGAGGCAAGGATCAGCGTCGAGCGCACGATCGCCGCCGACTGTTCGTTGTTGGAAAGTCCGTCGACGAAGGTTCGGTCGATCTTGATCTTGTCGAACGGGAAGGACATCAGCGTCGAAAGCGACGAATAACCGGTGCCGTAGTCGTCCATGGCGATCTTGACGCCGAGGCTCTTCAGATGGCGAACGATCTGAAGCGCCCGCTGATGGTCACCAATGATGCCGGATTCGGTGATCTCGAGCTCCAGCCGGTCAGCGCCGAGCCCCGTCTCTTTGAGGATATCGCGAACCTTGGTCGGAAATCTCGGATCGGCAAGCTGCTGGGCGGCGACGTTGACGGCAATGCCGAACGGGTTTTTCCACGTCGCAGCCTCCAGGCAGGCGCTCCGGAGCACCCATTCGCCAAGCTCGACGATGAAGCCGGTGCGTTCTGCGATCGGGATGAATTCGCCGGGATTGACCAGGCCGCGTGTCGGATGGTTCCAACGCAGCAGAACCTCGAAACCGACCACCTCTTCGGAGAACGTATCGTTTTGCCGCTGATAATAGAGTTCGAACTGCCCGGCCACGAGACCGGAGCGCATGTCCATGGCAAGCGCGTTGCGTTCGCGGGCAGCCTGGTCCATCGAGGAATCGTAGAAGCACACCACGCTGTCGCCGGATTGCTTGGCGCGATACATGGCGACATCCGCCTGCGCCACGAGATCGTCGATCGTCTTTGCTTCCTCGGGGTAGAGCGCGATACCGACGCTCGAGCCGACTGTGAGCGTATTCCCGTTCCACTCGATCGGCTTGCAGATTTCGGCAAGCAGGCGATTGGCAAGCGTCATCGCGTCGGAGCGCTTGTAGTACAGATGCTTCAGCGCGACGAACTCGTCGCCGCCGACACGGGCGATGAATTCGCCCTCGCCGACCGCCTGGGCAAGCCTGCCGCCGATCCTGCGCAAGACCTCGTCGCCGGCCGCATGGCCGTGGACGTCGTTGACTTCCTTGAAGCGATTGAGATCGAAGGAAAGCACCGCGATGCGGGAGGCGAGGTCGGCAGGACGCATGGCGATATCGGCGAGCTGCTCGTTGAAGGCGGCGCGATTGGCAAGCCCTGTCAGCGCATCGTGCAGGGAAAGGCGGCGATACTGTTCGACGGCGGCCTGGGTCGTGCGGGCATCGATGAGGTAGGTCGCCGCCGTCAGCGCCAGCAGGATCAGCATCAGCGACAGCACGCCGAAACCGAGCACGACCGGCGGAACGGCCTCGTTCTGCAGCAAGGCGCGGGGGTCAAGGACGACATCGATCGCGCCCATGGCGGTGAAATGGGTCGTGGCGATCGCCAGGATCATCGCCAGCACGGAGCTGTATTTGCAGAAGCGCGTCACCGGACGCACGACGCGGTTGGTCGTCAACACGCCGAATAGACCGGCAAAGATCAACGATGCAATGACGTAGCCGCGATCCCAGTCGATGCTGCCCTGCACCTCATAAGCGGCCATGCCCGTGTAATGCATCGCAGCGATGCCAAGCCCCATCACCATCCCGCCGGCCTCGGCAAGCAGGGACCGGCCGCCATAACTTGCAATACTCAGCCCGATCGTGGCCGTGGCGACCGCGATCATGAAAGAAAAAAGGGTTTGAGCCGGCTCATATCCCGCCTGCCCACCTGATAGATAACCGAGCATGGCCAGAAAATGCGTCGTCCAGGTGGTCGATCCCCCCATGAAGCCCGCGAGAAAAAGCCAGATGGCCTTCTCGATCCCGTTCCCTCTTCGGGCGCGGGAAAAAAGCCGGATGGTCAGGAAGGAGCCGATCACGCAGATCAAAACCGCGGAAGCGATATACCGAAGATCGTGCTCGACGAAGATGCAGGAAAAAACGCGAAACATGAATGCTTGATACTTTTCAACTGTTTTGATTGAGAAGTTCTAGCACCGAAACATGTTCGAAACGTTCCTTGGAATGGTAAATGCCGGCTGACTGGCAAACGTACAGCCGGCATAAGAAGGTGTGGACGGGTCTCAGATCACTGGATCGGCTGCCCGTTGACGCTGAAGTTCTTGCCGTCCTCGAACTTGATGTCCCAGCGCAGGCGGCCGTCCGGCTCGGTCTTCGCCATGCCCTTCGCCATCATCATCGCAAACGAAACCTGATTGAATTCGGGGTCGCTCTTGGCGGCGGTCTGGAAATACTGGATCAGCTTGTCGATGTCGCGGGCAAGGATCGAGGTCTCGAGCGTGTAGCGTTCCTTCTCCTCCGGGTAACCCTTGACCTTGCCGGAGGCTTCAACGTCGTAGAGAGCCGATCTCGCGGCAATCCGCGGGAAATCGACGGTCAGCTGCCCCTCATTGAGAAAGGCCTTGCCCAGACGCTCGCCCTCCGAATCCGGCAACGGGTCGGGCTTTGAAAAGTCGATGTCCATGAAGGTGTCGATGAAGCGCTGGAAGTTGAGATCCGCGATCCCGAATTCCATTTCCGCCATGTCCGGCACCAACTGAGCGTAGAGCGGGGGAATGATGCCGTCTGGCGTCAAGATGGTCTCGATGCGGGCACCGAAGCCGATCCGGGTTGCCTCGGCGGGCTCGCTCATCGTGAACGTGTAGTCGAGCTTGTTGACGCCGAAATCGCCGAGCGGACTTGCCACGGTGAACTGGTTGAAGCTGATCTTTTCGGAAAGCGCCGTGAAGAACGGCATCGCGCCGCGAATGAGATCCTTGAGCTTGGTGATCTCGGCCTGCGACGGCTTTTCATTCTTGACGAGTTCCAGCATGAACACGACAAGAGTACGGGTTTTCTCGGCCATCACGCCCTGGACGCCGACGTCGAAATCGAGGCTTTCGGCGCGGATCTGTATCGGCGGGGTTTTCGGCGTCGCAATCCGTTCGTAGAAGCGCAGGAACGAGCCCTTGCCGGTGAAATCCGTGCCGCCGGCTGCCGCACTCGCCGTGGACGCTAGTGAATAGTTCATGCCGGCAAAGCTCGCCTCGACTTCTTCAGAGCCGCTCTTCGAGACCATGCGGATCGGGCCGGACGTCGCCTCGCCCGATCGGAAGTAACTGATCGCCGGATCGAAAATGCCGGAAAACACCATGTCGGTGACGGAGTAGTTGATGTTCGTCGGCTTGCCGTCGGGCATCTTGCCCTTGACGGTGAGATTCATGTCGCTGTCGCTGTTGAACTTCCACTGGCCATTGTCGAGGGGGGCGGCGAAGACCGAATACGGCTTCAGGCCGGAAACAGTGAAGTCTTTCTTGTTGATGGACTTGAGGAGCTTGGCGAAATCGTAGCTGATCTCGTAGCGTTCGCCGGCCGGCTTGACGGTCAGGAAACCCGTCGACTTGACCGTATCCGGCAGGAAGTGGATGAGGCTTTCCTTGAGGGTGCGGGCCCCCTTGTCGTTGATCTCAGCCGCCGCAACTGGGTATACGCAGGACGCAGCCATTACGCTGGCCGCGATCAAAGTCCGTTTCATGAATCAAGCCCTTCCCTCGTTCAACGGGCACAAAATGGAAGTCGGGCCGCCGAAGTCAAGCGCAAGTCCTTTGTTTTCAGGCCGAAAAGCTTGCACATCCCTGCTCATTGTATTATAGCGCGCCGGTCCGCGTAGACACCCTTGGAGGCAACGCGGATGAAGCGCATCGGATGATGCCCTTCAGTTTGACGTGAGCCGACAATGCTTGCGAAAAACTCTCCAAACAACCTCGAAAGGATATGCCATGAGCCACGCATCATACGAGCTCAAGGCCGAGGCGCGCGAACGGGTAGGTAAGGGGTCCTCCCGTGAACTTCGCCGCAACGGTTTCATTCCTGCTGTCATCTATGGTGACAAGCAGTCCCCCCTCGCGATCGCTCTGTCGACCAACGAAGTGACGAAGCGCATCCATGCCGGCGGTTTCATGACCACGGTTGCCACGATCGACGTCAACGGCGAGAAGATCCAGGTCCTCCCGAAGGACTATCAGCTCGATCCGGTCCGCGACTTCACCATGCACGTGGATTTTCTGCGCGTCTCGGGCAACACGGAAGTTTCCGTTGAAGTTCCGGTTCACTTCGTCAACGAAGAGAAGTCCCCGGGCATCAAGATCGGCGGCGTTCTCAACATCGTCCGTCACGAAGTCGAGCTGCTTTGCCCGGCCAACGACATTCCGGAATTCCTGACCCTCGACCTGACGGGCGCGAAGATCGGCGACAGCCTCCACATCTCCGCCGTCAAGTTGCCGGCTGGCGTACGTCCGGTCATCTCCGACCGCGACTTCACCATCGCGACGATCGTCGCCCCGGCTGCAGGCGTTACCGAGGAAGAACCGGCTTCTGCTGAATAAGCAGGCCGAAATTCTTGAAATGGGACCCGCTTTCGCAAGAAAGCGGGTTTTTTATTGTCCATCGAATACAGTTTAGTAACGCTGCTTCCGTAATTCGTTCGAATCTTGGCATTGTCGTTTCAGTGAAGTTTAATGAATAGGTGAAACGATGCACGCTACTTCAGCATGACGGGGAAAGTCCGGCGGCAGCCAGACGATGAATGCGGGGAAGACGGTGACTCATTCCGTTGAGAGTCGTTTTATTGCGATCATTTCAGGCGCCCTTCTGGTCGTCGTCGCACCGCTGTTCACGCTTTTCCTGGCGCTTTCCTCCCAGCAGGCCGCCAAGAACCTCAGCGAACATGTCAACGTCGTGCTGGTGACCAATTCCCAGGCTCTCGGCAAGCCACTCTGGGATCTCGACACCGACAGCATCCACCAGGTCGCCTCGATGCTGATCGCCGATCCCGCCATCAACGGCGTGCAGATCAGCGACAATACGGGCAAGCTGAATATTTCCGAAGTCGACGTCAATCCGGCCGATTTCCGCGGCCTTGAGGCGATCTCCGAGCCCATCTTCTACAAATCGCAGCAGGGCACCCGCAGTGTCGGCAGCATTACCGTCTATGTGCCGAAGCTTGGCTGGTTCTCCGCCCTGCACCAGATGGAAATGGCCTTCATCTCCATCTTCATCATCACCATTCTGACGGTCTTCGGCGCGGCGATCCTCGGCAATCGCGTCATGGTCATCAAGCCGCTGATGCGGTTGACCGCTGCGATCGAGGCGACCCGCAGGCTCGGTTCGCGCCACCATGTCGACTGGCGTTCGAACGACGAAATGGGGCGGCTGGCGAAGAGCTTCAACGAAATGCAGACGCTGCTGGAGCGCGAGGAACGCGAACTGAAGCGCGCCCATCAGCAGACCACGGAAATCTACAACCTGACGCCGGCCATGCTGTTTTCGCTGACCCGAGGCGACCAGATCGCCGCGGTCAGCGACTATTGGCTTCTCGCGACCGGCTATCGCCGCGAAGACGTGATCGGCCATCCCTTTTCCGAACTCGTGGCCCCTGCGGACCGTCAGATTTATGCACGGCGCAAGCAGCAGGCAAAATCGAGCGGCCCGGCGATCGAAGTCACGGTCCGGTTCCTGTGCGCCGACAGCCGCCTGATGGACGTGCTGATCGTCGAGACCGAGCTTGGCACTGCCGGCGGCAACATTCCCGGCTCGCTGAGCGTCATGACGGATGTCACGGAACTCAGGCAATCGGAACTGCGCAATCGTCAGCAGGCCATCTCCGACCATCTGACCGGGCTCCTGAACCGCCAGGGTTTCGAGGCGACGCTCGACCAGAAGATCGCCGAGGCCGACAGGGCGCGCACCGAGGTCGCCTGCCTGTTCGTCGATCTCGACCGCTTCAAGGCGATCAACGACAATCTCGGCCATGCAGCCGGCGACGCCGTGCTCTGCCAGTTCGTCGAGCGGACGAAGCCGATGCTCAACGACGGCGATACCGCCTCCCGTCTCGGCGGCGACGAATTCGCCATCCTGATCGCCGGGGACGGTGCCGAGCGCCGCGCGACCGAACTCAGCCAGAAGATCGTCGACATGTTCGAGGTTCCCTTCCGGATCCTGGGCACCGGCGTGCGGTTGAGCGCCAGTATCGGCCTTGCCTTCTATCCGAGCCATGCAGCCAGCGCCGCCGAACTGCTGCAGAAGTCGGACATGGCCATGTATGCCCGCAAACGCGACGGCAAGAACGGCGCGCAGGTCTACGATCCCGCCATTCTCGACCAGACGCGGGAACGGGCCGAAATCGAGAGCGATATCGAAGTCGCCATCGCCGCAAGCTGGTTCGAGGCGCATTTCCAGCCGATCGTCGACATCGAGACCGGTATCCCGTCAGGCTTCGAAGCGCTGATGCGGATGCGCCATCCCCGCAAGGGCCTGCTGTCGCCGGCCGGCATCATCAGTGTTGCCGAGGAGACCGGCTCGATCAGCCAGATCGGCAACCTCATCCTGGAAGACGCGATGGCGAACCTGGCCCGCGTCTCACGCCTGCCCGGCATGGGCGAGACCTATGTCGCGGTCAACTTCTCGCCGCTGCAATTCGAGCCCGGCCTGCCGGCACGCCTTGCCGGCCTGCTCGGCCGCTACGGCATCGATCCGTCGCGCCTGGTGGTGGAAATCACCGAAGCCGTGCTGATGCACGACAACCCGGAAATCCGCACCATTCTCAACGAACTCCATCGCTTCGGCTGCCGCATCGCGCTCGACGACTTCGGCACCGGCTATTCGTCGCTGAGCTATATGAGCCGTTTCCCGGTCGATATCGTCAAGATCGACCAGTCCTTCATCCATTCGCTCACCGAACAGACGGGCGACATAGGCAGTAAGAACAGGATGCTCGTCGAAGGCATCAGTGCTATTTCTCACAAGATGAACTGCAAGGTCGTCGCTGAAGGCGTCGAGACGGAAGAACAGCGCTCGTTGCTGCGGCAAATGGGCATTGACTATGCGCAGGGCTATCTCTTCTCGAAGCCCCGTGAGATTTCCGAACTGCTCTCGGCCCTATCCACCCGGCAGGCCGAAATCGAGTCCATGGCGAGCTGACACGTTCTCACCTCCGGACCAGATGCTGGGTCAGAAATGACAACATATGCGTTTGGAAGGGGGACAGATGAAAATCGCAGCGCCGCTTCTTGCCAGCCTCAGCCTCGCGTGTGGCGCCCATGCCCAGCAGGCCATCGTCTTTTCGACCGAGTCCTACCCGCCCTTCAGCTACCAGGAGCCCGGCGGCAACTACCGCGGCGTCGGCATCGACCAGGTAAGCATCATCATGCAGGACGCGGGCACGCCTTACACGCTGGAGATCATGCCCTGGGCCCGGGCCATCGCCATGGCCGAGACGCAATCCATGCACTGCGTCTTCGCCGCCGCCCGCACACCGGAACGCGAACCGCGTTTCAAATGGGTCGTGCCTCTTTTCGTCGACCGCAGCATTCTCGTGCGCCATGCGGGTTCGAAGGTCGCGGCAACCACCCTGGAGGAGGCTAGGCAGTACACGGTCGGCACCCATCGCGCCGACTACACCGAGGGGCTTCTGAAGAGCTCCGGCTTCCCGAAGGTCGATCTCAGCGCCGACGTCGACACAACGCTCCGAAAACTGCTGCAGGACCGTATCGACATGATGCCCATGTCGGAAGGCGTCTATCAGAAGCTGAAGGCGGATGGGACGCCGATCGAAAAGGTCATCCTGTTCACCGAACAGCATCTCGGCATTGCCTGCAATCCGGATGTGCCTGACGAACTGATCGTCAGAATGCAGGCGGGTCTCGACCGTCTCATCAAGGACGGCATCCAGACTGTAATTCTGAAGCGCTACGGCATCGGCGAGCCTCAATAGAGGTTCAGGCGTTGAAACCGGTTGACTTTGGCGGCGTTTCGCGGTGGTGAAAAGCCAGCAGTCAAGGATGGACGTCTCCATGCTCATCATCGCCGGCCTCGGCAATCCCGGTTCCCAATATGCGGGCAACCGACACAACATCGGCTTCATGGCCGTGGACGCGATCCAGCGCCGTCCCGGCTTTTCGCCCTGGTCGAAGAAGTTCAAGGCGCTGATCTCGGAAGGCGAACTCGCCGGCGAAAAGGTGCTGCTGATCAAGCCGCAGACCTTCATGAACCTCTCCGGCGAAGCGGTCGGCGAGGCGATGCGTTTCTACAAGCTCGGCCCGGAAAACATCATCGCCATCTATGACGAACTGGACCTGCCGGCGGCCAAGGCCCGCATCAAGACAGGCGGCGGCAATGGCGGCCACAATGGCGTGAAGTCGCTCGACGCCCATTGCGGCCGGGAATATCGCAGGCTTCGCCTCGGCATCGGCCATCCAGGCGCCAAGGAACTGGTGCACAATCATGTGCTCGGCGATTTCGCCAAGGTCGATCAGACCTGGCTGTCCCCTCTTCTCGACGCGCTTGCCGACAATGCCGAGATGCTGGTGAAGGCCGAGGATTCTCAGCTGATGAACAAGCTGGCGCTCGCGGTCGGCGGCAAGCCGGATGAGGAAAAGCCTAAGCCCGAAAAGAAGCCCGTCGCCAAGCCGGCCGGGCAATCGCATATCCATCAGGCCCGCAGCAGCGGCGGCAAGCCGAACCTTCCAACATCGGGCCCGATGGCCGAGATGCTCAAGAAGATGTTCGGCGGCAAGGGCGAATAGCATCAATGCCCTTAGGAATGAAAGATCAGGACCAGAAGCGCGAAATGACCAAGACTTCGAACATGGATGACATCACCGGCGAACTCGTCACCCTTCGCGATTACTGGCGTTATGCCATCTCCCGGTTCAGCGCCGCAAACCTCAGCTATGGCCACGGCACGACGACGGCCAGCGACGACGCCGCCTTCCTGGTCCTCGACAGCCTCGACCTGCCGATCGACGCGCTCGATCCGTTTCTCGACGCACGCCTGCTGCCGGCCGAACGGCGGCTGCTGGCCGAACGGATCGACGCCCGCGTGACGACCCGCAAACCCACATCCTACCTGACCGGCCACGCCTATATCCAAGGTATCCGCTTCCTGGTCGACGAACGGGTCATCGTCCCCCGCTCCCATATCGGCGAAATCCTGTTCAGCGAATATCTCGGAGAAAACGGTTCGTCCTTTCTGCCCGATCCGCTGGGCGTCGAAAGCGCCGTCGACATCTGCACCGGCTCCGGCTGCCTTGCCATCCTAGCCGCAAAATTCTTCCCGAATGCCGCAGTCGATGCGGTCGATCTGTCGGCCGATGCACTCGAAGTGGCAAAGCTGAACGTTGCCGAGCATAGCGTCGAAGATCAGGTCACGCTTTTGAACGGCGACCTCTTCACGCCGCTCGGAAGCAAAAAATACGACCTGATCATCACCAATCCGCCCTATGTCGACCACGAGGCGATGGACGGTTTTCCGGAAGAGTTCCGCTCCGAACCGGCCATGGCCTTCGACGGCGGCGTCGACGGCCTCGACCTCGTCCGCCGGCTGCTGGCGGAAGCCTCGGCGCATCTCAATCCCGAGGGCGGCATGATCTGCGAAATCGGCTCGGGCCGCGAAATCCTAGAGGAGGAATTCCCCGACCTCGACTTCCTGTGGCTGGAAACGGCGGAATCGCAGGACGCAGTGTTCTGGATCAGCGCCGAAGCGCTCGGCGTGAAGGCGGGGAAAAAGAGGAAGTAACCTATTCCTCGGGCTCGGTGATGAACATCAGCGGAAAACCTGCCTCCTTGGCCAGGTCGACCGCTTCCTTCGCCTTGGTCTCGGCAATGTCTTTGGTACAGACGACGACGACCGCCAGCCCCATCCGGTGCGCGGTCAGCATTACCCGGTAGCCGGTTTCCTCGCTCATCCGGAACACGGCTTTCAACACCATCGTCACGAATTCGCGCGGCGTATAATCGTCGTTGACGAGCAGAACCTTGTAGAGCTTCGGCCGCTCCAGCTTGGTCTTGGTTTTCGTCTTCGGTTTTAGGGTGGTATCTTCGCTCATGGCGTCTCGCCTCCTGATGACGGCGTCCGACACTAGGCATTTCGGCTTATATCGCACCGCAACCGGAATTTTTCAAGCAGCTGATCGGAGTGGAATAAGTTCAATCGGCGGCGAGTAAAAGGAGCTACTGCTCAGGACCGACTTTGAGGCTATGAGCCTTCACGACCGCAATCCGGCCCGATAGCGATACTAGCCAGACCTCCCTATCCGGCATCAATACGGCCTCCAGGTCGTCCCTTTCGGCTACCTCAAGCTCTGAGAGTATCTCTGGAGGTAAATCTATCTGCCCTTCGGGCGAAACGGTCAGCGTCACAGGCAAGGCTATCTCCCGGAGCGAAGGGTGTGCTTCACATTGATATCATCCGCAGAGCCGCTCGAAAAGCGACCGGCCCTTGACCCGGCGATTTCATTCCCCCATAGCCACAGCAACGAAATTTCTTCCAATACAGGGTCCGGACCCATGGGTTTTAAATGCGGTATCGTGGGCCTGCCGAATGTCGGCAAGTCTACTCTCTTCAATGCGCTCACCAAGACGGCTGCCGCCCAGGCAGCCAACTATCCTTTCTGCACGATCGAGCCGAACACCGGCGAAGTGGCGGTTCCCGATCCGCGCATGCAGAAGCTGGCCGCGGTCGCCGGCTCCAAGGAGATCATCCCGACCCGCATTTCCTTCGTCGATATCGCCGGCCTCGTGCGTGGCGCATCCAAGGGTGAAGGCCTCGGCAACAAGTTCCTCGCCAATATCCGCGAAGTGGATGCGGTGGTGCATGTGCTGCGGTGCTTCGAGGACGACGACATCACCCATGTCGAGGGGCGCATCAATCCGGTCGGCGATGCCGACACGATCGAGACCGAGCTGATGCTCGCCGATCTCGAGAGCCTTGAGCGCCGCGTCGAGCAGACCCGCAAGCGCGCCGCCAGTAAGGACAAGGATTCCGTGGCGCAGCTGCCGGTCATGGACGCGGTTATCAAGCTCCTGAACGACGGCAAGCCGGCACGCCTGCTTTTGAAGACGCTGGCGCCCGAAGAGATCGAGATCCTGAAGAGCCTCAACCTTCTGACTTCACACCCGGTCCTCTATGTCTGCAACGTCGCGGAGGCCGATGCCTCGACCGGCAACGAGCACACGCAGGCCGTGGCCGCGATGGCCAAGGAACAGGGCGCCGAATGCGTGATCATCTCGGCTGCGATCGAATCCGAAGTTGCCCAGCTTCCGGAGGAAGAGTCCAAGGAATTCCTGTCGGCCCTCGGGCTTGAGGAAGCCGGCCTCGACCGGCTGATCCGCGCCGGTTACCACCTGCTCGACCTGATCACCTATTTCACGGTCGGCCCCAAGGAAACCCGCGCCTGGACGATCGTGCGCGGCACCAAGGCACCGGCAGCCGCAGGCGTCATCCATACAGACTTCGAGCGCGGTTTCATCCGCGCCTTCACCATCGCCTTTGACGACTACATCGCCTTCAAGGGCGAAGTCGGCGCCAAGGAAGCCGGCAAGGGCCGCGACGAAGGCAAGGAATATGTCGTCCAGGACGGCGACGTGATCCACTTCCGCTTCAACACCTGAGACCGTGGGCGGGAGGGCCACATGACGGAAGCCGCGTATTATTTCGAGGACTTTTCGGTGGGGCGGGTTTTCCCGCTCGCATCCAAGCTGGTGACGGCGGACGAGATGGTCGAATTCGCCGCGGAGTTCGATCCGCAGCCCATGCATCTCGACGAGGCGGCAGGCAGGGCGAGCATCCTTGGCGGCCTGTCGGCGTCGGGCTGGCATACGGCGAGCATGTTCATGCGCATGATGTTCGACGGCTGGCTGTCCAGTTCCTCGTCGGAGGGATCGCCGGGCATCGAGTTCATGGAATGGAAAAGGCCGGTTCTGGCCGGCGACACGTTGTCCGGCCGCTCGACCGTGCTCGAATCCCGCTCGCTTCGCTCACGCCCCGGCATCGGCATCGTCAAGTTCCTTCACGAAGTGGAGAACCAGCGCGGGGAGATCGTCATGCGCGGCGAGAACCCGATCATGATGCGGCTGCGTGACGCGCGGGAGGACGCTGCATGAGGCTGATCGAGCTTTCTCCACCCGGCCAGAAAGTCATCACCGGCACGCTTCTCTTCACCGCCGAGGACATCGTCCGCTACGCGAAGAAATTCGACCCACAGCCCTTCCATGTGGATGCCGAAGCGGCGAAGAACTACGTTTTCGGCGCTCTCTGCGCCTCCGGCTGGCACACCTGCGCCGGCTGGATGAAGACCTATATCGCCTACTGGAAAACCGAGGTGGCGCGGCTCGAAAGCGAGGGCATCACTGCCCCGAAGCTCGGGCCTTCGGCCGGCTTCAGGAAGCTGCAATGGCTGAAACCGGTCTATGCCGGCGACAGCGTCACCTATTCCGTCGCGCTGACAGAGAGCCGTTCGCTCGCCTCGCGTCCCGGCACCTGGATCAACATGACCGTCTGTGACGGCGTGAACCAGCATGGCGAGGTGGTGATGCGCTACGAAGGCACCGTGCTGGAATTCGCTTGAAGCTTCCCGTGCAAGCCCCTCGCCCGGGCCCGCCTTCGTGGCTGGGACTTCAGTGACCTGAAAATTCGACCAGCGTTCTGACTTCCACGCCGAGCGCTTCGAGCTTCCGGCGGCCGCCGAGATCCGGCAGGTCGATGACGAAGCAGGCCGAGACGATCTCGGCGCCAAGCTGACGCAGCAGCTTTACAGCACCTTCCGCAGTGCCGCCTGTCGCAATCAGGTCGTCGGTGAGGATCACCTTCTCGCCGGCCTTCACCGCATCCACATGGATTTCCATCTCGTCGGTGCCGTATTCGAGGCTGTAGGCCATCCGCACGGTCTGGTGCGGCAGCTTGCCCTTCTTGCGGATCGGCACGAAACCGGCCCTCAGCTGGTGCGCCAGCGCGCCGCCGAGGATGAAGCCGCGTGCCTCGATGCCGGCAATCTTGTCGATGCCCAGGCCCGCATAGGGCGCCACCAGTTCATCCACCGCCTGCCCGAAGGCAACGGCGTCGCCGAGCAGCGTGGTGATGTCACGGAAGATGATGCCCGGCTTCGGATAATCCGGGATGGAACGGATGGCGGCGGAGAGAGCGTTTTTGGAAGACATGTGATCCACATATTTGGCGGCAGGAAGGGAGACCGAGCCTAGCAACTGATGGCTCCCCTCCCAACAAAAAAGGCGACCCGCAGGCCGCCTTTTCGCAATCACGAGGTAAAACCTCAGTGTTCCTTGCTGGCATAGACGGACTTCTTGGTGAGGTAGATCAGGCCAGTGAAGATCATCAGGAAGATCATCACCATGAAACCGGTGCGCTTGCGATCCTCGAGATGAGGCTCGGCTGCCCACATCAGGAAGGCCGAGATATCCTTGGCATATTGATCGACCGTCTGCGGCGTGCCGTCGTCATAGGTCACCTGGTCGGCGCTGAGCGGCGGAGCCATGGCAAGCGCGGCAGCGCCGGCGAAATACGGATTGTAATGGGTACCCGGAGCAACCTCGACGCCGGCCGGCGGCTGCTCGTAGCCGGTCAGCAGCGAATGGATGTAATCCGGTCCGCCTTCCTGGTACTGGGTGAATATGTCGATGACGAACTGCGGGAAACCGCGGGTCACGCCGCGGGCCTTGGCGATCAGCGACATGTCCGGTGGTGCTGCGCCGTTGTTGGCGGCAGCGGCAGCCTGGGTGTTCGGGAAGGGCGATGGGAACTGGTCGGACGGAACGGCTGTGCGTTCGAACATCTCGCCTTCGTCGTTCGGGCCGTCCTGAACCTTGTAGTTGGCGGCAAAAGCCTTCACCTGGGCTTCCGAATAACCGAGGTCTTCCAAGGTGCGGAAGGAGACCAGACGCATCGAGTGGCAGGCGGAACAGACTTCCGTATAGACCTTCAGGCCACGCTGGAGCTGGCCCTTGTCGTAATGGCCGAACGGACCCGCGAAGCTCCAGTCGGTTTCCTTGGGATGATGGATCGGAAAATGCGGCGTTTCCGCATGTTCCGCGGCCGGGGCCGCAGCGTGATTTTCCTGCGCAACGGCCGAGGCAACGCCCATTCCCGCCAGGAAGGCCAGCGAGACGAGGCTTGTAACAAGCTTGTTCATAGTTCTAATCCCTCTCGGTCGCAGGCGTCAGGCGCGGGCTTCGGCGGATTTGCCGTTCTTTTTCTCAAGAACCGCTTCCGTGATGGAGTTCGGAATGCGCCTCGGCGTTTCGAACAGGCCGAGAAGCGGCATGATCACCAGGAAGAAGCCGAAGTAGTACAGCGTGCCGATCTGCGACAGTGCTGTGAAGATGCCTTCCGCAGGCTGGGAACCGAGCCAGCCGAGCATGATCGCATTGGCGACGAACAGCCAGAAGAACAGCTTGTACCAGGGACGGTAGACTGCAGAGCGAACCTTTGAGGTATCGAGCCAGGGCAGGAAGAACAGGATGAGGATCGAACCGAACATCACCAGAACGCCGCCAAGCTTGGAGTCGATGAAGAGGACGTTGAAGGTGATCGCGCGCAGCATGGCGTAGAACGGCAGGTAGTACCATTCCGGAACGATGTGAGCGGGGGTCTTCAAGGCGTCGGCCGGGATGTAGTTGTCCGGGTGGCCGAGGTAGTTCGGCATGTAGAAGATGAACCAGGCATAGACGATCAGGAAGACGGAGACGCCGAGCGCATCCTTCATCGTCGCATAGGGCGTGAAGGCGACGGTGTCAGTCTTGGTCTTCACCTCGACGCCGGTCGGGTTGGTCTGGCCGGTGACGTGCAGGGCCCAGATGTGCAGGACGACGACCCCGGCGATCATGAAGGGCAGCAGGTAGTGCAGCGAGAAGAAGCGGTTCAGCGTCGGCTGGTCGACGGCAAAGCCGCCGAGCAGGAACTGCTGAATCCATTCGCCGACCAGCGGGAAGGCCGAGAAGAAGCCGGTGATGACGGTCGCGCCCCAGAAGGACATCTGACCCCAGGGCAGAACGTAGCCCATGAAGCCGGTCGCCATCATCAGCAGGTAGATCACCACGCCGAGGATCCAGAGGATTTCGCGGGGCGCCTTGTAGGAGCCGTAATAGAGGCCACGAGCGATATGCAGGTAGACGGCGACGAAGAAGAACGAGGCGCCGTTGGCATGCATGTAGCGCAGCAGCCAGCCATGGTTCACGTCGCGCATGATCTTTTCGACCGAGTCGAAGGCGATGCCGGTCGAAGCGGTGTAATGCATGGCGAGCACCACGCCGGTGATGATCTGCACGATCAGCATGACCGACAGCATGGCGCCGAACGTGTAGGCATAGTTCAGATTGCGGGGAACGGGGTAGGAAATGAAGCTGTCATGGATCATGCGCGGCAGCGGAAGCCGCGAATCGATCCACTTTTCGATGCCGGTCGATGGCTGGTATGTGGAATGACCGCTCATAGATATTATCCCCTCACCCGATCCTGATCACTGTGTCGGACGCAAATGCAAAATTCGGAATGGCGAGGTTCTGCGGCGCCGGGCCCTTACGGATACGGCCGGCCGTATCGTAGTGAGAGCCGTGGCACGGACAGAACCATCCGCCGAAATCGCCGGACTGGCCGAGCGGAACGCAGCCGAGATGGGTGCAGGAACCGATCATCACGATCCAGTTCTCCTTGCCCTGGCCGGCGGAACGATCGATATCGCTTGCCTGCGCGTCGGCCGGCAGATTGGCGTTGCGGGCGACGGGATCCTTGAGATCCGCAAGCGCCACGGCATTCGCCTCTTCCACTTCCTTCGGCGTGCGGTTGCGAATGAAGACAGGCTTGCCGCGCCACTTGACGGTCAGCGACATGCCCGGCTGGAGAGCGCCGACATTCACTTCGATGGACGCGAGCGCCAGCGTCGAGGCGTCCGGGCGCATCTGATCGATGAAAGGCCACGCAACCGATACAGCGCCGACAGCGCCGGCCATGCCGGTGGTCAGATAAAGGAAATCACGGCGAGTGGGCTCGCCCAGTGTTTCGCTATGGGTGTCGTGCTCGCTCACGGCTCAATCATCCTTCTCACGCAATTCGCGGAAACCGCTCTGCCCCCGTCCGGGCGAATCTCAGTTGAACACAATTCGACCATAGATTCCCCAGCAATCCGGCGCGTTCTATGCTTGATCGCAAAATATGTCCAGCCTTGGCAAGGGGTGCCGGCCAGTTTGTCGCCGGAAAACCCGGAGGGTTCCGGACCAGCGTGACAGGCAGAGCACAGGCCCGAGAAACAAGGCCTGCACTGGCCTGTTGGGCCTGGAAAAATCAGGCGTTTTTCTAGCGAAACAGCGAGGATGGAGCACTTCCCGTTAACTCCCCTGCCGGGCACCGCATTGCAACAAATCGGGCCTCATGTTAGGCCAAGCCCACGACAGAAGGCGGCCGTCCCGGATAGACCCGAATGAGACAAACACTATCGGTTGCCATCTGCGTCATCGTGTCGCTTGTGCTGATGGCGATCGGGACGCGTTACATACACCCCCACTGGCTTTTGGGAACGCTTTACAGCCTGCAGCTGCACGCGGCACTCGGCTGCGTCGCGGCCATGGTCGTAGCCCTTCTCGTCAAGCGCCACTTCCTGGTCTGGCTGCTGTTCGCCGCCACGCTCCTCTTTGTCGGCCACGCGGTACTGATGAGCCGCGACTTCGCCGCGCCGATGACACCGGCAGAGGGGAATGCACCGACCATCAAGCTGATGTCCTTCAACATCCTCAACGACAATTTCGCCAATGCCGAAGACATCGTCGAAACGATCCGGTCGTCCGGCGCCGACCTGGTCAACATCATGGAAGCCGCCCCGCTCAGGGTCTATATGGGCGAGCTGGCGAAAACCTATCCCTACCGGGTGGGCTGCGGCCTGCTGATCGAGGATTGCGACCAGCTCATGTTATCGAAGGTGCCGATCGAAGCGCCGACGGTACAATCGCTCAGCGAGATCTTTCCGGATCGCTTCATCCTCGCCAAGGTGACCGTCCGCGGCCAAACGATCCATTTCGTCGGCATGCATACGACCAAGCCGTATTTCGACAATTTCCACTCCGTGGAACTGACCCGCGCTGCTCTCGCAATCAGCGAGACGAGCGGTCCTCTGCTGCTCTCGGGCGATTTCAACGCCTCGAGCCTGGCGCCGAACATGCGCCGGTTCCTCCGCAATGCCGACCTGGCGACTGCCGGCTTCGAGCCCGCCACCTGGCCGATCCGGGCGGGTGCGTTCGGCGTGCCGATCGACCATGTCTATGCGCGGGCGCCGCTCAAGATAAAGTCGCTGACCCGCATTCCCCAACCGCACGGCTCCAACCACTTCGGGCTGATCGCCGAGATCGCCGTTACCGGACAGTGAGCCGCAGCGCTATTGGGCTGCGTCCGCGGCAAGGAAACCGCCGGACTGCCTTGCCCAGAGCTCCGAATAGAGCCCTCCCCGCGCAATCAGTTCGTTGTGCGTGCCGTCCTCGATGATCCGGCCCTTGTCCATGACGATGAGGCGATCGAGGGCTGCGATCGTCGAGAGCCGGTGGGCGATGGCAAGCACGGTCTTGCCCTGCATCAGCCGCTTCAGGTTCGACTGGATCGCCGCTTCCACCTCCGAGTCGAGTGCCGAGGTGGCCTCGTCGAGCACCAGGATCGGCGCATCCTTGATCATCACGCGGGCGATCGCCACGCGCTGGCGCTGGCCGCCGGAAAGCTTGACGCCGCGCTCGCCCACATGCGCGTCGAAACCCTTGCGGCCGCGCTGGTCTTCGAGAGCCGCGATGAACGTGTCGGCTTCAGCCTTGCGCGCCGCCTCAACGAGCTGCGCCTCCGTCGCATCCGGCCGGCCGAACAGGATATTGTCGCGGATCGAACGGTGCAGCAGCGAGGTATCCTGCGTCACCATGCCGATCTGGGCGCGCAGCGATTCCTGTGTCGCCCTGGCGATATCCTGCCCGTCGATCAGGATGCGGCCACCTTCGAGATCGTAGAACCGCAGGAGCAGGTTGACGAGGGTCGACTTGCCGGCGCCGGAACGCCCGACGATGCCGAGCTTCTCGCCCGGCCGGATGGTGAGCGACAGACTATCGATGACGCCCTTCGCCTTGCCGTAGTGAAAACTGACGTTCTCGAAGCGGATTTCCGGGCGTTTTACCACCAGCTGCGTTGCATCAGGCGCATCCACCAGTCCGATCGGCTGCGAGATCAGCTCGGCCGAATTCTGGATGGTGCCGATATTGCGCATGATCCCGTTGAGCTGCGTCATCAGCCGGCCGAGCAGGAAGTTCAGCCGCAGCATCAGCGCCATCGTGAAGGCGACCGCACCCGATGAGATCAAGCCGGAGAGCCACAGATGCACGCTCATCGCCGCCATGGTGACGATCATCGTGCCGGAGAGGAAGGCCATGGAGGCGCGCACGCTGGTCAACAGCCGCGTGAACGCGATGATCTTGTCTTGAAAGCTCTCGAAACCCGACAGCATGTAGCGGTCGTTCGCCTCGTCGCGGCCGAACAGCCGAAGCGTCTGGATGTTCGAATAGGCGTCGACCATGCGGCCGCTGATCATCGACCCGGCCTCGGCCGAGGCCTTGGAGTGTTCGCGAATGCGCGGCACGTAATATCTGGCGAGCACCGCGAATATCGAAAGCCATGCGACGACGACCACGGCCAGCCGCCAGTCGAGCCCGGCAACCAGCGCGATGGTCGAGACGGAATAGATGCCGACGAACCAGACGCTTTCCATGAAGGAGGTCAGAACGTCGCCGGTCGCCTGGCCGGCCGACCAGACTTTCGTGACGATGCGGCCGGAGAAGTCGTTCTGGAAGAAGGAGAGCGACTGGCGCGATACGTGGATATACGACTGCCAGCGCACCAGGTTGTAGAAACCGGGCGTGATGATCTGCTGGTCGACCAGCGCCGTCATCAGCCCGATCAGGAAGCGGCCGATGCCGACCACCAGCGCCATGACCACCAGTTCGGTCCCGTGGTCGGCAAGCAACCCCGACCATCCCTCGAAAGGTTGGGTCGTGTCGAGGATATCAACCAGCCGGCCGACATACCAGAACATCGCCGCCTCGACGCCGGCGGCAAGCCCGCCGAGCACCAGCATGGCGAAGAAGGGAAGCTTTGCCTGGCGGACATAGAACCAGATGAAGCCGACAAGGCCGACGGGTGGCTTCAGGTCGTCCCGCCTCGCAAACGGCTTGATAAAGCTCTCGAAGGTGCGGAAGACCGTTTTCAACATGGACCGGATATAGGCGGATTCTCAAGCCCGGCAAAGCAAAAGCGGCCGGGCCGCGGCTTACATTTTCTTAATGTGGAAGCCCTGCTGGGCGGACCTTCGCGCCCATTGGACATAATCAATATCAATCATTATGATTGCCCCAAAGGAGTTCCCAATGGAAACCCGTGTTCTGACTGCACATGTGCCGGTTCAGCTGGCTGAGAAAGTGGACGAACTGGCGACCCGCCTGGAACGTTCAAGGGGCTGGATCGTCAAGCAGGCACTCGCCGACTGGATCGAGCTGGAAGAGGAGCGGCGGCGGCTGACGCTGGAGGCAATGGCGGACGTCGATCAGGGAAACGTGGTCGATCAGGAGGAGATCGAAAAGTGGGCTGCCAGCTTAGGCACTGACAAGCCCCTGCCCCGTCCCCTGTAATGGACCTGAAGTGGTCGTCAAAAGCGGTGTCCGATCTCAACCGCCTTCATGATTTTCTGGTTGTGGTGAACGCACCCGCGGCGGCCCGCACGGCTCAAAACCTGGCTGCAGCACCCAGGAAACTCATCCAGCATCCGCGGCTTGGTGAAAGGCTGGATGAGTTCGCGCCGCGTGAAATCCGACGACTTTTGATTGGTGACTACGAGTTTCGATACGAGATACAGGGCGAGATGATTTTTCTTCTCCGTATCTGGCACACCCGCGAAAACCGAATTTGAATTCTGCGGAAGCATGCCCTGGAATACCGACCTTAGAGCCAGAGAAAGGGATGGCGGCGGAGCTTACTCCGCCGCCTCTTCCTCGATCACGTCCTCATGGCCGATGAAGCCGCCGGACTGGCGGTTCCAGAGGTCGGCATAGATGCCGCCGGTCGCGACCAGCTCGCGGTGCGTGCCGGCCTCGATGATCCGGCCGCGATCGAGCACGATCAGCCGGTCCATTTCGGTCAGCGTCGACAGCCGGTGGGCAATCGCGATCACCGTCTTGCCCTCCATCAGCGCGAACAGGTTCTCCTGGATCGCCGCTTCGACTTCCGAGTCGAGTGCCGAAGTCGCCTCGTCGAGCACCAGGATCGGCGCGTCCTTCAGGAAGACGCGGGCGATCGCGATGCGCTGCCGTTGCCCGCCGGAAAGCTTCACGCCTCGTTCGCCCACATGCGCATCGAGACCCTTGCGTCCCTGCATGTCGGCAAGTCCGTCGATGAACTCCCAGGCGTTTGCCCGCTTCGCCGCCTCGATAATGTCCGCGTCGGTCGCGTCCGGCTTGCCGTAGGCGATGTTGTCGCGGATCGAGCGGTGCAGCAGCGAGGTATCCTGGGTGACCACGCCGATCAGCGAACGCAAGCTGTCCTGTGTCACCGTCGATATGTCCTGGCCATCGATGGTGATGCCGCCGTCCTCCAGATCGTAGAAGCGCAACAGCAGGTTCATCAGCGTCGTCTTGCCGGCACCGGAGCGGCCGACCAGACCGACCTTCTGTCCGGCCGGGATATCGAGCGTCATGCCTTCGATGACGCCCTTGCCCTTGCCGTAGTGGAAGTGGACGTTGTCGTAGCGGATGTGGCCCTTTTTCGCGGTGAGCGTCGAAGCGCCCTTCTGGTCCACCACGTCATGCGCCTTGGTCATCATCGACATGCCGTCATAGACGGTGCCGATGTTTTCGAAGAGCGCCGACACTTCCCACATCACCCATTGCGACATGCCGTTGATGCGCATCGCAAGGCCGATGGCGATCGCGATCGCCCCGATCGAGATGGCGCTGTCCAGCCAGAACCAGATCGACAACGTGCCGACGGTAAAGAGGGCGGCACAGTTGTAGAAATAGACCAGCGCCTGGAAACCCGTCACCTTGCGCATCTGCGCATGTACGGTTTTCAGGAATACGTCCATCGCGTCTTGCGCATAGGCCTCTTCCCTTCCCGCATGCGAGAAGAGCTTGACGGTCGCGATGTTCGTATAGCTGTCCACGACGCGACCGGTCATCATCGAGCGCGCATCCGCCTGTTCCGCCGAAATCTTCCTCAGACGCGGCACGTAATAGGCGACCGTGATCGAGTAGAAGACGATCCAGAGGACGAGCGGCACCGCAAGGCGCAGGTCGGCCGCCGCGACGATGGCGATCATCGAGACGAAATAGGTGAAGACGTAGACGAACACGTCGAGCACCTTCATCACCGTTTCGCGGATGGCGAGCGAGGTCTGCATCACCTTGGTCGAGACGCGGCCGGCAAACTCGTTGGCGAAGAACGTCATCGAGTGCCTGAGCAGGAACCGGTGCATCTGCCAGCGGGCGATCATCGGGAAATTGCCCATCAGGATCTGATGCATGATCAGCGAATTGAGGGTCGCGATCGCCGGCAATGCGATCAGCACCACGAAGGCCATGAAGAATAGTTTCGGCCCTTCGCTTTCAAGGAAGGTCGCCCGATCGGCATTGGTCAGCCAGTCGACGATATCGCCGAGGAACTGGAACAGCGCCACTTCGCCGACAGCAATCAGCATCGTACAGGTCGACATGATGACGACCCACGGCCAGACCGGCTTGGTATAGTGCCACAGGAAGGCCGCAAGGCCGGCGGGCGGTAGTGAGGGCGCTTCGTCCGGATAGGGATCAACGCGCCGTTCGAACCACGAGAACATGAAAAAAGCTCCGTAAGTCGGATGCCGCACCGGTTCAGCACGCAAGGCGGCCGGAACCGGACGACGTAAACCTGGATAGCGAGGCCGGATGTCGGCCGCGTAACGAGTGAGGAAAGAAAGAGTTTGCGAGAAACCGCGAAACGCCTAGGCCAGAGACAGAGAAATCCGGCAGCGGAGGCGCGAGAGCACGGTCATATCCATGTGGGCCTCCTTGAGTGGGCGTTGAGTTGCGCGTTTCTTGTAGCCTCTCGGGCATCAATTGAAAAGGGCAAATCGCCGTATCTCGCCACCCTGAGCTTTTCTGTTGCCCGATCGTCACAGCCATGCCGCGCATCGAAAGGGCTTGAGCCGCAGCCTCGGTTTCCCGTAAGGACGGTGCATGAGTGACATCTCCCGCGGGCTCCGCATCGCCCTTTACCAGCCGGATATTCCCGGCAATACCGGCACGATCCTCCGGCTCGCCGCCTGCCTCGGCCTGTCGGTCGATATCATCGAGCCGGCTGGCTTCGACATTTCCGACCGCAACCTGAAGCGCTCCGGCATGGACTATCTGGCGGGCGTCACGCTTGCCCGCCACGTCAACTGGCAGCGCTTCGACGAATGGCGCAAGGCGAACGGCCGGCGCGTCGTGCTTGCCTCCACCAAGGCCGCCCTGCCCTATACCCGCTTCGAATTCCAGCCGGACGACATCCTGCTCTTCGGCCGCGAAAGCGCCGGCGTGCCTGATCATGTGCATGAGGCGGCCGACGCCCGCATCCTCATCCCCATGGTCGAAGGCCAGCGGTCCATCAACGTCGCCATGTCGGCAGCAATGATCGCCGGCGAGGCGCTGCGGCAGAACGATTTTCGTCTTCATTGAACCGGGCTCCGGTTTTCTTTCACGAAGCCTCTGCTATAAAACCTCAAGTTATATTGAGGTCAACAGCGATGATGAAGAAAAATCCGGGCGGGCGGCTGGAGCTTGAACTGACGGTCGGGGAAGTCGCGACCCGCAGCGGCGTGGCGGTGTCCACCCTGCATTTCTACGAGACCAAGGGCCTGATCCAGAGCCGCCGCAACCGCGGCAACCAGCGCCGTTATCCGCGCGTCGTGCTGCGCCGGGTCGCGGTCATCAAGGTGGCCCAAAAGACCGGCATACCGCTTGCCGACATCGCCGAGGCGCTTTCTGTCCTGCCCCACGACCGGCCCCTGACGGCAAAGGACTGGCAGCGCCTTTCGGAAACCTGGAAACGCCAGCTCGATGCGCGGATCGCCAGCCTCACGGCGCTCCGCGACCACCTGACCGGCTGCATCGGCTGCGGCTGCCTGTCGATGGAGGATTGCCCGCTCAGGAACCCGCTCGACATGCTCGGCGAAAAGGGTGCGGGACCGATCTTGCTGGAAGCGGAAGAAGAGAATCTCGATTGATTGCACGGATAGGTTTAGTCTAAATTGATTGCGAAAATGCACTCCATAGAGTACAGTTCGGATGTTCACGATTTACTCGACCAAAGTCTTTGATGACTGGCTAGACGACCTCCGAGACAGGCGTGCCGCAATCAGAATCTTCGGTCGAATCGCCCGCGCTGAAGAAGGCAATCTTGGTGACATCAAATCCGTCGGCGAAGGCATCAGCGAGATGCGGATCCATTATGGTCCCGGATATCGCATCTACTTCAGCCGAGGAGGTGACATCGTTGTCCTGCTACTTTGCGGTGGCGACAAAAGCAGCCAGGTCAAGGACATTGCCGAAGCGAAACGCCTTGCCAAGGAATGGAAGGAATAGCCAATGGCTTTGGAAGTGCGCCGGTTCGATATCGCCGAACATTTGAACAGTGATGGGGATATCGAGGAATTCATGGTCGCCGCATTCGAAGACGGCGACCCCGCCTTCATCGCCAAATGCCTAGGGATCGTCGCAAGAGCCCAGAACATGAGCAAGCTTGCCCGCGATGTCGGCATGAGCCGTGCCGCTCTTTACAAGGCCCTAAGCGGCGAAGGAAATCCGGAATTCGCGACGATCCTGAAGGTGATGAAAGCCCTCGGCCTCGAACTCACGCCGGTTCTCGCCAAGGCTGAGAATGCCGCTTGAGTCTTCGGTACCAGCAGCCTCCGTCTCCGTTTAGCATCTTTTGAAAAACAGCTGCCAAACCGATCGAGGCCCATGGGCCGAACCTCGGAGATCGCATATGTTTCCGCAATGGCGCTTCGTTCATCCGAAAGCCACAAACGCCAAGCCCTCAAGGACCTCGATGCGCAATTTCCGCACTCTGCTTTGTTACCCAATGACTGTTGCCGCTCTTGCCCTGATGGCTTTGTCCGTCCGCGCCCAGGAGGCCGAGCATTATACTGCGGTCAGCAAGACGGCGATGAGCGTCACCGGCGACGTCTGGCTGGACGATTTCAGCATCACCTTCGAGAACGAAGAATCCCTCGAATTCTCCGACCTCGTTGCCGATAATTTCCGGGTGGATGGCAGGCGGGTGCCAGCATCGGTCTATCGCGTCGCGAAACCGGCCGATCCGGAACTTGAAAACGGCAACCAGCTCTGCGGATCGGGCGACGTGACCTATGTCGCCAACTGGGCGTCCGGCAAGGGAATGTCGGCGATCGCCGTGTTTACGGGGCGAAATCCACCGAAGAGCAGCGCCGAAATGTGCGCGCTCTACACCTACGAAGATCCGCAATAATGGATCGGATCAATCCGCAGTCGGCAGCCGTCGCATCGTGAATTCGATCTGGTCGCCTTCGAGCTGGCGCCAGCTTTCCACTTCGGTCCAATAGGCGGCCTTCGGAAATTCGTGAAACCACTCGCGCGCCTTCTCGCGCGCTTCTTCACGTGAGAGCTGAAATGTCTGCCGCACGAACATGCCCTGGCGCTCGCCGGCTTTTTCCTGCCGGTGGCGGTCGATCCTGCGCTTCAGCCCGTCGAGCGGCGGGGGTGTGAACTTTGCCATGAAAGCCTCTGATCAGCACCTGTTTATGCGGTAAAGATAGTGCCGGGCGACACGCTTTGCGAGTCTCATTTTCCACCCGCGACAATCGATGGAATGGTTCGCGAAAGCCAGAAATGCTAATTCCCGATCGGAAAAATGCGAGTCGCGCCAAGGGGATGGCGAGAGGAATAGAGATATGGAACGGCCGGTACTGCCCAACGGGCTGCCCGAGGACATCGAAGACAAGAAGGTGGCTGCGAAAGCCTGGTTCGAGAGCCTGCGCGACACGATCTGCGCGTCGCTGGAAGGCCTCGAGGCCGAGCTGACCGGCCCCCTCTCGGATCAGGAGCCCGGCCGCTTCAAACCCAAGGACTGGCTGCGCGATGGCGGAGCGGGCGGCGGCGGACGAATGTCGATGATGGAAGGCCGCGTCTTCGAGAAGGTCGGCGTCCACACATCGACCGTCCACGGCGAGTTTTCCGCCGATTTCCGCAGCCAGATGCCGGGTGCCGAGGAAGACCCACGCTTCTGGGCGTCGGGCATTTCGCTGATCGCACATCCGATCAATCCCAATGTGCCGACCGTCCACATGAATACCCGCATGGTGGTGACGTCGAGCCAGTGGTTCGGCGGCGGCGCCGATCTCACCCCGGTTCTCGACCGGCGCCGCACCCAGACGGATCCCGACAGCGCCCTCTTCCACCGGGTCATGGAGATCACCTGCAAGCGCCACGAGGCGGTCGCCGACTATGATCGTTACAAGGCCTGGTGCGACGAGTATTTTTTCCTGAAGCACCGCAACGAACCGCGCGGCGTCGGCGGCATTTTCTTCGACTGGCTGCATCCGGTCGCGGAAAAAGGCGGCTGGGATGCGGATTTCGCGTTTGTGCAGGATGTCGGGCGCGCCTTCAACCTCGTCTATCCGCGGATCGTCCGGGCCAACTTCAACAAGCCCTGGACGGAACATGATCGCGACGAACAGCTGATCCGTCGCGGCCGCTATGTCGAGTTCAACCTGCTCTACGACCGTGGCACTATTTTCGGGTTGAAGACCGGCGGCAATGTCGAGTCCATCCTCTCGTCACTGCCTCCGGTTGTAAGGTGGCCTTAGATCGAGAACCACAAAGTTAACGATATCGGGTATAAACCGGCCCTAATATCTCATCCTTAACAAATGCGATATCGGAATCAGCGCGATGGTGGTAGCGTCCCTTTGGTTGTACCGGAGGAGGATCGCCATGATGGCACCGAATAGCATGCCCATGCCGGAAGCGTCTAAGGACAAGGACTTCCGTTCCCTTGATACCGCTGAAATGATCGACCGCCTCGCGACGGAGATGCGCGCGAGAACTGGCGGAGAACTCCCCCATTCCTTTTATGTGGACCAGGTAAGGCGCCAGCTTGCCGGCAAGTCGGTTGCCATGTCGGCCGCCAACACCGAGACGGCGCGGGAAAAGGGTAAGGAAGAGGCTTCCGTTTTCCACGCCTGGGCGTTTTCCGAATAGGCATCGGGAACAGCGTCGTCGCTTTCGAGTTATCGGGATTGGGGCCGGCGGATATGAGGAGCTGTCCGCCCGCCTCCAGTCCGACGACAATAGGAGGAAGTATCATGCGACTGTTCGAATGCGGTACGCTCGTCCCCGGTTGCCAATGGCATACCCGGGCCGATGAAGACGCCGAAGTGGTTCGCCGCGCCGTGGAACATCTTCGCACTGTCCATGGCGAAGAGATCATCCGCGAAAACATGGTCGAGAACATCAAGGCACGCATTCGCGACGAAAACGGAGCGGCGGCGGCCTGACGCCCGGCGCGACCGAAGTCGGTCATCCGCATCGGAGTGGCTGTATCTGATTTCGAAACACCCGATGTCAGAGCGGCGATACGCCTGATGTCAGAGTGATCTGCGGATCATATCCTCCAGCCGGGCGGTCAGCGCCGCCCGGTCGGGAGCGAAATTGCGCTCGACCCAGAAATCTTCCAATTCCTTCAGGATTTCGCCGACACGTTTTCCGGCCGGCACGCCGGCTGCGACGATATCGGCACCACTGAGCGGAAAGACCGGCTTCTCGTAGTTCTCCGCCCTCTTCAGCAATACCGACAGCCGCGCGGACTTGCGCATCGCCGCCGGATCGCCTTCGGCCGCGGTTCGCGCAGAGGCAAGTGCGAGTTTTAGCCGCATGACCAGCCCCTCCGCGCCTTGCCGGTAGAGCAGCCGGGCGAACCCGACATCCGTCACTTCGTCCGGCGGCACCGGCGCATTCGCCCAGGCTGCAAGCTTGGCAGCCTCCGCATTCGACATCTTCAGCCGCTTCGCCAGTGCATCCAGCCGCTCGACATCCGGCGGCACGATCGCCGCCAGCCGCAATATCGGATCGGGCGTCCAGCCGAGCGACTTCTCGGCCGACACGAGGCCGTGAATGCCGTCGATACCCCACTTTTCCGTCTCGGGCAGGATTTCGGTGAGCACGCCGGCCTGCCGCATCCACAGCAGCGCACGGGAAGGATCGGCGGCGGACAGGAGTTTCTTGGTTTCCGCCCAGACCCGCTCGGCCGACAGCGTCGAGAGCTTGTCCTTGGCGCGGGCGCAGGCCCTCAGGCCATCCGCATCCGGCCGGCCGGAACCGTAATGCGCAAAAAAGCGGAAGAAGCGCAGGATGCGCAGGTAGTCCTCGGCGATCCGCTCGGCCGCATCGCCAATGAAGCGGATGGTGCGCGTGTCGATATCCGGCAATCCGTTCACAAGGTCGATCACAACGCCTTGAGCGTCCGCATAAAGTGCGTTGATCGTCAGGTCCCGTCGTTCCGCATCCGTCTGCCAGTCGGTGCCGAAAGCGACCTTGGCCCGCCGCCCGTCGGTCTCGATATCACGACGCAACGTGGTGACTTCGAAGCCGTGGCCTCCGATGACCAGCGTCACCGTACCGTGCTCGAATCCGGTCGGCACGGCCTTGATCCCGCCGGCGACCGCCCGCTCGACGACCTTTTCCGGACGAAGTGTGGTGGCGACGTCAACATCGGCGACGGGAAGCCCCATCAGCGCATTGCGCACCGCGCCGCCCGCCACCCGCGCCTCGCCGCCGTCGGCATTGAGCAGGGTCAGGATGCGCTGCAGCGCCGGGTCCTGGAACCAGGCCTCGTCGGCTACACTGGTCATGCATAAAGCCTTTCATAGAGCGTACGCAGAATGCCCGCGGTAATGCCCCAGATGTTTCGTTCCTCGTAGGGCATCACGTAGAAATGCCGCTCCTTGCCGTCCCATTCGCGGCTGCCGCGCTGGTGGTTCGCCTCGTTCATCAGGAAGGACAACGGCACCTCGAAAACGTCGTCCACCTCGGCCGGATTGGGTGTGATCTCGAAGCCGCGCCTGACCACGGAGAGCACCGGCGTGATGCGGAAACCGGTCGCCGCGTAATAGGTCGGCAGGCGCGACAGCGTTTCGACGAAGGAACGGTCGAGGCCGATCTCTTCTTCCGCCTCGCGCAGCGCCGCCTGTTCCGGGGACCGATCCTGCGGATCGATCCCGCCGCCCGGAAAGGCGATCTGCCCGGAATGCTTGCGCATCGTCGATGTCCGCTGCGTCAGGATCACCTTGGCCCCATCGCAATCATCGACCACAGGAACCAGCACCGCCGCGTCCTTCAGCTTCAGCCCCGCGGCGAAATCCACCAGCGTCGGATTGAGCAGATGGTCGCCGTGATCGCGCCAGGCGTGATCGATCGGCCCGCCGTTCTGGTTCAGCGCCCGGCGACGGAAATCGCCGGCCGAAAAGATGGGAAAGTCACTCATTGCGATAAGGCGTCCAATTCGGCCTTGGGCATCACGGGAAAGACCTCCGTTCCGGAGCGGACGGAGAACATCGGCACCCCGTCTATCACGATCGCCTCGCCCAGTTCCACGAGATCGTACATGACCGCGCGGGAAACGAGCGCCTCCAGCCGGCCGCGCACCAGGAGATAGGGTTTCAGCTCCCGATTTTCGCCCGAGATTTCGAAGCGCAAGGGATGTTCCGCGCTTGCCTCGACCACATCACCGACATTTGTCCTGAACGTGAGCACCTGCCGGCCTTCACGCTGCGTCACCTGCATCTCGACGGCGAGGAAGGGTGCGTCCACGACCCGGATGCCGACTTTTTCCACAGGTGTTACGAGGTAGGTCCTGCCGTCCTCGTCCCTGCGCAGCACCGTTGAAAACAGCCGCACCAGCGGTGCGCGGCCGATCGGGGTGCCCATGTAGAACCAGGTGCCGTCGGCACGGATTTCCATGTCGATATCGCCGCAGAAGGGTGGATTCCACTTGTCGACAGGGGGCAGGCCGCGCTTTCCGTCGCCGGTTTGCTCGGAAGCGCGCGAAATCAGGGCCGCAAGCCCTGCGGCATCGGGTGCCGAATTTATCGTTTGCGCTGCCATCTTTCAGTCCCGGTTCGACCTTAAGCATTCACCAAAGCAATTGTTCCTCACGAGATAGTCATTCAATACGTGCTTGTCAGCCATATTTCGGGGAATAAGTTTGATCGGATAAGCCGGATGCTGCGATGCAGCGATTCGATGCCGGGATATGAAGAGCCCGGCCTTGGAAAGCCAGTCGGTTTCTGAGTACCTGCCGGTTCTGGATGCCAGCCAGTTTTGGATGATGGAGAACGACATGGGCCTGATGAATTCCACCGATACCGTCCTCGATGAGAAAGCCATCATCGCCGCGGCCGAAATGGCACTTTCCGACATCGCCGCCATCCGCACCGAAGTCGCCAAGGTGATCTTCGGTCAGGAAAAGGTGGTCGAGAACACGCTGCTGGCCGTCCTGTCCGGTGGCCATGCGCTGCTCGTCGGCGTCCCCGGCCTTGCCAAGACCAAGCTCGTCACCACGCTCGGCACCGTGCTCGGTCTCGGTGCCAACCGCATCCAGTTCACCCCCGACCTGATGCCCTCCGACATTCTCGGCTCGGAAGTGATGGATACGGACGATGCCGGCCGCCGCTCCTTCCGCTTCATCAAGGGCCCGGTCTTCGCCCAGCTGCTGATGGCCGACGAAATCAACCGCGCCTCGCCGCGCACCCAGTCGGCACTGCTGCAGTCCATGCAGGAATACCATATCACGGTCGCCGGCCAGCGTTACGATCTGCCCGCCCCCTTCCATGTGCTCGCGACCCAGAACCCGCTGGAGCAGGAAGGCACCTATCCGCTGCCGGAAGCGCAGCTCGACCGCTTCCTGCTGCAGGTCGACGTGCTTTATCCGGAACTCGCCGCCGAGCGGCAGATCCTGCTCGAAACCACCGGCCTTTCGGAATCCAAGGCGCGCGGCGTCATCGACTCCGCCCGCCTTCAGGAAATCCAGGTGCTGATCCGCCAGATGCCGGTCAGCGACAAGGTGGTCGATGCGATCCTGTCGCTGGTGCGCTCCGCCCGCCCCGGCCACGGCAATGCCCATACGGACAAGCACGTCGCCTGGGGTCCCGGCCCGCGCGCCGGCCAGTCGCTGATGCTGACGGCCCGTGCGCGTGCCCTCTACGAAGGCCGTCTGGCTCCATCGCTCGACGACGTCTATGCGCTTGCCGAACCGGTGCTCGAACACCGCATGGCGCTGACCTTTGCAGCCCGCGCCGAAGGCATGTCGGTACGCGACGTCATCGCCGGTCTGGTGAAGCAGGCCCGCGGCTAAGTCCGCCGGCTAGAAAGGAACCTGCGTGGCATCCACCATTGGCCAGATCGTAGAGCAGACACCGAGTAGCGAACTCCTCTCCCGAGCCCAGGCCCGCGCGACGCTTGTGCCGGACTGCATGGTGGAAGCAAAGCGCATCGCCAACACGGTGATCGCCGGCTGGCATGGCCGCCGCAAGCGCGGTATCGGCGAGAATTTCTGGCAGTTCCGGCCATATGCCGAAGGCGAAAGCCTGTCTCGCATCGACTGGCGGCGCTCGGCCCGCGACGACCACACCTATGTCCGCGAACGCGAATGGGAAGCCGCCCACACCGTCTGGCTCTGGGCCGACATGTCGCCGTCGATGATGTACAAGTCGACGCTCGCCATTGCCTCGAAGGAAAGCCGGGCGCTGGTGCTGATGCTGGCGCTGGCCGAAATCCTTGCCCGGTCCGGCGAGCGGATCGGCTGCCCCGGCATCATGGAGCCGGTTTCGGCCCGCAACGCCGCCGAACGGCTCGCCGCCTCGATCATGCACGCACCGTTGACCACCGGCCTGCCGGATACCGCGATGATCCGCGGCCACAGCGACATCGTGCTGATCGGCGATTTCCTCGATGACGCCGACCGGGTGATGGAACGCATCGCCCCGCTCGGACGCCGCGGCCTGCGCGGCCACGTGGTCGAGATCGCCGATCCGGCAGAGGAGACTTTCCCCTATACCGGCCGCACCGAATTCACCGATCCCGAAACCGGCGAAAAGCTCGTGTCCGGCCGCGCCGAGATGATCCGCGAGGATTACCAGCGCGCTTATTTCGCCCGCCGCGATGCGCTGGGTGAATCGCTGCGCCGCCTCGGCTGGAGTTTTGTCTTCCACCGGACCGATCATCTCGCCTCCGAGGCGCTGGTCGCCGTCCATGGTTATCTGTCCGGCTTGCCGGCGCAAAAGCCGGGCGGAGGCAGGTCATGAGCGCGCTCATTTTCGCAAATCCCGCCATTCTCTTCGGCCTGATTGCGCTGCCGGTCATCTGGTGGCTGCTGCGGCTCACCCCGCCGCGCCCGAAGGCGGAAGTCTTCCCGCCGCTCCGGATCCTGGCAACGGTCCTGAAGCGTGAGGAAACGCCCTCGAAGAGCCCCTGGTGGCTGACGCTGCTGCGGATGCTGCTGGCCGCCGCCGTGATCCTGGCGATCGCCGATCCGGTCATGAACCCGCGCGCCAACTCCCTGAATGCCGGCGGCCCGCTGGTTGTCGTCGTCGACAATGGCTGGGCGACCGCGGCCGACTGGGAGCGCCGCGTCCAAACCGCCAACCTCCTGATCGATGACGCCGAAAGCGCCGACGTGCCGGTGTCGATCACCTTCACAGCCGATGCCGGCCATGAGGCCGTGCCCGGCACGGCAGCCGCTGCCCGCGACAAGCTGACGGCCGCAAGCCCCAAGCCGCTGGTTCCGGATCGCGCCCGCGCCGCCCAGGCGGTGAGAGAAGCCATGAACGGCGCCCGTCCCGGCACGCTCGCCATCCTTTCGGACGGCATGGCGGCGGCCGGCGACAACGAAGCCATGTCGACGCTCGCAGCCCTCTCGCCCGCCGAAATGCGCCTGATCGAAGGCGACGGCCACAGCGCCGTGGCGCTGACCGATGCGGTCAACAATGCCGCCGCCATGTCCGTGACCGCGACGCGCCTTTCGACCGCATCGGCGCAGCAGATGAACGTCAACGCGCTGGACGCCCAAGGGCGCGCGCTCGCCTCCGGCACGCTGCGCTTCGATGCGGGTGCAGCGACCGCCACCGCCGAGATCGCCTCGCCGTTCGAACTGCGCAACGATTTCGCCCGGCTCAACATCGACGGGCTTGCCACGGCCGGCGCGGCACACCTGCTCGACGATGGCTTCAAGCGCCGCCGCATCGCGCTTCTCGCCGGCGAAAGCGGCAGTGATTTCCAGCCGCTCCTGCAGCCGCTCTATTACATCAGCCGCGCGCTCCTGCCCTATGCGGACGTCATCCAGCCGAACACCGCCGATCTTTCGGTCGCCATCCCGCAGATCCTGCAGGGCAATCCGTCCGCCATCATCCTCGCCGATGTCGGCCGCCTGCCCTCCGAATCCTATGCGCCGCTGCAGCGATGGATCGCTCAAGGGGGCACGTTGATCCGCTTTGCTGGGCCGCGCCTTGCCGCCGCCCCCGCCGATGATCCGCTGGTGCCGGTGATCCTGCGCCAGGGCGAACGCGCGCTGGGCGGTGCCATGTCCTGGTCGGAGCCGCAGTCGCTTGCCGACTTCCCGGGCTTCGGCCCCTTCGCCGGCTTGCCGCGCGCCGCCGACATCACGGTCACCCGCCAGGTTCTCGCCGAACCGACGCCGGATCTTGCCGAACGCACCTGGGCGAGCCTTGCCGACGGAACGCCGCTCGTCACCGAAAAGGAAGTCGAGGCCGGCCGCATCGTACTCTTCCACACGAGCGCCGAAGCGACCTGGTCCAATCTGCCCCTGTCGGGCAATTTCGTCGAAATGCTCCGCCGCCTGGTGCAACTCGCCCGCGCCGGCGGCGCCGCGTCGTCCGGCTCGGGAGCAGAGGGGACCGCGGCGACGCTGGCTCCCTACCGGTTGCTCACCGCCGACGGCGTCCTCACCACGGAAACCGGAACGGCCCGACCGATCGCGATTGCCGCCAACCAGGTGCCGGTCGCAAGCTTCGACCACCCGCCCGGCCTTTACGGCACCGAGGACGGCTTCACCGCCGTCAACCTGCTGGCGCCGAAGACCGTCATTGCCCGCTTCGATCCGACCACGGCCGGCCGGCCGCTGGTGCGCGAAGGCCTCGCCGGCGGCGAAGCCGTATCGCTGCGTCCCGCCCTTTTTGCAGCCGCCCTGGCGATGCTGATCCTGGACAGCCTTGTGGTGCTCTTCATGAACGGCGCCTTCTCCCGCGTGCCTACCCGTCGCCGCGCCGCCGGCAATGCTGCGGCGGTCATCGCCGCCCTCGCCTTCGGCCTCTTCGCCTTCGTCCCGAGCCCGTCGCAAGCGCAGGAGATGCCGCCCGGCGCCGGAGCCAAGCCCGGTGACGAGCAGATCCTCGAACGGCTGGATACGACCCACCTCGCCTATGTCGTGACCGGCGAGAGGGACGTCGACAGCATTTCCGAGCAGGGTCTCGAAGGTCTCAGCCAGTTCCTCACCTACCGCACGACGCTGGAACCCGGCGCCCCGGTCGGTCTCGATATCACCAAGGACGAACTCGCCTTCTACCCGATCATCTACTGGCCGATCTCCGCCACGGCACCGATGCCCAGCCAAGCGGCGATCTCCCGGATCGACGCCTATATGCGCAACGGCGGCACGGTGCTCTTCGACACGCGCGACCAGTATTCATCGCTCGACGGCGGCGGCACCACGCCGAACGGCGAACGGCTGCAGGCGATCCTTGCCAATATCGACATCCCGCCGCTGGAGCCGACGCCGGCCGACCACGTGCTGACCCGTTCGTTCTACCTGCTCACCAATTTCCCCGGCCGCTACACCGGCAGCCCGCTTTGGGTCGAGGCGCGGCAGGAAGCCAAGAACACCGGCGCGCAGCTCTCCTCCAGCGGCGACGGCGTGACGCCGCTGCTGATCACCGGCAACGATTTTGCCGGCGCCTGGGCAGTCGACAGTCAGGGCGGGCCCGTTCTTCCCACCGTCCCCCCGGACGAGATGCAGCGCGAATACGCCTATCGCTCCGGCGTCAACATCATGATGTACATGCTGACCGGCAACTACAAAGCCGACCAGGTGCACGTCCCGGCTCTGCTTGAGCGGCTTGGGCAGTGAGGGAGGGAAACAGATGACCACCCGTCCCTCATCCGCTACCGTTCTTCGTTCCTGTTTTCCGGCAGTCGACACGCATGTCCGTGTTATGTGGCAAAGCGGTGCCTCTGGCCGATCTCCCCCCTTGAGGGGGAGATGCCCGGCAGGGCAGAGGGGGGTATCCAGGAACTCAACCTCTACCCTCTTCCCTCGCCGTGACGCCCGCATACCCCCCTCTGTCACTTTCGTGACATCTCCCCCTCAAGGGGGGAGATCATTGGGAGTCCGCCGCCCTGTCCGGCCAAACCTAGTTTCCCTCCCCGATGAAGGGAAATCCTCATGACCATCGAATTCGCCCCGTTCTTTCCCTGGCCGATCCTCGCCGCCCTCGGCGTCTTCGCGCTGATCCTCGCTGGCCTTGCCTTCTGGCGCGGCATCCGCGGCGCCACCCTGCGCACGCTGGCGCTCGCCGCCCTGCTCCTGGCGCTCGCCAACCCGACGCTGCTGCAGGAGGACCGCGACCAGCTTTCGACCGTGGTGCCGATCATCGTCGACCGCTCGCAGAGCCAGGATACCGCCCAGCGCAAACAGCAGACCGACGAGGCACTCGCGAGCCTCAAGGACCGGTTCTCCCGCTACCCGCGCATCGAGACGCGCATTGTCGAGGTCGATGACGACGGCGAATCCGACACGCCGTCGACAAAGCTGTTCACTGCCCTTCGTTCCGCCATTTCCGACGTACCGCCCGCCCGGATCGGCGGTGCGGTTTTCCTGACCGACGGCCAGATCCACGACCTGCCCGGCATCAACCAGGACCTCGGCTTCAACGCCCCCGTCCACGGCCTGATCACCGGCAAGCCGGACGAATTCGACCGCCGCGTCGAAGTGGTCCGCGCGCCGCGTTTCGGCATCGTCGGCGAGGAACAGGAACTGACGCTGCGGGTCTTCGACGACGGCCGCACCGGCGGCGGACCGGCGCAGGTGACCGTGCGCATGAACGGCCAGCAGACCGCGACGCTGCGCGCTACGCCCGGCCAGGAGACGCCCTTCTCCTTCACCGTCCCGCGCGGCGGCAACAACGTCATGGAGTTTTCGGTTGCCGAACTTCCGGGCGAGGTGACAACCGCCAACAACCGCGCCGTCCATGTCATCGACGGCATCCGCCAGAACCTGCGCGTCCTGCTCGTCTCCGGCGAACCGCATGCCGGCGAGCGCGCCTGGCGCAACCTGTTGAAGTCCGATGCGTCGGTCGACCTCGTGCACTTCACCATCCTGCGCCCGCCGGAAAAACAGGACGGCACGCCGATCAACGAACTGTCGCTGATCGCCTTCCCGACCCGCGAGCTTTTCGTCGAGAAGATCAAGGATTTCGACCTGATCATCTTCGACCGCTACAAGCACCGCGGCGTGCTGCCGATCCTCTATTACGATTACATCGCCCAGTACGTGAACAATGGCGGCGCGCTGCTGATCGCTGCCGGCCCCGAACATGCCGGCGAGGATTCGATCGCCTCGACGCCGCTCGAACAGGTCCTGCCGGCCGCGCCGACCGGCGAAGTCCACAGCGCCGCCTTTTATCCGCATCTGTCACCGGAGGGCGAAAAGCACCCCGTGACCCGCGGGCTCGACGGCTCCAATGCCAATCCGCCGACCTGGGGCCGCTGGTTCCGCACCATCGACGTCGACACACCGCAGGGTCAGACCGTCATGGAAGGCGATGGCGACCGCCCGCTGCTCGTCCTCAACCGGCAGGGCGAAGGCCGCGTCGCCATGCTGCTCTCCGACCAGGGCTGGCTCTGGGCCCGCGGTTTCGAAGGCGGCGGCCCGCACGTCTCGCTCTATCGCCGCATCGCCCACTGGCTGATGAAGGAACCGGAACTCGAGGAAGAGGCGCTGACCGCGCGCGCTGTCGGCCGTACGCTCGAAGCCACGCGCCAGACGATCGGCGACGATCCAGGCCCCGCGACGATCAAATATCCGTCCGGCCGCACCGAGACCATGCCGATGACTTCAGCCGGTCCCGGCGAGTATCGGCTGGAGCGCCGCATGGAGGAAACCGGCCTGTTCGAAGTCACCAACGGCCAGTTCTCGACGCTGGTGCATGTCGGCACGGTGGATGCGCCGGAATTCAAGGCGATGATCTCGACCGAGGCCACGTTGAAACCCTATGCCGACAAGACCCGCGGGCTCGTTACCCGCGTCGCCTCGGGCGACGGCATCTCGCTGCCGGACATATTGCCGGTGCGCGGCGAAGTGCGCGTCAACGATCCCAACCGCATGGTCATCCGCCTGACCGACGAGACGGTGCTGCGCGGCATCAACACGCTGCCGCTGTTTGCCGGCTTTGCCGGCCTCTCCGCCCTGCTCTTCGCGGTCGCGGCGATGTGGTGGCGCGAGGGTCGCTGAGGTATGACGCGGTTTGATATGACTGCCTCGCCCCGGCCGGAGGAACTCGCTGCGATCAGCGAGGGACTGACCGCCTTCAACGAAGCCGATGTCGGCCCGTCGGAACGTCAAGCCCTCGCCATCCTGATCCGCGATATCGATGGAAACGCCATCGGCGGGCTTTCCGGCTACACGGCCTGGGGCTGGCTCTTCACCCAATGGCTGTTCATCCCGGAAACATTGCGGGGTGAAGGCATGGCCGGCAAGCTGCTGAGCCAAGCCGAACAGGAAGCCCGCGCCCGCGGCTGTCACGGCGCCTGGATCGACACGTTCAGCCCGGCCGCCCGCAAGGCCTATATGCGCCAGGGCTACGAAATCTTCGGGGAACTGCCGGAATTTCCGAAGGGCCGCACCCGCACCTTCCTCAGGAAAGCTCTGTAGGTTATCCCTGCGCTCCGAAAATGGAGACGGGAATAGTCGCATGGATATCGACCTGAAAATCATCGAAGGCATGACCGCCGACGAGGAGGATTTCATCCTCGAACGGCTGATGACCCACAATGCAGCGACGTTCGGCCCCACCAACCGCCGCGAGCTGGCGGTGCCACTGCATGACGACGACGGCAACCTCATCGGCGGGCTGACCGGCTATACCGGCCGCGGCTGGCTCTATGTTTCGATGCTCTACATCCCGGACGAACTACGCGGCCGCGGCCTTGCCGCCCGCATGCTCGACATGGCGGAAGCCGAAGCCCGCGCCCGCGGCGCGATCGGCGCCTATATCGACACGATGAACCCGGCAGCACTCAAGCTTTATCTGAAGCAAGGTTACACAGAGATCGGCACGCTGAAGGGCCTCGAAGGAGGCCATTCGGTGACCTGGCTGCAAAAACGGTTCTGAGCTTTCCGATCTCAGGCGAGAGAGACCCGCCGCGTTTCCGCATTGATCATCGTAGCTGCAATCGCCGCGATCACCAGCAGGCCGGCAAAGATGCCGATCGTCAGGCCGAGCCCCTGAACCACGACGTAACCGACCAGCGACGGCGCCAGCAGGCCGCCGAGACGCGCCATGGCGCCGGCTGCCCCCATGCCGGTCGCCCGCGACGCGGTCGGATAAAGTTCCGGCGTATAGGCATAGAGCGCACCCCAGGTGCCGAGCAGCGCAAAGCTCATGATCAGCAGCGCGGCCCCGACCAGGAGGGCACTCGGCGCGACGACAAACATCAGGCAGCCGAGCGCCGAGAGCAGGCAGAAGCCGATCAGCGTTGGCTTGCGGCCCCATTTTTCCACGCCATAGGCGGCAAGCGCATAGCCTGGAAGCTGGGCAAGCGCGACCAGTACCAGAAAGCCGTAACCGCGCACGAAACCGAAGCCCTCGCCGGCGAGCCTTGCCGGCATCCAGGTAAAGACGCCGTAATAGGAGACCGAGACCAGGAACCAGATCGCCAGGATCATGATGCTGCGCTGGCGCAACTCGCCCGAGAAGATGCCGGTTGCCTTGACCGGCGGCGGCGGGACTAGGCTGGTGTCAGCCCCGAGCTGCGGACGACCGTTGACGACGAGCATCCGGTCGACGATCGCCCTCGCCTCGTCATTGCGGCCCGAGCGCATCAGGTAGAGCGGCGATTCCGGCACCAGGAAACGCAGGCCGATGCCGGCAATCGCCGGAATGGCGGTAACCGCAAAGATGTAGCGCCAGGCATCAGCGACGCCGGCAAGGCTTGCGGCCCAGGCGGCGAGCGCCACGATCAGCGTCCCGACTGCCCAGAAGCCTTCGAGCAGGACCAGCCAGCGGCCGCGGTTTCTGGCAGGCAGGAACTCCGCCATCATCGCATAATCGACAGGCAGCGTGCCGCCGACGGCAGCGCCGGTCAGGAAGCGCAGGACAAGCAGAATGGTAAAATCCGGGGCAAAGATGGAGAGCGTGCCGAACAGCGCATCGCAGCCAACCGTGACGATCAGCACCCGGCGGCGGCCGATCCGGTCGGCAAGCCTGCCGAAACCGAGCGCGCCAAGCAGCATGCCGAAGAAGAAGGCCGTGCCGGTCTGCAGCGCCTGCGGCACGGTCAGCCCGAAACTTGCCGCGATAGAGGCGGCGGTGAAACCGACCGCCAGCACCTGCATCGCATCGGCCGTCCAGACGAGGCCGAAAACCCCCATCAGCCGTCGCTGATAGGTCCCCGCTCCGGCGCGATCGAGCGCCTCGTCCATGGTGATTGCTGTCATGCGCCCGGTCCCTCGCTTCGACGAATCGTGCGGCCGGCTTTCGCCGACCGATCCGTCATCTGCTTAAAGGAAATGGCCTATCCGCGCCAGCCGATGACGCCCTTGAGCCGCGCATGCACGTCGGCTGCGATCGGCACGACCAGAACCCGGCCGGGATCGACAGGTCCCGGAAATTCCAGCGCGCCGTAGGCAACTTTCTCGAACCCGAGCGGACCGTAATAAGGTGGATCCCCGACCAAGATCACCGCTTCCGAACCCTGGCGCCTCGCCGCGTCGATGGCGATCCGTACCAATTCCCGGCCGATGCCCTGGTTCTTGTGCGACGGCCGCACCGCAAGCGGCCCGAGCAGATGGCCCTTGACCGAACCCGCATGGACCGGCGTCATCCTGACCGAAGCGATCGTTTCGCCGTCATCGGCACAGACGAAGGAAAGTGTCCGGTCATGCGGCCCCTGCTCGCGGATGCGGGCGGCGGCGCGGGTATGGCGCCCGGGGCCGAAGGCTTCCATGTTGATGAGTTCGATGACCTCATCATGGGATGCATCTTCCGTGAGATAAACGAGTTCGTGCTTATAGAGGGCGTTGTGCTGAGACATGAAGGACCGAAGCCGTAGATTGAGAGCGGACAGGACAAGGGATCTCGATGACGCCTGTTCAAGCGTCGTGGTCGATGATCAGCGTCGTCGCAATGTCCGCACTTCGGTCATGGAGGAAAGTATCCTTAAAATCCGGAAAGCGAATTAGCAGGAAAAATTTCCCGCGTCCAACGCAAAAACACACCGTTCATAAAATCCTGCCTCGTATTCGGCAGCCGGTGCCGTATCTATCACCACAAGGAAAATCCAAGGAGATAACCATGGGCAGGCTCGTCGAAGGAAGATGGCAGGACGTCTGGTACGATACCAAGGAAAACAAGGGCCATTTCAAGCGGGCAGAATCGCAGTTCCGCAACTGGGTGACTGCGGACGGTTCCGCCGGTCCCTCCGGCAGGCAAGGCTTCAAGGCCGAAGCCGGGCGCTACCATCTCTATGTTTCCTATGCCTGTCCCTGGGCGCACCGCACCCTGATCTTCCGCAAGCTGAAGAAGCTCGAGGACCTGGTCTCGGTCTCGGTCGTCGATTACCTGATGCTGGAGAACGGCTGGGAGTTCCGGAAACGTGACGGCGCCACCGGCGACGACCTGTTCGGCTCGGACTATCTCTACCAGGTCTACCTGAAGGCCGATCCCAGCTATTCCGGCCGCGTCACCGTGCCCGTCCTCTGGGACAAGCTTGAGAACACCATCGTCTCCAACGAGAGTTCCGAGATCATCCGCATGTTCAACAGCGCCTTCGACGGCCTGACCGGCTCGACGACGGATTTTTATCCGCAGGCACTGCGCGGCGAGATCGATGACCTGAACGCGCTCGTCTACGACACGGTCAACAACGGCGTCTACAAGGCCGGTTTCGCGACCGTCCAGGACGCCTATGAGGGCGCCGTCACCCGCCTGTTCGAAACCCTCGACATTCTGGAAAAGCGCCTGTCAGGCAGCCGCTACCTGTTCGGCGACACCACGACCGAGGCGGACTGGCGCCTGTTCACCACGCTGCTGCGTTTCGATCCGGTCTATGTCGGCCACTTCAAGTGCAACATCCGCCGCATAGCGGACTACCCGAACCTTTCCGGCTATCTCGCTGATCTCTATCAGCAACCCGGCATCGCCGAGACCTGCAACCTGTTCCACATCAAGCACCACTATTATGGGAGCCACAAGACCATCAACCCGACCGGCATCGTCCCCGTCGGCCCGGTAGTGAACCTCGACGCGCCGCATGGGCGGGAGAAGGTGAAACGGGTGGCTTGATCGAGACGCATCTGCCCCTCATCCGCCTGCCGGCACCTTCTCCCCGCAAGCGGGGCGAAGGACGCAAGCGGCAAGCTCCCGGTCCCCTTCAAACCAAAGCGTTGTCGATAGGGTGAGACGGTGCGGCATCTGTCCTTCTCCCCGTCAGAACGGGGAGAAGGTGCCCGGCAGGGCGGATGAGGGGCAAACTGGGATCCCTCACCAGTAATCCGCCCGCTCAACCTCGCCCTTCAACTCCCGCAACCGCCGCAGCGTCGCGGCGGTCGTCTCCTCTGGCAGCGCATCCAGCGCAAAGAACCCGCTCTCGGCAATCTCCCGGTCCGGCGCACGCGGCTTCGTCTGCTCCACCGTCACCCGATAGAACAGCACGTGGTCGCGTTTGCTGGCATTGCGATTGTAGTAGGCGTGGAAAAGCGCGACCTCCCCGACAATCTCCAGATTGCCCTCCTCGCGCAACTCCTTGCGCAGCGCCTCAAGCGACGTCTCCCCGCGCTCGACGCCGCCGCCCGGCATGTACCAGCCGGGCACATAGGTATGACGCACGAGGAAGATGCGGCCTTGTGCGTCGAAGCAGGCGGCGCGTACCCCGAGCGTCATGCCGCGCGTCAGCATGAAGACCCGGTGCAGCAGCCAGACGACGATCCGGGTGCGCCCGTTTCGGATTTCCGGCACCCCTTCGCCACTCATTCATAACTCCGGGAGCGCCCAGAAAATCGATAACGATTTCTGCACTCATGCGTTATGTGTGCGCCATGTTCAAATTCGCGCATATTTCCGACATCCATCTGGGGCCGCTTCCAAACCTGACGCTTCGCGAGCTTTTCTCGAAGCGGATCACCGGGTTTGTGAACTGGCACCGCAATCGGCGCAAGCACCTTTTCGTCAACACGCTCGACCTGCTTTTGAGCGATTTGAAGACGCGGGAACCGGACCAGCTCGTCATCACCGGCGATCTCGTCAACCTGGCGACCAAGATCGAGACGCGGCTTGCCGGCGAGTGGCTGCGCACCATCGGCGACCCCTATGATACGACTTTCGTGCCCGGCAACCACGACGCCTATGTGCCGGGCGCGCACGACAAGTCGGTCAACGAATGGTATCCGTTCATCAAGAGCGACGACGACCCCGCCGAATGGCCCGAAGACGACCATATCTTTCCGACCCTGCGCTGTCGGGGTCCGATCGCCATCATCGGCTGCTCGACCTCCAATGCCACCCTGCCCTTTTCTGCGTCGGGATATTTCGGCTCGCGCCAAGCCCGCGAGACGGTCAACCTGTTGAAGAAGGCGGGAGACGAAGGCCTCTTCCGGGTGGTGCTGATCCACCATCCGCCAATCCGCGGTGCCGCCTCCTCGCACAAGCGCATGCTCGGCATCCGCCGGTTCGCAGCGGCGATCTCCACCGGTGGCGCGGAACTGGTGCTGCACGGGCACACGCATCTCAACACGCTCTACTGGCTGCGAAGCCATACCGGCAACGTGCCGGTGGTCGGCATCGCGTCGGCCTCCCAGGGACCTGGCGGACACAAGCCGCGCGCCGCCTACAACCTCTTCACGCTCTCCGGCGAGCCCGGTGCCTGGAACCTTCTTTGCGACCGTTATGGCCTCACGGAACGGGGCGACGGCGTTGCGCTCGACAACAGCCGGCTTCTCTACGGTGAGGAGCCAGCGACGATGTCGATTCCGCAAGTCGCGAGAATGTTGTAGAATCAATGGCGCGATTGTTGCGGAATCGCCACAATCCCGTCATAGCTATGAGTTCGTTCCGGTTATTGAAGTAGATCACAGGTAAGCCGCTCCTATACATGACCCAGCCGAGCCCATCGACCGACATCCGGCGCGATCTCGTAGCGCTCCTGCCGCGCCTGCGCCGTTTCGCGCTGACGCTGACGGGAAACGCCGCCGAGGCCGATGATCTGGTGCGTGGAGCGGCCGGCCGGGCGATCCAGAAAAGCCATCACTGGAAGGGCGAAGGCCGGCTGGAAAGCTGGCTTTTCAGCATGATCCGCAGCACATTCCTGGACGAAGCCAAGAAACGCCGTCGCGCCGAGGGCAATGCCGCCGACGACGCTTCCACGGCCGGAAGTTCCCGCCCGTCGAAGAAGGACGCCCTCGCCTGTCTGCCGGACGGGCTGGCGAGCGTTTTCCTGCTCGCTGATGTGGAAGATTTCGCCTATGCGGAGGCGGCCGCCATTCTCGGCATCCAGCCGGATCTCTTTGCCGCCCGCCTTTGCACCGCACGTCTCAGCCTGGCGGCGGCCGCCGCCGAAACGAGCGAGCGGAGAGCGTGAGGATGAACATCCCCCAGCCCTCGCCGCTCGAACTGCGGCTTTCCGCCTATATCGATGGCCGGGCCAGCGACGACGACAGGCATGACGTCGAGGAACTGCTGGTCAACGACCCGCAGGCCCGGTCCCTGCACGACGCGCTGAAGCGCGGCGCCGATCTCGGAAGGCGCGCATTTGACGACATGCTGAAGGAGCCGGTGCCGCTCGATCTGGTGCGCACCATCAAGAATGCGCCGCTGCCGCGCCGGGCCGTACGCCTGCCGCAGGGGCCGCGCCCGACGCTTTCCTTCAAGCCGTCCGGCCTACAGGCAGTGGCCGCCTGCGCCCTGTTTTTCGTGCTCGGCGGCGGCATCGGCTATATGATCGGCGGCAACCCCGCGGTGCCGCAGTTTTCGATGATTTCCATGCCCGGCACCAGCAGCCGCGACTGGCTGGACGATATCATCGCCCATTACCGGCTCTATGCGCGCCAGACCAATCACCTTGCTGAAATCCCGGCCGACAGGCCTGCCGATATCCTCGAATGGCTGACCACCAATACCGGCGTCGGCTTTCGGATCCCCGATCTCAGCGACAGCGGCCTGACCTTCCAGGGCGCCCGCCTGTTTGCCGCCGGCGGCGGGCCGGTCGGCCAGCTTATCTACCGCCGGACCGACGGTGAAGGAGACGGCGACGTGATCGCCATTTCCTTCACCAAGACCCGACCCGAGGGCAACCGCTCGATCGAGGAAATCCGCAACGACACCGGCCTCGTCTCCTGGGTCACGCCGCTGGCCACCTACATGATCGTCGGCCCGTCGTCTGCGGCCGATCTGGATGATATCGCGGCCAAGGCGGCGGGGCTGATCTGACGCCGCAGGTTGACCTAGCTCAAACACCCGATCCATGGTCCGGCATAGCCTCCATTCAAACCATTGGAGGTCATCATGCCAACCGAAACCATCGTCGTCGTCAGCTTCATCGTAGGTGCATTTGTCGTCTTTGCGGCCGCCCTTGCCTTCGCCAGCGCGACGTCGAGCAAATAAACCTGCCACCTATGAATCAAGAAGCCGCCCGAAGATTCAGGCGGCTTATTTGCTATCGTTATGCGGTAAAAGGCTCGCCGATCACCTCTTCGCCGCCAGCACCCTATTCGCCGCCGAGACGATCGCTTCGAGCGAGGCTGCGACGATGTTCTTGTTGATGCCGGCGCCGAACAGTTTTCCGTTCGGGTGCTCCATCTCCACATAGGCGATGGCAGACGCGTTCGAGCCGTGCTGCAGCGAATGTTCGGAATAGTCGGCGACCGAAAGTTCTATGCCGAGATAGGTCGACAGCGCGTTGATGAAGCCGTCGATCGGTCCCGTGCCCGTGCCTTCGATCCGCTTCGTCTCGCCGCCATCGGTGATCTCCGCTGCGACGACGCGAACGCCCTTGTGATCGACCCCGGCCGGAAAGGTGTGGTGATCGACGAATTTCAGCCGTCCGCCGGGCTGCTCGACATAGCGCTCGATGAAGCTCTCATAGATGCGCTTGGCAGGAAGCTCCACGCCCTCTTCGTCGGTGATCCGCTGGATCTCCTCGCGGAACTCCACCTGCAGGTTACGCGGCAGGTTCAGGCCGTAATCCTCGGAGAGGATATAGGCGATGCCGCCCTTGCCCGACTGCGAGTTGATGCGGATGATCGCCTCGTAGGAACGGCCGACATCGCGCGGGTCGATCGGCAGGTATGGCACTTCCCAGACCGGGTGATTGGCAACCTTGATCGCCTTCATGCCCTTGTTGATCGCATCCTGGTGCGAGCCGGAAAAGGCCGTATAGACCAGTTCGCCGACATAAGGATGCCGTTCGGGAATGACCATCTGGTTGGAATATTCGTAGACCGCCTTGATCCGCTCGATATCGGAGCAATCCAGTTCCGGATCGACGCCCTGCGTGTACATGTTCAAGGCGAGCGTCACCACGTCGACATTGCCGGTGCGCTCGCCATTGCCGAACAGCGTGCCTTCGACACGGTCGGCACCCGCCATCAGGCCGAGCTCGGTCGCAGCGATACCGGTGCCGCGGTCGTTATGCGGATGCAGCGAGATGATGATATTTTCGCGGTTGTCGAGATTGCGGCACATCCATTCGATCTGGTCCGCATAGACGTTCGGGGTCGCCATCTCCACCGTCGAGGGCAGGTTGAGGATCAGCTTGTCCTCGGCGGTCGGCCTGATCACCTCGGTGACGGCATTGCAGATTTCCAGCGCCACTTCCAGTTCGGTGCCGGTAAAACTTTCCGGCGAATACTGGAAACGAAAACCCCCATTTGCACCATTGGCAGCCTTGGCTGCCATGTCGGTGATCATCTTGGCCGCGTCGACCGCGATCTGCTTGATACCGGCGACGTCCTTGGCGAACACCACGCGGCGCTGCAGCTCGGAGGTCGAGTTGTAGAAGTGGATGATCGGCTTGTGGGCGCCCTCCAGAGATTCGAAGGTGCGGGTGATCAGCTCCGGCCGGCACTGGACCAGGACCTGCATGGACACGTCTTCCGGCACGCCGCCCTCTTCCACGCACCAGCGGGCGAAGTCGAAATCGGTTTGCGAGGCGGACGGGAAACCGATCTCGATTTCCTTGAAGCCCATGTCGAGCAGCATGCGGAACATGCGGGCCTTGCGGTCATGGCCCATCGGGTTGACCAGAGACTGGTTGCCGTCGCGCAGGTCGACCGAACACCAGATCGGTGCCTTGGTGATGGTTTTCGTGGGCCAGGTGCGGTCGGGAATGTTGATGGGCGGGTAAGCGCGGTATTTCACAGCCGCGTCGGGCATCCCGGATTTATGGCCGGATTTCGGGGAATGGGTGTTGGCGTCCATTGTCGTCGTCTCTTCTCGCTTCACGCGTCGCTCGGCATCCGTCTGGGGAATTGGCCGTCGTCGATGCGGACCTTTAGCGGTCTTTGGTGGCTCGGTCTTGAATGTTCGTGAGAGGAGCTCTTATGCCGGGCGGGCCTTCGGCCGCCGGGCGCTCCTCAACGGACCCGGCAACCGCGCGTAAGGTCGAGGCTAAGAAGCGAGGAAAGCGCAAATACCATCGTCCCGGCCGCGATGCGGCGGGTAGACGAACGGTCGGACATGATTGCGCCTGTCATGGTCATGGGCGAAGTGTATAACCTCAGAGTGGAAGAGAGGCAAGTGGGCTTTCACTTGCCTTGGCGTCTTGCCTCAAGCCGTTCGGCGATCCAGAGTTTCACCAGCGACTGCCGCGTAACACCGAGACGCTGCGCCTCCTGATCCAGCCCGTTCACGACCCAGGTCGGAAAATCGATATTGACGCGCTTGGGTTCGAGACCCGGGCGTGTGACCTTAGACCAGTCCACATATTCGCTGATGTCCTCGCCATCGTCGAATTTCTTGTCAAACTCTTCAGCGGTTACTGTCTTCATAGGTCTGCTTCTCTTTGTCACGTGCGCGCCTGACCGATATAATTCGCAGCCAGTCTCCTCGCCATGTATAGACCGCGGTCCAATGTTTCTCCGCAATCTTTCCCGTAAGGATATATCGCGACTCCGTATCCGACAGGACCGGAGCGACGGTCCGCCTCTCATCTGCCCACAACGCCTGCGCCTCCACGAAATCGATTCCGTGTTTGTCCCTGTTCGTGGCGCTCTTGTCAGGATCAAATTCGAACTTCATGACCAATATAATATAGAAATTATACCATTTCCAGACATTCAAGCACGCCTGACGAGGCTCTGCAATCCCATCATCACCCCGCCGGCGACGAGCCCCCAGAAAGGCCCTGAAATCCCCGCAAACGAAAGACCCGACGCCGTCACGAGGAAGGTGATCGCCGCGGCTTCGCGCGTTTCCGGGTCGCGATAGGCCGCAAAGGCTGCGTTGGCAAAGGCGCCGATCAGTCCGAGGCCCGCCACCGCCTGCAGCAGGATCGGCGGCGCCAGCGATACGAAGGCGATGATGCCGCCGGCGATCAGGCCGAACACGATGTAACCGAAGCCGGCGACGATCGCCGCCCAGTAGCGTTTGGCGGGATCGGGGTGGGCGTCCTCGCTGGCGCACATCGCCGCCGTGATCGCCGCCATGTTGACCGGCACGCCGCCGACCAGCCCTCCGAGAATCGAGAAGATGCCGGTGCCGACAAACATCACACCCGCCGGCGGCTCGTAGTGGTGCACCTTCAGGATCGCCATGCCGGGTATGTTCTGCGAGGCCATGGTGACGATGAACAGCGGCAGCGCCACCGAGATCATCCCGTGCAGGGTAAAGACCGGCGTGACGAAGGTGAGGCCCGGATGGATCGCCGCGCCGATCTGCGCCATCGCGTCCGGGGCAAGGTCGACGCCGAAGACCAGCACCAGGATCAGCGCCCCGAGCGACGCCGGCACCGCCCAGAGCCGCCACCTGGAAACCACGACCATCCAGGTCAGCACGATCGGCAGGCCGAGCGCCGCATTGAAGGCGACAGCCTTCACCGGCGCGAGGCAAAGACTGAGCAGAATACCGGCCAGCATGGCATTGGCGAGCGGTGCCGGGATCAGCCGGATCGCCCGGCTGAGCGGCCGGAACAGGCCGGAGAGAATGATCAGCACGCCACAGACCACGAAAGCGCCGACCACGGCCGGAAACCCGCCCTCGATTATGCTGATGCCGGACAGAAGCGCCGCCCCCGGCGTCGACCAGGCGATGCTGATCGGCATCCGGTACATGCTCGAGAACACGATCGCCAGCAAACCCATCGAAATCGATTGCGCCAAGAGAGCCGAGGCGATTTCCGGCGCGGTCGCACCCATCGCCTGCAACCCCTGCATGATGACCGCAAACGAGCTGATGAACCCGACAAAGGCAGTGAGCAGCCCCATCATCAGGGCCGAAACGGAAAAATCCTTGAACATACCGGCGGGGACTCATGAATTTGAAAGTCCGCAATCGAACATAGGCCCGCCGCCAAAGGCAAGGTGCGTTTGCCGCAAAAGGGTACGGCCGCGATGGAAAGCCATGGCTGCAGCCAGCCATTTGCCTTTGCCGGCTGCCGCCCCGCCTTTATTCGTTCCTGCGAATATTCGCATCTGTTGATAATTTGGAAGGAGTTTGGCGGTAGTCTCCGGACCGTGCGCCCGTTGCTTCCGGTCGGTCCGGCCATGCAGCCCGGATTGCATCAACGCCCCGGGAAACGCAATGACGGCAGCTCACCTTGCGCCAGAGATCCAGATCGGACAGGAAACCGCCTTTTCCCGCGATCAGCTTTATTTCATTCTGTCGGCGCTCCCGGACCCCTGCTTCGTCCTGACCCGCAGCGGCCGTTATGCCGCGCTCTTCGGCGGCAAGGACACCCGCTATTATCACGAGGGCAGCTATCTCGTCGGCAAGAGCCTCTACGACGTCCTCATCGTCGAGAAGGCGCAACGTTTTGTGCGGGAGATCGAAAAGGCGCTCGCCTCGCGTGCCCTGCATATCATCGAATACAGCCTCTCCGGCAGCGACGTGAAGGGGCTGCAGAACGATGGTCCCGCCCACCCGATCTGGTTCGAGGGACGCTTGCAGGCGCTCGATTTCCAGGTCGACGGCGAGGATGCGATCGTCTGGGTCGCCAGCAACATCACGGAAAAGAATGCCGTCGAGAACCAGCTGCGCCACCAAAGCGAAACTGATGCGCTGACCGGCTTCTTCAATCGCCGAAAGCTGATGGACGTGCTCGCCCTGAAGTTCGAGCTTTTTCGCGACGAGCACATCCCGACATCCGTCTTCATGTTCGACATCGACCACTTCAAGACCGTCAACGACGAGCTTGGACATGCGATGGGCGATGCGGTTCTGAAAGCGATTGCCGGCGTCTGTCGCCTGGAATTGCGCAAGACCGATTTTCTCGCCCGCCTCGGCGGCGACGAGTTCGTCGTGGTGATGCCCGCCACCCGGCAGGAGCACGGCATCGTCATCGCCAACCGGCTGCGCCAGCGCGTCGCCACCGAGGTCCGGGAGGCGCTTGGCCACCACGCCACGATCAGCGGCGGCTTGAGCGAATTTCTGTTAGCCGATGCTTCCTCCGAGGACATTTTGAAACGCGCCGACGACGGCCTCTACCGTTCCAAGCGTGCCGGCCGGAACCTTATCAGCCCCGCATAGGCACGGCCGAAATCCCCTCCGATACAAAGCAGAATACCGTGCTTCGGCGACACGCGCGGATCGGCAAGCGCCATTCCCAATTATCACCACATACTCCATCGGTAGATCATCACTTTAGGCATGTTGTTGAAGATCGGTATTCTCGGCAAATTGCGACCATCTTTGGCGGAGCATGAGATGACCTGCTTTTCCTGCGGTGGGCAGACTGCCCCGTGGACGTATATGCCGCTCGACCCGTTAAAGGGCGCCGAAAACACCCATAAAGACTTCGTGGTCTGCACGGAATGCGGGCTCGGTGCCGTCAGCCCCATGCCCAGCTCGGAAGAAATTCCGTCTTTTTATGATACCGCCCGGTATTACACCCACGGGCAGGGTCATCTCGTGGAGGTCAATCAGACCCTCCTCGACAGGGCGCTGCTCCACGCCGCCTGGCGCCTCGACAAGGGCCAGTCGCTCGATCCCGAGCGCATCGCCAAGGATCTGCCGCCGGGCGCCTCGATCTGCGACCTCGGCTGCGGCGGCGGTGATCTCCTCAGCCGTTTCAAGGCGCTCGGCTTCAACGTCCTCGGCGTCGAGCCGGATGCAGCGGCAAGAGCCGAGGCGGCCAAGGCTGGCATCACGGTGCTTGCGGGCACCTGCGAGGAGCTTCCGGCTGATCTCAAAGGACAGAGCTGCGATCTCGTGATCATGCGCCATGTGCTGGAACATTGCCGCGACCCGATCCTGGCACTCCAGAAGGCATTCTTCCTGACGCGTCCGGGTGGGATACTGTTCTGCGAAGTGCCCAACTGCGCGGCCACCCATTTCAAAAGCCTCGGCGTCTGCTCGGCCATGTTCGACGCGCCGCGTCATCTCTACTTCTTCACGCCCGCCTGTCTTCGCAAGGTGATCGGCCTCGGCGGCTTCACCTTCTCCAGCTTCCAATACATGGGTTATACCCGCCACCACCATGCGAGCTGGCGGCAATGGGAGGCCTCGATCTACGACCGGACCCGCGAATATACCGCCCACCCTTCAGGCCGGCGACATACGGTGCTGCGGTCGATTCAGCTTCTACTTTCGACGGCCTTTGCCTCCGACGAGAAGAAATACGATTCCGTCGCCGTCTACGGGCGCCGGCCGGGCGCGCCGGAGCACACGCCGGTATAGAACTATCATACGCCGATGCGGCAAGCCTTTTTCCCACCCTGTCGGTCTTTGGATCGGAGCTATCCGCGCCAAATCTAACTGACGCGAGGATAAATTAGACAATCTTAAATTTTGTCGGCCACAGTGGGGGACACCATCGGAAATCCCAATGACCTCGCTGCCCTTCATCTCGAAATCGAAATCGTCTGGTCTTCAGTTCTTCGGCCTCGGCTATTTTTTCCCGGCCATCCTTGCTGTCGCCGGCCTGCTGGTCGGTGTCGTCCGCGCCGATGTCGAGAAACGCGAACAATACCACGTGGCGCAGCAGGTCAAGGCAGCCGAGCAACTGGCCCGGGTCGCTGCAAGCCTTGAGACCAACATCCACGGCAACGTCAACCTTATCTACGGGCTGGTGGCCGCCATTGCCGCCAACCCGAATATCAACCAGCCGCAATTCACGGCGCTTTCGGAGCGGATTTTCGACGTTCCGTCGCAGCTGCGCAACGTCGTCGCCGCCAAGGATCTGGTCGTCGGCCTGGTCTACCCCGAAGAGGCGAACAAGAAGGCCCTCGGCCTCGACTACCGCACCAACGAGCTCCAGCGGGATGCCGTGATGAGAGCCGTCGAGCGGCGGACGCTCGTCATTACGGGGCCGGTCAATCTGGTGCAGGGCGGCCAAGGGCTGATTGCCCGCTATCCGGTCTTCTCGCTTGCCAACGGCCGGTTCTGGGGTGTCGTTTCGGCGGTCATCGACCTCGACAGGCTCTACGCGGACAGCAACGTCAATACCCAGCGTCAAGCACTGGACATTACAATCTCGCAGCGGCCCATCCCCGCCGAGCGCGACATTTTCCTTGGAAAGGGCGCCATATTTTCGCAGGACCCCGTCAAGTCGAGAATCGAGCTCGGCTACGACACATGGTATCTCGCCGCAGTCCCGAAAGGCGGATGGCAGAGCTCGCCGCCGGACATGTTCAGCTTCCGGATCACCGCCCTTCTGATCGCCTTCTGCATCGCCGCCCCGCTTTTCTGGGCCGGACTGTTGATGAAACAGCGCCACGGCAACATCCTCACTCTGCAGCAGCGCGAGGAACAGCTGGAAACGCTGTCACAGCGCCTCGAACTGGCACTTCAGGCCTCGGGCGTCGGCGTTTGGGAATATGAACCTTCGACCGACACGCTGATCTGGGACCAGCGCATGCGCGAGCTCTACGACGCGCCGCCGGACAGCGATGTCCTCGAATACACGGACTGGCGCGATGCGTTGCATCCCGACGACCTGGAAGCCGCCGAAGCCTACTTCCGCAAGGCGCTCAAGGATGAAACGAGTTACCGTACCGAGTTCCGTGTCGTCTCCCACAGCGGCGAGATCCGCCACATCCGTGCGCACGGAGCCACCTACCGGACCGCGGGAGGCGTCAAGCGGGTGGTCGGCGCCAACTGGGACGTCACCAGGGACGTCACGCTGCATTCCGAACTGCGGCTGGCGCAGACGAAGGCCGAATTGCAGAACGACGAATTGCGTTCGGCAAGGCGCACGCTCGAACACCAGTCGCTGCACGACGCCCTGACGGGCCTGCCGAACCGGCGCTTCCTCGACCAGTTCATGACCGCCGGAGAAAACCAGGCTGCGGGTCACCGGCTGGCATTCATCCACATCGATCTCGACCGCTTCAAGGAAGTCAACGACACGCTCGGCCATGCGGCGGGCGACGCGGTCCTGAAAGTGGCCACGTCCCGCCTACTCGAACTGATCGACCACGACGAGTTCGCCTCGCGTATCGGCGGTGACGAATTTGTCGTCGTGACCGGCGGGACGGAGCCGCAGCGACGGGCGGAATACCTCGCCCAGTCGATCGTCAACACCCTTGCCCGCCCCATCGATATCGGCGCGCATGAATGTCGCATCGGCTGCAGCGCCGGTATCGCCTGCCAGTCTATGGCCGGCGAGGAACTGAGCCAGCTGCTGATCAACGCCGATATCGCGCTCTATGAAGCCAAGAAGCGCGGCCGCAACCGCGTCGAGGTTTTCTCGAAGGAACTGCGCTCGGCGGTCGTGCAGCGCAAGCGCATGTCCGACGAGTTCCTGAGCGCGCTCGAAGGCGACCAGATCATCCCCTTTTTCCAGCCCCAGTTCGATGCGCATTCGCTCGACATAGTCGGCGTCGAGGCGCTGGCCCGCTGGCAGCATCCCAAACGCGGCCTGCTGGCGCCGGACAGTTTCCTGGCGATCGCCGAGAGCCTGCACCGGTCAGCCGATATCGACGCGATCATTCTCGAAAAGGCGCTCTTCCAATCGGTGAGATGGAGCGCGCTTGGCCTCGATATCCCGCATCTTTCCGTCAACATCTCGGCGCAGCGCCTGAAGGACGAGAGGCTGTTCAAACGACTGGCCGAACTGCCGATCGCGCCTGGGACCCTTTCGTTCGAACTTCTCGAATCGATCTCCTTCGAGGATCAGGACAAGGAACTGAGGTCCGCCATTCTCGACCTCAAGGCGCTCGGGATCGATATCGAAATCGACGATTTCGGCACCGGCCATGCCTCGATCGTCAGCCTTCTCGAACTCGGGCCCAAGCGGCTGAAGATCGACCGCAAGCTGATTGCACCGCTCGAAGCCGCCGGCTCGCAGCGCCGGCTGGTCGCCTCGATCATCGAGATCGGCCGCTCCCAGGGCATCGAGATCGTCGCCGAAGGGGTGGAGACGGCAGCGCATGTGGACATCCTGCGCAGCCTCGGCTGCCAGACCCTGCAGGGATACGTCTTCGCAAAACCGATGCCGGCCAACGAGTTCATCGCTTTCGCGACGGACTGGCGGGCAGGCAACCATACATGGTTCGCGCCATCGCTAGCGCTGGTCGACTAAGCGAACTGCCTCCGGAAAAAAATTGAACCTCGCAAAACAGAGTGACCGGCCCGACCGCCAGACCGGCCTTTGAAACCTTCTGAAAGCTAATGTTATTGGTCAACCATTCGTCAAACCGGTAAGTTTGTGACAAACAGATGACACGGTAGAGCGATGAAAAACCTCAAAGTTCGCGCTGAAGACATTGACGACGGCGCCACATCTACGCACTTGGATTTCCCCCATCTGCCTTCGCAGACCAACCAATTTCGATGGCTCATATGGCCGTTGACGGTGGTCGCCCTCTGTACCGCTGGCAGTGCCTTGACGGCCGTTTTCGTGCCAAGTGCCCGAGCCGTGCTTCTCGGGGAGGACGGCATCATCGAAACGGGTGGCGCCGTGTGCCTGGCAGGCGTAGTGCTGTTGGCGGGAGCAGCGACTGTCGTATCTGGCCCGCGTGCGGCTCTGTCATTGGGCGGCCTGCTGGGGCTCGCTGAGTTGATGGATGAGACAAGCTTCGGTGCTCGCATCCTTGGATTTCAACCGCCAGCTCTCTACGGTGGAGGCGAACTGGATGGATTCCATGATTTGCTGATCTTGGCCTACCGGCTTCTGGACGAGCTCAGCCCGGGTCTTGGCTGGGCGTTCATTGGACTCATTCTTGCCATTTCCCTCGGCACATTGGTCTTTGCGCTGAGAGTGGTATGGAACATGCGCATTGATGCAGGATGGCCGTGGCTTTCGAACCACGTTCTGATTTTCCTTCACGTAGGACTGATCGGCATGGCGCAGGTCGTTGATGTAGCCACGACTTCCCGCATGCTCTCGGCGGTGGAGGAACTACTGGAATTCAATGCCGCCATCTTCCTGTTATTCTACCTCGCTCAGCAGGTCGTGGAGACCACCCGGCAATCGAGCTCGGCTTGATCGTACCGCTGCTCCCGTCGGCTCAATTTCAAGAGAACCCTGAACCATCGCGCCTAAATGAACACGCCGAGGGAAAAGTCCGCCGACTAAACCCTCTTTCCGTTGCGAACCGCCTTCGGAAAAAATCGAGCCTCGCAAAACAGATGTTGACCCGGCCCCTGGGGCTGCCCCGATAGGAGGAGCGGTCAACAACCGGCGAGGTGATTCCTTGAGTTCTTCCGCACGCTACCTGAACCCGTCCGACGCCGCTGAACGGCTCGGCATTTCCCCGAAGGCGCTGCGCCTCTACGAGCAGCGCGGCCTGATCGCCCCGGTGCGCACCGCGGCCGGATGGCGGACCTACGGCCCTGTCGAAATGGCCCGCGCCGGCGAGATCGCCGCATTGCGAGCCCTTGGCCTCAGCCTCGCGCAGGTGGCGCGCGTGCTGAAAGGCGAGGCACAGGAACTCGCTCCAGCACTTGCCGCCCATCAGGCGAAGCTCGAAGCGGAGGCCCGAAGGATCGCCGAAACGGTCGAAAAAGTCCGCAATCTGCGCGCGGGCCTTGCCGGCGGCGAACCGCCGGGGCTGCACGAGTTGACGCGGCTGGCGCGGCCGGCAGCCGAGATCATCGCAGCGTTCGACCTTCCCTGGCCTTGGGGCGGCGAACGCTTCGAACTCCGGGACATAAGGCCGCTCAACTACATCATCGGCCCGCTCGGCAGCGGCAAGACCCGGTTGGCCAGGGCGATCGCCGAACATCTTCCGGGCGCGGTCTTCGTCGATCTCGATCGCGCCGCCAACGATGCCGCCGACGCCCGGGCACGGATGGAAACCGATCCGGCGCTAAAGCTACGCGTCGAGCAATCGCTCGCCTGGCTTGTCGAGGAGGGTGCTACGCCAACGCCTGCCCTCACCGCCCTCCTCGTCGCCATCGAAGCCGACGCGGACGGCATCCCGGTCATCGACATGATCGAGCAGGGTCTGGACCAGCCGTCGCAGGAAGCAGTCTGCGCCTATCTGCGCAATCGCGGTGCCGGCGCCCGTCCGCTCTTCATCATGACCCGCTCCTCGGCGATCCTCGATCTCGGCGCCGTCGGACCGGACGAGGCGATCATCCTCTGCCCCGCCAACCACAGCCCGCCGAGCCGAGTATCACCCATTCCGGGTGCACCCGGTTACGAGGCCGTCGCCACCTGCCTTGCCGCTCCGGACGTCCGCGCCCGCACGGAAGGCGTCATCGCCTGGCGTCCGCAGGTCGCCTGAACAGCATGGGCCCATCCGCGGGCAATGCGAGCCTGCAAACAACAAAAAGCCCCGCCGATGGCAACCGGCGGGGCTTTTTCAATTCAGATGGCAGGGAGCGATCAGATTTCGCTCTGCGACGTCACGATCCTCGAAACCAGGCCGTAGACCTTGGCCTCTTCGGCTGACAGCCAATAGTCGCGGTCCGTGTCGGCGGCGATCTTCTCGACCGACTGGCCGGTGGCTTCGGCCATGATCCTGTTCAGCCGCTCGTTCATCTTGATGATTTCGCGGGCCTGGATCTCGATATCGGATGCCATGCCGCGGGTACCGCCGGACGGTTGATGAAGCAGGAAGCGGGTGTTCGGCAAGCAGATGCGGCGCTCCTTCGGAACGGACACGTAGATCAGCGCGCCGGCCGATGCGACCCAGCCCGTACCGATCATCCAGACCTTCGGCTTGATGAACTTGATCATGTCATGGATCGAATCGCCCGATTCCACGTGGCCGCCGGGCGAGCTCACATAGACGCGGATGTCGTCATCGCTGGCGGCGGCAAGCGCCACGAGCTGCGTGTTGACCTTCTGCGCCAGTTCCTGGGTAATCGTTCCATAGATGAAGATCGAACGCGACTTGAAAAGATTCGCTTCCGTTTCCTTGCCGAGCGGCAGTTCCTTGGTCTTGTCGTCCTTGTCGTCTTCGTCGTCGAGCACGCTGAGAGTCTCCTGCATCAGATTCATATACCGGACATAATGTGTTCGCCGCCGTAAAACAATGGAGCGTAGAGTCTAAGACGGCACCTTCCACGGACTAAGGTGAATGACGTAGTACCGAGCCTCCTGCCGCGGCAATTGCCGATGGACAGCCACAAAGCGCTTGCCTATCTTCGCAGTCATTCCGCATGCACATAATTTCCAGGGGACCCAAATGCTGAAACGCCTTTCGCTCGCCGCTGCCATTCTTGCCGCCGCCACCGCACCCGCCTTCGCGCATCTCGACCCGGCCGCGCACGGCTCGTTTCTCGCCGGGTTTTCCCATCCGCTGTTCGGCGCCGACCATATCCTGGTCATGGTCGCCGTCGGCCTGTGGGCGGCACAGATCGCGAGCGGCGGCAGCCGCAATGCGCTGTGGATAATCCCCCTGGCCTTCGTCGGCACCATGGCCGCCGGCTTCCTGCTCGCCCTCGGCGGCGCCGGCCTCCCCTTCGTCGAACCGGCAATCCTCGCTTCGGTGATCGGGCTTGGCCTGCTCGTCGCAACGGCGGTGAAACTGCCGGTTTCGGCGGCAGCGGCAGTGGTCGGCGTCTTCGCCTTGTTCCACGGCCACGCCCATGGCGGCGAACTCGGCGCGGCAGGCGCGTTGCAGTTCGGCATCGGCTTCATGATCGCCACCGCCTTCCTGCATGCAGCCGGCATCGCGCTCGGCCTCGGCATCGCCCGCTTCAGCCCCTACATCGCCCGTATCCTCGGCGCCGGAACCGCGCTTCTCGGCCTGTCGCTGGCCTTCGCCTGAGCCCCCGATCACTGGCCAAGATTACCGAAATGTAAGGGATTCCGGCTTTGAAATGCCGGAATCCCTGCCTACCTTCTTGTCCACGGCAAACGCCTGCAAGGAGGCAAACATGTCACCGGAAGAACGCCAGCTTCTGACTGCCCTTTTCGACCGCATCCGCACCGCCGCCGCCACGCCGCGCGACGGAGATGCCGAGACCTTGATAGACCAGGCAACCCGCGAACAGCCCTACGCCACCTACTATCTGGCCCAGGCCGTGATCGTCCAGGAAAAGGGCCTGGAAGCCGCGGCCAACCATATCAAGGAACTGGAAGACCGCGTCCGCCAGCTCGAAGCGGAGACGAGCGATCATCACCGTGCCGAACAGAGCGGCGGGTTCCTGAGCTCGATCTTCGGCACCGGCCAGGCCCAGCATTCCCCCGCCCCGCAGCCCGGTCTTCGAACCGGCCCCGGCACTCAGGCAGGCCCCCAGTCCGGCCCATGGGGCGCCGCCCCGCGTCAGAGCTACCGAACCGGCAGCGATTATGACGACGGTTATCGTACGCCCCCGCCGTCAGCCGCCCCCTGGAGCGGCCAAATGTCAGCCCCGTCGGCCGGCGGCAGCTTCCTGCGCGGCGCTTTGGGAACCGCAGCCGGCGTCGCGGGCGGCATGCTGCTGGCCAATTCGCTGTCGGGCATTTTCGGCAGCCACATGAATTCGCTCGGCTGGGGCTCGCCTCTCGCCGGCAGCAACCCCTTCGGCAGCAGCAACGCCCCAGGCGAGGAAACCGTCATCAACAACAACTATTTCGGCGATGACGCGATCCGCCAGGCCTCGGATGACAAAAGCACCGCCGCCAACACCAATGACGCAGCCGACAATTCCGGCCTTCAGCAAGCCGGTTACGGCAATGACGACTTCTCCGACGACCAGGCCGATTTCGACAACAGCGATTTGGGCAGCGACGATTCGATGGACGTGTGAGGGAGCGCGCCGCGCCATTCCGGCGCTTCGCTTTGGCTCAGCGCGTTCGTCACTGCAATCGATTCACTGGATCGATTGCTCCGGCTTCGCCGGACTGTTCCTCACCCACGTCCGCGATACGTCGCAACCCCCTGCTCCGGCAGCCACACGCCGGCCGGGGCCTCGCCCGTCTGCCAGAACACGTCGATCGGGATACCGCCGCGCGGATACCAGTAGGCGCCGATCCTGAGCCACTTCGGGGCGAGCAGGTCGACGATCCGCTTGGCGATATAGATCGAGCAATCCTCATGAAACGCGCCGTGGTTCCGGAAGGAATGCAGGAACAGCTTCAGCGACTTCGACTCCACCAGGAACCCGTCCGGAATATAGTCGATGACGATATGGGCGAAGTCCGGTTGGCCGGTCATCGGGCAGAGCGAGGTGAATTCCGGCGCCGTGAAGCGCACCACGTAATCGGTGCCCTGGTTGCCGTTCGGCACCTTTTCCAGCACCGCGGTTTCCGGGCTCTGCGGAGCCTCAACCTGGGATCCGAGCTGCGAGAGCCCGGTGACATCGGTCATCGTCATTTGCCTGTTCCTTCAACGTCTACTTTCTGTCCATGGGCGCGCTCGCCTTCGGGCTCCACATGGATTGCCAATGTGGCGCCGGCAATACTCGCTTTGATCGCATCTTCCAAGCGGTCGCAGATCACATGCGCCTCTTCGACGGTCATGTCGGCCGGTACGACCAGATGAAAATCGATGAAGGCCGCGGCCCCGGCCCGGCGTGACTTGAGGTCATGGACGCCGAGCGCGCCGCCGGAATGGGTGGCGATCGCCTCGCGCACTGCCGCCTCCTCGTCCGGCTCCAGCGCCCGGTCCATCAGCCCCCCGATCGAATGGGCGATCACCTTGTAGCCCTGCCAGAGGATGTTGATCGCGACCAGGATGGCGAGCACCGGGTCGAGGATCGCATAACCTGTTGCAATGGCCAGGATGAGGCCGGCGAACACCCCGGCCGAGGTGACCACGTCGGACATGATATGCTGGCCATCGGCCGCCATCGCCGGCGAATAATGGGCGGTGCCGACCCGGATCAGGGTTGTTGCCCAGAATGCATTGATGACCGCCGCAAGCCCGTTGATCGCAAGGCCGAGCACCGGCGCATCCGGAAGTCTCGGCGCGAAAAGCCCGTCCCAGGCCTCGCTGATGATCAGGAATGCCGCGACGATGATCAGCCCGCCTTCGACCACCGCCGACATATATTCCGCCTTGTGATGGCCGAACTGATGGTCGTGGTCGGCAGGCCGCTGCGCATAGCGGATGACGAAATAGGCGATGAAGGCGGCAACCACGTTGACGAAGGATTCCAGCCCGTCCGACAGCAGCGCGACGGAACCCGTCACCCACCATGCCAGCATCTTCAAGGACATGACGCCGAGCGACAGCGGCATGCCCCAGAAGGCCAGCCGCTCGACGATTTTGACTTCCCTCGGCACGATGTCTTCCTTTTTGCGCGTGCGAATGATTTGCAGGACCGGAGGTCCAAAACGGCGAAACCGCCGGAGCGAGATGATTTCGCTCCGGCGGTTTCGAATAGCCTGCATATCGCTCAGATGAGCGGGTTTGTCAAAGGGCCGGCTGGCCTAATCGCGCCTTGTCGGATTGCATCGCGGTGGCCACTTCCGCCTCCTCCTCGAGGTCCTCCACCCTCTCGCTTCCCCGTCCGAGGAAGAGGAACACCACCACTGCCGTCAGCGCCGTGATCGCGGTCAGCAGCCACAGGAGCGACGAAAACCCGTCGCCATACCCCTGCAGCAAGGCCGCCTGGCCGATCGACGGCAGAAGCTCCGACGCATCCTGCAGGTCGCCGGTCACCAACCGCTGCGCGATCGCGCCCGCCTGGTCGCCGGTATCGCTGCCGAGATTCGCGCTGGTGAGCGCCGAAAGCACCGCCGTCACCACCGCAAGCGCAACCCCTTCGCCGGCCACGCGCGTGGTGCTGAAGATGCCGGTCGCCATGCCCGCTCTTTCCTTCGGCACGACGCTGACGGCAAGACCGTCCATCAGGCCCCAGGGCAGGCTGATGCCGATCCCGATCGTCAGGAGCGGCGCAATCAGCAGTATCGGCTCCGAGCCGACCGGGAACCGGCTGAGCCAGAACAAGCCAGCCGCCGAGATCGCCAGGCCGGCGCCGCAGATCGTCGCCGGCGCGAACCAGCGCGTCAGCAGCCCGGCGGCGATCGGCAGGATGAGGAGCGGCCCGGAGAGCGCGATCATCATCCGCCCGCCGGCAATCTCGTCCATGCCCTCGATGCCGATGAACCGCACCGGCAGGAGGATGAGCAGCACCACGAAGGCATAGGCCGGCGCCGCCGCCAGCAATTGTACGCCGACGAACCGCGGATAACGGAACAGCGTGAGATCGAGCATCGGCCGCGCCACACTCCGTTCGATCAGGCCGAAGACCAGGAAAAGCAGGACTGCCGCCAGCAGCATGACGATGACGAGCGGGTCGCCCCAGCCGCTTTCCGGCGCCTGCAGCACGCCGAAGGTCAGAGCGGTCAGCGCCGCAGTGAAGCTGAGAGCGCCCTTCCAATCGAGGCCGGACGCGTCGGGATCGCGTGATTCCTGCATGAAGGCGGCGCCGAGGATGAAGGCGATCACCGCAAGGGCGACCACCAATACGAAAATCGCTGGCCACCCGAACATGGCGATCATCCAGCCTGACGCGATCGGCCCGAAGGCGAGCCCGATGCCGAAACTCGCGCCGACGATGCTGAATGCCCTGAGCCGCGCCGCGCCGTCGAATTCCTGGGCGAGCGACGCCATGCCGCCGGAAAAAGCGGCTGCCGCGCCGATGCCCTGCAGCGCCCGCAGCACATCGAACCAGACGATATCGCCCGCGAAGGCGAGACCCGTCGAGAACAGCGCGAAAATGCCGAGGCCGCTCAGGAAAATCCGCTTGCGCCCGTAACTATCGGCGAGCGCGCCGGCAGCCATCAGCGTGCTGCCGAAGGAAAGCATGAAGGCATTGGTGGCCCAGTTGAGGGCGATCGGGCTGCCGCCCAGTGCCCGGCTGATGGCGGGAAGGCCGACGGCCGTGCCGGTAAAGGTCAGCGGCATGGCAACCGCCGCGCAGCAGACTGCGATCAGAACGAACAGCCGTCCGGCTGCCGTTACAGCATGTGTGTTGTCTCTCATATCCGAGATTCCGCTGTGTTGGAGCAATGGGGAAGGCGGGCGGCCCTTGGGAGAAGCCACCGCCTTGAACCCACCCGGCCGGAGGGCTTTATGTCACCAACACAAGATAAATCCGATGCAATGCTTGGAAAATCCCTGGTCCGTTCCTTATATGGCGGAAGAAAACGCTCGAATGGGAGACGCGATTGGATCGTCTGGGTGGACTGACGGCCTTCGTGCGCACCGCCGATCTCGGCAGTTTCGTCGCTGCCGGCCGGGTGCTCGGCCTGTCGGCTTCGGCGGTCGGCAAGGCCGTCACCAATCTCGAAAAGGAACTCGGCGTCCGGCTTTTCCAGCGCTCGACCCGCAGCCTGCGGTTGACGGAAGAAGGACGGCTTTTCCACGAACGGTGCCGCCGCGTGCTCGACGACCTGAACGATGCGGAAGCGTCGCTCGCGAGTGCCGTCGCCGTGCCGCGCGGAAAGCTCCGCGTCAGCGCCCCGATCGTCACCTATCATCTTCTGCTGCCGGTGCTGCCGGAATTCGTCGAGCGTTATCCTGAGATCGAACTCGATCTCGATTTCAACGACCGGATCGTCGACCTGATCGACGAGGAGGTGGACGTGGCGATCCGCAGCGGCAACCTGCCGGATTCGCGGCTGATGTCGCGGACGCTCAGGCCGTTCCGGATGCTCCTCTGTGCCGCCCCGACCTATCTCGACCGCCACGGCATCCCGCAATGCCCGCGAGAACTCGACGGCCATCTGGCGATCCTCTTTCGTTATCCGAACAGCCGCAAGCTGCAGGACTGGCCGATCACCCTGCCGCCCGAAGGCGCCGAGCCGCACCTGCGCACGGCGCTCACCTGCAACAACATGGAGGCGCTGCGCAGCACCGTCATCGCCGGCCTCGGCATCGGCTGCATGCCGGATTTCCTGGCAAGGGAACCGGTCGCGGACGGCCGGTTGCGGACCATCCTCGACGAACACCTCGACGCCCCCGGCCAGTTCCACCTCCTCTGGCCCTCCAGCCGGCATCTGTCGCCGAAAGTCCGGGTGCTGGTCGATTTTTTGAGCGAGAAACTGTTTGCGGAAACATGCGAAAGGTTGCCGGCGGCGCCGGAAGCTTCGTTGCTCGCGGGCGCCGCTGAATAATGCCGAGTTAGCGAAACCGGCACGGTCTGCGAATGCCAAAGGCCACTATGCGGCCGCTTCGTATTCCGGAATATGCTCAAGTTCGTCCTTGAGGTTCTCGGCCTCAATCTTGAGATCGAAACTGTTCTGCAGATTCATCCAGAATTCGGGAGAGGTCTTGAAGAACTTGGCCAACCGCAACGCTGTATCCGAGGTGATGCCGGTCTTCTGCGCGACGATCCGCTCGACGCGGGTGCGTGGGACATTGAGTTTCTTGGCCAGCGCATAGGGCGTCATCTCCAGCGGCTCCAGATAGAGATCACGCAGGATCTCGCCGGGATGGATCGGCGGAAGGTTGCTGACACTCATATCGGTCTCCTGTGTGCCGTAGCTGAACTTCTCAAAGCTATCACGGAGAGATACCAACGGAAATCGGCAGAGTTTCAGCCTCTTGATCCCGCCAGCTTGCGCCTGCCGGTCCTCTTAGGTTCGGTTTACCCGAAAACCACCGCCATGCTGATACTGTCGACAAACCGCCCGTCGATCCTCACCGCATCCCGCGCCACGCCTTCCCGCACGAAGCCGACCTTTTCGTAGAGCGCGATGGCGCGCACGTTGTCGGCATGCACATGCAGCTCGACGCGGTGGAAGCCGCGTTCGCGGGCCTGCCCGACCGCAGTGCGGATCAGCCGCGTGCCGAGCCCCTTGTCGCGGTAACCCGGGATGATGCCCATGCCGAGCGTGCCGCAATGGGCGGCGGTCGGGCGGGGATGCCGGCGGATGTCGCACCAGCCGACTACTTCTCCATCGACGACGGCGACGACCTGCGGATGGCCGTTGTCGATATTGTCGCGCACGAAGGACCGCACGCTTTCAAGCGGCGGCGCCTCCAGGAAGCTCAAATATTTCCGCTCGCGCGAAACCATATCGAGCGCCGTGTGAAAGCTCTCGATATGGTCTTCGCGGATGGATTCGATCAGGATGGCTTCGGACAACACCTTACGCCGCCTTGGTCTTTGCACGTCGCGACAGGTGCGCCACGACGTTTTCGATCATCCGCATGCCGGCATCGCCGCCGAGCGTCATGATCGATTCCGGGTGGAACTGCACCGCCGCCACCGGTTCCTTGACGTGTTCGATACCCATGATCGTGCCGTCCTCGCTTTCGGCGGTGATCATGAAATCCGGATGCAGCGTCGTCGGATCGGCGAAGATCGAATGGTAGCGCCCGACCGTCACTTCCTTGGCAAGACCGGAGAAGACGATGCCCGGCTCCAGCACCCGGATGCGCGACGGCTTGCCGTGCATCGGCAGCGCCAGGTGCCTCAATTCGCCGCCATAGGCTTCGGCCAGCGCCTGCAGGCCGAGGCAGACGCCGAAGATCGGCAGGCCCTTCGACCGCGCCATCTTGATGGTCGCCTTGCAGTCGAAATCCTTCGGATTGCCAGGTCCGGGCGAGAGCACGACGAGATCCGGATCGAAGCGGTCGAACACTTCCTCCGGCACCGGCGTACGCACGGTCGATACCGTCGCCCCCGTCTGGCGGAAGTAATTGGCGAGCGTATGGACAAAACTGTCCTCGTGGTCGACGAGCAGGATCTTGACCCCCTGCCCCACCCGCGCCACGTCGCGGCCGGCCTTCGCCGCATTGCCGGCCTTTGCATCACGGATCGCTGTCAGCATCGCGGAGGCCTTCAATTCGGTTTCGGCTTCTTCCTCGTTCGGATCGCTGTCGTTGAGCAGCGTCGCGCCGGCGCGCACCTCGGCAATGCCGTCCTTGATGCGGATGGTGCGCAGCGTAAGCCCGGTATTCATGTCACCGTTGAAGCCGACCATGCCGATCGCGCCGCCATACCAGGCGCGCGGGCTCTTTTCATGGTTCTCGATGAACCGCATCGCCCACAGCTTTGGCGCACCGGTGACGGTGACGGCCCAGGCGTGGCTGAGAAAACCGTCGAACGCGTCCATGTCGGGCCGCAGCCGTCCTTCGATATGGTCGACGGTGTGGATGAGCCGAGAATACATCTCGATCTGCCGGCGGCCGATAACCTTCACGGACCCCGGCTCGCAGACGCGGGATTTGTCGTTTCGATCGACATCCGAGCACATGGTGAGTTCGGATTCGTCCTTCTTGGAATTCAGAAGCTTCAGGATCTGCTCGCTGTCGGCGATCGGGTCTTCGCCGCGCTTGATCGTGCCCGAAATCGGGCAGGTCTCGATACGCCGGCCCGACACCCGCACGAACATTTCCGGCGAGGCGCCGACCAGATATTCCTGATGGCCGAGATTGATGAAGAAGGAATAGGGCGACGGATTGATCGCCTTCAGCCGGTTGGAGATTTCCGAAGGCTTCGAGTCGCAGCGCTCCATGAACTTCTGTCCCGGCACCACTTCGAACAGGTCGCCGCGGCGGAAACTTTCCTTCGCCTTGGTGACGAGGGCCGCATATTCGCCCGGCCGGTGGTCGCCCTTCGGCGGTATGGTATCGTTGCGCTGGAACGGGTCGGGCGCGATCTCCTGATCCTTGCCTTCCGTCGTCACGCCGTCCTTGGAAAAGTCGTAGCGGTCGATCCAGGCCTTGGCCGCATGATGGTCGACGACGAGAATTTCATCGGGCAGGAACAGAACCATGTCGCGCTGGTCTTCCGGCCGCTGCATCGAAAGCTTGATCGCGTCGAACTGGAAGGCGATGTCGTAACCGAAGGCGCCGAACAGGCCGATCGCCGAATCCGCTTCCGAATGGAACAGGTCGACGATTGCCCGCAGCACGGAAAACACCGTCGGCATCTTCGAGCGCTCTTCCTCGGTGAACACGCGCGTCGGCTCGTTGACGGTGAGATCGAGGCGCCGGGCCGTCCGCTCCCCGAGCGTCAGTTCGGTTACCGTCTTCAGCTTGTCCTCGACGAAACCGAGCAGCACCTCGCCGCGGCCGTTGAAGGCTTCGATCCACACCCTGCGGCCATTCGAGGAGATCCCGAGCGGCGGATCGGCGATCGCGGTATCCCAGCGGGTGTAGCGGCCCGGATATTCGTAGTTGGAAGAAAACACCGCGCCGCGCCGTTCGTCGAGCCTGTCGACATAGGAGGAGATCGCATCCGCATAAGGGGCTGCGCGCCGCTGCCTGCTGACCGCAATCCCGCCCCTCGTCTCGTAGACTTCCGAACCGTCATCCCGAATGATCGTTACCATTGTCCTGCCTCTCCAATGTCTTTGCCCGGGTGCCTGCGGCGGATAACAAAAAAGCCGCCTCGGGTTCCGGGCGGCTTGTGGTCTTGTCGATGGACATGACTGGTCAAGGCCGCGTTGAGCGTGCCGGCCACCAGTTAGCGATGTTCATCGAATTCATCATGGGCCGAATTGTTAGCTTGGGTTTTCGAGCCGCGCAAGCGAATTTCCATGACCGGGAAACGGAATTCTGGCGTCCTATGCGACCAAAACCGGCGATCGGCGTTTATAGTCCCTCAAGGACCGAAGAAACGCATCCGGGAAGGATACGGCATGCAGCATTCGTGGATCGCAATTCTGGCAGGCCTGCCCCTGATGGTCGGGGCGGGTGTGCCGCCTGAAAGACCGATACCGCAGGCGCAGCATTCCGGCGTTCCGGCGGGCGTCGTGGAGGTGAATTTCCTGACCCGCATTCTGCAGGACGGCGGATCGCGTGACCGCGCACCTCGCCGACGTGCGCCCTCGCGACAGCAGGGGCGCGGCGCGATACCCCGACCGCCGGCACTGGCAGACGTTCCCCTGCCGATCCCGAAACCTGGGGGAGAAGTGGGGAAGACAACCGAGGCACCTCAGCCGGCGGAGCGCCCAGCCGACAAGCCTGTCGTCCCCGAAGCCCAGCCGCCCGTGGCACAAAACCGGCCGAGCGAAAATCCGCAAAGCCCGCCTCCCACTCCGCCTGTCGTCGAGCAGCCCGGCACCGCCTCCGAACCGGCACATGAGGCGGAGGTTCCAACGCCGCTGCCGAAACCGGATACCGCGGCTGCCGACGCGCAGACGGCCGACAAACCCGACCAGGCGGCCACCCCTGGCGCGGATGCAGCGAAGCCTGGGGAGACCACGGAAGACGACAAGCAACCGGACGAGCAGAAGGCCGAAGCTCCGCCACCGCCACCACCGCCTCCGCTTGTCAAGGAGGACCCCGAAGAGCTGAAGGCCTGCCTTGCCGAACTCACCTCGCTCGGCGCGAAATTCGAACCGACCGATCCGATCGACGAAGGCAATGGCTGCGGCATCGAAAGCCCGATCGACGTCGCCGCAGTCCTGCCGGGGGTCGAGGTCGGCGGCGCGACGATGCGCTGCAAGACGGCGGTCAGCCTGGCGCATTGGCTAAAGGACACGGTTCAGCCGGCACTCAACATCGCCATGCCGGGCCGCAGGATCACCGGGCTGGTGCCCGGCTCCACCTACGCCTGCCGCCTGCGCAACAGCGCCTCGACGGGCAAGATTTCCGAACACGCCCGCGGCAACGCCTTCGACGTCGCCGCGTTCAAGCTCGACAACGGCGAGAAGTTGGAGATGAAGCCTCGGGCCGAGGACTCGACCATGGAAGGCGCCTTCCAGCGCACCGCGACAGCAGGCGCCTGCCTCCACTTCACCACCGTCCTGTCACCGGGCAGCGACGCCGCCCACCAGAATCATCTGCATCTCGACGTACTGGAGCGGAAGGACGGGTATCGGTATTGCAGGTAGACGGCATGCCGCCCGCCGCAACTCACGCATAGCGAGCATCCCGGCCACGCAGACATTGAGATTGAGACGACGGCGCGGCATACTTCCTTCTCCCCGTTTCAACGGGGAGAAGGTGCCGGCAGGCGGATGAGGGGCAACTTGCGATGCGGGGACCAAAAACAAACACGACTACTCGTGCCCGCTCGTTGCGCCGTTCCGACAATGTTTCGGAGGCAAAGCTTTGGGAAGAGTTGCGCGCCCGGCGACTGAACGGATTCAAGTTCGTCCGGCAGCTTCCGATCGGTCGCTACTTTGCGGATTTTGCTTGCCGGGACCGAAAGCTTGTCATCGAGATAGACGGAAGCCAACACGCCAATAGCGACTACGACAGGCAGCGGGATAGCTTCATGAATGCCGACGGATGGTCGGTCGCCCGGTTCTGGAATGTGGCGGTGCTGGCTGAAATGGAATCTGTGTTGGAGACCATTGTCGCGATTCTGGAGGGCAGATTGAATGAACCTGAGGATGCGCCGGATCTGAAATTCATGCCGGCAGCCGAGGGATAGCGGCCCCTCATCCGCCTGCCGGCACCTTCTCCCCGCAAGCGGGGAGAAGGACATATGCCGTACCGTCTCCGTTCCTCGCAATGCCACCCTGATGCGGCCGAGGAACAAGCGAAACCTCTACCCCCGCCACCCTACCTCGATCATCACCCGGCCGGGCGCCAGGCAATAGAACAGGTAGCCGCCACGCATCTCGCGTGGCTCCCCCACCAGTTCGGCATCGCCATCCTTCAGTTCCCGATAAAGCCTGTCGACCTCGGCTCTCTCCGGCTGGATGAAGCCGAGATGGTAGGTGACGACCCCGAGCGCCTGCTGCTCGGCCCCGCCGAATTTTTCGACCGGGTGGCTGACGACGATTTCGAGGCCGGCATCGTCGTTGAGGATGGCAAGGCCGTTCCCACCGCGCGTCTCACGCAGAGTCAGGCCGAAATGCCGGACGAGGAAGGCGCTGGTTACCGCAACGTCGGGCACGTGGATATCGATATGGTTCATACGCATCGTTTTCTCGCAAGGTTACCCCGGCGGAACGCGACGCTAAAAAAGCCACGAGAATCCGCCGAGAGCGGCACGGGATGTGCCGTTTCTCGTCGCGGGTTCTCAACGGTGGACCGAAGGATCAGAGCTTCCTTGCGGAAGGGGCCGTGCTTACCATATCCGGCCCTGCCTTTTTCGACGAATGAGCTTTAACACAAGGCGGCTCGGGCGCTCAAGCCCTCAGAACAACCCCTCCACGAAACCATCCTCGTTCAGAAAGATGCGTTCCGCAGACGGCACGCGCGGCAGGCCGGGCATGGTCATGATCTCGCCGGTGATCGCGACGACGAAACCGGCGCCGGCCGAAAGCCGCACTTCGCGCACATGCACGATGTGGCCCTCCGGCGCGCCACGCTGGGCGGGATCCGTCGAGAAGGAATATTGCGTCTTGGCGATGCAGATCGGCAGGTCGCCGTAACCCTGCTCCTCCCAGGCCTTCAGCTGGTCGCGCACGCCCCGGTCGGTGGTGACTTCGCCGGCGTGATAGATCTTCGAGGCGATGATCTCGATCTTTTCGAGGAGCGGCAGGTGATCGGGATAGAGCGGCTGGAATTTCGCCTGGCCGCCCTCGGCAAGCTCGACCACCTTGAGGGCAAGCTCCTCGATGCCGGCAGACCCTTCCGCCCAGTGCCGGCAGACGATGCCGTCCGCGCCGTGCCGCGCCGCGTAGTCCTTGACGGCGGCGATCTCATCCTCCGTATCCGAAGTGAAATGGTTGATGGCGACGACCACCGGCACGCCGAACTTCCGCACATTGGCGATATGGCGGCCGAGATTGGCAGCACCCCGCTTCAGCGCCTCGACATTTTCCTGGCCCAGATCCTCTTTTCTCACACCGCCGTTCATCTTCAATGCCCGCACGGTGGCGACGATAACGGCCGCATCGGGCTTCAGTCCGGCCTTGCGGCACTTGATGTCGAAGAATTTTTCAGCGCCGAGATCGGCCCCGAAACCCGCTTCAGTCACCACATAGTCGCCGAGCTTCAGCGCCGTGCGCGTGGCAATCACCGAATTGCAGCCATGGGCGATATTGGCGAACGGCCCGCCATGCACGAAAGCCGGATTGTTTTCGAGCGTCTGCACCAGGTTCGGCTGCATCGCGTCTTTCAGCAGCACCGTCATCGCCTTGTCGGCCTTGAGGTCGCGGGCAAACACCGGCGAGCGATCGAACCGATAGCCGATGACGATGTCGCCGAGCCGCCTTTCGAGGTCCTTGAGGTCGGCCGCCAGGCACAGGATCGCCATCACTTCCGAGGCGACGGTGATATCGAAGCCGCTCTCGCGTGGAAAACCGTTAGCGACGCCGCCGAGCGATACGACCGTCTGGCGCAACGCCCGGTCGTTCATGTCCATCACCCGCCGCCAGCTGATCCGCCGGGTATCCATGTTCTCGGCATTGCCCCAGTAGATATGGTTGTCGATCATCGTCGACAGCAGGTTATGGGCGGACGTGATGGCGTGGAAATCGCCGGTGAAATGCAGGTTGATGTCTTCCATCGGAATGACCTGCGCATACCCGCCGCCGGCCGCCCCGCCCTTGACCCCGAAGCACGGCCCGAGCGACGGCTCGCGCACGCAGATCACCGCCCTCTTTCCGATCCGGTTCAGGCCGTCGCCGAGGCCCACGGTCGTGGTGGTCTTCCCCTCGCCCGCCGGCGTCGGGTTGATCGCGGTCACGAGGATCAGCTTGCCGTCCTTCTTTCCCGAAAGCGACGCGATGAACTCCGCCCCGACCTTCGCCTTGTCGTGGCCATAGGGAGCGAGCGCTTCGACGGGGATGCCAAGCTTCGCGCCGATCTCCGTGATCGGCTTCTTTTTCGCGGCGCGTGCGATTTCGATGTCGGATCTGACCTCTGCCATAGCTTCGCTCCCCCAAGTGCTTTCGGATCAAACATGTCCTTGCGGTTATGGTTAGCGAAGGAAAGGCAATGTGAATAGCCGCAACCGGATAGGTGCCGGGAGCGTACACAAGGAAAAGGGCGGCGCGATCGCTCGCACCACCCTTCTCAGGCGCCCCCGCCCCTTTGTCTGGATCAGAACCGCTGGGTCAGCGAGAGTTTGAAGGTGCGGCCTGGCTCGGAGTAGTAGTCTGCGGTGGCCGCCGGTACCGTCGTGCTCTTGTTGTTGAGTGCGTCCCAATATTTCTTGTCGAACAGGTTGTAGATGCCGGCATTGATGCGCAGGCCTTTGACTTGCTCGGGCTCCCACCATGCCGTCAGGTCGACAAGCCCGTAACCCGCTGCCTTGTAGGTGGCGCTGGACTTGTAGGAGACGTTGCCAACACCTGTCCACAGCACGTCGACACCCCAGGTCTCGGCCTCGTACCCCGCGCCGACGATTGCCTTGACCGGTGCGACGGAAGCGAGGTGGGTGTGGTTGACGAGATCGATACCGCGTGTGAATGCCAGCCCGGCGCGGACGTTGAAGCCGCTGTCGAAGCGCTTGTGAGCCGAGAATTCTGCCCCGAAGATCTCGACCTTGGACAGGTTGATCTGCTGCTGGAAGAATTGGTAATCGAGCGGGTTGAGACCACGAGCGATGATTTCCGCAGCCGTCAGGTTCCGCCCCTCGATGAAGTTCTTATAGCGGGTATAGAAGAAGTTCACCGAACCACCGAAATTGTCGTCGCCCAGGCGTGAGCCCACTTCGAACCCGCTGCTGGTCTCCGGCTCCAGATCGGGATTGCCGATCGACGCGTAGCTGCCGACGCTTCCATAGCTCAGATAAAGCTCGGTCGCCGTGGGCGAACGGAAGCCCATCGCCCACTGGGCGAAAAGCGTGACGTCATCATTAAGCTGGTATTCGGCCAGCAACTTGGGTGAAAATGCGCTATCCTGCGAACCGCCCGGCATGGAAGGGTTGGATGCATTATTCGTGAACGAGGGGGTGTTCCTCGGCGAATGATCATACCAGTCGAAACGCAGGCCTGGCGTCAACGAGAAGCCGCTGTCGCCAAACGTCATGCGGTCTTGGGCGTAGATGCCGATCTTGGTGCTGTCCACATCCGGCATATCCGCTTGATTGGTGTGCAGCATGGCGCACCCCGCGAAGACACCGACATAGGGCGGCGCGGCCGGGCATGAGTCGACGCCCGCGGAATATTGCTCTGCCCTCGACAGGAAGAGGTTCGTGCCGAGCGTAAAGACGTGGTCGACCGTTCCCGTCCGGAAGTTGTTGTCCAGGAACCCGGTAAAGCCGACGCCGGCTTCTTCTATCTGGTTGTCGCGCGTGTAGACGCCGGGAACTGTCGTAAAGCGGAACGAATCCTGGGTAAGCGCCCGCTCCTGACGCTGCCAGTAAAGCGTCGCCTGGGCAGCGTCGATCAGTCCGTCAGTGCTCGGCGCGTCGTATTCGTAGTCGAGCGAAACGCGTGTGCGGCGGTTTTCTTCGCCGGATTCGTGGTTTCCGGGACGATAGGTGCCGGTCAGCGTCTGCGCCTGGCGCAGATCGATATCCTTCTCGGTCGAGAAACGCTCAGCGGTGAAGCCGAACCGATGACCGGATTCGGTATCCTGACGCAGCTTGAACAGCAGGTTGCTCTGATCGTAGTCGGCCGGATTGGTCGCCGTGCGTGTCGGGCCGAAGCCCCCGACCGAACCGTGGTTCTGGCGCTCATGACCCTTCTTGTAGGTACCCAGAAACATGATCGAGGTGTTCTCGATCTTCCTGGCCACCGCGGCGCCTCCGTACCAGCTCTTGTCCATGCTGTCATAGCCAGTGCCGACCTTGCCGCCCCAATCCTTGCCTTCGCCGATGAGGTCTTCCGGCTCCAGGGTGCGAACCAGAAGCGCGCCCCCGAGCGCCCCGTCGCCTAGGCGGCTCGAATCCCCGCCCTTCACGACATTGACTGTCGTCAGCGCAAAGAAATCAACGGCGTCGGCGCCGCCGTTATTGCTGCGCGCGTTGTCACGCAGGTAGGTCAACGGAATACCGTCGACGAGTGTCGTGACACGGCTGCCTTCCAGACCGCGGATGTTCAACGAGTTCGTCGCACGGCTGAAGTTCACGCCCGGATCGATCGTGCGGCCCAGATCCTCGATGCTGCGGATCTGCTTGTTCTCGATCTGCGCTTCGGTGGTTTGCGTGGCGAGCGGCGTGCTCTCGGGATCGCCCGCCTTCACCCGTTTCCCCTTGAGCACGATCGGCTTCAGCGTCGTGTCCGTCTGGGGCTGGGTGGCCTGCTGGGCGGCCGCGCCGGAGGCGAGGGAAAGCACCGCGAGCGCGGTGCAGGTGGCAAGGGTGGATCGCAGACGTCGCGTGACCATGACTGTCCTTTCAACAGGGCACACGAAACCGTCGGCGCGCGCGAACGCACCGGAAAGGCGGCGGCCCTTTTTCAATTCTGGCAAGAATGTGGCGGGAGGCAGGAAATGCCTTATTCATGCCATTAGAAAACATGAGTGTTATTGTCAATTATTAAAACATGACTCTAATCATCATATTTAAGCGAGCCTGATCCGATGGCAAAAATACAACAGGCGGAATGCAAGAAGGCCCGGATCGCTCCGAGCCTTTTGGTTCTGGGTAGTCGTGCCGTCCTCGGGGTTAGTCTAGAAATCCCTTGCTGCGTCCGGCCCTGAAAGTTGGCCCCGGCGCCTCGCTTTCGCTCGGCGCGTTCGTCACTGCAATCGATTCACTGGATCGATTGCTCCGGCTGCGCCGGACCGTTCCTCACCCCTCCCCGATTGCGATCAGGCTGGCGTTGCCGCCGGCGGCGGCGGTGTTGACGGAGATCACCTGCTCTTCGGCAAACCGCATCAGATAGGCCGGGCCGCCAGCCTTGAAGCCGGTCCCGGAAAGGCCGGAGCCGCCGAAGGGTTGGGTGCCGACCACGGCGCCGATCATGTTGCGGTTGACATAGACATTGCCGGTATCGAGCGCCTCCGTCACCTTGCGGATCGTCGCCTCGATGCGGCTGTGGATACCGAGCGTCAGGCCGTAGCCGGTGGCGTCGATCGCCGAAAGCACCTTGTCGAACTCCTTTGCCTTCCAGCGCACCACATGCAGGACCGGCCCGAACACTTCCTTGGTCAGCACCGCGGCGCTGTCCAGTTCGATGATGTGGGGAGCGAAGAAATTGCCGGTCGCCGGCGCGCCTCCGGCATAACGTATCTTCTGTTTTCTGGCCCGCATGTCCGAAATGTGGTCGGCCAGCGTTTTTTTCTGATTCTCGTCGATGATCGGCCCGACATCGGTATTCTGTTTTGCCGGGTCGTCGAGATTGAGTTCGGCCGCCGCCCCCTCAATCATCTTCAGCATGCCGTCGGCGATATCCTCCTGCAGAAAAAGGATGCGCAGCGCCGAGCAGCGCTGACCGGCGGAGCGGAAGGCAGAAACAACCACGTCGTCCGCCACCTGTTCCGAAAGCGCCGTCGCATCGACGATCATCGCGTTGATGCCGCCAGTCTCGGCGATAAAGGGCACGATCGGCCCGTCCTTGGCGGCCAGCGCCCGGTTGATCGCATGCGCCGTCTTCGTAGAGCCCGTGAAGGCGATGCCGGCGAGCTTGCGATGCGCGGTGATCGCCGAGCCGACATCCGGGCCGCCCGGCACCAGCGCCAGCACCTCGGCCGGAACCCCTGCCTGGTGGAACAGCTTGATCGCCTCATGGGCGATCAGCGGCGTTTGTGGCGCCGGCTTTGCGACGACCGTATTGCCGGCCACCAGCGCCGCCGAAATCTGCCCGAGGAAAATCGCCAGCGGGAAGTTCCACGGCGAAATACAGCCGAACACGCCGCGGCCGCGCCAAAAATGGCGGTTGTCCTCGCCGGTCGGTCCCGGCATCAGGCTCGGCATGGCAAACAGCTCGCGGCCCTTGTCGGCGTAGTAGCGGCAGAAATCCACCGCCTCGCGGATTTCGGCGATCCCGTCATCCAGCGTCTTGCCGGCCTCGGCGGCAAGCAGCGCCAGCAGCCGGTCGCGGTTTTCCTCCATCAGCCCTGCGGCCCGCTCCAGGCAGGCGGCGCGGATTTCCACTGGCTGGCGCGACCAGGCCCGGAACGCCTTGGCCGCGGCCGCAAAAGCCGCATCCACATCGGCCGGCGTCGCGTCACGCACGGTGCCGACGATTTTCGACCGGTCGGAAGGAGACCGCACCGGCTTTTCTTCCGTGTTGGAGGCGACGCCCGCCACCAGCGGTCCCGCCTTCACCTCTCCCCAGGGCTTGGAAACGCTGGCCATCAGCCTTTCGAGCTCGACCCGGTGGCCGAATTCGAAACCGGCGCTGTTCTTGCGGCGGCCGTAGATGTCGGAGGGCAGCGGAATCTGCTTGTGCCGGGCGCTGATGCCGTCGTCGAGGCCGAGCCGCGCCGATGGCCGTTCCAGCAACTTTTCGACCGGCACCTGTTTGTCGCCCGCAACCGCCACGAAGGAGGAGTTGGCGCCGTTTTCGAGAAGCCGGCGGACAAGATAGGCGAGCAGGTCGCGATAACCGCCGACCGGCGCATAGATGCGGCAGGCGATCCGGTCGTTGCTTTCGAGCAGGTCGTCGTAGAGCGCCTCTCCCATTCCGTGCAGCCGCTGGAATTCGAAGCCGGTGCGGTCGGGGCCGGCGAGCTCCAGAATGGTCGAGACGGTCAGCGCGTTATGGGTCGCAAACTGCGGAAAGATCCGCGCCCGCTTGGCGAGAAGCTGTTGAGCGCAGGCGAGATAGGCAAGATCCGTCGCCGGCTTGCGGGTCCAGACCGGATAGTCCTCGATCCCCCGCTCCTGCGCCCGCTTCACCTCGGTGTCCCAATAGGCGCCCTTGACGAGCCGCACCATCATCCGCCGGCCATGGGTCGTGCAGAGCTGGTCGATGTAGTCGATCACTACAGGCGCCCGCTTCTGATAGGCCTGGATCGCCAGGCCAAAGCCGTCCCAGCCGGCAAGCGACGGATCGGAGAAGGTAGCGGCAATCACGTCGAGCGACAATTCCAGCCGGTCGGCTTCTTCCGCATCGACGGTGAAGTTGAGCTGGTGTTCCTTCGCCATCCGCGCAAGGTCGAGAAGGTCGGGCACCAGTTCGGCCATCACCCGGTCATGGTGCGTGGCGAGATAGCGCGGATGCAGCGCCGAGAGTTTGACAGAAATGCCCATCCGGTCGGGAAGCTGCCTGCCCTTGCCATGCTTTTTCATATGCGCGCCGATCGACTGGATCGCATCGGCATAGGAGCGGAAATAACGCTTGGCATCTTCAGCCGTGCGGGCGCCCTCGCCCAGCATGTCGAAGGAGTGGCGGTACCCTTTCTCCTCGCTCTTCGCGGCACGGACAAGCGCATCCTTCATCGTCTCGCCGAGCACGAAATGGTGGCCGAGGAAACGCATCGCCTGCTTGGTGGCCGTGCGCACGGTTGGCAGGCCGACGCGCTTGACGAGGCCGCGCAGGATTCCCTCGGGCGTCTCGCCCGGGCCGATGACGCGCGCCGAAACCGCGAGCGCCCAGGCGGATGCCGACACGAACCAGCTTTCGCCGGAGGCCTCATGGGTGCTCCAGCCGCCTTCGCGCAGCTTGTCCTCGATCAGCCGGTCCTGGGTCAGGGCATCGGGCACGCGGAGCAGCGCCTCGGCAAGCACCATCAGCGCCAGCCCTTCCCGGGTCGAAAGCCCATATTCGCGCAAGAAGTCCTCGACGCCGCCGACCTTGCCGGCCCCGTCGCGGATGGCGTTGACCATCCGACGCGCCCGCTGGTCGATCGCCGCGTCCTGCGCCGACGTGAAGCTGGTGCGGGCGGCAAACTGCCGGATCAGCCGGTCGTCGTCACCGGCATAGGGCGCATTGAAGGGAATAAAGGGCTCGGTCAGAATCTGGCTCATACGCATCTCCGTTTCATTCTCTCCATAGCGGGAATTTCCTGGTGATTTCGGCGGATTTTTATGGTATTGACGAGACATCTCACGGTAATTTCTACGAAACGTAGCGAAACATGAAGGACATCGACCGTCTCGACCGAAAAATCCTCCGCGCGCTCCAGAAAGAGGGGCGCCTGAGCAATCTCGAACTCGCCGATCGCGTCTCGCTTTCACCCACGGCGACCGCCGAACGGGTCAAGCGGCTGACCCGCGAAGGATACATCACCGGTTATAGCGCTTTGCTGTCGCCGGAAAAGCTCGGGCGCAACCTGCTCGTCTTCGTGCAGGTCAAGCTCGACCGCACCACTCCCGATGTTTTCGATGCCTTCGCCGCCGCGGTGAAGCGCAGCGACGACGTGATGGAATGCCACATGGTGGCAGGCGGATTCGATTATCTGGTGAAGGCGCGGGTCGCCGGAATGGAGGCCTACCGGCAGTTCCTCTCGGAGGTGATTCTCCCGCTTCCAGGGGTCAGGGAAACCCACACCTATGCCGTCATGGAGGAAATTAAGGGAACCGGATATATCCCCGTATAAATCTTGAGCCGGTAACTCCATGAATTCATGGAAATAAAGTGAGCCTGTATCGGAAAATGTGCCAATTTCTGCTGCAGCGCAGGAAATTTCGCTGGCTATTCAAATCGATTTGTATATTTGTTAACGATCACATAACTCACCTGTCTGCTCGCCCGCATGATCACTTTGGAACGGCAATCGATTCTGAACAGCGAGATTTCCGCAGCGGATTCGCGGGTGGAAATATTTGCTGCTCTGAAGCGCGTTGCCCACGAGTTCGGGTTTCGCCACATCACGCTTTTCGCCGCCACCAGAGCGGATGAGACGCTTTTGTCGAGGATGATCGTCGAGACGACGCTGCCCCCAAGCTATGTCCAGGAATTTGACCGTCGCCGCCTTTTGAAGCTTTGTCCGGTTGCGCCGATCATCTCGAAATCCGCCCTTCCCTACTGTTGGTCGATCGACGATCCCGAAAGCGTGCGCGGTTTCCCGGTTCCGGTCGAGATGGACGAATTGCAACGCCGCTACGACATCATCACCAGCGTCGCGATGGCGTTACATTCGATCGATGGCGGTCGTTTCATGCTGCGCTTCGACGGTGTCCGGCATCGGCTGAGCCAGGTGGAGCTCAACGAGATCGGCATGATCGTGCTGCATGCGTTCGATGTCTTCGACAAAATCCGCCGCAGTGCCAGGACCGGTACCGCAGGACCCCTCACCACCCGCGAGCTGGAGGTCGTCCGCTGGACGGCGCAGGGCAAGACATCCTCGGAAATCGGCCGGATTCTTTCCCTCTCGGATCATACCGTTAACGCATATATGACCAATGCCATAAAGAAACTGGATTGCGTCAACCGCACCCAGTTGGTAGCTAAGGCATTGAGATTGAGACTCATAGTGTAAGGTTGGGGCGTTATCTCCCGGCCTATGGGAGAAAAAGATTGACGTTTTGGGTCGAACACACCGAAAAACGCGTCAATACTCAATACCGGGAAATGGGACTCTCTGCAGACGAGGTGATTGAACTCGCCTCGGCCTTTCGTTTCTACGGTTATTGGCGAATCGATCTGGACACCGGCCACTTCTTCGCGACGGAGGATGTCTGTCGCATCCTCGGCCTGGAGCCGAAGGACGGTCCCCTGAACATGGTCGCCATCATCGCGCGGATCCATCCCGACGATATGCCGCAACTGATGGAAACCTTCGAGCGCGCCAGCGGCGAACGCCTGACCTATCACAACATCTATCGCGTCAAGGCCGATGCCGAGCGTTACAAATACGTTCGCAGCGTCGGCAAGTTCCGCGACAAGCCGGGCACGAGCGGCGAGGTCGTTGGCATGACCTACGAGTTCTTTGCCGAACGTCCCGGCGTGACGTTCTTCCTCGACGAGCCCGATCTCCCGAAAACCTGACTCCTTAAAAACCCAACCGGTGCCGGCCGGCTTACCGGTCCAGCACCGAGCGCAATTCCACCAGGTTCGAGCGGACCCGGAGAGTGTAGAAGCCCATCACCGCCAGATGGCTCGGCATGATCCAGCCGTCTTCGCGGCCGTTGGAGATGATCGCCGGCTGGATGCGCAGCGCCGACTTGAACTGCGACAGCGTGTCGGTCCAGAGCGGCCCGATATTGCGCTCGCGGATCACCTGGGAGAAATCCGCGCCCGCCGCCGAAAGCACCGCATAATAGCCGTAGAGCTGGCCGTAGGCGAACCAGAAACGGTCGTCGGCACGCGTATCGAACCAGCCGGCATTGTAGTTCTCCGAACGCTCGCGCAGGATCGCCGACGTGCCGCCGAGATCGTTGGCGATCCGGTCGATGAACTGGATCAGGTTGTCGGCGCGGCTGTCGAAGGTCGCGTTGCAGGTGGTCAGATCGGTATTGAAGGCCCTCAGCTTGCTGATCGCGGCGCGATAATAGCTCGGGGTCGGGGTCTTTGGCCCGAAGGGGCTGAGCCCGAAATACCAGGAATATTCGTCGAACTGCAGGTTGCCGCGGGCATCCTGGAGATTGTTGTTGATGCTCGACGTGCCGCGCACGCGCCCGAGCGAATCGACGAGTTCCGTCGATGTGCGCCGCACCGCCTGATTGACGCCGCGCTGGAACGAGGCCTTGTTGTCGAGGAACGGCGTGTGATCCCAGTCGATACCGAAGAACCCGAGCCGATAGAGCAGCATCGAGGAAATCCAGGCATTCTGGTTGACGTTCATGTCGGTGAGATCGGCGGCCGCATCGACGATCGCCGACGACTGGCATTGCCTCGCCCCAGTCGCCGGAGCGGTCGCATTGGCGCTTGCAGGAGCAGTTGCCGGCAATTCCTGGCCTGCCGGCACGTTGCGCTCCGACCAGCGATAGCTGTCGACGAAATTCGGATTGAAATTGGTCCAGACCTGCGTCTGCCAGAAGAAATAGCCGTAGAGCCCGAACATCAGCACCAGGAAGGCGAGGATGGGGCCCTTCACCATCCAGTGCCGCTGGCGATACCAGCCGTGTGCGGCCATGAACGGCCAGACGATCCAGGCGATCAACAGCCCTATGCCTCGCCCGACGGCCTGGCCGATCCCTTGAAAGAAGGCGGTAATCCGGTCGAGCATCGCTGTCTCCTTGTGAGGCGGGGTGCATCCGATTTGGCGTGGCTCACACATATGTGCTCGGCGTCACAAGCACAACGGGGGCGCAACGTTTCGCCGCAACCGCTGGAAACGGCCGCGTAGCCGACCCTCGGCAACCCTATTGGGACCGGATGAGCTTGAAGCCGAAAACGGTCGGCAGTCGAAAGCCGCCCGTTCCGCCGTCAGCTTCGGCCGCCTCCCCCGCCGCCTCCGCGGCAAATCGCTCGGCAAATGCCTGATCGGCGCGATGCCGCCGGCGGTCGAGGCCGTGCAATGTCAGCAGCCCGCTTGAGAAGCGCTCGACCTCGGGGGCCAGATGCGGAAAAAGGTCGGGCTTCAGGCCGGCATCGCCACGCCCGCTGGCATCGGCGACAATCCGGTAGAGGATCAGAAGGTTTTCCGTATCGGTGATCAGCTTGTGCAGAAGGATGTTGCAGGTGCCTATCCGGGCGTTGAGCCCGGCGACGAAATCCTGGAGGACCTTGATCGCAGGTTCGGTGCGGCCGATCACGTCCAGGCCGGTCATCGCGACACCGTCCTCGCCGCGCAGCTTTTCGATGATCTCCGGTCGGTGGTCGATGAGCGTCACCAGATCGCCCTCGCTCTCCTTGCGCTGCCCGCTCAGGAAGTCGCGCTCCTCGCGCACCAGACCGGCCAGCAGATCGGCACGCCGCAGAAGTTCCGCCAGGCGGTTGAGCGGTACGGGACTGCGCCAGCGCGCCTGCTGGCGGCGGTGTCTGGCTGCCCCGGAAACGTAGCCGATCAGCGTTTCGAAGCGGGTCGGCATCTCCCGATCGTCGAATTCCTGGGCGCAGATGCCGATCTCGGCCGCCAGCCTCGCGACCAACCGGGCAGTTGCCGCCTCGACCGCCTGCCGCTCGGGTATCTCGGCCCTCAGCCGCTCGGCTTCCGCAGCCAGCTTCTCCTCATCCGGCAGGGCGAGATCCTGCGCGATTTCGGCAAGTAGGGACGAAACCGGGCGGAGCGCGTCGCGCATCGCCACCAAAAGGCCGCTGATCCGCTCGATCTCGCCGTCGAAATTCTTGAAAGCCGCCACGCACATACTCCCGCCATCGGAGGAGAAGATAACGCCCCCGCAAAATTATGCCACGCCGTCCCGCCTCGATTGCCGGGAAAAATTGCTTCGGCCGGAACGAGGCACAGGTGGTTATGCGTTGTCGCCGATGCCGAAATTCATGGCATAGAACTACATCGGAAGGTCAGAGATGACATCTTGATGAGTCGGCGTCATACCAATTCTCTCGAGGACCCGGTTGGACGCCACGTTATCAACATGGGCGAAGCCAATAAACCCGTTCCATTTCGCGGACGCCGCCAACCAATCACGCAAGCCTTCGGCGATTTCGGTCGCGTATCCATTGCCCCAATGCTCCGGTAATAAAGAATATCCAATCTCGGGAATGTCTGGCTTAAAAAGAGAAAAGCCCGCCCGTCCTAGAAAAGCGCTGTCGTGCCTGCGCACTAGACGTTGCTTCCCAATACCATGCTGGTGATACTCCTGATCCCACTCAGCGAGCCTTTTTTCCGCTTTGGGGCGGTCATAGAAAGTACCCGTAGCATCCAGGAAGCGGACCACGTCCAGGCTACCGTGCAATTTCATTAGCTCGGAAACGGCGTTCTCGCCCCAAGTCTCCAATCGCAGCCTTTCAGTCTCAAAAATTATCAATTCCGCAGTCCTCGTTTGCTGACGCGGAAATACAAACCAACAGTGACAGATCGGTGACGTCCGGTTCGAGGTGAAAGTTGCCACAAATGATACGCCAGAAAAGCTGGTAGAAATCAAAGCCCGAGCTTGGCGATTTCCGCATCAAGGCGGTCCTTCGCCTTTTTCGGCATCTTGGCGCCCTTCACCGCGTCGAGATTGGCCGGGGCGTCGCCGACGACGATCACCGCGACCATGCCCATGCCGAAATGCGGCGTGCATTTGAAGACGTAGGCGCCCGGCTTGTCGGCCGTAAAGGAAATTTCCTGGCTGATCTTGCCTTTGATTTCGGCGGCGCCTTCCGGCACCAGGCCGGGCATCGAAACGACGTCGTGCCCCTTGTCGACCGGCATGAACCTGATCGTATCGCCCGGCTGCGCCTTCACGGCCGCCGGATCGAACACCATGGCCTCGCCATCTCTGCCCTTGTTGAGCATCTTCACCTCGATTTCGGCGCTGAACGCCGGCAGGGCGAACAGGGCGAGGCTGGTGGCCAGGCTAAAGGTCTTGGTGGTCTTGCGCATGCGGCGAACTCCTGCTGGGAACCACCGCCCGGTCGGGCCGGGACGTTTCGGATGTGATACCTAGACATGTTTTCCAGCAGCAGACTTTGACCAGAATCAATTTCGCCGCGTCGCCGCCGGTTTCCGCTCCGTACGGTGAACGGCGGCTTAAAATCCGGGCATCACTCGCAACGCATCTGATCTTCCCAGTGCCGCCGGCAGAGCGAGACGTATTTCTCATTACCACCGACATCCACCTGGGCGCCTTCGCGCACCAGCTCGCCCTCCTCGTCCAACCTCACCACCATGGTCGCCTTGCGCCCGCAATGGCAGATGGTGCGCACCTCGCGCAGTTCGTCGGCGATCGCCAGCAGTTCCAGCGAGCCGGGAAACAGCTTGCCCTGGAAATCCGTCCTCAAGCCGTAGGTCATCACCGGGATGCCGACCCGGTCGGAAATCCGTGCGAGCTGCCAGACCTGCTCGGGCGACAGGAACTGCGCCTCGTCGACGAACACGCAGGCGACCAGCTCCTCCGCATGCATCGCCTCGATGTCCGAAAAGAGGTCGTCGGACGGCCCGAAGGGAATGGCGTCCGAGGAGAGCCCGATCCGGGAGGCGACCCGGCCCTGGCCGGCCCGGTCGTCCAGCGATGCGGTGAAGATCGCGGTGCGCATGCCGCGCTCGCGGTAGTTATAGGATGCCTGAAGAAGCATCGTCGACTTGCCGGCATTCATGGTGGCGTAATGGAAATAGAGCTTGGCCATATCTGCCTTCTGATCGCGATCGGGATTCGGGAAAAGCCGTCTTTGCCGAAAACCACAGGAAACTGTAGACTGCGCAATGCTGGGGGAGAAAGTCATAAATGTCGCAAATGCCCCCCCTTCTCCGCCGCGAATGCGCGCGCTTGCCTCGGCGCAGCATATATTGATAATGGCGGGAACCATAAAAACGGGAGCAGCCCATGCGCATGACTACCTCATTGAAGACCACGCTCGCCGCCGCCGTATCGATCCTCGCGATCGTCGGCACCGCATCCGCCGCCGAACCGGAAGCCTGCAAGACCGTCCGGATCTCGGATGTGGGCTGGACGGACCTCGCCTCGACCAACGCATCCTTTATCCAGGTTCTCGAAGCGCTCGGCTACAAGGCCGACGTCAAGACGCTTGGTGTTCCGGTCACCTATTCTTCCATGAAGAACAAGGATATCGACATCTTCCTCGGCAACTGGATGCCGGCCCAGCAGGGTGCCATCCAGCCTTATCTCGACGACAAGTCGATCGAGAGCATCGCCGTCAACCTCGAAGGCGCCAAGTACACGCTCGGCACCAATGCCGCCGGCGCCAAGCTCGGCATCAAGGACTTCAAGGACGTCGCCACCCATAAGAAGGAACTCGACGGCAAGGTTTACGGCATCGAGCCCGGCAACGAAGGCAACGGCATGATCGTGTCGCTGATCGAAGCCAACACCTTCGGCCTCAAGGGCTTCGAGGTCGTCGAATCCTCCGAACAGGGCATGCTGACCCAGGTCACCCGCGCGGACAAGGAAGGCAAGCCGATCGTCTTCCTCGCCTGGGCGCCGCATCCGATGAACGTTGCCCATCAGATCACCTATCTCGCCGGCGGCGACGCCACCGTCTTCGGTCCGAACTACGGCGGCGCGACGGTCTATACCGTGGCGCGCGGCGGTTACGCCGCCCAATGCCCGAACGTCGGAAAACTCCTCAAGAACGTGAAGTTCTCGCTCGACATGGAAAACACCATCATGGGCAAGATCCTCAACGACGGTGAGGACGCCGACGACGCTGCCAAGGTTTGGCTGAAGGCCAATCCGAAGGTCATCGAGCCCTGGGTTGCCGGCGTCACCACCTATGACGGCAAGGATGGCCTCGCCGCTGTCAAGAAGGCACTCGGTCTCTAACAGTCCTGAAAATGTTTCCGGGGCGGCGGATCGCCTGCCCCGGAGCCCGCCCTTTCTCTCCCTATGGACGGCAGTTTTCTCGTGGATTGGATCGCAGATCATCGAATACCTATAGGTTCCTGGGCGAAGGCGGTCGTTGACTGGTTGACGGCGAATGCCGACTGGTTCTTCGACTGGCTTTCTTCCGTTCTCCTAGGAGTGATCAACGGCCTTTTGTGGTGTCTTGCGACACCGCATCCGCTGTTCGTCATGGCCGCCATGGCAGGGCTTTCCTGGTGGCTGCGCCGTTCCCTCGTACTGGTGGCCTTCACCTTCCTCGGCCTGCTCCTGATATTCAACCAAGGCTACTGGAAGGAAACCACCGAAACCCTGGCGCTGGTGCTCGCCTCGACGGCCGTCAGCATGGTGGTCGGGGTGCCGCTCGGCATTGCCGCTGCCCGCCGCCAATGGTTTTACGAAGCCATGCGGCCGGTCCTCGACCTGATGCAGACGCTGCCGAGCTTCGTCTACCTCATCCCGGCGCTGATCCTCTTCGGCCTCGGCATGGTTCCGGGCCTGATCGCCACCGTCATCTTTGCGATCCCGGCACCGATCCGCCTCACGCGCCTCGGCATCGTCTCGACCCCGAGTTCGCTTAGGGAAGCGGCCGTCGCCTTCGGCGCCACTCCGTCGCAGATCCTGCGCAAGGTGGAACTGCCCTTTGCCATGCCGCAGATCATGGCCGGCCTCACCCAGACGATCATGCTGTCGCTGTCGATGGTCGTCATCGCGGCGCTGGTCGGCGCCAACGGCCTCGGCGTGCCGGTGCTCCGGGCGCTGAATACCGTGAACGTTGCCCGCGGCTTCGATTCCGGTCTCTGCATCGTCATCCTGGCGATCATCCTCGACCGCATGTTCCGCACATCGACGGGAGACGGCCAATGACAGCCCAGACAACCGATTGCGTCGTCTTCGACAATGTCGACATCGTCTTCGGCGACAAGCCGGAACGGGCGCTGGCCATGGTCGACCAGGGCAAGACCCGCGACGAGATCAGCGCCGCGACCGGCATCGTCATGGGTGTCGCCAACGCCTCGCTCACCATCCACGAGGGCGAGATCCTCGTGCTGATGGGCCTGTCCGGCTCAGGCAAGTCGACGCTGCTGCGCGCCGTCAACGGGCTCGCCCCCGTCGTGCGCGGCAATGTCAGCGTCGCGACCCCCTCAGGTCCGGTCGATCCCTACAAGTCGAACCCGAAAGTGCTGCGCGACCTGCGCATGCACACGGTCTCGATGGTCTTCCAGCAGTTCGGCCTTCTCCCCTGGCGCACGGTCGCGGAAAATGTCGGCTTTGGACTGGAGCTTGCCGGCGTTCCGGATGCCGAGCGTGCCAAGCAGGTCAACGAACAGCTCGAACTGGTCAACCTGACCAAATGGGCCGGCCGCAAGGTCGGCGAGCTGTCCGGCGGCATGCAGCAGCGCGTCGGCCTTGCCCGCGCCTTTGCCACCGGCGCTCCGATCCTGTTGATGGACGAGCCCTTCTCGGCGCTCGATCCGTTGATCAGAACCCGGCTGCAGGACGAGCTTCTCGAATTCCAGCGGCGGTTGAAGAAGACCATCCTCTTCGTCAGCCACGATCTCGACGAAGCGTTCCGGATCGGCAACCGAATCGCCATCATGGAGGGCGGACACATCATCCAGTGCGGCACGCCGCAGGAGATCGTCCGTGCGCCCGCCGACCAGTACGTCGCCGATTTCGTGCAGCACCTCAACCCGATCAGCATGCTGACCGCTGGCGACGTGATGCGGACCGGGGTAAGCCCTGTGGCAGGCGCCACGGCCGTCTCCGCCACCGCGCTGCCGACGACGCCGCTCGTCGATATCCTGGATGCGCTGTCGCGTCAGCCGGGCGCCATCGGGGTGGTCGACAACGGCACGATCATCGGCAGCATTTCCTCCGATGACGTGATCGCCGGCCTGACCCGCCATCGCCGCCGCGACGCCCCATAAGCGGAGCCGTCAGGTCACCTTTCGTTTCGCCGCGCCGGATGCTATGCCGACGCCGAATGCGGCCGCCTCGCGGCGGACGAACAGGAGATCGACGAATTGGCCGACGAACAGCAGACCGACAAACCGCAGGTGCTGCGCGATACGGATGACGACGCCCGCCGGCTTGCCCGCACGCTGGTGCGCGGCGCGCGTTACATGGCGCTGGCGGTCCTCGATCCGGAGACCGGCTTCCCCTCCGCCAGCCGCGCGCTCACCGGCACAGACGTCGACGGCGTGCCGGTCATCCTCGTCTCAGGCCTCTCCGGCCACACGAAAGGCCTGGTCGCCGATCCGCGCTGCTCGCTTCTGGCCGGCGAACCGGGCAAGGGCGATCCGCTCGCCCATCCCCGGATCACCGTCCAGTGCCTCGCCGAGGGCGTCGTGCGCGATACGCCCGAACATGCGCGCGTGCGCCAGCGTTTTCTGGATCGCCATCCCAAGGCTGCATTGTATGCAGATTTCGGTGATTTCCGGTTTTTCCGAATCACCCCGCAGGCAGCCTCCTTGAATGGAGGATTCGGTCGTGCATACATGCTGACCGGATCAGACTTGGTGATTCCCGAGCCGGGGACGACAGCGGAATGGCTGGACCTGCAAGAAAAGTTAAAAAATATTCCGGAGCAAGCGCAAAGAGTTGCCGCTCGTCTCGGCACGGAAAACGGGAAAAACTGGCGCTTCGGAGGAGTTGACCGAGCTGGAATCGACCTTATCGCGGGAGATTTTCAACTCAGGCACGAATTCGACTTTCTTGCGGAGTCTCCCCAGGCCGTTCTTGATTATGTTTTTGAGATCGCTAACATACGATAACTGGTTACCTGAAATTTAGGGATATACAATCCCTTTTGCTCCTTGCTAATTTTCACCCATAGGACGATGGCCGAATTTTTGAGCGGGGGGCCGCTTTGGAATACGAGGGGAATTTAAGACATATGGATACGATGGCACTTTCTGAGCATTCCAACGCAGCCGCAGGCCTGCTGTCTGCCATGGCCAACCCGAAACGGTTGATGATCCTGTGCTGCTTGGTCAAGGGCGAAGTCGCTGTGGGTGCGCTTGCGTCGCAAGTCGGCCTCAGCCAATCAGCACTGTCCCAGCACCTTTCCAAGCTGCGGGCCCAGAAGCTGGTGAAGACCCGCCGCGATGCGCAGACCATCTATTACTCCAGCTCGTCGGAATCGGTGATCAAGGTCCTCGAGACCTTGGAAGAAATCTACTGCGCTCCGGTACAGAAGAAATCAGCAGCCGCGTGAGAATGACAGCGCTGACATGACGTCACGCTGCCCTGCCCCAGCCCCCGCCATGACGGCCGGGGGCTGGGGCATTTCCATGCCGGGCCGGCCGACCGGGTATCGAGCCTGCAGGCACAAGGTCCGCGCATTCACGTGTCAGTGCCTGGCCATGCGATGCAGCGTGGCGGTCACTTTCTGCCAGTCGTAGGGTTTGGAAAAGAACACGCTGCGCTCGGGCAGATCGGCCTCGCTCAGACGGACCTGCCCCGACACGATGATGATCTCGATCGGCGGCCAGCGATCGCGCACGGCAGCCGCCAGCTTCATGCCGTTCATACTGCCGGGCATGTCGATATCGGTAAAGACGATGCGGATATCGGTGCGTGTTTCAAGGATCGTCACCGCCTCGTCGGCATCGGCTGCCTCGATCGCCCGGAACCCCGCGTCCTCCACAAGGTCCATTGCCATCATGCGCAGAAGCGGCTCGTCCTCGACCACGAGGACAGCCTGTTTTTTCGGCGGTGTGGATTGTACCATCCGGTCAGTCTGCCTGTGCTAGCTGAAGGAGCACAGCTGTCATCTCAGCGCTGAACCCCGGTTGACCATAACTAACGAGAACACCGCCGGTTCCGATCAAACCCATGCGAATAAGCTTGGAGCCGAAACCCTTGCGCTCCGGCTCGCGCGGAGGCGGCCCGCCGGTTTCCCGCCAGGAGAGGTAGAAGGTCGCGCCGTCGCCGGTGCCTTCGATGCGCCAGTCGATCGCCACCCGCCCCGTATCGTTCGAGAGCGCCCCGTATTTCACCGCATTGGTCGTCAACTCGTGCAGGAGCAGGGAAAGCGAAAGCGAGCCTTTCGGCCCGAACCGCACGTTGGGACCCTGCGCGTCGATCCGATCCCGCATGCCGATCCCGTTCATCGTCCGGTCGACGACGGCATAGACCGAGGCGCTCGTCCAGTTCTGCTCGAACAGGATGTCATGGGCAGTGCTCAGCGCATGCAGCCGCTTCTCAAAAGCCTCCACATGGTCGCGCTCGGTCACCGGCCGGAGCGTCTGGGTGGCGATCGCCTGCACCATCGACAGCGTATTCTTCAGCCGATGGCTCATTTCCCTGTTGAGCATCTGCTGCTCCAGCTCGGCCTGAACCCGCGACATCGCGATCTGGATGCGATTGCCGAAGCTGCGGACGAAGGAAATCTCTTCCTCCATCCAGGGATAAGGCTGGTCGTGATGGATGAAGGCGACGAGCCTGAAGCGCCCGAGTTCGAAGATCGGCACGTTGACGAGCACGCGGATGCCAAGCGCAAGAAGCGCCGGCGCGTGGTCGCGGGTGCGCGGGTCGGTGGCAACGTCGGCGATGACAACGGCCTCGCCGCGCTTCAGGTCGTCGACAAAAGACCCGTAGTCCCGGAAATGGTGCAGCCCGGCAAGGCTCTTGACGCCGGGCGCGCACCATTCGGGCGGCACCGACACAGTCTCGTCCGCCGCGTTGACGATGCCGAAACCGGCACGCGTCGCATCGAGCGCCCTGGCCATCAGGTCTCCGGCAGCGATCGCCATCGATTCCATGTCGCTGAGGTCGCGCAGCCTGTCGCCGACATCGAGCAGGGCCTGCACCCGGGCGGCTTCCCGTTTGGCAGCGGTCACGTCCCTGACCGTGCCGATCATCTTGACCGGCCGGCCGGCCTCGTCATGGCGAAAGCTGGCATTGCGGGCGATCCAGCGCACGCCGTATCCCGGCACGCGAATGCGATATTCGACGTCGAGCGGCGCATCCCCCTGCTGCCGGGACGTATCGTCGGACTGCAGGCCCTTGTCCTGCGGCAGCACCATGTCCTCGAAGACCCGCGTCGGATAGGTCTCGGCGATGGGCACGTGGAAGATCCGGCAGAACTCCCGTGAGACCCGCGTCATCGAGGTGGCGATATCGATTTCGAATGTGCCGATCCTTCCCGCCTCCTGGGCCGCCAGGCTCGCATTGACGCTGGAGCGGATATTGGCGCTGATGGTCTTCTGGCGCCGGAACAGGTCGTCCTTGCGCTGCGAGATGCGGCGCATTTCGAGAAGTGCTACGACCTGCCGGGCAAGCGCCTGCAGCGCCGCCTTCTGCCCCTCGTCGAGCCCCTGCGGCCGAGGCTGGATGTCGATGACGCAAAGAGTGCCGATCACCACCTCGTCCGGCGTGATCAGCGGCGCGCCGGCGTAGAAGCGGATATGCGGCTCGCCGGTGACGAGCGTATTGGCGCGGGTGCGCGGGTCGAGCTGCAGGTCGGGGATGACCAGCACATCGGAACTGCCGAGCGCGTGGGCGCAGACCGACTGCTCGATCGGCGTATCGCATGCCTCGAAACCGACGCGCGCCTTGAACCATTGCCGGTCCCTCTCGACCAGGCTGACGAGCGCCACCGGCGTGCCGCAGAGCGTGGACGCGACAAGCACGATATCGTCGAACTCCGGCTCCGGCTCGGTGTCCATGATGTTATAGGCATCGAGCGCTTCCAGCCGCTCAAGATGGATTTGTTCGTTCGGATCGGGATCGGCCAATGAGGGTCTCGGAATTGAAGTTTCAGGCGATATTGGCAGCTTTCGCCAAAAGACCAGAGAGACGCAATCAAATTTCACGACCGGTGGAAACCGCCTTGAAATCTTGAGCCTTTATCGAAATCCGTACCGATCGCCCCACCCAGCAACGCCAGTCCGAACCGATTTCGCTCCGACGCGGGAATTCGCAACGGCCCTTTGTTCGAAGGCGGTTGACGCCTCCGATCCCCCTGATAATTTGACCATGCAGTCAAAACTTGGTGCAATGACGCCGACCGGGAAATGGCCACCCGAAGAAACCGAATGGCCATGGAGAATGTCATGTCCAACCGCCTGAATACCACGCCCAACGATCTTCGGGCGTTCTGGATGCCGTTTACGGCAAACCGCCAGTTCAAACAGGAACCCCGCCTCTTCGTCGCCGCCAAGGATATGCACTACACGACCCATGACGGCCGTCAGGTGCTCGATGCCACCGCCGGCCTCTGGTGCGTCAATGCCGGCCACTGCCGCCCGAAGATCACCGAGGCGATCCGCGAGCAGGCCGGCGAGCTGGATTATGCGCCCGCCTTCCAGCTGGGCCACCCCAAGGCTTTCGAACTCGCCAACCGTCTGGTCGATATCGCGCCCGAGGGCATGAACCACGTTCTCTACACCAATTCCGGCTCGGAATCGGTCGAGACGGCGCTGAAGGTGGCGCTCGCCTACCACCGCGTGAAGGGCAACGGCTCGCGCTTCCGCCTGATCGGCCGCGAGCGCGGTTATCACGGCGTCAATTTCGGCGGCATCTCGGTCGGCGGCATCGTCTCCAACCGAAAGATGTTCGGCACGCTTCTGACCGGCGTCGACCACCTGCCGCACACCCACCTGCCGGGCAAGAACGCGTTCACCAAGGGCGAGCCGGAGCATGGCGGTGATCTCGCCACCGAGCTTGAGCGCATCGTCACCCTGCATGACGCCTCGACCGTCGCAGCCGTCATCGTCGAGCCGGTCGCCGGCTCCACCGGCGTGCTGATCCCGCCGAAGGGCTACCTGCAGAAGCTGCGCGAGATCTGCACCAAGCACGGCATCCTGTTGATCTTCGACGAAGTCATCACCGGTTTCGGCCGCCTCGGCGCGCCGTTCGCGGCCCAGTATTTCGACGTCAAGCCGGACATCATCACCACCGCCAAGGGTCTCACCAACGGCGTGATCCCGATGGGTGCCGTCTTCGTCACCTCCGAGATCCACGACGCCTTCATGACCGGTCCGGAGCACATGATCGAGTTCATGCACGGCTATACCTATTCCGGCAACCCGATCGCCTCAGCCGCCGGCCTTGCGACACTCGAAACCTACAAGGAAGAAGGCCTGTTCGACCGCGCCCGCGACATCGCCCCCTATTGGGAAGCGGGCCTGCATTCGCTGAAGGATCTGCCGAATGTCATCGACATCAGAAACCTCGGCCTGATCGGCGCGATCGAACTCGATCCGATTGCCGGCGAACCCACCAAGCGCGCCTTCACGGCCTTCCTGAAGGCCTACGAAGACGGCCTGCTGATCCGCACCACCGGCGACACGATCGCCATGTCTCCGCCGCTGATCGTCGAAAAGCACCATATCGACGAGATTTTTGGGAAGTTGCGCGAGATCCTGACGAGCAATATCTGAGGCGAGGTCAAAGCTGCCCCTCACCCTAACCCTCTCCCCGCGCGCGGGGCGAGGGGACGTGCCCGTTCTAGGCCGCTGCGATTGGGGCAGACCGGTGCGGCATATCTCTTCTCCCCGTCAGAACGGGGAGAAGGTGGCGGCAGCCGGATGAGGGGCATCGCCGAGCGAACGACCTTTCCAAAAGAAGAGGCGGCCTTTACGACCGCCTCTTCTGTTCTCTCATATGAGTCACGACCCTTACCGCTACCTCAGCCCTTGAAGAAAGTCAGAAGATCCGCATTGATCACGTCGGCATGCGTGGTCGCCATGCCGTGGGGAAAACCTTCATAGACCTTCAGCGTGCCGTTCTTGAGAAGCTTGACCGCGAGCAGGGCCGAGTCGGCGATCGGGACGATCTGGTCGTCGTCGCCATGCATGACGAGAACCGGCACGTCGATCGCCTTCAGGTCCTCGGTGAAGTCGGTTTCCGAAAATGCCTTGATGCAGTCGTAGTGAGCCTTGGTACCGCCCATCATGCCCTGCCGCCACCAATTGGCGATGACGCCTTCCGAAACGGTCGCGCCATCCCGGTTGAAGCCGTAGAACGGGCCGGCCGGAACGTCGCGGAAGAACTGGGCGCGGTTGGCGGCGAGTGCTGCGCGAAAACCGTCGAAGACTTCGAGAGGCAGGCCGCCCGGATTGTTGTCCGTCTTCAGCATGATCGGCGGCACGGCGCCCATCAGAACCGCCTTGGCCACCCGGCCGCCGCCGCCATACTGGGCAACGTAGCGGGCAACTTCGCCGCCGCCGGTCGAATGGCCGACATGGATGGCGTTTTTCAGGTCGAGATGGGCGGCGAGCTCGGCAACATCGGCAGCATAGGTATTCATTTCGTTGCCGGTTTCGGTCTGGGTCGAACGACCGTGGCCGCGGCGGTCATGGGCGATGACACGAAAACCCTGGTGCAGGAAAAACAGCATCTGGGCGTCCCAATCGTCGGCCGAGAGCGGCCAACCGTGATGGAAGACGACCGGCTGGGCGTCCTTCGAACCCCAGTCCTTGTAAAATATCTGCGTGCCGTCCTTGGTGGTGATGAAATTGCTGGTCATGGTTCTCGTGTCCTTTCGAAACTGATTTTTCAATGACTGCGACATGAATGGCGGGCGCGGCAATAAAAATGGCCGACCAGACATTCATAGTACCGTTGCGTGTCGTTCCTTTGAACCACCCCCTTCGGATTATCGCGGTCTCCATACCTCGATATTTGTTATCGCGATAAATATATGAGTAGCGGCATTCTTCGATCGTGTCTACAAAAATATTTATCGCGATAATAAATTATGCTATACGTCGCGAGGAACCTGGAACAGCACCGGAGCAAGCATGCCCGCCTCCCCCCTTCCGCCGCTCGACGAGCAGCTCTGCTTTTCGCTCTATGCGGCCCATATCGCCATCAATCGCGCCTATAAGCCGATGCTCGACGACATGGGCATCACCTATCCGCAATACCTCGTCCTGAACGTGCTCGGCGAACAGGACGGCTCGACGATCGGCACGATCGCGGAAAGGCTGGGCCTGGAATCGAGCACCATCACTCCGCCCGTCAAGCGGCTCGAACAGGCCGGGCTGCTGGAGCGCCGCCGTAGCAAGTCCGACGAGCGCCAGGTGCATGTCTGGTTGAGCGATGTCGGCCGCGCCCTGATCGCGAAGAGCACATGTCTCGGCGAAACGCTGATCGAACGGTCCGGCATGCCGCCGAAGGAATTCCAGGCCTTCAACCGTCAGGTCCGCACCTTCCTCGCCGCTCTGGAGAGCAAGGCCTAGTTTCGCAGATGTCGCTGAATCTGGGCGAGATCCGGAATTTTCGCGCATTCCTTCGTGAAAATCACAAAAATCCATCCCGTTTTGTTATCTTCTTGCGGAATCCCGGCGAAATTCATACAGAATTGGCTGCCGACCGCCGAAAGCCAAAAATGGCTCGGCACGGTATCGACCGCATCGCTTTCCGTCCTTGGCACGACCGCGCCCGGCGCAATATCGAAGACGGAAGGTAGGGGTGTGGCGTTCACCGCGGGGTTGAAGCCCCCATCCAAGGAGACCAAGATGAACCTCAAGATGCTTCTGGGGGCAACGGCACTCGCCTCCCTGACTTTCGCTCCGCTTGCCCAGGCCGACATCGTCATCGGCCTGATCGCCCCGCTCACCGGCCCGGTCGCAGCCTATGGCGACCAGGTCAAGAACGGCGCCGAAACCGCCATTGCGGAAATCAACAAGAAGGGCGGCATTCTCGGCGAAAAGGTCGTCCTGAAGGCGGCCGACGACGCTGCGGAACCCAAGCAGGGCGTTTCCGCCGCCAACCAGCTGGTCGGCGAAGGCATCCGTTTTGTGGTCGGTCCGGTGACGTCAGGCGTTGCCATGCCGGCTTCCGATGCGCTTGCCGAAAACGGCGTGCTGATGGTCACCCCGACCGCGACCACTCCGGCCCTCACCAGCCGCGGCCTCACCAATGTGTTCCGCACCTGCGGCCGCGACGACCAGCAGGCCGTGGTCGCCGCCAATTACGTCCTGAAGGCCTTCAAGGACAAGAAAGTCGCGATCATCAACGACAAGGGCGCCTATGGCAAAGGCCTCGCCGACGCCTTCAAGGCAGCCCTGAACGCCGGCGGCGTCAAGGAAGTGCTCGACGACGCAGTCACCCCCGGCGACAAGGATTTCAGCGCACTGACGACCCGCCTGAAGTCGCAGAATGTCGACGTGATCTATTTCGGCGGTTACCATCCGGAAGGCGGCCTGCTCGCCCGCCAGCTCGCCGATCTCGGCGTCAAGGCGACGATCATCGGCGGCGACGGCCTGTCGAACAGCGAGTTCTGGAACATCGGCACCAAGGCTGCGGCCGGCACGGTGTTCACCAACGCGTCGGATGCGACCAAGAGCCCGGATTCCAAGGCTGCCGCCGAAGCTCTCGCCGCCCGCAAGATCCCCGCCGAAGCCTTTACGTTGAACGCCTATGCCGCCGTCGAAGTGATCAAGGCCGGCATCGAAAAGGCAAAGAGCGCCGAGGATACGGAAGCGGTGGCCGCGGCCATCAAGTCCGGCGAACCGATCGCCACCGCCATCGGCAAGCTCACCTACGGCAAGACGGGCGACCTCACCTCGCAGAGCTTCTCCCTGTTCAAATGGGAAGACGGCAAGATCGTCGCCGCCGAGTGACATCTTTCAAATCGCATGACCGGCGGGCGCCTTCGGGCGCCCGTTTGCTTTTGAGCCGCCTCACTCGACATGCACCGCCAGCGTCCGCTTCAACGTCTTCAGCACGACGCTCGTTGTGAATTTGCGGATATTCGGGTTCATCTCCATCATCCGGTCCGCCAGCACGTCGAAATGCTCGACGGACTGGACGAGGATCACCAGCGTGAAATCGCCCCGGCCGGACGTTCCCCAGGCCTCCTGTACCTCCGGCGTATCCGCCAGCCATCGCAGCAAAGGCGGCATGAGCTCCGGCCGGTCGCGCTCCAGTTCCACCTCGACCAGCATGGAAACGGCCATGCCCACCTTTTTCGGATCGACGATCGAAACGTCCCGCAGGATCACCTTGTCCTCTCGAAGCTTCTGCAGCCGCCGCTGTGCCGAGGACGGCGACAGACCCACGCGCTCGGCAAGCTCGTTCAAGGTGATGGTCGCATCCCGCTGCATGAGCTTGAGGATTTCACGATCGGCTTTCGTCAGTGCCATGAGAGGATTTCCCGGCTTCCAAACAAATTCCGGGAAATATTCCTGATCATGAGCATGACTTCAGGAATCCTGCCGGCTTTTCGTTGGCATCTTAACGCCATGACGCAGAACCAGCCACACCCTTCCGCCGACGGCATCCTCGCTGCTTCGAAGAGTATCGATCCCGTCTTCACCAACAGCCCGCTGATCGAGCAGCAGACGGCCAATACGGCTCTCGGCCTTCGCCTGCTGGCAAAAGTGGAGACGCTCAATCCGATCCGCTCCTTCAAGGGACGCGGCACCGACTGGTGGATGCAGAACGAGCCGGCCGGCGACCACCCCGTCGTCTCCGCCTCCGCCGGCAATTTCGGCCAGGGGCTCGCCTATGCCGGGCGGGCGCGCGCACGCAGGGTGGTGATCTTTTCCGCCACCACGGCAAATCCCGGTAAGGTCGAAGCCATGCGCCGGCTCGGCGCCGAGGTGCGGCTGGAAGGCAGCGATTTCGACGCCGCCAAAGCCGCCGCGCGTGCCTATGCGCAAGCGAATGGCTGCCCCTTTGTCGAAGACGGCGCACTGCGGACCATCGCCGAAGGTGCAGGCACGATCGCGCTGGAAATCACCGAGCGCCTCTCCCAGCAAGCCGTCGAACTCGACGCCATCCTCGTGCCGCTCGGCAATGGCGCGCTTCTGACCGGGATCGGCACCTGGATCCGCGCCAAGGCCCCTAACTGCAAGGTCATCGGTGTGGTCGCCGCCAATGCGCCCGCCATGAAACAATCTCATGAAACCGGCCGGCTCGTCTCCACGGAGACCGCAGCAACCGCAGCGGATGGCATCGCGGTTCGGGAATGCGTCCCTTACGCACTGGACTGCATGAGGACGACTGTCGATGAGGTTTGGGAAGCCAGCGAAGCGGCCATCCGCCAGGCGCGGGATTTCTGCCGCATCCACTACGGCCTCGTCGTCGAGGAAGCCGGCGCCGCCGGCATTGCCGGCCTCTTGGAAAACGGCGCGAACCTCAAAGGCCGAACAGTCGCCACCATCCTCTGCGGCGGCAATGTCCGCACGGATATCACATGACGTCTCGCCTGCATCGATCGCCCCTCCCCGCTTCCTCATGGAACGGTTAGATTAGGCGACCGATTCAGCGCGAGGAACCCGCCATGACCACCCGTCTCGAAACCCTCATCGACCAGGGCACCGGCCGCGAACCCGCCGATATCGTGCTGAAGGGCGGCAAATTCTTCGATCTCGTCACCGGCGAACTCGTTGCCTCCGACATCGCCATCTGCGGTGACCGTATCGTCGGCACCTGCGGCGACTACGCCGGCAAGATTGAAATCGACATTTCCGGCAAGATCGTCGTCCCGGGCTTCATCGACACCCATCTCCACATCGAGAGCTCGCTGGTGACGCCGCACGAGTTCGACCGCTGTGTCCTGCCCTATGGGGTGACGACGGCGATCTGCGATCCCCACGAGATCGCCAACGTGCTCGGCACCGAGGGCATTCAATTTTTCCTGGATTCCTCGCTGGAAACGATCATGGACATCCGCGTCCAGCTCTCCTCCTGCGTGCCGGCCACCCATCTGGAGACGGCCGGCGCGGACCTGCCGATCGAAAAGCTGCTGCCCTTCCGCGATCACCCCAAGGTCATCGGCCTTGCCGAATTCATGAATTTCCCGGGCGTCATTTACAAGGACCCGATCTGCCTCGCCAAGCTCGAGGCCTTCTACGGCGACCATATCGACGGCCACGCGCCGCTGCTGCGGGGCAACGACCTGAACGGCTACCTCTCCGCCGGCATTCGCACCGAGCACGAATGCACGACCGCCGAGGAAGCGCTCGAAAAGATCCGCAAAGGCATGCATATCCTGGTGCGCGAAGGCTCAGTGTCGAAAGACCTCCACGCCCTGATGCCGCTCCTCACCGAGCGGCTGTCACCCTATCTCGCGCTCTGCACCGACGACCGCAACCCGCTCGACATCGCCGAACAGGGCCACCTCGACTACATGATCCGCACCGCGATCGCCCATGGCGTCGAGCCGCTCGCCGTCTACCGCGCCGCCTCGATTTCCGCCGCCAAGGCGTTCGGCCTGCGCGACCGCGGCCTTGTCGCCCCCGGCTGGCGAGCCGATCTCGTCGTCGTCGACAGCCTCGAAAACTGCAAGGCCGAGATGGTGTTCTCCGCCGGCCGCAAGGTCACCGACGAACTTTTCGCCACCCGCAGACCCGTCGCCCCGGTCGGCCTCGACAGCGTCAAGGCACGCCCGGTGCAGGCGATGCATTTCGGCGTGCCCTTCACTGAGGGCGAAACGCCCGTCATCGGCGTGATGCCGGGCAAGATCATCACCGAACATCGCCGCTACCGCCTGCCCGCAAACGGCAACCAGACCGGCGTCGATCTCGACCGCGACATCATCAAGGTCGCGGTCATCGAGCGGCATGGCAAGAACGGCAACCATGCCAATGGTTTCGTTCAGGGGTTCGGATTGAAGAAAGGGGCGATCGCCTCGACCGTCGGGCATGACAGCCACAACATCTGCGTCGTCGGCGTCAGCGAGGACGACATGGCAATGGCCGCCAACCGGCTCGGCGAAATCCACGGCGGCTTCGTGGTGGTCGAGGACGGCAAGGTCACCGGGGAAATCGCCCTGCCCATCGCGGGCCTGATGAGCCTCGAACCCTATGAAGTGGTGCGCGATACCCTCCACCACCTCCGCCAGGCCGCCTACGCGCTCGGCACGACGCTCCAGGAACCCTTCCTTCAGGTCGCCTTCCTGCCGTTGCCCGTCATTCCCCACCTGAAGATTTCGGATAAGGGCATGGTCGATGTGGACAGGTTTGCGCTGATCGGGTGACTATTTCTGATAGCCTTTGGCCTTCATCCAACCCTCGGGAAGCTCGTCGCCTTCCATGGGTGGATTGTCGGGGACGTTTTCAAGCGACTTGAGAAAATCCTCTGGCGTCGCGTTTCCAGCACGTTTCTTGAGAAATTCCGCCGCCGTCTCTACTACTCCAACTTTCTGAGCGACCGCCGACGCGATCCACTGGTTCAGAGACACGCCATCCTCTTTGGCCAGTCGTGCAGCGGCCGCCTTGATCGACGCTGGGAGTTTCAACGGATATGTATTTGTACTCATGTCCTCAGTTCCTCCAACAGTTCGCTGGGCTTTAATATTCGGAGTCCAAATGGCTTCCTTGCCTGCTCGAAATCTCGAACATTGTGCGTTATCAATGCGTCCGCACGTCCGTTAAGCGCTGCATCGAGCACCATTTCGTCTTTTGCGTCTGAAAGCTGCGGTCGCCATTGGTAGTGAACATCAACTGACTCAGCCAATGTCAGAAAACCCGCAAGAGCCCGGTCGATGTCGGCCCATGCCATTCCATGCACGTTCATGTGTTCTGCTCTTTTGAGAACCGCTTCATATTCGAGAAACAGAGCCACGGTGACAAGGGGTCGGATCTGCCGCGACCCTATGGACTGCAAAATAGCATAGGACGCTCCACCACGGCTTCGGTAACCGGCAGCCAGAACATTGGTATCGAGCACCACGCGTTTCATCGTCTCCGACAATAATACATCCCATGGGATGTTTCAATATCCAGGCGCCGCCTCCGCTCACCGCCGCCGCAGCACCATCCCCGCATGATAAAGCACCCCGTCGCGGAAATCGCCGTCGGCGGTGAAGCCGGTGTCGTCCTTGTAGTCGATATGGCCGCCGGTCACCCAGTAGCGGCCCTCATAGGCCTTTTCGCGGGTGCCGCGTGCTTCCACATAGCGGCCGTTCGGCAGCAGTTTGTGGCGGATGTGGTTGTCCTCGGTCACCCACATTCCGGCATAGGGATGTTCGGTCATGGTTTTCTCCTCTTGCCTGATGTCGTGTGCAAGCGCCGTAAACGTCGCGACCAAGGTGAAGGCGGCGGCAAACGCCAGCGGGGCTCGGAAGCCCGAGGGCGCGCGAAAATATCGTTCAGCCATTGAGATATTCCCTCCTGAGCATCCGTTCGCGGCGGCGTCTTTCCGTGCCGCGGGAGCGTTTGAGGAAGCCGCCGGCAAAATCGGCGGCCCAATGGAAGGGGCTTTCAAGTAAGCGCTGAAAATTGCTCATCACCATCTCCATTTGCGTCCGGGCTGGTTTGATCGGACCAGCCGAATATGGTGCAAGGCAGCGGGCGAGCGGTAGACCAGTCCTCCGGCATGATTGCACGATCCTCCGAAGCTCATTTGAAATCGCCGGCAGCGCCACCATATGATGTCCACACCAAACCGCAGGAATGCCGTATTCCGGGACATTCACACCTCCGCACGAGGCCTAAGATGGAAAAACTCGATCAACTTGCCCGGCTGATTGCACAAAACACCGATGGCGACGGCGTGTTCGAGACAGTGATCCCGCGCCTGTCGGTGATCCGGATGTCGAAGCCGACCGAACCGCTGCACGCCATCCATCAGCCGGCTGTGTGCATCATCGCCCAAGGGGCGAAACAGGTCATGCTGGCCGACGAGATCTTTCGCTATAGCCCCGGCCAGTATCTGGTCGTCTCGGTCGACATGCCGGTCACCGGCCAGGTCATTGAGGCTAATCAGGAAGAGCCCTATCTCTGCCTGCGCCTCGATCTCGACCTGAAGCTGCTGAGCGAGATGCTGGTGGACATGCCGGCAGCAGCAGGTGTCCCGGCCATGCGCAAGAAATGCATCGGCCTCAGTCACACCACGCCGGAATTCCTGGATGCCGCACTCCGCCTCGCCCAGCTTCTCGAGAAGCCCGACGAGATCGCCTATCTCGCGCCGCTGATCGAGCGAGAACTGATGTTCCGGCTGCTGCGTGGCGATCAGGCCGAGATGATCCGTCAGATCCTCGCCCCTGAAAACCGGCTGCAGCAGGTCAACCGGGCTATTTCCTGGATTCGCCAGAACTTTTCCGCTCCCTTTTCGATCGAGCAGGTGGCGATCGAAGCGCGCATGAGCACGTCCTCTCTGCACCAGCATTTTCGCGAGGTGACGGCGATGAGCCCGCTGCAATACCAGAAGCAACTGCGCCTGCAGGAGGCCCGCCGCCTCATCCTCGGCAATGCCATGGATGCCGCTACCGCCGCCCATCAGGTCGGCTATGACAGCCCTTCGCAGTTCAGCCGCGAATACCGCCGCCTGTTCGGCGCCCCGCCGATCCAGGATATCACCCGGCTCCGAAGCGAACCTGCCCGCTACGCCGAGGCCTGAACCGGCCTAACCTCTCTTCCAGAAAATTATTCAACCGATCGGTTGACAATAAAATCCTGCGCGCGCATATTCAACCACATGGTTGAATTACAAACACATCCGATCGATACGGTCTTTCACGCCCTCAGCGACGGCACGCGCCGCCGCATGCTCCGCGAGCTGGCACAGGGCGAGCGCACGGTCAGCCAGCTGGCCGAGCCGTACGACATGTCGCTCGCGGCGGCATCGAAACACATCAAGGTGCTGGAAGGCGCCGGGCTGATCCGCCGCGAGATCCATGGCCGCACCCATCTCTGCCGCCTGGAACCCGGCCCGCTTGCGACCGCCCATGAGTGGCTCACCTTCTATGAGCGCTTCTGGACCAGCAGGCTCGATATCCTGGAGCGCCTTCTCAGGGAGGAGGATGCTCAAACGAGCGCCCAGGATGAGATCCGGAAGAGCCCGCTGAAATCCCCTGCCCCACGGAATTCTGAAACTGAACCTGAAACGGGAGAAGACCAATGAACGACATGACATCATTGAACAAATACGGCGCTGTAGCCGAACCTTTCGCCTTCAGCATCCAGCGCCGGCTGCCTGGCCCCATCGAGAGGATCTGGGGTTACCTCACCGACAGCGATCTGCGCCGCCAGTGGCTCGCATCGGGCATCATACCGGCGCAGGCAGGCAGTTCCTTCGAACTCACCTGGCGCAACGACGAACTGTCCGACTCGTCGGAAGGCAAGCCTGAGGGTTTTCCCGCCGAACACAGCATGCAGAGCGAGGTGATCGCCTTCGAGCCTCCGCATCGGCTCGTCTTCTCATGGCCGCCACGCGGCGAGGTCAGCTTTGAACTACAGCCGGCCGGCAGCGAAATCCTGCTTACCGTCACGCACCGGCGGATCTCCGATCGCCGCAACATGGTCATGGTCGGCGCCGGCTGGCACATGCACCTCGACATCCTGGTCGCCCGGGCGACCGGCGCCAAGCCGGAACCGTTCTGGGAAGGCTGGAGCCGCCTCAAGGAAGAATACGACCGCCGCATCCCGGCCTGAAGCATCGTTGTCGCCTCCGCTCCATGGTTTCGAGGACGCCTCGGACCCGGGCGGAGGTCTTAGCCGAACCCTTCCGTCCGCGGTTGGCGCCATCCCATGGAGACAAGAAATGAGCACCCCTTTTACGGGCGGATGCGCCTGTGGCGCACTTCGTTATGAAATCTCTGCCGAGCCGGCGGTCATGGTCGATTGCCAGTGCCGCCAGTGCCAGCGCGAAAGCGGCACCGGTCACGCCTCCCACCTCACCTTCCCAAGCGCTGCCGTCAAGGTCGAGGGCAAGGCGACCCACTGGGAAGCGACCGGCGACGGCGGAACCGTCAAGAGGCGGGCCTTCTGCCCCACCTGCGGTTCGCCGGTCTACATGACGTTCCCCGCCATGCCGGACTACTTTGTCATCCGCGCCGGCAGCCTCGACGATCCGAGCCGGTACAAGCCGCAATTCGTGACCTGGCACGCCGCCGGCCACGCCTGGGACCATCTCGATCCGGCCCTGCCGAAATTCGAGAATATGCCGCCGACTTAAAAAGCCTTCACACCCGGGCGCAGAACACGTCGAGGGCGTCGAGCTGCACCACGCCCTTGTCGAGCCGCGACATGAAGCCCGGCAGGTTGACTGGCAGGATTTCGCTCAGCCGTTTCGGCAGGGTGAAATCCTGGGCCCTGCGGGTCAGGTTGAAGATGAACAGCAGCTTTTCGCCGCCCTTTTCGCGCACGAAGGCGAGCAGGTCCTGATTGGTATCGAGGAAGGTCATGTCGCCGTCGACGAGCGGCGGATGCGCCTTGCGGAAGGCCAGTGCCGCCCGGTAATGGTGCAGCACGGACTCCGAAAGCCCCTCCTGCGCATCGACGGCTCGCGCCGCATGATCGCCCGGAACCGGCAGCCAGGTCTTCGAACCCGTGGTGAAGCCAGCATGCGGTTCGCTTGCCTCCCACACCATCGGCGTGCGGCATCCGTCGCGCCCCTTGAAGGCCGGCCAGAAGCGGATGCCGTAGGGGTCGCGCAGGTCCTCGTAGGAAAGCTCCGCCTCGGTCAGCCCCAGCTCCTCGCCCTGATAGAGGCAGATCGAGCCACGCAGAACCGAGATCAGTGTGATCGACAATTTGGCGACGCGATCCTGCTCTTCCGGAGCCTCGATAAAGCGGGTCACGTGCCGCATCACGTCGTGGTTGGAAAAGGCCCAGCACACCCAGCCGTTGGTCACCGTGTCCTGCACGGTCGTCATCACCTTGCGGATATAGGCGGCGTTGAAGGCCGGGCCAAGCAGGTCGAACGTGTAGCACATATGCAGCTTGTCGTTGCCGCTGGTATAGATCGCAAGCGTCGTCAGCGAGCGCGGGCCGTCGCCCACCTCGCCGACCGTCGCGCGTCCCTCGTAGGTGTCGAGCAGCGCCCGAAGCCGCTTCAGGAAGTCGATATTCTCCGGCTGGCTCTTGTCGTAGAGGTGGTTCTGCATGGAATAGGGATTGGTATCCGTCTCCATGCCGGCGCCGTCCGTGTCGTAGACCATCGGCGGGTTGTTGCGCAGCTGCTTGTCATGAAAATAGTAGTTGACGGTATCGAGCCGGAACCCGTGCACGCCGCGGTCGAGCCAGAAACGCACCGTGTCCAGCATGGCGTTCTGGACATCGGGATTGTGGAAGTTGAGATCCGGCTGGGCGATCAGGAAGTTGTGCATGTAATATTGCTTGCGCACGCCGTCCCATTCCCAGCCCGGCCCGCCGAAGATCGACAGCCAGTTGTTGGGCGCCGTACCGTCCGGCTTGGGGTCGGCCCAGACATACCAGTCCGCCTTCGGATTGGTGCGGCTTGAGCGGCTTTCGACGAACCACGGATGCCGGTCGGAGGTGTGGGAAATCACCTGGTCGATGATCACCTTCAGCCCCAGGCGATCGGCCTCCGCCATCATCTCGTCGAAATCGGCGAGCGTGCCGAACATCGGATCGACATTGCAGTAGTCCGAGACGTCGTAGCCCATGTCGGCCATCGGCGAGGTGAAGAAGGGCGAAAGCCAGATCGCATCGACGCCAAGCGAGGCGACATGCGGCAGGCGCTCGGTGATGCCCTTGATGTCGCCGATCCCGTCGCCGGTCGTGTCCTGAAAGGAGCGCGGATAGATCTGGTAGATCACCGCGCCGCGCCACCAGTTTGCATCGACCGCCTTCACCGCCTGCGTCGCCATCTTTGGACTCTCCTTCCGTCAAATGTTCCAGGCCAACCTAGTGCCCCCGGCTTAAAAGACAACGCAAAAGCAAGGCTCTGCCAAGTTCCGAGACTGCTCCCTTGCCACGGCTGAAACTTCGGCCTATGCGAATTTCAAAACACGGGAGAGATGCAATGGGCGGACGGCTTCTTTCGATCGGCGAATGCATGGTGGAGCTGTCGCAGGCGGGCGAAGGCCTGTTGCGCAAGGGCTTTGCCGGCGACACGTTCAACACCGCCTGGTACGCGCGGGCCTGCCTGCCGGCCGAATGGTCGGTGGATTATTTCACCGCGGTCGGCGACGATCCGCTGTCGACCGAAATGCTGTCGATGATGAGGGATGCCGGCATCGGCACGAGCTTCGTCCGCCGCATCGAAGGCAAGACGCCAGGCCTCTACCTGATCACGCTCAAGAACGGCGAACGCACCTTCAGCTACTGGCGCGACACCGCCGCCGCAAAGAAGCTCGCCGACGACGCCGACCATCTGCGAGCGGCAATCGAAGCCGCCGACATACTCTATTTCTCCGGCATCACGCTGGGCATCCTTAGCCCCGAAGCGGTCGAGACGCTGCTGTCCGAACTGCGTCGCGCCAAGGCTTCCGGCAAGATGGTCGCCTTCGACCCCAATATCCGCCCCCGCCTCTGGCCGAGCAGGGACTATATGCTGAAGACGATCGAGGCAGGCGCTCGGGCGGCCTCGCTGGTCCTGCCGAGCTTCGACGACGAGACCACCCATTTCGGCGATGCGACGGTGGCCGACACCATCGCCCGCTACCATGCGCTCGGCGTCGGAGACGTCGTGGTCAAGAACGGCGCGGATGGCGCAACGCTGAGCTTCGCCGGCACCGCTCCCGTCCACGTCCCTTCGGTCAGGACCGCTGAGCTCGTCGACACCACCAGCGCCGGCGACAGCTTTAACGGCGCCTTCCTGTCACGCCTCGTCCGCGGCACCCCGCCGGCACAGGCCGCGGCCTACGGCGCCTCGGTCGCGTCAGTCGTCATCGGCCACCACGGGGCGCTGATCAGCCCGGCGCTGCTGCCGGGCTAAACACCGACGGACACAGCCAGCAGCGACCAGCGACAGAGGCCGAAACCGGCGAAAATTGTCCGGCTGATTTCCTCGCTGCGTCATAAATCAATTCTCAGTCATTATGTGACAGGGTTGGGATCGATGAAACGATCGCTCCCAACGAGGAACAGAAAATGCGTATCGCTCTTGCCTTCCTGACCATCCTGGCCCTCTCCCCGGCTGCACACTCCGCTCCGATCGACGCCCTGACCAAGGCCGAAACGAAGACCTACGAGGCATGGGGGAAGCTCGGCCTGACGGAACGGCTGGTGACCTTCGTCACCGCGCCCTCCACCGGCTACGGCATCTACCAGGAAAAGCAGTCCAGCATTTTCAAGCCGGGTGAAAAGGTCATCACCTATGTCGAGCCGATCGGATTTGGGTGGAAAGAGCTTCCCCACGACATGTACGAACTCAACTTCGTGTCGGACCTGAAGATCAAGGCGGCGAACGGCGAGGTCATGCTCGACCAGAAGGCCTTCTCCACCAATGTCCTGCAGAGCCACAACGCCAACATGGAATTCTCCATGGATTTCACCCTGACACTGACGGGCGCTCCGGCTGGCAAATATACCCTGACCTACACGATCCACGACATGAGCGGCGGCCAGACCTCGACTTTCGACCAGGAATTCACCATCGCCGCCAACTAACCGCCCCGGCGTCGGCGGCCCTCGCTCGAGGGTCAGCCGGCAACCCGGAATGACACCGGAAACCCGCGCATCACCGAATTGGCGACCGTGCAGACGCTTTTGGCGCGTTCGATCAGGGCCTGGGTGTCGCTACCGTCGCCCGAGGTGCAGATGACGTCGAGCTCGGCGCCGACGGCGATCAATGGCGCGCCCTCGAGCTGAAGGGTGACGCTGACGGCGATATCCTCGATATCGATGTTCATCTCGTGCGCCGCGTAACGGAGGTCGTTGCAGAAACACCCGCCGATCGCCAGCGCCAGAAGCTGCGCACCATTGAACCCGAGATTACGCCCGCCGGCCTTGCCCTCCGGCCGGTCGACAACGATCGTATGGCTGCCGGCCCAGCCCAAAGCCGCCTCGGTTCCGGCCACGTTGCGAAGCTCGACGGTCGACGTAATCATGGGCAATACTCCTCAGCTGATCTGATGATGCTACCTATCTGAAATTCGTTCAACCTTTGCCCACACGCCCCCTTCATCAGCCTGTAACAAACTTTTCCGATAGAAGGCTGAAAACGTGTCCGTTGGCGCGAGTCGTCGACGGATCGGCAACCGGGCTCGGCCTTCCATGACAAGAATAACCATCGTGACGGATGCCTGGTACCCTCAGGTAAACGGTGTCGTCCGTTCGATCGAGAATACCAACCGCGAACTCGCCCAGATGGGCGTCGACGTGACCATGGTGACGCCCCAGGACTTTACCAGCGTTCCCTGCCCCACCTATCCGGAAATCCGTCTCTCGGTCGCCACCTACTGGCAGATCGCCAGTGCCATCCAGGCGTCGATGCCGACCGCCGTTCATATCGCTACCGAAGGTCCGCTCGGATTGCTCGCCCGCCGCTGGTGCCTCAAGAACAACATCCCCTTCTCGACCAGCTACCACACCCGTTTTCCGGAATACGTGTCGGCGCGCTTCCCCATCCCGGTCCGCTGGCTGCATGGCTTCGTGCGCTGGTTCCACAATGCCGGCAATGGCTGCATGGTGGCGACCGCAAGCCTCGAGCGCGAACTCGCCAAGCTCGGCCTCAAAAACCTGCTGCGCTGGAGCCGCGGCATCGACCAGACCATGTTCCATCCGATGGATCTCGATGAGCGTCCTTTCGACCTGCCGCGCCCGATCTTCATGACCGTCGGCCGCGTCGCGGTGGAGAAGAACCTGCCCGCCTTCCTCGATCTCGACCTGCCCGGCTCCAAGGTCGTGGTCGGCGACGGCCCGGCCCGCGCCGACTTGCAGAAACGTTATCCGAACGTGCTGTTCACCGGCATGAAGACCGGCGAGGATCTCGCCTGCGCCTATGCGCAGGCCGACGTCTTCGTCTTCCCCTCGAAGACCGACACGTTCGGCAACACGATCCTTGAGGCGCTGGCCAGCGGCGTGCCGGTCGCCGCCTACCCGGTTACCGGCCCGATCGACATCATCGAGGAAGGTTCGGGCGCCGGGGCGCTCAGCGAAGACCTGCGCGAGGCCTGCCTTGCGGCGCTCGACTGCTCGCGCGAAAACGCAAGGCAGCTCGCCCGCAAGTTCACCTGGGAAGCGGCTTCGAAACAGTTCCTGAACAATGTGCTGATCGCCCAAGGGCTGCCGAAACTGCCGGCCCCACGCGGCGGAATTCGACCTTCGGCGGTGTAGTCGCAGCCCCTCACGCGGCTCTCGCCTCTGGGCTGCCCCTCATCCGCCCTGCCGGGCACCTTCTCCCCGTTTTGACGGGGAGAAGGAAACTATGCCGCACCGTTTCCGCCAACCTCACCGCTGCAAGAGGCGTCCCTGCTCTCCCAAAAGGTCGGGAACTGAGCGCTTGCGCCTTGCGTCCTTCTCCCCGTCAGAACGGGGAGAAGGTGGCGGCAGCCGGATGAGGGGCAATCAAGCCCTTACCGCTTCTTCTTGCGTCCCTCGAACGGGTTTTCACCCGCTTTGAAATGCATGCGGATCGGCACGCCCGGAATATCGAAATCGGCGCGCAACCCGTTGATCAGGTAGCGGATATAGCTTTCCGGCAGCGCGTCGGGCCTGGTGCAGGACACCATGAAGGCCGGCGGGCGGGCCTTGACCTGGGTCATGTACTTGAGCTTCAGGCGGCGGCCGGAGACGGCCGGTGGCGGATGCTGGGTCTGCACGCCGTCGAGCCAGCGGTTGAGCCTGGCGGTCGATATGCGCTTGTTCCACACCTTGTCGGTGTCGATGATGCTCTGCATCAGCTTGTCGAGCCCGTAGCCGGTCTGGCCGGAAATCGGCACGGCGCGAAGCCCCCGCGCCTGCGGCAGCAGCCGCTCGGTCTTTTCGCGCAGATCCGCGAGCACCGCCTGCGTATCCTCGACGAGATCCCACTTGTTGAAGGCAAGCACGGCGGCCCGGCCTTCGCGCAACACCAGGTCGACGAGCTGCAGGTCCTGCTTTTCGAAGGGAATGGTGGCGTCGAAAACGATCACCACCGTCTCGGCGAACCGGATCGAGCGCAGCGCATCGGCAACCGAGAGCTTCTCGAGCTTCTCCTGGACGCGCGCCTTCTTGCGCATGCCGGCGGTGTCGAACATCTTGATGGTGCGGTCGCGCCATTCCCATTCGACCGAGATACTGTCGCGGGTGATGCCCGCTTCCGGTCCGGTCAACAGCCGGTCCTCGCCGAGGAAGCGGTTGATCAGCGTCGACTTGCCGGCATTCGGACGGCCGATGATGGCGACGCGCAGCGGCTTGGTCTCGTCGTATTCCGGCTCGGCCTCGTCCTCGGCATCGTCCGCAAAATCGGAATCGCGGACGTCGATATTGGTCTCCGCCTCGTCATCGTCTTCCGGAAACGCCCGCTCCTCGCCGAGCGCCTCGACGATCGCGTCGCGCAGGTCGATCATGCCCTGGCCGTGTTCCGCCGAGATCGGCACGGGCTCGCCGAGACCCAGCGTATAGGCATCGTAGAACCCGGCGTCGGAACCGCGCGCTTCCGACTTGTTGGCGACCAGCACGACCGGCTTGCCGCTGCGGCGCAGAAGCTCGCCGAAGGTCTTGTCGAGCGGCGTCAGGCCCGACTTCGCGTCGACCACGAACAGCGTCAGGTCGGCATCGTCGACCGCGGCCTCGGTCTGGGCGCGCATCCGGCCTTCGAGCGTCTCGGGTCCCGCCTCTTCGAGACCGGCGGTATCGATGATCGTGAATCTCAGGTCGATGAGCTTCGCGTCGCCCGGACGGCGATCGCGGGTGACGCCCGGCGTGTCGTCGACAAGCGCCAGCTTCTTTCCAACCAGGCGATTGAAAAGCGTGGACTTGCCGACATTCGGGCGTCCGACGATGGCGACGGTGAAGCTCATTCTGTATCCTTAAAGCCCTGGGCGAAAACCGTCAGGGCGCCTTGCCTGAAGAGGCGATGTTGTCGAGCATGATCTGCGCGCGGTTGGCGACGTTGCGCGGCGCAGAGGCATCATTGGCAATCTGCTGGAACCATTCCTTGGCTTGCGCAAAGTTGCCGGCCTTGTAGGCGGCAAGACCAAGCGCCTCGCGGGCGGAATTGGCAAGCGGGTTGGCGGGCACCGCCATCGGCTGCACTTCGGCGGCCACCTGTTCATAGGTACCGTTGTCGATCAGGAGCCATGCGGCGCGCATCCTGGCAAGGTCGCGCATCGCCTGTGGCGCTGCATTGTCCTTGCCGATGGCCGAGAAAGTGGCGATCGCCCCGGCTGCATCACCCTTGGACTGCTGCACCGAACCGGCGCGCAGCTTGGCGAGCACGGGATAGGCACCGGTGCCGTCCTTTTCCAGTGCTTCGAAGGCGGCCAGCGCCTCGTCGTTCTTGTTTTCCGAAGCAAGCTTCAAGGCTGCCAGGAAACGGTCGCCGGACTGCGAGGAATTATGCGTGTCCCAGTATTCGTAACCGCGATAGCCCGCCGTACCGACGACGATCAGCACGGCCACACCGATCACGACCCTGCCGTAACGCTGCCATGCACCCCTGAACTGATCGGAGCGAAGTTCCTCGTTCACTTCGCGAATAAAACTGTCGTCGTCCTGCGCCATCAAAGTCTCCGGCCCAACCGGCCCATCATGCGGAAAAGCGCCTTCTAGCCTATTTTCCCGGAGATGTAAGGCCCCCCTTAACGCCTGTCGCGCAAAAGTGGGCGCCGGTTTTGCCAAGGCGGCAAGCGCAAAGCGAAAAACACCCGCCCGGGAGCGCCCGTTGGCGCCTTTCGGCAGGAATCCGCACTTAAACCCAACCGCTCAAAGCTTTGCCTTATTCAGCGGCCACAAAGCCGGCTGCCCTCCGCCATGATTCAGGTGCCCGATGCGTCCGCTTGCCCTTCCCCTCGCCCTCTGTCTTCTCGCCGCGCCCCTCGCAGCCAATGCAGCGGACAATACCTCCGGCAAGCCGAAACAGCTGGTGATGGTCTCCTTCGACGGCGCCGGCGCCAACAATCTCTGGCAGCGCAGCCGCGATCTCGCCCGGCGCACCAATGCCCACTTCAGCTATTTCCTCTCCTGCACGCTGGTCATCGAGCGCGCCAATGCCAAAAGCTATCAGGGGCCGAACGAGAAACCCGGCAAATCGAATATTGGCTTTGCCCAGACGGCTGCCGAGGCCCGCGAAAGATTAGGCCACGTCTGGCAGGCGCATCTCGAAGGCCACGATATTTCCAGCCATACCTGCGGCCATTTCGATGGCAAGGACTGGACGGCGGCCGATTGGACCGCCGAGTTCAGCTCCTTTCACGACGTGATGACCGATGCCTGGAAGACCGTCGGCGCCGGATCGGAGGAACCTGCCGGCTGGAAGAATTTCGTCGCGACCGGGATCACCGGTTTCCGCGCTCCCTATTTTTCCATCGGTCCCGGCCTGGTCGAAGCCGAAAGACGAGCCGGCATCCGCTATGACGCCAGCCTCGTCACCAAGGGACCGATGATGCCGGAGGAAAAGGGCGGCCTCATCCGCTTCGGGCTGCCGCTTATCCCGGAAGGCCCGGCGGGTCGGCCGATCATCGCCATGGACTACAACCTCTTCATCCGCCATTCCGGCGGCATCGACAATCCGAGCAGTTCCGCCGAATTCGAGGAACGCGCCTATTCCGCCTTCAAGGCCGCCTTCGAGAAGGAGTATGACGGCGACCGCATTCCCCTCCAGATCGGCCTCCATTTCGTCGAAATGAACGGCGGCGCCTATTGGCGGGCGATGGAACGGCTGGTGACCGAAGTCTGCGCGCGAGAGGATGTCGCCTGCGTGAGTTATTCGGAGGCGATCAGGCTGATCCGCGAGCGGGAGAAACCGCGAGTGGCGTCGGGGCTGTAGGATTTCGATAGGCCTGAGAGTTTGGGAGTAAAAGACCCCTCCCGGCCTGCCGGCCACCCTCCCCACAAGGGGGAGGGAGACCAAGCCGCTATGCCGGCGCCAAACTATCAACCTCGAACATCGGCCTCTGGGCACTCTCGCGATCGAAGATATGACCTCGTCATCTTCGGAAACATCCATGCCCACGATGGAGAACGGTGAGCGCACGGCATATGTCCCTCCCCCTTGTGGGGAGGGTGGCCGGCAGGCCGGGAGGGGTCTTTGCCGGGGACGATTTTCCCTGCCCACAAAAACCAGCCCAACGGCATCAACCCCTTACCCGCATTCACGTCCCCGTCCGTCCCCGCTTCCCGAAACCCGCCCCATAATCACCCCCGCCATCGGATGGGAAACCGGGTTCGCGAACCGGCATTCTCCTCCAAGGGTTTTCGGACCCGGTTTCCGGTGATGGCCGTCGAACGTGGTGGAACGGGAACTGACAACTCCCGAAAAGCTGCAGGAACCGGTCGGGGCAGGCAAAACCACCTACCTCATACAATACTCGACACCGCCTGCCCCATTCCCAAACCAAAACCGCGCCGGACAAGACGTCCGGCGCGGCCAAAAATGCTTGCGTTCAATTGGCGATCAATAGGGTCGGTCGGCCGCGATCTCGCCGGCTTCGGCTTCCCGCTCCAGGTAATGCTGGTCGATTTCCGGCAGCGGCTGGTCGTCGATGGCCGCTTCGAAAGCAACCAGACGTTTATGGATGGACAGGAGTTCGATGATCGTCGACCAGTAGTTGACGAGATACTGGAAGGAATTGCTGACTTCACCGAAGGCGGTGGCGATCTGCTGCCAGATGCCAAGGGTGATCTTGCCCGTCACGAAGGTCGGAATGAGGATGAAGTTCAGGAAGATCGCGTCGAGCTGGCCGTAGGAATAACGCGCGACGTTGAAATAGAGGTAGTGCCAGTACATCCGGAAATAATTCCGGCGCACATTGGCATAAAGCTCCGTGACGGTCACCGGCTGGGCGCGGTCCATGTGATCCTCGCCATAGACCAGCTCCTTGCGGTAGGCGGCCTCGACGCGCTGGTTGCGGAAGTTGAGGCCCGGCAGCTTGATGCCGGCGAACGCCAGAAGCGCCGTGCCGAACAGCGACCAGACGATCGCCAGCCAGAAGAGCGCGTGCGGGATCGCGCCGATGATCGGCAGATCGTCGACATGGACCGACATGGCGAACAGCAGCGGCAGGAACACCACCAGCGTCATCACCGAGTTGATCAGGGTAACGCCGAGGCCCTCCAGGATGTTGGCGAACCGCATCGTATCTTCCTGGACACGCTGCGAGGCGCCTTCGATATGCCGCAGCTTGTCCCATTTCGACATGTAGTAGTCGTTCATCGCGGTGCGCCAGCGGAAAACGTAGTGGTTGGTGAAGAAGGCGGTGATGACATTCAGCGCGACGCCGACGAAACCGATTTCCAGAAAGTGGATCTGCAGCTCGTAGAACTGCCAGGCGGTGATCCCAGGCTGCTTGGCAAGCGCTGCCTGCAGAAGGTCGAAGAACGGGCCGCGCCAGTTGTTGATCGCGACGGACGCCTGCACCGCGAAATAGGCGATGAAGATGATGAAGGCCGACCCCCAGATCGACCAGTTGGCCCAGGGATGGTCCCTGGCGATCACCTTCCAGACGCCGCCGAAGATCCCCACGAAGATCGTGAAGTAGAGATAGAACCAGAGATTGTCCGGCGTGAAGAAGTAACCGAGGCCGATCGGCGGTTTTTCTCCTTCGGCAAGCGGCGGCAAGCCGACAGCCGCTCCCATCTGCGGTCCGACCGAATACCAGACAATAATGCAGATCGCAGCCCAGATCGCGCCGGACGTAAAGAACAGTTTAGGTCGGGGAAAGAATGAGTGGAACACGGAGCTTGGGCTTTCCTGAGTTCGAGTCGACGGGATGTCGGAACGACTATTGAGCCGGAAACTAAGGCAGTTCCAAGGGAGCGGCAATGGCCGCGTTCCGTGGTTACGTAATTGTAACCGTGGGATTATTCGGAGGCGCTGCGCGCAACCGGGAGTGCGAGCAGGACGCAGACGACAAGCGCCGCCGCCGCAATCAGCGTCGGGGCGACAAAACTGCCGCCGCTTGCTTCAGCGATCCAGCCGGCCACAAGCGGGCCGATGATCTGGCCAGTGCCGAAGGCGGCAGTGGCGGAGGCGAGCGCCCGGCGCGGGCTTTCCGGCGAGAGTTTCCGGCCGATCTGCAGCCCATAGGCGGTGATCACCATGAAGGTGACGCCGAGCAACAGCCCTCCGACGAGCGCCCCGACGGTCGGCGGCAGCATGACCGAACCGAGCACCCCGACCATCTGCAGCCCGAGTGCTGCGGTATAGGCCTTGGCGAGCCCGAAGCGATTGAGCACCGGCCGCCACAGGATCAGCGAGACGGCGGCGGCCGAACCGGTCAGGAACCAGGCCAGGAATTCGACGATCGGACCTGCATTGCCGATCCGCGCGATGGTGACGAGGAAGGTCGCGGTGATCACGTAGCCGAAGCCGAACAGGCCGTAGGAGGCGGTGAGCAGCACCAGCGGCCTGCGCCATTCAAGCGGCGGCTCGACCACTGAGCCGGTGCCGATCGCCTGTTTCGGCAGGATCCAGGCGACTGCGGCGAGCACGACGAGCACGATTGCCGCACCGGCAAGCCAGTTCATGCGCCATCCATGTGCGCCATCGCCGGCCATCGCGTTGACGACGAAGACCAGCGCCGAGGAGAGCGCGATGCCAAGCCCGACGCCGCCGAAATGAAGCACGTTCACATTGTCGCGGCCGACCGCATAGGGCAGCACGATCGACGAGGTGAAGATCATCGCAAGCGCGCTCGCAAGCCCTGCCAGAAACCGGATGACGGTGAAGGCGACGACGGAGTTCGTCGCAGCCATGGCAGCAAGCAGGATCGCGGTCGCCAGAAGCCCGCCGAGCGCCACCTTGCGCTCGCGCCCGGCCGCCCAGCCATAGGCCGACAGGATGGCGCCGGCGAGGTAGCCGGCGAAATTACCCGCGGCGATATACCCCGCGTCGGCCGCCGAAAGCGGGATGCCCGTCATCATCCCGGGCAGGATCGGCGTGTAGAAGAAGCGCCCGAAACCCATCGCCGCCGCCATGGCGATCGAGCCGGCAAAGCCGATCAGCAGGGGGCGGTGCGAATAACTCGTATTGATCTGCAGCATGGAACGGTTATCGCAGCCGCGCCCGGCCGCGGCAAATAAGGAATTTTCATTGCAGCGATGCACCGGAATGATGGATCGGTATACAAGCGATCGTGCATGTGCCGCGACGATTTGGTGCAGTGCATGACGGAAATCGTCTTGCTGCTGACATGAAAGCCAGCCAATCTCTCACCCATCGCCATCGGGGCGCGGAGGCATGCGCATGGAACATGACCTGACCCTATCCGAAGTACTCGTCGATCCGTTGATCACCCAGCTTCGCCAGGCCGACTCCGTCGGTTACGCCGCTTTTGCACAATTGCTGCAGAGCGCCGCCCGCGTCCATACGCGCCAGATGCTTGGAAACCTTCAGACAGAGCGTACCGACGCCTTCTATCGTCGTGTCGATGCCGTGTCTGCCGGCAACAAACACAACTGACCGATCTGCCGTAACGGCAGCATTTTTCCGTAACGGCAGAAGTCTTGCTCAATCGGCGAGGGTCAGGATCAGCGGCCCGTTGCGGGTCGCGACGATCGTGTGCTCGTATTGCACGGTAGGTGCCTTGGGATCGCTGTAGAGCGTCCAGGGATCGCCATTACCGCCGTCCTCGGCCCAGTTGGCGCCGAGCGACAGGAACGGCTCGACGGTGAAGACCAGCCCGTCTTCCATCGAACGCGTCTCATGGCGGTCCGGCCAGGTCGGGATTTCCTTCGGCTCGTCATGCAGTGTCAGGCCGATGCCGTGGCTCGAAAGATTGGTGATCAGCGTATAGCGGTTCTTCTTGGCGAAGGTCCCGATCGCATTGCCGATGCCGGAAAGCGGCTTGCCGGCCTTGACCTGCTGCAGACCGGTCCAGAGTGCGCGGCGGCCGTCGCGGCAGAGTTTTTCGATCTCGCGCTTCACCGGCGGCACGGCGTAGGAGGAGCCCGTATCGCCGAAGAAACCGTCCTTGACCGCCGACACGTCGATGTTGACGAGATCGCCCGCCTGGATCACCCGGTCGCCCGGAATGCCGTGGGCGACTTCCTCGTTGACGCTGATGCAGGTGGCGCCCGGAAACTGGTAGCAGGTCTCCGGTGCCGATTGGGCGCCGTTGTCCTCCAGGAACTTGCGGCCGATCGCGTCGAGCTCGCGGGTGGTGATCCCCGGTTCCAGTGCCTTTGCCATGGTCTCCATCGCCTGCGCGCAAAGCCTGCCGATCTCCTTCAGCTTGGCCAGTTCGTCTTCGGTGGAGATAACCATGGTCTGCCTAACGTCCTAACGCGTCCTGTCTCGATCAGGCGCCGGTTTCGCGCCATCGGCCGAGCCCGTCAATTCTTTTCTGACGACCCCAGTTCTTTTCTGACCAGCGGCGCGACTTTCGTGCCGTAGAGCTCGATGCCGCGCATGACCTGGGCGTGGGGCATCGGGCCGATCGCCATCTGCAGCAGGAACCGGTCCATGCCGAACACCTTGTGCGCGGCGATGATCTTTTCGGCCACCAGTTCCGGCTCGCCGAGGAAGAGATTGCCGAGCGCCGACCGCGCCTCGTCGAAATGCGCCCGGTTGGTCGGGCCCCAGCCGCGCTCGCGGCCGATGCGGTTCATCACCTCCGCCTGCGGGCCGTAGAACTGGTCGGCTGCCGCCTGCGTCGTATCGGCGATGAAACCATGCACGTTGATGCTGGTCTTCAGCTTGGCCGGATCCTGGCCGGCGCGGCGGGCGGCCTCGCGGTAGAGGTTGAAGAAGGGGGCGAAGCGCGGATATTCGCCGCCGATGATGGCGACCGCGAGCGGCAGGCCCATGGCCCCTGCCCGTGCCACCGATTGCGGCGTGCCGCCGACGGCGATCCAGATCGGCAGTTGCCTCTGCAGCGGGCGCGGATAGACGCCGCGGCCATTGATCGGCGCGCGCTTCTGGCCCTGCCAGGTAACGATCTCCTCGTCGCGGATGGCGAGCAGCAGGTCGAGCTTTTCGGTGAACAGTTCGTCGTAGTCGCCGAGGTCGTAGCCGAACAGCGGATAGGATTCGATGAACGAACCGCGGCCTGCCATGATCTCCGCTCTCCCATTCGAAATGAGATCGACGGTCGAGAACTGCTGGAAAACCCGCACCGGATCGTCGGACGAGAGCACCGAGACGGCGCTGGTCAGCCGGATGTTTTTGGTGATCGCGGCAGCCGCGGCAAGCACGGTGGAGGGCGACGAGACCACATAGTCGGGGCGGTGGTGTTCGCCGAGCCCGAACACGTCGAGCCCCACCTGATCGGCAAGCGCGATCTCCTCCAGCAGATCCTTGATCCGCCTTGCGCCTTCCGCGCCCTTGTCCAGCGCCGCGGCATCGACATCGCCAAAAGTATGAAGCCCGAGTTCCATCTTGCAAAAATCCATTCGTTGATGCCGTCAGATAGTTATCGGGCGCGTTTGGCGCAAATGCTATTCTTTCGAAGGGAATGTTCGATGGAATGGATGGGTGCGGGTGCGACGGTCGTCGCCTGCGCCCCGACTTGGCAACCTGCACGCGACTACGAGATATTCGACACAAATATAGGTTCAGATTCTAAGAAAATGGTAACCCATCCGGCATATTCTTCCCGGCCAACAGGAACAATAGTTTGGGCAAGTCGAATGGATGACGGCACCGAAAATCGGCCAGACTTAGACGTTCCGAACCTGCAATCATCGAATGATATTCTTATCGTCGAGGATTCCGCCGCCCTTTCGGCCTTGCTGCGGCATCGGCTCGAGCGGGAGACTGCCGGCAGAACCTTTTGCTGTGCGAGCCTTGAGCAAGCCCGCATGCTGCTGGCGGGGCAGAAATTCACCCTGGCCCTGACCGGCCTCAACCTGCCTGACGCGCCCAACGGCGAGATCCTTGCTCTGCTTGCCGAATACGCGGTTCCGACAATCGTCTTCACGGCAACCTCCGAGACGGAAACCACGGTCCGCTACACCGAGCGGAAAATCATCGACTACATCGTCAAGAGCGACAACACGACTGTGGATACAGTCGTCAAGACGGTGAACCGCATCCTGACCAACGGCGCCTTTTCCGTTCTCGTCGTCGATGACGCGAGATGGGCCCGCTCCGGTCTGGTCGAGATCATGCAGCGGCAGAACTTCCGTGTCCTCGAAGCCCTTTCCGGCAAGGAGGCCCTGGACATGCTTGCCGACAACCCATCGATCGAACTGGTCATCACCGACTACAACATGCCCGACATGGACGGACACGAGCTGACGAGGCGCATTCGCGCAACCCGGCCTTCGGACGAACTGCGCATCATCGGCGTTTCGTCCTCGTCCGACCGCGGCCTTTCCGCAAGCTTCCTGAAGGCCGGCGCGTCGGATTTCATCTACCGTCCCTTCGTCCCGGAAGAGCTGCAATGCCGCATCGACAACAATGTCGAAACACTGACCCAGCTGAAGCGGCTGCGTTACCTGGCGGAGCGAGATCATCTGACGGGCCTCGCAAACCGCCGCTTCTTCTTCGAAAAGAACCCGCCCCTGGAGCCTGCACCGGCAAACGACGCGGTTGCCATTCTCGACATCGACCATTTCAAATCGGTCAACGACACCTACGGCCACGAGGCCGGGGACCAGGTGCTCAAGCGTCTTGCCAGCACCCTCAGGGAGATGACCATCGACAAGCGATACCTCGCCGCCCGCCTCGGCGGCGAAGAGTTCGCAATCTACATGAAGGATACCAACGCCTTCCAGGCCCATTCCTTCTGCGAGCAGGTACGCACGCGCGTCCAGGCCACCAGCATCCCGGTGCAGGACAAGGACATATCGGTGACCATCTCCATCGGCGTCATGGAAATGGAGGAGCGCGAGACCTTCGGAAACCAGCTCAACGCCGCCGACCAGCTTCTCTACATGGCGAAAAAGAACGGCCGCAACCGCGTCTATTCGAGCCTGACGATACCGGAAGCGCTGATCCCCCAGCCGCAGGAACCGGAAGAACCCCGTACCCGAGTGACCCGGCGCCCCGGCACCCGGTGACTTGCCAAACGAAGTTCGAATCCATTTTCAAAGACTTACGGCAGCCTTTTGAATCGATCTCGAAGGCGCCTTGAGGTAAAGCCGCCCGAGCTTGGGCCCGGGCGGCAGCTCCCTGTTTCAGAAGGTCTTGGCGACCTGTTCGAGCTGGTCGGCGACGATGCCCCAGCCGACCGTGAAACCCATCTGTTCGTGGACCTGCTTGTCTTCCTCGGTCCAGTGAAAAGCAGTTGCCGTGTATTTCGTGCGGCCGTTGCCGAGATCTTCGAATTCGACGACCGCGGTCATGAACGGCTTTTCCGACGGCACCCAGGCGCTCGTATAGGCGTCGGTGAAGACCAGCTTCTTGTTCGGCACGACTTCCAGGTAGATCCCGTAATTGGGAATCTTTTCGCCGTTCGGCCCTTCCATCAGGATGAAGCTCGAGCCGCCGGCACGGACGTCCACCCGGGCCTCCGTCACCTTCCACGGCTGCGGGCAGAACCATTCGCCCATCCGTTCGGGCGTGGTCCAGGCCTTGTAGAGCTTGTCGGCCGGAACGTTCATTTCGCGGACGATCTGCAGGGCGTGCTTGGCGGTATTGGCGGTCATTGTCTGTCTCCCTTGAGTTTTACAAAACATCTCATCCGATGCTGGACTTAGGACGTTTGACGAGCACGATATCCGACAAGTGTCATGGAATTTTTTCAAGCCATGCGGCAAATATCTTCGGAACTAAATGACAGGCGGTAGGAGGGGATCGGTGGTCCAGTTCACATTCGAGGCGACGGTCATCCACTGGCGCGGCCCGTCCCCCTTCTTTTTCGCGCCGCTCCCGATGAACCATGCCGAGGAGATCAGGCGGCTGTCGAAGCTCGTGAGCTACGGCTGGGGCGTGATCCCGGTCGACGCCAAGATCAGCGGCGTCTCCTTCTACACGTCGCTCTTCCCGAAGGACGAAACCTATCTGCTGCCATTGAAGGACGCGGTGCGGAAAAAGACCGGAATTACCGCAGGCGACACGATTGCCGTGGAGATGACGCTACGGCAGCCGAGGCGGTAGCGGGGGCATTGTATCTGCGGTTGCCCCTCACCCTAACCCTCTCCCCGTAAAAACGGGGAGAGGGGACTTGCCCCATTCGTCGCCGATGATCGAGGCAGGCCGGCGCGTCTTGCGTCCTTCTCCCCGCGCGCGGGGAGAAGGTGGCGGCAGCCGGATGAGGGGCAGCCCTGCCTGCGATTGCCCGCCCTACTCCGCTAGCGGCGTCACCGCGCCGAGCTTGTCGATCTGCTGGCGGATGTGGGCGCATTCGGCGGCGGAGTTGGCAAGCGCGATCGCCCGGTCGAAGGCCTCGCGGGCTTCACGCCGTTGGCCGGCCTGCATCATCAGCCCGCCCTTGACCCCGTGGAAATAGAAATAGCCGTCGAGCTTGTCGGCAAGCGGTGCGATCATGTCGAGCGCCGCCTCCGGCCCTTCGAGCTTCGAGACCGCGACGGCCTTGTTGAGCGTCACCACCGGCGATGGCTGGATCCGTTCCAGCAGGCCGTAAAGCATGGTGATCTCCTTCCAGTCCGTATCCTTGGGCGTCGCGGCGCGGGCATGTAGCGCCGAGATCGCCGCCTGCACCTGGTAGGGGCCGGGCTTGCGGTGCCGGATCGCCTTGTCGAGCAGCGCCAGGGCCTCGTTGATCAGCTTGCTGTCCCAGCGGCCGCGGTCCTGGTCCTCGAGCAGCACGATCTGGCCGTCCTTGTCGATGCGCGTTCTGGCACGCGAGTGTTGCAGCAGCATCAGCGCCAACAGGCCCATGATCTCCGGCTCGGCGGGAAAGATCCGCAGCAGCAGTCGGGCAAGCCGGATCGCCTCGTCGCAGAATGCAGCGCTGTCGGGATTGGTGATGCCGGCGGAATACCCCTCGTTGAAGACCAGATAGATCATCGATGAGACGATGCCGAGCCGTTCTGCCCGTTCCGAAGGCCCCGGCGTCTCGAACGGCACGCCGGCCTTGGCGACGCGCGCCTTGGCGCGGGTGATGCGCTGTTCCATGGCGCTGTCGCCGACGAGGAAGGCCCGGGAGATCTGCGCAACGCTGAGGCCCGAGACGATCCTGAGCGCCAGCGCGATCTGCTGGGTCGCCGGCAGGTCCGGATGACAGCAGATGAACATCAGCCGCAGGATATCGTCGCGGTAATGGGAATTGTCGAGCCGGTCGGCCATGTCGCCCTCGGCATCGGACAGATCGGAGAAGGCTTCCTCCTCCGGCAATGGATCGTTCTTGGAGCGCTTGCGGACGACGTCGATGCCGCTGTTGCGGCCGACGAAGATCAGCCAGGCAGTAGGATCGCGCGGCGGCCCCTTGTCCGGCCAGGTCTTGATGGCGCGCAGGCACGCCTCCTGGAAGGCTTCTTCCGCGGTATCGAGATCGCGGAAGTAACGAAGGAGCGCGCCGAGCGCCTGCGGCCGGGCCGCCGTCAGCGCAAGATCGATCCATGCAATATCTGTCATGTCTTGGTCTCGCTATTTTTGATCTCGCCGGGATGGAAGACGTAGAAGGGCCGGATTTCATAGGAGCTGGAGCCGGGATTGACGGCCGAAAGCTCCTTCGAGAAGGCAACCGCTTCTTCCAGCGTCTCGACCTCGAGCGTGTAGAAACCGAGCAGCACTTCCTTGGTTTCCGCAAACGGCCCGTCGAGCACCAGCGGCTCCTCCTTGCCTTTTCGCACGGTGGTGGCGGCTGTCGTCGGCATCAGCCGTCCGACCGGACCGAGCTTGCCGGCCTGTGCGTAGGGCGTCTGCACCTCGATGAGCTTCGCCATGACGGCATCCTCTTCTTCCTTGGACCAGGCGAAGACGGTTTCCTCATGGGCGTAGCAAAGGATGGCGTAAAGCATGCGTAGCTCCTTCTCCTAATGAAGACGAAGGATTAGCGCGGGTGCCGACAGTGCGCAGCAATTTTTTGTTGGATCAGCGCCGTCCGGTCGGACTGGTGCCGAACGACTCGCGGAAACGGCGGGAGAAATGCGACCGCGAGGCGTAACCCGCCGCCTCCGCCGCCGCGATGCTGGACGCGCCCGAGGCAATTGCACTGTGGGCCGCCTTAAGGCGCTCGCGGCGCAGGATGGCGCGAAAGGACGTGCCTTCCGCCGTGAGATGACGGCGCAGCGTCGAGGCGCCGATACCGAGCTCTCCCGCCATGTCAGACACGCTCCAGGGCTCCGAGGGTGCGGTGGCGATCAGCCATGCGACCTCTTCCGAAAGGCTCTGGCGAAACAGCGCCCGCGCCTCCGGCAGAGGCCTGAGCAGCGCCAGGACCTCGGTCAGCCTCAGGCGCTTGATCGTTTCGCTTACGGCCCCGTCGGTGACCGCCGCCGCCGCATGGCAGAGCGCTTCCACGAGATCTTCGCCGAGCGGGATGCCGAACGAACCCGCCTCGCCGCCTTCCAGTCGCTCCGTTGCCGAAAGCGGAGCAATCCCCTCCGGCAGCGAGGGAACGTCGAGGCGCAGCGCGACGTAGAACCCGGTCGTCTCGTCGGGAACGTTGACGACATCCATCGGCACCTTGCCCGGCAGCACGAAGACGGAGCCCGGCGGGAAGACATGCGTCCGGTCGCCGAGCCAGATTTCCTTCTGGCCGTAGAGCACGATGCCGATCATCGGATCTTCGAGCTCGAGCGCCTTCACCTTTTCCCGGTCGAAACAGCAATAGATGAACAGCTGCTCCGCATAGGCGTTCATGCCGGGCTTCAGCCGCCCCGCCACCATCGGGCGCAGGCGGTCGAGCAGGCGGCGGGAAAGATCGGGCAGGCGCTGGGTGACGATCAGGTTCATCGCCGCACTATAGCGGAGGATACCCGTCGAAAAATACCTCAGCCGAGCGTTTCGGGCTCAAGTCAGCAAAAATCCGGCCCTGACGGGATGTCGAAAGCAGGCAGAAGGCGGCGGCTTCAACGCAGGAGACTTTTGATGAAGACCTTAGCCACTCTTTCCACCCTTGGCGCTTCCATTCTGGCCGCAGGCGTCGGCCTCCTCGCCCTGTCCGGCTCCGCCCAGGCCGCAGCCGATCTCGAACTGTGGCGGCTCGATTGCGGCTCGGTCGTGGTCAAGGACCTGTCGAGCTTTTCCGATACGTTCGCTTATAGAGGCGAAAGCCGCACCCTGACCGACAGCTGCTACCTCATCCGTCACGGCGCCGATTACCTGCTCTGGGATACCGGTCTGCCGGCCGCCCTGATCGGCAAGACGCCGGACCTCTCGCAGCCGCTCGCTCCGTCGCTGAGCGTCGACATCCCGACCCAACTCGCAAAGATCGGCATCAAGCCGGACCAGATCGGCATCGTCGGCATCAGCCACAACCACTTCGACCATATGGGCCAGGCCTCGACGTTTGCGAAGGCAACGCTGATGATCGGCGCCGCCGACTGGGAAAGCCTGCACGAAAATCCCCTGCCCTTCGGGGTCATGCCGGCGCTCGTCCAGCCCTGGATGGACGGCAAGGCGAAGGTCGACCCGGTCTCGGGCGACCGCGACGTGTTCGGCGACGGTTCGGTGATGATGCTGTCCATGCCCGGCCACACCAAGGGCGAGACCGCACTGCTCGTCAAACTGCCGCAGAGCGGGCCGGTTCTGCTCTCCGGCGACGTCGTGCATTTCGAAGAGCAGATCGCCAATAACGGCGTGCCGCCCTTCAACATCGACCGGGCCGAAAGCCTGGCCTCGATGGAACGCATGAACGGGATCGCCAAGCAGCTGAACGCAAAGCTGATCATCCAGCACGACGCAGACGACGTCGGCAAGCTGCCGGCTTTCCCGGCCAGCGCCCGCTGACTTCGATGAGATCGCCACTGGCGCATCGCGCGCCGGTGGCTATATTCCGCGGGAACAAAAACTCTGCCTCCCAAGGAACCCCGATATGGCCGACCTATCCGCCTTCCCGATCACCTCCAGATGGCCCGCCCAGAACCCGGACGTTCTGCAGCTCTATTCGACACCGACGCCGAACGGCGTCAAGGTTTCGATCATGCTGGAGGAAATCGGCCTGCCCTACGAGCCGCATTTCATCAATATCGGCGCCGACGAGACCTGGGGTCCGGAATATCTGTCGCTCAACCCGAACGGCAAGATCCCGGCGATCCTCGATCCGCACGGTCCCGGGGACAAGCCGTTGGCGCTGTTCGAGAGTGGCGCAATCCTCGTCTACCTGGCGGAAAAGACCGGCAAGCTGATGTCTGCGGATCCGGCCAGTCGCTATGAGACGATCCAGTGGGTCATGTTCCAGATGGCGGGCGTCGGGCCGATGTTCGGCCAGCTCGGCTTCTTCCACAAGTTTGCCGGCAAGGACATCGAGGACAAGCGCCCGCGCGACCGCTACGCCAAGGAATCGCACCGCATCATCCGCGTCATCGAAACCCGGCTCGAAGGCCGCGACTGGATCATGGGCAACGAATATTCGATCGCCGACATTTCCATGCTCGGCTGGGTGCGCAACCTGATCGGCTTCTACGGCGCCGGCGAATTCGTCGAATACGACCGGCTGAAGCGCGTGCCGGAATGGCTGGAGCGCGCGCTGGCAAGGCCTGCCGTCCAACGGGGCCTGGATATCCCGAAACGTCCGGCCTGATCGAACGCCGCAGCGGTCCTGGTTGATCGGCGGATGGAGGTAAGAACATGCCCAAACCCACTCTTCCCATGGAAGGCGGATGCCGCTGCGGACAGGTGCGGCTAAAAATCAGCGCCCCGCCGATCCTGACCATGGCCTGCCACTGCACCGGCTGCCAGAAGATGAGCGCCAGCGCCTTCTCGCTCTCCGCCGCGATCCCCTCTGAAGGGTTCGAGGTGACGCAAGGCGAGCCGGTGATCGGCGGCCTGCATGGCAGCGACGCCCACCACTACCACTGCCCGCGCTGCAAGAGCTGGATGTTCACCAGGCCGGTCGGCATGGACTGGTTCGTCAACCTGCGTCCGACCATGCTCGACGACGCGCAATGGTTCGCGCCCTTCATCGAGACATATACGTCCGAAAAACTGCCCTGGGCGACGACGCCGGCCGTGCATTCCTACGAGACCTTTCCGCCGATGGAAGCCTATGAGGGCCTGGCGAAGGAATTTGCAGGACGGGATTGATTTTTCCCTACCCGACTGTCGGCATCTCCTTCTCCCGTTCGTCCTTGTATTGTCCGGCATGGACGAGAACGATCCGAACAAGGAGGGAAAATCATGGATACGAATGCCCAGACGAACGACAAGCAGGCGCAATCGCCTGTCCGCGGCGGCGTGGTCGCCTATCTTCAGCTCGACGGCGCGATGAAGGCTGCCGAGTATTACAAAAAGGCCCTCGGCGCCGAGATCGAGTCCTTTCATCCGGTGGATGACCAGGGCCGCACGATGCACATCCATCTCTATATCAACGGCAGCTCGGTGATGCTCTGCGATCCCTATCCGGACTACGGCCACCCCCTCGAAAAACCGCAGGCCTTCACCATGATGCTGCCGGTCGACGACATCGATTTCTGGTGGAAACGCGCCGTCGATGCCGGCATGACGGTGGAAACGGAGTTGCAGGTGATGTTCTGGGGCGACCGCTACGGCCAGGTCCGCGACCCCTTCGGCGTCGCCTGGGCGATGAACGCGCCGGTGAAGGGCTGACCTCTTCCACGAAAATCGGCACGCCGCCGGTGATCCGGCGGCGGGTTCTATCGGCCTATCGCACTACGAAGCAGCTGATCGCCTTTGCCTGCAGGACCGAACAGGCCCGCGTGGCTGAATCGCCATCCGCAAAACCGACGAAACGGGCGCGGTAGATCTGCTTGCCGCCGTCGGCAGAACTTTCGACGCTCGGCGTGACACGGCCATACCCCTGGGCGAGCAGCGGCACTGCCTTTTCGAGCAGCGCGGATGCCTGATCTCGGCTGGCGGCTGCGGCGATCTGGATGCGCCAGGCCGAGCCCACCGGCTGCGGGGACGTCGTTGCCTGAGACGACGCGGTCGGGGATGATGCAGCGTTCGGAACAGTGGCCCGGGGCGTTGCGTAAAGGTTGGCGATCGCGGTCTTGGGCGTTACGCCGAGCGTGATCTCCTTGCGTGGCGAAGGCGTCGCAAAGGCGAGCGGCAGCGTGTCTTGGGCCGGCCGTTTCTGGGTCTCGAATGCCACCAGGCCGCCGGACGCCGCATTGTTGCCGGGCACGTACCGGTCGAGAAGCGCCGCCATCTGGTCGTCGCGCTTGCGGGCGCTCTTGCCGCCCATCACCACGCCGATCACCCGCCGGCCGTCGATGGTGACGGCGCTGGCGATATTGTAACCGGAAGCGTTGGTAAAGCCGGTCTTGACGCCATCCATGCCGGGATAGCGGTACATGAGGTTGTTGTGGCCGCGCAGGCGCTTGCCGCGGAACTCCATGTTCCTGGCTGAAAACAGCTGGTATTCCCTGGGAAAGTCGCGAATGAGCGCGAGAGCCAGCTGGGCCATGTCCCGTGCAGTGGTCACCTGGGAGTCGTCCGGCAGGCCTGACGCATTGCGGAACACGGTGCGACTCATGCCGAGCGCGCGGGCCTTCCTGGTCATCATCTCCCCGAAACGGTCTTCCGAGCCGCCGAGATAATCGCCCATCGTCGCAGCCGCGTCGTTGGCCGAGCGCACGATCATGCCGTTGACGGCCTCTCGCACGGTAATTGTCCGGCCGGCGGGCACACCGAGCTTGGAGGGGATCTTGGACGCGGCATTTGGCGTCAAGGGGATGTCCTGATCCCATTTGAGGCGACCCTCGCGCAGCGCCTCGAAGGTCATGTAGAGGGTCATCATCTTGGTCAGCGACGCAGGATGGTTGATCTCGTCGGCGTTTTCCGACGCGAGAACCTTGCCGCTCTTCACATCATAGATGAAATGGGCGTAGCCGGCCTCGGCCGTACGGCTGACCGCCAGAGAGGCGCCAAGCACCAAAAGGAAAGCCAAAATCTGCTGAATTCGAAACATGCCCGCCCTCTCTAAGTCGCCGGCGAACATATGGCAACGAACATGGTGCGAAAATGACGCATTGCAGATTTAAATCTAATTTTAACAAGATGGTTAATTGAAAATAAGGACTTAGGCATTTGTCAGCGTCCTCCTGACAGCATCCTTCCAGCCGCGAATCTTGGAGGCACGGGTCTTTTCGTCCATCTGCGGCTCGAATCGCCGCTGCCGCGCCCAGCTTTTCGCGAACGCCTTCTGGTCGGGCCAGACGCCCGCCTTCGAGCCGGCGAGCCAGGCCGCCCCGAGCGCCGTCGTCTCGAGGATGGTTGGCCGGTCGACAGGAGCGTCGATCAGATCCGAGAGCCGCTGCATCGTCCAGTCGGAGGCGACCATGCCGCCATCGACACGCAGCACCGTGCTGCCGTTGGCATTGCGCCAGTCCTTCTGCATCGCGTCGTAGAGGTCGCGGGTCTGGTAGCAGACGGCCTCCAGCGCGGCGCGGGAGATTTCCGCAGGCCCGGTCGCACGCGTCAGGCCGAACATGGCACCGCGTGCCTCCGCATCCCAGTAGGGTGCCCCAAGCCCTGTGAAAGCGGGGACCAGGTAGACCTCCTGCTGAGGATCGGCTTCCTCCGCCAACTCGCCGGTTTGGGAAGCCCTTTCGATGATGCCAAGCCCGTCGCGCAGCCATTGCACGGCGGCGCCGGCGATGAAGATGGAGCCTTCCAGCGCATAGGTCGTCTCGCCGTTCAGGCGGTAGGCGATGGTGGTAAGCAGCCGGTTCTTGGAGCGGACCATGTCGGCGCCGGTATTGAGCACCGCGAAGCAGCCGGTGCCGTAGGTGGATTTCATCATGCCCGGTTCGAAACACGCCTGGCCGATCACCGCCGCCTGCTGGTCGCCGGCAACGCCGAGGATCGGGATCGCCGCACCGAACAGGCTTTCGTCGGTGATGCCGAATTCGTCGGCGCAATCCTTGACCTCCGGCAGCATGGCGGCGGGGATGCGCAGGATTTCGAGAAGGTCCTCGTCCCAGCGGTTATCGGCGATGTTGTAGATGAGGGTGCGCGAGGCATTGGTCGCATCGGTGACGAAGCTTTTTCCGCCGGTCAGGCGCCAGATCAGGAAGGTGTCGATCGTGCCGAAGCAGAGCTCGCCCTTGGCCGCCCTCGCCCGCGCACCCTTCACGTTGGCGAGCATCCAGGAAAGCTTGGTGCCGGAAAAATACGGATCGAGCAAAAGCCCGGTGCGGCGGGTAAACAGTTTTTCGAGGTCCTGCCGTTTCAGCTTCTCGCAATAGCTGGCGGTGCGGCGGTCCTGCCAGACTATGGCGTTGTGGATCGGCTTGCCGCTCTCGCGTTCCCAGACGACGACCGTCTCGCGCTGATTGGTGATGCCGATCGCGGCAATCTCGGACGCCTCGAGCTTGGCCTCCTTCAGAGCCTGCTTGATCGCCCAGAGCACGGTCTCCCAGATCTCTTCCGGATCATGCTCGACCCAGCCGGATTTCGGGAAGATCTGGGTGAACTCCTTCTGGCCGATGCCGGCGATCCGCATGTCGCCGTCGAACACGATCGCCCGCGTCGAAGTCGTCCCTTGATCGATCGCCAGAACATAACCCGCCATGCCGCTCCTCCCAGTCCATGCAATGCGCCCGGACGGTTTGAGCAGAAGGAACGAAGGAGTGTCAAACGGAAATGGAGAGTCACCCCCCCATCTGGGCGATACGTCGGGTCATCCAGGCGACATAGGATGTGCGCGTCATCGAGCGGCGGCGCGCCTCCTGGTCGATAAAAGCGAGAACATCCTCGTCCAGCATCATGTTCGCGCGCACCGCGCGGCCACTGAGCCGTATCAAGGGCACGCTGATCAGCGTGCATCCTTCCGGAACCTCGACTTCTTCCAGCGCGCTTGGTTGGACCAAGGCAACCTTGTCCTTTTCGGTCTCGATTGCGTAGTCGCGCAGCGCCTCCTCGGCATTGAGCATCGCCTCGTCTAAGGTCTCACCCATGGCCACGATGCCATCGATATCCGGAAACGTGACACCATAGGCGCCAGCTTCTCCATCGATCAGGGCGGGGTAGCGGTCCATAGGATTTCCTTTCACATCAATCCGCCATCCGGCCCTTCTTACGATCGAGCGCGCGACCATCGGCGACACTTGGGTATGGCGCGGCACCGTGATGATGCCCTCGATCTTCGGGTGTCGGTAGATATCATGGCCGGCGCCATGCCGGTCCAGACACCAGCCATCCTTTTCAAGGCGGCGCTTTATTTTGGCAGTATTGGTTTCCATTCGGCGCCCCTCATGACGTGCATATATATGCACAATCTCAATAAAAGGCAAGAAAGAGAGGAATTGCCATCCCGCGGAATTTGCGCATAACCTGCCGTGATCGTTGCGGCGCAAAAGAACGCCGCCCAGGAAGGCTGGATCGCAGGGAGATTTGGGCATGAGCAGAACCGTCGTCGTCACCGGCTCCACGAGCGGCATCGGGCTCGGTGTTGCGAAAGCGTTCGCCGCCGAGGGCGCCAATGTCGTCATCAACGGTTTCGGGCCGGCCGATGCGATCGAGGCGGCCCGCCGCGAACTCGATGCGCTTGGGACCGGCACGGTGCTTTATCATGGCGCCGACATGACCAGGCCCGCCGAGATCGAGGACCTCATCGCGACCGCCGCGAAGACCTTCGGCAAGGTCGACGTGCTGGTCAACAATGCCGGCATTCAGCACGTGGCGAAGATCGAGGAATTCCCGCCGGAAAAATGGGATCAGCTGATCGCCATCCTGCTGACATCGGCCTTCCACACCATGCGCCATACGATCCCGCTGATGAAGGCGACGGGGAAAGGCCGCATCATCAACGTGGCGTCCGCCCATGCACTGGTCGCCTCGCCGTTCAAATCCGCCTATGTGGCTGCCAAACATGGTATTTTAGGACTAACCAAAACGGCGGCCTTGGAACTTGCGGAATTCGGGATTACCGTGAATGCGATATGCCCGGGCTACGTGCTGACCCCGCTGGTCGAGAAGCAGATCCCCGATACCGCCCGCGAGCGCGGCATCACCGAGGAACAGGTGAAGACCGAGGTAATGCTGAAGCTGCAGGCGACCAAGGAATTCGTGGCGATCGACGAGGTCGCGCAGGCCGCAATCTATCTCGCAAGCGATGCGGCGAGGAGCATTACCGGCACGCATATCTCGATCGACGGCGGCTGGACCGCCCAGTAATTGAACAGTAACTGGCCAATGACGGGATGGGCCAGTAACGGAACACAAAAGCCGGCAACGGCGGACGAAGGAGAGAAATGAGCGAAGCCATCCGCTTCATCGTGAATGGAGAAGAGGTCACCCTTGGAGATTTCGGTCCGACGGAAACCCTTCTCGATTATCTTCGCCTGAGGCGGCGGCTGACGGGTACCAAGGAAGGCTGTGCGGAAGGCGACTGCGGCGCCTGCACGGTGCTGATCGGGCGGTTGACGGAACACGGCCTGCGCTACGAAAGCGTCAACGCCTGCATCCGGTTCTTGGGCTCCCTGCACGGCACCCATGTGGTGACCGTCGAGCACCTGGCCGGCCGCGACGGCGCGCTGCATCCGGTGCAGCAGGCGATGGTCGATTTCCACGGCTCGCAATGCGGTTTCTGCACCCCCGGCTTCGTGATGTCGCTTTATGGCCTGTGGCTTTCGAACGGCACGCCGACGCGCGCCGATATCGAAAGCGCGCTGCAGGGCAATCTCTGTCGCTGCACCGGCTATGAGCCGATCGTCAAGGCGGCCGAGCATATCTCCGTCAACCGGCCGAGCTCGCTCTTCGATCCGCTGGAGCGCGACCGCATCCAGATCATGGCGAAACTCTGGGGCATCCATTCTGGTAACGACACGACCATCATCACCAAGGATGGCGCCCGCTCGATCGTGCCGGCATCCGTCGCCGCCTTTGCCGATATCCTTGCCGACGAACCCGAGGCGACGATCGTCGCCGGGGCGACCGATGTCGGCCTGTGGGTGACGAAGCAGATGCGGCTCCTCAATCCGGTGATCTTCATCAACCACCTGACCGAGCTGCAGTCGATCACATCGGACGAGACCGGCATCACCATCGGCGCCGGCGTCAGCTATACCCAGGCCTTCGACGTGCTCTCCGACGAGATCCCCGCCTTCGGCCGGCTGATCGACCGGATCGGCGGTTGCCAAGTGCGCAACATGGGGACGATCGGCGGCAATATCGCCAACGGTTCCCCGATCGGCGACACTCCGCCGCCTTTGATCGTGCTCGGCGCCGAACTGACGCTGCGCTCCCATTCCGGCCGCCGCACCATCGCCCTCGAGGACTATTTCCTGAGCTACGGCAAGCAGGACCGGCTGCCGACCGAATTCGTCGAGAAGGTTTTCGTGCCGCGCCCGGCAGAGGGCAGCCATTTTGCGGTCTACAAGATCTCCAAGCGCCGCGACGAGGATATCTCGGCGCTCTGCGGCGCCTTCCATCTCGTGCTCGATGCCGACGGCAAGGTCGAGACCATCCGCATCGCCTTCGGCGGCATGGCGGCAACCCCGAAACGGGCGAAACACGTCGAGAACGCGCTCCTCGGCGAGGTCTGGAGCTGGGGTGCCGTCTCGGCCGTGCGCGACGCGTTCGAGCAGGACTACCAGCCCCTCACCGACTGGCGGGCGAGCGCGGAATACCGCAGCCTCACCGCCCGCAACCTGCTCACCCGCTTTTTCCTCGAAACCGCCGGAGCGCCGGCGGAACTCCGCCGGTTCGAGCTGGAGGAGGCGTGATGGACAAGACCACGTTCGATACCAAACCGATCATCAACGGCCGCATGCACGTGTCGCTGAAACATGATTCAGCACATAAGCACGTCACCGGAACCGCCGAATATATCGACGATATTCCGGAACCCTCGGGTACCCTGCACGGCGGCCTCGGGCTTGCCGACCGGGCGCATGCGGAAATCGTCTCGGTCGATCTTTCGGCTGTGAAGAGCGCACCCGGCGTCGTCTGGGTGATCACCGCGGAGGACATTCCGGGCTTCAACGACGTCGCCTCGACCGGGCAGCACGACGAGCCGCTGCTTGCCACCACCAACGTCCAGTTCCATGGACAGATCATCTTCGCCGTCATTGCCGAGACCCGCGACCAGGCCCGCAGGGCAGCAAAGCTCGCAAGGATCGAATACCGCGACCTGCCGCACTGGACCGATATCGACAGCGCCCGCGAAAACGACGCGCCTTACGTGATCGAACCGATGACGCTGAAGCGCGGCGAGCCGGAAACGGAGATCGAAAACGCGCCCCTGCGGGTCCAGAACCACATGTATATCGGCGGCCAGGAGCATTTTTACCTGGAAAGCCATATCGCGCTCGCCGTCCCCGGCGAGGATGACGAGGTGATTGTCTGGTCCTCCACCCAGCATCCGAGCGAGGTGCAGCACATGGTGGCGCATGTGCTGGGCGTCGCCAACAATGCGGTAACGGTCCAGACCCGCCGCATGGGCGGCGGTTTCGGCGGCAAGGAAACGCAGGGCAACCAGTTCGCGGCGCTCGCGGCAATTGCTGCCAAGAAGCTCAAGCGGGCGGTAAAGTTCCGCCCCGACCGCGACGAGGATATGTCGATCACCGGCAAGCGGCACGATTTCCGCGTCGACTACGACGTCGCCTTCGACGAGGAAGGCCGCATCCACGCGGTCGATGCGATCTATGCGGCGCGCTGCGGTTTTTCTGCCGACCTTTCCGGCCCGGTTACCGACCGCGCCCTCTTCCATGCCGATTCCAGCTATTTCTACCCGCATGTGCGCCTGACCTCGCAGCCGCTGAAGACCCATACCGTCTCCAACACCGCGTTCCGCGGTTTCGGCGGGCCGCAGGGCATGCTCGGCGGTGAGCGGATCATCGAGGAGATCGCCTATGCGGTCGGCAAGGATCCGCTCGAAATCCGCAAGCTGAACTTCTATGGCCAGCGCGGTTCGGACCGGACGATGACGCCCTACCACCAGGACGTCGAGGACAACATCATCGCGAGGGTTGTCGACGAGCTGGAAACCTCGTCCGAATACCAGGCCCGCCGGCAGGCGATCCTCGAGTTCAACTCGCACAGCCCGGTGATCCGCAAGGGCATCGCCCTGACGCCGGTGAAATTCGGCATCTCGTTTACGATGACCGCCTACAACCAGGCGGGCGCGCTGGTGCATATCTACAATGACGGTTCGATCCACCTGAACCACGGCGGCACCGAGATGGGCCAGGGCCTCTATACCAAGGTGGCGCAGGTGGTGGCCGATACGTTCCAGGTCGATATCGACCGGGTGAAGATCACAGCGACGACGACCGGCAAGGTGCCCAACACCTCCGCCACCGCCGCCTCTTCCGGCACCGACCTCAACGGCATGGCCGCCTATGACGCCGCCCGCCAGATCAAGGAACGGCTGATCGATTTCGCCATGCGGCAATGGAAGGTCGGCCGCGACAAGATCGAGTTCCTGCCGAACCGGTTGCGGATCGGCGGCGAGATCGTGCCCTTCGACACGTTCATCCGGGCCGCCTATTACGACCGCGTGCAGCTGTCGGCCGCCGGCTTCTACAAGACGCCGCGCATCCACTGGGACCGCAAGGCGGGCCGCGGCCGGCCGTTCTACTACTTCGCTTACGGCGCAGCGGTTTCGGAAGTCTCGATCGACACTCTGACCGGCGAATACATGGTGGAGCGCACCGACATCCTCCACGACGTCGGCAAGTCGCTCAATCCGGCGATCGATATCGGCCAGGTTGAGGGCGCGTTCGTTCAAGGGATGGGCTGGCTGACCACCGAGGAACTGTGGTGGGACGACAAGGGGCGGCTGCGCACCCACGCGCCCTCGACCTATAAGATCCCCCTCGCCTCCGACCGGCCGAAAATCTTCAACGTGCAACTCGCCGAATGGGCCGAAAACGCCGAGCCCACCATCGGCCGCTCCAAGGCCGTCGGCGAGCCGCCCTTCATGCTGGCAATCTCGGTGCTCGAAGCGCTGTCGATGGCAGTGGCAAGCGTGGCGGATTACTCCGCCTGCCCGAGGCTCGACGCGCCGGCGACGCCGGAACGCGTGCTGATGGCGGTGGAACGGCTGAAGGCGATGTGATGGAGCGCGCATGCCGCATTTCCATGTCCGCGACGCCAATCGGAAAAACGCCAGGAACATGCGCCGGGCGCTGACCGAAGCGGAGCTGAAATTCTGGAACGCGGTCCGCGCTCATCGCCTCATGGGAATTGGCTTCCGGCGGCAGATGCCGATCGCCGGCTACATCGTGGATTTTGCCTGCCCGGAGCATAAATTGATCATCGAAATTGACGGTGTGAGCCATTCCTACGACCAGAACATCAGGCGGGATTTAACGAGAGATCAGCAACTGGCCTCGCTTGGCTGGCAGGTGGTAAGGTTCACCAATGACGAGGTGCACGGCCATATCGACGACGTGTGCATGCACCTCCTGCGAATTATCGGGATCGACCGCTTTGAGTAGATGTTGCTACCCCCCTCTGCCCTGCCGGGCATCTCCCCCTCAAGGGGGGAGATCGGATGTGGCGAGGCCCCACTCCCTCTCGGTGAGGCGGGCTCACGTCACAGATGAGGCTGAGGACCGGGCAAGACACCACGTCTTGCCGATCTCCCCCCTTGAGGGGGAGATGTCCGGCAGGACAGAGGGGGGTGCCTAGTGCGCGACCTCTCCTTCCCCTCCTTCATCACCACCCATCCGCACGCTATCCTCGTCGAAATCACCCAAGCAAAGGGCTCCACGCCCCGCGAAGCCGGCACGTTCATGCTGGTCGCGGAGACCGCGATCTGGGGGACGATCGGCGGGGGGCAGTTCGAATATATGGCGATCGACAATGCCCGGGCGATGCTGGCGGGCGGCGGCGAGGCGGTGATGGACATTCCGCTCGGGCCGGAGATCGGCCAGTGCTGCGGCGGCCATACCCGGCTTGCCTTCCAGCCGTTGACGCCGGAGCTGGCGGAGACGCTGGAAAAGCGCCTGCGCGACGAGGAGGACGACCGGCCGGCGGTGACCCTGTTCGGATCGGGTCATGTCGGCCAGGCACTCGCAAGGGCGCTGGTCCCCCTGCCCTTTGCGGTGACCGTCATAGAGACCCGCGCCGAAGCGCTGGACGACCTGCCGGCCGAAACGGAAAAACACCTGACCGCGATGCCGGAAGCCTTTGTCGAAAAGATCCCCGCCGGCGGCGCCGCGATCATCCTCACCCACGACCATGCGCTGGATTTCCTGATTGCCCAAAAGGCACTGGCACGCACCGACCTTGCCTATGTCGGCATGATCGGCTCGCGGACCAAACGCGCCACCTTCGCCAACTGGCTGAAGCGCGAAGGCGGAGGCTATGAAACGCTCTCCCGTCTCGTGCTGCCGATCGGGGGCATGGCGGTCAGGGACAAGCGGCCGGCCGTGATCGCAGCACTTGTCGCCGCCGAGCTGCTGGAAACCTACGCCGCGCGGCAGGCGCAGACCTCAAAGCGGCAGATCCCGACCACCTGAGCGCCGTTTCCCGTCCCAGAATGCCGCCTCGCGGCTTTGCGGCCCGGCTTCCGGGAGCGCGACATCGCCGCGCAGCTCGTCCGGCAATGCCGGGATGCTTGGACCCGCGGGCTGCAGGAGCCTGCGGAAAAACCGGCCGAGCTGCCGCCAGGCGGACACCGGGCGGGAGGATTTCAAAGGCAACGGATAGGCGTCCGCGGACAGCATGGTTGCTCCACATCGACAGGAAAGGATTATTTGGTTGCAACCATCAATGGAGCCGATTGCCGGAGAATTCCAATTCAAATACAGTCGGTCGCGATCAAGAGAACTTATCGATGAAATTATCACGCCGGTTTCCGCTGAATGCACTTCGGGTCTTCGAGGCCGTCGCGCGCCTGGAAAACTTCACCCGTGCCGCGGAAGAACTCGGCATGACCCAGACGGCGGTGACCTACCAGATCAAGCTCTTGGAAGATTTTCTCGGCGACACCATTTTCCTGCGCCGCCCACGGGCGCTGAAACTCACCGGAACGGGTGAAAAGCTGCTTCCGAAGGTGGCGGAGGCTTTCACCCTGCTGACCGAGGCTGTTCAATCGACGCGGCACGGTGTCGAGGAAACGCTGGAGATCCATTCGCCGCCCACCTTCGCGGCCCAATGGCTCTCGCCGCGCCTCGGGACCTTCCAGGCCGAATATCCGCAGATCGCGGTGCGCCTGTTGCGCCAGATGGATGTCGGCGGCCAGCAGCGCGCATGGCCCGACATCACCATCCACATCGGCGCGGAACCGCTGGAGGGGCTGGTCTGCCACCCGCTTCTGCGACTGGATTATTCGCCGATGCTGGCGCCGCATCTTGCCGAGACCGTCGGCGGCATCAGACAGCTGACGGACCTTCTGAAGCTGCCCTGGATTTCCGATACGAGGGGTTGGTGGCGCGAATGGTTCGACGCCGCCGGCGTCGACCCGGGCACGATCCGGCACACGGGTCTCAACGCACTTGGCGCGCTCGACCTGGAAGCCAAGGCCGCGATTGCCGGCGACGGTGTGGCGATGCTGAGCCCGTTTTTCTTCCGGGACGACCTTGCATCGGGGCGGCTGGTCCAGCCCTTCGACCTCTGCCTCGGCGACGGCAAGGCCTACTGGCTCGGTTATCAGCCGGCGCGGCGGAACACCGCCAAGATCAAGGCATTCACGGCGTGGATTCAGTCGGCCCTTGCCGATGACCTCGCGGCCATAGGCAAAAACCGGATCGGGACGGTCGCTTAAAGGCCGGGCAGGCTGATCGTCGAGCAGACCTGCCCGCCATCCGCTGCGCACTTCAAAGGTTCCGATGCGAATAGAGAAGCCTCGCTGCACGGAAGGCGCCTTCGTCCCGGGGGTCGCGCTTGTCGCGGCCATTGAGCAGGCCGAGGTCCCGTTGCCAGGATTGCGGCATTTCTTCCAGATCGAGGGTGTTGCGGCGGACAGCCAGACGGCGGCCTATCGCGGCGGCAATGCCGAGCTTCGGGAGAAACTGCTCGAACGGCCGGTTGAGGATGGAAAACATCTCTTGCCTCCAACGGGGATACCCCGTTTTCATTTGATCGATATGGAGGTAATTTGCGCCGGAGAATCTCGGTAATCCAATCGAATTACCGTCTGCATGGATCAAGACACCTTATCTATGAAGATGTCGAAACAGTTTCCGCTGAATGCGCTTCGGGTGTTCGAAGCTGCCGCCCGCTTGATGAGTTTCACCCGGGCCGGCGAGGAACTCGGGCTCACCCAGACGGCGGTGAGCTACCAGATCAAGCTTCTGGAGGACACGCTCGGCGAGCAGCTTTTCCTGCGCCGGCCGCGGCAGGTCTCGCTGACGGAAGCAGGGGAGCGGCTGGCGCCGAGGATCACCGAGGCTTTCGCGATCATGGGCGATGCGCTCTCCACCCTGCACGACGCATCGGAGGGCACGCTGATCATCCATTCGACGGCGACCTTCGCCTCGCGCTGGCTGGCGCGCCATCTGGGCACATTCCAGCTCGAAAATCCGGGCATTGCCGTCAGGCTGGAGACATCGCAGGAGATGATCGATTTTTCGCGGGCGCAGGCGGATATCGCAATCCGCAGCGGCAAGGGTGAATGGCCGGGCCTGCGCGGGCATTTTCTGATGCGCAATCATTTCACGCCGATGCTGAGCCCGGATTTCGCCGCCACGATCGGGGGTGTGAAGACGCCGGAAGACATCCTGAAGCTCAGGATCATCGATCCGGGCGATCCATGGTGGCCTTCCTGGTTTGCCGCAGCCGGCCTGCCGGATGTCGATCTCACCGGCCGGCCGGTGAGCAGGTACGGGGCGCAGGCCTTCGAGGCCGCCGCCGCGATCGCCGGCCAGGGGGTCGGGATCCTGCAGCCGGAATTTTATGCCGACGATATCGCACTCGGACGGCTGATCCAGCCTTTCGATATTCTCGGCTATGACGGCAGCGACTATTGGCTCGTCTACCCGGAAGCCCGCAGGAACTCCAAGAAAATCCGTGCCTTCCGCGACTTCATGCGAAAAACCATGCCGACATTCCGGGACTAGGGTCGGGACCCTGCAGTCGGTTTTCTATCCGCCGCTTTGCTGGACGGAAAACCGGCTGGACATGTTACTTCTGGCCGCTGACGGCCTCTAATAGCTCATATCCGGCGCGTAGAAGCAGCGCAGCGTATCTTCGGTCGGATAGAGGCAGAGATGATATTCCTCGTCCTGGCTTCTCCTCGCCTGGCTCTGCGGCAGCTTGAAATCATGCGGGCGGGTGATCAGCCGATGATCGCCCGGACCCAAAATGATCTCGTAGCCGCCGTCGATGATCTTGACGTTCTTGGTCGAGATCATCTGGCAATCGCCGGTATGGTTGTCGCCATTGCAACAGAAGCCGTCATATTTCCAGGTCACGCCGGTCGCGCTGTGTGCCTCGTGGGCACTGGCCGAACCGATCTGGATGCAGGACGCGTACGCAATCATCACACCTGTCAGAATACCACGCATGAGCTTAGTCTCCGTTGATGAATGCCCCCATCACCGGCTCGAACCGCACGCATTACCAAGCTTTCGCCGGCTGACTTGCAACTGTCACAATACGTGAGTCGATCTGACCAATTAACCCTTACTTATCGCGATGCACAATTAAGAACACTCTACTATTGCCAATCATGGGGATCGCGCGAAAGGAACTCGAAGCTGCCAGCCCCGGTTCCGTTGCGGAACAAAAAGTGTTCCCGGCAGCGCCCCCTTCCCTTGGCCGGGTTTTTTCCCCAAAGTGACGAGTCGGGGGGCAAAAAGGGGAAGTCTGAATGTATGAATATGCCGTCGCCTGGGAATGGCTGAGTTTCGCCGCCCGCTGGTTCCACGTCATCACGGCGATCGCCTGGATCGGCTCGTCGTTCTATTTCATCGCGCTTGATCTGGGGCTGACGAAGCGCCCGAACATGCCCGCCGGCGTCTATGGCGAGGAATGGCAGGTGCATGGCGGCGGCTTCTACCACGTCCAGAAATACCTGGTGGCGCCGGCACAGATGCCCGAGCACCTGACCTGGTTCAAATACGAGAGCTATTTCACCTGGATTTCCGGCTTCCTGATGCTCTGCATCGTCTATTACGGCGGCGCCGACCTGTTCCTGATCGACCGCACCGTGATGGATCTCGCGCCCTGGCAGGCGATCGGCCTGTCGCTCGCATCGCTGTCTGTCGGCTGGATCATCTACGACCTGCTCTGCAAGTCGCCGCTGGGGAAAAATACCTGGGGGCTGATGAGCCTGCTCTTCCTGGTGCTGATCGTCATGGCCTGGGGGTATACGCAGGTATTCTCCGGCCGCGCCGCCTTCCTGCATCTCGGTGCGTTTACCGCGACGATCATGTCGGCCAACGTCTTCTTCATCATCATTCCCAACCAGAAGATCGTCGTCGCCGACTTGATCGCGGGGCGCACCCCGGACCCGAAATACGGCGCCATCGCCAAGCAGCGCTCGCTGCACAATAACTACCTGACGCTGCCCGTCATCTTCTTCATGCTGTCGAACCACTATCCGCTGGCGTTCGCGACCCATTTCAACTGGGTGATCGCCGCCCTGGTCTTCCTGATGGGCGTGACGATCAGGCACTGGTTCAACACCACCCATGCCCGCAAGGGCAAACCGACCTGGACCTGGCTGGTGACGGTGCTGCTCTTCATCGTCATCATGTGGCTCTCGACCGTTCCGAAGGTGCTGACCGGCGAGACCGAGACCTCGATGACCCCCGCCGCCCAGCAATTCGCCGCCAACGCCCATTTCGGTGCAGCGAGGGACGTCGTGCAGGCGCGCTGTTCCATGTGCCATGCGGCGGAACCTGTTTACGAGGGTGTCAGTTTCACCCCTAAATCTGTCAAGCTGGAGACGGACGCGGAGATTGCCGCCCACGCGCGGGAGATCTATATCCAGGCGGGCCGCAGTCACGCGATGCCGCCTGGCAATGTCACCGCCATCTCGCCGGAAGAACGCCGGCTGCTGGTGGCCTGGTACGAAAGCACGATATCCCGATGACCCAGATGCTGATCCGCGGACGGCTGCTTTCCTTCAAGCGCGCTCCGCACTCCCTGACCGACACGGACAGTTACGCCTATGAGAGCGACGGCGCGCTGCTGATCGACGGGGACAAGATCTCGGTTGCCGGCAGCTACGGAACGGTGAAGGCGATCGCGCCCGAGGGCATCGAGGAGATCGACCACCGGCCGCATCTGATCCTGCCCGGCTTCATCGACATGCACCTGCATTTTCCGCAGATGCAGGTGATCGCCTCCTATGCCGCCAACCTGCTCGAGTGGCTGAACACCTACACCTTTCCGGAGGAATGCCGGTTCGTCGAGAGCGAGCACGCGGCGCGCATCGCCACACATTTCTATGACGAGTTGCTGCGCCACGGCACCACGACGGCGGTCGCTTATTGCTCCGTTCACAAGACCTCGGCCGACGCCTTCTTTGCGGAAGCCTTGAAGCGCGGCATGTGCATGGTCGGCGGCAAGGTGATGATGGACCGCAACGCGCCGCAGGGCCTGCTCGACACGCCGCAGATGGGTTATGACGAAACGAGAGCCGTGATCGCCGACTGGCACGGCAAGGGCCGCTGCCACGTCGCAATCACGCCGCGCTTCGCGATCACCTCGACGCCCGCCCAGATGAAGGCCGCGCAGGCGCTGGCGCTGGAATTTCCCGACCTGCATATCCAGACGCATCTCTCCGAAAACCACGAGGAGATCCGCTACACGGGCGAGCTCTATCCGGACGCCAGGGACTATACCGACATCTACGCCCATTACGGCCTTCTCGGACCCAAGACCCTGCTCGGCCACGCGATCCATCTATCCGACCGCGAAGCCGACGTGTTGTCCGAGACCGGCGCCGTCGCCGTCCACTGCCCGACCTCCAACCTCTTCCTCGGCTCCGGCCTGTTCCCGATGAAATCGCTGATGCGGCGGCAAAAGCCGGTCAGGGTGGCGGTCGCAACCGACATCGGCGGCGGTTCGAGCTATTCGATGCTGCGCACCATGGACGAGGCCTACAAGATCCAGCAGCTCCTCGGCGAGCGCCTGAACCCGCTCGAAAGTTTTTACCTGATGACAAGGGGCAATGCCGAGGCGCTTTCGATGGCGGCACATATCGGCACGCTGGAGCCCGGCACCGATGCCGACCTCGTGGTGCTGAACGGCGCCTCGACGCCGGCCATGCGGCTGCGGATGGAAACGGTGAAGACGCTGGCCGAAGAACTCTTCCTGCTGCAGACCATGGGCGACGACCGCGCCGTGGTTGAGACCTATGTGGCGGGCAAGGCGATGAAGGGCGAGCTGGCAGGTGTGATATGAAACCGTCTCTGCCGTGAGGATCATTGCCCGCCGGACTCTAACTAGATTTGTGGAGAGCCTTGCAGGTCGGCGGGATCATCCTGCTGTCAAGGACGCGATTGACGTCTGGCATGATCGTGCCAGCAAGGCTCAATGGAGGAATTCTGCCGACGTTCGGCAAACTTTCGCCACGGCGAGCATCGTCAATGCCGAGCGCATCGTTTTCAATATCAAGGGAAACGACTATAGACTGGTAGTCGCTATCGATTTCGATAAGTCGATTATCTGGATAAAATGGATCGGCACACACAGGGAATACGATCACATCGACGCGGCAAAGGTGGAATATGATTGAGATTCGGCCCATCCGTTCGGAAGAGGACTATGAAGGCGCTCTGCGAACCCTCTCCCAGCTCTGGGGAGCAGCCAGCGGAACGCCGGAGGGCGACCAGCTCGATATTCTCGCGACGTTGATTGACGCGTATGAAAAGGAGCATTTTCCGATGGATGCTCCCGGTCCCGAAGCACTGGCAGCTTTCGAAAAGGAGCAGCAAGAAGCTTTGGCAGCGTCGCTCGAAAATCAGCTTGTCTTTCAGGTATTCAAAGATAAAGCGGGCCGCTTTGCATTTCGCCTTTTGGCGGGAGAGGGCAAAATTATCCTTCATTCGGAGACGTTCGATACGAAATCCGATGCGATCAATGCCATCAGGCTGCTCCAAGAGAGCGCTTCTCACTCGAAGATCGTCGAACAGGCGGCCTAAAAGCCTGCTGCATGGAACACAGCTGTGCCGCCCTCCATATGTCGCCGGCCGCTGCCCGACGAATGGCCGCGTAGACCGCGGGAAACCTGATCATTTTCGGTGACCAGCGCCGAGAATTTATGCTAGTTCCTTGACCGTCTTGTCTCCCCGCCTTCGAAAGCAATTCGACCGATGTCCAAACCGCTGACCATCGCAGACCTCAAAAAACTTGCCCGCCGTCGAGTGCCAAAAATGTTCTTCGACTATGCCGACAGCGGCGCCTGGACCGAGGGAACTTATCGGGCGAACGAGGAAGACTATTCGAGGATCAAGCTGCGCCAGCGCGTCCTGGTCGACATGACCAACCGCACGCTCGAAACCACGATGATCGGCGAAAAAGCGGCGATGCCGGTGGCGCTGGCACCGACCGGCATGGCCGGCATGCAGCATGCCGACGGTGAAATGCTGGCCGCCAAGGCGGCGGAAGAATTCGGCGTGCCTTTCACGCTGTCGACCATGAGCATCTGCTCGATCGAGGACGTCGCCTCGGTGACCACCAAACCCTTCTGGTTCCAGCTCTACGTGATGAAGGACCGCGGTTTCGTCGAACGGCTGATCGGCCGCGCCAAGGCGGCGAAATGCTCGGCGCTCGTCGTCACCGCCGATCTGCAGATCCTCGGCCAGCGGCACAAAGATCTGCGCAACGGCCTTGCAGCTCCGCCGAAGCCGACGCTCAACGCCGCCCTGCAGCTCGTGACGCGCCCGAGATGGTGCCTGGAAATGCTCGGGACGAAGCGCCGCGGTTTCGGCAATATCGTCGGCCATGCGAGCAATGTTTCGGACCTCTCCTCGCTCGGCGCCTGGACGGCGGAACAGTTCGATCCACGGCTTTCCTGGGATGATATCCGCTGGATCAAGGACCTCTGGGGCGGCAAGATGATCATCAAGGGCATTCTCGACGAAGAGGATGCGCGCGCCGCTGCCGACACCGGCGCAGATGCGATCATCGTCTCCAACCACGGCGGCCGCCAGCTCGACGGTGCCCCCTCATCGATCAGCATGCTGCCGAAAATCGTCGAGGCGGTCGGCGACCGGATCGAAGTGCATCTGGACGGCGGCATCCGCTCCGGCCAGGACGTGCTGAAGGCGGTGGCGCTCGGCGCCCGCGGCACCTATATCGGCCGGCCCTTCCTCTACGGCCTCGGCGCCATGGGCAAGGAAGGCGTCACCACGACACTCGAGATCATCCGCAAGGAACTCGACATCACCATGGCGCTCTGCGGAAAGCGCGATATCCAGCATATCGACCGCAACATCCTTGCCAACATGCCGTTCTGACGACGGTCGCCGCGAGCGGTCGGTGCTGCGATCAGCACCAGCCGCCCTTGCCGGCGCCCGGCCGTCTGGCCAGGCCTTCGTTGACGAGGACATCGGCGAGCGAGCGGCCGTTGCGCGTCACTTCGCGCAGCTTGTGGCCTTCGACCTCGTCCTCGTTGCCCTGCCAGGTGACGAGTTCGAACGGACCGGAATCCAGGAAGGCGCGCACCCGCAACTCCGCATCGCTTGCCTTGATCCGCTCCGCCTCGCAGCGCGGCTTCTTGATGTCGGGCACCTCGATGCCGACCAGCCGGATCTTCTGGCCGTGGAACACGAAACGGTCCGCAGCCACGACGCAGTCGTCCTGCTTGGCCGAACCGCACAGATAGAATTTCGCCTGATAGGCGCCGGCGAGGCTCTCGCTGCTCTTTGGCTGCTCGGCGGCCTTCTGCATTTCCTCGATCACAGGCTTGCCGACAGGCGCAGGCGGGATGATCGCGGCGGTGTGGCTCTGATCTGGAGCGGTTGCCGGCTTCGGTGCCACAGGGCGGTGCGACGGCCCGGAACTTGCCTGTACAGGCTTCGCAGGCACCGGTTTTGCGGCAACCTGAACCTGGTTGCCGGACGTCAGGCCTTTGACGAAACGCCGGGCCTCCGCGGAATTCTCATAAAGTGCGATACCGCCCGCCACCAGCGCCAGCGCCCCGAGCCAGGGCCAGAGCGACGAACCGGAGCCCGACGACCGCCTCGGCGAACTCTTGCGCCGAGAACCGGATTTGCCGCGCGTTTGAGCCATGACCATCTCTCCTGTCGAATCGGAAAGAAGTATCGGGGGGAAGGATTGCCGAAAGGTTTCAGGAGCACCGGTCAGTAGTGGAAACGGCATTGGAGGATGATCAGCCGCGGCTGGTCAGTACTGCTCTCCACTCGGTAAACAAGCCGGTGTTCCTGAGTTATCCGGCGTGACCAATGCCCTTTGAGCTGATTGCGCAAAGGCTCGGGCTTGCCGATGCCCTCGAACGGATGACGCAATGTGTCCTTGATCAGCTCGTTGATCCGACCGACCATTTTGGGATCGGTCTCCTGCCAGAAAATATACTCCCGCCAAGCCTCCGGCTCCCAGACAAGCAGGAAGGCTTTCGCCGGAGGCATCAATCCGCTTTCTTATTGGGGATATAGTCTTCAGACTCGATAAGGTCGTGCGCTATCAGCTTGGAGCCGTCGTTGACATTGGCGATCGCCTCCATCAGCCGCGTCGCATTGGCGGGCGTCGACATCAGATGCAGCGTCTCCAGCATACCCTCGTATTCATCCTTGTCGATCAGAATGGCCGATGGCTTGTCGCGGCGCATGATCTCGATCGGCGCGCGGTCGTTCGAGACCTCGTCGAGGAGGCTGGCCAGTTCTTGTCGGGCTTGGGAAAACATGACGGTGCGCATGAATGGCTCCTCAATTACTTGTACAATAAATAGTACAAGTACCAACCGAAGTCAATTTGAACTAACCCGCCCGGCCGGTCGCCAGCGCCACCGCCCAGTCGGCGCGGCCATTTTCGGCGGCGAGCCGCGACATCGCCAGGTGATCGTAGGTCACGTTGCGGAATTGCGGTGTCCAGCCGGAGGAGGTCTTTTCGAGGATCGCGTAGGACGCCTTGGCGTGGCCGGTTTCCACCTTGTGGAAATGCGGCGTGTCGTCGTCATAGGCGGGGCAGCCGACGCTGCCGGGATTGACGATCAGCCGGCCGTCGGACAGTTGCACCGCCCGCGGAATATGGCTGTGGCCGCAGAGGATCAGCGGCTGTTCGATGCCGTCCGCCAGCGCCTCGATCTCCTCCAGCGGCTTCAGGAAGACATGGCCTTCGCTCGATACCTGCTCCAGCCAGTAAACGTTGTCCGACTGCGGTGTGGCGTGGCAAAAATAGGCCTCGTCCCGATAAACGGCGCTGAACGGCAGCTTGCGCAGCCATTGCAGATGTCGCGGTGCCAGCTGCGAAAAGGCGTGCACTTCCCAGGAGGGCATGGCGTCCGCCGGATTTTCGATCAGGTACCGATCGTGATTGCCGCGCACCGTCAGCGTCGCCATCGTATCGAGAAGGAGCAGCAGGTCGGCGGTGCGCCCGGCTTCAAGCGGTCCGCTCAGGCAATCGCCAAGATTGACGATTTCGGTGATGCCCTGTGCATGGATATCGGCGAGCACCGCTTCGAGCGCTGCGCAATTCCCGTGGATGTCGGCGATCGCGGCAAAACGCATCAGCTCCCCCGATAGGTGGAATAACCGTAGGGCGAGAGCAGCAGCGGCACATGATAGTGCGCCGTCGTGTCGGAAATGCCGAACCGGATCGGGATCACGTCGAGAAAGGCCGGCTCGGCAAGTGCGACGCCGCGGGCTCGAAGGTAGGCGCCGGCGTGGAAAACCAGCTCGTATTCGCCGGCAAGAAAGGTCTCGCCAATCAGGATCGGCCCGCCATCGACGCGGCCGTCGCTGTTGGTGACGATGGTCTTGAGTTTTTCGCGGGTCTCACCGTTCAGCCGGTAGAGGTCGATCGAAAGCCCCTCCGCAGGCGTACCGCTGGCGGTGTCGAGGACATGGGTGGTGAGGCCCGTCATAGGCTTGGCTCCGCAATGAGATACGGGGTCTCAAAAAAGGCTTCCTCGTAATTTGCGGATGTGTTGTCGCGATCGACGACCAGGAAATCGCTGACGACCCCGATCGCCATCAGCGGATGGTGCCACGAATTGGGGAAATAATTGACGCCCTGATGCGGCTGCACGAGGAAGACCTGCGGTTTGCCCGGCCGTCCGCCTTCGTCATCCGAAACGGCGATCAGGAAAGGCTGGCCGGAGATCGGCGAAAAGCTCTGGCTGGCGAAAGGATGCCGCTCCATCATGGTGATCGCGTAGGGGAACTGCCGCGGCTTGCTGCGGAAGATGCTGAAGATCAGCCGCTCCGGCTCGCCGATCACCACCGGCTCGGCGAGCGCATGATAACGCTCGGTCGTGCCGCCGTTGATCAGCCGCATGGTCGCCGGATCGGCCTCGATGACATCGCCAAAGCGCGCGAAGGCTTCCTTCGTGAGGGGCAGGATTTCAAGATATTCGGTCAATTTATTCGCCTTCGATCATTCGGCTTCGTCATTCGCCCTGGGCACGCCAGTTGCGCAGGGAATCGAGTTGGGACAGAAGTTCCGGGATCATCCGATCGACGGTCAGCCAGACCGTATCGATATCCAGGTGAAAATATTGATGCGCAATACGGTTGCGCATGTCGCGGATGTCTTTCCAGGGAATCTCCGGGTGCTCGACGACGAAATCCGGAAAACGCTCCATGATCTTGGTCGCGCATTCGCCGATCGCCATGATGTTGGCGATTACCGCATCCTGCTTGATCTCATCAAGCCGAAACGCCTCACGATCCAGGCCCGAGACATATCGGGCGGCCTTGCCTCCCGTGACGATCATCCGGTCGAGATAGGCTTCGAGACGCTCTGCACTCATATCGCCAACGCTTCCGCGACGATGCGTTCGCGGATCTTGGGCGGGAAATCCCCGGGGACCTTGACATCCACCGGGACGCCCAGCGCTTCTTCGAGATCTCCCTGAAGCCCGCCGAGCGTGAACAGCGACGTGGTCGGCGACGGATCGACCAGGATATCGAGATCGCTGTCGGGCCGGTCTTCGCCGCGCAGCACTGAACCATAGACGCGAGGATTGGAGACCTGCCGGCGGGCAACGATCTCCCGGATGATATCCCGGTTCTTCTCCAGCACTTCCGACGGTCTCATGGCGGCGTCACTCCTGATATCGCCAATATATGCGACGGAAGGGGCGGAGGAAAGCAGCGCCCGAGACCTCAATGTCCCGGAAGCAGCGATTGCAGACGCAGGAGCGCGATCTTTTCCACCTGGGCGGTGGCGGTGTCGAGCTCCTCGTCCGCCGAGTTGTGGATGCGTTTCTCGAAGGCGGCCAGGATGTCATCCTTGGTGAGACCCTTGACCGCGATGATGAAGGGGAAACCGAATTTTTCCACGTAGGCGGCGTTGAGCTCGGTAAAGCGGGCGTGTTCCGCTGCGCTCAACCGATCGAGCCCGGCGCCGGCCTGCTCCTTTTTGCTGTCCTCGGTCAGTTCGCCGGCGATCGCCAGCTTGCCCGCAAGGTCGGGATGGGCGCGCAGCACGCCGAGGCGTTCCTCGCGGCTTGCCCGGCGGAAGATCGAGGTGAGCGCGTCATGCACGCTCTTGGACGTCAGCGGAACCAGCATCAGGCCGGCGTCGTAGGCGCGCTCGGCGATGAAGGGAGAATGTTCGAACACGCCGCCGAACATCTCGATGAAGTCGCCGCGGGCGGTCATAGTGCGACCACCGGCTTGTGGTGCGCGTGCCAGTGTCTGGCGATCTCGATGCGCTGCGGGATCCAGACCTTGTCGTGGCTAAGCACATATTCGATGAAACGCTTCAAGGCGGCGGCGCGGCCGGGGCGGCCGACGAGGCGGCAGTGGAGGCCGACCGACATCATCTTCGGCGTGCCTTCCCTGCCCTCCTGGTAAAGCACGTCGAAGGCATCCTTGAGGTAGGTGAAGAACTGGTCGCCGGTATTGAACCCCTGCGGTGTCGCAAACCGCATGTCGTTGGTCTCCAGCGTATAGGGGATGATCAGGAACGGTTGCCGGTCGAGGCCGGGTACCCAATAGGGTAGATCGTCCGCGTAGCTGTCGGAAGAATAGAGAAAACCGCCCTCTTCCATGACCAGTTTCAGCGTGTTGTCGGAGGGCTTGCCCTGGTACATGCCGTAGGGCCGCTCGCCGACGAGTTCGGTATGCAGGCGCACGGCTTCTAGGATGTGTTCGCGCTCCTTTGCCTCCGGGAAATCCTTGTATTCCAGCCAGCGGTAGCCGTGGCTGGCGATTTCCCAACCGGCTTCCTTCATGGCGGCGACGGCTTCCGGATTGCGAGCCATGGCGAGCGTCACGCCGTAGACGGTGGTCTGGACGTTGAGTTCGGTAAACATCCGAAAGAGCCGCCAGAAGCCGGCGCGCGAGCCGTATTCGTAGATCGATTCCATGTTGAGGTTGCGCTGGCCCGGCCAAGGCGCGGCGCCGACGATTTCCGACAGCAGGTTCTCCGAGGCCGGATCGCCGTCCATGATCGAGCTCTCGCCGCCCTCCTCGTAATTGATCACGAACTGCACGGCGACATGGGCGCCGCCCGGCCATTTCGGATCTGGGGTGGAACGGCCATAGCCGACGAGCTCGCGCGGATAGTCTTTTGCCTGCATGGGTCACCTTCGACGAATGAGGCCTGACGGTAGCGCACCCCTTCCGGCCATGTCGAGATGGAAACGACGCTTAGAGGCCGAGCGCCCGAAGGATCGCGACCGAGGCGACCCCGAGTGCCACGGAAACGAGCATCGGCAGGCGAAGTGCCGCAAAAGCAGTCACCGCACAGGCCAAGGTTTCAGCAATGCCGGTAGCAAACGCAGTCGGCGCGACGACCGCCATCAGCACGGCGGGCGGAATCGATTCGATCGCCTTGCGGCGGCTGCCTTCAAGGGAAATGTGGCGGATGAGCACGAGGCCGCTCAACCGGGTGAGCGCTGTCGCAGCCGCCATGGCGAGGATGGCGATAAGCGTGGCGACATCGACAGTCATGGCGTCACCTCGACGTCCCGGGTTTTGCCGGTTACCAGGGCGGCGGCAAGGCCGGCGACGGCGCCGGCGGCGATATACCAGACGCCCGGCACGAAATGTTGGGTGGCAACGGCAGCAGCCCCGCTCGCCAGCAGCACGGCCCCGGTTTCCGGTCCCTTCCAGAAGCCCATGACCAGCACGATGAAGACGGCCGGGAAGGCAAAGTCGAGCCCGAGCACCACCGGGTCGCCGAGAAAGGCACCGAGGGTTGCACCCGCAAGGCCTGAAAACACCCAGGCGAGATAGAACGGCGCGACGAGGCCGGCGAACCAGGCGGGCGTCAGCCGCGCCACCTTGGCCCGGAACTCCGCCATGGCCCAGATTTCGTCGGCGAGGAACAGCATCGAGAGATAGCGCGCCGGCTGGCTGAAAGCCTCCATCCTTGTGCCGAGCGAGGCGCTCATCAGCACGTGACGAATGTTGACCAGAAGGGCTGCAAAACCGACGCCTGTCCAGGAAGCGGGATGGGTCCAGATATCCATCGCCACGAATTGCGAGCCGCCCGCAAAGACGAGCGCGCTCATCAGCCCCGCCTCGGCCGGCGACAGGCCTTTTGTCGCCGCCACCGCCCCGAAAACAAGGCCGATCGGGATGACCGCGGCGATCAGCGGCGAGATCGCCCGCATGCCGCTGAGGAAGTCTTGCAGTTTCGTATCGTTGTTCATCCAATAACCTTGATCTGACGTCAGAGCACGTCGCTCCCTCACCCGGCCTCCGTTTCGCTCGGCCACCCTCTCCCCGAGGGGAGAGGAGGGAATAGCAAAGGCCCGGCCGGTCTCTTCTCCCCTCGGGGAGAAGGTGCCGGCAGGCGGATGAGGGGGAGGCTTAGAGCGCGCAGCATCTACCGTCTTGAACGAAAGTGATCAGCGAGCCCGGTATTGCCCCGGCGTCAGTCCGGTGCGAGCCTTGAAGTGGCGGGTGAAATGGGCCTGGTCGGCAAAACCGCATTCGAGCGCGATCTCGGCCGGCTGGCCGCCTTCCCTCAACCGCTTGCGGGCCGCACGGATGCGGATATCGGTAAGGAAGGAATGCGGGGTGATGTGGAATTCCTTGCGGAACGCGCGGATGAGGTGGGCGCGGCTAAGACCTGCGACGGTCGCGAGTTCCTCCAGCCCGACGTCGGACGCAAAATGCTCGGTGAGGTAGTCGCGGGCCTGGCGCACGGCGGTGCGCTCGGTCGAATCGGCCGGCACGATGATCGAGCTGCCGTGGCGACGGAACATTGCGTCGAGCACCAGGAACATCGCCTGGCTGGCTTCGAGCGCGCCGGAGCCCTCCTCCAGCGTCCGGTGCGCCTCGTGGAAAGCGTCGGCGAGCGCCTGGTCGTGGAGGAGCTGGATGCCGAAGGCGGGCGTGCCCCGGAAGGGTTTGCCGGTGACGTCTTCGAGTATCTCGCGCAGCAGTGCGACATCCGGATAGATCATCCGGTAGCGATAACCGCCGCCCCGCGGCGCACCGTCATGTGTCTCGCCCGGATTGATCAGGTAGAGCCCGCCCGGCCCGGCGCTTTCGCGGCTGCCCTTGATGGTGCAGACCTGCATGCCCTGCTCGATCGCACCGATGCTGAACGTATCATGCGCATGCGGCGCAAATTCGTGGGTGAGAAACGTCGCGCGCAGGCATTCCATGCCGCCAAAGCGATCGTCGCGCCAGAAACGGGTCACCTCTGCCGGCATCAGCGGCATGTGGTCGGTGGCCTGTTCCTGCGAGATATTCTCCATGGGGAGAATATAGCAGATGACAGCGCGGTTGCTCTTGAACAAAAGTGCGCCGCCGGCACCCAAAATCTCAGGCGATCTTGCGCGCCGCCACTCGTCCCATCGGGTGCAGCGAATGCACTAGGAAAGGCGCGCCCGGCTCCTCCTCGATGAACAGCGCCAGGTTGGCGATCTCGACCGGCTTTTTCAGATAGGGCTCGAAATAATCGCGCAGCGCAGCTTCGAAACGCGGCATCTCGACCGGCGACAGCGGGCCGGTCAGCGTCATGTGGAAACGAAACTCGTCCATCACGTAAGGATGGCCCCAGCGATACAGGTTGGCGAATTGCGGCGCCGAGAGATCGCCTGAATCGCTGCGCTCCAGCTCGGCTTCCGACAGCGGCGTGCGGAAATTGTCAAACTCCTGGACGACGGAAGCGGCCAGGAACCGGGCGGTATCGCACGGGACGACCGGCGCAAGGCCGAAGAAATTGCCGAGCCGGACGACTTCGAGCTTCGGCAGTTCGAACGGGCTGTGGGTACCGGCAAAACGCATCAGGTGGCGCAGCAGCATCGGTTCGGTGACGTCGGGCGCCAGCCGGAACGGCGCCTTCAGCGTCGCATGGAAACCGTAGCGACGCGGCAGCGCGGTATTGAAGGCAATGTCGTGGATGCCGATGCCGCGGATGGCCGGCGGCTCCATCGCCTCGCCCGAAAAGGCATTGCGACCGAGCCACTGAGCCGCGGCAAGCGTCAGCGGATCATGCGCCGGAGGCGTGAAATGAATGGCATAGCGCATGCGTCACCTTCTGAACGTCCTTTTCAGCAACCCCGTGTTTTACGCATTGCTCAACAATCCCTGCCGTGGGGGTTAAGTGATTTGCGTGACAGAATAACGACGCGAAGGAGCGAAAGTTCGCGTTTAACGCGAAGCGACGGCAAGGTGATTGGCGAGCGTGAACGACGCCGGAAGCCGCATTTCCCGGCCGTTCAGGGCGTTGAGGGCAGCATCGGCCAACCTGTGCGCGATACCGAAGCTCACCTTGAAGCCACCTGTGAGCGCGATCACTCGGGCGTGATCGGGATGCGCGCCGACCATTGGATCGCGGTCGATCGCCTTCGGCCGCAATCCCGCCCAGCGTTCAACGACCGGGGCCTGGGCCAAGGCCGGCACCAGCGCCCGGGCGCGCGCGATCAGCTCGTCCAGCTGGGAATCGGTCGAGGACGGGTCGCCGAATACATCCTCGCTGGTGCTGCCGACCGCGACGTGACCGCCCTCATGGGCGACCACATAAAGGCCGTTCAGGAAGATCACCGGCAAGGCGGGGTCGATATCGGCCTTGAGGAGCGCTGCCTGCCCCTTGACCGCCTGGCCGATCGGGCGCTTCAGCGGCGCTGAAATGCCATGGAGTAGCGAAAAAGATCCATGGCCTGCCGAGACGATACAGTGGCCGAAGGCGACGGTTTCGCTACTACGGAATATAATCCTATTCCCTGCGGCGTCGATCGCCTCCGCCTCCAGGCCTTCGACGATCCGAACGTTGCCCGCCGTCCGCAGATAAGCGACGAGCGCCGAGACGAGGCCACGCGGCGAAACCCGGGCGGCAAACGTGTCATGCACCAGTCCGGCAGCCGCGAATGAGGCATCCGGCCACCCTTTTTGCGGGGGACGGTCGAGCACATGCCAATGGAAACGACGGTCGCCGCGCCGCCAGCAGGCGTCCGCATCGGCCGAGTGCCCGAGCGCGATCTTCCGTAAATGCGGCTTCGGCAGCGGGATCAGTCGGCCGGAGCGGCGGTAGCCGCAGACGACGCCGGTCTCGGCTTCGAGCTCGCTGATCTCGTCTTCCAGCGACAGAAGCGCGTCGAACTGGAACTGTTTCTTGTCGTTCCACTTGTCCGGCATGTGCGGCATCAGGGCGCCGAGCAGCCCGCCGCTCGCCCCCTGCCCCAGCGGGCCAGCATCGACAAGTAGGGTATTGATACCGAGCCGCTCCGCCTTGACCGCCGCCCAGAGGCCCATGATGCCGCCGCCAAGGATGACGAGATCGGCGGATGGCGGCAGGACATGAGATTGACCGCCGGAGCCGGCAGGATTATCCGCATGTCCCATGAGCGACCGTGATCCTGAAATTCGTGTGACCGAAAGCCAGCCCCTGGACTGGCATGACGGCGATATGCCCTATTCGCAAAAGTTTGGCGATCACTTTTATTGCCGCACCGACGGTCGGCTGGAATGCGGCCACACGTTTCTGGCCGGCAATGGCCTGCCGGAGCGCTGGGGCCTGCCGGAGCGCTGGGAAAGGCACCGGACTTTCCGGATCGGAGAACTGGGCTTCGGTACCGGGCTGAACTTCTGCGAGACCTGGCGGCAGTGGAAGCTTGTCCGCCCCGCAGGCGCGAAGCTTCATTTCACCTCGTTCGAGCTTTACCCGATGCAGCGCGACGAGATCGACCGGGCGCTCGCCCGCTGGCCGGAGATCGATGCGGAACGGCAGGCGCTGATCGAGGCCTGGCCGGACAGGCCCGCCGGCCATGTCGTGATCGACGCCGACGCCGAGACCCGGTTGACGGTCGTCTGCGGCCCCGCGCTCGAAGGCGTCTCCGCGGCCGAGGCGGATTTCGACGCCTGGTTCCTCGACGGTTTTGCGCCGTCGCGCAATCCGGACATGTGGTCGCCGGAAATCATGCAGGCGATCTACGACAAGACCTTGTCCGGCGGCACGTTCGGCACCTATGCGGCCGCCGGCTTCGTGCGGCGGAACCTGCAGGCCGCCGGCTTCACGGTCGAGCGGCGGCCGGGCTTTGCTGGCAAGCGCGAGATGTTGTGCGGCATAAAACCAGCGCCCTGATCGGCTCAGCCCAACGCAAAACAGCCGGCCCTGAGACCGGCTGCCATCCATCATGTCGCGCGCCACCTATTGGCAGACGCGCAGGCTTTCCATGTGCCAGCCGCCGTCATAGGCGTTGCGGACGCGGCGGTCCTCGAACCAGCAGCGCGGCCGAGGCGGCGGTGGCGGATCGATGTAGCGCGGCCCGCCGCCATTGGCGAGCGCGCCGCCGATCAGACCGCCGATGACGCCGGCGGCCAGGCCCCCGGCAATCACGTCGCCGTCGTTGTTATGACGCCTGCGCGGCGGAGGCGGAGGATCACGGCGATCATATCGATCGTATCGGTCGTAGTGTCTGTCCCATTGCTGGGCCGCTGCTTCACCGGCGGGTACCACGATGCTGGTGCAGGTGGCCGCCAGGATCAGCGCCGAGACAATTATCTTCTTCATCACAAGCGTCTCCGTTTCCACCGAGCGCCTGCGAGCGGCAGGAAAAGGCCCGATATTCCCGGACAATGCACATGCCCTGCTTAACGCTCCCTGAACGGAAAACCGCCCGCGGCAGAAAGCCTGTGACAGGATCGACCGGCTCTGCGGAAGCGGGGCCGCCGCGCGAGCTCTCGCTTCGCCCCAACCAGCGACGGACCTGGTTGTCGCTCCATAGCGGTGAAACGCGCGCATGCCGCTCCCGATCGAGCGCGGACCACCCCGCCCCACGTCCCTGGAATTACAAAATACGTATCAGCCAGTACTTCTCGTCATTCATTGTTGGGCCTTCCCGTCCGCGTAGCGCCTTCATACTTTTACGTGAAAGTTGTCGCCGCATGCACGGGATTGGAGCATTAGATGAACTTCATGGACTCCCACCATATTCATGTCCTCGGCGGTCAATATGCGGTGTCCGCGGATCCCGATATGATACTGATGACCGTTCTCGGCTCCTGCGTCTCGGCCTGCATCTATGATACGGTCACCAATATCGGAGGGATGAACCATTTCATCCTGCCGACGTGCGGCGGACTGGATATCGCCGAACGCCCGGAACGTTATGGTGATCTGGCCATGCGCACACTCGTCGACGATCTCTACGGTTTCGGTGCCGAACGCCGAAATCTCAGGGCCAAGTTGTTTGGCGGCCGCACGCGAAAGTCGAGCGGCTACGATCCGGGGTCTCTCAATTCCGCATTCGCCAGACGGTTCCTTCTGGAAGAGGGCATCAAGCTTGTCGACACCAGCCTCGGCGACGATCTGGCGCGCTGGATCACGTTTCAACCGACGACAGGCAAGGTGCAGATGAGGATTACCGACACCATGCCCGCTCCCTCGGTTGCCGGGGCGGCGCGGGAAAGGCGATATTGAAAGGGTTGGATACGTCCTGCCCGCTCAGCTTGAAACGGAACTCACGATCGCGCCGCCGAGCCAGTTGCGGACCTTGGCCTCCAGTGCCTCCGGGCTGATCGGCTTGGAAAGATAATCGTCCATGCCCACTTGGAAGCAGAGTTCTCGGTCGCTTTCCAGCGCATGCGCCGTGACGCCGATGATCGGTGTATGAGTTCCCGTCTCCTGTTCGAGCTCGCGGATCTTCTGGGTCGCCTGATGCCCATTCATGATCGGCATTGAGACGTCCATGATGATAACAGCCGGATCGTGCTTTTTCCACGCCTCGACGGCTTCCGCACCGTTCTTGACGATCTGGAACAGCCAGCCGGTAGTCTGCAGGATCTGGGTGAAGACGATCTGGTTGACCTCGTTGTCCTCGGCGACCAGCACGTCGAGCGTCGGCGCCGCCTGCATGGGCGGCGTGGAGACTGGCACCGCCGGCTGTTCGGCAATCAGCGGTGTCGAAGAAACCAGCGTGGGTGCGGCAACCGGCGCGAGGGTCCGCACTGTGGCCTGAGGGCGAGCAGCGGCCTGCCCCGCTTCGACCGCCCGCCGCTTGGTGCGGATCGAGCGGACGACGTCTATGATCGTGCTGCGCAGCAGATTGGCGCGCGCCGGCTTCATCAGATGGGCCTGGACGTTGAGGGCGGCAAACATGCTGTCGTCGCCGGCCATGTCCATGGACGTCAGGAAAACCACGCCGGTGCCGTCGAAGCGCACGTCGCGCCTGAGGTGCTTTGCGAAATCGAGCCCGTTCATCTCGGGCATGTGGTAGTCGAGCACGATCGCGTCGACGGTGACGCCAATACGGGCGGCTTCGTTGAGGATCGCCAGACCCTCGGCGCCGCTCTCGGCTGCGACCGTATCGAAGCCCCACATGGTGAGCTGCTCGTTGAGGATACGGCGGTTGACGGCATTGTCGTCGACGACGAGGATGCGGGCGCCGCTCGTATTGATCGGTAGGCTGGTGAGCACATTGCGTTCGCTGACCACCTCGAACGGCAGATGCACGGTGAAGACCGAACCGCGTCCGACTTCGCTGGTCACGTCGATATAGCCGCCGAAGAGCTCGGTGAGACCTGCGGTGATCGCCAGGCCGAGACCGGTGCCTTCGTGGCGGCGCGTCGAGGACGTATCGACCTGCGAGAATTTCTCGAAGACCGACTTCAGTTTTTCTTCGGGAATGCCGAGCCCGGTATCCTCGATGCGGATCGACAGCATCATCTCGCCGGGGCCTTTCGCCTCCGACCTCAGGTCGATGAAGACATGCCCTTTTTCGGTGAACTTGACCGCGTTGCCGACGAGGTTGGTGATGATCTGGCGGAAACGTCCCGCGTCGCCCATCACCGTCTCGCGGATCGAGACGTCGCCGCGCACGATGAGTTCGATATCCTTCTCGGCGGCCGATGACGACAGAAGCGTCGCCACGTCCTCGATCGCCTCGACCGGGTCGAACGGCGCCTTGCGCAACGTCATCTGCCCGGCGTCGATCTTGGAGAAGTCGAGAATGTCGTTGATGATCGTCAGGAGCGCGTTGCCCGACTTGACGATGATGTCGATGAAAGTTTTCTGGCGGGTGTCGAGATTGGACTTGGCAAGCAGCTCCGCCATGCCGAGCACGCCGTTCATCGGCGTGCGGATCTCGTGGCTCATGTTGGCGAGGAATTCCGACTTCGCGCGGTCGGCGGCCTCGGCGCGGTGCAGGAGGCGGGTCAGTTCCTCCTCGCGGCTCTTCATTTCGGTGACGTCGGTGAACACCGCCAGCCAATGGTCGCTGCCGGTAAGCTTGGCCTCGACATGGATCCACTTGCGGCCGTCGACGCGGAAAGCGGCAAACACCGGCTTGCCGGCTGCGACATTGTCTTCCCAGGCCTTGAGGGTCGCGGCCGCCTCCTCGGGCGTGCCGAGATCGCCGCGCTCGACGCAATGGCGGAAGAGATCGCGCCACAGGCCACCGGCGCGCACCATCTCGGCCGACATGTCGAGCATGGCCGGCAGCGCGTCGTTGGAGAAGATGATCTCGCCGTCATGCAGGATGAGCAACCCTTGAGACATCGCGCTCGTCGCGTCGCGCATCAGCGCGCCGTGAGTTTCAAGCGCGGCACGGGCTTCCTGAATCTCCTGCTCCCGCTTGCGGACAGCCGTGATGTCCATGTAGCTCAGCAGGATCTTTCCGCCGGAAAGCTGGGTGCCGGAGATGACGATCACCAGACCGGTTCGGCTTTTCACCTCGATAGGCGGCCGCTCCTGGCCATCGGTCAAGGCGGCGATGCGCTCCTGGTAGATTTCCTCGAAGCTGCTCGTCGAGCCGTTATAGATGCCGTGGTCGAAATTGACCTTGAGGAAGTCCCGGTAGGAACGCCCGGGCAGATCGAACTGCTCTCCGGCATCCCAGAAGGAATAAAAGGCCGGGTTGGCGTATTCGAACAGGAACTGATCGTCGAGGATCGCCACGCCGACGGGCATGGTGTGCAGGATCGTCTGCAGATCCTTGCCCATCTTCTCCGCCTTGTTCTGCGCCTCCTTGATGCGGGAGACGTCCATGCGCGAGCCGACGAGGTTGTGGGCGCCGTCATTGGTGGTCACCCGGCGCAGATGCGTGATGACCGGGACGACCGTTCCGTCGGGAAAGGTGATGTCCTCCGATTTCTCGATGTCCTCGCCTGTCATCACCCGGTCGTTCTCGACACGGAAACGATCGGCCGCGTCGGGGAACATTTCCATTTCGGTCTTGCCGAGAAAATGGCTTCTGGGCTTGCCGAGCATCGCCTCGTAGGCGGCATTGGCATAGGTGAGCTGGCGGCCGCTGTTGCGCACGAACACGGGCACCGGCAGGTCTTCGAGGACCGCGCGGAACAGGTCCGTCTCCGAGACATGGGTGCGCAGGAGCATTTCCTGCTCCTTGAATTCGGTCACGTCGTGGCGGATGGCGATCAGCAGGCCGTTTTCGAGGCGCTTGTTGATGCTCCGCAGCCAGCGCCCGTCGGAAAGCTGGTCGGTGCTTTCGGAATAGGGAAGCTCGAACGGCTTCATCCGCTCGGCGATCCATGCGTCCTTGCTCGGCGCATCGGGACCGAAACTCGCCGGCGACACGCGCTGGCGGCGATCATAGGCAAATCCGAGGATATCCTTCAGGGTGATCCCCGGCTGGATATCGATCGAGATCGACGCAAAATGGTTGATGAGCTGGGAATTGCAGTAGAGCAGGACGTTATGCTTGTCGTAGATGCCGATACCCATTTCGAGCATGTCGAGGGCATCGTCGAGAAGCGCATTGTTGAACGGCGAGAACGGCGCGATGGGCCTTGCACCGGTGATCGAGGTGCCGGCAACCGGGGTGACCAGCTTCGGTTCGAACCCGGCATCAATGCCCGGAACCGCCGCGAACGTGCCGAACAGATAGGTGTGGTCGTCTTCCGTGAGGAAACGCTCGATATGGATCTCATGGCGGACAACGCCCGAGCGGTCGAAGCAGAGCGCCGTCTCGTCGGTGCCGAAGACGATCGCCCGGCATTCCTTTTCCTTGCGGTCGGCATCTTCCGGCGCGCCTGCAAGGCCGCGGCTGGTATTGCCGGCAAAATCGCTCGGATGCATGCCGAAAAGGCGCGCATAGGCGGCGTTCACCGCCACGTAGATGAGGGCGCTGTCCTTGATGAAGGCGGGCTCGGCGAGATCGTTGATCCGCTCGCACGCCGTTTTCAAGAGTTCGCTTTCCGTGTCCACCTTCCCCCGCTCCTTCGTGCCGGCCGATATCCGGCTCGATTCGTTTGTCTCCCAATCGACTGATAACACCATAGCGAGTGTTAATATCGTGTTGTTGAAACGGTACGACTTATCATCTTTGGCATTTGTCAATCGGAAGCTCGGGCCTTCTGCTGAAAATACAGCCCTAGGTCGAGTGCCGACATTGGACGCCCGCGGTTCGGATGAAAGCTGTCGCGGATCGATCGGGAAGGAGAATCGAAGGCTTGGCCGATTTTGCACCGCCAAATCTTTGCCATGAGAATGCCACGATCTCGCCATGATCTCCATTGGCGATTGCTCAGGCTCGACGAAAATCAACCGAAAGCCGCATGAAGCTGAACGTCCGTTCAGACTATCGGGAAATCGTCTTCATCAATCCGCCGCCTTTGCGCGCCACGATTTCTGCACCCCTTGAGGACAAAAAGGGAAAGGAAAAAACATGTCGGCACTGAAGAAGACGATATCACTCGGCCTCGTCGCACTGTCCGTAGCGGGCGCCCTGACGGTGACCGCTCCTGCGGCTGAAGCCCGCGACCGCCATCGCGACGTCTGGCCTGGCGTGGCGGCTGGCCTTGCCGGCGGCATCATCGGCGGCGCGATCGTCGCCGGATCGCAGCGGCCGGCCTATGCCGAGCCTGAATATGTGGAGCCGGAATACGACTATGCTCCCCCGCCCCCGCCGCCCGTTTATTACCGCCGCGCCTATTACCGCGACTACCCGCCGGTCTGCGAGCTCGAATGGCGCCGCAACCGCTATGGCGAAGCCTATCGCGTCGAAGTCTGCTCGCGCTGATCCGCAAGGCTGATCGCATATCCTAAGGGCCTGTTTCCGCCGCCGGCGGAGGCAGGCTTTTTGCTGTGGTGGAGACATTCGGAGCGCCGCGTCTGCCTCGGCGGGGAAGCCACGCCATTTCGCGATTGCGAAACATCTGCTTGACTTTTGCCCGGAAAACCACCAAATGCGCTTCAGCTTTCACCTTCCGGCCGCCGCGTGAGTTGGCCCCGCGTCATTAAAGACACCGCGAAGAAGGAACAAGGCGCACAGATAGATCGCCCTCGATCCCGGAGGGTTTAAGCGCTGGAGAGCAATTTCCAACTTGCAAGTTCCCACTTCACGCGGGGTTCTTGACGCCAAAGGCAGACCGGACGGCATGGTGCCAGTCCGGCGATACGCTTTTGGCGCCCCGAAAAGGTATTCGACTTGACGAATTTCCACGAGCTTGGTCTGTCCAAGCAGACCGTAGCCACTCTGTTTGCGCTCGGTTACGAAACGCCGACCCCGATCCAGGCCCAGGCCATCCCCCAGCTTCTCGAAGGCCGCGACATGATCGGCCTTGCTCAGACCGGCACCGGCAAGACCGCCGCATTCGGTCTCCCGATCATCGAAATGCTTGCCAAGGACCCGAAGCGTCCTGACAACCGCACCACCCGTACGCTCATCCTCGCTCCGACCCGCGAACTGGTCAACCAGATCGCCGCCAGCCTGAAGAGCTACGTGCGCGGCACGCCGATGAAGATCAACGCCGTCGTTGGCGGCGCCTCGATCAACAAGCAGCAGCTGCAGCTCGAAAAGGGCACCGACATTCTCGTCGCCACCCCGGGCCGCCTGCTCGACCTGATCGCCCGCCGTGCCATCGGCCTGACCGCGGTTCGTTACCTCGTTCTCGACGAAGCCGACCAGATGCTCGATCTCGGCTTCATCCACGATCTGCGCAAGATTTCCAAGATGGTGCCGAACAAGCGCCAGACCCTGCTCTTCTCGGCCACCATGCCGAAGGCGATCGCAGATCTTGCCTCCGACTTCCTCAAGGATCCGGTCCAGGTCTCGGTCACGCCTCCGGGCAAGGCTGCCGACAAGGTCGAACAGTTCGTCCACTTCGTGGTCGGCAAGAACGACAAGACGGACCTTCTGAAGAAGTCGCTCGAAGAAAACCCGACCGGCCGCGCCATGGTCTTCCTGCGCACCAAGCACGGCGCCGAGAAGCTCTCCAAGCATCTCGAGCATATCGGCTTCAAGGTCGCCTCGATCCACGGCAACAAGAGCCAGGGCCAGCGCGAACGCGCCCTCAAGGCCTTCCGCGACAATGAGATCCGCGTTCTGGTCGCCACCGACGTTGCTGCCCGCGGCATCGACATTCCCGGCGTTACCCACGTCTTCAACTACGATCTCCCGGAAGTACCGGACGCCTACGTTCACCGCATCGGCCGTACCGCACGTGCCGGTCGTGACGGCATCGCGATCGCCTTCTGCGCTCCCGACGAAGCGCGTCTGCTGCGCGACATCGAACGCCTGATGAACATCGAGATCACCACCGCATCCGGCGAACGCCCCGAAGGCGGCCGCCAGCCACGCGGCGGAGCCGGTAACAACAACCGTGGCGGCGCGGCCAAAAGCGGCCGTGGCGGCAACGGCCAGGCACGCGGCAACGGCGAAGGCCGTCCCGAGCGCCGCGAACGTCCGGCCCGCAAGCCGTTCTTCGCAGCAGAAGGTGCCGAGGGCGGCGACCGTCCCCAGCGTCCGGCTCGTCCCCATGGTGATCGCCCGCAGCGCGACAACCGTCGCAACGACGATTTCCGCGGCCAGCGCCGCGGTGAGGACGCTCCGCGCCCGGAAGTCGACAACGACCTGACGACCACGTCGGATTTCCGCCCGGCCAAGAAGCAGTTCGGTCCCCAGAACGGCGAAGGCCGTCCGGCACGCACCGAGCCCCGCAAGGAACATCGCAAGGGCGGCAATGGGGCTCAGAACCCCCATGCCGCACACGGCGCCCATGAGCCCGCTGCCCAGCGCAACAACCGCGGCCCGCGCGTCGAAGCCGCCCGGCCCGCCGCTGGCGGCAACGGAGGCCCGGTAAAGTTCGGCAACGACAACCGCTCCGGCCAGCAGGGCCGCACACGCCGCCCGGCGTAACGGCAACCCTGTATAGGGAAACAAAGCAAAGAGGCCGCTCGCGCGGCCTCTTTTTTTGTCATTTGACCGCCGCGTTTCCTCCGTCCGCATAGAGCGCGGACCCTGCCACGAAGCTCGCCATCGGGCTTGCCAGGAAAAGTGCGGCCCGGGCGATTTCCTCAGGCTGGGCGATGCGCTTGAGGGCATGCAGGCCCGCCGCCCATTCCTTTTGCGCCGCGTCGCCCGCCATCGGGGTGTCCGTACCGCCCGGCAGCAGCGCATTGGCGCGTATGCCGCGCGCTCCGTAGTCGGCGGTAATCCCTTTCACCAGACCCATGATCCCGGCCTTCGATGCGCCATAGGTCCCCATGCCGGGGATGCCGACGCTGGTGCCGACGAAGGTGGAGGTGAAGATGATCGACCCGCCGCCGCGCTCAAGCATCGCCGGGATCTGCAAGCGGGCGCCGAGGAAGGCACTCGTGAGGTTCATGGCCAGGGTATGCTGCCACTCCTCCAGTGCCACCTCGCCTAACGGCTTGTAGGGTCCGACCGTGCCGGCATTGTTCAGAGCGATGTCGAGACCGCCGAACCGGCCAAGCGCCGCTTCGAGCAATGTCCGGTGGGTTTCCTCGTCCGCGACATCGCCTGCCACGGCGACCGCACGGCCGCCGGCCGCCTCGATCTCGGAAACAAGCTTCTGCAATTCCGCCTCGCCCCGCGCGTTGGCAACGACGGCAGCCCCTTCCCGGGCGAAGAGAAGGGCGGCGGCCCGGCCGATGCCGCTTGATGCGCCGGTAACGATGGCCACTTTGTCGGTTAGCATGATGTACCTCCTGTTGGTTACATCCGCTGTCTAAGGCCGCCCGTTTCGCATCGACACCCGTTTCCTGACCAAATGAAAAACTCGCTCAGGCCTTTCGGTTCACCATGTAGACGCCCGCCACCACGATCACCGTGCCGACGATCATCGGCAGGGTCAGCGGTTCCCCGAACAGGATGGCCGCCTCGATCGCCACCACCGGCGGCATCAGGTAGATGAGCGAGGCGGCGCGGGACACCTGGCCGCGGCGGATGAGGTAGAGCAGCAGACCGACGGCGCCCATCGACAGACCAAGGACCGACCAGGCCATGGCGAAGATCGCCTCATGCGTCCAGTCGAAGCGCAGGTTTTCGAGGCTGAGCGCCAGCGGGATGGTGACGATCAGCGCGCCGACGAATTGCAGCGTGGCGATCGAGAACAGGTCGCCCTCCTGCAGGTGCCGCTTCTGATAGAGCGTGCCGTAGGTGACCGACGTCATGGCGACGAGATTGATCAGCACCGGAACTGCAAGTCCGGCCAGTCCGCGCTCGAAGAGGTCGAGAAGCTGCGGCGAGATCGCGATCAGGATGCCGGCAAACCCGAGCGCCAGCCCGACCTTCTGCAAGGGCTTGAGGCGCTCTCCGAGGAAAAGCGGCGCGACCATGGCGGTCAGCAGCGGCTGCAGCCCGGCGATGATGCCGGAAAGGCCTGCCGGCACGCCCTGCCCGATCGCATACCAGACGCCGGCGAGATAGAGCCCGTGCAGGAAAACGCCCGAGAACATCGCATGGCCGAGCTGGGCCCGGCTCTTGGGCCATTTTGCCCGCGTGATCAGGCAGACCGCGAAAAACGCCATGGCGGCAAGCGCGTGCCGTCCGGCCAGGAACGTCAGGGGGTCGGCATGCACCGCCGCATATTTCGCGACGATCCAGCCCGTGGACCAGAGGAGGACGAAGAGGGCCGGAGCCAGGCGGTCGAGCATGATGGGGATGTCCGGCGGAGATTTCGGCAGCGGCCGTTTTCATGGAAGCCGCCTGCTTATTCCCACCCCGTTTCATCGTCAAAGCAGAAAAACTGATGATTGCGATGAGCAGCGCTTGAACAATGCTTGGACACCACTTGGGGCAGATGATGTTTTTCAAGGCAGGAGGCTTATTCACCTCCTCCTAAAATAGGATGCTTGCCGAGCGCTAGAATCAGCGCATTTACTGACGGGCGGGGCCTGGAGCCTGTATTTTTTGACGCGCAGAATTCTTTTCCGCGAATTGCGCACAGTTCTTGCATTGCCTGCACCGTTGTACTCTTATGGCCAAAAAAGGGGAATGCGCCTTTGGCATTTGATGAAATGTTGACTGCGGAAAACCTTCCGCGACCGCCATACAAGACCTACCACGAATGGTATGCCAGTCAGGACGCTGCGCACCTGATCCGCAAAACCCAAGACGCGGAAAACATATTCAGAAAGACAGGCATCACATTCGCGGTCTATGGACACGCAGACAGTTCCGAAAAGCTCATCCCCTTCGACATCATTCCCCGCATCATCTCGGCTCGTGAATGGCGCAAGCTTGCGCAGGGCATCGAGCAGCGGGTTCTGGCGCTCAACGCCTTCCTCGACGACATCTACCACAAGCAGGAGATCATCAAGGCCGGCCGCATTCCCCGCGCGCTGATCGAGAGGAACGTCACCTTCCTTCCCGAAATGATCGGCTTCAAGCCGCCCGGCGGCGTCTATACCCATATCGTCGGCACCGACATCGTGCGCACCGGCGAGGACCAGTTCTACGTGCTGGAAGACAATGCCCGCACGCCGTCCGGAGTTTCCTACATGCTGGAAAACCGGGAAACGATGATGCAGATGTTCCCTGAACTGTTTGCGCTGAACAAGGTGCAGCGGGTCGAGGACTATCCGCGGCTGCTGCGCCAGTCGCTCGCCTCGCTTGCCCCTCCCGGCTGCAAGGGCCGGCCACGCGTCGCGGTGCTGACGCCCGGCATCTTCAACTCTGCCTATTACGAACACTCGTTCCTCGCCGATCAGATGGGCATCGAGCTCGTCGAGGGCGGCGATCTGCGCGTCATCGACGGCCGCGTCAAGATGCGCACGACAAGGGGTTACGAGGCGATCGACGTACTCTACCGCCGCGTCGACGACGACTACCTCGATCCGATGACCTTTCGCGCGGATTCGGCGCTCGGCATTCCAGGCATCATGGACGTCTACCGGGCCGGCAACATCACCATCGCCAACGCGCCCGGCACCGGCATCTGCGACGACAAGGCGATCTATTCCTACATGCCGGAGATCGTCGAGTTCTACACGGGCCGCAAGGCGCTGCTCGAAAACGTGCCGACCTGGCGCTGTTCCGAACCCGACAGCCTCAAATACGTGCTGGAGCACATCGAGGAACTCGTCATCAAGGAAGTGCACGGTTCGGGCGGCTACGGCATGCTGGTAGGCCCGACGGCCAGCAAGAAGGAGCGCACCGACTTCGCCGAGAAGCTGGCGGCAAGGCCCGACAACTACATCGCCCAGCCGACGCTGGCGCTGTCCACCGTGCCGATCTTCGTCAACAAGGGGATTGCCCCCCGCCACGTCGACCTGCGCCCCTATGTGCTCGTTTCCGACAAGGTGAAGATCATCCCCGGCGGCTTGACCCGCGTGGCCCTGAAACAGGGTTCGCTGGTGGTCAATTCCAGCCAGGGCGGCGGCACCAAGGACACCTGGGTACTGGAAGATTGAGGTCGTAGATACATGCTCGGAAGAACTGCAAACGGCCTCTACTGGATGTTCCGCTACATCGAGCGGGCGGAGAATATCGCCCGCCTCGTCGATGCCGGCCTGCGCGTATCGCTGACCCGCGCCGGCTCCTCCGACGAGGACTGGCACGGCGTGCTCGAAAGCGCCGGCGTGCGCGAAGCCTATTCGGAAGTGCACGCCGAACTGACGGCGGCGGACGCCATCGACTACCTGCTGCGCGACACGTCGAACCCGTCGAGCGTCATGTCCTGCATCGAATTCGGGCGCAACAACGCCCGCATGGTGCGCACCGCGCTGACCCGCGAAACCTGGGAGGCGACCAACGAATGCTGGATCGACCTGAAGGCCCGGCTTTCCCGCAAGGTGAAGCAGACCGACCTGCCGGAACTGATCGACGTCATCAAGCACCGCTGCGGCCTGATCCGCGGCGCCTTCCACGGCTCGATGCTGAGAAACGACCTCTACAACTTCTCGCGCATCGGCACTTTCATCGAGCGCGCCGACAACACCAGCCGCATTCTCGACGTGAAATATTACGTGCTTCTGCCGGCGATCAGCCAGGTCGGATCGAAGCTCGACAACTACCAATGGGAATCGATTCTGCGCTCGGTCTCGGCCCACCGTTCCTACGGCTGGGTCTATGACGGCGAATATCAATCCGCTAACATCGCCGACTTCCTCATCCTGAAAGTCCAGATGCCGCGCTCGCTGGCTTACTGTTACGAGAAGATCACCAGCAATCTCGATTATCTGGCACAGACCTACGATGAACGGCTGAAGGCGCACGAGACGGCGGCGGCGATCCGCTCGACGCTGAAGCGTGGCTCCATTTCCGATATCATGGACCAGGGCCTGCACGAATTCCTGGAGGATTTCGTCAGCCGCAACAACCAGCTCAGCGCCGAAATCTCCGAAGGCTACCGCTTTTATCAGTAGGCCCAACAGGCACAGGATTTACCGCACATGCGGCTGAAGATCTCCCATACGACCGAATATCTCTACGACGAGCCGGTGCCCTATTCGCTGCAGCGGCTCAGGCTGACGCCGACCGACGGTCCCGGCCAGAAGGTCATCAACTGGTCGATCACCGTCGATGGCGCCAAGATCGAGGCGGGTTATGCCGACCAGTTCGGCAACCGCGTCGAGCTGGTCTCCACCGAGGGCACCGAACACATGATCCGCATCGTCGCCTCCGGCGAGGTGGAGACCCTCGACCGCGCCGGCGTGTTCGGCCCGCATCAGGGTTTCTGCCCGCTCTGGCTGTTCCTGCGCGAGACGGCGCTGACCAAGCCGGGCAAGCTCATCCGCGAACTCGCCAAACGCCTCGAGGGCGACAGCGAACTTGCCAAGATGCACGCGCTGATGGAAACGATCCACGAGACCGTTGCCTATGTGCCGGGCGCGACCGGCACCGAGACCACCGCCGAACAGGCGCTCGAGGCAAAGACCGGCGTCTGCCAGGACCATACCCATATCTTCATCGCTGCCGCCCGCCTGCTGGATATCCCGGCGCGCTACATTTCCGGCTACCTGCTGATGGAAGGCGAGACCGAACAGGCCGCTACCCATGCCTGGGCGGAAGTGCATCTGCCGGGCCTCGGCTGGGTCGGCTTCGACACGTCGAACAAGATCTGCCCGAACGACAGTTACGTGCGGGTCGCCTCCGGCCTCTGCTACCGCGACTGCGCCCCCGTCTCCGGCATGCGCCTCGGCCCGGCCGGCGAAAACCTCAAGGTTTCGCTGACGGTGGCGCAAACCCAAAGCCAGCAGGGCCAGACGCAATCCCAGGGGTGACGGACGCGCAACAACCGGGGACGCCATAGCAGGCGTTCTCGGCCGACCGTAAATCACCGGCCCACACCGTTGTGCCGCGCTATGGTTTGTTAACCACGCACGGCGTTCCCGATTTCACAAGCAGTTCGAGGGTTGAAGATTCCGGAGACGGCAATCTATGCTGCATTGCGGCATGGACTATTGCTGCCTACGATGCGCGGGGCTGCGGGTTACCGAAACGCATGGCAAATGCCATGCCTGAATGAGGATACCAGATGCTTGAGACGTCCACAACCAAGCCGCAGGATCTCGAATCGATCGCGCGTCATGGCGGAACTTTCCGGCGAATGGCCGCACGCCTGCCCACCTATTTCACCGACCTGCGGGAAAACCCGGCTTGGCTTCCGATGTTTCTTCTGGCCCGGACAATTCCGTTCAGGCGGGCGCATTGGCTGACCGCCAAGCCCGTCTCGAAGTCCGCGCCGAGGCAAACATCGATGTTCGGCGATATCGAAGCCGGTATGGTCGCCGACGAACTCAGACGAAACGGGATATTCACCGGCCTCGTCCTGCCCGATGCGATTCGGCAGGAGATCGCCCGTTTTGCATCCGAAACCCCTTGTTTCGGCAATTTCGAGCGGAAACTCGAATTCCATGCCGGCGAACACGCGGAAGCCGAGCGCCGATTCGGGCGGGCGATCTTGAGCGGTCACCATTTCGAAAGGATCGCCGATTGCGAGGCGGCGGTCGCGGTGCAGCAGGATCCTCTCCTTCTGGATATCGCAAGGCACTATCTCGGTGGCGAAGCCAAGCTGATCACCACCCGGACGTGGTGGAGCTTTCCCACGCAATCCGCTTCGGAGGCCGATCTCAGCCGTGCCTCTTTCAAGTTTCATTTCGATCTCGACGACTGGCGGATGCTGAAGTTCTTCTTCTACCTGTCGAATGTCGATGAGGACGCGGGACCGCATGTTTATATGCGCGGCAGCCACAAGAAGCGGCGGCTCAAGCACCAGTTGACCCTGCTCGTGGGTCATCCGGCAGAAGAAGTGCTCGAATTCTACGGAGAGGAAAGCGCCCTCACCCTGACTGGCAAGGCGGGCTACGGGTTCGTCGAAGATCCCTTCGGCTTCCATATGGGGACGGTCGCCAAACATCACCCCAGGCTGATGATGGAAGTCGGCTTCGGCGTCTCGAAACCCTCAAAGCGCAGATATCACGGCGAACCCGTCGTACGCTGAAAATGAACCTGACGGCTCGATGATCCCTCCCAAGGGCTCATCCGGTCAGTCGCCGATATGCCCGCACAAGCTAGACGCCACCTTCGCATGTTCTGGTCCCGCCCCATAAAAGAGGTGGCGCATGCTGTTTGGGCAATCGGTCTTCCAGTCGGTCCTGACGCGACTGAGGCATGAGCATAGCGAAGACGAGGCCGAAGAGGCTGGTTCGGGTTTCCGTATCAAGGGGCTCGGCATGGGTTTCGTCGCGCCGCAGGACGACGGCCCGGTGGTGACCGCCACCGGGACTGAGGCCTATTTCGCTTTCCTTCCCGACGTTACCGAGATCGCAATCGAATCGGTGCTGGCGCAAGAGGCGCCGCAAGAGCCACCGCCGGCACCGGTCATCCCCGCCCACCTGTTGCGGCTGACGACCGAGGAGGTCGCCGCGGAGCTTGACATCACGGCTGCCGACACGGAGGCGACGCTCGGCGAAAAGCGCCGGCATTTCGCCAAGGCCAACCATCCCGACGGGGTCGCACCGGAATTCCGGGACAACGCCAATACCCGCATGAAGACCGCCAATCTGCTGATCGACACCGCGATCAAAGGCCTGTTCTGGCGTTAGCTCAAATCCTGGTCCTGCGGCTCGTCGGCAGGTTTCTCCGCCGGCGGCTTTTTCCTTTCGATGAACAGCTTGTAGGCGGCATAGGCACCCATGGCGCCGACGATGATCGCCCAGAAGGGTTCTCCGGCAATCAATTCGAATATCGCCCAGGCGGCGCAGACCGCCGGGATCAGCACCCGGCGCCAGAGCGGCTCGTAGAAGGGATGGTTCGGATCGATCATAGTCTTAACTCCCGGCCAGTCGTTCGCCACCAGTCACTCGCCATGGGTCATTCCCCGGCGGCCTGCATGCTCTGGCGTGAACCGATGATATCCTGGTCGACGATCGAAAATGCAAGGTTGAGATGTCCCTCGAACACCAGGGAAGGCTCGTCCGGCACAACGGTCAGGCCCGGCATGCCGCCGAGCCGCACGACATGCGTCTGCGCCAGCCCCTCCTCTATGCCCGCCTGCAGCAGGTCCTGGTAGCGGGTGCCGGGGCCGGTGATGAAGACCGGCATATGGCCATGCAGGCTGAGCAACCGAGAGAGGCCATAGCCCAACGCGGCGCCCGCATTGCGGAACGCGAGCTGCGCCATGCGGTTGCCCTGCCGGGCGCGGGTGGCGATCTTGTCGATTTCGGCGACAGGCACGAATTTCGCCGGGATCGTATCCACCGGCACCTCGAAGGCGGCGCGCAGGATGGCGTAGAAACCGGCATAGGCCTCGACGCAGCCGCGCGCGCCGCAGCGACAAAGCCCGCCGTTCGGCATATGCAGCATGTGCCCGAAATTGGGCGCGGAGATTTCAGGAACCCCGCCGGCGACCCGACGCGCGATCCCGAGCCCGATGCTGTGGCCGAGCGAAAGCGCCGCGAGAACAGGCTCACCGCCGCCCTGCGTCTTCACTTGGCGTTCGAGCAGCGCGCCCGCCACCAGCAGCGTCTCGTTGTTGAGGATGACCTTGGCGTGCCAGCCGTCTTTCAAGGCCGCGGCAAAATCCACCGGCTGGGAACCGAAGACCGGCGACCAGACGAGCACCGGTTCGCTCGGATGCGCCAGCCCCTTGCTGCTGACCGATACGAGCAGCACGCTGCCGCCGTCTATGCGGGAGCGTTCGACCGCCCGCTCCAGGCCCGCCGACACGGCTGCCAGGAAGGCTGCCGTGCCGCCCTCGCCGCGGGGTTCGCTGAACCGGTCGAGCAGCGTGCCGGCATAATCGACCAGCGAATACTGGATCAGGTCCGACGAGATGATGACGGTGATGAGATAACCGCAATTGCGGCGCTGGCTGAACAGCACACGGGGCCGTCCCCGGCCGACGGTCGCCTGCTGCTCGCTCTTTTCGATGATGCGGGCGCGCTCCAGATCGGCGGTGATCGAGGAGATCGTGGCCGACGCCAGCCCGGTTGCATCTGAGATTTCCGTATGCGCGAGCCGGCCGTGGCGACGCAGCGCAGACAGCACGAGCGCGCTGTTCTGCTGCCGGACCAGTTCCGTGCTCGATTTCGCCAGCATTTCCGCCTGCAGCCTCCCTCACTCCAACTGTCGATACGGCAGTGCCTTCCCCTTCACAAGTGCCGATTGACAGCCCTCGGAATCTCTGACATCTAATTTCTCGACTGTCGAGAAAAAAGCTGAATGCTTTCTCCGGCAGATTATCTGGCGGAGGGAGAGCACGGAGGCTAGCGCCCATCCGCCGTCACTCGGGAGGACATTATGAGATCATTCGTAAAGCTGATGGCCGGCGCGGCCATCCTTGTTTCCATGCATTCCGCCACAATGGCGGCCAATCTCGTCGTCGGCGTTTCCTGGTCGAACTTCCAGGAAGAGCGTTGGAAGACCGACGAAGCCGCCATCAAGAAGGCACTTGCAGCTGCCGGTGCCAAGTATATTTCCGCTGATGCCCAGTCGTCCGCCGCAAAGCAGCTCACCGACGTCGAGTCGCTGATCTCCCAGGGCGCCAACGCCCTGATCGTTCTGGCGCAGGATTCGAGCGCCATCGGCCCGGCCGTCGAAAAGGCAGCAGCCGAAGGCATCCCGGTCGTCGGTTACGACCGCCTGATCGAGAACCCGGCCGCGTTCTACATCACCTTCGACAACAAGGAAGTCGGCCGCCTGCAGGCGCAGGGCGTCTTCAAGGCAAAGCCTGAAGGCAACTACGTCTTCATCAAGGGCTCTTCTTCCGATCCGAACGCGGACTTCCTGTTCGCCGGCCAGATGGAAGTGCTGAAGGCTGCCGTCGACGGTGGCAAGATCAAGAATGTCGGCGAAGCCTATACCGACGGCTGGAAGCCCGAAAACGCCCAGAAGAACATGGAACAGTTCCTGACCAAGAACAACAACAAGGTCGACGCGGTCGTCGCATCCAACGACGGCACTGCCGGCGGTGCGATCGCAGCCCTCGACGCTCAGGGGTTGGCAGGTTCGGTTCCGGTCTCCGGCCAGGACGCCGACAAGGCAGCCCTGAACCGCGTGGCGCTCGGCACCCAGACGGTTTCCGTCTGGAAGGACAGCCGAGAACTCGGCAAGAACGCCGCTGAAATCGCTCTGGCGCTTGCCGGTGGCAAGAAGCTGACCGAGATCAAGGGCGTCCAGACCTTCGAAGGCGGCCCGAAGAAGGTTAAGATGCAGTCGGTCTTCCTGAAGCCGCAGGCAATCACCAAGGACAACCTGAACGTCGTCATCGAGGCGGGCTGGATCAGCAAGGCTGAAGCCTGCCAGGGCGTCAAGGCCGGCGCAGTGGCTGCCTGCAAGTAACGCATGGCTTTGCGCAGACGATAAACTCACCGACGCCGCAGCACTTCTGCCGCGGCGTCGGTTTTCGGCGTAAGATGGCGCGGCCGCACAAAAGGTACCCCCGGCGGGCTACCCGGCGGCTGAACGTCGCGCAGGCGTGATCCGGCTCGACATCTTCGAGCCGCAGCGCCTCGCTAAAGTGGGGAACGGCGAATCATGGCCGAGACAATACAGTCCACAACGAATTCCAAGACATCGGGAGCGGCAGGACAGGCGGAAGGCAATATCGTTGCCCGCTTCTTCCGCGCGACCGAGATCGACACGCGCATGCTCGGCATGATCGGCGCGCTGCTGATCATCTGGGTGGGGTTCCACATCCTGACGGGCGGCCTCTTCCTGACACCGCGCAACCTCTGGAACCTCTCGGTGCAGACCGCCTCGGTCGCCGTCATGGCGACCGGCATGGTGCTGGTCATCGTCACCCGCAACATTGACCTTTCGGTGGGCTCGATCCTCGGTTTCACCGGCATGATCATGGGCGTGCTGCAGGCCCGGCTCCTGCCGGAACTGTTCGGCTTCAACCACCCGGCCATCTGGATCATCACGCTGGCCGGCGGCATCGCCATCGGAGCGTTGATCGGTACGCTGCAGGGCTCCATCATCGCCTTTCTCGGCGTGCCCTCGTTCATCGTGACGCTCGGCGGCCTGCTCATCTGGCGCGGCGCCACCTGGTTCGTGACGAGCGGCCAGACCGTTGCGCCGATGGACGTCAACTTCCGTCTGATGGGCGGCGGCACCGAAGGCTCGATCGGCGCCACCTGGAGCTGGATCGTCGGCATCCTAGCCTGTCTCGCCATCATCGCGGCGATCATCAACGCCCGCCGACAGCGCAAGCGATTCTCCTTCCCGCGCCGGCCTGTCTGGGCGGAATACGTGCTGGTCGCGCTCGGCTGCATCGTCGTGCTTGGCGCGGTTTATATCGCTAACAACTATTATTGGCCGATCGCCATTGCCCGCCGTTATGCCGAGGCAAACAACATCGCCTGGCCGGAAGGCGGGCTGCTGATCTCGCAGGGGATTGCCATCCCGGTACTGATCGCAATCGCGGTCGGCATCGTCATGACCTTCATCGCCACCCGCCTGCGCTTCGGCCGCTATGTCTTCGCGATCGGCGGTAACCCGGAAGCGGCCGAACTCGCCGGCATCAAGACCCGCTGGGTGACGGTCAAGATCTTCGCGCTGATGGGCATGCTCTGCGCCATCGCCGCCGCGATCTCCACCGCCCGCCTCAACGCCGCAACCAATGCGCAAGGGGAGCTCGACGAACTCTATACGATCGCCGCAGCCGTGATCGGCGGCACGTCGCTTGCCGGCGGCATGGGGTCGATCGCCGGCGCCATGCTCGGCGCGCTCGTCATGCAGTCGCTTCAGTCCGGCATGGTGCTGCTCGGCATCGACTCGCCGTTCCAGCGCATCGTCGTCGGCATGGTGCTCGTCACCGCCGTCTGGCTCGACACCGTCTATCGCTCTCGCGCCAAATAACAGGAGTTTTCATCGTGACGGAACAAACCACTCCGCTCGTGGAAATGAAGAACATTTCCATCTCCTTCGGCGGGATTCACGCAGTCGAGAATGCCTCGGTCGATCTTTTTCCCGGCGAGGTCGTGGCGCTGCTCGGCCATAACGGTGCCGGAAAATCGACGCTGATCAAGATCCTGTCGGGCGCCTACAAGCGCGACAACGGCGACATCATGATCAACGGCGAGACCGCCGACATCCGCAACCCGCGCGACGCCAAGAAATACGGCATCGAGACGATCTACCAGACGCTTGCCGTTGCCGACAATGTCGATGCCGCCGCCAACCTCTATCTCGGCCGCGAACTGCAGACAAAATGGGGCACGCTCGACGACGTAGCCATGGAGGCCAGCGCCCGCGAGGTGATGGGGCGCCTGAACCCCAACTTCAAGCGCTTCAAGGAACCGGTGAAGGCGCTGTCCGGCGGCCAGCGGCAGTCGGTGGCGATCGCCCGCGCGATCCTGTTCGACGCCCGCATCCTGATCATGGACGAGCCGACCGCAGCGCTCGGCCCCCAGGAAACGGCGCAGGTGGGCGACCTCATCAAGCAGCTGAAGCGGGAAGGCATCGGCATCTTCCTGATCAGCCACGACATCCACGATGTCTTCGACCTCGCCGACCGGGTCTTCGTGATGAAGAACGGCAAGGTGGTCGGCCATGCCCGCACCGAGGACGTCACCAAGGACGAGGTGCTCGGCATGATCATCCTCGGCAAGGTGCCACCCGGCGCAACGCCCGGCCCCGGCGCCATGAAGGTGGTGTGACTGCCAGACAGAATTGCGCCGACCCTTTGAAGCCCGCCGCTGATCAAGGGTAGCGCAGAGGCGGAACCGGGCACTCTCCCGGTTCCGCCTTATCGCTTGAAAGCGGATCGCGCCGTGCTGCGACATCGGCTGGCCATTGCCGGCTGCGGCATCTTCCGGAGATCGCCCGGATCTCGGAACTCCTCTCCTCCCTCGACGTTGGCTTTTCAGAAACCGAAATCTCGGAGGACCGGACATGGCTGAAGATCGGACTGCACGGGAAACCGTCGAACACACGGAAAAGCGGATGAAAACGGCCCAGCAACCGCCGGCAGGGCCGCATGCCAAGGAGCATCTGATCGACAGGGACAAGACGCCCGGTGCCGGTTCGCTGCCCGAGCCCAATGCGAAAGAGGTGGATGCGGGATCGGATTGACCGACGCATCATCCTCCGGCTCTTATCTGCGACGCCGTAGCGCTTGCCCGTGCGCGTCCGGATCGCTAACACCGCTTGAGACGATCAGAGCGAGCGAGCCAAACGGGCATGGCGGACGAAACCATCACACTTTACGAAGCGATCGGCGGGGATGCGACGGTCCGGGCGCTGGTCAAGCGATTCTACGAGCTGATGGACACGCTGCCGGAAGCGGCCCATTGCCGCGCCGTTCACCCCCCGAGCCTCGAAGGCAGCGAGGCGAAACTCTACGATTATCTGACCGGCTATCTCGGCGGGCCTCCGGTCTATGTGGAAAAACACGGCCACCCGCGGCTGCGCTCGCGCCATTTCGGCGCGGCGATCGGACCTCTCGAACGCGATGAATGGATGCTCTGCCTCCGCCGCGCCATGGACGAGACGATCGAAAATCCGAAACTGCGCGAGATCATCTGGCCGCCCATCGAGCGGCTGGCTTTCCACATGCAGAACAAGGAATAGGCCGTTGCAAAGACTCGACAATGTCAGGCCGTTGATTCTGTTTGTGAGCGGCCTGATGGGCGCGGCCGGCGTCGCTTTGGCGGCGGCGGCAAGCCACGGCGGCGATACGGTTTTCCTCGGTTCCGCTTCGACCATGTGCCTGGCGCATGCGCCGGTCCTGCTAGCGCTCTATCTCGGCCACCGGCATTTTCGCACGGCAACGCCTGGCGCACTGGTGCTTGGTCTCGGCACGGTCATCTTCGCGGGTGATCTCGTCTCCCGGTACTATCTCGGCGATCGGCTGTTTCCGATGGCCGCGCCGGTGGGCGGAACAGGGATGATGCTGGGCTGGCTGATCGTGGCGGCCGGGGCGTTTTTCAGGGTAAGGGAAGTTTAAGGCGTGTCGGTCTCTTCTCCACAGAGGCAGGAAAAGAAGTGGAGCGCCACCGCGCACTCCCTCTTCTCCCCAGCGGGGAGAAGTGCCGAGCGTATGCGAGGCGATGAGGGGGCCACGCGTTCGGCGTACCATATAGCTGCGCACCCCCTCATCCGACCCTTCGGGCCACCTTCTCCCCGCTGGGGAGAAGAGGGAGTTCCTGATTGGTCCTACCGCTTAAACGCCAGGACCTTTGCGCTTTCGACTTCGGCAACATCCACCGAGCGCGTCCGTTCAGCCTTCGGCAGCACCACCACATTGGTCATGTCCGCAGCCGCTTCGGTCCGCCTTGTCAGCAGCGCGTAAAGTTCCGGAACCAGCCCGTCGCCGTTCTGTTCGGCGAGCTTGTGGAGGCCGATGAAAAGGCTGGTGTCACGACGTTCTTCGTTCATCATTGCGTTCCTTCATGGTCTGAAGCGCCCGCTCCAGACTGGATTTGGAGCCGTTGCGAAGCGGCACGAAGGCGACACCGAACTTCTTGCAGCCGGTCTTCACCCTCAGACACGCATCGTGGCTGATACAGTCGATGGGGCAGAAGACGCAGTCGACCGAGGGCAGCACGGTATCGATGCGGGAAACCGCCTCGCGCAAACCGCCGTCGTGGTGGATCAGTTCCGCGCCGAAATTGCTGGCGATCTCCCTCAGGTGCGCCACCTGACAGTCACGGCCGCCGACATAGAGAAAGCTGCGGACGTCGGTGACAGCCGGCCCCCGCGTTTCGGCGCCTTTCGGTGCCGCGCCGGAATTGCTGTTCTTGTGCTTCTGCTTCTTGGCCATATGCCCCTCGCCGCCGATTCTGCTGAACCGCAGTTCCTCGATAGCCGGCACCATATTAAAGTTGATTTTCAGAGTAAAGATTAAAGTGGACTCTTTCTATCATGATATATCGGGCACCCTGAGATGGCCCGCCATTTCCAAAAATTTACCGTTTGATAAATTTTTATGCTGTGGTACCTTTTGCCCAATAGTTGTCCATGAATCCATAAAAGAGGGAACTTAGGATGGAACGACTGGGAAACGGTCCGAAGGCCGGAATCGAGGCTGGACGCCTCGTCGCTGCCGACTATGAGACGAATTTCGCCGATCTCCACCCGCGTCTCGACAGGCACGAGGCGCTGGTCGAATCCGATCGCTGTTATTTCTGCTACGACGCGCCGTGCATGACGGCCTGTCCCACCTCCATCGATATCCCGCTGTTCATTCGGCAGATATCGACGGGTAATCCGATCGGTTCGGCAAAAACCATCTTCGACCAGAATATTCTGGGCGGCATGTGCGCCCGCGTCTGTCCCACCGAGACGCTCTGCGAACAGGCCTGCGTGCGCAACACGGCCGAGGACAAGCCGGTCGAGATCGGCAAACTGCAGCGTTATTCCACCGACATCGCCATGGAACAGGGCCGGCAGTTCTATAGTCGCAAGGCTTCGACCGGGAAGACGGTCGCCGTGGTCGGCGCCGGTCCCGCCGGCCTTGCCGCCGCACACCGGCTCGCCATGCACGGCCATTCGGTGGTGATCCTCGAAGCCCGCGAAAAGGCCGGCGGCCTCAACGAATACGGCATCGCCACCTACAAGGCCGTCGACGATTTCGCCGCCCGCGAAGTGGATTACGTCACCGCGATCGGCGGCATCGAGATCAAAAACGCCCAGGCGCTCGGCCGGGATTTTTCGCTTTCCGACCTGACGGCGCAATATGACGCCGTTTTCCTCGGTATGGGCCTTGCCGGCGTCAATGGCCTCGGCATCGAGGGCGAGGCGCTCACGGGCGTCGAGGATGCGGTCGATTTCATCGCCGCCCTTCGCCAGGCAAAGGACAAGAGCGTGCTGCCGATCGGCCGGCGCGTCGTCGTCCTCGGCGGCGGCATGACCGCCATCGACGCCGCCATCCAGTCAAAGCTGCTCGGCGCCGAAGAGGTGACGATCTGCTATCGCCGCGGCAAGGACAACATGAACGCCTCGCCCTACGAGCAGGATCTGGCGACCGCCAACGGCGTCATCATCCGCCATTGGCTGGCGCCGAAATCGATCATCGGCAAGGACGGCCCCAATGGCGCTCATGTCGCCGGCATCGAGGTGGAATATACCGCGATGCGTGATGGCAAGCTGATCGGCACCGGTGAGACCGGCGTCATCGCCGCCGACCAGATCTTCAAGGCGATCGGCCAGACCTTCTCCGCCTCGGGCCTCGGCGCTCTGCAGTTCGAGAAGGGCAAGATCGTCGTCGATCCCGAGGGCCGCACCTCGCTCGAGGGCGTCTGGGCCGGCGGCGACTGCATCGGGTCAGGCGAGGACCTGACCGTCTCCGCCGTCGCGCAGGGGCGTGACGCCGCGGAAAGCATCGCAAAAGCCCTGGCTGCCGCAGCGCAGCCGGCAACCGCAGTGGCTTGAGGGAGAACTAATATGGCTGATATCCGCAACAATTTCGTCGGCATCAAATCCCCCAACCCGTTCTGGCTGGCGTCGGCGCCGCCGACCGACAAGGCCTACAATGTCGAGCGCGCCTTCAAGGCAGGTTGGGGCGGCGTGGTGTGGAAGACGCTCGGCGAGGAAGGTCCGCCGGTCGTCAACGTCAACGGCCCGCGCTATGGTGCCATCTGGGGCGCCGATCGCCGCCTGCTCGGCCTGAACAATATCGAACTGATCACCGACCGCGACCTCTACACCAACCTTCGTGAAATGAAGGAAGTGAAGAAGAACTGGCCGGACCGGGCGATTGTCGCCTCGATCATGGTTCCTTGCGAGGAACAGGCCTGGAAGGCGATCCTGCCGCTGGTGGAAGAGACTGAAGTGGACGGCATCGAGCTCAATTTCGGCTGTCCGCACGGCATGTCCGAGCGCGGCATGGGCTCCGCGGTCGGCCAGGTGCCGGAATATATCGAAATGGTAGTGCGCTGGTGCAAGCAGTATACCCGCATGCCAGTCATCACCAAGTTGACGCCCAATATCAGCGATATCCGCCACCCTGCCCGCGCCGCCAAGCGCGGCGGCACGGACGCGGTGTCGCTGATCAACACGATCTCGTCGATCATCTCCGTCGATCTCGACACCTTCTCGCCCAACCCGTCGGTCGGCGGCAAGGGCAGCCATGGCGGTTATTGCGGCCCGGCGGTCAAGCCGATCGCGCTCAACATGGTCGCCGAAATCGCCCGCGATCCGGAGACCTACGGCCTGCCGATCTCCGGCATCGGCGGCATTACCACCTGGCGGGACGCGGCGGAGTTTCTGGCGCTCGGGGCCGGCAATGTGCAGGTCTGCACCGCGGCGATGACCTACGGCTTCAAGATCGTCGAGGAAATGATCACCGGCCTTTCCGACTGGATGGACGAGAAGGGCCACCAGTCGCTTGACGACATCATCTGTCGCGCGGTCCCCAACGTCACCGACTGGCAGTATCTCAACCTCAACTACATCGCCAAGGCGCATATCGACCAGGACGCCTGCATCAAGTGCGGCCGCTGCCACATCGCCTGCGAGGACACCTCCCACCAGGCGATCACCAGCATGGTCGACGGCGTGCGCCATTTCGAGGTGATGGAAGAGGAATGCGTCGGCTGCAATCTTTGCGTCAACGTCTGTCCCGTCGAGAACTGCATCACCATGGAAGCCCTACCCGCCGGCGAACTCGACAAGCGCACCGGCAAGGTTGTCGACCCAACTTACGCCAACTGGACGCAGCATCCCAACAACCCGATGGCAAGGCAGGCCGCAGAGTAAACCATATCCTATGCCCCGGTCAGCTCGGCCGGGGCATTTTCGTTCTGGCGCTCCTGATCAGTGATGCCATCCGGTCACGGGCGAGCGCGGCCCTGTCGAGCTTGAGGTGTTCGCTGAATTCCACGGAGCCGTGTTCAGGCGTCTTCAGGAGACAGCGGTAGTGCATGCCGCCCTCCCCGTCGCTTTCCGCCTCGACCGTTGGCGACGGCAGGCGGTCGGGATCGATACGCTCCTCGTCATGGGTCCAGAGCCAACGGCGGGTGATGATCCAGCTGCCATCGCTTTCCTGCCGGACCGAGACGATCGGCCGGGAAAGGGATCCGGACGCGAGCCAACCGCCCAGTCCCCAGAAGAAGGTGAGGATGAGCGCCCTGAACGGCTCCTGCGCTACGCCGCTGTTGCGGAAAAACACCCAGGTCATCAATCCGAGAATGGCGAACCAGGCGACGATGAAAAGCCAGCCATATAGCGGCCGCAGGTTCCTAAAAAGCAGTCTCTCCATGGCTTTTGCCTCCCAAGACTTCTTTCGATGCGGTGATTATATCACGACCCGGGGCATATGCGAATTGCCTGGAGACCGGGTGCGAACGCAAAGAGGCCCGACGGTTGCCGGGCCTTCTTCGTCTGTGTGTAATGCAGGTTAGCTCGGACGGTTTGCGCCTTCAAAATAGTCGCCACGGCCGATCGGAGCCAGGATCTGGTTGGCGTTCTGCTGGTCCTTGGCGATGCTGCCGGTCTGGACTTGGTCGATGGTAGCGGAAGCCTTGGAGGCGCCTTCGTAGTAGTCGCCTTCAGCAAGAGCGACGGAAGCGAACGAGGCCGAAGCGATGAAGGCTGCGGCGATAGCGGAAGTGATCTTGGTCATGGTGGTAGTCCCTTCAGAGTTACCCGCGGCTTTCAGTTTGCGACCTGGCCTGCGGAGATTGTTTCGGTATCTTGAATGAGCTGCAGTTAGTTCGGGCGGTTGGCGCCGTCGAAATAGTCGCCGGTATTGACGTCGGCCTGGAGCGTCTCGTTTTGGCCGATGCTGCCGGTGCTGATGCGGTCAACGGTGGCCGAAGCGGCAGGAGCGTTCTGGACGCCCTGGTAATAGTCGCCTTCAGCGAGGGCGACGGAAGCGAACGAAGCCGAAGCGATCAGGGCTGCGGCGATGGCGGAGGAAATTCTGGTCATTGTCTTCTTCCTTGATGTGGTGGAGCCGAGTTTCCTCGAAGCCCCTCTCTGTGTGTTTGATCTTGTCTTTCGAAGCTCGTTGCCGCGCTTCTGATGCTCAAGATGGTGCAAGACGGCCGCCGGGAATAGACAGCAAGTTGCAGACGTATTGTTCGCAAATACTGAACGACTTAAATTTTATCGTTCACACAAGGCGCGCACTTACGTGGGGGGGATATGGTCGGGAGATCAGCGGGAGCTGTCTTCAGCCGGCTCGTTCAATAGGTCGAGCATGGCGCGCAGCGCCCGGGTGACGTGCCGCTCGCCATGGAAGATTGCCGAGAACTGGCGGAGCGGCATCGGGAAATCGGCAATGTGAAGCCGGCCGGAGAAGGAGTGGGACGATGCTGCCCGGCTTGAAAGCACCGTCGCGCTCAGCCCCGCCTCCACCGCCGCCATCGCCGCTTCGTTCGACGGCATTTCAAGGACAACGGACAATGATTGCGGCTCGATGCCGAGATTGAAGAGCTGCGCCTCGAAGGCCGAGCGTGTGCCGGATCCCTGTTCGCGCATGATCCAGTTGGTTTCGAGAAGATCGCTGGAGCGGATCTTGCGGCCGTCCGCCCAGGGGTGGCGGCTGCCCACGACCAGCACCAGCCGGTCCTCCGCCACCTTGCGTCGTTTGAGTCCCGCCAGAAACACCTCGCCTTCGACGACCGCGAGTTCCGCCGCCCCGGTCAGCACCGCTTCGGCCGCGCTCTGGGTATTGCCGACGGTGAGCCGCAGGTCGACGCGCGGAAACCGCTCGTGATAACTGACGAGGCGAGCCGGCAGCCAGTAGCTCGCCACCGTCTGGCTGGCATGGATCCGCAGGATGCCCGAGGCCGACCCGCCGAGATCGGCAAGCACGTGCTCGGCCGTCTGCGCCCGTTCCAAAACGGCGCGCGCCTCCGGCACGAACAGTTTTCCCGCTTCGGTGAGCTCGATCCGCCGCCCGACCCGGTTGAACAGGATCACGGCATGCCGCGCCTCCAGCGCCGAGATCGCCGCACTCACCGCCGACTGGGTGAGGTTCAGCGCCTCCGCCGCACGGGTCACATGTTCGCGCGCGGCGACTTCCAGAAAAATTCGAAGCTGATCGAGGGTCATCGTCCGAAACCATTCGCTTTTATCGAACGATATCAGAAAACTTATCAATTGGATTTGTGTTTCTGCAAAAGCGAGAATGATTTTCGACGAATAGAGACTGTCGTGGAAAAATCATGAAGCCGATCCAGCCGACTGCGGAACAGCGCGCCCACCTCTCCTCGCCCTATTGGCCGGCTTTCGCCCAGCTTCTTCCCGGACTTCTGCTCACCGCCGCGATTGCTACGGTCGCCCTCACCGTCCGCAACCTGACCGGATGGATGGCGCTGAGCCCGCTCATCCTATCGATCGTTTTCGGCATGCTGATCCGCAATCTGGCCCCTGTCCCGGGGGCCGTCGAGCCCGGCATCGGCTTTTCGCTAAAGCGGATCCTGCGCTTCGGCATCGTGCTGCTCGGCCTGCAGGTGACGGCCGGCCAGATCCTTTCGCTCGGCGGCGCCGGTCTGGCGATGGTGGCCCTGACGCTGGTGACCACCTTCGTTGCGATCCGCTTGGTCGGCCGGGCCATGGGAGTCGACAGGTCGCTGACCGACCTGATCGCCGCCGGCACCTCGGTCTGCGGCGCCTCGGCGGTCATCGCCGCCAATACCGTGGTGCGCGGCAAGCAGGAGCACGTCGCCTACGCGGTCGCCTGCGTGACGCTGTTCGGGTCGCTGTCGATGCTTGCCTATCCGTTGCTCGCCGCCCCGCTCGGGCTCGACGCACGCGGTTATGGACTGTGGAGCGGCTCCACCATCCATGAAGTTGCACAGGTGGTGGCCGCCGCCTTCCAGGGCGGCGATGTCGCCGGACAGTTCGGCACCATCTCCAAGCTTGCCCGCGTCGTCATGCTGGCACCGCTGATCATGACGCTCGCCCTCGCCATGCGCTCCGGCGCGGAAGGCCCATCGAAGGCCTCGGCGCCGATGCCGTGGTTCGTACTCGGGTTTATCGGGATGATGCTGGTCAACAGCGCAGTCGCCATTCCGGCGGGCGTGAGCCAGACGCTCGTGACCACGACCAGCTTCCTCCTGTCCATGGCGCTTGCGGCCATGGGGCTGCAGACCGATATCCGTAAGCTGAAGGCGGAAGGCTGGCGGCCGCTCGCGCTCGGCGCGTTCGGCTGGCTGTTCATCGCGGTTTTCGGTTACGCGATGCTGAAGCTGTTCGCGTTCTGAGGAAAATCAGATCGAAGGAATGAGGGGCCGCGTCATCTAATGGCGCGGCCTTTTCGTCATCTATGGTCAGCAGGGTTTCGGCTGGTCGTTCTTCGGGTCGGAATCCCGTAACGCCTCGTCGTGGTACCAGCAATTGGTATCGACAACGCTCAAGGCAACGTCATGGATTCCGGTCGGCACGGTCCGGCCATCCTCCAGCCGCCGTCTTGGGCGGACCGGAAACTGGTAGATCGTTGCTGACTCACGATGGATGTGAATTGCCATCCTATCGTCTCCTAACTTCAAAAGTGCATCCAAACACGCACAGAGCACAAATCTGCACATTTTTTGTGCTTATTGCATGATTTTATATCATTTTTCCGACTCGCGCTAGGCGCTAATTTAGCGGCAGCGAAGTTCAGGGGATCTATTTTGCCCACCGTTCACTCCATCGGAGAAACGTGTGCCAACCGACCCCGGTTCCGAGCAATCTGGATAGAACCTTTAAAACTCGGAGATTTCATGAGACCGTGCTGATCTACCGGACCTGTAGTCCCTCTCGGCGCTCCGCCTGCGGCCCATCGTTCACACTTTTTTAATCCAAAACCGTCGGTCCGGTGCAAACTGGCACGGGAAATGCGTTCTTCTGGTTACCCCGGAGGCGCGGTATCGTCGCGATGCCGCTTCCTCAGGATGGCTCAACCATGAACGTCACGGCCTGAGAGATAAAATATGACCAAGTATAAGCTCGAGTACATCTGGCTCGACGGGTACACCCCGGTACCGAACCTGCGTGGCAAGACGCAGATCAAGGAATTCGACACCTTCCCGACGCTCGAACAGCTGCCGCTGTGGGGCTTCGACGGTTCGTCGACCATGCAGGCCGAAGGCCGCTCGTCCGATTGCGTGCTGAAGCCGGTTGCGCTTTATCCCGATCCGGCCCGCACCAACGGCGCGCTGGTCATGTGCGAAGTCATGATGCCGGATGGCGTCACGCCGCATGCGACCAACGCCCGCGCGACCATCCTCGACGACGAGGACGCCTGGTTCGGTTTCGAGCAGGAATACTTCTTCTACCAGAACGGCCGCCCGCTCGGCTTCCCGGAACAGGGTTACCCGGCTCCGCAGGGCCCCTATTACACCGGCGTCGGTTACTCGAACGTTGGTGACGTCGCCCGCGAAATCGTCGAAGAACATCTCGACCTCTGCCTCGCCGCCGGCATCAACCACGAAGGCATCAATGCCGAAGTGGCCAAGGGCCAGTGGGAATTCCAGGTTTTCGGCAAGGGCTCCAAGAAGGCCGCCGACCAGATCTGGATGGCACGCTACCTGCTGCAGCGCCTGACTGAAAAGTACGGCATCGACATCGAATACCACTGCAAGCCGCTCGGCGACACCGACTGGAACGGCTCGGGCATGCACTGCAACTTCTCCACCAAGTACATGCGCGAAGTTGGCGGCAAGGACTATTTCGAAGCGCTCATGGCTGCTTTCGACAAGAACCTGATGGACCACATCGCCGTCTACGGCCCGGACAACGACAAGCGCCTGACCGGCAAGCACGAAACGGCTCCGTGGAACAAGTTCTCCTACGGCGTTGCCGACCGCGGTGCTTCGATCCGCGTGCCGCATTCGTTCGTCAAGAACGACTACAAGGGCTATCTGGAAGACCGCCGTCCGAACTCCCAGGGCGACCCCTACCAGATCGCTTCCCAGGTTCTGAAGACGATCGCTGAAGTCCCGACCAACCGGGCTTCCGCCGCCGCCTGATACCAGGCCCGGCAATCGGCAAATGAGAAGACGCCGGCCTCAGCGCCGGCGTTTTTCGTTTGGGATGAACGACGGCGAGGGCCTTTTCCTCACCCTTGTAGTTAACGTTTTGATCTAACTGACCGACTAAGCAGCGGGCGAATATCTTCCCAGAGAATGAGCCCACCGATTGCAGCAATGAAACCTGCGCCTATCCAAAGCCACCCCTTAATGACGGCCGCAAATAACAATAAGTAGAGAATGCCAGCAAGTCCGCCAGCTAGCATAAGTAATCCAACGGTGATCGATACGATCTTTCGAAACGAGGATCGGGTGTCTTCCATCGCCTTCACTTATCAACAGACCAATTTACAAGGCTATTCAGCCACGACGACAACCAAGAGTCGAGTCCCGCCGAACCACATCGAAGGGAAAGCGGCTTGATCTAACCTGGCCGCGCCCGCAGCCCGTCAATGAAGAGCTGTTCCAGAAACCGCGCCGCATCCTCGAAACGCCCCTCGCCCGCATAGTCCTGGCCGAGCACGGCGCGCACCTGCACGTCGAAGTCGGCATAATGCTGGGTCGTCGACCAGATCGAGAAGATCAGGTGATAGGGATCGCATTTGGCGATCTTGCCGGACCGCGCCCAGGCGCGGATCACCTCCGCCTTTTCGTCGACCAGTTCCTTCAACGGGCCTTTCAGCTCATCCTCGATATGCGGCGCGCCTTGCAGCACCTCATTGGCGAAAAGCCGGCTTTCGCGCGGGAAATCGCGGGCCATTTCGAGCTTGCGGCGGATATAGGAGCGGATCTCCGATTCCGGATTACCTTCCGCATCGAACGCCCGCAACGGCTCCAGCCAGGTAAACAGGACCCGGTCGATCAGGTGACGGTGGATCGCCTCCTTGGTACGGAAATAATAGAGCAGATTGGGTTTCGACATGCCGGCCGCCTCGGCGATCTGGTCGATCGTGGCGCCGCGGAAACCGTTCTGGGAAAATACGTCGAGCGCGGCTTCGAGGATGCGCTCCTCCTTCTCCTCCTGAATGCGGGTGCGTCTCTGCGTCTTCGCCGCCCTTGGGATGGCCATGCCTGTCCTTGCCCTCTTCCGCGTCCGCCCGGCGCTTTCGAAATTCCTCTGGATTTTTCGTGATTTTCGTCTTGAGTGGAGCCTAGGAAATTGTAATGTTTTACCAAGCGGTCAAATTATCGGCGACAAGCAGAATAAACGCAATGCCGATCTTCGCATGCCTCTTTTCAAAGCGGGCGCGCGGAGGACCATGGGAACGAAAAGCATGCCGCCCGCACGGGTGGACGTGAAAACAGGCGAGGACTGAAAAATGGTGGCAGCACCCGGCGAGAACTTGCGCATCAACGGCGATCGTCTGTGGGACATGCTCATGGACATGGCGAAGATCGGCCCCGGCATCGCCGGCGGCAACAATCGCCAGACGCTGACCGATGCGGACGGCGAAGGCCGCCACCTCTTCAAGACGTGGTGCGAGGCCGAAGGAATGACGGTCGGCGTCGACAAGATGGGCACGATGTTCGCCACCCGCGCCGGCACCGATCCGGACGCCCTGCCGGTCTATGTCGGTAGCCATCTCGACACCCAGCCGACCGGCGGCAAATATGACGGCGTTCTCGGCGTCCTCGGCGCGCTGGAAGTGGTCCGCACCATGAACGACCTCGGCATCAAGACGAAACATCCGATCGTCGTCACCAACTGGGCGAACGAGGAAGGCGCGCGTTTCGCTCCGGCCATGCTGGCATCGGGCGTGTTCGCCGGCATTCACTCGATCGACTACGCCTACGGCCGCAAGGATCCGGACGGCAAGACCTATGGCGACGAACTGAAGCGCATCGGCTGGCTCGGCGACGAGGAGGTCGGCGCCCGAAAGATGCATGCCTATTTCGAATACCATATCGAACAGGGGCCGATCCTCGAGGCGGAGAACAAGCAGATCGGCGTCGTCACCCACTGCCAGGGACTGTGGTGGCTGGAATTCACGCTGACCGGCCGCGAAGCACATACGGGCTCGACGCCGATGAACCTGCGCGTCAATGCCGGCCTTGCCTTCGGCCGCATCCTCGAAATGGTGCAGGCGGTGGCGATGTCCGAACAGCCGGGCGCCGTCGGCGGCGTCGGCCAGGTGTTCTTCTCGCCCAACTCCCGCAACGTGCTGCCGGGCAAGGTGGTATTCACCGTCGACATCCGCACGCCCTCCCAGGAAAAGTTGGACCGGATGCGGGCGACGATCGAGAAACAGGCGGCCGAGATCTGCGAGCCGCTCGGCGTCGGCTGTTCGGTCGAGGCGGTCGGCCATTTCGATCCGGTGACCTTCGATCCGGTCCTGGTCGGCCGGGTCCGCGAAGCGGCCGAAAAGCTCGGCTACAGCCATATGAACATCATCTCCGGCGCCGGCCACGACGCCTGCTGGGCCGCCAAGGTGGCGCCCGCGACGATGATCATGTGCCCTTGCGTCGGCGGACTTTCGCACAACGAGGCGGAGGAGATTTCCAGGGAATGGGCGGCAGCCGGCGCGGATGTGCTGTTCCATGCCGTGCTGGAGACGGCGGAGATTGTGGAGTAGCATTGCAACCGCCACCTTGAGACAGGAAACGGACAATGGGACGACCGAGGGAAATATCACCCGAAGAACGGGCAGAACTGATCCGCCAGGGATACCGGCCGATCGAGATCTGGGTGCCGGATCTGACCAACGAAGCTTTCCGCCGGCAGGCGGAGGAAGAAATGCGCCGGATCGCAGAAGCGGATGCAAAGGAAGACATTGAGGACTGGATCGAAGCCGTTGGCCCAACGGATTGGGACAAGCCGTGAGGTTGAGCCGAGGAGACGTCGTGATCGCGGTCTTTCCCGGTGAACTTGGCAAACCTCGGCCCGCCGTCATTCTTCAGGCCGACGAGTTTCTCGTGACCTACACCACGGTTCTCGCCTGTCCTTTGACGACGCATCTGGTTGAAGCACCGCTTCTGCGCCCGATCATCGAACCGAGCTCCATGAACGGGCTTCAACATCTGTCTCAGGTCATGGTCGAAAAGATCACGCCGGTCAGGAAAGAGGTCATCGGCCAGCGGATAGGCCGACTGGTCGATAGCGATATGAGTCAGATCGAAGTTGCGCTCGTCCACGTCACCGGCTTGACGCACACCATCGCGCCCGTAAGGGAACCGACAAGAAAAGGGGAACAACAATGACCACAGTCATCAAGGGTGGAACCATCGTCACGGCCGACCTGACCTACAAGGCGGACGTGAAGATCGACGCTGGCCGGATCATCGAGATCGGCCCGAACCTTTTCGGCGACACCACGCTCGACGCCGCCGGCTGTTATGTCATGCCGGGTGGTATCGATCCGCATGTGCATCTGGAAATGCCGTTCATGGGCACCTATTCCGCCGACGATTTCGAGAGCGGCACGCGGGCAGCACTTGCCGGCGGCACGACGATGGTCGTCGATTTCTGCCTTCCCGAGCCCGGCCAGTCGCTGCTCGACGCGCTGAAGCGCTGGGACAACAAGGCGACCCGCGCCAATTGCGACTATTCCTTCCACATGTCGGTCACCTGGTGGGGCGAGCAGGTCTTCAACGAGATGAAGGCGGTGGTCGCGCATCACGGCATCAACACCTTCAAGCACTTCATGGCCTACAAGGGCGCGCTGATGGTGAACGACGACGAGATGTTCGCCTCCTTTTCGCGCTGTGCCGAGCTCGGCGCACTGCCGCTCGTCCATGCCGAAAACGGCGACGTTGTCGCCGCCATGCAGACCAAGCTGATGGACGAGGGCAATAACGGGCCCGAGGCGCACGCCTATTCCAGGCCCGCCTCCGTCGAGGGCGAGGCCACCAACCGTGCCATCATCATCGCCGACATGGCAGGCGTTCCGCTTTATGTCGTGCATACGTCCTGCGAACAGGCCCATGAAGCGATCCGCCGCGCCCGCCAGAACGGCATGCGTGTTTATGGCGAGCCGCTGATCCAGCACCTGACGCTCGACGAAAGCGAATATTTCAACAAGGACTGGGACCATTCGGCCCGCCGGGTTATGTCGCCCCCGTTCCGCAGCAAGCAGCATCAGGACAGCCTGTGGGCCGGCCTTGCCTCCGGCTCGCTGCAGGTGGTGGCGACCGACCACTGCGCCTTCACGACTGACCAAAAGCGGACCGGTTTCGGCGATTTCAGAAAAATCCCGAACGGCACCGGCGGCCTCGAGGATCGCCTGCCGATGCTTTGGACCCATGGCGTCGCAACCGGCCGCATCACCATGAACGAGTTCGTGGCGGTCACCTCCACCAATATCGCGAAAATCCTCAACATCTATCCGAGGAAGGGCGCGATCCTGGTCGGAGCCGACGCGGATATCGTCGTTCTCGATCCGAACAAGTCGAAGACGATCTCGGCCAAGACCCAGCAGTCGGCGATCGACTACAACGTCTTCGAGGGCAAGGAAGTGACCGGTCTGCCGCGCTACACGTTGACCCGTGGCGTGGTCGCCATCGAGGACGGGGCGATCAGGACACAGGAAGGCCATGGCCAGTTCGTCAAGCGCGAGCCTTATCCGGCGGTCAACAAGGCGCTGTCGACCTGGAAGGAACTGACCTCGCCGCGCAAGGTGGAACGCGCAGGCATTCCGGCCAGCGGGGTTTGAACGGGAAACGATGTCCTTTCCGCAGAGGTCACCCCTTCACCAACCCGTCCAGCTCGGGCAGAAGCACGACGCTTTCCTGTTCGTTCGGGTCGGTGCGGGCGATGACCGCCGAACAGGGCGCGTCGGAAATGTTGGCCGGCAGGTGCGGCACGCCGGCGGGGATATACATCATCTCGCCGGCCGAGAGTTCGGCACATTCCTCCAGCCGGTCGCCATACCAGGTGACCGCGGAGCCGGAGAGCACATAGATGGCCGTCTCGTGGGTTTCATGCAGATGGGCCTTCGCCCGTGCGCCCGGCGGGATGGTGATAAGATGCATGCAAATGCCCTTGGAACCGACCGTTTCCGCCGCAATCCCCTCGAAATAGCTCAGGCCCTGCTTGCCGTCGTAGGTCGCACCGGGCTTGACGACACGGCAGGTGAGTTTTGATGCACTGTCCATCGCCAGTTTCCTCCGTCGAACGGGATCTGCCGCCAGCATATCACGCCGGCTTGAGAGCGGCAGCCGAGACAAACGAAAAGAGAGAGCTCCTGGACACCGCAATGATCGATATCTCGCGCAACGGCGATGTCTATACTGTAGGCTTCGCAGACGGACTTGAATGGGGGCCTTTCGGGAAATGTCATTAAATACAATCCGCTTCGGCATCGCATCGACGGTCCTTGCCGCGATCTCGATTGCCGTTCCCGCCAAGGCCGCGACCTTCCTCGACGGCGCCTATGGCAGCAAGGAAGGCTGCATTTACGCCAGAACCGGCGAATCGTCCGGTGCCGACGATTTCCTGCTGCTCAAGGACGACGGCGTGACGACTTCCGTTTCCGCCTGTGAATTCAAGGGCATGCCGAAAACGACGGCGAACGGTTTCACCATCAAGGCAATATGCGAAGCCGACGGGGAAGTCGGGCCGGAAGACACCGCTACGCTCACCAGATCCGCCAAAGGCTACACCGTCAGCTTCCCGGACGGTACCAAACTCGGACCCATGCCCAAATGCCGATGAACAATGCTCCATCCTCTGTCGTCTCGGCCAAAAAGCTCGGCCTCACCTTCGAGACCGGTGACGGGCCGGTACATGCCCTGTCGAATGTCGATCTCACGGTGAACAAGGGCGATTTCGTCTCCTTCATCGGCCCGTCCGGCTGCGGCAAGACAACCTTCCTGCGCGTCATCGCTGATCTCGAAAAGGCAACGGCCGGCGAGATCACCGTCAACGGCATGACGCCGGAAGAGGCCCGCAAATCGCGCTCCTACGGTTACGTCTTCCAGGCGCCGGCGCTTTATCCGTGGCGGACGATCGAGAAGAATATCGCCCTGCCTCTGGAAATCATGGGCTATTCGTCAGCGGATCGCAAAGCGCGCATCGAGCGCACCCTCGATCTCGTCAACCTTTCCGGCTTCGGCAAGAAATACCCATGGCAGCTTTCCGGCGGCATGCAGCAGCGCGCCTCCATCGCCCGTGCGCTCGCCTTCGACGCCGACCTGCTTTTGATGGACGAACCTTTCGGCGCGCTCGACGAGATCGTCCGCGATCACCTGAACGAGCAGCTGCTGAAGCTGTGGGCGCGCACCGAAAAGACCATCTGTTTCGTCACCCACTCTATCCCGGAGGCGGTCTACCTCTCGACCCGCATCGTCGTCATGTCGCCGCGTCCGGGCCGGGTAACCGACGTGATCGAATCGACCTTGCCCAGGGAACGCCCGCTCGAAATCCGCGAGACGCCGGAATTCCTGGAGATCGCGCATCGGGTGCGCGAGGGGTTGAGAGCGGGGCATAGTTATGAGGAGTGAGGCGTTGCGTTCCGGGAATACCCCCCTCTGTCCTCCCGGACATCTCCCCCTCAAGGGGGGAGATCGAATAGTAGCTTGGGTTCGCCCTCAATTCGGCGCGGAGATTGCCGCATCGGTGGTGCTCAATGCTTTGCGAAGCCGACACGCCTGGCTGATCTCCCCCCTTGAGGGGGAGATGTCCGGGAGGACAGAGGGGGGTGGCTCCCGGCTGAGACGTGAGAGGGCAGCGGCATGAAACCCGACTCCCTCAAGGACCGTATCATCCCCGTCCTCACCATCCTCGTGGTGATCCTCGCCGTCTGGTACGTCGCCGCCTATTTCATGAACGCGCCGTTCCAGCGGGATCTCGACCGGCGCGCCAACGTCACCTCGACGGCGATGGAGTTCATCGGCAAGACGATGGCGCAGCCGAAGCCCATCCTGCCGGCGCCGCATCAGGTGGTGAGCAATGTCTTCGAGAATACGTTTCTGCGTAGCGTCACGTCGAACCGCAGCCTCGTCTACCACGCCTGGGTGACGCTATCGTCGACCGTGGTCGGCTTCACCATGGGCACGCTGACCGGCATCCTGATCGCGGTCGGCATCGTGCATTTGAAGGCGCTCGACCGCAGCCTGATGCCGTGGATCATCGCCTCGCAGACCGTGCCGATCCTCGCGGTGGCGCCGATGGTGATCGTCGTGCTCGGCGCAATCAACGTCACCGGGCTCGTTCCCAAGGCGCTGATCTCGACCTACCTCTCCTTTTTTCCCGTGGCAGTCGGCATGGTGAAGGGCCTGCGTTCACCAGAGATCATCCAACTCGACCTGATGCGCACCTATTATGCAAGCGGTGCCCAGACCTTCTGGAAACTCCGGGTACCGGCCTCCATTCCGTTCCTGTTCACCTCGATGAAGGTGGCGATCGCCGCAAGCCTTGTCGGCGCGATCGTCGGCGAGCTGCCGACCGGTGCCGTCGCCGGCATCGGCTCGAAACTGCTGGCCGGGGCCTATTACAGCCAGACGATCGATATCTGGGCGGCGCTGATCGCCGGCTCGGTGCTGGCGGCAGCTCTCGTTGCCATCGTCGGGGTCATCGCGAAGATCGTCGATCGCTCCATGGGCGGGAGGCCGGCATGACAGTGGCTCTTCGTTCCTGGCAGGGCGCGATGGCGCTGCTCCTCTGTCTCGCCGCCCTCGCCTCCCTGCCGCTGATGGCGGCGGATGCCCCCTCACCGTTCGGCACCGGCTCCCTCGCTGTGATCTTTCTCCTCGTCGCCGGCGCAGCGCTGGTCTCGTTCACCAGGCTCTCCCAGTCCCTCCTCGCAGCGGTCCTGTTCCTCGCGGCCCATCTCGCCGTCTGGCTGCTGCTTGCGGGCATCGCCGGCAACGAGGGCAAGGCGACGCTTGCTTTCTTCCTGATGATCGCGGCCTGCTGGCTGCTTGCCTGGCGCTGCGTGACGGTCCTGTCCGGCATCCGCGCCAAATCCAAAACCGGCGACACGTTTCTCCGGCTGCTGATCCCCGCGATCTTCGGGGCATGGATCCTGATCCTATGGGAAGCGGCGACCCGAGGCGCCGGCATCCCCTTCATTCTCCTGCCGCCGCCATCCTCGATCGGCGCAAGGCTCGTAAGCTCAGTGCCGATCCTCTGGGCAGACGTGCAGCAGACAATCTTCAAGGCGGTCCTGTTCGGTTACGTCGTCGGCTGCGCCTCCGGCTTCGTCGTCGCCATCCTTGCCGATCGCATCGCCTTCCTACGCCGAGGGCTGCTGCCGATCGGCAATCTGATGTCGGCGCTGCCGATCATCGGCGTCGCTCCGATCATGGTCATGTGGTTCGGTTTCGACTGGCATTCGAAGGCGGCCGTCGTCATCATCATGACCTTCTTTCCGATGCTGGTGAACACGGTGGCCGGGCTCGGAGCCTCGGGCGCCATGGAACGCGACCTGATGCGCTCCTACGCGTCCGACTACTGGCAGACGCTGATCAAGCTGCGCCTGCCGGCCGCCATGCCCTTCATCTTCAACGCGCTGAAGATCAACTCGACGCTGGCGCTGATCGGTGCGATCGTCGCGGAATTCTTCGGCACGCCGATCGTCGGCATGGGGTTCCGGATCTCGACCGAGATCGGCCGCATGAATGTCGACATGGTCTGGGCCGAAATCGCTGTTGCAGCGCTGGTCGGATCAGTTTTTTATGGCGTCGTGGCGCTTGGTGAAAGAGCGACGACGTTCTGGCATCCGTCTAACCGCGGTGGTTAGGCGCTTAAAATCCGGCCCGCTTCGGCGGAACCGGCAAACCTCAGAGGGAAGGATAAAAAACATGAGAAAAATTCTCGTTGCATTGATGGCGGGCGCCATGTCGCTCGCGGCAGCCCAAGCTGCGATGGCCGCCGACAAGGTGACCCTACAGCTGAAATGGGTGGCTCAAGGCCAGTTCGGCGGTTATTACGTCGCCAAGGACAAGGGCTTCTACAAGGACGAAGGCCTCGACGTCACGATCAAGCCGGGCGGCCCGGACATCGCCCCCGAGCAGGTGATCGCCGGCGGCGGCGCTGACGTGATCGTCGACTGGATGGGCGGCGCGCTGGTCGCCCGCGAAAAGGGCGTGCCGCTCACCAACATCGCCCAGCCCTACCAGAAGTCCGGCCTGCAGATGATCTGCCCCAAGGACGGCCCGGTGAAGACCGAAGCCGACTTCAAGGGCCGCACGCTCGGCGTCTGGTTCTTCGGCAACGAATACCCGTTCTTCGCCTGGATGAACAAGCTCGGCCTGAAGACCGACGGAGGCAAGGACGGCGTGACCGTTCTGAAGCAGAGTTTCGACGTGCAGCCGCTCATCCAGAAGCAGGCCGACTGCATCTCGGTGATGACCTATAACGAATACTGGCAGGCGATCGATGCTGGCTTCAAGCCGGACCAGCTCGTCGTCTTCAACTTCTCCGCCATGGGCAACGACCTGCTCGAGGATGGTCTCTACGTGATGGACACCAAGCTCAAGGATCCGAAGTTCAAGGAAACCATGGTGAAGTTCGTCCGTGCGTCAATGAAGGGCTGGAAATACGCCATCGCCAATCCGGGTGAAGCAGCCGGGATCGTCATGGACAATGGCGGCCAGGACGAGAACCACCAGAAGCGGATGATGGGCGAAGTGGCCAAGCTGATCGGCACCGGCACCGGCAAGCTCGACACCGCCACCTACGACCGCACGGTCAAGGCGCTGCTCGACCAGAAGATCATCACCAAGAAGCCGGAAGGCGCCTATACGAGCGAGATCACCGACGCGGCATTGAAATAATAATCGCCGCTGGCCCGCTAAAAGAGAACGCGCGGCTACATGCCGCGCGTTTTTGAAATTTTTCTCACTCAAAACATAACTAAAACTCATTCGTCTCATAAGGGCGACGGATTGATTTGTGCAACGCAAACACGTAAAAGTGCGGCGTTGATGAATCTTTCGCTGCCGGTCTTGTAACCGTTTTGCGCGGTTACCACCTTGATCCGGGTTATCGTGCGCTGAGGGGGCGTTACGTGACCGGAGCGGTTCCCAGCGGAATATTTGCCCCTTACTTCAGTTTGAAAGTAATCGCATGTTTCGCAAGTTTACCAAGTCCACCGGTATCCCGGCTCTTCGCCTTGCACTCGGCGCCAGCATCGCGCTTGCCGCAGGCTCCGCATTGATCCCCAATTCTGCCGTTGCGCAGGACGCGGCCAAGCCGGCCCCGGCGCAGACGGAAATCAAGCTGCCCTCGATCATTGTGACGGAAGCGATCGAAAAGCCGCTCATCGACCGCGTCATCGCCACCGGCACCGTCAGGCCCGTCGAGGAAGTCTACGTCCAGCCGCTCGTCGACGCCCTGTCGATCAAGACGCTGAACGCCGATGTCGGTGACGAAGTGAAGGCCGACAGCGTGCTTGCGACGTTGAACGAAGACGCGCTGATCCTCGAGAAAAGCCAGTTGCAGGCCAACAAGGCGAAAGCTGAGGCCGGTCTTGCGCAGTACAAGGCGCAGGTGATCGAGGCGGAAGCCAACCTTGCCGACGCCAAGCGCCAGCGCGACCGCACGCAACGCCTGAGCCAGAGCGGCACCAGCACGGTTTCGCAGCTCGAGCAGGCAAACGCGCTCGTGGAGGTATCCGACGCCAAGCTGAACGCCGCCAAGCAGGCGGTCGCGGTTGGCCAGTCCGACATCAAGGTGGTTGACGCCCAGATCGAGGACATCAACCTGAAGCTCGCCCGCACCGGTGTGAAGGCGCCGGTCGGCGGTATCATTTCCGTCCGCAATGCCAAGGTCGGCGCGATCGCCAGCGGCACCGGCAATCCGCTCTTCACGATCATCAAGGATAGCGCGATCGAGTTGGTCGCCGATCTTTCCGAGACCGACATCCAGAAGATCAAGCCCGGCCAGAAGGCGATCGTCACGGTCGCCGGCGGCAAGGTGAAGATCGCGGGCAAGGTTCGGCTCGTTTCCCCGACGGTCGACCCGGTGACCCGCCTCGGGGCTGTGCATATCATCATCGACGACAAGAGCGGCGCCCGCTCGGGCATGTATGCCAGCGCCGAGATCGTCATCGCCGAGACAAATGCGCTGGCGCTGCCGCTCTCCGCCGTCACCACCGGGCGGGACGGTTCCACCGCCCGCAAGGTAGAGGACAATGTGGTCAAGCAGGTGAAGATTGAAACCGGCATCCAGGATGGCGGTTTCGTGCAGGTCGTCAGCGGTCTTACGGCCGGTGACATTGTCGTTGCGAAGGCCGGCGCCTTCGTTCGGGACGGCGACAAGATCGCCCCGGTCCCGGCCGAACCCGCCGCTATTGCGAACTGAGGTTGAGCCGCATGAACTTCTCCGCCTGGTCGATCCGCAATCCGATAGCGCCGATGCTCGGTTTTGCCCTGCTGCTTGTTGTCGGCATCCAGTCGTTTTACGCGCTGCCGATTACCCGTTTCCCGAATATCGACGTTCCGGTCGTGTCGATCACCGTCACCCAGAGCGGGGCCGCCCCCGCCGAGCTGGAAATGCAGGTGACAAAGGAGATCGAGGACGCTGTCGCCTCGATCAGCGGCATTGACGAAATCCAGTCCACGGTGACGGACGGCCAGTCGCAGACGGTTGTCGTTTTCCGCATCGAAAAGCCGACCGCCGAGGCCGTGCAGGACACCAAGGACGCGATCGACAAGATCCGTAGCGACCTGCCCGCCGGCATCGAGGAACCCGTCGTCACCAAGGTCGACGTCGAAGGTCAGGCTATCCAGACATTCGCCGTCTCCTCGCCGAACATGACCCTCGAGGAGCTCTCCTGGTTCGTCGACGACACGGTCAAGCGCGCCCTGCAGGGCCAGGCCGGCGTCGGCCGTATCGACCGTTACGGCGGCTCCGACCGTGAAGTCCGGGTATCGCTGAACCCCGCCAAGCTGGATGCCTATGGCATTACCGCTGCCGACGTCAGTACCCAGATGCGTGGCACCAACGTCGACCTCGGCTCCGGCCGCGGCCAGGTGGCCGGCAACGAACAGACGATCCGCACGCTCGGCGATGCCCGCAGCGTCGCTCAGCTTGCCGACACGACGATCACGCTGCCCAACGGCCAGTTCGTCAAGCTGACCGAGCTCGGCACAATCACCGACACCTACGAGGAGCCGAAATCCTTCTCGCGCTTCAACGGCACGCCATCGGTCACCTTCGCCGTATTCCGCGCCAAGGGTGCAAGCGAGGTCTCGGTCGCCGAAACCGTCGCCACCAGCCTCGACGAAGTGCGCAAGGCCAATCCCAACGTCGCGATCGAAATGGTCGACGACTCGGTCTACTTCACCTACGGCAACTACGAAGCTGCCCTCCATACGCTGGTGGAAGGCTCGGTCCTCGCCGTCATCGTGGTCTTCCTGTTCCTGAGGAACTGGCGCGCGACGCTGATCGCAGCGGTTGCCCTGCCGCTGTCGGCGATCCCGACCTTCTGGATCATGGACCTCATGGGGTTCTCGCTGAACCTCGTAAGCTTCCTGGCGCTGACGCTCGCGACCGGTATTCTCGTCGACGACGCGATCGTCGAGATCGAGAACATTGCGCGGCATATCAAGATGGGCAAATCGCCCTACAAGGCGGCGCTCGAGGCCGCCGACGAAATCGGCCTCGCCGTCATCGCCACCAGCTTCACGATCATCGCCGTGTTCGTGCCAGTGTCGTTCATGCCGGGCGTTCCGGGCCAGTATTTCATCCAGTTCGGTCTGACGGTCGCCTTCTCGGTGTTCTTCTCGCTCGCGGTAGCGCGACTGATCACGCCGCTGATGGCCGCCTATCTGATGAGCCCCGAAGACGGGATGGAAGACCATCACGACAACGACGGCTGGATCATGAAGGCCTATACGCGCCTTGTCACCGGCACGACCCGCCGCTGGTACTGGCGTTATACGACAATGCTCGCCGCAATCGGCTTCCTGATCGGCTCCGTGATGCTGCTATCGCAGGTCCCCGGCAGCTTCCTACCGCCGGACGACAGCTCGCGCGTCGTGCTGTCGGTGGAACTGCCGCCGAATGCGACGCTCGACGAAACGGGCACCAGCACCGACGTCATCTATGATGCGATTCGCCATATAGACGGTGTCGAGAGCGTCTTCATCCTCGGCGGAGCGTCGCCCAAGGGCGATCTTGAACTCCGCCGCGCAACCGTGCGCGTCATCCTGCAGAATATCGACCATTCGCTGGTAAAGACCCTGGTCAACAAGGGCCTGGGATCGATCCCCTTGATCCGCGACGTCGTGCCGAGGATGAAGGAAAATGGCCGCACGCGTCCGCAATGGGATGTCGAAAAGGACATTTTTGCTGCCGTCCGCTCCATTCCGGACGTGCGGATATCCAAGGTCAACGACCGTGCCGAGCGCGACCTTTCGTTCAACTTCCTCTCCACCAACGAGGCGGACCTGAACGACGCCGTCAGCACGCTGGAATCGAAGCTGCGAGCCTCGCCGGTCCTGTTCAACGTCTCCTCGGAAGGCGCCCTGCCCCGTCCGGAACTGCAGATTCGGCCGCGCATGGCGGAGGCTTCGCGCCTCGGCATCACGCCGCAGCAGATCGCCGAGACGGTCCGCGTCGCGACCATCGGCGATGTTGATGCCAACCTTGCCAAGATCTCGCTCGACGACCGGCAGATCCCGATCCGCGTCCAGGCCTCGCTCGACGTGCGGCGCGATCTGGCCTCGATCCGGGCGCTCAAGATCAAGACCGCGGCCGGTGCCAGCGTGCCGCTCTACAACGTTGCCGACATCGACTATTCGGAAGGCCCGAGCTCGATCAAGCGCAACGACCGCAACCGCGTCGTGGCGATCGGTTCCGACGTTCCCTTCGGCACGGCACTCGATACCGCTTCGGCCGAGTTCAAGCGGATCGTCGGCGAGACCGAATTGCCGAAGACGGTTCGTCTGGCCGAAAGCGGCGACGCCAAGGTGCAGGCCGAAATGCAGCAGAGCTTCGGCAATGCGATGCTGATGGGCCTGATGCTCGTGCTCGTGGTGCTGATCCTGCTCTTCAAGGACGTCATCCAGCCCTTCACCATCCTGTTCTCGCTGCCGCTTGCGATCGGCGGCGTGGCGGTGGCGCTGATCATTACCCAGAACGCGCTGTCGATGCCGGTCCTGATCGGTATCCTGATGCTGATGGGCATCGTCACGAAGAACGCCATCCTTCTGGTGGACTTCGCGATCGAAATGAAGCGGCAGGGCCTGGAACGGGTTCATGCCATGGTCGAGGCCGGCCGCAAGCGCGCCCGTCCGATCATCATGACGTCGATCGCCATGTCCGCGGGCATGTTGCCCTCGGCGCTCGGCGTCGGCGAAGGCGGTTCCTTCCGTGCGCCGATGGCGATCGCGGTGATAGGCGGCATTATCGTTTCGACGGTGCTCTCGCTTCTCGTCGTGCCGTCCTTCTTCCTGATCATGGACGACCTGTCGCGCCTGCTCGGCAAGATCTTCGGCCGCATGGTCGGCAAGAAGGAACAGGAGGACTTCGGTCTTTCCAACGAGGAACTCAGCCAGGAGGCTCGCAAGAACGCGCAGTCGATCGCATCCCTGGAGGAACGCCTCAACCAGATGGAACGGCAGACGAGCGCCAACGACGATCGTTCCCCCGGTGCGCAAGCCAGCAGCAAGGTGCTGCGCCTGCCGCCGCTGGCCGCCGAATAACCCCCATCTCCGAACCATTTTTTCGACAACGCCGGGCCCTTGGGCCCGGCGTTTTTCGTTGGAACAAGCCAACTCGCGGAGATTGCAGAAAAATTTCACGGATTTGATCGATGTCAAATTTAGATTTCGTGAACCTGTTATTTTAGCGATATCGGGAATGCGCGGCGGTTCAGGTTATGGAAGAGACGGCGGACATGATGAACAGCAATTTCAAGCTCAACAACAGGGACAGGGCCGTCCTGATGAAGACGCCTTTCCTGACCAGCCTGACCGGCAACTCTCTCGTCCGGATGATGTCGACCATGAGTGTCATCAGTCTGACGAACCGCAAGTCGATCTTTCGCGAGGGCGAGAATGCCGACGCTTTCTACTGCGTTCTCAGCGGCTACGTACGACTCTATCAGCTCAATCGTGACGGCCGCGAGGCGGATATCCGCATCTGCAGCCCGGGCGACACGTTCGCCGAATGCCTTCTCTATGGCGGCACCAAGTATCGCCATCATGCCCAGACGGCCGAAGCTACGACGCTTGCCCGCTTCGACATGCAGGCGGTGCGGGATCTGGCTGACCAGGAACGGGATATTGCCAAGGCGGTGATCACCTCGCTATCGAAACACCTGATAACCACGATGGACTGCGTAGCCAACGACAGGTTGCATACGGCGCCACAGCGGGTGGCAAATTATATCCTGACGCGGTGCCCGGTGGACGGCGGCCCGGCGTCCATTCGCCTGCCTTTCCAGAAGAACCTGCTCGCAGGCATGCTGGGCCTCGCTCCCGAGGCGCTCTCGCGCGCATTCTCCACCCTCCGGCGCACAGGAGTGACGGTACGCGGGCGCGTGATCCAGGTCGGCGACGTGCAGGCCCTGCGCGAGATTTGAAGTCAAACGAAGCGAGACCGGACGGGCGGGTCCGGGCTTTCTTTGGATGCATGTTGTGACACTGGCGGCGGGACCGCGACATGCAGATAAGGCCGGTGGCTTCGAGGGGCCACCGGCCTCAATTTTTTAAAGCCCGCCCTGCTCCTTCAGGAACCGGACCACATGGTCCACGCCGACGCCGCGTTTCAGATCGGTAAACAGATGCGGCTTGGCCTCGCGCATGCGATACGCGTCGCGGTCCATAACGTCGAGATCGACGTCGACATAGGGAGCGAGATCCTTCTTGTTGATGATCAGCAGGTCGGAGCGGGTGATGCCGGGACCGCCCTTGCGCGGGATTTCCTCACCCTGGCAGGTGGAAATCACATAGATGGTGATGTCGGCGAGATCGGGCGAAAAGGTCGCCGCGAGATTGTCGCCGCCCGATTCGATGAACACCACGTCGAGATCCGGGAAACGCTCGTTAAGCCCCGCGATCGCCTGCAGATTGATCGTCGCGTCCTCGCGAATGGCGGTATGAGGGCAGCCCCCGGTCTCGACGCCGACGATGCGGTCGGAAGACAGCGCCTGGCAGCGCACCAGCGCTTCGGCATCCTCCTTGGTATAGATGTCGTTGGTCACGACCGCGACGGAATAATCCTCCCGCATCGCCTTGCAGAGCTTCTCGGTCAGTGCCGTCTTGCCCGAACCGACAGGGCCGCCGATGCCGACGCGAAGAGGTCCATTCGCCGATCTCATATGTCGTCCTTTCATTCTTTCAGGTCCCAGCTTAAGCCCGCTTCTACGAGCGGAAAAGCCGCGAATGCTGTGTTTCATGCCGGAGAGAGGCAATTTCCGCCTGTACCGTCGCGCCGCCCAGATCATCGAGAGTGGCAAGGCTCGCCTTCTCCGCAATCTGGCTGACCAGGTTCTCGATGTCCGCGAGCACGGCCACCCCTTCCACCTGCCCGGAAACCCCAAGCCTGATACCGGCAGACACCGACTGCGAGACGGCGGCATGCAGATAGGCGGCAAGGGCCTGGGCTGCCGGCACGCCATGCCCTGCCGCAATCGCACCGACTGCGACGGGGAACGGCACGGCTGGCGGCAGGCGGTCGAGAACCGGATGAGGCCATGCGGAGGCCGCCGCGGCGAATGCCTTGCCGAGTGACAATGTCTCCGCGTGGCGCTCTGCAGAGCCGGCAAGCGCCAGCCCCAGTTCGGCTATCTCCTTCAACGCAGCCCCGTCCTCATACCGCCGCCAGGCTTCGCCGAACAGCACGGCGTCGTTCCACAAGGCGCCGTGCCGCAGCAGGCTCGTCAGCCAGGCGATCAAACCTGCCGCATCCTTGACGAGGCCATCGTGCACCGCCCGTTCGAGCCCACCCGAATAGGCGAAACCGCCGATCGGAAAGGCCGGCGAGAGCCAGGCCATCAGCCTCAGAAGCACCTTGGTATCGAGGTTGGTCACGAAGCCTCAATGTCCATGATGGTCGTGGCCGTGGGAACCATGCGAATGGTAGGCGCCGCGGGCGGGCTGGAAACCTTCCTCGACCTCGGCAACCGCGGCACCAAGCCCTTCCAGCATGGCACGGATCACATGGTCGCGCAGGATGAGGATACGGCCCTCCTCGATCTGCGCCGGCAGATGGCGATTGCCGAGATGCCAGGCGAGCTCGATCAGGTGCAGCGTGTCGCGCCCCTTGATCTCGAAGAGTTTTTCCGGGGCCGCATGTACCTCGATCGTATCGCCGTTCTCAAGCACCAGCCGGTCGCCATGATGGAAGAGCACGGCCTCCTTGAGATCGAGCATCACCATTTCGCCATTGGAGAGATGCAGCAGCTTGCGGCGCAGATGCCGCAGATCATGCGGCAGCGTGACGATATCGACCGGCGGGTCGGTGACCACGCCGGCGGGGTGATAGGAGTGGACGTGCTGCATGGAATACTCCGGGGTCAATTGAAGAGCTTGAGTGAGAGGGTAAGCGTCTGCGGCAACGGATTCCAGAGGCCGGTGCGCAATCCGGCGGCGCGAAGTGCCGCGGCGGCCCACGTGTTGCAGCCGACAACCGCGTTGAAATAGCCGTTCGCCTCGAAGAACCGGTCATTATCGCCATAGCCCGCCTCCGGCACCACAGCCACCTCGCCTGCCTGACGGGTGAAACTCGCCTGGATGAACGCCAAAAGCCGCTGGAATTCCGCCGCCTCCAGGTCGAGTGGCATCACCGCCGGATGGCTTTCATCGATCCCGCCGGCAACGTCCACATGCATGACTGAACTGTCGACCGTCAGTGCCCGCAACACCGGAAGCGGCTTCAAATCAGCCCAAGTCGCCGTTTCAAGATAGAAGGCCCGCCCGCCCCAGCCGAGCACCAGCCATTCCGCACCGGGATCGGCAACGGGGATTCCGAACCGCTCCAGAAAAGCAAAGGCGGCACGGGTATCCTCAGCCAGCGGAATGGCGATGTCCGTGTGGATCGGGTTGGACAGAACCAGGATGCGCCTTTGCGCCGCCGGTTCCGCCGCCCGGCTCGGCGCAAACAGCGGCCGGGGAATGAACGTCCCGACGGCCACCGCGACAACCACGAACAGAACCGCAGCAAGGAGCCGGCGCAAAAACGTCTTCATGAATGGGCTCCGAGGTGCCAGCGCCTCAGAACAGGAAATAGCGCTGCGCCATCGGCAGCACGGTCGCGGGCTCGCAGGTCAGGAGTTCGCCATCGGCCCGCACCTCGTATGTCTCCGGGTTGACCTCTACATGCGGCGTCAGCGAATTGTGGATCATCGAGGCCTTGGAGATGCCGCCGCGGGTGTTTTTGACCGCCACCAGCTTCTTGGCGACGCCGAGGCGCTGGACAAGACCGCCATCCAGCGAAGCCTGGCTGACGAAGGTGACGGAGGAATTGGTTCGCAGCTTGCCGTAGGCGGCAAACATCGGCCGGTAGTGCATTGGCTGCGGCGTCGGGATCGAGGCATTCGGATCACCCATCGGTGCGGCCGCGATCGAGCCGCCGAGCAGCACCATTTCCGGCTTCACCCCGAAGAAGGCCGGGCTCCAGAGCACGAGATCCGCCCGCTTGCCGACCTCGACCGAACCGATCTCGTGGGAAACGCCGTGCGCAATCGCCGGGTTGATCGTGTATTTGGCGATGTAGCGCTTGACCCGGAAGTTGTCGTTATTGCCGGTTTCTTCCTTCAGGCTGCCGCGCTGGCGCTTCATCTTGTCGGCCGTCTGCCAGGTGCGGATCGCCACTTCCCCGACGCGGCCCATGGCCTGGCTGTCGGAGGAGATGATCGAGAAGGCGCCGAGATCGTGGAGGATATCTTCGGCCGCGATGGTTTCCTTGCGGATGCGGCTTTCCGCAAAGGCGATGTCTTCCGGGATCGACGGCGACAGGTGGTGGCAGACCATCAGCATGTCGAGATGTTCGGCAAGCGTATTGATCGTGTAGGGCCGGGTCGGGTTGGTCGAGGACGGGATGACGTTCGGATTGCCGCAGATCTTGATGATATCGGGCGCGTGGCCGCCGCCCGCCCCTTCCGTGTGGAAGGCGTGGATGGTGCGGCCCTTGATGGCGGCGACCGTATCCTCCACGAAACCACTTTCGTTCAGCGTATCCGTGTGGATCATCACCTGCACGTCGAAGGCGTCGGCGACCGTCAGGCAGTTGTCGATCGCGGCCGGCGTCGTGCCCCAGTCCTCGTGAAGCTTCAGCGACGAGGCGCCGGCGAGGATCATTTCCTCCAGCGGTGCCGGAAGCGAAGCATTGCCCTTGCCGGCAAGCGCGAGGTTCATCGGGAAGGCGTCAAAACTCTCGATCATCCGCTCGATATGCCAGGCGCCGGTGCAGGTGGTGGCAAGTGTTCCATGCGCCGGGCCGGAGCCACCGCCGAGCATGGTCGTGACGCCGCTCATCAGCGCCTCCTCGATCTGCTGCGGGCAGATGAAATGGATATGCGCATCCATGCCGCCGGCCGTCAGGATCTTGCCCTCGCCGGCGATCGCCTCCGTGGACGGGCCGACGATGATCGTCACGCCCGGCTGGGTATCCGGATTGCCGGCTTTGCCGATCGCGTGGATGCGGCCGTTCTTCAAACCGACGTCAGCCTTGTAGATGCCGGAATGATCGACGATCAACGCATTGGTAATGACCGTATCGACGGCGCCTTCCGCCCGCGTCGCCTGGCTCTGTCCCATGCCATCGCGAATGACCTTGCCGCCGCCGAACTTCACCTCTTCGCCATAGACGGTGAAATCCTTCTCCACCTCGATGAACAATTCGGTATCGGCAAGCCGCACTCTGTCGCCCGTGGTCGGACCGAACATGCTGGCATAGGAGGCGCGGGACATCTTGTGGGGCATGGACGGTCTACCTTGTAAGCTCGGTAAAATGGGAGGATTTCGATGCGGCTTTGTCGAACGTCATTGTGGTGCGGCAACCGTTGCGGCTGTTGATTTCTCCAATCAAATGATCGGAGAAGTCGCCGGGAAACTCGGAATAGGCTTGAAGCGCAGCGCTCAATATGTCTCGGTCCTTCACGACCGCATTTTCCAAATTCAGCAGACCCCAGATGATCTCGGCGATCTGGGTCTTTGGTAGGCGGGCGCGCTGTTTCAGGACCCAGGCAATTTCGACGACAACAATCTCGTTGATGAAGAATGCTTCCTCGCTCTTATCGAAGAGCGCAGACAGCGCCTCACTCTGCGCCAATGCCGGCTCCCCGATCAGCTGATCGCGCACGAGCCAACGAAGGAGGACATTCGTGTCGATCCCGATCATAGGTCGTTGCCGCCTTCAGGAATCCGGCCACGTGCTTCGGCAACCCATTCATCCAGTTCGCCCGCGGTAATCGGCCTATCCAGCTTTACGATCCCTTTCAGGTCCGCGAATGTCCAACGTTTCGGCCGGATCTCCAGATGGCCGTCCTGACTCGGTACGATATCTACTTGGTCTCCGGCCTTGACGCCAAGCAAAGCGAGCGCTTCGGCAGATAGGGTTATCTGGTTTTCAGGGCTGATCTTGACTGTTTCGGTCATGTCGCTCTCCTTCCCGCTCCCGTAACTACCACAAACACGCTCAACGTTCAGTTCCCCATCGCCTCGGTCAGCTCTTTGAGTTCCGTAATGCGCTTGCGTGTCAGGTCCGCCTGGCATCCGGAAATCAGCATCGGCTCCATCGAGCCGCCATGGGCCTGGAAGCCGGAAGAGATGCATTGCGCGTCGCGATAGGCGACCCAGGCCCGTTGCGCCTTGACGAGCGCATCCTCGGCGCCTTTGAGATCCGCGGAACTATCCGCATCCCATTTTTTCATCGCCTTGCGGGTCGTCTGGTACTGGGCATTAAGCGCCTTGTCGGCGGCCTCGTAGTCTCGCTGCGAGCAGATGTTCATCTCCAGCTGCGTCTGCGGGTTCTTGCAATTTGCCTTCGGCTCCTGCCCCGCCGCCGGCAGGGCAAGAAGCGGCATGAACGCGGCGGAAAACGCCAATGCGGGCTTCACAGCACACCCATGATCTTCTGCTGGAAACCATAGACTTCGCGCTTGCCCGAAAGCGGGATCAGCGTCACTTCCCGCATCTGGCCGGGTTCGAAACGGACGGCCGTACCGGCCGGGATATCGAGCCGCATGCCGCGCGCCTTGTCCCGGTCGAAGGAGAGCCCGTTATTGGTCTCGAAGAAATGGTAGTGGCTGCCCACCTGCACCGGTCGGTCGCCGGTGTTGGCGACCTTTATGGTCACCGTCGGAAGACCTGCGTTGAGCTCGATTTCGCCTTCTGCGGCAATGATTTCGCCGGGGATCATGGTATTCTCCTTCAAGCCGCCTTGGGCGCGCAGCCCTCGGCCTTCAGAACAGGTTTGGTGGAGGCTGGATGGCGGGCGAGCGCCGCTGCCGTGCGCACCGGCCGGCGAACCAGTTCCCCGGCGCAATTCGGGCAGGTGCCCTTCAGCACCTCGGCCGCGCAATCGGCGCAGAACGTGCACTCGAAGGTGCAGATCATCGCCTCGCGGCTTTCCGGGGCCAGATCCCTGTCGCAGCATTCGCAATTGGGGCGCAGTTCCAGCATCTTGGGGCCTCCTCAGCGGATCGGTTCGTGGACGGTGACGAGCTTGGTGCCGTCCGGAAAAGTCGCCTCCACCTGCACGTCGTGGATCATCTCGGCAATGCCTTCCATAACCTGATCGCGGGTGACGACGTGGGCGCCGGCCTCCATCAGGTCGGCGACCGAGCGGCCGTCGCGCGCACCTTCCACCACGTAATCGGTAATCAGGGCGATCGCTTCCGGATAGTTGAGTTTGACCCCGCGATCCAACCGGCGTCGGGCGACGATCGCCGCCATGGAAATCAGCAGTTTGTCTTTTTCTCGTGGGCTCAGGTTCATGGGAATCCCGCTGTAAGATCAGATGTTCCAGACTTTCGGCACTGGCGCGCCGTTACGCAATACGGAAATTGCCGGTGTCAGGATTTTTCTCAAGTCGAAGCCGGTTGGCGCCACCAGCCGGGCGATCAGCTTGCCGTTCCAGTGGCTGGCTCCGCCGCTCCACAGGCTGGCTCCGCCGGGCGTGCCGTCGACAATCTGGCGGAGTTTCGGGAAGAGCATTTCGGCGAGCGGGCCGGTGTAGAACAACGTCGCGAAGGCGACCTGGCCGGAGAGCACCGCGGCTGCCTGGGACAACTGCTCGATCTCGCCCTCGAACTTCATCTCTTCCGCATGGATCAACTGGCCAGAGCGGCGCACCCGCCAGCGATCGCGGAAGAAACCGTTCGCGACCGCCTCGCCCATCGCCTTGCGGCCGAGCAGAACCGCCTCGACGGCCAGGAATTCGGACCTCTCGGAAAGGTCGACGTCGAGCCGGCGGGTCAGCGAGGATTGGTCGAAAAGGATGGTTTCCTGGGGAAGCCAGTGGACCGATGCGTCTTCGCCGACGGTGACATGGGTGGAGACGGAGGCCGTGCCGGACGAGGCTTTGTAGATCTTCTCGTTCGCCTGGGTGGTGACCGACAGTCTTGTGGAAGCGGCAGCGGCGACGGACCATTCGATCACGTCGCCGCCCGTCAGTCCCCCCGACGTATTGATTAAGATCGCCTCCATTTCAGGCGAAAATGTTTCCGGAAGGCGAATTTTTGCGCAGCCCTCCTGGTAGAATTCGGCGAGCCGTGTCCGCCCGCCGAAAGCCTTGGTTACAAGGCGTCCTGCACCCCTTGCCCGCTGCGGCGCATATCGATCGGCTGGTTGCTGTTGCACGTCGTCCCCTGAAGATCGGCTTCGGTTCCGCAGCCCGATGCAACGCCCGTGCCAGACTTGGCTGCCGAACCGATCTTGGCGGGTGCTGCGGTGGCGATCACGTCGGTGCTGTCGGCCTTGCCGAAGAACTCCCACATCCGTGAAGCCGGATCAACATTGGCGTCGAACGCAGGTTTGGCAACGGTGACCGCGGCCACCTTGGTGACGCTCGCGGCACCGTCCTTGGCGGCAGCGATCACGGCTTCCGTGGCGGCAACCGGCTTCGGCCAGTCATGCGTACCGTTGGCGAAGACGTAGGATGCGACGCGTGCGCCGTTCTTGCAGGTGCCGTAGAGACTGAAGGTTACGCCGTCAACCGTCTTCACGTCGCCATTACCCTTGCAGCCGTCGAGTTCGGTCCAGCGCTGGATTGCTGTCTTGAAGCCGTACTGCCAATAGGTATTGCCGCCGCCGGCGTAAGGGTTGGCTGCATCCTTGACGCCGGCAAAAGCCATGATCGAGATTGGCCGTGCCGGATTGCAGCCTTGCGCATCCGGAGCCCATTTGCCGTCGGTCTCGACCGGACGGCCGGCGCGCAGCGAATGCACGAAGCCGGCGGCGGCGAAATCGTCGTGACCGGAGCAGAGGTAGGCCGACAACATGCGGCCGCCACCCGAATAACCCGAGGCGTAGATGCGGGCCGGATCGACGCAGAATTGCTGCTTTGCGGTGTTCAGGGCCTGCTTGATATAGGCGATCTCGTCGAGGCCGCCCTGCTGTACGGTGACGAAAGGTACGTTCCAGGCGTAGGTGCCGGCCGAGCTTCCGGGCAGGCTGCCCTGCAGCGCCAGAACGATGAAGCCGTTTTTCTCCGCGACCTTGTCCCAGGAGCTTCTGTTCAGCTGCCCTTCAGGGTTGCTGTGGCTACCATGGAGATCGAAAACCAGCGGAACCTTGTCCCTGCCGGTATAGGATGAGGGAATGAAATAGATGGCCGACCGGGCAACACCGTCGGCCTCGATGATGATCCTGTGGCGGCCGGCTTCCATCGGCTGGCCGCAGCCTGCGGCAAGGGCGCTGCCGGTCATCGACCCGAGAAAGGTCGTGGCGCCCAAAAAAACCGCTCCTACAGCAACCATGCGTGTAAGAGCGGAACGAGAGAAGAAACCGGCAACGCGTGCAAAGACCATCAACGCCTCATCATGGGGTGCGGGGGTTGTCAACAAATATGCGGAATGCCCTGAAAACGCAGTGTTGTTAACATATATTAGCGGCCCTTGAAACGCACGAAGTGCTGCAACGCGATACAAACATTCACCAGTAAAAATACTGGCCTCAGACGGTGAGATGCCGCCTTGCTTCTGCCGTATCCAGAGTCTCGGCCGCTCCTTCGTGCACAATCTCGCCACGATCCATGATGTAGACCTGGTCGGCCAGCTCCCGGCAGAAGTCCAGATACTGTTCGACCAGAAGAATGGCCATTCCGGTTGAATCGCGCAGGTAGCGGATCGCCCTGCCGATATCCTTGATGATCGACGGCTGGATGCCTTCGGTCGGCTCGTCGAGCACGAGGATCTTCGGACGGGTGACCATGGCGCGGCCGATCGCAAGCTGCTGCTGCTGGCCGCCTGACAGGTCCCCGCCTCGCCGGCCGAGCATCGATTTCAGCACCGGAAACAGCGAGAAGATCTCGTCCGGGATGAACTTGTCCTTGCGCGCGAGCGGGGCGTAACCGCTTTCGAGGTTTTCCTGGACGGTGAGGAGCGGAAAGATTTCCCGGCCCTGCGGCACGTAGCCGATGCCGTGCTTGGCGCGGTTATAGGGCGCGAGACCGTTCAGGATCTCCCCCTGAAAGCTGATCGTACCGGCGCTGACCGGATGCTGGCCGGTGACGGCGCGGAGAAGAGAACTCTTCCCCACGCCGTTCCGCCCCAGCACGCAAGTGATCTTGCCCATATCCGCGTGAATGGAGACACCGCGCAGCGCCTGCGCCGCGCCGTAGTGAAGATTGACGTTGTTGACTGTCAGCATCTTAGCGCCCCAGATAATTCTCGATCACCTTCGGATCGCTCGAGACGAAATCGATCGAGCCTTCGGCAAGTACCGAACCTTCCGCAAGGCAGGTCACCTTGACGCCGAGTTCGCGGATGAAGCCCATGTCATGTTCGACGACCACGACCGAACGGGTCTTGGCGATTTCCTTCAGCAGCACCGCCGTCTCCGCCGTCTCCGCATCCGTCATCCCGGCGACGGGTTCGTCGACCAGAAGCAGCTTCGGTTCCTGGGCGAGCAGCATGCCGATCTCCAGCCACTGTTTCTGGCCGTGGCTGAGATTGGCGGCATACTCGTTTTTGCGATGCGTCATGCGGATCGTTTCGAGGATCTCCTCGATGCGAGCCTTGTCCTCCGGCGACAGCGTGTAGAACAAGGTGGCGAACACGCCACGCGACCGGTTGAGCGCCAGTTCCAGGTTGTCCCAGACCGTATGGCTTTCGAACACTGTCGGCTTCTGGAATTTGCGGCCGATGCCGAGCTGGGCGATATCCGCCTCGTCTTGTCTCGTCAGGTCGATCGTGTCCTCGAACAGCACGGTGCCGGTATCGGGCCTCGTCTTGCCGGTGATGATATCCATCATCGTCGTCTTGCCGGCGCCGTTCGGGCCGATGATCGCCCTCAGTTCCCCGGGTTCGACCACGAAGGACAGCGAGTTCAGCGCCTTGAAGCCGTCGAAGGAGACCGAGACGTTTTCGAGATAGAGCAGGCTTTTCTGTCGTGTTTCGGAAATCGTGTTCATGGTTTCGTGTCCCCGCCTCTATTCCGCCGCCTGGGCCTGGGCGACCGTCTCAGTACCGCCCCTGCCCTTTTCGGCATCCGCCGCAGCCTTCATCGCCTTGCGGGCTTTGAAGCCGTGCTGGATCGTCCCGACGATGCCCTTCGGCAGGAAGAGCGTCACGGCGATGAACAGGCCGCCGAGCGCAAACAGCCAGACTTCCGGGAAGGCGCCAGTGAAGAAGCTCTTGCCGCCGTTGACGAGGATTGCGCCGATGATCGGGCCGATCAGCGTGCCGCGGCCGCCGACGGCCGTCCAGACGACCACTTCGATCGAGTTGGCCGGCGCGAATTCGCCGGGATTGATGATGCCGACCTGCGGCACGAAGAGCGCGCCTGCAATCCCGGCCATCATGGCAGAGACGACGAAGGTGAAGAGCTTGATGTTCTCGACCCGGAAGCCGAGGAAGCGCACCCGGCTTTCCGCATCGCGCACGCCGACCAGCACCTTGCCGAACTTCGAACGGACGATAGCCGAGGCAAGGATCAGGCAGAGCGACAGCATCAGCGCTGACATGAAGAACAGAACCGCACGCGTGCCGTCCGCCTGGACGGAAAAGCCGAGGATGTCCTTGAAGTCGGTGAGGCCGTTGTTGCCGCCGAACCCCATGTCGTTGCGGAAGAAGGCAAGCAGCAGGGCGTAGGTCATCGCCTGGGTGATGATCGACAGGTAGACGCCGTTGACGCGGGAGCGGAAGGCGAACCAGCCGAAGATGAAGGCAAGCAGGCCGGGCACCACGATCACCATCGCCATGGCAAAGACGAACCAGTCGAAGCCATGCCAGAACCACGGCAGTTCCTTATAGTTCAGGAACACCATGAAGTCCGGCAGGATCGGATTGCCGTAGACGCCGCGCGGGCCGATCTGGCGCATCAGGTACATGCCCATCGCATAACCGCCGAGCGCGAAGAAGGCGCCGTGGCCGAGCGAGAGGATGCCGCAGTAACCCCAGACGAGATCGAGCGCCAGCGCCAGCAGCGCATAGCAGAGATACTTGCCGAACAGCGACATGGCATAGGTCGGGATGTGCAGGGCGCTGTCGGCCGGTGTCAAAAGGTTGAGCGCCGGCACCAGGATGCCGATGCCGAGAAGAATGCCGACGGCGACGACGATACGGCCCTCGAGGGCGCGGAAGACAAAGCCGGAAATCATGCTTCCACCGCCCTTCCCTTGAGCGCGAACAGACCGCGCGGACGTTTCTGGATGAACAGGATGATCAGCACCAGGACCAGGATCTTACCGAGCACGGCGCCGACCGAGGGTTCGAGGAACTTGTTGAGTACCCCGAGCGACAGCGCGCCGACAAGCGTGCCCCACAGATTGCCGACGCCGCCGAACACCACGACCATGAAACTGTCGATGATGTAGCTCTGGCCGAGGTTCGGCGAGACGTTGTCGATCTGGGAGAGCGCAACACCCGCAATGCCGGCAATGCCGGAGCCGAGGGCGAAGGTGAAAGCGTCGACCCAGGGCGTCTTGATGCCCATCGACGACGCCATGCGGCGGTTCTGAGTGACGGCGCGCATGTTGAGGCCGAAGGAGGATTTTTTCATCACCACCAGCAGCGCCACGAAGATCGACAGCGAGAAGGCGATGATCCACATGCGGTTCCAGGTGATCGTCATGCCGCCGACCGGGAACGAGCCGGACATCCAGGACGGATTGCCGACTTCCTGGTTGGTGGGGCCGAAGATCGAGCGGATCGTCTGCTGCAGGATCAGCGAGACGCCCCAGGTGGCGAGCAGCGTTTCGAGCGGCCGGCCGTAGAGGAAGCGGATGACGCCGCGCTCGATGACGAAGCCGACCGCGCCGGTGACGAGGAAGGCAACCGGAAGCGCGATCGCCAGCGACCAGTCGAACAGGCCGGGCGCATGGTCGCGGATGACCTGCTGCACCACGAAGGTGGAATAGGCGCCGAGCATGACCATTTCGCCATGCGCCATGTTGATGATGCCCATGACGCCGAAGGTGATCGCGAGCCCGATCGCCGCCAGAAGCAGGACCGAGCCGAGCGAAACGCCGTACCAGACGTTCTGGCCGACATCCCAGAGCCTCTGGCCGCTTTCGATGCTGGCGATCGCCGCATCGACGTCGCCCTTGAGGCTCGGATCGAGCGAGGCGGATGCGCCCATCAGAATGCCGATCGCGTTGCGGCCGCCATAATTCTTGATCGTCTGGATCGCGGCCCGCTTTTCATCGATGGAACGATCGGAGGAGAGCAGCGACACGGCGCGCGCCTCTACCATGCGGGCTTTAACTTCGCCGTCCGTTTCCTTGGAGATTGCGGTTTCGATCAGTTCGAGGTTTTCGGGGCTCGGCGAGCGGAGCACGGCATCGGCCGCCTGCAGCCGTACGCCGCGATCCGGGCTCATCAGCGTCAGGCCACCCATGGCGGAGCGGATGACCCGGCGCAGGCCGTTGTTGATCTTGATCTTGGTGACCGCATTCTTGGCGGCCTGTCCGGCGGAAACGCCGGTGACCGGATCGATCAGTTCGTAATTGGAGCCGGCTGCCTTGCCGATGAACACCAGGTTATCGGACTTGCGGAAATAGAGGTCACCCTCGGAAAAGGCATTCAGCGCCGGCACGAGCCGCGCATCACCGGTGGCAGCGAGCTGGCCGATCAGTTTTTCAGCTTCGCCGAAATCCGCCTTGGAGAGCGCGTCGATCAGCGGCTTGGGATCGGTCTGCTGCGCGAACGACGGCGCGGCGAAGGAAAACATCAGGCAGAGCAGAAGACCAAGGCTCTGCAGAACGCGGAAAGGAACTTTGCTCGTCATTGGAACCCCCTTGCGAGATCGCGGGCGACGAAGGCCGCCCGCGATGATGTCGATGAACATCGAGAGGCAATCGGATCAGCTGCCCTTGCCGCCGCACTTGCCGGAAGCAACGTTGAAGTTGCCGCAGGACATCGGCTTGCGCCAATCGGAGATCAGGTTCTTGCTGTCCGGCAGGTAATCGGACCACTCGTCGCCGACCACAGGTGCGGTTTCCTGAACGATGTCGAACTGGCCGTCAGCCTGGATTTCACCGATCAGCACCGGCTTGGTGATGTGGTGGTTCGGCATGACGGTGGACGTGCCACCCGACAGGTTCGGAACGGAGACGCCGATGATGCTGTCCAGCACGGCATCGGTGCTGGTGGTGCCGGCAGCTTCGACGGCCTTTACCCAGGCGTTGAAGCCGATATACGCGGCTTCCATCGGATCGTTGGTGACGCGCTTGTCGTTCTTGGTGAAAGCCTTCCATTCCTTGATGAATTCGGCATTCACATCGGCATCGACGGACTGGAAGTAGTTCCAGGCGGCCAGGTGGCCGACGAGCGGCTTGGTGTCGAGACCGGCGAGTTCTTCTTCGCCGACCGAGAAGGCGACGACCGGAATGTCTTCAGCCTTGATGCCCTGGTTGCCGAGTTCCTTGTAGAACGGAACGTTGGCGTCGCCGTTGATGGTCGAGACGACGGCGGTCTTCTTGCCGGCCGAACCGAACTTCTTGATGTCGGAGACGATCGTCTGCCAGTCGGAGTGACCGAACGGCGTGTAGTTGATCATGATGTCGGACTCGGCAACGCCCTTCGACATCAGATAGGCCTTGAGGATCTTGTTGGTCGTCTGCGGGTAGACGTAGTCGGTACCGGCCAGAACCCAGCGCTTGACGCCCTCTTCCTTGGCCAGATAGTCGACGGCAGGGATCGCCTGCTGGTTCGGAGCGGCACCCGTGTAGAAGATGTTGCGCGAGGATTCTTCACCCTCGTACTGGACCGGGTAGAACAGGATCGAGTTCAGCTCTTCGAAGACCGGCAGGACCGACTTGCGCGAAGACGAGGTCCAGCAACCGAAAACGGCGGCAACCTTGTCCTTGGAAATCAGCTGACGGGCCTTTTCGGCGAACAGCGGCCAGTCGGAGGCCGGGTCGACGACGACGGCTTCGAGCTTCTTGCCGAGCACGCCGCCCTTCTTGTTCTGCTCGGCGATGAGCATCAGCATGACATCCTTGAGGGTGGTCTCAGAGATGGCCATGGTGCCCGAAAGCGAGTGCAGAACACCGATCTTGATGGTGTCGTCAGCGGCGAAAGCACCCTGCAGCGCCGTCGTCGACATTACGGCAGCGAGCAGCGCGCCACCCAGTTTGGATTTGAATGTCATTGGTTCGAACCCCTCTTCTCGTTCGTCCGCAACGAAGAACTTAACCGTTGCTTAAGCGACTATCCGTTGCTGCATCGCAAAACCGTATACGTCGAATGACGTACCGGAGGGGGAGAAGGGGGAAGAGGGATGCCGGGGGTAGAAGTCCTACGCCCAGCTGGCATCTTCAGCAAACAGCGCCGGCACGGTCAGTATCGAGCGTATTTATTGATATATTAACCATATTTGGATTGTATGACCCGACGCACATGTAGGGCGGGGAGTTGTTTCGGTGTAGATCCCATGAGTAGCATCCTCACGAATGCTGGAGCTGCTTCTGCGCTCCAAATGCTTCGCTCCCTTGACAGCCGGATGTTCGGGGTAGAGCGGCAGGTCGCAACCGGCTTGCGCATCGAACACGCCTCCGATAACGCCGCCTACTGGTCGATCGCCACCACCATGCGATCGGACAATGGTGCCCTCTCGGCCGTGCAGGACGCCCTTGGCCTCGGCGCCGCAAAGGTCGAGACGGCCTATGAGGGCATTGCCGCGACCACCGAGATCCTGGCGGCGTTCATGGCCAAGATCGTTTCCGCCCAGCAGGACGGAATAGACAAGAACAAGATCCAGGAAGAACTGGAGCAGTTGAAGCAGCAGATCGTCTCGATATCCAACTCCGCAAGCTTCGCCGGCCAAAACTGGCTGCGGTCGGACATGCAGGGCGAGGTTAGCGAAGCAGGCGCGAAGACGCCTGTCGTATCATCGTTCAATCGCAGCGAGGATGGAACCGTCTCCGTCGGGACCATCGACGTCGATCTGTCGAAAATCGCACTGTTCAAGAATGGCGGCGGCGGAATTCTGCAGAAAGAACCTGATCCGGATCTGGGTCATGGTCTCGGCACGATCGGTGGATTGCTCGGATTTTCGACATCGGGTTATGGCGACGTACCAGGGCCGGTATTCGACCAGCCCTTCACGATCACGAAATTCGACGTCGTCACGGTCGCCTTTTCGGTGGGTACGTCCAACGATACGTTCGTCATCACCAAAAGTGTCGTCGACCAGGCGCTCGGAGGCGAAGTAGGATACGGCTTCGACGGAGATATTGAAAGCGCTGCCGATTGGGCGAAAGTCCTCCAGCAGGCAACGTTTCTCAACAAGGCGCCCTCCGACGCCTTGTTGACGGCTCAGGGCGGGACGCCGAATATCTTCTTTCGCGCCATCATTCCTCTCGCCGCAGAGCTGATCACCGTCCAGCCGCCCGTCCACACCCGGACGCTGCCGCCGGAGGGTATCGATATTCTCGATATCGACGTCACCGATCCCGACATCGATTTTCCGACAATCACCTTGGTTCTCGACGAGATGCAGCAGAAGGTCATATCGGCCGGCGCCTACCTTGGTTCGCTCAGGTCGAGGATCGCGATGCAGGAAGCATTTGGAAACAGTCTCGCGGACAGTCTCGACAGAGGCATCGGGCGCCTCGTCGATGCGAATATGAGCGAGGCATCGAGCAGGCTTAAGGCACTGCAAGTCCAGCAGCAACTCGCGACCCAGTCGCTTTCCATCGCCAATTCGGACGCGCAAAACATCCTGTCTCTCTTCCGGTAAAAGACCCTCATCCTCGGCGGCAGGCGGCATTGCGCGTGCGATATATGACCTCCGAGGTAATCGACCCGGCGACCGATGGCATTTATCCCAGGATCCAGCTTTGCAGCGTGAAAGGATCAGCCCCATGCCCGTCACCTATGTCATCCGTTTCGATATCCTCCCGGCCCAGCGCGATCGCTTCATGGCCCTTCTGAACGGCGTGCTCGATGCCATGCGGCACGAACCGATGTTCCACAATGCCGTTCTGCATGCCGATCCCGACAACGAGAACCACGTGATGCTCTATGAGACCTGGGAGGATCATCAGGACGTGCTGGAGGTCCAGTTGCAGCGCCCCTATCGCGAGGCCTGGCACGCGGCCCTGCCGGATCTGCTCGCCAGCCCGCGCGACATTTCAGTCTGGCACCCGCTGCGGGGAGACCGCGCCGCGTAAATCTTCGGCCAGGCCGTTCCCTCTCGGGAACATTTCTGCGCCTCACGCGCTTGCCTCCCCGGATCCGCCAACCACCCGAGGAGCTCGAACCCGTGATCAACGACCTCTGGTATAAGAACGCCGTCGTCTATTGCCTCTCCGTCGAGACCTTCATGGATTCCAATGGCGACGGGATCGGGGATTTCCAGGGCTTGCAACGGCGGCTGGACTATATCTCCGGTCTCGGCGTCAGCGCCGTATGGCTGATGCCGTTCCAGACCTCGCCCGGCCGGGACGACGGTTACGACGTCTCCGACTACTATAATGTCGACCCGCGCTACGGCACGCTCGGCGATTTCGTCGAATTCACCCACGGCGCCCGGCAGCGCGGCATAAGGGTGCTGATAGACCTCGTGGTCAACCATACGTCCAATGAACACCCCTGGTTCCAGGACGCCCGAAGCAATCCGGAATCGTACTATCGCGACTGGTATATCTGGTCCGACAAGAAGCCGGCGAACGCCAACGAGGGAATGGTGTTTCCGGGCGTGCAGAAGACGACCTGGACCTATGACGAAAAGGCCAGGCAATATTACTTTCACCGCTTCTACGAGTTCCAGCCGGACCTCAACACCTCCAACCCGCATGTACAGGCGGAAATCCTCAAGATCATGGGTTTCTGGATCCAGCTCGGTGTTTCCGGTTTTCGCATGGATGCCGTGCCATTCGTGATCGCCGAAAAGGGCGCCGACGTGAAAAAGCCGAGGGCGCAGTTCGACATGCTCCGGGTTTTTCGCGAATTCCTGCAATGGCGGCTCGGAGATTCGATCATCCTTGCCGAAGCCAATGTCGTGCCGAAGGAGAACCTCGCCTATTTCGGCGATGATGGCGACCGCATGCAGATGATGTTCAATTTTCACGTCAACCAGGCCCTATTTTATGCGCTTGCCTCGGGAGACGCCCGGCCGCTGGCGAAAGCGATCGTCAATACCAGCGATCGGCCTGAAACGGGACAATGGGGCATGTTCCTGCGCAATCACGATGAACTCGATCTTGGTCGCCTGACCGAAAAACAGCGCCAGAAGGTGTTTTCGGTATTCGGGCCTGACAAGAACATGCAGCTCTATGACCGCGGCATCCGACGGCGGCTGGCGCCGATGCTGGAGAACGACCGGAGGCGCCTGGAACTCGCCTACAGCCTGCTGTTTTCGCTGCCCGGCACGCCGGTCGTGCGTTACGGCGACGAGATCGGCATGGGCGACGACCTGTCGCTGCCGGAGCGCAACTGCGCCCGCACGCCGATGCAATGGTCGGCCGAGCCGCATGGCGGGTTCACCAAGAACGACAAGCCGGTCCTGCCGGTCATCAGCGCAGGGCCGCTCGGCTTCAGATATCTGAACGTCGCGGAGCAGCGACGCGATCCCGACTCGATGCTGAACTGGACGGAACGCCTGATCCGCATGCGCAAGGAAGTGCCCGAGATCGGCTGGGGCGCTTGCACCGCCCTCAACACCGGAGACAACGGAGTGCTGGCGCTCCGCTATGATTGGCGCGACAATTCCGTGCTGATCGTCCACAACCTGCATTCGAGGCCGGTCGAGGTCACGTTCGTGGTCGGTATCGGCGAACACGGCGATCTGCTCATCGATATCGCGGACGGCGGCAACAGCGAGGCGGATGCCAACGGCCGGCACCGGCTTCTGCTCGATGCCTATGCCTATCGCTGGTTCCGGGTCGGCGGTCTCGATTACCTGCTGCGGCGCAGGGAAGTCTAGCTTAACCGCCCGCCCTCACCTCGCGCACACCGCGGCCTGTCTTTTGCCGCAGCAATGCCCGCAGCGTGACGCCATCCGCATAACCGACGAGCGAGGCGATTTCGTTGGGGCTCTTGTCGCTGGTCTTCAGGAGATGCACGGCGCGCTCGACACGGAGATCCTGGAAATAGGAGAGCGGCGTCTTGCCGAGTACCTGCTGCATGCGCCGCGCCAGCGTCCGCTTGCTGGCGCCGACCGCATCGGCCGCGTCGTCCAGCGAAAACCCGTCGCCGAGACGACCGCGTGCCCAGCGCTCGAAACGCTGCACCAGCGGATCGGCATGAGAAAGATGGTCGGTAATCACGTAAGCCGACTGCGACGGCCGATTGTCGACGATGAGGTAGCGCGCCACAAGGCCGGCAAGCTCCGGGCTCACCTGCCGCACCAGCCAGAGCGCCATGTCCATATGGCCGAGTGCCGCGCCCGCCGTCACCAGCGAGCCGGATTTCACCAGCATGTGGCCGTCTTCCAGCTGCACGGAAGGATAACGCTGGCGGAAGAGCGGTGCGAGCCACCAGCTGGTCGTTGATTTCTCCCCGTCGAGAAGGCCGGATTCGGCCAGAACGAACGTGCCGATACAGGCAGCGGCGATGTTCATGCCCGCCGCTTTGGCCTCGCGCAGCACCACCCCCGCATCGCGGATGTCGGGACGGCCAAGGGCGGGCACCAGCACGTCCGGCATCTTGCAGGCAATCGCCGGCACCATCAGCCAGCCGCCGGCCTTCGGATCGAAACTTCCGGAGATCGGCACGGCAAGCCCGTGCGCCGTCTTCACTTGTCTGCGCACGCCGATCACCGACACGTCGAAGGCCGGCACATCGAGCGATAGCATCGCCGCAAGCTCGTTCGCCATGGTGAACACGTCGAGTATGGTCGACAGGCCGGTATCGAAGACGGGATCGAGCGCAAGGATCTGTAGCTTCATGGCAAAAACACTATCAACAATGTCAATATTGACAATAGGCAACCGAGCCGGCGTGGCGGAATATCAGCCTGAAAAACGTCGCCTGACCGAGCCCGCTGCGATAAGAAGAGACGCATGAGCATGGATGTCACCACGATCGGCTTCACCAAGACGAGCGCCGAGGATTTCTTCGGTCGCATCAGGGCAGCCGGCGTCAAGCGGGTCCTGGACGTGCGCCTCCACAACACCTCGCAACTCGCGGGGTTTGCCAAATCCGAGGACCTCGCCTTCTTCCTGAAGACGATCTGCGGCGCCGGCTATGTGCACGAACCGCTGCTGGCGCCGACCGAGGAGATCATGACCGCCTTCAAGAAGGAGAAAGGCGACTGGAATGTTTTCCAGAACGATTTCCTTGGCTTGATGGCTGAACGCAAGGTGGAAGATCACTTCAAGGCGGAAGAGTTCGATGGCTCCTGCCTGCTGTGCTCGGAAGACAAGCCGCACCATTGCCATCGCCGGCTCGTTTGCGACTACCTGAACGGCAAATGGGGCGGCAAGCTCGGCATCCGCCACCTCTAGAATCTCGCCACCGCCAGACTCTCGATTGAACAATCAGACGCCCTAACGCCGCCGGGAGCAGCCTCCCTGCGTGGGAGACCCTTTGCCATGGCCTTTGAAACCATTCTTGCAATCGCCCTTTTCTCGCTTGTCGGCTCGGTTTCGCCGGGACCGAGCAATTTGATGCTGCTTGCCTCGGGCACCAATTTCGGCTTCCGGCGCACCGTGCCGCAGATCCTCGGCATCACCATCGGCCTTTCATCGGTGCTGCTGGCGGTCGGCTTCGGCCTCGGCGCGCTGCTGACGGCCTATCCGCCGCTCGCATTGGCATTGAAGATCACCGGCGGCGCCTACCTGCTCTATCTTGCCTGGCGGATCGCCACCTCTCGCTCCGTCCCCAACGGTGAGGCCAGCGCCACCCGTCCCCTCACCTTTCTGGAATCCGCAGCCTTCCAGTGGGTGAACCCGAAAGCCTGGGTCGCAGCGCTGACCGCCATGGCCGCCTATGCCAGCGCCGAAAACCCCTTCGTGTCGGTGGTGCTGATCACGCTCGTCGTCGCCATCGTCAACCTGCCGAGCGTCGCCGTCTGGGCCGGCTTCGGCGTGGCGCTTCGGCGGTTCCTGTCCGATCCGGCGCGGCTCAAATGGTTCAACATCGTCATGGCGCTACTGCTGGTCGTAACGCTCTGGCCGCTCTTGAAATAGCAGCAGATGCAGGCTCGGACGATCGTGCAAGAACTGCGGAGGACCTTGATACCGGTCGGCCGCACATCCGCGGCATAAATCCCCTGCCCGCAGCGGCATGCCGCCGCTGCCTGCCACAGAGGATCAGCAACATGACTCACATCACTGAAAAGGTGGTTCTTATCAGCGGCGCCAGCAGCGGTATCGGCGAAGGCACGGCGCGCATTCTCGCCGCGGCCGGTGCCAAGATCGTGCTCGGTGCCCGCCGCACCGACCGGCTGGAAGTCCTGGCGGAAGAGATCACCGCGGCCGGCGGCACCGTGCGAATTCGCCGGCTCGACGTGACCGACCGGCAGGACTTTCAGGCGTTCGCGGAATTCGCACTTGCCGAATTCGGCCGCATCGACGTCATCGTCAACAATGCCGGCCTGATGCCGCTGTCGCTGATGTCGTCGCTCAAGGTCGAGGAATGGGACCGGATGATCGACGTGAACATCCGCGGCGTGCTCTACGGCGTCGCTTCGGTTCTGCCGATCATGAACGGCCAGGGGTACGGCCAGATCATCAACATCTCGTCGATCGGCGGCCTCGGCGTGGTGCCGACAGCAGCGGTCTATTGCGCCACCAAATACGCGGTACGGGCAATCTCCGACGGACTGCGCCAGGAGAACGACAAGATCCGCGTCACCTGCGTCTATCCCGGCGTAGTGGAGTCCGAGCTTGCCGGCACGATCACCGATCCGGTCGCGGCGGACGCGATGAAGACCTATCGCAGCGTGGCCCTGACGCCCGATGCGATCGGCCGCGCTGTTCTCCATGTTATCGACCAGCCTGAAGACGTGGATACAAACGAGATTGTGGTGCGCCCAACCCGCACCATATAACCGGCTTCCAGGATGCGGTGGGGATTTACCGCACCGCATCATACTTTGCTTGCAAAACGCCGCGCCTCAGCCGAAAGTGCACAATTGACGGTCTTCCCTCAGAAGGTGCTAGAAATTAGGCATGGCAGCGCGGCAACGCATCATTCCCGTTCGGCGTGAATACAATCGTTGGGTCGCCAACCAGACGCTGGAGGACTACGCCCTCCGTTTCACCGCCAAGAGTGCCCGCCGGTTTTCCTCCAGCCGTATTTCCCAGACCGCCATCGGCGCCATCTCCTTCCTGGCGCTGGAGGCCATCGGCGGCACGATCACCCTTTCCTACGGCACCACCAACGCAATTTTCGCGATCGTCGCGGCCGCCATCGCCATGCTGGCGATCGGCTGGCCGATCAGCCGTTACGCGATCCGCCACGGCGTCGATATCGATCTTCTGACCCGCGGCGCGAGCTTCGGTTACATCGGCTCGACCATCACCTCGCTGATCTATGCGAGCTTCACCTTCATGCTGTTTGCGATCGAGGCCTCGATCATGACCGGCGCGCTGGATCTCGCCTTCGGCATTCCGCCGTGGATCGGCTATATCATCAGCGCCGTGGTGGTGATCCCGCTGGTCATCTACGGCGTACAGCTGATCTCCCGCTTTCAGCTGATCACACAGCCATTCTGGATCATCCTCAACATCCTCCCCTTTGTGTTCATCGCCTTCATGGATTGGGAGAAGTTCGATCTCTGGCGCGCCTTTGCCGGGATCGGCCACTCGAACGCCGAGGTGGCCGGTCCGGCACCCTTCAATCTGGTCGAGTTCGGCGCGGCCTCCGCCGTCATCCTCGCCCTGATGCCGCAGATCGGCGAGCAGGTCGACTTCCTGCGCTTCCTGCCGCCGGAGGGCCTCGACAAGTGGCGGCACCGGTTCGCCGTCTTTCTCGCCGGCCCCGGCTGGGTGGTGGTCGGCGTGCCGAAGCTCCTGGCCGGCTCTTTCCTGGCGGTGCTGACGCTCTCGACCGCAGTGCCGATTCGCGAGGCGGCAGACCCGGCACACATGTATTTCGCGGCCTTCGGCTACATGATCCCGAACGATATGGCCGCCCTGCTGCTGATGGCGGCCTTCGTGGTCGTTTCGCAGCTGAAGATCAACGTGATGAACGCCTATGCGGGCTCTCTCGCCTGGTCGAACTTCTTCTCGCGGCTCACCCACAGCCATCCTGGCCGCGTCGTCTGGCTGGTGTTCAACGTAGTGATCGCACTGCTGTTGATGGAGCTCGGCATCTACCGGCTGCTCGAAGCGACGCTCGGCATCTTCTCGATCATCGCCATGTCCTGGCTCTGCACCATCTCGGCCGATCTGATGATCAACAAGCCGCTGGGCCTGTCGCCCGAAGGCATCGAGTTCAAGCGTGCCCATCTCTACGATATCAATCCGGTGGGCTTAGGCTCGATGTTCGGTTCAGCGGCGATCGCGCTCGCCGCCCATTTCGGCCTGTTCGGCCCGTTGATGGCCTCGCTCGCCACCTACCTGACATTGGTCGCCTTCCTGATCTCGCCGGCGCTCGCCTTTGCCACCAGGGGCAAATTCTACCTCGCCCGAAAACCGCGCCAGAGCTGGAGACACGTCGGCTCGATCACCTGCTCCATCTGCGAGCACCCGTTCGAGCACGAGGATATGGCCTGGTGCCCCGCTTATGCCGCGCCGATCTGCTCGCTCTGCTGTTCGCTCGACAGCCGCTGCCACGACATGTGCAAGCCGCATGCACGGCTCAACACGCAGGTTGGGGCCGTCGCCCGCTCCTTCCTGCCGGACAGCGTCATCACCCGCCTGATGACCCGCCTCGGGCGCTACGCGACGACGGCGGTCCTGTCGATCTCGGTGATCGGCGCGATCCTCGGCATGATCGCCTACCAGGTCAGCCAGGCAACGCCCGTCAATTCCGAGGTGATCGTCGGAACCGTGCTGATCGTCTTCTTCGTCTTTGCGATCATCGCCGGCATCGTCTCGTGGTTCTATGTGCTCGCCCATGACAGCCGGGTTGTGGCGGAAGAGGAATCCTCCCGCCAGAACACGCTGCTGCTGAAGGAAATCGCCGCCCACAAGAAGACCGACGCGGCGCTCCAGGAGGCCAAGGAGACGGCCGAATCCGCCAACCGCGCCAAGAGCCGTTACGTCGTCGGCCTTTCCCATGAGCTGCGCACCCCGCTCAACGCCGTGCTCGGTTACGCCCAGATCCTCGAGCGCGACGAGACCATCCCCGCGCCGCGCCAATCGGCGATCAAGGTCATCAAGCGTTCTGCCGACCATCTCTCGGGCCTGATCGACGGCCTGCTCGACATTTCCAAGATCGAGGCCGGCCGGCTGCAGGTCTATTCCAACGAGATCAACATCCAGGATTTCCTGGACCAGATCGTCGAGATGTTCGGCCTGCAGGCGCAGGCCAAGGGGCTGACATTCGAGCACGAGCGCGCCCGCTCCCTGCCCCAATATGTCCGCACCGACGAAAAGCGGCTGCGCCAGATCCTCGTCAACCTGCTCTCCAACGCCATCAAGTTCACCGACGAGGGCACGGTGAAATTCGACGTCGCCTATCGCAGCCAGGTCGCCACCTTCACCGTTTCCGATACAGGCCGGGGCATTGCCGAAAAGGATCTCGGCCGCATCTACGAGCCCTTCCAGCGCGGCGAGGCGGAAAGCATCAGGCCGATGCCCGGACTCGGTCTCGGCCTCACCATCACCCAGCTCCTCACCAACACGCTCGGTGGCGAGATCGCGGTCGCCAGCACCAAGGGCGAAGGTTCGATCTTCAAGGTGAGACTGATGCTGTCCGCCATCGAGCGGCCGAACACCGCGCCGGCGGCGGAAAAGAAGATCGTCTCCTATACCGGCCCGCGCCGCACCATCGTCCTCGTCGACGACAACGAAGACCACCGCGACCTGATGCGCGAAGTGCTGGTACCGATGGATTTCGTCGTGCTGACCGCCAATAGCGGGCCGGACTGCCTGACCCTGATCGAGGGCGTCACGCCGGACCTGTTTCTGGTCGACATCTCCATGCCCGGCATGAGCGGCTGGCAGCTCGTCTCCCGGCTGCGCGAGATCGGCCAGGTGGCACCGATCGTCATGCTTTCGGCCAATATCGGCGACGGCATCGCCACGCATTCCGGCGACGAGGGCCATAACGACGCGATCGCCAAACCGGTCGATATCCGCAGGCTCGCCGACAAGCTCGCCGCCCATCTCGGCCTCGTTTGGGTCTATGAGAACGAAACGGTTATCCCGGCGGTCGTTGGCCCGAAAAAGCCGATCAAAAGTCCGGGGACGAACCATGTCCAGGACCTTTTGCGGCTCGGTGAAATCGGCTACGTCCGCGGTATCGAAGCGAAACTCGCCGATCTCGCCCGGGAGGAGGAACACCGCCCCTTCACGGAAGAACTCGGCGCCTACGTGCAGGCCTTCGACCTTGCCGGTTATATGAAATTCCTGAGCCGCCTGGAGGCAGAAAGGACGAGTGATGGCTGAAACTGCTCTGCCGCGCGATATCGTCCTTCTCGTGGACGACAGCCCCGAAACGCTGGGCTTCCTCACCGAAGCGCTCGAAAAATCCGGCTTTTCGGTGCTGATCGCCACCGCCGGCCAGTCGGCGCTCAATATCGTCGAGCGCATTACCCCGGACCTCATCCTGCTCGACGCGGTGATGCCCGGCATGGACGGTTTCGAGACCTGCCGCAAGCTGAAGACCAATGGCGCCGTTGCGCAAGTACCGGTCATCTTCATGACGGGCCTCACCGAGACCGAACATGTGGTCAACGCGCTCGATTCCGGCGGCGTCGACTATCTGACCAAACCGATCAACATCGACGAACTGCGCGCCCGCATCCGGGTGCACCTTTCCAATGCCCGTTCGGCCCAGAGCGCCCGTGTGGCGCTCGACGCCGCGGGCCGCCACCTGCTGGCGGTCAAGGCGAGTGGCGCCATCCACTGGTCGACCCCTCAGGCGACACGGCTGATCAATGCGGCCACCAACAGCGACGATGGGCTCGACATCGTTTCCCGCCGGATTTCCACTTGGATGGACGAGCGCGACAAGCCGGGCTTTGCCCGCGACGCCGCCTTCGCCCTCGTCCAGAACGGCCAGGCGAGCCTGCAATTCTCCTTCCTCGGCGCGATCGGCGCGGACGAACATCTCTTCCGCCTGACGGCCGCCAACAAACGCCCGGACGACGAGGTGCTGCGCCAGCATTTCCCCCTGACCCAACGGGAATCCGAAGTGCTGCTGTGGATCGCCAAGGGCAAGTCGAACCGCGACATCGCCGACATCCTCGGCCTTTCGGCCCGCACGGTGAACAAGCATCTGGAACAGATCTATGTGAAGCTCGGCGTCGAAAACCGCGCATCGGCGGCCGTCAAGGCGGCACATGTGCTGCATAGCGAGTAACGGTCAGCGTAGCCCGAGAACGATCCGGCGAACCGTTTCGAGCGACGAACAAGCTCCTCTGCGTGGCGACGACAGACGCTTCGCTACAGTCAGGCTTTCTTGAAAAACTTGTTGACGACCAAACCAACGACGATCTGGACGACAAGCCCGGAAATACCGCCCCCGACGAGCTGACCAGCGAGCGCTGCTAAATCGACGCCTCCAGCCGCAGCACCGCCGACTCCAAGAAGCGAGCCGAGGATTGAACCACCGCCAATTCCTCCGACCGCGCCGGCTATGATATTTCCGATCTGACCGAGGTCGGCGTCCTTCAGGATTTTCCCACCCGCGGTCCCGCCGAGGGCACCGCCGATGACCTGGGCAATAATGGCACTCAGATCCATAACATTACCTCTCCTCAAATTGGACTATCCAGGCTCAGGAGCTGTTGAATTCATCCAATCTAAGTGACGGATTTCGTGCCTGGCTAGGAGGGAAGAGGCAGGAAATGTTCGCACATTTTCAAATCTTCCCGACGCAGTCCAGGTGCGAAACCCGTCTCGTCCTTCGGGTTCGGCTGAATTTAACAGGCCCTGACCCTTGATATGCCAGATAATGGAGATTTCCAAGTCCGGAATTCAGCTGCCAGTTTAGTGGAACTCCGGCGTGCCGCCTATAGGTGCTCCAAAACGCAAAGAAGCCCGGCTTTTGACCGGGCTCCCTTCTAAGATACGGTTGCCGATAACGGCTCAGCCCTGCGGGAAGTAGCTGTACTTGCCGTCCGGACCCTTCTTCCATTCGTACATGATGTAGCCCGGAATCTTCGGATCGCCCTTGGCGTCGAAGGCAATGTCACCGAGAACGGTCTTGAACGGACCCTTTGCATGCAGCGTCTTGGCAACGGCTTCGGCGTCGTCGGCCTTGCCGGTTGCCTTGATGCCGGCAGCGATGACCTGCACGGCTGCGTAGGAATACAGCGTGTAGGCTTCCGGGTTGAAGCCGGCTGCCTTGAACTTGGCAACCAGGTCCTTGTTGGCCGGGTTCAGCGTCGGGTCCGGGCCGAAGGTGTTGAGCGTGCCTGCGACGGCGTCGCCGGCGATCGAGGCCAGTTCGTTGGAGACGATACCGTCACCCGAAACGAGCGTAGCCTTGAGGCCCTGGTCCTTGGCCTGGCGGATGATCAGGCCGGCTTCGGTGTGGAGACCGCCCCAGTAGATGATCGTGACGCCGGCTTCCTTCATCTTGGAGATGAGCGCCGAGAAGTCCTTGTCGCCGACGTTGACGCCTTCGCGGATGACTTCCTTGAGGCCCTTGGCGTTCATTGCCTTCTTGGTTTCTTCGGCAAGGCCCTGACCGTAAGGCGTCTTGTCGTCGATGATGGCGATCTTGGCGGTCTTGAACTTGTCGGCGAGGTAAGCGCCGGCAACGCCGCCCTGCTGGTCGTCACGACCGCAGGTACGGAAGACGTTCCACAGGCCACGCTCGGTAAAGACCGGGTTGGTCGCAGCCGGGGTGATTTCGAGCATGCCGTTTTCGGCATAGACTTCCTTGGAAGCCGGAATCGAAACGCCGGAGTTGAAGTGGCCGACCACGTACTTGACGCCGTCGGATGCAAACTTGTTGGCAACCGAGATGCCCTGCTTGGGATCGGATACGTCGTCGCCGAGGACGATCTTGATCTTTTCGCCGTTGATGCCGCCGGCGGCATTGATATCGGCTGCGGCCTGTTCGGCACCCTTCTGGAGCTGCGCACCGAAGGCGGCGTTCGGACCCGTGAGCGGACCGCCGACGCCAATAACGATGTCGGCCCATGCGCTACCGCTGAAGGCGACCATGGCCGTCAGCGCAACCGCGGAAAGAAGAGACTTCTTCATCGAGTTACTCCCAATTTTTTAGGTGAGCTGATTTTTCGAAACCGGGCGCAATACCCACCGTCACTGCGCCGGAAATGTTCCACTCTAGGTTACTTATGATTTCAACCCGAGCTAATCTGAGGACAGAAAAGTGCGGCTGTCAATCTTTCTTCTTGAAGGAGAAAGCGGAAGTCGGCTCGTAGAGCCAATAGTAATTCTGCACCATCTGGCGCGTCCGCCGGATGCGGAATCCGGCGCTCGAAAAGACGAGCAGGATGGCCACATCGATGATGTAGTAGAACGGACTGATGAATGGCCCCTGGAACAGTGCATAGTGCAGAAAACGCATCGCCACGCCGAGTAGCAGCGTATAGACCACCACCGTCGTATAGCCGTTCCAGCCTTCGGCGGCGGCCTTGCCCGAGCGCCAGGCAGTCCAGAAGCCGATGATCAGCACGAGGAAACGCAAGAGGTACCGCACGCCGCTGTCGCTTTCGAAAAACAGTCCCTGCATCCTAAATTCCTCCGGCTGCCATTAGTACAACCTTAACGATCAATGCCGTCCACCTTCAAGGTAAGCGGCGCGCACTTCCGGATTGGCGAGAAGCTCTTTTCCGGAACCGCTCATCGTCACCTTGCCGTTGACCATCACATAGCCACGGTCGGAGAGTTTCAGTGCCGCGAACGCATTCTGCTCGACGAGGAAGACGGTCAACCCTTCTTCCTTGTTCAGCTTCTTGATCGCCTCGAAAATGCCCTTGACGATCAGCGGCGCCAAGCCCAGCGAAGGTTCGTCGAGCAAGAGCAGCTTCGGCCGCGCCATCAGCGCGCGTCCGATCGACAGCATCTGCTGCTCGCCGCCCGAAAGCGTGCCGCCGCGCTGGCTCTGGCGCTCCTTGAGGCGCGGGAAGAGCGTGAAGATCTTCTCGACGTCCTCGTTGAAATATTTGAGGTTGTCGAGGCCGGCCCCCATCTGCAGGTTCTCGTAGACGGTCATGCGCGGGAAGATGCGCCGGCCTTCGGGAGACTGGGCGATGCGGCGCCGTGCGATCAGGTGCGTCGGCAGCTTGGTGATGTCCTCGCCGTCGAAGATGATCGCGCCGGTTCGAGCCTGCGGGCTGCCGCAGATGGTCATCATCAGCGTCGACTTGCCGGCGCCGTTGGCGCCGATCAGGCTGACGATCTCGCCCTTGTTGACTTCGACATCGACGCCTGCGAGTGCACGGATATTACCGTAGTAGGTCTCGACAGCCTCGACTTTCAGAAGGTTCTCGGCCGCCATCAGTGATTGCCCCCCTCGAGTTCTACCGCAATCACCTCTTCCACCTCGTCATCCTCGACGCCGAGATATGCGGCGATCACTCGTGGGTCGTTCTTCACATGGTCCGGCGAGCCGTCGGATATCTTCTGGCCGTATTCCAGCACCACGACATGGTCGGAAATCTCCATGACCACCGACATGTCGTGCTCGATCAGCAGGATCGAAGCGCCCTCGTCGCGGATCAGGTGCAAGAGCGCGTTGAGCGCCGCAGATTCTCGCGGGTTGAGGCCGGCAGCCGGTTCGTCGAGGCACAGCAGTTCCGGGTTGGTGCACATCGCGCGGGCGATTTCGAGCCGCCGCTGGGCACCGTAGGGAAGGTCGCCGGCAGGGTCGTCGGCACGATCGGTCAGATCCGCCTTGTCGAGCCAGTATTTCGCCTTTTCGATCGAGGCATCGACGGCCCTGTTATAGGCCGGCAGACCGAGGAGGCCGAGGATCGTGTAGCCCGATGCCTTCATCAGGGCATTGTGCTGCGCGACCAGCAGGTTTTCGAGAACCGTCAGGCCCGAGAACAGGCGGATGTTCTGAAAGGTGCGGGCGACGCCGGCCAGCTTGGGGATCTCGAAGTCGCGCAGACGTTCCAGCAGGAATTCCTTGCCGTCCCTGCGCTGCAGGGTGAGCATGCCCATGGTCGGCTTGTAGAAGCCGGTGATGCAGTTGAACACCGTCGTCTTGCCGGCACCGTTCGGCCCGATCAGCGCGGTGATCTCGCCGCGCCGTACCTCCAGCGAAAGATCGTTGATGGCCATCAGGCCGCCGAACTTCATCGACAGGTGCTCGACCTTGAGGATCGTATCGTTCGTCATCGTCGTCGTTCCGAGAGCCATCAGCCGTGGCCCTCCTTGGTAAAGCTTCCAGAGACCGCCCTGCGCTCCTTGAGGAAGGCCGTCGGTTCTCGCGATCCGACAAAGCCCCGCGGCTTGAACAGCATGACGATGATCATCGCCAGGCCGAAGAGCAGCATGCGGTAGAGTTCAGGCGTGAAGTCCGGTCCGAACACGACCTTGAGGAAGGACATTTCGCGCAGCACCTCGGTACCGCCGACCATCACCACCGCGGCGATCGCGATGCCGGTCAGCGACCCCATGCCGCCGAGAACGACGATTGCCAGGATCACGGCCGATTCCAGGAAGACGAAGCTTTCCGGCGAGACGAAGCCCTGGCGGGTGGCGAAGAAGGAACCCGCGATTCCCCCGAACATCGCGCCGGTCGCAAAAGCGGTCAGCTTGGTGGTGACGGTATTGATGCCGAGCGAACGGCAGGCGATCTCATCCTCGCGCAGCGCTTCCCAGGCCCGGCCGATCGGCATGCGCCGAAGCCGGATGGTGACGTAGGCGGTGAGCATGCAGAGCGCCAGGATGATGTAGAACAGGAAGATCTTGTAATAGACCGAGGAAGCCGACAGGCCCCAGGCCTTGACGAAGCTGTTCGCGCTGCCGGTATCGAAGGACCAGATGCCGAAGAACGAGGCCTTTGCGATACCCGAAATCCCGAATGTTCCCTTGGTCACATCGGTCCAGTTGATCAGCACCAGGCGGATGATTTCCCCGAAGGCGAGCGTCACGATAGCGAGATAGTCGCCCCTCAGCCTCAGAACCGGGAAGCCGAGGATGATCCCCCAGAGTGCGGCGAGAACGCCCGACATCGGCAGGAGCAGCCAGAAGGACAGGCCGAAATAGGAGGACAGCAGCGCATAGGAATAGGCGCCGACCGCATAGAAGGCGACATAACCGAGGTCGAGCAGTCCGGCGAGGCCGACGACGATGTTCAGGCCCCAGGCGAGCATCACGTAGATGAGGATCTGGATGCCGAAATTGTCGACATATTTCAGCGAACCCTGCTTGCCGACGATGAGCAGCGACAGGAAGGGATAGACCAGCAGGAAGATCAGTGCGATCTTGAGGAAATGCCGGTGGAAGAAGTTCTTCTGCTCGGAAATTTCCAGCACGCCGCTCTTTGCCTTGGCGAGCTTGCGACGGTCGATATGTGGCTTGATGAACCCGACTGTGAGGAAGCGGCTGACCGCCGCAACCAGGACAAAGATCGCCAGAAGACCCCAGCGGGTGCGCCAGACGAGCGCGTTGTTGATGTCCTGATAGGTCTCGACGCCGACGAACAGCAGGAACATGAAGAAGGAGATGACGCCGGCGAAAATACCTTCCCGCACCGCCTTGGCAAGCACGTTCGGATGACCGGTTTCGGTTGCAGCTGTCATGTTACACCTTCTCCACTTCCGGCCGGCCGAGAATGCCGGTCGGCTTGAAGATCAGCACGAAAGCGAGGATCGCAAACGTGGCGACGTCCTTGTAGGCGATGGAGAAATAGGCCGACCACAGCGACTCGATGAGGCCGATCAGCAGCCCGCCGAGAACGGCGCCCGGCAATGACCCGATACCGCCGAGAACCGCTGCGGTGAAGGCCTTGACGCCCGGGATGAAGCCATCGTTGAAAGAGGCGACGCCGTAATACATCAGATACATGCCACCGGCGACCGCCGCGAGCGCTGCACCCATGATGAAGGTGATCGAGATCGTCCGGTCGACGTCGACGCCCAGCAGCGCCGCCATCTTGCGGTCCTGCTCGGTTGCCCGCTGGGCGCGGCCGAGCGGCGTCTTGTTGACGATGTACCAGAAGGCGAACAGCAGCACCGCCGTGATGATGACGATGAGCACCTGCTTCAGCGAGATGGTGATGCCGCCGATATGAAAGACGTCGGTTACCATCGGCGGGATCGGCTTGTTGCGCGGCCCCTGCGTCACCTGGATGAAGTTGGACAGCACGATCGACATGCCGATCGCGGTGATCAGTGGCGCAAGCCGGAACGAACCGCGCAACGGCCGGTAGGCGACCCGCTCGATCGTCCAGTTCCACAACCCCGTCATCAGCATGCCGACGAGCAACATCAGCAGCAGAAGCAACGCCACCGGAATGCCGGCGAAGAAGGAGGTTGCGATCAGGAAGACGATGAGAGCGGCGAAACCGCCAAGCATGAAGATATCGCCATGGGCGAAGTTGATCATGCCGATGATGCCGTAAACCATCGTATAGCCGATTGCCACAAGGCCATAGATGGATCCAAGAGTCAGCCCGTTGATGAGCTGCTGGATAAAATACTCCATATATTTTCCCCTGGATGCGATCCCGGGAGGGTCGCATCTCGTTTATTTGCCCCTTGCGGGTTCTTACGTTCTTTGGCGCATTCCATAACGTTTTCGTAAGGAATGGGAAGACAAAAAGCCGCGAGACCGACAAAATCGCAGCACTTCTCAACAATCTGGCAACACAAAGATCAGAAATTCCAAAAAACCGGCAGCTTCTGTCGAAAAATTAGCCGGGGCACCCGGTTTGCGAAATTAAAGATCGTCCTTGCGTTAACGTTAAATTCAGATTCGACCCTCGCCCTGCAGGCTCAGCGCTCAGTCCACGAAGCCGCGGGTCAGCGCATGCTCGCGGCCCATCTCCATCAGCTCCTCGAAAACCGATCCGGCAAGCGAGCGCGGCACGATGATCTCGAACCTGTCGGCACCGGTGCGCGCGACATTTGCCTCCGCGTGGCAGCACAACATCGCGGCCGAATGCCCCTCCTCGAACACCTCCGGATGCAGGTCGATCGCCACGCATTTGGCGAGAATCGCTCGCACGCTCGGACCGGATATTTCCATGAGCACGCGGCCGCCGCTCTGGTCAGCGAAGAACGCTCCGGTGATCCCGGACAGCATGCCGGCGACCGTCTCGGCGCCGACCGTCCGCGATACGGCCAACCATTCGGACGGGCTGCAGAAGCGCGGCGCCACATCCTCGGCATTCCACAGGGCTTCGGCGACGGCCGTCTCCTGGCCCTCGTGGGCGAGAACCGAGAAGATCACCGGCCGGCGAATGATGGACAGGTGGTTCGGATTGGGGTCCGTCTCGAAGCCCGAGATATGATCGTCTAGGACATGCCGGTGAAGAAGATTGATCGACATCAGGCAGCCCTCAGAGATACAGTTTGCTGTTTTCGGGATCGACGAAGACCGGCGGGCAGACTTGCGCGAGCACTTCCGAGCCGCGCAGCCCGTCCCAGACCATCACCCGTTCGCCGATCCGCTCGCGCCCGGATTTCAGCATGCCGAGCGCGATGAAATGCCCGAGTGTTGGCGAAAAGCAGGCCGATGAGACGAAACCCTGATCGTTCGCCGTCGACGGCTTTGCACCCTCCTTCAGAAGATGCGCGCCGGCCTTGATCTCCTTGTCGGCCTCGATCGGCTTCAATCCGACGAGCTGCAGCCGGTCGGCGGCCGTCAATCCGAATCGGGTCGAGAGCCGCTTGCCGATGAAATCCGGCTTCTGCATCGCCATCATCCGGCCGAGCCCGACATCGTCCGCGGTAGTGCGGCCGTCGAGCTCGCTATGGGTGACATGCCCCTTCTCGACGCGCAGCACGTTCAGGGCCTCGACACCATAGGCGCAGATGCCCTCCTCGCGGCCCGCATTCATGATCGCGTCGGCGACCGCCTCGCCGTAACCGGCCGGAACGGCAAGCTCGTAGGCGAGCTCGCCCGAGAAGGAGATGCGGAACAACCGCGCCTTCAGCCCGTCGCGCAGCATCACCTCCCTGGCGGCGAGGAAGGGGAAGGCAGCATCGGAAATATCGTCCTGCACAACGCGGCTCATGATGATTCGCGCCTTCGGACCGGCGAGCGACATCTGCGCCCACTGATCCGTCGAGGAGACCAAGCGCACGTCGAGTTCCGGCCAAAAGGTCTGCGCCGAGAATTCCAGATGCGCGAGCACGTCCACGGCAAAAGCCGTCGTTGTGGTCATGACATAGTGTTTTTCGGAAAACCTGCTCACTGTGCCGTCGTCGAAGACGATACCGTCCTCGCGCAGCATCAGCCCGTAACGTGCTCTTCCGACCGGCAGCTTGAGAAAGCTGTTGGAATAGATGCGATCGAGGAATTCCGCCGCGCCCGACCCGAATATCTCGATCTTGCCGAGCGTGGAGACGTCACAGAGCCCGGCATGGGCGCGGACGTTCAGGACCTCGCGGTCGACGCTTTCCCGCCAGGTCTTTTCGCCCTCCTGCGGGAACCAGGCGGAGCGGTACCAGAGACCTGATTCGACGAAGGTCGCGCCGTTCTTTCTCGCCCAGCCATGCAGTGGGGAGGTCCGCACAGGCGCCGCATGCTCGGCCCGCGCAGCGCCTGCCAGCGCGCCGAACGAGACCGGCGTGTAGAACGGCCGGAATGTGGTGGTGCCGATCTCGGCCGGCGATACCCCACGCATGCCCGCGACGATGCCGGCCGTGTTGACATTGCCGAGCTTGCCCTGGTCGGTCGCCATGCCGGCGGTGGTATAACGTTTTGTGTGCTCGATATGGCGGAAACCTTCCCGCTGGGCGAGACCGAGGTCGCCGACATGCACGTCGTTCTGGAAATCGACGAAAGCCTTGTCCCGGGCGCCCGGCACGTACCAGAGCGGCGCGAAGGACGGATCGTATTCGCCCTCGACCTCGGGCGTTTCGAGTGGGCCGACCAGCCTGCCCAGCGCGTCGAGTGCGGCATGGGCCTTGGCCGAACCATCCTTCAGGCAAGCCCCGAGCGACACCTGGCCGGCAGCCGAGCCGGCAGCCGCAAAAGCTCCGCCGACGTCGGGCGCCAGAAAGGCCTGTTTCTCGTCGGACCACACGGGCTTGGCGCCGCGCTGGCACATCAGATGCACGATCGGCGACCAGCCGCCGGACATCGCCAGCGCATCGCAGCCGATCACCTCCTCGAACCCGGAGCGCTCGACGATCAGCCCCTCGATCCGCTGGCGTCCCCTGGTCGCGATCACCGAGCCGCTGCGGATGACGCGGACACTCTCCGGCACCGGGTCGGCCGATTGCGGCCGCGCGTCGATGATCGCGGTGACGTCGATACCCTGAGCGAGGAGGTCGGCGGCCGTGCGGTACCCGGAGCCGCCATTGGTGAAGACAGCGACCCTGCCGCCGACCGCGACGCCGTAGCGGTTGAGATAGGTGCGCGCAGCCCCGGCTGTCATCACGCCCGGCTTGTCGTTGCCGCCGAAGACGAGCGGCCTCTCTTCGGCACCGGTGGCAAGGATCGCCTGCTTAGCCACGATGCGCCACAGCCGCTCCATCGGCAGGTCCGGCGACGGCGAGGCCACGTGTTTCTGCACCCGCTCGACTGCGCCGAACACCATGTCGTCATACCAGCCGAACACGGTCGTGCGCGGCATCAGCGTCACGTTCGGCAACGACGCCAGTTCCTCGACGACGTCAGCCGTGAATTCCGCAGCCGGCTGGCCGCCGACCGTGGCGCTTTCCGACAGCAGCGAACCTCCGAACCTGAAGCCTTCGTCCGCCAGGATGACCCGCGCCCCAGCCCTGCCGGCGGCGAGCGCCGCCATGAGACCGGTCGGCCCCGCGCCGATCACCAGCAGGTCGCAATGCGCCCAGGATTTTTCGTAACGATCCGGATCGGCCTGCATCGTGGCCTTGCCGAGCCCGGCGGCACGGCGGATCAGCGGCTCGTAGAGTTTTTCCCAGAGCACGCCCGGCCACATGAAGGTCTTGTAGTAGAAACCGGCACCGAGAAACGGCGAGAAGAGATCGTTCACCGCGCCGAAATCATGCCTCAGCGACGGCCAGCGGTTCTGGCTGGCGGCAGCGAGGCCATTGTAAAGCTCGACCACCGTCGCACGGGCGTTCGGCTCGGCCCTCGCGCCCCACCCGATCGTCATCAGCGCGTTGGGCTCGGCGGACCCTGCCGTCACCACACCGCGCGGGCGGTGGTACTTGAAGCTGCGGGCCATCAGCATCTGATCGTTGGCAAGCAGCGCCGAGGCGAGCGTATCGCCGTCGAACCCCTTGTAGCTGCGGCCGTCGAAGGTGAAGGTGAGCGACTGGCCGCGATTGATCGCGCCGCCGGACCCGAGACGATAGGAGGTCATTCGTCAGCTCCCGCGCGCTCAAACTCCGCGGCATCGGCCACGCCGAAAACCTCGTGGGTAAGGTTGTCCCGCTCGACCACCAGAAAACGGCGGCAGCCGGCGACGTGATGCCAATACTCCTGATAGCGCCCTTTCGGATTGTCCCGGATATAGACGTAACGGTGCCAGGCCTCGTCCCTGGCGGTCGGCGAAGGGCGTTCCGGCGCGGCGGCGCCGCGGATCGAAAACTCTTCCTTGGGTCTGGTACCGCAATGCGGACAGGTGATGAGGCTTGCCATGGGGGATCTTGCTCAGTGAAGGTTCGGCTGGGGGCCGCGGCCCGCTTCGTCGATCGTGTAACCGCGCTCGAACCGGTCGAGCCGCATGAAGCGGGTGACGTGATGCGTCTCGTTCTTGGCGATCAGGTGGGCGAAACAGAAACCGGAGGCCGGCGTCGCCTTGAAGCCGCCGTAACACCAGCCGCAATTCAGATAGAGATTGTCGATCGGCGTGCGGTCGATGATCGGCGATCCGTCCATCGACATGTCCATGACGCCGCCCCAGCTTCTGAGCACCTTGGCACGCGAGAGGCCGGGGATCAGCGACACCCCCTCCTCCATCGTGTGCTCGACGGTCGCCAGATTCCCGCGCTGCGCATAGGAGGAATAGAAGTCGATCTCGGCCCCGAACACCAATCCGCCCTTGTCCGACTGCGATATGTAGAAATGGCCGGCGCCATAGGTGATCACATGGTCGACCACCGGCTTCAGCCCTTCCGAAACGAAGGCCTGCAGCACGTGCGATTCGATCGGCAGTTCGAGATCGGCCATCCGCCCGACTGTGGTGGTATTACCGGCAGCCGCGAGCGCCAGCTTGTTGCAGCCGATGAAACCCCTGGTCGTCTCGACGCCGGTGACGAGACCATTTTCGCGGCGGATGCCGGTCACCTCGCAATGCTGGAGCAGATCGACGCCGCGGGCGTCCGCCCCACGGCCGTAACCCCAGGCGACCGCATCGTGCCGCACCGTACCGGCGCGCTTCTGGTAGAGCGCCCCCATGATCGGGAAACGGGCGTGGTCGAAATTGAGATAGGGCGCTTTTCTGCGCACCTGCTCGCGGTCGAGCAGTTCGGCGTCGATGCCGTGGATACGCATGCCGTTGCCTCGGCGGGCATAGGCGTCCCGCTGGCCGTCGGAATGAAAGAGGTTGAGCATGCCGCGCTGGGAGACCATCGCATTGTAGTTGAAATCCCGCTCCAGCCCTTCCCACAGCTTCAGCGAAAATTCGTAGAACGGGTTGTTGCCTTCAAGCAGGTAGTTGGAGCGGATGATCGTCGTGTTGCGCCCGACATTGCCCGAGCCGAGATAGCCCTTTTCGAGCACAGCGACATTGGTGATGCCGAATTCCTTGGCCAGGTAATAGGCCGTCGCCAGCCCATGCCCGCCGCCGCCGACGATGATCACGTCGTAATGCGGCTTCGGCTGCGGTTCGCGCCAGGCCGGCTTCCACATCCGGTTGCCGGACAGCGCTTCCTTGAAGATCGAATAGGCCGAATAACGCATGCTTTTCCCTGTCTCTCGCCGCGCTCACATTCGCATATGCGAGACAAAGGACAAGCGCAATCAGGACATCGAAAAGCCCGTATGCGACGAAACGCGCAGGCGTTGCGCCAAAGGCACGGCGCGTCGAAGCGAGCATGTTTCTCAAGAGCCGCTTCAGGCTTTTCAAAGGCTTGGCCGCTTCCGCCTCCCCGTCTCCGCCATCGGCCTTAGACTCCGGGCGACCGAACGGAGATAGCCATGGCCGATACGACCGCAAAACTGAACATGCCCTTCATCCTGCCTTCGCAGGCGCAGAAACACGTGACCCACAACGAGGCGCTGCTGCGGCTCGACGCGCTGGTGCATCTGACGATCGTCGCGGAACTCGAGAACCCGCCGGGCACATCCGAAGAAGGCGCCTGCTATCTGGTGGCGACTGGGGCGACCGGCGCTTGGGCCGGCAAGACGGGACGTGTCGCTTCCTGGCAGGACGGCTACTGGGCATTCCTGATCCCGCGCGTCGGCTGGCGGGCCTGGTTCGCCGCTTCCGAAAAACTCAAAGTGTTCTCGGGCACGCTCTGGCTGGACATCCCCCTGCCCGCCATCGGCCGCGTCGACGAACTCGGCATCAATGCAACGCCCGACAGCACAAACCGGCTCACGCTCGCCTCCCCGGCAAGCCTGTTCAACCACGCCGGCAACGGCCACCAGATCAAGATCAACAAGGCCGCATCCACCGACACCGCCTCGCTGCTCTTCCAGTCGAACTGGACGGGCCATGCGGAAATGGGCCTGGCCGGAAACACCGAGTTCTCGGTCAAGGTCAGCGACGGGACGACATGGAAGACCGGGCTGTCGATCTCGCCCAGCGGCCATGTCTCGCAACCCAATCAGCCGGCCGCCCGCGTTTACCGCGCCGGCACGAGTTTCACCCCGACCGCCGGCCAGCAGAGCGGCTTCACCACGCTTGCCCTCGATCGCGGCGGCTTTTCGCTGGGCGTTGCGGTCGGCGGCGGCGGCAACCGGCTCGTGGTGCCGGCCGACGGGGTGTACCTCGTCGCCCTCAATCTCGCGGTGCTCTCGTCGTCCGGCCATGCGACCAGCCTGATGCTCAATGCAACACAGGCACTTATTCTGATGAATGGCGCCGCCGGTGGAGCACAAATGCAGTCCGCAACGGGAATTTTTTCCTTTTCCGCCGGGGATTACCTGACGCTCGGGCATGCCGGTACGGCACAACTGGAATTGGGCGTCGGAAAAACCGAGTTATCTTTGGCGATGCTGCAATAACAGCAATCTCTAAATTATATTCATCCTTAACGGTTGGTTAACTTGGCTGATGACTCCGGACTGGAGGTGTTCTACTAAAAGTTGCCGCCGCCCTCAGGGCGTCGGGCGTGGGGTGGGGTGGCCGGTTTTGAGTGTTCCTGATCTGCATGACGACACCACCGACGGGTCGAGCGGTTGGCGCATCGAGCCGCCGCCAATCCTCCTCCGGCATTCGGGTTTACCCCGTAAATCCAGCGGCAGCCTTCGAACGCAGCTCGCGGCAAAGCGGGCGATCGACATCGGCGTCTCGCTTTCCGCACTGATCCTGCTCCTGCCTCTGATGCTGCTCGTGGCGCTGGCGATCCGCATCGACAGCGACGGGCCGGCGCTCTTCACCCAGACGCGCTGGGGCAAGGACGGTCGCAGGTTCCTGGTCTACAAGTTCCGTTCGATGCGCACCAATCTCGGCGATGCGCGGGGGATAGCCCAGACGGTCAGGGACGATCCGCGCATCACCCGCGTCGGCGCCCTCATCCGCAAGGCCAATGTCGACGAACTGCCGCAGCTTCTGAATGTCCTGAAAGGCGACATGTCGCTGGTCGGCCCGCGCTGTCACGCGATCGACATGCTAGCCGCCGGCATCCCTTACGAGAGCCTGGTTGCGGATTATCATCGCCGCCATTCGATGCGGCCGGGCATGACCGGCCTGGCCCAGATGCGCGGTCTTCGCGGACCGACGGACCGCCCCGGCAAGGCGCGTGCCCGTATCGCATGCGACCTCTATTACATCGACAATTTCTCCATTTTCCTCGATCTGCGCATCATGCTCGGCACGCTGCTCGCCGAATTTCGGGGCGGCAAAGGCTTCTGACCGGCCGCTTTCGAGCGACGGCCCAGTCGCCGAAACCCCTTCTTTTCCTGCACAAATGAGCGTTTTTCGTCCTGCCTTAGGACACGCAGCGCGATTGTTGCCGTAGTGGGAACAAATGCTGCGGCCTGTTTAGTCAAATATTAAAACTGGGCAGCTAGGCTCACCGACGTGGTCTTGCGTTGTGTAGAGAGTCCAATGACCGAAATGATACGTCCCCGAGTAAAATATGTCATCGGCCCCGATGGCAGCCCCTTGACGATCGCCGACCTGCCGCCGGCCAATACGCGCCGCTGGGTCATCCGGCGCAAGGCAGAGGTGGTAGCCGCGGTTCGCGGCGGCCTGTTGAGCTTGGAAGAAGCCTGCGAGCGTTACACGCTTACCGTCGAGGAATTCCTGTCCTGGCAGTCCTCCATCAACGATCATGGCCTGGCCGGTCTGCGCACCACACGCATCCAGCAATATCGCCACTGACGCCGAATTCGCGGGCGTCAAGCCCGCACCGGAAACCAAAAGGTGCCGCTGCAACGAACGCAACGGCACCTTTCGGTTTCTGAAAGACGGCTCAATTCTGCCCGGATCCGATCCGGGACAGCGACGGCAGAAGCCCGGCGATGACGGCTGAAGCGGCATAGAACCAGAGGCCCGGCTGCGAGACCGCAACAGCCAGGCCGCTGCTCTTTGCCGCAAACACCACGATCGCCACCAGCATCACGTCCATCATCGACCATTTCGAAAGATGCGGCATCGCGCGGCGGAAAAATCCTGCCTCCGCCGCCCGTCCGGAAAGCTGCGCCGCCAGCCCAGCCAGCTTGACGATCGGAAAAACGATCGAAAACAGCCCGACCACCAGCGACAGCGCCAGGTCTCCCTCCTGGAAAAGCGCCGCGACGAGTTCCAGCAGAGACGGCGTTTCGCTGAAGAAATAGAGCCGCTCGAAACGGATGATCGGCAAAAAGAGCCCGAGCGCCAGAAAGATCGCGGCCAGCGCGAGAAGAAGCGGCCGCAGCCAGTTCATCGCTTTCTCCGTTGACGATGTGTCACCCCTGGTGGGGCAGCCCGGGCTATTTCCCTTCGGCCCTCCCCGTATTACACCATCGGCGAACGGACAAAAGCGGGACCATCATGAATATTACTTTGGAAGAGACACGGTCGGGCGGTCGTTATGTCGCCGAGGTCGAAGGTCATTTTGCCGAAATGACGTATTCGCGCGCATCTCCGGAACTTGTCATCGTTGATCATACCGGGGTTCCGGATGCGCTTCGCGGCAAGGGCGTCGGCCAGGCGCTCGCGCTGCATGCGGTCGAAGAAGCCCGCAAGGGCGGCTGGAAGATCATCCCGCTCTGCCCGTTCTTCAAGGCGCAGGCGGAACGCCATTCCGACTGGCGGGATATCCTTCGTTAACACGGGGATGCCGAACCCGAATCACAAACGTTAACGAGAGCCAAAAATACGGAAATGGGGCCCGGCACCGCGGCACCGCCCCAGATTATGACATTTCCGTCGATAATGCCGCCCGACTTGTTAAGCCCGGGCGCGCATTCCGCCATCGCGCTCTTCGAGCGCCGAAGCCTTGGCGAATTCCGCTTCCGCTTCCTCGAGCGCCAATTCGGCGCTTTCCTCCTGGACCTTCAGCTCGCGAATCGAGACCTGAAGATTGTCCGCGCGCTGGCGGGCAGCCTTTGCGAAGGTTGGATAAGCGAAGTGATTCCGGTCGGTAATACCGGATTTCTTCTCTTCCAGAGTGATCTGGTGCTCGAGTTCTTTAGACATTCTCTCGAATTCGGCCATCATCATCTGCAATTGCTGCAGTTGACGGCGCTTTTCGGTGACCTGAAAGCTTTTCAGGCGAACCATGCTGTCACGCGACTTCATACGCAATACTCCGTGGATAGCGAGACCCAGGCCCGTGTATCCGGATTGGTACACTCAGGATCAAAAAATTCTCGCGGCGTTAATAAATTAAGGCTCGCGTTAACCTTTCGTTTACGGGCATCATTAATGATAAACCGGATCGTTTAAGGGTCGGTAAATGCCAGGGCCTAAATTGGCCGCGACAATGTATGAGTCGAATGAATCACTTAGCGGAATTTCCTCATCCGCGGATTCAATCCTGGTGATGACCAAACTTGAAGGGAAAACAGGTTGCTACTAATCTTGCTTAACGAAATCATGAACCTTGCCAGGTTGAATCATAATTTGTTAACCATTTAGTGGCAGCTTCCAAATCAGGCTCAGTCTGGATCCGTATCGAGTAAGGGGGCAAAGATACCTTACGCGGCGGTAAAGGGGAAAAATATGCGGGTTCTACTCATCGAAGATGACAGCGCGACTGCCCAGAGCATCGAGCTAATGCTGAAATCGGAAAGCTTCAACGTCTATACGACCGACCTCGGTGAGGAAGGCGTCGACCTCGGCAAGCTCTACGATTATGATATCATTCTCCTCGACCTTAACCTGCCCGACATGTCGGGCTATGAAGTGCTTCGCACTCTGAGGCTTTCGAAGGTCAAAACACCGATCCTCATCCTGTCCGGCATGGCCGGCATCGAAGACAAGGTCCGTGGTCTCGGTTTCGGCGCCGACGACTACATGACCAAGCCCTTCCACAAGGATGAACTGGTCGCTCGCATCCATGCGATCGTCCGCCGTTCCAAGGGTCACGCTCAGTCGATCATCGTCACCGGCGAACTGATCGTCAATCTCGACGCCAAGACCGTCGAAGTTGGCGGCCAGCGCGTTCACCTGACGGGCAAGGAATACCAGATGCTGGAGCTGCTCTCGCTCCGCAAGGGTACCACGCTCACCAAGGAAATGTTCCTGAACCACCTTTACGGCGGTATGGACGAGCCGGAACTGAAGATCATCGACGTCTTCATCTGCAAGCTGCGCAAGAAGCTCGCCAATGCCGCCGGCGGCGCAAACTATATCGAAACCGTCTGGGGCCGCGGCTACGTGCTGCGCGAACCGGAGGCGGAATACGCCGAAACCGCCTGAGCTGCCTGAAAATCCCCTTATCGAAAACGTCCGCCTGGCTGCCAGGCGGACGTTTTGTTTTGATCCGCCCGCGGACCTAAAACGAGACGCAAGTCGGCAATCATGCAGGCTGCCGCCAGTCGAGTGGATGTATCGGCTTTGAGAATCAGGCGGCCTGCGCCAGGGCCGAGAAGACCGCAGTCAGGATCTTGCGATCGAACGGCTTCAGCAGGAAATCGTCCGCACCGGCGCGCTTGCCGGCCATCATCTTCTTCAGGTCCGCTTCGATGACGCAATAGAAGATGCGGATGCTCTTGCCGTTCGGCATCGCACGGATGGTGCCGATCAGTTCAAGCGCGCCTTCCAGCGCGGCATCGACGATCAGGAAATTGGGAAGCTCGGCATTGCAGCGCGTCGCCGCCTCGCGCGCAGTGTCGGCCTCGATCACGAGGAAGCCCAGTTCCGACAGGATTCGCTTTCCGACCGTGCGTACGATGTCCGATCCGTCGGCAATCATTAAACGCTGCATCGTATCCCCCTGACGCTGAACCTTCTCTGGTTCCGAGCATCCATCATTAAGGGGATGGCACTAATGAATGGTTACCCTTGGACGCCAAACAACCGCAGATCGTCTCAAGCCGCCACGGTCTCGGCGATGAAAACGATCTTGTCTTCAGAAACCACATGGCTCAGTTCCATGCCGGACTCTTCCGCGAGCAGCACCGTGTAATAGGGCTGGATCGAATGAGCATCGATCGGCTCTTCGAGAGTACCGCTGGCGATCTCGACGAACTTGGCCGGCACGCGCATCATCCGTCCCTTGATGGTGAGGATGAATTTCGCGTCGTATTCCGGATTTTCCAGCGTCACGTCCATCGAGCCGCCGCGGGGAATGCCCGCATAGGCGACCAGGAAGAGGTTGAGGAGCAGCTTGACGCGATTCTTGGCGATGATCGCCCGCGGGCCGTTCCAGGTAACCTCGGTCTTCTTTTCGGCAATGGCGAAATCCTTGGCGGCCTTCTCGGCCTCGCCCGTATCGATCGAGGCGCCGACCGAGCCGGAAGCACCGAACGCGAGCCGCGCGAACTTGAGACGTACCGAGGCGTTCAGGGCCGAGGTGCGGATGAGGTCGAGCGCGTCGCCGTCGGCCGCGCCCTCGTCGAGAAGCTCAAGGCCGTTGTTGATCGCGCCGACCGGGGAGATCACGTCATGGCAGACACGGCTGCACAGAAGTGCCGCGAGATCTGGCCCGGCAAGGGTAAGATTCGGATTCTTCGGCATGTAGGTCTCCTGTTTGCGAATGCTCCCCCCGTATTCGCCTTGCCATCTGAAGGTTGCGCGAGGATGTAGCAATGTTCCTGGCCATAATGACACCATATTTGGTAAACCGATTATTAAGATCATGGCTTCAAAATGGCCGGGCCTTAAGCATGATGCAAAAGGCGTGCCCCTGGATGATACAATCATGGATCTGACAATGCGCATCCACACCCCTTCCGCCCTCGCCCGTTTCGCCGCGACGGTGTTTGCCGTGATCGCAGCCGTGGCGGTCTTCGCAGGCCCGGCAGCCGCCCAGCAGCGCTCCAACCAATATTCCGCCCAGGAAATCGTCGATGCCGGCCACGGCTTCTTCGGCTCCACCAGCGGCGGCCTTGCCAAGGTTGTGGAGAACGCCTTTTCGCAATACGGCCTGCCGAACGGCTATATCCTTGGCCAGGAAGGCTCGGGCGCATTCATCGCCGGCCTGACCTATGGCGAGGGTGAGCTTTATACGAAGAACGCCGGCCAGCACCCGGTCTTCTGGCAGGGTCCCTCGCTCGGCATCGACTACGGCGGCCAAGGCACCCGCGCGATGATGCTGGTCTACGACCTTCCCTCGGTGAACAGCCTCTATGCCCGCTTCGGCGGCGTGTCGGGCTCCGCCTTCGTGGTCGCCGGCGTCGGCATGACGGTGCTGCGCAACAACAACATGATTCTCGTGCCGATTCGCACCGGCCTCGGTGCTCGCCTCGGCATCAACGTCGGTTATCTGAAGCTCACCCAGTCGCCGACCTGGAACCCTTTCTGAAATTCGCCATTGTCCTCTCCGGACAACGGAGGGGAATTTGATGTTTTGCGCCACAGCGGCCGGTAATCCGGCCTTCCGCCTGAAGGGCGCTTGCCGGTTGAATGTGACCATGCTTAAACAGCCTGCGTTTTCCCATCCAGACCGCGAAACGGCCTCATCGTGATCCAGTTTGCTCTTCTGTTCGGCTTGGGTTTCCTGAGCGCCGCGCTTGCGGTGATGCTGGTTGCACCGGCGGTCCACAATCGCATCGTGCGCTACACAGAAAACCGCATCAAGGCGACGCTGCCGATCAGTCCGCAGGAAGTCCGCGCCCAGCGGGACATGGCCCGCGCCGTCTATGCGGCCGAGAATGCCCGCACCAAGCAGGAACTCGTCCAGGAAAGGGACAAGGCGGTCGCGCTGCAGATCAAGAGCGACAGGCTGGCCGAGGAAGCTACGCAGTTGCTGTCCGAAATCACCGACCTGCGTGCCCAGATCGACACCATGGATGTCGAAGCTGCCGACGCCCGTTCGCGCCTGCGTCAGGAAGACAGCTATATCCAGCAGTTGAAGGCGGCGCTCGAAACCGCCGAGCAAACCGTCGCCGCCAAGGATCTGGAGATCGAGAAGCTGCAGCAGCGCCAGCTCCTGATGATCGCCGACGCCGACAATTTCCGGATCGATCTTTCCACCCGCGACACGGAGGTCGAGAACCTCAAATTCCGCGTCACCGCCTTGCGCGACGAACGGGATACGCTGCGCAACGACGTCCGGCAGCAGACTGCCCGCGCCAAGGACGCCGAGGCACGGCTCGCCCAGGAAGAGCATCGCGTCCAGCGGCTCGAGGACAAGCTTGCCAAGGAAATCGCCGACCGTGCTGACAGGGAGACGGCGCTGGAACGCCGGCTTGCCGAAATCGGCCGACTGCGGGACAAGCTGAAAGGCGCCAGCGCCGAAGCGCGCGATTCCAGTCGTGCCCTTCGCGATTCGACGGCTGTCCGCCCAGTGATAAAATCGACACCGAGAAAGAAGATCACTCCGGAGGACATCAACCTGCGCGAAATTCCGCACGCCCCGCCTCCGAGACAAGCCCGGGTTTCCGGGCAGCCGGATGTCGATCCCGTCGTCGCCGGAATGGCTGAGGACGCCCGCAACCGGGCAGCGGCGCTCTCCGAACGCCTGCAGAAGGGCAGCGGCAGCGACGACGCTATTCGCCAGGAGTTGGCCTCCATAGCCGCCAGCATGGTGGCCATGACGGCAGCGTCCGAAGGTTCCGGCTCACCGATCTTCAAGATCCTGTCGGGCAAATCCGGAAACAGCAACCGGGAAAGCTTGGCCGCGAGATCGAAGAAGACGCTCGCGACCAGCCAGGACGCAAACAACTGAGACGTCTATAACCCGCCCTGAGATAGGCGACCTTGAGCCATGGCGATCTCATAGAGCGCGATGCCGGTCGCCGTCGCCGCATTGAGGCTGTCGAGACCCGGCGCCTGGGCGATCCTGGCCGATCGGATACGGCTGAGGACGTGCGCCGGCAGCCCCTCGCCCTCCGTTCCGGTGATCAGCACCATACGCTCGGAAGACGGTACATCCCGGATTTCCACCGAACCCGTGGGCGAAAGCCCCCAGACGGCAAAACCCTTCTCCATCAGCACAGCCAAGATATCTGTCATCGTGCCGTGCCGGGCGTAAGGCACCGACAAAACCGCTCCAACAGAGACGCGCAGCGACTTGCGGTAGATCGGGTCGCAGCAGCCCTGATCGAGCAGCACCGCATCGGCGCCAAAGGCTGCGGCATTGCGGAAGATGGAACCGATATTGTCGTGATTGGAAATGCCGAAGGCCGCGACCACCAGCGCCTTCTCGGGCAACACGGCAATCAGCTCGGAGGCTGTCCTCTCCTGCCGGCGGCGTCCAAGCGCCAGCACGCCGCGATGCAGGTGGAAACCGGCGATCTGATCCAGCACCGCGGTCGAGGCCACGTAGACCGGAATGTCTGCCGGAAAACCTGCGAGGATCTCGGAAAGCCCCGCAACCCGGTTTTCGAGCAGCAGGATCTTCTCGGTCAGAAAATCGCCGCCGGACCTGTGCGCGGCGGCGAGCATCCTGAGCACCACGGTCCCTTCCGCGATGAACCGCCCTTCCCGCCCGGTAAGGTCCCGCTCGCGGATCGACCGGAATTCGGCGATCCGCGGATCGTCCGCGTCATCGATGCGGATCGGTGCCATTATTGCGGTATCGCCACCGTCACATCGGCGACGATGCGGCCGGCAGCGATATCGTAGATCAGGACCTTCTGGTCGCCGGTCAGCAGTCCGTAGAACAGGATTTGGCTGCCGGAGAGGGATACGCCCTGCACGACGAAGCCGGCAGGCAGTTCCGCAGTTGCCGCAAGCGGCTGGCCGGCGGGCACCGAGAACCCGCCTGTCGAAGCGATCGTCCCGGGCGTGGCAGGCCGCTGCGTGACCTTGTAGACAATGGCGCCAAGGACCGCCATAAAGCAGACGAACAAGATCCCGCCCGAAACGAGTATCAGAAGCACCATCTTCCGGCGGATTTTCTCCATTGCCGGATCAAGCGGCTCTTCCTGTTCCTCGATCTCGGGTTGGGGCATGAGGGCGGCGTCCTTGTTCTTGTCGAATGCTATCGGAATGATTGAATGAACGATCCCTTTAAAGAAGCCGAGCGTGCAAGGAAAGTCCTCACCGCCTCCGACGAGGCCGAAGGACGGCTGGACGCCTGGCTGACCTCCGTGCTGGACGGTGAGTTTTCGCGAAACCGGATCAAGGCGCTGATCGAACAGGGCGCTGTCAGCCTCAACGGCAAGCCGGTCACCGAGCCGAAGAAGAAGATCAATGCCGGCGACACCGTCGAGATCGATCTTCCGGAACCCGAGGATCCGGAGCCCAAGGGCGAGGATATCCCGCTCCAGGTTCTCTACGAGGATGCCGACCTGATCGTCATCGCCAAGCCCGCCGGCCTCGTCGTGCATCCGGGCGCCGGCAACTGGACCGGCACGCTGGTCAACGCGCTGATCTATCATTGCGGCGCGAGCCTTTCGGGCATCGGCGGCGTCAAGCGTCCCGGCATCGTCCACCGGCTCGACAAGGATACGAGCGGCGTAATGGTCGCCGCCAAGAACGACATCGCCCACCGCCACCTTGCCGACCAGTTCGCCGACCACGGGCGCTCGGGTCCGCTGGAGCGCGCCTATCAGGCGGTCGTCTGGGGCCGTCCACGCGGCCTGAAGGGCACGATCGACGCGCCGCTCGGCCGTGCCGGAGACCGCACCAAGCGCGCCGTGCAGAAGGAAGACAGCAGCGACGCCCGCGAGGCCATCACCCATTACCAGGTGATCGAACGTTTCCACGAAAAGCCGGATGCAACGGCACTCGCTGCGCTGATCGAATGCCGGCTGGAGACCGGCCGTACCCACCAAATCCGCGTCCACATGGCCCATATCGGCCATCCGCTGATCGGCGACCAGGACTATTCCGCCGGCTTCAAGACCAAGGCGAACCTGCTGCCGGATTTTGCCAAGAGCGTCGTCAACCGCTTTCCGCGCCAGGCGCTGCACGCCTTCCTGCTCGCCTTCGAGCATCCCCGCACCGGCAAGGTGATGGAATTCGAAGCACCGATGCCCGACGACATGGCGGAGTTGATCGAAGCGCTGAAGGCATGAAACGGGTGGCCTGAGGCACCGTCGAAGAGTATATAACTCTCGACATTCACGAGGCGTCCCAAGGTCCTCCATGAGCCATCTCGCCGTCAGAAAGCTCCTCGACACGGATCTGATCAAGGTCCGCGACGTCGTTTGCAGCGGCGAATGCCGGCACCGGAGCGACGAGGAATGCTCCCATGCGACGAGCCTTGTCTTCCCCTATCGCGGTGTCTTCATGCGTCATGTCGGCAGCGACGACACGGTGGCGGAAGCCAATCAGGTCCTGTTCTTCAACTGCGACGAGGCTTACCAGATCAGCCACCCGGTCGAAGGCGGCGATTCCTGCCTGAGCATGGACGTGCCGGAGGCGATGCTGGAGGAACTGGTGCCGGTCGAGCACCGCAATCGGAAGGGATCGCGCTTCGTCTTCAACAAGCAGCGACTAAGGATCGACGAGCGAGCCCAGGCGCTGGTAGCGCTGCTGCGCCACAGCCTGATGCGCGGCGCCGCCGAGACGCTGGAAGCCGAAACGCTGGCCATGACGCTGGTGCGCCGCGCCGTCGGCGTCAGGACCGCGCGCGCCGCCACCGCCAGCGCCGGGCGTCAGAAGCTGGTGGACCGTGCCAAACTCGCCCTCTCCTCCGATCTCGCCCGCCGCTGGACGCTCGCCGAGATTGCCGGTGAAACCGGCGTCTCACCGGTCTACCTCACCCAGGTCTTCCAGCAGGTGGAGGGCACGCCGCTCTACCGCTACCAGCTTCGCCTGAGGCTGGCCCGGGCGCTCGATCTGCTCGGCACCTATGACGACCTGACCGAGCTTGGGTTGGAACTCGGCTTTTCCAGCCATAGCCACTTCTCGTCGGCCTTTCGCCACGCTTATGGGCGGACGCCGGCGGAGTTCCAGCGCTTTGCGGGCTTGAGATAGCAGCCACAAAAGTCGCTAAAGATTTTGACAGCGGAAGCCCCTGCCAAAATGCTTTTCTTCTTCCCGTAAGATCAACATCGGGAGATGCCACCATGAAAGAGAACACCTGCGCCGCCTGCGACTGCGAACTCGATTCGACCCGGATCGCCGTGAAGATCGGCGGCAAAACGGTCGAAGTCTGCTGCGAGGAATGCGCCGAAGCGCTGCGGGAAGCGGAAGTCGCGACCCGCACGGCCCAGGCAGCCAGCAAGTAAAAATCAGCACCGGTAACCGACATCGAGGCGGGCGCCAGCCGCCCGCCTCCTGGACACCAGCCGCGCGCATTTGGCCGGCCCCCCTTCAGGAGAAAGATCATGAAGAACGAGAACCGGGCGGTCTTTGACCGCGCATCGGAACGCTATCACCTTGTCATGGAACTCCCGCCCGCAGCGCCGTGCCAGCCGCTCGCCGCCGACGATGCATCGGCCGAGCCATCGCCCTTGCACCGGGTGGTCGCAGCCATCGTGAGAAGAATTCGCCAACGCCGCAACCGTGTGGCGCTGCTGGAGTTGACCGACGACCAGTTGAAGGATATCGGCGTCTCGCGCAGCCAGGCTTATGGCGATGTCAGCCGCTACCGCCGCTCCAACGCGCATGGACTGGAACGCAAATGTCTCTGACCCGGCGGAGATGGGTGAGACAAAGATACGCTACTGGGATTCTGGGCGATCACGGTCGTCTTGCTTCCCAGCGCGTCAAACCAAGGCGCTGTATATTACGATATTGTAATGATATAACGCTTCTGTGATGACTTGAATCACTGTTATGCCGTACTTATCTGTCATTTGGGTCGGTGTGGGGTCGAAAATGACCTGCGCCGCTTGGCTCGCCTTCAGCATGTACAGCAAGATCAAAAAGGGAGCCGATATATAGATCGGAAAGGGGTGCTTTATGGCCCGCAATACTCTGCCTTCCATTACTGCCGGTGAAGCCGGCCTCAACCGCTATCTCGACGAAATCCGCAAGTTTCCCATGCTGGAACCACAGCAGGAATACATGCTGGCGAAACGATATGCCGAACATGCCGACCGGGATGCGGCCCACAAGCTGGTCACCAGCCACCTGCGTCTCGTGGCAAAGATCGCCATGGGTTATCGCGGTTACGGCCTGCCGATCGGCGAAGTCGTCTCCGAAGGTAACGTCGGCCTGATGCAGGCCGTCAAGAAGTTCGATCCGGAACGCGGCTTCCGTTTGGCCACGTATGCGATGTGGTGGATCAAGGCCTCGATCCAGGAATACATCCTGCGCTCGTGGTCGCTCGTGAAGATGGGCACCACCGCCAACCAGAAACGGCTGTTCTTCAACCTGCGCCGGTTGAAGGGCAAGATCCAGGCGATCGACGAAGGTGACCTGAAGCCCGACCAGGTGGCTGAAATCGCCACCAAGCTGAACGTCTCCGAGGAGGAAGTGGTTTCCATGAACCGCCGCCTTTCGGGCGACGCTTCGCTGAATGCGCCGATCCGCGCCACCGAAGGTGAATCCGGCCAGTGGCAGGATTGGCTGGTGGACGACCACGAAAGCCAGGAGGCCGTGCTGATCGAGCAGGACGAGCTCGATACGCGCCGCCGCATGCTGGCCAAGGCCCTGAGCGTCCTGAACGACCGCGAACGCCGCATCTTCGAAGCCCGTCGTCTTGCAGACGATCCGGTAACTCTCGAGGAATTGTCGTCCGAGTTCGATATCAGCCGCGAACGCGTCCGGCAGATCGAAGTCCGTGCCTTCGAAAAGGTGCAGGAAGCCGTTCAGAAGGAAGCGCTCGCCCAGGCGAACGCCCTGCGCGTCGTCGACGCGTAATCACGCGCGACGCTGACAATCAAAATAGGGGCTGCTTCGGCGGCCCCTTTTCTTTATCCGGCATCCGTGGACCGGAAATGGAGAAGCAGGCATGGCAGCGCAGATCACGCTCAGGAAACTTGCCGGCAGTTATGCCATCGCCAGGCTTGAACCCGCCGACCGCATCCCCGCATGGGCGGATGGCGACGGTTTCGTCAGCATCAGCCGCACCGAGGATGAACTCTCTATCGTCTGCCGCCAGGAGCGCGTGCCTTCCGGCATCAAACAGGACAGTGGCTGGACCTGCTACAAGTTCCAGGGGCCGTTCGAGTTCGGAGAAACCGGCATCGTGCTCTCGGTGATCCGGCCGCTCTCGGAAAACGGCATCGGCATTTTCGTGGTCTCCACATTCGACGGCGACCACCTGCTGATCAAAACGGCCGACGAACCGCAGGGCCGCGAACTGCTGCAGGCCGCCGGCCATACGCTTCTCTAGAAGCCGGTGACTACACTGTCTGGAACGTCAGGCGGCTTCGGACGGCTTTACCTCTTCCGCGATCCGGGCGCCATTTTCTCGTTCGGCAAGAGCAAGCTCATAGGCCGTCTGCAGATCGAGCCAGAAACGAGCGGTGTTTCCAAAATACCGCGCCAGTCTCAGGGCCGTATCGGGAGAAATGCCGCGCTTTCCGTTGAGGATGTCGGTGATCCGCCCTGAAGGCAGGCGGAGTGAAAGAGCGAGCTGGTTGGCCGACAGACTGCGCGCGGTCAATTCGCGTTTCAAAATGCGACCAGGATGAATTGCCATCATCTGCATATCCTTCCTAATAATAATCGACGATCTCCACATCCCAGGCATCTCCATCCCTGAACGTGAAGCAGATTCGCCACGGCCCGTTGATCGTCATTGCCCACTGCCCTGAGCGATTTCCGGAAAGTTTGTGAAGGCCGACGGACCTTAATGGGCTGAGATCGTTGAGGGACGATGCCGCGTGGAGCGCCGCCAGCAACTCGATCGCGGCCTCTTCGTCCATCCCCGAAAACTTGGCTTTGCCGTCCTCGGCAAAGCGGCGGGTAGAACTATTCGCCCACGACTTGATCATGGATGAACGTACTACGCTCAGCGTAGTACGTCAATCTCGTCCGCACCCAAGCAGGGCCTGCTTGGTCACTGCCCGCTAGCGGTCGCTCCGAGCGTGCCCCATTCGCGGATCGCGTCGTTGAAGGCGCGCTCCCCTTCCGGCCCCTTCTGGAGGGTCAGCAGCGCGCGGCGGCCGTTGCGATAGGCGATCGGGATGTCGATCCAGTTGCGGCTGCGCAGGAGCTCCAGATTGGTCGAGCGTGCATCCGGGAAATCGTTGAGCGCGATCATGTGGAAGTCGTCGGTGATCTTGGCAGGCACCGCGATCAATGCGTTGCCGCGATCCTGCTCGCTCGCCTTCATGGCGATGCGCTGCACGCTTTCGATCGCACCGCCTTCGAAATCCGGCGGCACAGCGAAGACGATCTCGACCAGGTGGCTTGCCGGCAGCGACGGGTCGGTATTGCGCTTGAAGGTCATCAGCGCCGTCAGGCCCCTGCCCGGCACGTTGATACGTCCCTGGACGACCGGTTCCTGCCGGCCGTTGGCGCCTGCCTCACGCTGCAGCGACCAAGAGACCGAGCCCTCGATGGCCGTCGGCGCCGTCTGGCCAATCCGCTCCTCATAAAGGAACATCTTTTCGCCTGCGACCGCCGGAGTATTCGCCGGAGCCGCCGAGGGCGGGCTGGCGGGCGGCGTGGCTGCATTCGGAGCCGGCACCGCCGGTGGCGTCTGAGGCGGTACCGCATTGGCGCTGCCGTTCGGCGCGCGCGGGGCTGCAGCCGGTGCGCCCGGAGCCGGCGCCGGTTGCGCCGGAGGATTGGCGGGCGGAGCATTGAGCTGCGCTACCGACTGGCCTTCCGCATTCTGCGCCAGGCCGGCGGTGACGCCCGGTCCCTCGTCAACCTCGCGGCCGTCAGCCATCAGCCGCTGCGTGAATTTGGTCCCGGCTGTCGATCCGTCCGCCGTTCGCGGCGCGGCAGGCGTATTGGCCGCACCGTTCTGTGGCGGTGTCGAAGGATTAGAAGGCGTCGAAGGGGCGCGGTTGGGCTGCGGTGTCGCGGGTGCGGGCGCCGGTGTCTGCTGCGCCGTCTGGCTTCCGGGCAGGCTCGACTGGATCAGGCCGTCGACCATGTCGTTCAGAGAGTCGCGGTTCAGCCAGATCGCATAACCACCGCCGCCGACAAGTGCCAGACCGACGATCGCCAGCACGATGCCGGCATAGTTGCGCTTGCGCACCGGAGTGACCCGATAGGGCCTGGCCGGCGCATGCATCAGATCGTCCGCATCGGCATCGGTGTGGAGCGTGCTGCGCGCGCCACCGCCCGAAGAGGACGGAGCATCCTTGTTGAAGCCGATCAGCTCCTCGAGATCACCCCACGGATCGCTGTCGGCCGGTTTCGCCGGCGCGGCAGTGGCCTTCTTGGACTGTTGCTCATCGAGATATTCGGCGAAGGGATCAATGCCGGCAGCCGATGCCACTCCTGCCGCCGCAGTGGATTGCTCCGCGAGCTCCGGGAGATCCGCGACCGGCGGCATGCGGACCGAATCGGCCGACACATGAGTCTCCGGATCGAAATGAGCGTCGGCCGGAGTTGCAGTGCCGTGCGCATGATCGATCGGCACGACAGGACCGGCCGTGATCAGTTCCGGCACATCGTTCCATGCAGCGGCGGCGACCGTCTCCTGGCTCGGCTGCGGAGGCTCGGCCGGGGCCGGCACCTCCCAGCCCCAATCCTCGTCTGCCGGCTTGGCCGGTTCCGGCGCATGGTGAGCCTCGACAGGCTGTTCGACCTCCATCCGGTCCTCGACCGGATGCTGATCTTCAAACGGATGCGGTTCGCTGTGCCATGCCTCCACGAACTCGGGAGCGTCCTGCTGGGCAGTCTGCTCGCCGCGTGTCGGATAGGGGAAATCGTCGTCGGTCGATTCGCTCACAGCCGAATCGGCCGGCTCGGCGACATCGACCGGTTCCGGCACAACCGGCTCCGAGGCAGTCAGGGGTGCGGCCGTCGGGAATTCGATCGTGCTCTCGTCGAAAGCCTGCGACGGTTCGGGCGCCTGTTCGGAATGATCGTAGCGCGCCGCCTCGACTGGCGCCTCTTCCGACGGCACGTCGTCCCGCCAGTCGCCATATTGCTGGGCGGGTTCCTGCTGATCGGAAACCGCCGTTGCCTCTTCCTCCTCGTGGAGGACGGCCGGCTCGGAGACCGGAGGCTCCACGTCGGCAGGTTCCTGCGCGACCGGCTCCGGCTCGGCGGGTTCGGCATGGGCGACGGCCGGTACCGGCTCTTCATAACCGTCTTCGTAAAAGACGGGCCGTTCTGCGCGAGCGGAGGGAGTTGATTCGGATGCGGCCTGCGTCTCTTCCGGCGCCTGAGCCGGTTCGGCAGCGTGCAGCTGGTCGTCCTGGTATTCCGAGACCCGCTCGGCCGGAGCAGCCTCACCGGCCGTCTCGGCATCTGCGGCACTTGCGCCGTCGGTTATCGGTTCCAGTGCTTCGGCATGTTCGCTCTCGACGTCGACGATGGCGGCTTCGAGCTTGTCGAGCTGCCGCCGCAGCATGTCTTCAGGCGGACGCGGCTTCATGTTCTCGAGTTGCCGCTGCACGGCGCCACGAGCCTTTTCATAAACCTTCGCACGCATCTCCGGCGTATTGTTCGCCAGACCGTCAACGGCGCGGCGGATCACCGCTACAAAATCAGCCATCAGCACTTTCTCATGTAAGCCGGCCCGAAGGCCGGCCGAATGGTAATCAATTCTTGACTTTAATCTTCAAACGGGTCGGTCACAAGTATGGTGTCGTCCCGCTCCGGGCTGGTGGAAAGTAGGGCAACCGGGGCACCGATCAATTCCTCGACCTGGCGGACATATTTGATCGCCTGGGCCGGTAAATCCGCCCAGGAGCGAGCCCCGACCGTCGATTCCTTCCAGCCTTCGAGGGTGACATAGACCGGCTCTACACGAGCCTGGGCGCCCTGGCTTGCAGGAAGATGATCGATCTGCTCGCCGTCGAGCATGTAGCCGACGCAGATCTTCAATTCGTCGAGGCCGTCGAGAACGTCGAGCTTGGTGAGCGCGATGCCGGTAATGCCGTTGGTGGCGACCGACTGGCGTACCAGCGCTGCGTCGAACCAGCCGCAGCGGCGCTTGCGGCCCGTGACCGTACCGAATTCATGGCCCTTCTCGCCGAGGAACTGGCCGATCTCGTCCTTCAGCTCGGTCGGAAACGGGCCTTCGCCGACGCGAGTCGTGTAGGCCTTGGTGATTCCGAGAATATAGCCGAGCGCGCCCGGCCCCATGCCGGAGCCGGCGGACGCCTGGCCCGCGACCGTGTTGGACGAGGTGACGAACGGATAGGTGCCGTGGTCGATATCGAGCAGCGACCCTTGAGCACCTTCGAAAAGGATGCGCGCGCCCTTGCGGCGCTGCTTGTCGAGCAGTTCCCAGACGGTTTCACGGAAGGGCAGCACACGGTCGGCGACCGAGGTCAGTTCCTGCATGATCGCCTCGTGCGAGACTTCCTTCTCTCCAAGGCCACGGCGCAGCGCGTTGTGATGGGTGAGGATACGGTCGACCTTGCCCGGCAGCGTCTCCATATCGGCAAGATCCATGACGCGGATCGCGCGGCGGCCGACCTTGTCCTCATAGGCCGGGCCGATGCCGCGGCGGGTGGTGCCGATCTTGGTGCCGCTGTTGGAGGCGGCGTCCTCGCGCATGCCGTCGAGCTCGCGGTGCAGCGAGAGAATCAGCGTGGCGTTGTCGGCGACGCGCAGGTTCTCGGGCGTGACCTTCACGCCCTGTGCGCCCAGCTTTTCGATTTCCGCCAGCAGCGCATGCGGATCGAGAACGACGCCATTGCCGATCACCGCGATCTTGCCCGGGCGGACGATGCCGGAGGGCAGCAGCGACAGCTTGTAGCTGACGCCATCGATGACGAGCGTATGGCCCGCATTGTGACCGCCCTGGAAACGCACCACGATATCGGCACGTTCGGAAAGCCAGTCGACAATCTTGCCCTTGCCTTCGTCACCCCATTGCGAACCAACCACGACTACATTCGTCATCTGTGCTTCCTGTATTGCGGGCAAAGCCCCACGCGACCACACGCACACCTTCCGTAGATCAATATTGATATACGGTCGATGCGCCAGTTTGATTTTACATGCACCGCCTTTGGCGGATGGAAACCGTTCAGAGGCATTGCAAACGGCCGCATCTATAAAGCCTCGGCCAACGGAAAGCGACCTGTTTGTCACTCGGGCGTGGTTTTTACGTGACAAAACCGTGGACTACACGCTATTCCCGCCCGTTATTTCCTGAAATCACCGTCATTTTCCGGCGCCGGAGACCATCTTGCATAAAAAGGCCTATCTCTCGCTCGTCATTGCAACTCTGGCCTGGGGCGGCAATGCGGTAGCGGGCAAGCTCGCCGTCGGCCATGTGAGCCCGATGATGCTGACCTTCTGGCGCTGGTTTTTCGCCGTCGCCATCATCTTCGCCATCTCCGTGCCGCAGTTCATCAAGGACTGGCCGGTCGTCAGGAAGAACCTACCGATTCTCCTCTTCCTCGGCGTCGTCGGTTATGTCGTCTTCAATGCTGCGCTCTATACCGCCGTCAATTACACGACAGCCATCAACGTGACGGTCGAACAGGCGGTCATCCCGATGCTGATCTTCGTCATCAACTTCGCCCTGTTCCGGATGAAGGTCTCCTGGGCGCAGATCCTCGGCTTCACCCTGACGCTTCTCGGCGGCATCATCACCGCCATCCACGGCGACTTGAGCGCCCTGGTGACGCTGACCGTCAACTTCGGCGATGCGATCATGATGATCGCGGTCGTCGCCTATGCGATCTACACGGTGGCGCTCAGATGGCGCCCGAAGATCGACTGGCGGACGCTGATGGCGGTCCCCGCCTTTTTCGCGATGGTCTTTTCGCTGCCGCTGGTATTCTGGGAATATTCGGCCGGTCGCCTGATCTGGCCGGATGCGGAAGGCTGGGTCGTGGTTCTCTATACGGGCATCTTCGCCTCGCTGATCGCGCAGGTGCTCTACATCAAGGGCGTCGAGGAGATCGGCGCCAACCGGGCCGGGCTGTTCATCAATCTCGTGCCGGTGTTCGGCACGCTGCTCTCGGTCGCCATCATCGGCGAGAGCCTGCAGCTCTTCCATGTCGTCGCGCTGGCGCTGGCGCTCGGCGGCATCGCTATCGCCGAATGGGGAAAATCCCATATGGACCGGTAGTCCTGCTGGAAACGAAAACCGCCGGCCCCTGCAAGGGAGCCGGCGGTTTCAACCTCGACCGGTGATATCCCGCCGCCTGCAAAGGCACTGGGGAGCCGGCTGTTCGGAGCTGCACCTCAGCTGGCCATCGCCAGTCGTCCGGGGGCGAACGAGCGCTGGTCGCGTACGTTGTTTCGGCTTACTTCGAAGCGCGCAAGCAGTTCGGAAAGGCGGCTGCTTTCCTGCGCCAGCGAAGCGCCGGCCGCATTCATTTCCTCGACCATGGCGGCGTTCTGCTGGGTCATCTGGTCCATGTGATTCACGGACGTGTTGATTTCCGAGAGACCTAACGCCTGCTCGTTTGCGGCGATGGCGATCGCCTCCATATGCTGGTTGACCGCCGCGACAAGCTTGGCGATCTCCTTGAGACCGTCGCCGGTATCATTGACGAGAACCACGCCCTGGTTGACGGCGGCTTCGGAATTGCCGATCAGCGTCTTGATCTCCTTGGCGGCCTTGGCCGAGCGCTGCGCCAGTTCGCGGACTTCCTGGGCAACGACAGCAAATCCCTTGCCCGCCTCGCCTGCGCGGGCAGCTTCCACGCCTGCATTGAGGGCAAGCAGGTTGGTCTGGAACGCGATCTCGTCGATGACGCCGATGATCTGGCTGATCTGGTTCGACGCCATCTCGATCTTCTGCATCGCGTTGACCGCGTTGGATACGACCGTGCTGGAGTTTTGCGCGCGCGAGCTCGCATCGCGGACGATTTCCCGTGCCTCGCTCGCCCTTTCGGAGGTCTGCTTCACGTTGGTGGTAACTTCTTCCAGCGCCGCCGCCGTCTCTTCCAGCGATGCAGCCTGCTGCTCCGTACGCTTCGAAAGCTGGTCGGACGCGGTCGAGATTTCGTCGCTGCCGCTGCGAACGCTTTGGGCGGTCCGGTTCACGCCTTCGAGCGCGGTGCGCAACTGGCGGACCGAGCTGTTGAAGTCATGGCGCAAGGTTTCGAACTGCGCGGAAAATTCCTTGTCGATCTCACACAGCAGATCGCCGGCAGCAAGGCGCTGCAGACCGGAGGCGAGTTCCGAGGTGGCCTGGGTCAGCCGCTCCTCGGCTTCGGACTCTGCGCGGCGCTGGAATTCGATGCGTTCGGCCTCGGCCGCCTTGCGGGAGTGTTCGGCATCCGCCTCGAGCTGGCGGTTCTGCTGCGCAGCCTCGCGGAAGATTTCCACGGCGCGCGCCATGTCGCCGATCTCGTCGGTGCGGGCAGCACCCGGGATTTCGACGGAAAGGTCGCCGCCGGCGAGCGTCCGCATCACACCCGTCAACCGGCTGATCGGGTTGGCGATCCGCACGATGACGGTGTAGATGCCGAGAAGCGAAAGCGCAAAAGCGATAACGGTCGCAACACTGTAGACGATGATGGATTGCTTTGCGGAAGCAGCCTCTTCTGCCGTCAGCCTCGTCATCTCGTTGAGCGAGGCAGAGGCCATATCGGCGATCGAAGACTGTGCTGGCGCGGCAGGCTTACGCCAGTCGTCGACCGCCATGTCGAAGGGTTTGCCGGCCTGGAATGCCTTGAGGGCAGCATTGCGCTGCTCGGCATACGGCCCGCCGAAATAGGTCGTTTGTGCAGTCCGGTGGAGCGTCTTGATCTTCTCCGGGGTCGTGTCCGCGTTGGAGAGCTGGGTAATGACATCCCATGCGGTTGCCACGCGCGCATCCTGAACCGCAATTTCGGTCAGTTTCTCTGCCGCAAGCGGCTGTTTGGCGATTAGGGCACTGACAAAGGTGGAGTTGGCGGTGCCGAGCTGGGTGCGCGCCGTCCAGGCAAGGGAGCGGATCTGGGTGAACATGATCATCCCCGGCCCGCGCGCATTGATGGTGGCCTCGACCTGATTGGCGGCCTTTTCGAGATCGGTCAGCATCGTATCGGCAAGTCCGAGCACGGCTTTGCCGAGCGCCGGATCGCGATCCTTGACCGCCTGTGTGAGCGCCGTATCCACATTTGCACGGTAACCGGCCCATTGCGTATAGGCGCTGAGGACGGGAGAGATCGCACCGCGCAGGCTTGCCTGCTCGACGTCGGCGGTCAGGGTCTTCACCGCCGAAAAGGCCTTGTCCATCGATTCGCGGCCGGTATCCATGTTCTTGCGGCTGGACGCGACCTCTGCAGGTTCCAGCTTGATGGCGGATGAGATGGCACCGCGCTCGCCGCGCAGCCCGAGCAATGCATTGAAAAGGGCTTCGTCAAGCTGTGCCAGTTCGGAGAGCTGGGTGGAGTTTCGGTAGCGGCCTATCTCCTCAGACAGCATCTTGCCCATGAGACCCAAAATGCCCAGGCTCAAGACAACAAAAGCCAGTATCAAAGTATGCTTGATCGAAATCCGCACCTGCATCACTCCTTATTTCAAACAACCGCCGCGGGGTTGGCTGGTTCGGCGGCTTTCCGGACTTGCACGGGAAAGAGGCCCCAACTTCGCGTAGAACGTTAAATATTCAATTAAATACAACGCGTTCCGGAGGCCTGCGGAATCATTTTGGAAGCTTGAAGCAGCCCGATTGCCGAATCGCGAAAACCCGCCTCCCCGAAGAGGGAGACGGGCCGGTCCGTCGTGCTGCAACGGACGGGAGCGCAGGAGAGACGCTCCGGATCAGATGTGGTGATAGGCCGGAATGATGGGGCGGCGCTCGCGGATCTGGCTCGGCGCCGGATCGACCGGCATGTCGATGATCGCGCCGTCATGGCGTTCGGACGCCACATTTTCGGACAGCACGCGAGCGAAACCGCCAACACCCGCTGCACGTGATTCCTTGCCGACAATCAGCGCCGTCAGGACCACGGCGGAAATGATGAGCTTCTTGATCATGGCTGCACCCTTTTCTTCAGGCGGCTTGGATGCCGTTTCTTGGATGAGTTCACCCTAGCGCTCGGGTTTTTCGGGGCGCTTAAACGGATAGCTGCAATTTTAGTGAAATCGGCTTTTTTTCCCGACTTGATACAGAAGGCTCGAAACAGCGTGCTCAAAAAGGCAGCGGAGTAGGCGGAAATTGATGCTTTTCGAGATGTGCCCGATCTCCTAACCCTCAAAAACGAGATGCAGAAAGGCAGGACAGCATGGGCAAGCCATTTTACTGGAACGAACTCAATTCACTCGATTTCGCCGGCCTTTCGCCCGACAAGACCATCGCCATCCTGCCGATCGCCTCGACCGAACAGCACGGCCCCCACCTGCCGATCGCAACCGACGTGGCGATCGCCAACGGCATGCTGGCGGAATTGAAGGCGCAACGCCCCGACAACCTCGATTTCCTGGTGCTTCCCACCCAGGAGATCGGCAAGGCGAACGAACACGTCTATGGGCCCGGCTCGCTCTCCTTCGGCCCGGAAATCCTGATCCCCGCCTGGACCGCGATCGGCGCCAAGGTGGCGGAAGCCGGAGTGAGGAAGCTCGTCTTCGTCAACTCGCATGGCGGCAATGTCGATATCATGAGCATTGTCGGCCGCGAGTTGCGTGTCCGCTACAAGATGGCGGTGATCGGCACGCAATGGGGACGCTTCGGCAACCCGCCGGGCCTGATCAGTGAACACGAGCAGAAATACGGTATCCATGGCGGCGAAGTCGAAACCTCGCTGATGCTGCATTTCCGCCCCGAACTGGTGCGGATGGAGAACGCGCAGAACTTCGTCTCCAAGGCGGAAAGCCGCTCGAAATACATGCAGCCGGCCCCGCCGCACGTGCTGTCCTGGGTGGCGCACGACCTGAACCCCAACGGCGTCGTCGGCGACGCCTCGAAGGGCACCGCCGAAAAGGGCGCCGCTATCTGCCGCCATCAGGTCGCGGGCTTCATCGAGATGCTGCGGGAATTCGAAACCTTCCCGCTCGACGAGCTCTATTCCCGCTAGCCCTCGTCGCGTTGCGCGTCCCGGCCATGCGGCTGGGGCGGCAGGTGGCCCTTGGCTTGCAATTCGGCCACCATGGCCGCCAGTTCCGACAGCAGGAATTCCACGAACAGGCTGGTCGCCGTATCGAGCGTCGTGCGAGCGCGGGCGAAAAGCTTCATCGGCTGGTGGCGCGCGTGCGGGTTGGCGATCGGCCGGAAGATCAGCTCGCCGCGGCGGCATTCCGACAGCACGTCGAGGGGATTGAGCAGCGTCAGGCCCGTGCCCGCCTTGACCAGCTTCTTCAGCATTTCCGAGGCGTTGCTTTCCACCAGCGGCTCCACCGCGATCGACAGCGGCGATAGCGCCAGATTGATGATGTTGCGCAGGCTGGTGCCCGACTGTGCAAGCACCAGCGGTTCCTGCACGACATCCGCAAGGTCGACCGGCCCTTCTTCCGCCGCCAGCCGATGCCCCGGCGGCATCACGACGCCGATCGGTATGTCGAAGTTGGCGAGCGTGCGGATGCCGGGCGTCGCGGGGATGTTGAAGCCGAGCCCGAAATCCACCTCCCCCGTGATCACCGGCTGCATCGTGTTCGACGGCCCGTCGTTGCGCAGGAGAACCCGCACGCGGGGATGCTGCGCGACGAAGCGGGCTATGATCTCGGGAAGCGGCCCTGCCGCAAGCCCGACCGTCGAAACCAGCGTCACCTTGCCGGCCTGCGGCATCTTGAGGCCGCGGATGCGCGCTTCCATCCGCTCATAGGTCTTCAGCACCTCCCGAATATGCTCGATGCAGAGTTCCCCGGCTGCCGTCAGCTTCAGCCCGCGCGGCATCCGCTCGAAAAGCGGCGCCCCGAACTCTTCCTCCAGGGCCAGAATCTGCCGGTTGATCGCCGACGACGCGACGTTCAGCCGGGCCGCCGCCTTGCGGATCGATCCGCATCGGGCGATTTCGTCGATATATTGAAGTTTTCGCGAGTGCAGCATTTTCTTCGAAGCCCCTCGTTGCATGTTTTTTGATCATGCACCACAATTTGGCAGATTAAAATTCGAGCGCTGCCCTAAAGGCATCAATGTGAACGAATTTTGATGCTTTTCAAAGAGCAACGCAACCGTACAAATGCTCACCATAAGCTGCTCTCACGATGCCGCACGGTTTAACAGGGGAACAAAGCAACATGTCCAAATCTTTGATGATGAAGAGTTTTTTTGCTGCCGTCGGCCTTTCGGCGGTGGCCTTGGGCGCTCAGCCGGCCGCGGCTCTCGATGAAGTCTCCTATGGCACCAACTGGCTTGCCCAGGCCGAGCATGGCGGCTTCTACCAGGCCGTCGCCGACGGCACCTATGAAAAGCGCGGCCTGAAGGTGAAGATCGTGCAGGGCGGCCCGAATGCCGCCAACCGCTCACTCCTGATCGCCGGCAAGGTCGATTTCTACATGGGCGGCCCGCTCGGCGACATGGATGCCGTCAAGCAGGGCATCCCGCTGGTCAGCGTCGCCTCGATCTTCCAGAAGGACCCGCAGGTCCTGCTCGCCCATCCCGACGCGGGCGTCGAGACATTCGCGGACCTTGCCAAGATGAAGACCATCTTCATGGCCAAGGAAGGCTACACCACCTATTTCGAGTGGATGAAGAAGAACTTCAAAGGCTTCAAGGACGAGCAGTTCAAGCCCTACACGTTCAACCCAGCCCCCTTCATCGCCGACAAGGCTTCCGCACAGCAGGGTTACCTGACCTCCGAACCCTACGAGATCGGCAAGCAAGCCGGCTGGACACCAAAAGTCTTCCTGATCGCCGATGCCGGTTACGGCCCCTATTCGACGATGATCACCACCACGCAGACGATGATCGACAAGAAGTCGGATGTCGTGCAGCGTTTCGTCGATGCCTCGCTCGAAGGCTGGTACACTTATCTCTATGGTGACAATAAAGCCGCCAACGACTTGATCAAGAAGGACAATCCGGAAATGACGGATGGCCAGCTCGCCTATTCCATCGCCAAGATGAAGGAATACGGGATCGTCGTATCGGGCGACGCCGAGACCAAGGGCATCGGCTGCATCACCGACGAGCGCTACAAGAAGTTCTTCGAGTCCATGGTAGCGATCGGTGTCCAGCCGGCCGACCTCGATTACAAGAAGGCCTATTCCACCAAGTTCGTCTGCAAGGGCGTCGGCATGGCGCTGAAAAAGTAGTCTCGGAAGAGCGCAACGGTTCATTCCCTCTTTGCTGTGCCTGTCACGGGAAAGAGGGAATTGCCGCCCTGTCCCGACTAAGTTCAAGGCCCGCAATGAGCATGTCCCAAGCCCCGCTGATCCCCGCCCCCGGGGAGACACGCAGACGCCCGCTGGTCGTCATGCGCTCCGTCTCGAAAACATTCTCCAGCGGCACGCTGGCGCTCTCCGACATGTCGCTGACGGTCGAGGGGGGCGAATTCGTCAGTCTGCTCGGCCCTTCCGGCTGCGGCAAATCGACGGCACTGCGCATCATTGCCGGGCTCGGCGACGTCTCGACTGGCACGATCGACTGGCCGAGTTCGCGCATCAACTCCAAAGGCCTGCCCGAAGGCGATATTTCCTTCGTCTTCCAGGAGCCGACGCTGATGCCGTGGCAGACGGTGTTCGGCAACGTCTACCTGCCGCTGAAACTGCGCGGCGTCTCCAAGTCCGCCGCCCGCGACGAAATCATGGACACGCTGGCGACCGTCGGCCTCCAGGACTTTGCCGACGCCTATCCGCGCGAACTTTCTGGCGGCATGAAGATGCGCGTCTCGATCGCTCGTGCGCTGGTCACCAAGCCGAAGCTGCTCTTGATGGACGAGCCCTTCGCGGCGCTCGACGAAATCACCCGCCAGAAACTCAACGACGACGTGCTGCGTCTGTGGCGCGAGACCGGCATCACGGTGATCTTCGTCACCCATTCCGTGTTCGAATCCGCTTACCTCTCCAACCGCATCGTAGTGATGAAGGCGCGGCCCGGCCGGGTGCATGCGGATTTCCCGCTGGTCACGAGCCTCGAGCGCGATGCCCGCTACCGCACCTCGGAAGAATACCGCCAGGCCTGCGAAAAGGTCTCGACCATGCTCATCGAAGCAATCGGCGGGGAGGAACATTGATGGCCGACACCGATACCGCCCTCGTGCCGCCGCAGCCGGGCTTCCTCAGCCGCAACCGCGATACGCTGCTGCGCACCCTCGTCCCGATCTGCGTGGTGGTCTGCCTCGTCCTCCTCTGGCAGTTCATCATCACCGTCAACAGCATTCCGCAATACATCCTGCCGGGGCCGCTGGCGGTCGCGAACTCGCTCTACAACGATTGGGGCACGCTCTCGCCCGCTCTCTGGGTGACGACGCAGATCACCATGCAGGCGCTGGCGCTGGCGCTGATCGGCGGCGTCGGCATCGCCGTCTTCCTCATCCAGTCGAAATGGATCGAGACGGCCTTCTATCCGATTACGGTCATCCTGCAGGTGACGCCGATCGTGGCGATCGCGCCGCTGATCCTCATCTATGCGCCGACGACCCAGGTGGCGCTTTTGATCTGCGCCTTCCTCGTCGCCTTCTTCCCGATCCTGTCGAACATGGTCCAGGGTCTGAAGAGCGTCGACCACAACCTGCTCAACCTCTTCGATCTCTACGGTGCCTCGCGCTGGCAGACGCTGCTCTACCTGAAACTCCCCTCCTCGCTCCCCTATTTCATGACGGGGCTTCGGATCGGCGGAGGCCTGGCGCTGATCGCGGCGGTCGTTGCGGAGTTCGCGGCGGGCTCGGCGGGCGCAGGCTCCGGCCTTGCCTTCCGGCTGCTCGAATCCCAGTATCGCCTCAACATTCCGCGCCTGTTTGCGGCACTGATCCTGCTCTCCTTGCTCGGCGTGGTGATTTTTGCGATCACCTCCTTCATCTCCTGGTTTTTCCTGCATCGCTGGCATGAAAGCAGCCTGAAAAGAGAAAACTGATGACTGCGTTCGTGACGCTTCCCGACGCCCGCCGTTTCGCGCTCACCAATGCGACGCTGCCGGCCGTCCTCGTCAAGGGCCTGCCGGCTGTCGTAAAGGACGGCCTCATGGAGGCCGATCTCGTCATCGCGGACGGGAAGATCGAAGCGATCCTGCCAAAGGGCTCGGCGCCCGCCGATCTGGTCTCCGCCGATATGCGCGGCGGCATGGTCTGGCCCTGTTTCGCCGACATGCATACCCATCTCGACAAGGGACATTTCTGGGACCGCCGCCCCAACCCGGACGGCACGTTCGAAGGCGCATTGATGAATGTGCGCGAGGACCGGATCGCCAACTGGACGGCCGAGGATATCCGCGCCCGCTTCGAATTTTCGCTGAAAAGCGCCTATGCTCACGGCACGAAGCTGATCCGCACCCATCTCGACAGCATCCCGCCGCAGCCGGATATCTCCTTTCCGTTGTTCGACGAGATTCGCGCTGAATGGAAAGATCGGATCGCGCTGCAGGCTGTCGCCCTGCTGCCGCTGGAAAACGTGCTCGACGAAAGCGTCTTCGGCGGCATCGTCGCGACGACGAAGCGTTATGGCGGGCTGCTCGGCGGCGCCACCCGCATCCTGCCGGATTTCGAGCGGATCCTCGATACGCTCTTCAAGGCTGCCGCCGACAATGGCCTCGACATCGACCTGCATGTGGACGAGACGGAAGACAAGCAGGTCCTGACCCTGGAAGCCATTGCCGAGGCAAAACTCCGCAACCGTTTCGAAGGCTCGGTGACCGTCGGCCATTGCTGCTCGCTGGCACGGCAGGACGACGAGGCCGCAGGCCGTGTCATCGACAAGGTGGCCAAGGCCAACATCTCGGTCGTGTCACTGCCGATGTGCAACATGTACCTGCAGGACCGCCATGCCGGCCGCACCCCGCGCTGGCGCGGCGTCACGCTGTTCCATGAATTGACGGCCGCCGGTGTAAAAACCGCTGTTTCCTCCGATAATACCCGCGATCCGTTCTATGCCTATGGCGACATGGATCCGGTCGAGGTTTTCCGCGAGGCGGTCCGCATCCTGCATCTCGACCACCCGCTCAATACCTCCGCCCGCGTCGTCACCTCGACGCCCGCCGAAATCCTCGGCCGGCCGGATATCGGCGTCATAGCCGAAGGTGGCCCCGCCGACCTCGTGCTGTTCAGCGCGCGCCGCTGGAGCGAATTCCTTTCCCGTCCGCAGGCCGACCGCATCGTGATGCGGAATGGCATGGGCATCGACCGTCGCCTGCCGGATTACCGTGACCTGGACCCGATTTTGGACAAGTGAACATGCCGGATTACGCACAGATCAAGAAAGAACTCGAAGGCCTCGCGGTCGAGGACAATCCGGCGCTGGTGCGCCAGAAGAGCCGCGATTTCTACTGGTATTCGCCGATCCTCAAGGAAGAACTCGAGAGCGTCACCGCCGATCTCGTCGTCTCACCTAAAAGCGAGGAAGAAGTGATCCGAGTGCTGAAGGTCGCCTATGCCCACGGCGTGCCGGTGACCCCGCGCGGTGCCGGCACCGGCAATTATGGCCAGGCGATGCCGCTTTCCGGCGGCATCGTGCTCAACCTCATCAACATGAACAAGGTCAAGGAAATCCATCCGGGCCGCGTCATCGCCGAGCCAGGCATCGTGATCGCTGAACTCGACCGCCAGACAAAGGCCCATTCCGGCCAGGAACTGCGCTTCCACCCCTCCACCGCCCAGACGGCGACGATCGGCGGCTTTGTCGCCGGCGGTTCCGGCGGCGTCGGTTCGATCCATTGGGGCGGCCTGCGCGACCTCGGCAATATCCTGCGCCTGCGCGTCGTCACCATGGAGGCTGAACCGCGCGTGCTCGACCTGACCGCCTGGGACCTGCAGAAGGTGACCCACGCCTATGGCACCAACGGCATCATCGTCGAGGTCGAGATGCCGCTGGCACCCGCCTATGGCTGGGTGGACGTGCTGGTCGGTTACGACGACTTCATGGATGCGGTGCGCTTCGGCGATGCGCTGGCCCACAAGAACGGCCTGCTGATCAAGGAGATCGCCCCGATCGCAGCCCCGATCCCCTACGACTATTTTCCCCGCCACAAGCCGTTCCTGCGCGACCGCAACCAGTCGATCGTCGTGCTGATGATCGCGCCGCATTCGATGGATGCCTTCACCGCCTTTGCCGAGCGCCAGAAGGGCGAGATCCTATTCCGCTCCGACAAGGTGGAAAGCATGAAGGGCATTCCGCATGCCTATGAACTCGCCTGGAACCACACGACGCTGCGCGCCCTGAAAGTCGATCCCGGCTTCACCTATCTCCAGGTCCAGTATCCGGGGCCGGACCACGTCGCCAAGGTCGAGAAGATGACGAAACTGTTTGGCGACGAGGTGCCGGGCCATCTGGAATTCATCAAGTTCGACGGTCGCATGCAGTGCTCCGGCCTGCCTCTCGTCCGTTACACGACCAGGGAGCGGCTGGAGGAGATCATGCAGATCCACCGCGACAACGGCTGCCCGATCTTCAACCCGCACCGCTACACGCTGGAAGAAGGCGGCATGAAGCAGACGGACACCGTCCAGCTCGCATTCAAGAAGGAGACCGATCCGAAGGGGCTGCTCAACCCCGGCAAGATGATCGCCTGGGACAATCCCGACTTCGATTTTTCCGCCGGCAAGAACTACCTCTTCCCGGGCCTTGCCGCAGCAGGTGGCTGATGCGTGTCCTGCTCGTCCATTCCCATCCGGTCGAAGAAAGTTATGGCGCCGCCCTGCACAGGCAGGCGCGTGAAAGCCTTCTGAAAGCCGGCCACGAGGTGGACGACTGCAACCTCTATGCCGAAGGTTTCGATCCGGTCATGTCTCGCCATGACCGGATGATTTATCACGACTACCCGAACAACCTGTCGCTGGTGAAACCCTATGTCGACCGACTGCAGGCGGCCGAAGGACTGGTGATCGTCACGCCGGTCTGGAATTTCGGCTGGCCGGCCATGCTGAAAGGCTATTTCGACCGCGTCTGGCTGCCGGGCATCACCTTCGAGCTGAAGGACGGCAAGCTGACGCGAAAACTGCATATCGACAAGGTGGCGGTGGTCACCACCTACGGCGCCACCCGCTGGCGCGCCTTCCTCGCCGGCGACCCGCCGCGAAAGCTGTCGAAACGCGTTCTGCGGGTACAGACCAACCCTGCCCGGCCAGTGACGTTTCTGGCCCACTACGACATGAACAACTGCACGCCGGAGACACGCGCCGCCTTCCTCGACAAGGTGCGGCGCGAGATGGAGCGGTTCTAGACCGCGTAGCGCAGATGCACGATGCCGTCGTTGAACGGCAGCGCATCGATGAACACCAGCTGGCCGAGGGAATACCCCTGCGGGAAAAGCCGGGTGCCGCGCCCGAGCACGGTCGGATAGACCATCAGGTTATAATGGTCGATCAACCCCGCTGGCATCAGCGAATGCACCAACCCGGCGCTGCCGTAGATCAGGATGTCTCCGTCGAGCGTCTCCTTCAGCGCCCGCACTTTTGCGACGACATCGCCGGACAGCACCGTCGTATTGTTCCAGGCGGCGTCCGAAAGGCTGTTGGATGCGACGAATTTCGGCATTGCGTTGATCCGGTCGGCAAACCCCTCCTCGTCCTTCACCCGCGGCCACACGGCGGCGAACCCGTCGTAGGTCGTGCGGCCGAGTAACACTGCGGATACGGAGAACAACTCGGCATGCTTGAACCGGTCGCCGTGCGGACCGCGGGTAAAGGGACCCGTCCAGTCGCCAAGGCCGGAATTCTCCATGCCGACCGGATCCTGGATGACGCCGTCGAGCGAGATGTATTGTGAAACGATGATCTTGGAAGTCATTGTCGTGTCCTATGGTTCGGTTGACGGGACGCGTCATCACGTCCTTCCGCTCCTAGGACGCACCTGCCTCGCGGCGGCCGACAACACCTGATCCCCAATAAAATTCATTCTTATCTTCAATCCCGCGGGCCTCACCGAGACGCGAGGTTTCCGCCTCGACCATTGCAACCCGCGTGGCCGCATCCGGGTCGTCTGCGTCCGATGCATCCCGCTCCGAGATGAACAGAAACCGGTCCACCTCCGCCCCGGCCGCTGTCACCGTCCGGTAGATTTCCCACCGCTGATGGACCCTCGCCGCAACGCGGAGCGACGGAATATTTTCCGGGCTGACGATCGAGACGATCCGCTCGAAACCGAGGCCGCCCATACCGAAATCACGGCAGGCAGCGGCCGCCTCGAAGGCATAACCGCAACCGAGCCACTCGCGCCGGAGATGATAGCCGATCTCCGGCTCCAAGCCATGGTGCGTCGGTTGAAGTGTAATGCCGCAATCACCGATCAGCTCGCCGGTCACCTTCTCGACGACACCCCAGAGACCGAAACCGTGTTCCTCATAACTCCGGAAGGCGAGCTTTTCGAACCATGCCTCGGTCTCTTTGAAACTCTTGGCGCGCGGGTAGAAGCGCATGCTCTCGGCATCACCGAAGATGCGAAACAAGATCGGCAGGTCGGCTTTTCCGATTTCCCGCAATATCAGCCTTTCCGTCTCAAGAACGTCGCGCATCCCAAGCCTCGATCATCGCGATATCGCCTGCCACTCTTTACTTGAACACGCTTTTTTGCGCTATTTCCCTCGATCGCGAATCTTGATGCTCGGGGGCAGGCAAACGATGACGAAGCAAGCTTCACCACTCGCCACTATCCTGCGTCCCCTGCATCCCCGGGATCCCGACGAGCACCACCGGGTCGCAACTCCGCTCGAGCTTCTGTTCGACCTCGTGTCGGTGATCGCGATCGCTTCCGCCGCGGCCGGGCTGCATCACGCGATTGCCGAAAACCATGCGGCACAGGGCGTGATGACCTTCATCATGGCCTTCTTCGCCATCTGGTGGGCCTGGATGAATTTCACCTGGTTCTCGTCTGCCTATGACAATGACGACGTCGTCTATCGGCTGCTGACCATGGTGTTGATGGGCGGCTCGCTGACGATTGCCGCCGGCATTCCGGCACTCTTTACAGAGGCGCCGGATTTCACGCTGGTGATCTATGGGTACGCCGTCATGCGCATCGCCATGATCATCCTGTGGCTACGAGCGGCCTATCACGACCCTCGCTGCCGCCCCACCGCGCTCGGTTATGCGATCGGGATCTTCCTCGTCCAGCTTCTCTGGCTGAGCTTCCTCTTCCTGCAGCCCCTTACCTTCGGCGTATCCTATATCCTCTGGGCGTTCGCCGTGGTTCTGGAACTGGCCGTGCCGGCCGTCGCGGAACGGCTGACCGCCAACACACCCTGGCATCGCCACCACATCGTCGAACGTTACGGCCTGCTCAACATCATCGTGCTCGGCGAGACGCTGCTTGCCGGCTCCATCGCGTTGCGCCAGTTCGCCGGCGAATTCAACCTCATGCTGGTGCATACGGCACTATCGGCCCTGGTCATCGTCTTTTCGCTCTGGTGGGTCTATTTTGCCCGCGAGGAACAACTCGACAGCCATCACCTGAGACGTTCGCTTCTCTGGGGCTACGGCCATTTCTTCATCTTCACCTCAGGCGCCGCGGTCGGCGCCGGTTTTGCCGTGCTCGTCGACATCATCACCCACCATTCCGAGGTCTCCATCCTCGTCGGCGACTATGCGGTGGCGATCCCCGTTGCGATCTATCTGGCGAGCCTGTGGTTCGTGCGCGATCGGTATGTCTGCATCGGCCCGGCACGCTTCACGCTCGCGGTATTTGCCGTCCTGACGCTGGTCGCGCCGGCAATCGGGCTTGGTCTGGAAGGCATCGCGGCCACGACTGCGCTCGGCGTCATCGTCAGAAATCTCTTTGCCGGCCGCGCTTATTTAGCGCCACCGACATCTCATCCCGACCATTAAACTTTTCCTTAAATTTTACCGGTTATTAATCTCTGGAAACCGAGAGATTAAGCGATGCGTACTGCGTTTTTCATCGCCCTCCTGACCGTGTCCCTGTCTGCCTGCGCGTCTGCGCCAAGCCGGGTCACCAATGCCTGCGCGATCTTCGAGCAGCGCGACGGGCTGTTCAACAACTGGGCGCGAGACGCCAAGAAGGCGGAGCGGGAATTCGGCGTACCGGTGCCGATCCTGATGGCGACGATCTATGTGGAATCCGGTTTCCAGCCCTATGCCCGGCCGCCGCGCACAAAGCTGCTCGGCTTCATCCCCTGGACGCGCGCCTCGACGGCCTATGGTTACGCCCAGGCTCTCGACGGCACGTGGCTGAGCTACAAGAAGGATACCGGCCGCTGGAGCGCCAGCCGCACCGATTTCGGCGATGCCGTCCATTTCGTCGGCTGGTATCACAACCAGAGCCATCTCAAGAACGGCATCCCGCTCGCCGACAGCTACAACCTCTACCTCGCCTACTACACCGGCCAGGCCGGCTACGCACGCGGCCAGTTCGGCAACGGCGTCAAGCAGACCGCCCAGAAATCCGCCGGCATGGCCGCCAAATACGAAGCGCAGCTCAGAAGCTGCGGTTATTGAAGCGAAATCTAGCGGCTGACGACGATGCGTGTGTTCGACACTCCGTGCCGGCTGGCGAGCGAGAAGAATGTCGCTGCGTTTTCAGGATGCAGGCGGATGCAGCCATGCGAGGCAGGCCGGCCCAGCCGCTTCGTCTCGAAGGTCGCATGGACGGCATAACCGCCGTTGTAGAACACCGCAAACGGCATCGGTGCGTTGTCGTATTTGCGCGAACGATGATCCCTGGACAGCCACTTGGCACCCCAGTTCCCCGTCGGCGTCGAATAACCCGAACGCGCGGTCGAGACCTTCCATTCATAAACCACAACGCCATCCTGCTCGACGGTCATGGTCTGGGACGAGAGGCTGACGCTGGCAACAAGACTTGCAGAAAAAGCAGCGGGTGCGAGAAATTGCGCACAGAAGAGCGCCATGGCTCCCATTACGATACGACGCATAGAAAACCCCCAATAAAAAACCCTGGAGCAAGAGATACCTGGTTCAGCTCAAGGAATATTTAAAATCGAGGACGGTATTCGGCGTAAAATCGCAAATGCATCCGCCATCGCCACAACAAGACAATACGTGATCAACAAAGACTGAATATATGCGGCCTGCCCGCGATGCGGATGACCCGGGAGAGGTTTCTCTATTCGGCGTTGCTTCAAAACACCTTCGCCGCCGTCACCTCCACTTCGACCAGGAATTCGGCGCGGGTGAAGCCACCGACGATGATCAGGGTCGAGGCCGGTTTCGGATCGAGCGTATAGCGGTCGCGCGCCGCCATATAGGCCGGAAAATCCTCGCGGCTGGTGACGAAGCCGGAAATGCGGATGACGTCCGAATAGGTCATGCCCGCCTCTTCGAGGATCGCGCCGATTGCCTTGAAGCAGAGTTCTGCCTGCCCTGCCACGTCCGGCGGGATCCTGTCTTCCGGCGAAATGCCGAGCTGGCCGGAGGTCACCAGCAGGCTTGCGCCCGGTGGGACGAGCAAACCATGATTATAGCCGCCGAACGGCTTGCGGACGGAGGGAGGATTGAAGGTCTTAAATGCCATAACCGACGATACCCTTGATTTCGAGGAAGTCGTGAATGGCCCAGTCGGCGTATTCGCGGCCGTTGCCGGATTGCTTGAAGCCGCCGAAGGGCGCGAAGAGATCCCATTCGGGATAGTTGATGAACACCGAACCGGCCCGCAGCCGCGCCGCCACCTTGCGGGCATGGGTAAGGTCGCCGGACTGGACATAGGCGGCAAGCCCGTAGGGCGTGTCGTTGGCGATCTCGATTGCCTGTTCCTCTGTCTCATAAGGGAGGATCGACAAGACCGGCCCGAAAATCTCCTCGCGGGCGATGGTCATGTCGTTGGTGACGTTTCCGAACACGGTCGGGCGGATATAATAACCGCGGTTGAGATTTTCCGGCCGGCCGGGGCCTCCGGTGACCAGCGTCGCACCTTCGGTGATGCCCGCCTCGATCAGCCGCTGGATCTTGTCGAACTGGATCTGGCTGACCACCGGGCCGAGATCTATGCCGTCGGCGCGCGGATCGCCGGTCTTGAGCTTTTCAGCCGCAACCTTGGCAACCTGAAGTGCCTCGTCGTGACGCCTGGCCGGCACCAGCATGCGGGTCGGCGCGTCGCAGGATTGGCCGGAATTGCCAAAGCAGGCGGTCACGCCGTCCGCCACCGCCTTTTCGAATTCTGCATCCGCCAGGATGATGTTGGGCGACTTGCCGCCGAGCTCCTGCGCCACGCGCTTCACCGTATCGGCGGCGGTCTTGGCGACGATCACGCCGGCGCGGGTCGAGCCGGTGAAGGACACCATGTCGACATCCGGATGGCCGGCCATCACCTGCCCGACGTCCGGACCGGTGCCGTTGACGAGGTTGAAGACGCCTTTCGGCGTACCGGCAGCCTCCATCACTTCCGCAAAGATGATGCCGCTGATCGGCGCGATCTCGGAGGGTTTGAGCACCATGGTGCAGCCGGCGGCAATCGCCGGTGCCACCTTGCAGACGATCTGGTTGAGCGGCCAGTTCCACGGCGTGATCAGAGCGCAGACGCCGATCGGCTCTTTCACGATGGTCGTCGTGCCGCGCGTCTCGGTGAATTCGTAGGCTTCGAACGCCTCGATGGTCGCCTTGAGATGCCCCTGCCCGGCGGCGGCCTGCGCGTCCCGGGCAAAGCCGATCGGCGCGCCCATTTCCTGGGAAACGGCTTGCGCGATATCCTCGTAACGCTTTTCGTATTCGGCAAGGATGCGGCGGAGCAGCGCCAGCCGCTCCTCCTTCGACCACTGAGAGAAAGACGCGAAAGCGGCCTTGGCGGCTGCGACGGCCTTGTCCACATCCGCCTTGGAACCGAGCGCGATCCGCGTATAGGCCTCCTCAGTGGACGGGTCGATGACGTCGAGCGCGACCGGAATGACCGGCTCGACCCAGACACCGTCGATGAAGAATTTCAAGTGGTTGCTCATGGGAAACCTCCGCGCGTCGAGGAAATGGTGAGCCACTATCGGCCATCGCCATCGCCCTCGCAAGCCCGCCGGATGCCTCGAAAAGAGGAAGTGCGGAGGCTTGTTCCATCGCCACGCAGCGCGCGGCAGCCGACGTCTTTGCTCTTGCAGGCCAGGGAAAGCCGGGCGATTTCAACAAATCTTAAATGTTCGTGAAACTCATCGAAACATATCAGCAACAATACCGCTTCATCCGAACTTAAAAGCTCGATGTTACGGAATAGATCGACCTTGCGACGACCAAGCGACTTTCCGCAGCGCTGGGCCATGGACGCGACAGATCAACACGGCTTTCAGAAAGCAGGCAGGCCCGATGCGACGCAGCCTTCTCCCTCTCGCCCTTCTCGGGCTTTTTGCGCTGCCCATGCCCGACGCACAAGCGACGGCCCTCACCGACGATCTTCAGGGTCTTTCAAAGAAGCAGGTCGAGGACAGCGTCGAGTTCGCATTCGGCAATGCGCTGTTTTTCCTGTTTCATGAAGCCGGACACATGCTGGTTTCGGAATTCAACCTGCCGGTTCTTGGCCGTGAGGAGGATGCGGTGGACACGCTTTCCACACTGCTCCTGCTGGAGGCCGACGATGAAGTTTTCGACACGGCGCTGACCGATTCCGTCGATGGCTGGACGTTTTCCGCAGAGGCCAGCGAGGCGGCCGAACAGGAACTGGCCATGTGGGACGTCCACGCGCTCGACCGCCAGCGCGCCTTCAGCATGGTCTGCATGATGGTCGGCAAGGATGCGGAGAAATTCAAGGAATCGGCCGACAACCTCGAATTTCCGGCGGAACGCCGCAGGCAGTGCGTCGGCGAATATCTGAAAGCCCATGACAGCTGGTTCGGCCTCCTGAAACCGCACCTGCGGACCGACGGGCAGAACAACAAGTTTACGATCACCTACAAGAAGCCGGAAAACAAGGAACTCGAGGACTATGCGGACCTGACGAAGACGGCGAAGGTTCTGGATATCCTCGCCGAGCTTCTCTCGGGGCTCTACAAGCTGGAGGACGGCATCAAGCTGACGGCCGCCGAGTGCGGCGAACCGAATGCCTATTGGTCGTCGGGCGAGCGGGAAGTGATATATTGCTATGAGCTGATGCAGTGGCACATGCAGACCGTCGCCAAGTATTTCAAAGAGGAAGAGGGCAAAACGGGCGACAGCGAAGAGGCGGTCGACGACGAGAAAAAGCCCACCCTCCAGAACCTGTTCGGCAAGGCAACCGCCCGCTGGTAGAGAGCGCCCGCAAAAATACGCCCGGCATCAGCCTTCACAAGCCTGATGCCGGGCGTTTTCATTGTCGCGTTCAAGCGCCATAGGGCGCAAAGAACGTCTTGGCGGCTTCGATCTCGTTGGGACGGATCTCGTGCCCGCCGCCATGCCATTCCAACGTCACCGCGTCTCCCTGTCGCCTGAAATAGTCGGCGAGTTCGTCGGTCTGCTGGACGGAACTGATCGGGTCGTGCTGGCCGGCCGTGATCAGAACATGGGCCTTGGCTTCGGCCTTGCGGTCCTCAGGCTTGAACGGGATCAGCGGATGCATCAGCACGCCCGCCTCGAACAGGCCGGGCTTCTCGATCATGATATTGGCGAGAATGTTCGCACCGTTGGAAAAACCGAGGCCAAGCACGGTCGAGGAACCGTAGCGTTCCCGGTTGGCGGCGACGAATTCGCTCATCCGCTCGGTCGCCCGGGCTAGATCCTCGCAATCGTAGACACCTTCGGCCTTGCGCCGGAAGAAGCGTGCCGCACCATGTTCGGAAATGTCGCCGCGCGGCGAGATCACCGTGGCGCCCGGCAACAGCCGGCCGCCGAAATCGAAGAACTGGTTTTCATCGCCGCCGGTGCCGTGAAAGACGAACAGGATGGGCGCTCCGGGTGCACCGGGGCGCGCCCGGTGCACATAACTGTCGTAGCTCATGATGGTCTCCTTGGACGCTGCGCTGACTAGGCGTCCAGCGGTTCGAGATGTTGTTCGAGCGTTGCCCGCAGATGTGCGTGCTGTGCGGGCAGCTTCAGGGCCTCGCCGAGATGGGCGGTATCCTCGTCCCGATCGAAGCCGGGTTCGTTGGTGGCGATTTCGAACAGCACGCCGCCCGGCGTGCGGAAATAGATCGCCCAGAAGTAATCGCGGTCGATGACCGGAGTGACCTGGTAACCGGTGTCCATCAGCGCCTTGCGGACTTCGAGCTGCTTTGCGCGGTTCTCGACCGCAAAGGCAATGTGGTGGACCGAGCCGGCACCGAGATTGGCGCGGGCAATGTTCGGCATGGTTTCGATGTCGATGACATCGGCACCGTTGCCGCCCGGCATGGCAAGCCTGAGCACGCCGTCCTTGTTGTCGACCTGGCTGTAGCCCATGAACTTCAGGAGTTCGGCGGTAGCACCTTCATCGCGAAGACGAAGCGAAGCGGAGTGGAAGCCGCGGATCGCGTGATCTTCGGAAATGCCGTTGCCGACGAATTGCTTGCGGGCATCGTCCTTGACTTCAACGAGCGCGAACCCGTCGCCATCCGGACCGGCGAAATGCAGGCGGTTTTCACCGAAGGCCGTATCGGCCTTGATGCCTTCCGCCCCGGCCTTGGTCAGGCGATCGGTCCAGAAGCCGAACGAGCCTTCCGGAACCGAGAAGAGCGTCGTGCCCACTTCGCCGGTGCCCTGACGGCCACGGGCGATATGCGGGAACGGGAAATAGGTCATCACCGAACCGGGAGAACCGACTTCGTCGCCGTAATAGAGGTGGTAGACATCCGGCGCGTCGAAGTTGACGGTCTTCTTGACCCGGCGAAGGCCGAGCGTGTCGGTGAAGAACTTGTTGTTGGTGCTGGCGCTGGCAGCCATCGATGTGACGTGGTGCAGGCCTTTGATCTGGTCGAGCATTTTAAACCCCTTGTCTCGGAGCCGCCTGTGCGGCCCGCTTTCTGAGGTAAAGATGGTGGAACGACCGGCAATTGGATAGACGCGACCATCCGAACGCATTGTTCACTCTGCGTAGACGACCATTGGTTAATCGTTCACAGAATTAGACTTGTTCCGGCAAGCGCCAGTCGACCGGATCCTTGCCGATCGACTGCAGATAGGCATTCGCCTTGGAGAAAGGTCGAGATCCGAGAAAACCGTTATGGGCCGACAGCGGCGACGGATGCGCCGAGCGCAGCACCAGATGGCGCTGCTGATCGACAAACGCCGCCTTCTTCTGGGCGTAGGAGCCCCAGAGGATGAAGACGACGCCGTCGCACTCGTCGTTGACGGCCCGGATCACCGCATCGGTGAACCGTTCCCAGCCCTTGCCCTGATGCGAGGCGGCCCTCGCCTCCTCGACCGTCAGCACGCTGTTCAGGAGCAGGACACCCTGTTCCGCCCAATGTTCGAGGCATCCGTGCCTGGCCGGCGGAATGCCGAGATCCGTCTCCATCTCCTTGTAGATGTTGACGAGCGACGGCGGGACGCGCACACCCGGACGAACGCTGAAGCAAAGCCCATGCGCCTGGCCGAAGCCGTGATAGGGATCCTGGCCGAGGATCACCACCTTCACCTCGTCGAGCGGCGTCAGATCGAGCGCGCGGAAATATTCCGAGCCTTTTGGAAAAATGCGTTTGCCCGCTTCCTTTTCGGCAACCAGGAAGCGGCGCAATTCGCTCATATAGGGATTGGAAAACTCAGGCCCGAGCGCATGTTTCCAGCTTTCCTCGAGCTTGACCTCGCCTTCCGCCATGTCTTGGCCCTTCAGATCACATGATGGTTGGAGCGGGAATGCCAATCCCAGGCCGAACGGATGATATCGTTCAGGCTGTATTTCGGCTCCCAGCCGAGCACCGCCCGCGCCTTGTCGTTATTGGCGACCAGCGAGGTGGAATCGCCTTCGCGCCGGCCGGTATATTCCACCGGGAACGGTTTTCCGGAAACCGCCGAGATCGCCGCGAGCAGTTCCTTCACCGTCGTGCCGGTGCCGGTGCCGAGGTTGAGCTCCACCGTCTCCCCGCCTGCGAGAAGATAATCGACCGCCCGCACATGCGCGTCGGCCAGATCGAGCACGTGGATATAGTCGCGCACGCAGGTGCCGTCGCGGGTGTCGTAATCGTCACCGAACACCTTGAAACCCTGACGACGGCCGAGCGCCGCCTCGATCGCGAGCGGGATTGCGTGGGTCTCAGGCGTATGCCACTCGCCGACCCGGCCCTCGAAATCGGCGCCGGCCGCATTGAAATAGCGCAGCATGACCGATTTCAGGTCCCTGTAGGTGCCGTAATCCTTCAGCGCCTGCTCGACGATGAATTTGGTACGCCCGTACGGGTTGATCGGCGCCTGTTTATGGGTCTCGTCCATCGGCACGCGATCCGGCAGACCGTAGGTAGCGCAGGTCGAGGAAAACACGAAGGCTTTTACGCCCGCATCGATCGCCGCCGACAGCAGCGTCAGTGCACCGATCACGTTGTTGTCGTAGAAGGCCACCGGGTTCTTGACCGATTCACCCACCTCGATCAGCGCTGCGAAATGCAGCACCGCGTCCGGCTTGTGTTTGGCAAACACCTCATCGAGCCGGGCACGATCGCGGATATCGCCCTCTTCCAGCTCACCCCAGCGCACGAATTCCGCATGCCCGTTGGAGAGATTGTCGAAGACGATCGGCTGATAACCTCGCTCGGCGAGCACCAGGCACGTATGGGAACCGATATAGCCGGCCCCGCCGACCACGAGTACTTTCTTCACTGACATCATTTCCCCTGCGGTTATTGAAGCCGGCGGCACTATAACCGGCGGCGGCCGAAAAGCCAGCACCAAGCCACATTGAAAAGCATAGCACCTGGTGCTATATAAAATCATGAGCGGCCGGGTGTTCAAAACTGCGTGGTTTGCCAAAGCGGCAAAGAAAGCCCGGATATCGGATCGCGAGCTTTGCAACGCCATTGCTCAGGTTGCCCTGGGCCAGGCGGACGACCTCGGCGGCGGCGTGTTCAAGAAACGCCTCAACGACAACCGGCACCGGTCGATCATTCTGGCAAAGGCGGGCGAGTTCTGGGTCTATGCCTATCTGTTCGCCAAACAGGATCGGGCCAATATCGATGATGACGAGCTGGCGGCTTTCCGCAAACTGGCCGAGCTTTACCGCCGGAAGACACCCGGCGCTTTGGATGCGGAACTGAAGAGCGGCGCACTGGTGGAGATTTGCAATGGCAACTAACCGGAAATTCAAGAGCGATGCTTTCGAGGCGATCCATAGCGCCGTGGAAGGCATGTACCAAGCCGGCACGATCGACAAGGAAACGATGCGGACCTTTGACGAGACCTGCCTTTCGGTACCGGTGGAACTTGGACCTGAGGAGATCAAGGCCTTGCGGGAGGGCAATCACGTCAGCCAGCCGGTCTTTGCCCGATACCTCAACACCAGCGAATCGACCGTGCAGAAGTGGGAGACCGGCGCCAAGCGCCCGAGTGGACCCGCGCTGAAACTTCTGGACATCGTGCGCAAACATGGTCTTCAGATGCTGGCCTAACTTTTCATTTAAGAGCTTTCATGCGTCTTCTCTTTCTCGCCCTCGGATGGCTGTTCGTCGCAATCGGCATTGTCGGCGCTTTCCTGCCTGTCCTGCCCACTACGCCGTTTCTGCTGCTGGCGGTGGCCTGTTTCGCCCGCTCCTCGCCACGGCTGGAGGCATGGTTGCTCGAGCATCCGAAATTCGGGCCTTCGCTGCGCAGCTGGCGGGAAAAGGGTGCGATCGCGCGGAAGGCGAAGATCGCCGCCATTTCGCTGATGGCGGTGAGTTATGCGGTGTTCTGGTTCGGCACCTCGCCGCCATTGTGGCGGGCGGCGCTGGTCGCCGCGGTCATGCTCGGCTCGGCGACCTTCATCGTCACCCGCCCGGACACCTGATCATCCAATCGTCAGCGGTGTCGCGATTGCGGCAATACGTAGGGGATGTGGGCTGCCGGCAGGCGGCCGACGGCACCGGTTATTCCATAGACGCTGGCGATGATTTCATCGTTCACCGTTTCCGTGCAGGCGCCTTCCGCCACCACCCGGCCGTGGTTCAGTACCACGAGATGGTCGGCGAATTCGGCAGCCAGGTTGAGGTCGTGCAGGATGGCGAGCACGATCCCGCCGGCATTGGCGAAGTCGCGGGCGATTTCCAGCACCGAGATCTGGTGTCCGAGGTCGAGGCTGGCAGTCGGCTCATCGAGGAACAGCGCCCGCGGCACGCCGTCCGCGACCGGCTGCGGCACCTGCGCGAGTGCGCGTGCGAACTGCACCCGCTGCTGCTCGCCGCCCGACAGCGATGGATAGGGCCGGCTTTCGAAGCCGCGCAGGCCCACGCGTGACAAGGCTTGGCGTGCCTGCTCGGTCGGATTGAGGCCCCCTTGCGCGACAGCGCCCATCCGGACGATTTCAAGCGCGGTGAACGGAAAGGCGAGTTGCGTCGCCTGAGGCAACACCGCCCGGCGCCTGGCAAGTTCGACCGGCTGGCAGAGATCGACGCTGGTGCCGTGATAGCTGACGAAACCGGCATCGGGGTTCATCTCCCCGGAGATCACCTTCATCAGCGTCGATTTGCCCGCGCCGTTCGGGCCGATGACCACGGTGAAACGCCCCGCTTGGAGATCGAGGCCGACATTGTCGAGCAGCTTTCGGCCCGAGCGGGTGACGGTGACATGTTCGGCGGAAATCATGGCATGTCCCGCGTGGTGATGCCGTTTTTACCCAGCAGCAGGAAGAGGAAGACCGGAGCGCCGAACAACGCGGTGATGACGCCGATCGGCAGTTCCGCCGGAGCAGCGACGGTGCGCGCGACGCTGTCGGCAACCAGCAGCAGCGCACCACCGCCGAGCGCCGAACCCGGCAGCAGGAACCGGTGCGACGGCCCCATGACGAGGCGCAGCAGATGCGGCACGACGATGCCGACGAAACCGATCGAGCCGGCGACAGCGACGGTCGAGCCGCAGGCGGCGGCGACAGCGACGATGACGATCTTCTTCAGCCGCTGCACCGGTATCCCCATATGGAACGCGGCCGCATCGCCAAGCACCAGCGCATCGAGCCCGCGCGCCACGAAGGGCATGATCACCATCACCGTGCCGACGAAAGGCAGGATGGACAATACCCGGCCGAACGTGGCCCCCCCGAGCGAGCCGAGGTTCCAGAAGGTAATGTCGCGCAGCTGCCGGTCGTCGGCCATGACGATCAGCAGGCCCATGAGCGCGGCCGAAAGCGCACCGATCGCGATGCCCGACAGGATTAGAGTCGTCGTCGAGGTCCGCCCGTCGCGGGTGGCGATGATGTAGAGCGCCCAGGTGTTGAAGAGACCGCCGAAGAAGGCCATCAGCGGCAGGAACTGGTTGCCGAGCACCATGGCGACCGGCGCCAGGATGCCGTTGCCGAGCACGATCGCCGCAACGGCGGCAAGTCCCGCGCCGGAAGTGACCCCGACGATGCCGGGATCGGCAAGCGGATTGCGGAACAGGCCCTGCATCATCGCGCCGGAGACGGCAAGCCCGGCGCCGACCAGAAGGCCGAGCGCGGTGCGCGGCAGGCGGACCGCCTCGAGGATCACGCGGTCCTGGGTCGAAAGGCTGGCGCTGTTACCGGTCGCGTAGGTCCAGAGATCACGCAGGCCGACGCCCGTCGGGCCGATGCCGAGCGAAAGCAGGCACGCGACAAACAGCATCACCGCCAGCAGAAGAAGCACGATGACGCCCTGGCGCGTCCGGTCTCCATCGGCAGCAACGCGGAAGGGCATCGCCAGCGCCTTCATCATCAGTTGATCGCCCCCGGATAGATCCGGGCCGCGAGCGTGCGGGCAGCGTCCGGCGTGCGCGGGCCAAAGCCGAGCAGCAGCAGGCCATCCATGGTGACCAGCGCCTTGTTGGCGGCAGCCGGCGTCGTCTGCATCGACGGTATCGCGAAAACCTGTTCCGGCGTGATCGTGTGGTCGCCGCGCGACATGGAGAGCACTACATCCGGCTTGGTGGCGATGACGGCTTCGTCGGCAAGCGGCTTGTAGCCGTTGATCGTCGGCGCGGCATTGATACCGCCGGCCATTTCGATCACGGCGCCCGCTTCCGTGTCGGCACCGCCGGCCATGACGCGGTTATTGGCGAGCGACAGCACGAACAGAACCTTCTTTTTCGGGCCGGGGATCCTGGCAACGTCGGCGGCGAGCTTCTTCAGTCCGTCTTCCGTCTTTACGGCAAGGGCGTCAGCCTTGTCGGAAAGCCCGACCGCCGCACCCACGTCGCGGATCTTCCTGCCGATCGCATCCACCTTCGGCGGCGTCGGGATGACGACCATCGGCACTTCGCTGGCTTTCAGGATTTCGATCACCGGCGGCGGGCCGGAACCCTCCTCCATCAGGATCAGGTCAGGCTTCTGGCCGAGAATGCCCTCCGCAGACAGGGCGCGCATGTAACCGACATCGGGCTTGGAATTGGCCGCATCCGGATAGAAGCTCGTCGAGTCCCGTGCTACGATCCGGTCCTCGGCGCCGAGCGCATAGAGGATCTCGGTAATCGTGCCGCCGATGGAGACGATCCGCTTGGCTTCCGGATTGCCTTTGTCGGATGCAGCGGCAACGCCCGCGACGAGACCGGTGCCCAGGAGGACGGCTGCGAAAAGCCCCCTCAAGGTGAAGGAAGACCCCATGATACTCTGCTCCTTGTCTGCCCAAACCGAGGCGCAACAGGGCCTCAGGTCCGCCTGGCCGGCGGCGATAACTTGAGTTGACTACGCAAGTTTTTTAGGCTTTTCAAGGGGACCGGCCGCAGATATCTTGAGCCGAAAGTGAAACTTTAAGTGAGGGACTATCCATGTATATCGCGATGAACCGATTCCGCGTCGTGCCGGGCTATGAAGAAGCGTTCGAGGCCATCTGGCGCGGTCGCCAGGGCCGCCTCGCGGAGCTGCCCGGTTATGTCGAATTCCACATGCTCAAAGGCCCCAAGGCTGAAGATCACACCCTCTACGCATCCCATACCCTCTGGGAAACCTTCGAGGACTTTCAGGCCTGGACGAAATCGGAACAGTTCCGCGCCGCCCATGCCAAGGCCGGCGAGAACCGCGGCAAGGTGGAATATCTATCGGGCCCGCATTTCGAAGGTTTCGAAGTGATCATTCACGAAGACAAGAACGGCGTGCGCGCCGACATAGCAGCCTGAGGCTCCTGATGAACGCCGTTTCCGAAATCAAGCCGGACCGTCGCGAACGGGCACTCGCCGCGTTGGCGGAGAAGCCCGACGGCGTCGTCGAGGCGATCGCCGCCAAGGCTGACGTGACGCCCGCCGAAATCCTCGAAATCCTGCCGAAGGGTGCGGCGGTCATCGCCGACAAGGAGAGGTTCGCGGATATCTGGGCCGAGATGACCACCTGGGGCGAAGTCCTGTTCATCGTTCATACCGAAGACATCGTGCTGGAAGCCGAAGGCAGCCTGCCGATGGGTTCGGAAGGCCATGGCTGGTTCAACATCCACGGCGACAGCCCGATCGGCGGTCACATCAAGAAGGAGAACTGCGCCTCCGTGACCTTCGTCGACCGCGCCTTCCACGGCCGTCGCTCCTGCTCGGTCTGGTTCATGAATGCCAAGGGTTCGGCGATGTTCAAGGTCTTCGTCAAGCGGGATGCCGCGCGCGAACTGATCGCCGAGCAGCTTCAGAAGTTCGAAACACTGCGCGACAGTTTCGCCTGAGCCTCAGCGATTCTGTGAGTTTTGGTGATTCGGGCGAAAAATAACCGTCCGAATCACTTGCCGGGCGGAACCTTTCGTTTTCCCCTGCATTGGAGGGCCGTGGCAGGGCTTGCGGAGTGGGTTGGCTGCGTGATGATCGTTTAGCCAAGTGCCGCCCTTGAAGGTGGTTGTCATGAGAAAGAGGCGCCGCCGCGCCCATAGGCGGACCGATCGCTTGTGAGAGGCAAGCGATCTTTTAGCGGCGCGGCGCGCTTCAACGATTTTCAGGTCTCATCGGGCCTAAAAGCTGCCTAGAGGGCCGGCACCCATTTCCAGAAAACGCCTTCCATCCGCTCCGGATAATATTTGAATTCGCACTCGAAGCGGCGGCCATAGGCCTCGGCCGCCTTCAAAGCCGCCTCACTCACCGGCTTCATGCCCGTTCCCGGCGCAAACCAGTCTTCCATCAGGTCATCCGGAATATAGACACCTATCCTCAGCGGCAGGGCGGTCAGCGTTGCATCGAGTTCTTCAGGCGGCATGGTTTCTTCCTCCACGAAAAGGCGGGCGCTCCGAAGAACGTCCGTCTTTCCGGGAAGTTCCGGTCTCGGACCGGCAGCCCGATCGGGGCGTCGAGGCAAATCGGCATCCCGTCAGTGGTGGGCGGTGTGATCCGGCTTGCCCTTGCGCTTGGTCGAGGCGAAATCCTCGAGCTGCTTTTCGCTCATGGATTTCTCCATGCCCTTCGAAGCACCCTTGAGTTCGCTCTTCTTCATGTCGCCGCGTTTCGCAGCAAGTGCGGCACCGGCCGCCTTCTGCTGTGCTTTGGATTTCGCTGGCATATCTGCCTCCTCGAGTTTGCACACCAAATCCAACAGCCAACCGCGGCTTTGGTTCCCCGACAATCCCGGGCGCTGGCACAGCCCATATCTCGAAAACGACGCAAAGCGGAACCTCCGGGCATGCCCGGGTGTTCCTCTGCGCGAAGCAAAATTCGGAGATCCCGTAATGAATGCTGAAGCGAATGCCGCGCAGAACCTGCCGAGGGAGAAGGCCACCCATCCGGTCGATACCATGCCGGGGATGGAGGTGAAGGCTGCGCCGACGCTTGCCGACGCGGATTCCGAAGCCTTTGTCGCCGAAGCGGTCGAGGATCTCGCCAACTGCCATATCCCGTTCCTGCTGGCCGGCACGTTTGCCATCAGTGCCTATACGGGCATCACCCGTCAGACGAAGGATCTCGACATTTTCTGCAAGGCCGGCGACTACGCCCGCATCCTCGCCCACTTCAAGGACAAGGGTTATCATATCGAGGTGGAGGACGACCGCTGGCTCGGCAAGGTGAAGAAGGGCCGGCACTTCTTCGACGTCATCTTCGCCGCGTCGAACGGCACCATGCCGATCAGCGATGCGTGGTTCGAAAACGCCCGCCAGATCGAGATGAACGGCCACAAGGTGCGCATCATCGCGCCGACTGAACTCATCTGGTCGAAATGTTTCGTCCAGCTCCGCCACCGCTACGACGGCGGAGATATCGTCCACATGATCCTGCGCGCCCATGACCAGATCGATTGGGAGCGGCTGCTGAGCCATATGGAAGTGCATTGGGAAGTGCTGCTGATCCACCTCCTGAATTTTCGCTGGATCTACCCGACCGAGCGCGACAAGGTCCCCGACTGGCTCCTGGACGAGTTGCTCGACCGCCTGAAGGCGCAGCGCGAACTGCCGCTGCCGCAGATGAAGATCTGCCGCGGCCGCATGTTCAGCCGCGTGGATTTCGAGATCGACGTCAAGGAATGGGGTTTCGCCGATGTCGGCGGCGAAGGTGACCTTCGCGACGGCGTCGAAGAGGAAATGGCCCAAGGAGGCTTAGCGTGAGCAAAGCGACAGACGCGAAGAGCGACACCGCCCAGACGGAAACAAGAAAGGCCGACACGACCAAGGCATCCACGAAGAAGGCGAACGGCAAGCAGCGGATCGCCGCCATGGGCGACCTGCACATCAAGGAGCACGGCTCGGCGTCCTACAGGGAGCTCTTCAGCGAGATCTCGCAAGCCGCCGATATCCTGGTCCTGACCGGCGATCTGACTGATCTCGGCAAACCGAAGGAGGCGGAAATACTGGCCGCCGACCTGCGCTCCTGCTCGATCCCGATCGTCGGCGTGCTCGGCAATCACGATTACGAATGCGGCTGCGTCGAGGAGGTCACCCATATCCTGAAAGATGCCGGCATCCACCTGCTGGAAGGCGAGGCCGTCGAGATCAATGGCGTAGGCTTTGCAGGTGCCAAAGGTTTCGCAGGCGGTTTCGGCCGCCACATGCTCGGGTCCTTCGGCGAGCCGGCCATCAAGGCGATGGTCACCGAAAGCGTCGAGGAAACCATGCGGCTCGAAAACGCGCTGCGCCAGGTTCGCTCGGAGCGGGCCATGGTCATTCTGCACTACGCACCGATCCGCGAGACCGTGATCGGCGAGCCGGAGGAAATCTACCCGTTTCTCGGCTCGTCGCGTCTTGCCGAAACCATCGACCGTTTTCCAGTCTCCGCCGTGGTCCACGGCCATGCCCATCGCGGCACCTATCATGGAAAGACCCCCGGCGGCGCTCCGGTCTACAATGTCGCCTCGCATATCGAAAAGCCTACGGGCAAACCGTATGCGCTGCTGGAGTTGTAAGGACCATCTTTGTTGAGATAGCCCCTCATCCGGCTGCCGCCACTTTCTCCCCGTCTGACGGGGAGAAGGGATATGACGCGCCAATCAACGTGGGCACGGGCAATACCGGAGATAGAGGGAAAACGGCGCTCGGATTTCCTTCTCCCCGCGAGCGGGGAGAAGGTGCCCGACAGGGCGGATGAGGGGCAAACCCTTCCCCTTCACATATGCAGCGCATGTCCCAGCGCCTTCAGCGCCGCCTCGGCAAACGCTTCGGACTGCGTCGGATGCGCATGGATTGTCCCGGCGACATCCTCCAGCCTCGCCCCCATTTCGACAGCCAGCCCGAAGGCAGCCGAGAGTTCGGAGATGCCAGCCCCGACCGCCTGAATGCCGAGCACAAGGTGATTGTCGGCGCGCGCCACCACCCGCACGAACCCTTCCTCCGCCGATAGCGTCATCGCCCTTCCGTTGGCGGCGAACGGAAACTGCCCGACTTTGATCTCGCGGCCCTGCGCCTTCGCCTCGTCCGGCGACAGGCCCACGGAAACGATTTCCGGGTCGGTGAAGCAGACGGCGGGGATGGCCCGCTTGTCCCAGGAACGGCGCTTGCCGGAGACGATCTCGGCCACCATCTCGCCCTGCGCCATTGCCCGGTGCGCCAGCATAGGCTCGCCGGTCACGTCGCCCACCGCATAGATGCCGCGCATCGAGGTGCGGCACTGCTCGTCGACCTTCAGGAACCGGCCGTCCATATCGAGCTCCAGCTCCTCGCGGCCCCAGCCTTCGGTCACCGGCTTTCGTCCGACCGTGACGAGGATCTTGTCGGCAGCGATGCGTTTCTCCTCGCCGGAGCCGGTCTCTGCCAGCAGCGCCTCGCCGTTCGAAGACAGGCCCTTGACCTTGGTGCCGAGCAGAACCTCGACGCCCAAAGCCGCGAGCCGCTTGGCGACCGGCTGGGTAAGCTGCGTATCGTAGAGCGGCAGGATGCGGTCGAGCGCTTCGACGATCGTCACCTTCGCTCCGAGCTTCGCAAACGCGAGCCCAAGTTCGAGGCCTATATACCCGGCCCCGACCACCGCCAGCCTCTCCGGCACCTCGGCCAGGGACAGTGCACCGGTCGAGGAAATGACCTTGCCCCCGAACGGCAGCATCGGCAGTTCGACCGGCGCCGAACCGGTGGCGATGACGATGTTTTCGGCACGGATGACCTGCTCGCCGGTTTCGGTTTCCACCGCGACCGTCTTGCCGTCCCGGAATTTTGCCCGGCCGACCACGATCTTGACGCCGGCCTTCTTCAGGAGACCGGCAACGCCCAGCGTCAGCCGGCCGGTAATGCCGTCCTTCCAGGACATGGTTTTGGCAAGGTCAATAACGGGATTGTCGGCCTTGATGCCCATCGCATTTTTGCCGGCCGCCATTGCGACGGTCTTCGTGAAATCGTCGGCTGCATGGATGATCGCCTTGGAGGGAATGCAGCCGATGTTGAGGCAGGTGCCGCCCGGTTTCGCCATTTCGACGATGACCGTATCGATCCCCAACTGGCCGGCCCGGATGGCGCAGACATAGCCTCCCGGACCGGCCCCGATGACGAGGAGCTTGCAGGTGATCTCTTTCATTATTCTTCTTTCACCTCACTCCTCGACGAAGATTAGCGCCGGCGTTTCCATCAGCGCCTTCAGGCGCTGCACGAATGTCGCGGCATCCCAGCCGTCGATCACCCGATGATCGAAGCTGGAGGACAGGTTCATCATCTTGCGCGGCACGAACTGCGCCCCGTCCCAATGCGGCCGGACGGCAAGCTTGTTGACGCCGATGATCGCCACTTCCGGATGGTTGATGACCGGCGTCGAAACGATGCCGCCCATCGCGCCGAGCGAACTGATGGTAATCGTCGAGCCGGACAGTTCCTCGCGCAAGGCCGTGCCGTTCTTGGCGGCATCGCTTAGACGGGCCACTTCCCGGGCGCAGTCGAAAATGTCGCGCGCTTCCGCATGTTTGACCACCGGCACGACGAGGCCCGACGGCGTCTGCGCCGCGATGCCGATATGCACGCCGCCATATTGGCGGATGACACCGGCCTCGTCGTCGTAAAGCGCGTTGATGCCCGGCTGTTCGCCGATCGCCTTCACCATCGCCCGCATCAGGAAGGGCAGGATGGTGAGTTTCGGTCGGCCGGGCTTCTGGGTGCCGTTCATGCGGGTCCGCAGCTCCTCCAGCGCGGTCATGTCGACCTCCTCCACATAGGTGATGTGGGGAATGCGGGATTTCGACAACGCCATCTTTTCAGCGATGCGGCGGCGCAGGCCGACGACCTTGACCTCCTGAACCGCTTTGTTCGGCTGCAGCCCGGCAGCAACACCCCCGCCGCCGCCCTGGCTGTCGAGGAACAGATCCAGATCCTCATGGGTAATGCGGCCGGCCAGACCGGTGCCCGGCACCTGCCGAAGATCGACGCCTGCCTCCTTCGCCCGAAGACGGACGGCCGGCGGCGCCAGCGGCTTTTCTCCCTCGGCACGGGGGGCTCCGACATTCCTCGGAGCAGATGAAGCCGCCGGCCTCTGAGGAATAGCCTCCGGAGCAGGCTTCGGCCTTTCCACCACCGGCTCGGACTGCTTCTGCGGTTCGACGGACAAAGCTTCGGGCTGGGATAGCGGAAGTTCGATCTCCGGCTCCTCCTCACCATCGGCGCCTTCGCTCACGATCCTGATTTTGAGGATGACGGTGCCGGTTGCAATGATGTCGCCGATCTCGCCGTGCCGAAAGGTCACCTCGCCTTCCACGGGCGATGGGATCTCGACCGTCGCCTTGCCGGTCATCACGGCCGCGAGCACCATGTCCTCACGGACCAGGTCGCCGACGTCGACGTGCCATTCGACCAGTTCAGCTTCCGCGACGCCTTCGCCGACGTCCGGCAGCTTGATGAGTTTTTCCGCCATGTCTCAGGCCTCCATCATGTCGCGCAGCGCCCGGCCAACGCGGGCCGGGCCCGGAAAATAATCCCATTCCTGCGCATGCGGGTAAGGCGTATCCCAGCCAGCGACCCGGGTGACCGGGGCTTCGAGGTTGTAGAAGCAATGCTCCTGCACCAGCGCCGCCAGTTCCGCGCCAAAGCCGGAGGTGAGCGTCGCCTCGTGCACCACCATGCAGCGACCGGTTTTCTTCACCGACGTGACGATCGTATCGAGGTCGAGCGGCATCAGGGTGCGCAGGTCGATCACCTCGGCATCGATGCCGGTCTCCTCGGCCGTCGCCTCGGCCACATGCACCATCGTGCCATAGGCGAGCACGGTCACCGCCGAACCCGGCCGCCGCACCACCGCCTTGCCGAGCGGCACGACATAATGCTCGGCGGGCACCTCCCCCAGCGGATGACCGGCCCAGGACGTCACCGGCCGATCGTGATGGCCGTCGAACGGGCCGTTATAGAGCCGCTTCGGTTCGAGGAAGATCACCGGGTCCGGGTTCTCGATCGAGGCGATCAGCAGGCCCTTGGCGTCATAAGGGTTGGACGGCACCACCACCTGCAGGCCGCAGACATGAGTGAACAGCGCCTCCGGGCTCTGGCTGTGCGTCTGGCCCCCAAAGATGCCGCCGCCGGTCGGCATCCGCACGGTGATGCCACAGGTGAAGTCGCCGTTGGAACGATAGCGCAGCCGCGCAGCCTCCTGGGTCAGCTGGTCGTAGGCCGGATACATGTAATCGGCAAACTGGATCTCGACACAGGGTTTCAGCCCGTAGGCCGCCATGCCGATCGCCACACCGACGATGCCGGATTCGTTGATCGGAGCATCGAAACAGCGCGTCTTGCCGTATTTCTGCTGCAGGCCCTGGGTGCCGCGGAAGACACCGCCGAAATAACCGACATCCTCACCGAAAACGACCACATCGTCGTCGCGCTCCATGGAGACATCCATGGCGCTGCGGATCGCCTCGATCATCGTCATGCGCGGCATGGGCGGGCCTCCGATATGATGCTGGAGCAAGCAATCTCAAGATGGGAGCAAGACGCCCCCTCACCCGGCCTCCGCTTCGCTCGGCCACCCTCACCCCAAGGGGAGAGGGGGAATGGCGACGCCGCGGCATCTCTCTTCTCCCCCCGGGGAGAAGGTGCCGGCAGGCGGATGAGGGGGAGCCCCAATCGCAGACTTAGCACTTTCATCCCTCACACCCCTGCCTGCTGCCGCTGCCGTTTCAAATGCGGCGGCATTTCCGCATAAACGCCTTCGAACATATCCCGCATCGACGGCCGTCCGCCTGAATGCAGGGTGCCGTGGCGCTCCGCCTCCTTCTGGGCAGCGACGACCGTGTCGCGGATTTCCGCTTCCATCTGGCGATGGCGCTCCTCGCTCCATGTGCCGATGCGGATCAGGTGGTTCTTCAGCCGGATCACCGGGTCGCCGAGCGGCCAGGCCTCGGACTCCTCCTTCGGGCGATAGGCGGAAGGATCGTCTGAAGTGGAATGCGCGCCGACGCGATAGGTGACATATTCGACCAGCGTCGGGCCGATATTGCGCCGGGCCCGATCCGCGGCCCATTTGGCGACCGCGTGCACGGCGAGGTAATCATTGCCGTCGACGCGCAGCGACGGCAATCCGTAACCGAGGCCACGGGCGGCAAAGGTGCCGGACCCGCCGCGGGCGACACCCTGGAAGGTCGAGATGGCCCACTGGTTGTTGACGACGTTGAGAACGACAGGCGCCCGGTAGGTGGAGGCAAAGACCAGCGCCGAATGAAAATCCGACTCCGCCGTCGATCCGTCGCCGATCCAGGCAGCGGCGATCTTGGTGTCGTTCTTGATTGCCGATGCCATGGCCCAGCCGACGGCCTGCACATATTGCGTGGCGAGATTGCCCGAGATGGTGAAGAAGCCGTAGTCCCTTGCCGAATACATGATCGGCAACTGCCGCCCCTTCAGGGGATCGGCATCGTTGGAGTAGATCTGGTTCATCATCTCGACCATCGGATAACCGCCGGCGATCAGCAGGCCGGCCTGGCGGTAGGTCGGAAAGTTCATGTCGCCCGGCAGCAGCGCCTTGCGGAAGGCGCAGGAGACCGCCTCCTCGCCGAGATGCTGCATGTAGAAGGACGTCTTGCCCTGCCGCTGCGCCATCAGCATGCGGCTGTCGAAGACCCGCAGCAGCATCATGTGCTTGAGGCCTTCCATCAGCTCCTCTGACGTCAGCGATCCGGCCCAGGGACCGACCGCCTCGCCCTCACGGTCGAGCACGCGAATGATCGAATAGGCGAGATCGCGAATCTCCTTCGGATCGACATCCACCTCCGGCCGCCGCACCGAACCGGCCTTCGGGATCGGCACATTGGAGAAATCCGGCTTGCCGCCCGGCCGCACTTCAGGCTCCGGCACATGCAGGCTCAGTCTCTGTCCATCCGTCATTCGTTTCTCCTCCCAAAGAACCGGTCAAAATCAGTCGTTCAACGCGGCGCCATCCTGAGCGCTCCGTCGAGGCGGATCACTTCGCCGTTCAGCATCGGGTTTTCGATAATGTCGCGCACCAGCCGGGCAAATTCCGCCGGCCGTCCGAGCCGCGGCGGAAACGGCACCGATTTGCCCAGCGAGGCACGCACCTCGTCGGAAAACCCGGCCATCATCGGCGTTTCGAAAATGCCGGGCGCGATCGTCATCATGCGGATGCCGTCGCGGGCCAGCTCGCGGGCGATCGGCAGCGTCATGCCGGCCACCGCCGCCTTGGAGGCGGAATAGGCCGCCTGGCCGATCTGCCCGTCATAGGCGGCAACCGAGGCGGTGGCGACCAGCACGCCGCGCTCGCCCTCCTCGTTCGGCTCGACCCGGGCGATCGCCTGCGCCGCCAGCCGGATCACGTTGAACGTGCCGATCGTGTTGATCTCCAGCGCGCGGGCAAAACTTTCGAGCGCATGGATGCCTTCTCTGCCGAGCACCTTTTCCGACGGCGCGATGCCGGCACAACAGACGGCGCCACGGATCGGTCCGTTGGCGGCCTCCGCCTTGGCAACCGCATTTTCGACCGCCTCACCGCTTCGCACATCCGTCTTCACGAAGATCGTGCCCTTGCCGAGTTCCTCGGCTTTTGCCCGACCGCTCGTCTCGTCGAGGTCGAGCAAAGCCACGCAACCGCCGGCTTCGACAAGCATTTTAGCTGTCGCGAGCCCAAGGCCGGAAGCGGCGCCGGTCACCAGAAAATTTCCGCTTTCGATCCGCATCCCGTCCTCCTCAGTTCGCCAGGCCGCGGGCGATAATGATCTTCTGGATGTCGGACGTGCCCTCGTAGATCTGGCAGACGCGGACATCGCGATAGATGCGCTCGACAGGAAAATCGGAAATGTAGCCGTAGCCCCCGAGCGTCTGGATCGCCGCCGAGCAGACCTTCTCAGCCATCTCGGAGGCGAACAGCTTCGCCATGCAGGCCTCGTCCAGGCAGGGTTCGCCGCGATCCTTCAGCCGCGCCGCATGCAGCACGAGCTGCCGGGCTGCCTCGATCTGGGTCTTCGCATCCGCCAGCCGGAAAGCGACCGCCTGGTGGTCGAGCAGCAGCTTCCCGAAGGTCTTGCGCTCCTTGGCATAGGTGAGCGCCACGTCGAACGCTGCCTGCGCCATGCCGACGCATTGGGCGGCGATGCCGATCCGGCCCGCCTCCAGCCCCGACAGCGCGATCTTCAAACCGGCGCCTTCCGCCCCGATCCGCTGGCTTTCCGGAATGCGCAGGTTGTCGAACATCAACGCCGCGGTATCCGATGCCTTCTGGCCGAGCTTGTCCTCGATCTTGGAGATCGAAAATCCGGGCACATCCGTCGAGGTGACGAAGGCGGAGATGCCGCGTTTTCCGGCGGCGGGATCGGTGACAGCAAAGATGATCACCGTGCCGGCGATCTTGCCGGACGTGATGAACATCTTCGAGCCGTTGACGACATAGTCGCTGCCGTCCCTCACGGCGCGGGTGCGGATTGCCGCGGCGTCCGAACCGGTATCGGCCTCGGTCAGTGCGAAGGCGCCGATATGGCGGCCTTCGGCGAGCGGTCTGAGAAACCGTTCCTTCTGCTCGTTGGAAGCATGCATATCGAGGAGGGAGCAGACTGGCGAATTGTGGACGCTGACCAGCGTCGAGACCGCGCCGTCGCCGGCGGCGATCTCCATCAGCGCGCTGGCGTAGGCGACATAGGAACAGCCGACGCCGCCCCATTCCTCCGCCGTCCGCATGCCGAGAAACCCGAGCTCGCCGAGTTGTTTCAGAACGTCCGGCTCGATCGCATGCGACTTGTCGCGCGCAGCAGCTCCGGGTTTCAGCACCTCCCGGGAAAACTCCGCGGCAGTCGAGCGGATAAGCTCTTCTTCCTCAGTCAGCATGCACTGATCTCCTCCCCGAAACCGCTTGCATGAGTGCTAAATTAGGACCGAACCGGGCCGGCGACTACTCCTTTGAACTTGTTATTTGTTACCCTGGCGCGCAATTTTATTGCGCCTATGCCTCACAATGGAACTCGAAGCCTCTTCGACCGTTTGCCGGTCTCTCTCAACCAGGGGCTGGTCAGCATGCCGGACTTGAATGCCGCCACCGAGTTTCGCGCGTTTCCAAAGACATGGGGAGCCGAATATGTCGCCGCCGGCGAGGTGCGGTTCCGGCTCTGGGCACCCGGCCAGGAGACCGTGACGCTAAGGCTGAACGGCGAAGATACCGAGATGAGCCGCAGCGAGGACGGCTGGTTCGAGCTGCTCGCCACCGGCATCACCCCCGGCGCCGAATATGCCTATGTCCTTGCCGATGGCATGGTCGTGCCCGACCCCGCCTCGCGCGGCCAGAAGGACAGCGTCAACGGCCCGTCGCTGGTGATCGACCCGACCAGCTACACCTGGCAGCATCCAGAATGGCAGGGCCGGCCCTGGGAAGAAACGGTCGTTTACGAAATCCATATCGGCACATTTACGGAAGAAGGCACGTTCCGCGCCGCGATCGATAAGCTCCCTTATCTGGCAGACCTCGGCATCACCATGATCGAGGTCATGCCGGTCGCCCATTTCGGCGGAAACCGCGGCTGGGGTTATGACGGCGTGCTCCTCTATGCGCCTCATGCCGCCTATGGTCCGCCTGAGGATTTCAAGGCCTTCATCGATGCCGCCCACGGGCACGGGCTGACGGTGGTTCTCGATATCGTGCTCAACCATTTCGGCCCGGAGGGCAATTACCTGCCGCTTCTGGCGCCCGCCTTCTTCCACAGGCAAAAGATGACGCCCTGGGGCGCCGCGATCGCCTATGACGTCGAGCCGGTGCGGCGCTACATCATGGAATGCGCGCTCTACTGGCTGGAAGAATTCCATCTCGACGGATTGCGTTTCGACGCCATCGACCAGATCAACGATCCGTCCGACAAACACGTGATGATCGAGATCGCCGAACGTATCCGCGCCGAAATCCCCGAGCGCGCCATCCACCTGACCACCGAGGACAGCCGCAACGTCACCTTCCTGCATCCCCGCGACGAGCAGGGCAAGGCGCCGCTCTTCACCGCGGAATGGAACGACGACCTCCACAACGCCGCTCATGTCCTGGTGACCGGCGAGACGCATGCCTATTACAAGGATTTCGCCAAGGAGCCGGAAAAGCGGGTGGCGCGGGTGCTGGCGGAAGGTTTCGCGTATCAGGGCGAAGTCTCGCCGCAGACCGGTAAAAAGCGCGGCGTGTCCAGCCTCGATCAGCCGCCGGTGGCCTTCGTGGATTTCATCCAGAACCACGATCAGGTCGGCAACCGCGCCCAGGGCGAGAGGTTGATCGAGCTTGGCGGTCCCGACAAGGTGAAGGCACTGCTCGCCATGCTGCTTCTCTCGCCGCATATCCCGCTTCTCTTCATGGGTGAGGAATATGGCGAGACCAACCCCTTCCTGTTCTTCACCGATTTCCATGGCGATCTTGCCAAGGCCGTGCGGGACGGACGCAGCAAGGAGTTCGAAGGCCATGCCGGCCACGAGGGCGAAACGGTCCCCGACCCCAATGCCAAAAAGACCGTCGATGCCTGCAGGCTCGATTGGAAGAAGCTGGAATCGGCGGACGGCAAGGACTGGCTGGAGTTTACCAGGACGTTGCTGAAGCTGCGGCGGGAGATCGTGATGCCCCTGCTGGGCTCCGCAGGCGGTCGCTCCGGCAAGGTGGTGAAAACGGACAAGGGTTTCCTTGCCGTATCGTGGACTTTTCCAAAAGGCACGCTCTCGATGGCGCTCAACCTCGGTGAAAAGGTGCAGGCACTGCCGGACATGCCCGGCAGGGTGATCTTTGCGTGGCCAGAACAGGCGAAGGACCTGCCCCCCAACTCCGTACTCGTCCGTTTCGAAGCGGTCGGAGACGCCGCATGATGATCCCGACCGCCACCTACCGCATCCAGTTCCGCAACGGCATGACCTTCGATCGCGCCAGCGAACTGGTGCCCTATCTGAAGCGGCTCGGCATCAGCCACCTCTACGCCTCCCCCATCTTCACCGCCACGACCGGCTCCACCCACGGCTACGACGTGACCGACGCCAATGAGATCGACCCCGCGATCGGCGGCCGCGACGGTTTCGAACGCATGGTGAAGGCGTTGAAGGCCGAGGGTCTCGGCCTGATCCTCGACATCGTCCCGAACCACATGGCCGCGTCGCTTGAAAACCCCTGGTGGCGCGATGTCGTCGAAAACGGCCAGAACAGCCGATATGCCCGCCATCTCGATATCGACTGGACCAGACGTCTCACATTGCCCTTCCTCGGCAACACATTCGAGAAGGTGCTGGAAGCCGGGGAAATTTCCCTCAAAGCCGATCCCAAAACCGGCAAACCGGCCTTCGCCTATTACGACACGTCTTATCCGCTGGCCCCGGCGAGTTACGCCGGCCGCGAGACGGAAGTGCTGAAGATCACCGATCGCGCCGCGATTGCCAGACTGCACCGCCAGCAGCCCTACCGGCTGATGTCTTGGCGGGATGCACCGCGCGAACTCTCCTATCGCCGCTTCTTCGAGATTACCGGGCTTGCCGGCGTGCGGGTCGAGGATGGCGCCGTATTTGACGATACCCACCGGCTGATCCTCGAACTCGTCCATGACGGCAAGGTGGACGGCTTGCGCGTCGATCACGTCGACGGCCTCGCCGACCCGAAAGGGTATCTCGAACGACTGCGGCAGGAGGCCGGGCCGGATTGTTACATCACCGTCGAAAAGATCCTCGGAGAAGGCGAACAGATCCCGGCAGACTGGCCGATCTCCGGCACGACCGGTTACGAGTTCATCGCAGCCCTCAGCGACGCCCTGGTCGACGGCCGCAAGCTGGACGAACTGCGCGGCGCCTACGAAAGGATCGCCGGCCAACCGGTCGACATGGAAGCCGAACTGCGGGCCGCAAAGCTCCTGATGGCCGACAACAATTTCGCCGGCGAGGTCTCGGCCCTGCTGAATATCGCCATGCAGATCCAGCCCACCGAGGACCGCGGATCCGCGCCATCGGAGGCGGCGGTAAAATCTGCGTTGCGGGAACTGCTCGTCGCCTTCCCGGTCTACCGCACCTATGGCACGCGGGAGGGCATTCCGCCCGAGAGCCGGGAGATGCTGGCAAAAGTTCTTGACAAGGTGCGCAACGGCCCAAACCCGCCGGAGCATGCGGCGCTCGCCTTCCTCGAACGGATCCTGGTCGGCGATGTCGAGCAGCCGGCAGCCAGCCAGGCATCGATCTTCCGTACCCGGTTCCAGCAGCTCACCGGCCCGCTGATGGCGAAATCCGTGGAGGACACCCTGTTCTTCCGGCAGCACATGGCGCTGGCTCTGAACGAGGTCGGAGCCGAACCGCTGCCCCGCAGCTTCTCGCTCGATCGCTTCCACGCGGAAATGCAGGTGCGGCTGGAAAGACAGCCCGACGCGCTGTCTGGCACCTCGACCCACGACACCAAGCGCGGCGAGGATGCCCGCGCCCGGCTTTATGCAATCACCGAAGCCCCTGACCTCTGGGCCGATGGCGTCGATCGCTGGCGCAGGATCAACAGCCAAGCCGTCCGCACGCTGGATGACGGCCCCGCGCCGGAACCTGCGGTCGAATGGATGCTTTACCAGGCGCTCGCCGGCGCCTGGCCGAACGATCTCCACACGGAAGACGCGGCAGGCCTCAAGGCGCTGGAGACACGTTTCCTCGGCTATGTCGAAAAGGCACTGCGCGAGGCGAAGCTGCGCACCAATTGGGGCGCTCCCAATGAGACCTACGAGAAGGCGGTCCTGGAGTACGCCCGCACGCTTCTGTCGCCCAGCAGCCAGGCCTTTCTGACAGACTTTACCGATACCTTGCGCCCCTTCATCCGTGCGGGCCTGGTGAACAGCGTCACCCAGACGATCATCAAGCTGACGGCGCCGGGCGTACCGGACATCTATCAGGGCAGCGAAGGCCTCGACCTCAGCCTCGTCGATCCTGACAATCGCCGCGAGCCGGATTTCGACAGGCTGCAGCGACGGTTGACGGAGAAGGAAAAACTTGCCTCCACCGAGGAGGACGAATGGCAGACCGGCCGGCTGAAGCAGCACGTCATTGCCACCCTGCTGCGCGTTCGCCAGGAGGCGCCGACCCTGTTTCGCCGGGGGGAATATCTGCCTCTCGGAGCATCGGGCAAGCGGGCCGACAACGTCATCGCCTTCGCCCGCGCCGACATGGACGACGCCTTCATCGTCATCGCCCCGCGGCTGGTGTTCAGCGCGCTGCATGCGAGCCTTGCTCCGTCTCGGTCCGAACGTTGGGCGGAAACGGAAATAATTCTCCCCGAAAGGCTGGGGCACCGCCGCTATCGCGATGTCTGCACCGGCAAGGTCGTCGATCCCAAAGATCGCATCGCGGTCAACTGGGCGTTCGGCGATCATCCCTTCGCGCTTCTGCTGGCGGAATAGTGCCGCTACGTCAAAGAGCCTCACAAGGAAAAGGCGCCGATCCTAAAACGGACGGCGCCTTTTCGATATCCTTCAGCCTTGCTTCTCACCGATCAGCCTATGCCGATGAAGGACAGGACGGCGAGAACGATAACGACGGCCCCAACGAGCCATACGATGCTGTTCATGACTGTCTCCTTTTCAGTTCCCTACAGGTGGAAGCAAGGCTTCCGTTTGATTCCATTCAATAAATCAAGCAAACCCAACGAGATTCAGAACGGCGATGACGATGACGACCGCGCCGACCAACCAAACGATGCTGTTCATGACTTTCTCCTTTTGATGTCGTGAAATTGAACGGCGACAGGCGTAAAAGGTTCCGGTGAAACATGGCTGGAACAAACGCGCCTGGCGTGGGTTGAACGAGCGTCAAGCGGGGCCTTGCCCCGCCAAAAGGGTGGGGCAATATGGCCGACGAAACTTTGAAGAACGACATGACGGGCGGAGAAACAAAACCACCACGCGTCGTCATCGTCGGCGCCGGTTTCGGCGGGCTGGCGACCGCCGGAGCGCTCGGCAACAGCCCCATTGATGTGACCGTCATCGACCGGCGCAACCACAACCTTTTCCAGCCGCTGCTCTATCAGGTCGCGACCGCCGCACTGTCTCCCGCCGACATATCGGAACCGATCCGCCGCACGCTGGGGCGCTTCAAGAACATCAACGTCATGCTGGCGGAAGTTACCGGCGTCGATGCGGCTGCCAAGACCGTGATGCTCGATAACGGCACCTCGGTCCCTTACGACCGTCTCGTCATCGCCACCGGCTCGGACTACAACTATTTCGGCCATGACGACTGGCGCGCCTGGGCGCCGGGCTTGAAGACCATCCACGAAGCAAGGCTGATCCGCCAGCGCCTGCTGCTCGCCTTCGAGAAGGCAGAGCTGTCCCATGATCCGGAAGAAAAAAAGGCGCTGCTCACCAGCGTTATCATCGGCGGCGGTCCGACTGGCGTCGAAATGGCCGGCGCGATCGCCGAGCTCGGCCACTTCATGATCACCCGCGATTTCCGCAAGCTCGAGCCGGATCACATGCGGGTCATCCTCATCGAGGCCGGCCCGAAGATCCTCGCCACCTTTCCCGACAACCTCACCCAATACGCCCTGAAGGCTCTCGAAAAGGCAGGCGTCGAGGTGATGACCAATCTGGCCGTCGAATCCGTCACCAGGGACGAGGTCATTGCCGGCTCGCAGCGTTTCCGCACCAGCTGCGTCATCTGGGGTGCGGGCGTCAAAGCCTCGCCCGCAGCCAGATGGCTCGGCATCGAAGGCAAGGTGGGAGGGCGCATTCCGGTCGAACCGGACCTCTCGATCACCAGCTTTCCGGATATCTTTGCGATTGGCGACACGGCACTGGGGCTTGCGGAGGACGGCAAGCCGCTGCCCGCCCTAGCCCAGGTCGCCAAGCAGCAGGGGCAATATCTCGGCAAGGCGCTGCGGGCGAGACTGATGGAAGGCAAGGCGCCCCAGCCTTTCCGGTTCCACAATCGTGGCAATACCGCCGTCATCGGCCGCGATGCTGCGATCTTCGATTTTGGCAAATGGACGCTGAAGGGTCGGGTCGCCTGGTTCCTCTGGGCGCTCGTCCACGTCTACCTGCTCGTCAATTTTGAAAAACGCCTGCTGGTTAGCGTACAATGGATCTGGCGTTACCTGACCCAGCAGCGCGGAGCGCGGCTGATCGATGAAAACGCCGCCACGTCGGTTCCGTCTTCCACGCAAAGGACAGAGACATGAACACCGCCAATCCGCAGCTCGAAGGCCTCTATCTCGCCGTTGCCGCAATCAACCGGCTTCTGGTCGAAAAGGGTGTCGTCTCCCATGCCGACATTCAGAGCGCCCTGCAGGCGGCCGAACGCACCGTGCTTGACGACGACAAGCCGCTCGCGGTGTCGACGTCCCATCAGAAGGCAATCGCCTTTCCGATCCGGCTCCTGCTTCTGGCAAACGAGGCGAGCGAGCAAGGCACCAAAATCTGTTTCGAGGACCTGGCCCGGGAAGTCGGCCGCCGCACCTGAGAAAATGTACCCGCCAAACATGAACGGCGGCGTGGAGCCCACGCCGCCGCTGTTTTCGTGGGAGGAGAGCTTAACTACAGGATGGGCTTGCCGCCGGTGACGGCGATCGTCGTGCCGGAAACGTAGCTGGAGAGCGGATCGGCGAGCATCACATAGGCCGTCGCCAGCTCGGCCGGCTGGCCGGGACGTTTCATCGGCACCTGCTTGCCGAATTCCTTCACCCGGTCTTCCGGCATGGTGGAGGGGATGAGCGGCGTCCAGATCGGCCCGGGTGCGACCGCATTGGCGCGTATGCCCTTTTCGGCCAGCAGCTGTGCGAGACCTGCCGTGAAATTCTGGATCGCGCCCTTGGTGGTCGCATAGGCAAGCAGCGTCGGGCTCGGACTGTCGGAATTGATCGACGCCGTGTTGATGATGGCGCTACCCGGCTTCATGTGGGGAACTGCCGCCTTGGTGAGATAGAACATCGCATGGATGTTGACCTGGAAGGTCAGTTCCCATTCTTCGTCGCTGATGTCGCCGATGTCGGAAAACGTCGCCTGATGAGCGGCGTTGTTGACGAGGATATCGATCCCGCCGAACTCCTGGACCGCCTTGTCGATGATTGCCCGGCAATGCGCCGCGGTCTTGATGTCGCCCGGCACCAGCACCGCCTTGCGGCCGGCCTCCTCTACCAGGCGTTTGGTATCCTCGGCATCCTCGTCTTCATCCAGATAGGAAATCAACAGATCGGCGCCCTCGCGCGCATAGGCGATCGCCACCGCCCGGCCGATGCCGCTGTCGCCGCCTGTGATCACCGCCTTCTTGCCGGCCAGCCGGCCGGAACCGCGGTAGGAAAGCTCGCCGTGATCGGGCACCGGATCCATGCGCCCGGTAAAGCCCGGCATCGGCTGCTGCTGTTCGGGAAACGGCGGAGTGGGATACTGGGCCATCAAAATCTTCCTTGTTGTCGAGGTCGCGAACTGATCGCCCCAACTGGCCTCGTCTGGAGATGTTCCCAATCAAAATGCACAATCAGAAAAAGAAGAAATCGCGACGCAACACGCTTTCCGGTCACGCCCCCGGGGTGATTGCTCCGTCGCCGCGCCGCAGGCGCTTCAGCTGATTGACGATCCGGAGCGAGCTTGCGGCCCGTGCCGCAGAGGAATCCGAGCTCTTCGACAGTATCCGCAACATGTCCTCCGCCTCGTCCGCAGAGATGGTGCCCCGGGCGGCCAGACCGTCGATCAGCATGAGCATCGCCCCCTCGACCGCGAGCGATCGTCGGCGCGTTTCCATTTCGATTTCATCGGCATCGGACATTGCAGGCTCCTTGAACTGTCACCTGCCGAATGGTTTGGGGAGAAGATTGTTCCTCATCATCCTGCCCGGTCTTATCCTATCGCCAAGTCAGCCGCCGTTCTGTGAGTCATTTGGCGGTGACGGGCTTTTGTCGACCTTGCCGGGGCCTGCCTTGTAAAAATACTGGCTCGCGACCAGCCAGCCCTTCAACGGCCGCATCGGCGCAAGGCAGGTGAGGAGCAGGAAAGGCAGCGAGATCAGCAGATGCACCCAGAACGGCGGCTGGAAACTGGTCTCGATCCAGACCGCAAGCGCGATGCTCGGAATGCAGCCGAAGCACATAACAAAAAAGGCGGGACCGTCTCCGGGATCGGCGAAGGAATAATCGAGGCCGCAGACCTCGCAGGCCGGCCGCATCGACAGGAACCCGTTGAACAGATGTCCCTGGCCGCAACGCGGGCAACGGCCGCGCGGGCCGGTGCTATAGGGAGGAAGCGGCGCCCAATTCGCGTCATGGGACATGGAAATCTGCCTTTCGTGACAGGAGACAAAATGTGTTTTCCGGATATTTATCCGGCAGACCTCTATAACAAGCCGTTCCCTGCCGGGCGCAATCTCGGCTTTTGAGGTTCGGCACGAAACTTCTGTCATCGATCTATGGCAGGCAGCTTCAAAACAATAGTCTGGCGTCGATCGAATCGCTGCCCTTCACCTTAGACGGTATTTCATGGCTTCAGAATTTTCAGGCCTCGGCATCGCCCATCAGGGTCGTTTCACCCGGCTGAAGTGGCATCGCCTGCGCCGCAGCTTCAAGGACCCGCTGTTTTCCGCCGGCGTCATGGCAGAGGGTTTTCGCCTGGGGGCATCGAGCGAACTCGATCTGCGCGTCCGCGCCGATGGCGGTTTTGTCGTGCTGCACGACGAGGAACTCGAAGGTGAAACCACCGGCCACGGCCTCATCCGTGAGGCTTTGCCCGAAACCATCCGCGGCCTGACGCTTCTGCAGGGCGGCCATCCGCCGATCCTCAGCGAGGATCTCGCGACGAAGCTTCAAACGGCGCATCCGGACGCCCTGCTGCAGTTCGACATGAAGGACGGGTTTGAGGCGATCGGCCGACGCGGTATGGATCATCTCGCCGATCATTTCGGTAATGCCGGCTCCTCGATCATTGTCAGCGGCGCCGATCTCGATCTCGTCGTCGCCGTGAAAAAGAGACTGCCCGGCCTCAAGCGCGGCATCGACCCGACCGGCAAGCTTATGGAGATCTATCGCCACCAGGGCCTCAAGGCCATCGAGGCGGATCTTCGCGCCGATATCGCCGGCCCGACCGAGCCGGACACCATCTATCTCGCCTGGCAGCTGGTGCTGCAGGCCGCCAAGGATGGGCTCGACCTGATCGGCCTCTGCCACGATGCCGGCACGCTCGTCGATGCCTGGACCTTCAACCTCAAGAACCCGGACGCCGGTTTCGACGAGACCGAAGCCCGCAGCTTCTCCGCCCTGATGGCGCTGAAGCCGGATCAGATCACCACCGACGAACCGGTGGCTACCGAACGTGCCTGGGCGGCCATATCCGCTTGAGATTCATCAATCGTCCAGCCCGAACGGATCGCGAAACACCCGCCGGTTGACCAGCTTGAGACTGCGGTCCGGCTGGATGATGTAATTTTCCTCGACCCGCTGGCCGAGTTCGTTGCGGAACTCGTGCGGCACGACGCTGCCGATCGGCGCCTTGGTGAGCTTGGTGCGCGGCTGGCCGCCATAGGTGATGCTGCCGGGGATCGGCCGGATGCCCGGACCGATGTCGATTGCTCCGGTGGTTCCGCCGCCGTCCGTGCTGCAGCCGGCAAGCGCGATCACAAGACCGGCGGTGGCGATGATGTTTCTCATGGGCTGATCCTTCCCGATGTCCCGCTGACGCGGTGGACTCACTGAACTTCGCGGATATGCGGGAAGTTCCATGCCATGAGCCAAGCCGATAAATCCTCTACCCATTGCCAAAATATCCGATACATCTGTCGCCCGCCAGTAACGGAATGAGGAGAATGACTGCCGTGACGAAATCCTTTGGAGCGATGTCGATCGCCGAGCTTTCCGCGCTCATCCAGATGGGCAAGGTCGACCCCGTCGAAGTCACGGAATCGGTCCTCTCAGGTCTCAAGGCCTACCCCGACAAGGCCGTGTTCATCTCGCTTCTCGAGGAGCGCGCCATGGCGGAAGCGCAAAGCTCCTCGAAGCGCATGAAGGAGGGCCGCTCGTTCGGCCTGCTCGACGGCATCCCGATCGCCTGGAAGGACCTCTTCGACATCGAGGGACTTCCGACCACCGCCGGCTCGAAAGTCCTGAAGAAAGCGAATCCCGCCGCGAAGGACGCAGCGATCGTCGACCTGCTGAAACAGGCCGGCATGGTCGCGGTCGGCCGCACCAACATGAGCGAATTCGCCTTCTCCGGCATCGGCATCAATCCGCATTACGGCACGCCGCAGAACCCGCATGGCAAGGACGCGCCGCGCATTCCCGGTGGCTCCTCCTCCGGTTCCGGCGTCGCGGTCGCGGCCGGCCTCGTGCCCGTCGCAATGGGCACCGATACCGGCGGCTCGATCCGCATCCCGGCTGGCTTCAACGGCATCGTCGGTTACAAGGCGACCCGCGGCCGTTATGCGATGAACGGCGTCTATCCGCTGGCAACCAGCCTCGATTCGCTCGGCCCGCTCTGCCGCACGGTGCAGGATGCGGTCTGGATCGATGCCGCCATGCGCGGGCTTGCAGTACCGCAGACGGCCCGCCAACCTGCCCGCCCCCTCGATATCGTCATCCCCACCAATATCATCTTTGATGGCGCCGAGCCGGGCGTGGTGACCGCCTTCGAAGCGACGATCGAGCGGCTGGCAAAGGCCGGAGCCAGGATCACCCGCCTCGCCTTCCCGACCTTCGACGAACTTCCGAAGCTGATGGTGAAATACGGTCCGATGGTGACCGCCGAAGCCTTCGCCCTGCATCGGGAAAAGCTGTCGGGGCCGGATGCCGCGGAGATGGACCACCGTGTCGTCGCCCGCACCCGCCTCGGCGAAAAGACCAGCCTGTCCGACTATATTGCCATCGTTGAAAACCGCGCCCGGATGATCGCCGAAACCGAGGCACTGATCGGCGACCGCTTCGTCGCCATGCCTTCGGTCGCCCATGTGGCGCCGCCGATCGCACCGCTCGAAAAGGACGACGAGCTGTTCTTTGCCACCAACGGCAAGACGCTGCGCAATACCGGCTTCGGCAACTTCCTCGACTGGTGCGGCGTCTCCATCCCCTGTGGCACCGGCGATGCCGATATGCCGGTCGGCTTCCTCCTGTCGGCCAATGCCAATTGCGACGAAACACTGCTCCAGGCCGCCATGGCTTATGAGGAAATCATCAGAGGATAGGAATGGCGGAGCCCGGATCGGCTCCAGCAGACATCAGCGCCCCCGCAAATTGCGCCCAGGCGCGCCGCATGGAAGAGTTGCCTCCCTGCGCAGCTAACTAAGGAACCGTTTCCCCGTAACCGGGATCGTGGCAGTTGCCTTTTGCTTGTTCCAATATCCTCGAGAGCCTAGCCTCTCCCCTGGATTTTGAGGAAAGCGGCGCACCATGCAACTCGATTTGAACGGCAAGACGGCATTGATCACGGGCGGCTCCAAGGGCATCGGCCTCGCCTGCGCCCAGTCTCTCCTGTCCGAAGGCGCGCACGTCGTCATCTGTTCGCGTTCTCAGGCGAATATCGACGCGGCTCTGGCAAAACTGCCCGGGGCGATCGGCTTTGTGGCCGATCTGATATCGGAAAACGAGGCGCTGACGCTCATCGACAAGATCGAAGCCGACGTGGGAGCGCTGGATATTCTCGTCAATTGCGCGGGAGCAGCAAGACGCACGCCGCCCCAGGACCTCAGCCCGGCCCACTGGCGTGCCGCGATGGACGCCAAATATTTCTCCTACATCAATGTCATCGATCCGGTGGTCAAACGGATGGCGGCCCGGCGGACGGGTGTGATCGTCAATGTCATCGGCGGCGGCGGCAAGGTCGCATCGCCGATCCACCTCCCGGGCGGGGCCGCCAACGCGGCGCTGATGCTGGCGACCGTCGGCCTTGCAAACGCCTACGCCGCCAGCGGGTTGCGCATCGTCGGCATCAATCCCGGCAATACCGAAACGGAGCGGGTAACCGAGGGCCTTCGGGCAGAGGCGGCTCTCCACGGCATCAGCGAACAGGCGGCGCTTGAAAAGATGGTCCAGCGCATCCCCCTCGGCCGCATGGCGACGCCCGAGGAGATCGCCAACGTCGTCACCTTCCTGAGCTCTTCGAAGGCGAGCTACGTCACCGGTGTCGTGATCGGCATGGACGGTGCCCTCAACCCGATCGTCGTCTGACGGAACCTCTCGGACCCCGGCCGGCGTGCGCCACGCTGCCTTCCACTCATTTCCCTATTTCAGCCATCAGAGATGCAGGTCGATAACATGAGCAGCAATTCCGAGTTCCTCTGGTATATCCCGAACGATGTCAAAGCCGGCCATCGCGGCGATTCCTCCGCCGAGAACCACAACAGCCTGGAGACGCTGACCAGCCATGCCAAGGCGCTGGAGGCGCACGGCTGGAAGGGCGCGCTCGTCGGCACCGGCTGGGGCCGGCCGGATACGTTCACCATCGCAACCGCCCTTGCCGCCTGCACCACCACCTTCGAGCCGCTGATCGCCATCCGCCCGGGTTATTGGCGGCCGGCGAACTTCGCCTCGGCCGCGGCGACCCTCGATCACCTGAGCGGCGGCCGGGTGCGGGTCAACATCGTCTCGGGCCAGGACAATCTCCCCGCCTATGGCGACAGCGAGGGCGATCAGGCGCATCGTTATGCCCGTACCAGGGAATTCATGCGGCTGGTCCGCCGGCTGTGGACCGAGGAGAACGTCACGTTCAAGGGCGAGCATTTCCAGGTCACCGGCTCCACGATCGAGCCTCGCCTCCAACCCCGCGGTGACCGCAAGCACCCGAAACTCTATTTCGGCGGCGCTTCGGAAGCCGCCGAGCGGGTGGCCGCGACGGAAGCCGATATCCAGCTTTTTTGGGGCGAACCGCTCGACGGCGTGCGGGAAAGGATCGAACGGCTAAAGGCGCTGAGCAGGCAGCTCGACCGCGACCTTCCTCCGCTTCAATTCGGGCTGCGGATCACCACCCTCGTCCGCGACACGACCGAACAGGCCTGGGCTGATGCCGAGGCGAAGGTCGCCGAAATGGCCAAGGGCAAGGCCGGCAACTGGAACGACCACGGAAAGCCGGTCGCCGTCGGCCAGCGCCGACTGCTCGAACTGCACGAGCGCGGCGACGTCCTCGACGACAACCTTTACACGGCGCCTGGAAAATTCGGCGGCGGCGGTGCCGGCACCACCTGGCTCGTCGGCTCAGCGGAAGACGTCGCCCGTTCGCTGCGCAAATACGAGGATCTCGGCATCACCCATTTCGTGCTCTCCGACACGCCTTATCTCCAGGAGATCAAGCGGCAGGGCGACCAGCTGCTTCCGCTTTTGCGCGGTTGAGGCGGAACCGCGGTCGACCGCGAAAAGCAGCCGGCCTCTTCTCAGGCCTCCAGGCGCTTGCCCGTCTCTGGATCGAAGATATGGACATGCCCGATGTCGATCCCGATCGACAGCGCCTCGCCGGGCATTTTCATGATGCGCTCGCGACAAACGCCAATTACCTCATGGCCACCGAGCCGCATCACCACCTGGGTTTCGGAGCCGGTCGGCTCGACAGTGACGATCTCGGCGTTCAATCCGTTCGGATCGAGACGGAGATGTTCTGGACGAACACCCAGCTGAATAGACCGGTTGCCGAATGACGAGAGGTTGGCAACGGGAATGGCCGTCCCGTCAGCCAGGACGAAACTTCCGTTTTCGAGCCTGCCAGAGAGGATGTTCATGCTCGGCGACCCGATGAAGCCGGCAACGAAGAGGTTGGCGGGACGGTCATAGAGAGCGAGCGGCGAGCCGACCTGCTCGATGACGCCGCCGTTCATGACGACGATGCGATCGGCCATGGTCATCGCCTCGATCTGGTCGTGGGTGACATAGACCGTCGTTGTCTTCAGGCGATGATGGTTCTGCTTGATCTCGGAGCGCATCTGCACGCGCAGCTTGGCATCGAGGTTGGAAAGCGGCTCGTCGAACAGGAATACCTTCGGCTTGCGCACCATCGCCCGCCCCATGGCGACGCGCTGGCGCTGGCCGCCCGAGAGGTGGCGCGGATAGCGTTTCAGATAGGGTTCAAGCCCCAATATCCGCGCGGCCTCCGCAACGCGCGCCGAAATCTCCTGCTTCGGCGCCCCGGCAAGCCGCAGCGAAAACCCCATATTGGCTTCAACGGTCATGTGCGGATAAAGCGCATAGGACTGGAACACCATGGCGATGTCGCGCTCTTTCGGAGCGAGCGAATTCACCACCTTGCCGTCGATGGCGATCTCGCCGCCGCTGATGGCTTCCAGCCCTGCGATCATTCGCAGCAGGGTGGACTTGCCGCAGCCGGATGGTCCGACCAGCACCACGAACTCGCCATTGGCGATATCGACCGAAACGCCGTGCAGGACTTCGAGCGCGCCATAGCTCTTGCGCACCTGTCTGATGGTCACCGAACCCAAGGGTCAACTCCATTCATGATGTCAATCATCCCAGCCGGGCGATTTTTCGGGATTGATGCGGCGATAGCCGCGATCGAGCCTGCGGATCTCCGCCATGTCAGCCTCACCCAGTGAGACGTCGAGGGCGGCGAAATTGGCGCGAAGATTGGCCTCGCTGCCGGAGGCCGGAATGACGATATGCCCCTCGCCGATCAGGAAGGCGAGTGCCACGGCCGCAACCGTTGTCCCATATTTTTCGGCGATCCGCCCGAGAACCGGATCGCCAGCGATCTTGCCCTTGGCGAGCGGCTGATAGGCCGTCAGCCACAGGCCAATCTTGCGCGCATGGGCAACGAGCTTCGGTGACTGCAGATACGGATGGATCTCGACCTGATTGGTGGCGAGCGCGTCCTTGCCGATCAGCGCGCGGGCCTTTTCGAGAAGCGCGATCGGGTAGTTGGAAACACCGATCAGGCGCGCATAACCTTGTCGCTGCGCCTCGACGAGCGCCGTCATGTAGTCCTCGAACGGCACGGCGTCCCTGTGCGAAGGCCAGTGGATCAGCAGCAGGTCGACCTGATCGACGCCGATCGTATCGAGGCTCCGGCGGACCGACGGCATGAACTGCGCCTTGTCGAGATGGGTATCGGCCACCTTGGTGGTGATGAAGAAATCGCCGCGCGGCACGCCGGAGCGGCGCACCGCCTCGCCGACCGGCTGCTCGGTATCGTAGCTCTGCGCGGTATCGAGATGGCGGTAGCCGATTTCGATAGCCTTCCTCAGGGCTGCGACACCCTCGCTTCCGGTTCTGCCATAGGTGCCGAGGCCCAATCTGGGTATGGTCTTGTCGCTCATGATTATCCTTTCGTGGCGCCGGCGGTGAGGCCACCGACGAACAGGCGCTGCATCGAGAAGAACAGAAGCGCGATCGGCAGCGTCATGACGACCGAGGCGGCCATGACCGCGCCCCAGTCGGTGTTGAACTCGGTGGAGAACTCCGCAAGGCCGATCGGCAGGGTCTTCACCGAGGAGTCGGTCGCAAAGCACAATGCGAAGACGAATTCGTTCCAGGTGGTGACGAAGGCATAGACGACGACCGCGACGATGCCGGGTGTCGACAGCGGCAGCGTGATGCGGAAGAGGATGCCGAGCCGCGACGACCCGTCGATGATCGCCGCCTCTTCGAGCTCCACCGGGATCGCCTTGAAATAGGAAGTGAGCATCCAGACGGAGAGCGGCAGGGTGATGATCATGTAGACGAGGATCAGGCCCCAATAGGTGTTGACGAGGCCGAGCACCCGCAGAGTGATGAACAGCGGCACGATGATCGCCGCCGTCGGCAGCAGCTGGCCGATCAACACGAAGCTCTGCAGCAGCGGTTTTCCGCGGAAGTCGAAACGCGCAAAGCCATAGGACGCAAAGATCGCCAGGGTCAGTGCCAGGAACGTCGAGCCGACGGAAATGATGACGCTGTTGAGGAAATAGCGCGGAATATTGCTCTCGAAGAGAACCTTGTAATAGTTGCCGAGGGTTGGCGTCTCCGGCCACCAGATCGGCGGGACGGTGTAAAGCTCCGGCAGCGTCTTGATCGACGAGACGGCCATCCACATGAACGGGAAGAGGCAGATCAGGACGACCAGCGCGGCGCCGACAATGGTGATCGGCAGCGGCAGGCCGGTTCTCTTGAGGGTGCTGGGATCGCTCATTTGGCCTCTCCCGGCGCCGAGGCGAGCGCCCTGATGTAGATGATGACTATGACCAGCGCGACGGCGAAGAAGATCACCGAAAGTGCGGCCGCCTGGTTGAACTGCGTGCTTTCGAACGCCAGGCGGAAAATCTGGATCGGCGTGATCAGCGTCCGGTTGGCCGGGCCGCCGCGGGTGATCGCATAGATGATGGTGATCGAGTTGAGGCCCCAGATCACCAGCAGGAGAGTGACGGCGACGATGACCGACCGCACCTGCGGGATCATGATGAAGCGGACCTCCTGCCAGAAATTGGCGCCGTCGACGCGCGCCGCTTCATAGAGGTCGTTGGGGATCGACTGCAGCCCCGCAAGCACCATGATCGCCACGAAGGGGAACAGTTTCCAGACATTGATGGCGATCAGCACCGGCATCACCGTATTGCCGTTGGTCAGCCAGCCGATCGGCTCCGGAATGATGCCGGAACCGGTCATCATGTAGTTGATGATGCCGAATTCCGTATGGAACATCCACGCCCAGGTGGTGGCGGCGACGATGCCCGGCACGACCCAGGGAATGAGCGTGATCGAGCGCACGATGCCGCGCCCGAAAAAGCTCTGGTTGAGCAGGATGGCGGTCGCGGTTCCGAGGATGACCTGAAAGACGATCGAGCCGCCGACGAACCAGATGGTGTTCCAGAATGCCTGCGGTGTCGCGCGGGCCGAAAGCACGGCCTTGAAATTGGTGAGGCCGACGAACGCGCCCTGCCTGTCGGTCACGCTGAGCAGCCCGGTATAGGCAACGGGATAGGCGATCAGCATCGCCAGCACGATCAGCGCCGGCAATACGAAAACGAGGCCCGTCGAATTGCGGTCCATCTGCAGGTTCCCTTGACGACATCGGGTGGAATACGTGCTCCAGGGAAACGCGTGTTCCCCCGGAGCGATCGGCTTATCCGGAACTATTGATCGAGCAGGGCCTGGATGTCCTTGGCCGCGCCGTCCATCGCCGTCTGCACGTCTTCGTCACCGAGAAGGATGCGCTGGATGCCTTCGAAATAGGCCTGGGTGATCTGCACCCAGTTCTTGTTGTTGGGCACGGCCCGGCCATAGGGCAGCATTTCCTTGAACACCGTCAGGATCGGATCGCTGAAGCGCGGCAGCGACATGGCCGATTTGCGGGCCGGGAACGTATCCGTCAGCGCGCCCTGGTTCGGCGCTTCCGCAAGGAAGGCGACGAACTTCTTGGCTTCGGTCGGGTTCTTGGCCGAGGACGGGATGACGAAACTCCAGCCGCCGAGAAGTGCCGCGGTCGGCTTGCCGGCCGGATGCGGGATCGGCATCACGCCGATATCGATCTTCGGGTTTTCCTTCTTGATCGAAGCGACGTCGAACTGGCCGGACTGATAGGCCGCGACCGTCTCGGCAATGAACAGCCGCCGGTTTGCGGTGCCGTCGTTTTCGAGCGTCGAGGCCGGCGACTGCTTGTTCTTGTAGAAATCCGTATAGAACTTGACCGCCGCCACGGCCGCCGGCTGGTTGACGACCGCCTTCTTGGCGTCCGCCGAGATGATGTCACCGCCGTTCATCCAGATGAAGGGAAGCGACCGGAAGATCGTGTTGCCGACCTCACCGCCGCCGGTGATGGCGAAACCGGAGAGCTTGCCTTTCGACAGCGTCTTTGCTGCAGCGACCAGTTCGTCCCAGGTCTGCGGCGGCTTGGCCGGATCGAGGCCGGCATCCTTGAACGCTCCCTTGTTGTAGATGACCGCATGGGTCTCGATGCGGTACGGGATGGCCCAGAGCTTGCCGTTCCAGGTGCAATAGTCGAGCGAGGCGGGAATATAGTCCTCGCGGTCCTTCAACACATCATCCACCGCAACGACAAGGCCGTTCTGGGCGTAACCGTTCACCCAGGCGTGCTGAACATCGATGATGTCCGGTGCGGCACCGGACTGCAGGGCGGTCAGCACGCGCTGCGGCAGGCCGTCGGTGGTGGTAATCTCGAGCTTGATCTTGATGCCCTGGTTGGCCTGCTCGAATTTGGTGGCGAGTTCGCGGGCACGCGCCTCGTTGAAATTGGGCGTCCACCAGACGACCTCGCCGGCCAGCGCCGCGCCGCTCGTCAGCATCGTCATTGCCGTGGCCATCACGGCCAGCTTCTTGAGTTTCATCATCATCTCCTCCTCCGCGCGGCTCCATGCCGCCCTTTTTCCCTACCGGCCTCCACCGGATTGGTTCACCGCGATGCTGCGGCCTGCCTTCCTCTTCCGAAATCCGCGACATTCTGCGAACGCGCCGGTCCCAGCGCATCGGCATTCATCGTCAGAGCCTTCATGAAGCCGATCGTATAGGCATTGCCGGCGTGCCACGGGGCCGGGCAATCGAGATCCGGCACATGATCGGGAACCATCACCCCATCGAAGCCCTCGTCCCGCAGGACGCGAACGATTTCCGCCATCTCGACATCGCCATCGTCGACGAAGGTCTCGACATAATGGGGGACCTTGCCGCGGACGTTGCGGAAATGAACGTAGGCAATCGCGCCCAGCCGCGCGAAATGGCGGGTCGTTTCGTAGACGTCGCCATCGACCATTTCCTGCAGCGAACCTATGCAGAATTCCAGGGCATTGGCCGGACTGGGTGCGATATCCAGCAGCCGCTGATATTTTGCGTGCGCGTTGACGAGACGAGCATTGCCGCGCAGGCGCTCCACCGGCGGATCGTCGGGATGGGCCGCCAGCCGGACATTCGCCTTTTCCGCCACCGGCACAAGTTCCTTGAGGAACCATTCGAGACGCGACCAAAGATCCCGCTCGCTGACGCTGATCGGCGCAGCCCCGGCGACAGGATGGCGGTATCGCATGTTCCAGAGCATTCCGTCCGGGATCGGGTCGCCGGTATCGAATTCGTCGCCGAAGAACACCGCTGTCATCGCCCCGCCGCGTGCGACGCGCTTGCGCTGCCAGCCCCAGACACCGGCGATCGAAAAATTGTAGCCGATCACCGGGATGCCTGCGCGTCCGGCGTCGCGGACGAGCTGCTTAAGCCCATCCATCTGTTCGTGTTTCTTCGGCCCATCCAGCAGGATGTCCGACCAGAAATTCGGCGACAGGTTCTCCATCGCCGCGACCTTGAGCCCGTGCCTTGCGAGCATCGCGACCGTGTCGGCCATATGCTCGTAGGTCCATAGCGGCATGTCGATGCATTCGCCGTTGATGGGGCCGACACCGCCGTTGCGATAGGCGCTGTTATCGGCGTTGCGGGCATATTGGGTCAGGTGAACGACGACATCGCCGACGCCGAGCTGGCTCGCATAACGCGCGCCATCCTCCGACAGATGATCGCCGAACAGGGTCAGACCTACCCGCACGTTACCCTCCCCGATTGACGCCCGGCTTTGCCGCCGGCTAGTTCATATTTGAATGTCATCAATTCGCAATATAACTTGCGCCCAGAAGGCCCGATTGTCAATTGTTCCGTCGTCATGAGCGCCTGCCGTCCTCCAACGTGGCTGCGCCGGTGGCAACGCCGCTGGTGTTCATGCTGCCGTCGAACAAAGGCACGTTATAGGGCGCATAGGGGTAGCGGCTGCAGGCTTCCTCGACGAGTTCCACCCCGAGTCCCGGCGCGGTCGGCGCCAGGATCGCCCCGTCCTCGAACTGCAGCGTTTCGCGCACCAGCTCCTTGCGCCACGGCACATCCACCGAAACCGTCTCGAAGATCGAGAAATTCGGAATGGCGACCGACATATGCAGCGTCATCGCGTTCATCACCGGGCCGACCGGATTGTGCGGCGCGACCGGGATCAGGTGGTGATGCGCCATGTGCGAAATGCGCTTCGTCTCGCCGAGCCCGCCGGCATGCGAGACGTCCGGCTGCAGGATATCGACTGCCTTCTTGCTGAGCGCCTCAAGGAACTTGCCGGGCTCGTACCAGCGCTCGCCGGCCGCGATCGGCACCGGGCTTTTCTCCCGCACGTCCACCAGGGCATCGATGCTCTCGGGCGGAGTCGGCTCCTCGATCCATCGCAGGTTATAAGGCGCCAGTTCCCGGCACATGGCGATCGCCGTCGGCACGTTGAGCCGGCCGTGAACGTCGAGCATCAGGTCGACGTCCGGACCAACCGCGTCTCGCACGGCGGCGACGATATCGATCGTCTGGCGGCGCTGCTTGCGGCTCATCTCCAGGTCGGCGACGTCGAACGGGTCCCATTTGAGGGCGCGATAACCCATGGCGACGGCCTTGCGCGCATTCTCGGCATATTGGTCCGGCGTCACCGCGCCGAAGAACCAATGGTTGGCGTAGCATTCGACGCGATCCCGGTATTTGCCGCCGAGCAGTTCGAAGACGGGCACGCCGAGCGCTTTGCCCTTGATGTCGAGAAGTGCGGCCTCGATGGCGCCGAGTGCCGTACGGAACACGGCACCCGTCCGCCAATAGGAATCCCGGTGCAACTGCTCGATGATCGCATCGACCTCGAACGGATTGCGGCCGATCAGCACGCGCTCCAATTCCTCGAGCGCAGAGACGATGGTCTTCGTTTTCCACTCCAGCGTCGCCTCGCCGACGCCCTCGTAGCCTTCATCGGTATAGAGTTTGACGAAGACGAAGTTGGTACGGGACACATTCGCAACAAAGATCTTCTGCTGCACGATCCTCATCAGGTTCCTCCCGGCGGGTTGTCGCCCGCCCCTCGTTATTGCCACCGTGTGACTATTTGGCCTGCGCCTTCAGCCGCTTGATCGCTTCGAACTGCAGGCTGTCGTCGGCCATCTGCATCAGCTCGATGCGATGCCCGTCCGGATCCTCGATCCAGGTCTGCCAGTTGTTGTCGGCGGCCTTGATTGTCGGGCGGATGCGTTCGATGCCGAGCGCGTCAAGTTCAGCCACGGTTTTCTGGATATCCGGCACGGCGAGGCAAACATGATTGTAGCCGACCGCCTCGCGTTCGGCCGCCTTGTCGCCCTCGCCTTCCGGGAAGATTTCGAGATACTGGTCGTCGGTAATGCGCAGATAGACCAGCCAGAGCCGGCCTTCGCGGTCGAGGCGCATCATTTCCGAAAAGCCGAGCTTGTTGACGTAGAAGTCGAGGGTACGATCGATATCCTTGACGCGAATGGCCACATGGGCGATCGACGAAACGGTCAGCATGGGAGTTTCTCCGGTTAGAGGCGGCCGTATTTGGCGTAGACGTCGGCGACGTCGGCACCTGCGCGGATTTCGTTGCGCGAGCGGTTCTCGATGCCCATGATCTCTTCGGCACGATCCAGCACCGCATCCACCTTGTCGACGGGGATGACGATCACGCCATCCATGTCTCCGAAGATCCAGTCGCCCGGATCGACCCTGATCTGCGTGGTCAAGGTTCCGGTGACCGCGATCGGCACCTCGATGCCGCTGATCCGGGTCCGCTGGCGGGATTCGATCGGCGAAAGATAACGTGTGAAGACCGGCCAGTTTTCCATGCCCATCAGGATGTTGCCGTCGCGGATGCCGCCATCGACGACGACGCCGACCGCACCCTTGCTCTTCGCGCCGGTGCTCATCAACTCGCCCCAGTGGCCGGCCTTGCGCTCCCCCGCCGCCGAAACCAGCACGACGCAGCCGGAATACATCCGCCGGAAGAAGGTGAAGGTCTTCACCTCCTCATTGTCGTATTCGTCATCCGTGCGCATGTCCGCGGCACAAGCGACGGTGAAGGCCGGCCCGGCGATCCGCATGCCGCGGTCCAGCGCCCGGATATCGAGATCCATGCATTGATGCGGAAGCCCCATCTCGTCGAGAATGTCGTAGACGGCGGCGGTGTACAGCTTGTTGAAGCGCGCGGCTTTCGCCGCGATCGCTGCGGAATCTCTCTCCATATGGCCCGCCTCCTCCAGCAGAAACCTGATGCGAACCTGCCCGTCGCTCGGAAAAATAATGCGGACAAATTCATATTTGAACTTCCGAAGTTCAATAATGCATGATAGGAAGATGCCGAACCGATTGTCAACGGCGAACCTATTCCATGGATCAAATCAGTGACGCCGGCGCATCGAAGTACACGATCCCGGTCATCGACCGGATGATGGATGTCCTCGAGCAGCTGGAGCGACGGCCGAACGGCGCCACGATCCGCGAACTGACGGCCCTCCTGTCGCTGCCCCGCACCACCATCTACCGCATCGTCAACACGTTGCAGGGCCACGACATGGTTCGGCGGGACGATACCGGCGCCTATCATCTGGGGCGGCGCCTGCTGTCGCTTGCCTCGCATGTGGTCGCCGGCGTCAGCGAGGTCGACCTCGCGGCACTGGCACAACCTTTCCTCGACAAGCTGTCGGCGGAAATCGGCGAAGGCAGCAAATTGTCGGTCATCGACCAGGACGGCATTCTCGTTCTGGCAGCGGCGCAGGGCCGCCGGCAATATGCTTTGACGGTAGCGCCCGGCCAGCGCATGCCCATCCACGCCGGCGCCGCCAGCAAGCTGCTGCTGGCGCATCTGCCGCCCGAGGAGATGGCTGCCTGGCTCGCAAAGCCGCTGATTGCCTATACGCCCAAATCGTTGACCGATCCGAAGCGGCTGATGACGGAACTGACCCGCATCAAGCGGTTGGGCTGGGCGCAGGACAGGGGCGAAAACGCTCCGAGCATCCAGGCCTTTGCCGCGCCGGTGCGGGACAGGACCGGACGGGTGGTCGCGGCGCTCAGCATTCCCTATCTCGCCGGGGCGGAGGCGAGCCGCATGGAGGAGATCCGGCTTGCCGCCATCGATGCCGCGCGGGCGATAAGCGAAGCGATGCCGGCCTGATCAGGGCTGGAATGTCGGTTGGGAGGAAAGATGAAGATCGTCGATCTCAAATGCGCGGTCATCGGCAAAAGCCCGATCGTGCGGATCGTCACCGATGAAGGCATCTCGGGCTACGGGCAGGCCGAGACCTGGAAACCCTACCTGAAGACCCATATCCTCGCCTTCCGAGAAGCATTGATCGGCGAGGACCCGACCAATGTCGAGCGCGTCATGCTGAAGATCCGCCAGCGCGGCGGCTTCAAGCCCTGGGGCTCCGCCGTCAGCGTCATCGAGATGGCGCTGTGGGACATTGCCGGCAAGGCCGCCAACGTGCCCGTCTACAAGCTTCTCGGCGGCAAGGTGCGCGACCGCGTGCGCGTCTACAACGGCTCGATCCGCTTCCCGATGACCGACCACCGGCCGGAGGACCTCGCCGACGATCTCAAGAAGATGATGGCGCTGCCGGAAGGCTTCACCATCATCAAGCAGCCGATCGGCTTCCATTCCCCGATGAAGCGGGCGGTCGAGAATTTTTACTACCACGAGCCCAACCCGAGCCCCTTCCATGGCGCGCTCGACCGCGGCCCGATCACCGAAAAGGGCTTGCGGCATTTCGTCGATTGCGTCGCCGCGATGAAGGAAGTCGCCGGCGACAGTATAGGCCTGGCGCTCGACTGCGGCCCCGGCTGGATGCTGCCGGATGCAATCCGCCTCGTGCGCATGCTGGAACCCTACAACCTTCTCTGGGTCGAGGACCTGCTCTCAGGCGACTATACACCCTGGGTCAATGCCGGCGTCTATCGCGAACTGACCCGCACGAGCACGACGCCTATCCACACCGGCGAACAGATCTATCTCCGGCAAAACTTCAAGGAACTCATCGAAGGCCAGGCCGTCCATGTCGTCGGCCCGGACCCTGCCGATGTCGGCGGCATCGCCGAGTTGAAATGGATCGCCGAATATGCCGACCTGCATTCGATCCTGATGGCGCCGCATGGCACGGCCAACGGGCTGCTCGGGCTCGCCGCCCTCATCCAGGTCTCGGCCACCCTTCCCAACAACTTCATCGCCTTTGAATATACGACCGGCGATCCCGCCTGGTGGTACGACATCGTCGAAGGCCTGCCGGAAACGATCGTCAGGGACGGCTTCATCGACGTCATCGACCGGCCTGGCATGGGCGTCGATCTCGTACCCGAAAAGGCCAGGCGTTATCTCACCGAAGACGACCGGGCATTCTTCGACTGAGGCCGCCCTGCCGTCCGCGGCTTCCCGTTGCCCAAGGAAAAAGCAACAGCTCCGGAACCATCGTTCCGGAACTTTTTGATGTGGCTGCGGGACGGAAACGCAGGCTTCCGAAGGTGGCCAGACAATTTCAGTGGGTCTCGATCATACCTTTGGATAGGGGGACAAGTCCCCTTGTCCAATAGTCTCACCGCCTGCCTCGGCGTTAGACTCCGATCATCGACGAAGCACACTGAGATGAAGGAGACTTAGGATGCAGATCCCACAGTCCGCGCAGACACCGCCTGCCGACCCTTCGGCAAAGCGCACTGACGTTTCAAGATATCGGGCGTCGGAGATCGACCTCGAAGGACTTGTCGCAAGACAGCTTCAGCAAGATCCCGACCAGTCCGGAACGGAGCCCAGCCTCCGTCAAATCGCCGTCGGCGGCTTGGCCCCGTGGCAAATGCGCAATGTGCAGGCCTATGTCGACCTGTATCTCCGCTCGACAATCCGCGTCGAGGCCCTGGCCGGTCTCTGCAACCTGAGCAGCGGCCATTTCCAGCGGGCCTTCAAGGCAAGCCTTGGCGAGACGCCGCACAAATACGTCACCCGCAGGCGCATGGAAATGGCCTGCCGGATGATGACCGGCACGGATGAACCTCTCTGCCGGATCGCCCTGGAATGCGGGATGACCGACCAGGCGCACCTTACCAACAGCTTCCGTCGCCTTTACGGAATTGCTCCCAATGCATGGCGAAAGCGGATGCTGCTCGAAGGATCCGGATATGGCGTCCAGGAGACAACCATTGCTCCACTCAACTGACAATGAGACGGAGCCGCGCGTCACCCGTGAACTTCTTTGCCGTTGACTGTGCGAGCTATTCGGGGCTGCCGTGACTAACGGCAGTCGCCTGCGACCATACGGCAACCCAGCGATCGTCGCGATATTCGTAGCTGTCGGTATGCCAATAGCCGCTGAGGGGCACATGATGCCCGCCGAAAACGACGGCCAGCCGGGCTCGGTAGCGGATGACGGCCGCAGGGCCGTAAAGGCGAACAGCGATTTCCTCCGGTTCCCAGGTGAGATATTTAAGGTGTCCGGACGCGATCGCACCGAGATATTGGTCCCGGGACAGGACGGCGCCGATCGGCGTGATCAGCTGGAAATCCGCCGCGTGATAGGCTTCCGCCGCTGCCACGTCGCCACTGACCAGGGCGCTTAGCCTTGCCCGTTCGGTCTGGCGGATTCGGTCTTCTTCGGTAGCAATGTCGCGGGTCACGGGCGTCTCCAGTTTTTCAGGACAAGCAGGGTTCGGCGGCGGCCGAGGGCGTTCCAGCCAAACCTGCGGCAGATAGACCCCCGATCAATCGGGCGCCACCTCAAATAGACATATGGATCAAAAATGTCTAATCGTCTTTTGACCAATAAGACGCCGAGTGTCAATATGTCCAGATGAACGAAACCGCTTCCAAGACAGACCTGATTCTCGACGCCGCCCTGCCCGTCTTCGTCCGTTTCGGATTTCGAAAGACGACCATGGCCGATATTGCCCGTGCCGCGAAGATATCGCGGGCCTCGCTCTATCTCTGCTTCAACAGCAAGGAAGAACTGTTTCGGGCCGGCTCGAAGCGCGCGCATTCCAGGACGATGGACGACGTCAAAGCGGCACTCGACCGCCCCGGCAGCATCTTCGACCGCCTGACGGCCGCCATACGCGCCTTTCAGGAAGGGCTGATCGCGCCATTCGGGGGCAGTCATAGTGCCGAGGAGCTTTTTGCCGCCAGCGCCGAACTGGCGCCCGACATCGCGCTGGAGGCGCGGGCAAGGCTGCTGGACCTGCTGACCAAGGCGCTGAGCGAAGCCGAGAGAAACAGGGAGATCGACCTCACCACGCTGCAAACTCAACCCACGGAGCTGGCCGCACTGGTCGTAGCGGCGATGGATGGGATCAAGCACACGCATGGCGCCGGGCCGGAGTTTGAGAGCGGCATCCGTTTGTTCATGGCTCTGTTGAAACTGGGCATTGTCCCACAGTTCGGCCGAACCGGCACTTGAACACGTCAAGGCTCGAGCTTCTGCCAGCCTTTAGAGACCGTTTCAGGTTATCGCCATGAGATTGAATGGTAGCGGGAGGCAGAATTGAACTGCCGACCTCAGGGTTATGAATCCTGCGCTCTCACCAACTGAGCTACCCCGCCACAGGGACTGCGGAAGTTCCGGCGTGGCCGGTTCCGCTTTGGTCGTGCGGCTTATAAGTCCCCCGTCACCAAAGTGTCAAGCAGGGTTTGGGCAAAAACCGGCGGCAATTTCGTCAGCCCCGGCAAGTGCCGGCTTCAGGCCGCGACCGGCGTCGAAAGCAGGGCCTTCAGAGCGATTTCGGCCTCGGCTGCGCGTTCCGAACGCTCGATGAAACCGCCGCCATAGACGCGCGCATCCGCACCTTCGGCCGAATAGAGCACACACGCCTGGCCTGGCGCGACACCGGCCTCGCCGATCGCCAGATCCACATAGACGCCGTGCTCGTCGAAATGGAGGACCGCCGGCGTCGGCGGGCGTGTCGAGCGCACCTTGGCGAAACAGGCGAACCCGCCCTTCGTGTCCTCGCCTAGCGCCCCGTCGCCGATCCAGTTGACGTCGCGCAGGTAGACGCGGTGGGTATCGAGCGCTTCCTTCGGCCCGACGATCACCCGGCGCGAGCGGGCATCGAGATAAACGACGTAGAGCGGCTCGCCGGTAGCGATGCCGATACCGCGGCGCTGACCGATCGTATAATGCACGATGCCCTCGTGGCGGCCGAGCACGCGCCCGTCCATATGCACGATATCGCCGGCAAGTGCCGCGTTCGGCTTCACCTTGTTGATGATGTCGGCGTATTTGCCCTGCGGCACGAAACAGATGTCCTGGCTGTCGGCCTTCTTGGCGACCACGAGGCCCATCTCTTGCGCCAGCTCGCGCACCTGCGCCTTCGACATGCCGCCGAGCGGGAAGCGCAGATAGTCGATCTGCTCCTGGGTCGTTGCAAACAGGAACCAGCTCTGGTCGCGATCGCTGTCGATCGGGCGAAACAGCGCGCGGCGGTTCGGGTTGCCCGGCGACGGGTTGGCGGAGGAGCGGATATAGTGGCCGGTCGCCAGCGCATCGGCACCGAGCTCCTTGGCGGTCGCCAGCAGATCGGCGAACTTGACCGTCTGGTTGCAGGCAACGCAAGGGATCGGCGTTTCGCCCATCGCATAGGCTTCCGCGAAAGGGTTGATCACCGTTTCGCGGAACCGCTTTTCGTAGTCGAGCACGTAATGGGGAATGCCGAGCGTTTCAGAAACACGCCGCGCATCGTCGATGTCCTGGCCGGCGCAGCACGAGCCGGCGCGGTGCACGGCCGCGCCATGATCATAGAGCTGCAGCGTGATGCCGAGCACGTCGTAACCCTGGCGTTTGAGCAGACCTGCGACGACGGAGGAATCCACTCCCCCCGACATGGCAACGACAACACGTGTGTCTTCCGGCCTCTTGTCAAAATCCAGCGTATTCACGAGTAACTCTCTCGGTCTCTCAAGCGCCGGTCCATGATAGGAGGGCGACATGTTCAGGGCCTGCGGCGGGATCGGCCGTCGGAGGCAATTCTTGCCGGATATAGAAAGGATTTGCGGCCTGCGCAAGGAGGAGCACGAATCGCAGGTGCGCGCGTGCAGGAACGGACAAGGCCTCAACCGCAAAGAGGCCGGGCTTCAAGATTGCAGCGCCCCATGCCGTACGACCTTGCCGGCAGCCGTCCTGACGCCGCTGGCCGCGCCTTCCGCCCGCACCCGCGGTAGGCTTGCCGGATATTCGCGCTGGATGAAGTCGATGATCTTTTCGCGGACCTCGCATCTGAGGTCGAAGGTCCGTGGGGCATTGGAGGCCGAGACGAGAATACGGATTTCCATGACGTTTTCCCTGAAATCCGTCACCTGCACGGCCACCACCCGCTTGTCCCAGAGGTTTGACGTTGCGGCGATCCCTTCGACCTTGCGACGGACCGCATTCACCGGAACCGAATAGTCGAGATAGATCATCACCGTGCCGATCAGCTCCGAACTGTCGCGCGTCCAGTTCTGGAACGGCTTCTCGATGAAATAGCTGAGCGGCAGGATCATCCGCCGCCAGTCCCACAGTTTCACCACCACATAGGTCGAGGTGATCTCCTCGACATTGCCCCATTCGCCCTCGACGATCAGCGCGTCGTCGATGCGGATCGGCTGGGTGATCGCAAGCTGGATGCCGGCGAAGAGGTTCTTCAACACCGGCTGCAGCGCAAGGCCGAGCACGACGCCCGCCACGCCGGCGGAGGCGAGCAGGCTGACGCCGTATTGCTGCACCGCCGGGAAGGTCATCAGCATCGCGGCGATGGTGATCGCCACGATCATGACGCTCGCGATCCGTTCCGCGATCCGCGACTGGGTGACATGCGTGCGGGCGAGCAGATTGTCTTCCGCATCGAGCTTGAAGCGGCGCAGGTAGACGATCATCCACACATGCAGGGCGATCTTTGCCATCCAACCGACGACGACGATGAAGCCGAGCAGCAGCAGGTGACGTATCACCTCTCCCTGCCCGGCGCTGAGCGGAGCAATGGTCGCGCCGAGCGACAGCGTCCAGGTGAGGATCGCCAGCCGCATCGGCCGCCGCGTACGCGACACCAGCGACCGCCAGAACAGGTCCCTGTTCTCGACCAGCCGCGTCAGAAAGCGAAATCCGAAGCGCTGGATCGCAAGGCCGAGCAGAAATGCGACGGCCATGACACCGCAGCTGACGAGCCAGTCCGGCAGCCAGGCCGTATCATTCCGGAATTCCTGGATGAAGCGTTCCATGCCCCCTCAGCTAGGGTGCGATGCAGCATCGGAAAGAGCGGCCGCAAAAATTTCATGATTTGGGAGTCTTCTGAACGTGGGGTGATTTGTGGCAACAGGGCGATAAGGGACGGAGAGGCAATGCAATTCGACCTCATGCGCTTTGTCGACGCGCAAGCGCCGGTCTATGGGCGCGTCATCGGCGAGCTCCGCGATGGCAAAAAGCGCTCCCACTGGATGTGGTACATCTTCCCGCAGGTGGAGGGGCTTGGTTTCTCGATCATGTCCCAGCGCTTCGCGATCGGCTCGAAGGCAGAGGCGACAGCCTATCTCAAACATCCCCTGCTCGGGCCCCGGCTCACCGAATGCACCGTAGCGATGCTCTCCCATTCGGACCTATCGGCGCACGCCATCCTCGGTTCGCCCGACGACATCAAGTTCAAGAGTTCGATGACGCTGTTCGAGGCCGTCAGCAAAAAGGGCTCGCCTTTCGAGCGAGCCCTTGAACTGTTCTTTGACGGCGAGCGCGATGAAAAGACCATCGCGCTGCTTCGAAGTTAGGCGGCAGCCTGGATCGCGGAAAGCTTCCAGTCCGTGGCGGGCTTGCGCACGAAGGTCCAGACTTCGACGGTTTCCGTCACCGCGTTCGGATCGCCTTCGGCGACTGCGCCGGTATTGCGGTCCTTCATGTAGTCGACGCTGGAGTAACGCATCGCAACGGTCGCGTAGTCCTGGCCGTTTTCCCGCCAGGCTTCCGCCAGGTCGCCCTGCAGCAGCTTGACGTCCTTTACCTCGTTCTTGACGCCGTTGGTGGCGTTCTCGCCGAGTTCCTCGGCCAGGTAGGACATCGCTTCCGGCGTCGTGAGGCTGCGGAGCTTGGCATAGTCTTCCTCGCCATAGGCAGACTGGACGTTGGTCAGCAGCTTCTCGAACTGGTCGAGGTCGCGGTTGGTGATGCCGATCTCGTCGGTCTCGGGCCCGGCCTGGCGCGGAGCGGCATTGGAACCGCCTCCGAAACCGCCCTGACCACCGCCGCCCAGCGATCCGATCTTCGGAATCTGGAAGGACGAGGTATTCTGGCTTGGCGCTTCATAGGCGTTGCGCGGCTGGCCAAAGCCGGTATTCACCCCGCCTGCAGTCTGCTGACGGCGTGCGAACCAACGGAAAGCCAGCATGGCGAGACCGCCGATCAACGCGATCTGCAGCAGCATGCCGAGCATGCCGGCCATGCCACCGAAACCGGTGCCCATGAACATGCCGATCAGGCCGCCGAGAGCGAGACCGCCGAGCAGGCCGCCGAACATGCCACCGAAGAGGCCGCGACGGGGCTGCTGCGCCGCCTGCTGGCCAAGACCGTTCTGCGGCGTCGTGGCGTTCTGCTGCGTATTGGGCGTCATCGACCGGTTGATGCCGGTCGGCGCCGTGGGCGCGGTATTGGTGGTCGCCGGAGCCGAGAAAGTGCGCGTGCCGCGGCTGCCGAAGCCGCCGCTGGCGCGGCGCGCCTCAGCCATGTCCACGGCGGTCAAGGAAACCGCCATTCCGATCGCCATGATCGCGAACAGGTTCTTGAAACGCCGAAGGTTGGATAACATCGTTTTCTCCTCATAAACCGCTCAAGCGCGGTATTCCCGTTTATATAGAGAGGCGGCCAACTGGATTTTAGGCCCATCCTCCATTTTTCCCGTCGAAGTAGATAACGGAGTTTGAAACGAGAGCCAAGCGCTCAAAATACAACCATTGATGACAGGTTTTGCCTGATTGGTGTCTGTGAGGATAAAACGAAAAGGCCCGACGCAGGACGCGCCGGGCCTTTTCTGATCTCGTTAGGAGAAGGTCTCAGTCGACGTTGAACGCCAGCGGCTTGGCCTGGCGGACTGCCGGATTGGCGGTCAGTTTCGCCAGCACGTCCGCCGGAACCGGACCATCGACATAAAGGAGAGCGATCGCGTCGCCGCCTTCCCTGTCGCGGCCGAGGTGGAAGTTGGCGATGTTGACGCCGGCATTGCCGAGTGTCGTGCCGATGAAGCCGATCATGCCCGGCACGTCGGTATTGGCGATGTAGACCATGTTGGTGCCGACATCCGCATCGAGGTTGATGCCCTTGATCTGGATGAAGCGCGGCTTGCCGTCGGAGAAGACGGTGCCGGCAACCGAACGGGTCATCGTGTCGGTGGTGACGGTAAGCTTGATATAGCCATCGAAGACGCCCGACTTGTCGCGCTTGGCTTCGGACAGGATGATGCCCTTTTCCTTGATCATGATCGGTGCCGAAACCATGTTGACGTCGGAAACCTGGCTGCGGATGAGGCCGGCGAGCAGTGCGCTCGTCAGCGCCTTGGTGTTCATGCCGGCGGTCGAGCCGTCATAGAGAATCTCGATTTCCTTGATCGCATCCTCGGTGACCTGACCGACAAAGGCGCCGAGCACGTCCGCCAGACGAATGAACGGCTTCAGGCGCGGCGCTTCTTCCGCGGTGATCGACGGCATGTTGATGGCGTTCGAAACGGCGCCCTTGATCAGGTAATCCGACATCTGCTCGGCGACCTGAAGTGCTACGTTTTCCTGCGCTTCGGTGGTCGATGCGCCGAGATGCGGGGTGCAGACGACGTTTTCGAGGCCGAACAGCGGGCTTTCGGTGGCGGGTTCGACTTCGAACACGTCGAAGCCGGCGCCGGCGACATGGCCGGACTTGATGGCTTCGGCCAGCGCTGCCTCATCGACGAGGCCGCCGCGGGCGCAGTTGATGATGCGAACGCCGGGCTTGGTCTTAGCGAGCGCTTCCTTGCCGAGAATGCCACGGGTCTTGTCGGTCATCGGCACGTGCAGGGTGATGAAGTCGGCCTGGGCCAGCAGTTCGTCGAGCTCGACCTTGGTGACGCCCATTTCCTCGGCGCGCTCGGCCGACAGGAAGGGGTCATAGGCGAGAACGTGCATGCCGATGCCGATCGCCTTCTTGCAGACGATGCCGCCGATATTGCCGGCGCCGATGACGCCGAGGATCTTGCCGGTGATCTCGACGCCCATGAAGCGCGACTTCTCCCACTTGCCGGCCTGGGTCGAGGCGTCGGCCGCCGGAAGCTGGCGGGCGACGGCGAACATCAGGGCGATGGCGTGTTCGGCCGTGGTGATCGAGTTGCCGAACGGCGTGTTCATGACGATGATGCCGCGGCGCGAGGCGGCCGGGATATCGACATTGTCGACGCCGATACCGGCGCGGCCGATGACCTTGAGATTGGTCGCAGCCGCGATCAGCTTTTCGGTCGCCTTTGTGGCCGACCGGATCGCAAGACCGTCATAGTTGCCGATGATCTCGGCAAGCTTTTCCTTGTCCTTGCCGAGCTTCGGCTGGAAATCGACTTCGACGCCGCGATCGCGAAAGATCTGGACGGCGGTTTCCGACAGTTCGTCGGATACGAGAACGCGAGGTGCCATCAGTGGGCCTCCTGAAAAAGTTTCTGTCGTGAATGAGGAAATGGGCTCCGCTTCGTCAGCGGAGCCGGATACGCGACTTGCTTTACGCGGCTGCCTTGGAAAGCGCCGCCTTCTGCGTTTCGAAAGCGTAGGTGAGCCAGGGCATCAGTGCCTTCATGTCGGCTTCTTCGATCGTCGCACCAGCCCAGATGCGAAGGCCGGACGGCGCATCGCGATAGGCACCGATGTCGAGCGCGACGCCTTCCTTCTCGAGGATCGACACCATGCCCTTGGCAAAGGCCTCCTGCGCGTCGGTATCGAGAGCGGCGACATCGGCGTCGGCGATCTTGAGGCAGACGGAGGTGTTGGAGCGCGTCGACGGGTCGACGGCGAGATTGTCGATCCAGGCATTGGCTGCCACGAAATCGTGGATGACCTTGGCATTGGCGTCGGCACGGGCGATTAGGCCTTCAAGGCTGCCGACCGACTTTGCCCAGTTGAGCGCATCGATATAGTCCTCGACGCAGAGCATCGACGGCGTGTTGATCGTCTCGCCGACGAAGATGCCTTCGATCAGCTTGCCGCCCGAGGTGAGGCGGAAGATTTTTGGCAGCGGCCAGGCCGGAACGTATGTCTGCAGACGCTCGACAGCGCGGGGGCTGAGGATCAGCATGCCGTGACCGCCCTCGCCGCCCAGAACCTTCTGCCAGGAGAAGGTGACGACGTCGAGCTTGGCAAAATCCATATCCTGCGCGAAAGCCGCCGAGGTGGCGTCGCAGATGGTCAGGCCCTTGCGGTCTGCCGGAATGAAGTCGGCGTTCGGAACGCGGACGCCCGAGGTCGTGCCGTTCCAGGTGAAGACCACGTCGCGGTCGAAATCGACCGTGGAAAGGTCTGGAAGCAGGCCGTAGCCGGCTTCGATCTTGCGGACGTCCTTGAGCTTCAGCTGCTTGACGACGTCGGTGACCCAGCCGGCTCCAAAGCTTTCCCAGGACAGCATGTCGACGCCGCGCTCGCCGAGCAGCGACCAGAGCGCCATTTCGACGGCACCGGTATCGGAGGCCGGCACGATGCCGATGCGGTAATCCGCCGGCACGTTCAGGATTTCACGGGTAAGGTCGATGGCCTGCTTCAGCTTCGCCTTGCCGACCTTGGCGCGGTGCGAACGACCGAGCGGAGCATCGGAAAGCGCTTCGAGCGACCAACCGGGGCGCTTCGAGCAAGGGCCAGAAGAAAAATGGGTGTTGTTCGGACGCAGGTCCGGCTTTGCGGCGTTTGCCATATGGCTATCCTTCCAGATAGATGGCCCTTCGTTGGGGAAGGGTGTCCCGCCGCTGTGGTTATGCCTGAGCGCCTTCACAGTCAAGCGGGTAACGTCGCTCACGGACAAATTTTTGCCGCAGCTTTGTCGCCGCAAACGCAAAAAGCCGCCCGAAGGCGGCTTTGGCTGGGAGACGAGGTAATATTACTTGTAGACGATCTGCTGCGGCGGAGGCTCGTAAGCCGGCGGCGTGTCGCAGCCGCCGAAGATGTAGCGGGCACCGACGCGGGCTTCATGCGAATAGAAACCCTTGTCCTTGCCCGGGCCGCCGCCCGTTGAGTAACCGAACATGTCGCCGCCCGTGACATGGCGGAAGCGGTAACCGACATCGGCCTTGACGTTGCAGGTGACGTCGATCGACGCGCCAGCCATGAGCGCATAGGTGAAGCGCCAGCTCTTTTCGCCGCCATGCGTCACTTCCGGGTCGCAACCGGCGCCGCTGTCGGCGCAGGACGTGTTGCGCAGGTTCGACCACTTGACGTAGGTGCCGCCGATACCGCCACCGACGTAAGGCGTGAAGTAGCCATAGGTGCCGAGATCGACATAGGCGTTGGCCATGAGCGAGTAAGCATGCATCGAGGCCAGGTCGGTCGACGTACATGCGACGGCGCAAGCACCACCGCCGGCGCCGCCACCAGATGTGGAGCCCCGGAACTTGCTGTTGAACATGTAGTCGAGGGTGACGTCGGTGCGCAGGTAGCTGTTGATCTGGTAACCGACACCGCCCCCGAGCGTGAAGGCATCACGCAGGTCGGAGCGGCCGAATTCTGCAAGCGCCACGCCGGGTCCTCCGGTACCCTGGTAGAATTCGGTGCCGCGGGACTTCTTAAAAGAATAGCCGACGTCGCCGCGAAGGTACCAGCCGGTAGCCTCCTGAACGGTCACTTCGGGCGCATCCTGATAAGGCTCCGGCTGCGGCTGGTAAAGATCGGCGGAATTGGCGGCACTCACCGTCAGCGTCAGCGCAAAAGCGCTGGCCAGCAACTTTTTCATCGGTTCATCTCCAAAGCTCGTATCGCGTATGGCATGCAAAGCGGGCAGCCAACGGGTTGATCCGCCGTGAATGATGATCGACAAAGGTTAAGTCTCGCTTAACCATGCTCGTTTACCGCGCGTTTTCCTAAATCGCAGGCAATTCTACAAGTAACGGCGCGCCCGAGACTTGCAGGAAGGCACGCGCACCAGGGATCCCGTTCTTTTCCCTCGCCAGGCACGACCGGCAATATCCACGGCGCCGCGCCAAACTATTGATCTCACCTGCTTCAGTACAAAATAGTTAGCAATTGGTAATTTAAGCTTAGATAAACAATTAATTCTTTATAAACCATAGATAGCTATTTTTAGCACATTCCGAAGGGGGAATACCGGGGAATCGATAGTGCCGAAGGACTGGTGGAGTACGCCTGAGCGCCGAGCGCATTCTGAACTCGACGCTTGGATTGCCACTACGGTCGATCCGCAAATATCTTTTGCGCCAAACAAGCAACTCCAGTCGGCGAACTACTGCGATGGGATTGCGCGAGTGCTCTTCCGGAGAAGATTGACCGCGCGTAGCTGCGGCGCAAGGCGCCGCAAAAGAGAGAACTGTCCATGAGCAATGTCAAGACATTCGGCATAGCATTCCGACTGGCTATCGGGTTCGGCTTTTTGCTTCTCCTGATGATCGGCCTGACTTTCTATTCCACGGGCGAGGTCAAGACGATCGACAACGACCTGGCAACCGTAAACGACGTCAACAGCGTCAAGCAGCGTTATGCCATCAACTATCGCGGCAGCGTGCACGACCGGGCGATCGCGATCCGTGATGTGACGCTCGTCACGTCCGAGGCCGAGCGCAAGGAGGCGGAAGCGCTTATCGGCAAGCTCGCGGCATCCTATGCGGAAAACGAAAAGCGCATGGCGGAAATGGTCGGCGCACCTTCCGGTGCAACGGATCGCGAAAAGACGATATTGGCCGAGATCGCCGACATCCAGTCGAAGACCAACCCGCTGGTCGGCCAGATCATTTCGCTGCAGGAAAAAGGCGATGGCGACGCGGCCCGCAAGATCCTGCTGGAGCAGGCCCGTCCGCTCTTCGTCTCCTGGCTTGGCGCAATCAACAAATTCATCGACTACCAGGAAGCGCTCAACAAAACGATCGGCGGCGATGTCCGCAATGCGGCGAGCGGCTTTAGAAATCTTGCGCTGGCCGCCCTCGGCATCGCTGCGCTGCTTTCGATCATTGCGGCCTTCCTGACCGCCCGCTCGATCATCGGACCGCTCTCCAAGCTGCAGCAATCGCTGAAAGCCATGGCTGCGGGCAACCTCGAAGGCGACCGGACGATCGAGGCGCGCGGCGACGAGATCGGCATGCTGGCCCGCGCCGTGGCTGCCCTCCGGGAGGCCATCTCCATCAAGGCGGAGCGCGAAGCGGATGCCGAGGCGAAGCGGAGCGTTGGAGAACGCCACAGGCTGGAACAGGAAGCGACCGAGCGCAGTGCGCTCGCAGAACAGACGAGCCAGGCGGTCCGCCAGCTCGCCGACGCTCTGCAGGCCCTGGCAAACGGCGACCTGACCCGGGAGATCAACACACCCTTCACTCCCTCGCTCGACCAGTTGAGGGCCGACTACAACGCCGCGGTGGCGAAACTTCGCGGAGCGATGCAGAAGGTTGCCGCAAATGCCAGTGCGATAGCCGCCGGTGCCCAGGAAATCCGCTCGGCCTCCGACGACCTCGCCAAGCGCACCGAACAGCAGGCGGCCTCCGTCGAAGAAACCGCAGCGGCCCTGGAAGAGATCACCACGACGGTTTCCGACTCCAGCAACCGCGCTCAGGAGGCTGGCAATCTGGTGCGCATGACCAAGGAAAATGCCGAGCGTTCCGGCCGGGTCGTCCGTGATGCCGTCGAGGCGATGGGCAAGATCGATTCATCTGCCGTCGAGATCGGCAACATCATCGGCGTCATCGACGAAATCGCTTTCCAGACCAATCTGCTCGCTCTCAACGCCGGCGTCGAGGCTGCCCGTGCCGGCGAGGCCGGCAAGGGCTTCGCGGTGGTGGCGCAGGAAGTGCGGGAACTCGCCCAGCGTTCTGCCAAGGCGGCAAAAGAGATCAAGGAACTGATCCACACCTCCAACGACCATGTGAAGAGCGGCGTGGCGCTGGTCGGGGAAACCGGCAAGGCCCTGCAGGAGATCGTCATCCAGGTCCAGCAGGTCAATGGCAATGTCGAGGCTATTGTGGAAGCCTCGAAGGAACAGTCGACCGGCCTCAAGGAGATCAACACCTCGGTCAATACGATGGATCAGGGGACGCAGCAGAACGCGGCCATGGTCGAGGAAACCACCGCAGCGGCACACAGTCTTGCCCGCGACGCGGAGGGCCTGTTCCAGCTCCTGTCGCAATTCCATATCGGCGGCGCCGCCTCAACGGGAACCTCTTCGCATCGCAGCTCGCCCGCAATCGCATCCGGCACCAGCCGCCCGGCCGCCTCGCCGGCCCGCAAGATGGTTGCCAAAGTCGCGCAGTCATTCCAGGGCAATGCCGCTGCCGCGAAGCAGGATTGGGAAGAGTTCTGAGACAGCAAGAACGACGATCCGGCCATCCGGAACTTGCCGCAAAAATAAAGGCCACCCGCGAAAACGGCGGGTGGCCTTTTTCATTGGGCTTGGAGGCTTGCGCCGTCAGGCTGCGTTGCGGACGTTGGCGATGACGCCGACCAATCCATCGACGATGCGCTCGATCTGTCCCCGGTCGTCGCCTTCCGCCATCACCCGGATCAGCGGCTCTGTGCCGGAGGGGCGGATCACCAGGCGGCCCTTGGCGGCGAGCTCGGCTTCCGCGTCGGCGATCGCCTGGCGGACGATCTGGTCCTCGAGCGGCTTGCCACCCTGGAAACGGACATTCTTCAGAAGCTGCGGCACGGGATCGAAACGGCGGCAGATCTCGCTGACCGGCCGGCCAAGGCGCTTTGCCCGCGCCAGGACCTGCAGGCCGGCGACGAGGCCGTCACCGGTCGTGCCGAAATCGGAGAGCACGATATGGCCGGACTGTTCGCCGCCGACGTTGAAATCATGTGTGCGCATATGCTCGACGACATAGCGGTCGCCGACCTTGGTGCGCGCCAGGTCGAGGCCTTTGCCATTGAGAAACCGTTCAAGGCCGAGATTGGACATCACGGTCGCGACGATACCGCCGCCTTTCAGCTTCTGGTCCTCAGCCCAGCTCTCGGCGATCACAGCCATCAGTTGGTCGCCGTCGACAATCTCGCCGCGCTCGTCGACGATGATCACCCGGTCGGCGTCGCCGTCGAGTGCGATGCCGATATCGGCGCGCACTTCATGTACCTTCTTCTGCAGCGCCTCCGGGCTGGTCGAACCGCAGTCGAGATTGATGTTCGTGCCGTTCGGTTCGTTGCCGATCGTCACCACCTCCGCGCCGAGTTCCCAGAGCGCCAGCGGAGCCACCTTGTAGGCCGCGCCGTTGGCGCAATCGATCGCGACGCGCAGGCCATGCAGGGTAACGTCGCGCGGCAGCGTGCGCTTCACATGTTCGATATAGCGGTAGATGTCGCCCTCGACGCGCTTCGCCCGGCCGATATCGCCGGACTTGGCGAGCTGGGAGTGCAGGTCGCTGTCGAGCAGGTCCTCGATGCGCATCTCCAGCTCGTCGGAGAGCTTGTAGCCGTCGGGACCGAACAGCTTGATGCCGTTATCTTCGTAAGGATTGTGCGAGGCGGAGATCATCACGCCGACATCGGCACGCAGCGACCGGGTGAGCATGGCGACAGCCGGCGTCGGGATCGGCCCGAGCAGGAAGACGTCTAGGCCGGCAGCGGTGAAACCCGCCACCATGGCGTTTTCCAGCATATAGCCGGAGAGACGCGTATCCTTGCCGATCACCACCCGATGGCGATGATTGCCGTTGCGGAAGATCGTGCCGACAGCGATGCCGACGCGCATCGCGAGATCCGGCGTCATCGGATGGATGTTGGACTGTCCGCGAATGCCATCGGTGCCAAAATAGCGGCGTGTCATATAAGCTCCTTCGTCATCGCGCCTGAACGTCGCGGTCCTTGCAGGGATCGAACCTGCAGCATGTTAGACGGCAAAACCGGCCTGAAGCTTGGCTCATGCCATAATTTAACGGCGCAAGCACATAAATTAGCGTCAAAATCGATTATATCCCGTTACTAATAAATAAACCCTTCCAAGCAAAAGCCGCCGTGGATCGCTCCACGGCGGCTTTTGATGCTAGTACCAGAGGATCAGTGCGGCTGCGGCTCCAGACCGCTTTCCGGCTCGCCGCTCTTCGGTTCGTCCTTCTTGGAGCCAGCCGAGGGAACAGCCGAACCGCGGGTCGGAGGCGCGTCGTCGCCGAGATCGCGCGACGGCTTCTGGCCCTTGATCAGCGCCTTGATCTCCTCGCCCGAAAGCGTCTCGTATTCGAGCAGGCCTTCGGCAATCGCGACGAAGTCGTCGTGCTTCTCGGTGAGAATGCGACGCGCCTCGGTATAGGCTTCGTCGATCAGGCGGCGAACCTCGGTGTCGATCTTCTGGGCAGTCGATTCCGAGACGTTCTTCGATTGCGAGACGGAATGGCCGAGGAAGACTTCCTGCTGGTTTTCGCCATAGGCGACCTGGCCGAGCATGTCGGAAAAGCCCCACTGGGTAACCATCGCGCGGGCAAGCTTCGTCGCCTGCTCGATGTCCGAGGATGCGCCGGAGGTGATGTTTTCCTTGCCGAAGGTCAATTCCTCGGCGACGCGGCCGCCCATCATGATGACCAGACGCGAGACCATCCACTTGTAGCTCATCGAGTAGCGGTCGCCTTCGGGCAACTGCATGACCATGCCAAGCGCGCGGCCGCGCGGAATGATGGTCGCCTTATGCAGAGGATCGGCAACAGGCACATTGATCGCGGTCGTGGCGTGGCCGGCTTCGTGATAGGCGGTGAGCTTCTTTTCCGCTTCCGTCATGGCGGATGAGCGGCGCTCGGCGCCCATCATGATCTTGTCCTTGGCGTCTTCGAATTCGCTCATGGTGACCATGCGCTTGTTGCGGCGCGCGGCCATCAGGGCTGCTTCGTTGACGAGGTTCATGAGGTCCGCGCCGGAGAAGCCGGGCGTACCGCGGGCCAGAACCTTGAGGTCGACATTCGGAGCCAGCGGCACGTTGCGGGCATGTACCTTGAGGATGCGCTCGCGGCCGACGATATCGGGGTTCGGCACGACGACCTGGCGGTCGAAACGGCCGGGACGCAAGAGCGCCGGGTCGAGAACGTCGGGACGGTTGGTCGCAGCGATCAGGATGATGCCTTCATTGGCTTCGAAACCGTCCATCTCGACGAGAAGCTGGTTGAGGGTCTGTTCGCGTTCGTCATTACCGCCACCCAGACCGGCGCCGCGATGGCGGCCGACCGCGTCGATTTCGTCGATGAAGATGATGCAGGGTGCGTTCTTCTTTGCCTGCTCGAACATGTCGCGCACGCGGCTTGCGCCGACGCCGACGAACATTTCGACGAAGTCGGAACCGGAAATGGTGAAGAAGGGCACGTTGGCTTCGCCGGCAATCGCACGGGCGAGCAGCGTCTTACCGGTGCCCGGAGGGCCGACAAGCAGCACGCCGCGCGGAATGCGACCGCCGAGGCGCTGGAATTTCTGCGGATCGCGGAGGAACTCGACGATTTCTTCGAGATCCTGCTTGGCTTCGTCGACACCGGCCACGTCTTCAAACGTCACGCGCCCATGCGCTTCGGTGAGAAGCTTGGCCTTGGATTTGCCGAAGCCCATCGCGCCGCGCGAACCGCCCTGCATCTGCCGCATGAAGAACAGCCAGACGCCGAGGATGAGCAGCATCGGCAGCAGCGTGCCGAGATAGCTGAGGAAACCCGAGGATCCGTCCGTTTCCGGACGTGCGACGATGGTGACGTTCTTTGCCTGCAGCCGATCCATCAGAGAATCGTCGATGACGGGCGAATAGGTCTGAAATCCCGATCCGTTTTCGGTGTAGGTGCCGAGCACCCGGTTGCCTGTGACGACGACATCCCGCACTCGCCCCGAATCCACATCTCGCAGGAACTGCGAATATGGGACCTCACGCGAGCTGGTCTGCGACGGTGCCGTCTGGAACATGCTGAACAACGCGACCAGCAGGAGGGCTATGATGACCCAGAGGGCGATATTACGAAAGTTTGGGTTCATTGAACTCCCCGGACTGCGACGGCCAGCTTCTTGAGCCGGCCGCCTTGCTTGCCGCATAACATAGGGTTGCGGCAAGTCCTTGCCAAGGCGAACAGGAGCCACCGCCTACCTTTTCCGCCAGGAATCCTTAACTGGCAGCCGGGGAAAACCGTCGCATCCGAGCAAAACCGCTAACTCGATGCCAAATCTAAGCTCGAACTGCGGCAAAAAACGGTCGAAAGGCGCAAGCACAGGGCGGACGATACTTCGTTCGGCCACGCCTTTGTTTTCGCGATCCTCCGCCGAAAGGAGGGCATTGGCTTCGATGAAAGGCATCGCTGCCACGGCACGCATGGCAATCGCGGGCGGCACGCCGGGAAACAGCGCCAATGCCTCGTCGCGATCCGGAGCAGTCGGGCCGACGATGATCTCGTGCGGGCCGGTGTTCGTGATGCGATAGCGACCGTCCCAGATCGCCGTATTGCCCGGAGGAAGGTGCAGCGGCAGTATGCCGCGGTTTTCGCGGACGAGATAAAGCCCGTCGCGGCGCCGGTCGAAGATCACCCGGCCGGCGGTGATCCGTCCAGGCTGGCCACCGTCGAGAAAGGCCATGACCCGGTCCATGCTCTCGCTGCCGAGCGCATGCGCCCTGCCCCCGAGCACCGCGGCGAGGAACGACAGCGCATGACGGCGTGACGCCTCGCCCCCCTGCAGGCCCGCTGGGGCAAGATGCGCAAGAACGCCCTGGCGGACCGTTACATGCTCCCGCACAAGCCGCGCCGCCTCGTCGGAAAGCGCCGTCCGCCGCGCAGCAGCCATGGCCTGGGCTGCGGCGTCGAACCGATCCTCCTGCGCCAGCTGTCCGCGGACCCGCACCCGCTCGTAATGCGGATCGAGATTGCTGGGATCGTCGATCCAGCCCTGCCCTTCCCCGGTCAGGAAGTCACGGATATCGGACCGGCGCGTCTCAAGGAACGGCCGCAGCAGCCACCGGCGGCGATCGAGGAGCACCGCGTGGGCCATGCCGGCAAGTCCGGAATTTTCATCGCCCTCGCCGCGGGCCGCACGCATGGCGATCGTTTCGGCCTGGTCGTCGAGCGTGTGGCCGGTAACGATAGCCGTCGCATCGACCTCGTCGGCAACCTCTTGCAACAAACGGTAGCGCGCCTCGCGGGCCGCCGCGGAAATGCCGGTCCTCGGTTTCTCGCCCTCCCACCAGCGGATGAAATGCGGAATGCCGAGCCGCTCGCAAAGGGCCGCCACGGCACGCGCCTCGTCCGCCGATCCAGGCCTCAGCCCATGATCGATCGTCGCCGCGAAAAGCGACAGGCCGGAGCCGGGAAGATTGGTTTTCGAAAGGGCGACCAGAAGCCCGCAGGAATCGCTGCCCCCGGAAATCGCCACGAGAAGGCGCGCTGGTCTGGCGAGATCGGCGATCAACCGTTCGGCCGCCTGTTCGGGCAACAGGATCTTCGGTCCCGCGGTCACCAGAAAACGACGCCGCGGATCAGCAGGCCAGGCGCTTCTGTTCGCTGCCCACCTTGGCGAGCACGGCCTTCGGCGCGCTCGGATAACGCCGGGTGACTTCCTTGAGGGTTGCGCAAGCCGTGTCGGTATTGTCGAGTGCGGCAAGCGACATGCCGAGCTTCAGCAGCATTTCAGGCGCCTTGGGCGACTTGCCGTAGGTCTGGTGCGCGTTGAGGAAGGTCTTGGCGGCGTCGTTGTATTTCCCCTGGGAATACTGCGATTCGCCGAGCCAGAAGCTCGCATCCGCCACCTTGGCGCCCTTTGGAAAGGCGGCCAGATAACCGTTGAATTCCTTCTCGGCGAGTGGGTAGTCGCCGGCCAGCACATGGTTGTAGGCGGTCTGATAGGCATCGTTCTCGCTGCCGAGCGACGCGGTCTGCTGCGGATCGGTTCTGCCCGTCGGTGCCGGCGTCCTGCCGGTCGTCTGCGGGCCGGTCTCGACGCCCGGAAGCCCGGCGGCATTGTTGGCCCGGTCGTTGCGGCTGGCGCCACGCGGATTGCCGTTCTGGTCGAGATCCATCGAACCGAGCGTCGTCGGAGGCGGTGCGCGGCCAGGTGCGGTTGCTCCGCCGGCACCCTGACCGGACGGCGATTCGATGATCCGGGCGACATCGTCGGAGGACTGGGCGGGGGCAGTCGCCTGCGGCAACGGGGGCTGGGCGGAGGGAGCGCGGTTGGACGCCACGGCCGGTTTCCCGGTCGCGTCGTCCACTTCGGTGCGCTTCTTCTTTTCCAGGTCCTGGAAGCGGAATTCGTTGTCTTCCTGCGTCTTGCGCAGCTGCTCCTGCATCTGCAGCAGCTGAAAACTCATTTCCTCGATCCGGCCGTTCAACTGCCGGACCTCTTCCTGGAGCTGCTGGATACGGACGGCATCATTGCTCTGCGCCAGAATAACCGGGGGCGGAGTGGTTTCCCGCGGCTGTTCTGCAGCAGGCTGATTGCTGCCCTGGAAGAGTTTCGGCAGCGACAAAGCCCCGGCCGGGGCGCTCGTCGCCATCAGCCCCAGCATCGCTGCCAAGACAAGTTTCTTCATCTTTGTCCGTCCTGCTCTTTAGTCTGCGCCGGATTGGCGCGAGAGGAGATTTTTCCAACTGCCGGCAAAAAGCAACCGAGCTCCCGGTCAAAAATCCCGGAAAACAGGGCTAAACTATGGAAAAAACAAAAAGGCGGCCCGAAGACCGCCTTTTATATCGAGCCTGTGGCTCGGATCACATACCAGCGCCGCCGAGAACGGTGACCGCGCGACGGTTCTGCGACCAGCAGGAGATGTCGTCGCAGACGGCGACCGGGCGTTCCTTGCCGTAGGAGATGGTCTTCAAGCGATTCGCCGGAACGCCGCGCGAGGCGAGGTATTCCTTGGTGGCGGCAGCGCGGCGGGCGCCGAGCGCCAGGTTGTATTCGCGCGTGCCGCGTTCGTCGGCATGGCCTTCGACGGTGATCGCGTAGTTCGGATAACGGGCCAGCCACTGCGCCTGACGGTCGAGCGTCTGCTGAGCGTCGGCACGGATCGAAGTGCTATCGGTGTCGAAGAAGATGCGGTCGCCGACATTGACGGTGAAGTCCTGGGTCGAACCGGGCGTTGCGGCGCCGGCGCCGTTGAGACCGAGCTCGCCGGCATTGTTCGGCAGGTTCTTCTTGTTGGCGCAGCCGGCCAGTGCAAGCGCCACAGTCAGGGCGATAACGGCAGGATTGCGGGCGAGGATCTGCATGCGGCTCATCGCCGAAGTATCGATGCGGCTCATGGCCGGTCTCTCCTTGATCAGTAACTTTCAGAGTTTCCAGATTCTAACCGGGTTGGGTTAACCATGATCAAATTCTTATGGTTAACAAAATATTCCCGGTGTCCCTTTTCGTTCAATTTCAGCAGATTGGGGCGGGAAAGAGGCGGAAATCCGCCTCTTTCATCAAGGCGCCCTATTCGAGCAGCGGCGACCAGGCAGGATCCGAACCGTAGGAAGGTGTCTTGACCTGGAGTTCGTTATAGCCGGTCAGGTCGATGGAATAGAGCTGCGGACCGCCAGCGCCGGCATTCTGGCGGAAGAACATCAGCACGCGGCCGTTCGGCGCCCAGGTCGGGCCTTCGTTGTGGAAGCCGCTCGTCAGGATGCGTTCGCCGGAACCGTCGGGCTTCATCACGCCGATCGAGAACTTGCCGCCCGACTGTTTTGTGAAGGCGATCAGATCGCCGCGCGGCGACCACACCGGCGTCGAATAGGATCCGTCGCCGAAGGAGATGCGGGTCTGGCCCGAACCGTCGGCATTCATCACGTAGATCTGCGGACGTCCGCCGCGGTCGCTTTCAAACGCGATGCGCCCGCCATCCGGTGCATAGGACGGCGATGTGTCGATCGCAGCCGTGGAGGTGAGCCGCGTCGTGGTGCGCGAGCGCAGGTCCATCGTATAGATGTTGGAATTGCCTTCCTGCTGCAGGCTCATGATCACCTTCTGGCCGTCCGGCGAAAACCGCGGCGAGAACGTCATGCCCGGGAAATTGCCCACCACTTCGCGCTGCCCGGTCTCCAGCTGCAGCAGGTAGACCCGCGGCTGGTTGCCCTCGAACGACATGTAGGTGACTTCCTGCCGGCTCGGCGAGAAGCGCGGCGTCAGCACGATATCCTTGGTGTTGGTCAGCATGCGGACGTTGAAGCCGTCCTGGTCCATGATCGCCAATTGGCGCTGGCGGGCGGTCTTCGGCCCGCTTTCGGAGACGAACACGACGCGGGTATCGAAATAGCCGTTCTCGCCGGTGATCTGCTTATAGATCGCATCGGCGATGATATGCGCGACGCGGCGCCAGTTTTCCGGCTGGGTAAAGAACTGCTGGCCGGTCATCTGGCTGCCGGCAAACGTATCCCACAGGCGGAACTCGGCGCGCAGGCGGCCGTCGCCTTCGCGGGTGATACGGCCCGTCACCAGCGCCTGCGCATTGATGACCTTCCAGTCCTCGAAGCGCGGTGCCTTGTTGGGATCGGCGATCTTTTCGATGAAGGCGCTTTTGTTGATCGGCGCGAAAAGCCCGGAGCGCTGCAGGTCTGCGGCGATCACCTGGGAAATCTGTGCACCGAGATCGTTGTTCGACAGGAAATCCGTCACCGCGATCGGCAGCGGCTGAATATTGCCCTTGTTGATGTTGATCTCGACGACAGCGTTGGCCGGGGTCGCGGCCATCAATGCCGTCAACATCCCCGCGGCCACCATCACGGCGCGAAAAAAAGAACTCTTGATCATTGAAACAAGCCTTTCAGCTTAATACGAGAGTTTCGGGGCAGGTTCCGTTTCATCTGTTTCTGCATCGGTTCCATACCTGCCGGCTCACAATGCGAACTCCGACGGATCGAAGTTCAGCACCAAAACATTCCAGCCCTTTTCGCCCTGGTATTTTTCGACCGGCAAATTCTTGAGCGGGGCGGATTTCATGAGGGCGCGGCGCGTGCTGCCTTCGACCGCGCGCCGGGTTCCTTCCGGACCGCCGGTGGCCGTCACCTCAGGATCGCCGACGATATTGCCGGACTGATCGAGCTGCACCCTGATCTTCACGCGCACTTCCGAGACGCCGGTCAAACCGCCGACGAGCGCCCAGTTGCCCTGGATCTGCCCCTTGACGTTGTCGATCTCGCTGGAGCTCAGGCCGACGCCGATGGTCTTGGTATCGCCGCGGGCGGCCACCTGGGTGGAACGCTTGGCACCGCCGCCGGATGCCTCCTGCTTGTTCAGAAGGGCTGCGATGTCGTCGGCATTGAAATCGCTCGCCATCGAAGATGACGACTTGGCGGTCTCCTGCTGCTTGCCTTCCTTCTTGTCGGACGGCTTGACGGATGCGGTCGCCTTGTTGTCGGTCTTGGCCGTCTCGGCTGCCTTGGCCGTATCCGGCTTCGTCTCGGCCGGCTTTTCAACAGGCTTGGCCTGCTCCTTCGGCGGTTCGGGCTTCGGCGGCTGCGGCCTGGAGGCGGGCGTCGGAACCGCCTGCGGCAGTTCACCCGTCTCGGACGTGTTTTCGCTCTGCAGCGGCACGGCCGTCGGCTTGGCGGCCTCCGGCTTTGGCGGCGTAGGCTCGGGCTTCGGCGGGGTCGCTTCCGGCTTCGGTGGCGTGATTTCCGGCTTGGGCTGCGGCAGAGCGGCCATCTCCGTCGGCTTCGGAGCCGTCTCTTCCTTGACGATATCCTTGACCTGGTTCTGTTCCGGCGTCGGGGTAGGCGTCGGCCGTTCCACCGGCTTCGGAGCCGCCGTGGTTTCGGTCGGCTGCGGCTTGGTGGTCGGCGTCGGAGGTGTCTTCAGGTCGACGTCGTTCTCGCCCGCGTTCTGGGCGTTCTCGACGATCTTCTGGTTCTTGGTTTCCTTGGGCGAAGGCTTCTGGCTGGCAGGCGCCTTCTTGTCACCCTGCTGGGTCTGGGTGATCGATTCCACGGAGACGATGTCGACGGGAAGCGCGTCCACTTCGGCCACGTCGAAAGTCGCGGGCGCGCTCAGCGAAACGAGCGCCAAGCCGAGTACCAGCGTGTGTAGGACCAGCGATGTGCCGAGACTGACCTTCATGGCGCCGCGATCACTTCTCCTGTTCCTGCAGGGTCACGAGGCCGATATTCTTGTACCCGGCAGAAGAAATGCGGGCCATGACCTTCATGACGACGCCGTAGGCCGCGGTCGTATCGCCGCGCACATAGATACGTTCGTTATAGCCTGTGGTGGCGATCGCCTGAAGCTTCGGCACGATCTCGTCGAGGCCGATCGGCGTTTCCTGCAGGTAGATTTCGCCCTTCGGATTGACCGAGACGGTGATCGGCTGGGTATCGGCGTTCATCGCCTTCGCCTGCGTTTCCGGCAGGTCGATCGGCACGCCGACGGTCATCATCGGTGCCGCCACCATGAAGATGATGAGCAGCACCAGCATGACGTCGACGAGCGGCGTCACGTTGATTTCGCTGATCGCACCGCTGCGACGACCGCCGCGCCTGCGACGACCGCCACCCGATTTTGCTCCTCCGGCCGACATACCCATGAGACGTTACTCCTTGAGCCCGAGAGGCTTTTTACTGCGCCGCCTGGCGCGGCTGCAGCTTCTCGTCGATCTGGCGCGACAGGATGGCGGAGAATTCGTCCGCGAAACCTTCCATGCGGCCAGAGAGCTTGCCGGCGTCGGCGGTGAACTTGTTGTAGGCGATGACCGCCGGAATAGCGGCAACCAGGCCGATCGCGGTGGCGAGCAGCGCTTCGGCGATACCCGGTGCGACGACGGCGAGATTGGTGGACTTCGACCCGGCGATCGCCTGGAACGAGGTCATGATGCCGACGACCGTGCCGAACAGACCGATGAACGGACCGGCCGAGCCGATCGTCGCCAGCGAACCGAGGCGCGCCTCATAGGTTTCCGCTTCACGCGACATGGTGACGTCCATCGCCCGGTCGATACGCATCTGCAGGCCGATCGGCGAACGCGCGCCGCGCTCGAAACTCTTCTTCCACTCGCGCATGGCGGCGACGAAAATCGCGGCAAGGCCGGTGTTCGTCCGTTCCGACAGGGTACGGTAAAGTTCTTCCAGCGACTGGCCGGACCAGAAGACCTGCTCGAACTGGTCGAACTGGCGCTTGGCCTTGCCGAAGCTGATATACTTGTCGATCACGATCGCCCAGGTCCAGATCGATGCGCCGATGAGACCTATCATCACCAGCTTGACGACCAGACCGGCCTGCATGAACAGCGACCAGAGGCTCACTTCGCTCGCCGCTGCCGCCAAACCTACCTGTTCCATCTACTATCCCCGAATCCAAACGCCCGGCTTTAAGGACCGGGCGGTTCAAAAGCGCTCTCGCGAGTATATCTTTGACCGCTGGATGCGCTTAGCCCTAACCCCAAGATACCCTGAGCTTCAAGCTTGGCTTCTCGCTTTCAATTTTGGTCAAAGGAAGGCGTGCGTTGCACAAATTCCTCATGTCTCAGTAAGACACCATTATCGTTAACGAAAGGTTTAGGCGGACCTTGCAATCGCCAGTTCCCAGATCACTTGAAGTTGGAACAAGGAAAGCCGGCAACTTCCAACTTAGTTTTTTCTCATTCACGGGTTATGACACTGTCAGAATCGGATTCTCGGGGACACACCATGTGGCGCGCAGTGTTGATTGCCTTGACGATGTTGATCGCGGTGCCGGTCCATGCCGCCTCGTTCGACTGCAAGGGCGTCCCCTCGCCCGATGAGCTGATCGTCTGCAACGATCCTCTCCTTTCGGCGCTGGACACGCAGCTTCCGCGGATCCAGGAAAAGGCCGAACGGGAGAAAAGGGCGGAGACCCGCCAGGTTCTACGCGACTTCACGAGCGACCGGTCATCCTGCGGCTCCAACCGATCCTGCGTTCTGAGCACGTATATCGCGGTCCTTGGCGAACTCGGCGGGCCTAAGAGCATCCCCGCGGACATCACTGCCAGCACGATCGCGGGCGGCCGGGCCAAGCCCTCCCCGACATTGCCCGCGAAGATCGGCCAATGCTCCGTCACCAACGTCACCGAGGTCCATCCGCGGGTCGGCCAGGATCCCATCAAGGACGAGGATTACGACGCCGGAACCGGCATCGAATATGCCAATGAGGGTTATCAGGTTTCCTATGCCCGCGAGGAGGCGCTGATCGCCTCCAAGCCCGGCGACAAGGTGACCATGTGCCTGATTGCCATTCCCAAACGCTGCCCGCAGGGCGACGACCGGGGCCGCGAATATTTCGTCACCAATGCCCGCACCGGACAGAGCTGGGCGATGGCCGATTCGCAGCATGTCTGCGGCGGCCCATAGACCCCGCCTAGACCGGATTGACCTGCTCGGCCGGGCGCCCGAGAAACTTTTCCGCCACGCTCTCGGGCAGCCGGCGTGGACGCCCGTGCCTGTTGATGACCGCGATCACCACTTTTGCGGCGATCAGCAGCGTTTCGCCCCGGCGGATCTCCTGGTTGAACACCATCTTGGCGCCACCCGCTTTTTCCGTCACCGTCTGGATGATCAGGATGTCGTCCATGCGGGCCGGCTGCTTGAAGTCGATCTCCATCCGGTGGACGACGAAGACCAGCCCCTCCTCGTCGGCGGAAAGCAGCGCGCTCTGCTCGCAGCCGAGGCAGCGCAGATAGTCGGTCCGGCCGCGCTCCAGGAAATGCAGATAACGGGCGTGGTAGACGAGGCCGGAAAAATCCGTGTCTTCATAATAGACGCGCTGCGCCAGCCGATGGCCACCTTCCATCAATTCGCCCGATAACAAAAAATTGTGTTCCTTCATGGCTTTGCCTTGGAAATTCCCTCTACTCCACTGGATAAGCGCGCAATGCCGCCCCAGTTTTGACGTGCTGTCACATATCCTCCCTATCAGGAAATAAGTCGAAAACCAGCGGAGAGTAACTCATGAAGATTGCAGTCCTGGGCGGCGACGGCTTCGTCGGCTGGCCGACATCGCTTCACCTGTCCGACGCCGGCCACGAGATCCACATCCTCGACAACCTCTCCCGCCGCTGGATCGATACGGAGCTTGGCGTCCAGTCGCTGACGCCGATGGACAGCATCCAGGAACGCACCCGCATCTGGCATGCCGAGACCGGACGCCGCATTCATTTCCATCTGATCGACCTCGCCAAGGACTACGAACTCCTGAAGGGCTGGCTTTCAAAACACCGCCCGGACGCCATCATCCACTTCGCCGAACAGCGGGCCGCGCCCTATTCGATGAAGAGCGACCGGCACAAGAACTACACCGTCAGCAACAATGTAAACGCCACCCATAACCTCTTGAATGCGCTGGTCGAACTCGATCTCGACGCGCATCTCGTGCATCTCGGCACGATGGGCGTCTACGGCTATTCGACGGTCGGAGCGGCGATCCCGGAAGGCTACCTCCCGGTCGGCATCGAAACGGCCGACGGCCGCACCGTTTCCCAGGAAATTCTCTATCCGAGCAATCCCGGCTCGATCTACCACATGACCAAATGCCTCGATCAGCAGCTCTTCCAGTTCTACGCGAAGAACGACGGATTGCGGATTACCGACCTGCACCAAGGCATCGTCTGGGGCACCCACACCGAACAGACCCGCCGGCACGCGCAATTGATCAATAGATTCGACTATGACGGGGATTACGGGACGGTCTTGAATCGTTTTCTCATCCAGGCCGCGATCGGTTATCCGCTCACCGTCCACGGCACCGGCGGCCAGACCCGCGCCTTCATCCACATCCAGGATTCGGTCCGCTGCATCGAGATCGCGCTGAACAACCCGCCTGCCCGCAGCAGCCGCGTCGAGATCTTCAACCAGATGACCGAGACCCACCGGGTGCGCGATCTTGCCGAGATGATCGCCCGGATGAGCGGCTCCAAGATCGCCTGGCTGCCCAACCCGCGCAAGGAAGCGCCGGAAAACGAGCTGGTGGTGAAGAACGAAAAATTCCTGGGCCTCGGTCTCGAACCGACGACGCTCGGCGAAGGACTGCTCGGAGAGATCGTCGACGTCGCGAAGAAATACGCCTACCGCGTTGACAGATCACGCGTTCCGGCCGTCTCCGCCTGGACGAGGGACATCGCCGCGAAGGTGGAACATGACCCGGAGGGTGTGAGGTTGAAGTCGGTGTCGTGAGCGGGACACCTTCATGACCAACGCCTTCGTTACCCTGGTCACCAATGCCGACTACGCCATGGGCGCCACCGCGCTGGCCCGATCCATCCGCCGCACCGGCACTGAGGCCGATATCGTCGTCCTCCACACCGGCGGCGTCGAGCGCACAGCCCTCGCCCCGCTCGAAGCCCTTGGCTGCCGACTGGTCGAGGTCGAACATCTGCCCCTCTCCGAAGCCTTCAACGAACGGCATGCGCGAAAAAACCTGCATGGCGCCGCCCCCTTCACCAAGGGCCGCAAACCGGATTTCCACACGCCGCTCGATAATTTCTGCAAGCTTCGGCTCTGGCAGCTCACCGACTACGAAACCTGCATCTTCATCGACGCCGACGCGCTGGTGCTGAAGCCGATCGACAAGCTGTTTTCCTATCCGGAATTTTCCGCAGCCCCGAACGTCTATGAAAACCTGTCGGACTTCCACCGCCTGAACTCCGGCGTCTTCGTCGCCAAACCTTCCGCGGAGACTTTTGACAGGATGCTTGCGGCGCTCGACCAGCCGAACGCCTTCTGGCGGCGGACGGACCAGACGTTTCTGGAAACCTTCTTTCCGGACTGGCACGGCCTGCCGGTCTTCATGAACATGCTGCAATACGTCTGGTTCAACATGCCCGACCTCTGGAACTGGGAAAGCATCGGCGTGCTGCATTACCAGTATGAGAAGCCGTGGGAGAAGGATCATCCGAAGGCCGACCGGCTGCGGCCGCTGATCGACCTCTGGCATGCATTTTACCAGGATCGCGAAATCCCCGCCCTCTCCAGCCTGCCGAAACCGGGAGAAACGCCATGAAGGTGCTGATATCGGGCGGAACGGGCCTGGTCGGTCGCTACATCGTCGAAGGCCTCATCGATGCCGGATATCAGGTGATTGTCGGAGGGCGCAGCCCGCCGGCGCCTGGCTTCTTTTCCAAACCCGTCGAGTTCGCACCCCTTTCGCTCGATCCCGCCCTCGACCAGATCGAAGCTTTCGACGAGGCCTATTTTTTCGTCCATGCCGCCTTCGACCATTTGCCCGGAAAATATCGTGGCGGCGAAGGCGATGATCCCGATCGTTTCCGCCGGCTGAACCTCGACGGCACCGTCAAGCTGTTCGAGACCGCCAGGAAGGCCGGCACCCGCCGGGCGGTCTTCCTCTCGAGCAGGGCCGTCTATGATGGGCAACCGGCCGGAACGGTGCTTGACGAAGACCTGCCTTTGAAGCCGGACGGGCTCTACGGCGAGATCAAGCTCTGGGCCGAGGGAGCACTGACAGAGCTTTCGGCCCCGGGTTTTGCCACCTCGTCTCTCCGGCTCACCGGCGTTTACGGCAATCTGCGCCCCAATAAATGGGACGCGCTCTTTTCGGATTATCTGGCGGGCCGGCCGGTTCCGTCGCGTGCGGGAACGGAGACGCATGGTCGCGATGTCGCCGCCGCCGTTCGCCTCATGCTGGAAACAGAGACCGGTAAGATCGCCGGCCAGGTGTTCAATGCGTCGGACATACTGACCGATACCCGCGAAATCCTCGGCTCTCTGCCGGGGTCCGATCACAACCTGCCGCCGCCGACAGATTGCGCCGCCGTCAACGTCATGTCGACGGACAAACTGAGGGCGCTGGGCTGGCAGCCGGGCGGCAGAACGCTCTTGCGGCAGACGATCGCGGATCTTGCGGCCGCTCTCAATGCGACTGCGTGAAGCGCCGCATCTTTGCTTCGTTCTTTGCCTTTTCGATCGCTTTCTTATGCTCCTCGGCCCATTTCTGGCCCGCGTCGCCCCCCCAGAGCAGCCAGGCGATGTAACCGGTGGACGGATTTTCGTCGTCGCCGAAGTTCTCAGCACGCTTGTCCGTCTTGTGGCGGGAAAAATAACTCACCATCCGCCGCACCGTCTTTTCCGAGATCGACTTGCGGTTCTTGAGGTCCCGGGCTCTGGCGACGCCCACCATCGTGCCGCCGCGGCGGTGCTGGGAGCGAAGCTTCAAGCCTTTTTCAGCGGCCTGCGCCACTTCGGCAGGCGGGACGTGATCGGGGATTTCGCTATCCATGGGTCTTCCTCAGCTCGGACTCGCTCTTGAGAACGCGGTCGCCGTCTTCCTGGCGGATGAGGAACGCGGGCTCATCGGCATCCGCCTTGCGCCTGATCGTCTTGCCCTTGATCCTGCGCTCCACGTCGCTGGTGAATGTCTGGGCGACCTTGCCCCTGGCCGCGGATCGCCCCCAGGTCCACGCGACCTCGTTCCCGATCTCGATCTTCTGCATGGCGTTCTCCTTTCCGGGGGAGAAACGGCAAGCGATGCGCAGATGTTCCAGCCGGAATGCGGGCGCGCGGAAAGGGCGCACGTTTTGCCCGCGCCGGCCGACGATCGCCGGTGGCGAGCGCTGAACTCCGTCGGAATGCGGAAAAAGATCGAACTTAAGATTTCAGGTCGAGGTCGCCGTCGCGCCAGACGAGGTGGCGCGGACTGACGGGCAGGTTCTCGATCTCCTCGGCGATGAAGTAGGGCGGGATGTCGAGCGCCCTCAGCGCCGCGGTCGTCGCCGGTACCCATTTGAATTCCAGATCGTGCTCGTCCCTGATCCGATGGACGATGTCCGTCGGATGAAAGGGAAAGGTCTCCGGTATGTCCATCAGGTAATAATAACCGAGCTCATGCCAGTCGCGGTCTTCGTAGTGGAAGAAGTTCTCGACCGACCAGAGCAGCCGGCGAACGCTCACCTCGGCACCGATTTCCTCGACCATCTCGCGTCTGAGTGTCTCTTCCGACGTCTCGCCGATCTCCGCCCGCCCGCCCGGAAAAGTCCAGAAGGCCTCATCCACGGCGCGATGCACCAGCACGTAACCGTACCGGAATCCAAGGCCGGCAATCCGCATCTGGAAAATACGCTTGCTCTTGGTCTTGATACGGATGCGAGTGCGCGCCATGCGGTTTACCCCAGTTCAATCACGACGATTTCCGGCCTCGAGCCCACTCGCACCGGCAGGATGGAACAGCCGAGGCCCCGGGACACGATGAGATCACGCTCCCCCTCACGATAATGCCCGGCCGGATAACGCCGCGAGCCCTGCGATGCAGCGGCGGGCCGCCAGCCCAGGATATTGATCTGGCCGCCATGAGTATGACCAGAAAGCGTCAGACTGACCCTCTCGCTCACCTGCGGAAATATGTCCGGCTCATGTGCCATGAGCAGCACCGGCGCGTCGTCGTCAATCTGCGCGAGCGTTCCCGGAAGATCGTCGATGCCCCTCATCATCGTCCGCTTGAAGTCTTTGCCGGGGCGCAGAGCCATCTGGTCACCGAGGCCTGCCAGCCAGAACGAGTGGCCGTCCTTCTCCAGCCTGACGGCCTCGTTGATGTAGGTCGGTATTCCAACCGCCCTCAGTGCAGCCGCCGCGATATTCTCGGCGAGGGGATCTCTCTGGAAGCGAAGATCCTCCCAATGGTCATGATTGCCGAGCACCGCATGAACGCCGAGCGGCGCCTTCAGCGCCGAGAACACCCGCGACCAATCCGCCGACGGGATATGCTCGGTCAGCAGGTTCATTCCCGACACGTAATCGCCGAGCAGCAGGATGACATCCCCGTTCAGCGCATTGGCCGCCGAACAGACCGACCCGATCCGGTCGAGGCTCATCCAGGGCTCGCAGGCGTGGATATCCGCAAGGACGACAACGCGCAGCTTCAATCCCGGCGTCCATCGCCTGGGCGTGACGGCATATTGCGTCAGCCGAGGCCGTGCCATCACCTCCACGAAGGGATAGGCGGCCAGGGCGAACAGGGTCGCAACTCCTCCGGCGAAGGCCTTGAGCAAAGTCCGCCTTGTGAGCACTCAGTCATCCTCGAGATTCATCCGGAATTGCGCGGCCTCGAGATCCTTCGGCGGCTGCATTCCCAGATGTTTCCACGCGTTTGCGGTCAAAACGCGGCCCCGTGGCGTGCGCTGGATGAAACCCTGCTGGATCATGTAGGGTTCGATGATGTCCTCGATCGCATCGCGCGGTTCGGACAGGCCGGCGGCGATCGTCTCGATACCGACCGGCCCGCCGCCGAAATTGACGGCGATCATGTTGAGATAGCGTTTGTCGAGCTGGTCGAGGCCCATATTGTCGACCAGCAGCCGGGTCAGCGCCTCGTCGGCGATCTCCTTCGTCACCGCTTCGGCCCTCGCCACTTCGGCGAAATCGCGCACCCGGCGCAAGAGACGTCCGGCGATGCGTGGCGTGCCGCGGGCGCGGCGGGCGATCTCGCGGGCGCCTGCATCGGTCATCGAAAGGCTCATCAGCCGCGCACCGCGCCGGACGATCAGTTCCAACTCATCGACCGTGTAGAAGGACAACCGGATGGGAATGCCGAACCGGTCGCGCAGCGGCGTGGTGAGCAGACCGGCCCGGGTGGTGGCGGCAACCAGCGTGAACTTCGACAGATCGATCTTCACCGATCGCGCCGACGGACCTTCGCCGATGATCAGATCGAGCTGGAAATCCTCCATCGCCGGATAGAGGATTTCCTCGACCGCGGGATTGAGCCGGTGGATCTCGTCGATGAAGAGCACGTCCCGCTCCTCGAGATTGGTGAGCAGGGCCGCGAGATCGCCTGCCTTGGCGATGACCGGGCCGGATGTCGAGCGGAAATTGACGCCGAGTTCCTTCGCCATGATCTGCGCCAGCGTCGTCTTGCCAAGCCCCGGCGGGCCGACGAACAGCACGTGATCGAGCGCCTCGCCGCGGTTTTTCGCCGCCTCGATGAACACCTTCAGGTTGGCGCGCGCCTCCGCCTGGCCGGTGAACTCGTCCAGCGACTGCGGGCGCAGCGTCGTATCCAGGTCTTCGCCCCGCTTTTCCGGCGTTATCAGGCGGGCGGGTTCACTCATGCGAGAAGTTCCATTCCGGGTATGTATCGTGCGGCAGTTTTGTCGAAAGTCACCGTTTTTGAACAGCCAATTCTCTTTGCGAGTTCGGCGATCATATAGTCTGCAACGTCAAACTTGCCGAAACCATCGGCCAAGAACATGGTCTCTATAAAATCCGGATCCTCGAAGACAAGCTCTCGGCTTTCCAATAGTCCTCGAAACAGTGACGCAATCTCCTGATTCTTGTAGCCGTAACGTTTCCGCATCACCCAACATGCTTCGGCGAAAACGAAGAGCGAAATATAAGCCGGACTTTCTGCCGATCTCGAACGGAAGAACTCAACTGCGCTTTCGTACTGTTTCAGATCGTCCGTCATCAGAAATCTGAGGAGCACGTTTGTATCGATGCCAATCACGCATGATCCTCCGATCATCTTCTGCAGCCGCTTCCGCCGCGGCTTCGCTCATTTCTTCGATGGTCAAACGGACGCCGTTGGGAGCATGGCCGAGAATACCCGCAAACTCCATGACGCTCCGCGTCTTGGCCCTTATTTTGACTTCACCATTTTCAATGACGAAGTCCATTTGATCACCTGGACTAAGATTGAGATACTTCCTGATTTCGATTGGAATTGTCGTCTGACCTTTAGAGGTCAATTTTGCGCCATAGCCCATGAGCACCTCCATTCCTTACTTTTTATTTTAGTAAGGATCATAGAAAATTGCAAGGAATCACCGAGCCAGTTCCTTCAGCCCCAGCCGGATGAGCCTGGCGCTATCGCCCCCCTCGCCGCCGTTCTTGAGCGCCGCCGCAACCGCGTTCGCGGCTTGGTCGCGGGAGTACCCGAGATTGGTGAGCGCCGAGACGGCATCCGCAACCGGTGCAGCGGCCACGCCCTCGCCAAGCTCTTGCTTGAGGCCGATATTGCCCGAAGCCTCGCCGGCAAAGGCGGGCGCCTTGTTCTTGAGTTCGGTGACGATACGCACCGCGACCTTCGGCCCGACGCCGGGCGCACGCGAGACAGTCGTCTTGTCCTGAAGGGCGATCGCATTGGCAAGCTCGGAGGGCGTCAGCGTCGAGAGCACCGCGAGCGCCACCTTGGCGCCGACACCCTGCACGCTCTGCAGCAGGTTGAACCATTCCCGCTCCAGCGCGCTCAGGAAGCCGAAAAGCTTGAATTGATCCTCGCGGACATAGGTCTCGATGAAGAGTACCACCGCTTCGCCGACCGACCCCATCTTCGACAGCACCCGCGACGAACAGAAGACCTCGTAACAGACGCCATGAACGTCGACGAGCACATAGTCGTCGCCGATCTCGTCGATAGTGCCTTTGAGCTTGCCGATCATGAAAGATGTCCGTCAGGGATGGGTTTCGGGGGAGATGATGTCGAGCGAAGGGAAATAGGCGCGGTAACGGGCTGCATCACGGGTGAGGAGACGATGGGAGCGGACCACGGCATGGGCGCCGATCAGGAAATCCGGCAGCGTTCGCTCACGAAGTCCGCCGGACCTGCGGTAGGAAAAATGCGCCTTACCCGCCTGAAATGCCGCATCATAAGACAAGGTCTCGCGCTTCATACCGAGCCACCCGAATGCCAGGGTGATCTCGAGTTCACTCAGCGGCGATGCCGACAGTTCCGACCAGATGACCGGATTGAGGATAAGCTCGCCCTCTTCCGCGCACCGTTTCAATGCACCGAGCGACCAGTTCCGCACCGGAGTGGCAGGCCCAAGCATATCGATCAGCACATTCGTATCAACGACGGTCGAGGTCATCGCGCGGTCCCCGAAGCCAGTCGATATACTCATCGGTCGTCATGCCGCCGAGATCCCAGGTGCCTTTGACGCTGTCCGCCCATTCTTCGAAGCTCTTGTAGTCCTGCTTGCTGTCGTCGAGCCTGACAAGCCTCACGCCGTCATCAGACACGATAAAATCCACCTCCGACCCCGGTCCGATCTTCAATCGGTCGCGGATTTCCTTGGGGATCGTAACCTGGCCTTTTTCGGTGACGCGCATGGTAATACCTCTCAGGTATTACTTATCGCCCGAACAAGAACAAGTCAAGAACAAACTAGCCGGCGAGCGCGGCGCGCATCCGCTGGCCGCCGCGGTTATGGGCGTGGCAGATGGCGATTGCCAGCGCGTCCGCGGCGTCGTTGCCCTTGAACTCCGCCTTCGGCATCAGGATCTTCAGCATCATGTGGATCTGCTGCTTTTCGCCGTGGCCGACACCGATCACCGCCTTCTTGACCGCGTTCGGCGCATATTCGGCGACGGGCAGCCCGGCCCTCGCCGGCACCAGCATGACGACCCCCCTCGCCTGGCCGAGCTTCAGCGTGGCGACCGCATCCTTGTTGACGAAGGTTTGTTCGACGGCGGCCTCGTGCGGCTGGTAGGCATGCACGACTTCCGCCAGCCCGTCATGCAATTGGCAGAGGCGGGAGGCGAGGTCCATGTCGCCGTCGGAGGTCACGGTCCCCGAGGCGACGAATTTCAGGCTGTTGCCGAGCGTCTCGATAATGCCCCAGCCGGTGCGTCGAAGCCCCGGATCGATGCCGATGATGCGAATCGTGCCTGTCATGCCCATACCCTATCCTGATGCCCCAACCAGTGCCACGAGAATGTGAACAAACCGAAAACGCGCATGGAGGCCCGTTTACCCTTCGGTAACCATGTCGGGAAGGTTTGCCCCCTTTCGGGTCGCCGGTTGGCAACGCCCCAGCGCCTCGCGCGTTGCAAATCGCGGCTTGGACGCAATGTGAGGAGGCAGCCATGACAGGCAGACATCATTCCCTATCCGTCAAGGTGATCGGGCTTGTGCTGGCGCAGAATGGGATTCTCGCGGGGCTCCTCTTTTACGTCGCCGACGAGCTGACGCCTTTCGAGATGCTGGGCATCGCCGCGTCGCTGATAACGCTGACCCTCGTCACCATTTCCCTTGCCGGGGCACTCATCAATCCGCTGCGCACCATCGCGGGAACCGTCTCGGAGGTCGCCGCCGGCAAGACGGCGGTGCCACGCGAACATCTGGCCCGCACCGATGAAATCGGCTCGATCTCCCGGGCGCTGGAGCAGCTTTGCCGCAATCATCTCACCCGGCTCGTCAAGGACGAAGAAGCGCGCGAGCGGCAAGAGGCGGAGGCGGCGCAAGCCCGCATGCGCGATCTTGAGGCCACCGGAGAGGAGGCACGCGACCTGAGGACAGTGGTCGAAGCGCTCGACGGCGGCCTTCGGCGCCTGGCGGTCGGCGATCTGACCGTCCGGATCGATATGCCGTTCCCCGACAGGTACGAGGGCCTGCGTGCGGATTTCAACCATGCCCTGACGATCCTGGAGGACGTGCTCGGCATGATCGGCAGTTGCGCCCACGGCCTCCACACGGAGTGCGCCGAGGCTCGCGACGAACTGGCGAAAACCGCCGAGGCCGGTGGCCGGCTGACGGCAACCATCGCCAAGACCGCTGCGGATGTCGGCAAGCTTGCCGAAACGCTGAGGGTGCGAAAGATGGAGGCCCAGCACGCGGCCGAGATCGCCAACAACGCCCGGCTCGACATGCGCCCGCCGAAGGAGATGATAGAAGCCGCAACGGCGGCGATGGAGGCGATCCGCAAGGCGTCGCTCAGAATAGAGCCCGCCACCGCGACGATCCGCGAGATCGCCTTCCAGGCCAATATGCTCGCCCTCAACGCCGGCCTCGAAGCGGCCCATCCGAGTGAGGCCGAGACCGACTTCAAGACCGTGGCCGAGGAAATCCGCGGACTTGCCGAGCGGGCCGCCGAGGTGGCCAAGGAAATCTCCGGCCTGTCCCGAAGGTCGGCGGAAGCGGCCGAACTCGGCGGCAGGTCTGTCGAGAACGCGGGCGGAGAACTGGATGCGATGACGATCTACGCGGATGCCTTGCACGATCACGCGGCGGCACTCGCGGCAAGCTCGGGCAAGGAGATCGAAGCGGTCGCAGCCGTCAGGACCACGATGACGACGCTTGCCAGGGCGAGCCGCGACCAGATCGGCGCGCTGGATGCGCTGACGACAAAGCTCGGCCGCATGAACCGCGATATCGGCGCGATCGACCATCAGGCAGGGCGCTTCACGCCCGTCACGATCCTCCACGCAGAGGGAGTGGCGGTACCGGAGAGCCTCAAACCCGCAAAACCCGGCTCGCACCTGCGGCTGGTCAAATCGTGATGCCGGGGCTCCGCTGCGCGCCTTTTCCGGGCGCTTCTTTTTCTGTCGGCCGCAGGGTCGTATTCCTGGACGAGGCTGCCTAGATAACTGGAACACCCTGTCAGTTATTCCGCCTTCAGGACGCGCCGATGATCCCCTTTTCCATTCTCGATCTTTCACCCGTCGGTGAAGGTTATTCCGTGAGCGATGCGCTCGACCAGTCCCGCCGCCTGGCGATCAAGGCCGAGGAGCAGGGCTACAAACGCGTCTGGCTTGCCGAGCACCACGGCATGCCGGGCATTGCCAGTGCCGCAACCGCGATCGTCATCGCCCATGTGGGCGCCGCCACCAAGACCATCCGCGTCGGCTCCGGCGGCATCATGCTGCCCAACCACTCTCCTCTCGTCATCGCCGAACAGTTCGGCACGCTGGAAGCGCTGTTGCCCGGCCGCGTCGATCTCGGTCTTGGGCGGGCGCCCGGAACCGATATGCGCACCGCGAGCGCCCTTCGCCGCAATCTCGATGCCGGCGCCGAAAGCTTTCCGCACGACATTCTGGAACTGCAGCGCCTGCTCGGCACGCCCGAAAAGGACCAGAGCCTGCTCGCCGTCCCGGGCATGGATGCGCATGTGCCGATCTGGCTGCTCGGATCGAGCGTCTACAGCGCCCATCTCGCAGCCGCCCTCGGCCTGCCCTATGCGTTTGCCTCGCATTTCGCGCCTGACATGCTGATGGAAGCGATCTCGATCTACCGCGACCGTTTTAAGCCGTCTCTCCAACTCGACAAGCCCTACATGATGGTCGGCGTCATGGGCGTCGCCGCAGAAACCGATGCCGAAGCTGAGCGCGCCTTCACCTCGTCGCAGCAGCAGTTCGTCAATCTGCGCAAGAACGTCCGCACCCGGTTCCCGAAACCCGTCGACAGCATGGAAGGTTTCTGGACGCCGATGGAGAAGATGAACGTCGAGCACACGCTGCGTTACGCAGCGGTCGGCTCCGTTGCGACGGTCGAGGCAAAGCTCAGGGATTTCCTGGGAGAAACCGGCGCCGACGAATTGATCATCTCGATGCCGATCCACGATGTCGACGCACGGCTGCGCTCGGTCGAATTGTTCGCCACGCTGCCGATGATGGAAAAAGTCCAGGCATAAAACAAAGGCGGGCTGGTCATGCCAGCCCGCCTTCAAAACTGTCCGGTCGAGAATGGATCAGGCCGAAAGCTTGGCCATGACCTCTTCGGAAACCTCGAAGTTCGAATAGACGCTCTGCACGTCGTCGTCGTCTTCCAGGTTGTCGATGAGTTTCAGCAGCGACTGCGCCTTCTCCTCGTCCACCTCGATCGTGTTCTGCGGCCGCCAGATCACCTTGACCGTTTCGGCCTGGCCGAGCGTCGCTTCGAGCGCCTTCGACACTTCGCCGAGGCTTTCGAAAGCGCAGATGATCGTGTGGCCGTCCTCGTCGGTGGTCACGTCGTCGGCACCGGCCTCGATCGCCGCTTCCATCACCTTGTCCGCATCGCCGACGCTCGCCTTGTAGGTGATTTCGCCGACATGGTCGAAGGAGAAGGAAACCGAGCCGGTTTCACCAAGCACGCCGCCGGCCTTGGTGAAGATCGAGCGGACGTTGGAGGCCGTGCGGTTGCGGTTGTCGGTGAGCGCCTCGACGATGACGGCGGTGCCGCCCGGGCCGTAACCTTCGTAACGGACGGAATCGTAGTTTTCCGCATCCGCGCCGGCAGCCTTCTTGATCGCCCGGTCGATATTGTCCTTCGGCATCGACTGAGCCTTGGCGTTCTGGATCGCCAGGCGCAATGCCGCGTTCATGGTCGGATCAGGCAGACCCGTCTTGGCGGCGACGGTGATTTCGCGCGCAAGCTTGGAAAACATCTTCGACCGGATCGAATCCTGCTTGCCCTTGCGGTGCATGATGTTTTTGAACTGTGAATGGCCAGCCATGGCACCCCTGACACTTTAGCTTGTTCTGGAACTCGTTCTGGAATGGCGCCTTATAATTTCGAAGCCTGAGCCGTTCAAGGGCATTCCAGGGTAAGGCGAGGCTTTTCCTGATGCCGCCCCGCCGACAAGGCCAGGAACAAAGCCAAAGCCTTGCCGTTTGTTCACCGAGACGAACAACAAGGAGACAATCGATGGCAAGCCTTACCGAAGCCCGCGAAGCGCCCGAACGCCAGCTCTGGGACGAGATCAACAACATCCATGCCGGCATGCTCGGGATCGAGGGCTCGCATATGCATTTCCAGCCGATGGCACCGAACGCCGATCCGAAATCGAGCACGATCTGGTTCTTCACCAAGGCCGACACGGACCTGGTACGCGCCATCCGCGCCGGCAGCCGCGCCCATTTCTGCGTCGTCGGCAAGAACCACGATTACCACGCCTGCCTTTCCGGCACGCTGGAGATCCGTAACGACCGCGCCAAGATCGACGAATACTGGAGCGCCGTAACCTCGGCCTGGTACGAGCGCGGCAAGGAAGACCCGCTGCTGACCCTGCTCGCCTTCCGGGTCGATGACGCGGAAATCTGGGCTTCCACCGACAGCACGTTGAAATTCGGCTGGGAAATCGCCAAGGCCAACCTGAAGGACGAGAAGATGCCGGATGTCGGCGTCAAGCAGCACTTGGCCTTCCCGCAATTCCATTGAACCGGAACAAGGCCGCAGGGGCGATCACAGCCCCTGCGGCACCAGTATCGTCGGCTTTTTCGGCAGGCTGCGCATCGACACCCGGATCGTCGGTTCCTTGGCATAGGCGATGTCGAACTTGGCGTCGAACATGGCGATGAAATTGTCGAGCGGCGGCCCCCAGCGATGCATCGGCAGGATGAGCGACGAGCGCAGCCGCTGCACGACCCGGCTCATGCTGTCCGCCCCCATCGTCAGGCCGCCGTCGACCGGCACCATCAGGATGTCGAGCCGGCCGATCTCTGTATACTGCGCCTCGTTCAGCTCGAAATGCAGGTGGCCGAGATGGCCGATGCAGAGGCCCGCGACCTCGAAGATGAAGATCGAATTGCCGTTTTCCTCGATGCCGCCGCCCCAGTTGCGGATATCAGACACGACGTTGCGGACATAGACATCCCCCACCATGACGCGATGCTGCGCCTTTTCGCCCGGAACATCGCTCCAGCCGTGCAGGACGTGCTTTATGCCGGGATCGGGGCTGAGCGTGTAGTGGGTGGAATGGGCCTTGTTCATGGTCGCGACATCCGGCAGCCGCGACGGTCGATAGGCGCCGCTATAGTCGGTGGCGATGCCGATCCCTTCAGGGGTTTCGATAAAATAGGTGGAATGGCCGACAAAGGTGATCTTCACCTCTTCCCTCTCGGCCAGCGCCAGGTTCCTCCTCGCCTGAACGAGCTGCAGGTCGGAGGGGCTGAAGCTTGCGAAGGTGACGCCGGGCAGCTTTTGCGCGATCGCCTGGCATTGGCTGATGGGCAGGCCGTCCTGGGCGAGCGCTGCGAAAGCGGACAGGAGGAGGCCGGAAAGACCGAGTGCGAGAGCCCGTAGCATCATGCTGATCCCAAAGAACTGCGTTCATGCTCATTCCCGGCGAAAACATGCGGCAATGCGAAAGGCCGGTCCAGCCGCAATCGCCGCGTCCGGTCTCACAATTCTGTCATTGGCGGAGGTCATGGAGTTGATCATTGAAAAGCCGCGGCAACGCCCCGACATAAGCTCGCCGGCGTCCGGTCGGAAGAGCGAGAGGATATTTCATGAAGCATGACATTGAGATCAAGACCAAGGACGGTACGGCCAAGGCCGCCGTCATCAAGCCTGCGAACGGCGCTGCCACGGACAAGGGCGCCATCCTCTACATGGATGCCTTCGGCCCGCGCGAAGCCCTCTACTGGATGGGCCAGCGCATCGCCGATGCCGGTTATACCGTGCTCGTTCCGGACCTATTCTATCGCTCGGGCGCCTACGGCCCGTTCGATGCGAAGACGGCCTTCAGCGAAGAAGCCACCAGGGCGCAGCTGATGGGCCTGATGCGCGCCAACTCCCAGCCTCTCACCGCCGAGGACGGAGAAGCCTTCATCGAAGCGTTGACCTCCGAAGGCGCCACCGGCGCGATCGGCGCCGTGGGTTATTGCATGGGCGGCGGCCGGGCAATCACCGCCGCAGCCCGTTATCCGGAGCGCATCAAGGCGGCCGCCAGCTTCCATGGCGGCAATCTCGCAAGCGACGCCGAAGACAGCCCGCACCGGCTGGCGGACCGGATCAAGGCACGCGTCTATGTCGGCGTCGCCGGCGTCGACAACAGCTTTCCGCCGGAGCAGTCGGCCCGGCTCGCCGAAGCGTTTCGCACCGGCGGCATCGACCATATCGTCGAGAACTATGTCGGCATGGCGCATGGCTGGACGGTGCCGGACCACAGCATCTACGACAAGGACGGTTCCGAGCGCCACTTCAAGCGCCTGCTGACGCTGTTCGAAGAGACCCTCTGAAACGACCCCTTCCGAACGACAAAGGGGCGGCTTCGGGCCGCCCCTGATTTCATTGAACGTCCAGCATTCCGGCCGGTGACGCAGCATCACCCCAGACAGGATTTGCGCAGCGTCCAGCTTACTTCCGGCGCTCGAAATTGCTGCTGTTGGCCAATTTCGGCTTGTCCTTCTTCTTGAAAGGCTTGTCGTCTTTCTTGAAGGGTTTGGCGTCCTTGTTGAAAGGCTTGGCATCCTTGCTGAAAGGCTTTCCGTCGCCACGCGCTTCGGCTGCCCTGGGGCCGCCCGGACCGGCCGCGTTGGAGGTGTTCTTCCGCGGCTTGCCCTTCGCCCAGTCGTCGCCACGAGGCTCCTTCGGACGGTCGTCATAGGACTTCTTGGCATAAGGCTTGGCCGGCGCCGCGGGACGGCTGAGGTCCGGGGCGCTGGTCAACCGGGTGACGCGGATGCCGCGCTCCAGCGCCTTGTCCTTGCCGACCGCCTGCATGAAGGCGTCGGCGTGATCGGCGGCGATCTCGACGAAGGTTTCGTCCTGCTGCATCTTGATCGCGCCGATTTCCCGCTTGGTGACGTTGCCGTTGCGGCAGAGCATCGGGATCAGCCAGCGCGGCTCGGCATTCTGCTTGCGGCCGACCGACAGCGAGAACCACACGGCCGGGCCGAATTCGTCGCGCGACGGGCGCGGGGTCATCGGGAAGTCACCTTCGCCGCCGGCGCGCTCGCGCGGCTTGCGGGCATCCTGCTGCACCGAGATCTCGATCAGATCCTCGGGCGCTGAATATTTGGTGCGGTAGAGACTGACGAACGCGGCCGCCAGCTTTTCCGCGCCGTGGCTCTCGACCAGCTTGGCGACGAGATCCTGCTCTTCCTCGCGCGGATTTTCGCTGAAGATCGGGTCGGCCAGCAGACGCTCGTCGTCGCGCCGCATGACCTCTTCGGCAGACGGCGGACGAGCCCAGGTGGCGGAAATGCCCGCGCCCCCGAGCAGGCGCTCGGCCTTGCGGCGGGCATTGACCGGCACGATCAGAGCGCTGATGCCCTTGCGTCCGGCACGTCCGGTGCGGCCGCTGCGGTGAAGCAGCGTTTCCGGATTGGTCGGCAGGTCGGCATGGATGACGAGGTCGAGGCCCGGCAGGTCGATGCCGCGGGCGGCGACGTCGGTCGCAATGCAGACGCGGGCACGGCCATCGCGCATCGCCTGCAGCGCATGGGTCCGCTCGTTCTGCGTCAGCTCGCCGGAGAGAGCCACGACGGCGAAATTGCGGTTGTTGAACCGCGCCGTCAGATGGTTGACCGCAGCGCGGGTCGAACAGAACACGATCGCGTTGGTCGACTCGTAATAACGAAGCACGTTGATGATCGCATTTTCGCGGTCGGCCGATGCGACGGCGAGCGCGCGGTATTCGATATCGACATGCTGCTTTTCTTCCGCCGAGGTGGCGATGCGGACCGCGTCGCGCTGGTAGCTCTTGGCAAGCTTGGCGATCGCGGCCGGAACGGTTGCCGAGAACATCAGCGTCCGGCGATCGTCGGGCGCCGATTCCAGGATGAATTCCAGATCCTCGCGGAAACCGAGATCGAGCATCTCGTCCGCTTCGTCGAGCACCGCGACCTTGAGGGCCGACATGTCGAGCGCGTTGCGGCGGATATGGTCGCAGAGACGGCCGGGCGTGCCGACGACGATATGGGCGCCGCGCTCGAGCGCGCGCCGTTCGCTGCGGATGTCCATGCCGCCGACGCAGCTGGTGATGACCGCGCCGGTCATCTCGTAAAGCCATTCCAGCTCGCGGGTAACCTGCATCGCCAGTTCGCGGGTGGGCGCAATGACGAGCGCCAAAGGCTGCCGCGCCGGGCCGAACTTTTCCGCTTCGCCAAGCAATGTCGGTGCGATTGCAAGGCCGAAGGCAACGGTCTTGCCCGAACCGGTCTGCGCCGAAACCAGCGCATCGGAATGGATGAGAGCCGGGTCGAGCATGGATTTCTGGACGGGGGTCAGCGTTACATAGCCCCGTTTCGCCAACGCCTTGGCGATCGCCGGGACGGCGCCGTTGTAATCGGTCATCTAAATCTGTCTTTCGGATTTTCGCGCGCAAAGCGCTGTGGCTGCAACACTCGCAGCCGAACTTGCGCCGTTCCTACTTATTTGCAGGGCAAATGTCAAAGAGCATGTCTGCGGGAGGCCCCGATCAAGGGCGCTATTGACGCCATAAGCTTAATATCTGACGTAAATCTTCCGTCGTCGGGGAAGATCCAAGCGGAGAAGACCATGTCGGGCATTTTGAAAAAGCAGGCCGAACTGCAAGCGCAGGCGGATGCGATCGTCGGCGCCCTCGGCCTCGAGGATGCCTTGCGTTTGGCGGGTAATCCGGTGCGGGTCGGAAGCTCGGCGCTCGGCCTCATGGTCCGCCGCGATATCGACATCACCGTGGTCTGCGAAAGGCTCGACCCAGCCGCCCGCCGAACCGTCGCCGAGATCGCCGGCGAACTGATGCTCGACAGCCGCGTCGGCGCCATGCGCTACCGCAACGACAGCGGCCTCTGGAACGTCGAACCGCAAAACTACCCGGACGGCCTCTATCTTGGCCTCACCTACCGGACGGACACGGGCGAGGACTGGAATCTCGACATCTGGTTCATCGACGAGCCGGACCGCCAGCCCGACCTGAAACATCTGAAGACGCTGCTGCCCCGCTTGACCGACGAGGTGCGGAAAACGATCCTCGTCATCAAGGCCAAGCTCGCCGCAACCGCGCCGAAAGGCGGCAAGCCTGCCCCGAGCGCACTTGTCTACGAGGCGGTGCTCGATGGCGGGGTAACAACAACTGCGGAGCTCGAAGAATGGCTTTTGCGCCCAGCAGAAACTTAGCTGAACGTCGGAAGCATAGTAGTCTCCACTCAATGCAACCAGGATCTCTGATCAACACCTCTACTGGACTCGCACTAGCGACGATTTCGCGCTATGTAAAGGGCCATGACAAAGGCAGAACTCAAACGAGAATCGACTGGCAGGTGGGTGGTACGCGATTCACACAGCGGTCGCTTTGTCGAAGTGCGTGGTGCTGATTCAATGAAGTCGTCGCAGCTGCCTATAAAGAAGAGCGTCGACCTCACAAAGCCAATTGCTGAACAAGCCCTCGAAGGTGACTCGTCCAAGTTGCGCAAGCCCTCCGTGAAGAGCTGATCTTGCCGGGCGCGCTGCTCGATACCCATACCTTTTACTGGCTGGTCACAGCTGTCGAGACGCTGTCGGAAGAAGCTCTCATCGCGATCGCCGACAACCAAGCGGCGGGAACGCTTTACGTATCGCCAATTACGGCCTGGGAGTTGGCGATCGCCTCCCGCAAACCAGCACACAGAGATCCGCCAAATCTGGACGCGAAGTCGCCGTCCAAATGGTTTTCGAGGGCCGTCGCGGCGACGGGGACGAAAATTGTTCCAATCAGACAACGGATCGCCTGCGAAGCGGCGGCTGTTGTGATGGATACCGGGCATAAGGACCCAGGACATTGCTACCTGATCGCCACCGCACGGATTAAGAAAATCCCCATCATAACCCGCGATGCAGTCATGCTGGATTTCGCCTCACCCGAGTATCTCGAAGTGATTGTGTGCTGACATTTTCGGGCATATGCCGCGCGTTCTGAAGATACCCGACTTCCAGAGTCCGCATCTGTTACCGCCAGAAGGACGGGATCGTCTCCGCAAGCCGCGGCCCGATCCGGAGCGGCTCGATCTTCTCCGCAAGGCCTGTCGTATCGGAAATCTCGATGCCGAGGCCGCAGATGGTCGCAGGTCCGGTTGCCGCCTCGAAACGGCCTTTCGGCATTTTCGAGATGAAGCGGTTGAGCGGTTCTTCCTTGTCCATGCCGAGCGATGAATCGTAATCGCCGCACATGCCGGCATCCGACATGTAGCCGGTGCCGCCGTTGAGGATCTGGCAATCGGCCGTCGGCACATGCGTGTGGGTGCCGACCACGAGGCTGGCGCGGCCGTCGACGAAATGCCCGAAGCATTGCTTTTCGCTGGTCGCCTCCGCATGGAAGTCGAAGATGATCGCGTCCGCCTGTTCCTTCAGGGGAGCAGCGGCAAGGATCGTCTCGGCGCTCTTGAAGGGATCGTCGAGCTCGGGATGCATAAACACCCGGCCCATGATGTTGGCGACCAGAATGCGCGCGCCGTTGCGGGCGTAGAAGATGCCGGATCCCTTGCCCGGCGTGCCGGCGGGATAGTTGGCGGGGCGCAGGAACTGCTCGTGGCGGCCGGCAAAACTCACCGCCTCCTTCTGGTCCCAGACATGGTTGCCGGTGGTCACCACGTCGGCGCCGGCATTGATCGTCTCGAGAAAGATATCCTCGGTAATGCCGAAGCCGCCGGCGGCGTTCTCGCCGTTGACGATGACGAAATCGAGATTGAGGTCGGCGACGAGGCCGGGCAGCTTTTCCCACACCGCCACGCGGCCGGTCTTGCCCACCATGTCACCCAGGAACAAAAGGCGCATTCTTATCCAATCTGTGCGCGGCCCATGTCTTGGAAGGGCCGGTACCCGCTCTCCGTCAGGACAGCGTCTAGTCTGATATCATGAGGTTCAACGGGAACTGATGCCACTTCCTGGCAGTCGAAGGCAATCCCGATCAGCGTCGGGTTCAGGCCTTTTTGCTGCAGGCGGTGGATCGCCCGGTCATAATAACCGCCGCCATAGCCGATCCGGTGCCCTCCGGCATCGAAGGCCGAGAGCGGCACCAGCATCACCTGCGGCTCGAGTTCCGCTGCATCCGGCCCCGGGCCGAACGTGCCGAACACGCCCGGCACCAATTCGGCGCCGCGCACCAGTTCGCGGAAGACGATCGTCTTCTTGTCGAGAATGACCGGCACGCAGAGCCGCGCGCTGCGGTCCCTGAGATGCGCCATCAGCGGCCGCACGTCGACTTCCGAGCGGATCGGCAGGAAGCCCGAAACGATCGCGCCGGCGTCGAGGCTGATTGCCTCGGCCCCATGCGACGCGATGGCCAGGCTCTTCTCGATGCGCTCGACCGGCGGAATGGCGTCCCGCGCGGCAAGCCGCCCGGCACGAAGCTCCGCCTTGGTCTTCAGGACGTCCGTCATACCCTGTCCGACCGCCTGACCAGCAGCTTGTCGATGCGGCGGCCATCGAGGTCGATCACCTCGAAGATCCAGCCGTTCTTGGTGAAACTCTCGCCGAGTTCCGGCAGGCGCTTCATCTCGTCGAGCACGAAGCCCGCGACCGTCTCGTAGCCGGGATCGTCGCCGAGCGAAAAACCCATCTGGTCGGAGAACTCGTCGACCGGCATCCAGCCGGCGATCAGGAAAGAACCGTCGTCGCGCGAAACGATCGCAGGTTCTTCGTCCTCTTCCTCCTGGAAGACGCCGGTGATCGCCTCGAGGATGTCGCCTGAGGTGATGATGCCTTCGAAATGGCCGTATTCGTCATAGACGAGCACCATATGGGCCGGCGCCTTGCGCAGCGCCTGGATGACGTCGAGCGCGCCGGTGAGGTCGGAGACGACGGGCGCCTCGCGCATGACGCCGCGGATATCCAGCATCTTGCCGCCGGCGATGAAATCATAGGCGTCCTTGACGAACAGCGTGCCGAGGATCTCGTCCGAACTGCCGTTGCGGATCGGCAGGCGGGAGCGCTGCGTGGCGCGCAGCTGCTCGCGGATTTCATCCGAATTGTCTTCGATGTCGATGACCTCGACATCCCGGCGCGGCGTCATCAGGCCGCGGGCGGTGCGGTCGGCAAGCCGCATGACGCCGGAGATCATCGCGGATTCTTCCGTCTCGATCACGCCGGCGCTCTGGGCTTCGGCAAGCACGGTACGGATTTCCTCGTCGGTGACGCGATCGCCCTGCTCGCCCCGCTGGCCGAGCACGGTCAGAACCAGCCGGCCGGAGACATCGAGGAACCAGACGATCGGGGCGCCGACGGTCGCAAGCATCTTCATGGCGGGCGCGACACGGGCGGCAACCGCTTCCGGCGCCCGCAGCGCGATCTGCTTCGGCACCAGTTCGCCGACGATCAGCGACAGATAGGTGATGAAAACGACGACGGTGCCGACGCCCAGCCAGTCGGCCAGGTTGTCGGCCATGCCCTGCGCTTCCAGCCAGGTGGTCAGCCGGGCGCCGAGCGTGGCGCCTGAGAACGCGCCGGAGAGCACGCCGACCAGCGTGATGCCGATCTGGACGGAGGAAAGGAAGCGGCCGGGATCTTCCGCGAGCCGTATGGCTGTCGCTGCGCCGCGGTTACCCTGCTCCGCCATGATCCGGAGCCGCACCGGGCGGGAGGAGACGACGGCAAGTTCCGACATCGCGAGGACACCGTTCAAAACGGTGAGGGCGATGACGATGAGTATTTCGGTTAACAAGAGAATCTCTTTGATTGGAACAATATGCCTGCACGCGAAACGAATGTGCCGCTCCGAAGAACGGCCCGCATCCATACGATGGCGCCAGAGGCGCCTCGTCGCGACGTCTCACGCACAGTTCGGAAAACCGGGACCGGTTCTCGGAGCTATGCACCTCACGCGCATCCCGGAAATCATAGGGTCGCCATGCGGGCATTGCAATGGTTGGAACAAAATGAAGGGCCACAACCGTGGCAGAAACGCGGCAGTCGTTCCGGGCAGGACCTACTGAAGGCTGACCGTCAGTTCGGCGCGGGTGCCGGAAGAGGAAGGAACGTAGTGGATCGTCGAGCCGAGCGTCGCGGCCATGGATTTGACGATGCGGCTGCCGAGACCGGTGCCCTTGGGCGTATCGCCCTCGCGCCAGCCGATCCCGTCGTCCTCGACGGCGAGAAGCGCGCTGCCCTCGTCCTGGCGTTTGAGGAGCACCCGCACTTCACCCTCGGTGCCGGCCGGATAGGCGTATTTCAGCGCGTTGGTGAGCAGCTCCGTGACGATCATGCCGACCGAGACGGCGCGGTCTGAGGTCAGCGACAACGGTTCGGCATCGAGGCGGATCGACGGCCCCTGGTCGTCGTTGACGGAGCCCTGCACCTCGCGCACCAGCGTGCCGAGATATTTGTCCATCTCCACATGCCGGACGTCGTCGGACGTGTAGAGGCTGCGATGCATGCCGGCGATCGCGCTGATGCGCGCCTGCGTCTCCGAAAGGGCTGCCTTGACGTCGTCGCTCTTGCTGCTGGAAACCTGCAGGCGGATGAGTGCCGCAACCAGCGCCAGGCTGTTGGCGACGCGGTGGTTCACCTCGGCGAGCAGAACCTCGGCGCGTTCCTTGCCGAGGCGGATCTCCTGCTCGGCCTTTTCCTGGGCACGCCGCAGTTCGGCATTGGCGATCCCTTGCGCGATCGCGCTCTCCATCAGCGGCCAGAATTCCTCGCCCACTGTCTTGATGACATAGTCGGAGGCGCCGTTCTTCAGCGCGTCGATGGCGATCGTCGCGTCGCTGGAACCGGTGACGTAGATCACGGGGATGGCCGAGCCCTGGTCTTTCAGCTTGTGAAGGATGTCGAGCCCGGTTTCGGTCCTCAGATAGTGGTCGAGGACGATCGCGTCGATACCGCCTTTTTCGACCGCCTCCATTGCCGATACCGCGTTGACGGCATGGACGACCTGGTAGCCGGCCCGCCCGAAGTGCCGTTCCGCCAATCTGGCAAGCGCGAGATCGTCATCGACATAGAGTATGGTTTGCGGCATCGCGTCTCGTTATTGTCCGGGTATCTGCATCACGGCAAAGAACAGCCCGAGCTGTCGGATGGCATGCGCAAAATTGTCGTAGTCCACCGGCTTGGTGATGTAGACGTTGGCGCCGAGATCGTAGCAGCGCTGGATCTCCCGCTCATCGTCCGTGGTCGTGAGGATGACCACCGGCAGACGCTTGGAGTGTGGGTTGGACTTCACCTTCTCGAGGATGTCAACACCCGACATGTCCGGCAGGTTGAGGTCGAGGAGGATCAGCAGATGGCGATCCTGATTGGAGTTTCCGGAACGGTCCGCGCCGAGGATAAAGTCGAGAGCCGCATTGCCGTTGGTAAAAGGAACGATCTCATTGTTGACGCCGGCGCGACGAACGTTCTTCTCGATCAGGCGCGCATGGCCTTCATCGTCCTCGATCATCACGATGGTGACTTCTTTACCGGCAGCCTTCATGACCCGCTACTCCTGACATAATGGGACAAATCCGTCGGCAACCGGATGACGAACGTCGTCCCGCCGCCCAAAGTGGACGTCACCGTAATCTCACCGCCTAAATTTCTGACTAATGAACGCACATGCGCCAGACCTATACCCTCTCCCTGCTGGTCCTGAACGCCCGAGCGGCGGAAAAGCTCGAAAACCCTCTCGTGATCCTCCGGAGCGATGCCCCGGCCATTGTCTGCAACCTCTATTCTCATCGCGGCCCGCCCGATCGGCATTGCCTTGACGGAAAGGTTCAGCGGACGATCCGGATGTTTGTATTTCACCGCGTTGTCGAAGAGATTGCCGAAAACCTGTTCCATCGAAAATCGGTCGGTAATAAGGCTCCGCGCCTGGGCGACCGAAATATTCACCTCGCCGCCCGCTTCGCTGACCTGATGGTAGATGCTGGCGGCGGTCGCTTCGACAAGCTCCCCGAGATCGATCCTCTCCGGCTTCAGTTCGCGCCGTCCGTCGCGGGAAATCTTCAGGATCGCGTTGATCAGCCCGTCCATCTTCCTGGTGGAGGAGCGGATGAAGGCGATGGCCTCCGGCAGGTCCTGCTCGACGGCGATGCGGGCGTCGTTCACGTCGGCTTCAGACAGCGGCGTCCCGTCGGCCAGCACATAGGTGCTGATCGACTTGAGGCTCGCATCGAGTTCGCTGGTGAAACCCATGATGTTGACCAGCGGCGCGCGCAGGTCGTGCGAGACGATATAGGCATAACGCTGGATTTCGCGATTGGCTTGGATCAGATCCTCGGAGCGCTCGTTGACGCGCTCCTCGAGACCGGCATTGAGCTCCTCGACCTCCGAGCGCGCCCGCTGAAGCTCATGGACATGCTGGCCAACGATCACGATCGCGCCGCCGATGACGAGGATGATCATCAGGCCGCCGCCGATGGTGATCCATTGCAACGCCGAAGCCGAATCATTGAGGTCGTCGACGCCGATCCCGATCCGCCCGTCCATGTCGCCGATCAGCTTGCCGAGGATCGTCGTGATGCCTTCCATCAGCTGCCGCCCATAGGCGCCCCGGATGACTTCGATCGCCCCGACGGCATTTCCCTTCTGCACCATCGCCACCGTCGACTGCATCTCGGCGAGCTTGTCGTCGATCAGCGGGTCGAGCTGGGCAAATGGAACGCGCACGGCGTCCAGATCGTCGGCAGCCTTCTTCAGTCGCTCGCGCAACCGCGGAATGACCGCGCTCGCCGTCGTATAGGGCATCAGGAATTCGGAATCCTGCGTCAGCACGAAACCACGCTGCCCGGATTCGGCAGCCCGCAGGAAAAGCTGCATGTCCGCCGCAGCGCCTCGAAGCTCGCGCAGTTTCACCACGTCCTGGAAATAGACCTGCGTCGTCGTGGCCAAAAAGAACGATGACAACACGATCGCCACAAGGACGCCGCCCCCGACCAGAAGCATGAGCAGCGACGATCGGGCGAAGGTGGAATTCAAAAAGGGCATGGATACAGGCCGGCAAATGAACGGGACGGCAAGAACTTGGGAGTCCTTCGCGCGTTGTCAAGCAAAGGCCGGAGAATGGTCGATCCGGAGCCGGCGTCGATCACGGCGGTTTTGTTCGCCGATCCGTTCAAGCCGAATTGCGGCTGGCCTGATCCGCGAGCTTCACCGCGCCCGCAAGCACGGTCTGGTTCCGCCCGCCGGCCTTGGCTTCGAGGAGTGCCGCGTCCGCCCGCGTGACGAGCGTCGATACCGGCCCCCCGACCGGCGAGCCGGCGACGCCGATCGAAACGGAGACGAGGCCGAGGATGCGCCCGCCATGCGAAAGCGGCGTGGTCGCGATCTTCTGCCGCAGGCGTTCGGCAAGTGCGAAGGCGGCGGTCTCCGTCGCATCCGGCAGGAGTATCGTGAATTCCTCGCCGCCGAAACGATGGCAGGTCCCTGCCTCCCCGACGGCGTCGAGCATCATCTGCGCCACGTACTGCATGACGATGTCGCCCGAATCGTGCCCGAACTCGTCGTTGAAGCGCTTGAACCGGTCGATATCCAACATCAGGCAGGCAAGCGGCCGGTCCGGAAGGTCGCGCCCATGGCGGGCCAGCGTCTCGTCGAGGCGGCGACGGTTGAGCAGGCCGGTCAGCGCGTCTCGCACCGCAAGGTTCGTCAGCCTATCGCGGAGCTGCAGGTTGGCTACCGCAAGGCCGATATTCTCGGCGATCAGTTCGAGATAGAGACGGGAGCTTTCCGCCGCCATGTCATGATCCGGTCGCTCTTCGAAATAAAGAAGGCCGATCGTATCCCCCTGCGCCGTCAGAGGGATGCAGAGCCCGGCGACGTCGCTTTCTCCGAGATGCTGGCAGGGAATGTCGCCGTGGCCGTGATTGCTCAGGTGCGGCCGCCCGCGGCGCAATCCCCAGCAGGCGCCGGTCGGGAAGGACGTGGCCGAAAGCTGCGGGTCGAGCCAGGAGCCGATCTCGGTGAGCATCGTTCGGCTGTCGTTCAGTACATAGAGCTGGCCCGCGAGGTTCGGGAATATCTGCGGCGCAAAGCGCGAGACGACGTCCGCCAGCTCGCCCTGCGTCTGGCAGGCCTGCAGACGGTGCATCATCTGCAGGATGAAGTCCTTGGTCAGCTGGTCTGCGCGTCGTTCGGCATCGAGACGGTCCCGCTCCAGCCCGTTTTCGCGGAAGATGTGGATTGCCTGGTTCATCTCGCCGATCTCGTCCCGCCGGCGGTCGAGCGGCACTTCGACGGCATAGTCCTGGCGGGCAAGCCGGGTGACGATGCCGGTCATGCGGGTGAGCGGCATGGCGACGCGGCGCTTGAGCACGAAATAGAGGACGCCGAGGAAAAGTGCTGCGGTGACGGCAAGCATCGTCTTTGCCGCAAGACCCCACCAGTCGCTGCGAGACTGCGCAAGCGCGACCGCAGTCTCGGTGCGCGCCTTTACCAATTCCCGGAACCGAGTGACGGTTTCGAGCAGCCCGGTCTGCAGGCGGTCATGCTCCGGGCCGAACAACGCCTCCTGCGCCCCGGCCCGGTCGCCGTTCTGGTAAGCGATGATGGCGGCGTTCTCGAGCTGGTCGAGAGCCTCTGCGTCCTGCCCCACCTCGACCAGCGCGGCAAGCTCGGCATCGGAGGCGCCGAGCGCCTTGATGTCCTTGATCGCCTCTTCGAGCCTCTGCTCTTCGGCCTCCTTGTCGTGGAAGGCCTTCAGATGCCGGTCCTGACCGCGCATCACATAAAGCCGCGCTTCATCGGTACGCTCTTCCGCGCCGAGCGCCAGCTGTTCGGAAAGCTCATCGAGGGAAAGGTGCTCCTCGACGGCGATCCGCTCCTGATTGGCGCTCCCGGCAGACAGGATGAAGGCAGTGCCCGACAACACGGTCAGGACGACCGTGACGCCATAGGCCCAGTTGGTGATCTCGTTGATACGCATGCCGGGACGATAAAGCCGTCGTTTGAAAAGAGGATTAAGGGCCTCGTCCAAACCGCGATCAGATCGGGCCAAGTCCGCGGCATGGTAAATAAATTAGAATTTTCTTAAATATAATCCGCCAGCACGAAGGCGGCTGATCGGGTAACGCCTGAAATCGGAGGAAGAATAAGCGCGATCCACGGCAACCGATGGATGTTTACGATCCTGGGTGCCTACAAACGTAGGTGGGCGCCGTGTGTCCAAGCCCACGGGCCTGGCCAGGGACAGCTCCCTTTGGATCGAGTATGGCCCCAGGGATTGTGGTTCCTGTCGTGAGGCGCAGACCGCGTTGCCAATATATGTTCGATTGTCGGTCCGCACCAGTGGCGGAAAACCTTTATTATCGACCTTGGATCAGTTCACCTGCGCCGGCATCCGGCCGTTGAGCTTGGCGGTCAAGCCATCTAACCGCGAGGCAAGCTCGCCGAGCGCCGAGACCACCAGCTGCTCGTTGCGTTGCTGGGTTTCGAGCGCGCCGTCGCGGTTGGACTTGAGCGATGTGACCTCCGCCTCGAGCAGGCCGAGCTTGCGCGTCATCTCCGAAAGCTCGTCCATGATCATGATGCCGGCCATGACGGTGATGCGCAGATCGCCGATCTCGCCGAACTGGCCCTTGAGGTGGCCGACGTAACGGTCGAACCGGTCGGCGAGTTCGGTCAGGTGGTCTTCCTGACCTTCCTCGCAGGCCATGCGATAGGCCTTGCCGTCGATCATTACCGTTACCTGGGCCATGGCGTTCCCTCTTGATCCTGTATCAGCGGTCGAGCACGGCGCGGATGGTTTCCATCGCCGTCACCAGGCGCCGGGAGACCTCACGGTTGACTTCTTCCAGTCGATTGGCGCGGAATTGCGACTGGTCGAGTTCCTGCGCCAGCCGTGCCCGGTCCGCATGCACGCGGCGAACCTCGCCTTCTACGTCCTGGGTTTCACGCTGGCGCTCGATACGCGCATCGACGGCGCTCTCCAGACCGCCGATCGCCGCCCTGAGTTCCGAAATCACCATGTCGATCGTCTTTTCCGACGGCATGCGAAGCTTCCTGTCGATACGCGAAATGCGCCGAATCGATGCGATCGGCCTCTCCAACAAGGGCGGAAGACTATTCACCGCCCGCAAGCCGGTCAATCAATCCAGGCCCTTCAAACGTGTCCTAACTGTGGATCGTCACCTATGTTTTTGCCTCTCGCCACATGCTGCCCACATGCTGCACGCAATTCGGGCAGCTGCAGGAAAGTTCGTCATCACCCGCTCGTAAAGGCGGCGCTTTTGTTGACTTGCGCGTTGCACCTGCTAAGGATCACCCGCTCTTAGGTGGTCCCTGGGCCGCCCTTCAAGTGGTCCCGCGCGGACCGTGACCGACACCCGTAAAAAGCGGATTAGCCATGACCTCTCTCGACAAACATAACCGGATGGCGAACGCGATCCGATTTCTTGCCATGGATGCTGTAGAGAAGGCCAATTCCGGCCATCCCGGCCTGCCGATGGGCGCTGCCGATATCGCGACCGTCCTCTTTACCCGCTTTTTGAAATTCGATCCGAAGAACCCGCTCTGGCCGGACCGCGACCGTTTCGTGCTGTCCGCCGGCCACGGTTCCATGCTCCTTTATTCGCTCCTGTTCCTCACCGGTTACGAGGACATGACGATGGAGGACCTCAAGCAGTTCCGCCAGCTCGGCTCCAAGACCGCCGGCCATCCGGAATACGGCCATGCGTCGGGCATCGAGACGACCACCGGCCCGCTCGGCCAGGGCATTGCCAATGCCGTCGGCATGGCGATCGCCGAGCGCAAGCTGGAAGAGGAATTCGGTTCCGACCTGCAGAACCATTTCACCTACGCGCTGTGCGGCGACGGCTGCCTGATGGAAGGCATCAGCCAGGAAGCGATCGCGCTTGCCGGCCACCTGAAGCTCAACAAGCTCGTACTCTTCTGGGACAACAACTCGATCACCATCGACGGCGCCGTCTCGCTGTCGGACTCGACCGACCAGGTGATGCGCTTCAAGTCCGCCCACTGGAACACGATCGAGATCGACGGCCATGACGTCGACCAGATTTCGGCGGCGATCGAAGCCGCCCAGAAGTCCGACCGCCCGACCTTCATCGCAGCCAAGACCATCATCGGCTTCGGCGCCCCGAACAAGCAGGGCACCCACAAGGTCCACGGTTCGCCGCTCGGCGCCGAGGAAATCGCGGCAGCCCGCAAGGCGCTGAACTGGGAGGCGGAAGCCTTCAGCGTTCCGGCCGACGTTCTCGATGCATGGCGCCTCGCAGGCCTGCGCTCCACCAAGACCCGCAAGGACTGGGAGGATCGTCTGGCTTCGACCGAAACCGGCAAGAAGGCCGAATTCGTGCGCCGCTTCGCCGGCGACCTGCCGGGCAATTTCGACAGCGCCATCGACGCCTTCAAGAAAAAGATCGCCGAGAACAACCCGACCGTCGCGACCCGCAAGGCGTCCGAGGACGCGCTCGAAGTCATCAACGGCATCGTCATCGAAACGCTCGGCGGCTCGGCCGACCTGACGCCGTCGAACAACACCAAGACCAGCCAGATGAAGTCGATCACCCCGACCGACTTCTCCGGCCGCTATATGCACTGGGGCATCCGCGAACATGCGATGGCCGCGGCCATGAACGGCATCTCGCTGCATGGCGGCCTGATCCCCTATTCCGGCGGCTTCCTGATCTTCTCGGATTACTGCCGTCCGTCCGTCCGCCTCGCAGCCCTGATGGGCATCCGCGTCGTGCACGTCTGGACGCATGATTCGATCGGTGTCGGCGAAGACGGCCCGACCCACCAGCCGGTCGAGCAGGTCGCAGCGCTGCGCGCCATCCCGAACCTCTTGATCTTCCGCCCGGCCGACGAGACCGAGACGGCCGAATGCTGGCAGCTGGCGCTCAAGGAAAAGCACCGCCCGTCCGGCCTGGCGCTCACCCGCCAGAACCTGGCACCGGCCCGCAAGACCTACGAAGAGAAGAACCTCTGCGCCCAGGGCGCCTACGAACTCGTTTCCGCGGCCGACGCCAAGGTGACGATCTTCGCCTCGGGTTCGGAAGTCGAACTGGCGCTGAAGGCGCAAGGCGTCCTCGACGGCAAGGGCATTGCGACGCGCGTCGTTTCCGTCCCCTGCGTCGAACTCTTCTTCGACCAGCCGGAATCCTACCAGACCGCGGTGATCGGCAACTCGCCGGTCAAGATCGCCGTCGAAGCCGGCGTGCGCGAGGGCTGGGATCACTTCATCGGTCCGAAGGGCACCTTCATCGGCATGAAGTCCTTCGGTGCCTCCGGCCCTGCCAAGGATCTCTTCAAGCACTTCGGCATCACCGCGGAAGCGGTTGTTGCCGCAGCCGAAAAAGAGCTCGCCTGAACCAACTGAACTACCAGGACAAACTAAAAGCGGAGTATGTGAAATGACTGTCAAGGTTGCCATCAACGGTTTCGGCCGCATCGGCCGCAACGTGCTGCGAGCAATCGTCGAATCCGGCCGCACCGATATCGAGGTCGTTGCCATCAACGACCTCGGCCCGGTCGAGACCAACGCCCACCTGCTGCGTTACGACTCGATCCACGGTAAGTTCCCGGCAAGCGTCGAAGTCAGCGGCGACACGATCATCGTCGGCGGCGGCAAGCCGATCAAGGTGACCGCGATCAAGGACCCGGCGACCCTGCCGCACCGCGAACTCGGCGTCGATATCGCGCTCGAATGCACGGGCATCTTCACCGCCCGCGACAAGGCCGCCCTGCACCTGACCGCCGGCGCCAAGCGCGTCATCGTCTCGGCCCCGGCCGACGGCGCTGACCTCACCGTCGTCTTCGGCGTCAACCACGATCAGCTGACCCGGGAACACCTGGTCATCTCCAACGCGTCCTGCACCACCAACTGCCTGGTTCCGGTCGTCAAGGTCCTCGACGACGCGATCGGCATCGATCATGGCTTCATGACCACGATCCATTCCTACACGGGCGACCAGCCGACGCTCGACACGATGCACAAGGACCTCTACCGCGCCCGTGCAGCCGCGCTGTCGATGATCCCGACCTCCACCGGCGCCGCAAAGGCTGTCGGCCTGGTGCTTCCGCACCTGAAGGGCAAGCTCGACGGCACCTCGATCCGCGTTCCGACCCCGAACGTCTCGGTCGTCGACTTCAAGTTCGTCGCCAAGAGGACGACCTCGGTTGCCGAAGTCAACGAAGCGATCAAGGCCGCTTCCAACGGCGCGCTGAAGGGCATCCTCGGTTATACCGAGGAACCGCTCGTCAGCCGTGACTTCAACCACGACAGCCATTCGTCGATCTTCGCGATCGACCAGACCAAGGTGCTCGAAGGCAACTTCGTCCGCATCCTCACCTGGTACGACAACGAATGGGGCTTCTCGAACCGCATGGCCGACACGTCGGTCGCGTTTTCAAAGCTCATCTGAAGCCTGACACAGCTGTCTTCGGGCAGCATCGGCAAGATATGGACCTCCTCCCGCAAGGGAGGAGGTTTTTGTTTGTTTGCGGTATGTCGGTGATGGGTTTGCCGGTCAGGCGGCACGCTCCAATGCAGCCCGGATCTGTGCTTCGGTGGAGGCGATCGCAGCCTTGGCTGCGTCCGGGCTGAGGAGTGTCCCTTCCACGCGAACCACTTCGATATCCGTCAGTCCGATAAAACCGAGAAGATGCACGAGATAAGTGGTCTGGAAGTCTAACGGGGCGTTCCTGCCTTCCGAAAAGACGCCGCCGGTTGCGGTCACGAGATAGACTTTCTTGGCGGGCAACAATCCCATCACGCCGGTTGCGTCGTAGCGAAAGGTGACGCCAGGCCAAGTGATGTAGTCAAACCAAGCCTTGAGCTGCGTCGGCGGGCCGAAGTTGATCATGCCCGAGCCAATGACAATCACGTCGGCAGCCTGAACCTCATCGACGAGGCTTTGAGCGAGATTGACGGCTTCGATCTGTTCGGGCGTACGTGTCTCGGGCTGTGCAACGCGGCCGTCGATATAGGCTGTTGCGATATGCGGCAGAGGTGCCGCTCCAAGATCACGTTCGACAATTGTGCCGGCAGAACGGGCGCTGAGGCTTTCAGCGATGTCACGGGCAAATCGGGTGGAAAGGCTCTGAGGACCGCGTGGGCTGGAGGTAACGAGGAGGATGTTGGTCATTGGTGGCTCCTGGGAGAATGAGTAGTATAAAATTGTGACCAACCCTATTAAGATAACTATTTGACCGTTCGCAAGAAGGCACATTCATGACACTCGGTGACATAGAGTTTCCTACCCCAAGCGAAGAAGCCGACTGCCTTCCCGTTCGGGAAATCCTCGATCGCATCGCCGATAAGTGGAGTCTTTACATCTTCGTGGCCCTGAACGATGGGCCGGTCCGCTTCAATGCATTGCGCCGGCAGATCGACGGGATCTCGCAGCGGATGCTCACCATTACGCTTCGTCAATTGGAACGCGACGGTTTGATCAGTCGCACCCACTTTCCGACGATCCCTCCGCGCGTGGATTACGAGCTGACTGCAGTCGGCAAGTCGCTTCGCGCCCCAGTCATGGCCTTAATGACCTGGGCAGAATCAAATCGGGATGCGATCGAGCAGGCGCGCCGGCAACATGACCAAACGAGATGATCGCTGCGGCGATATATGCATTCGGGTGCTCGAAGGCAATTTCGTCCGCATCCTCACCTGGTACGACAACGAATGGGGCTTCTCCAACCGCATGGCCGACACGGCCGTGGCGTTTTCGAAGCTGATCTGAAGCCTGACACAGCTGATTTGTGGGTGTCGGTGGCGGCGATGCTGGCTTCGATGAGAGCACGTCGCCAGCGGACGCCGCTCTTTACGCACAGCAGTTCTGACATGAGGGGCTATCTACAAATGGTTGAAAAGCTCGCCCTCAATCGAAATTGGCACGTAGCGACTCACCATCACTGATAGAGTGATGCATCCGTTCCACAAGCTATAGATGGCGATCCAACCGTGTTCCAGAGAGAAATGACTCCACTTAACGCGCGGACTGAAGGCGAAGTTTTTGATGAGTTGTGTTTACTGTGTGTATCGCCAGGTTTCATCCATGCAGTTGCTTACTTCTGCTGGCGTGACAATCTCATTGGTTTTTCGGGAAATGAGATCACTGAGAACGACCTTCAATATCAATACTCGCAAGAGCAGCTCATTCGTACCGAGATCGCAACGCTCATCGGCCTGATGGCAAAAAGCAAAATCGATACCACACTACCGTCACCACAGACCTTGCAGAATTACATAGATAGGGCCGAGGCACTTCTTCACGAGATGCATATGAGCCTACAGAAGCCGTGGATCTCGGCATTCAAGAAGATGGCTCTCTCTCCTGAAAAAGCGAAAACGATTGACCCGTTCAGCACTGCAGAAGGATTGCGGGAACCAATCTTCTACGGAGGGGAATCAGCTTATAATTTTCAATATGAGGAATTGGCGCGGCAGAAATACCAATCCGACGATTCCTGGCTGGATGCAAATGTTGGCTTCACCATCGACCAAGCCTGCACCGTCGTTAACGCGCTAGGTAAACTGCAGCTGGATCGGACGCTCGACCTCCGCGCAACAATGGCCACATTGCCGCCTGACCAGTGGACTTTTTTACCTGGTTTTACCTTCAGTATCGAAGAGCTTGCGACGGAAGCCGCTCTTTCGACCGAGAAAACTGAACGTGTAATAACCGCTTTTCGTTTCGCGGCCCCTAAGGATAACTCGTCGTTTGCGAGCTTGAGTGACTTCAATGAGACGAATGCCGCTCCCATTATCAGGACAGATGATGGCGCGTACTACCTATTCCAACACTACAGCCTGCTGGAAGCCTTATATGAGGCCCCTTTCTTCTGGATGGTGGCAGACAAGACATATAGGGCAACGGCATCGAAGAATCGGGGAGAGTTTGCAGAGAATTTTCTAACGAACCGCCTTGCGAAAGTTTTCGGAACGGAAAACGTCTTTTCAAACGTTGACATTTACAAGGGTAAAGACCGATTTGCCGAAGCAGACGTCTTAGTTATTTACGGAAGTCAGGCAATTGTAGTTCAAGCCAAATCAAAAAGGTTGACGATTGAAGCCAGAAAGGGAAACGACCTTCAATTAAAGGATGACTTTAAAAAAGCTATCCACGACGCTTATGACCAGTGCCAGTTATGTAGCGATGCACTATTGGGAGACGGCTTCAAATTCGTTTCACGGTCTAAAGACGAGTTGAAATTCCCCATTAAACCAACGCACATTTTCCCGATTTGTATTGTGTCGGATCATTACCCTGCCCTGTCGGCGCAAGCCCGTCAGTTTCTCAAAATTAGGATCACGAAGGTCATTCAAAATCCGATTGTGTCGGACGTATTCTTCATCGATGTCCTATCGGAAATACTAGATACCCCCCTCCACTTCCTCAATTACCTTTCATTGAGATCGAAATTTGACGGGCAGTTGCTCGTCTCCCAGGAATTAACCACACTGGGGTATCATCTGAAGCACAACCTCTGGCTTGAGAAGACGTACGACATGGTGAATCTGGGAGACGACTTCACCAGCTCCATCGACGTTGCGATGTCGGTACGCAGACTGGGCTTACCCGGTCCCAGAACGCCCAAAGGTATCCTCACTCGTTTCGACGGCACGCCAATCGGCAAGTTGCTACTGGAGATTGAGACCGCTGCGACACCCGAACTAGTTGGGCTTGGTATGTTATTACTGCAGCTCGGGTCGATCACGGCCAGCCATATTAATGAGGGGCTGAAAAAGATGTTCCGTATCGCTGCTACGGACGGCCTCAATCATGATTTCTCTGTCCCGGCAGAGCAAGGGAAAAGCGGTTTTACAGTTCACGTCAATTCGCTTCCTGAACCGGCAGCCCGCGACGCATTGTTCAGACACTGCAGACTCAGAAAATACGACACGAAATCCGACTCGTGGTTTGGCTTATGGCTTGGTCCTGGTAGTGGTGAAATCCTGGGTGCTTTGGCACTCAGCGGCTCGTGGAAAGCTGATCCGGAGATGGAAAAGGTATTAGCTGCATGGCCGAGGAAGCCCCCGATGCCAATCGAGTCATTCTCTGCCGGGGTTGTTAAGAGGAAACTGGGGCGTAACGATCTATGCTCCTGTGGGAGTAGTAAAAAATACAAAAAGTGCTGCATCAATAAGTAAATCTCTCCAAAAATTGTGGAGAGATTATTTTTCTACTTCCGAGCGCGACAGAAGGAACCTCTACGCTTCGGGTACGGAACCACCAGAGTGCTAAGCAGCCTTTCCATTAGTTGAACTTCTATGTCCGCTTGGAGCCCAAAAATCCGTTGCGGAAATTCTTTCCTTGAGACCGCAAATGATCCAAGCCCTCAACCCCGGCAAATTTTTTTCACCCTCGATTTCCCCACCCCTCCAACCCATGCCTACAATCCCCTCGCTCCCACCGCCGGAGTGTTTCGCGAGACGTTCGCGGGCAGGCGGGAGCCGGCGCTTTCATCGGAACCGTAACGTGCGGCGATGGTGGGAGAGGTGAAAGCCATGGGAGATGAAGTCTCCCTATCAAGCCTCCCCCGGACAGCCATGTCCGGTTCGGTTGAGCCGTTCAAGTGGCAAGGTTTCCCGAAAGGAGATCGCGAACGAAGCCACGCAGCGAGGCGAGAGGATCACCTGTAGAGGCCGGAAGCCTCGAGAGAACGCCGAAGGCCACGCGAATGCGGAGCCATACTTATTATTTTACTACGAGGTTCCGCATTCGTGTGGGCTCTCCGATCTTTGAAAAGCCGTCGGCACCAAGGCACCAGCCCGTCTTTTTTATCCCCTGCCCTTCTCTTGCCGGAATTGTTCCCGCCTAATCGATCAGTCGATTCGCCTGGCCCTCGGCCGGGATCTGCCCCATTCTTGCATGGCCGCGTTGCGGCGTGGCACAGTTCCGTTCCGGGGCTGCGGACGGGGATGGTGTCGGCGAGAGGTGCGAAGGAAGGGACTTTTAGGTGGAGGCTTTTTATATCGTCCTGCTGGTCGGCACGGTCCTGGTGCTGGCGGCTGCCCTTTCGAGCCTCCTTGCCTTCCGCTTCGGTGCTCCCCTGCTGCTGATCTTCCTGTCGATCGGCCTGCTCGCCGGCGTCGACGGCCTCGGCATCCAATTCGAGAACTACTCCTTCACCTTCATGCTGGGCTCGCTGGCGCTGGCGATCGTGCTGTTCGATTCCGGCTTCATGACCCCCATCCACTCGTTCCGCCTTGCCGCGGCGCCGGCGATCACGCTTGCGTCGGTCGGGGTGCTGCTGACGACCGGCATCTTCGCCCTCGGCGCGATGATCCTTCTCAACTTCAACTGGCTCGAAGGCTTGCTGCTGGGATCGATCGTCGCCTCGACGGATGCCGCCGCGGTCTTCTTCCTGCTGCGCGTCAGCGGCATCAACATCCGCGACAAGGTGCGCTCGACGCTGGAGGTCGAGTCCGGCACCAACGATCCGATGGCGATCTTCCTGACGATTGCGCTCGCCGAACTGCTGGCGACCGGCCAGGGCCTTTCCGGCCTCGACCTGCACTTCCTTTTCCTGTTCGTCGAGGAAATGGGGCTCGGCGTCATCTGCGGCCTGTTCGGCGGCATGATGATCGTCTGGGTGCTGAACCGCTTCACCTCCGACCGGGGCCTGGCGCCGATCTTCGTGCTGACGCTCGCCCTGCTCGTCTTTTCCTTCACCGGCGCCGTGGGCGGCAGCGGTTTTCTGGCGGTCTATGTGGCCGGCATCTATTCCGGCAATCGCAAGATGTTCGCCAAACCCCAGATCATCCGCTTCAACGAGGGGCTGACCTGGCTTGCGCAGATCATCATGTTCCTGGTGCTCGGCCTGCTCGCCACGCCCTCGCAATTCCCGGCCATCCTTGTGCCGGCGATCGGGCTGGCGCTTTTCCTGATCTTCGTCGCCCGGCCGATCGCGGTGTGGCTGAGCCTGCTGCCCTATGATTTCACCCAGCAGGAGACCAGCTTCCTCGCCTGGGTCGGCCTGCGCGGCGCGGTTTCCATCCTGCTTGCGATCATGCCGGTCTTGAGCGGCGTCGAGAACGGCCAGCTCTTCTTCAACGTCACTTTCATCATCGTGCTGGTCTCCCTCCTCGTCCAGGGCTGGACGATCAAGCCGGTCGCCCACAAGCTCGGCCTCATCATTCCGCCGCGCATCGGCGCCGTCGACAAGATCGAGCTCGACCTGCCGGGCACCGCCCATCACGAACTGATCTCCTACCGCGTCATGAAGGACAGCCCGATCCTGCAGGGCGAGCGCATCCCCCGCTGGGCCATGCCGTCGCTGGTCATCCGCGACGGCCGCAGCATGCGTTACCAATATGCCGGCCGGCTGAAGGAAAACGACCAGGTCTACCTGTTCATCTCGCCCGCCTATTCGAAACTGCTCGACCGCATCTTCGCAAGCCAGGTGCCGGTCGACGAGGACGACGCGGAATTTTTCGGCGCGTTCGCGATCTCGCCGGCGGGGCCCGCCAAGGAGCTCGATGCCGCCTATGGCCCCGGCCTGCTCTCCGCAAACGAGCAGAACATGACGATCGGCGACCTGATCACCTCGCGGCTCGGCGGCCGCGCGGAATATGCCGACCGTATCCGCTTCGGCTCGATCATCCTGATCGTGCGCGAACTGGACGAGCACGAACATGTCCGCAGCATCGGCATTTCGCTGGAGCCGGTGGAGCCGGCGACCAATCTGCCGATCTTCATAAACATGCGCGAGATCGCCCACCGCGTCCGCGATCTGATCCGCAGATACCGGGGCAAGAACGTGCCAGTGAAGCCCGGCGTCGTGCCGCCCGAGGGGCCGGCATAGAGCGGTGAAAGCTCAAATAAAATCCTCCACCCGCTGCGTGATCGCAGTAGAATCGGCGTGCAGCGTCTCTGCGACGGACGGAATGGAAATGGTTGCGACCAATCGTCTTGCGTCACCGGTCAGGCATAGTAAGGTCCGCTACGAACTTTCCGAGTAAATGGATTAGCATCATGCCGGCCTTCAAAACCCTTGACGACCTCACCGATATTGCAGCCAAGCGCGTCCTCGTGCGCGTCGATCTCAACGTTCCCGTTGCCGACGGCAAGGTCACCGACGCCACCCGCATCGAGCGCGTCGCCCCGACCATTCTGGAACTCTCGAAGAAGGGCGCCAAGGTCATCCTGCTTGCCCATTTCGGCCGCCCCAAGGGCGAGCCTGTCGCCGACATGTCGCTGTCGCTGATCGTCTCTGCCGTCAACCAGGTCCTCGGCCACAAGATCCTCTTCGCCTCCGATTGCATCGGTCCGGAAGCCGAACAGGCGATCGCCGGCATGAAGAACGGCGATATCCTGCTGCTCGAAAACACCCGTTTCCACAAGGGTGAGGAAAAGAACGACCCGGGCTTCACCGAGGCGCTCGCCAAGAACGGCGATATCTTCGTCAACGACGCCTTCTCCGCCGCCCACCGCGCCCATGCCTCGACGGAGGGCCTTGCCCATCACCTGCCCGCCTATGCCGGCCGCACCATGCAGGAAGAACTCGAAGCGCTCGAAAAGGGCCTCGGCAATCCGGCCCGCCCGGTCGTTGCAATCGTCGGCGGCGCCAAGGTCTCCACCAAGATCGACTTGCTTCAGAACCTCGTGAAACGGGTCGACGCGCTGGTGATCGGCGGCGGCATGGCCAACACGTTCATCGCAGCACAAGGCATCGATGTCGGCAAGTCGCTCTGCGAGCACGACCTTGCCGACACGGCCCGCAAGATCATGGCAGAAGCCGAAGCCTCCAACTGCGCTATCGTGCTGCCGGTCGACGGCGTCGTCGCCCGCGAGTTCAAGGCAGGTGCTGCCAACGAAGTGGTCGATATCGACAAGATCCCGGCTGACGCCATGATGCTCGATGTCGGGCCGAAGTCGGTGGCAGCCGTCAACGAATGGATCTCCAAGGCCTCGACGCTGGTCTGGAACGGCCCGCTCGGCGCCTTCGAGATCGAGCCGTTCGACAAGGCGACGGTCGCTGCCGCCAAACATGCGGCGGAGCAGACCAGGGCCGGCAAGCTTACCTCGGTGGCAGGCGGCGGCGATACGGTCGCAGCCCTCAACCACGCAGGTGCGGCCGACGACTTCTCCTACGTCTCGACCGCCGGCGGCGCATTCCTGGAATGGATGGAGGGCAAGGATCTGCCCGGCGTCTCGGTGCTGATCAAGGCCGCCTGATCTGCCGGTTTCCTGAAAGGGAGCGCGTTCCATATAGGGCGGCGCGCTCCCGAGTTAACTGGTTTAAAAAATTTTAGATGTTTTAAACGATTGAAAGCATTTCAATCGTTTCAATAGCTTACCGCAGGATTTCCCTTTAAAATAACTTCTGTTATCCGCGACTGACAGCTTGGGAGAGACGAGCGCGTTTTGCGCCAACTTAGGGACAGGAGTGTAGTATGGTGGACGCGAAGATGTTGAACAAGATGAGTTCTGCGCCCGGATTTATTGCGGCGCTGGACCAAAGCGGTGGTTCAACACCCGGAGCATTGCGTCTTTATGGCGTGTCCGAGTCCGACTATCAGGGCGACGACGAGATGTTCCGCCTGATCCACGCCATGCGCGTCCGCATCATGAGCGCGCCCGCCTTTACTGGCGACAAGGTTCTCGGCGCCATCCTGTTCGAGCGAACCATGGATGGCGACGTCGATGGTGAGCCTGTCCCCTCCTATCTCTGGGAAAACCGCGGCGTCGTCCCCTTTCTCAAAGTCGACAAGGGTCTCAACGCCGAGGAAAACGGCGTCCAGACGATGAAGCCGATGCCCGATCTGGATACTCTCCTGATCCGCGGTCGTGAAAAGGGGATATTCGGGACCAAGATGCGGTCGGTGATCGGCCATGCCGACAAAGCCGGCATCGCTGCCGTCGTGGAGCAGCAGTTCCAGGTTGCCCGTCAGATCATCGGCCAGGGCCTCATGCCGATCATCGAGCCCGAGGTTTCCATCAAGAGCCCGACAAAGGAACAGGCTGAAGCGATCTTGCGCGACGAGATCGCGCAGCAGCTCGACAAGCTTCCCGCAGGCGAAACCGTCATGCTCAAGCTGACGATCCCGACGGTCGCCGATTTCTACGCTCCCTTGACCGCCCACAAATCGGTCGTCCGCGTCGTCGCCCTTTCCGGCGGCTACAGCACCGCGGAGGCCTGCGAAAAGCTCAGCCATAACCACGGCATGATCGCCAGTTTCTCGCGCGCTCTGGCCGAAAACCTCCGCGCCTCGATGAGTGACGCAGAATTCAATGCGAGCCTCGCCGCAACCATCGATCAGATTTACGCCGCAAGCGTCACCAAGTCCTGACGCGAAAGATCTCGAAAAGGCCGCTTGAGGAGCGCCTTTTCAAGGAGGAGGAAGAGGGCCGCTTCGGAAACGGAGCGGCCTTTCTGTTTGCTGCGACCTTGAAGCGAACGTGAACCGAACGGGCAAAACAACGTTCATTGCATGATGGAGGTTGCCCATGACGGAAATTGAAGAGAAGGTCCGAAGGCTTTTCGACGAATACGGCCGGACCAGCAACGACGCCCTGAAGGACGCGGCGTCGGTGGATGTCTCCGGCGTCGCGGCGTTCTTCGCGCCCTATTTCGTCGGCTCGACACCGCAAGCGGTGTTCGGTGGAGCCAATGACGCGGCATTCCGCGAGGTGATCCCGCAAGGCTTCGCCCGATATCGCGATGCCGGCGGCAAGCGGATGGACATTACCGGCGTGAAGATCACCTGCCTCAACGATCTTCACGCGCTTGCCGAAGTCGGATGGGATTTCTCCTACGTCAACAAGGCGGGCGAAGCCGGCAATGTTCGGTTCACCAACTTCTACCTGGTGACGATCGCCGATGGCGATCCGAGGATCTTCGCCTATATCACCGGCGACGAGGAGAAGGCGATGCGTGACCACGGCCTTACCTGAGCCGACGACGCCGGCGGCTTTCATTCCGTTGATGACCGCGATCAAAAACATTGGCTGGTCAGGAAGGTCGATGAGGCTTTAAATCCGGCATCGCATCCGGAGAGTTTTGCCATGCCGACCGCCGATTTCGTCACCGTCGATGTTTTCACGACCGAGCGTTTCGCCGGCAACCCGCTCGCCGTGGTGCCGGATGCGCGCGGGCTTACCGACCGGCAGATGCAGAAGATCGCGGTCGAATTCGGTTATGCCGAAAGCACCTTCGTCCTGCCGCCGGAAAACCCTGAAAACAGCGCGCGGGTACGCATCTTCACCCCGACGATGGAAATTCCCTTTGCCGGTCACCCCAATGTCGGCACCGCCTACGTGCTCGGTCAGCGGCGCGAGCTGTTCGGCAAGCCGGTCACTGACAAGCTCCGGTTCGAGGAAATCGCCGGCCTGGTGGAAATCCGGCTGCTGCGGGAGGCGGCCGGTGTGATCGGCGCTACGATCCGCGCACCGAGACCGCTGGAAATCGGTGCCGAAATCGAGTTGGACCTGATTGCCGACTGCATCTCGATCGATGCAAAACATGTGCGCACCACCGCCCACGGGCCGGTCTTCGCCTCGGTCGGCCTCGCCTTCGCGATCGCCGAACTCGATGGCCTCGAAGCTCTCGCCGCCGCCCGGCCGAACATCACGGCCTTCCGCAAGGCCGCCGCGAAACACCAGGGTACAGATGGCGACTTTCCGATCTTCCTCTATGTCCGCAGCCAGGAAGAACCCTGGAACCTCCGCGCCCGCATGTTCGCGCCGCTCGACGACATCATGGAGGACCCAGCGACCGGTAGCGCCTCTGCCGCCCTCTCCGCCTTCCTGGTAACGCGTGCGCCGGAGACGGATGCCAAGGTGCATCTGACAATAGAACAGGGCGTCGAGATGGGCCGCCGCAGCATCATCGAACTCGATGTGGTGAAGGCGGCCGGAACCGTCACCGACGTCACCATCACCGGCCGCTGCGTGCCCGTCATGCGCGGCTCGATCGAGGTCTAGAAACCGTTTCATGGGCGGTGGCGATTTACAACAGGCGAATATCTGACTAAAGTCAGAGAATGTTCAAGGTTCAGATCGAACAGATTCGCCGCTTCAATCGGGTCGTCACACTGCATGTCGGCGCGCTGGAAGACAGCTACCTGCAACGTGGCCGTCCACTCAGCGAAGCACGGCTGCTGCATGAAATCCGTGACGGCACCGATGTGCGCGCCTTACGCGAGCGGCTGAAACTCGACTCCGGTCACATCAGCCGTCTGTTGCGCTCGCTCGAAGCGCAGGGGCTTGTCCGGACGAGTGCGGATGCGAGCGACGGAAGGGTTCGGCGCGTGGCCCTGACGCCCGACGGCTTGAATGAGCGGGCGACCTACGAGGCCCTCTCGGATGAGCTCGCCATGTCGTTCCTCCGGCCCCTTGACCCTCACCAGCGCGACCGTTTGGTCGACGCCATGGCGGAAGTTGAACGCCTGCTTCGCGCCGGAGCGGTGGAGGTAAGGCTCGAGCCGCCGGCCAGCGCTGCGGCGCAATGGTGTCTGGAACAGTATTTTGCCGAACTTTCGGCTCGTTTCGAGGTCGGCTTCGATCCTTCCCGGAGTAATCCGGCTAGTCCCGAGGAAATGACGCCGCCGTCCGGATTTTTCCTTGTGGCCTGGCTCGACGGCGCCCCTCAGGGCTGCGGAGCGCTCAAGATCAGTGACGGGGCATCGGGCGAGGTGAAGCGGATGTGGACGGCCCCGACGGCGCGGGGATTGGGCATCGGCCGCCGCATGCTGCGTTCGCTGGAAGCAATGGCGCGCGAGGCTGGCCTGACGCGGCTGCGCCTGGAGACCAATCGCACCCTCAACGAAGCGCAGGCGCTCTACCGCAGCGAGGGCTACCAGGAAGTCGCGCCGTTCAACGCGGAACCCTACGCCCACCATTGGTTCGAAAAGAAGCTTTAGGTCACCGACTCATCAAGCGCATTCAGATTTGATCAGGTGCGCCAGCGCTACGCCGGCCCCGGAAAGTTCAACGGCTACGCCTGACGCACCGAAGCCCCTACCCTCCAACGATTTCGCTGATCTGCACGATGGGCACGATGTCCGTATAGTTGGCGACGTCCGCGACGATCTCCGCGCGGTGGGGATCGAACGCCTCCTGGAATGTCCCCAGGGTCGGCGAGTAGACGTGGCACGCCGCGACGAACTCCGGCGCGCTTCCAGGTTCGCGACCCGCAAGGCCTTTCTCGATCTCGTAGCGCAGGCAGGCATCGCCGAGCCGTTCCTGGATCAGTGGCATGTGGTGGGTGCGGTAGTAGTCGTGATCGAACTTCGAGCCGCCATCGGCCGGATAGTAGACGCTCATCTTGATCATCATCGGGCTCCTGCCTGAACGCCTCTGCGAGCGTCCGGGGCGCCTTATAGCTCACCGGCTCGTAAAGCGCATCCGGATTTTGGCTGAGCGAGTTTGACGAGAGCAAGGTTCTATCGCTACCGCAACCTCGTCGAACGCCTCTTCAGTTTATGAGTGCGTGACCTAGAGCGTGGTGAATTCGCGCAGGATCAGCGCGGCACTCCAGACCGCGAAGGCGACGATCGCCAGCTTCCAGAAGTCGCCCCGGCGCCTCAAGCCGGGAAGGTTGAGCGGCTTGATGATCTGGACCAGCATGGCGAAGATCAGAAGAACCGCGATTGTCTTTGTCATTTGGTCTTGCCGATCTTATCCGCCATAGGCTGGACATTTTTGCGCTCCACCACAGATAGATGTGGAGGGGATTCGGGGAAAAGGTAATCCGCTTCGCTTTCGTTAACGCCCGGTTCATCAGCATGCAACAATGCTTGCCTGCGGAGCCGTGATTGATCGCATTCGCGCAAAGAGCTGACAGTGCAAAGATGAGACGAAACCTCCTTCCAATCCTCGCCCTCCTTTGCGGTACGCTTCTCCTCTTCCTCGGCAATGGCCTGCAGAGCCTGCTTCTGCCGGTGCGGGGCGCTCAGGAAGGTTATTCCAACGAAGTGCTCGGCCTGCTCGGCACCACATGGGCCTCCGGCTTCGTCATCGGTTGCTTCGTGGCGCCCAACGTGGTGCGCCGCATCGGCCATGTCCGCGCCTTTTCCGGTTTCCTGTCGCTGATATGCCTCAACGTGCTGCTGACCGGGCTGATGGTCGACCAGAATACCTGGCTGGTGCTGCGCGCCATCACCGGCTTCTGCACCGCCGGCACATCGATGATCATCGAAAGCTGGCTGAACGAACGCGCCACCAGCGAAAGCCGCGGAACGATCTTTTCGTTCTATATCTCGATCACCCTTTTCGGTGTCGTGGGCGGCCAGTTGATGGTGCCGTTCGCGGATATCGCGACGCCGACGCTGTTCATGATCTGCGGTATTTTCTACAGCCTTGCCGCGCTGCCGACGACGCTGTCCAAGGCCGCCTCGCCGCAGCCGCTGAAGCGCGCCCGCCTCGATCTGCGCGGCCTCTTCCGCAACTCGCCCATCTCCTGCATCGGCATCCTGCTGATCGGCGTCGCCAACGGCGCCTACGGCACGCTCGGCGCGGTCTTCGGCACGCGCGCCGGGCTCGACCAGGGCGCGGTGGCGGCGATGGTCAGCATCACGCTCTTCGCCGGCGCGATCATGCAGTTTCCGGCGGGCCGGCTGTCCGACCGCATGGACCGCCGCCACGTGCTTGCCGGCCTTTCGGCCGCGGCAGCCCTCGCGGGCCTGGCGATCGTCGCAACCCGACCCTCCGGCACCTATGAGATCGTCGTGCTGGTGGCGATCTACGGCGCGGCCGCCAACGCGCTCTACCCGATCGCCGTCGCCCACGCCAACGACTTCGCAGCCCCCGAGGACTTCGTGAAGGTCTCCGGCGGCCTGCTTCTGCTCTACGGCATCGGCACGATCATCGGTCCGACGCTCGGCGGCCCGGTGATGACCTGGGCCGGCCCGCATGCACTGTTCGCGGTGACGACCGGGGCGCATCTTCTGGTGGCCGCCTATGCTATCATCCGCAGCCGCCAGCGGGCGCCGGTTCCGATCGCCGACCGCGACGCCTACACGACGGCGCCGGCCTCGACCTCGCCGCTTGCCACGCCCGAGAGCCTGTCGCTCGACCCGCGCGCCAAGACCGGCGGCTCGACGCCGGATAGTGTCAGGCCGGAAACCAGTGCCGGAAAGGAGGCATCATGAGCTTCATCGACGACGAACGACCGAAGAAACCCACCACCCACGAACTCGGCAGCGACCTCTCCATGCTGTCCGTGGACGAGCTCGAATCGCGAATCGATCTGCTGCGGCAGGAGATCGCCCGGCTGGAGGCCGAGAAGGAGGCGAAGGCTGCAGGCCGGCGCGCGGCCGACAGTCTGTTCCGTTCCTGAACGCCGGGCTCCAACGGAAACTTTAAGTATTTCTCCTTGGTTTTAAGAGTATATTAATCATCATCGGAGAATATGGAGACGTTCAGGTTTCCTGGACTCAGACAGTTTCACCATTCGGCGAATGGTCTGATTTCTCCCTGTTTTACCTTGAGAGCCGCCTTTCCGCGGCTCTTCTTTTTTAGGGCGGCGCCGGCCCGGCTCAGGCTCTTTGCCTTCGACACCCTCCCGGCACCGGTTTCAACCGGCTTTCCCACAGAAACAAACTGCTGTATTGGACGCCAAAATGCGTCTCATTTCAGGAACATGGCCGTTGTTTACCACTTCTTGTGGGTATTAACCTTTCCTTAAGAAACGCCTTGCGGATTTCCATTATAAGTATCATGTTCAGGTCAGTCAGAACGGCATGGGAACTTTTATCCGCCGTTGTCATTGCCTGAATGTGATTGCGTTGAGCAGGATGATTTCGATGTCCGAACAGGGATTGAATACCGTAAGTTTTGCAGGCCGTGCCGCTGCGTCTTCGCAGTTCAAGGCGCTCTACTCCGAAGGTATGTCGCTGGTCGAGGAGACCGCGAGCTATCTCGACGGTACGGGCCGCGCCGCTTCGAAGGTTCTACCGCGCATGGCATCGGTTCTCTACGCGGCCGAGTCCATGCGGCTGACCACCCGCCTCATGCAGATGGCCTCCTGGCTGCTTCTGCAGCGCGCCGTCAACAACGGCGAAATGAGCCGCGAACAGGTCATGTCGGAAAAGAGCAAGGTCCGCCTCGACGGCTTCAACGTCGACCGTAACGCTCCGGGCTGGCTCGACCTGCCGGAAGGTTTCCGCGACCTCGTCGAACGTTCGCTGCGGCTCCAGAACCGCGTCGCCATTCTCGACCGCGAGATCTACCGCCCGGCCGACCCGGCGGTTCTGCCGGACAACGAAAACAGCGTCCGCGCCCAGCTCAACCTGCTGCGCACCGCCTTCGGCAACTGATCGCCGTCAAGGCTTTTCAATCACAGCCGGTGCAAACGTTGCGCCGGCTTCTTCATGTCTGCAGAAGGCTCCCCGCACAGGCATCAATCTCGTCCCTGTTCGTCAGCCGCGCCTTCTGGCCTGAGAAGCTCTCGAAAAGCTTCAGGTGAGCGTCGAACGAATTCCAGTTGTTCTTTCGAAGCCTGTATTCCGACACCCATTTGACCAGCCCGTCGAACGCGGTCCGGCTCTCGCCGCCCTGAATGCCGCGGCGCAGGATATTCGCCACACACTCGTCTTCGCTGAGATCAAGCCAGACCAGCGCCGTCGTCCTCGGCAGGGCGATATCAACGTAGCGGCCATAGACGCCTTCAATCAGCCAAGCCTCACCCGCTGCTAGCGTCCGAACATCCTCGTGCACGACCGCCCGGTCGCGTGCAATCCCGTACCGACCCGGTTCCCAATGCACGTCGTCGAGGTGAACGAGCTGCAGGCCAAGCGGCTCTGCCAGCTCTAGCGCCAGCCAAGTCTTGCCGGACCCGCCGTTCCCCATGATCACGATCCGCCGCGATGCGGCCGGAATATCGGATTGCTCTTTCAACGGCTCCTCCCCGTCAAACACCGCAAAACGAAAAAAGCCCGGCGTCCGCCAGGCTCTTCGTAACTCTTGGCGCCAAGAAGCGTATTAGAGGCCGAGGCCGCCGAAACGCTTGTTGAACTTGGAAACGCGGCCGCCGCGGTCCAGCATCTGCTGGTTGCCGCCGGTCCAGGCCGGATGCGAGTTCGGGTCGATTTCCAGGTTCATGGTAGCGCCTTCCGAACCCCAGGTAGAGCGGGTTTCGTATTCGGTGCCGTCGGTCATGACCACTTTGATCACGTGATACTGCGGATGGATGCCAGCCTTCATGTCGATATTCCTGCTCTTGCGAGGTCCATTTGTCGCAATTGCGAGCGAGAGGCCTCTTTAATAAATGAAGCCGCAGACCGGTCTGGTCACGGCTTCCCAATTCGATGCGGAGCCTATACAGGAAGGTCACCGGAAGTACAAGTACCCGTAAGGCCGAGAAATGAGCCTTTCGAGCCTATGGAGATGACGTGGCAGACGCCCGAGAAAACCAGCCGAGGGGCAAAGCCCTGAGACCGCTTGCAAGGCTCATTCCCTATCTTGCCCGTTATCGTTCGATGGTCGCCGCGGCAATCGTTTTCCTCGTGCTCGCCGCCGCAACCACGCTTGCCCTGCCGCTTGCCGTGCGCCGCATGGTCGATCACGGTTTTGCCTCTTCCGATGGCCATTTCATCAACAACTATTTCGGCATGCTGCTGGCGCTGGCCTCCTTGCTCGCCGTCGCCAGCGCCATGCGCTACTATTACGTCATCACCATCGGCGAGCGGGTCGTGGCCGACCTGCGCCGCGAGGTGTTTTCACATGTGACGTCGCTGTCGCCCTCCTTTTTCGACGTCAACCAGTCGGGCGAGATCGTCTCGCGGCTGACGGCCGACACGGTCCAGATCAAGTCCGCCTTCGGTTCGGCAGCTTCCCAGGCGCTGCGCAACACCATCCTCTGCCTCGGCGCGATGGGCATGATGATCTATACGAGCCCGCGGCTGTCCGCGCTGGTGCTCGGCGCCATCCCGCTGATCGTCTTTCCCCTGGTCGGTTTTGGCCGTTCGGTCAGGAAGCGTTCGCGCGCCGCCCAGGATACGCTTGCCCAGACCTCGGCCTTCGCCTCCGAAGTGATCGGCGCCACCCGCACGGTCCAGGCCTTTGGCGGCGAGACGACCGCAAACGGCCGGTATGGCAGCACTGTGGAAAGCGCCTATGACGCCGCCCGCACCGCCATCAAGGCTCGCGCGCTGCTGACCGGTTTCGGCATCCTCCTCGTTTTCGGCAGCATCGTCGGCGTACTCTGGTATGGCGCCCAGAGCGTTCTGGCCGGCACCATGACCGCCGGCACGCTCGGCCAGTTCGTGCTCTATTCGGTGATCGCCGCAAGCTCGCTCGGCCAGCTCTCGGAAGTCTGGGGCGAGCTTTCGTCGGCCGGCGGCGCCGCCGAGCGGCTGACAGAACTGCTGCACGAAGTCCCGGCCATTCGCGACGCGGTAAATCCGGTCGCACTCCCCTCCCCGCCGCGTGGGGAGGTCGAGTTCGAAAAGGTCTCCTTCGCCTATCCGGCCCGCGTCAGCGCCATCACGCTGAATTCGCTCTCCTTCAAGGTGAGATCAGGGGAAACGGTGGCGATCGTCGGTCCCTCCGGCGCCGGCAAGAGCACGATATTCTCGCTGCTGCTGCGCTTCTACGATCCCTCCGCCGGATCGGTGAAACTCGACGGCCTCGACCTGCGCCAGGCACGGCTCGCCGAACTGCGTTCCCGCCTCGCCATCGTGCCTCAGGACGTGACCATCTTCGCCGCCTCCATCCACGACAACATCGCCTTCAGCGCTCCGGATGCCAGCCGCGAAGCGGTCCGTGCCGCGGCCATTGCCGCCCAGGCCGACGAGTTCATCTCGAAGCTGGACAACGGCTACGACACCATGGCCGGCGAGCGGGGCATCACCCTTTCCGGCGGCCAGCGCCAGCGCATCGCCATCGCCCGCGCCATCCTGAAAGACGCCCCCGTCCTGCTGCTCGACGAAGCGACCTCGGCGCTCGATGCGGAAAGCGAAACGCTGGTCCAGAAGGCGCTCGACGGGCTGATGAAGAACCGCACCACGCTGGTCATCGCCCATCGGCTGGCGACCGTGCTGAAGGCCGACCGCATCCTCGTGCTGGAAGACGGGCGGATCGTCGAGGAAGGCACCCACCAGAGCCTGATCGCCGAGGGCGGCCTCTATGCCAAGCTCGCCCGCCTGCAGTTCCACGACATCGAACGGCAGAGCGCCGCCGCGCTCTGACCATTCACGCCAACGTGTTTCGCTCGGGTCCAAGCTAGAAGTGAACCGGGCGCGCCGAATGCCTACCTACTGCAGAACCGCCAGAGAACCACCAGTATCGCAGATACCATTGCCGCCAGAAGCTCGAGGTCATGAATTTCAGTCAACTGCCGCCCGACCCGTCGCTCGACGATTGCCTGGACAAGATACAGTCCCGGACCTTCCGGTTCTTCTGGGATGGTGCCCATCCCGAATCGGGGCTGCCGTTCGACAAGTGCTTCGTCTCGGGCGCGCCTTCCCCGAATATGGTGTCGATCAGCGGCGTCGGCTTTGGGGTCCTAGCCATCATCGTCGCCTGCGAACGCCAGTGGATTAGCCGTTCGCAGGCACTGGCACGCATATCAACCATCATCGATCATCTGAGGCATTCCCCAACTTTCCGCGGGGCATTCGCGCATTTCATCGACGGCTCGACGAACGACGTCATCCGCTTCTCCGGACGCGACGACGGCGGCGATCTCGTCGAAACGACGCTGCTGATGCAAGGCCTGATCTGCGCGCGGGAATATTTCGCCGGCGAGACCTCTCGGGAAGAGAAATTGCGGGCGGATATCACGCGACTGTACGACGAGGTGGAGTGGAACTGGTTCACCCGCGGTAAGGATGGAGCCCTCTACTGGCATTGGAGCCCGAACTACGACTGGGCCATGAACTTGCCGATCCGCGGCTGGAACGAGGCATTGTCCTGTTATGTCCTGGCGGCCGGCTCCGACACCCATCCGATCAGCCCCAAGAGTTACCGTGCCGGCTGGGCCCGGTCCGGAGCCATGCTCAACGGCGAGATCTATCTTGGAACGGAGCTTCCGCTCGGCGAGCCCTATGGCGGGCCGCTGTTCATCTCGCATTATTCGTTCTGCGCGCTGGATCCGCGGGGCCTGAGCGATCGCTATTGCAGCAACTACCACGACCAGGCCGTGGCACATACGCGCATCAACCACGACTACTGCCTGACCGTGCCCGATTACGCCAATGCCGGGGTCTGGGGCCTCAGCGCCTCCGACGGGCCGCAAGGTTACGGCGCCCATTCGCCGACATTTGATCGCGGCGTCATCGCCCCGACCGCCGCCCTGTCGAGCTTCCCCTTCCTTCCCGCCGAAGCAGAAAGCGCCATGCGCGCATTGCTTCAGTATGGCGACGGCAAATTACTCGGCGCATTCGGCTTCGTCGACGCCTTCGTGCCGAAGACAGGCTGGGTGGCCGGCACATATCTTGCGATCGACCAAGGGCCAATCATCGCGATGATCGAAAATTATCGATCCGGCCTGCTGTGGCGCCTGTTCATGAACGCGCCCGAAGTGCGTCGCGGCCTGATGCGGCTGGGCTTCACGTCGAGCACCCATGCCATTGGGGCGGAAATGCCTAGTCCAGGCGCCTGAACGTCCACTTCACCACATAGTCGCCGTTGCGCTTCATCTTGGTCTTGGTCCGCACCTCGACCGGCCCGCCGAGAGCAGATTCGGCGTCTTCAAAAGCCTGCCGCGCCTCGGCGATCGCCTTGTGGTAGGCGCTGTTGTCCCGCTTCGGGCTTTCCGCGACCTCCTTCAGAAGCGCGCTCATATCCGGCTTGTCTTCGGCCATCACTTAAGTCTTCCCCGTGGCCGGATTTACCGCTCGGTGAGCTTCAGCTCGATGCGGCGGTTCTGGGAGCGGGCGTCCGGCGTATCGCCCTGGGCGAGCGGCTGGAATTCGCCAAAGCCGGCTGCGACGAGGCGGTTGGCCGGCACGCCCTTGGAAATCAGGTATTTGACCACCGATGTGGCGCGGGCCGAGGAAAGCTCCCAGTTGTCGCGGTAGCGGCCGGTGCCGGTAAGCGGCGAGTTGTCCGTATGCCCGTCGACACGCAGCACCCAGTTGATCTCGGCCGGGATTTCCTTGGCGAGATCGAGAAGAGCCGCCGCAAGCTTGTCCATCTCCACCCGGCCGGCCGGGTCGAGTTCATTGCCGCCGACCGGAAAAAGCACTTCCGACTGGAAGACGAAGCGGTCGCCGACGATGCGGATGTTCTCGCGGTCGGAGAGGATCTCCCGCAGCCGGCCGAAGAAGTCGGAGCGGTAACGGTTCAGTTCCTGGACGCGCTGCGCCAGCGCGACGTTGAGGCGCCGGCCGAGATCGGAGATCTGCGCCTGCGAGGAAGCATCCTTGGCTTCCGAGGCCTGCAGCGCCTGTTCGATGGCGGCGATCTGGGCTCGCAACGCGGAGATCTGCTGGTTGAGCAGTTCCACCTGACTTGCGGCACGGGCGCTCAGCTGCTGTTCCTGATTGAGCTGGTTGGTGAGGTCGCCGATGCGGGCATTGGCGGCGCCGCTGCTGCCGGCACCCTGGCTGAGCAGTTGCTGCAGGCGCGAGCGGTCGGCCTCGGCCGTGGCGAGCGACGACTGCAGGTTGGCGAGCTGATCCTCGACGTCCTGGCTATTGCCCTTTTCGAGCGCCAGCAGCTCCGTCAGTTCGGCGATCTGGCTGTTCAGCCGGTTCAGCACCTCGTCACGGCCGGTGATTTCGCGGCTGAGCAGGAACTGCGCCAGCACGAAGACGGTAAGCAGGAACATGATGGCGAGCAGCAGCGTGGACAGCGCATCCACGAAACCCGGCCAATAGTCGACGCCCCGCTCGCGACGGCGGCTCTTGCCAAGCGCCATCGCTTACTTCCCCCCGATCTTGTCGGAAAGCCGGTCGAGCGTGCGGCGCAGAGCCTTTGATTCCTCCTGCTGCGCCTCGATCCAGTCGCGCAGCATCTGCTGTTCGTTGCGCATGTTCTTAACCAGGCCCTGGATTCCTTCGGCGAGATTGGCCATGGCCGACAGCGACCGCTCGTTCTGATGGGCGTCAACGGGGCCCTTGGTCTGGGCGGAGGCAAGCGCGCGCAGCTGTTCGGTCAGCGCCCTGATATCTTCCGAGGAACCACTCGCGATGGTCTCGGCGACAACAGGCGGCAGGTCCGATCCGAGATCGGTCACCGAAGACAGCCAGTTTTCAAGTTCCGTATAGAAGCGGTTCTGGGCGCGGCCCGCCTGCAGGTCGAGGAAACCCAGGATCAGCGAACCGGAAAGGCCGAGCAGCGAGGACGAGAACGCCGTGCCCATGCCGGCGAGCGGCTGGGCAAGACCGCTCTTGATGGCGGCGAGCACGTCGTTGGAACTGCCGGAATTGGGATCAAGCGCCCCGATGACGTTGCTGATCGAGCCGATGGTCTGGATAAGGCCCCAGAACGTGCCGAGCAGGCCGAGGAAGACGAGCAAGCCGATCAGGTAGCGCGACGTGTCGCGTGATTCGTCGAGGCGGGTACCGATCGTATCGAGGATCGAGCGGAAGGCATTGGTCGACAGCGCCATCCGGCGGCGGCTGCCGATCAGGGTGCGCATCGGCGCCAGCAGGCGCGGCTCGCGGCCGACCTTGTCGGCGCTGCCGGCGGCGCGGAAGGAATTGAACCAGCGCACTTCCGGCATCAAGGCGATCACCTGGTTGAAAACCAGGATCACGCCGATCAGGAGAACGCCGAGAATGAGGCCGTTCAGGCCGGGATTGGTCTGGAAGGCGTGGGCGGCCTGGCGGTAGAGGATGGAAGCGACGAAACCGACGATGATCAGGAAGATCAGCATCGTCCATAGGAACGATGCTGGATTGGACAGTTTATAGGCATAACCGCCGCGGCCCGTTTCAGACGCGTCCAAATCGTCCACTGTCGCATTCGCCATAATATGCTTCGCCTCCCGGTAGTCTGCAGTGCCGGAGGCTAGTTGAAAAATGCGACGAATTGAAGTGCAGAAGCTCAGGAAAACAGTCAGCTATTCAGTACTGAAGCTCTAAGCCGGGCGGTGGCGCAAAAATGCCTCAGCGGGTCGGAACGGGTCGATTGACGACTTCGACCAGCGCCTTCTGGATAAGTTCGTTGCCAGCCACGACATTGCCGCTGCCGAAGATATCGGTCGTGCCTTTCATGTCGGAAACGAACCCGCCCGCCTCGCGGATGAGGATCAGGCCGGCGGCCATGTCCCAGGGCATAAGGTCGGTTTCCCAGAAGCCGTCGAGCCTGCCGGCAGCCACATAGGCAAGGTCGAGAGCGGCCGCGCCAAAGCGACGCATGCCGGCCACTTCGCCCATCACGTGGCGCAGTTCGACGAGGAACTTGCCGTGATTGCCGCGGCCGAGATGCGGCATGCCGCAGCCGATCACGCAGTCGGACAGCACGCGGCGCGCGGCGACCCGGATGCGGCGGTCGTTCATGAAGGCACCGCCGCCCTTTTCGGCCGTGAACAGCTCGTCGGTCGCGGGATTGAACACGACGCCGGCAACCACTTCCCCGTTGCGCTCGAGCGCGATGGAAACTGCGAACTGCGGAATGCCGTGCAGGAAGTTGGTGGTCCCGTCGAGCGGATCGACGATCCAGCGATGCGCGCCGTCGGTGCCCTTCAGCTCTTCGCTTTCCTCGCCGAGGAAACCGTAGGTCGGACGCGATTTCAAGAGCTCGTCGCGGACGATCTTTTCTGCCTTCAGATCCGCCTGGGACACGAAATCGCTGGGGCCCTTCACCGAAACCTGCAGGTTCTGCACCTCGCCGAAATCTCGCGAAAGCGACTTGCCTGCCTTGAGGGCAGCCTGAACCATGACGTTGAGAAGGGCGGAGCGGGCCATGCGGGAAATCCTTGGGGTTGTCCCGACTTGTCGTCTGGACGGGACGGCGTTTTTTCAGTTTTTTATTGATGGGCGGGTTCAAGACCACAAAACCGCGGGAAATTCAAGCCGTCCGGCAGAATGCGGGCATTGCAGCCCTGCCGCGTCCGCAAAACTGGTGTTCGACGGTTCCGGATGTGTGAGCGACGAAACCAGATTGCCGCAGCGTCTCCCGGCGCTTCGCTTTGGCTCAGCGCGTTCGGCCCTGCAATCGATTCACTGGATCGATTGCTCCGGCTGCGCCGGACCGGGCCTCACCCACGCCGGAATTTATTCGCCGCCTCGATCGCCCGGCGCTGCTGATCCTCGTTGATCCCGAGATAGAAATCCTCGAGCTCCGGGTCCTGAAGGCCGGCGCGACGTGACAGCACGTACCACTTCGCCGCTTCGACCGGATCAGGCCTAGTGCCGAGCGCGTTGACATAGAGATGCGCGAGCTTGTTCTGGGCGACGACATTGCCGCGATGGGCAGCGATCCGCAGCCACTCGAAACCCTTTTCGTAATCGCGGTCTCCCGCGACGCCGTTGACCAACCAGAGGCCCATGTCGAGCTGCGCGGTGTCGAAACCGGCCGTTGCGGCGCGCTCCAGCCATTCGCGGGCCCGCGCCTTCTTCTCAGCCGGAATATCCTTCAGCGTCACATAGACCTGCGCCACCGCATATTGACTATCGGCGACGCCCTGCCTTGCGGATTTTTCGTAGAAGGGCAGTGCCAGATGCAGGCCCTTGTCGCCCGGATTTTCGGAAACCAGGATCTGCGCCCAGTTGAATTGCGCCGAAGCATTGCCGGCTTCGGCGGCCCTGCGCATGAAACCGTCGGCCTTTGGCTTGTCGCGGGGAACATCGCGCCCGGTCATCAGCAGCAGCGCATATTGGAACATGGCGGCCGGATCGCCGCCCTCCGCCGCCTTCTGATACCAGAATGCCGCGGTCTTGGCGTCGCGCTTGATGCCGAGGCCCTTGGTCATCATCTCGGCGACCAGCGTCTGCGCCGCCGCGTCGCCGGTCCCGGCCCGGGTCAGCGCCTTGTCGAGGGCGGTCACATACATTCCGCGCTGGTATGCCCCGTAGGCTTCGTCCACGGTGCCGGTATAGTTTTTTTCCGCCGGTGCCGGCGGCAGTGCCGCGCCCATGCGCTGGTAAAGCTCGACGCCGCCCGAAGGAATGATGCCGTTCGGCTGGCCCTCAGGCTCCTTGGTTCCCTTTGCGGAGCCCGGAACCGGCTGGGTCTCGACCCGCCCTTTTTTCATTGGCTGGAAATCGGGCTCCACCGGCCGGGTCACCGCCCTGGAATTCGCCTGCGCCAGCGCAAGACAAGGCATCGCCGCCGAAGCGATGAGTGTCGCCAGCAGCCCTTTCAGAATCACGCGGGAAAGGCGGTTCGACGGCATGGGCTCCATCAAGCCTCAAACCGTGGCGCTTTTTCGTCCAGGATTGCGTTGACTTCAGCGACCGCGGCACCGGGGCCCTGGGGGTTGGAAAAGACCGCTCCCTTGAGCGCCACGAATTCCGCGCCGGTCTCCGCGACGGCAAGCGCGGATGACGGATCGGTGCCGCCCATGACGATGCAGGGGATCTCGATCATCGATGCCCACCATTCGCCGAGCGCGAGGTTTTTCGGATGTGCTTCCGGCTTGATATCGCCGTCGAGCTTGCCGAAGAAGATATAGTCGGGACGATGTTCACCGATTGCAAGCGCCTGATGCCGGTCGCCCGCCCCGCCGGTGCCGACGATCATCTTCGGCACGAATTTCTCGATCGCCTCCCCCAGCTCGGTGAGGTCACCGCCAAGATGCAGGCCATCTGCCTTGATGCGCCCGGCCACCCGGCTGTCTCCACAGACCAGCGCCGCAGCGCCCGCCGCCTGAATCAGTTCGACCAGCGCTTCCGCACGCTTCTGGAACGCCTGGTCGTCGAGCCCGTATTGCGGCACAATGACCGACGCGACGTCGCCGCCTACAAGCGCTGCTTCGAGATCCTTGGCCTGCTGATCGGCATCGTCATATTGCGGCACGATCAGCACGAGGCGGCAGCGGTCTTTCTGTCCGGTCATGTTTCTTCCCGTTCGGCGGATATCGGTTTGCGAAAATCCGCACTCGTTTTCTGTCCGCAAATTCGATAGACCGGACCGCCTGCCGGATCAACCATTCCCTCATCGCCTTCGAGTCTTCATGCCCGATACGCTTAGCTTCGCGTTCTTCACCTTCGCCATCCCCGCCGTCCTGCTTGTCGGCCTCTCGAAAGGGGGGATCGGCGGCGCTATCGGTCTGCTCGGCGTGCCGCTGATGTCGCTCGCCGTCGATCCGGTCAGGGCGGCGGCGATCTTCCTGCCGATCCTGATCGTCATGGACATCGTCGCATTATGGTCGTGGCGGAACTTCAACGATCCCAGGACGCTGCTGGTGATCCTGCCCGGCGGCATCATCGGCATCGCGCTCGGATGGGCAACGTCGGCCTATGTCTCGGACGATGCCCTGCGCCTCGTCATCGCGGTTGCAACGATCCTGTTTACCGTGCGCTACTTCTGGCAGGTCTACGGCCCCCGATCCAACCAGCCGAGGGCTCCCTTGCCGCACCGGCCGGGCGCCGCCACCTTCTGGGGCGCCTTGTCCGGTTACGCGAGCTTCGTCGCCCATGCCGGCGGGCCGCCGTTCCAGATCTACGTCCTGCCGATGCGGCTCGATCCGAAAGCCTATACCGGCGCCAGCATCCGCTTCTTCGCGATCGTCAATGCGGTCAAGGTCATCCCTTACTTCTTCCTCGGCGCACTCGACTCCGAAAACCTCACCATCTCCGCAACCCTTCTACCGGTCGCCCTGATCGCGACCATGATCGGCGCGGCCATCGTCAAGCATCTGAAGGCGGAAACCTTCTATCCGATGACTTACGGTCTGGCATTCTGTGCGGGATTGAAACTGCTGTGGGACGGCCTGCCGTTCTGACCCGGCAAAGCGAGCGCGATGCAGCTAAAAAAGCAACGCAAAATAAGGCGGGCTGCGTTGTTGCGATGCACAATAAATCTTGCCGTTATCGAGCGTTTACCGTAAGTTCAACGCATGACAACCGTTGACCCCTTTGCAGCCATAGCTGATCCTAACCGGCGGTATCTGCTGGAGGAATTGCGGCGCGCCCCGAGAACCGTAAACGAACTTGCGCAAGGCCTGCCGATCAGCCGGCCCGCGGTGTCGCAGCATTTGAAGGCTCTTCTGGATAGCAATCTGGTGAATGTGACGGCGGAAGGCACGCGGCGCATCTATTCCGTCAACAGCAAGGGCTTCGACAGGCTGAACCTGTGGCTGGATCAGTTCTGGTCGTGACGACCGGCTTTTAAACCGTGGGAATTGTGGCTCCCTTCCACGACCAGAACCTTGTCATTGTTATTTCTGGGTTATTTCTGGATTATTGGTTTGCCGCTTTTATTATTCGCCTCTGACTGATGAAACAATGGGCGAGCGGCGCTTCTCCTACTGAGGAACTAATGACGCGTGGTTGCCTTAAGGCGCTGCATTTGGTCCTTGATGCGCAGCTTGCGCCGCTTGAGGTCGGCTATTTCACGGTCGTCGGCGGAGGGGGACGCGAGAACGGTCTGGAGCTCCTCCTCCAATGCACCGTGCTTCTTTTCAAGCGATGCGATATGAGCCTGGACGGTCATGTGGCATGTTCCTTCCTTAGTCACCTACCACGGCATTCCCTAATGCCGAGGCTTCAGGTTTACGAAGGAAGTGTGACACGATCGGCCGGCTTTGTCGAAGGTGAAATCATGGTTTGAAGTGGGCAAATTCGTGACCTTGTCTAACTTCCCGTTAACGCGGTTTGGTGGTAGAGGCTTGCGGAGAATGCCGGCGACCGCTGAAATGCCGGGCGTGAGAATGGGGACTGGAATATGGCAGATCAGGAACAGGCGGATGTCCGGCTGGTGCTCGCGAAACTTCGACAGGAACACGAGGATTACGACGCCGCCATCAATGCCATGATCCAGGTCGGCTGCGACGCTCTTCGCGTGCAGCGCATGAAGAAGAAGAAACTGTCGCTGAAAGACAAGATGACTCAGCTCGAAGACCAGATTGTTCCGGACATCATCGCTTAAGGGTCCCGCCATGTCTGAAAGACCTGCCGTCGCCATCATCATGGGCAGCCAGTCCGACTGGGAGACCATGAAGAACGCCGCCGACACGCTGGAGGCACTCGATATCGGTTACGAGGCCCGTATCATATCGGCGCATCGCACGCCGGAGCGGATGATGCAATTTGCCAAGGGCGCCCGTGCCGAAGGTTTCCAGGTCATCATCGCCGGTGCCGGCGGTGCGGCCCACCTGCCCGGCATGACCGCCGCCATGACGCCGCTTCCCGTTTTCGGCGTGCCGGTTCAATCGAAGGCGCTGTCCGGCCAGGACAGCCTGCTGTCGATCGTCCAGATGCCGGCCGGCATTCCGGTCGGCACGCTTGCCATCGGCCGGGCCGGCGCCATCAACGCCGCCCTGCTGGCCGCCGCGGTTCTCGCCCTCAACGACGACGAGATCGCCGATCGGCTCGACGAATGGCGCGCCCGCCAGAGTGCGGCCGTTGCCGACTACCCAATCGACGAGGCTCCATGACTGTCCACACGATCGGCATCATCGGCGGCGGCCAGCTCGGCCGCATGCTGGCCATGGCCGCAGCCCGGCTGAACTTCCGCACGATCGTGCTCGAACCGCAGGCCGACTGCCCGGCAGCCCAGGTCGCCAACGCCCAGATCACTGCCGCCTATGACGATCCGGCAGCGCTCGCCGAACTCGCCAGCCGCTGCGACGTCGTCACCTATGAATTCGAAAACGTGCCGGTCACCGCCGCCGAGGCGCTGCAGCGCTCCGTTCCGGTCCACCCGCCGGCCAAGGCGCTCGATATGTCGCAGGACCGGCTGACCGAAAAGCGCTTCCTGAATTCCTGCGGCATCGAGACCGCCCGATTCCACGCCGTCGACAGCCAGTCCGACCTCGAAAAGGCGCTCGCCGATTTCGGCGGCCAAGGCGTCCTGAAGACCCGCCGCATGGGTTATGACGGCAAGGGCCAGCGCGTCTTCCGCACCGTCGAGGACAAACCCGCCGGCGCCTATGATGCGCTCGGCGGCGTGCCGCTGATTCTGGAGAGTTTCGTGCCCTTCGAGCGCGAAGTGTCGATCATCGCCGCCCGCGCCAAGGACGGCACGGTCGCCTGCTACGATCCGGCCGAAAACGTCCATCGCAACGGCATTCTCCACACCTCCACCCTGCCCGCCAGGGTTTCCGAGGCGACGGCGAAGACCGCCCGCGAATCGGCCGAAAAACTGCTCGCCGCGCTGGATTATGTCGGTGTCATCGGCATGGAGTTCTTCGTGATGGCGGATGGCACACTGATCGCCAACGAAATCGCCCCGCGCGTCCACAATTCCGGGCACTGGACGGAGGCCGCCTGTGTCGTCTCGCAGTTCGAGCAACATATCCGCGCCGTCGCAGGGCTTACTCTCGGCAGCCCGCACCGCCATTCCAACTGCGTGATGACCAACCTGATCGGCGACGATATTCTGGACGTGCCCGCCTGGCTCTCCCGCGCCGATGTTCTGGTTCATCTCTATGGCAAGACGGAATCCCGACCGGGCCGGAAAATGGGCCATGTGACCGAATTGAACGGCCTGAAAACGTCGTCACAAGGTTGACATGCAGATTGGCTCGGGTTATCTGCACGCCCAACTGAGAGCGCGCCCCTCGAAGAATCTTGGCGGCGCGCTTTTGATTGATAGACATGCGGCTTCACGCCCACAGACTGCTGGACCAGGAAAATGAAGATCAAGAACTCGCTTAAGGCGCTGAAGGCTCGTCACCGCGATAACCGTCTGGTTCGCCGCAAGGGCCGCGTTTACATCATCAACAAGCAGAACCCGCGCTTCAAGGCTCGTCAGGGCTGATACAGGCAATCGGCTTCGGTCTCGGCCGCAGCCGATCAAATTGTCGATAACACGACAAATCGGGTTTGACCTTCGGCGCAGGCGGATTACCTTATCCGCATGCGCTATTTTCGTTTCAGTACCCTGATTCTCGCCGCGAGCCTCGCCGCTTCGTCCGCTCTCGCCCAGACCGCGACACCCAAGCCGCCCGCCGCACCACCTGCGGCCGCCCCGGTCGTTCCCGCCGTCGCCCAAAAACCTGGCAAGCCCGTGGATGCGTTGTTCGGTGCCTTGAAGCGCGAACGCAATCCGGAAAAGGCACGCGGCATCGCCAGCCAGATCATCGCCGACCTCAACGATTCGGGCAGCGCCACCGTCAACCTGCTGATGCAATGGTCTGCGACCGCCATCAAGGAAAAGCGCAACGCCGCGGCACTCGATTTCCTGGATCAGGTGACCGTGCTCGATCCAGCCTTTGCCGAAGGCTGGAACCGCCGTGCGACGCTGCACTACACGATGGGTGACCCGCGCAAATCCATGGCCGACATTGCCGAAGTGCTGAAACGCGAGCCGCGCCATTTCGGAGCGCTGGCCGGCATGGCGGGCATCCTGACGGAAGCCGGCAAGGACGAACTGGCACTGAAGGCATGGCAGGACTATCTCGCCGTCTACCCGGCCGACCGCGACGCCCAGGAAGCCGTCACCAAGCTTTCCGAAAAGCTCGCCGGCAACCGGACCTGAGCCTTCGGGCGGCACCTCGATGATGATCTTGCCCCTTGCCATCATCATTGTTGCCACCGCTTTTTGCTTCACCGCCTGGAAGACGAAGGCGATCGAGGCAGAGTTTCCGAATACCGGCGAACTGGTCGATGTCGGCGGCTTTTCCATGAATTCGCTGCATGTGCCGAAGCCGGCCGGCGCCGATCTCCCGGCGATCGTCTTCATCCATGGCGCCAGCGGCAATTTCCGCGATCAGGAGGCGGCCTTCCGTAAGGCGCTCGAAGGCCGCGCCGAAATGCTCTTCGTCGACCGGCCGGGTCACGGTTATTCCGAGCGCGGCAGGCCCGAAAACGGTTTCCCGGATGGCCAGGCAGCGGCGATCGCAAGGCTGATGGAAAAGCGCGGCATCGAGAAGGCGATCATATCAGGCCATTCCTTCGGCGGCGCGATCGCCGCGAGCTTCGGCCTCTATCATCCGGAAAAGACCGCCGGCCTGCTGTTTTTGGCGCCTGCCACCCATCCCTGGCCCGGCCGGATCGACTGGTACTACAAACTCACCGCCCGCCCGGTGGTCGGCCGGCTGTTCAGCCATCTTCTCGCCCTGCCGGCAGGCCTCATGGTGATGAAGGCCGCCACGTGCTCGGTCTTTCACCCCAACCCCTGCCCCGAGACCTATCTTCGCGACGGCGCACCGTATCTGGTCCTGCGCCCGAAAGTGTTTCGAAGCAACGCCATCGACGTCGCCAACCTTAACGGCTACGTGACGCGCGTCGCGGCGCGATATACGGAGATCACAGCACCGACGGTGATCATCACCGGCGACAGCGATGCGATCGTCGCGGAGGAGATCCATTCGCGCGGCCTTGCCCGCGATATCGCCGGGTCCGAACTCGTCTCCATCCGCAATCTCGGCCATAAGCCGGATTATCTGGCGAGCGACGTGGTGATCGTGGCAATCGAAAAACTCTCGGGCCTCCCCCGCGACCTGAAGGCCGCCGCCCACATCGCGGAAGCGCGCATTGCGCCGACAGCGGAAGACTCGGCTCCCGAAATGGATCTTTCGATCGAGAAAACCTGAGCCTTGCTCGGACGACGCCAGCCCGAAGCAAGCTGACCGTCCCAACCTCCGGCCACATGGAATCGGAGAGACGAGATGCAGATCGGCAGCATTGGCAGTGACTACCCGGCGCGGCCTGCGAAGCAGGATGGAGCGTCGGCCTCGACGGATGCCGCAACAGCCGCGTCGTCCGGTCCATCCAGCCCCAAGGACGATCTCTACGATCGCCTCGTCCATAGCCTGACCTCGCTGAAGAAGGCGAGTGACGAGGCGGAAGAACAGGCAAAGGCGCGTGCGAAGCAGAAGCTCGATGATGCCAAGCAGCAGCTCGAGTTCATGCGCCGCTGGGGGTTCGATCCGCAGGTGATCGCCAAGCAGGCGGCCCAGCTCGGCGTCATCGTTGCCGGCGCCGCCCGCGAATTCACCGAGGCCCTTGCCGGGAGCGGCGGGACTGCGCCAACGGCCCCCGCCAATGCTCTTTCCGGAGCGGAGACAGGAGAGACCATCCCGGATGCGAACGAACCGGCCACGGCTGCCTCCGCCGACGAACCGTCAGACGAGCCCGCAGCCGACAAGCCCGTCTCCCACGCCGAGCAAGCCTATCTCGACGCGATGGATGAAACGCCGCGCGAGGCGCCCAAACTGTCCCTCGACGACATCAAGACCGCGATGGAATTCAGCACCGTCGCCCGCCAGATCAAGGCACTGCTGGAAGAGGCCGCCCGCAGGCTGCGCGAGCAGAACAGCGCAGCCACGGTGCCCGGCACCGGAAGCCTCGATGCCTCCGTCAACGCCCTGACCGGCACGATCTCCGCCATGCCAACGGTGAGCATCACCGTCTGACCCACGGAAGTGCGCAACAAAAAACCGCCGGATCGCTCCGGCGGTTTTCGTTTGTCGGGGCGTTGCGCCTCAGATGCCGCTCTGGCCGTCCGAGCCGATATAGGCGATGCGCAGCATGTTGGTGGCGCCGGGCGTGCCGAGCGGAACGCCGGCCGAGATGATGATCCGGTCGCCGGGCTTGCCGAAGCCTTCCGACACCACGATGCGGCATGCGCGGTTGACCATGTCGTCGAGGTCGGTCGCGTCATGGGTGACGACGCAATGCATGCCCCAGCCGACCGAAAGCCGGCGTGCCGTCTGGACGATCGGCGAGAGCGCGATGATCGGCACTTCCGGACGTTCGCGGGAAGCGCGCAGGCCCGTCGTGCCCGACGAGGTATAGGTGACGATGGCGGACAGTTTCAGGGTTTCCGCGATCTGGCGGGCGGCAAGCGAGATGGCGTCCGCACCGGTCGCCTCGGGCGTCGCGCGCTGTGCATAGATGATGCTCGGATAAAGCGGATCCTGCTCGACCGTGCTGGCGATCGACGCCATCATCGACACCGCCTCGACCGGATACTGGCCGGAGGCCGATTCGGCCGAGAGCATGATCGCGTCGGCGCCTTCGAAAACGGCGATCGACACGTCCGACACTTCGGCGCGGGTCGGAACCGGCGCGGTGATCATCGATTCCAGCATCTGGGTTGCGACCACGACCGGCTTGCCGGCGCGCCGACACAAGCGCGTCAGCTGCTTCTGGATGCCGGGAACGGCTTCGATCGGCATTTCCACACCAAGATCGCCGCGCGCCACCATGACGGCATCGGAAAGCTCGATGATCTCGTCGATGCGCTCGAGCGCCTGGGGCTTCTCGATCTTCGACATGATGCCGACGCGGCCGCGGGCGATCTTGCGCACTTCGGCAAGGTCGTCGGGGCGCTGGACAAAGGAAAGCGCCACCCAGTCGACATCGTCGGTCGCGAGAACCGCGTCGAGGTCGATACGGTCCTTTTCGGTCAGCGCGCCGACGCCGAGCAGCGTATCGGGCAGGCTGACGCCCTTGCGGTCGGAAATGCTGGTACCGGCGACGACCTTGCAGACGATGCTCTTGCCATCGGCCTTCTCGGCCTTCAGCGCCAGCTTTCCGTCGTCGATCAGCAGCCGGTGGCCCACTTTCACAGATTCGAGAATTTCCGGGTGCGGCAGGAACACGCGGGTCTCGTCGCCGGGTTCGTCACGGCTGTCGAGCGTGAAGGTCTGGCCGGGGGTCAGCGTCACCTTGCCCGCCGCGAACTTGCCGACGCGCAGCTTCGGGCCCTGAAGGTCGGCGAGAATGCCGATCGGCCGGCCGCAGCGCTCCTCGACGGAACGGATGCGCTTGATCAGCGTGCGCATCAGGTCGTGGCTCGCATGGCTCATGTTGATGCGGAAGAGATCAGCCCCCGCTTCATGCAGCTTCTGGATCATCGCCTCTTCGGACGAAGCCGGCCCGAGGGTTGCGAGGATCTTTACTTTGCGGTTGCGCCTCATCAGTTGTGGCCTTCTTGTGTGCCAGGCGTGTCCGAAAGCTGGACCATCCAGCTTCCCTGACGGCCCGTATCATATTCCTTGAAGCCCATGCGCTGGAAGCCACGGGCAAAACAGTCATTGACGCCGACGACTTTGAACTCGTTCTCCGCGACGCACATGTTCACATTGCCGGTCCAGCGGCCGCCCCGGGCCGCGTCCTCGGCATAGAGATAATAATAACGCGACTGCAGCTCGCCCTCGATCAGCGTCGCGCAGGTGGAGGCCGGAACCTGCCACCAGCCTTCGGTGGTCCAGCCCTCCGTGGCGCGATAGCCGATCGCCACGCCGACGAGGTTCTGGGTGGCGTTGCAGACACGGAAATCCGCATGCGCGACAGTCGCCGCGAAAAGCGGAATACCGGAGGCGACCATGGCGGCAAGCGCCGGGGCGGAAACGATGGAGCGAAGAATGGCTTTGGGGGATTTTTTCGACACGGTTTCCGTCAGGACTCCATGGTTATTCGTGAAGCACTTTCTTCGCGCGGCGGAGTCGGAAAGTCAACGTAACTCTAATCGATTAGTCCGTCTCATGGCCTCAATCCAAGCTGATCGTCGCACCGGCACGGCTTGCGTCGCGGCTTTCCCCATGCCATCAACACCCGTCTCCCGACCGACCTTTCGAAACCGTTTCATTTCCGATGGCGATGCAGGACTTCATTCCTTTCGAGATCATAGAAGGCGATTATGACAGCGGCATGGTGCTGCTCGCCGACCATGCGATGAACCGCCTGCCCGTCCGCTATGGCAGCCTCGGCCTGCCGGCGAGCGCCTTCCACCGCCATATCGCCTTCGACATCGGCATCGAGGGGCTCACCCGCCGCCTGGCGGCGATGCTCAACGTGCCGGCGGTGCTCGGCTGCTTCTCGCGCCTGCTGATCGACCCGAACCGCGGCGAGGACGATCCGACCCTGATCATGAAGATTTCCGACGGGGCGATCATCCCCGGCAATCATCCGATCACGCAGGAAGAGTGGGATTTCCGCCTTGATACCTATCACCGGCCCTATCACCGCGCCGTCGAGCGCACGATTGCCAAGGCAGGTGCCTCGGGCCGTGCGCCGCTCGTCCTGTCTCTGCATTCCTTCACGCCGTTCTGGAAGGGCGTCGCCCGCCCCTGGCACGCGGCCGTGCTTTGGGACAGCGACGATCGCGCCGTGACGCCGCTCCTCCACCTGCTCGGCGAACCGGGCGACATCGTCGTCGGCGACAACGAGCCCTATGACGGGGCGCTTAAAGGCGACACGATGTACCGGCACTGCATGGTGTCAGGAACTCCGCACGCGCTTCTCGAGGTCCGCCAGGACCTGATCGGCGACGAGGCCGGCATCGCCGCTTGGGCGGAAAGGCTGGCGCCGGTCTTCAAGACGCTCAACGCCGACCCCACATTGCATGAATATAGGATCTTTCCCTCGCGCACCGGCCCCTATCCAGTCTGACGCGACACCAGGAGATGCGCCCATGAGCGAAGTCACGCCTACGGAACTGACCAGAGAGCAGCAGACCGAATTCGAGGCCGCCGCCTTCCGCCGCCTCGTCCAGCATCTGCGTGAACGCGCCGACGTGCAGAATATCGACCTGATGAACCTCGCCGGCTTCTGCCGCAACTGCCTCTCGAACTGGTATCGCGATGCCGCCAGCGATGCCGGCGTCGACCTCTCCAAGGACGCATCCCGCGAGATCGTCTACGGCATGCCCTACGAGGATTGGAAAAATCTGCACCAGGCGGAAGCCTCGGATGCACAAAAAGCCGCATTCGACGTGAACAAGCCGGCCCATGGTTGATCGATTTGCCGATTGGGCTTGACCTCGCGGCGGCTTTTCGGCAGTTGACGACCATTCATTGAAATCTACACGATCAGGAGGCCCCGATGTCTGATGCTCATGGCGTCGCCCGCGACCAGCTTCGCGCATTTATCGAGCGTATCGAACGCTTGGAAGAAGAAAAGAAGACCATCGCCGACGACATCAAGGATGTCTACGGCGAAGCCAAGGGCATGGGCTACGACACGAAGATCATGAAAAAGGTCATCGCCCTGCGCAAGAAGGACGACCAGGAGCGCATGGAAGAGGATCTGATCCTCGATACATATCTCCAGGCGCTCGGCATGATCGAGGCCCCTGCCGACCAGGATGCCGCCTGATTCTTTCCAGGCACGCAGGCCAGACAGAAAGCATGAAAAAACCCGCCATTTCGGCGGGTTTTTTATGGTCTTCGATCAGCCCGGCGATCAGTTGTTCGGGCCGCTGAACCGGTTCGGATCGATCGCCACCGTGGCGGCAACCGGCCTGAAGCCACCGCCGGAATAACCTGCCGAATATTCGTTGTTGAGGGTCCTGCTGACGACGCGCGGTGCCTTCATCGAGGCGGCCGCGTCGGCGCGATTGTTGTTGAGAGCCCATTTCGCCAGCATGTCGCCCGTCAAGCCGCCATTTGCCGTCTGCGGCGCAGACCCGGGCGCACGGCCGCCCTTGGCGGGGATCGGAAGCGCGCTTGTCGAAGCCGAGACAGGGCTGCGCGGCGCGTCGAAACCGTCGCCGAACTGCGCGCCCCTGTTGGAATGGATGACCTTCGGAGAAGCCGACGCCGTTTCAACCGGCTTCTGGACCGGCATGGGAGCTGCCGCCATTGCCGGCGCAGGCTGGGCCGGAGCAGCAGGCTGGGTTGGAGCAACAGGCGTGGGCACCGCCGCCTGACGCGGTTCGACACTCTGGGCAAGCGCTGCAACGAGGGCCGGCGTCAGCTCCTGCTGTTCCTCAGCCTTGGCGGCGGGAGCGGCAGCGGCGATGTTCGGCCTCTGACTGGGAAGTGGAACGGACGAAACATCCTCCGGCGGCTGCATCGGACCGACGGACGCGGTCATCACGCCGCTTTCTGCATCACCCTTGAAGCCCCGCGGTCCAAGCAGCGTCGGAACCGGAATATTGTAGGTGGAAAGATCGGCAAAAGTTTCGCCGCCGGGCTGGGCCGGAGCGGACGCCTGCAGGGCGAGCGCTTCCTGGGCAGGGTTGCGCGCCGGAGAATAGAGCGCGGTGGCAAGCCCGCCGCTATCCGAACGGAAGGCCGGACGCGAAAGCGGTACGGGCGCTGAAACCATCTGCGCCTGCGCCGGAGCCTGGGCCTGGTTCTGCATCTGGCCCGTCAAAGGCGAAGCCGAGGCAACTGCGACAGGAGCTTCGCCCTCGTCGTCCGCAGCAGGCTTTGCAGCCGGAGCCGCACGCCGCGCCACGGCTGGAGCAGCGCTTTCCTCGTTATCTTCCTCCTCGTCGGCACCACCGCCGCCGAACAGGAATGCCAGAAGGTTAGGCTGACGCTTGCGTTCCGAGTCGCCTCTGATGCCGCGACCGGCAGTGCTGGCGATCTGGATCGAATCCGAGCCGACACGCCGCTTGTAATCCGCCATCGCCGTTTCGTAGCCGGGAAGTGGCTTGCCGTCGGCGGGAAGATGGATCGTATTACCGTTCGGGAAGATCTGCACCAGTTCCTGGCGCGTCATGCGCGGCCAGGCACGAACGCCGCCGACATCGAGATGCACGAAGGGCGAACCCGAGGTCGGGTAATAGCCGACGCCGCCGACCTGCATCTGCATGGCGAGCCCGCGCAGCGTCGAGAGCTTCACGCCCGGAATGTAGAAATCCATGGCCTTGCCGAGCATGTGCTGGCTGTTCTTGGCGACACCGGTGGTGCGCGAACGGGTGCGCAGCATGTTGTTGGTGGTCGGCGAACGATAGGCGGAAACCACGTGGATGTAATCGGAGGCGCCGGAACGGCGATAGACTTCCCAGACGAGGTCGAAGAGCCGCGGGTCCATCCTGGCCGGTTCGTTGCGGCGCCAGTCGCGCAGGAACTGGTTGATCTGGGCGAGGCCCTTGGGATCGAACTTGCCGTTCCGCTTGAAGGTGATGACGGCTTTTTCGCCGGTATGGACGAAATAGAGCTTGAGGCTTTTTTCCTGGGCTGCAGCACCGCTTGCGGAGACCGAAAGCACGGGCAGCGCCATCAACACCAGCAGGGTGACGGCCATGACGCGCCGGGTCAAACTGACAAAAAACCCAGCTTTGCCGCCGCGCCTTTTCTCACCCGAAGGCGTTTCTTTTGCATACTGATCCGGCAAAACGATCCCCGTCCTGTCGACAACGTCCCACGTTGCCTCAAATGACTGTCAATTGCGGTGACACGATGGCAAATGTGCCACACATGTACAACCTTCTCCCATATAGTCAACAATTGACTAATCAGAGATTGACAGACGTTGACAGGACATCCTTGCGCGAAGGTTAACACAAGCTAATACATTAGGAATTACGCGGCTTCCTTCAGGGGATCATCGGGATCGATGCCGTAATCCTTGAGTTTGCGGTAAAGTGTCGAGCGTCCGATGCCGAGTTTACGGGCAACCTGGCTCATCTGGCCGCGATAGAACTTCAGGGCAAAGCGGATCAGCTCCTCCTCGACATCCGCAAGCTTCCTCACTTCGCCGGTCTCGTCGGTGCTGACGATGACGTTTTCCTGGGGATAAGCGGCGGCGAGCATCGCCTTCGCATCCGGTCTGCCGGCCCGAGCCTTGTCGTTATTGGCAAAAACCGGCGAATCGGCAAGCGCCTCGCGCATGGCGTAGTCGGACAGGACACCCGGTGCGGGCATGACGGCGGTCGCCGCCAGTTCCGCCTGCCTAAATTCCGGGATCTGCGCCGCGATCTGCGGAAAATCGTCTTCGGTGAGCTCGTTGCCCTCGGCAAGCACGACGGCGCGGAACACGGCGTTTTCGAGCTGACGGATGTTGCCCGGCCAGTCGTAGGCCGTCAGAAGCGCGAGCGCCCCGGCGCCGACCGACAGCGTCCTGTTGAGCTTCTGTTCGGTCGAGAACCGCTCGGCAAACACGCGGGCGAGATGCGGAATGTCTTCCTTGCGGCGGCGCAGCGCCGGGATGGTGATCGGGAAGACGTTGAGGCGATAATAGAGGTCTTCGCGGAAGCGGCCGGCCCGGACCTCCTCGATCAGGTCCTTGTTGGTGGCCGAGATCAGCCGGACATTGACCTTCTGGACCTTCGAGGCGCCGACGGTCTCGACTTCGCCCTGCTGCACGGCGCGCAACAGCTTCACCTGGACGTCGAGCGGCAAATCACCGATCTCGTCGAGGAAAAGCGTGCCGCCATCGGCTTCCACGAACTTGCCGGTATGTTTTTCCGAAGCGCCGGTAAAGGCGCCCTTCTCATGGCCGAACAGGATGCTTTCCACCAGATTGTGCGGAATGGCGCCGCAGTTGACGGTGATGAACGGCTTGCCGGCGCGGTCGCTGTTCGACTGGATGGCGCGGGCGATCATTTCCTTGCCGACGCCCGATTCGCCTTCCAGCACCACCGGGATGTTGGAATGGGCGGCGCGCTGCGCGAGATCGATGACGCGCAGCATGTCGGGGCTTGCCGAGATGATATCGCCGAAGCCGACGGCACCGGCGCGATGGCGGCGGCCGACACGGGCCTTCGATTCCTTCTGGTCGAGCTTCAGCGCATTGGTGATCGAGGCGCCGATCCGTTCCGGCGACACCGGCTTCACGACGAAATCGAAAGCGCCGGCGCGCATCGCCTGCACCACGTATTCGATGCTGCCCTGTCCCGTCTGGACGATGACCGGCGTTTCGATGCCAAGTTCGCGGATAGCCGCGAGGAAGGTGAGGCCGTCCATTTCCGGCATCATCAGGTCGAGCACGATGACATTGATGTCGGTCGCGGTGCGCTTCAGGAACTCCAGCGCCGCCAGTCCGTTTTCGGCAAGATGGGCGGCATGGCCGTAACGTTCAACCGCATTCTTCAACAGGCGACGCTGAATAGGATCGTCGTCGACAACGAGGATTTGCGCAATCATGCTCGGCTCCCACCAATGGTCATCATGGCCTTTTTAGGCTGTTATGCCGCTGGTTGTGTCAGAAAGCCTTGAACATCCCCTTTTGAGAAAAGCTTGCATTTTAACGGCCGGCAAGGAAAACAGGCACAACAGGTTGAGAAGGAAAAAGCGATGAGAATGTCCGCACCCGCCCTCCCCGAAATTCTGGCCGCGCCCACCGCGGGCGCTGCTGCCTCCGACCCCGCGCTCGGCCTCCTGCCGGTCTGGAAGCTCTCGGACCTCTACGAGGCCAAGGACGCCCCGGCCTTCACCGCCGACATGGAAAAGGCGAACAAGCTCTCGATCGCCTTCGAGGAAAAATGGAAGGGCCGGCTTGCCGAAGCCGCGACGAAAACCGGCGCCGGCGGCATCGGCGAAGCACTTCAGGAATACGAGGCGCTCGACGATCTGCTCGGCAAGATCGGCTCCTTCGCCGGCCTCACCTATTTCTCCGATACGTCGAGCCCGGCCAACGGCAAGTTCTACGGCGATGTGCAGGCCAAGCTGACCGACCTCTCCTCCCACCTGCTGTTCTTCGCCCTGGAACTCAACCGGATCGACGACGCGGTGATGGACGCCTGCATGGACCGCGACCCGGCCGCCGGCCACTACCGCCCCTGGCTCGTCGACCTCAGGAAAGACAAGCCCTTCCAGCTCGAAGACAAGCTGGAACAGCTCTTCCTCGAAAAGTCGATGACCTCTGCCGCCGCCTTCAACCGTCTCTTCGACGAGACCATGGCCGAGCTCCGCTTCGAGGTCGACGGCGAACAGTTGCCGCTGGAAGTCGCCCTCAACATGCTGCAGGAACCTCAGCCGGAGATCCGCGCCAAGGCGGCTGCAGCCCTGTCCAAAACTTTCGGCGATAACCTGCGCGTCTTCACGCTGATCACCAACACGCTCGCCAAGGACAAGGAAATTTCCGACCGCTGGCGCGGCTTCGAGGACATCGCCGACAGTCGCCATCTCGCCAACCGCGTCGAACGCGAGGTCGTCGATGCGCTTGCAGAGGCCGTCAGGCAGGCCTACCCGCGGCTTTCGCATCGCTACTACGCGATGAAGGCGAAGTGGCTCGGCATGGACCAGCTGAATTTCTGGGACCGCAACGCGCCGCTGCCGGAAACCCCGAACGCGCTGATTTCCTGGACGGAGGCGAAGCACACCGTGCTCGACGCCTATCGCGGCTTCGCGCCCGAAATGGCCGATATCGCCAGCCGCTTCTTCGAGGAGGAATGGATCGATGCGCCGGTGCGGCCGGGCAAGGCGCCGGGCGCCTTCGCGCATCCGACGGTGCCGTCCGCCCACCCTTACGTGCTCGTCAACTACATGGGCAAGCCGCGCGACGTGATGACGCTCGCCCACGAACTCGGCCACGGCGTCCACCAGGTGCTGGCCGGCGATCAGGGTGCCCTGATGTGCCAGACGCCGCTGACGCTTGCCGAAACCGCTTCCGTCTTCGGCGAAATGCTGACCTTCCGCGCGCTGCTGGAAAAGACCACCGACAAACGCGAACGCAAGGCCATGCTCGCCCAGAAGGTCGAGGACATGATCAATACGGTCGTGCGCCAGGTCGCCTTCTACCAGTTCGAGCGCAAGGTCCACACGGCCCGCAAGGAAGGCGAACTGACTGCCGAGCAGATCGGCGAACTCTGGCTTTCCATCCAGGGCGAAAGCCTTGGACCGGCGATCAGGATCTCGGAGGGCTATGAAAGCTGGTGGACTTATATCCCCCACTTCATCCACTCGCCCTTCTACGTCTACGCCTATGCCTTCGGCGACTGCCTGGTGAACTCGCTCTACGCGGTCTACCAGAACGCCGCTCCGGGCTTCCAGCAGAAGTATTTCGAGCTTCTGAAGGCCGGCGGCACCCAACATCACTCGGAGCTGCTGAAGCCCTTCGGCCTCGACGCCACCGATCCGTCCTTCTGGTCCAGGGGCCTGTCGATGATCGAAGGCCTGATCGACGAGCTGGAGGCTCTGGACAAGGCTTGAGGCATTCCCTTAATGCACGCCCATGCCCATAATACACTGCCATGAATGAGAAAGCGCCCTTCGCGCTCTTTCGCGACGACCCCGCCGGCCGGAGCCTCGTCTTCGACCGGCCGAAGGAAATCGTCACGGCCCGGACCGCCACCGAGGTGCTGCCCGCACTTCGGCGCCTGGAAGAGGCGCGCCTCGCCGGTCAGTGGCTGGCGGGTTATATTTCCTATGAGACCGGTTACGTCTTCGAGGACAAGCTCCGGCCGCTGATCGTCGACGACCGGCCGACGCCGCTGATCGCCATGGGCATATTCGACAAACCCTCGGGCAACGAACATCCGCTCGCCGGACCGCCCGGCACGATCGTGGACGACGGTTCTTCGCAAGGTTCCTTCCTCAGCGAGCCGCGTGCCGGCTGGGATTTTGCGACCTACCAGGAACGGTTCGACAGGCTTCACCAGCACTTGCGCAACGGCGACTGCTACCAGGCAAACCTGACCATGCCGGTCGCGGCACGCTGGCACGGCGATCCGCTTTCCGCGTTCTGGTCCCTCGTCGCCCGCCAGCCGGTGCGCTACGGCGCATTCGTCGACCTCGGCGGCCCCGCCATCCTGTCGCGTTCGCCCGAACTGTTCTTTTCGGTCGATGCGGATCGTTTCATCGAAACCCATCCGATGAAAGGCACCGCCCCGCGCGGCCCGACCGTGGAGGAAGACGAGGCGATCATCGCGGAAATGCTCGCCGACGAAAAGACGCTCGCCGAAAACCGGATGATCGTCGACCTTTTGCGCAACGATATTTCGATGATCAGCGAGGTCGGTTCGCTGTCGGTTCCGAAATTGTTTGAAATTGAGACCTATCCGACCGTCCACCAGATGGTGAGCCACGTGCGGGCGAAGCTGCTGCCCGAGATCGGCTTTCCGGACATCCTTGCCGCGCTCTTTCCCTGCGGTTCGATCACCGGAGCGCCGAAAATGTGGGCCATGCGCATTCTCGCCGATCTCGAAAGGGAACCGCGCGACGTCTATTGCGGCGCGATCGGCTGGTGCGATCCGGCCGGCCCGATGCGTTTTTCGGTGGCCATCCGCACGATCACGCTTTTCAACGACGAAAAAGCCGTCTTCAATGTCGGCGGCGGCATCGTCTTCGACTCGAAGGCCGAGGCCGAGTATGACGAGTGCCTGTTGAAGGCACGCTTTGCGGTGGGCGACCAATGGATTTCTCGCTGATCGAAACAATGCGCTGGGAACCGGGCAATGGCTTGCTCCGGGTCGACCAGCATCTGCGCCGGCTCAGCCGCTCGGCGGATGCCTTGGGTTTCCGCCAGCCCCCGGCGGATACGCTGAAACAGCTTAAAGCGGCTGCAGCCGGCGGCGAAACGCCGCTCCGCGTCCGCCTGGTGATGACCTACCGCGGCAAGATCGAGATCACCACGACGCCGTTCACGCCCCTGCCCGCCGATACGCTGTGGCGGATTCAGGTCGCCAGGACGACGCTTCCCTCCGACGACCCGACCTATCGCCACAAGACCTCTCGGCGCGAGATCTATGAGGCCGCCCGCGCCGAGTTTTCACCCGAAGAGGCGGACGAGGTTATCCTTCTCAACGAGCGCGGCGAAGTCTGCGAAGGCACGATCACCAATGTCTTCGTCGAACAACCGGACGGCTCGCTGCTGACCCCGGCGCTGTCGAGCGGGCTCCTGCCCGGCATCCTGCGCGCCGACCTCATCCGTGAGGGCAAGGCAAAAAGCCAGGTCCTGCGCCTCATCGACCTCGAAAACCGCCGCTTCTTCGTCGGCAATTCTCTGCGCGGCCTGATCGCCGCCGAACTCGTCGCCCAGACGGCGCGATCGGAAATGCCGGCGGAAGCCCCTCGTCCTGCCGCCCGCGCCGCGAAAATGGCCCGGGCAGGCCGGTAATGACCACGCCCAGCGCCCTCGCGGATCATCTGCTTGGGCTCGAGCTTGCCTTGCAGAGCCGCGAGGTCCGCAATTCCGAGGAAAAGCTGCGCGAACTGCTGGCGCCGGAATTCCGCGAATTCGGCCGCTCCGGCCGCGCCTATACGTTCGACGATATCGTCACCCACCTCGTGGCCGAGACAGAACCGGGCAACACGTCGATCACCGACTTCAGCGCCACGATGCTGAGCGACACGATCGCGCTCGCCACCTATCGCGGCACCCGCATCAACGACGACGGGAGCAGGCTCCTTGCCAACCGAAGCTCCGTCTGGCGCCTCGACCCGGATGGCAAATGGCGCATGGTCTTTCACCAGGGCACCGCGACGGAGTGATCTTGCGGAAATGGTTTGGCCTAGCCGGGTTTCCCGACCCTTCTGCAACTCGCAGCGACACCGCAGTCGCGCCCACCGCGATCGAACAACGCTGTCGATTCGTCTGCCGAAAATCGACAGGCTCTTTATTGTGACGAAGTTTTATGATCTAGAGCGCCGCGAATTGCCCGAGTGCAGCCTTTAAATTTCCATTCCACTGCCGAATAAGCGGGGCAGCGGCCCGAGAAGGCCGCGATCAAGGAGAAAGACATGTCAGAGACTACCTATCCGGTTTATGGCGAAATCACCGGTCCGATCGTGATGATCGGTTTCGGCTCGATCGGCCGCGGCACGCTGCCGCTGATCGAACGCCATTTCAAGTTCGACAAGAGCCGGATGGTCGTCATCGACCCGCGCGACGAACCCTCCGACATGGAGATTCTCAAGAAGCACGGCGTCCGTCACATCAAGGAATACGTGACCAAGGAGAACTACAAGGAACTCCTGAAGCCGCTCCTGACCGAAGGCAAGGGCCAGGGCTTCTGCGTCAACCTGTCGGTCGATACCGGCTCGCTCGACCTGATGAAGCTCTGCCGCAAGCTCGATGTTCTCTACATCGACACGGTCGTCGAGCCCTGGCTCGGCTTCTATTTCGACAAGAACATGAAGAATTCCGAGCGCACAAACTATGCGCTGCGCGAAACCGTTCGCAAGGAAAAGGCCAAGAATCCCGGCGGTGCGACCGCCGTTTCCACCTGCGGCGCCAACCCGGGCATGGTCTCCTGGTTCGTCAAGCAGGCGCTGGTCAACCTCGCCAACGACACCGGCCTGAAGTTCGACGAGCCTGATCAGCACGACCGCGAAGGCTGGGCGAAGCTGATGAAGAAGCTCGGCGTCAAGGGCGTCCACATCGCCGAACGCGACACCCAGCGCACCAAGCACCCGAAGCCGCTCAACGTGTTCTGGAACACCTGGTCGGTCGAAGGCTTCATTTCCGAAGGCATGCAGCCGGCCGAACTCGGCTGGGGCACCCATGAGGAATGGATGCCGAAGAACGGCAAGAAGCACAAGAAGGGCAACAAGGCCGCCATCTATCTCGAACAGCCGGGCGCCAACACCCGCGTTCGCAGCTGGTGCCCGACGCCCGGCCCGCAGTATGGCTTCCTCGTCACCCACAACGAATCGATCTCGATCGCCGATTATTTCACGGTGCGCGACAAGGACGGCGAAGTGACCTTCCGCCCGACCTGCCACTACGCCTACCATCCGGCCAATGACGCGGTTCTGTCGCTTCACGAGATGTTCGGCAATGGCGGCACGCCGCAGCCGGTCCACCACGTTCTCGACGAGGACGAGCTGGAGGACGGCATCGACGAACTCGGCGTGCTGCTCTACGGCCACGAGAAGAACGCCTACTGGTTCGGTTCGCGCCTGTCGCTCGAAGAAACCCGCCGTATCGCGCCTTACCAGAACGCCACCGGCCTGCAGGTGACCTCCGCGGTTCTCTCCGGCATGGTCTGGGCACTCGAAAACCCGACCGCCGGCATCGTCGAGGCCGACGAGATCGACTACAAGCGCTGCCTCGAAGTGCAGCTGCCCTACCTCGGCCCGGTCGAAGGCCACTATACCGACTGGACCCCGCTCGACGGCCGCCCGGGCCTTTTCCCGGAAGACATCGACACCAAGGATCCGTGGCAGTTCAAGAACATCCTGGTTCGTTAATCTCGCGAACGGGTTCGCTGATTTCGCGAACGGGTTCGCTGAACCGATAAAATACAATGGAAACCGCCTGCCTTGCCGCAGGCGGTTTTTTGCATGTTGAAAGCTCTTGCCTTTTCAAGGCCACATCTTGCGTTACATAGGGCGATGGCGGCAAGGTTTGCCAACCTGAGCCGGACCGAATCGCGGGAGACTGATCATGAAATTTAAAGTGAGCTTTGCGCTCATCGCCGCAGCCAGCTTGACCGCCTGCGTTTCTTCCCCTCCGCCGCAACAGATGGCGGCCGTGCAGCCGCAGGGCGTCGAAGGAAGCTGGGTCGATCCGAACGGCATCGTTTCCTCGTTCCAGGCCGGCACGTTCAACACCCGTTCCAGCGACAGCAACACGCTGCTCGCCTCGGGCACCTATACCAGCCTCTCGCCGACGCTGGTCGAGATCAACATGACCTCGCTGGTGCGCAAGACCCAGTCGCGTGTCAACTGCTCGCTGGTCAGCATCAACCAGCTCAACTGCACGCAGGATAGCGGCGCCCAATTCTCGCTCTCCCGCCGCGGCTGAAACAATCCGTCATCGAACAATGACTGGAAATTCCGGAACCCCGCTTCGGCGGGGTTTCTCGCATTCGGCGCTGAGAAAACTTACACGCGCACCTTTGTCATATTTCCCCTTGAAACCACTTTGCCTTGATGAAAACATGCGTTGCACAACGACTGTCACGGTGGGACGGTAGAACAGTCGGAGTCAGGCGGCAGAGAGCCGACCAATAAAAACAGGAGAGAGAACAGATGAAGAAGACATTGAGGCTCGGGCTGCTGACCGCTTCGGTCATGGCTCTTTCAAGCGGCGCGGCATTTGCCGATTTCGAACTCAATATCCTGCACATCAACGACTTCCATTCGCGTCTCGAATCCATCAACGCGACGGATTCCACCTGCTCGGCCGAGGATGAAGGCAAGGGCGTATGCTTCGGCGGCGCGGCCCGGCTGCTGACTGCGATCAACCAGACGCGCGACGCGCTGAAGGCTGAGAACAAGAACGTCATTCTCCTCAACGCCGGCGACAACTTCCAGGGCTCTCTCTTCTACACGACCTACAAGGGTGCGGCCGAAGCCGAAGCGCTGAACGCCATGAAATTCGACGCCATGACCGTCGGCAACCATGAATTCGACGACAGCGACGACGTGCTCGCCACCTTCCTCGACAAGATCCAGTTCCCGGTCGTCACCGCCAACGTCGTGCCGAGCGCCGCCGCCAAGATCGGCAACCGCATCAAGCCGTCGCTGGTGCTGACCGTCGGCGGCCAGAAGATCGGCATCGTCGGCGCCGTCACCAACGACACCCCCGAGATCGCCAATCCCGGCCCGAACATCACGATCGCCGACGATGTCGCGAAGATCACCGAAGCCGTGCAGGGCCTGAAGGCTCAAGGCGTCGACAAGATCATCGCGCTGACCCATGTCGGTTACCCGCGCGATCTCGCCTTGATCGCCAAGATCCCGGATGTCGACGTCGTCGTCGGCGGCCACACGCATACGCTCCTTTCGAACACCGCCAAGGATGCCGCAGGCCCCTATCCGACCTGGTCGGACAATCCGGGCGGCTACAAGGTGCCGGTGGTCCAGGCCTATCAGTATTCGAAATATCTCGGCGACATGAAGGTCGTCTTCGACGACAGCGGCGTCGTGAAGAGCGCCGAGGGCAATCCGATCCTGGTCGACAAGGCCTTCCAGCCGGACGCAGCTTTCGCGGCGCGGGTGACCGAGCTCAAGAAGCCGATCGAGGACATGAAGAAGAAGGTCGTCGGCGCATCCGAAGCCGTGATCGACGGTGACCGCCGCGTCTGCCGCGCCAAGGAATGCTCGATGGGCAACCTCGTCGCCGACGCGATGCTCGAGCGCACCAAGGGCCAGGGCATCACCATCGCCATCCAGAACGGCGGCGGCCTGCGCGCCTCGATCGACGCCGGCGAAGTCACCCAGGGCGAGGTCGTCAGCGTCCTGCCATTCCAGAACACGCTCGCCACCTTCCAGCTGACCGGCGCCGATGTCGTCAAGGCGCTGGAAAACGGCGTCAGCCAGATCGATGACGGCGCAGGCCGTTTCCCGCAGGTCGCCGGCCTCAAATATTCCTTCGACAAGTCGAAGCCGGCCGGCTCCAAGGTCAGCGACGTGCAGGTCAAGGACGGCGACAAGTTCGTACCGATCGACCCGGCCAAGACCTATGGCGTCGTCACCAACAATTTCATGCGCGCGGGCGGCGACGGTTACGCCATCTTCAAGACCGGCGGTAAGAACGCCTATGACTACGGCCCGGACCTCGCGGACGTGACGGCGGAGTTCGTGGCTGCCCGCAACCCCTACAAGCCCTATACGGACGGCCGTATCACCGACCTGACCCCGGCAAGCTACACCCCGCCGCCGAAGCCCGCGCCCGCCGCTCCGCCGGCACCGGCTGCGTCTGCCCCTGCAGCACCCGCACCGGCGGCACCTGCTCCGATGGCCGCCGCGCCCGCCAGGCCGGCGCCGGCAGCACCGACCGCCTCCGCACCGGCCGCTCCTGCGGCTCCCGCGCCGGCCGCCCCTGCCCCGAACAGCATGGCCGCAGCTCCGGCAAAGCCAGCGCCGGCAGCTCCCGCCGCTCCGCAGCCGGCCGGCCCGACCAAGTATACGGTCGTCAAGGGTGACTCGCTCTGGGATATCGCCGAAAGCCACTACGGCACCGGCGAGGAATGGACGAAGATCGCCGAGGCCAACAAGTTGCGCCGCCCGAACCACATCGAGATCGGCGCCGAGCTGGAACTGCCCGCCAAGTAACGCCGGCCAGCGACATCCCGACCCCACCAGGGTCGGGTCCGCGACTTCAGACAACGGGCCGGGACAATTTGTCCCGATCCATATACCGGCCCGGGCTTTCCCGGGCCGTTTTTTATTCCTAAATGATCCGGAAAGGCGCCCGCCCCCGTATCGGCTTCATCCGATCTTTGAAAGGTCACCATGCATCCGCATTCCGCCCACATGCCCTCCGATCATCCGAAGGTGAGTTTCGGCAAGGTCGGCGTGCTGCTCGTCAACCTCGGCACCCCGGACGGTACGGATTACTGGCCGATGCGGCGATACCTGGCGGAGTTCCTCTCCGACAAGCGGGTGATCGAATGGTCGCGGCTCTACTGGTATCCGATCCTCTACGGCATCGTGCTCAACAAGCGGCCGCAGAAAGTCGGCAAGGCCTATGAGGCGATCTGGAACAAGGATTTGAACGAGAGCTACCTGCGCACCTATACCCGCAGCCAGGGCGAGCTGATGGCCGAGCGGCTGAAGGACCTGCCAAATGTCGCCGTCGACTGGGCGATGCGCTACGGCAAGCCGTCGATCGCCGAGCGCATCGACGCGCTGAAGGAAAAGGGCTGCGAGAAGATCCTCCTCTTCCCGCTCTATCCGCAATATGCGGCCTCCACCACCGCGACCGTCAACGACAAGGCCTTCGAACACCTGATGAAGCTGCGCTGGCAGCCGGCGTTACGCACCGTGCCGCCCTATCACGACGAGCCTGCCTATATCGAAGCGCTGGCGAACTCCGTCAGGGCGAAATACGAAGCACTCGACTGGGAGCCGGAAATGCTGATCGCCTCCTTCCACGGCATCCCGCAATCCTATTTCAAGGCGGGCGATCCCTATTACTGCCATTGTCAGAAGACGGCGCGGCTCCTGAAGGAGGCGCTTGGCTTCACGGACAAGAATTTCATGATCACCTTCCAGTCCCGTTTCGGGCCGGAGGAATGGTTGCAGCCCTATACCGACAAGACGGTCGAAAAACTCGCCCATGACGGCATCAAGCGGATCGCTGTGATGAACCCCGGCTTCGTCTCCGACTGTCTGGAAACGCTCGAAGAGATTGCCGGCGAGGCGGGCGAGATCTTCCTGCATCACGGCGGCGAAAAATTCGCGCATATCCCCTGTCTGAACGACAGTCCGGGTGGCATGACGGTGCTGGAAACGGTGGTCCGCCGCGAACTTCAGGGCTGGGTGTAAGCCGGCTCATTCCAGCCGCCCCCGATCTATTGCCTCTCCGGCTTCAGCGCTTTCAGCGGGCCGGCAGGTCGATCACATCGCCGTCTGCCGGAATCAGCAGGCGCGATGGGCCGATTCCCGCCGAGTGAGCCGCCTCGCGCAGATGTGCACGCGAAACGGTGGCATGATCGAGCGCCTCCATATGCGCCGCAACAACCGTGGCCTCAGGCGCTGACCGGCACAGCTCGATCGTTTCCGCCGCATCCATGACGATGAGGTCGCCATCCCAGAGGGCGCCGCAGGAATGGCTGACGATGACATCGGGCACGACGCGCTCCACCGTCTCCAGTACCGGCGGATAAAGGACCGTATCGCCCGCCCAATAAATTAGCGGCTCACCGGGCGCGGCAAACATCAGTCCCATCACCGATCCCATCTTTTCCCGGACCGGACCAAGCCCGTGGCTGCCCTCACGGCGCGTGATCGTGATGCCTTGCCAGACGAGCACCCCCTCGAGCGGCTCTACATCGGTAAAACCTTCTGCAGCGATCGTCGCCTCATCGCCCGGCTGACAGATCAGCGGCAGATGTTTTGGGACACGTTGTTTGGCCACAGAATCGAAATGGTCCGAATGGAGATGGGAGACGATCACCAGTTCGACACCCTGCAAGACCTCCTCCACCGAAAGCGGCAGGTCCGTCAACGGATTAGCGGATTTGCCGGTATAGGACGGCAGGCTGTGACGAGGTGCGAAATAAGGATCGATCAGGATGCTGCGGCCCGCATAAGAAAGCTTGAGCGTCGCATTGCGGATCAATTGAAGTTTCATCGAGGCACCTCATGCGGGAAGAATGCGAAGCCTAGGCCGGTTGGCCGTGATGGTCCAATGACTGTTCTAGATGAGACAGCCACTCTATCAACGCGTCTCCTCGGCCCTGAATCCTTCCGTCGCCGCCCTCCAGAAATCCGGATCCTCGTACTCGGTCGGATCTTCGATGCCAGCGAGGTGGAAAGCCTCTCGCCGCTCGACACAGGTGCCGCAGCGGCCGCAATGGCGGGCACCGCCCTTGTAGCAGGACCATGTCTCGGCGAACGGCGTAGCATGACGGGCGCCGTCCGTGACGATATCGGCCTTCGACCCGTTGACGTAAGGCGCAAGCAGACGGACCGACGCATAACCGTCGAGCGCGTGATCCTGCATCGCCTGGAAGGCGTCGATGAAACCGGGGCGGCAGTCGGGATAGATGAAATGGTCGCCGCCATGCACGGCGATCGCCACCGCATCGGCGTTTCGCGCCGCCGCCACCCCGAAGGCGACCGACAGCATGATCGCATTGCGGTTCGGCACCACGGTGACGCGCATCGTCTCCTCGGCATAATGCCCATCCGGCACGTCCACGTCGTCGGTCAGTGCCGAGCCGGTCAACCGGCTGCCGATGCCGCGCATGTCGATGATCTCGTGAAACACACCGAGCCGCACGGCGCAGGCGGCGGCGAAATCGAGTTCCTTGCGGTGCCGCTGGCCATAGTCGAAGGAGATCAGGCCCAGCAGCTGCCGTTCGGCGGCAATCCTGTGGGCGAGCGAAACGGAATCCAGTCCGCCGGAGCAGACGACGATGGTTTTCATGGGCTTTCATCCTTGTTTTGACCGGGTAGGCTGCGACCGGGTGTTCGAACCCGCTTCCTAGACCGGCAACGCGTCCTTGTGAATAACCCGGGCGTCATCGACAGCGGTCGGGCTGTCATTTCTTCCCTGTAAAGAACGTGCTAACTCATCACGTGTGATCTGGCGGACTTACCGCCTGCAATGGAGGAATGTCATGAACTTGGGCGGCCTGGGTGGCTTCGATATCGTCGTGATCGGCGTCGTTCTGCTGATCATCCTGGTCCTGTTCGCCGGGATCAAGACCGTGCCGCAGGGTTATCGCTACACCGTGGAGCGCTTCGGCCGCTATACGCGCACGCTGGAGCCCGGCCTCAACATCCTGACGCCCTTCATCGAGCGCATCGGGGTGCGCATGAACGTCATGGAGCAGGTCCTCGACATCCCGACCCAGGAAGTCATCACCAAGGACAATGCCAGCGTCTCCGCCGACGCAGTCGCCTTCTATCAGGTGCTCAATCCGGCCCAGGCCGCCTACCAGATTTCCAACCTGCAGAACGCCATCCAGAACCTCACCATGACCAATATCCGCTCGGTCATGGGCTCGATGGATCTCGACGAACTGCTCTCCAATCGCGAAGTCATCAACGAACGCCTGCTGCGCGTCGTCGACGAGGCCGTCGGCCCCTGGGGCATCAAGGTCACCCGCGTCGAGATCAAGGACATCCAGCCGCCGGCCGACCTCGTCGAATCGATGGGACGGCAGATGAAGGCCGAGCGCGAGAAGCGCGCCCAGATCCTCGAGGCCGAAGGTTCCCGCAGTGCCCAGATCCTGCGCGCCGAAGGCGCCAAGCAGGCAGCGGTTCTCGAGGCGGAAGGCAAGCGCGAGGCCGCGTACCGCGAGGCGGAAGCTCGCGAGCGTCTGGCGGAAGCCGAAGCCAAGGCGACCCAATCCGTCTCGCAGGCGATCGCCGCCGGCGACGTGCAGGCGATCAACTATTTCGTGGCGCAGAAATACATCGAGGCGCTGGCGGCGATCGGCAAGGCACCGAACTCGAAGATCGTGCTGATGCCGCTGGAGGCTTCGTCGGTCATCGGTTCGCTCGGCGGCATCGGCGCCATTGCAAAGGACGTTTTCGGCGATGGTTCCGGGCCCGCAGCACCGCCGCGCCCGCCGGCCGGCCCGCGTCCCCAGCCCGGCCCGCGCACCACGCCGGTCCTCAATCCGTTCAACCCGAATTCCTCAGAGACCTGAGCCATGCTGCATGATGCTGTGGTCAATCTCGGTCCCTGGAGCTGGTGGATATTGGGCGTCGTCCTTCTCGCCGCCGAGCTCGCGGCACCCGGCGTCTTCCTGATCTGGATCGGTGCTGCCGCGATCGTCATCGGCGTGCTGTCTCTGGCGCTCTGGGACGCGGCCTTCTGGACCTGGCACGTCCAGCTCCTGCTCTTCGCGGTGCTTTCCGGCGCCTTCGCACTGGCCGGCCGCCGCTTCTATTCCAGCCGCAACCAGGCGACGGACGAGCCCAATCTCAACCGGCGCGGCGAAAGCCTGGTCGGCCGCACCGCAACTCTCCACGAACCGATCGCCGAGGGGCGCGGACGCATCCGGCTCGACGATACATGGTGGTCGGTAATGGGACCGGACCTGCCGGCCGGCACGCAGGTGAAGGTGGTGGCGGCGAGCGGACGCGACCTGACGGTCGAAGCGGCGTAGTTCTTCCGGCCGAAAGCGGCTCGGAGCCTGACTGGTATCAGGCGACGCCGACGCGCAGCAGATCGTGGAAGTGGACGATGCCGACCGGCTTGCGCTCCTCATCGACGACGAGCAGCGCGCCGATGCTGTGCTTGTTGAGCAGCGCCATGGCCTTCGTGGCAAGCGTTTCCTTGCTGACGGTCTTCGGGTTGTGCGTCATCACGTCGTCGACCCGCGTTTCGCGCAGATCGAGATGAAGGTGCCGGGAAATATCGCCATCGCTGATGAAGCCGCAGAGGCTGCCATCCTCATCGACTATGCCGACGCAGCCGAAGCGCTTGCGCGACAGTTCCTCGATCGCCTCCAGCATGAGGACGCCCTTTTTGACCAGAGGCATGCGATCGCCGGTATGCATCAGGTCGCCGACATGGGTGAGCATCGCTCCGAGCTTGCCGCCCGGATGGTAGACGCGGAAATCGGTTGCCGAGAAACCGCGTGCTTCGAGCAGCGCCACGGCAAGCGCGTCGCCCATCGCAAGCTGCATCAGCGTCGAGGTGGTCGGCGCCAGACCGTGCGGGCAGGCTTCCTGTTCCTTGGGCAGCAGCAGAACGACATCGGCCTCGCGGGCGAGCGTCGAAATTTCGCCCGATGTCATGGCGATCAGCGGAATGGAGAAGCGGCGGGTGAAGGAAACGATGCCTTGCAGTTCGGCGGTCTCGCCGCTCCACGACAGAGCCAGCACCACGTCGCCCGAGCCGATCATGCCGAGATCGCCGTGATTGGCTTCGACGGGATGCACGAAGAAGGATGGCGTGCCGGTCGAAGCGAGGCTGGCGGCGATCTTGCGGCCGATATGTCCGCTCTTGCCGATGCCGGTCACGACGACCCTGCCGTCGATGTCGCCGATCAGTTCCGCTGCCTTGCGGAAGGCGTCGCCAAGACCGTTCTGAAGCGCCAGTTCCAGCGCATTAAGCCCTTGTTTCCCGAAGGAAATCGTCCTCAAGGCGGAATCGACAAGGTCGTTCTCGACCAGTTGCAAAGCTCTCTTGATCATGGGCAAGCCTTAACTCTTTTCACCCATCAAGTCTATCCGCTTGGTGCGGCGCCGCTAAGTTAGCCGCCGGCCACGGCGTCGCAACCAAACGTTAACCACATGGCTTTACGTTTGGGTAAGCATTTGCGATTGCCCGGGCAGGCCTATGAAGATCACCACAACGACAGGCGGGACGCGCCAGAGGCGCCGGGCGACACTCGGCCTTCTGCTGGCCTGTTCGGCGCTGGCTTCACCCGCAGCCGCCCAGACCCGCAGCGTATTTCCGCCGCAGAACGGCTCTCTTCCCTCGGTCGCGAACGCCACCTCGCCGACCTCGAACACGGCATTGAGAGGCAGCACGTCGGCACAGACGACGAGCAACGCCAGCAATGCCGCCGATGACCAGAATGCGAGCGATCCCAATCTCGCGACGGGCACCACGCCCGGCCGCAACCAGGCGGCCAACCAGGAACCTCCCTACGAGGACGACCTGAACCAGCCGCGCGAAGAGCCGCTCGACCGCGGCGCGGAGCCTGTCGAAACCCAGGAACAGCCCCGCGAGCCGGGCGATCCGACCGGCATCCGGATGGGCAGTTTCCTGCTCCGCCCCTCGATCAACCAGAGCATCGACACCGAGACCCGCCGCTCGAACGGGACCAAGATCCGCCGCGATTACCTGTCGACGGCGATCCGCGGCACGTTGACCTCCGACTGGTCGCGCCATTCGTTGACGGTCACGGGTGAAGGCACGCTGGAGCGGAATCTCGGCAGCAGCAGCCAGAGCGAGCAGCCGGAAGCGAACGTCAATGCAGACCTGCGGCTCGATCTCTCCAACGACACGGTTGCCCATATCACCGGCGGTTATCGGTTCTCCCGCGAGGACGACTACGATCCGAATGCGGTGGGCGGCGCATCGACCCAGCCGGGCGTTCATGAATTCACCGGCGGCGCCTCCCTCCAGCGCGATTTCGGCAAGGTCCGCGGCACCGCCGCGCTCGATCTGTCCCGCGCGGCCTATACGGATGCGAAACTCTCCGACGGCACGATCGTCAGCACGAAGGACCGCAACCGGACCGGCATCGACGGTCGCCTGCGGCTCGGCTACGAACTCTCCCCGGCGCTGGTCCCTTATGTAGAAGTGGCGACCGGCCGCACGTTCTACGACCTCAGGCGCGACAATTCCGGTTATGCCCGTTCGTCGCAGAGTTATGCAGCGCGCACCGGAGTCGAATTCGATCTCGGCGAAAAACTGCGCGGCGAAATCGGCACCGGTTACGAGATCGTCGATTACGAGGACGACCGGCTTAAATCGGTCGGCGCAGTCACCTTCAACGGCAGCGCCACATGGTCGCCGCAGCGCGGCACCAATGTCGATCTCGGCCTGCGCACCACGGTGCAGGACTCGACCACGCCCGGCCAGAGCGGCTGGGTGGAATACCAGGCGACGGCAGCGCTGACCCATGAGATGCGCGACAACCTCATCGCCCGGCTGACCGGCAGTTCGACCTTGCGCGATTTCCCGAACGGTGGCCCGAGCGACGAAACGGTCTGGATCGGCGGCGCCGGCCTGACCTGGGCGATCAACCGCTACCTCGATCTGACCAGCGACGTCGAATACGAGCAGGCGGGCGGCGGCGGCACCAACGACAAGATCGTCCGCGCCGGCGTCGGCCTCACCTTGAAGCGCTAAGCTTTCGTTCGGGCACCAATCCATTCCATCAGCGCATTCTGCGCGTGCAGCAGGAAGGCTTTTGCCGCCGTGCTCTGGCGGGCGGGGTGCGTCATCGCATCCGCGCTGACCTCCTCGCCCCGCGCCACCGGCGGACAGGGAATGAAGATCACGTCGGGACGGCAGCGATCGAGAACTGCCGCCGAGATCCGGTAATCCGCAAGCGTGCTTTCAGCGATCCCGCCCGGCCAGCTATCCGTGAAGATGACATCCGCATCCTCAAGTTCCCGCGTATCCGTGCTCAGCCGGAAATTCGGATTGAGAAGCGCCGGGTCGCCCACGTGCCAACCGTCCGGATAGACCTGCACCACCTCGATCGGCAGCGAGATCGACGCCTCGACCCATGACCGGAGAATATTGGCGTCGGGCGCAACTCCGACGATCTTCAAATCCTCGATGCGGCCCCTTTTGGCTCTGACATAAGCGAGGTCCCCGAGCGTCTCGCAAGGGTGGTTCGACCGCGTCCGGGCATTGATGACCGGCGCCCGGGCATTTGCCGCAAGCTCCCGGAGCGAGGCCAGCTCCGGCGTGCGGATGACGATCATGTCGAACCAATTGTCGAGATAACCCGCCAGATCGCCGATCGCCTCGCGCCCGCCGAGAGTGACCGGCACCTGGGTGCAAATGCCGCCCATCGCCTGGATTCCGAGATCGAAAGCCGTCGTGTTGCGCCAGCCGCCATCGTCGACGATCAGGGCGACCCGCCTGCCTTCGAGGCTTTTCGGCATCCGCCGCTCCCGCCACGCTTGCCCAAGCGCGCCGGCACGATCGAGGATCGCCGCTATGGTATCCGCCGAAAGATCGTGGAATTCCAGAAAATCGAGATTCGCAGAGACAGCCATGTCACCCGACACCGTGAAAAAACAAAACCCCTCATAGCAGGACCATGAGGGGTTTGCGTGACGTCCGGACCGGCAAATCGCCGGACAGAGGGATTTACTTCAGCGAGGCGAGCAGCGCCTTCATCGGCCCTTCGATCGCCGGGCGGATATCGGCGCGCTGCAGGGCGAAGGCGAGGTTTGCCAGGATGAAGCCGTCCTTGGCGCCGCAGTCGAACGTATCGCCCTTGAACGGATAGGCCGCGAATTCCTGGGCCTTGGCGAGCGTCAGCATGCCGTCGGTGAGCTGGATTTCGTTGCCGGCGCCGCGTTCCTGGGTTTCCAGGATCTTGAAGATCTCCGGCTGCAGGATGTAGCGACCGTTGATGTAGAGGTTGGACGGCGCGGTGCCCTTGGCGGGCTTTTCGATCATCTGGGTGATCTTGAAACCTTCGCCGACCGGCGCGCCGATGCCGACGATGCCGTATTTATGCGCCTGGTCCGGATCGCATTCCTGCACGGCGACGACGTTGCCGCCGCTTTCGGCATAAAGATCGACCATGCCCTTGAGGCAGCCCTTGCCACCGGCCATGATCATGTCGGGAAGCAGGACCGCGAAAGGTTCGTTGCCGACGATGTCGCGGGCGCACCAGACCGCGTGGCCAAGCCCGAGCGGCACCTGCTGGCGCGTGAAGCTGGCGGTGCCGGCAACCGGCAGAAGGCCGGCGAGCAGCGTCAGCTCGGCATTCTTGTTGCGCTCGCGCAGCATCTGTTCCAGTTCGTACTGGATGTCGAAATAGTCCTCGATGACCCCCTTGCCGCGTCCGGTCACGAAGACGAAATGTTCGATCCCGGCTTCGGCCGCCTCATCCACGACGTACTGGATGACCGGCTTGTCGACCACGGTCAGCATTTCCTTCGGCACCGCCTTGGTCGCGGGCAGGAAGCGCGTGCCCAGACCTGCTACCGGAAACACTGCCTTACGGATCTTTTGTTGTTGTGCCACTCATGCCTCCTGAAAGCACGTCATTGTGCAAATATTCAAATCTCGGCATCTAATGACGAATTGCTACCGTTTCGCAAAGACTGCCGTGGGTCCGGTTTCTATGGTAAAGAATTTGTTGACCCAATTCTGTTATTACATCGTTAAGCCGCATGCCACTCTTGCCGCAAGGCTTGGTAAAAAGAAGACTGGACCCGACTGCCGATGAAGACGCTTCGCACCAACCTCTTTCGTGGGTTTGCCTTCTCCCTGATCGCCGGGCTCGCCGCGGCGGCCATGCCGATAGATGCCCGGGCAGACGCCGGTTTCAAGACGTGGATCGTAAAATTCTACGACACCGCCGCCAAGAGCGGGATCACCCGCTCGACCTATGAGAGAGCTTTCGCCGGCGTCAGCGAACCCGACCGGGACGTGCTTGAGAAGGCGAATTTTCAGCCCGAATTCAAGTCCAGGATATGGGACTATCTCGACAGCCGCGTAAACCCCTATACCGTCAAGATCGGTCGCGAGATGGCGGCCAAGCACGGCTCGACGCTCGCCTCCCTTGAACGCCATTTCGGCGTCGACAGGAACATCCTGCTTGCCATCTGGTCGATGGAATCCAACTATGGGGCGGCGCTCGAAAATCCCGACCGCCTGCACCACGTGCCGCAGGCGCTGGCGACGCTTGCCTGGGGTGATCCCAAGCGCGCCAAGTTCGCCCGCAACCAGCTCATCGCCGCGCTGAAGATCCTGCAGTCGGGCGATATCACGCCCAAGCAGCTGACCGGCTCCTGGGCCGGCGCCATGGGCCATACCCAGTTCATCCCGACCAGCTACCTGCTCTACGCGATCGATGCGGACGGCAACGGCAAGCGTGACATCTGGCATTCGGTTCCGGATGCGCTCGCCACCTCCGCCAACCTGCTTGCCAAGAACGGCTGGCAGAGCGGCAAGACCTGGGGTTATGAAACGGTGCTGCCGGCGGGCGGCGCCCGTCACGAAGGCCAGACCAAGACGCTCGGCGAATGGGCGAAGCTCGGTTTCGCACGCGCGAACGGCAAGAACTTCCCGCGCGGCACCGACCGGGCGACGCTGAAGCTGATGGCCGGCGAGACCGGGCCGGCCTTCCTGATGCTCGGCAATTTCTTCACCGTGAAGAAATACAACGCCGCCGACAGCTACGCGCTGGCGGTAGGCCTGCTCGCCGACGAGATCGCCGGTTTCGGCGGCGTCCAGCAGAGCTGGCCGCGCCCCGAAGGCACGCTCGACATCAAGCAGAAGTTCGAGCTGCAGAACCGCATGAAACAGCTCGGTTATTACGAGGGCGAAGTCGACGGCAATTTCGGTTCCGGCTCGAAGGCTGCGATCTCGGCGATCCAGAAACGCCTCGGCATGCAGCAGAACGGCGAGCCCTCGAAGTCGCTTCTCGAAGCTTTGCGTTGACAAGAAGGCGTATCGCGCCACATCGTTTGAGGGAATCCCCCGCAAGGTGTGCGGGACGTCGGAGGCATGAAGGCTTTGCATAAATCCGGGCAAAAAGAGACCGTCCAGAACGGTGCCTGGCGGAACAGGCCTCGACCAGACAAGGGCGTCCGAAACTGGGGCGTGCGAAACTGGGGCGTGCGAAACTGGGGCGTGCGAAACTGGGGATGGGTGCGCCTGGCCCTTCTCCTCCTCGCGGTGCTGCTCGCCCTGCCGGTCGGCTTATCGCCGGCTGCCGCCCAGGAGCCCATCCCGCGCCGTAACCTCTTCGATTACCTGTTCGGCGGTCCGCGTTACGAGCGCGACGACCGCTATGAGCGGCCCGCCCCCTACGGCCGCCGCCGTTACGACCGCGACGGCTCGATCATCGAGATGAAGCCGCGGCCGCGCCGCAGCACGGGACGGGCGGCCGCCCCCCGCCCGGTGCAGCCGATCGCGCCGCCGGCGCCGGAACCGGTTGCCAAGCTCGAAAATGCCAAGCATGTCCTGGTGGTCGGCGACTTCATGGCCGGCGGCATCGGCAGCGAGCTGGAAACGGCGTTTGCCACCGCCCCCGGCGTTGCGATCACTGAGCGCAGCGACGGCTCCTCCGGTCTCGTCCGCGAGGATCACTTCGACTGGGCGGCCGAGCTTCCCGCCATGCTCGACGAGGTGAAACCCGCCGTCGTCGTGATCATGCTGGGGGCCAACGACCGCCAGCAGATGACGATCGGCAGCACCAAGGAAAAGTTCCGCAGCGACGCGTGGTTCAAGGAATACGAGCGGCGGGTGACCGAACTTGTCGGCATCGTCGCCTCCCGCAAGCTGCCGCTCCTCTGGGTCGGCCTGCCTTCCTTCCAGTCGCCGACGGCGACCGCCGACGCAGTGACGCTCAATGCCATCTATCGCAACCAGGCGGAAAAGGCCGGTGGCGAATTCGTCGATATCTGGGAAGGTTTCGTCGACGAGGACGGCAAATTCATCATCACCGGCTCCGACGTCAACGGCCAGCAGGTGCGCCTGCGCGGTTCAGACGGCATCACCTTCACCAAGGCCGGCAAGCAGAAGCTCGCCTTCTACGTGGAAAAACTGGCCCGCCGGCATCTCGGCGAAATGGCGAGCCCCGATGTCGTCAAGCTCGACGGTTCCAACCTGCCGGCGCTGTCAGCCCTTCCCGCCTCACCCGGCCAGGCTATCCCGACCCATCCGATCAGCCTCTCAGACCCCGAACTCGACGGCGGCAAGGACCTTCTCGGCGCCGCCCCGCTCCCCTCCCTCCTCGTCGAAACGCCGCGCGACAAACTGGTCAGGCGCGGCGAACTCGCCCCGGCGCCGGCCGGGCGGATCGATGATTATCGGGTCCCGGCCGCCACGCGTTAGCGGAAACCCATCGGCATTCGCGCTAACCTCCACGCAAACGGAGCGGAGAAACGTGCTCTGCACGATGCTGGAGATGAGATGAAACAGCGCGTCAGTCAGATCTCCCCCCTTGAGGGGGAGATGCCCGGCAGGGTAGAGGGGGGTGACCTCTCAGCATATTCTTCGACGATTGTATTTGCCGCACCCTCGCTACCCCCCTCTGTCACCTTCGGTGACATCTCCCCCTCAAGGGGGGAGATCAGTGGGAGCGAGCCGCACCACCTCAGATCCTCATAAACGAGAAGCAGATAGCCCCCCGCCTTACCGCGGCAGAACCGAGCTTCCCATCAGCGCCTCGTCGATCGCCCGGGCGGCCTGGCGGCCTTCGCGGATCGCCCAGACGACCAAAGACTGGCCGCGGCGCACGTCGCCGGCGGTCCAGAACTTGTCGACCGAGGTCCTGTAGTCCTTGTCGTTGGCGACCACGTTGGTCGAGCCGCGGCGGTCGACATTGAGCGTCAGCTTGCCTTCGAGCTCGTTCAGAACCCCGTCCGTCAGCGGGCCGGAGAAGCCGATGGCGATGAAGGCGAGATCGGCCTTGATGATGAAATCGGTGCCGGCGATCGGCTTGCGGCTTTCGTCGACTTCACAGCAGCGCACGCCGGTGAGCTGGCCGTCTTCGCCGACGAATTCGAGCGTCGCCACCTGGAATTCGCGCACCGCACCTTCGGCCTGCGAAGACGAGGTGCGCATCTTGGTGGCCCAGAACGGCCAGACGGCGAGCTTGTCTTCCTTTTCAGGCGGCTGCGGGCGGATGTCGAGCTGGGTCACCTTGACGGCGCCCTGGCGGAAGGCCGTGCCGACGCAGTCCGACGCGGTATCGCCACCGCCGACGACGACCACATGCTTGGCGCCTGCCAGGATCGGATCGGCCGCCCAGGCGACGCTCTCGATGTTCTCGCGGCCGAGGCGGCGGTTCTGCTGCACGAGGTAAGGCATCGCGTCATAGACGCCATGCAGATCGACGCCCGGAATGCCGGCCGGACGCGGGGTTTCCGAACCGCCGCAATAAAGTACCGCATCATGCTCGGCGATCAGCTTCTCGACCGGAATATCGACGCCGATATTGGCGCCGTAATGGAAGGTCACGCCTTCGCCGGTGATCTGCTCGACCCGGCGGTCGATAAAGTTCTTCTCCATCTTGAAGTCCGGAATGCCGTAGCGCAGCAGGCCGCCGGCCTTGGACTCGCGCTCGTAGACATGCACTTCATGGCCGGCGCGGCCGAGCTGCTGGGCAGCCGCCATGCCGGCGGGACCGGAACCGATGATCGCCACTCGTCTGCCGGTATGAACGGTTGCGGGCTGCGGCGCGATGAAGCCGAGCTCATAGGCCTTGTCGGCGATCGCCTGTTCGACCGTCTTGATCGCGACCGGCGCGTCCTCGAGGTTCAGCGTGCAGGCTTCCTCGCAAGGAGCGGGGCAGACGCGGCCGGTGAATTCCGGGAAGTTGTTGGTGGAATGAAGGTTGCGGATCGCCTCCTCCCACTTGTTGTTGTAGACGAGGTCGTTCCAGTCCGGGATCTGGTTGTGAACCGGACAGCCGGTCGGGCCGTGGCAATAGGGAATGCCACAGTCCATGCAGCGCGCCGCCTGCTTGGTGACCTCCGCATCCGACATCGGGATGGTGAATTCGCGGAAATGGCGGATGCGGTCGGAGGCCGGCTGATACTTGCCCACCTGCCGGTCGATCTCCAGGAAACCCGTTACCTTGCCCATGTTTAAACCCTCAATCCGTCCTGCCGCTACCGCAGCCGGTTAAAACCTAACAACCCGCGCGAAACTTATTCCGCAGCGACGCCCATCCGCATCCGCTCCATCTCCACCAGAGCACGGCGGTATTCGACCGGCATGACCTTGCGGAATTTCGGGCGGTATTCGCTCCAGCGGTCGAGGATTTCCTTGGCGCGGTTGGAGCCCGTGTAGTGCAGGTGGTTGGAGATCAGCTGGTAGAGTCGTTCCTCGTCGTGGCGCGTCATGTCCTCGGAAACGTCGACGCGTCCCTTGTGCATGAGGTCACCACCGTGATGGTGCAGCTTCTCCAGCATGTCGTCCTCTTCCGGAACCGGCTCGAGTTCGACCATCGCCATGTTGCAGCGCTTGGCGAAATCGCCGCTCTCGTCGAGCACGTAGGCGACGCCGCCGGACATGCCCGCCGCGAAGTTGCGACCCGTTTCCCCGAGCACGACGACGATGCCGCCGGTCATATATTCGCAGCCGTGGTCGCCCACGCCCTCGACCACAGCGATCGCACCCGAGTTGCGAACGGCGAAGCGCTCGCCGGCAACGCCACGGAAATAGCACTCGCCGGTGATCGCGCCGTAGAGCACGGTGTTGCCGACGATGATCGAGTTCTCCGCGAGGATCCTGGAGTTTTCCGGCGGGCGCACGATGATGCGGCCGCCCGACAGGCCCTTGCCGACATAGTCATTGCCGTCGCCGACCAGATCGAAGGTGATGCCGTGCGCAAGGAATGCACCGAACGACTGTCCGGCCGTGCCGCGCAGCGTCACATGGATCGTGTCGTCCTTGAGGCCCTTGTGGCGCCAGCGCTTGGCAAGCGCTCCCGAAAGCATGGCACCGACGGAACGGTCGACGTTCTTGATCGGCACTTCGAAGACCACCGGCTCCTTGTTCTCAAGGGCAGCCTGCGACTTCTCGATCAGCTTGCGGTCGAGAATGTCGTCGATCGGATGCTTCTGGCGCTGCGTCCAATAGGTCGCCTCCTTCGGAGCCTCCACCTTGTGGAAGATCTTCGAGAAATCGAGGCCCTTGGACTTCCAGTGGGCGATCATCTCGTCCTTTTCCAGAAGCTCGACCATGCCGATGATCTCGTCGAAGCGGGTAAAGCCCAGCGATGCCAGGATCTCGCGTACTTCTTCAGCAACGAAGAAGAAGTAGTTGATGACATGCTCCGGCGTGCCCTTGAAGCGCTTGCGCAGGACCGGGTCCTGCGTCGCCACACCCACCGGACAGGTGTTCAGGTGGCACTTGCGCATCATGATGCAGCCGGCGGCGATGACCGGAGCCGTCGCGAAACCGAACTCGTCGGCACCGAGCAGCGCGCCGATGATGACGTCGCGGCCGGTCTTCAGGCCACCGTCGACCTGCAGCGCGATGCGCGAACGAAGGCCGTTCAGCACCAGCGTCTGCTGGGTTTCGGCAAGGCCGATTTCCCAGGGCGAACCCGCGTGCTTCAGCGAGGTGAGCGGCGAAGCGCCGGTACCGCCGTCGAAGCCAGCGACCGTGATATGGTCGGCGCGTGCCTTGGCCACGCCTGCGGCAACCGTGCCGACGCCCACTTCCGAGACGAGCTTGACGGAAATGTCCGAGGTCGGGTTGACGTTCTTCAGGTCGTAGATCAGCTGCGCCAGGTCTTCGATCGAATAGATGTCATGGTGCGGCGGCGGCGAGATCAGGCCGACGCCCGGTGTCGAATGCCGGGTCTTGGCGACCGTCGCATCCACCTTGTGGCCGGGCAGCTGGCCGCCTTCGCCGGGCTTTGCACCCTGCGCTACCTTAATCTGCAGCATGTCGGCGTTGACCAGGTATTCGGTCGTGACGCCGAAGCGGCCGGAGGCAACCTGCTTGATCGCCGAGCGTTCCGGGTTCTGAGAACCGTCCGGCAGCGGCATGTAGCGATCGCTTTCCTCGCCGCCCTCGCCGGTATTCGACTTGCCGCCGATCCGGTTCATGGCGATCGCCAGCGTCGTATGTGCCTCGCGGGAAATCGAGCCGAACGACATGGCGCCGGTCGAGAAGCGCTTGACGATGTCGACAGCCGGCTCGACCTCGTCGATGGAGACAGGCGTGCGGCCGATCTCACCGGCCTTCTTGATCTTGAACAGGCCGCGGATGGTGTTCATCCGCACCGCCGTCTCGTTCACCATCTCGGCGAATTCGCGGTAACGCTCTTGGCTGTTGCCGCGCACCGCGTGCTGCAGCGTTGCGACCACATCCGGCGTCCAGGCGTGGCTTTCGCCGCGCATGCGGTAGGCATATTCGCCGCCGATATCGAGCGTCGAGGCGAGGACCGGGTCCTTGCCGAAGGCGGCATGGTGCCGGGAAACCGTTTCCTCAGCGATCTCTTCCAGACCGACGCCTTCGATGTTCGACGCCGTACCGAAGAAATACTTCTCGACCAGACCCGAAGACAGGCCGATGGCATCGAAGATCTGCGCACCGCAATAGGACTGGTAGGTCGAGATGCCCATCTTGGACATGACCTTGAGGATGCCCTTACCGACCGCCTTGATATAGCGGTAGACGATTTCCGAGGAATCCACTTCCTTGGGGAACTCGCCGCGCATGTGCATGTCGGTCAGCGTGTCGAAGGCGAGATAGGGGTTGATGGCTTCTGCGCCATAACCGGCGAGACAGCAGAAGTGATGGATCTCGCGCGGCTCGCCGGATTCGACGACGAGGCCGACCGAGGTCCTGAGCCCCTTGCGGATCAGGTGGTGGTGCACGGCAGCCGTCGCCAGCAGCGCCGGGATGGCGATCCGGTCCGGGCCGATCTGGCGGTCGGAAAGCACGATGATGTTGTAGCCGCCCTTGACCGCAGCTTCCGCACGTTCGCAGAGACGGTCGAGCATTTCCGGCATGCCTTCGGCGCCCCGCTCGATGTCGTAGGTGAAATCGAGCGTCTTGGTGTCGAACCGGTCTTCCGTGTGGCCGATCGAGCGGATCTTTTCGAGGTCGCCATTGGTCAGGATCGGCTGGCGCACTTCCAGACGCTTGGCGTTCGCCGCACCCTCGTGATCGAGGATGTTCGGGCGCGGTCCGATGAACGACACGAGGCTCATGACGAGCTCCTCGCGGATCGGATCGATCGGCGGATTGGTGACCTGCGCGAAATTCTGCTTGAAATAGGTGTAGAGCAGCTTCGACTTTTCAGACATCGCCGAGATCGGCGTGTCGGTGCCCATCGAGCCGATGGCTTCCTGGCCCGTCGTCGCCATCGGCGACATCAGGATCTTGGTGTCTTCCGAGGTGTAGCCGAAGGCCTGCTGACGGTCGAGCAGCGACACGTCGCGGCGCAGCGCCCGCGGCTCCACCGGCTTCAGGTCTTCGAGAATGAGCTGGGTCCTGTCCAGCCACTTGCCGTAGGGATGCTTGGTCGCAAGTTCGGACTTCAGTTCCTCGTCGGAGACGATCTGGCCCTTTTCCATGTCGATCAGCAGCATCTTGCCGGGCTGCAGGCGCCACTTCTTGACGATGCGCTCTTCCGGCACCGGCAGGACGCCCGCCTCGGACGCCATGATGATGCGGTCGTCGTCGGTGACCATGTAGCGGGCCGGACGCAGGCCGTTGCGGTCGAGCGTCGCGCCGATTTGCCGACCGTCGGTGAAGGCAACGGCAGCCGGGCCGTCCCACGGCTCCATCAGGGCGGCGTGGTATTCATAGAAGGCCTTGCGCTCCTTCGACATCGACTGGTTGCCGGCCCAGGCTTCCGGGATCAGCATCATCACCGCATGGGCGAGCGAATATCCGCCGCGCACGAGGAATTCGAGCGCGTTGTCGAAACAGGCCGTGTCCGACTGGCCTTCGTAGGAGATCGGCCAGAGCTTGGAAATGTCGTCGCCGAAGAGAGGCGAAGAGACCGACGCCTGGCGCGCCGCCATCCAGTTGACGTTGCCGCGCAGCGTGTTGATTTCGCCGTTATGGGCGACCATCCGGTAAGGATGCGCGAGCTTCCAGGACGGGAAGGTGTTGGTCGAGAACCGCTGGTGGACAAGCGCCACCGCCGTTTCGAACCGCGGATCGGCAAGGTCCTTGTAATAGGCACCGACCTGATAGGCGAGGAACATGCCCTTGTAGACGATCGTCGAGGACGACAGCGACACCGGATAGAAACCCATGTCGACGCCGCCGAACGCGTCATAGATGCGGTTGGAGATCACCTTGCGGATCAGGAAAAGCTTGCGCTCGAAATCATGGTTCGTCGCAGCGTCCTTGCCCGCGCCGATGAAGACCTGGACGTGATGCGGCTCGGTGGCGGCGATATCCGGCGCCTTGGAAAGCGACGAGTTGTCGACCGGCACGTCGCGGAAACCGAGGAACTGCTGCCCCTCTTCCGCAATGACGTCCTCGATCACCTTCTTGTAGTGCTCGATCTCCTCCGCCTTGCGCGGCATGAAGATATGACCGACGGCATATTCGCCGGCCTTCGGCAGGGTGACGCCCTGCTTCGCCATTTCCTCGCGGAAGAAACGGTCGGGGATCTGCACCAGAATGCCCGCGCCATCGCCCATCAGCGGGTCCGCGCCGACAGCACCGCGATGCGTCAGGTTTTCGAGGATGAACAGGCCGTCCTTGACGATCTGGTGCGACTTCTTGCCCTTCATATGAGCGATGAAGCCGACGCCGCAGGCATCGTGCTCGTTGCGCGGGTGATAGAGGCCCTGGGCCATCGGCAAACCGCCGGCGACAAATGGAACGCGAACTGTCGTCTCGGCCGACACCGGGGCTTCAGCGTGATGAGCCGGGCCGGATATCTCGGAGATGGTCTTCGTCATCGTCATTCCTCCTGTTGGCCGCCTTCGGCAGCGGGCAAAGTGGCTCTCAATTGTCTCTTGGGGATGACAAGCCTAAGCTCCATCCCGTGCTTCATGCGATGGCGCCGCTCCGGCGCGAGTTGCAGCTTTGCAGCGCAGCATAACGCGGATCGGCGCGAACGTCAGCGGGAAAGACGCATCCATCGGCGGTTCTTTTCCCGAAATTAGGACAGTACTTCTGTCCTAATTTCCAAAGTCTATGCCATAGAAGTTAACCCGCGACAAGAGCGGTTGTTAAAAATCTGCCGCACCTGACGACAGAAGATTACGCCGAATGGCGTAGATGTCGAAATTTAATTACAATCGACCGCCTTTTAAAGCGTGGCGCGTGCTGACCTAACCATTTTGCCCCCCACCCGCCATCCTCACCGATTGATTACCGGTTCAAAAAGATTAATCTCCCCACGCTTCCGAGACAAAACTTCCAGGGTATTTTTCAGAATGTTTTTTGCTTCCGACAATTGGGCCGGCGCCCATCCATCCATCAATGAACGCCTCTCCAAGGAGTCGACCCGGTTTGCCGCCGCCTATGGCAACAGCGATCTCGACAAGGCGGTCGAAGCCCGTTTCAACGAGATCTTTGAACGGGAGGTCTCGGTCTATTTCGTCTCCACCGGCACGGCTGCCAATTCCCTGTCGCTCGCCAGCATCGCACGGGTCGGCGGCGTCACCTTTTCCCATTCGGAAGCGCACGTGATCGAAGACGAATGCGGCGCGCCCGACTTCTTTTCCGGCATGCGCATGGTCCCCGTCGAAGGTGAAGACGGCAAGATGGATCCGGAGAAGCTCAGCGCCCGCATCGCCGGCTTTCCGCAGGATTCGCTGCATCACGGCCGCGCCGCCGCCGTCACCCTCACCCAGGCGACCGAAACCGGCACCATCTACACGCTCGACGAGATCGACGCGATCACCGCGATAGCAAAGGCGAACGGCCTGCCTGTCCACATGGACGGCGCCCGTTTCGCCAACGCGCTGGTCTCCCTTGACGTCTCGCCCGCCGAGATGACCTGGAAGCGCGGCATCGACATCCTCTCCTTCGGCGGCACCAAGAACGGCTGCTGGTGTGCCGAAGCCATCGTGTTCTTCAATCCGGACCTCGCCCGGGACTTCGCCTTCATCCGCAAGCGCGCCGCCCAGCTCTTTTCCAAGACCCGCTTCATCTCGGCCCAATTCGACGCCTACCTGCAGGATGGTCTCTGGCTCAACATGGCAAGCCACGCCAACAGCATGGCCGACCGCCTGCGCGCCGGCATCGGTTCGCTGAACAGCACGCGGCTTGCCTGGGATACGACCTCCAACGAGGTTTTCGCCGTCCTTAACAAGGCGTCGGCAGAGGCCGCCGAAGCAAGGGGTGCAAAATTCTACGGCTGGCCGGTGCCGGCCAACATGCCGGAGCCGGTCAAGGACGACGAAACCCTGATCCGCCTCGTCACCTCGTTCGCCACCACCGAAGAAGACATCGACCAGTTTTTGGCGATTTGCAAAGCCGGCTGAAACCTCGACCTACACCTGATGCTGAGGCGCGATCTGCGCCACGATCAGGCTCGACAGCGCTTCCACGAGCGCGGCATCGGCGCCGCGCCGCGGGACCAGCACGAATTCCACGTCTTCCAGCACCGGCAGCCGGTCCGCGGCGATTTCCTTGAGCCCCGCCGGCGCCATGCTGCGCGGCTGGACAAGCACGCCCATGCCGGCCCGCGCCGCCGCCGTCAGCCCGCTCAAGCTGCCGCAGGTGCAGACGATCCGCCAGGCCATCTTTTCCCGGTCGAGCGCTTCCTGGGCGACGCGCCTTGTAATGCTCGGCGGCGGAAACGCGATCAGCGGCAATGCATCGCCGCGCGACAGGACACGGTCCGGATCGCGCGCCAGCCAGACCAGCGGTTCGCGATAAAGCAGCCGCCCGTGCGTCTCGCCGATATGCCGCTTGGCGAGCACCAGATCGAGATCGCCAATGTCCTGCATCTGGTAGAGCACCGCCGAGAGCGCCACGGTCAATTCCAGATCGACCAGCGGATAAAGTCGGATGAAATCTTCGAGGATCGACGTCAGCCGGCTCGCCACCACGTCTTCCGAAACCCCGAGCCGCAGCCGTCCGCGCAACCGGCTCTCGCCGAACAGCGAGGCCACCTTGCCGTTCATATCCAGCATCCCGCGCGCATAGCCGAGCAGCGCCTCGCCTTCCGCCGTCAGCTTCACCTGATGGGTATCGCGAAACACCAATTGGCGGCCGAGCGATTTTTCGAGCCGCTGGATATGCTGGGTGACGGTCGACTGGCCGATCCCCAGCCGGGCCGCTGCCTCGGTAAAACTGCCGGTCTGCTGCAGCATGACGAAGCTGTTCAGGTGATAAAGGTTCAGCATGGCTATCCAATATCGTGATAACTGTTAGTGTTTGAATTCTGCTTCATGATAAGGGAAGGGTAAATCCTCAAATCCGAGGGATCTTGCCCATGAGCCGTTTTTTGCCGGACCGCTTCACGGTCCTTCTCGTCTGCACCGTCATCCTCGCCTCGGTCCTGCCGATCCACGGCGTCTATGCCGAGTGGTTCAACGTCGCCACCGACATCGCCATCGGCCTGCTGTTCTTCCTGCATGGCGCACGCCTGTCGCGCGATGTCGTGGTGGCGGGTATCCTGCACTGGCGCCTGCACCTGACGATCCTGCTGACGACATTCGCGATCTTCCCGATTCTCGGGCTGATGATCGGATTTATTCCGGAAGATATCCTGGCGGCACCGCTTTATGCCGGCATCCTCTTCCTCTGCGTGCTCCCTTCGACCGTGCAGTCCTCGATCGCATTTACCTCGATCGCCGGCGGCAACGTGCCGGCGGCGATCTGCGCCGCTTCGGGCTCCAACATCTTCGGCATGTTCCTGACGCCGCTTCTCGCCGGCATCCTGCTTTCGACCACCGGTGACGCCGGTTTCTCCTGGGATGCGCTCGAAAGCATCCTGCTGCAGCTTCTCGCCCCCTTCGTCGTCGGCCAGATCCTGCAGCCCTGGATCGGCAACTGGATCCGCTCGAAGAAGAAGATGCTCGCCCCCGTCGACCGCGGTTCCATCCTGATGGTCGTCTACCTCGCTTTCTCGGAAGCTGTCATGGAAGGCCTGTGGCACACCTTCTCCGCGCTTGATATCGGCGTCGTCATCCTCGTCGACATGGCGCTTCTGGCAGTCGTCATCTGCATCACCATGTTCGGCAGCCGGGCGCTCGGCTTCAACAAGGAAGACGAGATCACCATCACCTTCTGCGGTTCGAAGAAGTCGCTCGCGAGCGGCGTGCCGATGGCCAATGCCATCTTCTCCGGCCAGTCCTCGTCGATCGGCGCCATCGTCCTGCCACTGATGCTCTTCCACCAGATCCAGCTGATGGCCTGCGCCGTCATCGCCCAGAAATATGCCAACCGCCTGAAGGCGAAGAAGGATGCGGTGGTGGCGCCGGCTGCGGCTTGAGGGGTCCCGTTACTCACCTTTACGACGAGAGATATTGAAACCCAACCACTTTCCAAAGCGCTTGGGTTTTACTATATTGAACCATGCCGACCGTTTTACGCTTTGCTGGCCTACGCGTCGTGATCTATCCCAACGATCACCGTCCGGCGCATGTTCACGTAAGGGGCGGCGGAGAAGCGGTCTTCATCCTGAATTGTCCCGGCGGACCACCGGAGTTGCGGGAGAGCTACGGTTTCAAGCTCGCGGAACTCCGCCGCATCGAGGAGGCCCTCGCAGAAGAAATAGCCGCTCTTTGTGCGGCATGGAGTGCCCATCATGGCGATTTCTGAACAGGAACTGAGAGCAGCCGAAGAACGTATGCAGGCTCAGCGGGAGGCGGGTTATGCCGTGTCCGCCCGTTATGATCGACGCTCGTCCCGCGTCGTGATCGGCCTGAATACCGATGTCCAGGTGGCTATTCCGACGGGAAAGATCGAAGGCCTTTCCGAAGCCTCCCCGGATGAACTCTCCGGGATTGAGATCAGCCCCACGGGCCTTGGCCTTCATTGGCCGAAACTTGACGTCGACGTCTATGTCCCCGGTCTCCTCCAGGGCATTTTTGGATCGAAACGCTGGATGGCCGCTCAACTGGGTGCAGCCGGAGGTAAGGTCCGCTCAGCGGCAAAAGCGGCAACGGCCCGGGAAAATGGCCGCAAGGGTGGCCGCCCGCGAAAGACCGCCGCAAGCTAACTCCCCCAAAACGAAAAACGGCCCTTCCCCCAAGAGGAAGGGCCGCACTGGGCCTGCTCGACTATATCGGCCGGGTGCCCGGCAGCGGGTTAGTTGACCTGCTGCGGGGTGACCTGAGCCTCGATCGTCTTCGGAGCGACTGCGTCTGCGGCAATCGCGATGCGACGGGGCTTCATGGCTTCCGGAATGTTCCGGAGGAGGTCGATATGGAGCAGGCCGTTCTTCAGCGAAGCGGATTGCACTTCGACATGATCGGCGAGCTGGAAGCGGCGCTCGAAGGCGCGCTTGGCGATGCCGCGATAGAGGTATTCGCTCTGTTCGGCAGCGGTTTCGTCCTCGCTCTTTTCACCCTTGACGGTCAGCACGTTCGCATGGGCTTCGAGGCTCAGTTCCTTTTCGTCGAAACCGGCAACGGCCATGGTGATGCGATAGGTGTTTTCGCCGGTCCGCTCGATATTGTAGGGCGGATAGCTCGGGGTCTGGTCGGCCGGCCCGCGATTGTCGAGCAGGTTGAAAAGACGGTCGAAACCGACGGTAGAACGATAAAGGGGGGTAAAATCGACGTGACGCATGGAGTCCTCCTTGGGAAGCGACGTTGCGGTTTTCATCTGGGTTTGCGCATCCCTTGATTGGCGATGCGGTCCCGTTCAGCGGACCCGTTTGGCGCCCGCAGAGTTCAGATGGGGATTGATTTCCGCGGCTTCAAGAGCCCGGTTCGGGGCGCAGTTTTGCGCGTGAACCTGACATGAACAGCCCGTTTCGGGCCGGTTCAGGATCGTTTTGATAGAAGTGACAGTGGAAGGCAGACTGTCTCTCTCGACCGAAGCTCCATTCGTCCCTTCGCTTCGGTCATCAATTGCCGGAATCGCTCAGGGTATCCCTAGACCCGCGATTCCGGCTTTTTTCCTGCTGAAAAACACTTTCAGTCCTCGGCCCGCGTCTCCAGCGTCGCGCCCGGCAGATAAAGCAGGATCGGCCTGATTTCGTAGACCGCCGTCGGATTGGCCCGGCGCAGATCGCGGGCGGCCGCAATGGCTCCGTCGATCGCCGGAAAATCCACCACGTAGAGGCCGAGCAGCTGCTCCTTGGTTTCGGCAAAAGGACCGTCGATGACCATGCCCTCGCCCTTGCCTCGCAAGGTCACGGCCTGCTCCGTCGGGCCGAGCCGCGCGGCCGGTCCCAGGGATTTCTGCGCAACCAGACGGTCGTTGACCTCGAGCAGCTCGGTCATCAGAGCCTGATCCTCCTCCTCGGTCCAGGATTGGACCACTCCCTCCTGGTGATAGGCAAGGATTGCGTAATACATGACTTGTCTCCCTCTTATACGTCGACTGACGCCAACCCACCTCCTCGCACACTCCCGTGCTCGGGCAGACCGACGGACATCCGGAAATCTGTAAATGCGTCTGAATACACATGTTTGACCGGCGGCGTGCAAGCCCTCCGATTTCTTCGGCCGCGCTTTTTCCTTGACGTCCCGCCGCCGCTGGCTGACCCTGCCGGCATGAGCGAAGCGCCAGATTCCATCGACGACATTCTCCACCCGACGCCCGGCAATCCGGCTCCGGCCAATTATTCGGCCGGCTATTTCACCGGCCATCGCGGCACCCGGTTACGTTACGGCCTGTTTCGCTCCGGAATGTCGCCGGCGATCGGCACCATCGTGCTCGTGCAGGGCCGCAATGAGTGCATCGAGAAATATTTCGAGACGATCCGTGACCTGAACGCCATGGGCCTCTGGGTCGCGACCTTCGACCTGCGCGGCCAGGGCGGCTCGCAGCGGCTGAAGAAAAATCCGCGCAAGGGTCATGTCCGCCGCTTTTCCGATTACGAGCGAGATCTCGAGATCTTCCTCGAGCATATCGTGCTGCCGGATGCCCGCCTGCCCTTCTTCCTGGTTGCCCACTCGACAGGCGCCCTGATCGCGCTCTCGGCTGCCCCGCGGCTGTCGAACCGCATCAACCGGATGGCACTTGCCGCCCCCTATATCGCGCTTTCGGGCCAGGGCGTGCCGGAAGGACTGATCCGATCGCTTGCCGGTCTGGCAAGCTGGACCGGATTCGGCGGCGTCTCGATGGGCACCGACCGGAGCAACCGCCCCTTCGAAGGCAACCCGCTGACATCGGACCCGAAGCGTTTTGCCCGCAACATCGAGATCGCTGCCGCCCATCCGGAACTGACGATCGGCCCGCCGACGGCCCGCTGGCTGCACGAGACATTCAAGGCGGCGCGGCGGGTGTCTTCCCAGTCGCATCTGACCAGGATCACTATCCCGACCCTGATCCTCGCTCCGGTTCTCGATGCCATCGTCCCCTATGCGGCGCAGGAGGAGATGTCGCGCAATTTCCGCGCCGGCCAGCTGATCACCATCAACGGCGCGCGCCACGAACTGTTTCACGACAGGGATATCTACCGCGCCCAGGGACTCGCGGCGATCGAGGCCTTTATGCCCGGCCAGGACGGTGGTTTCGGGCTTTCCGAGACGGCCGCCTGATCCCGCGACCCGCTCGGTGACCTACTTGCCGGAAAGCAGCTTCATGGCTTCCGCATGCACGGCCTTGCTGCCCGCCGCAAGAATATTGCCGCCGTTTTCCGGGCGCCCGCCGTCCCAGGTAGTGATGATGCCGCCCGCCTGCTCGATGATCGGAATCAGCGCGCCGACATCGTAGGGCTTCAGGTTGTTCTCGACCACAATGTCGATATGGCCGGAGGCGAGCAATACATAGGCGTAGCAATCGCAGCCGTAACGGAACAGCCGCACCCTGTCCTCGACAGCCTGGTATTTCGCCAAGTCCTCGCCGCCGAAGATATGCGGCGACGTGGTGAACAGGGTGGCGTCGGCCAGGCTGCCGCAGTCGCGCACCGAAATCTGCCGCTCGCCGTCCGGGCCGGAATACCAGGCGCGGGTGCCGTCGGCGAAATAACGCTCGCCTATAAAGGGCTGGTCCATCATCCCCATGGCGGCGCGGCCGTTCGACTGGAAGCCGATCAGCGTGCCCCAAACCGGCAGGCCGGAAATGAAGGCGCGCGTACCGTCGATCGGATCGATCACCCAGATATGTTCGCGGTCGAGGCCGACATTCTCATGTTCCTCGCCAAGAATGCCGTGTTCCGGAAAGCGTTCGGCGATCAGAGACCGGATCGCCGTCTCGGCGGCGCGGTCGCCTTCGGTCACCGGGTCGAACCCACCCATCAGCTTGTTGACCACCGAAAGTCCGGTGCGGAAGCGTGGCAGGGTCTCGGCCTTGGCGGCGGCGGCAAGCGCATCGAAGAAATCGCGATCGGGGAGCATGGGGAGATCCGCTGAGGAAGAGGTGATCTCTTCTAGGATACTCGCCTGAAACTGAAAACCGGAATCGCGTGATCGTGCGCAGAAAAACAAAAAACAATCGACCCGCGCCGAAAAACTCATCAAACCGCCTAAAAATGGCGCATATTTAATCAGTCAAAAAAGCTGCTTGACATTTGTGCAGTGCACTCGTAGGTTCATTGCACAGTCTTTGACTGTAAATACCCTCCTTGGGTGTTTCCTCCCTAGACTTAGCCGCGCCCACAAGCGCGGTTTTTTTTGCCCGCTATCAAGCTGGCGAGCCTGCCAACGGGCCGGCAAAAGATCAAACCTGTGGAAAACTTGAAGGTCTATTCTGCCGCCAGCGCGCTGTCGCCGGCGAAGTCGACGACGAAATCCGCCATCTGCCGCATGAAGGTGGAAAGGGCGGCCGCGACCATCGGGAACTCCGGCCGCCTGGCAAGCGTCATCTCGTCCACGTAGAGCGCGCGGTTGATCTCGATCTGCAGCGCGTGCAGACCGCGCACCGGCCGACCGTAATGTTCGGTAATGAAACCGCCGGCATAGGGCTTGTTGCGCACGGCGGAAAAACCCATGCCGTCGAGGAACTGCATCGCCGCCCGCGAAAGCTCGGCCGAGGCGCTGGTGCCGTAGCGGTCGCCGATGATGAAGTCGGGCCGCACGTCCGAACCGGACAGCCGGATATTGCCCGGCATCGAATGGCAGTCGATCAGGATGGCGAGCCCGAAGCGGGCATGGGTGCGGGCGATCAGCTTGCGAAGGCAGGCGTGATAAGGCTTGTAGATCGTTTCGATACGCGACATCGCCTCGTTGACCGGCAGCCGGCGGCGATAGATCTCCATGTTTTCCGCGACGATCCGGGGGATCGTGCCGAGCCCGCCCGCGACCCTCATCGAGCCGATATTGACAAAAGGCGGTAAAGGCCCGTCGAACATGCGCGGATCGAGCTCGTAAGGCTCGCGGTTGACGTCGAGATAGGCGCGCGGGAAATGGGCGAGAAGCAGCGGCGCACCGAGTTCCGGCGCATCGGCGAAAAGCTCGTCGACATAGTGGTCTGCGGAGCGGCGGATGGCGAGCGAATCGAGGTCGCTCTCGGCGAGAAATTCGGGCGGGTAGAAGCTGCCGCTGTGAGGCGAATTGAAGACGAAGGGGATAGTCTGCGTGGCGGGCTCCCTCACTTCGAAGTGTTCAAAATCACCCGCGTTGCAATCCATCCTGCCTTTACCATGTCGCGAACTTGTTCAGGAACTCATGTTGCCAGTTGCCCGAGGCGAAGTCCATACTATCTATACCCTACCAAATCCTCTTACACCCTCATTAAACGGATGTTTACCGCGTGTAGGCAGTGTAAGAGATACCGACAACTCTAAAAATTTGCATTGGATAACGGTCCTGGAGATGATTCAGAAAATCCTTCTCGCCGAAGACGATAACGACATGCGTCGTTTCCTGGTCAAGGCGCTTGAAAAGGCGGGCTACAAGGTTGCGTCCTTCGACAACGGCGCCAGCGCCTATGATCGCCTGCGCGAAGAGCCCTTCTCGCTGCTCCTGACCGACATCGTCATGCCGGAAATGGACGGGATCGAACTCGCCCGCCGGGCGACCGAACTCGACCCGGACCTGAAGGTGATGTTCATCACCGGCTTTGCGGCCGTCGCGTTGAACTCCGATTCCAAGGCCCCGAAGGATGCCAAGGTGCTGTCGAAGCCCTTCCACCTGCGCGATCTGGTGGACGAAGTGAACAAGCTTCTGGCGGCCTGAGGCCCCGAAAGCCCTGATCTGCAAGGCCTTCAAAAAACCTTCGCATTTCACGGTAAAAACCTGTTGACGGCCCGACCAGTCTATGGTCTATGCGCCGCCACGGATGGGCGTGTAGCTCAGCGGGAGAGCACTACGTTGACATCGTAGGGGTCACAGGTTCAATCCCTGTCACGCCCACCATCCAGTTCAAAACGTTAAGAAATCCGCTTCGGCGGATTTCTTCGTTTCTGATCCTTCCCTTAATCTGTTCGTTCCAAAACGGCGCACTTGTGCCCGAAATCCTTCACCAGCCTTGCTGGCGATTTGGTCATCTGCGGCTGTTATGGTGTTACGACATCAAGGAGGTCTAGATGGCGCAGTTCAAGAATTCGGAGCATCTCATCCAGACGAAAGCACCGGCCTTCGAGAAGGATTGGATGCCGGGGCAGAAGGTGCCGAATGCCGGCATCTACCGGTGCAAGACCTGCGGCGACGAAATCGTCGTGCACAAGGACGCGGCCATCCCTCAGATCCACCACGAGCACACGGTCCTCGGACCGGTAATCTGGAAGCTGCTGGTGTTCGCCCAGAAACATCCGTCGCGCCCCTGACCTCCGCATCTGCGCAGAACAGTTACCGCCGTTTCGAGACCGGTCTCTTTTTTTTCGCCGGAGCGTACCGAATCGGCCCCAACCTGCCTCGCAACACGACATCGAATATGCCAGATGCGACCTACCGCGTCCTTGATGCGGATTTTCCCCAATTTGCCCCGCCCGACCTTCGGCGGGGCTTTTTTGTTTCAGCGGCACGGTTCCTCGCGCTTAACGCCCCGAGGATGTCAGGGGAATCAGAGAATCGCATTGCCGGCGGCGAAGGCGAGCACGACGAAAATCAGGAAAACGACAAGGAAGATGAAGAACAGGATTTTCGCGATCCCTGCCGTCGCGGCGGAAATGCCCGAAAAGCCGAGGAAACCGGAAATCAGCGAGATGACCAGAAAGATGAGAGCCCATTTCAGCATGGAATTGTTCCTTCACGTTGATGGTCCAATAACGCTAAGAAATGTTCCAGGGTTCCCAATCAGCGCAGGACGTGGGCGGCTCCGGCCACGCCGATCGTCACCCGGTCGCCGACGACAAGCGTCTCGCGGCTCGGAATGTCGAGCCGGAAGGAGAAGCCTTGCGGATCGCCGCCAAGCCTGATCCGGACATCCGAGGTCGGGCCGCAGAAATTGATCTCGGCGATCGTGCCTGAAGCCCCCTCGCCGCCATTGTGGCCGCCGGCTTGGCTGACCGTGACCTGTTCCGGCCGCAGCATGATTTGGGCCTTGCCGCGATAGGCGGCATCGTCGACCGCCAGAACCCCGAGTGGGCTCTCAGCCCGCCCGTCGGCAATATCCGCGGGCAGCACGATCGCCTCGCCGAGGAAAGCTGCCGTCGCCGCATCGACGGGCCTGGAATAGACCTCCCGCGGAGAGCCGACCTGCGCAAATTTCCCCGCCCGCATCACCGCCACCTGGTCTGCAAAGGCGAGCGCCTCGCCCTGGTCGTGAGTCACCAGAAGCGTGGTGATGCCGGCTGCGGTCAGTACGTCGGTCACCGCCTTGCGGGTCGCGGCTCTCAGACCCGTATCTAGCGCCGAGAAGGGCTCGTCGAGCAGCATCAGCCTCGGCTTGCGTGCCAAGGCCCTCGCAAGCGCCACACGCTGCTGCTGGCCGCCTGAGAGCTGGTCCGGCTTGCGGGAGAGCATGGCAGCGTCAAGCCCGACCATGTCCATCAGTTCTGCGATGCGGACATTCTTGACCGAGGCCTCCGCCTCCAGCCCGAAACCGATATTCTGCCGGATCGTCAGATGCGGAAACAGGCAGCCGTCCTGCGCCACGATGCCGATGCCGCGCTTGTGCGCCGGCACCTGCGACGAGCCGTCGGCAAGCGTCCGGCCATCGAACACGATGCGGCCTCCATCCGGAGCATCGAAGCCGGCGACCAGGCGCAGGAGCGTGGTCTTGCCGCATCCGGACGGGCCGACGATCGCCGTGCGGCTGCCGGCTGTCACCGACAGGTCGATCCCGTCGAGGGCTGCGACGGAGCCATATTGTTTGCGCAGGGAGGTCAGGGTCAGCAGCGTCATCGCCCGGCGATCTTTTTCGATTGGTGATGGAGAAGAAAGGTGAGCGGCAGCGAGAAGGCGACCATCAGCACCGCATAGGGAGCCGCACCGGCGTAATCAATCTCGCCGGTCAGCGCCCAAAAAGCCATGGCGAGCGTGCGGGTGCCGTTCGGCGCCAGCATCTGGGTGGCGGTGAGTTCGTTCATGATGCCGAGCGAGGAGAGCGCAACGCCGGCCGCAGCCCCCGGTGCGGCAAGCCGGATTGTCGTCGCAAGCAGCGCGTTGCCCGGCGAGCGGCCGAGGCTTGCCGCCGCCTGTTCGATCTCGACCGGCACCTGCGCAATGCTGGCCCGCAGGCTCACCAGCGCCCGCGGCAGAAACATCACCACATAGGCGAGCACGATGGTCGCAACGCTCTGGTAGAGCGGCAGCATGGTCCGCACGGTGATGGTGACGAGCGCCAGCGCCACGACGACGCCCGGCATCGAACTCGCAAGATAATAGCAGCCTTCGAGGAACCGACTGGCACGGGTCGGCCGGCGCACGGAGAGCCAGGCGATCGGCACGGCGGCCGCAGTCGTCGCAAGCCCGCCGATCAGGCAGATGACCAGCGTCTGCCACAGCGCCAGCCCGATCTCGTCGATCCGCCAGACGCCTGCACCACCGGCGATCAGCCAGCGACCGAGCGTCAGCACCGGAATGCCGAGCGCAAAGGCGGCGGTCGCAGCCGGCAGAAGCAGAGCGATGTATTTCCACCGGCCGAGCCGGGCGATCTTCGGCCGGCGGGCGACGCCGGATCCGAGCCGCGCATAGCGGCTGCGGCCGCGCAGCGAAGCTTCCAGGCCGAGCAGCACGAAACAGCAGAGCACCAGCACCAGCGCCAGCATATAGGCGGCGACACCGTTATAGGTCGACTGGAACTGGTCGAGAATGGCGGTCGTGAACGTGTCGAAGCGGATCATCGCAAACAGGCCGTATTCGGCCAAGAGATGCAGGCCGATCAGCAGCGCGCCGCCGCAGAGGGCAAGCCGGAGCTGCGGCAGCACGACGCGCCGGAAGACCGCAAAGGGCGCCAGCCCCAGCGAGGCCGCTTGGTCCTCCAGAGCAGGATCGAGCAGCCGGAAGGCGGCGGAAAGCGGAAGATAGAGAAAGGGAAAGTAAGCGACGACCGAGATCGCCACGCCGGCGGGAAGGCCGTTGAAACCTGGCCACATGCCGATCCAGGCATAGGAATGCACGAAGGCGGGCACGGCAAGCGGCGTGACGCAGAGCCAGGACCAGAACCGCGCGCCCGGCAGGTCGCTGCGTTCCGTCAACCAGGCGAGCGCGACGCCGAGCACGGCGCAGATCGGAATGGTGAAGACGACGAGCAGGACCGTATTGGCCAGCAGATCGCCGACCCGCGAGCGGAAAATCAGCTGCGAGGCCATCTCCCAACCGGTCACCACCGCCGCCCATAACACAAAGCCGAGCGGCAGCAGCGCCAGCAAGGCCACCACGACCGCGATCGTCAGCGTCCAGGACGACGCCGCCGGCAGGCGGTGTCGCGGCGCGATGGAGATCCTGGTATCTGTGGTGGAAGTCATTGCCGGTCCGAAAATACGAGACATCGCAGGTACGCCCTGCGATGTCTCCGTGCAACTGTTATCGGCCGCTTTTTAGAGCAGGCCGGCGGCGGTCATCATGTCGGTGACCTTGGCGTTATTGAGGGTCGAAGGCTCGACCTTCGGGGCTGCCAAGTCGGCGATCGGGGTCAGCATCTTGTTGGAAGCCTCGCCCTTGCCAACGGCGTATTCAAAGGAGGTGCCGTCGCGCAAGATCTTCTGGCCGCCCTTGCCGGTGACCCACTTCAGGAAGGTCTGCGCCTGTTCCTTGTGCTTGGAGGAGGCGAGGATGCCGCCGCCCGAGATCGACACGAAGGCGCCCGGATCCTGGTTCTTGAAATAATGCATGCCGATGTTCTTGGTGTTCTCGCCGGTCTTCGCGACGTCGCCGAAATAATAGTAGTGATAGATCAGCGCGCCTTCGAACTGGCCGGCATTGACCGCCTTCATGGCAGTCGAGTTGCCGCGGATCGGGGTCGCATTTTCCTTCATGCCCTTCAGCCAGGCAGCGGTCGCTTCTTCGCCCTTGAGCTGCAGCAGCGCACCGACGATCGCCTGGAAATCAGCGCCCGACGGAGATGCCGTCCAGCGGCCCTTCCATTCCGGCTTGGCAAGGTCGAGCATCGACTTCGGCAGCTTGTCTTCCGTCAGCTTGGTCTTGTCATAGACAAAAACCGTCGAGCGGGCAGCGATGCCGACCCAGTTGCCGTTGGCCGGATGGAAACCCGGCAGAACCTGGTCGAGGGTCGCCTTGTCGACCGGCGCGAAAAGGCCCTTGCCGTCGACCAGCACCATGGCCGGCGAATTTTCGGTCAGGAACACGTCGGCCGGCGAATTGGCGCCTTCCTGGACAATCTGGTTGGCGATTTCGAGGTCGCTGCCCTGGCGGATGGTGACCGCGATGCCGGTCTCTTCCGTAAAGGCCTTCACCCATTCCTTGGTCAGCCCTTCGTGTTGGGCGTTATAGATGGTGAGACTGTCGGCCACCTGCGCCGAAGCCGGCGACGATAGGGACAGAACGGAAAAAGCCAGGGCAGCGCCCGCGGCCAAGGTGAATGAAGCTTTCAAGGTCGCCTCCGCAAGAGAGTCAGGAATTTGACGAGCTCGTCATAACCAAAGCAGAGATTTGTGGTCAAGTTTATTTCCACGACAGGCGTAACAAAGGCGTGATTTACGTTTTAAATACAAACAGATACAGCAGGCGACGCGAATTGATCGCGGCACCGGGCCTTGTGTACAATTGTACTTGGGCGGGAATTGCCGCCGGCGGCATCGTCGCAATCTTCCGGCCCGCGGGCAAGTTGGCGACTTGCCGCATAAGTGCCGACGCGGATTTCCGCGCAGGCCCACGAATCAGCTATGGCTAATTCGAACACATCAGGAACGGGCATGGCTGTTGCTTATCTGGAAAAGCTGAATGATGCGCAACGGCGTGCGGTCGAGCACGGCTCGGACGTGCCCAAGGGCGGCCCGGCCGGGCCTTTGCTGGTCATCGCCGGCGCCGGTTCCGGCAAGACCAACACGCTTGCCCATCGTGTCGCGCACCTGATCGTCTCGGGCGCCGATCCGCGCCGCATCCTGCTGATGACCTTTTCCCGCCGCGCGGCCTCGGAAATGGGCCGCCGCGTCGAGCGCATCTGTGCGCAGGTTCTGGGCGCAAATGCAGGCATCATGACCGATGCGCTCGCCTGGGCCGGCACCTTTCACGGCATCGGCGCCCGGCTGCTCCGCCTCTACGCCGAACAGATCGGCCTCGACCACGACTTTACCATCCACGACCGCGAAGATTCCGCCGACCTGATGAACCTAGTGCGCCACGAGCTCGGCTTCTCGAAGACCGAGAACCGGTTTCCCACCAAAGGCACCTGTCTGCAGATCTATTCCCGTGCGGTGAATTCGGAAACGCCTCTGGACGAGGTGCTGAAACTGAATTTCCCCTGGTGCTCCGCCTGGGAACCGCAGCTGCGCGAACTGTTCGCCTCCTATGTCGAGGCCAAGCAGGCCCAGAACGTGCTGGATTACGACGACCTCCTTCTCTACTGGGCGCAGATGATGAGCGAGCCGGCGATTGCACAGGATGTCGGCGGCCGTTTCGACCATGTCCTCGTCGACGAATACCAGGACACCAACCGCCTGCAATCGTCGATCCTGATGGCGATGAAACCCGGCGGCATCGGCCTTACCGTGGTGGGTGACGACGCCCAGTCGATCTATTCCTTCCGCGCCGCGACGATTCGCAACATCCTCGATTTCCCCAACACGTTCGATCCGCCGGCCAACATCGTCACGCTCGACCGCAATTATCGCTCGACCAATACGATTCTCGCCGCCGCCAACGGCGTCATCGATCTCGCCCGGGAGCGCTTCACCAAGAACCTCTGGACCGAGCGCCAGTCGGAGGAGCGCCCCCGCCTCGTCGCCGTCAAGGACGAGACCGAGCAGGCCAATTACATCGTCGAAAAAATCCTCGAAAACCGCGAAACCGGCATGACTTTGAAACAGCAGGCCGTGCTGTTCCGCGCGTCCCACCATTCCGGCCCGCTCGAAGTCGAGCTCACCCGCCGCAACATTCCCTTCGTGAAGTTCGGTGGCCTGAAATTCCTCGACAGTGCCCATGTCAAGGACATGCTGGCGGCCTTGCGTTTCGCCCAGAACCCGCGCGACCGCGTCGCTGGCTTCCGGCTGATGCAGCTCATCCCCGGTATCGGCCCGCAAACGGCCGGAAAAATCCTCGATGCGATCGCCGCCGATCCCGAGCCGCTCGCAGCCCTCCAGGAAATCCCGGCCCCGCCGCGGTCCGGCGCCGATTGGCCGGCCTTTGTCGACATGCTCGCCGCAATCCGCAAGGGCCAAGGCTGGCCGTCCGAGATCGGCCTTGCCCGCCAGTGGTACGAGCCGCATCTCATCCGCATCCACGAGGACGCCGAGACCCGCAAGGCCGACCTTTTACAGCTAGAACAGATCGCCTCGGGTTATGCCTCGCGGGAACGGTTCCTCACCGAACTGACCCTCGACCCACCGGATGCGACCAGCGCCGAATCCGGCACGCCTCTGCTCGACGAGGACTACCTCATCCTCTCGACCATCCATTCGTCGAAGGGCCAGGAATGGCGGTCCGTCTTCCTCTTGAACTGCGTCGACGGCTGCATCCCCTCCGACCTCGGCGTCGGTTCGACCGCCGAAATCGAGGAGGAACGTCGCCTCCTCTACGTCGCCATGACGCGGGCGAAGGACCACCTGCACCTGATGACGCCGCAGCGTTTCTTCGTGCACGGCCAGGCCTCGCAGGGCGACCGCCACGTGTACGCCGCCCGCACCCGCTTCATCCCGGCGACCTTGCTGCAATTCTTCGAAACCACCGCCTGGCCGGTCGTCGCCCAGATGACCGAGGCCGAACGCCAGGCCCGCCACCAGGTCCGCATCGACGTCACCGCCCGCATGCGCGGTATGTGGCGGTAACAAAACTGTCCTAAGACTCGCCATCAACCACGGAACCGGACGAATTCTTATGGACAAAATCGCAGTTTTCGACGGCCATAACGATGCGGTCCAGTTCATGCTGGACTACAAACCCGGCGGCAGGGATTTCCTGGCTCGCTCGGAGGCCGGCCATCTCGATCTTCCCCGGGCGATAGAAGGACACCTTGTCGGCGGATTGTTTGCGCTGCAGGCCCATCCGGAGCGCAAGCCGGAAAACGATTTGACGGTCACCGATGATGGTTATGAGGTTCGTTATGCCGACGCCCTGGAAGAGAGTTATGCCCGCCCGCTGATCGACGCCCAGCTTGCCGCCATCAATCTATTGATCCGGCGCTCAAGTGGCCGGATGCGCCTTGCGACTGATGTCGGCAGCATCGAGACGGCGCGGGCGGAATCCGCGTTCGCAGTCGTTCTTCATATGGAAGGCGCCGAGGCGATCGGTTCCGATCTCGACTATCTCCATATCCTGCATACGGCGGGCCTGCGTTCGCTCGGCCCGGTCTGGAGCCGCCCGAACATATTCGGCTACGGCGTGCCTTTCGCTTATCCGAGATCGCCTGACACCGGCCCAGGCCTGACGGATATTGGCAAGGAACTGGTGAGAGCCTGCAACGCCCTCGGCATCATGATCGACCTTGCGCATCTGAACGAACGGGGCTTCTGGGATGTGGCTGCCTTGAGCTCCGCTCCCCTCGTCGCGACGCATGCCTGTGCTCATGCACTCTGCCCCTCCACCCGCAACCTCACCGATCGGCAGCTTGACGCCATTCGCGATACGGACGGGGTCATCGGCTTCAACCTCGCCGTCTATGATATCCGTGCCGACGCACATCTGGACGAGAATACCCCTCTCGACACCGTTGTCTCCCACATCGGATATCTGATCGACCGCGTTGGCGTGGACCGCGTGGCGCTCGGGTCGGACTTCGACGGCACAGTCGTGCCCCGCGAGATCGGGGATGCAAGCGGCCTGCCGCATCTCTTCGCTGCCATGCGCAAGGCCGGTTTCGACGAACCGACCTTGCGAAAATTCGCCTTCGACAACTGGCTCCGCGTCTTTCGCCTCACCTGGAAGAACGACTGAATAACCGTATTCCACCAAACCCGTCCCCTCGCCTGTCGCATTGACTCCACCCGACCCGGATGGGAAACAACCGGCATCGTTCAGACGGGAGGGGATGAATGGCTAGCCGCAAAATCGTTCTGGTGCAGGGTGCCTGGGGTTCGAGTGCGAGCTGGACGCCGGTTGCCGATCTGCTGCGGGACATGGGTCACCAGGTCTTCGTACCGAGCCTCACCGGGCTCGGTGAACGCGCCCACCTCTTCTCGGGCGCCATCAATCTCGACACCCATATCGGCGATGTCTGCGGCCTTATCGAAGCGGAAGGCCTGGAGGAATTCGACCTTGTCGGCCATTCCTATGGCGGCATGGTGATTACAGGCGTCGCTGATCGCTTCGCGGCCCGCATCCGCACGCTGACCTATCTCGACGCTTTCCTGCCGGAAAACGGTCAGTCGGCGCTCGATCTGCTCGGGCCGGAAGTGGCGATGGCAAACCTCGCCATGGCCGGCGAACTCGGCGGCGTCGCGGTGCCGCCGCCTGCCCGTCACGCGACCCGCGTGCCGGAACATCTACGCCACTACATGACCAGCCGCTCGCCGCAGCCGTTCGCGACGATGATCCAGAAGATCAAGCTGACGGGCGACTATCGGAAGATCACGAAAAGGCTTTACGTCTCGGCCAATATCGACCAGTCGAAGATCTTTTCCGGCATCTACGCCAGGGTTGGCGCCGATCCGTCCTGGGCATCCATGGAAGTGCCGAGCGGCCACATGCTGCAGCTCGAAATGCCGGGCGAGGCCGCTCGCATCATCCACGATTTCATCGGCTGATTCTTTCGCCCGTTCAGTCAGGCGAAACTGAAAGCGGCGGCGAAAACAACCGCCGCCGCTTATCCGTATCACTTACCGATTGGCTTGATCGACAACAGGATGTCGACCAGTTCCTTCTGGTGCTTTTCCTCGTCGCCCTTGGTTCCCCAATAGGTGACGACGAGGCCCTTGGTCGGCGACGTCTGGATCAGTGCAAGCCCGACGCTCACCGGGCCGCTCTCGTCCTTGCCGTCCCAATCGAGCGTGGTCATCTGCATGCCGTTGAACTCCTCGACCGGAGTTTCCTTCAGCGTCTTGGGATCGACGGTGACGCCAACCTCCTTCAGGAAATCGATGGCGTCCGTAACGGTCTTGTCCATCGACTTCAGCTCCGCCACATCGGCGGAAAGATAGACGGCATCGTCACTGGACGTGGCATCGACGCCGGTGTCGGTTTCCTTCGGGTTCCAGCTGTCGGGGATCTTGATGCTGGCGATCGGAGCATCGCTCGGGAACTTGAGTGTTTTCGCCTCGGCCAGCATGGGAGCGGCCATGACGAGCACGGCAATCAGGAGAGCTTTTTTCATCTGTGAATCCTTAAGAAATGGGGACCGCAGATGCTTCTACCAGCGGCGAAAACCCGTTTAGCACGCAGCCCTTTAAGAATAGGTGGAGCAAACATTCAAAAAGCCGGGGAATTCCGCCAAACTCGCGTTAGGGTTTGCCACCTCCCCTTCCGCCGTCGCTGGCAGGCACCTGCTGATCCATGCCAAACCGCAAGATCGGTCGAGCGCGTCATATTTGAAAGGGCGTAGATGGTGTCGCCACGGAGGAAGACTATGAAGGCGCCACTTGAAAACTACCATGCCCGAATGCAGCGGGTGCTGGACCATATCGACCAGCACCTGGACGATGATCTGGGCCTGGACGCGTTGAGCGGCGTTGCGGCGTTCTCGAAATACCATTTCCACCGGCAGTTCGCGTCCACCTTCGGGGTGTCCGTACATCGCTATGTCCAGCTTGCCCGTTTGAAGCATGCTTCGCACCGGCTGGCTTCGAAGGACGCTCCAAGTGTCACGGACGTAGCGATGGATGCCGGTTACGATGCACCCGACGCCTTTGCCCGCGCCTTTCGGCAAAGGCTTGGCCAATCGCCTTCATCATTCCGGAAGTCGCCCGACTGGGCACCGTGGCTTGCGGCCTTCGGGCCTTTGAACAATGCGAGGAGCAAGCTCATGCAGATTACCTATACCCATGACGACGTGACTATCCGCGATGTCCCCCCGACGCCGGTGGCGATCATGGAGCATCGGGGCGACCGGGCAACACTCGGCGATACCATCGAGCGCTTCATTGCCTGGCGCAAGGCGGCCGGCTTATCGCCTGAGACGAGCCCGACCTTCAACGTCTTCCGTTCTGAGAGGACGCCTGCGATCCCGGCCGATTATAGCATGGACCTGTGTGTCGGGACTGACTTGCCGATTGCGCCCGATGACGCACAGATGAAACCAGGCGTGATTCCCGGCGGGCGCTGTGCGGTCCTGCGCGTCTTCCATGATACCCACAATTTAGAACCCCCCGCGCTCTTTCTTTATCGGGATTGGCTTCCAGCCAGTGGGGAGGACGCACGCGACTTCCCCATCTATTGCCAGCGGCACTTCTCCCTCATCCCGGGCGCGCAGGTCCATGATGTCGTCGTGGAATTGTTCCTGCCCTTGAAATAGTAGCGCTGGACGGCGGCCTGTCCTTTTGATCGTCAGAAGGACAGGCCGCCGTCCATCCCGTCTCGGACATTCGGCATTCAAGAGTTCACGGCCTAGTTGGCCCCCCGCCCGCCGCCGCGCCGCTCCAGAAGCTCGATCTGGATCTGCTGCATTTCCGCCAGCCGCTCCCATTGATGCGCCATCTGGTGGTCGATCTTTTCGTGGAGCTGGCGGATTTCGAGCTCGGCGCGCAGGTTGATCATGTAGTCGTTCTCGGAGCGCCGCCGGTCCTTCTCCTCCTGTCGCCGCTGGCTCATCATGATGACCGGCGCCTGCAGCGCAGCAAGGCAGGAGAGCACCAGGTTGAGCAGGATGAACGGATAGGGATCGAAAGGCTGGGAGAACAGGCCGACGACATTGATCCCCATCCAGACGACCAGCACGCCGAGGAAGCTCAGGATGAACGTCCAGGAACCGCCGAACGAGGCGACCTTGTCGGCCACCCGCTCGCCGAAGGTGGGGTTGCGCTCGAGCAGGCTGGCAGCGCTCTTCTGCACCGTCGAGGCACCCTTCTCGAAGCTGTCGAGCACGCGTCTGTCGAGGTCGGAAAGCTCGCCGCGCTCCTCGTCGAGCAGCTTTTCCACGTAACGGCGGCGGAAACGGGCAAGGTCTTCGTCGCAGATCAGGCTGTTCTCATCACAGTCCTTCACTTCCTCGACGATCATCTCGGCAAGATGCGGGCGCAGATATCCGGTCCTGTGCATTTTCGAGAGCGGAAAAGTGCGGCCGCAGACGACGCATTGCCCCGTCTTGGCCGGAGCCATATGCCTGCTCATTTCACGCATCTTCCTTCTTCTTCTTCGCATGCGCGTGAAGCGGCGAGAGGTGGAAGAGGCGCGGCGAGAATTTGGCCCGGAACTCTTCCGAACGGCCGATATAGATGAGCGTCACGCCGTCGAGACGGCTGAGCACGTTCAGCAGCCGCTCCTGGGTTTCCGGCTCCAGGCCTTCCAGCACGTCGTCCATGATCAGCCAGTCCGGCTTGCGCAGCATCGCGTTGGCGATCGCGAGCGCTGCCTCCTCGTCCTTGTCGAGCAGCCGGTCCCAGCGCTCCACCTCGTCCAGCCTGCCCACGAGGCGACCGAGCCCGACCTTTTCGAGGGCTTGTGTCAGCGCCTTGTCATCGGCACCGTTCAGCCCAGCGGGAGAGGTCATCACCTCGCGCAGCGTCGCCGTCGGCAGGTATCCGTCCTGCGGCATCAGGATCATGCTGTCCACCGGCGGCAGACCGATCTCGCCGCGGCCCCAGGGCCAGATGCCGGCCAGCGCCTGGAAGAACAGATGCCGGTCGGCGCCCGGGTCGCCGTTGATCATCACCTTCTCGCCCGGCTTGATGCCGCAATCGCCCTCAACCACGCGCACCCCGTGTCCGGCCGCGCCCTGCTCTGGCGCGCCGTAGACCATGACGCCGCAAAGGCTGATGCCCTCGCCGGCCGGCGCTTCGCGATAGGCGATCACCTCGCTCTCCTTGGCCAGACTATCCATGGTCAGCAATGCGTGGCGGAAGGAAGAGACGCGGTTCAGCGTCGCCCGCCAGTCGGCGATGACGCCGAAATTGACCACATACCAGCGAAGCGCCTGGTTGACCTGGTTGAAGGCGCCGACCGCCATCATCAGCCCGCCGAAGGAAAGCTCGCCCGAAAAATACATCGGCGAGGCGATGATGATCGGAGCCACCAGCGCCAGCCAGCCGAACCCCGCCGACACCCAGGTGAGATTGGCGAGCGCCCAAGCGAGCTTTCGCAGCATGCCCAGCACCCCGTCGATCGCGAAATGCACACGGGTGAGCTCGTTCGCCTCGCCGCGCGCCAGCGCGATTGGCTTCAGGTTCTCGTTGGCGCGCACCAGGGCTGCGCGCAGGTCCGCTTCCCGGGCATAACGCTCGGCGTTCAGCCGCGGCAGCAGGTTGCCGACCACGTTACTGAGCACAGAGCCCAGCAGCGCATAGAGGATGGTCGTCCAAACCATGTAGCCGGGGATCGAAATGGTGCGGCCGCCGAAATGGAAGACGAAATCCGACGAAATCGCCCAGAGCACGCCGATGAAGCTTGCGAGCAGGATCGTCGAGTTGACGAGCCCGATCGCCAGCGCCGTGGTGTTTTCCGCCAGGATGCGCGTGTCCTCGTGCAGCCGCTGGTCGGGGTTGCTGGCGATCGCGCCGGCCCCGGTGAGCTTGAGGGCCCGGCCAGGCTTCAGCCAGACATCGGCGAGGTCGCGTGCCAACCCCTCGCGCATCCGCAGGGCGGTGATCTGGTTCAGCCACTGTTGGATGACGTTCAAGAGCGTCAGCGAAAAGGCGATAATGCCAAACACGACAAGCTGGTTCAGAAATTCCGGCATGTCGCGCCGTTCCAGCGCGTCGTAGAACGGCCCGTTCCACTCGTTCAGCCGGTAAGTCGCATAGGTCGTTGCGAAGATGACGACGAGCAATGCCGCAGTCAGCACAACGACGCGATTGCGCACCGGCGCATCCCAGAATGCCTTGCCCATCATGCGGAGCTGACCACCCAGGGAAAGTTCGAAGGCCGGCACTACACCTTCGGAATTCTGCGACATCTACTGCGACTCCTACAATCACCCTCGTCACCCTTAACTTAGCACGCGTTTGCGGCTTATGCAGCTTCAAGGGTACCGTTTGGTTTATATGGGGGTCGAACCAGCCGGATGCATCCAACGTCTTCGTGAGGTTCATCCGGAACGTCCGCGCCGCCAAACCCCACCGAAAAACCGCCCGGCAATGTTCGTCACGCGCCACCTCCTCTTCTCACTTTTCCCAAAACCGCTTGCAAATTTCGCAGCCGAATGTTAATGACCGACCAGTCAGTCATAATTGGAGACGCACGGTGGCCGAGAGGAAAAGAGAGAAACGCGATCCGCAGCAGCGCCGGGCCGAAATCCTGGCCGCAGCCTTCGCCTGCTTTTCCGAGCGCGGGTTCGCCGCCACCCGCATGGAGGATGTCGCGGCCCGCGCCGGCATCGCCAAGGGCACCGTCTACCTGCATTTTCCGGACAAGGAGGCGCTGTTCACCGAACTCGTCTCCGGCATCGCCACGCCGATCCTGGGTCAGATCGAAGGGCTGGTAACCAACGAGGCGATCCCGCCCCGTTTCGCCATCTCGATGTTCTATACCCTCTTCAAGCGCGAGGTTCTGGAGACCGACCGCCGCCATCTCCTGCGGCTGATCCTCGCGGAAGGTCCGATGTTTCCTTCCGTCACCGAATTTTACCACCGCGACATCATCTCCAAGGGTCTTGGCGTGCTGCGCATCCTCCTGAAACGCGCGGCCGCCCGCGGCGAGCTGCGCAATCCGGCTATCGCCGACGTGCCGCAGATCGTCATCGCTCCGGCGCTGCTGTCGATCGTCTGGACGACGCTGTTCGAGGCCTACGAACATCTCGACACGCAAAATCTGTTCGACGCCTTCCTCGAAACCCTGTTCGTGCCGGAAGGAGGTGCGAAGTGAAACGTATCCTCATCATCGCTATCCTGGCGGGCGCCGCCCTTGCCGCCCTGCCCTTCCTCTTCGCCGACAAGCCGCCGCGCCCCTATCAGGGCTGGGTCGAAGCCGACACGCTGTTCATCGGTGCCGAAAGTGCCGGCCGGCTCACCCAGGTCGATATCGCCGAAGGTGCGACGATCGCAGCTGGCGCACCGCTCTTCAGGCTCGACTCCTCAAGCGAAGAGGCCGCCGTCGCCGCGGCCCGCGCCGCGCTTGCCCGCTCCCGGGCCGAACTGGATCTGGCGCAAGCCGCCCAGAAACGCCCTCAGGAGATCGACGTGCTGCGCGCCTCCGAACGCGAAGCCTCAGCCCGGCTGGAGCTTGCCGAACAGGATCTCGACCGCACCCGGGTTCTCGTCGAGCGCGGCACCGCGACCCGCGCCAATCTCGACACCGCGACCGCCACCGAGGCCGCCAACCGCGCCGCCCTTGAGAATGTCCGCAGCCAGATCATCCTCGCCGCCCTTCCCGCCCGCGATGAGACGCTGCGCCAGGCGGAGGAATCCGTCGCCGCCGCCAAGGCCGATCTCGCCTCGGCGCAGGCAGCACTTGCCCGCCGCTCGGTTTCGGCTCCCGCCGCCGGCAGCGTCGAGACGCTCTATTACCGCACGGGCGAAGTCGTTCCCGCCGGCCGACCGATCGTCTCCCTCCTGCCGCCCGAAAATGTCCGCATCCGCTTTTTCGTGCCTGAAACCGAAATCGCCCGCCTGTCGCTCGGCCAGCCGGTCCGTGTCGGCTGCGACGCCTGCCGTCCGTCCGATGCAAAGGTCAGCTTCATCGCCAGGAACGCGGAATACACGCCGCCGGAAATCTACAGCCTCGAAGAGCGCGCAAAACTCGTCTACCGCGTCGAGGCCATCCCGACCGACCCGAAGGCGCTCCGCCCCGGCCAGCCGGTCGACGTCCTGCCTGGGCCACGCCCATGACCGCCGCCGAAACCTACAAAGTCGACGCTCCGGAAACCGTGATCGACGTCCATCACCTGACCAAGAGCTTTGGCGGCCGCAAGGTGGTCGACGACCTCTCCATGTCGGTGAGGAAAGGCCGCATTCACGGCTTTCTCGGCCCCAACGGTTCCGGCAAGACGACCACCATCCGCATGCTCTGCGGCCTGCTGACACCCGATAGCGGCGACGGAACCTGCCTCGGCTTCGATATTCTGACCGAGAGCGACCGCATCCGCCGCCGGGTCGGCTACATGACCCAGAAATTTTCGCTCTACCAGGACCTGTCGATCCGCGAGAACCTCGAATTCGTCGCCCGCGTCTACGGCCTCGCCGATCCGCGCGGCAAGGCGAGCGCGGCAATAGAACGCCTCGGACTCAAGGGCCGCGAGAAGCAACTGGCCGGAGAACTGTCCGGTGGCTGGAAACAGCGCCTCGCGCTTGGCGCCTGCATCCTGCCGGAGCCGGCGCTTCTCCTCCTCGACGAACCGACCGCCGGCGTCGACCCGAAGGCCCGCCGCGACTTCTGGAACGAGATCCACGCGCTTGCCGCCAACGGGCTCTCGGTGCTCGTCTCGACGCATTACATGGACGAGGCCGAGCGCTGCCACGAGATCGCCTATATCGCCTACGGGAAACTTCTGGCCGAAGGCACGGTGGACGAGGTGATCGCCGGCACCGGCCTCGTCACCTTCACCGTCTCCGGCCCGGGCGCCGACCGTCTGCAATCCGAACTCGAAAACCAGCCCGGTGTCGACATGATCGCCCCCTTCGGCACCAGCCTGCATGTCGCAGGCCGCGATGCCGCGGCCCTTGAACAGGCGATCGCTGCCTATCGCGACAGGCCGGGCCTCAAATGGGAAAAGGGCGAACCGACGCTGGAAGATGCCTTCATCGACCTGATGCGCCGCTCGGAGGATAATTTCAAATGACCGAGGCGCCCGGCAATACCAACGGCAATGGCAGCTCCTTCGGCCGCTTCTGGGCGATGACGGTCAAGGAATTCATCCAGATGACCCGCGATCGCATCACGCTCGCGACCATGGTCATGCTGCCGATCATGCAGCTTTTCCTGTTCGGCTTTGCCATCAACACCACCCCGCACAACCTGCCAACCGCCGTGCTGATGCGCGAAAACAGCGATGTCGGGCGCTCCATCCTCGCCGCGCTGAAAAACACCGATTTCTTCGAGGTCAAATCGGTCGTCACCCGCGCCGAGGACATGGATGCCCTGCTGCAGTCCGGCGAGGCCCTGTTCGTCGTCGAAATCCCCGAAGGTTTCGAACGGTCGCTCCGCCGCGGCGATTCTCCCTCTCTGCTGGTCGCCGCCGACGCCACCGACCCGGTCGCCGCCAGCTCCGCGCTCGGCGCGCTCTCCGGCATCATTTCGACGGCGCTGGAAAACGACCGCCAGGTCGCCTTTGCCGAGCCCGTGAAACCCGCCTTCCAGATCGTCCAGCACCGCCGCTACAACCCGGCCGGCTCTTCGACATTGAACATCGTTCCTGGCCTGCTCGGCACGATCCTGACGATGACGCTGCTGATCTTCACCGCCCTCTCCGTCACCCGCGAGGTCGAGCGCGGCACGATGGAAAACCTGCTCTCCATGCCGATCAAGCCGCTGGAGATCATGCTCGGCAAGATCGCCCCCTACGTGCTGATCGGCCTCATCCAGGCGCTGGTGATCATCGGCGTCGGCATCCTCGTCTTCCGCGTGCCAATCCTCGGGGACCCCCTGTCGCTGACCGCCGCCACCGCCCTCTTCGTCATCACCAACCTGTCGATCGGCTACACGTTCTCGACGATTGCGGCGAACCAGTTGCAGGCCATGCAGATGGCGATGATGTTCTTCCTGCCGAACATCCTTCTTTCCGGCTTCATGTTCCCCTTCGCCGGCATGCCCGATTGGGCGCAGTGGATCGGCGAAGCGCTGCCGCTCACCCACTATATCCGCATCGTCCGGGCGGTGATGCTGAAGGGCGCCGATATCGGCGGCCTCGGCTACGATACGGCAGCGCTCGCCGCCCTGATGGCCGTCGCCATGCTGATCGCGGTGCGCCGTTTCCGCCGCACGCTGGATTGAGGAATAAAGCCGGTTATCTCGCGTCTGCGGTATAAGCTTGGATTCCGCCTTGCTTTATTCTCGTGCATTGCACAAAATCCTTGCAACGATCATCGATCGGCCCGGTAAAGCGGCCGGCAAGGGGAACTATGTCGATCAAGGCAAGTGTCTACCACCTTACCCACTACATGTACGACAAGCCCGTCCGTCTCGGACCGCAGATCATCCGCCTCAAACCGGCTGCCCATTCGCGCACCAAGGTGCTCAGCCATTCGCTGAAGGTGACGCCCTCCAATCACTTCGTGAACCTGCAGCAGGATCCCTACGGCAATTACCTCGCCCGCTTCGTTTTTCCGGACCCGGTCACCGAGTTCAAGATCGAGGTCGATCTCGTCGCCGACATGACGGTCTACAATCCCTTCGACTTCTTCGTCGAAGAGGAAGCGATGAAATGGCCGTTCAGCTATCCGCCGGAACTGGTCGAGGACCTGTCGATCTACATGGTGCCGGAGCCGCCGGAACCGGCGCTCGCCGACTATATGAAAACCTTCGACATGTCCCCGGAGCAGCCGACGGTCGACATGATCGTCGGCATCAATGCCCGCCTGCAGCAGGCGATCGGCTACGTCATCCGCATGGAGCCGGGCGTACAGACGCCGGAGCAGACGCTGACCTCGGCCATGGGCTCTTGCCGTGACACCAGTTGGCTGCTCGTCCAGATCCTCCGCCATCTCGGCCTCGCCGCGCGTTTCGTCTCCGGTTACCTGATCCAGCTGACGCCGGACCTGAAGGCGCTCGACGGCCCCTCCGGCACCGAGGTCGATTTTACCGACCTGCACGCCTGGTGCGAAGTCTACCTCCCCGGCGCCGGCTGGGTCGGCCTCGACCCGACTTCCGGGCTTCTGACCGGCGAAAGCCATATCCCGCTTGCCGCGACCCCGCATTTCCGCAACGCCGCCCCGATTTCCGGCGGTTATTTCGGCGAAGCGGAGACCTCCTTCGCCTTCGACATGAAGGTCAATCGCGTCGCCGAACATCCGCGCATCACCAAGCCGTTTTCGGACGAATCCTGGGAGGCGCTCGACAAGCTCGGCGACCAGGTCGACCGCGTGCTGAAGGCGCAGGACGTGCGCCTGACCATGGGCGGCGAGCCGACCTTCGTCTCGATCGACGATTTCGAATCGGGCGAATGGAACACCGATGCCGTCGGCCCCACCAAGCGCGAAAAGGCCGATATCCTGATCCGCAAGCTGCGCGAACGTTTCGCGCCCGGCGGTTTTCTTCATTACGGCCAAGGCAAGTGGTATCCCGGCGAGACCTTGCCGCGCTGGACCTTCTCGCTCTACTGGCGCAAGGACGGACGGCCGATCTGGAGCAATCCCGACTTGGTGGCGGAGGAAGGCCAGAGCTACGGCGTCGGCGACGACGATGCGGAGAAACTCCTGACGGCGCTCGCCACCGAACTCGCCATCGCGCCCGACATGGTCGTCCCGGCCTATGAAGACCCTGCAGAGTGGATCATCCGCGAAGGCAGCCTGCCGGAAAACGTCGACCCCTCCAATTCGAAGCTCAAGGATCCGGAAGAACGCAACCGCATCGCCCGGGTTTTCGAACGCGGCCTGACGCGGCCGAGCGGTTATGTTCTGCCCGTCCAGGCCTGGAATGCCCAAGCCAGGGGAAGCTCCGGCGGAAAGCGCTGGGTCAGCGAGAAATGGAGCACCCGCCGCGGCAAGATCTTCCTCGTGCCCGGCGACAGCCCGGTCGGTTACCGCCTGCCATTGGGCACCCTGCCCTATGTGCCGCCGTCGCAGTTTCCCTATATCCATGAGGCCGACCCCTCGATACCGCGCCAGCCGCTGCCAGAGGCGATCGTCCCGGCCGGCCGCGCCATGCCGGAATCCTCCTTCAAGGCCGGCGACGCCGCCAATCCCGGTCGCGTCGAACAGACCCTCGGCGAGATCGGCGGTGCGGTGCGTACCGCGATCTCCGTCGAGCCGCGCGACGGAAGGCTTTGCGTCTTCATGCCGCCGGTCGAAAAGATCGAGGATTATCTCGAACTGATCGCCGCTGCCGAGAACGCTGCGACCGCAATCGGTCTTCCCATACATATCGAAGGTTATGCCCCGCCGCATGATGAGCGCATCAACGTCATCCGCGTCGCGCCGGATCCGGGCGTCATCGAGGTCAACATCCATCCGGCCGCGAGCTGGAAGGAGACGGTGGCGACCACCGCCGCGATCTACGAGGAAGCCCGCCAGAGCCGTCTCGGCGCCGACAAGTTCATGATCGACGGCCGCCATACCGGCACCGGCGGCGGCAACCATGTCGTGGTCGGCGGCGCCAATCCGAACGACAGCCCGTTCCTGCGCCGACCCGACCTGTTGAAGAGCCTGGTGCTCCATTGGCAGCGCCACCCCTCGCTCTCTTATCTGTTCTCCGGCCTGTTCATCGGCCCGACCTCCCAGGCGCCGCGCATCGACGAGGCTCGCCACGATTCGATGTACGAGCTGGAAATCGCGCTTGCCCAGGTACCTGCGCCCGGCCAGGGTGCAGCCCCGCTGCCGTGGCTGGTCGACCGCCTGTTCCGCAACCTTCTGACCGACGTCACCGGCAACACCCACCGTTCGGAAATCTGCATCGACAAGCTGTTCTCGCCGGACGGCCCGACCGGTCGCCTGGGCCTCGTCGAGTTCCGCGGTTTCGAGATGCCGCCGAACGCGCGCATGTCGCTTGCCCAGCAATTGCTGGTCCGGGCGCTGATCGCCCGCTTCTGGAAAAACCCGCTTCAGGGCCGGTTCGTGCGCTGGGGAACCGCGCTCGCCGACCGCTTCATGCTGCCCAATTATGTCTGGGCCGACTTCATGGACGTCCTCCAGGACCTTCGCGAAAACGGCTTCCACCTCCGCCCCGAATGGTTCGAGGCCCAGCTCGAATTCCGCTTCCCCTTCTTCGGCGAGGTCGAATACGAGGGCTCGAAACTGGAACTCCGCCAGGCGCTCGAACCCTGGCATGTGATGGGCGAGCAGGGGGCGATCGGCGGCACCGTGCGTTATGTCGATTCGTCGGTGGAACGCCTCCAGGTCCGGCTCGAAACCACCAATCCGTCGCGCTACACCGTCGCCTGCAACGGCCGCGCCGTACCGCTGAAAGGCACCGGCACCTCCGGCGTCTCGGTCGCCGGCGTCCGTTTCAAGGCGTGGCAGCCGTCCGCCGGCCTGCACCCTGTCCTGCCGGTTAATACGCCGCTCACATTCGACATATATGATACATGGTCCGGCCGTTCGATCGGCGGCTGCATCTATCACGTTGCCCATCCGGGCGGGCGTAGTTATGACACCTTCCCGGTCAACGGCAACGAGGCGGAAGCACGCCGCCTCGCCCGGTTCGAGCCGTGGGGGCATACGGCGGGCGGCTATACGCTTCTGGCCGAAACGCCCTCGCCTGAATTTCCGCTGACGCTCGATCTGCGCCGGCCGCAAGGAGTCTGAAACGCCCGATGTCCAAGGCACCGGCAACCGAACGCAAGGCAAAAGGGGGGATCGCTGGCGATCCCCTTCTCGGTTATGCCGCATTGCCCGGCGTTGCCGACGAGATGCTCGATGCGAACGGCCAGATCCGGCCGGTCTGGCGCAATCTGCTCTCCCATCTCGGCCGCATGACCGAGCACGAGCGCCGGGAGCGCTTCGCCCGTGCCGACCGTTACCTGCGGGATGCGGGCGTCTTTTACCGCACTTACGGCGCCCAGGGCAGCGGCGAGCGCAACTGGCCGATCAGCCACGTGCCGGTCCTCATCGACGGCAAGGAATGGGAGACAGTCTGCAAGGGCCTGACCCAGCGCGCCGATCTCCTCGAAGCGCTGATTGCCGATATCTACGGCGACAACAAGCTGGTGCAGGAGGGTTTCCTGCCGCCGGCGCTGATTGCCGGAAACGCCGAGTTCCTCCGCCCGCTGGTGGGCGTCAAGCCGGTCGGCGGCCACTACCTGCATTTCTGCTCGTTCGAGATCGGCCGCGGACCGGACGGTAACTGGTGGGTGCTTGCCGACCGCACCCAGGCGCCGTCCGGCGCCGGTTTCGCGCTGGAAAACCGCGTCGCCACCACCCGCGCCTTTTCAGACATCTATGCCGAATCGCATGTCCACCGCCTCGCCTCGTTCTTCGGCGCCTTCCGCGATGCGCTGCAATCTCACAAGCAGAACCCGGAGGACCGCATCGCGGTCCTGTCGCCAGGTCCCGCCAACGAGACCTATTTCGAGCACGCCTATATCGCCCGCTATCTCGGCTTCATGCTTCTCGAAGGCGAAGACCTGACCGTCGTCAACGACCGCGTCATGGTCCGCACCGTGGCTGGCCTGAAGCCCGTGGGCGTACTCTGGCGCCGCCTCGACGCGGCTTATGCCGATCCGCTCGAGCTCAACCAGCACTCCCATATCGGCACCCCCGGCATGGTACAGGCGCTGCGCTCCGGCGCGCTCACCTTCGTCAATGCGCTCGGCTCCGGCATTCTCGAGACCCGCGCGCTGCTGGCATTCGCCCCGACCGTCTGTCGGCGGCTGATCGGCGAGGACCTGATCATGCCCTCGATCGCCACCTGGTGGTGCGGGCAGAAAAAGGAACGCGAGCACGTCGCCAAGAACATCGAGCGCATGGTCATCGGGCCGGCCTATTCGCGGCTGCCCTTCTTCGACGACAACGGCCAATCGGTGCTCGGCTCGTCGCTGCGCAAGACGGCAAGGGACACGGTCGGCGACTGGCTCGCGACAGAGGGCGCCAAGCTGGTCGGTCAGGAGGTCGTGACGCTTTCGACCACGCCCGCCTACGTCAACGGCAAGCTCACGCCGCGGCCGATGTCGCTGCGCGTCTTTGCCGCCCGCACCGAACACGGCTGGCAGATCATGCCGGGCGGCTTTGCCCGCATCGGCGCCGGCGACGACGTGGCGGCGATCGCCATGCAGTCGGGCGGGGCCGCTGCCGACGTCTGGATCGTCAGCGACAAGCCGGTCGCGAAGGCGACGCTCCTGCCGCCCGAGGAAAGTTTCACCCGCAACATGCCCGGCAGCCTGCCGAGCCGCGCGGCCGACAATCTCTACTGGCTCGGCCGGTATATCGAGCGGGCCGAAGGCGCCCTGCGCATCCTGCGCGCCTGGCACCTGCGGTATGCGGAGTCTGCCGATCCGAAAGCACCGCTTCTGGCCGATGTCACCCGCTACCTGAAGGGTATCGATGTTGAGATGACCAAGGCGGTGCCGGCATCGCTTCTGCGCAACATCGACAGCGCCATCTATTCGGCGAGCAACATTCGCGACCGTTTCTCGCCGGACGGCTGGCTGGCGCTGACCGACCTTGCCAAGACCGCCCGCCGCTTCCACGACACCGTGCATGCGGGCGACGACGCCTCGCATGCAATGACCGTGCTCCTGCGCAAGCTCGCGGGTTTTGCTGGTCTGGTGCATGAAAACATGTACCGTTTCACCGGCTGGCGTTTCCTGTCGATCGGCCGCCACCTGGAGCGCGGCATGCACATGACCCGGCTGCTCGGCCACATGTCCGGCCCCGACGCGCCGGATGGCTCGCTCGACATGCTGCTCGAGATCGGCGACAGCGTCATGACCCACCGCCGCCGTTACAACGTCGCCACGGCAAGGTTGACGGTCGCTGACCTCCTGGCGCTCGATCCCCTGAACCCGCGCTCGATCCTGTTCCAGCTGAACGAAATCCGCACCGAGGTGGAGCAATTGCCGAACGCCTTCGTCAACGGCCAGATGTCGCCCTTCTACCGCGAGGCGATGCGGTTGCATTCGGGCCTTGCGGTGATGACCCCGGAGGGCATGAACGACGATACCTACCAGAAGATCGAACTGGAGATGGAGAAGCTGTCCGATATCCTCGGCCAGACTTATTTCAGCTGATGCTTTACGACCTCTCCCTCCACATGGGTTACACCTACGACGTGCCGGCCTCGGGCGCCCGCCATGTGATCCGCCTCCTGCCGCTGTCCCTGCCCGACCGGCAGCGGCTGATCGCCGGCTCGATCACCGTCGGCCCGCATGCCGATGAGCGGACCACCTTCATCGATTTCTTCGGCCAGCAGGCGACATCCGTGCTGCTGCGTGCGCCGCACGAAAAGCTCGACATCCGCATGCAGGCCCGCGTCATGGTGGAAACCACCTCGATGACGGCGGACCTGTCGCCGGAACTGGCGACGCTCGCCGACGAACTGGCGGATTTCTGGTCGGTCGATGCCGCCTCCCCGCATCACCTGACCGGTGCAAGCCCGCGCCTTGCCGAAGAGCCGCTGATCGCCGCCTATGCCCGCGAGATCGTCAAGCCAGGCCAGACCGTGCTGGAGATCGCGCTTGGCATCTGCGCCCGTATTCACAAGGACTTCACTTACGACGCCAAGGCGACCGAGGTCGATACGACCCCGAAGGAGGCTTTTCGGCTGAAACGCGGCGTCTGCCAGGATTTCACCCATATCATGATCGTGGCGCTCCGCAGCCTCGGCATTCCGGCCGGTTATGTCAGCGGCTTTCTGCGCACCATCCCGCCACCGGGCAAGGAGCGCCTCGAAGGCGCCGACGCCATGCATGCCTGGGTGCGGGTCTGGTGCGGCGAGACCATGGGGTATGTCGAACTCGATCCGACCAACAACATTCCCGCCGGCAGCGACCATATCGTCGTCGGATACGGCCGCGACTATTCCGACGTCGCCCCGGTCATCGGCATGCTCAAGGGTTACGGAAATCAGAACGCCGTGCAGGCGGTGGACGTCATTCCGCTGAAATCCTGAAATCCCGCCCCGTTTTGGCGCTGATTCTTAACATTCCGTAAAATTGCAACGAATGGTTTAGGCCTTCCTATACCCGCCGGGAATACACCAGGGATGTTCAAATGAATTGAACGGATCTGGGGGCTATGATGAAGCACACATTTTTTGCGCGGCTGGCAAAGGACCGCTCCGGTAATTTCGGTATCATGACGGCTGCGCTGCTTCCCGTCCTGCTGGCGGTCGGCGGCGTCGCGGTCGACCTGACAGAGGCGATGGATCAAAAGAACCAGCTCCAGGCGCTGGCAGACAGCGCCACTCTCGCTGCGGCGTCCGCCATGGCCGCCAAGGGCACCATGACGACCGCGGAAGCCCAGAAGCTTGGCACCGATATGTACATCTCGCAGAAGATGGAGGAGCTCAAGAATTCCGGTCTTTCCGCTGAGGCGCTGGCTGCGGAAGAGGCCAAGCTCAGAGCGAACACCCAGACATTGGCAACCTCCTCCGGCAGCTCCACGACGGCTGGCAGCTACGAGGTCCGCATGAAGTCGAGCTACGACGTGCCGCTCAGCGGCCTGACCTCGTTCCTCGGTTTCCCGACCGTGCGCGTCAGCGTCGAAAGCGTCGCCGCGAGCGGCCGCGAAGGCAACGCCCTCTCCATGTACCTGGCGCTCGATGAATCCGGCTCGATGGCCTGGGACACGACGACCATCAATTCCGCCCAGCCGACCGAACAGAAGTCCTATAAGTGCGGCAGGCATAACAATCAGACCTGCTACATGGATGTCCCCAACTATCTGACAAAAATGGAGTCTCTCAAGGCTGCCGCAGGGGTGATGTTTAAGGAGCTGGAAACAGCCGATCCGACCAAGAAATTGATCCGTATCGGTGCCGATTCCTACACCCATGAGACCAAGGCGGAAGAAAGAATGGCCTGGGGCATGGATAATGTCATCGACTACGTCAACGACCTGCCGGATGTTCCCGAGGGCGGCACCGATGCCAGCGGCGCCATGGCCAATGCCTATGCTGCGTTGAAAAAGGCGAACGTCACCGAGAAGGCCGCTCATGACGCCGTTGGCAACACGAATTTCGAACGTTTCATCGTGCTCATGACCGACGGCGAGATGACCGGCTACAGCGGGACCTGGAACTCGACGATCGACACCAAAGTCCGCGACCTCTGCTTGAATGCGAAAGGCGATGGCCTGACGGATTTATTAAAGCAGAAGCTGAAGGAAGGGAAGCAGCTCACGGAAGAGGAGATGGGAAAGGGCATCAGGATCTACACGATCGCCTTCATGGCGCCGGACAAGGGCAAGAGCCTGCTGAACTACTGCTCCAGCGGCCCCGGCTATTATTACGAGCCGACCAACATGACGACGCTGGTGCAAACCTTCGGCGAAATCGCCCGCAAGGCTGCCCAGACCGGCACTCGCCTGACCAACTGAACCTGCCTTCCACAAAGGCCGCAAAAACGCCCTGCCCTCACCGGCGGGGCGTTTTTCGTTGCCCTTGTCCAAGCGATACACGCAAAGATAAATCGGTCATTGCGCAGTGTCATAACGGTGCATAAACTGTCCTTATACATCTTGCCAGATGGACTGAATCGGACGCCCTTCCTCCCGCTCCCCCAGAAAGTTGGCGACATATGAACAACACGTCTTCTCCGGTCGAAATTCCTCAGCCGGCCCCCCGCAGCTCCCGTCCCGAAATCATGGCGGAAGAGATCATCGAGCGCCTGACCTACCGTATCGGCAAGGACGCGAAGGTGGCGAAGCCGCACGACTGGCTGACCGCCACCATCCTGGTGGTGCGCGACCGCATCATCGACACATGGATGGAATCCACCCGCAAGGTCTATCGAACCGGCGGCAAGCGCGTCTATTACCTGTCGCTCGAATTCCTGATCGGCCGCCTGATGCGCGATGCCGTCAGCAACATGGGGCTGATGCAGGAAATCCGCGACGCGCTGTCTTCGCTCGGCGTGGATATCGACGTGATTGCGGTTCTGGAACCCGATGCCGCACTCGGCAATGGCGGTCTCGGCCGGCTTGCTGCCTGTTTCATGGAGAGCATGGCGACCGTCGACATCCCGGCCTACGGTTACGGCATCCGCTACGTCCACGGCCTGTTCCGCCAGCAGATGGCCGACGGCTGGCAGGTCGAGCTTCCGGAAAGCTGGCTTGCCCACGGCAACCCCTGGGAATTCGAACGCCGCGAGAGCTCCTACGAAATCGGTTACGGCGGCACGGTCGAGACAGTCGGCGGGTACGACGAGACGCCGCGCTACGTCTGGAAGCCGGCCGAACGCGTCATCGCCATGGCCTACGACACGCCGGCAGTCGGCTGGCGCGGAAAACGCGTCAACACGCTGCGCCTCTGGTCGGCCCAGCCGATCGACCCGATTCTATTGGACGCCTTCAACGCCGGCGACCACATCGGCGCCCTGCGCGAAAGCAACAAGGCCGAAAGCCTGACCCGCGTCCTTTATCCGGCCGACGCCAACCCGGCCGGGCAGGAACTGCGCCTGCGCCAGGAATTCTTCTTCTCGTCGGCCTCGCTTCAGGACATCCTGCGCCGCCATCTGCAGCAATATCCGGATTTCACAAACCTGCACGAAAAGGTCGCGATCCAGCTCAACGACACCCACCCGGCCGTATCGATCGCCGAACTGATGCGCCTCCTGACCGACATCCACGGCATGGATTTCGAGCAGGCCTGGTCGGTCACCCGCCAGACGTTCTCCTACACCAACCACACGCTGCTGCCGGAAGCGCTGGAAACCTGGCCCGTACCGCTGTTCGAACGCCTCCTGCCGCGCCACATGCAGATCGTCTATGCGATCAACGCCCTGATCCTGATCGAGGCGCGCAAGCAGAAGAGCTTCTCCGACACCCAGATCCGCTCAATCTCGCTGATCGACGAAAGCGGCGACCGTCGCGTCCGCATGGGCAACCTTGCCTTTGTCGGCTCCCATTCGGTCAATGGCGTCTCGGCCCTGCACACGGACCTGATGAAGGTCACGGTCTTCGCCGACCTGCACACGATGTATCCGGCCCGCATCAACAACAAGACCAACGGCATCACCCCGCGCCGCTGGCTGATGCAATGCAACCAGGGTCTCACCTCACTGATCCAGGAAGCGATCGGCGACGAGTTCCTCGACAATACGGACGCCTTGCAGGGGCTCAACGCCCATGCCGACGACAGCTCCTTCCAGGAGAAGTTCGCCGCCGTGAAGCGGGCCAACAAGGTGCAGCTCGCCAACCTCGTCGGCAGCCGCATGGGCATCCGCATCGATCCGTCGGCGATGTTCGACATCCAGATCAAGCGCATCCACGAATACAAGCGCCAGCTGCTCAACATCATCGAGGCGGTCGCCCTCTACGACCAGATCCGCTCGCATCCCGAAATGGACTGGGTGCCGCGCGTAAAACTGTTCGCGGGCAAGGCGGCGCCGAGCTATCACAACGCCAAGCTGATCATCAAGCTCGCCAATGACGTGGCGCGTGTCATCAACAACGATCCTGCCGTCCGCGGCCTGCTCAAGGTCGTATTCGTGCCGAACTACAACGTCTCGCTCGCCGAGATCATCGTTCCGGCCGCCGATCTCTCCGAGCAGATCTCGACCGCCGGCATGGAAGCCTCCGGCACCGGCAACATGAAGTTCGCGCTGAACGGCGCGCTGACCATCGGCACGCTCGACGGCGCGAACGTCGAGATGCGCGACCATGTCGGCGAGGAGAATATCGTCATCTTCGGCATGACTGCCGACGAGGTCGCCAAGGTCCGTTCCGAGACCTACCAGCCTCGCGCCATCATCGAGAAGTCACGGGAACTTGCACAGGCGCTCAACGCCATCGCCACGGGCGTTTTCTCGCCGGACGACCGTTCCCGCTTCACGACCCTCACCGACGGCATCTACAATCACGACTGGTTCATGGTCGCCGCCGATTTCGATGCCTACGCGGACGCCCAGCGTAACGTTGACCAAATCTGGTCCGACCCTAAATCCTGGTATTCGAAGACAATTCGCAATACCGCCCGGATGGGATGGTTCTCCTCGGACAGAACTATTCGTCAGTATGCGTCTGAAATCTGGAGAGCCTGATGAAAAAATCGCCGCGCGTCGATGACGGGAGAGTCCCTGGGGAGATTCCGTTATCCGAGATCGAGGCGATTTTGGAAGGCAGGCATACCAATCCTTTTGCCGTCCTCGGGCTCCACAAGCTCGGGGACGCGTTCAGGGTCCGTTGCTTCGTTCCGGGTGCCGAGGCCGTCACCGCACTGTCGCTCGGCGGCACCGAACTCGGCGAACTGACGCGCCGCCACGATGCCGGATATTTCGAAGGCCTCGTCAACGCCACCCACCTGCAGCCCATCCGCTACCGCGCCCGCCGCGGCGATGACGAATGGGCGGTCACCGATCCCTATACGTTCGGCCCGGTGCTCGGCCCGATGGACGACTATTTCGTCCGCGAGGGCTCCCATCTGCGCCTGTTCGACAAGATGGGCGCCCATGCCCTGAAACACGAGGGCGTCGAAGGTTTCCACTTCGCCGTCTGGGCGCCAAATGCAAAGCGCGTTTCCGTCGTCGGCGATTTCAACGGCTGGGATGGCCGGCGGCACGTCATGCGGCTGCGGGTGGATACCGGCATCTGGGAAATCTTCGCCCCCGACATCAGGCCGGGCGCCGCCTACAAGTTCGAAATCGTCGGCAAGAACGGCACCGTCCTGCCTCTGAAAGCCGATCCTTATGCCCGGCGGGCGGAGCTCCGCCCGGACACCGCCTCGGTCACCGCACCGGAACTCTCGCAGGCATGGGACGATGCCGCCCACCGGGAATTCTGGGAAAATGCAGACCACCGCCGCCAGCCGATCTCGATCTACGAGGTGCATGCGGGCTCCTGGCGCAAAAAACCGGACGGCTCCTTCCTCTCCTGGGACGAGCTCGCCTCGGAACTGATCCCCTATTGCACCGACATGGGCTTCACCCATATCGAATTCCTGCCGATCACCGAACATCCCTTCGATCCGTCCTGGGGGTACCAGACGACCGGGCTTTTCGCCCCGACGGCCCGCTTCGGCGAGCCGGAAGGGTTCGCGCGTTTCGTCAACGGCTGCCACAAGGTCGGCATCGGCGTCATCCTCGATTGGGTACCGGCGCATTTCCCGACCGATGCCCACGGCCTGCGTTTCTTCGACGGTACGGCACTCTACGAACATGCCGATCCGCGCCAGGGTTTCCACCCGGACTGGAACACCGCGATCTACAATTTCGGCCGGCTGGAAGTGCTTTCCTACCTCGTCAACAACGCCCTCTACTGGTCGGAGAAATTCCATCTCGATGGCCTGCGCGTCGATGCCGTCGCCTCCATGCTCTATCTCGACTATTCGCGCAAAGAGGGCGAATGGGTGCCGAACGAATATGGCGGGCGCGAGAACCTCGAGGCGGTGCGCTTCCTGCAGAAGATGAACTCGCTTTCCTACAACGCCCATCCGGGCGTGATGACGATCGCCGAGGAATCGACCTCTTGGCCAAAGGTCTCGCATCCCGTCCACGAGGGGGGCCTCGGCTTCGGCTTCAAGTGGAACATGGGTTGGATGCACGACACGCTGAGCTACATGCAGCGCGAACCGATCCACCGTAAACACCACCACAACGAACTCACCTTCGGTCTCATCTACGCCTATTCCGAAAACTTCGTCCTGCCGCTGTCCCACGACGAAGTGGTGCACGGCAAAGGCTCGCTGATCGCCAAGATGGCCGGTGACGACTGGCAGAAATTCGCGAACCTGCGGGCCTATTACGGTTTCATGTGGGGTTATCCCGGCAAGAAGCTGCTGTTCATGGGCCAGGAATTTGCCCAGTGGAGCGAATGGAGCGAAACCCGCTCGCTCGACTGGAACCTGCTCCAATACCATCCGCACGAGGGCATGCGCCGCTTGGTCCGCGATCTCAACTTCTGTTACCGCTCCAAACCGGCGCTGCATGCCCGCGACTGCGAGGGCGAAGGTTTCCAGTGGCTGATCGCCGACGACGCGGAAAATTCCGTTTATGCCTGGCTGCGCATGTCGCCGGGAGAAAAGCCGGTGGCGGTGATCAGCAATTTTACGCCCGTCTACCGTGAAAATTTCCGCATCCCCTTGCCAATCGAAGGCAGATGGCGGGAAATCTTGAATACCGACGCCGAGATCTACGGCGGCAGCGGCAAAGGCAATGGCGGTCGCGTGCAGGCTGTGAACGCGGGAGGAACCGTTCAGGCCGAAGTCACACTGCCGCCGCTGGCGACGATCATGCTCGAACTGGAACAAGCATAAGGGACTTTGGGAGGGAACGATGAACGAGAAAAGAATTCAGCCTCTGTCGCGCGATGCCATGGCCTATGTGCTTGCCGGCGGCCGCGGCAGCCGATTGAAGGAACTCACCGACCGCCGCGCCAAGCCGGCAGTCTATTTCGGCGGCAAGGCGCGCATCATCGATTTCGCGCTCTCCAACGCCCTGAATTCCGGCATCCGCCGCATCGGAGTGGCGACGCAGTACAAGGCCCACTCGCTGATCCGCCACATGCAGCGCGGCTGGAACTTCTTCCGCCCCGAACGCAACGAGAGCTTCGACATCCTGCCCGCCTCTCAGCGCGTCTCCGAGACGCAATGGTATGAAGGCACAGCCGACGCCGTCTTCCAGAACATCGACATCATCGAGGCCTACGCGCCTGAATACATGGTCATCCTCGCGGGCGACCACGTCTACAAGATGGACTACGAATACATGCTGCAGCAGCATGTGGATTCCGGCGCGCAGGTCACCGTCGGCTGCCTGGAAGTGCCGCGCATGGAAGCCACCGGCTTCGGCGTCATGCACGTCAACGAGAAGGACGAGATCATCGCCTTCGTCGAGAAGCCCGCCGATCCGCCCGGCATTCCCGGCAATCCCGGTTTTGCGCTCGCCTCGATGGGCATCTACGTCTTCCACACCAAGTTCCTGATGGACGTGCTGAAGCGCGACGCCGAGACGCCCGGCTCCAGCCGCGATTTCGGCAAGGACATCATCCCCTATATCGTCGAGCACGGCAAAGCCGTCGCCCACCGTTTCGCCGATAGCTGCGTCCGCTCCGATTTCGAACGCGAACCCTACTGGCGCGACGCTGGCACCGTCGACGCCTACTGGCAGGCCAATATCGACCTGACGGAAATCGTTCCGGGGCTTGATATCTACGATAAGTCCTGGCCGATCTGGACCTATGCGGAAATTACCCCGCCGGCAAAATTCGTCCATGACGACGAAAACCGCCGCGGTTCGGCGACCTCGTCGGTCGTGTCGGGCGACTGCATCATCTCCGGTTCGTCGCTCAATCGCAGCCTGCTCTTCACCGGGGTGCGCGCCAATTCCTATTCCCGCCTGGAGGGCGCGGTCGTGCTGCCGAATGTCAGGATCGGAAGACGCGCGCAGCTTCGCAATGTCGTCATCGATCACGGTGTAACCATTCCGGAAGGCCTGGTGGTTGGCGAGGATCCCGAAGTCGATGCGAAGCGTTTCCGGCGCACCGAAAACGGCATCTGCCTGATCACCCAGACGATGATCGACAAACTGGACCTGTAACGCGTTATGGAAGTGCTTTCGGTTGCGTCCGAAGTCTATCCGCTGGTCAAGACCGGTGGACTTGCCGATGTGGCCGGGGCGCTGCCGCTGGCGCTGAAGGGCCATGGCGTTTCGGTCAAGACGCTGATGCCCGGTTATCCGGCAGTGATGCGGGCCGTCAAGGACGCGAGAGTCGTTGTCAGCTTCGAAAACCTGCTCGGAGCCAGAGCCGACGTCCTCGAAGTCGAGCACCAGGGGCTCGATCTATTGATCCTCGACTCCCCGACCTTCTTCGACCGCCCCGGCGGCCCTTATGTCGATGCCACCGGCAAGGACCATTTCGACAACTGGCGTCGTTTCGCGGCCCTCTCCAAGGCCGGCGCGATGATCGCGCAAGGGGCCATGGCGGACGGCATTAAGGGCTGGCGGCCTAACATCGTCCACGTGCACGACTGGCAGGCGGCGATGGTGCCGGCCTATATGCGCTATTCCGATAAGCCGGAAGTGCCGACGCTCATCACCATCCACAACATCGCCTTCCAGGGCCAGTACGGCGCCGACATCTTCCCCTATCTGGAGCTCCCGGCGCATGCCTTCAGCATCGAGGGCGTCGAATATTTCGGCGGCGTCGGTTACCTGAAGGCAGGCCTGCAGACGAGTTGGGCGATCTCGACCGTCAGCCCCTCCTACGCCGAGGAAATCCTTACCCCCGAATTCGGCATGGGTCTCGAAGGCCTGCTGACGATCCGCCAGGGCGATCTGCATGGCATCGTCAACGGCATCGATGCCGACATCTGGGACCCGGCGACCGACCCCGCCGTGAAAACCCACTACGACGCCACGACGCTGAAGACCCGGGCCGAGAACAAGCGGGCCGTTACTGAGCGCTTCGGCCTCGACCAGGAAGCCGGACCGCTGTTCTGCGTCATCTCGCGCCTCACCTGGCAGAAGGGCATGGACCTGCTGGCCGAAACGCTCGACGACCTTGTGGCCATGGGCGGGCGGCTTGCCGTGCTCGGCTCCGGCGATCGGGCGCTCGAAAACGCCTTCCATGCCGCGGCCAAGCGCCATCCCGGCAAAGTCAGCGTCCTCTCGATCTATGACGAGCCGCTCTCCCACCTGATGCAGGCGGGCTGCGATGCGATCGTCATCCCGTCCCGCTTCGAGCCCTGCGGCCTCACCCAGCTCTACGGCCTCAGATACGGCTGCATTCCGGTCGTCGCCCGAACCGGCGGCTTGAACGACACCGTCATCGATGCCAGCCACGCCGCGATCGCCGCCAAGGCAGCCACCGGCGTGTCCTTCAGCCCGGTCACTACCGACAACCTGCGTCGGGCACTCCGCCGCACCGTTCGCCTCTACCACCAGCCGAAGGTCTGGACGGGGATGCAGAAGCAGGGCATGAAATCCGATGTATCCTGGGAAAGGAGCGCCGGACTTTATGCCGGACTCTATTCCAGCCTCATTGCCAAAAAAGGTTCCTGACCATGATCAAGACCGTCACCACCGCCCCCTATCAGGATCAGAAGCCGGGCACGTCCGGCCTGCGCAAGAAGGTCCCCGTCTTTGCGCAAGTGAACTATGCGGAGAACTTCATCCAGTCGATCTTCGACAGCCTCGAAGGCTTCGAGGGCCAGACGCTGGTGATCGGCGGCGACGGCCGCTATTACAACCGCGAGGTCATCCAGAAGGCGATCAAGATGGCCGCGGCCAGCGGCTTCGGCAAGGTCATGGTCGGCCAGGGCGGCATCCTCTCGACGCCCGCCGCCTCCAACATCATCCGCAAATACAAGGCCTTCGGCGGCATCATCCTCTCGGCTAGCCATAATCCCGGCGGCCCGACCGAGGATTTCGGCATCAAGTACAATATCGGCAATGGCGGCCCGGCCCCGGAAAAGATCACCGACGCGATCTTTGCCCGCTCCAAGGTCATCGACACCTACAAGATCGCCGATGTCGCCGATCTCGACCTCGATGCGATCGGCTCCTTCGACGTCGCCGGCATGGCGGTCGAAGTGATGGACCCGGTCGCCGACTATGCCGAACTGATGGAACAGCTCTTCGACTTCCCGTCGATCCGGGCGCTGATCGCCAGCGGCGTCAATGTCGTCATCGATTCGATGGGCGCCGTCACCGGCCCCTATGCGCGATATATCCTCGAAAACCGGCTCGGCGCTCCGGAGGGTTCGGTGCGCAACGCGGTGCCCCTGCCGGATTTCGGCGGTCACCATCCGGACCCCAACCTCGTCCACGCCAAGGAACTCTATGACGACGTGATGAGCCCCGACGGTCCGCATTTCGGTGCGGCGTCAGACGGCGACGGCGACCGCAACATGATCGTCGGCAAGGGCATGTTCGTCACCCCCTCCGACAGCCTCGCGATCATCGCCGCCAACGCCACCGTCGCCCCCGGATACGCCCGCGGCCTCGCCGGCATCGCCCGCTCCATGCCGACCAGCGCTGCAGCCGACCGCGTTGCCGAAAAGCTCGGGCTCGGCATGTACGAGACCCCGACCGGCTGGAAGTTCTTCGGCAACCTGCTCGACGCCGGCAAGGCGACCGTCTGCGGCGAGGAAAGCTTTGGCACCGGCTCCGACCATGTGCGCGAAAAGGACGGCCTCTGGGCGGTGCTCTTCTGGCTGAACATCATGGCCGCCCGCAACGAAAGCGTCGAAGAGGTCGTCAGGAAGCACTGGGCCGAATACGGCCGCAACTACTATTCCCGGCACGACTACGAAGAAGTCGATTCGGACGCCGCCAACCTGCTGATCACCGCGCTCCGCGACAAGCTGGCGACCCTCCCCGGCCAGTCGTTCGGTGCGCTGAAGGTCGCTACCGCCGACGATTTCGCCTATCACGACCCGATCGACGGTTCCATCTCCAGGAACCAGGGCATCCGCATCCTCTTCGAAGGCGGCTCCCGCGTTGTCTTCCGCCTCTCCGGCACCGGCACCTCGGGCGCCACGATCCGCGTCTATGTCGAGCGCTACGAGCCCGATCCGTCACGCCACGCGATCGACACCCAGGAGGCGCTCGCCGACCTCATCACTGTTGCCGACCAGATTTCCGATCTGCGCAAGAGGACAGGCCGCGACAAGCCCACTGTGATTACCTGAGCCTATGGCAAAAACGGCGATCCAGGGCGGCGTGACTCTAACGGCAGACGGCGCGGATTTCGCCGTCTGGTCGCACCATGCCGAGCGAATCGAGCTCTGCCTCTTCGACGCCGAGGGAAAGAAGGAAACCGCCCGCCACCGGCTGGTGCGCGGCCGCGACGACATTCATCGCATCTCGGTTCCGGCACTCGGTGCAGGCGCCCGTTACGGCTACCGCGCCTGGGGTGCCTACGATCCCGACAACGGCTCCTGGTTCGATTCGTCGAAACTGCTGGTCGATCCCTATGCCCGCGAACTCGATCGTCCCTTCCGGCACGATGCCCGGCTCACGATGTTCGGCGTCGACACCGCCGATCTGGTGCCGAAGACGGTCATTACCCGCGACCCGCTCGCCAAGATCGGCCGGCCGATCCTGCCGCCTGGCGGCTTCGTCTACGAGGTCGCGGTAAAACCTTTCACCATGCTCCACCCGGCAATCCCGGAAAAACAGCGCGGCACAGTCGCAGCGCTTGCCCATCCCTCGATCATCGCGCACCTGAAGAAAATCGGCGTCGACGCGATCGAGCTGATGCCGATCACCGCCTGGATCGATGAACGCCACCTGCCCCCGCTCGGCCTCACCAACGGCTGGGGCTACAATCCGGTCGCCTTCATGGCGCTCGATCCGCGCCTCTGCCCCGGCGGCATCAGGGAGCTGCGCGAAACGGTCGCGACGCTGCACCAGGCCGGCATCGGCACCATCCTCGACCTCGTCTTCAACCATACCGGCGAGAGTGACCGCTTTGGCGCGACGCTCTCCATGCGCGGCCTCGACAACCGCTCCTATTACCGCCATGTCCATGGCGAGCCCGGCCATCTGGTCAACGATACCGGCACCGGCAACACGGTCGCCTGCGACCACCCTTACGTCCGCCGGCTGATCATCGATACGCTTCGCCATTTCGTCGTGCATGCCGGCATAGACGGTTTCCGCTTCGACCTCGCCCCGATCATCGGCCGCACGGAAAACGGTTTCGATGCCAAGGGCGAAACGCTGAAGGCGATGATCTCCGACGAGGCGCTGAAGGACCGCATCCTGATCGCCGAACCCTGGGATATCGGCCGTGGCGGTTACCAGCTCGGCAATTTCCCGGAACCCTTCCTCGAATGGAACGACCGCGCCCGCGACGACATGCGCCGCTACTGGCGCGGCGACCAGTGGACGACAGGCGCGCTTGCAACAAGGCTTTCGGGATCATCGGATATCTTCGAAAAGTCCGGCCGCAGCCGCACCGTCAACTTCCTCGCCGCCCATGACGGCTTCACCCTGATGGACCTCGTCTCCAACGAGCACAAGCACAACGAGGCGAACGGCGAACAGAACCGCGACGGCCATGGCGAGAATTTTTCCTGGAACAACGGCGTCGAAGGTGAAACCGACGATGTGACTATCCTCGAGAACCGCCGCCGCGATGCCGCGGCCCTCATCTCCACCCTGTTTGCCAGCCGCGGCACCGTCATGCTGACGATGGGCGACGAAGCCGGACGCAGCCAGCGCGGCAACAACAATGCCTATTGCCAGGACAATGCCATCACCTGGTTCGATTGGAGCAAGATCGACAAGGTACTTGTCGAACACACCGCCATGCTCGCCGCGCTTCGAAAACGCTTCGCGGTCTTTACGGAGACATCCTTCTTCACCGGCAACGGCGATGTCGAATGGCTGTCCGCCTCGGGCAAGCCCATGGAGGTCGGCGACTGGGAAAATCCCGGCAACCCGGTGCTCGGCATGGTGCTGAAGACGCTCGACCGGCAGGCCGACAAAGACACCCGCATCGCCATCCTCTTCAACCGCGGCCACGAGCAGGCAAGCTTCGCGCTTCCCGGCTGGGGATGGAAACATTTCGCCTCCCGCGAACTATGGAATCAGGTGCTTCCCGCCCGTTCGGTCCGTTTTTGCATCGAGGAATGATGCGCCGCAAAAATCACTCGCCAACCAAGGCAAACCCTGTAAAGTCCGCCAGCCATCAGAGCAGTTCCGGGAAAGTATCAAGCGGTATTCCGTCCGGAATTGCGTCAGCTTTCTGGAAGAAATCAGTGAGGTCGCATGCGTGAAATTTCGCTAACCGAGGTCGAGGGTCTGGTTGGCACGGAAGTCGGCGTATCGGATTGGCTCACGGTGGATCAGCCGATGATCGACCTCTTCGCCAAGGCCACCCACGACCACCAGTTCATCCATGTCGATCCGGAACGGGCGCTGACAGAGAGCCCCTTCGGCGGCACCATCGCCCACGGTTTCCTGACGCTGTCGCTGCTGTCTGCCATGAACTTCGACTGCGTGCCGAGGATCCGCGAACAGACGATGGGCATCAACTACGGTTTCGACCGCATCCGCTTCATGTCCCCAGTCAAGAGCGGCAGCCGCATCCGCGGCCATTTCACGCTGGCCGAAATCCGCTTCCGCGGCGCCGGCATGCTGATGACCACCTACGACATCTCGATCGAGATCGAGAACGAGAGGAAACCGGCGCTGACGGCCATCTGGATCACCATCATCCAGTTCGACCCGAAGGACCGGCCCGAAGGAGTGTAATCGCCATGGCGTCCGAAGAGGAAATCAGGCAGGCGTTCCGGGAACAGATCGTCGCCGGCCAGATTCTCGGATCACCTTTTACCGCGCGTCTCGGCAAGTTGATGCTCGAACATCTCGACCGTTCGACTGAAGTCGGCAGGCGGATCTTAAGTTGGGAAGGCGATCCCGGCACAAGGGGTGACCTGGTGCCCACCCGCCTCGCCGGCGCCCTGCACGCGCTGATCATCGACGGCAAGGATGATCGCCTGAAGGCCGCCTACCCGCCGAACGAGGTAAGCGACGACGTGCTTTGGACCGCGATCGCCAGCGCCTTCGAAACCCATGAAGCCTTCATTCTCGAACGGCTGAATTTCGCCCCGCAAACCAACGAGGTGCGTCGGTCGAGCGGCCTGCTCGCGGGTTTCCTCGCCATTGCCGATCTGTTCCGTCGGCCGTTGATCCTGTCGGAATTCGGTGCCAGCATGGGCCTCAATCTCAATTGGGACCGCTATCATCACGATCTCGGCGGTTTGCTCTGGGGCGACCCGTCATCGCCGGTCCGGCTGAAGCCCGATTGGCAGGGCCCAGCTCCGCCAAATATCCCAATCACCATTGCGGATCGCGCCGGCTGCGACCTCAACCCTCTCGACCCCAACTCGCCGGAAGACAGCCTGCGGCTTTTGTCATACATATGGGCCGACCAGGCGGACCGGGTGGAACGTACCCGCGCGGCGCTGCAGATCGCCAGAGAACATCCGGTGCTCGTCGAAAAAGGCGATGCGCTCGCCTGGCTGCGCGACAAGCGGCTGAAGGTGCTTGTGCCCGGCACGGTCCATGTCGTCTACCATTCAATCGCCTGGCAATACCTGCCGCCGGAAGCCCGCGCCTCGGGCGAGGCGATCCTGACCGAGGCCGGCAACCGCGCCACCGACGACGCACCGCTCGCCCGGTTGCAGATGGAAATGGACGACGATCCGAACAGCGCGGCGCTCAGCCTGCAGATCTGGCCGACCGGCGAGACCCGGGAGCTCGCCCGCATCGATCCCCACGGCCGCTGGGTGAAGTGGAAAGGCTGGCAAGCCTAGGACCCGCGCGCGAACTGTTGATCGCCATTCCCGAAACTTGATGTTAGCCTGTCCCTCGGGTGCTAATGGTTCCGGGGGATGCTGATGTTTCCGCTGTCGCATATGATGAAATCCTTCATTCGCCGCGGCCGATTGACGGTCATCGATGCAGAGGGCAACCGCCATGTATTTGCCGGAACGCCCGGCCCGGCGGTCACCATGCGCCTCACCGACAAACGGCTCTACCGGACCCTGGTGTTCAATCCGGAATTGGCGGCGGGCGAAGCCTATATGGACGGCACGATGCGGTTCGAGGACGGCTCGACGCTGCGCGATTTCCTGACGCTGTTTTCGGTCAACCGGCTGTCACTCGGCTCCTATCCACTCCAGAAGGTTCTGCGCAGCATCAAGATGCGCTTCCGCAAGCGGCAGCAATCCAACCGCAAGGGCCAGGCGCAGCAGAACGTCGCGCACCATTACGATCTCGGCAACGACTTCTACAAACTCTTCCTCGACGACAACATGCTCTATTCCTGCGCCTATTTCCGCGAGCAGACCGAGACGCTGGAACAGGCGCAGCGCAACAAGCTGCGGCTGCTGGCAGCCAAGCTCCGCCTCCAGCCTGGCATGAAGGTACTCGATATCGGCTGCGGCTGGGGCGACCTCGCACTCTACCTCGCGAGGCTCGAAGATGTCGAAGTCCTCGGTGTCACCTTGTCGAAGGAACAGCAGGCGCTAGCCTCCTCGCGGGCGCAGGCGGCGGGGCTCGCCGACCGTGTCCGCTTCGAGCTCAAGGATTATCGTGACGTGACGGAAAAATTCGACCGCATCGTTTCGGTCGGCATGTTCGAGCACGTCGGCGTGCATCATTACGACGAGTTCTTCGCCAAGCTGAACAGCCTGATGCCGGACGATGGCCTGGCGGTGCTGCACTCGATCGGCCATATGAGCCCGCCCGGCATGGCAAGCCCGTGGCTGCGCAAATACATTTTCCCAGGCGCCTATTCGCCGGCCCTGTCAGAGGTCTTCGAGGTGGTCGAGCGCAACAGCCTGTGGGTGACCGATCTCGAATTCCTGCGCGTGCATTACGCCACCACGCTCGCCCACTGGAGCGAGCGGTTCGAGAAAAACCGCGATGCCGTCATCGCCCTTTACGACGAGCGATTCGCCCGCATGTGGGAATTCTACCTGATCAGCGCCGAGATGATGTTCCGCACCGGCAGCCAGCTGGTCTTCCACATGCAGCTCTCGCGCTCGCGCGATGCAGCACCGATCGTTCGCGACTACATCACCGACCAGCAGCGCGCCTATATCGAGCGGGAAGCCGCCCTCGATCTGTCGCTGTGACCCCGCAGCTCTCTAAGCCCCCATTTCCATCAGCACGAAACCGATGAGCGGCAGCAGCGCCGCGCCGATCGCGAGGTGGGCGGTGCGGGTCGGCGTCAGGCCGACGGCCGCGCCGGAAATGCCGGCCCCGACCAATCCGGCGATCGGGATCGAGAGGCTTCGGTCGATTCCCGGCACGAAGAAGGCGATCGCCCCGGCGACCGACGCGCAGGCGCCGATCAGCGCACCCTTCCAGATCTCGATTCCGGCAAGCTTTGCGGCAATCGCCCCGCCGATCACCGCCGCAACGATGGCAATTGCCATCAGTGTGAATTGTCCCATGACATCCTCCCCGTTCTCATCAGGAGAGTGAGGTTCTGCAGGATGAAGTCAAGCCAGGCGATTGTCTTAGACAGCCGCGTCCTGTGCGCCTTCCGTCAGCAGGCCGAAGGCGTAGTCCGAAAACGACCGCCACACCTCCATCCGGAAAGCATCGTCGCCGGTTCGCAGAAGCACGATTTCCACCTTGCCGAAAACGGTCCGCGAGCAGGCGCCAACCGGGAAGACCTTCAGCGACAGGTCCTGCGGGCAGCCGGCATTGATCGCCGCTGCGGCCCCCGACCCCGACGCCAGGATCGCCGTATTGCGGTGGGAAACATCCGTTGCCGAATGCAGCGCGCCGGAATTCTTCGCAGCCTGCATCAGTCCGCCGTTCTCTTCCGCGATCACCAGCCATTCGTCCGGCCCGAGCCACAGCGCCGAACGACCGTTGGCGGAAGCCGACGTTTTCGGCCTGACGGGCAGATCGACGCCAAGCGCCGAGGAGAGCGCTGCGACATCCTCGGCCCTGGCGCGCAGTGAAATGCGCTCGGCGGGCGGTGCGGCTTCAAGGCGGACGGTCGATGAACCGCCGTGGAAACCGGAAAGAGGCAAAGTGCGGTTTGCCAGATCAGCCCCAGAATCAGCCATGGATGCGGCCTCCATCCTTGTCGAAGAACACCATGTCGGTCACTTCCACCTCGATCGTCCTGTCTTTGAGCGGCACATAGAGCGTCTCGCCGATCCGCGCCCTTCCGCCGGCAACCAGCGCCAGCGCGATCGAGCGGCCGCAATTCTCCGACCAGTAGGCGGAGGTCACATGGCCGAGCATGGTCATCGGCTTGGCCTGGTTCGGGTCGGCGACGATCTGGCCGCCCTCCTCCAGCACCAGTGCCGGGTCCTTCGTCAGCAGCCCGACGAGCTGCTTGCGGCCCTCGCGTACCAGGTCCGGACGCTTCAGCCCGCGAATGCCGACGAAATCCGGCTTCTTGGAGGAGACAGCCCAGCCGAGGCCCGCATCGTGCGGCGTCACCGTGCCGTCCGTATCCTGGCCGACGATGATATAGCCCTTTTCGGCGCGCAGCACGTGCATGGTTTCGGTGCCGTAGAGGCAGGCGCCCATCGGCTCCGCCCGCTCCCAGATCGCCTTCCAGACGGCCGGACCGTAGTCGGCCGGTACGTTGATTTCGTAACCGAGTTCGCCGGTAAACGAGACGCGGAACAGCCGCGCCGGAACGCCCATCACGCTGCATTCCGCCACGCTCATATGCGGAAAGGCCTCGCTGGAAATATCGACGCCTTCGACGAACGGCTGAATGATCTCACGCGCCTTCGGCCCCTGCACGGCGATGACCGCCCATTGCTCGGTGGTCGAGGTGAGCCAGACCCTGAGATGCGGGAACTCCGTCTGCAGATAGTCTTCCATATGATGCAACACGCGCGGCGCTCCGCCGGTCGTGGTCGTCACATGGAACCGGTCGTCGGCAAGCCGACCGACGACGCCGTCGTCATAAACGAAACCGTCCTCGCGGGTCATGATCCCGTAGCGGCTCTTGCCCGGCTTCAGGCTGCCCCAGGCATTCGTATAGAGGAGGTCAAGGAACTGCGCCGCATCGGGGCCGACCACCTCGATCTTGCCGAGCGTCGAACCGTTGAACACGCCCGCCACTTCGCGCACCGTCCGGCATTCGCGGTTGACGGCAGCCAGCATGTCCTCGCCGCGCTTCGGGTAATACCAGGCGCGTTTCCAGTTGCCGACATCCTCGAACTCGGCGCCTTCGGCCGTTTCGAGCGCGTGCATCGGCGTCTTGCGCGCCGGATCGAAGAGTTCTCCGCGCGAATGGCCGACCAGCGTGCCGTAGGTGACCGGCGTATAGGGCGCGCGGAATGTCGTCAGCCCCACCTGGGGGATCGGCCGGTCGAGCATTTCGGCGGCGATGGCGAGGCCGTGCATGTTGGATAGCTTGCCCTGGTCGGAGGCCATGCCGTTGGTGGTGAAGCGCTTGATATGCTCGATCGAATGCATGCCCTCGCGCACCGCAAGGCGGATGTCCTTGGCGGTCACGTCGTGCTGGAAATCGACGAAGGCCTTCACCGTCGTATCCGGCCCCGCACCTTCAGCCGCACCGATCATGCCGCCGGTCCATTCGAACCGGTTCTCGCCCGCAAGCGCCACCGAACCGCCGCCGGCCGCAATCGCCTCGTCTATCAGTTCGGCAAGGTCGTCCGTGCCGTTGCAGGAGCCAACGGAAACGCAATCCTGCGCATAGATATTCGGCAGGAAGCGCTGGTTGACGTCGTCGAACCGCAGTTTTCCGCGCGACTGCGAAAACAGGTGCACCGAAGGTGTCCAGCCGGCCGAAACGATCAGCGCGTCGACAGCAATCTTGCGGGCATCGCCGCCACCGTTGCGCGCTACGGTCATCGAGGAAATCCGCAGCCGGCCGCCGGTATCGGTCACCGAATGGCCGCTCAGCACGGAGATGCCGAGCGCACGGGCTTCCGCCAGCAGCGTCTCGCCGGGATCGGCACGGCAATCGACGATCGCGGCGATCGAGACGCCCGCCCGCTTCAGGTCGAAGGCAGTTTCGTAAGCCGAATCATGGGCTGTGTAGACGCCGACCTGTCTTCCGACCGCAACACCGTGATGGTTGAGGAAGGTGCGTGCCGCAGACGCCAGCATGATGCCCGGCCGGTCGTTATTGGCAAACACCATGTGCCGCTCGATCGAACCGGTCGCCAGCACCACCTTTTTCGCCCGCACCTGCCACAGCCGTTCGCGGGGCAGGTCCTTGCCGGGCTTGGCGACATGGTCGGTCACCCGCTCCGCGAGGCCGAGGAAACCATGATTGTAATAACCGAACACCGTCGTGCGGGTCAGCACCGTGACGTTCGGCATGGCCTTCAGCTTTGCCGCCGTCGCCTGCGCCCATTCGTAACCGTTCTGCCCGTCGATCGTGGTCGCCGTGTCGTAGTGGAGGGCGCCGCCGACTTCCGGCTGTTCGTCGACCAGGAAAACGCTTTGCCCCGTCGCAGCCGCCGAAAGCGCCGCCGTCAGGCCGGCAATGCCGGCGCCGGCAACCAGCACGTCGCAATGGGCGTAGCGGTTGGCATAATGATCCGGATCTTCTTCGGTCGGCGCAACGCCGAGACCGGCCGCACGGCGGATGAAGGGTTCGTAGATCTTCACCCAGGCCTCGCGCGGCCACATGAAGGTCTTGTAGTAGAAACCGGCCGCAAAGAACGGCGAGAACAGATTGTTGACCGCTCCGACGTCGAACTTGAGCGACGGCCAGCGGTTCTGCGAGGCGATCTTTGCCCCGTCGAAGACTTCCTGCACGGTTGCCCGTACGTTCGGCTGGCGCCGCGCCGCATCGCGCGACACGTCGATCAGCGCGTTCGGCTCTTCCGGACCGGCAGACAAGATGCCGCGCGGCCGATGATATTTGAACGAGCGGCCAAGCAGATGGACGCCATGCGCCAGCAGCGCCGAGGCGACGGTATCGCCTTCCAGAGCCGTATAAGTCTTGCCGTCGAAGGTGAAGCGCGCCGTGCGGGCGGGCGTCAACCGACCCGCACCCTTGACGCGGAAAGTGCCGGAATTGGAGGAGGCACTCATCGTGCGTCTCCTTCGGTCGCTTCATAGGTCTCGACGGTCTTTTCGGAGGCTCCGGTTTCCGGGAGCGGCTGCTTCGGCATTCCCGCCTTGTAGGTCATCAGGAACCTGTCGCTCACCGTGTCGCGCGCCGCGTTGAAGAACCGGCCACAGCCGTGGATATGCCGCCAGCGTTCATAGGTGAGGCCTTTTTCGTTGTTGCGCAGGAAGAAATATTCCGCGAATTCCTCGTCGGAAATCGCCGAGATATTCTCCGGCCGCGCAATATGCGCCTCGCCGGCCCAGCGGAATTCCAGTTCCGAGCGATCTTCCTCGCAATAGGGGCAATGGATCAGCAGCATGAAAGTCTCCCGGCACATGGGGTCGGTGTAAAGGCCAGCCTCGCACTCCTTCTTCTCCCCAGCGAGGAGAAGGTGCCCGAAGGGCGGATGAGGGGGCGAGCGACGAAAGGCGCGAGCGTCCGAGCGACAAGCGAAGGACGAGCCTGCCTTGAAGCCCCCCTCATCCGGCTGCCGCCACCTTCTCCCCGCTGGGGAGAAGAAGGACCCCATCCACCGCTCGCAAACATGTCCAAAACCGCCGACATCAATGCGCCACCGCGGCGGCGGCCGCCTCGTCGATCAGCCGGCCGGTGCGGAACCTGTCGAGGTTCAGCCCCGCCGCCAGCCGGTGCGGCTCGCCCTTGGCGATCAGATGCGCGAAGAGATTGGCCGAACCCGGCGTCGCCTTGAAGCCGCCGGTTCCCCAGCCGCAATTGACGAACAAGCCCGGCACCGGCGTGACGCCCTGGATCGGCGAGCGGTCCGGCGTGTTGTCGGTGATACCGCCCCACTGGCGCATCATCTTCACCCGCCGGAACATCGGGAAGAGCTCGCAGATGGCGTCGAGCGTGTGAGTGATGATCTGCAGCCCGCCGGTCTGGGAATAGGAATTGTACTGGTCGGTGCCGGCGCCGATGACGAGTTCGCCCTTGTCCGACTGCGAGATATAGGCATGCACCGTGTTCGACATGACGACGCAGGGGAAGATCGGCTTCAGCGGCTCGGAGACCAGCGCCTGCAGCGGAGTTGAATGGAGCGGCACCCTGACGCCGGCCATCTCCATCACGACGGACGAATGCCCGGCGGCCGAAACGCCGATCTTCTTCGCCCCGATGAAGCCCTTGCTCGTCTCGACGCCCAGGACGTCGCCGTTCGGGCCGCGACGAATGCCGGTCACTTCGCAATTCTGGATGATGTGCACGCCGCGGTCGGACGCTGCACGCGCATAACCCCAGGCGACCGCATCGTGGCGGGCAGTGCCGCCGCGCCGCTGCAGGGCCGCGCCGTTGATCGGGTAACGCGCCGTCTTGGAAATATCGAGCGGCGGCACGAAGGCCTTGGCCTGCTCCGGCGTCAGCCATTCGTTGTCGATGCCGTAGAGCCGGTTGGCGTTGATATGCCGCTTGAAGCTCTGCATGTCATGGGTGTTGTGCGACAGCATCATCACGCCACGCGGCGAATACATGACATTGTAGTTGAGATCCTGGCTCAGCCCCTCCCAGAGCTTCAGCGAATGCTCGTAGATATCCATGCTCTCTTCATAGAGATAGTTGGAGCGGATGATCGTCGTGTTGCGGCCGGTATTGCCGCCGCCGAGCCAGCCCTTTTCGATCACCGCGACATTGGTGATGCCGTGTTCCTTGGCCAGGTAATAGGCAGCACCCAGGCCATGCCCGCCGGCGCCGACGATGATTACGTCGTATGCGCTGCGCGGCTCCGGCGAGGCCCACTGTGCTTCCCAGCCCTTGTGGGCACGCATCGCCTCGCGGGCCACGGCGAAAACCGAATATCTGCGCATCTCGCCTCGAACTCCTCGGATCGTCAGCCCTCATCGCAGGGCCGGCATTTGGGTAGTGCCATACCCATCGCAAATCAATATGCGTCGCAATGGCTCTATTGCGACGCATTCGCCTTCTCCATCGACACGGGCAAGATCGTCCGCCGATTGGACGATATCCGACCGACTGCCGGACGCTGCGGCGCCCCGCCGAAATCTTGCCAAACCGACCCGGATAACCATCGGATCGATCGCTTCCGGCCAGGGCCGCATTCGGATCATCGGCGGCGACAGGCTCTTCCCATTCATGCCACCCCCGCAAAAGGCCGCAGAATTGGCGCAATCAACCTTAATGCGTCTGGACTTCGCACATCTCTTCTGCTATCTGCCGTCATCAATCGCACGGCTCCAGGCCGAGCGGACGTTATTCTTTCGCCTCGAATCGTACCGATCCAGGCGAGCAACAAACCAAAGGAACGGGATTCACGTGCAGGTACTAGTCCGCGACAACAACGTCGACCAGGCGCTCCGCGCTCTCAAGAAGAAGATGCAGCGCGAAGGCATTTTCCGTGAAATGAAGATGCGCGATTATTACGAGAAGCCGTCGCAGAAGCGCGCCCGTGAAAAGGCAGAGGCTGTTCGTCGCGTTCGCAAGCTGGCCCGTAAGCGCATGCAGCGCGAAGGCCTGATTGCAGCTCCGGCTCGTACGGTTCCAGCACGCCCGGCTCGTTGATCGGCCGTTTTTTGGACGTTTTCATGTGCTTTCAGGGCGGTGGCGACATGGGCGCCGCCGCTCTTTTGATTTGGTCCGAGACTTACAATGCCTTTGCCCCGACATGAGGAAATGCGCCTGATGGCCGCCAAAAATCCCGTTCTCTCTCGTGGAACCGAAATTTCCGGCCTCTTGAACCATGTTTCTCCCGTCCGCCGCAAGACAGCATTGCCTGCCGCGCTGATCGCCCTTCTGGCGCTCGCCGGCTGCTCGACCACGACCTCGACCGACATGATCACCGTCGATCGCGCCCAGGGGTCCCAAGAGAACATCGCCTCGCTCTCTTCCGTCATCAGTTCCAGTCCGCAGGATCCGGAAGCCTACAATGTCCGTGGTACGGCCTATGGACGCGCCGGCGAGTTTTCGAAGGCGCTGGAGGACTTCAACCGCGCCATCCAGCTCAATCCGCAGTTCTACCAGGCCTATGCCAACCGGGCGCTGGTCTACCGCAACATGGGCAAGCCCGTCGAAGCGGCCAACGACTACAACCGTTCGCTGCAGATCAACCCGAACTACGACGTCGCCTATATCGGCCGCGGCAATATCTATCGCCAGGCCGGCCGTACCAACGAAGCCTTCAACGACTTCAACAAGGCGATCCAGCTGGAAACCACCGACGGCCGCGCCTGGCACAATCGCGGCCTGATCTACCAGGGGCGCGGCCAGCACGCCCAGGCGATCGACGATTTCTCCAAAGCCATCTCGCTGTCGGCGAATTCGCCGGAGCCCTATAACGGCCGCGGCATTTCCTATGTCGCCCTGAACGACGACGACAACGCGTTTGCCGACTTCAACCGCGCGATCGAGCTCAACGACAAGCTCGCCGAATCCTGGGCGAACCAGGCACTGGTCTATGAGCGCCGCGGCGACAAGGCGCGCGCCTACAAGTCTTATTCGCACGCCATGCGTCTCGATCCGAACTACAAGCCGGCCCAGGACGGCGCGACCCGCACCCGCGCCAGCACCTGATATCCCCGCCTGTCGGCCGAGCTGATTTCCGCCCTGCCTCAGATATAAAGCGCCGCCATCTTGCGCCAGGCGCCGGCCCGGTGCGCGCGACCGTCCCAGACATGCATGCGATGCCCGACACCCTTTTCGGACAGAACCTGGCTGAGATGCTGGTTGTTGTCGAGGAACGGGTCGGCGTCACCGATCGTCAGCACGATCTCCACCTGCCGCAGCCTTTCGAGCTGCCATCCGCTGCTGATGCCGGGCAGGAAATGCGACGGGGTGTGGAAATAGACGGTATCGTCGTAATAGCCGTCCAGCAGGTCGCCGAACGCCTCGACCTTCAGCGTCAGGTCGTACCGCCCCGAAAACGCGACGAGCTTGCGGAACAGATGCGGATGGCGAAAGGCGATGCTCGCCGCCTGGAAGGCACCAAGGCTGCAGCCCTGCACGATCGTGCAGTCATGTCCGTTCCGGTCAGCCATCAGCGGCAGGACCTCGTTGAGGATATAATCCTCGAATGCCGCATGCCTGCGGATCCGCACCGAGGGATGCTGGTGTGCGTCGTAAAAGGTCTCGGCCGCCAGCCCGTCGACGCAATAAAGCTGCAGCTGGCCGGCGCGCACCTTTTCAGCGAGGCTTCCGACGATGCCAAGCTCTTCATATTCCCAGAAACGCCCCTCACGGGTCGGGAACATCAGCACCTTGGCGCCGGCATGACCAAACACCAGGAGTTCCATGTCTCGATGGAGCCGCTGGCTGTACCAGCGCAGATATTCGCGGTTCATGACACCTTGAAGAACTGTCCGACCCTCTCGCGAAGGGCCGCCTCTTGCAACACGCTGGCAGGATAGTCGAAATGTCCGGCGTCCAGGATGAAGATTTCATTAAATTTTGATTTCGGAACTGCGTTGGCGACGGCGAACTGGCAGGGCGGCGCAACCGCCGGATCGAACAGCGCGACGCTCATCAGCATCGGCACCGTGATGCGGCTCGCCGCCACGGCCGAATCATGCAGGCGCAGCGTCTTCAACGCATTGCCGTATTTCGCCTGATAGGCCTGGACGGAGGCCGCGCTGCCGATGCTTTTCAGCTTCAGCCGCAGCTCCTGATGCCCGAAGGTCGGCAGCGACAGATGTCCTCTGTCGATCCGGTTGTCGAAGGGGATGGCCAGCCCGCCGATGCCGCCGCCGAAGCTGATGCCGCTATAGCCGATATGGCCGGAAAGCCAGGGGTAAAGGGCGATCAGCATGCTCGCCGCGACCCAAAGGTCGTCGACGCAGCCTCCGATGATGTAGCGGTCCGGCTTGTCGATATCGTGCAGCACATGCCAGTGGGAGTCCGGCGAGATCGGCGGCCGGGTGCTGCGCGACATGCCGCGGAAGCAGGGAAACAGGACGGCGGTTTCCTCGACCGGCAAGTCGAGATCCGGCGCGTCGCGTCCGCCATATCCATGGCCGACGACGAGCCCGCGCCTGATGTTTCCCTGCCGCGGCAAAAGAAGCCAGCCGCCGATCGGAAACCGGCCGGTCGACATATAGGCGATGTCGAAGACATGCCATTTCGGATGCTCGAGCCCGCTCTTGCGCAGGCCCGGCTCCGGATCGACAGTCATCGCCCGCCGGTACCGATCCCTCCAGAACGTATCGAAACCCTCCGGCGCCTGCGGCGGCACCACGGCCTGAAGCTGCTTCAGCCCCATGCCATAGCTGGGATCGAAATCGTAAGGGTGCTTGGTGGGGATGGTCATGGGGATGTCTGCAAGATCCGAAATATTGTTACGACTTGATGAGTCGAACCACGCTACGAACGTGAACCACTGCAAGGATCAGGATGCCAGGAGCGTTAATTTCATAGAGAACGATATGACGCGCATGAATGTGGCGGCGCACTGACTCGCCAAAATCGGGAACGGCCTTCCCCATGCGCGGATTCTCTGCAAGGAGTTCGAAGCAATGCGTCAGTTCATCAACGTAGTGCTGCGCCTGCAACACTCCAAATGTCTCAATCCCGTAGCGAATGATATCGACAATTTCTGATTCGGCTCTGGGCGTAAGCCGATACTCAGGCACGTCTCGCCTTCTTCGCCTCTACGAGCCGCTCTGCCTCGGCAAACAACTCGTCCATACTCCTCGTCCCAATGCCGCTCGCCTTAGAGGCTTTGATCAGGTGGCGCACCTCTTCAAGCGAAAGCTCTTCGCCTTGCCGAACTCGCTCCTGTGTAACCAGTTCGCTCACATACTCAGCGGCATTAGCATATCCGCCGCTGCGGACTTGTTCATCGATCCAATCCTTGGCAGCGTCCGGAAGTGATATAGTTATGCTCGCCATCTTAGCCTCCTGCTCCACCGCAATGTCGCACGATCCGCCTTCACAAAAAAGCCCGGCGATGCCGGGCTTCATGTTCACCGTTCAACTGGCCTCAGTGCTTCATCGCCTTGACGATGTCCTCGGTCATCTTCTTGGCGTCGCCGAGCAGCATCATCGTGCCGTCCTTGTAGAACAGCGTGTTGTCGATGCCGGCATAGCCAGAACCGAGCGAGCGCTTGACGAACAGGCAGGTCTTCGCCTTGTCGACGTCGAGGATCGGCATGCCGTAGATCGGCGAGGTCTTGTCGTCGCGGGCCGCCGGGTTGGTGACGTCGTTGGCACCGATGACGTAGGCGACGTCGGCCTGGGCGAACTCCGCATTGATGTCTTCCAGTTCGAAGACTTCGTCATAGGGGACATTGGCTTCGGCGAGCAGCACGTTCATATGGCCGGGCATGCGGCCGGCGACGGGATGGATCGCGTATTTGACCTCGACGCCGTGGCTTTTCAGCGTATCGGCGAGTTCTCGCAGCGCATGCTGGGCCTGGGCGACGGCCATGCCGTAACCCGGCACGATGATCACCTTCTCGGCGTTCTGCATCAGGAAGGCCGCGTCGTCGGCCGAGCCCTGTTTCACCGTCCGCTGCACGCCGTCGTCGCCGGCGGCCGATGCCGTCTCGCCGCCGAAACCACCCAGGATGACAGAGATGAAGGACCGGTTCATCCCCTTGCACATGATGTAGGAGAGGATCGCGCCCGAGGAGCCGACCAGCGCGCCGGTGATGATCAGCGCGAGATTGCCGAGCGTGAAGCCGATGCCGGCGGCCGCCCAGCCGGAATAGGAGTTCAGCATCGACACGACGACCGGCATGTCGGCGCCGCCGATCGGCACGATCAGGAGCACGCCGAGCGCCAAGGCCAGCACAACGACGAGCCAGAAGTCGAAATGGCTTTCGGTCTGCACCAGGCCGAAGACGAAGACGACGACCAGCACCAGCAGGCCGATATTGATGAAGTGCCGGTAGGGCAGCATGATCGGCTTGCCGGACATCCGCCCGTCGAGCTTCAGGAAAGCGATGACCGATCCGGTAAAGGTGATCGCGCCGATCGCCGCGCCGAGCGCCAGTTCGATCAGCGCCTGACCGTGGATATGGCCGATCGCGCCGATGCCGAAGGAATCGGGCGCATAAAGTGCTGCTGCCGCCACCATCACCGCGGCAAAGCCGACCAGCGAATGGAAGCCGGCGACGAGCTGCGGCATCGCCGTCATCGGAATGGTACGGGCGATATAAGCCCCCGCCCCGCCGCCGAGGCTGAGCGCCAGCACGATCAGGATGAAGCCGCCGAAGGTGGGCGTGGCGAGCAGCAGCGTGGTGACGATGGCGATACCCATGCCGACCATGCCGTAGACATTGCCCTTGCGGCTGGTCGTCGGGTGGGAAAGGCCCCGGAGGGCCATGATGAACAGCACGCCGGAGACGAGATAGAGGAAAGCTGCGAGGCTCTGCGACATGGTATCCGAACCCTCAGCGATCTTTTTTCTTGTACATGGCGAGCATCCGGCTGGTCACCAGGAAGCCGCCGAAGATGTTCACCGAAACGAGCACCAGCGCGATAAAACCGAAGCCGGTCGCAAAGCCGCTCGCCGATACGCCGACCGCAAGCAGCGCGCCGACGACGATGACCGAGGAGATCGCGTTGGTAACCGCCATCAGCGGCGTATGCAGCGCCGGCGTCACCGACCAGACCACGTAATAGCCGACGAAGATCGACAGCACGAAGATCGCCAGCCGGAACACGAAGGGATCGATTGCCCCGCCGGTTGCGGCGCTCGCCGCTTCCGGGGCCTGGGCGGCAGCGCTCATCACGGCGGTCACGGCCTGGTCGAGCTGCTCCAGCGCCTTGTCCATTGCCTCACCGGCCATCACAAATCTCCATTGCTTGCGGCTTCATCTGCGACCGGCTTTTTGCGGGCGCGCACCGGCTTGGCAGCCGCCGGCTCCTCTATGGAGATTACGGCTGGAGCGGATGTCGCGACTGGGGCAGCAACCGGCGCCTCGCCACCGGCAAGCGCAGCCGCGGCCGCCGCAAAATTCGGGTGCACGACCTGACCGCCATGGGTCAGCATGGTCGCCTTGACGAGTTCGTCCTCAAGATTGACGGCAAATTCCTTGGTGCCCTTGTCGACCATGGTCTCGATGAAGGCGAACAGGTTGCGGGCATAAAGCGCCGAAGCGGAGGCGGCGATGCGGCCCGCGACATTGGCGTAGCCGATCACGGTCACACCCTCGACATCGGCGACCTTGCCCTTTTCCGACCCTTCGATATTGCCGCCGCGCTCGACCGCGAGGTCGACCGCCACCGAACCCGGCTTCATCGACGCCAGCATGGCGCGCGTCACCAGCCTCGGGGCCGGACGGCCGGGAATGAGAGCCGTGGTGATGACGATGTCCTGCTTGGCGATATGCTCGGCAACCAATGCCGCCTGCTTTGCCTGATAGGCTTCCGACATCGGCTTGGCGTAACCGGCGGCGGTTTCGGCCGCCTTGAATTCCTCGTCCTCGACCGCGATGAACTTCGCGCCGAGCGAGGCGACCTGTTCCTTGGCGGCGGGGCGCACGTCGGTTGCCGATACCACGGCGCCGAGACGGCGGGCCGTGGCGATCGCCTGCAGGCCGGCAACACCGGCGCCCATGACGAAGACTTTTGCGGCGGGCACGGTGCCGGCGGCGGTCATCATCATCGGCATGGCGCGGCCGTATTCATGGGATGCGTCGATGACGGCGCGATATCCGGCAAGGTTCGCCTGGGAGGACAGCACGTCCATCGACTGGGCGCGGGTGATGCGCGGCATCAGTTCCATGGCAAACGTGGTGAGCCCAGCTTTTGCCATCCCGGCAAGGGCGGCCTCGTTGCCATAGGGGTCCATGACAGCAAACACCACGGCACCCGGCTTGTAGGACGCCATCTCAGCCGCTGTCGGCCGGTTGACCCTCAGGATGATATCGGCCGAGCCGACCTCCCCGGCACCGGCTATGCGGGCACCGGTGGCTTCGAAATCCGCATCGCGAACACCGGAGGCAAGGCCAGCGCCGCTCTCGATCACGACCGAGAGCCCAAGCCCTGTCAGCCGCTTGACGCTCTCGGGCGAAGCGGCGACGCGCGGTTCGTCGGAACCTTCACGGCATACAAATACGATCTTCGGCAAAGACTGTCTCCTCCCAGTCGATATCGCAAGGCGGGCGAAAAACTTCGCCCTTCCTCAAAGCCGGTGGCCGGGCTGGCCGAACCGGATCAACGCAGCAGGAAAACGCCGGCTATATTGAGAATGATGAAGACGAGAAGGCTGCCGATGAAGCCCGCTCCGCCGAAGAAACCGGCAGCCATGGCGATCATCAGGACGACGATGACCATCGTGCCCCATTTCGCGCCTGCGATGAAGGCGTTGTAGGTCCTGTCGTGTTCCGAATAGTCCATCGAAGCACCCGTTTCCACCGGCCCGCTATGGTGATTGTCCATCAGTCCCGTCTCCTTCATCAGCCGCACGCGCCCGCTCGATCGAAGCGTCGGCGCCTGCGGGGAAAACCCTTATCGACATCCGGAATCATGCCTCGTTCGGCACGATGGAGGTCACTTCAGGCCTTACACAAAGCCATGGGAAAGCGCAATGCCGCCACAATGGCTTCCGGTACGCCCAGGCGTCGGCGCTTCAGGTCAGGTAGGACATTTCGGGGGAGTTCGGCCGGCCGGCGATGCGGGCCGTCGGCAGGATGGTGAGCGGCGCGGTGTCGAAATTCGAGGAGCGCGCAAACAGCAGGCGGCGTTCATAGGCCTCCGACTGAAACGCCGGGAAGCGCTTCATCATCTTGGAGCGCAATTCGCGGGTCTGCGATGCGAGCAGCATCAGATCGAAATCGTATTGCGGGATCCGCCGCGGCGGCACCACCGGCTGGGCATAGAAGAACCGGCGATAAAATGCCGCATGCGCCGGACGGATCGGCTGCAGCACGCGGTCCGCGTCGAAATAGATCGCCGCGACCGGCGTCAGCCGCACCGTCAGGTAAGGCATGGCCGAAAGTTCGCTGGCATATTCCGGAGCAATGGCGAAACGCGCCGAGTCGATCAATGTCATCCCGGCGTCCAGAAGGCCATTCACGGCCTCGGGGAAAATGCTGATCGACTGGCAGACCCTGTGTTCCGGCGTGACGTGGTGGAGGCGGATCGTGCTGACCAGTTCCTCGTCGTAATAGACGCCGAAGACATGCGCATTCTTGTCGAAGTCGATCTCATCGATGAGCTTGGTCGCAGCGACCGGCAGCACGTTGTGGGTCTTGTAGGCCCTGTATCGCAGCCGGGCGATATCCTCAAAATCTTCGTTGCTCTCGATACGCCGATATTCGACATGGTCGAGCGTGGAGAGAAGTTTTGCTGAAAAGTTTCCGTCAGAAAATGATTGGCCTAAGGGCATTGGGATCTGTTCCATGAGCTTTAACCATGGATTAACCCTAAAAGACCCATAGCCCGCAATGAATGGGCATCGAATTGAATAAAATTCTAAATGTTATGGTTAACAAACTGTTAACGACCCCTCGCCGGCGTCCCAAAACCGTTAACACTGTTCCAATTTCAGGCGGGATTTAGCGCGCGGCAGCCCGAAGAGGCGAGGCCTGTGCATTTTTGGCACCACGCCGGATGGACGAAAGCTTGGCGGCAGGAGCGGCCTCGGCCGCCAGTTCGATGATCTTTTCGGAAGCGACAGGCACGGAGAACACGTAACCCTGGACCAGATCGGAGAACCGATGGCGGTTGATCAGCGCGAGCTGTTCCTTGGTCTCCACGCCTTCGACGACGATCTTGAGACCGAGTTCGCGAGACAGATGCACGATGCCGCGCAGGAGCTTCAGCTTGCGCTGGTCCTCGGCGATATTGCGGATGAACGCCCGGTCGATCTTGACCACGTCGAGCGGCAGGGAGTCGAGATAGCTCAGGCTCGAGAAGCCGGTGCCGAAATCGTCGATCGCGATCGTCACCCCGGTCACGCGGAACTGGTTGAGAATGGCGCTGACCGCCACCGGCTCGTCCATGAAGCAGCTTTCGGTGACTTCGAGATGCAGCCGCGACGGATCGAGCGAATAGCGCTTCAGCACGTCCGCCACATAACCGACGATGTCGTCGTTGCGCAGGTCCTGGATCGAAAGGTTGACGGAAACGGCCATCGGCTCCGGCCAGGTCGCGCAGTCGCGGCAGGCCTGGTCGAGCACGAGGTGAGTGATGTGCGAGACGAGCCCCATGTCCTCGGCCATCGGGATGAAGACGTTCGGCCCCACCATGCCGCGCTCCGGATGGCGCCAGCGCACCAGCGCCTCGCTGCATTCGATGCCGGAACCGTCGGGACGATACATCGGCTGATAGACGACATGCAGGCCGTGGTTCTCGATCGCCTGGCGAAGGTCGACGCGGAGCTTCTGCTCGTCGATATACTGGGCGTCCATTTCCGAAAGGAACACTGTCAGCGTGCCGTTGCCGGTGGACTTCGCGTGGTTGAGTGCAAGGTCCGCCTTGATCTGCCAGTTTTCCATGTCGAAGTCCTGCGACGGCAGGATGACGCAGCCGCTGTTCATCGAAACGGGAAGGCGAAGCCCGTCGACGTAATAGTCGCCCTGGATCTCGGCGTGGATGCGGCGGATCTGACGCTCCAGCTCGCAATCGTCGTCGCCGCCGGTCAGCAACACGACGAATTCGTCGCCGACCAGGCGGCCCGCCAGCAGGCCGTCGCTCTTCAGCGCTGTAAGCCTTGCCGCGATCGCCGCAAGCAATCGGTCGCCGACCACGTGGCCGCGCAGGTCGTTGACATGCTTGAACCCGTCGACGTCGAACATCGCGAGCGCCGCCAGGGCCTCGCCCCGCCGCTTCAGCTTCTTGGTCGCAAGATCCGCGAAGTGGCCGCGGTTCGGCAGGCCGGTCAAGGCGTCGAACCGCACCATGTGCAGCACCTTTTCCTCGGCTGCGAGACGGGCGGTGACGTCTTCGAAGATCAGCACGACACCGCCGTCGGTGCGCGGGCTGACCGAGAATTCGAGATGGCGGTCGTCCTTGAACTTGAAGAGCGCGCGTTCGAGCGAGCCGTCGGCCAGTTTGGAAAGCTGGCGCAGGATGGTCTCGGGCGCATTCTCCGCATCCTCGCAGAGCACGGCGGCGAAATCGCGGTCCTTGAGATCGCTCTTCTTGTCGAGGCCGAGCAGATCGCGGGCACGGCGGTTGATCACCTGGATCTTGCCTTCGCCGTCGAGCATCACCAGGCCGTGGGAAATCGTCTTCAAGGCGATATCGAAACGGCCGGCGATGATCGCCATCTTCCGGGACGCGATGACGTTTTCATAAAGGAATTCGCGCACCCCGTTGGCCATCGACCTCGTGGTCAGGCCGAAGGGGATAAGCAGCAGCGACATCAGCGCCAGATGCAGATCCTCGGTGAACAGGCAGGCAATCAGGATCGGGCCGCAACAGCCGAGCGTCTGGAGATCGACGGCGATGCGCGAACCATAGTTGCGGCCGACGATCGACATCATCGAGCCGAGCGTCATGGCGATGCAGGTGAAGCCGACGAAGGGGTTTTCCAGCACCAGCAGGGCATAGCCGCTGGCGATGCCGAGCAGGAAGGCCGCGAGGAACGCGCCAATCACATATTGCTGCTCCCAGGCGGCGATGCCGTCATAGGTGAGCGCCCCCTTGTCGACCTTGTCGAACCGCTGGAACCAGTACATGCGATAGGCAAAGACCGCCGCGAAGCCGCAGGCGAACAGGAGATAGAATTGCGCACCGCTGTAATGGAAAACGAGCAGGCACCACAGGACGTGAACAACCACGCCGGTCCATAGTGTGCCGCGATTTCCAAATAGCGACGTGACGAACGACAGATACACATCCGTCGACAGCGTCTTCGCTTCTGTCTCTTTCATCGGGTTCATCCCTTGTCTTCCGGTCGACACTGCGGGAAACCTTTTAAAAATTGCTTGTCCGCGGGCCGCAGCCCCCCTTTCATTGGGGGGTTCTTGAGAGTTTGCTGAATAAATTGACAACAGGATAGCTAAAATTTCGACCACGCAACCTTCGGCAGAGACGCAACCTCTTCCCGGCTTGCGCAACGCCTTTCGATCCCTGTTTTTTGTAGACGAAAACCCAGGCTTTTAGGACTTTCCTTTTATTAGACCTTGGTTTACATCGCCATGCCAGGGCGGGCGGGATAAGAGAGACCCGTTGAATTGGGGAAACCATGGCTGCACTGTTGAAGATCAGCGGTCTCATCGACCGCCTCAGCGAAATTATTGGCAAATTTTCCGGCTATCTCGTTCTCGCCTGCACCCTCATCAGCGCCGGCAATGCGCTCATCCGCTACCTCTTCAACTACAGCTCCAACGGCTGGCTTGAAATCCAGTGGTATCTCTTCGGCTTCATCGTGCTTCTGGGCGCTTCCCACACTCTGAGGCTGAATGAGCATGTGCGCGTCGATCTCATCTACGGCGCCGTTTCCGACCGCGCCCGTCTGTGGATCGATACGATCGGCCTGATCGCCTTCCTCATTCCGGCCTGCATCTATCTCGCATGGCTTGCCTGGCCGTTCTTCGCGCTCTCCTACGCGCAGGGCGAAGTGTCCTCGAACGCCGGCGGCCTCATCCGCTGGCCGGTGAAACTCATCATCGTCGCGGGTTTCAGCCTCCTGGCGCTGCAGGGGTTTTCCGAACTGGTGAAGCGCATCGCCGGTCTTTTGGGCGTCCTCCAGGTCGATACGACCTACGAAAAGCCGCTGCAATAACACCATTTTCGGGGGATAACCGCTCATGTTCCAATACGGTATAATGCCGCCGGCAATGTTCCTCGGCATGATCATCTTCATGCTTTACGGCTTCCCGGTCGCCTTCTCGCTGTCGGCCGTCGGCCTCTTCTTCGGTCTTCTCGGCATCGCCACCGGCCATTTCGAATTCGCCTTCATGCAGGCGCTGCCGTTCCGCATCTTCGGTATCGTCTCCAACGACCTGTTGCTTGCCATTCCCTTCTTCACCTTCATGGGAGCGATCCTCGAGCGCTGCGGCCTGGCCGAAGATCTGCTCGAAGGAACCGGCAAGCTGTTCGGCGCCGTTCCCGGCGGCCTCGCCTATGCGGTTATCGTCGTCGGCGCCATCCTCGGCGCAATCACCGGCACGGTCGCCGCGTCCGTCATCACCATGGGCGTGATCTCGCTGCCGATCATGCTGAAATACGGCTACAATCCGCGGCTTGCGACCGGCGTCATCGCCGCCTCGGGCACGATCACCCAGGTCATCCCGCCCTCGCTCGTGCTGATCGTTCTGGCCGACCAGCTCGGCCGTTCCGTCGGCGACATGTATCTCGGCGCGATCGGACCTTCGATCCTGCAGGTGACGATCTTCATGCTGTTCATCCTCGGCCTGTCGATCTTCCGGCCGAAGGACGTTCCGCCGCTGCCGCCGGAAGCGCGGGGCGAGATGAACATGGCCCTGGTCATCAAGGTCCTCTGGGGCATGGTCCCGTCGATCGTGCTGATCTTCCTCGTGCTCGGCACCATTTTCATGGGCCTCGCGACCCCGACGGAAGCAGGCGCGCTCGGCGTCGTCGGCGCCATGGTGATCGCCGCGATGCACCGCCGCCTCACCTGGGATCTGCTGCGTCAGGGCATGCATTCGACGATGACGATCACCTCCATGGTCGTCTTCATCCTGGTCGGCGCCACCTGCTTCAGCCTGGTCTTCCAGGGCATGGACGGCGGCCTGTGGATCGAGCATCTTCTGTCGCACGTTCCCGGCGGCGCGATCGGCTTCCTGATCTTCGTCAACATCTTCATCTTCTTCCTCGCCTTCTTCCTCGATTTCTTCGAGATTGCCTTCATCGTCATCCCGATGCTGGCGCCGGTGGCGAGCGCTCTCGGCATCGACCTGATCTGGTTCGGCGTGCTGCTCTGCATCAACATGCAGACCAGCTTCATGCACCCGCCCTTCGGATTTGCGCTGTTTTACCTGCGCTCGATCGCGCCGAAATCGGTGAAGACGAAGGATATCTATCTCGGCGCCATCCCATGGCTCTGCATGCAGCTGGTTCTCGTCGCCATCGTGATCTTCTGGCCCGAGTCCGTCACCTACTGGCTGGACAAGGCGCCTGACGTCGATCTCAACACGATCAAGATCGAGATCCCCGGCTTCGGCAACGGCGGCGGCAACCAGATGCCGAATTTTGGCCTGCCGCCGATGGACGGCGCCCCGGCCCAACCGGGCCAGCAGGGCCTGCCCGGGATGCCGAACTTCGGCGAGCCACCGAAGATCAACCCGTAAGGGCAGCTCCCGTCCACCCTGGACAGGGACCATATCTTAGGAGGACAGAGTTGACGCTCTGTCCTCCATCGCTATTCCCGCCGGGCAACGGAGCCCAGCGAAGTCCGGCCAGCCCGGAGCCCCTACGTCAAACTCGCCTTTTGGCCGTTCCTCTACCGCAATAGTCGTATGCCGATCGAGGTCCGGCGCCATATCCAGGCCCAGCTAACACTTAGGTAGCCATACTAACCGGCCCATCGAGCCTATAAAGTTTGACAGACGGCACGATGCTGAAGTCGGTCGTCCCATCAGTTTGGCTGAAGCGCTCGGGGCCTGACATGCAGATAAGCCACGTATTGCCGAATGCTATGTACGTTGTGCGAAGATCGATCGGTCGCACCATAGTCGAGCCGTTGCGGCGCAGGCGGTTTGCAAAAGAGAGCCACGTCTTCATTCACTGCACCAACCGGGGATACATCTTCAAACTCGACCCCGCACAAAGCATCGACGAGGCCATCTTCGTCGAAGGCTGCTTTGAAGGGCGGTTTCTGGAATACCTGCAGGGCCGATTCGAGCCTGGCGCCGTGGCGCTCGATGTCGGCGCCAATATCGGCAACCACGCCATTCACCTCAATCGAGACTTCGCCGAGATCCATTGCTTCGAGCCGAACCCCGAAGTCTTCAGGCGGTTGACCGACAACATTCGCTCGAACCGGCTCGCCAACATCCGACTGCATCAAGCGGCTCTCGGCGATTGCGACGACACGCTGATGTTCCGCGAAAATCTCGAAGGCAACCTGGGCGCCAGCGGCTTTGTGGACGATGACCGGCCATCGGGGCAGAGCCGCATCCTGCGCCTCCCGGTTTTCCAAGCCGACAAACTCGTCAGGCAGCTCGGAATAACCAGGGTCGATTTCATCAAGATCGATGTCGAAGGGTTCGAACTGCGGGTTCTGAAAGGACTGCGCGAAACCATTGCCTTCAACCGGCCTATCGTGTCCTTCGAGTTCCACGGCCATCTCGCAGGGCCCGACGACTTCGGCAAGCTCACCGCCTGCCTGCCGGATTATCAATTCTACGACCTGGAATATGCGCCCGCGTCGGCTTCAACACTGGAAAAGCTGAAATGGAATTTCCGCCATGGCGGCGCGCCGGTTCTCAAACGGTTCGATCGCCCCGAGGCGCGGACCTATGAAAACATACTGGCCTTTCCCTCCCAGGCAGTCTTCAGCCGCTTCACGAACCGCCCTTCGGCCTCCCCCTCCTCGGCTTGATGCGTCCTAGCGGCATTATCACAGACAAAAACCCCGGACCTTTCGATCCGGGGTTCCTGAAATGACACTTGCCTGATCTGGGATCAGAGCTTGCCGCTGCGCTGCTGGATCATCATGAAGGTGTCGTAGGTATATTCCGACAGCTGCATCCAGAGATAGGCTTCCTTCTTGAAGGCGACCTGATCTTCGTAGATCTTCTTGAACGTCTCGTTCGAAGCCGAAATTTCCTTGTAGACCTCAAGAGATGCCTTGTAGCAGGCTTCGAGGATTTCCTGGCTGAACGGGCGAAGGGTGGTGCCCTGCGAGACGATCTGCTTGATCGCCGTCGGGTTCTTCGTGTCGTATTTCGCCATCATGCTGGTATTGGCAAACGCGCAGGCGTCGGTCAGTGCCGCCTGGTAACTCTTCGGCAGGGCGTTCCACTTGTCCAAATTCATAAAGGCGTGGATGACCGGGCCACCTTCCCAGAAGGCCGGATAGTAGTAGTATTTGGTCACCTTGTAGAAGCCGAGCTTGTGGTCGTCATAGGGGCCGACCCATTCCGCCGCATCGATCGTGCCTTTTTCCAGCGCCGGATAGATGTCGCCGCCAGGTATCTGCTGCGGCACGACACCGAGCTTCTCGACCACCCGGCCGGCAAGCCCGGCGATGCGCATCTTGACGCCCTTGAAATCGTCTACAGTGTTGATTTCCTTCCGGAACCAACCACCCATCTGGGCGCCCGTATTACCCGCGGGAAGCCCGTAGACATTGTGCTTGGCGTAAAATTCGTTCAGGAACTTGTTGCCGTTGCCTTCGTAGAACCATGCATTGCTCAGTCGTGCGTTGAGGCCGAAAGGAATTGCCGTGCCGATGGCAAACGTTGGGTCCTTGCCTACGAAATAGTAGGAGCAAGTATGACACATTTCGACCGTCGCGTTACTGACGGCATCCAAAGCCTGACCGGCCGGCACGACTTCACCGGCCGCAAACGGCTGAATGGTGAAATTGCCGTCGGTTGCTGCGGCGACATGCTTGGCGATGTCTTCCGCGCCGCCATAGATGGTGTCCAGCGACTTCGGAAATGAAGACGTCAGACGCCAGGTGATTTTCGGGCTCGACTGCGCGATGGCCGGTGCGGCGAGCACCGTAGCGGCAGCTGCGCCGGCGCCGGTGACGGCGGCCTTTTTAAAGAATGAACGACGATCCATGAAATACCTCCCAGTAAGACAAACCGGAGGGATTATCCGTTCCCACTCCCCCGATCCTGCGGCGAGGTAAACATTTTGGCCTATGGGTTGCAAGCGCCGGAGCTAATATTCCTTAATGCGGGAACGCCTTTTGTCCTTAGACTTTCGTAGCGCCCCTCCCAAACTGGATTCACAAGATATTTCAAAGCGCCAATGCTTATTCTTTGGGCAGCGCCTTCCTCCGAAGCGGCCCTCGATCTTGACTTGAAGCGCGGTGCCGCGGCACAACGAAAAGAGACGCGATAGCGAGCCTCGTTGGAGAGCCTGATGCCGAAACCGATCGTCGCCCTGCCTGCTGATATCCGCCAACTGGATGGAGCGATCTGGCATGCCTCGCCGAACCAGTATGTCCAGGCGGCATTGAAGGTGGCGGATGTGATGACCTTCATCATTCCGGCTTTCGAAGAAGGCAACGAGACCGACGCCATCCTCGATCGGGTCGATGGCGTGCTGGTTTCCGGTTCGGCGACCAATGTTCACCCGTCGCTCTATGGCAAGCAAGCGAGCGACGGCGACGGCCCCTTCGACCCGGCCCGTGACGCGACCTCCCTGCCGCTCATCCGCCGGGCGATCGACCGCGGCATTCCGCTGCTCGCCATCTGCCGCGGCATCCAGGAACTGAACGTGGCACTGGGCGGAACGCTGGTGAGCGAAATCCAGGACCAGCCGGGCATCTGGGACCACCGTAAACCCGATGTGAAGGAGCGCGACAGCATGTATGCGATCCGCCAGCCGGTCTTCATTCAGGAAGGCTCCTGCATCGCCAACCATCTCGGGCTGACAGGCGAAGTCCAGGTGAACTCGCTGCACCGCCAGGCGATCGCCGAAACCGCTCCCAGGCTGAAGGTCGAAGCGACGGCCGAAGACGGCACGATCGAGGCGGTTTCGGTCATCGACGCGAAAAACTTCGCCGTCGGGGTGCAATGGCACCCGGAATACTGGGCGGAAACCGATGCGCCGTCACGGGCGCTGTTCCAAGCCTTCGGCGAGGCTGTCCGCGCCTATGCGGCCCGCAAGACGCTGACCAACGTGGCGGCCTGACGCGACTAGTGTGTTGAACATCAGGCCCTCGGCCGGTGCACGCCGGTCGATTGGCGGATGCGCATTTCCGGCTTGATCAGATGGATGCCGTCCGGCTCGTGACTGCCGGCGAGGCGGTCGAGCAGGGCGCGCGCCGCAAGCCGGCCGACTTCTGTCTGGCCGTTCCACACGGTCGTCAGCGCCGGTGTCGCGATCGAAGCTTCCTCGAGATCGTCGTAACCGGTGACGGAGATGTCATGGCCGGGCATCAGCCCGGCGCGGGCAATGCCGTTCATCAGGCCGATCGCCACCAGATCGTTCCAGCAGACGGCGGCTGTCGGCTTCTGCGGCAGGGAGAGGAAATGCACAGCCGCCTCGAACCCGCCCTGCTTCGAACGCGGACCGGGGAGGCGAAGGTTCGGATCGACCTCGATGCCCGCCTTGCGCAGCGCGTTGACATAACCCTGATAGCGGTCTCGGCCGGTCGACGTCTGGTCCGTGCCGCCGATCATGGCGATCACCCGATGACCGAGGCCGATCAGATGGTTGGTGGCAAGCGAAATGCCGTAGCTGTCGTCGCCGCGATAGGTCGGCAGTTCGACACCTTCCATCGAACGGGCAACGAGGATGGCCGGCATGCCGTTCTCTTCTGCAAGCCTCATATCCTCGATCGGCGTGCCGATCGCCGGCGACATGATCACCCCGTCACCGCCGAGCTGCAGCAGCGTTTCGATGAAGGTGCGCTGTTTCTCGACCGAATCGTAATGGTTGGAAAGGATGAAGGTATGGCGGCTGCGATCGAGCTCGCTTTCGATCGCTTTGAGGATTTCCCCGTAGAACGGGTTCATGATGTCGTGCACCACGACGCCAATAATGCCGGAACGCGAGGTACGCAGGCTGGCAGCCCGGCGGTTGTAGATATAACCGAGCACTCTTGCCTGTTCCTTGATTTTTTCCCGGGTATCGGCCGCCACGAGCGGGCTGTCGCGCAGCGCAAGCGATATCGTGGCAGTTGAAAGACCAAGGCTCTCGCCAATCGTCGACAACTTGATCTTTTGCGCCATTTCCCCCACCCGCAATGGCCGGCATCGCTATCCGATGCTCGAATTAAACTTTAAATAAACAATTTAATTCCGTGCGACAATCCTGTGACCGCGAAAATCTGGAGGGAAATCAACCTCTGTCGTCCGAGGGCTCGGACTGGAGATTCTGCTCGATGGTTTTGAGGAGCTTGAGGAGAGTGCGGATCTCCTTGTCGGAGAGGCCTTTTGCAGCGATCGAACCGCACTCGGAGACCGAGCGGCCGATCTGTTCGACGGTCTGCAATCCGGCTTCCGTCAGATGCACCTTCGTAAGGCGCCCGTCGGTGCCGTCGGCGCGGCGTTCCAGAAACCCCTGGGCTTCCATGCGGCCGATCGTGCGGGTCATGGTCGGAGCCTTGACGCCGAGCCGTATGGCGAGCTGGCCGGGGGTCATGCCGTCTTCTTCGGCAAGAATCAGGATGACGCCGTCCTGGCCGGCATAAAGCCCGCTTTCACCGAGGCTGCGGCTGAGCGCTGTGCGCATGGAGCGGGCGGCCTGGGTGATCGCCGGCGCAAGGTCGGTGGCCGAAAGGCCTTCCAGTTCCTTCTTCTTGCCGGACTTGGCTTTTTTGTCGCCCTTCTTCTTGCTCATTCGCTCCGCCCGTTTTGCCCTAAAGAAGTAGCCGTTATATCTGTGGCGCGCTATCCATATCGAAACCGGGAAACCACCGCCAGATGTCGCACCCTTCGCCACGCTATCATGACAATGATACGACACTTGCGTCCACAGAAAGGCGAAACTGGGTCGCCGTCCTGCCGCTCGGCGCCCATGAGCAGCACGGACCGCACCTGCCGTTCGAGACCGACACGCTGATCGCCGAGGGCCTCGTCGCCCGCTTGATCCCTGCCCTGCCTGCCCACCTGCCGGTCACGTTCCTGCCTACGGAGCCCGTCGGTTATTCGATAGAACATATGGATGTCGCCGGTACGAAGACACTTGCCTTCGACGAAGCCGTTTACCGCTGGCTCGGCATTGCCGGCGATCTTCACGCCAAGGGCATCCACAAGCTGGTGCTGCTCAACGCCCATGGCGGCAATTCGCCGCTCATGACCATCGTCGCGACCGAGGCGCGGGTGCGGTTTGGCATGCTGGTCGTCGCCACAAGCTGGACCCGCTTCGGCCAGCCCGCCGGCTGGATCGCCCCGGAGGACAAGGCGGTCGACATCCACGGCGGAGACATCGAGACTTCAATCATGCTGGCGCTCAATCCGGACCGGGTCGATATGGCCAGGGCCGAAAACTTCCTGTCCCGCCAATCGGACTTTTCCCGCGATTTCAAACATCTGCGCGCCTACGGCCCGCACGCCTTCGGCTGGAAGATGTCCGACCTCAACCACAAAGGCGTCGCCGGCAACGCGGCCGCGGCAACGGCGGAACGGGGGGAGCTGCTGGTCGCGCATGCTGTGAAGGGGATTATCGAGTTGCTGGGGGATGTGGCGCGGTTTGATGCACAAGACTTTAAGTAGTGGAATAAACCGGAGTGCTTGTTTATCATCGCGCCGCACCGCATATTTCTGACGAGATTCAGCAAAAAGAGGAAATCCGATGCGTATTTCCATTGCGGAAGCAGAAGGCAAACTCAGAGAGCTTGTGAACCTCGTCGAACAAGGGGAAGAAGTCGTCTTAACTAATGATGGGGCGCCCTCAGTTCGCTTGCAGCCGGTTATACATTCGGTCGGCACCCAATCGGAGACGGAAGCGGTCGCGGCGGAATTACGGAAGCCATTACTTCTGGCAGCAGAAGGAAAACCTCTGAGCCCTGCTGAAAAGACGAAGATCTTGCGGGAAATTCGCGAAATGGCGGAGCGCAGAAACTTGCCGTCAGATACTGATGCTGCGCGAAGTCAAGACTTTCTCTACGACGAGCATGGCCTGCCTAAATGATCGTGCTGGACACCTCGGCCATTATCGCGATCATCACAGGTGAAGCGATGGCCGAGCGATGCGCCGGCGTTATCGCAGCCGAATCGTCAATCATCATGTCTGCCGGAACCCTCACCGAGGCACTTATCGTTGCAACACGCCGAAAACTTCTGATCGAAGTCAGAAGCCTGATATCAATCTCAGTAACGCAGATCGTCGATGTAACACGAGAACGTGCCGCCTTTGCGGCCGCCGCTTACGCTCTGTTCGGCAAAGGCTTTCACAAGGCTTCGCTCAATTTCGGCGATTGCTTCGCTTATGCGACAGCGAAGGAATTCGACTGTCCGCTTCTCTATGTTGGTGACGATTTCGCCAGAACGGACGTGGTTTCCGCAATCGTTTCGCCGTCGGCGTGAGCAACAAGATCACTTGGCGTCAGCTGCAATTCCGATGTGATCTTATAACATACAAACCCTTTGAACTCGTCCCGGCTTGCCCTTATATGAGACGAACAAAGCTTCCGCGCCGATCGGGCGCTCTCAAGTCCTCGAGGTTTCCATGACCGAAACAGCCCCCGTCAAGCCCGTTCCCGTCACCGTGCTCACCGGTTATCTCGGCGCCGGCAAGACGACGCTCCTCAACCGCATTCTCTCCGAAAGCCATGGCAAGAAATACGCGGTCATCGTCAACGAGTTCGGTGAGATCGGCATCGACAACGACCTGATCGTCGAGTCGGACGAAGAAATCTACGAAATGAACAACGGCTGCGTCTGCTGCACGGTACGCGGCGACCTGATCCGCGTCGTCGAGGGCCTGATGCGCCGCCCGGGCCGCTTCGACGGCATCATCGTCGAGACCACCGGGCTTGCCGATCCGGTGCCGGTCGCCCAGACCTTCTTCATGGACGACGACGTGCGCGCCAAGACCGAGCTCGATGCGGTCGTGGCACTTGTCGATGCCAAGCACCTGCCGCTGCGCCTGAAGGACAGCCGCGAGGCTGAAGACCAGATCGCCTTTGCCGACGTCGTCGTCATCAACAAGACCGACCTCGTTTCGCCGGAAGAACTGGCGATCATCGAAGATGTCGTCCGCGCCATCAACCCGACAGCCCGTGTCTACAAGACCACTCGTTCCGGCGTCGATCTCGCCCGCGTGCTCGACCAGGGCGCTTTCAACCTGGAACGCGCGCTCGAAAACGACCCGCACTTCCTCGATCAGGGCCATGACGACCATGTCTGCGGCCCCGATTGCGACCATGACCATGGGCACGACCACCATCATCATGATCACGACCATGACCACCATGCGCATGACCACGATCACGATCATCACGGCCATGATCACCACCATCATCACCACGGCGAGATGTCGCCGATCCATGACGTGACCGTGAAGTCGATCTCGCTGCGCGGCGGCGAGATGAACCCGGAACGGTTCTTCCCCTGGATCCAGAAGATCACCCAGACGGATGGCCCGAGCATCCTGCGCCTGAAGGGCATCATCGCCTTCAAGGGCGACGAGGAACGTTATGTCGTGCAGGGCGTCCACATGATCGTCGAGGGCGACCACCAGCGGCCGTGGAAGGATGGCGAAAAGCGCGAATCGCGCCTCGTCTTCATCGGCCGCGATCTCGATGTCGACAAGATCGAGAAGAGCTTCAGGGCTTGTGAGGTAGCGGCATGACGCCGAAAAGTGTGAAGCGGTTTTCGGACCACGTCATGCTCAGGAGCAATGCTGCCTGATGCCGACTGTTGCACCGCTTGATCTCGAAGGCCATGTCGTCGCCGCGCATTTCCTCGGCGACGTTCCATTCTTCGCCACCGCCGCCGGCACGATCCACCGTCTGGATGGCGGCGAGAAAGTCACGGAGGCCCATCAGGGTCTGCTGACCTGCATCCGCGATCCCTTCAGCGCCACGCTGCTGACCGGCGGCGAGGACGGCAAGGTGATGCGTATCGGCAGCAATGGCGAGGCGACCCTGATCGCCGAAGCGCCCCGCAAATGGATCAGCGTTATCGCCGGCGGCCCGCAGAATGCGGTCGCCTATGCGCATGGCAAGTCGAGCTTCGTGAAGCAGAGCGACGGTACGCTGAAGGAATTTCCCGAAGAGCGCAGCGTCGAAGGCCTCGCCTTCGCCGGCAAGGGCCTTAGGATCGCGGCTGCCCGTTACAACGGCGTTTCGTTGCACTGGGTCGGCACCAATGCGCCGCCGGTCGATCTCGAATGGAAGGGCGCCCATAACGCCGTCACCTTCTCCCCCGACGGGCGTTTCCTGGTGACGACCATGCAGGAAAACGCCCTGCATGGCTGGAAGCTCGACGGCAAGCCGGGCGAAAACCGTCACATGCGGATGACCGGTTATCCGGGCAAGGTGAAATCTCTCTCCTGGTCGCCGAAGGGCAAATGGCTTGCCTCGTCGGGCGCCCCGGCGGCGATCGTCTGGCCGTTTTCGGCAAAGGACGGGCCGATGGGCAAGGCGCCGCAGGAACTCGGCACCCGCGCCAATATCATGGTCACCTCGGTGGCCTTCCATCCGGCCGAGGAAGTGCTCGCCATCGGTTTCATCGACGGCATGATCCTTGGCGTCAGGCTCGCCGACGCAAAGGAAGCTTTGCTGCGCCGGCCCGGCAAGGGCGGCATTACCGGATTGAGCTGGAGCGCCAGCGGCAAGCTCGTCGCCTTCGCGTCCGATGCCGGCGACTGCGGCGTCATCGATATTGCAGCCTGAAATCTCGCAGCACGAATAACCGCGGCGGAGAAATCTCCGCCGCGGCCTGGTCCATGCGGGATGGGCAGGCAGCGTGTATGAAGTGGTATGGGTGTCAGGCCGTGCTGCCTGTCCGATCGCTCCGGTTTTTTCCGAAAGGCGGGTAACGGATGGTCTGGATCCGAAACTTGAACCTTTCGACGGTCGGCGCTCTGACGGCGCCTTCCTTGCCTTTACGACCATCACCGGACGCCGGATGCTCTCCGTGGGATGCGACCCGGTTCGCGACCCGGCCCCTGCCCTGTGACGCGACCACTATACCCGCGCCGGCGCAGGCGGGGATGCCGCGGAATTCTTTCGACGGAAAAATGCTTCAAACGAAAAGGGAATTTCCGTTCGCCCCGGCGAAAGCGTCCCCGCCTTCACGCCGCTTGGCGGCCTTCCTCGAACGTATCGATACCGTCGCGGCCGTTGCGCTTGCGGGCATAAAGCGCCAGGTCGGCCCGCTGCAGCAGGGTTTCGAGGTCGCCAGGACCGCATATCTCGGTCGCCACGCCGATGCTGAGTGTCGGCTGCACGACAAGGCCCTCCATTTCGGCGAGGGAAGCGGCAAAGGCGGCGCGGATCTTCTGGGCCGTCTCGACTGCCTTTTCGACCGGGCATCCTTTGAGGACGATCACAAACTCGTCGCCGCCCTGCCGAGCGAAGAGATCGTGGCTGCGCAGGTGCGGGGATGCCGAGGAGGCGAACCGCCGCAACACCTCGTCGCCAACCCCATGACCATGCGTGTCGTTGAGCTGCTTGAAACGGTCGACATCGATCAGCATCAGGGCGACCGGCCCCGGCTCGAGACCAACATAGGAGCGCATCAGGCCGCCGCGGTTGAGCACGCCGGTCAGGGCGTCGCGATCCGCTAGGTAGGTGAGCTTGTTTCCCGCCCGTTCGGCCGCCATCAGATTGATGACGATGCTTCGCAGTGCCAGGAAGGGCGCCGCCCAGAGCCCCAGCCAGGCATCAGCACCGTTGCCGGCGGCAAACAGGCCGCCCTCTCCGATCCAGCCCGTCACCGCCAGAAGGGCGCGCGCTGCAAAGATGGCGGCAGTCGGCAGGTAGATCGCCGCGACCAGCCATGCCGACCGCAGCCTCTCCTGCCGTGCGAGGCGAATACCCTCCAGCATCACCAGGAGGTCGCCGAGGGCGCAGACGAGCGAGAAGATGGCGATGCGCGGCGCAGTACTGGCATCGTCCCGCCATAAGAGGATCAGCGGCGCCGAAAGAACGGCGAGAATCAGCCAACTAAGGCCCCAGCGAGCCGGACGACCGCCGAAAAGCCGGACGGAGACGATCAACAACAGATAGCCGACCAGGATCAGGTTGTTGCCGATCAGGACCGAGACGACATCCGGGAACACGTTCCGCAGGCCGATGCTGAACAGGCCGGCTCCGATGACGATGCCGCTGGCGCTCCACCAGAACAGCCAGCGTTCAAACCGGCCGCTGGAATAGGCGATCATCTGGACGATGCCCAGGACCGAGCAGGTCATAGCCGAGACGATATAAATCGTCCGCAGATCCAGCATGAAACACCCCCAATGGCGACGCGGGGCATGCTAGCGTCAGGCGGTTACGATTTGGTGTGCCCGGTCATTCAAGTTTATACAAACTGGCTTCAAACGATGCGGACAGCTCCGATGATTTCGGCGAGCAGGTTGTGCAGGTCGTCGCGATAACCGCTGCGGGCCGAGGGGCCGCTTTCGTCTGACGTCATCACCACGGTGAGGCCGAGCGACGGCACGATATAGAGCATCTGCCCGCCATAACCCCAGCCGAACTTGACCTCCTCGCCGCCGATATTGCGCAGGAACCAGCCGTATCCGTAACCGTCGCCGGAAAAGCGCGAATTGGTGCGCGGCGTCCAGGACTGGTCGATCCAGTCCTTCGAGACGACCTGGCGGCCGTCCTTCGTCTTGCCGCCGTTGCGGTAGAGTTCCCCGAACGCCAGAAGCGAGCGGGCGGTCATCGCCATCTGGTTGCCGCCGAGATAGATGCCCTGACGGTCGCGTTCCCAGGAGCCGATCCGGAACCCGTCGACCGGATCCAGCCATTCCCGCGCCAGCGCCAGCGTCGACTTCCCGCCCACCTTGGTGAGGACCGCCGAAAGCAGGTGACTGGAGGCGGTCGAATAGAGCATCGAACCGCCGGGATCGTCGTCGAACGGCTGGGCGAGTGCGAACCGCACCCAGTTGCGGCTCGCGATCCAGCGGCCATAGTTCGGCCCGGACAACCTTCCGAGCCCCGCCTGCATCGAGAGAAGATTGCCGACGGTGATCGTGTGGATGCGCGGGTCCGGATCGGCCGGCAGGTCGGCCTTCAGGATCGGCGCGATCTTCTGGTCCGGACCTTCGAGCAGCCGGCGGTCGATGGCGATGCCTGTCAAAGCCGAGATGATCGATTTCGAGGCTGACTTGATGTTGGTGGAGGCGTCCAGCGAATGACCGTTGAACGCCCGCTCGGCCAGCATCTCGCCACTACGGGCGACCAGAACGACCTTCAAGGGCTCCAGCTCCGCCGCACCGCCGAGCACGGTATCGAGCGTCACGGGCGGCTGCGGCACGGGTGGGAGGGGAGCGTCCTGCGCAAGGCTGCGGGCCGCAATCAGAGCGAATGGCAGGGACAGGAGGGTTGCGCGGCGTGTGATCATGCCGCGAAGCTAGGACGGCCAGGCGGCCGAGACTATGGCGGAAAGGGTGGATTCACGCAGAGATGATGGAGTGTGAAGCTACTTCCTCCGCGCATGGACAACCGAATACGCGGCTTGCCCCTCACCCCGCCTCCGCTTCGCTCGGCGCACCCTCTCCCCGCAAGCGGGGCGAGGGAAACCGCGACGTCGCGGCATATGTCCTTCTCCCCGTCCTGACGGGGAGAAGGTGCCGGCAGGCGGATGAGGGGCAGACCGCATATGCGAGGCCCCGTTCCGATTCCTCCAGCAACGAATACCTTCAAGGATCATCCACGGTGGAGCAAAAACGGAAAGCAGTGTATTGGACCATCCCGACCGTCTTCATCGTTGCGTAGCCGATTCCCTCACTGGACCGGACCCGCAGCGCCGGGACAGCCGTTTATACGATCGGATACGACATGGCCAAGGCACCCAAGACCGAACATTCCGAACTCGCCGGCGAATTCACCGACGACGGCATTACCGTGCTGGTCGATATCTACCGCCCTGCCGGCACCCAGGGCGACTGGACGCTCGAAGTCATCACCGAAGAGGATGACGTCACCACCTGGGAAGAGCCGTTTCCGACCGACCGCGAAGCCTTCGACGAGTTCCTGGCGACCGTCGAGCGCGACGGCATCCGCTCCTTCTTCGGCGAACCCGAACCCAATCCTGCGGTGCATTGATGAAGAATGTCGAAGACCTGACCACATCCGCCAAGACCATGCACGACCGTTATGCCTCGGGGCGCATGGACCGGGAAATCGTTCGCCAGTGGGTCATGGGTCTGAGCATGTATCCGGAGCCCTATGGCCGGCATATCCAGGAAGCGGCCGCGTGGTTCAAGCCTTCGCGCGACGACCTGGATCCTGTCGAACTAAAGATCGCCGACCTTGCCAAGCTGCAGGCGATCTACCGGCCGTAGGACACCTCAAAGCCCGGCTTCGGCGAACACCTTGACGATCCAGTCGAGGAAAACGCGCACCCGCGGCGAAAGCTGGCGGTTCTGCGGATAAAGCGCCGAAAGCAGTGTCGGCGGCGGCGGGAAATCGGCCAGCACTTCGACGAGCACGCCCTCGTCGATATCCCGCTGCAGGCGATAACGCGGCGCCTGCATCAGCCCGAAGCCGCGGCGGGCGAGATCGACCATCGTGTCGGAATTGTTGACCGTCAGCCGGCTTGGAAGGGTGACGTAGCGCACCTCCTCCCCGACCATGAATTCGAGCGGCATGATCTGGCCGGTGCGCGACGAGAGGAAGCCGATGGCGAGATGCCCTTCCAGCGCATCGGGTGATTTCGGCATGCCATGCTTCTCGACATAGGCGCGGCTGGCGCAGGTGATCTCGGTGATGGTTCCGAGCCTGCGCATGATCAGCCCGCTGTCGTCGATCTCGCCTGCCCGGATGACGCAGTCCACACCTTCGCGAACGAGATCCACCAGCCGGTCTCCCTGGCCGATCTGCAGTTCCAGGAGCGGATAGCGGTCGAGGAATTCATGAAGGCGCGGCAAGAGGAAGGTGCGGGTCAGGAACCCGTGCGCGTCGACACGCAGCAGGCCGCGCGGCTGCGCGTCGCGAAAGATGTTCTCCGCCTCGTCCACCTCCGCGAGGATCGCGAGGCAACGCTCGTAGAAGGCCCGGCCGTCGAGCGTCGGGGTGACGTAGCGCGTCGTCCGCTCCAGAAGTCGCGTGCCGATCCCCTCCTCGAGCTGTTTGACCGCTTCGGTGACGGTCGAACGGGCAAGGCCTAGATCCGCGGCCGCAGCGGAAAAACTGCGCCGTTCGACGATCCGGACAAAGAGCTGCATGCGGTCGAGGCGATCCATGGCCTTGTTCACCACAGGCGAATTCTGATGTCAATTCGCCGCCAATTGTTCTTAAGCCGTGTCAGCAATATCTCCTGCCCACCAACCAAGGAGAGATCCCATGACCACCAACGGACAACGCGTCGCGATCGTCACAGGCGCTTCAAAAGGTATCGGCAGAGCCATTGCGCTCCGCCTCGCTGAAGACGGCATCGCCGTCGTCGTCAACTATGCGACCAGCCGGCAGGCCGCCGACGAGGTCGTTGCACAGATCGAAGCGGGCGGCGGCAAGGCGGTCGCGGTGCAGGCGGATGTCGGCAGCCCGACCGCTGCCGCAACCCTGTTCGACGCCGCCGAACAAAGCTTCGGCGGTGCCGACATCCTCGTCAACAATGCCGGCGTGATGCGGCTTGCACCGCTCGCCGAGATGGACGACGAGACTTTCGAATTCCAGCTTGCCACGAACCTGATGGGCACGTTCCGCGGCATCCGCGAAGCAGGCAAGCGGCTGCGCGACGGCGGCCGCATCATCAATTTCTCGTCGAGCGTCGTCGGCGTCTACGGACCGGCCTATGGCGGTTATGCCGCCACCAAGGCGGCCGTCGAAGCGATGACCCACGTTGCCTCCAAGGAACTCGGCCGGCGCGGGATCACCGTCAACGCAGTCGCGCCAGGCCCTGTCGAAACCGAGATGTTCATGACCGGCAAGTCCGACGAACTGGTCCGGAACATCGTCAAGACAATCCCGCTCAGCCGCCTCGGTCAGCCGCAGGAGATCGCCACCGTCGTCTCCTTCCTCGCAGGCCCGGACGGTGGCTGGGTCAACGGCCAGGTGCTGCGCGCCAATGGCGGCATGATCTGAAACACCAAAACCAAAGGATAGAACGATGCCATTCGTGAACATCAAGACGCCCGAAGCCGCGCTCAGCAAGGCCCAGAAGCAAGAGATCGTCCACCGCACCACCGAGATGCTGGTCGAATACCTGAGCGAGGCCGCACGGCCTCACACCATGGTGCTGATCGAAGAGGTCAAGGACGGCGGATACGGCCGTGCCGACGAGATCTACATCACCCCGGATGCCTATCGGGCCAAGGACAGCGACTGAGAAACGCAATTCACCGCGAAACTAAAAAACAAAGGCCGGCGCCACCTGTCTGGCGCCGGCCCCGTCCCCCACCGGTCTTTTTGTTTTTCTAGAAGTGGTAGGTGACGCCTGCCCCGATCAACCAGGGATTGATTTTCGCCTTGCCGCTCAGCGGCCCGAGTACGTCGTGGTCGGCTTTCCATTTGGTTTCGAGAAAAATCTTCTTCACGTCGAAGTTCACGCCCCAGTGCTGGTCGATCATGTAATCGAAACCGACCTGCAGGGCCGCGCCGACATTGTTCTCGACGTCCAGATTGTGGAAGCCAGGCTTTTCGGACTGGTTGTAGAAGAGCGAATAATTGACGCCGGCACCGACATAGGGCTTAAAGGCGCCGAAATCGGTGAAGTGGTATTGCAGCGTCAGCGTCGGCGGCAGAAGCCAGGCGCGGCCGACCGGCACGCCGACGGCACCGTCTTCCCTGATATTTGCATAGGTCGTCCCGAGGACCAGTTCGGCCGCAATATTGTCGGTGAAGAAGTAGCTGATATCGAGTTCGGGGATGACCGAGTCGGAAAAGGAGAGGTCCGAACCCGGCACGCCGTTGACCGAACCGCGGTTCTCAGTGATGACGCCCAAGCCGCGCACGCGGATCCGCCAGGGGCTCGATGCCGCCACGGGTTCCTCCGCCGGAGGGGCAACGGAAACGGGCGTCAGATCCGCCGCCGCTGCCCCGAATGCGAAAAAAGCCGCACCCGCGCCCGCGATCCATCTCAGATGCCGTGCCCCGCTCGTGTCCATGTAAGCTCTCCTGCTTGCGTTTTGATCTTGCAGGGAAAGGCTTAGGCGCGGGCAGCGAGAGCCGGATTGATCCGGATCAACCGCTGCCGGCGGATGCGCGGCGGCGGCCCGAAACGGAGAATTTGTCGCACGAAAAACCCCGCCTCCCCGCGGGCGCTCCAACAGGAACGCTCCACCGGAGAGGCGGGGTCTGAGCAGATCGTCGGGGCGCGAGGCCTTGAGTGCTGAATGCCTTGGGCCGAAAACTCGACCTTTGTCAGGCCAGCTTGCGCCCGTTGGCGACGATCATGCCGGCGGCACCTTCAAGCCAGCCGGCCTTGAGTTCGAGCGCCAGGAAACGAGAGCGCTCGAAGGGGCCGGGCATGACGAGATGCCGGGTCCTGTCGGCGAAGAAGCCGAACCGTTCGTAATAGGCCGCATCGCCGACCAGCAGGACAGCACCGTGGCCGCGCTTGTGCGCCTCGGTGATCGCTGCACGCATCAGCGCCGCCCCGATGCCCTTGCCTTCATGAGCGCAATCGACCGCGAGCGGGCCGAGCAGCAGCGCATCGATGGCCTGGCCTTCGGACGAAATGCCGGCCTCTACGTTCCAAAGACGCACGGTGCCGATCACGTGGCCGGCGCCGTCGCGGGCAACGATGGCGAGCCCTTCGGCCGGCACGCGATTGCGGCGGATCTTTTCCGACGACTTCCGGCGACGATCCGGGCCCATGGCGCGGTCGAGCAGGGTCTCGCGGGCGACCACGTCGGCCGGCGTTTCGGCGTCGATGGTGAAAGTGGAGTTAGGCGCAAAGAATGCGCGTACAGAATCAAGAACAGCGGCCATCGTGGCCTCCCGTACCCAATACCGTTATGAGCGGCGATGAAGAGGAATTGTGAATTTGCCGCCCCGGCTGGTTACGGGGCCGGCGGTATTGGATGACGCCAGTTAGGCAGGCAAAGCCGCCTTAGATGACGTACGCCTTCAGGGGGTCGAAACCGTTGAAGGCGACGGCCGAGTAGGTCGTCGTATAGGCGCCGGTGCCTTCGATCAGAACCTCGTCGCCGATGGTGAGCGTCACCGGCAGCGGATACATGTTCTTCTCGTACATCACGTCGGCGCTGTCGCAGGTCGGGCCGGCGAGAACGCAGGGTTCCATCTCGTCGCCGTCCCGCTCGGTGCGGATCGGGTAGCGGATGGCCTCGTCCATGGTTTCGGCGAGACCGCCGAACTTGCCGATGTCGAGGAAGACCCATCGGTGATTGTCGTTGTCCGACTTCTTCGACACGAGGACGACTTCAGCCTTGATGACGCCCGCATTGCCGACCATGCCGCGACCCGGCTCGATGATCGTCTTCGGCAGGTTGTTGCCGAAATACTTGCGCAGCGAAGCGAAGATCGCCTTGCCGTATTCTTCGGCCTTCGGCACGTCGCGCAGGTACTTGGTCGGGAAACCGCCGCCCATGTTGACCATCTGCAGAACGATGCCCTGCTTTGCAAGCGAACCGAAGACGCGCTTGGCATCGGCAAGAGCCGCATCCCAGGCATCGACCTTGGTCATCTGCGAGCCGACATGGAACGACACGCCGTAGGACTCGAGGCCCATCTGGTGCGCGTAGACGAGCACGTCGACGGCCATCTGCGGCACGCAGCCGAACTTGCGCGACAGCGGCCATTCGGCGCCTTCGCCATCGGTCAGCACGCGGCAGAATACCTTTGCGCCGGGAGCCGCACGAGAGATCTTCTCGACTTCCTCGTGGCTGTCGACCGCATAGAGGCCGACGCCGAGCGCGAAGGCGCGAGCGATGTCGCGTTCCTTCTTGATCGTGTTGCCGAAGGAGATGCGGTCGGCGGACGCGCCGGCGTCGAGCGCCATCTGGATTTCGGCGACCGAGGCGCAATCGAAGTTGGAACCCATCGAAGCGAGCAGCTTCAGGATTGCCGGTTCCGGGTTGGCCTTGACCGCGTAATAAATCGCGCTGTCCGGCAGTGCATGACGGAAGGCGGTGAAATTGTCGCGCACGACGTCGAGATCGACAACAAGATACGGTCCTTCGGGACGCTGGGTCTTGATGAAGTCAAGGATGCGAGCAGTGGTCATCGGTCAGTCCCTTCAAAATCTCAAAGCTCCGGCTGTGAACCGGAGGACAAAGGACGGATGAGAATGCGTTCAGCCCGGTTGGTGGAGACACCGGTACCGTGAACACGCTCAAACGCGCGATAAGTGGATCAACGCTCTGCCACGAACAATGATCCGGCTTTGTCTGCCATGGATTGGAGGGAGGTCCCTACCGCACTTCCGGCAATGATGGTGTGCCTCTTCAGTAACCCCCGCTGATGGAAAGCAGGGAGAGAACAAAAAGGCCCGCACCGTCGTTGCTTCAGATGTCCTCGCATTTCCCGGATGGCCGGAATAGCGACTGGAGGGGTTAGTTCCAGGTACCTTACCGATGACCTCACCAAATAGAGGGTCGGCGGACACCCACGGGCACGTGCGACTTTGGGCTGACCGGGGAGATAAGAATATTCGCAGTCATAATCAAGAGTTTTTTTGCCCATCACCGAAATTTCGCATTGCACAATTCCATGCTAAATCCCAACTAGGATCGACCAGACTAAAAGGGGCGACATTTGGACACTCTAACGCGCATGCGGGCCTTCATCGATGTGGTTGAAGCAGAAGGCTTTTCAGCCGCAGCCCGGCGGACCGGGCGGTCGAAGGCTCTGCTTTCCAAATACGTGCGCGAACTGGAAGACGATCTCGGCGCGCTGCTGCTCAATCGCACTACCCGCCAGTTCTCGATGACCGAGGCCGGCCACACCTATTACCGGACCGCCGCCGACATCCTGAAAGAGATCGACAATCTCGCCGACCTGGTGCGCGAGAACAATGCCGACCTGAAGGGACGCCTGCGCGTTTCCGTGCCCCGGACCTTCATCGATGCCGAGGTCGGCCAGTCGCTGATCGATTTCGCCAAGAGCCACACGGAAGTGTCGCTGGAAATCGTCGCCGAGGACCGGTTCGTCGACCTGATCGAGGAAAATTTCGACCTCGCGATCCGAATCACCAAGCTCGAGGATTCCGGGCTGATCGCCCGAAAGCTGTCCGACTTCCGGGTCTATACGGTAGCGACCGCCGATTTCGTCGCCAAATACGGCCCGCTCGAACATCCGCAGGACCTGAACCGCGTTCCCTTCATCATCGACACCAACTCCCGCTGGCACAACAATGTCCGCTTCACCGACAAGGATGGCTCGACGATCTCGGTCGCCGTCAGCGGCCCGGTCGAGATCAACAGTCCGCAGGCGACGTTGCGTGCCGCCCGCGCGGGCCTCGGCGTCGCGATCATCCCGGATTTCATTGCCAACGCCTCGATCCAGTCGGGCGAGCTTGTGACGCTGTTCGACGATTATATTGCCAAGGACCGTGGCATCTACGCGGTCTACCCGCATCGCCGCTACCTGCCCGCCAAGGTCAGGAGCTTCGTGGACTTCCTCTCCACCTGGTTCCGCCGCCAGCATTGACCGATCCGGGCGCCCGACGCCTCGCCGGTCCCTACGGCGAATGAGGTAACGCCTCCGCGACAAGTCGACCTATTGGCCGGCTTGCTCGAGATTGGCTTCGATCAGCATAGTGCGGCTCAGCGTGCGAAAGTCTCGGCATCGCGGAGGATCGACGTCCATGCAGAAAAGCCTGGCGATGTTCGTGTCGGCACCGGTGATCGAGGCCGCGAACGGCAAGCTGGTGCTCGATAAGAAGTTCGTTTCCGGCATGGCCCTGCATGTGCAGCATTGGTCGGGGCCGGTCACCTGCTTCATTCGCCGCGGCGCGACGGACATACCGTTCGGCGGCCGCTACGACATCGGCGAGCTCGATTTCCGGGTGCGCATCCTGGAGCCGGAGGAACGGGTATCGGTGGACCATCTCGCCGATTTCGACCTCGCGCTGCTGTCGGGAGATTCCTACCTCGACCTCTTAGCCCCCGAGGCGATTCGAAAAGCCAGGAGCGCCGTGGTCTACTCGATCGAATACACCCACCAGACCCGGCTGCAGATCATCTCGCTCGACGATACGCGCAGCCTGCCGCGGAAAATCTACGGCATGGCCTGGACGGTGATGCAGGAATACAAGCGCAAGCGCGCGTTCCGCGCCGCCCGCGGCATCCAGGCAAACGGTTACCCGGCCCACACGGCCTACCGCGACATGGGCGGCAGCCAACTCCTCTATCTCGACAACAGCATGAAACCGGCGATGTTCGCGACGCCGCAGGAGATGACCGCCCGAAAACGGCATCTCCTGAGCGGTGAGCCGTTGCGGCTCATCCATTCGGGGCGGCTCGAACCGATGAAGGGCGTGCAGGACCTCGTTCCGATCGCCAGACTGCTTGGCGAACGGGGCGTCGATTTCACCCTGACGATCTACGGCGAGGGAAGCCTTTCCGGTGCGATCGACGCCGATATCCGAAGGCACTGGCTGCACGACTGCGTCTTCCTCAAGGATCCGGTCGATTTCGAGCAGGAGCTCGTGCCGCTGACCCGCAACCGGGCCGATATCTTCCTCAGCTGCCACAGGCAGTCGGATCCCTCCTGCACCTATATCGAGACGATGGGCTGTGGCGTGCCGATCGTCGGTTACGACAACAGGATGTGGTCGGCGCTGATGGCCGAATCGAAAGCAGGCTGGATCGCCCCGCTCGGCGACATCAGGGCGGTGGCTGATCGGCTGACCGCCCTCGACAAGGACCGCTCGTCCATCCTGGAGTGCGCCGAGAACGCGCTTCGGTTCGCCCGGGGCTGGGATTTCGAGAGCCAGTTCCGCAAACGCATGGAGCATCTGGAAAATCTCACCCGGCACTAGACCGGGGCTGGACATGTGACCGGTTCGAGTCGAAATTCCGTCTCATTTACGCTGCACTGCAAGGGGCGGACGAACCGGGAGCCACAGGGCGAATGCGATATCGAGTCATGACCATTGTCGCGCTGGCGGCAGCCTGTCTTCCGCTGCCCGCTATCGCCCATCCACACATCTTCGCCGAGGCGCGCCTCGAAGTGGTGGCCGGAACCGACGGCAACATCGCGGAACTGCACAATGTCTGGCGGTTCGACGAGGTGTTCTCGTCGAGCGTGCTGCTGGATTTCGACAAGAACACCGACCTGAAGCTCGACGCGAAGGAACTCGCGGCGCTCGGCGAGGTGATGCGCAAGTCGCTCGGCGACTACCACTATTTCACGACGATTACGGTGAACGGCGCGACCGTCGGGGTGCAGAAGCCGGACGTGATCCACGTCTCGCTCGACGGCAACCAGCTCCTTGTCCTGTTTGCGGTCAAGCCCGAAAAGCCGGTGCCACTCAAGGGCCGGCTGGCCTTCGGCGTCTACGACCCCTCGATGTACACCTCGATCGACTTCCCGACCGATGGCGACCTGAACGTCAAGGGCGACGGTTTTTCGCATTGCCAGCACAAGGTGGTGCGCCCCGACCCCGACGAAGTGATCTCGCAGAACAGCAAGTCGCTGACGGACGCCTTCTTCAACGATCCGACCGGCACCGACATGTCGAAACTCTTCGCCACCCGACTGGAACTGACATGCTGACGATCCGCCGTGCCCTCTCCCCTTCGGCCATGATCCCTGCCCTTCTCGTTGTTGCGGCGGCAGGCATCCTGATCACGGGTTCGGCGCATGCGCAATCGCCTCTCGGCGTCGGTTCGGCCGAGCCCTCCTTCTCGGTCGGCGGGCCGCTCGGTCCGTTTTTCGGCTGGATCAATTTTTACCAGCAGTCTTTCTACCGGGCGCTGACCGGTTCGCTGAAGGCGATGCGCGAGGACCCCTGGGCCTTGTCCGGCCTGATCGGGCTGTCGTTCGCTTATGGCGTCTTTCATGCCGCCGGCCCCGGCCACGGCAAGGCTGTGATCTCCTCCTACATGATCGCCAACGAGGTCGAACTCCGGCGCGGCGTGGTCATCTCCTTCATCTCCGCGCTGCTGCAGGGCGCGGTCGCAATTCTGCTGGTCGGTGCGGCCTTTCTCCTGCTGCGCGGCTCGGGCATCACCATGACGGCAGCGACCCAGGCGATGGAGATCGCCAGCTTCGCCATGGTCGCCCTTTTCGGCGCCTGGCTGCTGGTGAAGAAGATCCGGGCGCTTCGGATGCGCGTCGTCAACATGCCCATGGCAGCCCCCGCCGGTAACGGACGCGGCTCCACCGGGCTCAATTTCCAGGCCGTCGAGATCGACGATCACGACTACCAGGGCACCGGCGACTATTGCGAAACCTGCGGCGTCAGCCACATGCCCGATCCCGCCCTGCTGAAGTCGAAGGATTTCAGCCTGCACGAGGCCTGGTCGGCGATCATTGCGGTCGGCCTGCGCCCCTGCTCCGGCGCCATCCTGGTGATGAGTTTCGCGCTTTTGAACAGCCTCTATCTCGGCGGCGTGCTTTCGGTTCTCGCCATGTCGATCGGCACTGCAATCACCGTCACCATCCTTGCGACGCTCGCGGTCACCGCCAAGGATCTCGCCGTGCGCTTTGCCGGCCCGGGCTCGCGCGCCGGGCGGCGTGTCACCCATGCGATCGAGATCGGCGGCGCCTTGTTCGTGCTGCTGGTCGGCCTGTCGCTGCTCGGCGCCGCGCTGCAGGCCTCCGGCCCCGGCGGCTGATGCCGATCAGACCGTGACGACGATCTTGCCGAACTGCTCATTCGATTCCAGAAAACGATGCGCTTCGGCGATCTCCTCGAACGGAAACGTCCTGGCGACAACCGGCTTCAACAGCTCTCTCTCCACACCATCGATAATGAAGGACCTGGCCTCCGCCAGTCGAGCCGGATCGCCGGTGATTTCGTGGACAAGATAGCCCCGCAAGGTCAGGCGTTTCGCAAGCACCTCGAAGAGGGGAAACGGCGTCGACTCTCCACTCAGGCCGCCGTACTCGATGAGGATCCCGCCCCGCGACATCGCGGCGGTCAGCGGCTGGAAAATCGGCCCGCCGATCGCATCGAACACCACCCGGACACCGTCCTTCCCGGCGATCTCCTCAAGCCTCGCCTGCAGGTCTTCCTCCGAAGAAGCGATCACCTCTGCCGCTCCCATATCCAGCAGAGCCTGCTTCTTGACCGCGTTGCGCGTTACCGCAATCGGGACGGCACCCACGAGCCTGGCCATCTGGATCGCCGCCAGCCCGACACTGCTGGATGCCGCGGTGATGACAATGAAATCACCGCGTTTGAGCCCGGCAATGCCGATCAGCGCGCCATAGGCTGTCAGATAGGCCATCCAGAGCGCTACGGCGCCGACGAAGTCGAGCCTTGCCGGATGTTTGACGACCATCGATTCGGGAAAGGTGATGAGATCGCCATAGGCGGGCCAACGGACCATCGAGATCGGCGGTATGATGCTGACGACATCGCCCACGACGAAGTTCTCCACCCCTTCACCGAGCGCATCGACGATACCGGCCGCTTCGAGCCCGAGGCCCGATGGAAGCACCGGCGTCTCGATATAGGTGCCGGCGCGAAGCAGCGCTTCGGCGCGGTTGAGACCGAGCGCCTTGACCCGGATGCGGACCTCGTTCCTGCCGGGCGGCTGAGCCTCGAAAGCCTCGATGCGCAGAACCTCCGGCCCACCATGTTCATGAAAGCGGATGATACGTGCCATTTCTTCCAAACTCCAAAACAATCGAATGGAATGAGCTATGCAGATCTCCAGATCGGCGATAAATCAGCCTTTCGGTATTTCAGAAGAAACCAGGTGTTTTGAATATGGATCGGCTGACCAGCATGGCCGTCTTCGTCAAGGCGGTGGATCTCGGCTCCTTCGCGGCCGCAGCCGCCGCGCTCGACATGTCGGCGCCGATGGTCGGCAAGCATGTCCAGTTTCTGGAAGAGCGGCTCGGCGTGCGACTTCTCCATCGCACGACGCGCCGCCAGAGCCTGACGGATTTCGGGCGGGATTATTACGACCGCTGCCGGCTGATCCTGTCGGAGGCCGCTGCCGCGGATGCGCTCGCCGCAGACCATCAGTCCGAACCGCGCGGCAGGCTGCGCATCACCATGCCCGTCCATTTCGGCCGGCATTGCGTGCTTCCCGTGCTGATGGAATTTGCCCGTGGGCATCCTGCGCTGGAGCTGGATCTCTCCTTTGCAGACCGCCTCGTCGACCTTGCGGAAGACGGCTACGATCTGGCGATCAGGACCGGTGAGCTTGGCGACCGGAGCGGTGTGATCGCCCGCAAAGTGGCCCGCCAGCAGATGATCGTCTGCGCCTCGCCGGCCTATATCACCGAGACCGGACAACCGCGTACGATTGAGGATCTGATGTCCCACCGGGCGGTTGTTTATCGCCGGACCGGCCCCGTTCCACCCTGGCTGTTTCCGCGCGATGGTGCCCCACCCGTCGAAGTGTTGCCGCCCAATCGCTTTCGGCTTGACGATCTCGACGCGGTTGCCGATGCGACGGCGATGGGAATGGGGCTTGCCTGGCTGCCCTCCTGGCTGGTGCGGGAACGTATCCGCCGGGGCGCGCTGGTGCAGCTGCTGCCGGAGGAGCCACCATTTCTGTATGATTGTTATGCGCTGTGGCTGCAGACGCCGCATCTGCCACTCAAGGTCCGCCTGACGGTCGACGCCTTGGCCGCCGCGCTACCCCGGCTGATGACTTGATGCGGTCATCTACGGCGCTGGTAACGCGCTCGCAGCCAGAAGATCGCAAAGAAACCGAGCAGCAGCATCGAGCCGACGACCACGGCCAGCACCGGGGAAAACTGGGCGATCCACATGACGATCGTCGGCAGGAAATAGATCACCAGCCCGATGCCTGCGAGGATCACCGCCGCGGCGACCGCCTGCGATTTTGCCTCTGGCGTCATGCCGCCACTCCCTTGGCAAGCTCCGCGCGGATATCTTCGAGCCGCCGCTTCTGGGTGCCGTCCGCCTCGAAATTCTCGGGCGAAAGCCATGCTTCGAAGGCGGCCTTCAGGAGCGGCCATTCCACATCGATCATCGAAAACCAGGCGGTGTCGCGATTGGCGCCCTTGGAGATGACGTGCTGGCGGAACACGCCTTCGAAGGTGAAGCCGTAGCGACGGGCGGATGCCTTGCTTGGCTCGTTCTCGTTGTGGCATTTCCATTCGTAGCGGCGGTAATCAAGCCCTTCGAACACATGCCTGGCCATCAGGTAGTGCACTTCGGTCGACAGCGGCGAACGTTTCATGTCGGCGCCGTGCGCCACGGAGCCGACCTCGATGACGCCGTTCTTCGGGTCCGGCCGCATGTAGCTCGCCATGCCGACCACCTTGCCGGTTGCGTTGTCGCGCGACACGAGCGTCACGAAATTCGAATGGACGCGGGCGTTTTCCAGCCAATCGCCGAAGGCGCTGACATCGGCAAAATCGTCGTTGGGGAAATATTTGAGAAGCGGATTGATGCCCTCCGCGCCGCCGAGCCCGTCCCACAGTGCCTGGACGTGGGTCTCCCTGTCATAGGGTTCGAGCGTCACGAACCGGCCCTTGAGGGTGACCGGAGCCGGGGCGGCAACTTTGTAGTTCTTCAGATCGCGCATATCAGCCTCTTGCATCGTGGCTGAGGCTTAGGCCAGCGACGGGGGAAAGGCAACCGGTAGGCAGAGCCCTGCCCGCCGGTCAGGCGACAAGACTTCGCGAAGACGCGCGGGGGCAGATTGAAGACCGTGTCTTCGCCGTCAAGGTCGCCCATCCGGATATTCCGCCGGCCCCTTGATCTCGATCTTGTTGCCGAACGGATCATGGATATAGAACGAGTGCCCCATGCCTCGAGCCCCGCCGTGGAAAGCCTCCTGAGCAATCTCGATACCGTGGCTCTGCAAATGCGAACGCAGTTCATCGTGATCGAAAGGGCTGGTGGCGATGCAGATGTGATCGACGTTGCGGCCACCGGCGACCGGAGGAGCAGCCTTGTTGCCGCCCGGATGCGTTATGTCCCACAAAACGATCAACGACGACCCGCACCAGACCTGTTCCATGCCAAGGGCCGGGTACGAATAACCCGGCCGGCAGCCCAGGACGCCGCAATAGAAATCAAGCGCACGCTCCATGTCGTCGACCAGAAGGACAACATGATCGATGCCGACAGGAGAAAAAGGGATTGCCATGACGGGCCGCCTTACGCCTTGACCTTGGCCGCAGATACCGTCGCGTCGATATGGGCGATCAGCGCATCGTCCAAACCGAGGCGGCCGGCGAGCAGATCGAGATAACCGCGTTCGGCGCGGGTGTCCGGATCGATGGTCAGGCGCGAGGCGGCGTAGATCTCGACCCTCTGCTCTTCAGTCCGGGCGGCAGCGACGAGGTCGTCGATATCGACCGGATTGGCAAGTTCGTTCTCGATGAAGGCTTCCGCCTCGGCGCCGAGATCCACGGCATGCACCTTGTCCATGATGTTGGCGCGCTCGCCGGCGTCGATATGGCCGTCGGCCTTGGCGGCGGCGATCATCGCCCGCACGAGCGTCAACGCGAAATCGTTGGTGAGATCGGGAGACTGCGGATGGAAGGGAGAATCGGCCGGCGGCGTCAGGAGCGGCTTGTCTGCCTGCGGTGCGGGCTGCGGCACGGCTTCGGGCGATTTGCCCGACTGATAGTTCTTGTAGGCGAGATAACCGAGGCCGGCGATCGCCGCGATGCCGCCGACCGCTGCGACATTACCGGCGATGTTGCGGCCGGTCTTGGTACCGAGGACGGCCGCAAGAATCGCGCTGGTGGCGAGCGGGTTGTTCTTGGCAAGCTGGGTTGCCTGCCCTGCCCGGTCCCTCACACTTCCTCCCGACATGCCTGGAATCTGCGACCCCAGAAATTGGTCGAGAAGCTTCTTCGCGTCGAACATCGCACATCTCCCTGTTGTGTTTCCGGGGAGACATAGGAATTCGACCGCCAAATTACAAAGGCCGGTTGCGAGCGGCCTGGTGTCGCGGCTACGCCTTCAGCGCCGCCGCTTCCGAAGCGAGCTTGGTGATGCCGGCCCAGTCGCCAGCCGAGACCAGATCCTTCGGCGCCACCCAGGAGCCGCCGACGCAGATGACGTTCGGCAGCGACAGGTAGTCGTTGGCGTTCTTCAGCGAAATGCCGCCGGTCGGGCAGAACAGCGTGCCGGCGAGCGGCGAGGACAGCGCCTTCAGGTAAGCGGCGCCGCCGGCCTGTTCGGCGGGGAAAAATTTCAGCACCTCATAGCCGGCCTCGCGCAGCGTCATCACTTCACTGGCTGTCGCAGCACCCGGCAGCAGCGGCACGGGAGAGTCCTTGGCGGCGGACAGTACACCGGGGGTCACGCCGGGCGAGACGATGAAGGTCGAGCCCGCCTTGACGGCCGCCTCGTAGTCGCGGGCATTGAGGATGGTGCCGGCGCCGACATTGGCGCCTTCGACTTCGTCGGCTACCGCCCTGACAGCATCGAGGGCTGCCGGCGTGCGCATGGTGATCTCGATCGCCCTCAGCCCGCCGGCGACCAGCGCGCGCGCCAGGCCCACAGCCGACTTCGCGTCATCAACGATCAGCACCGGCACCACCGGCTGCAGTTTCAGGATGGAAAGCAGCTTTTCGGTCTTGCCGGTCATGGGTCAGGTCTCCGCGAAAAACGATTGAAAACTTTAAGGCCGAGATACCCCTCAAGCCCGTCATTGTCGAGAAAAAACAGGCTCCATCGTCTAACAGGTTTGCGGGACGAAGAGTTTGCACTAGGGTTGTAGCGGTTGGTAAATGTTCCCGGGGTGGCGGGCAAAGTATGGCCAAGGAAATCGAACGGAAATTTCTGGTGAAGAGCGACGGCTGGCGCTCGGAGGTGTCGTCATCCTCCGATTTCCTGCAGGCCTATGTCGCATCCGGCGACGACCGCTCGGTGCGGGTGCGGATCATGGACGGCAAGCGCGCCAAGCTGACCATCAAGATCGGCCGCGAACTGCTGGCCCGCGACGAATTCGAATACGAAATTCCACTGGGCGATGCCGAGGAGATGGCGAACGCCGCCGTCGGCATCGTGCTCGAAAAGACCCGCCACGAGGTCCGGCACGGGGGTTATACCTGGGAAGTGGATGTCTATGACGGAGCCTACAAGGGTTTGGTCGTCGCCGAGGTCGAGATCGAGGACGAAGGCGCCCTGCCCGACATCCCGGACTGGATCGGCGAGGAGATCACCGGCGACCGGCGATATTCCAACATGGTGATGGCGACCGAAGATTTGAGCGGAGAATTGTGTCATGGCGTACCGTCTGCGGCCCGCTAAATCCTTCACCGACGAGTTCCGGTCGGTTGCGGAAAGCCAGCTTTCCCACGCGATCCGGCTGCTCGAAGACCAGCCGGACGGCCAACACGAAGCGGTCCACGACGCGCGAAAACGCTTCAAGCGGGTGCGTGCCCTCTACCGGTTGGTACAGCCGGACGCAAAAACGTTCCGCCGGCAGGAAAACACCCGCATCCGCGACATGGCGCAGACGCTGTCGGCCGTGCGCGACGCCACCGCGCTGGTCGAGACGGTCGATTATCTCGCCGGCCATGCAGGCTCTCCCGAAGAGCTTGCCGCCCTCACCGCGGCCTCCAAGGCGCTCAGCGAACGTCGCGACCGGATCGCTTCGGAGGAACACGACCTGCCGGCCAAGATGGCGGCCGCCGCCGACACCTGCCGCGCGGCGATCGCGGCCCTCGACGACCTCGACCTCGACGACGACCCGCACAAGTCGGCCAAACGGCTCGCCAAGGCCTGGAAGGACCAGCGCGAGAAGGCGCTCGGCGCACTCGCGGGCTGCGAGGAACACGGCGATGCGGAGACCTATCACGGGCTGCGCAAATGCGGACAGACCTACTGGATGCACCTGTCGCTGCTCGGCGGAATCTGGCCTTCCGCCATGCTCGCCAAGCAGCAGCAGGCGAAGGCCCTGGTCGATCTGCTCGGCCACGAACACGATCTTTCGGTGCTGACCGGGCTCGTCAACGAAAATCCTGAACTGTTCGGCGACAGCGACACGCTGGCCCGGGTGCTCGGCGCCATCATCGCCCGCCAGCAGGCGCTGCGGCACGAAGGCCTGGAAGCCGCCCACGGGGTGTTTGCCGACAGCGCCGAGACGGAAAGCGGCCTGATCGCGCTGCTATGGGAAAAGGCGGCCACCGCGCCCCGCAAGGAGCGCCGTGCGGCAAAGCTGCACAGGGCTGTCGCGGCGCATGAGAAAGAAACCGCGTTGCGCGGATAGTCCGGAAACTGTATTTCAGCGCCATGACCGAAAACATCATGCAAACCCGCCCGGAGGCCAAACCGGAAGCGACGGGCGCCTGGCTCGTCGCCGCGCTCTATCATTTTGCGCGTTTCGACCGCTATGAGAGCTTCCGCGAGCCGCTGCAGGCCTTCTGCGACGAAAACGGCATCAAGGGCACGCTGCTGATCGCCCGCGAGGGGATCAACGGCACGGTTGCCGGTTCCGACGCGGCGATATCAGGCCTTCTCGCCTATCTGCGCGCCCAGCCGGAATTCGCAGGCCTCGAGCACAAGGAAAGCCGCGCGTCGAAGATGCCCTTCCTGCGCATGAAGGTGCGGCCGAAGAAGGAAATCGTCACCATGGGCGTCGAGGATATCGACCCCAAGCGCATCGTCGGCACCTATGTCGAGCCGAAGGACTGGAACGCGCTGATCTCCGATCCGGAAACGATCGTCATCGACACCCGCAACGATTACGAAACGGCGATCGGCATCTTCAAGGGCGCGGTCGATCCGCAAACCAAGACGTTTCGCGAGTTTCCCGACTGGGTTAAGAACAATTCCGGCCTCCACAACAAGCCGAAGATCGCCATGTACTGCACCGGCGGCATCCGCTGCGAGAAGGCCACGGCCTTCATGAAGGAACAGGGCTTCGACGAGGTCTTTCACCTGAAGGGCGGCATCCTCAAATATCTCGAAGAGGTGCCCGCAGAGGAAAGCCTCTGGGAAGGCGCCTGCTTCGTCTTCGACGAGCGGGTCTCCGTGGAGCACGGCTTGAAGGAGGGCAACCACAAGCTCTGCCACGCCTGCCGCAGCCCGATCACCGCGGAAGAAGTGACCTCGCCCCACTACGAGGAAGGCGTCTCCTGCTCCACCTGCTACCCGACCCGCACCGAGGAAGACCGCGATCGCTACCGCCAGCGCCAATTGCAGATCGCGCTCGCCAGGAAGCGTGGCGTGAGGCATATCGGCGGATAGGGCCGGGATAAGCCCCTCATCCCCTGCCGGAACCTTCTCCCCGTTTTGACGAGAAGAAGGACACACGCCGCGAACTCCCAGCCTTTGTCACCCGTCTCCACTTCGCTCGGTGACCGGCCAGGGTCGAGCCAGATGTTTCGGGGAACGGAGACGCCGCGGCTGGCCGATCTCCCCCCTTGAGGGGGAGATGCCCGGCAGGGCAGAGGGGGGTGCTGCGGCACACTCTTCGGCAGCGGAGTTCGCGGCGCCACCCCCCTCTGTCACCTTCGGTGACATCTCCCCCTCAAGGGGGGAGATCAGGGGGAGTTCGCCGCGCCCTCCGTCTCCACATCCGATCGCCCGGAACAGGAAGCTGCTTACGCCGCTCCGCTCATCCCGCCCGGCAGGCGGTTGCCGCGGTAGATGATGTCGATTTCCTGCGATGACATCGGCTTGCCGAACAGGTAGCCCTGCAACTCGTCGCAGCCGGTGAGCCTCATCTGCATCGCCTGCGCTTCCGTCTCGACGCCCTCGGCGGTCACCGGGATTTCGAGCGAGCGGGCGAGCGCCACGGTCGCCTGCAGAAGATCGACGGCGCGGCCGCCCTCTTCCAGCGCGTGCACCAGCGACTTGTCGATCTTCATCCGGTCGAAGCCGAACTGGCGCAGGTACCCTACGCTCGAAAAGCCGGCGCCGAAATCGTCGAGCGCGATCTTCACCCCGAGCTGCTTGAGCTTGGCGAGCGCGGCGCGGGCGCGTTCCGGGTTCTGGATGAAATAGCCCTCGGTCATTTCGAGCGTGATGCGGGAAGGATCGGTTGCGGTCTTGCGGAACACCGAAGCGACGTGCACGGCAAACGCCGGATCGCGGAACTGGCCGGGGGAGATGTTGACCGCGAGCTTGAGCTCCGGCCACAGCGTCAGCGTCTCGCAGGCGCGGTGCAGCACGAACAGGCCGAGCTGGTCGATGAGGCCGGTGGATTCGGCGATGGGGATGAAGACGTCGGGAGGTACGGGACCGTAGCCCGTGCGGTGCCAGCGCGCCAGCGCCTCGACGCCGATGATGCGCCATGTCCTGGCATCGACGACCGGCTGGTAGACGACGTTGATCTCGCGGCGCTCGATGGCAATCCTGAGGTCGATCTCCAGCATGTTGCGCTCTTCGCGCTCGGCATCCATTTCCGGCCGGTAATATTCGGTCCGGCCGCGGCCGGTTTCCTTGGCGTGATACATCGCCATGTCGGAACGCCGCACCAGTTCCTCGCCGGAGACCTTGCCGCGTGGCGAAATGGCAACGCCGATGCAGGTGCCGATCGTCGCCACCCTTTCGCCGATCACGAAGGGTTCGTCGAAGAAACCGAGAATGCGGTCGCTCAGCGTATCCACTACCCTTCCGATATCCGTGCTGGCCAGCGCGATGGCGAATTCGTCGCCGCCGACGCGGGCAAGGGTCGCCGTATCGCCGACCAGCGTCTTGAGGCCGGCCGCAACGCCGCGGATCAGCTTGTCGCCGGTGCCATGGCCATAGGCGTCGTTGACTTCCTTGAACCCGTCGAGATCGAGATAGAGCAGCGCCACGTCCTCGTTGCTGCGGCGGCTTTGCACGACCAGAGCGTCGAGTGCTGCAAAAAACCCGGCGCGATTGAGAAGCCCGCTCAGCCGGTCGCTCATGGCCAGATGCCGCGCCGCCGCCTCGTCCGCCTTGAGGCGGTTGAGCGTATTGCTGCCGCTGACGAAGAGGAGGAGGAAAAACAGGCCGACCATCGCCAGCGCGCAATAGACGAGCGGCCGGACCTGCAGATATGCGGTATTGCCGGGCACGCGCGAATTCCAGACGAGCCTCTGCAGCGCCTTGCCGTGGATATTGCGGATCTCAACCATGTTGGGAACCGTATCGCCGGCACCGGCGAAACGAAGCCCTCCGATGACATAGGTTTCCGAGAGCTTCAGGATCTTCTTCTCGTCGAGATGCCGGCCAAAGATCAGAAACCGGCGCCCCTCGACGGGCTGGGCGAGTTCACCGGATTTCTGGCGGATGAGCGCCACGCCGACGGCCGCGATGCCGTTTTTGGTCCCCACGAAACCCACCGCCTCCGGCACGGTTCCGGCGCCGGCACTGCTTGCTTTGTCGAACAGCGTCCAGAGCGAGGTGTCGAAATAATTCTGCGGCGACCAGGTGACGGGAGCGCCGTCCTGATAGGCCATCAGAACATTGCGATCGGTATCCATGACGAGCGCCACGTCGAAAAGATCGCTGTTGGCGGTCATGTCGCCATAGTTGCCGACGACCCAGGCATCGTCGCCGGCATAGACGAACTGGGCAGCATCGTCCCACGCCGCGTAGTCGTTCAGCGTCGCATGCAGCTGCTCCTGGAACGTCTGGATCGCACCGGAGGTCGTCTCGCGCGAGCGCTCGTCGTCGAGGCGATTGGCATAGTCGGCGACGCGGTCGAGCGCCGTCAGGATGAAGATCGTCACCAGCACCACAACCACCGCGAAAGCAAGCAGCATCGACGTCACGGCGGAGCGACGGCCAAGTGTTGCGGAGCGGCGAAAGCGGGGCGGAAGAAGCCGCATCGAAGACCTCATGAAGCCCTACATCTTTCGCGGGTATTCCTTCAGATAGCGTTAAAGGAAAAGGCCGGCCCCCACACTTGAGAGCCGGCCCACCAGGTATTTTCGAAAATTCTATATTATTACCAGGCGGCGATGACGGCGCCCTTGAACTGGGTGTTGACGAAGTCCTTCACCGGAGCGCTGTGATAGGCTTCCACGAGCGTCTTGACCCAGGCCGCATCCTTGTCCTTGGACTTGACGGCGATGATGTTGATGTAAGGGGCCTTTTCGCCTTCCTTGGCGATCGGATCGGTCTTCGGGTTGAGGCCGGCTTCCAATGCGTAGTTGGTGTTGATCACCGACGCATCGACGTCGTCGAGCGAACGCGGCAGCTGGGCGGCGTCGAGTTCGGCAAACTCGATCTTCTTGGCGTTTTCGGTGACGTCGGCCGGGCCGATCTTCAGGCCCTTGGCGGCGTTGACCTTGATCAGGCCCTGGTCGGCGAGGATGAGCAGCGCCCGGCCGCCATTGGTCGGATCGTTGGGGATGGCGACGGTGGCGCCCTGCTTCAGATCGGCGAGGCTCTTCACCTTCTTGGAATAGACGCCCATCGGGAAGTTGACGGTCTGCGCGACGCCGACAATGTCGAACTTGCGATCCTTGACCTGATTGTCGAGATAGGGCTGGTGCTGGAAGGAATTGGCGTTGAGTTCGCCATCGGCCAGCGCCTGGTTCGGCACGACGTAATCGGAGAATTCGAGGATCTGGATGTTGAGGCCCTTGGTGGCCGCGACTTCCTTCACCTTTTCCATGATCTGGGCATGCGGGCCGGGGGTGACGCCGATCTTGATGTCCTCGGCAAGCGCCGGGCCGGCAGCGAAGGCGGCGAGTGCCGCGGCGATGATGAGCTTCTTCATAAGTGTCTCCTTGGGTTTGCTTATATGCGCCAGTCTTCTTGGGGTCTGCGTCTTGGGAGGCTGGTTTTCGGAATGATTTCAGGTCTTGCGGTTGCGCTTGTCGAAGCGGCGGGCAAGCGCGTCGCCCAGGCTCTGGATCGCCTGGACAAGCACGATCAGCACGACGACGACGGCGAGCATCACATCCGGCATGAAGCGCTGGTAGCCGTAGCGGATGCCGAGATCGCCGAGGCCTCCGCCGCCGACCGCCCCGACCATGGCCGAATAACCGACCAGGCTGACGAGGGTGAGCGTCAGCGCCAGCGTCAGGCCCGGTTTGGCCTCGGCGAGCAGCACCTTGAAGACGATCTGCAGCGGTGTCGCCCCCATGGCGCGCGCAGCCTCGATCAGGCCCTTGTCGACCTCGCGGATCGCCGCTTCGGCAAGGCGCGCGACAAAGGGAATGGTTGCCACCGTCAGCGGCACGATCGCCGCATAGGTACCGATCGAGGTACCGGTGACGAGGCGCGTGAACGGGATGATCGCCACGACCAGGATGATGAACGGCGTAGAGCGGGCCGCATTGACGATCGCCCCGATGATTCGGTTCAGGGCCGGTGCGGGGAAAAGCTCGCCCTTGCCGCTGGTTGCCAGGAACACGCCGATCGGCAGGCCGATCAGTGCGCCGATCAGGCCGGCGACCGCGACCATCTGCAGCGTCTGGCCAAGCGCTTTCAGGAGCAGGTTGAAGAGCATGTCAGGCGACATAACCGAGCACCTCCGTGGAAAGACCGGTTGCGGCATAGAAGCGCTCGGCGCGTTCCGTGACGGCAGGATCGGCCGGATACGCGACGACCAGCGAGCCGTAGGGTTCGCCGGCGATTTCCTCGATCGTGCCGGCGAGGATGTTGACGTCGGCGCCGAGTTCGGTGACCAGCCGGGCGGTCAGCGGCTGGAAGGCCGTCGAGCCGAAGAAGATCAGCCGCACCAGCACCCGGTCGCCGACAGACGGCTGCGGCTTCAGGTTCGAGCGGATCCATTCCGGCAGGTTGGTGCCGAGGGCTGCCGACAGAAGCGAGCGGGTCGTCTCGTGCTTGGCGCCGGTAAAGACGTCGAAGGTGCGGCCCGCCTCGACGATCTTGCCGCGGTCGATCACCGCGACGTCGGAGGCGATGGTCTTCACCACCTCCATCTCGTGGGTGATCAAAAGCACGGTGAGGCCAAGCTCTGCATTGATGCGCTTCAGCAGCGCCAGGATCGACTGCGTGGTTTCCGGGTCGAGCGCCGAGGTCGCCTCGTCCGAAAGCAGCAGTTTCGGTGAGGTGGCGAGCGCCCGGGCAATGCCGATGCGCTGCTTCTGGCCGCCGGAAAGCTCGGCCGGGTAGCGGTCCGATTTGTCGCCAAGGCCAACCAGATCGATCAACGGCGCCACTTTGTCGCGGATCGCCGTGGCAGAAAGCCCGGCGATCTCGAGCGGCAGCGCGACGTTCTCGTACGCCGTGCGCGACGAGAGAAGGTTGAAATGCTGGAAGATCATGCCGACCTGGCGGCGCAGATCCCGAAGCCCGTTTTCCGACAGGCCGCCCACCTCGACACCATCGACGACGACGCGGCCGGAGGTCGCTTTTTCCAGCCCGTTGACGAGGCGGATCAACGTCGACTTGCCGGCGCCCGACCGGCCGATGATGCCGGTGATCGCGCCACGCGCCACGGAAAGATCGATGCCGTCGAGCGCGGTGAACTGGCTCTTGTCGTCGGCACCGCCGAACCGCTTGATTACCGCCTCGAACGCCACCATCGGCCTTTCGGCTACCAAGGGAGACGGCGCGGTTTCGACCGCAGTATGAAGGATTGTCATTTCAGCTCTCAGATTTAAGTCGCATCATCCCGGCGACCGACACCGGATATTTATCGCTGTCCAGCTATCGGACGAGGCGGCACATTCGATGACAGGCGACTTTCCGGAGCATCTTGGTCGTTTTCCCAGAGGGCAATATGTAAGGCTGGCGGCCTTTTCGATGCCGCATAAATGCCCGGACGCGCCTGCGTTTGACAGGGATGTTTTTTCAATTATCTCACAAAGCAGAAAAAATCTTCCAGCATCTGCGAAATCAGCCCTGTTTATGGTTTCCCTTGGGGAATAACGAAGCCAGCTCGCGATACCACTTGCCGCTCTTCTTGATCGTCCGTTCCTGGGTCTCGTAATTCACATGCACGAGGCCAAACCGCATGCGGTAGCCTTCCGCCCATTCGAAATTGTCCATCAGGCTCCAGGCGAAATAACCCTTCATCGGGTAACCGTCCCTGATCAGGTCGGCGACGACCGAAAGGTGCTGGACATAATAATCCAGACGCGGCTGGTCATCCACCTCGCCGCCCACCGGCTCCATATTGTAGCAGGCGCCGTTCTCGGTGATGTAGCAGTCCGGCAGGTCGTAGCGGCGATAGAGATCCTCGACCAGCAGCTTCAGCCCCGGCGCATAGACTTCCCAGCCGATATCGGTCTTGACGTCGCTGGCGGGCTTGGCCTCTATCGTCCAGGGGAAATCGCCGCTGCGCGCGGGTTCGTCATGGACACGGTCCGGCTTATAGTAGTTGAGGCCCCACCAGTCGAGCTTCTGGCTGATGACCTTCAGGTCGCCGTCTTCGACGACCGGCATGCGATCGCCGAGCGCTTCCAGGAATTGCTGCGGATATTCGCCCTTGAAGACCGGATCGAAGAAGGCGCCGTTGTGGAACTGGTGGGCGCGTTCGGCAGCTGCGAGATCGGCCGGGCTCTCCGAGCCGGCGATGATCGATGCCGCGTTGATGACGGTGCCGACCGGCACGTCCGGCGTCACATGCCGGATCGCCTCGACGCCGAGGCCGTGGGCGAGATTGACGTGGTGCATGGCGGCGAGCGCCGCCTGCATGTTCTTCTCGCCCGGCGCATGGATGCCGTAGAGGTGGCTGAGCCAGACGATGCACCAGGGCTCGTTGAAGGTCGCAACCGCATCCAGCCGGTCGCCGAGCCGCGCCATCACCACCTTGGCGTAACGCTGGAAGGCATAGGCCGTCGAGCGTGCCGCCCAGCCACCCTCGCCCATCAGCGAAAGCGGCAGGTCCCAATGGTAGAGCGTCGCATAGGTCTTGATGCCGCGCGCCTTGCAGCCGTCGATGAGGCGATCGTAGAAATCCAGCCCCTTCTCGTTGATCCGCCCGGTACCGTCGGGGATGATCCGCGGCCAGGCGATCGAGAACCGGTAGGCTTCGACGCCCATCTCCTTGATGAGATCGAGATCCTCTTCCCAGCGATTGTAATGATCGCAGGCGACATCGCCGTTATGCCCCTGATAGACCCGGCCCGGCATCTTCGAAAAGGCATCCCAGATCGATGGCTTGCGGCCATCCGCCTTGGTGGACCCTTCGATCTGGTAGGAGGCCGTCGCGACGCCCCATAGGAAATCGCCGGGAAAGCGAGACGCGAATTTTTCGGCATCGGGCGTTTTGAGATTGCGAGGCTGGGGATTGCTCATCTTGGGATCGGTCATGAGGATGCCGCCATATCTGTTGCGCGAGGGGTCTGCCGGACCACCTTTCGCGGCGGTTTAACCAAGCGGGACGCCGTTGTACAGATGAGAATTCTGAAACGTTGCAGGGCCGCGTACCCGCGTCCTGCTCTTTTCGAGCAAGGGCTTACTTCCGGCAGCGAATTGACCATCGGAATCGGAAGCCTCTGAGACGTTATTTACCAAAATCCAAGCGCCAGCGACCACATCCCAAAAGATATATATACCAACCAGAATAGATAACCTATGGTAGTATAACTAACTAGCTAACGGAGCTTGCCTGATGCCCTTGCCACCGGAATGTTACCCTTTTCTCGGGATGTGCATTTCTTCGAAAATTGATTTGGGTCTTTTCGTCACGCTTGCGCTGTTTCTCACAGGATTGCTTATCAATTCCTACGTTGAACGAAAGAAAAAGAGGCAAGCAAGAAAGAGCTTTATTAAGGCCCTCGCGGAAGAAATAAAGCTTAACGTCAGAAGCCTTGAACGGGCCGCTAATGGAATACCAACGAGTTTCGAAATAAATCAATTCATGGCATTAAATAAACGAAATAGGCCATTCCTTACGTTCAGCTATTTTTCAGTTATTTACAATTCTCGGACGGAAGTTCTTCAAGACCTTCCGGATGTGATGATTAAGAACATCGTGGAATTTTATGGGAAACTTGCTGATTTGGCGATAGACGTGAGTGCTGTTGACAAGGAGTCCTTTACCCGCATCTCGCAACAGGGGCGCGAAGAGGTGATGTTTGACATTGTCTCGGACATCCGGGTCGTTCTCCAATTAGGTCTGGCCATCAGCGACTCGATCGAACTTCAACTACTGCCCGATCGGATTTTTTAATTGGAAAATTAACGATCAATCGCTATATCTATAAGCAGCAATTTGGTCAGGATAGTCAGGAGAATACAATGCTTCGCACACAGACCAAAATCTAGTAAGTTTGCTTCGCTAGGATCACTATGCGAGATTCTTGGCAAAAAGACGCTCGTGCCGACTAAGTCGGCACGAGCTTTTTTATGAAACCCTAAAGCTTCACCCACGCCCCATTCTTCTTCGAGGACACCACGCACGCCTCGACGAACGCAACCCCCTTCACGCCGTCGTCGACGGTCGGGTAGACCACCGCCTTGTCGACCGCGACGCCTTGTCTGGCCGCATTGATGGCGCGGGCGGCTTCCGTGTAGATGGTCGCAAAGGCTTCGAGATAACCTTCCGGGTGGCCGGACGGAATGCGGCTGACGCGTCCTGCCGCGGCACCGGAGCCGGCGCCGTTGCGGGTGATCAGGCGCTTCGGTTCGCCGAACGGCGTGAACCACAGATAGTTCGGATCCGCCTGCACCCATTCGATGCCGCCCTTGGTGCCGTAGACACGGATTTTCAGGCCGTTCTCGTGGCCGGGCGCCACCTGACTGCACCAGAGCATGCCCTTGGCGCCGCCCTCGTAGCGGAGCATCACATGGGCGTTGTCGTCGAGACGGCGGCCTTCGACAAAACTGTCGAGATCGGCGGCGAGACTTTCGAGCGTCAGGCCGGTGATGAAGGCGGCGAGGTTATAGGCATGCGTGCCGATATCGCCGGTCGAACCGCCGGCACCCGACTGGGCAGGATCGGTGCGCCAGACGGCCTGCTTGGCACCCGTCTGCTCGACCGCCTCGGTCAACCAATCCTGCGGATATTCGACCTGCACGACGCGGATCTTTCCGAGCTCGCCGTTTGCGACCATTTCGCGGGCCTGCCGCACCATCGGATAGCCGGTGTAATTATGGGTGAGGATGAACAGCGCGCCGCTCTCGTCGGCCGCCTTCTTCATCTTCTTGGCGTCAGCAAGATTGGACGTCAGCGGCTTATCGCAGATGACGTGGATGCCGCGCTTCAAAAACTCCTTGGCGGCCTCGTAATGCACGTGGTTCGGCGTGACGATCGACACCGCCTCGATGCCGTCCTTCAACCGCGCCTCGCGGATCGCCATCTCCTTGTAGGAACCATAAGTGCGCGACGGATCGAGTCCGAGGTCGCGGCCCGAGGCGATCGCCTTTTCCGGCGTCGACGACAACGCGCCGGCGACAAGATCGAACTGGTCGTCCAGCCTTGCCGCCATGCGATGCACCGCCCCGATGAACGCCCCCGCCCCGCCGCCGACCATGCCGAGCCGGATGCGCGGCTCCCGCGCCTGTTCGTCCTTGCCTTCGATTGCCATGATGTCTCTCCTCGAAAAGATTGAAAATGTGTGGCGACTGCCGGGCAGTCAGGAGTTCTTTGCAGCCTTGCGGGGCCTGCCGCCCTTGGCGCCGTTGGCGCGGCTGGCGGCGATCTTCAGCGGCGACTTGGATTGTCCGCCGCGGCGTTGTGCCTCCATGAAGGTCCGGCTGCCGAAGACACCACTCATGAGGCCGGAAATCGAATAATCTATATCGAGGCTTTCCCAATGCAGGCCGGTTTCCCCGAGAAGCTCGACTTCGGCCAGTTGTTCATCCGTTGCCTCCGCCAAGCCTTCGAGAGAACGGGCGGGGACCATGAAAGCGGCCCCGTTGGCGAACTCCACGACGATCCGGCCGGAAGCAGCATCGAATCGAACGGAGACTGGAATGGGCCTTTGTGCCCGCTCCGTTTCCCACCGTCTTTTTGCCTGGGTGAGTTCGGCATCCGTGATCTCAACCATGGTACTTTCTCCACGTCTCCAGGAATAACTGCCGGTTAGCCTCGATGACTTCGGCCGCTCGGCGGACATCCCTGTCGGACATCCCGCCCTGGGTCAGGACTTTCAGTGTCTCAATGTCGATCCGCGCTTCGCCGTCACCATAGACATGCACGTGAGGCGGCTCGTGGTCCGCCGTGTAGACGACGAACCGCAGGCCGTGCTGCCGCAGGACGGTGACCATAGATCAATAACCCAACTTGTTAGGTATCTCAAGTTCACCTCCCGAGAAGACCCTCTCTGGCCTGCCGGTCATCTCCCCCAAAATCGAGCGTCAGCCGTGCGGCAGGCTAAGCCCCTCCCCCTTGTGGGGAGGGGTTGGGGAGGGGATCTGTTTCCTCAAAGCCCGAGCATCCGCCTGTTCGCTGCTTCGTCGGTCCCGCCGCTGGCAAAGTCGTCGAATGCTTTTTCCGTGACGCCGATGATGTGCGCCTTTACGAATTCGGCGCCTTCGCGGGCTCCGTCCTCCGAGTTCTTCAGCGCGCACTCCCATTCGACCACGGCCCAGCCGTCGAAATCGTTGGCGGCCATTTTGGAGAAGATCGAACCGAAGTCCACCTGGCCGTCGCCGGGCGAGCGGAAGCGGCCGGCGCGGCCGACCCAGCCCTGGTAGCCGCCATAAACACCCTGCCGGCCGGTCGGGTTGAATTCCGCGTCCTTGACGTGGAACATCTTGATCCGGTCCTTGTAGATGTCGATGTTGTCGAGATAGTCGAGGCATTGCAGCACGTAATGCGACGGGTCGTAGAGCATGTTGGCGCGCGGATGGTTCTTCACCCGCTCCAGGAACATCTCGAATGTGACGCCGTCATGCAGGTCTTCGCCGGGATGGATTTCGTAACATACGTCGACGCCGCAGGAATCGGCATGGTCGAGGATCGGCGTCCAGCGCTTGGCGAGCTCGTCGAAGGCAGTCTCGACCAGGCCGGCCGGGCGTTGCGGCCAAGGATACATATAGGGCCAGGCGAGCGCGCCGGAAAAGGTCGCATGCGCCTTGATGCCGAGGTGCTTCGAAGCTGTGATCGCCATTTTCACCTGCTCGACCGCCCAGGCCTGGCGTGCCTTCGGATTACCGCGCACTTCTGGCGCAGCAAACCCGTCGAACCCCTCGTCATAGGCCGGATGCACGGCGACGAGCTGACCCTGGAGATGGGTGGAAAGCTCGGTCACCTCGACGCCGTTCGCCCGCGCCACGCCGGCAAATTCGTCGCAATAATCCTTGGAGGAGGCAGCTTTTTTGAGGTCGATGAGTTGGCCGGCCCAGGTTGGTACCTGCACGCCGACATAACCCTTGTCCGCCGCCCATTTGGTGATCCCGTCCCAGCTATTGAACGGTGCCGCATCGCCCGCGAACTGGCCGAGAAAGATGGCCGGGCCCTTGATCGTCTTCATGATGTTTCCTCTTCCGAAATTGGATGGCCTGCAAATGGCAGCCTCAATCCCCGATTCCTGTGCTGCTCACAGGAATCGGGGTTGGGAGGAGCGGCGCCCACACGAGCAGGCGCCGCCGATCTTCGTCAGGAAGCCGTTATCAGAACGGCGAATCCGGGAAGTAGAAGTTCTTGGCATTGTCCTTCGTCACCAGCGTGGCGTCGAGGATGTAGGTGCCGCTGACCGGGACCTTGTCGTAGAAATTGCCGGCGGTGAGTTCCATGGCGGTCGCCACCATTGCCGGCGGATAGAGCACGTCGACCGGGATCATCTTGTCGCCGTCCATGACCTTCTTCACCATGTCCTTGGAGCCCGCGCCGCCGACCACATACTTGATGTCCGTGCGCTTGGACTGAGCGATGGCTTCGAGAACGCCGACGGCCATGTCGTCGTCCTGGCACCAGACCACGTCGATCTTCGGGTGCTTGGTCAGGAAGTCCTGCATGACCTTGAACGCGTCGTCGCGGCTCCAGTTGCCGAACTGGCGATCGAGCACCTTCACCTTGGAACCGGCAATGCCCTTGTCGAAACCGTCCTGGCGCTGCTGGTCGATCGGGATCGGCAGGCCGCGGATGACGACGACCTGGGCGTCCGGCGTGGTCTTCTTGATATATTCGCCGGCGACCTGGCCGAGCGCCGGGTTGTTGCCGGCAACGTAGAGGTCACGGATGGTGCTGTCGTTGACGGAGGGGGCGCGGTCGACGAGTGCGACGAACGTGCCCTTGTCCTTGACCTGCTGGATGGCGTTGACGAGCGGATCCGGATCGGACGGCAGGATGACCAGCGCGTCGAGCCCCTGGACCGCGAGATCCTGCACGGCGTTCGCCTGGCTTGCCGCGTCCGGCGAGGTCTTGACGATGACGTTGAGGCCCGGATGCTCCTTCATCAGGAGCTTGGCGACGCGTTCGGCATGGAACACGACGCCGGCGGTCCAGCCATGGTCGGCGGCCGGAATGGAAACGCCGATCGTCACCTTCTTGTCCTGTGCGAAGGCGGTGCCGGCGAGAAGCGCCAACGACGCCACGGCCAGTCCCAAAATTTGTCTGCGCATTGTTTCTCTCTCCCACAATATCAGGGTCTTTAATATTTCAGGACCGGGCGCGACCCATCAGCTCGGTCAGTTCTCGTTGGCCTGCTTTCGCGGGCTAATCCGCTTCAGCGGCCTATCTCCGCATCAGCGACCTTTGAACCAGCATGGCGATGATGATGATCGCCCCCTGGATGGCGCCGATCAGGTATTCGCTGACGAAGTTGGACAACAGCATGATGTTGCCGACGATTTCCAGAATGAAGGCGCCGCAGATCGTGCCCCAGATGCGGCCGACCCCGCCCCGCAGCGCCGTGCCGCCGACGACGACGGCGGTAATCGCCTGCAGTTCCCAGAAGCTGCCGGTCGTGGCGGACGTCGAGCCGAGGCGCGGCACGTAGAGCAGCACGGCGACAGCGACGCAGAGCCCCTGGATCACATAGGTGACGGTGCGCACCCGGTTGATCGAAATGCCGGAATAACGCGCGACGTCCTCGTTCGAGCCGACCGCGGTGACATGCCGGCCGTAACGGGTGCGGTAAAGTACGAAGGCGGCGATGGCGGCGGTGACGAAGATGACGATGATCGGGATCGGCACGCCGATGAACGAGCCGGAATAGACCGGCCGGTAGAGCGCCAGAATATCGCGGTCGCGCACGGTGATGGCGCCGCCCTGGCTGAGCCAGGTGGTCAGCCCGCGATAGATGCCCATTGTGCCGAGCGTGGCGATGAAGGGTTCGATCCGGCCGACGGTGGTGATCAGGCCGTTGGCGAGCCCGCAGACGGCGCCGATCGCGATCGCCAGCGCCATCCCGGCAACCAGCGCCAGCGCCGGGTCGGCGACCGTTCCCGAATTCAGGAACAGGATCATCAGGCTGGCAACGAAGGCGAGCATCGCGCCGACCGAAAGATCGAGCCCGCCCGAAGTGATTACATAGGTAGCGCCGAGTGCGATGACGGCGATGAAGGAACTGCGCGTCACGACGTTCAACAGGTTGGCGGACGTCATGAAATTCGGGTTGGCGAAGTAGCCGAGCACCAGAAGAAGGGCGAGCGCAATGAACGGCGCGATCGCCGCCATGTCCCAGTCCTTGGAGGTCTTCGGTGCCTTGGCCGGTTCGCTAGCGACGTTCGCCATCACGCGGCCTCCTCTTTAGTAACGCCCGTGGCGAGCACGACGATTTCGTTTTCGTTCATATGGTCCCCCGTCACCTCGCCGACGATCCGGCCGGAGCGCATGACGAGGATGCGGTCGCAGATGCCGATCAGTTCCGGCATTTCGGAGGAGACGACGATGATCGAACGTCCCTCCTCGGCCAGGTTGGCGATGAATTTGTAGATCTGTTCCTTGTTGCCGATATCGATGCCGCGCGTCGGCTCGTCGATGATGACGATCGACGGATCGAGCAGCATCATCTTGGCGAGCAGCAGTTTCTGCTGGTTGCCGCCGGATAGCTGGCCGGCGAGGATGTCCTTGCGGCCGGTTCGAATGTCGAAATCGCGGATCGCCTTGTCCAGCGCGTCGCTTTCGCGCTTACGGTCGATCTGCAACGCGCCGATGAACTTGCCGAGCGAGGCGAGCGTCAGGTTGACGATCAGGTCCTTGGTGAGCAGCAGGCCCTTGCCCTTGCGGTCTTCGGAAAGGTAGACGATGCCGGCCTTGAGGCTCGCATGCACATCCTTGAAATTGACCGGCTTGCCGAGATGGCGGACGGTGCCACGGCTGGTGCGAAGGCCGACCATGCCCTCCATCAGCTCGGTGCGGCCGGCCCCGACGAGGCCGGCAAAACCGAGGATCTCCCCCTTTTTCAGCTGGAACGAGGCATCCTGCGCATATCCGGGAACGTTGAGATGCTCGACCTCGAGCACCGTCTCGCGCGCCAAAACCGCGTGGCGGTCCGGATAGAGTTTTGCAACGTCGCGACCGACCATCAGCCGCGCCATGTCGGCGGGCTGCAGTTCGCTGACGTCATGGCTGGCGACGAGCCTTCCGTCGCGCAACACCGTCACCCGGTCGGCAATCTCCTTCACCTCGGGCAGGCGGTGGGAAATATAAAGAACGCCGACGCCCTTGGCGCGGATCTGCCGGATGACCTTCAGCAGCGCATCGGTCTCATGCGGCGTCAGCGACGCGGTCGGCTCGTCAAAGATGACGATCCGGTGCGGCACAAGCAGCACGCGGGCGATCTGTACCAGTTGGCGCTGGGCGATCGACAGGCGGCTGACGATCGTGTTCGGGTCGATATCGCTGCCGAGCCCGCGGACAGCCTTGGCTGCACCTTCGTTCATGGCGCGGTCGTCGATGAAGACGCCCTTGTGCAGCTCGCGGCCGAGATAGATGTTCTGGGCGACGGTCAGGTCCGGCGCCAGCAGGATTTCCTGGTGCACCAGCACGATGCCGCGATGTTCCGCATCGACCGGGCCGGAAAAGGTGACGGTCTCGCCGTCTATCCTCATCTCGCCGCGGGTCGGGGCCAAATTGCCGGCGATGATCTTCATCAAGGTCGACTTGCCGGCGCCGTTCTCGCCGATGATCGCGTGGACCTCGCCGGCGCGGACGTTGATATTGATGTCCTTGAGGACCTCGACAATACCGAATGTCTTGGAAAGGCCGGTCGCTTCGAAGAGCGGCACGGCGGGGCTCGCCTCCACAGAACTCATCGCGCAGCACCCATGACCATAGGGCAACGCACGGCCCGACAGCGAACCGCTGCGTTACCGACAGCACGCCTGTATATGATAATCTGCACCCAAGCTCCTCCCGACAGGAACGCTAGCCCAGATTCTGAGGTACGTAAAGCAGATTTCCGTAAGCCACGCGGGAACGTGTAGGAAGGTTTTGTGCAAATCATCTTCCGGTTGATGATTGCGGCGCCATCTCGTGTGGCGCAAGCTTGGTGAGGGTGAGGCGTCGCCTCACCCTCTGTCTTCGTCAAACGTAGCGATTGACGACGTTTTCCAGATACTCCTGGCGGCCGGACTTCGGTTCCGGGTTGATGTCCTGCTTTTCGACCCAGGAGGCGATGTCGTCGAGCTTGTATTCGCCGCGCAGCATCTTGCTGTATTCAGGGCTGTCCCACTTCTCGTAGCGGGCATCGAGCGGCGCCTTCAGCGCGCCGTCATCGAGCATCTTCGCCGCTGCCTTGATGCCGCGGGCGCAGCAGTCCATGCCGCCGATATGGCCGATCAGCAGGTCCTCAGGGTCGAGCGACTGGCGGCGTAGCTTCGCGTCGAAATTGGTGCCGCCGTTCTGGAAGCCACCGCCGGCGAGCACATGGTAATAGGCGAGCGCCATTTCCGGCACGTTGTTGGGGAACTGGTCGGTATCCCAGCCGGACTGCATGTCGTTGCGGTTCATGTCGATCGAGCCGAAGATGCCGAAGGCGTTCGCCATGGCGATCTCGTGTTCGAAAGAATGGCCGGCGAGGATCGCATGACCCTGCTCGATATTGACCTTCACTTCCTTGTCCAGCCCATGCTTCTGCAGGAACGCGTAGACGGTCGCGACGTCGTAATCGTACTGATGCTTGGTCGGCTCCTGCGGCTTCGGCTCGATCAGGATCGTGCCTTTAAAGCCGATCTTGTACTTGTATTCGACCACGAGATTGAGGAAGCGGCCCATCTGGTCGAGTTCCCGCGAGAGGTCTGTGTTCAGCAGAGTCTCGTAACCTTCGCGGCCGCCCCACAGCACGTAATTGGCACCGCCAAGCTTCTTGGTAGCGTCGAGGCAGGTCTTCACCGTTGCCGCGGCAAACGCGAAGACGTCCGGATCCGGGTTGGTGGCTGCACCCGACATGTAGCGGCGGTTTGAGAAGAGGTTCGCCGTGCCCCAGAGAAGCTTGACGCCGGTCTCGGCCTGCTTCTTCTCGAAATAATCGACGATCTCGTTGAGGTTCTTCGTGTTCTCGGCGAAATTATTGCCTTCCGGCCGCACGTCGGCATCGTGGAAGCAGTAGAAGGGCGAACCGAGTAGCTGGAAGAATTCGAAGGCGACATCAGCCTTCATCTTCGCCGCTTCCATCGTGTCCGAGAACCACGGGCGCTGGAAGGTCTGGCCGCCGAAAGGGTCACCGCCCGGCCAGGTGAAGGTGTGCCAGTAGGCGACGGCAAAGCGGAGGTGATCCTCCATGCGCTTGCCGGCGACGATCTCGTCCGGATTGTAGTGGCGAAAGGCGAGCGGATTGGTGCTGTCCGGGCCTTCGTATTTGATCTTCTGGATGTCTCCGAAAAAGCCTGTGCTCATGGGTGTTTTCTCCTATCGAGTATTTGAGAGCGCCAAGGATCCCCTTCTGCCTGCCGGCATCTCCCCCACAAGGGGGGAGAACGCTGGTGGCACCGCCCTGCCCATTCGGGAAAGCGGAATTCGGGGCAATGAAGCCCCTCCCCCTTGTGGGGAGGGGTTGGGGAGGGGTCTTTTCAACACGCCTCCAAGTCTAAGCATATTCAGCGCGCCAGCGACCTGATCGCCGGATAGAGCGCCCGGTAGCGGGCGTATGCGGTGTCATAAGCCTCCGACAGCCCGGAGACCGGCTCGATGGTCTCGTCCGTCTTTGGTGCCGAGCAGACGGCGAGCGGGTCGGCACCGGTTGCAGCGATCAGCCCCAGCCGTGCGGCGCCGAAGGCAGCTCCGAAATCACCGTCGGCCGGAATATCCACCGGCACGCCGAGAGACGTGGCGATCGACTGCAGCCAGTAGCGCGAGCGCGAACCGCCGCCGATAGCGGTAACGCGGGAAATCGAGGTGCCTGCGGATTTCAGGGCTTCGAGATTGTCCCTGATCGCGAAGGTCACCCCTTCCAGCACCGCCTGGGTCAGCACCGACCGGCTGCTTTCGTGTTCGAGGCCGATGAAGGCGCCGCGGATGGCCGCATCGTTGTGCGGCGTGCGCTCGCCGGAGAGATAGGGCAGGAAGGTGACGCTGGAGGGAGCCTTCAGCGTATCGCCGAGTTCCTGGGTGAGCTCGGCGGCGGTCTTGCCGGTGATGAGCGAATGCCAGTTCAGCGCGTCCGTCGCCGACAGGATGACGCCCATCTGGTGCCAGGTTTTCGGCAATGCGTGGCAGAACGCATGCACCGCACTTTCCGGCTTCGGCAGATAGGAGGCATTGGCGGCAAACAGCACGCCGGACGTGCCGAGCGAGACGAAGGCCTGGCCTTCCGCGACCGTGCCCATGCCGCAGGCGGACGCCGCATTATCCCCTGCCCCACCGGCAATCACGACGCCCTCGCCCATGCCCCATTTGTAGGAGAGTTCGCCACGCAGCTTGCCTGCCTCTTCGGTGCCCTCGACCAGCGACGGCATCTGGCTTTCGGTGAGGCCCGTGGCGGAAAGCAATTCGGACGACCACTTGCGGGCGTCGGTATCGAGCCAGGACGTGCCGGCCGAATCCGACATTTCGGAGATGTGCTCGCCGGTCAGCCAAAGACGCAGGTAATCCTTCGGCAGCAGCACCTTGGCGACCTTGGCGAAGATGTCAGGCTCGTTTTTCGCGACCCAGACGAGCTTCGGGGCGGTGAAGCCGGGGAAGACGATATTGCCGGTGAGCTTGCGGAAGATCGGGTTCGCATCGAGGGCTGCGGCTTCCACATGGGAGCGGGTGTCGTTCCACAGGATGCAGGGGCGCAGCACCTTGTCCTCGCTGTCCAGAAGCGTCGCGCCATGCATCTGGCCGGAAAGGCCGATGCCCTTCACCGCCGCCAGCTCCTTCGGGAATTTTGCCTTGAGGCCGGCGACCGCTTCTTCGGTGGCGCGGATCCAGTGGGCAGGATCCTGCTCCGACCAGCCGGAATGCGGACGCGAGACGTCGAGCGAACCGCTCGCCGAACCGATGATCTTCTGATCGCCGTCGATCAGCATCGCCTTGACGCCCGAGGTGCCGAGATCGAGACCGAGATACATGGTGTTTCTCCTAATGCTCCGCCCTTCAGGGCAGATTGTCTTTCAAGAATATGTCGATACGGATGCGTTCCTGGGCGGCGAGCACCGGCAGGCCGTCCGCCTTGGCCTTCAGCACGCGGATCGCGCTTCTGACTTCGTGGCCCGCATCCTGGTTCAGAACCGCGTCGATGACACCGTTTGAAAGTGCTGCACGGGTCGAGGCGGTGAGTTCGTGGGCAATGACGAGCGGCCGGCGGGGGCCGTGCGCCGTCTGCAGCGCGCGGATGAGGCCGCGGTTGCCGGCACCGAGACTGTAGATGCCGGCAATGTTCGCATTGCGGCGCAGCGCCTCCGTGACCATCGTCTCGGAGAGCGCCGGATCGTCACGGCCTTCGAGGACGGGCAGGATATCGACGTTCGGATAGGCGTTTGCGATGACGCTCGAAAACCCTTCCAGCCGCTCGCGGTGGTCGCGCACCAGCATGGAGCCGGCAAGCACCGCAACGGTCGCCCCCCGTTCGCCCATGAGGGGGCCGCTGAGGAACCGCCCCATCAGGCTGCCGGCGGTGCGCCCGGCGGCGATATTGTCGATGCCCGCATAATGATCGCGCGAGGACTCCGGCAGGTCAGACACGAGCGTCACCATCGGAATGCCGGCCTCGCTCAGGCTGCGCACGGCCGCACGGACTTCCGGCGCGTCGATGGCGACGAAGGCCACCCCGGCCGGCTTTTCGGCAAGCACCGCCTCGAGTGATGCGACCAGCGCGCCCGGATCGAAGGGCGGCACGTCGACAATGCGGATGTCGGTGCGCTCCGAGCTCGAGCGGGCAACGGCGCCGCGCACTTCCTCATGCAAGCCGATCATGAAGGAGTTGTCGTTGGCCGGCAGGATGAAGACGAAGGAATAGGTCCGGCTTTTCGCAAGGTTGGCAGCGGCGAGATCGCGCACATAACCGAGTGAAATGATCGCATCCTCGACCTTGACGCGGGTGACGGAACGCACGCCCGGCCGGCCGTTGAGAACCCGGTCGACAGTCGCAAGGCTGACGCCGGCGATCTTCGCGATGTCGTGGACTGTGGGCTTCATGAATTCCTCCGCCGACCGTGTTAGCGGAAATTCTGAGGTACGTAAATCAAAATTTGAGGTACGTGTTTCACGCAGGCTCGAACACCCAAAGAAAAAGGCCGTCACTCGCGTGGCGGCCCCCTTCCCGGCGGTGGAATGCTGCAATCAATGCCCGCCGCCACCGGCGCCCGCGGGGCGGGCCGGCTTGGCGATCAGGAAGACGAAGAAGATCAGGCTGCCGAACAGCCCCGTCAGGATGAAGAAGACATCCATGAAGGAAAGCAGCAGAGCCTGCTGGGTGATGATGCCAGAGAGCCTCTGGAGCGCGACGGCGCTGCCGTCGAGGCCGAAGGAATTGTAGTTGGCGCCGACACTGTCCAGCCAGTTGAGCGCTGCCGGATTGCCGTAGTTGACGTGCTCAGAAAGCCGGGCGTAGTGCTCGTCGGAACGCTGGGTCAGCGCCGTGTTGATGACGGCAAGGCCGACCGCACCGCCGAGGTTGCGGGTCAGGTTGAAAAGGCCGGATGCGCCCTGGATGCGTTGCGGCGCGAGCGTCCCGAGCGCGATATTGCTGATCGGCACCATGCACATCATCATCCCGAACCCGCGCAGGATCTGCGGCAGCAGCAGCTCGTAGAAATCCCAATCGGCGGTGATACCGGTCATCAGCCAGGTACCAGCCGCGAACGAGCCGAAACCGACCGCCATCAAGATGCGCAGGTCGACACTGTTCGACAGCCGTCCGACGAGCGGCGCCGAGACGAACATGGCGATGCCGGAAACGAACATCGTCTCCCCGATCATCAGCGAATCGTAGTGACGGACGCGACCGAGATAGAGCGGATAGAGATAAGTGAGCCCATAAAGCCCGACGCCCATGATGAACGAGAACAGCGAACCGAAGGCGAAATTGGCGTTGCCGAATGCCCTGAGATCGACGATCGGGAACTCGACCTTGAAGGCACGCCAGAAGAACACCACTGCGCCGATGACGATGAAGATTGTGCCTATGACGATCTTGTCGTCGCTGAACCAGTCCTTGTTGTTGCCTTCTTCCAGAACGTATTCCAGCGCGCCGAGGAAGACCGCCATGGAGGCGAGCCCCCACCAGTCGAACTTCTTCATCAGCTTAAGCTGCGGCTTGTCGAAGTCGATCAGCGTGAAGGTGACGACGGTGACGATGATACCGGGGATGACGTTGACCAGGAACAGCCAGTGCCAGGAGAAGGAATTGGAAAGGTAACCGCCGACCGTCGGGCCGATCGTCGGGGCGAGCGTCGCGACGAGGCCGATGATCGGCGACACGATGCTGCGCTTCGACGGCGGGAAAATGGTGAAGGCCGCCGCGAAGACGGACGGGATCATGCCGCCGCCGATGAAGCCCTGGATGGCGCGATAGACGATCATCTCGTCGATATTCGTGGCAGTGGCGCAAAGGATGCTGGCCAGCGTGAAGCCAGCCGCGCACATGGAGAACAGGATGCGCGTCGACATGATGCGGGCAAGCGTGCCCGACAGCGGGATCATGATCACTTCGGCGATCAGGTAGGAGGTCTGCACCCAGGCGATTTCGTCCGAGCCGGCGGAAAGGCCGGCCTGGATTTCCGCGAGCGAGGCCGAGACGATCTGGATGTCGAGGATCGACATGAACATGCCGAAGACCATCGCGAAGAAGGCGATGAGCTTGCGTCTGTCCATCGGCTGGTCGGCCGGCATCGCCATAGGGGGCGGACCCGCCGTGGCCGTTGCTCCTGCCATGGCCGCTCTCCTTGGTTCTCTTTACTTGGCAGCGACAGCGCTGATGCCGGGCGCGGTCCGGGTATCGACGTCGACGACGACGCTCAAGCCGGCACGAAGGCGCTGGCGTTCGAGGTCTTCCTTCGGGATCGAGATGCGAACCGGAACGCGCTGCACGACCTTGGTGAAGTTGCCGGTCGCATTTTCCGGCGGCAGCATCGAGAAGACGGCGCCGGAAGCAGGCGCGATCGACACCACAGTGCCTGTGATGTTGTGATCCTCATAAGCATCCACATGCACGCGGACCTTGGAACCAGGCTGCAGGTTGCCAAGCTGGGTTTCCTTGAAATTCGCCTCGATATAGAGCTCGGTCAGCGGCACCAGCGACGCGAGCCGCTTGCCGGTCGAGACGAGATCGCCCGTCTGGACCGAGAGATTGCCGATGACGCCGTCATAGGGCGCCTTTAGCACCGTGAAGTTCAGATCGCGCTGGGCCTGGTCTCGGGCGAGATCCTGGGTATGGATCGTATTGACCGCCTCGTCGCGCTGGGCACGCAGGAGGCCGATATTGGCCTGGGCCGACGCGACCGCCGCCTGGCCGGCAACGAGATTGGCGCGGGCCTGTTCAAGCGCGATCTCGGCATTGTCGAGCGCCGCGGCTGTGCCGACCGCACTTGCCTGCAGACTCGTCGCGCGCTTCTGGGTGATTTCGGCACCGCGAACCGCGGCTTCGAGAGCACCCTGCTGGGCCTGGGCCTGCTTCAGCGCCGCTTCGCCGCCGACGATCTGCGCGTCGATGCGGGAGACAGCGAGTTTGGCGGATTCGATAGCCGTCTGCGCCTTGCGAAGTGCAAGCTGATAATCGCCGTCGTCGAGCGTGACGAGCGGTTCGCCCGCCTTGACGGCCTGGTTCTCGACAACATTGACCTTGGCGACATAACCGGACACCTTTGGCGAGATCACCGCGATATCGCCTTCGACATACGCGTCGTCGGTGGAAACCAGGAACCGACCATCGATCCACCAGTTGTAACCATACCAGCCAGCGCCACCGAGGAGGGCAAGCGCAATGACAGGCAACAGCAGACCGCGTCGTTTCTTCTTTTCAGGCGCCTTGGCGACCGCGGGAACCGCAATCGCCTCGGCCGTCGCAGGCTGTTCCGCGGTCGGCGAGCCCTTGAGAGCCTCAACCTTGGCAAGGCCAGCGTTTTCCGTCGTCACGGCGCGCAGTGCGCCGGAATTTTGAGAGGACGTCATCTTGTATCTACCGTCTTGGGAGCGTCTTATTCCATCGAACCGATCGGTTCAGCGAGCTTGACATAGACCCATCGATGACACATATCAAGGGCAATCGAACCGCTCGGTTCGAAAAGGTTAAAAAAGGGCATCGAAATGGCCAGGCAGACAAGGAAACTGGAAAGGTGTGATCCGGTTCCCGCCGGACGTTTCGCAGCGGGCGAGGACCCGGCGAAACGGGAGCAGATTATCGACGGGGCGAAAAGCGTCTTCATGAAGCTCGGCTTCGACGCGGCAAGCATGAACGACATCACCCGCGAGGCCGGTGTTTCGAAAGGGACGATCTACGTCTACTTCCAGAACAAGGAAGACCTTTTCGGCGCTATCATTGCCCGCGAGCGCGAACGGATCACGCTGCGCATGCGGGACATCCTTGCAGGCAGCGAGGAGGTCGAGGACGGCCTCTACCGCTTCGGCATGGGTTTTGCGACGCACATCACCGCATCGCAGGTGATCGAGGCGATGCGTACCGTGATCGGCGTCGTCGATCGCCTGCCGAGCCTCTGTCGGCATTTTTTCAATTCGCCGACCCAGAACGTCCGCACCGTGCTTGAGGATTTCATCCGGCGCCACGTGGAGCTCGGCAATCTCAAGGTGGAAGATACGGATCTCGCAGCCCGTCAATTCGTCGACATGGTGAGCGGCACCTTCTTCAAACTGCGCCTTTTCGGCGATCTCGACGACGTACCGCCGTTCAGCGAGATCGACCATGTCGTTACGGGCGCGATCCGTGTGTTCATGGCAGCCTACGGCGTCCATGACAATTCCGTGACCGCGAAAACGAAAGAACATGCCTGATTTCAGGAGGTTGTAGCGCAACCTCCTCTTGTCTTCCGCTCATCAGTCCTTAAATCGGTCAGGCAATTACGCCTTGAGATTGAAAGAAGGGAATGTTGATGCAGGATATCGTCGTGCTGGTTCAGGATCCGGCCGCCTGGGTGGCGCTTGTCACCCTCGTCGTCATGGAAGTCGTGCTCGGCATCGACAACCTCATCTTCATCTCCATCCTCACCAACAAGCTGCCGCCCGAAAACCGTGAGCGTGCCCGCAAGATCGGCATCGGCCTGGCGCTCGTCATGCGTCTCGCCCTGCTCGGCACCGTCGCCTGGATCGTCCAGCTCACCAACCCCCTCTTCGAGGCCTTCGGCCACGGCTTCTCGTGGAAGGATCTGATCCTGATCGCTGGCGGCCTTTTCCTCGTCTGGAAGGCGACCAAGGAAATCCATCACTCCGTCGATGTCGACGACCACAGGGAAGACCTGGTCGGCGCCGGCAAGGAAGTGGTCAGGATGAGCTTTGCGTCTGCGATCGGCCAGATCCTGCTGCTCGACCTGGTCTTTTCGATCGACAGTATCATCACCGCCGTCGGCATGACCCCGCACCTGCCGATCATGGTGGTCGCCGTCATCGCCGCCGTCACCGTGATGCTGATCGCCGCCACCCCGCTTGCAAACTTCATCGAGAAAAACCCGACCATCGTCATGCTGGCCCTCGCCTTCCTGCTGATGATCGGCGGCACCCTGATCGTCGAAGGTTTTGGCGTGCACGTCCCCAAGGGCTACATCTACGCCGCCATGGCCTTCTCCGCCGGCGTCGAGGTGCTCAACATGGTGGCGCGCAACGCCCGCAAGAAGAAGAAGGCGGGCGGGCAGACGCTGCATTGATGGTGGCGTTTCCCTTCCATCAAGTCGAGCATCGCCTTGATGCCATATTCAGCATATGCTAGATAAAGCATCAAATGGCGCGAGCGACCCTAATCATGGATCGGAAATTTCATCTGGATGATGGAAGGATCATCCAGATGAAAGTCTGGCAGCTTCCCGATCCCAACGCGGAACGTCCACATGGATTGAAATATTCGCTTTTCTTCGGACGCCCGGGAGAGCGAATTATTGGCTACGACAACGAAGCTGGCAAAGGCGATCATCGCCATTATCGCGATCATGAGGAACCCTATCGTTTCGAGAGCCTCGAACGGACGATCGGGGATTTCGAAGACGATGTGCGCCGGGAGTTGAAGGTATGAGCGAAGTTCGGATCCACGTTTCTAATATGGACGCGTTTTTCGAAAACGCGACAAGGGCTGGAGCGCGGATCGACGCCGGCGATTTCAGCCTGCAGCCCGGCGAGATCGCATTCGAAAGCATGGATCTTCTCTTAAAGGTGCTGACCGCCAATCGCTGGCGGCTTCTGCGCGCCCTGAAAGCGGCTGGCACCTCCTCGATCCGCCAGCTCGCTCATTCCCTGAAGCGGGATTATCGCGGAGTCCATGCCGACGTGGTCGCCCTGGCCGAGGTCGGTCTAATCGAAAAGACCGCAGAGGGTCTGGTCAAGGTTCCCTGGGATCGCATCACGGCAGAAATGGCGATCACTGAAGCGGCCTAGTTGGAAGGCAAAGAATTGCTCCGGCTCTGCCGGGCAGCTCAGTTCTTCGCCAGTTCCCGCTCGACCGCGTCGACCAGCCGGCTGTCCTGCGCATCGACATCGGGCGCAAAGCGGGCCTTGATCTCGCCGTCTCGGCCGATCAGGAATTTTTCGAAGTTCCAGACAATCTCGCCGTCTTCGACTTCCATGCCGAAGCCCCGCAGCTTTTCCTTCATCGGGCCGTCGCCGGTGGTCGGTACGCCGGAGCCGGTGAGGCCCTGATAGAGCGGGTGCTTGTCCTCACCCTTGACGGAGATCTTCGAGAAGATCGGGAATTTTACATCGTAAGTGAGCTGGCAGAATTCGACGATCTCGGCGTCGGTGCCGGGCTCCTGGCCCTTGAAGTTGTTGGCCGGGAAGGCGGTGATGACGAAACCATCGCCGCGCTTGTCTTCGTAGAGTTTTTCGAGACCTTCATACTGCTTGGTCAGGCCGCATTTCGAGGCGACGTTGACGACCAGCATCACCTTGCCTTTGTATTCGGCAAGCGTCGTCTCGCGGCCATCAGCCAGCTTCACCGGCACGTTCAAAACATCAGTCATCGACAAATCTCCATTCAAAACAATTCAATAGCCCCACGGCCATACCCTAGCGAAGCGACCTGCGTTGTCCAGTGGACAGGGTCCCTCTTGCGCCCACTGCGCTGGAACTTTAAGCCTCACCACATTGATCGGCTGCGCGACCGCACCATCTCCATCCTTCTGCCAGCGGTGATTCTCCCGCTGGACCTCTCGACGTCAAGGGCGGCATGACCACTCAGCAGATCCTCGCATTTTCCGTTATCGCCATCATGATGGCGGTCTTTATCTGGGATCGGTTCCGTTATGATGTGGTCGCTTGCTGCGCGCTGGTGCTGGCCGTCGCGCTCGGCGTCGTGCCGGTCGACAGGGCGTTTTCCGGCTTCTCGGACGACATCGTCATCATCGTCGGCAGCGCGCTGGTGGTCAGCGCCGGCGTGGCGAGGTCGGGCATCGTCGATACTGCCATCAAGAAATTCTTCCCGAACCTCAACACGCTGCACACGCAGCTCGCGCTGCTGATGATCGTCGTGGCGCTGCTTTCCGCCTTCATCAAGAATATCGGCGCTCTGGCGATCATGATGCCGGTCGCCTTTCAGTTCGCCAGGAAATCGGGCGCCTCGCCATCGAAATACCTGATGCCCATGGCTTTCGCCGCCCTGCTCGGCGGGCTGATGACCCAGATCGGCACTTCGCCGAACATCGTCGTCTCGCGGCTGCGCGAAGAGCTGACCGGCACGTCTTTCACGATGTTCGACTTCACGCCGATGGGGGCGATCCTGACCGTCGTCGGCATCACCTTCCTGCTCTTCTTTCACTGGCTGGTGCCAAGCCGCACCCGGGAGAACAGCTCGATCGAAGAGGCGGTGGAGATCACCAACTACACGTCAGAGGTCTCCCTGACCGCCGACTCGACGATGCTGGAAAAGCCGCTCAGCGACCTTCTGAAGCATGCCGACGGCGAAGTGCTGGCCACTGCCGTTTTGCGCGGGACGTCCCGCATGTCGCCCTTTCCGGACCTGACGTTGCGCGAAGGCGACGTGGTGATGCTGGAAGGCCCTTCGAAGGCGCTCGATCGGATCGTCTCCGGCGGCAGGCTGAAACTGTCCGGCAAACCGCTGAAGGAAAAAGGCCAGGCACAGACAGACGTGATCTCGGTCGAGGCGATCATCACCCAGGAGTCATCGCTCAAGGGCCTGTCCGCCAAGGAACTGGCGCTCTCCTATACGCGCGGCATCAATCTTCTGGCGATCAGTCGGCGCGGCGAACGGCTGAAGCAGCGGCTGGGCGAGCTGACGCTGATGGCCGGCGACGTACTGGTGCTGCAGGGCAGCCGCAAGAACCTGCCCGCGGTGCTGCAGGATTTTTCCCTGCTGCCGCTCGCCCAGCGCGAAATCCTGCTCGGGACACAGCGCCGCGCCTTCATCCCGCTGGTCATCCTGGCGCTTGCCATGGCCGCGACCGCGGTTGGCATCGCCCCCGTTCCCGTCGCCTTCTTCACCGCCGCCCTCGGCATGGTCGTCTTCCGGGCGATCCCGCTCAACGACTTCTACAAGTCTGTCGACGGGCCGATCCTCGTCATGCTGGCGGCGCTGATCCCCGTTTCGGATTCGCTGAGGACGACCGGCGGCAGCGAACTCATCGCAGGCTGGCTCGGCCAGGTGGCCGCGACGCTTCCGGCCTGGGGTGCCCTGGGGCTGATCCTTGTCACTGCCATGGCGGTGACGCCGTTCCTCAACAATGCCGCGACGGTGCTCGTCATGGGGCCGATCGCCGCGAGCTTCGCCACCAGTCTCGGCTTTCGGCCGGAGGCGTTTCTGATGGCGGTGGCGATCGGCGCCGGCTGCGACTTCCTCACCCCGGTCGGCCACCAGTGCAACACGCTGGTCTTCGGCCCCGGCGGCTACAAGTTCTCCGACTATCCGAGGCTCGGCCTGCCGCTTTCTTTCCTGATCATCCTCGTCAGCGTGCCGGCGCTGCTCTATGTCTGGCCGGTGAGGTAGGGCTGCGGCCGAGTACCTTGACGCCAAAAACCTTGACGCTTGCGGCTGAATATGGCCTAAGCCTGCGCCAATCCGCATTTCAAAAACAGGCTTGGCGCCTTCCCGGCCGCCACAGATAGAGCATTCTTCATGATCGCCACGAAGCCCCGCGTCCGCATCGCCCCCTCGCCGACCGGCGAGCCGCATGTCGGCACCGCCTATATCGCGCTCTTCAACTATCTCTTCGCCAAGAAACATGGCGGCGAATTCATCCTGCGCATCGAGGATACCGACGCGACGCGCTCGACGCAAGAATTCGAGCAGAAGGTTCTGGACGCGCTGCGCTGGACGGGCTTGACCTGGGCCGAAGGCCCGGATGTCGGCGGACCCTACGGTCCCTATCGCCAGTCCGACCGCAAGGACATGTACCAGCCCTATGCCCAGCAGCTGCTCGACAAGGGCCACGCCTTCCGCTGCTTTTGCACGCCGGAACGCCTGGAGCAGATGCGCGAGGGCCAGCGCGCCGCCGGCAAGCCGCCGAAATATGACGGTCTTTGCCTGAACCTGACGGCCGAGGAAGTGACCTCCAAGATGGCGGCCGGCGAAGGCTCGGTCATCCGCATGAAGATCCCGACCGAAGGTTCCTGCGACTTCCATGACGGCGTTTACGGCGACGTGTCGATCCCGTGGGATTCGGTCGACATGCAGGTGCTGATCAAGGGCGACGGCATGCCGACCTATCACATGGCCAACGTCATCGACGACCATCTGATGAAGATCACCCACGTGGCGCGCGGCGAGGAATGGCTGGCATCGGTGCCGAAGCACATCCTGCTCTACCGGTATTTCGAGTGGGAACAGCCGGTGTTCATGCACCTCTCCCTGATGCGGAATGCCGACAAGTCGAAGTTGTCGAAGCGCAAGAACCCGACCTCGATCTCCTATTATTCCGCGCTCGGCTACCTGCCGGAAGCGCTGATGAACTTTTTGGGCCTGTTCTTCATCCAGATCGCCGAGGGCGAAGAGATGCTGACCATGGACGAGCTGATCGAAAAGTTCGACCCGGACAACCTCTCCAAGGCCGGCGCGATCTTCGACATCCAGAAGCTCGACTGGCTGAACGGCCGCTGGCTGCGCGAAAAGCTGTCTCCGGAGGAGTTCATCGCGCGGACGCTCGAATGGGCGATGGAAAACCAGCGCCTGACCGAAGGGTTGAAACTGTCGCAGAGCCGAATTTCCAGGCTCGGCGAGCTGCCGAACCTTGCCGGTTTCCTCCTGTCCAACGATGTCGGCCTGACGCCGGCCTCGTTTGCCGGCCTGAAGACGAGCCCGGCGGAAACGCTGGAGATCATCAATACGGTGCAGGCGGATTTCGAAAAGATGCTCGAGTTCAACACCGAAACGATCGACGCCGAGCTGCGCGCCATTTCCGACCGTCTCGGCAAGAAACTGCGCGTCGTCACCCCGCCGCTGTTCGTCGCCATGTCCGGTTCGTCCCGTTCGCTGCCGCTGTTCGACTCGATGGCCCTGCTCGGCCGCTCGGTGGTTCGCCAGCGGCTGAAGGTCGCGGCGACGGTGGTGGCCTCGATGGTAGGCGACGGAAAGTAAAAGCATACGCGACGGGTCCCCTCCCCCTTGTGGGGAGGGTTAGGGAGGGGCCTTTCTTCCTGAATTCAGGAAAACCCCTCCCTGTCGCTTTGCTCCGACCCTCCCCACAAGGGGGAGGGTTACGCCGAGCCAGCCGCACCGGCGAAACAACATAAACCTGCCCGAAGAAGGCGAAACACGATGACCGACAACACGACGACCGAAACCGCCCTCTCCTCCGACGCCACCCAGGTGCGCGCCCAGAAACTCGCTTTGCTTCGCGAAAAGATCGGCGACGTCTATCCGGCGCATTTCCACCGGACGATGACCAATGCGGAGCTGGCCGAGAAATACAAGAACCTGGAAGCGGACGTCGAGACGCAGGATATCGTCACCGTCGCCGGCCGGGTCTATTCCTCGCGCAATTCCGGCATGTTCATGGACATCCACGATGCATCCGGCAAGGTTCAGATCTTCTCCCACAAGGACACCACGCCGCAGGAAGCGCGCGACCTTTTGCCGATGGTCGATATCGGCGACATCATCGGCGTGACAGGCGTCGTGCGCCGCACCAAGCGCGGCGAGCTGACCATCAACGCCCAGAACATCACCATGCTCACCAAGTCGCTGCTCCCGATGCCGGAGAAGTGGCACGGCCTGTCGGACATCGAGCTGCGCTACCGCAAGCGCCATCTCGACATCATGACCAACGAAGAGTCGAAGCTCCGCTTCCAGCAGCGCAGCCGCATCGTCTCGGGCATCCGTCGCTTCATGGAAAACGACGGCTTCATGGAAGTCGAGACCCCGATGCTGCAGGCGATCTACGGCGGCGCCACCGCAGAGCCGTTCAAGACCCACCACAACACGCTGAAGCTCGACATGTACCTGCGCATTGCGCCGGAACTGTTCCTGAAGCGCACGCTGGTCTCGGGCCTCACCGACAAGGTGTTCGAGATCAACCGCAACTTCCGCAACGAAGGCGTCTCCACCCGGCACAATCCTGAATTCACGATGATGGAGTGCTACTGGGCCTATGCCGACTACGAGGACATGATGGACCTCGTCGAGCGCATGTTCTCGACGCTCGCCATGACCATCCACGGCACGACCGAAGTGAAGTTCGGCGACAAGGAACTGTCCTTCAAGGGCCCGTTCAAGCGCGTGCCGATGCCCGATGCGGTGAAGGAAGCGACCGGCATCGACTTCCTCGCCATGAAGACCGACGAGGAAGCCCGCACCGCCGCCAAAGCCGCCGGTTTTGCGGTCGAGAAGGATTGGACCTGGGGCGAATGCCTCGCCTTCATCTTCGAGGAAAAGGTCGAGGGCACGCTGATCCAGCCGAGCCACGTGACGCATTTCCCGAAGGACATCTCGCCCTTCGCCAAGGAAGTGCCGGGCGAACCGCGCCTCGTCGAACGTTTCGAGACCTATTGCAACGCCTGGGAACTGGGCAACGCCTTCTCCGAGCTCAACGACCCGGAAGAGCAGCGCAAGCGCATGGTCGAACAGCTCGAACAGGCGCATGCCCGCGGCGAAAAGGACAAGCAGCTCGATGACGAGTTCCTGGATGCGATCGACCAGGGCATGCCGCCCGCCGGCGGCCTCGGCATCGGTGTCGATCGCCTGGTCATGCTGCTGACGGATTCGCCGTCGATCCGCGACGTCATCCTGTTCCCCGCGAGACGCGCCAAGGCGGATTGATAGGGTTCGCCTCCGCCGCGGCCACCACTGTCGTCATCCCCGGGCTAGACCCGAGGATCCACCGGCTGGGCAATGCGGATGCTGAATCCTCGGGTCAAGCCCGAGGATAGCGTGGAGAGTTCGGTTTACTCCCCTCTCAATGCACGACCTTCTCAGCCGGATCCTTCGCATCCGAAGCCGCCGCCGCCTGGGCGGGTTTCGCGGGCGCGGGCGGAGCCGGTTGGCCCCTGAGCTTTGCAAGCCATTCGGCGCCGGCGGCGTCCGCGTCCGTGGCGCCGGCGGTCTTGGCCGGAGCCGCTTCGGCATGCGCCGTTTCCGGCGGCCTGGCGTCGGAGCGAACGGCGTCGCCATCGGTCTGCTTCGACCAGCGCTTGCCGCCTTCCGCAGACGTGCGGGGCGCGGGCGCGGGCTCTGATGCCTTGGCGGCGGCCGGGGCTGCGCCGGGTTTCTCCTGTTCGCCGCTGCCGGAGAACATGCCCATTATCGAGGCGAGAAAACCGCCCTCTTCCTTTTTCAGTTCGGCGGATGCGACCTGCGCGGGTGCTGCCGGCTTCGGCTTGCCCTGGTCCTGATTGGGGCCCTGATGGGCAACCGACTTGTTCGGTGCTGCGGGTGCCGGGTGCGCGGCGGCTGCCGGGGCAGCGTGGGCGGCCGCGGCCGGGGCAGCGGCATGGGTTTCAGAAGCGGCAGGATTGCCAGCGGGTGCATGGCCTTGCGCGGGGGCTTCCTGCCCGGAGCCGAAGATCATGCCGGTGACGGAACTGAAGAAGCCGCCGCTTTCCTTCGCCGCGACCTCGCCGCCATGCCCCTCGGCCGGAGCGCCGTGAGCGTCCGCAGGGGCGCCATGACCGTTCGCGACCGGTTCACCATGGCCAGCGGGTGCGCTCGGCGCCCCGTGACCGTCAGCCTTCGGTTTTTCGCCATGGCCGGCGGGAGCACCATGTCCACCTTCCGGCGTGGCGACGACCGGGCCAACGCAATCGGCGTGATCGGTCAGCCGGGCGGTAAGCGCCTCGACATCCTCGAGCGGCAGGTCGATGCGCATGCCGTAATATTCGCCGTTCGAATTGGCGGTACCATCGAGGTAGTAGGCCGAATAGGGCTGGGCGTCGGTGCCTTCGGGCGCCTTTTTGGGATCCGGGATATAGACGACCTGGGCCCCGATCGCGCGGCCGCGCATCTGGGCACGATCGCGCGGACCCGCCTTGTCGATCATCGCCACCTGGACGAGATCGGCCTTTTCCTTTTCCTGGACCGCCTTGGCGACGCGCAAGACCGTGCGGATGCGCGCCAGACCGTCGCCGGTTCCGTCGCTCACCACATATTTGCGGATCCAGTAGCGCTGGTCCCGCTTGATCTTGACCGTTTCGAGCGCGGTACATTCCAGCCCGTTGATCTCCAGATAGGAGGGGCCGAGGATCTTGTCTGCGCCGATGAGCACCGCCGCCGCGCCGCTGCCACCGCCGAGCACGACGATACTGCCCATGAGGATGAAGACGAGCTTCTTGGAAAACCGGAACTTCAGACCCTTCACTTGCCGAACTCCGGCATGGTCAACTCCATTTTTACGCAGAACAACAGGATGGAATAGTGCCGGGATAGTCACCTATTCTTGTTGAGGAAGCTTTAAGCCGGAGGGTTCTTTTCGCCCTCCGGAGGAGTTTCTCGCAGGCGTCGTGCTTCATTCCGGAACGCACCTGCTTTTGATGCATCCCTCTTGCGCAAATCGAACCGCGGGTATATACCCGCTCCATGCCGAACGACACCTGCCACTGCATCCTGCTGCGCAAGGCCTCTCGAAAGGTCTCGTCCTATTACGACGAGGCACTGGCGCCGCTCGGCGTCAACATCGGGCAGTTCAGCCTGCTGCGCAACGTCAACCGGCTGGCGCCGATCTCGCTGACCGATCTCGCCGTCCAGGTGGAACTGGACCGGTCGACGGTCGGCCGCAATGCCAAGGTGCTGGAGCGCATGGGTCTGGTGACGATCGGCCATGGCGAGGATCAGCGGGAAGCGATGTTGACCGTCGCGCCGCAGGGCCATGCGATCTTGAAACAGGGCGCGCCGCTGTGGGACGGCGTCCAGGACGATATCGAGGCCCGGCTTGGGGCCGAGAAAACCAGACAACTGCAGGAACTGCTTGCAGCCCTCTGATTTTTAACCAGAAGCGGGTATATACCCGATTTTTATCACGCTGCCGGTGCGGCAACGACCAGGAAAGGGACAGACCATGATCTCCAATCGCGCCGCCCAATGGATGGCGGCCAGAAATCTGCATTATGGATGGGTGGTCGCCATCACCACATTCCTGACCATGCTGGCAACCGCCGGCGCCATGGGCTCGGCCGGCGTGATGATCCAGCCGCTGCATCAGGAGTTCGGCTGGGATATCGCCGACATCTCTTCGGCCATGGCCGTCCGCCTGGTACTTTTCGGCCTTCTCGGACCGTTCGCCGCCGCCTTCATGAACCATTTCGGCGTCCGCCAGGTGGTCACCTTCGCCTTGGCGCTGATCATGAGCGGCATTGTCCTGTCGTTGTTCATGACCCAGGTCTGGCAGCTCGTGGCGCTCTGGGGCGTAGTCATCGGCGTCGGCACCGGCATGACGGCACTGGTCCTCGGCGCAACGGTCGCGACCCGCTGGTTCTCCAAGAGCCGCGGCCTCGTCGTCGGCCTGATGACCGCCAGTAACGCCACCGGCCAACTCGTCTTCCTGCCGCTGCTCGCCGCCATGACGGAAGCCTATGGCTGGCGCACCGCGCTCACCTTTACGGTCGTCGTCATCTCCGCCGCGATGCTGCTGGTGCTGCTCCTGATGCGCGACTATCCGTCCGATGTCGGCCTGCCGGCCTATGGCGAGACTGAGGTGACGCCCGCGCCGAAGCAGGACCACAAGTTCCTGGCGACGCTCTATTCGCCGATCGGCGCGCTCGGCCACGCCTCGAAGAGCGGCACCTTCTGGGTTCTGTTCGGCACGTTCTTCGTCTGCGGCCTCTCGACAAACGGGCTTATCCAGACCCACTGGATCTCGATCTGCGGCGACTTCGGCATGGCAGCGGTCACCGCCGCCAGCACGCTTGCGGTGATCGGCATCTTCGACTTCTTCGGCACCATCTTCGCCGGCTGGCTGTCGGACCGCTACGACAATCGCTGGCTGCTGTTCTGGTTCTACGGCCTGCGCGGCCTGTCGCTGGTCTACCTGTCCCTCTCCGGCTTCAGCTTCGTCGAGCTGTCGGTCTTCGCGATCTTCTACGGCCTCGACTGGGTGGCGACCGTGCCGCCGACCGTAAAGCTCGCCGCCGCCGAATTCGGTCGCGAACGGGCCGGACTGATCTTCGGCTGGGTGTTTGCCGGCCATCAGATCGGCGCGGCCACCGCTGCCTTCGGTGCCGGGTTCCTGAAGAGCGACTTCAACACCTACATGCCGGCCCTGCAGATCGCCGGCGTGATGTGCATGATCGCCGCGGTTTCCGTCCTGCTGCTTCGCAAGCCGGGTACTGCCAAGCTGGTGCCGCAGCCGGCCTGATCTTTTCTCGGGCCTGCAGGGGCGCTTGCCCCTCATCCGGCCGCCGCGAATGAATACAGAAAGGCCCGTCGCGAGACGGGCCCTTCTTCATGCCGGCGGTGGAAGCGGGTATCAGGCGGCCGCGAGGGTCAGTTCTTTCTTGACCATCTGGCGCAGCGACGCGAGGTCCTTGGCGAAGGCACGGATGCCTTCCGACAGCTTTTCGGTCGCCATGGCGTCCTCGTTCATCATCCAGCGGAAGGACTTCTCGTCGAGCGACTGCAACGGCTCCGCGCTGAAGGTTTCCGGCACGAGCTTGCGCTCCAGCTTGCCGGTGTCCTTGTCGAGCTCGTCGAGCAGAGCCGGGCTGATCGTCAGGCGGTCGCAGCCGGCCAGCGCTTCGATTTCGCCGGCATTGCGGAAGGAGGCGCCCATGACGATCGTCTTGATGCCGTTCGCCTTGTAGTAATTGTAGATGGCACGCACGGACACGACGCCCGGATCGGTCTCGGCGGTGTAGTCCTGGCCGGTCGACTTCTTGTACCAGTCGAGAATGCGGCCGACGAAGGGCGAGATCAGGAACACTTTGGCTTCGGCGCAAGCGATTGCCTGGGCCTGGGAGAACAGAAGCGTCAGGTTGCAGTCTATGCCTTCCTTCTGCAGCACTTCCGCGGCGCGGATGCCTTCCCAGGTGGAGGCGAGCTTGATGAGGATGCGGTCACGCTCGATGCCGCGCTCCTTGTAGGAGGCGATGATCTGGCGGGCCTTGGCGATCGACGCTTCGGTGTCGAAGGAAAGGTCGGCATCGACTTCGGTCGAAACGCGGCCCGGGACCAGCTCGGACAGGGCGGCACCGACGGTGATCGCCAGGCGGTCGGCCACGGCGGACACGACGGCGTCCGGATTGCCGGACTGCTTGCGGCCCCAGGCGATCGCTTCCCGAACCTTGTCGGCGAAGATGGGCGTGCCGAGCGCCTTCAGGACGATGGTCGGGTTGGTGGTGCAATCCACGGGCTTCAGGCGGGCGACCGCCTCGATGTCGCCGGTATCGGCAACGACCGTGGTCATGGAACGAAGCTGCTCTAGTTTAGACGTCATCCGAATATTCCTCGATATATGGAGAACTAAACGCCTGTTGCGCGATTTGGCTCCTCCGGCGCGTTGGAAGAACTATCCCCCGCCCGCGGCTAAAAAGTCAAGACATTTGTCCTTCGGAATTGACATATGTGTCAGTTGGAACAAGTATCATCTCGCTTGTCCATGATCGTCCCGGAGGCCCGTTGGCTAGGCTCAGACGCGAGACCCATACCGCCTATTCCGAAGCCGCCTCCATGAGGCTGCGGGCGGCGTGGCTTTATTATAACCAGGGATTGACGCAGAAAGATGTCGCCGAACGGCTGGGCTTGAGCCGCTCGACGGTGATCCGCCTGCTCGACGAGGCTATGAAGCGCTCCGAGGTGCAGATCTGGATCAGCGAGGGCATCGATACCTGCGTCGAGCTGGCGATCCGGCTGGAAAAGGCCTACGGCCTCGACGAGGCCGTGGTTGTGCCGGCCCCGCGCGACAACAGCGCTGCGGCGCTCGCCAGCTCGGTCGGGCTGGCGCTCGGGCAATTCCTCTCCGAAGTGGTGCAGGACAACATGACCATCGGCGTCGGCTGGGGCCGCACGATGACCGCCTCGCTCGGCAGCTTTCGCCCGCCGCGGCGGAAGAACTGCAAGGTCGTATCGCTGCTCGGTGGCATCGTCGCGGTGCACCAGACCAACCCGATCGATTACACTTGGCGCTTCGCCGGCCAGCTTGGTGCCGAGTGCTACATGTTCCTGGCGCCGCTTCTGGTCGACTCGGTCAAGACCAAACGGGCGCTGATCGAGGAATGCGGGCTGAAGACGATCTACGACCTTGCCGAAAACCTCGATCTCGCGGTGGTGAGCTGCGGCGACATCGGCCCGCATTCCACCTCGCTGTCGGAAGGGTTCATTTCCAAGGCGGAACTCGACCGGCTGATCGCGGCCGGCTGCGTCTGCGATACGATGTTCAACTTTCTCGACGAGGAAGGCCGCTCCGTGGATCAGAAGCTGAACGAGCGGGTGATGTCGGTGGATCTCGATACGCTGAAAAAGGCCCGGCACATCGTGCTGTCATCGGGTGGCGCGCACCGGGCGGTCGCGATCCGCGCAACGATCCGCAGGATCGGGTGCCACACGCTGATCACCGATGAGACTGCGGCCAAGGAATTGTTGCGGCTGAACGAACCCTCCGAGAGCGCACAGGGGGCGGCCTGACCCTTGGCTGCACCACCGGCCGCGCGTGAACGAACGGGCAATCAGGCAGCCGTCAGGAACTCTACTCCGAGGGAATTGATCCGCCGCCAGCGGACTTCGCATTCGAAACGTCGGCCATCCGACAGGGCGAGGCCGAAGCTCTCCGGCACGGACAAGGCATTCTCGATCTTGATCAACGCGCCGCCGGCCGAGATTTCCTTGACGATGCAGTCGAAGGCCGAATGATCGCCATTGAAGATGATCTTGGCGCCTAGAAAGCTTTTCGATCTCTGGTATTTGCGCTCATGCACCCGACCGCGTCCTTCGACGATTACTTCAGTAATCGCTTATATTCCTGAATCGGCAATCCCGCAATCCTCAGAGGCCGTCCATGACTTTTGCAGGCGGCTTGGTATATGCCTGTTCGCGGGCCGGCAATGGAACCTGAACGCTGAACTCAAGCGTTCGGCCCCTTACGCATTTCCCGCTTCCCAGCCCAGGATCGCCCGCTTGCGCGTCAGCCCCCAGTGATAACCGGTGAGCGCGCCGCTCTTGCCGAGTGCCCGGTGGCAGGGCACCACGAACGAGATAGGGTTGGCACCAACAGCCGCACCCACCGCGCGGCTGGCGGTCGGCTGGCCGATGTCGTTGGCGACGTCGGAATAGGTGACTGCCTTGCCGAACGGGATCTTCAAGAGGCTCTGCCAGACGCGCACCTGGAAATCGGTGCCGATCAGCACGACCTTCAGCGGCCGGTCGCAGGACCAGTTCGCACGGTCGAAGACGCGGCCGACATAAGGCGCCGTCATCTCCTGGTCGGGAACGTATTCGGCATTCGGCCAGCGGCGCATCATGTCGTCGAGCGCGGCCTGTTCATGGCCGAGATCGGCAAAGGCAAGGCCCGAGAGACCACGATCCGTGGCCATGACCAGTGCCTCGCCGAAGGGCGACGGGTGGAAACCGTAGCGGATCGTCAGGCCGCCGCCGCGCGCTTTCCATTCGCCGGGCGACATTGCCTCATGGGTGACGAACAGGTCGTGAAGGCGACCGGGGCCGGACAGGCCGAGCTCGTAGGAGGCTTCGAGCAGCGGCAGTTCCTCCTTGCCGAGCAGCCGCTTGGCATGATCGAGGGTCACGGCCTGAAGGAAAGCCTTGGGCGACAGCCCGGCCCAGCGGGTGAATACCTTCTGGAGCTGGGTCGGCGACTGGCCGAGTTCGGAGGCAATCGCCTCCAGCGACGGCTGGTCGCGATAATCGAGCGTGATCATCTCGATGACACGGCGGACGGTTTCGTAGTCGGAACCATCGGGCGTCACGTCGATAGGCGGCGAATCGATCTGGGCGAGAGCGTTCATGATCTATCTCCTCTGCAGCGCCGCGCACCGGCCAACCTGGACCTTGGGCGCGCAAAAATCGCTGTGCAACTGGTATGCTGCTTAGATGCGCCTTCGGCTTGACCGAAACCACCCGTTTCTTGCCCTATTGCAGGTTTTCCAACCCGCTCAAACCCGCTGCTTGACGGTTGCCAGGGCTCCTCTGAAGGCCTTGGCGAAACTTTCCCGATCGTCCGGATTGAGGAAGGAGCCGATATCGGTGCCGCGCCCCTCGCCCGTCACAGACATGGACGTGATGCCGAACTCCTCGTGGCGGCGGACGTTGAAGCGCGCCCAGAACGGATTGAAGCGATGCTCCACCACACGCCCCGCCGGCGAGAATTTTCGGATCGACAGGTTGCTGCGCGAGACCGTCACTTCCTCGCGCGCGCGGCCCGAGCGATAGCTCATCTTCAGGGCGATGTAGAGACCGAGGAAATCGAGCCCGAAGAAGAAGCCGATCGGATAGGCGCCGGTGATCAGGAAAAAGCCGCCATAGAGGAGGCAGATGCCGCCCGTCAGAACCAGAACGATACGAAAGCCCGTTCTGCCGAGCGAACGGTAGGGCGTCAGTTCGGCTGCAAAAACGGGCTGTTCCTCGGAAACGTCCACGTTGATTTCCCTCCTGCGGGATGCCTATACAGGCATATGGCGACTCCAAAGATCAAATCCAAAACCAGCACCTCGCAAAAGTCAAATCACGCGCCAGAGCGCAAGGCCGCACCCAGGGCGGCGACCAAGCCGAAGCGCTTCGAGTCCGCCTATTCGAAAGCGGAGATGGAGGAGATTTTTCGCCGCTTTTCGGTGCAGCGGCCGGAGCCGAAGGGCGAGCTGGAGCACGTAAACCCGTTCACGCTGGTGGTGGCGGTGGCACTGTCCGCCCAGGCGACCGATGTGGGCGTCAACAAGGCGACGCGGGCGCTGTTCAAGGTCGCCGATACGCCCGAAAAGATGCTGGCGCTGGGTGAAGAGGGCGTCACCCAGTATATCAAGACCATCGGGCTCTACCGCAACAAGGCGAAGAACGTCATCGCGCTCTGTCGCATGCTGATCGACGAGTTCGGCTCTCAAGTGCCGAAAACGCGCGAAGAGCTGATCCGCCTGCCGGGCGTCGGCCGCAAGACGGCGAATGTGGTGATGTCGATGGCCTTCGGCGTGCCGACGCTGGCGGTCGATACGCATGTCTTCCGCATCGCCAACCGGCTCCTGATGGCGCCGGGCAAGACACCCGACGAGGTCGAGGAGAACCTCTTGAAGGTGATCCCCGACCAGTATCTCTTCCACGCCCACCACTGGCTCATCCTGCATGGCCGTTATTGCTGCAAGGCGCGAAAACCGGAATGCGAGCGCTGCGTGATCGCCGATCTCTGTCGCTCGCCGGAAAAGACCGTCGACGTGCCGGCGCCGCTTGTGGAAATGCCGCAGCAGCACATCGGCGAGCCCGTCGAGTAAAGCGGCGATTGCCCCTCCCTCAGCCCTGCCCGCCTAAAGCTTGAAACCGGGATCGCGCTTCGAGATAGCCTTGTGGAGATGCACCATCAGGCCCGCGGCAAACAGCGGCGTCAGCAGGTTGACGATCGGGACCGCCAGGAAACACGCGATCAGGAGGCCAGCCAAGAACACGGTGGAGGAATGTTTGGAGCGGAAGGCGCGTGCTTCCGCAGGCGTGCGAAACCGCATCGCCGCGAACTCGAAAAATTCCCGGCCGAGCAGATAGCCGTTCACCATGAAGAAGGCGATCAGGTTGATGCCGGGGATGAACAGCAGGAAAAGGGCCACGATATTGCCGACGATGACGACGCCCAGAAACTGGATCGAGCCGATGATCGCCTGGGCGAGCGGCATCGCCTTGCCGGGCGTATCGTCGGGATAATCGCGCTTTTCGACGACTTCGGCGACATCGTCGAGGAATAAGCCGGCGATCAGCGCCGTGATCGGCGCGATCAGCAGAGCGAGCGCCAGCGCCAGCCCGATGCCGGCAGCAATCGCCGCAAACAGGGTGAGCCAACCCGCCCAATCCGGCAGGTCCGGGAAAAAGGCCGCGAACCATGGCCAGGCATAAAGGATGAAGATCTCGCGAAGCGCGACCCAGATGCCGATCAGCACGAGGGCGGTGAGACCCAGCGTCTTCCAGAACACGGAACGGGTTTCGGGTGCAAAAAGGTTGGCGAGCGAAAGGCGTGCGGCGTCGAGGATCATCGGCGTCTCCAGGTTGGCGGGAGAGATGTAGGTGGGAGGGAGCGGCGGAGCAAGGAGGAGTGAGATGGCGGATATAGGAGAAGCAGCCGCAGCCGGCTCCCCGCTCAGATATTCAAGAAAAATCTTGCGGGTATGTCACATGGGCGGATCCTGTCTCGTCATGGTGTCGTAACCAACAGAAGGAAACGAACCATGAGTGCCAAACTTAACCCCTTCACCGCCGCTCCCTCGCTGATGAAGGCCTGGATGGGTGTGTCCGCCGATGTTGCCGAAAGCCTCGAGCATAGCCTCATCGAACTCGTAAAAATCCGCTCCTCGCAGATCAACGGCTGCGCCAACTGCATTAATATGCACACGATCGAAGCCCGGGCGCGGGGCGAGAGCGAGCAGCGCATCTACCTGCTGTCCGCCTGGCGTGAAGCTCCATGCTATTCCGATCGCGAGCGCGCTGCGCTAGGTTGGACCGAGGCCTTGACCCGGCTGTCTGAAGGTCATTCGCCCGAAAGCGGCTATGAGGCCCTGAAGGCCGAGTTCACGGAGGAGGAACAGGTGAAACTGACTTTGATGATCAATGTCATCAACGGCTGGAACCGCCTGGCGGTTGGCTTTGGCCTGTGGAACAACGCCGCGGGTGCCAAGACCGCCCAGGCAGCCGCCTGATGCAGGGTCTCGACCATTCGGACGCGGCAGCCAGCTTCGACCCGCTGCGTCCGAAGCTCATGCGCGTCGCCTACCGCATGCTCGGATCCGTGTCCGACGCCGAGGACATGGTGCAGGAGGCCTTCATCCGCTGGATGAAGGCCGATCGCCAAGAGATACGCGAACCGGAGGCATTCCTGCGCCGCACCGTAACGCGGCTCTGCCTCGATCAGCTGAAATCGGCGCGGCGACAGCGCGAGACCTATATCGGCCCCTGGCTTCCCGATCCGGTCATGGAAGAGGAGAAGGAAGAAGACGTCACCTTGCCGCTGATGCTGGCGCTCGAACGCCTTTCACCGCTGGAACGCGCGGCCTTCCTGCTGCACGACGTTTTCGGGCTGGGATTCGAGGAAGTCGCAACCACCATCGAGCGTGACATGGCCGCCTGCCGCCAGCTTGCTGCCCGCGCACGCACCCATGTTCGCGAGGCGAGAACTCGTTTCCAGGTCGACAAAAAACGGGGCGTCGAGCTTGCCGAGGCCTTCTTCGCCGCCTCGCGCAGCGGCGACATGACAGCGCTGGGTGCCATGTTGGCGGCAGACGTCAGCGTTCATGCCGACGGTGGCGGCAAGCGCCCCGCGGCCACGGAGCCCGTTCTCGGCTTCGAGGCGGTAATGAAAGTGCACGCCTATCTCGCGGATCAATTTCAGAAGAACGGCTCCACACTCGTTCGCGCCGGGTTCGTCAACGGATTGCCGGGCTTCGTCACGATGGAGGCCGACGGTGAGTTGCAGACGACCGCACTCGATATCGAGAACGGGAAGATCACGGCCATCTATATCGTACGAAACCCCGACAAGTTGAGGCATCTGCATTAGCCTTTGCGAGGAGGCTCCCGGGCGCCGAGCCCGGCTCCATCCCCCGCAACTGATCCCGCCAGCATCCATCGCCTTCCCTGCTTCGAATAGGTTGCTTGTGTACTCCACCCACAACCGGCGCAGACGAGAGATATGGCGATGGCACGTCCAATCCCGACAAGCGTCGTTAACTTCCATCAAGCACTCGAATACAACTTTAATTGTATATTAATACAACTTTAAACATCTCCGCCACGCCAGGAACTCTCCTGTTGGCTTCCCGTTCAACCGCGTGCAGGCTGCAATCCAGCGGCTGACGGACCGCTCGACTTTTGCCTTCGGCTGACATGTTTTTTGGATTTGTTCGGAATGATCTCTTTTGTCGTCCGGCTGAGAAGCCGTGCACATTTCATCGTTAGGAGCAATGTCGGTGCGAAAAATGCGACCTTGATGGGCGCAAGCGCGCGCCGGAAGAAAGACGCAAGGCAGAGGCTCGGAATTCTGATCGCCGGCTTCCTTGCAGTCTATTTCATCGTCGGCGCGCGCCTCGTCCAATATGGTCTTGCCGAACCGGCCGCGACGGGAGCAATTTCCAGCAATCCCGTCGCATCCAGGCCGGACATCGTCGACCGCAACGGAGCGCTCCTGGCCACCGACCTCAACATGACCTCGCTCTACGCCGACCCGCGCCGGATCGTCGATGCGGACGAGGTCGTCGAAAAGCTTGCCTTCGTCATCCCCAACCTCGACTGGAGCGAAACTCACAAGAAGCTGAGATCGCAGACCGCATTCCAGTGGCTGAAGCGGCAACTCACCCCGAAACAGCAGGCGGATATCCTGGCGCTCGGCATTCCCGGCATCGGTTTCAGGCCGGAGAAACGTCGGTTCTATCCAGGCGGCGTCACCGCCTCTCACATCGTCGGCCATGTGAATGTCGACAACCAGGGCCTCGCCGGGATGGAACGATACCTGGATCAGCAGGGCCTTGGCGATCTTCGCCTGGCCGGGCTGACCGGCGGGGTCCCGCTCGAACCCGTCAGGCTGTCCATCGATCTCCGCGTCCAGAATATCGTCCGCCAAGTCGTCGCCAACGCGATGACCGCCTATAGGGCCGAGGCTGCGGGCGCCGTGGTTCTTGATGTCGATACCGGCGAGGTTCTGGCGATGGCATCGGTGCCCGACTACGACCCGAACGAACCGTCCCGGATGCTGCCTGACGGCAGTGTCGACAAGGACTACGAAAAGGGCTGGTTCAACCGGATAAGCAATGCCACGTTCGAGATGGGCTCGACGTTCAAGAGCTTCACGCTGGCGATGGGGCTGGACGAAGGCAAGATCACCCTGAATTCCGTCGTGGATGCATCCCGACCGATCCGCATGGGCGGTTTCACCATCAAGGACTTCCGCGGAAAGAACCGGCCGCTGACGATCTCCGAAGTCTTCCAGTATTCATCGAACATCGGCACCGCGGCGGTCGCGGACAAGGTCGGCATCGAGGGCCACCAGCAGTTCCTCACCAAGCTCGGGCTCCTCTCCAGGATGGAAACCGAAATGCCGGGCGTGGCAACGCCAACCCAGCCGAGGACATGGAAGAAGATCAACTCGGTGACCATCTCGTTCGGCCACGGCGTGGCAACCACGCCGCTGCAGACGGCGGTTGCCGCCGCCGCTCTGATCAATGGAGGTACTCTTGTTCCTCCCACGTTTCTTCCCCGCTCCCGGGAAGAGGCCGAACAGGTTGCACGCCCGGTGATAAAGCAGGGCACCAGCGCCGATATGCGCTACCTGTTCACCTGGAACGGCGTGAAAGGCTCCGGACGCGGTGCCCAGGTCGAAGGTTTCCAGGTCGGCGGCAAGACGGGCACGGCCGACAAGGTGATCAACGGACGTTATGCCAAGGATATCAATTTCAATGCCTTCGTCGCAGCCTTCCCGATGGACAGGCCCAAATACATCGTGCTTTCGATCATCGATGCTCCGCAGACAGGCGAACACGGCGGACGCACGGCGGCATCCACAGCAGCCCCGATGATCAAGGAGATCATCGGTCGATCAGCGCCGTTGCTCGGCGTGCAGCCCCGTTTCGGATCTTCGGGCGCTCCGAACCTGTTGATGAACTATTAGACTGCGGTGTTTCGACGGTTGTGGTGGCCGCAAATGCGCTGAAGCGCCCGGTCTTGCCGTGCCGGGCATCCTCCCTACCCCATCCCCCGCAATTCCTCCCGATGCCGCACCATCGCCAGGAACCGGCGGTAATCCAGCCCGTACTGCTCGGCCCGCGCCGGGTCCGGCAGCCGCTCCGTCCCTCCGGCATCCATTGCCCGCCCGGCTTCGAACAGCGAGCCGAACACCCCGCCTGCGACCGCTGCCGCCATCGCCGTGCCGAGCAGCACCGCGTCCCGGTTTTCCGGGATCACCACCTTGCGGCCGGTGACGTCGGCGTAGAGTTCGACCAGCAGCGGGTTGTTGACGTGGCCGCCGGTGACATGGAGTGTTTCGAAGCGATAGCCGTAGCCCGAAAGCGCATCGAGAATGTGCCTGATGCCAAGCGCGATCGAGACACAGGTGCGCCAGTAGAGGCGGCAGAGGCCGTCGAAGGAGGTGTCGAGCGTCAGGCCGCTGATGACGCCGGTCGCGTGCGGGTCGGCAAGCGGCGAGCGGTTGCCGTGGAAATCCGGCAGGACGTGGAGGTTCGGGGCGATATCGCCCTCGGTCTCGCTGCGCAACTCTCCGACGCGGGCGATGATGCGGCCATGCAGTTCCGCCGTCGGTTCGCCGCCGGCCGCGTGCATCATCACGATATGATCGAGCAGCGCGCCCGCGGCCGACTGTCCGCCCTCAACCAGCCAGTGGCCGGGCAAGATCGCCTCGTAATACGGACCCCAGAGGCTGCGGCCGGGTTTGGAATCTTTCGTGAAGGCGACGATGCAGCTCGACGTGCCGCCGATCAGCGCCACGCTGGTCTCGAGCGTCGAGCCACCCGAGGCACCACCCGAGACCCCACCGAGCACGCCGAAGGCGCCGGCATAGGCGTCGATCATGCCGGGGGCCACCTGCACCTTCGTGTCGAGGCCGAGCCCTTCGGCCGCCTGCCGGCTGAGGCTTCCCAGACTTGTCCCGACGCCGATCGTTTCGTCCGGCAGACCGCCCTTTTCGAGCAGGTCTTCGAGGCCGGCGAGCGCCAGGTAATCGGCACTCCAGCCGGGGTTTTCGTGGGCGAGATAGTTCCACTTTGCAGTCAGCGTGCAGCGGGAACGGGCGGGCGAGCCGGTCGCCTTCCAGGTGAGGAAATCGGCGAGGTCGAAGAGATAACCCGCCCTCGCCCAGCTTTGCGGCAGATGCTGTTTCAGCCACATCAGCTTCGGCATTTCCATCTCCGGCGACAGCGAGCCACCGGAAAATTCGAGCACCTTGTGGCCGGTGGCGGAAAGCTGGTCGGCTTGTTTGATCGCCCGATGGTCGAGCCAGACGATGGTGTCCTGATTGGCCTTGCCGGTCGTGGAAACCGTGAGCGGCCTGCCCTCGCGGTCGCGCGCGACGAGCGAGCAGGTGGCATCGAAGCCGATCGCGGCGATGCGGTCGGCAGCGATGCCCGCCTCCGCCATCGCCTCTCTGACGGCTCGGCAGGTGGCCGCCCAGATATCCTCGGAATCGTGTTCGGCGTGGTTTTGCCTGGGGCGGAACATCGCGATCGGGTGCTTGGCCTTGGCAAGCAGGCGCCCGCTGCGATCAAAGACGCCGGCGCGGGCGCTGCCCGTGCCGATATCGACCGCAACGAGGTGATCACGCATCCGGATTCGTTTCCTGTCCCTTGTCGCCCTGCAGTTCCAAGGATCGCACTAAAGCACGGTCGAAGAAACGGAGCCGCTGCGACCCTCTATATGTTTTTGGACAAGGTGGATCAAATCCGGCATGGCGTCAAACACGACTTCCGGCGAAAGCGCATCGATCTGCTCCCGGTAACCGGGGACGCTGGCATGCGAACCGCCGACGAAGGCAAAGACCGACATGCCGGCGCTGTGGCCCGCCTGAATACCGGCGGGACTGTCCTCGATGACGATGCAGTTTTTGGGATCGGCGCTCATTTCGCTGGCCGCATGGAGGAAGAGATCCGGCGCCGGCTTGCCCTTTTCCACCATCGTGGCGGAAAAGATGTTCGGTTCCAGCTTGTCGATCAGGCCGGTCAGCGTCAGCGACAGGCGGATGCGCTCCGGCTGACTGGACGAGGCGACACAACGGCGGAAACTCAAGGCATCCAGCGCTTCGGTTATACCTGGCATCGGCTGCAGTTCGGCACGGAAGCGGGCATAAAGATCGTGGCGCATGTCTTCGAGAAACGTATCGTCGGCCTCGACGCCGAATTCCTCGCGCATCGTCTTGGTGACGGTGCCGAGACTGCGGCCGAGAAAGCGGCGATAGGCCTCCGCCGCGTCCATCTCGACCCCCTTGCGGCGCAGCGCATCGACCAGCACGCGCACGGAAACCGGCTCGCTGTCGACGAGAACCCCGTCGCAATCGAAGATCACCAGTGGTCCCGCCGACTGTTGCACGTCCATCACCCGCTATTTGACGAGCTTGCCGTCGAGATAGAGCTCGAGCGTGTTTGCCGTCCCCTGCTCCCAGAGCGTCTTCAGCGCATGCGCAAAGCGGGTGCGGAACAGCTCGGATTTCGCAACGTCGCCGAAGATATCGCCAAGCGCAAGGAAGGCGCCCGGGTTATCCTTGGCTTTCAGCGCCGCAGCGTTGAGGCGGTCGGCGCTGGCGTCGTTGAAGGTGATCTCCTTGCCACTGTCGGAGGTGCCGGCGAAATAGCGGCACCACAGCGCCGAGACCAGCGACAGGCCGATAATGTCCTGGCCCTTGGCGAGCCGGTCGGCCGTCGAGGGCAGGATGAATTTCGGCTGGCGATTGGAGCCGTCCTGCGCCAGCCTGGGGATCGTATCGCCGATCTTCGGGTTGGAGAACCGCCGCTCGATCAGCTTGTAGTAGTCGACGAGGTTGGTATCCGGCACCGGCGGGATGACCGGAATGATCTCGTCCTTCTCCAGCTTTTCCAGAAAGCCGCGGATCAGCCTGTGTTCCATCGCCTCGTGCACGAAATGGATGTCGAGAAGGGCGGCCGGATAGGCGATCGCCGCATGGCCGCCGTTGAGGATGCGTATCTTCATCAGCTCGTAGGGTGCCACGTCCGGTACGAACTGGACGCCGACCTCCTCCAGCCGCGGCCGGCCGGCAGGGAACTTGTCCTCCATGACCCACTGCTTGAATTCCTCGCAGAACACCGGCCAGTTGTCGTCGATGTCGAAATCGTTCTTGAGGATGTCGATCTCGCGTTGGCCGGTCGCCGGCGTGATGCGGTCGACCATCGAGCTGGGGAAGGCGACGTTCTCGTGAATCCAATGGGCGAAGTCCGGATCGGAAAGCTTGGCAAGCCCGATGATGGCGTTCTCCGTCACCTCGCCGTTTCCGGGAATGTTGTCGCAGGACATGATGGTGAAGGGGATGACGCCGCGTGCCTTGCGCTCCTTAAGGCCGGCAAGGATCAGGCCGAAGACGGTCTTCGGGCTCGAAGGGTTCCGACCGTCCTCGGCAATCGCCGGGTGGGCGGGGTTGAACCGGCCAGAAGCGTCGATGAAATAGCCGCCTTCGGTGATCGTCATCGAAACGACGCGGATTTTTGGGTCGGCCAGCGTCTCGATCAGGGTCGCGACGTCACCGGGGGCAATGATGTCGATCATCGGCGCGGTGATGCGGGCAGCGGTTCTGTTGTTGTCCTGCTCGACGACGGTGGTCAGGAAATCCTGCGCCTTCAGCTTGTCGCGCATGGCGCCGTCGGACGGCATCACGCCGGCGCCGATGATTGCCCAGTCATGCGCCTTGCCGGTGTTGAACAGGTCGTCGAGATAGATCGCCTGGTGGGCGCGGTGGAAATTGCCTACGCCGAAATGCACGATGCCGGCAGTCAGGCCCTTGGGGTCATAGGCCGGCACCGCGGCGGTGGCCGCAGCGTCCTTCAAGCTCGCCAGCGAAAGCTTCACAGTCATTGTCTTTACTCCGATATGGCCCGTCAGGCCTTCAGGGCGAGGCCCTTGTCGTCGAACCGATGCAGCTTGGCCTCATCGGGCGTCATGTAGACCGTGTCACCGTGATAGGCGCCGAATTCCCCATCGCAGCGCGCGGTGATCTGACCGATGCCCTCGACATCGAGATGCAGGAACGTATCGGCGCCGAGATGTTCGGCGACCTTCACGGTGCCGCGCCAGATGCCGCTGTCCTTGGAAAGGTTCAAGTGTTCCGGCCGGATGCCGGCGGTCTTGGCATTCTTCGACTGCGCATAGGCACCGTCGACGAAGTTCATGTGCGGCGAGCCGATGAAGCCAGCGACGAACAGGTTGCGCGGGCTCCTGTAAAGATCGAGCGGTGAACCGACCTGCTCGATATTGCCGCGGTTCAGCACCACGATCTTGTCGGCCATGGTCATCGCTTCCACCTGGTCGTGGGTGACGTAGACCATCGTCGTCTTGAGCTGGTGGTGCAGGTCGCTGATCTCCAGCCGCATCGTTCCGCGCAATGCGGCATCGAGGTTGGAAAGCGGCTCGTCGAACAGGAAGGCCGAAGGCTCGCGGACGATCGCCCGGCCGATCGCGACGCGCTGGCGCTGGCCGCCGGAAAGCTGCGAGGGGCGCCGTTCGAGATAGTCGGTGAGGTTCAGCACGCGGGCCGCATCCGTCACCTTCTTGTCGATCGCGGATTTCTCCATCTTCGCCATCTTCAACGGGAAGGCGATGTTGTTGCGCACGCTCATATGCGGATAGAGCGCATAGGATTGGAACACCATCGCCAGGCCGCGTTCGGCGGGGGCAGACTGAGTAACGTCCTTGCCGTCGATCAGGATATGTCCGCCGCTGACATCTTCCAGCCCGGCGATCAGGCGCAGCAGCGTGGACTTGCCGCAGCCGGATGGGCCGACGAAGACGACGAATTCGCCGTCAGTGATTTCGAGATCGATCGACGGAATGACCTTGGCCTCGCCGAATACTTTCGACACTTTTTGGAGCGTGATGCTGCCCATGTCCGTTTTCCTTACTTAACCGCGCCAAACGTGAGGCCGCGAACGAGTTGTTTCTGTGAGAACCATCCGAGGATGAGGATCGGCGCGATCGCCATGGTCGACGCGGCCGAAAGCTTCGCCCAGAACAGGCCTTGCGGGCTGGAGAACGAGGCGATGAAGGCCGTCAGCGGCGCCGCATTGGTGGTCGACAGCCGGATCGTCCAGAACGACTCGTTCCAGGCGAGGATGATGTTGAGGAGCAGCGTCGAGGCAATGCCCGGCACCGCCATCGGCGTCAGCACGTAGACGATCTCCTGCCAGAGCCCCGCCCCATCCATCCGCGCCGCTTCCAGGATTTCGCCCGGGATTTCGCGGAAGTAGGTGTAGAGCATCCACACCACGATCGGCAGGTTGATCAGCGTCAGCATGACGGTCAGGCCGATGCGGCTGTCGAGCAGGCCGAAATCGCGAAACAGAAGGTAGATCGGCACCAGAACCGCGACCGCCGGCATCATCTTGGTGGAGAGCATCCACATCAGGATGTCCTTGGTCCGCTTGGTCGGCGAGAAGGCCATGGCCCAGGCTGATGGGATCGCGATGATCAGCGCCAGGATGGTGGAGCCGACCGACAGGATCACCGAATTCATGAACGGCTTCAGGTAATCGCGCTGGGTCTGGACGGTGATGTAGTTCTCGAACGTGCCGGACGGCCACAGGCTGAAACCCGCGATCGCTTCCGGCTCGGTCTTGATGCTGGTGATGATCGTATAGAGGATCGGGAAGAAGATGATCAGCGCGACGATCCAGGCGGCGACCGTGGCGGTGATCTTGTGTCTTGTCGTGACATTGCGTGCCATGATCTTCTCCTACCGGTCCAGGTTCTTGCCGACGGCGCGCATCAGGAAGAAGGCGACGATATTGGCGAGCACGACTGCGATAATGCCGCCTGCCGAGGCGCCGCCGACATCGTAGCCGAGGAGCGCCGTGCGGTAGATCAGGAAGGCGAGGTTGGTGGAGGCGTAACCGGGGCCGCCATTGGTGGTGACCAGGATTTCCGCATAGACGCCGAGCAGGAAGATCGTCTGGATGAGGATGACGACGGTGATCGACCGGGCGAGATGCGGCAGCACGAGATAGACGAACCGGTTGAGGAAATTGGCGCCGTCCATCTCCGCCGCTTCCTTCTGCTCGCCGTCGAGCGACTGCAGCGCGGTCAACAGGATGAGCGTTGCGAACGGCAACCATTGCCAGGCGACGATGACGACGATCGAAAACAGCGGATATTGCGCGAACCAGTCGACCGGCCGGAGCCCGAAGAACCTCGAGATATCGGCAAATACCCCGTAGCTCGGATTCATGATCATGTTCTTCCAGACGAGCGCGGCCACCGGCGGCATCACGAAGAAGGGCGATATGATCAGGATACGGACGATACCCTGCCCGAAGATCGGCTGGTCGAGGAGGAGTGCGATGGCGATACCGCCGATGACGGTGATCAACAGCACACCGCCGACGATGACCAGCGTGTTCCAGATCGACTGGAAGAAGGCGGGGTCGGTATAGAAGAACTCGTAGTTGAACAGACCCGTGAAGCTGACATTGGACGGATCGAGCAGATTGTAGTTCTGGAACGAGAACCACAGCGTCATCGCCAGCGGTACGATCATCCAGATGAGAAGAAGCAGAACGGAGGGCGCCATCATCAGGCGCGCCAACGTCTTGGTGTTTTGCGTTGCCATATCGACGCCCTCCCGTGGAACGTGGTCGTTCCAGTTATCCCGCGCCTTTTTCTTTTGGGGAAGGAGACCGACGCAGGATGCAGGTTTTTGTTGTTGTCTGGTTGTTATCCGGATTGCCCTGCCTGATCGCTGGCCCGCCTCAAACCCTCAAGGCGGATGATCTCGGCAAAGATCCGGCTGTCCGGCACAGGATTGCCGGACAGCCGTGGCTCTGGAGCTTACTTCGGATAACCGGCGCGCTTCATTTCGCGCGTCGTAGCCGTCTGGGCCTGGGCAAGCGCATCGGCGACCGTGGACTGGCCGGCGACGACTGCCGAGAACAACTGGCCGACATTCGTGCCGATCGCCTGGAATTCAGGGATCGCCACGAACTGGCCACCGGTATAGGGCACCGGCTTGACGGTCGGCTTGGTGATATCGGCAGCACCCATCGCAGCAAGGGTCGGGGCTGCGAAGGCGGCGGCCTTCTGATAGTCCGCGTTGTTGTAGAGCGAGGTGCGGGTGCCCGGAGGAACGTTGGCCCAACCTTCCTTGGCGGCGACGAGCTGGGTATATTCCTTGCTGGTTGCCCAGGAGATGAACTTCTGCGCCGAGTCAGCCTTCTTCGAAGAGTTCGGAACCGCGAGGTTCCACGACCACAGCCAGTTGCCATGGTTCTTCATCTCGCCCTTCACCGGGAAGAGCGCGTAGCCTACCTTGTCGGCAACCTTGGAATCCTTCGGGTTGGAAACGAAGGAGGCGGCCACGGTGGCGTCCATCCACATGCCGCATTTGCCCTGCTGGAACAGCGTCAGGTTTTCGTTGAAGCCGTTCGAGGATGCGCCGGACGGGCCGGCATCCTTCATCAGGTCCACGTAGAACTGCAGCGCTGCCTTCCATTCCGGCTGGTCGAACTGCGGCGTCCACTTTTCGTCGAACCAGCGGCCGCCAAACGAGTTGGTGAGCGCCGTGATGAACGCCATGTTCTCGCCCCAGCCGGCCTTGCCACGCAGGCAGATGCCGTTCACGTCGGTCTTGCGGTCGGTGATCTTGCGAGCCGCATCGCCGATGAATTCCCAGGTCGGGTTTTCCGGCATCTTGAGGCCGGCCTTCTCGAACAGGTCCTTGCGATACATGATCATCGCCGACTCGCCGTAGAACGGCGCCGCATAGAGCTTGCCGTTGACCGTCAGACCGCCCTTGATCGCCGGCAGGATGTCGTTGGTGTCGTACTTGTCGCCGAGCTTGTTCAGCTCGAGGAGCCAGCCCTGCTTGGCCCAGATCGGAACTTCGTAATTGCCGATCGTCAGGATGTCGTACTGGCCGCCCTTGGTGGCAATGTCGGTGGTGACACGCTCGCGCAGCACGTTTTCTTCCAGCGTGACCCAGTTGATCTGGATATCCGGGTTCGCCTTGGTGAACTCGGAAGTCAGGCCCTGCATGCGGACCATGTCGCCGTTGTTGACAGTCGCGATGGTGAGGGTTTCAGCCGAAGCCGCGGTGGAGAAAAGGCCGGCAAGCGCCAGCGCCGAGCAGGCGCCCAGCAAAATCGTCTTCAATGTCATATCTTCCTCCCAGAAGATGAGTAACGAGCATTCGCTTTGCTCATGGGCAATTACCCACATAATGGCGAAGGAAGTCAATCACCAATCGTCGCTGCAATGCAGCAGATATTGGTTATCTGATTGATTTCGCTACATGTAATTTTTGCTCAACGACCGAGCAATTGCTCCGCAGTCGCCTCGTCGGTGATCACGCCGTTGATGATATTGCCCTTGAGCGCAGCGGAAATCGCCTGGAACTTCCGGCGCCCCTGCGCCAGACCGATGACGGAGGAGGTCTCCCGCGAGGGGATCGGCACGCTGGCCACGCGATCGTTGATGGAATTGGCGAGAAGCCGGCCCTGATTGTCATAGACCCAGCCGCAGATCTCGCCGGATGCACCTTCCCGGACGAGCTTTTGCATTTCCTCCTTGCCGAGGAAGCCGTCGACGCAAAGTGGCCCGTCGGGCCCAAGCTCGCCGATGCCGACGAAGGTAACGTCCGCCTGCGCCCCGAGTTCGAGCGTCGAGCGCACCAGCGCCTGGTCGTGCAGGGTCACGCGCTCCTCGGCGGAGGAACAGAGAACCGGCAGCGGCATCGGGAAATGCCGCGCCTTGATGGCGTCCGCCATGGAGAAGATGACGTTGTAGAAGGCGGCCGATCCGTCCGGCCCGATATTGCCGGTCAAGGACACGATACGGTGCTGCGGGCACTCCATCGGCGGCAGCTGGTCGACGGCAGCCTTCAGCGTCCGGCCCGTGCCGACCGCGATGACGATCGGGTCCGGGCGCTTCAGCCAGCGTTCGATCTCGGCGGCGCCGGCTTCGGCGATCCCGACGGTGCTGGAGCCCCCCACCGGATCGCTCGGCACCACTTCGACATGCTTGAGGTCATATTTCTTGCGCAACGCCTCGGCGAGTTCCAGGCAGGCTGCAATCGGATGGTCGAGGCGCACCTTGATCAGCCGTTCGGCAACCGCGAGCGACACCAGCCGCTGGGCCGACTGCCGCGAAATGCTCATGGCCGCGGCGATCTCGTCCTGGGTTCGCCCCGCGACGTAGTAGAGCCAGCCGGCCCGCGCCGCATCGTCGAGCCGCCCTTGCGTATCAGACCGTTTTGCCATGGCAGAAATTCTCCTCCACCTGTTGCTGCCATGGTTTCGGATGGTCTGTCAAACGGTTGGAAGAACGGGGCGGAGCAACGCAACCTTTATAATATAACCCGAGAGGACCCTTGTGACCGCCGCCCCCTCACGTCATGCGTAGCGCATCGTCTATCACCTGCCCCATGAGATCGTATCGGGCGCGATGAGCCTCTTTCGACGCCTCCAGCCATCCGGCCGCATCGATCTTGGTCAGGTCGAGCGGATGGCCTGCCCGCTCCGAAAGCTGTTTCAGATATTGCAGCTGGGTGCGGCCGTTCCCCTCGCGAAAAGGATGGACATAGTTCACATCACCGATGATCCGGGCTACCTCCGCCGCGAACACCGATCGCTCCAGCTCTTGCAGAAAATCGGACTTCACGATGCGGCGGTGAACATCTGCCATGCCGGTTTCGATATATTGCCGGAACTGGAATTGGCTCTCGCCCTTGAAAATCTCGACGGTGCGGATCTGTCCCGCCCATTCATAGATATCCTGGAAGAGATGGCGGTGGATTGCCTTCAGGTGCTTGAGATCGAAGTCGCCTGGTGGAATGCCTTCGCGGGCTCGCATGGTCGCGATTTCGCGCTCGTGATAGTCGAGCTTGTCAGCGTCGGTTAGGCCGAGCTTGTTTCGGAGAACACCAGTCCCTGGATAGACATAAGGGTCGTCGCTCATTCAGCCGCTTGCTGTGCAGCGGCGGCACGGGCTCGCTCAAGAATATAAGCCCTCTGGCGTTCCGGCGACCAACCCTCGCGGTCGAACATTTCGAACATCGCGATCTGCTCCGCATCGAGGGGATTGCCCTCGATCATTTGGAGGTGCGCCGCTTCAAGCGTGCGTTGCCGGATCGTGTCCTTGTCGCTCATGTGAGAAAATATCCTCATATCAAGACGGCAAACCGTCCGGATTTCTGACACCACAAAGATACCAGAAATCCGGGCGACCGGCAAATTCAGCGATCAATCACGGCGTGGAAACCCTCACGCCACCTGCACCACATGCCCCGCACTCACTTCGCGGTATTCCCGCTTTGGCGGCACGTAGTTGACCGGGCGGATCGGGCTCTTGATTTCGTCGGTCGACATGTTGCGCTTGATCCGCCGGCGGGACGGATCCGGAATCGGCACGGCGGACATCAGCTTCCGCGTATAAGGATGCTGCGGGTTCTCGAACACTGCCGCACGAGGGCCGATCTCGACGATCTCGCCGAGATACATGACCGCCACCCGGTGGCTGACCCGTTCGACCACCGCCATGTCGTGGCTGATGAACAGGAAGGCGAGGTTCAGGCTCTGCTGCAGGTCGAGGAGCAGGTTGCAGACCTGCGCCTTGATCGACACGTCGAGCGCCGAGACCGCTTCGTCGGCGACGATGATCTTCGGGTCGAGCATCAGGGCGCGGGCGATCGCTACGCGCTGGCGCTGGCCGCCGGAAAACTCGTGCGGGAAGCGCTTCATCATGTCGGCAGAAAGGCCGACCTTCTCCATCAGGCTCGCCGCCTTGTCGCGGGCCTGCTGTTTGGTCCCGAGGCCGTGCTCGATATAGGGCTCCATGACCGCCGAACCGACGCTCATGCGCGGGTTCAGCGAGGCGAACGGATCCTGGAAGACCATCTGGATCGACCGGCGCATCTGGCGCAGCGTCGGTTGATCGAGCTTCATGACCTCATAGCCGTCGAGGGTGACCTCGCCGCTGGTCGGCGTGATCAGGCGGGTGACGGAGCGGCCGGTGGTCGACTTGCCGCAGCCTGATTCGCCGACGAGCGACAGCGTCTCGCCCGGGAACAGATCGAAGGAGACCTTTTCGACCGCATGGACCGCGCCGGACTTGCGGCCGAACAGGCCGGAATGGATGTCGAACCGGGTGGTCAGGTCCTTGACGTCCAGGATCGGCGTCTTGCCCTTGCCGACCGTGTCGGTGACGTCGGCAAGCAGCATCTGTTCGCCGGTCTTGATATCGACGATCGGGAAACGCAACGGCAGCTTGCGCTCGCCCATCGAGCCGAGACGCGGCACGGCGGACAGAAGTGCGCGGGTATAGGGATGCTGGCCGCGGTGGAAGATGTCGCCGGTCTCGCCCGTCTCCACCGCATCGCCGCGATACATGACGATGGTGCGGTCGGCGACTTCGGCCACCACGCCCATGTCATGGGTGATGAAGAGGACCGACATGCCCTCCTCTTCCTGCAGCACCTTGATGAGGTCGAGGATCTGGCCCTGGATGGTGACGTCGAGCGCGGTGGTCGGCTCGTCGGCGATCAGCAGCTTCGGGCGGGCGGCGAGCGCCATGGCGATCATCACGCGCTGGCGCATGCCGCCGGAAAACTGGTGCGGATATTCGTCGAAGCGCGACGAGGCGTTGGGGATACGCACCTTTTCGAGCAGGCGGATGACTTCCTTCTTCGCATCGGCATTGCTGATGTCGGTATGGACCGTCAGCGCCTCGGCGATCTGCTTGCCGATCGGGAAGATCGGGTTGAGCGAGGTCATCGGCTCCTGGAAGATCATCGAGATGTCTTTGCCGCGCACCCGGCGCATCTGCTCTTCCTGCAGCGACAGCAATTCGCGGCCGTTGAGGAAGACCTGGCCTTCGATCCTGCTCGAATTCTTCGGCAGCAGCCGCATGATCGACAGCGAGGTGACGCTCTTGCCCGAGCCCGATTCGCCGACGATCGCCACCGTCTCGCGCGGTGCCACGTCGAACGAGATGTTGCGCACCACGGTGCGCCATTCGTCGTTCACCCGGAACGAGGTGGAAAGATTGCGGACCGACAGGACGGGGGTCACCGAACCGCCGCCCTGTTCCATGGAAGTGCCGGAAAGCAGCATGGAAATCTCCTTCGGATCAGGCGGCGAGCGCGGTTTCGGCGAGCGTGACCCAGTAGCTGACGCCAAAGGGAATTGCCTCGTCGTTGAAATCGTAGGCAGCGTTGTGGAGGCTGGCGGTATCGCCATTGCCGATAAAGATGAAGGCGCCGGGGCGCTTCTCCAGCATGTACGAGAAATCTTCGGCGCCCATATGCGGCGCCATGCCCGTCTGAACCGCCTTGGGACCAGCAACCTTGGCCGCGACCTCGACGGCGAAATCCGTCTCGTTATCGTGGTTGAAGGTGACGGGATAACCGCGGCGATACATGATATCGGCCGTCGCGCCATGGGCGATCGCGGTCGATTGCGCCACTTCGCTCAGGCGTTTCTCGGCAAAATCGCGGGTCTCCGGCAGCAGCGTTCGCACCGTCCCGGCCATCTTGACATAGGCGGGGATGACATTGCTCGCCTCGCCGCCGTGGATCGAGGCGACGGTGACGACGAGCGACTTCAGGGGGTCGGTCTCGCGCGAGACGAGCGACTGCAGCGCCAGCACGATATGCGAGGAAATCAGGATCGGGTCGATCGAATTGTGCGGCTGTGCGGCATGGCTGCCGCGGCCGTGGACGGTGATCTCGAACGTGTCGGCCGCCGCCATGATGCCGCCCTTGCGGGTGGCGAAACTGCCGACCGGAAGGCGCGGCTCGTTATGCATGCCGTAGACTTCCTTGATGCCGAACTTCTCCATCATGCCGTCGTTGATCATCGCCAGCGCGCCCGCGCCGCCCTCTTCCGCCGGCTGGAAGATCACCGCGACCGAGCCTTTGAAATTGCGGGTCTCGGCAAGGTATTGAGCCGCGCCGAGCAGCATGGCGGTGTGGCCGTCATGGCCGCAGGAATGCGCCTTGCCGGGCGTCTTGGAAGCCCAGGGCTTGCCGGAGGTTTCGAGGATCGGCAGCGCGTCCATGTCGGCGCGGAAACCGATCACCGGCCCATCGCCCTGGCTGCCCTTGATGATGCCGACGACGCCGGTGCGGCCGATGCCGGTCTCGACGACGTCGCAGCCGAAAGCCTTCAGCTTTTCGGCGACGAATTTCGAGGTCTCGTGAACGTCGTAGAGCAGCTCCGGATTCTCGTGAAGATGGCGCCGCCATTCGGCGACCTGATCCTGCATTTCCGCGACGCGATTGATGACTGGCATTACGCAGACCTCATTGTTTTCTTGCTGTTTCCCACTCTGGTCGGAGCGGATATTGCGACGCGAAGACACGATTTTGCAAGCTTCAATTTTCCGGCTTGAACGGAAAATAGGCCTATGCTTAGATGGCTCAAAATTTGATCATGCTCGCCAAAAGCGGCAGGATGAAACTTGTTCTTGAAGTAGTTTCGGAGGAGGAACGGACAAGAAATACGCTGCGAAGTCAATAAGTTGAGGAAGGCGACTTCGCAGTCCCGAGGCATAAAAAGCCGGCTTGACCGGCATGCCCAACCACAACTCATAAGAGAACGATAAGGGGAATAGCAGCATGAAAAACCTCAAACTTCTTCTGGCCGGCACCGTAGCCGCCCTGGCCTTCGCAGGCTCGGCCGCCTACGCGGCCCCCGGCACCGACGGGGATCTGAAGATCCTGTTCTGGCAGGCCGTTTCAACGATGAACCCCTACCTCTCCGGCGGCACCAAGGAAGTCTACGCGTCCTCGATGGTGATCGAACCGCTCGCACGCTACGACGAAAAGGGCGGGCTCGTGCCGACGCTGGTCACCGAGATTCCGACCGTCGAGAACGGCGGCGTCGCCAAGGACCTGATGAGCATGACCTGGAAGATCAAGCCGGGCGTCAAATGGTCGGACGGCACGCCTTTTACGGCTGACGACGTCATTTTCACCTGGAAATACTGCATCGCGCCGGACGGCGGTTGCGCCCAGGCCGCCCAGTACGAGGGCGTCAAGAGCGTCGAGGCTCCCGATCCGCAGACGGTCAAGATCACCTTCACCGAACCGAAGCCTTATCCCTACAGCGCCTTCGTCGGCGCGCAGTCGCCGGTTATCCAGAAGAAGCAGTTCGAAAACTGCGTCGGCGCCAAGGCTCCGGGCTGCACCTCGGCCAATTTCGGCCCGATCGGCACTGGTCCTTTCGTCGTCAAGGAATTCAAGCCGAACGACGTCATCACGCTGACCGCCAACACGAACTACCGCGATGCGGCAAAGCCGGCCTTCGCGTCGGTCACCCTCAAGGGTGGCGGTGATGCTGCGTCGGCCGCGCGCGCCGTTCTCGAAACCGGCGAATACGACTATGCCTGGAACATGCAGGTAGAGCCGGAAATCCTCGCCAAGATGGTTGCCGCCGGCAAGGGCAAGTTGGTGACGTCCTTCGGCACGCAGGTCGAACGTATCAACCTCAACCACTACAACGCCGATCCCTCGCTTGGCGCAAAGCGCTCCACCAAGGACGCTGGCCCGCATCCGTCGCTCTCCGACCCGGCAGTCCGCCGCGCGCTTTCGCTCGCCATCGACCGCGACATCATCGTCGAGGCCGGTTACGGCGCAGCCGGCAAGGCGACCTGCAACATCGTGCCCGCACCGGCAGCAGTCGCTTCCACCAAGAACGACAGCTGGTGCCTGAAGCAGGATCTCGTGGCAGCCAACAAGCTGCTTGACGATGCCGGCTGGAAGAAGGGTCCGGATGGCATCCGCGCCAAGAACGGCGTGAAGCTCTCCTACCTCTACGCGACCTCCACCAACTCGGTTCGCCAGGCGACCCAGGAACTGGTGAAGGACATGTGGTCACAGATCGGCGTTGGTGCCGAATTGCGCAATGCCAGCGCCTCGGTCTTCTTCGGCGGCGATCCGGCAAGCCCCGACACCTTCCAGAAGTTCTATGCCGACGTCGAAATGTACACCAACAACTTCGACGGCACCGACCCGGAAAAGTATCTCGCAGAATGGCTGTGCGACAAGGTGCCTAGCCCGGCGAACGGCTGGCAGGGCCAGAACATTCCGCGTTACTGCAACCCGGCCTATGACAAGCTGCTCGGCGAGCTTTCGAAGACCGCCGAGCTCGACAAGCGCGCCACGCTTGCCAAGCAGCTCAACGACATGCTGACCGAAGAAGGCGCGCATATCCCGCTCGTCCACCGCGGCAGCGTCTCCTCGCATTCTCTCAAGCTCACCGGCGTGAAGATGAATGCGTGGGATAGCGAACTGTGGAACGTCGCCGACTGGTCGCGCGCGAAGTAATGCCGATCGCCGGGCCTGCCCCTGGGGCAGGCCCGGCGCCCGCATTTTCTTCTCCGTGCTAGTCTGGAGACTTATGCATGTTCACATACACTTTGCGGCGATTGCTCTTCGCAATCCCGACGCTGCTGATTATCAGCTTCGTCATTTTCGCGTTGCTTGATCTTGCACCCAACGATCCCACCGGCGACCTGCCGTTGACGATCCCGCCGGAGGTCCGCGAACAGATCCGTGCATCGCTCGGCCTCGATCAGCCATTCTTCTTCCGCTACCTCTATTGGCTGCAGCAATTCTTCATCAACGAACCGCTCAACATCATCGAACGCATGACCGGTTGGCAGTTCGGCGACGGGAACCGCATGCGGGTGCTTTCCTGGGCGACCAGAAGCCCGGTGGTCGACCTGATTGTCCAGCGCCTGCCCCAGACGCTGTGGGTCGTCGGTCTCGCTTATGTGTTCGGAGTGCTGATCGCCGTTCCGATCGGCGTCATCTCCGCCTACAAGCAGTACTCGATCTTCGACCAGATCGGCACGTTCGTGTCGATGGTCGGTTATTCGGTACCGACCTTCTTCACCGGCGTGCTGCTGGTGGTGATCTTCTCCTCCTACCTGCAATGGTTCCCGTCGGTCTATGACACCAACCTTGTCGTCACCGACTTCTCGAGCTTCGTCCAGCAGATCAAGCAGATGGCCTTGCCGGTGGCGGTGCTGTCGCTCTTCAACGCGTCGCAGATCACCCGCTTCGTGCGGGCCTCGATGCTCGACAACCTGCACCAGGACTACGTGCGCACAGCGCGAGCCAAGGGCGTCAAGGAAAGGTCGGTCCTGCTCATCCACGTCTTGCGCAACAGCCTGATCCCGGTCGTCACCGTGATCGCGCTCGGCGTGCCGACGATCTTTTCGGGCGCCATCATCACCGAGCAGATCTTTCGCGTGAATGGCCTTGGCCAACTTCTGATCATCGCCGTCCAGGGGGCCGATATCCCGCTCGTCCAGACCCTGACCTTCATCTTCGCGGTGCTGATCGTGCTCTTCAACCTTATCGCCGATGTGCTTTACGGCATTCTTGACCCGAGGATCCGTTATGACTGATGCGACCATCGCAACCGCGCCGCCCGCCAAGGCGGCAACTCCCACCCGATCGGCCCTCGCAGACATCTGGCGCCAGTTCCGTGCCCATAGAGGCGGCGTCGTCGGGCTTATCGTCTTTACCTTCATAGTCCTGGCGGTCTTCGTCGGCCCGTATATCCACCGCGTGGCCCCGAACGCCATCAACATCCGCGACAAGAACCAATGGCCGTCACTGGCTCATCCGTTCGGTACTGACAACCTGGGCAAGGACATGCTTGCCCAGGTGCTCGCCGGCGGCCGCATCTCGCTTGCGGTCGGCATCACGGCCATGCTGCTGGCGCTTTTCCTCGGGACGCTGGTCGGAGTGGTTTCCGGCTATATCCGCAGGCTCGACGGGCCGCTGATGCGCATCACCGACCTGTTCCTGGCCTTGCCGCTGCTGCCGCTGCTGCTCGTCATCCTGATGCTGTTCCGCGATACCCTGCGGGCTGCATTCGGGCCCGAAACCGGCATCTTCATCCTGATCGTCTTCGTGATCGGGATCACCAGCTGGATGCACACCGCCCGCATCGTGCGCGGCGACGTGCTGGCCGTCAAAAGTCAGGAATTCATCCTGGCGGCGAAATCGAGCGGCATGCGGGAATATCGCATCATCCTCAAGCACATCCTGCCGAACGTGCTGAGTTCGATCATGGTTTCCGCGACCTTGGGCATCGCCTCGGCGATCATCACCGAATCGGCGCTGAGCTTCCTCGGCCTCGGCTTTCCCTCGGATTTCCCGACCTGGGGGCGGCTGTTGTTCGACGGGGCCAACTTCCTGCAACTCACGCCTTCGCGCGTTTTATGGCCGGGACTGGCAATCTCCGCCACTGTGCTCAGCGTCAACTACATGGGAGACGCTATCCGCGACGCGCTCGACCCGAGGGCGCTCAAGCACTGATCTTGCGACACCGGCTCGATCCGAATGGCGGCTGCAAAGCCGCCATTTTTCATTCGGCCCCAGCCCAAAACAGCCCCTAAAAAACTTTTAAAAAAAGTTTCGAACCGCCGGAACCTATTTCCAGGGCGCTCGTTATATGAGTGTTCGAAGGCACCCCCCCGTCCCCCGCCCTACAAAGCCTTCGGACATACTCTTCAATCCCCCTCGAAGAGACGAACTGGCTCGGCTCCGTCAAACGGAACCGGGCCAGCTCAGCTTTGTGGGCAGTGTCGCTACGTTCGATTGCGCTCTTCGCAAGTGTTCACGAGACGTCATGGCTGACCTCGAAAACTACTCACTAACGACCAATCACTACCGACTCTCTTTCAGTCCCCGCCACTCTCCAGCGGGAATACCAGCCGGTAGCTGATGCGGTCGTTGGAGATGACGTATTGCGCCTTGCCGTTGACGGAGGCCGGAACGACACGTTCCAGCACGGTGCTGCCGAAATGCGCTTTCAGCGAGTCCTCGCTATCTTCGGGACTCCGGCTGGCGTCCAGCACCTCGTCCCAGATCATTTCGAGCGAGTCATGGCCGTTGAGATGCATGCGGGTGCAGGTGACGTTGATCACCCTGCCGCTGCGCAAAAGCGAGCCGTGGCTGACCGCGTTGACGATCAGCTCATGCAGCGCCAGTCCGATATGCAGCGAAGCGTTCGGCGTCAGAAGGATGTTGTCCCCGTGGACGCGCACCAGATGCTTGTTCTCGGGCAGGTATTTTTCCGTCTGCTGCTGCACCAGTTCGAAGAAATAGGCGCCGCGCCAGCTGGAATCGGTGATCAGGTCCTGGCTCTGCGAAAGGGAATAGAGCCGCCCCCGGAACTTGTGCAGAAACAGCTCCAGCGAACCCGAATAACGGGCCGTCTGCAACGCGATGCTCTGGATGATGGCGAGCAGGTTCTTGGAACGGTGGCTGACTTCCCTCAGCAGCGCGCGCAACAGCCGCTCGCGGTGACGCTCCTCGGAGCGGTCGATGATCGTGGTGACGAAATGCAGGCCGCCATTGGAGAATTCCACCGTCTGGACCCGGAACTCGTAGATCTGCTCGGTGCCTATGGTAATCTCGATATGGCCCTTGCGCCCGGCTTCCGTCATGCCGTCCTTGAGGGTCGCGAGCTTTGCCCCGACCTCCTCGCCGAACAGGCTGACATCTGTGGGTGTCCTGACATGCTCGACAGCCCAGACCTCCGGAAGATGCGTGACGAAGAGGTAATTCCGGCCGGCGTCCTGGATCATGATGCTGGCGCCGAGATCCACCAGTGCCGGCATGAAAAATTCACGTAACTTGTCATCACTCTGACCAGCCTGCTGCCATGTCAGGGGATGCACCAAATTCCTCACTCCGTCCGCGGGCTAGCTGGGAAAACTGGGCGCCTGCCGAACGCATGGATACCCGCATTTATGAGCATGATTATCCGCCTTTTATAGGACGTCAAACGCGCCGGAACAACCCGACGACCAGCGATATCAGCAGCAGTGCGAGAAAGAGGAAAAACAGGAGCTGGGCGAGACCCGTTGCCGTTCCCGCAATGCCGCTGAAGCCGAGCGCACCGGTGACGATCGCCACGAGCAGGCAGACAAGAGCATAATACAACATGGGTTTTCCTCTTCGGATGCGCCAGAACGCCCACCTGTTGTATATTGTTCCGGCCTGCCGGCCCGACTGCCGCCGATGGGATCAAGCGGCGGCCCTGACGGCTTCGTTGAAGAACAGCGCCTGGCTGATCAAGGCCTTCACCATGTCCGGATTGAACGGCTTGGTGACCAGGAAGGCCGGTTCCGGGCGTTCGCCGGTCAGAAGCCGTTCCGGAAAGGCGGTGATGAAGATCACCGGCACGCTCGAAGACTTCAGGATTTCGTTGACCGCGTCGATCCCGGAGCTGCCGTCGGCAAGCTGGATGTCGGCCAGCACCATTTTCGGGTGCGAGGACTGGAACAGCGATACCGCTTCCTTGTGGGTACGGGCGATGCCCGTGACGCGGTGGCCGAGATCCTGCACCATCTGCTCGATGTCGAGCGCGATCAGCGGCTCGTCCTCGATGATCATGATGTCGGTTGCCACCTGCCGCGAGATTTCGCGGGTCGCGTCTTCGAGCAGGCGGTTCACCTCGGCAGTGCTGACTTCCAGGACTTCGGCGGCTTCCTCGATGCTGAAGCCTTCGACCGAGACCAGCAGAAAGGCATGCCGCGACTGAGAGGGAAGCATCGAGAGATTGGCTGCCGCGCGTTGCTCCCAGGCGAACGGCGATTCGATGGGGCGAATCTCAATGTTCGTGGAACCAAAAATTGTAACAAAGAGTTTATAGAGCGAGACACGGTCCTTGGACGTTTCGGGGAATATCGAAACGTCTGCGATCAACGCTTCCAGGACCGCGGCAACATAGGCGTCTCCCGAGGTCTGTGATCCGGTGACGGCGCGAGCATACCGACGCAGATATGGAAGGTGAGACGCAACGCGTGTGGTGAGTGACATACAAAATCTCCCTCGGTGCCCAGTGGGCAATTGACCTGTTATGAACGTGGGCCTGGAAAAAAAGTTCCGCAAGAGTGGAACTTTTTTTGCCGCCAGGAATTCTTCTGCCCGACGATATCGCAACAGGCTGCCCGCGTGATGAGTGACGACGACAATAGAAAAAAAGAAGAGATGACAGCAATCCAGCCCCATGAAGTCCGACCCGGAGCGGTGCCGCCGAATGCATCCATATCCCGCAAGTTACGGGACTTCTACGACGCAGTACAGGAAGAAGGTATTCCGGATCGTTTCCTCGATCTTCTCGAACGCCTGGAACAGGCAGAGAAGAACGCTAAGCCGGTGAACGCAAAATGAGTAAGGAAGACGAGATCGACGATCGCGGCTTCAAACGCGACCTCCTCGCGTCGCTGCCCAATCTGCGCGCTTTCGCTGTATCCCTGACCGGCCGGCACGACAAGGCGGACGACCTCGTGCAGGATACGATCATGAAGGCCTGGGCGAACCAGACCAGCTTCACCGCCGGCACCAACATGCGGGCTTGGCTGTTCACCATCCTGCGCAACGAATTCTACAGCCAGATGCGAAAGCGCGGACGCGAGGTGCAGGATAGCGATGGCCTGTTCAGCGAGCGGTTTTCGGTCCATCCGGAACAGTACGGCCGGCTTGACCTTCAGGATTTCCGCAAGGCTCTCGACAAGCTGCCCGACGATCAGCGCGAAGCGATCATCCTCGTGGGCGCTGCCGGTTTTGCCTATGAGGAAGCGGCTGCGATCTGCGGCTGCGCCGTCGGCACGATCAAGAGCCGCGTCAGCCGCGCCCGCACCCGCCTCCAGGAGCTGCTGGGCGTCTCCGGCGAGGGTGATTACGGCCCGGACGCAGGCGACGCGGCGATCACCTCCCGCGCCTTCGGCAGCTAATCTTCCAGACTTGCGAAGACGCCGCTCACATCCGGGCGGCGTTTTTGACGGCGTCGATGAGGTGGTGGTCGTCGAACGGTTTTGCGACGACGGTTATTCCTTCCCAGCCCTTCAGGCCATCCATATCCTCGACGCTGAGCGTGGTGAAAACCAGTCCGGCCCCGCAGGCTCTCAACCGAAGCGCGGCATCCTCGCTCTCCCCACGGATCAGGGCAAAATCTATCACGACGACGTCGAACAGGCCTTGCTCCAGATCCGTTGCATAAGTGCGCGGCGTCGCGACCTTAACCTCGCAGGCAAGCACCTCGGTGAGAACGGTTTCCACTTCCATGGCCACTAGGAACTCCCGATCGACAACGAGGATTCGCAACAATTAAGTCCGCCCGAGATTCGACAACGAAATTCGGCTAGACCACCGAAAGAACGCCCGGTCATTTACAAAAGACACAGGGCGGTCGCAAACCGCCTGCCATTGCCCACAAAGCCCCCCTTTCATCGAGAGCGGGCCCAGCACAACGCGGAATACGGCCGCCCGCGCGAGGCAGGCGGCCATTGATAGGTCGGGGACAGGTCGCGCGGCCGAAAATCCGCTACTCAGCCGACTCGGAATCTTGGCGGCTCGAAGCGCCCATGGTTTTGGTGGCGAGGAAGCCGAGACCGGCGACCGCCGCGACGAGCAGAAGAGGGCGGGATTTGACGAGCAACGGCAATGCCGTCAGAGCCGCCGTCATCATCAGCGCCTTGGAACTGTTGGAGGCTGCCGCTTCCCGTTTGCGGCGCTGTTCGGCACCGTTGGCGATCACGGCCCACAGATAGACGGCGAGCGCCAGCAAAAGCGCGCCGCCGGCGACTGCCAGCAACGCCATCGACGCCCCCCATATGCCGGCGAGATAGACGGCGAGCGCCGCCACCAGCAGCCCGTAGGCGGTCAGCAGGAAAAGCATCACCAGCGCGTAGAGGGCCGCGTTTCTTTTGAGCCTGCGCGTGAACGCCGCGACATCCATCGCGGCGAGCGAAGCCAACAGGGGACCAAGTCCTGCCATCATCAGCGGCGCGTCAGCAGCGCGAACAGGAAACCGACGCCGGCGGCGATGGCGACGGCCTGGATAGGGTTGGAGCGGATCTGACGCTCCAGGTCCCTTTCCATCGACAGTGCCTGATCGCGCGCAGCTTCCACCATGTGCATCGAGGCATCGGCGGCGTCGCCAGCGACGCGACGAGCCTTGCCCTTGTATTCGCTGGCCTTCTCGGTGCCGACCGCGGCAACGCTGCGGGTAAGCGCTGCGATATCGTCGCGGAGCTGCTGAATCTGGGCTTCGACATCCTTGCTGGCTGACGAATTCTGGCCGGTGCCGTTGCGGGCGAAGTCGGTCGTGGGGTTGGCTGCGGGCATATCGGATCTCCTGTTTTGCGGACCTTAGAGGATGCGCGCCGCGGAAGGCTTTGCGCAGAATCAAACGGCGTCGGAAACGTGGAACGGGATCGGTCCCCCCAAGCGAGCGGCGCACGCCACTCACTTCACGGTTCTTGTCGCCGCCGTTGAACGCTGCAAAGGCGCGATTGTTCCCCGGCGCGGTTGCACCAAAGCGGAAATCGCCCGGAAGGTTTGGAAAACTTAAGGGGCCGGCGGCTCGGGCCAGGCGGAAACGCCCCCGGTCCATTGTTCGAAGGCCCTGGAGAGTTTCAGCACGAGCAGGTCGTCGTAGCGCGGGCCGACGATCTGCAGGCCGATCGGCATGCCGGTTTTCGAAAAGCCGCAATTGATCGACGAGGCCGGTTGTTCCGACATGTTCCACGGTACGGTGAAACCGATATGTTCGAAGGGCAAAGCCGGATCGTTGGTCGGCGAGGCCCATTCCGCCGGATAGGAAACAATCGGATTGGTCGGCGAAATCACTGCATCGACGGTCGTGAACAGCTTTCCGCAGGCCTTGCGCATCTCGATCGTCTGGTTGAAGCCGCGCACCGCCTCGACGCCGGAAATGTAAGTGCCGCCCTCCGCCCACTGGTAGATATAGGGGAGGATCAGCGCCCGGCGCTCCTCCGGCATTTTCTCGATATCGCCCCAGAACCGCGAGCGCCAGAAACTGTCGAGCCCGTCGAGCATGATGCGGTTCATGACCGGTTCGACCGGAATGACGATCGCCCCCGCCTCCTCGAAGCGTTTGGCGGCGGCCATGACCGCATCGAGAACCTCGTCCTCGACGGCAAGGCCGATGCCGGCGTCGAGCATCAGGCCGATCTTCAAACCCTTGACGTCGACGTCGAAATCCAGCCAGTCGAAATCGTTGGGCGGCAGCGAGGTGCCGTCGCGCCAGTCGGGACGCGACAGCGTCGCCATGGAAAAGGCGGCATCTTCGACAGTGCGGGTCATCGGTCCCGCGCAACGGCCGACATAATAGGGATCGACCGGAATACGGCCCTGGCTCGGCTTGAAGCCGAACAGCCCTGTCCAGCCGGCCGGCAGGCGCACCGAGCCGCCGATATCCGTGCCGATATGCAGAGGGCCGAAACCGGCGGCACCGGCGGCCGACGCGCCGGCGCTCGATCCGCCGGGGTTCTGGGTGAGGTCCCAAGGGTTGCGGCTGAGGTGATGGAAGCTCGAGAGGCCGGAGGACAGCATGCCGTAGTCCGGGCAGGTGGTCTTGGCGAAGATTACCGCGCCATCCTCTCTCACGCGAGCGGCGATGGGCGCGTCTTCCGTGGCCGGCACCAGTTCGACCGCAGCGGTCCCGAGCGGCACCGGCTGGCCCTTGGTGGCGATCAGTTCCTTCAGCGTCACCGGGATGCCGTCCAGCGGCCCAAGCGTCGCCCCTTTCGCCCACCGTTGGGTGGAGGCTGCGGCCTGCGCCCTCGCGCTGTCCGGATCGTAGAGGTAGAGCGCCTGCACATGCGGCTCGAAGGCGGCGACACGATCCTCGACCGCCAACCAGTATTCCGAGGGCGAGAGTTTTTTGGCCGAATAAAGGTCGAGCAGTTCGCGTATCGTCAGTTTCAAGAGGTCATTCATCGCAATATCTTCGTTTTTCGAAATCAGGAATTGTCGCGGGGATCGAGAAGGTCGCGCAGGCCGTCGCCGAGCATGTTGAGGCCGAGCACGGCGAGCGCGATGGCAAGCCCCGGCATCAGCGCCAGCCACGGCGCCTGGCCGAGGAAAGTCTGCGCGTCGGCCAGCATCCGCCCCCAGGTGGGCGTCGGCGGCGGCATGCCGAGACCGAGGAAGGAGAGGCCGGCTTCCGTCAGGATCGCAAGGCCGAGCTGGATCGTCACCTGCACGATGATCTGGTTGGAGATGTTCGGCAGCACGTGCACGAGCGTGATTTTGGCCTTCGGGCGGCCCATGCTGACGGCGGCGGTAACATAGTCCCGCGTCCAGATCTGCAGGGCAGCGCCAAGCGCGAGCCGCGCAAAGACCGGCACCATGAACACGCCGATGGCGATGATCGCCGTGAAGCGGCCCGATCCGATGAAGGCGCCGAGCATCATCGCCGAGAGAATTGGCGGAACCGCGAAGACGATGTCGCAGCCACGCATGACGACGAGTTCCAGCCAGCCCCGCCGCATCGCGACGACGACGCCGATGGCCGTGCCGACGCTTGCGCCGAGAAGTACGGCAAGGATGGAGGTCGACAGCGAATTCCAGGCTCCGACCATCAGCATCGAGGCTACGTCGCGGCCGAACTGGTCGGTGCCGAGGAGGCCGAAATCGAGTGGTGCCTTGAGCTTGTGGACGATGTTCATCTTGGTCGGCGGGAACGGCGTCCAGACAAGCGACAGCAGCGCCACGGCAAACAGCGCCAGCGTGATGACGAGCCCGATGAGGAAGACAGGGCGGCGAAGCAGTTTCTTCATTGCGCACCGGCCCTGAGGCGCGGGTCGACGACCAGGTAGGCGAGATCGACCAGGAAATTCATCAGGATCACCAGGGCCGAGAAGAACAGCACGACATCCTGCATGACGATGATGTCGCGCTGGGAGAGCGCCTGATAGGCCAGCCGCCCGAGGCCCGGCAGGTTGAAGACGTTCTCGACCAGCACCGCGCCGGCGATCAGGAAGGTGAATTGCAGGCCGAGCATTGTGAACACCGGCACCAGCGCGTTCGGGACGGCGTGCCGCCAGATGGCAATACCCTCGCTCAGGCCCTTGGCGCGGGCGGTGCGCACGAAATCCTCGTTCATCACCTCCAGAACCGCGGCCCGCGCCACGCGCGTCAGCACGCCGGCCTGCGGCAGGGCGAGCGCCACGGCCGGCAGGAGGAGCGCCTTGAGGCCGGCAAGAAACCCTGCGTCCCAGCCGGGAAACCCGCCCGCCGGCATCCAGCCGAGCATGGTGGAGAACAGGATGATCAGCAGCAGCCCCACCCAGAAGGCCGGCACCGCGATGCTGATATAGGAGAACAATCCGGCGACGAAATCGAAGGCACCGTTGTGCCTGCGCGCCGCCTGAACGCCGAGCGGAATGGCGATCGCCACCGAGAGCACGATGGCGATCAGCGCCAGCGGCAGGGTAACCGCAAGCCGTTCGCCGATCAGCCCGGCAACCGGCACACCATAGGTATAGGACTGCCCCAGATCGCCCCGGAAGACCCCCGCGAGCCAGGCGAGATAACGCACGGGGAGCGGCTGGTCGAGACCCAATTGTTTCTGCAGCGCCGCGAGCGTTTCCGGACTCGCCGAGGTGCCGAGCATGATCGCCGCCGGATCGCCGGGCAGCAGGTCCATGACGGTGAAGATCAGCAACGAGACGACGAGCAGCGTCACGGCAAGGCTCAAGGTTCGGCGGATGAGGATGGAGATCATCGGTTCATCACCTCCCTCTTCTCCCCACGGGGAGAAGTGCCGAGCGGACGCGAGGCGATGAGGGGGCCGGCGGAGCCGGGCCAATCGATCCAGCGGATCGATTGCAGCAACTAAAATCGATTGCAGCAACTAAAGTGGAAGGCGAAGTGTTGGCTGCGCCCCCCTCATCCGACCCTTCGGGCCACCTTCTCCCCGCTGGGGAGAAGAGGGAGCTCGCGGTTACCACTCTATTCCAGCTCATAAGCCTGCTTCACTCTACCCAATGAACATCCGTCAGGACGTTCGAAGGGATCGGTTCGTTTTCCCACAGGCCCTTCACCTTGCCGTCCCACACACCGAGCTTCGGCATGACGAACAGGAAGAGCGCCGGCACGTCGTTGGCGAGGATGGTCTGAGCCTCGCCGTAGAGCTTTTCCTGTCCGGCGGCATCGGAGGTCATCTCGACCTTTTTCAGCACGTCGTTGAAGGCCGGGTTTTTGTAGTTGAAGTAGTAGGGATCGCGGGAATAGATGTCGATGTCCATCGGCTCCGCATGGGCGACGATGGTCATGTCGTAATCGGCAGCCTTCAACACGTCGGCCACCCATTTCGCCGGGAATTCCGTGGTCTCGATGTTCATCGTCACGCCGATTTCCGCAAACATCGCCTGCAGCACCTGCGAGGTGCGCTGCGCATAGGCCATCTGCGGCGCCTTGATGGTGAAGGTGAAGCCGTTCGGGAAGCCGGCCTCGGCAAGCAGCGCCTTCGCCTTGGCGGTATCATAGGGATACACGCCGGTCAGGTCCTTGTAGCCGCGGTCGTTCGGCGTGTAGTGGCTGCCGATCGGCGTGCCGAAACCGGACCAGGCGCCTTCGACGACGGTGGCGCGGTCGACGGCCATCATCAGCGCCTGGCGCACCTTTTTGTCGCTGAACGGCTTGCGGGTGTTGTTCATGCCGGCGACGACCTTGAGCTCGGTATTGCCAATGACCGTCGTCAGCCGCTTGTCGCCCTCGAAGGACTTGATCAGTTCGGGCGCCCCGAATTCCGGGAAGGCATCGACGTCCCCGGCCTTCAGCGCCGCGGCCTGGGCCTGCGGATCGCTGATGAAACGGAAGGCTGCGGTATCGAGCTTCAGGGAGACGGCCTTGTTCCAGTAGTCGGTGTTCCTGGCGAGATCGACCTTGGAGCCCTTCGACCAGCTGACGAACTTGAATGGGCCGGTGCCGATCGGCGTCGTCTTGTTGTCGGCGGCCGATTTCGGTTCGACGATGGTCGAGGATGGCCAGCCGAGCCAGTAAAGCAGGCTGCCGGCCGGCTGCTTGAGTTTCAGAACGAGCGTCGCCGCATCCGGCGTCTCGACCGTGTCGATCGAGGCGAAATAGCGCTTCTGGGGATTGACCGAGTCCGCGCCGCGGGCGCGGTCGATCGAGAATTTGGCAACCGCGCTGTCGAAGGCGACGCCGTTGTGGAACTTGACGCCCTGGCGGAGCTTGAACGTGTAGGTCAGGCCATCCGGCGAGATCTGCCAGCTTTCGGCAAGCTGCGGCTTGATCTTGCCGTCCTTGTCGATGGTCGTCAGGCCTTCAAAGATGTTCTGCCAAGTCACCTGGCCGATCGCGACGGGTGCTGCGACCGTCGGATCGAGCCCGGCCGGCTCGATTGCCATGCCGACTGTGATCGCGGTCTTCGCCGCCGCCTCCGCGCCGGTTTGCCCTAAAAGCAGGCCCGCGCTGATCGCAAGGCCAAAAGCTGCACTCTTCAATATGGTCGCAGAGCCCAAAAGCGTCATCCTGCCCATCCGTCATCCCCTTTTTGGAACGAGACCCGCCTGATCGGCACCTGCGGGATCGTCGATTGCCAAAAGTGTGTCATTTCGCAGGTGCACACACAATGCAGAATTTTGTGTTCCCTGTGTAGCCGAAAACGCTACACGGAACGTAATTAGGCACTTGCCCTTTTAGGCGCCGATTTGCGCGCATCGGCGCCGCGCATGAAGCGCTCGATGAAATCGACGAGCTTGCCCGCCGCGAACGACAGCTGGCGGTCCGGCGCGACGCAGAGATCGATCGGCGTGCGCACCGCCTTGCCGGCGGCGATCGGCACCGCCGCAAGCTGGCCGGCATCGATTTCCCGCTGCACCGCGAGCGCTGGCAGCAGCGTAACCGCCGCACGGCGCAACACCAGTTCCTTCAGCATTTCCAGGGAACCGGTGACGAAAACCGGATCGAGCTCCAGCCCGTCCTTGGCGAACAGTTCCTCGAAGGCCTGTCGCGCGCCGAAATTCTTGTCGGGAAGAGCGAGCGGCATACGGACGAGATCGCGCAGTGTCAGTTCCCTGGCACCGGCGGACGGATGGTCGGCGGCCATGATGACGTCATAGGTGATCTCGGAACGCAGCCGCACCTTCACCCCGGAAATCTTTGGTGCAAACAGCGTCACGACCAGATCGGCCTCGGCGCCGGCGAGCGCCTCCACCGCCTCGCGCGCGCTGGTGATCGCCACCTCGAACCGCAGCTTCGGGTAGCGCAGGCTGAATTCCGCAAGCACCGGGGCGATCAGGTTGGCGACCGTCGCGCCGTTGGCATAGATCACCACCTTGCCGCGCTGCAGGCCCTGCAGGTCGTCGATCAGCTGGTGGACATGTTCGAGTTCGCGCAGCGTCCGCCCTGCCCGCGCCGCCAGCAGTTCACCAGCGGCAGTCAGCTTGATGCCGCGATTGCTGCGCTCGACGAGCGGCGTGCCGAAATAGTGTTCGAGGTTCTCGATCTGGCGCGAGACGGCGGTGGCAGCAACGTTGAGATTCTCGGCCGCCGCCCGCATCGAATTGGTGCGGACCAGTTCGTCGAAATACATAAGCGCCCGAAGCTGCATGCGATCCTGCCGGCTGAAACATGTCGCCCGAAAGCGGAGACCGGTTCGGGATAGCGACATAGATAAAATCGAGACGCTCGTCAGCCGCGGCGAAAACCCTCGCTGGCGACGAGCAGCTGGCGGGTATAATCGGCGGAAAACTCGCGGTTTTCCAGCGCTTTCCGCGGCACCGTCTCGACCACCTTGCCGTTTTTCATCACGGCCAGCCGCTCGCACATATGGCTGATGACGCCGAGATCGTGGCTGACCATCACGAACGTGAGGTTGCGGTCGCGGCGCGCCTGTTCGAGCAGATTGAGGATTTCAGCCTGGATCGAGGCATCCAGCGCCGAGGTCGGCTCGTCGAGCAGCAGGATCTTCGGCTCCAGGATCAGCGCCCGGGCAATCGCGATACGCTGCCGCTGGCCGCCCGAAAGCTGGTGCGAATAACGGAAGCGGAAGCCCGACCCGAGACCCACCTCGTCGAGCGCCCGGTTGATGCGCGTCTCGATATCGGTGAAACCGTGGATGACGAGCGGTTCCAGCAGCAAGCGATCGACCGTCTGGCGCGGATGCAGCGAGCCATAGGGGTCCTGGAACACCATCTGGACGGTGCGGTAGAACTCCTTGTCGCGCTTGCGGCCGGAATAGGGGCGACCGTTGACGCTGAGCGTGCCCTGGTCGAAGGAGGCAAGGCCCGAGACGGCGCGCAAAAGCGTCGATTTGCCGGAGCCGGATTCGCCGACGATGCCGAAGGATTCGCCCGTGCCGATATCGAAATTCACATGATCGAGTGCTGCAAACTCGTCGTATGTGACAACCATATCGCGGATGGAGAGAGCCGATGTCATAACGCCCACTCCGGCTTGCGGTCGAGCACGGGCAGCGGATGCCGGTCGGAACCAATGGTCGGCAGGCAGTTCAAGAGCCCGCGCGTATAGGGATGCTGCGCATCGGCGAGATTGGCAGCCGGCAGTTCCTCGACGATCCGGCCCGCATACATGACGATGACGCGGTCGCAGAAGGAAGAGACGAGCCTGAGATCGTGGGAGATGAAGATCAGGCCCATGCCTCGGTCGGCCACAAGCTTGTCGAGGATATCCAGCACTTCGAGCTGCACAGTGACGTCGAGCGCCGATGTCGGCTCGTCGGCGATCAGCAGTTCCGGGCCGCAGATCAGCATCATGGCAATCATCGCCCGCTGCCCCATGCCCCCGGAAACCTCGTGCGGATAGAGCGAAAAGACCCGTTCCGGATCGTTGATCTGCACCGCCTCCAGCATCGCGAGCGCCCGCGCCTTGGCCGCCGAGGTCGAAATCTTCTCGTGGGTCTTCAGCGTCTCGACGATCTGCCGGCCGATCGTCATCACCGGGTTCAGCGAATATTTCGGGTCCTGCAGGATCATCGCAACCTTCTTGCCGCGCAGGTCGCGCCGCTCGCGGGCCGGCATGGTGAGCAGATCCCGGTCGCCGAAAGCCAGCTTCCGTGCGCTGATCTTGGCGTGGCCGGGGGTCAGGCCCATGATCGCGCGCCCGGTCTGCGACTTGCCGGAGCCGGATTCGCCGACGATGCCGAGCCGTTCGCGGCCGAGCGCGAAGGACACGCCGCGCACCGCCTGCACGTCGCCGGTGCGGGTCGGGAAGGTGACGCGCAGATCCTCCACCGTCAGAAGCGGCTTGACCGGCACCGTCATTGGCCTGCCTCCTTCGGATCGAGCGCATCGCGCAGGCCGTCGCCGAGCAGGTTGAAGCCGAGGCTGACGATCAGGATCGCAAAACCCGGCATGGCGGCGACCCACCATTGATCGAGGATGAAGCGGCGGCCCGAGGCGATCATCGCGCCCCATTCGGGAAGCGGCGGCTGGGCGCCGAGCCCGAGGAAGCCGAGGCCGGCCGCGGTGAGGATGATGCCTGCCATGTCGAGCGTGACGCGCACGATCAGCGACGAGAGGCAGAGCGGCATGACGTGGCGCAGCACGATGCGGAACGGCGAAGCGCCCATCAGCTTCACCGCCGAAATGAATTCCGAATTGCGGAAGGTCATCGTCTCGGCCCTCGCGATACGGGCATAGGGCGGCCAGGAGGTGACGGCGATGGCGAGGATCGCGTTCTCGATGCCGGGACCGAGGGCCGCGACCAGCGCCAGCGCCAGCACGAGTTTCGGGAAGGCGAGGAAAATGTCGGTGATCCGCATCAGCACCGCATCGACCCAGCCGCCGGCATAACCGGAGACCGTGCCGACGATCAGTCCGATCGGTGCGGCGATGATCGCCACCAGCACCACCACCAGCAGCGTCAGCCGCGAACCGTAGAGCAGCCGCGAGAGGATATCGCGGCCCTGGTCGTCGGTGCCGAGCAGGTAGCCCGGCGAGCCGAGCGGCAGGAGGCGGGAATTGCGCAGGTCGCCCTGCACCGGGTTATGCGGCGCCAGAACGTCGGCGAACGCAGCTACCAGAAGCAGCAGCACGATGATGGCGAGGCCCAGGAGGGCAAGCCGGTTTTCGGCAAACCGGCGCCAGATCACATAGGCGCGACCAAGTTGGGCCTGGCGGCGCGAGGCGGGCCGGTCGGACAGCAGCCATTCGCGGCTATAGGGCTTTGGGGTCTCGTCCAGGGCAATTGAGGGCCGGCTCATCGGTTTCGTGTCCTGGGATCAAGCGTCCGATACAGAAGATCGGAGAAGAGATTGATGCTGACGAAAACGACGCCGATGGCGATCGTTCCGCCGAGCACGGCATTCATATCGGCGTTCTGCAGCGAATTGGTGATATAGAGGCCGAGCCCGGGCCAGGAGAAGATGGTTTCCGTCAGCACCGAACCCTCGAGCAGACCCGCATAGGACAGCGCGATGACCGTCACCAGCGGCACTGCGGCATTGCGCAATGCGTGGAACCAGATGATCCGCGTCTCCGACAGCCCTTTGGCCCGCCCGGCTACCACATATTCCTGCGCCAGTTCATTCAGCATGAAGGAACGGGTCATGCGGCTGATATAGGCGAGCGAGAAATAGCCGAGCAGCGATCCCGGCAGGATGATGTGGCGGAACAGGTCCCAGGCCACGTCCCACTGGCCCTGCCAGATGGCGTCCAGAAGATAAAAGCCGGTAATCGGCGTGAACGTGTATTCGTAGACGATGTCGATGCGGCCCGGATAGGCAACCCAGTTGAGGCGCGCATAAAAGAGCACCAGCGACAGAAGGCCCAGCCAGAAGATCGGCACGGAATAACCGATCAGGCCGATCACGCGAACGATCTGGTCGGCGATGCTGCCCCGCTTGACCGCCGCCAGAACCCCGAGCGGCACGCCGATGAGCGCTCCGATGAGCGTGCCAATCGTGGCAAGCTCGATCGTCGCCGGGAACACCCGGGCAATATCGGCCATCACAGGATTGGTCGTCAGCACGGAGGTACCGAAATCACCCGTCACGGCCTGCTTGAGATAGATCCAGAACTGCTGGTAGAGCGGCAGGTTGAGGCCCAGCTCTTCGCGCACCCTCTCGACGACATGCGCCGGCGCCCGATCGCCCACGATAGCGAGCGCCGGATCGATCGGCACGACGCGGCCGATAAAGAAGGTGACGGCAAGCAGGCCGAGGAATGTGGTGGCCGCGGTCACGATGAACCGCAGCACTGCCATTGTGGAAGACGATGCACGGCGCCGTCTGCGCCGTGTCGCTGCTGTCGTATCGATCAAGGTCAAGGAAGCGGCCTTTCAGGCTATTCCTTCGACACCGTATAGACGAAGTTCGTATCGAAGCTCGGGCCAAGCTTGAAGTTCTTGAGCTTGGGCGAATAACCGGCCACTTCCGTCTGCTGGAAGATGAGGACGAACGGGCTCTGCGCCAGCACCTTCCGCTGCAGGTCTTCGTAGATGGCGGCGCGCTTGCCGGCATCCTTTTCGAGCAACGCACCCTTGGCGGCGTCCGAGAGTTCCTTCGGAACCTCCCAGGCATTGCGCCAAGCAAGCGTCTTGGTCTTGCCCCCGTCCGAATTGTCGGGGTTGATCGTGAAGGTCTCGGCGTTCGAGTTGGGATCGAAATAATCCGAGCCCCACTGGCCGATATAGATGTCATGCGTGCGGGCACGGAACTTGGTCAGCGTCTGCTTACCATCGCCAGGGATGATCTCGAGCTTGATGCCGGCTTGCGCCAGCGTCTGCTGCACGCTTTCGGCAATGCCGGTCACCGGCTGCGTATTGCGCACATCCATGCTCACTGTGAAGCCGTCCTTGAAGCCTGCCTTTGCCAGCAACTCCTTGGCCTTGGCCACGTCCAGCTTGTAGGGATTTTCGTTGAGCGCGCCGAGCTGGCCCTTGGGAAGGAACGTCTGGTGGACCTCGCCGATGCCCTTGATCAGCGTCGCGCCGATCGCCTCGTAGTCGACAAGATACTTGAAGGCTTCAACCACTTCCGGCTTGGCGAGGTTCTTGTTCTTCTGGTTGAGGCTGAAGTAATAGACGGTGCCCTTGGGTGCCGACGTGAGCCGGATGCCGTTCTTCTTCTGAACCGCATCGAGATCGCCCGGCTCCAGGTTGCGGGCAACGTCGATATCGCCGTTTTCAAGCGCCAGACGCTGGCCCGAGCTTTCCTTCATGTGACGGTAGATAACCCGCTTCAGCTTCGGCTTTTCGCCGTAGTAGTTGGGGTTGGCCTCCATGATGACGGCTTCGTTTGCGCGCCAGGCCATCGTCTTGTAAGGACCGGAGCCGGCATAGCCGGTCTTCATCCATTCATTGCCGAAATCCGTGTCGTATTTGTAGTCGGCATTCGGCGTTACCTTCTTGGCATGTTCCGTCACGACCTTCTTGTCGACGACGGAAGCGACCGTGGCGGTCAGCACGTTCAGCACAAAGCTCGGGGCATAGGGCTTGTCCACCGTGAATACGAAGGTCGTATCGTCGGTGGCCTTCGCCTTTTCTGTGACATTGTCGCCCGTCAGGCCGAACTGCGTGAGCAGGAAGGCTGGCGACTTGTCGAGCTTGACCGCGCGCTCGAAGGAATAGGCAACATCGGCGGCAGTGATCGGGTTGCCGGACGCGAATTTCAGGCCGGATTTTAGCTTGAACGTGTAGGTGAGGCCGTCGCCGGAGGTCGTCCAGCTGTCGGCCAGGTCGCCTATCACCTTGGATGTATCGGCCGGGTCCAGCATGACGAGCTTGCTGTAGCAATTGGCGGTGATCTCGGCAGTCGACAACTCGAACGCTTCGCCCGGGTCGATCGTGATGATGTCGTCGATCGCAAAGCCTTCGACGAGCGTATCGGCCGGCGTCGCGGCAAAGGCCTGCGGTGCCGCCGACAGAAGCAGCCCGAGTGCGGCGCTGGTGGACAGCACTCGAAGGCTCTTGTTGAGCGAATGGATCATGGTCTGCGTACCCCTGTTTTTGTTCGTTGGACCTTTGGAAAGAAGCCTATTCGTGCCAGGCCTTCCCCAAAACTCTGAGCCAGTTTTCCCGGCATAGCTTTTTCAGCTCTGCGTCAGCGTAGCCCGCTCCCTTGAGCGCCGCAACCAGATTTTGATTGCCCGCAGCATCATGTATTTCTTCGGGAATCGAGGCGCCGTCGAAGTCCGATCCGAGCGCCACGTGGTCGATGCCCATGCGTTGCACCATGTGGTCGATATGACGCACCATGTCCGAAAGCGGCGTGGCGACATTGTCGCGCCCGTCGGGGCGCAGCATGGTCACCGCATAGTTGAGACCGACGAGACCGTCGCTCTCCTTGACCGCGTCGAGCTGGCGGTCGGTGAGGTTGCGGGCGACCGGCGTCAGCGCATGCGCGTTCGAATGGCTGGCGATCAGCGGCTGGTTGGAGGTCCTGGCGACATCCCAGAACCCCTTCTCGGTGATGTGGGCGAGATCGATCAGGATGCCGAGCGTGTTGCAGGCCTTCACCAGCTCGAAGCCATGGTCGGTGAGGCCCGGTCCGGTATCCGGCGACATCGGATAGGCGAAAGGCACGCCATGGCCGAAGATGTTGTGGCGGCTCCAGACGGGCCCAAGCGAACGCAGGCCGGCGGCGTGGAAGACTTCGAGGTTGTCGAGATCCGCATCGATCGCCTCGCAGCCTTCCATGTGCATGACGGCGGCGAAACGGCCGTCGTCCATCGCCTTGCGGATGTCGGCGGTCGAACGGCAGAGCTGCCAGGCGCCAGCGCGGTCGAGGCGGAGCGCAATCGACGCCATTTCGAGCGCGGTCGTCAGCGACGGAAGATGATCGAGCGGGACGGATAACGGCGTGACGTAATGGCCGTTCTGATCGGGTTCCTTCAGAACCAGTTCGCCGGACGGGATATAGATGGCGCAGAGCCCGCCAGCGAGACCGCCGGCCTTGGCGCGCGGCCCGTCGATATGGCCGCCTGGCGTGCCCTTGGCAAATTCCGCAACCGGATCGCCGCCCGCCTTCATGTTCCGCCAGAGCCGCAGGAGCACGTCGTTATGGCCGTCGAACACCAGTTCCATGAAGTTTATTCCCGATTGTCTTGTGAAAGTTCCAAGGTGAGCAATGCGGCGATCCTAGCCCGCCGCTCCTCTTTCGCAAGCCGGAAAACGCGTCAGGCCATCCAGCTCGCCTCGCCCGCCTTCTTCAGCATCGGGGTCCTGAAAACGCCTGTCACACGTGGCCGCCACTCGATACCGAACGCATCGAGCTTGTCGTGCCAGCGCTCCGATTGCAGCATGGCCGCACCGATGACCACCGGCTCGATGCCGAGCGAGGCCATCAGCGTCAGCCCGGAGACGATCGAGGTGCCGCTGGAAATCACGTCGTCGATCAGCGCCACGCGCCTGCCCTTTATCAGCGGCAGCATCCGGGGATCGGCATAGAGGCGCTTCTGCTGTTCGGGTGTAGTGATCGAGGAGAGCGGTACCGACAGGTTCTCGTCGTACCAGAATTTTCGTGAGGTCCCGAGCGGCACATAACGCAGGTGGCCGAGCGCGCGGGCGACGGCAGCGGCAAGCGTCAGGCCCAAAGTCGGCAGGCCGACGATGACTTCCGGGCGAAAGGCCGCGATCTTCGGCGCAAGATCAGCGGCAAGCGCGTCCTGCACATCGAAACTCGCCTGGTTGATGATCAAAGAGGCAAGCGCGTGCTCCCCGTCTGCAAGCGGCCGGATCGGCAGCCTGATCTGGCTGCCGTCATCGAGCGTCGCCGGGAAGAAGCCGGAAAACGGCCCCGCCCGATCGAACGACCCTGCCGGATGGACGTCCTGCCAGAAATCATGCGGCTGCATTCGCTTTTCCTATTCGAAAATTTCGAGGATCGGCGATTCCAATAGCGTGCCGGTGGCAACGTCGGCAATGCCGCGATCGGTCTGGTGCGGGCCGGGATTGCAGGCAAGGGTCGCGCCGAAACAGGCCTTGAACACGAGATAGGGCGGCTGCCAATCGACGAGACCGTCCATGGCGGCGCGGATTTTCCGGAAACCTTCGGCCACTTCCGCCATCGGCGCCTCCGAGACGAGGCCGGAAAGCGGCAGCGGCAACAGGGCTTCGACCTTGCCGCCGGTTGCCACCGCCATGCCGCCGCCAGCCTCGATCACCGCATTTGCGGCAGCCGCCATGTCGGCCGGGTCGGACCCGAAGACGGTGAGGTTGTGGCTGTCATGGGCAAGCGTGGTGGCGAATGCGCCCTTCCACTTGCCCCAACCGGTCAAGAACCCAAGACGGGTGCGGCTGTCGGCCCGGCCGTGGCGGTGGGTCACGGCGACTAACGTCGTGCCCTCCGGGGGTACCACGTAACCATCGACGACATCCGCATCCGTCTGCCCCCAGTTCGTGAAGCGCGGACGGTCGATCGTCGCGAGCCTGACTTTGCGGCCCTTTGCGGGCAGTTTGAAATCTTCCGCCTGAAGCGGCTTGAGCTTGACCGAATCCTGCAGGACGCAGGGATCGGTCGCATGGAGTCCGACCGTCATGACGCCGTCACGCGCGATCAGCGTGCCGCTGGCAAAGACATGGCGGGCGCGGAAATCCGTGAGATCCTCGAAGAGGACGATATCGGCCCGGCGACCGGCGGCGATCAGGCCGAGATCGGCGCGGCCGATGCGGACGGAAGCATTGAGCGTCGCCGCCTGCAGAGCCCATTCCGGTTTCATGCCGTAACGCACCAGCCGGCGCACCACGTCGTCGAGGCCGCCGCCCTGAACGAGGTCGTCCGGAAAGACGTCGTCGGTGCAGAGCGTCACCGTCTGCGGCAGGCGGCCAAGCGCGTTGAGCGCCTCGACGAATTCCGGCAACAGGTGATCGTGGGATCCGCGCATCTCGATGGTCAGCCCCGCCCGCAGCTTGGCCATCAGGTCGGCGCCGGAGACGAGCTCGTGGTCGGAAGTAATGCCCGACGCCATGAAGGCTGCGAGATCCGGCCCGACGAGGCTGCGGGCATGGCCGCAGACCAGCTTTTCGGACACCAGCGCCGCCTGCACGATGCCACTCATGCGCGGATCGCGGTCGATGACGCCGCGCATGTTCATGACCTCGGCAAGCCCGCCGATCTTCGGCCAGAACAGCATTTCCTCGATCGTCGCCGCGTCGAAATCAGCGCCGGCCATTTCGAGGCCGGGCGCCGACGGCACGCAGGACGGTGCCAGAACGACGGCACGCAGCGGCAGCGGCTTCACCGCTTCGAGCGCCCAGGCCACACCTTCGGTCCCGTGGACATTGCCGAATTCATGCGGGTCCCAGACGACGGTCGTCACCCCGCGCGGCAGCACGGCGCCCGCATAGGTCGCCGGCGTCACCATCGAACTTTCGATATGCATATGCGTGTCGATGAGGCCGGGCGAGATGAACGTGCCCGTCGCGTTGATGATCTCCGCGGCATCCGAGCGGGAGCCGGTCTCATGGACGCTGGCGATTACCGGCCCGACGAGGCCGATATCGGCCGGGCGTAGCTCGCCCGTCACCATGTCGACCAGCGTGCCGCCCGATATCAGGATGTCGAACGGCGCATCGCCGCGTGCCGCGGTGACGGCGCGGTCACGCAAGCCCGGTTCGGTGAATTCCTGTACGCTCGAGATGATACTCTTCACCAGCTTGCCTCTGCCCGCAGTGTTTCAAGAATGATGGTTCTCGCTTTCCCGACGTCGATATCGACGCCATAGGCCGCATTGAATTCGCCCCGGCCGGTGCGCGTCTCGACCACGGTGCGGCCGCGCGTCAGCGTGCCGGACAGTTCGACATCGATGCGCGCCTCGCGCCAGGTGACATGTTCCGGAAAGGCCAAGGCGACGGCGGCGACCGCATCGTAGAGCGCCATGGCCGGACGTCCGCGGCTGGTGGCGATCGCCACGAACCCGGCGAGAAGATCGGCAACCAGTTCCGCATTGCGCCCGCCGGCAGCCCGTATCGGCGCGACGTCATCCGGCGCGCAGAGCACCTTGCGGCAGAGATCGAGATCGACCATCCGCAACGGGATCTTGTGGGCGAGCACAATCGCCAACGCTTCCGGATCGGCAAAGGCGTTGAACTCCGCGGATGCGGTATGATTGCCGGTGGTGACCCCGCCGCCCATCCAGGTGAGATCGGTGATCTTGGCTGCAAGATCCGGCCGGGCGAGCGCCGCCGCCGCGACATTGGTGAGCGGTCCAAGCGCCATGATGCGGCGTTCGCCCCCCTCTTCACCATCACCTTTGCCCTTTTCGAGCCAGGAACAGAGCGCTTCGAAGGCATCTGTATGAAATGCATCCGGCGCTTCGGGCAAGGCCCGGCCCACGGTCGGGATACCGGTCTGGCCTAATATACTTGTCGCAGTCTCTATTTTAGCCAGCACCGGTGCAGCGCGTCCGGCGTGGACTGGGAACGGCCAGACGAAAGCGGAGGCCGCGCCGGCTGCATTGCGGCGAACATGCTCGATAGGCGCGTTGCCGAAGACCAGCGAAACGCCGTCGACGCCGAGCCCCGCATGCGCTGCGACCATGATCGCAGCGATGTCGTCGAAACCCATGTCCGTGTCGATCCAGATACCCATGTCGGCGGATCCTACACGAATCGCGAGAGCGGCGCGGCCTTTTCGACCGGCAGATCGAAGGCAAGAGCATCGCCCAGCGCATGCGCCGGCTGGCTCGCCTCCACCTCGGCCTTGATCGGACCGAAGGAGCTGTCGAGCAGGTATTCCCGTGCATCGCCGGCAAAGGATGTACCGCGCACGGTGCCCTGGAAAGGACCTGTCCCCAGGGTCACCATACGCGGCCGCCAGGCAAGGCCCGCCGCTGAAGGGGCCCCGCTGGAAACGTCGCCTGAAAGGTCGATGAGACCGGCACTGGTCTTCATCTTTCCGTTTTCGAGCGGGAAAATGTTTTCGAACCCGACGAAGTCCGCAACAAAGGACGATGTCGGGCGGTTGTAGATGTCTTCCGGCGAACCGATCTGCTCTATCTTACCGCTCTTCATGACCACAATACGGTCGGCGAGCGCCAAAGCTTCGGCCTGGTCGTGGGTGACGAAGATCATCGTCACGCCGGTTTCCTTCTGGACGCGCTGCAGCTCCGTGCGCATTTCGAGCCGCAGGCGGGCGTCGAGGTTCGACAGCGGCTCGTCGAGCAGCAGCACCTTCGGTTCCATCACCATCGAACGGGCGAGCGCCACGCGCTGCTGCTGGCCGCCGGAAAGTTCGGCCGGCTTGCGGTTGGCGAAGGCCGACAGTCCGACGGATTTCAAGCCGGACTGGACCTTGGTCTCGAGTTCGGTGCCGCGCATGCCCTTGAGCTTCAGCCCGAAGGCGACGTTCTCGTAGACGGAGAGATGCGGGAAGAGCGCGTAGGACTGGAACATCAGGCCGACGGCGCGTTTGTTGGCCGGCACCCGGGTAATGTCGGCGCCGTCGAGGCGCACATGGCCGCTCTTCACCGCCAGCAGGCCGGCGATGGCCCGCATCGTCGTCGTCTTACCGCAGCCGGAGGGGCCGAGCAGCGCGATCAGCTCGCCTTTGCGGATATCGAGATCGAGGTTGGCGACCGCGACGGAATCGCCATAGGCGAGCGTCAGCTTTTCGAGCGAGAGATAGGACGCATCAGACATAGCGGGAGAACCCCAGGAAACGTTCGGCAATAAAAACGATGCCGATGGAGAGGAAGGCGAGCAGCGACGAGAGCGCTGCGACGGAAGGATCGAAGACGATTTCCATATAGGCGATCATGTCGACCGGCAGGGTGCGCACGCCTGGCCCCGAGAGGAACAGCGATACCGGCACCTGGTTGAAGCTGGTGACGAAGCCGAGGATGAAGGCCGACATGATGCCGCCACGGATGTTCGGCATCACCACCCGGAAGAAGGCGCCGAGCCGCGAGGAGCCGAGCAGCACTGCCGCTTCCTCGATGTCGGAGCGCAGGTTGTCGAGGCTGGCGGAGACGACCCGAACCGCATAGGGCAGAACCAGCGCCGTATGGGCGAGGAACAGCGCCAGCGTGATCCCGACCTGGAACGGCACGACGATGTAGCGCAGCAGCGCCAGGCCGACGATGATGCCCGGCACGATGATCGGCGCCGAGACGATGGTGCGGACGATCTCCGCCCCCGGCAGCTTGTAGCGCGATAGCGCATAGGAGGCCGGGATGCCGAGAACAAGCGCCGCCGCCGTGCCGCCGATCGCCAAAAACAGCGACATGCCGAACGAGGCGCGGAAACTTTCGACCGTGAAGACCTTGGCGATCCAGCGCAGCGAAAATCCCTGCGGCGGGAAGGCTAGTGTCTCACCCGCCGAGAAGGAGGCCGCGACGATGATCAGGAACGGCCCGATCAGGAAGGCGATCACCAGGAGGAGCGTGATCGGGATGAAGAGGCTGCGCAGCGTCATGCTTGGCTCCTCTGCTTGTTGCGCGCCGTGGCGACCCGCTTGAGAAGGATGTTGGCGGCAAAGCTCATGACGATCAGGATGAAGGCAATGACGCTCGCAGCGACGAAATTGTTGGAGACCGCAACCTGCTGGTAGAGCAGCGTTTCGAGCATCAGCACCTTGGAACCGCCGAGGATCGCGGGAGTGATATAGGCGGTCAGCGAACCGGTAAAGACCAGCGTGCCACCGATCACGAGGCCTTCCTTGGTGAGCGGCAGGATGACCTTCCAAAATACCTGGAACCAGTTGGCGCCGAGCACGCGGGCCGCCGGAATGGCATCCTTCGGCATGTTTTCCAGCGCCGAGATCAACGAGATGATCATCAGCGGCAGGAAAAGCTGCAGCAGGCCGATGAAAATAGCTGTCTCGGAGAACAGGATGCGTAGCGGCGCCTCCGTGATGCCGAGGGCCTGGAAAGCCTGGTTGACGATGCCGGTGCGGCCGAGGATGACGATCCAGGCATAGGTGCGGGCGACAGGCGAGATCATCAGCGGCAGCACCACGAGGCCAGTGACCTTGCCCTTGGCGCCGGGTTCCAGGCTGACGATCGCGAACGCCGCCGCATAACCGATCACGGCCGAGGCGATGGTAACGAGGGCGCCGAGCCTCAGCGTGCGCAGGAAGACCGTCTGGTTCAGCGAATTGGAGAAGAAGTCCGTATAGGCGGAAATCGTCCAACCGCCTACGGGGCTGCGAAATCCATCCGACAGCAGGATCACGACAGGCACGAGAAACACCGCCGCCGCGAAGATCGCGGCCGGCAGCGCAAGTGCCAGCGCTTCAGCCCTGTTCTGGAACATGGTGGTTCGATCCTGTTCAATGAGTCGGGATGCGGACAGGCATTGGCGCGCTGCCCGCATCCCTCAGCCTTGGGAGGCTATTCCGTGGTTGCGTTGACCCTTACTGGCCGACCTTCTCGTTCCAGGTCTTGATCCAGCCGGCACGGTTGTCGAGTGCGACGGCGGACGGGATCAGCTTCAGGCTCTTTGCCGTTTCCTCGCCATAGGTGAGGTTGTTGGCGAGCGCTTCGGAAAGCTTGACGTCCTTGTTGGACGGGCTGTCGATCAGCTTTTCGGCAAGCTTGGTCTGGACTTCGGTCGAGAGCCAGAAATCCATGAACTGCAGCGCGAGGTCGCGGTTCTTGGAACCCTTGGTGACGGTCATGACGTTCATGCCGCCCGTCTGGCCTTCCTTCGGCATGGCCCAGGCGATCGGGAAGCCGAGCTTGGTGAAGGGAGCCCAGGTGAAGCGGCCGATCGGCGCTGCCCAGATTTCTTCCTGCTGCATCAGCTGCACCAGCTGCGACGACTTTTCGTAGAAGGTGACGATCTCGCCCTTCTTGGCGCCAACCGCTGCGATCGGGGCTGCGAGGTCCGGGGTGTCCTTGGCAAGCGCCAGGCCGAGCATATAGAGCGCCGGCGGGCCCTGGTTGGTGGTGACGTTCGGCCATGCGACATGGCTTGCATATTCCGGTTTCAGCAGATCGGCCCAGCTATCGATCTTCATCTTGTCGGAACGATAGGCGATCGAGGTGGCATAGAACGTGTACCCGACGCTCATGCCGTCGCCGTTCGGATCCTTGGCAATGTCATAGAGCTTGCCGAAATTCGAAATCTTCGAGGTGTCGACCTTGTCGATCAGGCCGGCGCGCGAGGCAGCGAGCGCATCCGCCATCGAGATGACGGCCATGTCGATGACGGGATTGGCCTTGTTGGCCTCCATCTTGGCGAGGCGCTCGACGCTGTTGCCGGTCTCGACGACCAGCTTGCAGCCGCAGATCTTCTGGAAGGGATCGTAGACGATCTGCTTGTATTCGTCCTGGGCCAGCGCATAGACGGAAATCGTCAGCGTCTTTTCCTGGGCAAGCGCCGGGGTCTGCGCGGCACCCATGGCGAGCATCAGGGCGGCGCCCGACGCAAGAATGACCTTGTTCATGATGTGATTTCTCCTGCTGTCGGCTTGTTGAGGGTTGGGGCATGCAAATTCGGTGTGCGGCCGGCATGCGGGGCGGCCGTCGACTGGCGCACGATGAGCTGCATCGGGACGCGGTCCGTCTCGGAGATAACGTTGCCGGTCGAAACCTCCTCGGCTCCGTTCTCGGCCTCCCCCTCGGGCTCGATCGCGCGGATGAGCGCGGCAATCGCCAGATCGGCGATCGTCGCCATGTCCATGCGTACCGTGGTGAGCGCCGGCGTGACCACCGCCGACCAGATGAGATCGTCGAAACCGGTGACGCTGACCGTTTCCGGCACGCCGATGCCGGCGCGCTGCAGTTCCGTCAGCGCCCGAAGCGCCGAAAGATCGGAGACAGCCGCAAAGGCCGTGAAACCAGCCGCCGCCTTGTCCGCAAGGCCGAGCGGGCAGCCTTCGCCCGAAGCCGCCTCGACTTTCTCGATCCACATCGTATCGCATTCGACCAGCGCGCCGAGGCCGGCCTTCAGCCCGCCGATGCGGTCGTTCTGCACGTTCGAGGAGGCGCTGGTGCCGATCAGCAGCACCTTGCGATGGCCAAGCTCCGCAAGATGGCGGCCCATCTGGCTGCCGCCCTCCCAATGGTCGGCCGAAACGGTATTGCCGGGCGTGGAAGGCGTATCGATGACGGCAACCGGGCAGCCGACATCGGCGATCCGCGTGCCGCGCCGGGGCACGATGACCATGCCGTCGACCCCGCGTTCCAGAAGCCGGCCGATCGCCTCGGTCTGCGCCGCGATATCGCCGCGGGAGTCGGCGATGAGCACGCCGTAGCCGGCATTCGAGGCGGCGTTCTCGATCGCCTGGGCGATCTGCGGGAAAAGCGGGTTGGCGATATCCGGGAGGACAAGCCCGAGTACGCCGGTGCGGCCGGTGCGCAACGCCCGGGCGGTCAGGCTCGGCACATAACCGAGCTCGCTTGCCTTGGCCCGCACCTTCTCGATAAGCTCCGGCGACACGCGCCCCTTGCCGGACAGCGCATTCGACACGGTCGCCGCTGACACGCCGAGGGCGGCAGCGATGGCGCTCATGTTCGGTCCGGGACGGGGTGAAGCCATATCATGCTCTGATTAAACGTTTAAGCATGAATACTTTGATCAACGGCTTTTGTCGAGTCGTTTGTAAATGCCAGCCCGGATATCCCCACATGTGGCCTTGACTTCCTAGCCCCGACCTGTGGAAATCCTCGGGTATTCATGAGGAAGCAGTGATGCAGGACGACGAGATAACCGGCCTTTCCGCGACAGCACTTTCGGAAGCGATCCATGATGGCCGGACCTCCTGCGCCGGAGTGATGACGGCCTATCTCGCACGCATCGACAGGCTCAATCCCGCGATCAACGCGATTGTCAGCCTGCGCAGCCGGGAAGAGCTTCTGGCCGAGGCCAGGGAACGCGACACAGAGCTTGCCTCAGGCAAATCGCGCGGCTGGATGCATGGCATGCCGATTGCCATCAAGGATCTCTGCGAAGTGAAGGGCATCCGCTGCACCTATGGCTCGCCGATCTTTGCCGATTTCGTGCCTGAGAAGGACGAGGTGATGGTCGAGCGCATTCGCGCGGCCGGCGCGATCATCATCGGCAAGACCAACACGCCGGAACAGGGGCTCGGCTCGCAAAGCTACAATCCGGTGCACGGTATCACCAGGAACCCCTACGACCTGACCAAGACGGTCGGCGGCTCAAGCGGCGGCGCGGCGGCGGCCCTTTCGGCCCATCTCCTGCCGGTCGCGGATGGCGGCGACATGATGGGCTCGCTGCGCAACCCCGCAGCTTTCAACAACGTCGTCGGTTTCCGCCCGAGTTTCGGCCGCGTCCCCTCCTCCCTGAAGCTCGAGAACTTCATGGGCCAGCTCTCCGTCCTGGGACCGATGGGCCGCACGGTGCGCGATGTCGCCGCCCTGCTTTCGACCCAGGCCGGTTACGATCCGCGCGATCCGCTATCCCTGCCGACCGAGGACCTGACGCCGCAGGAAGGACGCGACTTTTCAGGCGCCCGCATCGCCTGGCTCGGCGATCTCGGCGGTTACCTGCCTTTCGAACCCGGCGTGCTGGAACTCTGCCGCGCGACGCTTCCGGTCTTCGAACGGATCGGCTGCGCGGTGGACGAGTTCGTTCCGGACTTCGACATGGACGACCTCTGGCGCTCCTGGACGACGCTGCGCAGCTGGCTCGCCGCGAGCGGCATGCGCGACAACTACGACGATCCGGAAAAGCGCGCCAAGATGAAGCCCGAGATCATCTGGGAAATCGAGCGCGGGCTCGACATGACGGCGCGCGAGGTGCATTTCGCCTCGAAACGCCGCAGTGCCTGGTATCAATACCTGCTGACCGTGTTCGGCCAGTACGATTATCTGATCCTGCCGTCCGCCCAGGTCTTCCCCTTCGATGCGGAAACCCATTGGCCGAAGGCGATCGGCGGCCGGACGATGGACACCTATCACCGCTGGATGGAAGTGGTGGTCCCGGCCTCGATGGCCGGCCTGCCGGTCGCCGCCATGCCCGCCGGCTTTGGCGCAAACGGCCTGCCCACCGGCATCCAGATCATCGGCCGCCCGCGCGCCGACAAGGCGGTGCTGGAGATTGCGCTTGGCTATGAGGCCGCGACCGATTGGTTGGACATGCGGCCGAGGCTGTAGGCGAGACGGGTGCGGCGTGTTTAACCCTCCCCCTTGTGGGGAGGGTGGCCGGCAGGCGGGAGGGGTTTTTACATCGGGTGAAGTCCCCTCCCCAACCCCTCCCCACAAGGGGGAGGGGCTCCTCGCACCTGCTCTACCACCCCACAACTTCTTCCCGATACCGGCCGATCTCCTCGATCAACCACGCCCGAAAAGCCACCACCGGCCGGAAATCCACCTTGCTGAGCGGCGCCACCGCATAATAGGCGCTGGGGCTCGTCACCTGATGCGGGTACGCTTCCACAAGCTGGCCGCTCGCCAGTTCCGAATCGATCAGGAAGAGCGGCATCAGCGCAACGCCGAGGCCCGCGATACAGGCCTGGGCGACGTTGCCGAACTGTTCGAAACGCATTCCCTGCGAAGGCGTGCCGCCGATGCCAAGGCTTTCGAACCAGTGGTTCCAGGCGCCCGGCCGCGAAGCCATGTGCAGCAGCGGCAGGCGCATCAGGTCCTCGGCCTTCTTGATCGGGTGCGAGGCAAGGAATGCCGGCGATGAGACCGGCGCCACCATTTCCTCCATCAGGAAGGTGCACTCCGCCCCCGGCCAGTCCGGCTGCCCTATGTGGATCGCCATGTCGATGCCGTCGCGATCGAAATCGAAGACCCCGATACGGGTGGCGAAATTGAGGGTGATTTCCGGATGCCGGGCGACGAATTGCGGGATGCGTGGCATCAGCCAGCGGGTACCGAAAGTCGGCAGGATCGCGAGGTTCAACTGGTCACTATGCCGTTTGGTCATGACCTGCAGCGAGGCCGAGCGGATCTGTGACAGCGCGTTGGCGACCGCCTTGGCATAATCGGCACCGGCCGAAGTGAGGCTGACGCCGCGGCTGGTACGGTCGAAAAGCTGGATGCCCAACTGCTCCTCCAGGCCGGAAACCTGCCGGCTGATCGCCCCTTGCGTCAGCGACAGCTCTTCCGCCGCGCCTGAGAAACTGCCGAGCCGGGCGACGGAATCGAAGGCCGCGAGCGCGGAGGTGGAGGGGAGCAGTTTTCGCGAGAGGCTGACCATGGCGTATTACTATAGATCATGGCTTGATGAGTAAACGGTGCTTGCTCTTCGCCTGCCGCTGGCGATAATTCTTCAAACTTCAAATTGCCCGATTTCAAACCGGAGGCGCGACCCATGGCTTTTTCCTGGAACGATCCCTTTCTTCTTGAAGACCAGCTGACCGAAGAGGAGCGGATGATCCGTGACGCGGCGGCCGCCTTCGCCAAGGCCGAACTCCTGCCGCGCGTCCAGGAAGCCTATCTCGACGAGACGACCGACAAGGGCCTGTTCAAGCTGATGGGCCAGACCGGCCTGCTCGGCGTGACGCTGCCGGAAGAATACGGCGCCGCAAACGCTTCCTACGTCGCCTACGGCCTCGTCGCCCGCGAGATCGAACGTATCGACAGCGGCTACCGCTCGATGATGAGCGTGCAGTCCTCGCTGGTCATCTATCCGATCTTCGCCTACGGCTCCGACGAGCAGAAAAAGAAGTATCTGCCCGGCCTCGTTTCCGGCGAACTGATCGGCTGTTTCGGACTGACCGAGCCGGATGCCGGTTCCGATCCGGGCGGCATGAAGACCCGCGCCGAAAAGATCGAAGGCGGTTATCGCCTGCGTGGCTCGAAGATGTGGATTTCCAACGCGCCGATCGCCGACGTCTTCGTCGTCTGGGCGAAGTCGGAAGCCCACAACAACGAGATCCGCGGCTTCGTGCTCGAAAAGGGCATGAAGGGCCTTTCCGCCCCGAAGATCGGCGGAAAACTGTCGTTGCGCGCCTCGATCACCGGCGAGATCGTCATGGACAGCGTCGAGGTCGGCGAGGATGCGATCCTGCCGAACGTTTCGGGTCTCAAGGGCCCCTTCGGCTGCCTCAACCGCGCCCGCTACGGCATTTCCTGGGGCGTCATGGGGGCTGCCGAAGACTGCTGGTTCCGCGCCCGCCAGTACGGTCTTGACCGCAAGCAGTTCGGCAAGCCGCTCGCCGGCATGCAGCTCTACCAGAAGAAGCTCGCCGACATGCAGACGGAAATCACCCTCGGCCTCCAGGCTTCGCTCCGCGTCGGCCAGCTGATGGACCAGCACAAGATGGCCCCGGAAATGATCTCGATCGTCAAGCGCAACAATTGCGGCAAGGCGCTGGATATCGCAAGGCAAGCCCGCGACATGCACGGCGGCAACGGCATCCAGATCGAGTACCACGTCATGCGCCATTCGCAGAACCTGGAGACGGTCAACACCTACGAAGGCACCCACGACGTCCACGCCCTGATCCTCGGCCGCGCGCAGACGGGCATTCAGGCGTTTTTCTAAGAGAGCGTTTCGCCTTTTCGACAAACCGGCCCGGCCGCTTTCCAGCGCGCCGGGCCTTCTTATTTCCGCGTTTCGGCCAAACCAGCGATCGTGGGTTTAGGCCCTCGTGCCCAGGGTGACGAGAAGTTCATCCAGCTGCCCGAACTGTTCGGGCATCGCACCTTCCATGCCGGCGCAGGATTCGTCGGCCGCTTCCCTGGAAGGATAGAGCTCATGCAGGACCAGCAGCGTCCTGCCGCCTTCCTCCTCCTCGAAGCTGACCGTGGTGACGGAGCCGTTTTCGCTTTCGTCATTGGTCCAGACGAGGCGCGAGGGCGGCGATACTTCGAGATATTTTCCGAAGAAGGTCATGGAGCTTGCGGCGTCATGTCCGAACGTGACGCTATAACCCCTTCCGGCACGGGCATCCATCTCGCAGGCGAGAAGCGGGACCCCGCTGGATTTGGGCGCCCACCACAGCTTGAACAATTCGGGCTTGGTCCATGCATCGAACACGAGGCGAACCGGGGCGTCGAAGCTGCGCGTCACGACGAGTTCCCGCTCGGACCGCCGTTCGACCGCCGTGCGGCCATTGCTCACGTCTTTGTCCATTGGTTGTCTCCCCTAGCCCCGCCGGGCAGCTTCGATTGCCGCGACGTCGATCTTCTTCATGGTCATCATCGCCTCGAAGGCACGTTTCGCCTCGCCGCCGCCGACAGCCAGGGCTTCAATGAGGACACGCGGCGTGATCTGCCAGGAGATACCCCATTTATCCTTGCACCAGCTGCATTCGCTTTCCTGACCGCCGTTACCGACGATGGCGTTCCAGTAGCGATCGGTCTCTTCCTGGTCCTCGGTCGAAATCTGGAAGGAAAACGCTTCGTTGTGCTTGAAGGTCGGGCCGCCGTTCAGGCCGATGCATGCCACTCCGGCAACGGTGAATTCCACCACCAGCACGTCCCCCTGCTTGCCGTCCGGATAATCGCCGGGCGCGCGCATTACGGCGCCAACCGCGCTATCCGGAAAAGTCTCGGCATAGAAGCGGGCAGCCTCCTCGGCGTCCTTGTCGAACCATAAGCAGATCGTGTTCTTCGCCATTGCATTTCTCCCTTTTCAATCCTGGTTGCGCGGTCGTCGATGGCGACCATATCTTAAAGACGCACGGGCTTTCGCTAATCCGACATCCCGCCGAAAAAATTTGCATCCACTCACCAACCGCGCCGTTTTTCGTCATTGGAGAAATTCCCGCCTTCGGTGTATCAGTGAAACGCTGCCGTGATCGGCGGCGAGGAAATGAAACAAAGGTCGTTTTGAAGAATGCACGCCATGGAGAATTCGGCGGAAGGAGCCGGTGGCGGCTTCAATGTCGGCGAGCGTCTTTGTCTGGTGCGCAAGCAGCACGGCCTGTCGCAGCGGGCGCTGGCGGTCAAGGCGGGCGTCACCCATTCCCTGGTCTCGCTGATCGAGAAGAACAAGGTGAGCCCTTCGGTCGCCTCGCTGAAGAAGATCCTCGAAGCAATCAACTATCCGCTGACCGACTTCTTTGCGCTGACGCTGCCGCCGGTCGACCAAGTGTTCTACCGCGCCGATGAACTGACGCCGCTTTCGACCGGCGCTTTGACGCTGCTGCAGGTCGGCGACGCCAAATCCCACAGCGTCCAGATTTTCCACGAGTTCTACGAGCCCGGCGCCGATACTGGCGAGACCATGCTGCAGCATGAGGCGGAAGAAGGCGGCGTGGTCGTCGCCGGCGAACTGGAACTGACCGTCGGCAGCCAGACGCGCATCCTCAAAAAGGGCGACGCCTTCCTCTTCGACAGCCGTCAGCCGCACCGATATCGTAATGTCGGAACCGAGCGCTGCGAGGTGGTAAGTGCCTGCACGCCACCCTATCTCTAAGAAGAGCAACGTTGATTGTTGCTGTCAATTATTTTAGGTCAGAACCCGATATTCCCGGATCCTCTCCCAACGCCTTAAAACGGCGTATCCAGCCTTGAAATGAAAGTGGACACCATGCACAGCTATCCCGACGTCAAGCTTTTCATCAACGGCGAATGGCGCGATGCCATCGGCGGCGAAACCATCGATGTTTCCGATCCCGCGACGGAAGAAGTGATCGGGAAAATAGCCCATGCCCGCAAGGCGGACCTGGACCTGGCGCTGGAAGCCGCCGAAAAGGGTTTCAAGATCTGGCGCGACACCTCGCCCTTCGACCGTTCGAAGCTGATGCGCAAGGCTGCCGACCTGCTGCGCCAGCGCGTCGACCAGATCGCCTATTACATGACCCGCGAACAGGGCAAGCCGCTCGCCCAATCGAAGATGGAAGTCATGGGCGCAGCCGACACGATCGACTGGTTCGCAGAAGAAGCCCGCCGCACCTATGGCCAGATCATCCCGGCCCGCATGAGCGGCGTCTCGCAGATGGCGATCAAGCTGCCGGTCGGCCCTGTCGCCGCCTTCACGCCCTGGAACTTCCCGCTCAACCAGGTGGTCCGCAAGCTCTCCGCAGCCCTTGCGACTGGTTGCTCGATCATCGTCAAGGCGCCTGAAGAAACGCCCGCCTCGCCGGCCGAACTGATCCGCGCCTTCATCGATGCCGGCGTACCCGCCGGCGTCGTCAACCTCGTCTACGGCATTCCGGCCGAGATTTCCGAATACCTGATCCCGCATCCGGTCATCCGCAAGATTTCGTTCACCGGCTCCACCCCGATCGGCAAACATCTGGCCGCCCTTGCCGGCAAGCACATGAAGCGCGCCACCATGGAACTCGGCGGTCATGCGCCGGTGATGATCTTCGACGATGCCGATCTCGAAAAGGCGATCGAAGTCACCGCCATGTCGAAATTCCGCAATGCCGGCCAGGTCTGCGTTGCCCCGACCCGCTTCCTCGTGCAGGACGGTATCGCCGACAAGTTCACCGCCGGTTTCGTCAAGGCGGCACAGGCGATCAAGGTCGGCAACGGCCTGGAAGACGGCGTGACCATGGGTCCGCTCGCCAACGAGCGCCGCATCCCGGCCATGGAGGCTTTGATTCAGGACGCCATCACCCATGGCGGCGAGTTGAAGACCGGCGGCCACCGCATCGGCAACAAGGGCCACTTCTTCGAGCCGACGGTGCTCTCCGAAGTGCCGACCTCGGCGAAGATCATGAACGACGAGCCCTTCGGCCCGATCGCGATCATCAACCGCTTCTCGCACTACGACGATGCGATCGCGGAAGCCAACCGCCTGCCCTTCGGCCTCGCCTCCTACGCCTTCACCGGCTCGGTCAAGACCGCCCATGCGCTCAGCCGCCAGGTGGAAGCCGGCATGCTGACCATCAACCACAACGGCCTTGCCCTGCCGGAAGTCCCGTTCGGCGGCATCAAGGACTCTGGCTACGGCACGGAAGGCGGCTCGGAAGCCACCGAAGCCTATCTCGAAACCCGCTTCGTCAGCCAGATGAGCTGATCTGAAGATTTTTCGAACTGAGCTCTCGACGCCGGTCGGTGCCCCTGCACCGGCCGGCGTTTTCGTTTGCGCTTGCCCGCGTCATTCGAGTCAAATACCAAGAAAAACAAACAGTGAACATCGGATGAAGCGCCATGGCCGAGACTGAAGCAGCACCGCTCCTGAAGGAAATCTTCAACCGCGATCGCCTCCGGCATTTTGCGGCAGAGACCAAGGCCATCCATCCCGGCTTCGATGGCGAACGCTTTCTGACGCTCACTTCCGCCGGTCTTGACGATCTGAGCATCATGCAGCGCCTGCGTCAGATCGCCATCGCCTACCACGTGGTCCTGCCGGGCGGGTTCGAAAACAATATCGACATCCTGCGGGCACTGGCACCCCGCATCAACCACGGCTTTGCCTCCATCGTGCTGCCGGAATATGTGGCGCTCCATGGCCATGACCATTTCGACCTGTCGATGGATGCGCTCGCCTTCTTCACCCGCTTCGGCTCGTCGGAATTCGCCATCCGGCATTTTCTCCTGAAGGACCTCGTCCGGACGCTGAAAGTGATGGAGCGCTGGTCGCGGGACGACAACGAGCACGTGCGCCGGCTTTCGAGCGAAGGCTGCCGTCCGCGCCTGCCCTGGTCGTTCCAGCTGAAGGAACTGATTGCCGACCCCTCGCCTGTCGCGCCGATCCTCGAAAACCTGAAGAGCGATCCGAGCCTTTACGTGCGCAAATCCGTCGCCAACCACCTGAACGACATCACCAAGGACCACCCTGCCTGGGTGTTCGACAGGATCACCGACTGGCCAAAGGACGACCCGCGCACCGTTTGGATCATCAAACAGGCGCTGCGCACGCTGATCAAGAAGGGTGATGCGAAAGCGCTGCACCATCTCGGCGCCGGCGAGAAGGCGGAAGTAAAGATCGACAGTTTCGCGGTGACGCCGTCGTCGCTGAAACTCGGCGGCGCGGTGAAGATATCGGCCAGGCTGGTGTCGACCGCGTCGGCGCCGCAGAAGCTGGTCGTCGATTATGCGGTCCACTACGTGAAGAAGGCCGGCGGCACGTCGAAGAAGGTCTTCAAGTGGAAGGAGATCACGTTGGGTGCCGGCGAGAGCTGCGAACTCACGATCAGCCGCGCCATCCGCGACTTTACGACGCGCGTGCACTACGCCGGCCGGCATTCGGTGGAACTGATCGTCAATGGCGAGGTGCTGGCCGAGGATGCGTTCGAGCTTCTGGCTTGAGCCCTTTCGGCCAAGTTTGCGGGCGCCGCCCCCTCACCCCGCCTCCGCTACGCTCGGCGGACCTCTCCCCGAGGGGAGAGGATGAACGGGGGCGTCAGCGCCTTTTCCCTCTTCGGTAGAGAAGGAGCCAGAGACAGTGCCTCATAACCTCTTCTCCCCAGCGGGGAGAAGGTGGCCCGAAGGGTCGGATGAGGGGGTGGCGCAGACGCATGTCGCCAAAATCTACTGCTTGTCGAAGAAACCCATCAACCCAGCGCAAACACCTTCGCCCGCCGCAGCGTCACAAAACCGCCCTCGCCCGCCTTGACTGCTCGTTCCGGCTCGACGTCGAATTCCAGCTGTTCGCCGGTCTCGGTGGTCGCCAGCACCCGCCGCCCGTCAGGGCGGTCGAGAACGCGGGTGATGCTCGCCGGAATGCCCGGTCCCTGCGCGGACCAGTCGAGATCGGCGGGGCGGGCGTAGAGTTCCGCCTTGCCGTCCGCAATGCCGGAAACGTCGATCGCAGCACCGCTTGCATAGGCCTTGCCGTCGCGGACTTCTGCGGCGAGTACGTTGGCATCGCCGAGGAACTTCATCACGAAGGCGGATTGCGGATTGCGACACACTTCTTCCGCCGTGCCCTGCTGGATGATGTGGCCATCCTTGAGGATGACGACGCGATCGGCGAGATCCAGCGCCTCCTCCTGATCGTGGGTGACGAAGATCGTGGTGATGCCGAGTTCGCGGTGGATTTCGCGCAGCCAGCGGCGCAGGTCATGGCGCACGTTTGCGTCGAGCGCGCCGAACGGCTCGTCGAGCAGCAGCACCTTGGGATCGACCGACAGCGCCCGGGCCAGCGCCACGCGCTGCCGCTGGCCGCCGGAAATCTGCGCCGGGAACCGGTCGCCGAGACCGTCCAGGCGCACCAATCTCAGCAGCTCTACGACACGCGCATCGATCGCCGCCTTCTCGCGCTTCACTTTCGAGACCTTCATGCCGAAGGCGATGTTTTCCGCCACCGTCATGTGCGGAAACAGCGCGTAATGCTGGAAGACGAAACCAACCCCACGGTCGCGCACCGGAATGTCCGTAGCGTCCTGGTCGCCGAAATAGATGTGGCCGCCATCGGCATATTCGAGCCCGGCGACCATGCGCAGGATGGTCGTCTTGCCGGAACCGGAAGGGCCGAGCAGCGCGACGAGTTCGCCGCTTTCGATCGTGAGCGAGACATCCCGCACGGCGCGAAAGGTCTCGAAGGTTTTGACGACGTTTTCGAGGCGGATTTTCATTGGGTTTTCTCCGCGGGATTGGCGACCAGAGCCGGGCGACGGACGCGGCCGGCTCCCTGGCGCTCCAGCGCCACCTTGGCGATGATGGTGAAGACGGCGATGAGCGCCAGGATGGAGGCCGCGGCAAAGGCGCCGGCCGCCTGGTAGTCGTGATAGAGCAACTCGATATGCAGCGGCAGCGTATTGGTCTGCCCGCGGATATTGCCGGAGACGACCGAGACCGCGCCGAACTCGCCCATGACGCGGGCGTTGCAGAGCACGACGCCGTAAAGCAGCGCCCATTTGATGTTCGGCAGCGTGACCGAGAAGAAGGTCCGCCAGCCGGACGCGCCGAGCGAGGTGGCGGCTTCCTCAAGATCGCGGCCCTGCGCCTGCATCAGCGGGATCAGTTCGCGGGCGACGAAGGGGGCGGTGACGAACATCGAGGCGAGGATGATGCCGGGGATCGCAAACAGGATCTTGACCCCGTATTCGTCCAGCGTCGGACCGAAGACGCCCTGCAGGCCGTAGACGAAGAGATAGGCAACACCCGCAACGATCGGCGAGACCGAAAACGGGATCTCGATGACGACCAGCAGGAAACGCCTGCCCCAGAAGTCGAACTTGGTGATCGACCAAGCGGCTGCGACACCGAAAGCGGTGTTGACCGGCACGGCGACGATCGCCGCAAACACCGTGAGCCCGATCGCATGCAAGGTATCCGGATGAATGATCGTGTCGCGATAGACAGCCCACCCCTTCGAGAAGGCCTCTACGCCGATGACCACCAGCGGCGCGACGATCAGCAGGGCGACGATCACCAGGACGATGCCGATCAGCATCCGGCGGAACAGCGGCTGGTCGCCGACGCGCGGCGGCTTTCTGCCGGTACGGGTCGCGCCCATGGTCACCCCCTCACCGTGTAGCGAAGCGCCCGCGACTGCATCCAGTTGGTGAGCGCGAGCATGACGAAGGCCGCAATCAGCAGCACAGAGGCGATGGCGGCGGCGGCCTGGTAGTCGTATTCCTCCAGCCGGATGAAGACGAGAAGTGCGGTGATCTCCGTCGACATCGGCTGGTTGCCGGCGATGAAGATGATCGCACCAAACTCACCGAGCGAGCGGGCGAAGGACAGCGACACGCCCGCGAGCAGCGCCGGGGTCAGAAGCGGCAGGATGACCTTGCGGAAAATCTCCCAGTCCGAGCCGCCAAGCGACTGCGCCGCCTCTTCCAGCGCCGGATCGAGATCTTCCAGCACCGGCTGCACGGTGCGCACGATGAACGGCAGCGAGGTGAAGCACATCGCGATCATGATGCCGAGCGGCGTATAGGCGACCTTGATGCCGAGGTCGGCAAGGATGGAACCGAACCAGCCGTTGGTGGTGAAAAGCGCAGTCAGGGCAATGCCGGCCACTGCCGTCGGCAGCGCGAAGGGCAGATCGACCATGGCATCGACGATCCGCCAGCCCGGGAACCGATAGCGTGTCAGCACCCAGGCGAGCGCCAGGCCGAAGAACAGGTTGAAGACGGTGGCGCCGAGCGCCGAGAGCACGGTGACGCGGTAACTCGCGAGCGCCCGCGACGAGGAGACGATCCGCCAATAGTCCTCCGGGCCGAGGCTCGCGGCCTTGAAGACCAGAGCTGCCAAGGGCAGGACCACGATCAGCCCGACATAAAACAGCGTCACCCCCAGCGACAGGCGTAACCCGGGCAGGACATTGCGTCTCAAGCGGTCGTTTCCTCTTTGCACGGCAAAGCCCGGCGAACTTTCGTTCGCCGGGCGAGGCTTGGTTGAAGTTCAATCTGCGCTTAGCGGCTGCCGTACAGCTTGTCGAGAGTGCCGCCGGAGGCGAAGTGGTCCTTCTGGATCTTGTCCCAGCCGCCGAAGACGTCATCGACCTTGACGAGGCGGATTGCCGGGAACTGATCCTTGAATTCGCCAGCGACCTTTTCGTTCTGAACGCGATGGCCGAACTGGGCAGCGATCCGCTGGCCTTCTTCCGTATAGAGGAAGTCGAGATAGGACTTTGCGAGGGCTTCGGTGCCGTGCTTCTTGGCAACCTTGTCGACCACCGCAACCGGGAATTCGGCGAGCAGGCTGACCGACGGGATGACGCTCTGGACCTTGTCGGCGCCGTACTGCTTGACGATGCCGCGGGTCTCCGCCTCGAAGGTGATCAGCACGTCGCCGGTTTCGCGCTCGACGAAGGTGGTGGTGGAGGCGCGGCCGCCGGTATCGAAGACCGGCACGTTGTCGAAGATCTTGGTGATATAGGCATCGATCTTCTCTTCGTCGCCCTTATAGGCTTCCTTGGCCCAGGCGTAGGCGGCGAGGTAGGTATAGCGGGCGTTGCCGGAGGTCTTCGGATTCGGGAAAACGGCGTGCACGTCAGCGCGAGCCAGATCGGCCCAATCCTTGATGTTCTTCGGATTGCCGGCGCGCACCAGGAACGACGGGAAGGAATAGAAGGGCGAGGCATTGTTCGGGAATGCCTTGGTCCAGTCCTTGGCAACGAAGCCTTGTTTGGCGAGGAAATCGATGTCCGTCGACTGGTTGAAGGTCACGACGTCGGCTTCAAGGCCTTCGGCGATCGAACGGGCCTGCTTCGAGGTGCCGGCATGCGACTGGTCGATGGCGACGCCCGGATGGCTCTTGATGAAGGCTTCGTTCTCGGCGACGAACAGCTCGCGCGAAACGTCGTAGGAGGCGTTGAGCAGCTTCGTCGGAGACTGGGCCAGCGCGGGGGTAACAAAAAGCGCGGCCAAGGGAGCAATAAGCGCGGTGCCGAGGATCAGGAGGCGGTTCATGCAAGTCTCCGGTGTTGGATTGTGCCGGTGAAACTACCGGTACGCCCAGCAAACGGCGAGGAACCGCGGACTTTCCTTTGTGACGGGGTTAGAAATTTTGTCCATTATTCGCCATAAACGGCGGAGCTTTTCGCGCGCCATCCAGACCGGCGCTGCTTCGTTGGAAGAGGCAGCACCGGGGAGTCTCGGCTAAGCCCTGTCGCGGCATCGTCAGGCGGTGACGTGCGGGACATCCATCTCGTGGATAGCCTTCCTGATCTCCGTGCGGAATTCCGGAGTATCGTGGTGACCATGCACGGAAATGGCGTGCTGCACGGCTGCATTGACGAGTTCATCCGCGTTGTCCGCCGAGATCGCAACGGTGCATTTCATCTCGCTCGGAAATTCGCGGCAATCGATGTATTGGCGTCCCATGTCTGCCTCCATCACAAGCCCTGAACCGATTGGCCAGAGGACGGGAATTTACTCCCTTTGCGCAGAGGAAACAAACGCCGCCGGCCTGATCAATCGGCCTAGCTCGTCCGGCCCGCCTTCTCTCGCAGCATCTGGATGATGGCGGAGAAATCGTCCGCGCCGTGTCCCGTCCTTTCAAACTCGGCATAAAGCTCGGCCGCGTGGGCACCGAGCGGCGTGGCGGCGCCAGACTGTCTTGCGGCCTCCTGCGACAGCGTCAAGTCCTTCAGCATCAGCGCCGCGGCAAAGCCCGGCCGGTAGTCGTTATTCGCCGGCGAGGTGGGCACCGGACCCGGCACCGGGCAATAGGTGGTGAGCGACCAGCATTGGCCTGACGAGGTGGAGGCGACGTCGAACAGCGCCTGATGCGAAAGGCCGAGCTTTTCCGCGAGGCCAAATGCCTCGCAGACGCCGATCATCGATATGCCCAATATCATGTTGTTGCAGATTTTTGCCGCCTGGCCGGCACCGGCGTCGCCGCAATGGACGATCTTCTTTCCCATCGCCTCGAGGATCGGCCTGCCCAAGGCGAACGCCTTTTCCGAACCGCCGACCATGAAGGTGAGCGTGCCGGCCGCGGCCCCGCCGGTGCCACCGGAGACGGGTGCATCGAGCGAGATGCAGTTCATGACATCCGCCAGTTCATGTGCCTTGCGGGCGCTTTCCACGTCGATGGTCGAGCAGTCGATGACGAGAGTGCCCTCGGGGATGAGCGTGGTGAGATCGGTCCACACGGCCGTGACGTGCTGCCCCTTCGGTAGCATGGTGATGACGCATTCCGCATCGCGCACCGCCTCCGCCAGCGCACCGGCGGCCTTCACGCCCGTCTCGGCGGCCGCCTTCACCGAGGCTTCCGACAGGTCGAAACCGCGCACCTCATGGCCGGCTTTCACAAGATTGGCTGCCATCGGCCCGCCCATATTGCCAAGGCCCACGAAAGCGATCTTGGTCATGTCTTCCTCCCGTCGTCGTTGTTGTTTTAAAGCCTGTGATCCGGAAACAGAACCGGATGCCGCGCAGCGAAGTAGCGGTCGAGGTCCGCATCCCCGACCTCCTCCAGCGTTGCCGGAGACCATTTGGGATTGCGGTCCTTGTCGATGATCGCGGCGCGCACGCCCTCGTAGAAATCGTGGTTGCGCAGGATTTCGGCGCCGGCGGTGAATTCCCGCTCCAGGCACTCGACAAGGCTCGAACTTTCGCGGCCTAGCCTGATGAGCCGAAGCGCGAGCTTGAGGCTGGTCGGCGAGCGCTTGGCGATGATGTCGCGCGTCCTGATGGAGAATTCATCATCCTCTCTATTCAGGGCTTCCACAATCTCCTCGACCGTATCGAAGCTAAAAACCCGGTCGATCAGGTCGCGATGGGCTTCGAGTGGGCTTTCACCCGGCGTAACGGCGAAACGATCGATCACCGCCCTCACCTGCTCATCGGACGCGCCGCCTTTCAGTTCCCCCAGCGCCTCGACAAGCGGACCGAGCCGCTCCGAGGGCACGTTCACATCGGCAAGATTGGTATAGATGGCATCCGCCGCGCCGATCACCTCCCCCGTCAGCCCCATCCAGGTGCCGGTCTCGCCGGGAGCGCGGGGAAGCAGCCAGGTGGCGCCGACATCGGGCACGTAGCCGATGGCGGTCTCGGGCATGGCAAGACGGGTGCGTTCCGTGACGATCCGGTGTTTTCCGTGCGAGGCGACGCCGACGCCGCCGCCCATGACGATGCCGTCCATCAGCACCACATACGGCTTTTCGTAGCGGGAGATCATGTAGTTGACCGGGAATTCCTCGCGCCAGAATCGCGTGACGTCAGGATCGTCCGACTTGCCGCTCTCGTAGATGACCCGGATATCTCCTCCGGCGCAAAGACCGCGCTCTCCCTCGCCTTTCAGGATGACACAGGAGATTTCCGGATCGCGCGCAAACTGCTCCAGCGCCTGCTTCATCGCCCGCACCATGGCGAAGTTCAGGCTGTTCAGTGCCCTCGGCCGGTTGAGCCCGATGATGGCGGCCGAACCGATGCGGTCGATGAGGACTTCGTCGCTCTGGATGGAGGTATCGGGCATGCGTTTCTCCGGTCTACCGATTGTCGGCCAGGATCATCTCCGCCGCCTTTTCGGCGATCATGATCGTCGGTGAGTTGGTGTTGCCGGAGACTATATTGGGCATGATCGAGGCATCGGCGATACGCAGCTTTCCGACTGCGCGCATTTTTAGCCGGGGATCGACGACGCTGTCCGGATCGGATCCCATACGTGCGGTGCCGACCGGGTGGAAGATCGTCGTGCCGATGTCGCCGGCCGCCCTTTCGAGGTCCGCATCGGTCTCGTAGGAGGGGCCGGGCCTGTATTCCTCAGGATGATAGCGCGCAAATGCCGGTTTCTTGACGATCTCGCGGGTGATCCGGATCGACTTGACGGCGACGTCGCGGTCGGCGGCGGTCGACAGGTAATTCGGATGGATGCCCGGAGCCGCGGCAAAATCAGGGCTTTTCAGATGCACGGAGCCGCGGCTCTCGGGGCGAAGATTGCAGACGCTCGCGGTCATTGCCGGGAACGAGTGGACCGGTTCGCCGAACTTGTCGAGCGACACCGGCTGGACGTGATATTCGAGATCCGGCGTCTCCTTGTCGGGACCGGATTTGGTGAAGATGCCAAGCTGGCTCGGCGCCATCGACATCGGCCCGGAGCGCCGGAAGGCGTATTCCAGCCCGATCGAAGCCTTGCCGATCAGGCTCGACGCCTTTTCGTTGAGTGTCGGAACGCCGGTCACCTTGTAGACGAGGCGGAGCTGCAGGTGATCCTGCAGGTTCTCGCCGACAGCCTTGACCGCCTTGACCACTTCGACACCCGCGTCTTGCAGGACATCGCCTCGGCCGATGCCGGAGAGCTCGAGGATATGCGGCGTGCCGATCGCGCCGGCGCTGAGCACGGTTTCGCGTTTCGCATAGGCCTTCTTCGCCACCCCGTCGTGCTGGAACTCTACGCCCTTCACCTCGCCGTTTTCGATGATCAGCTTTCGAACATGCGCCTTGGTGAGCACCGTGAGGTTCGGCCGCTTCATCGCCGGGCGCAGGAACGCCTTGGACGTGTTCCAGCGGATCCCGGAGCGCTGGTTGACGTCGAAATAGCTGGAACCCTCGTTGCTGCCGCGATTGAAGTCGTCGACGATCGGGATCCCGGCCTCTTCCGCCGCCTTCTGGAAACTGTCGAGCACGGCCCAGCGAAGACGCTGCTTTTCGATGCGCCATTCGCCGCCGGCGCCGTGCATGTCGTCGGCGCCCTTGTAGAAATCTTGGGATCTCTTGAAGATAGGCAGGACATCGTCCCAGCCCCAGCCGGTGCAGCCCATCTGGCGCCACATGTCGTAGTCGTAAGCCTGGCCGCGCATGTAGATCATGCCGTTGATCGACGAGCAGCCGCCGAGGATCTTTCCACGCGGATAGGAGAGCGAACGGCCGTTCAGCCCCTCTTCTTTCTCGGTCGTAAAACACCAATCCGTGCGCGGATTGTTGATGCAGTAGAGGTAACCGACAGGAATATGCACCCAATGATAGTTGTCATTGCCGCCCGCTTCGAGGATCAGCACCCGGTTGCCCGGGTCCTTCGATAGCCGATTGGCCAATACGCAGCCGGCGCTGCCCGCCCCGATGACGATGTAGTCGTAATTTTCCATGCTTATGCTCCAGGGAGAAGCACCCCGCGAGCCATGCCCGCAAGCCGCATCCCTGCGCCCTCCCTCTATCTTATCGTCTATGCTCGAAACCGAGCTTCCGGCCGAGCCGGGAGGCGTAGAATTCCCCGATAATGCCCCGCCGGAAAACGAGGACGCAGACCATGAAGATCACGCCGGTGACGATCGTCACCGGGAATTGAGACGTCGCCAGATAGTTTTGCAACGTGACCACCAGGCCAGCGCCGAAGATCGGCCCGATCAGCGTGCCGATGCCGCCGAGCAGCGTCATCAGGATCACTTCGCCCGACATCTGCCAGGCGACATCCGTCAGCGTCGCGAACTGGAAGACCAGCGACTTCAGCCCGCCCGCAAGGCCTGCCAGGGCCGCCGACATCACGAAGGCCCCGAGCTTGTAGCGGGCGACGGAGTAGCCGAGCGAGATCGCGCGCGGCTCGTTCTCGCGGATCGACCGGAGGATCATGCCGAACGGCGAGTTGATGAACCGCCAGATGATCACCATGCCGATCAGGAACACGGCCAGCACGAAATAATACATGTTGGTCGAGCTGTTGAGATCGATGAAACCGAACAGATGGCCGCGCGGCACCGACTGGATGCCGTCCTCGCCCTGGGTGAACTCCGCCTGCAGGCAGAAGAAGAAGAACATCTGCGACAGGGCGAGCGTGATCATCGCGAAATAGATGCCCTGCCGGCGGATCGCGAAGAATCCCATGACCAGGCCGAGCAATGCTGCGCCGACGACGCCGGTCAGGATACCGAGTTCCGGCGAAAAGCCCCATTCCTTGACCACATGGGCGGTGAAATAAGCCGCGCCGCCGAAGAAGGTCGCGTGGCCGAAGGAGAGGAGCCCGGTATAGCCGAGCAGCAGGTTGAAGGCACATGCAAACAGCGCGAAGCACAGGAGCTTCATCAGGAAGATCGGATAGAAGAACATCGGCGCGAGGATCAGAGCCGCGAGGCCGATGATCACGAAGATCGTGTAGGTCCTGGAAGCGGTGGCCGAGCGCTCGATACGCGGCTTGGCGGCGGTTTGGGTCATCTCGCTCATCTCACGCATCCCGTCCGAAAAGGCCGGCTGGCCGGAGTAGAAGCACGATCGCCATGATCACAAAGATAACGATATTGGATGCTTCCGGATAGAACACCTTGGTGAGGCCCTCTGCAATACCGAGCATGTAGCCGGTGAGGATGGCGCCCATGATCGAGCCCATGCCGCCGACCACGACCACCGCGAAAACGACGATGATGATGTTCGAACCCATCAGCGGCGAGACCTGGTAGATCGGCGCAGCCAGCACGCCAGCAAAGGCGGCGAGTGCTGCCCCCAGCCCGTAGGTAAGCGTCAGGAGCACCGGCACGTTGACGCCGAAGGCCTGGACCAGGACCGGGTTTTCCGTTGCGGCACGAAGATAGGCGCCGAGCTTGGTCTTCTCGATCAGCAGCCATGTGCCGATGCAGGCGACCAGCGACACGACGACCACCCAGCCGCGATAGATCGGCAGGAACATGAAACCGAGATTGGTGCCGCCGGCAAGCTGCGTCGGCACCGAATAGGGCTGGCCCGCGGCACCATAGAGATACCGGAACGTGCCCTCGATGGCCAGCGCCAGGCCGAACGTGAAGAGCAGGCCATAAAGCGGATCGAGATTGTAGAGCCGCGACAACATCGTCCGTTCGATGACGGCTCCGAACAGGCCGACGACGATCGGCCCGAGGATCAGCGCGACCCAGTAGTTGATGCCGAAATACTCCAGCATCAGCATCGCCGCGAAGGCGCCGAGCATGTATTGGGCGCCATGGGCGAAATTGATGACGCGCAGAAGGCCGAAGATGACCGCAAGGCCGAGGCTCAGAAGCGCGTAGAAGGACCCGTTGATCAGGCCGATCAGGAGCTGCCCGAGAAAGGCCTGAAGCGGTATGCCGAAGATCATCGTCATAACGTCACACTCCCAGCACTTTATGCAGCATGTCCATCTTGCCCGGCAGCTCAGCCACCGGGAAATTCGCGACCATCCGCCCATGGTCCATCAGGTAGAACCGGTCGGCGACGCGGCTCGCGAAGCGGAAATTCTGCTCCACCAGGAGCACCGTCATACCACGCTCCTTCAGCGTCTTCAGCACCTCGCCGATCCGCTGCACGATGACCGGCGCCAGGCCTTCGGTCGGCTCGTCCAATATCAAAAGCTTGACGCCCGTGCGCAGGATGCGGGCGATCGCCAACATCTGCTGCTCGCCCCCGGAGAGTTTCGTGCCGGGGCTGGAGCGGCGCTCCTCAAGGTTGGGGAAGAGCTCGTAGATCTCCGCGAGCGACATGCCGCCTTCGGCCACGACCGGCGGCAGCATCAGGTTTTCCTCGACGGTCAGCGTCGAAAAGATGCCGCGCTCCTCCGGCACGAAGCCGATGCCGTTATGCGCCGTGCGATGCAGCGGTACGCCGAGCATATCCTTGCCCGCGAAGCGGATTTCGCCTTTCCGCTCGCGGATGATGCCGACGATGGTCCTGAGCGTCGTCGTCTTGCCGACGCCGTTGCGGCCGAGAATGGTGATCGTCTCGCCCTCGCCGACCGTCATGTCGACGCCGTGCAGGACGTGGCTTTCGCCATACCAGGCATTGAGGTTGGAAACTTGCAACAAGGGTGCCATCAAGCCTCCTCCGTGCCCATATAGGCGGTGCGGACGCGCGGGTCCTGGCTGACGGTGGCATAGTCGCCCTCGGCGAGGATTTCACCGCGCTGGAGCACCGTCACATGGTGGCAGATGTCGGCGACGACGGAGAGGTTGTGCTCGACCATCAGCACCGCACGGGTCTTTGCGACCTCGCGAATGATGTTGGAAACGGTGCCGATATCCTCCTGGCCCATGCCGGCCATCGGCTCGTCGAGCAGCAGCACCTTGGGATCGAGCGCCAGCGTCGTGGCGATCTCCAGCACGCGCTTGCGGCCATAGGAAAGGTCGGCGGCGAGCGCATTGCGCTCGCGCTTCAGGCCGACCGACTCGATCAACTCATCGGCCCGCGCATTCAGCCGATCGAGCGAGGAGACCGGCAGCCAGAACTGCGTCGAAAGCCCGTTCGTCCGCTGCAGCGCGACGCGCACGTTGTCGAGCACCGTCAGATGCGGAAAGACCGCCGAAATCTGGAAGGAACGGACCAGCCCCATGCGGGCGATCCTGTCCGGCGGAGTTTTGGTGATATCCGTGCCCAGAAGCGTGATCGAACCCGCCGTCGGCTGCAGGAACTTGGTGAGCAGGTTGAAGACGGTCGTCTTGCCTGCGCCGTTCGGGCCGATCAGCGCATGGACGCGCGCATGGTGGACGTCAAGATCGACGTTTTTCACCGCCATGAAGGCGCCGAAGCTTTTCGAGAGGCCGCGGGCGGATAACACCACCCGCGGCTCTTCTTGCTTTGCTGTCGCGGAAACCGCCATTACTTCACCAGTTCGCAGCCGCTCTTGGCGGGATCCATGTAGGCGTCCTTGCCCGGGATGGTGGCGAGTACGGTGAAATAGTCCCAGGGCTCCTTGCTTTCGCCCGGCTTCTTGACCTGCAGCAGGTACATGTCGTGGATCATCCGGCCGTTCTTGGCGACCGTGCCGCCGCGGGCGTAGAAATCGTCGACCGGCATTTCGTGCAGCGCCTTGGAGACGGCATCCGCATCGTCGCTGCCCGCCTTCTGGATTGCCTTCAGATACTGGGTGACCGCCGAATAGGTGCCGCTATGGACCATGTTCGGCATCTTTTTGGTGCGGGCGAAGAACTTTTTCGCGAATTCGCGGCTCTTGTCGTCGAGATTCCAGTAATACCCCTCGGTCAGGGTCAGGCCCTGGGCCGCCTGCAGGCCGAGGCCGTGCACTTCGGCGAGCGTGAAGAGCAGTGCCGCAAGCCGCTGGCCGCCGGCGGTGATGCCGAACTCCGCCGCCTGCTTGATGGCGTTCGCCGTATCGAGGCCGGCATTGGCAAGGCCGATGACCTTGGCGCCGGAGGACTGTGCCTGCAGCAGGAAGGACGAGAAATCGGTGGTGGCGAGCGGATGGCGAACCGCGCCGACGATCTTGCCGCCGGAGGACTTCACGAAGTCGCCGGTCTGCTGCTCGAGCGAATAACCGAAGGCATAGTCGGCGGTGAGGAAGAACCAGCTGTCGCCGCCCTGCTTGACGAGCGCGCCGCCAGTACCGACCGCGAGCGCATGCGTGTCATAAGCCCAGTGGAAGCCGTAGGGGCTGCAGGCCTTGCCGGTCAGGTCGGTGGTCGCCGCGCCCGTGACGATGTCGATCTTCTTCTTTTCCTTGCCGATCGCCTGCACGGCGAGCGCCACGGACGAGGTCGTCAGCTCCATGATCGCATCGACCTGCTGCGTGTCGTACCACTGGCGGGCGATGTTGGAGGCGATGTCCGCCTTGTTCTGGTGGTCGGCATCGACGATCTCGATCGAAGCCCCGAGAACCTTGCCGCCGAAATCCTCGACCGCCATCTTGGCCGCCTCGACCGACGACTTGCCGCCGAACTCGGAATAGACACCCGACTGGTCGTTCAGGATGCCGATCTTGACCTTGTTGTCGGACGCACTCTGCGCGAATGCCGCGCTGCTTGCCAGAACGACGGCCAGGGACGTTACAAGTGACGTCATAATTGTCTTGCGCATAATTTCTCCTCCCAGAGAATAGGCCCAGAAAATTTGAAGGGTCTGTTCAAAATTGGTGAGCCGTTCTCCTCAAATCGGCTGCTCCGGATTGCATGGTTCAGGAAAACGGCCGTTGACGCAAGCAGGCCGCTGTAATTAATTGCAAACAGCATCTGTGCATTTTTGAACAGACGGGACCGCATTGAGCAACAATCAGAACTTCACCTGGGACGATCTGCAATATTTCCTGGCCGTGGCGCGCAGTGGACAGCTGTCCACCGCGGCACGTCAATTGCGCACCAGCCACGCGACCGTGTCCCGGCGCATCGACCGGCTGGAATTCGCCCTCAAGGTCAAATTGTTCGAGCGCAATCCACGTGGATATGTCCTGACCGGCATGGGCCAGCGCTTCATCGAGACGGCGGAGCGCATCGAAACCGAGGCCGACCGGCTGCAGGCCGATGTCGCCTCGGGCACCACGGCGCAGCGCGGCGTGGTTCGCTTAAGCACCCCGGAAGGGTTTGCGAATTTCTTCTTCGCCGACAAGATCCGCAGCTTCTGCGACAGCCATCCGAACATCTCGCTGGAACTGGTGACGATCCAGCAGATCATGTCGCTGTCGCGCAAGGAGGCGGATATCGCCGTCTCGCTCGATCCGCCGAAGGACGGGCCTTATCTGACGGAAAAGCTCACCGACTACAGTCTCAACGTCTACGGCGCGAAATCGTACCTCGCCAAGGCCGGTCCGATCCGCAGCCGACAGGATCTCCTGTCGCATCCCTTCATCGGTTATATCGAGGATATGATCTTCGCGCCCGGGCTCGACTATCTCGGCGACGTCCATCCGGGCATCAAGGCGCGTTTCCAGAGCTCCAGCATCTTTGCGCAGCTGACCGCGACGCTGAACGGTCTCGGTCTTTGCGTGCTGCCGAACTTCATCACCCGCACGCGGCCGGATCTCGAAATCGTGCTGCCGGAAGAGGTGGAACTGAGACGCGGCTATTGGCTGATGTGCCATCGTGACCTGAGCCAGATCCCCCGGGTGCGGATGGTCAGGGACTATATCTTCCAGTCCGTCAAGGCCAATCAGGACGCCTTCCTCAGGAGTTACCAGGCTCCCGAGGAAGGCGCTCGCCGTTACTCCGCTGCCATCGGCAGGTCGTCACGGCTTTCGAAGAGGTCGCCCTGATTGGCGGGCGACCGGTCGTCCTTGTTCTTCTTGGGCTCGCGGCCGAAGAAGAGGGCGTAGGCGGCCGGCAGGACGAGGATTGTCAGCACCGTTGCGACCAGGATGCCGCCCATCATCGCATAGGCAAGCGGGCCCCAGAACACCCCGCGCGAGATCGGGTAGAGCGCCAGCACGGCCGTCAGCGCCGTCAGCATGATCGGTCGGAAACGGCGTACGGCTGCGCCGACGATCGCCTCCATCCGCTCCATGCCCGCCGCGATGTCCTGGTCGATCTGGTCGACCAGGATGATCGAATTGCGGATGATGATGCCGAGCAACGCGATGACGCCGAGGATCGCCACGAAGCCGAACGGCGCGCCGGTCAGAAGCAGCGCCATGGCAGCGCCGATGATGCCGAGCGGGCCGGTTGCCAGCACCATCATCGCCTTGCCGAAATGCTGCAGCTGGATCATCAGCAGCACGAGGATGACCAGGAGCATGATCGGCGCCTTGGCAGCGATCGAGTTCTGGCTTTCGGCTGCATCTTCCGCACCGCCCTGGATTTCGACATGATAACCGGCAGGCAGGCTGGCACGCAGGTCGGCCATGCTGCTGTAGAGGTTCATCGACACCTGGGTCGGTTCGATGCCATCCGGCAGCGTTGCCTTGACGGTGATCGTCGGCAGGCGGTCACGGCGCCATTCGATGCCCTGTTCGAGGACCGGCACGACCTTGGCAATCTGCGAGACCGGGACGAAGCCGCCGAAATCCGTCGGCACATAGACCGATTGGACCGCCGACAGCAGGTTGCGGGTGGCATCCGGCTCGCGAACGACGATCGAGACGGTTTCTTCGCCATCGCGGAAGTCGCTGACCGGAGCGCCCGAGACTGCTGTCTGCAGCATCTGGCGGACACGCTGCGAGGTGACGCCCAGCGCCCGGGCACGATCCTGATCGATGACCAGTTTCATGGCTGTGACCGGTTCCATCCAGTCGTCATGGATCGCGCCGAACAGCGGCTGCTGCTGGTAACGTTCCTTGACCTGGTCGGCGATGCGGCGCACTTCCGCCGGGTCCGGGCCGGTGACGCGCATCTGGACGGGCCAGCCGACCGGCGGGCCGAGGAACAGGCGGTCGACCTTGCCGCGCACGGTCGGGAAGTCCTGCGCAAGGATGGCGCGCAGCTTGACGATCAGGCGCTCGCGGGCGTCGACGTCCTTCGACATGATCAGGAGCTGCGCGTAGTTGGGGTTGCGGAGCTGCTGGTCGAGCGGCAGGAAGAAGCGCGGCGCGCCCTCGCCGATATAGGTCGCGACGAAGGTCTTGTCCGCGTCGGGCAGGATCTTGTCTTCAAGGGCTTTCGCCTGGCGTTCGACTTCCTCGATCGCCGTGCCTTCCGGCAGCCACATGTCGACCAGGATTTCAGGCCGCGAGGACTGCGGGAAGAAGCTCTGCGGGATGAACTGGAACGACCACAGGCTGCCGACGAAAGCGCCGAGAGTGAGAAGCAGCACGATAGCCTTGTGACGCACGGACCAGCCGACCGCATGCCGGACGCCGCGATACATGCGGGTGTCGTAAGCATCGTGATGGGTGCCTGCGTGCGCCCGCTGCTTGAGGATCATGTAGCCGAGCCAGGGAGTGAAATAGACGGCCACAAACCACGACACGACGAGCGCGATGCCCACCACGTAGAACAGCGTGCGCACGTATTCGCCGGCGGTGGAATCGGCGAACCCGACCGGGATGAAGCCGGCAGTGGTGATCAACGTGCCGGTCAGCATCGGAAAGGCGGTGGATGAATAAGCGAAAGTGGCGGCATCGAGGCGTGCGAGCCCCTCCTCCAGCTTCCGTTCCATCATCTCGACGACGATCATCGCATCGTCGACGAGCAGGCCGAGCGCGATAATCAGCGCGCCGAGCGAGATGCGCTGCAGCTCGATGCCCATGTAGAACATGATCGCGAACGTGGCTGACAGAACCAGCGGAATGGTGATGGCGATGACGATGCCCGAACGCCAGCCGATCGAGATCAGCGAGACGATGAGGACGATGACGAGAGCTTCCAGCAGGGCCTGGGTGAACTCGCCGACCGCTTCGGTGACGACTTCCGGCTGGTTGGAAACCTGCTCGACGGAAACGCCGACCGGCAGCGTCTGTTCGAAGCGCTCATAGGTGGCTTCGACCTCGTGCCCGACGTCGGTGACCTTGAAGCCCTTCGCCATGACGACGCCAAGCTGGACACTGTCGTGGCCATTAAAGCGGAACTTGCGCTGATAGGGGTTTTCGAGACCGGCGGTGACGGTGGCGATATCGCCGAGCCGGATCACCTGGCTGCCAGCCTTGAGGCGTAGTTCGCGGATGTCTTCCGGCGTGGTGACGCCGCCTTCGACCGCGATCCGCACCGACCGATCGGCGGTCTGAACGTTGCCGGCGGGATCGATATTGTTCTGGCCGGACAACGCATCGCGGATGTTGAGGACAGTGAGGCCGCGCTCGGCGAGCGCCTTCGACGAGACGTCGATGAAGATCTTCTGCGGCTGGTCGCCGAGGATGACCGCCTTTTCGACGCCGGGTGTGGCGAGCAGCATGTCGCGGGCTTGGATCGCGAACTGCTTCAGTTCAGGATAGCTGTAGCCTTCGCCGCTGATCGAATTGAGGGTGATGTAGGTATCGCCGAACTCGTCGTTGAAATAGGGACCGAGTAGGCCGGCCGGCAGATCCTGGGTGATGTCCCCGATCTTCTTGCGGACCTGGTAGAAGGCGTCGTTGACCTCGGCGGTATTGGTGTCGCCCTTGATCTGCACCGTGGTGATCGCCACGCCGGCGCGGGTATAGGACTTGACCCAGTCGAGATGCGGGGTTTCCTGCAGCTTACGCTCGACCTTGTTGACCACCTGGTCCTGCATTTCCTGGATGGAGGCGCCGGGCCAGACGGTCTGCACGACCATGACGCGGAAGGTGAAGTCGGGATCTTCCTTCTGGCCCATGTTCATGACGCCGAGCGCGCCCATGACGATGATGAGGCCGAAGAGGAAGCGGGCGATGCTCGGATGGGCGATCGCCCAGCGGGACAGGTTGAACCCGCCCTTTTTCGGGGGATTGGCCTGATGAGAGGAGCTCATGGTCTTGGGTCCTTTAAGCCTGGCGATCAGGGCGCGAGCGATGCGGTGGTAAGGCTGCTGACGCTGCCGAAGCGGGAGGCGATGGCTTCCGGCAGCTTGACCTTCATGTCTTCTTTCATGAACTGGGTGCCGGCCGAGACGACGAGGTCGCCCTTGGCGATGCCTTCGGCGACGCGAACGCCATCGTCGGAGAAGTCGGCGACCTTGACGGCGCGCGAACTGACAGTGCCCTTGCCGCGGTCGACGATCCAGACGACGGACTGGCCGTCCTTCTTGGAAAGCGCCGCAAGCGGAACGGCATAGGTGGCGACGGCATTGTCTTCACCCGCTTCGATCGTCGCGGTCATGCCGAGCAGGACCCGCGGGTCGTCCGGCAAGCTGACGCGGACCGCGAAAGTGCGCGATTGCGCATCGGCACTGCCGGCCACTTCGCGGACCTTGCCGTCAAGGACGAGATCGGTAGCCGACCAGAAACGAGCCTTCACCGTCTTGCCCGGCTTGAACTGAGCGACGTCCATTTCCGGAACTGCGATCTGCACTTCCTTGCTGCCCTCGACGGCGACGGAGAGGACCGGCGTGCCGGACGCGACCACCTGGCCGATATCGGCGCTGACCGCCGTGACGATGCCGTTCTGGTCCGACTTCAATTCCGTATAGGCGACCTGGTTGCGGGCCTGGTCGAGCGCCGACTGGGCCGATTCCCTTTGCGAGATGGCCTGGTCGTTGGCAAGTTGCGCCTGTTCGAACTGCGATTGGGAGGAAATGCTCTTCTCGGCAAGCGTCTCAGCCCGGCGGCGGGCGAGGCCCGAGATTTCCACCTGCTTCTGGGCGGAGGAGAGATCGGCCTCGGCGCGGCGGACCGCGAGCTGGTAATCAACCGCGTCGAGCTTTGCGAGAACATCGCCGGGGCGAACACGTTCGCCGACGTCGACGAGCCGCTCTGTGATCTTGCCGGCAACGCGGAAGCCGAGGTTCATCTCGGTGCGCGCCTTGACGGAGCCGGAATATTGAAGTTTGCGGCCGTTATCGGCGGCGGCAACCTCGGTCACCTTGACCGGGCGGACAACTTCCGGGGCTTCGGCTTTTTTCTCTTCCGAGCAGGCCGTCAGTGCGCCGAACGCGGCTGCCACGACAAGGCCTTTGAAGACAAATGAAACATTGCGTCTGGTCTTTACGAAAGACATGGCTCCGCACTCCTGATGGCGGGTTTTCGATCAAGACGCCCCCTTGGCGCCCCGGAACTATTTCAAGCGAATTATCTGAGGGCCCTGAGGCCGAATTCCACCAGATCCTCGGGTTTGCCGATCCTGGTTTCCAAGAGGCAATCCGCAATGAGCTGCGGATGGCAAAGCATGACCACGGACGACATGAAGCATTCGGCTGCGAGCTGGTGATCCTGCTCGCGGAACTCGCCGGCTTCGATGCCGTCCTTGATAAGGTCAGCAATGACGAGGCGGATGCGTTCGAGGTGCTGCTCGATGACCGGCCATTGCTGCTCGATGGCGATCACCACCATCTCATGCACCTTCTTCTCGTCGAGCATGGTCTCGAGCGTGAAGCGGTGCTGCTGCAGGACGTGATTGCGCAGCCGTTCAGCGGCGCTCACCGGCCGCTTCGCGTTGGCGAGTGCCGCCTGATAGCTGCCGTCGAGCATGCGGTGCGCCAGAGCCTGATGGATGTCGGCCTTGGACGAGAAGAAACGGTAGATATTGGCGGGCGACATGCCGAGATCGCGCGCGATATCCGCCACATTCGTCTTGGTGTAGCCGTAATGCTTGAACAGCCGCTCCGCCGCATCGAGGATGCGGCCGACATTGTCCTGCCGCGAGGTGTCCAGGGTATTTTCGTTGGTATCCATACCGCTGAAGTCTTTCGTTTTACGTGTGACGATTTTCATCTTTCGTCAGTCGTAAAGAAAAATTCGTCATCCGTCAACCCGTTTCGGCTCGCCGCCGTTGGGCGCGCAAGCTAAAAAGTTTGGGAAACAGGGAACCAAAATGGGACTTGGACATTATGTCGCGTTAGACCACGGGTTTCGTGGGCCGGGGAAGAGTAATGATCCTGTTGCATAGTCACAACTTTTCGTTGCTACAGAGCATTAGACCACTAACTTCGTGGGCTGGGGACTATTGATGAGTGCGCCGCAAAGTTACGACGTTTCGTTGCTTGACGAGGAACGTTATCGTCTTCTCGTAGACGCCATCACCGACTATGCGATCTACATGATTGACCCTGAGGGCAAGATCGTCAGCTGGAATCCCGGCGCCCAGCGCTTCAAGGGATACGAGGCATGGGAAATCCTCGGCGAGCACTTTTCCCGCTTCTATACCCCGGAAGACCGGTTGGCGCGTGCGCCCGAGCACGCCTTGCGGACTGCTGCGACCGAAGGCCGCTTCGAAAAGGAAGGCTGGCGGGTCCGCAAGGACGGCGGCCGCTTCTGGGCCCATGTCATCATCGACCCTATCTGGGGCCGTTCCGGCGAGCTTCTCGGCTTCGCCAAGGTGACCCGCGATCTGACCGAACGGAAAAAAGCCGAGACGGAACTCCGATTGAGCGAGGAGAAATTCCAGCTCCTCGTCGAGGGGGTCACCGACTATGCTCTCTATATGCTCGACCCGGACGGTTGCGTCAGCAACTGGAATGCGGGTGCCGCGCGCATCAAAGGCTATACGGCGGACGAAATCGTCGGCCAGCATTTTTCAAAGTTCTACACGCCGGAGGATCGCGAGCGCGGCGAACCCAACCGTAGCCTGGAGACCGCACGGCGCGAGGGGCGCTTCGAGAAGGAAACCTGGCGGCAGCGCAAGGATGGCACGCGCTTCTGGGCACATGTGATCATCGACGCGATCCGCAACGAGGAAGGCACGCTTCTCGGTTTCGCCAAGATCACGCGCGACATCACTGAAAAAGTCGAGGCGCAGAAGGCCCTCACCCAGGCGCGCGAGGAACTTTTCCAATCCCAGAAGATGGAGGCGATCGGCCAGCTGACCGGTGGCGTCGCCCACGACTTCAACAATCTGCTGATGGCCGTGCTGGGCAGCCTGGAAATCCTGAAGAAACGCTTGCCCGACGATCCGGCGCTGATGCCGCTGCTGGACAATGCCATTCAGGGTGCCGAGCGGGGTGCTGCCCTCACCCAGCGCATGCTGGCGTTCTCCCGGCGACAGGAATTGAACATGCAGGCCATCGACGTGCCGGCACTTGTCGGCGGCATGATGGATTTCGTCCAGCGCTCGCTCAGCGCCTCCGCCTCCGTGGAAACCCGGTTTGCCGAAAACCTGCCGCATGTCGCGAGCGATCCGGTTCAGCTCGAGACCGCGCTTCTGAACCTTGTCGTCAACGCCCGGGACGCGATGGCCGGCGGCGGCACGATCGTCATCAGCGCCGAGGAGTATTCGGCCGACGAAAAGACCGATAGGCTGAAACCCGGCCGATATGTTCGGCTCTCGGTCGCCGATAGCGGCGAAGGCATGGACGAGGAGACATTGGTCCGCGCGACGACGCCTTTCTTCACGACCAAGGGCGTCGGCAAGGGAACGGGGCTCGGACTTTCCATGGTGCAGGGCCTGACCGAGCAGTCGGGCGGCAAACTCGATATCGAAAGCCAAAAAGGCAAGGGCACCACTGTTTCGCTCTATCTGCCTGCGGCAGATGCAAACGATTGTCCGCAGTCTTCGGAGAAAAACATGCCGTCGCCAGTTGCAACTCCCCGAGGACGCCTGACCATTCTCGCCGTCGATGACGACGCGCTGGTCCTGATGAACACCACGCTGATGCTGGAGGATCTCGGCCACACCGTGATCGAAGCCTATAGCGGCACCGATGCGCTGAAGGAGCTGAGGAGCGGCGCCCATGACATCGACCTCGTCATCACCGATCATTCGATGCCGCGCATGACCGGCTCCGAACTGGCCGCTGCCATCCGCGATGAAAGACCAGGCCTTCCGGTGGTGCTGGCAACGGGCTACGCGGAATTGCCCACCGGCGGCGACGATCGCCTGCCGCGATTGCCGAAGCCCTTCTCGCAGAACCAGCTTCAGGAGATCATCGCCACGGTTCTCGCCGGCGGGCGCTGAACCAATCGCCCTCGCCGCGCGTTGTCGTGCCGTGTCAGAACGGAGTACGGCAATGGTCTTCAAGCATCAGCATTTTCACGAGACGCCTCCTGAGGTCGAGGCGGAATTTCCGCCAGGCGCAACGCTCGAAGGGGCGGTCTCCGATGCGCTGGCGTCTGCCGGCGGTATCGATGCAAGCGACGTCGCCGTCATCGCCCGCGGCTCCGAGGTCACGTTGAGCGGCACGGTCCAGCTGGAAAGCGAGATTGCACGAGCCGAGGAGGTAGCGCTCGGCGTCGCCGGAGTGGCCACCGTGCGCAACGAACTCCGTTTTACCCGCCCGCGGTGACCTCCCGACACCGATGATGAACGAGAAAGGCCCGGGCGTCGAACGCCCGGGCCTTTTTGTTCGGGCCTGCCTATCGCGGCAGCGCGTAGGCGATCACGTAATCGCCGGGCTTGGTGCCGACCGACCCGTGTCCGCCGGCCACCATCACCACGAACTGGCGTCCGTCATCGACCGCATAGGTCATCGGCGTCGCCTGCCCGCCGGCCGGCAGCCGCGCCTTCCAGAGTTCACGGCCGTTGGTGAGGTTGTAGGCGCGCAGGTAATTGTCGACCGCAGCACCGAGGAACGCCACGCCGCCCTTGGTGATCATCGGCCCGCCGATGCCGGGCACCCCGACCTTGAAGGGCAGCGGCAGCGGCGTCATGTCGTAGACCGTGCCGTTGCGGTGCTTGTAGGCGATCTGGCCGGTCCTGAGGTCGACGCCCGAGACATAGCCCCATGGCGGCGCCTGGCAGGGGATCTGCAGCGGTCCGAGGAACGGCCCCATGAAGACGCCATAGGGCGCGCCCTCGTTGCGGTTGAGCCCCTGCTCGCTGCCTTTTTCGCCTTGGCCTTTTGGCGGGATGTCCGCACGGGGCACCAGCCTTGAGGTGAAGGCGAGATAGGTCGGCATGCCGAACATCACCTGCCGTTCCGGATCGACCGCGACGCTGCCCCAGTTGAACGTGCCGAAATTGCCCGGATAGATGATCGAGCCCTTCAGCGACGGCGGGGTGTATCGGCCGAGATAGTTGTACTGGTGGTACCAGATGCGGCAAACCATCTGGTCGAACATCGTGATGCCCCACATGTCCCGTTCCTCGAGCGGCCTCGGCTTGAACGACAAGGCCGAGGTCGGCTGCGTCGGCGCGGTACGATCTTCCGGGATGGCACCTCCGGGCGCCGGTTCCTCGGTGATCGGGATGATCGGTTCTCCGCTGCGCCGGTCGAGCACGTAGATGTCGCCCTGCTTGGTCGGACCGACCAGCGCCGGCACCACCGTATTGTCCGGCTTGGTGATGTTGAGGAGAACCGGCTGAGCGGGGACGTCCATGTCCCATAGATCGTGATGCACCGTCTGGCGCACCCATCGATCGGCGCCGGTATTGAGATCGAGCGCGACGATCGAGGAGGAATATTTCTCGACATTCTCGCTGCGGCCCATGCCGAGCTGGTCCGGCACCTGGTTGCCGAGCGGTATATAAACGAGGCCCAGTTCCTCGTCGACGCTGAACACCGACCAGCTGTTCGGGGAGTTCGTCGTGTACGTCTGGCCGGGCTGCAGCGGCTGCGTCTGAGACGGGTTCCCCGAATCCCAATTCCAGATCAGCTGGCCGGTATTGACGTCGAAGGCGCGGATGACGCCGGACTGCGACTGGGTGGAATAGTTGTCGTTGACCGCCCCGCCGATGATGATCTTGTTGCCGGCGATCGCCGGTGGCGAGGTCGAGTAGTAGTAACCGGCCGGATTGTACCGCATGCCGCTGGTGAGCTGCAGCGTCCCGTTGTCGGCAAAAGAGGTGCAGACCTGGCCGTTCGCGGCATCGAGCGCAATCAGCCGCGCGTCAGACGTCGGCAGATAGACCCGTTCCGCACACGGACTGCCGGCAGCGGCTGCGGCGTCCTTGTAATAGCTGACGCCGCGGCAGGTCTGGTGCTGGCGGTCCGGGTTCATGCCGGAATTCGGGTCGTATTTCCATTTTTCCTTGCCGGTCGTCGCATCGAGCGCGATCGCAAGGTTGTGCGGTGTGCAGAGATAGAGGGAATTGCCCACCTTGAGCGGCGTCACCTGATAGGTCGTCTCGCCCACGTCGTCAGGCCGCTTCACATCCCCGGTCTGGTAGCGCCACACTTCCGTGAGGTTGGCGACGTTGTCGACTTTGATCTGGTCGAGCGGCGAATAACGCTGCCCATAAGGAGTTCGTCCGTACTGGTGCCATTCGCCGGGCGGCACGTTGCCGCCCATCGGCGGAGCGGCCGCGACGGACTGTTCGGGAAGCTCGCCGCTCTGGTCCAGCGGATCAAGGAGCATCGAGACGACGGCGACGACGATCGCGATCATCAGCGAAATTCCGAGCGGCAGGGCACTGGCGCCGTAGCGCATGCCGGTCGGGCTTGAAAAGCCGAGCGGGGTGCGGACCCAGGGGGTCAGAAGCCAGAGGCCTAGCACGATGATCAAGCCGCCGCGCGGGCCGAGCTGCCACCAGTCGAGCCCGACTTCCCAGATCGCCCAGGCGAGCGAGGCCAGCACGATAACGGCATAGACCCTGAGTGCCATGGCGCTCCTCAGGAAAAGTAGGATGCCGGTCAGCACGAAACCGAGACCGCAGATGATGTAATAGGCGCTGCCTCCAAGCAGCAGCAGTTGCCCGCCGCCGACGGCCAGAGCCAAGCCGATCAAAATAAAAACGACCGCCGTAATCCTGATAGCCATAATCAAAACCCTATCCGAACTGGAAAATCCCCGGGCGCGAAAAACCTCGCGGTACCCCGAGCCATCAACACAAGCTCTGTGCAAAAGTTCCAGCTCGTGTTCCCGCGATGCAAATTTAAAGGAACTCTCCCGCGACCAAGCAGGTTCTGGCATCGCCACAAGGAGTTGGAAGGATGCTGACATCGGCCAAGGGACCAGCCTTCGAGACGCCGGGCGCGGATGGCGGCAGGGTGCCGGACGTCAGGCAGGATGCGGAAAACTGCACCCGTTGCGACCTCTACAAGAACGCCACGCATCTTGTGTTCGGCGAGGGACCGCCGAAGGCGAAAGTGCTGTTTGTCGGCGAGCAGCCGGGAGACAAGGAGGATCAGGCGGGCAAGCCATTCGTCGGGCCGGCGGGAAAACTCCTCGATCGCTGTCTGGAGGAGGCCGGTATCGAGCGCGACATCTGCTACGTTACCAATGCGGTGAAGCATTTCAAGTTCACCCCGCGCGGCAAGCGCCGCATCCACGCCAAGCCCAATGCCGGCGAAATCCGGGCCTGTGCCTGGTGGCTGGCGGCGGAGCTGCGCCTTGTCCACCCGAAACTCGCTGTAGCGCTCGGCGCGACGGCGCTTTATGCCTTGCTGGGAAAGCAGGCGAAAGTGACACGCGACCGCGGTACGGTCCTGAGATCGCCGGATGGCCTGCCGGTGCTGGTGACCATCCACCCTTCGGCACTGCTGAGGACGTTGGATCAGCCGGATGCGGAGCTCAACCGGGCCCGTTTCGTCGAAGATTTGAAAAAGATCGCAGAATTTCTGGAGTGACGATGACCTACGAACTTTATTATTGGGACGGCCTTCAGGGCCGCGGCGAATTTGTGCGGCTGGCGCTGGAAGAGGCCGGAGCCGACTATGTGGATGTCGCCCGTACCGATCGCGGCACGGGAAAGATGATGGACTATATCCACGGCAGGCACGGCTACGATATGCCCTTCGCACCACCCTTCCTTAAAGATGGCGACCTGATCGTCTCGCATGTCGCCAACATTCTCCACTATCTCGGGCCGAAGCTGGATCTGGTGCCGGAAGACGAAAAATCCCGCCTCTTCGCCCACGGGCTGCAGCTGACGATCACCGATTTCATCACGGAAGTGCACGACACGCACCACCCGATCAGCACCGCCGATTATTACGAGGATCAGCGGCAGGAGGCCAAGGCTCGCACCGGAGCCTTTCTGAAGCACCGGGTGCCGAAATTTATCGGCTATTTCGATCGCGTCATCACCGCAAACCCCACAAAGAGCGGCCATGCGGTGGGTGACGCCCTGAGTTATGTCGACCTGTCGCTCTTCCAGCTCGCCGAGGGCCTCCACTACGCCTTCCCGCGCGCCCTGAAAAACTTCGACAGCGATTATCCGAACGTCGCCAAGCTGCGCGACGCGGTCGCCGGACGTCCGAATATCGAAGCCTATCTCAAGTCGAAGCGCCGGCTCGCCTTCAACGAGTCGGGCATATTCCGGCATTACCCGGACCTCGACCAGGATCCGGCCTGACCAGCTAGATAAACGCGAAAACCGGGGCGATCGTCACCAGGACGATCGCCACCGCGATCAATATGAACTTCCTGACGACCTCCAAAGAAAAAGCTGTCGCGATGCGGCAGCTCAGTTGGTTTCTTCTCCCAGTTCCTGCAGAATTTGATGCCGCGCCCGGTTGAGGCGGCTTTTCACCGTGCCCACCGCGCAATCGCAAATCTCCGCCGTCGCCTCGTAACTTTCCCCGAGGATCGCGACCAGCGTCAGCACTTCACGATAATGCGGCGGCAGTTTCTGGAGCGCACGCTGGACCTCCTGAGCTCTTGCCGCCATCTCCTGGCTCGCCGCTACCGGCGTATCCCCGGAGATGTTCTCCTCGATCCCCGGCGCCTCGCGGCCGAGCACCTTCGCACGCGTATAAAAGGTGTTGCGCATGATGGTGAAAAGCCAGCTTTTCAGCTTGGTGCCCGGCTCGAACTTGTCGAGATTGGCGAGCGCCTTCATCAGCGTCTCCTGCACCAGGTCGTCTGCATCGCTGGGATTGCGGCAGAAAGTACGGGCAAATGCGCGGAGAGCCGGAATAAGCCTCACTATGTCTGCACGTGCAGGATCACCATTCAACTGTGATTCAGACACCGTTGCCTACCTCTCCGAAGTCTTCATGGCTGGAATGACGGGGGCAAACGCACGCCTTGCGTATTTGGTTCCCCCAAGATGAATGCCCTGTTCATCTTCGTGACGGAAACCGCGCCTCGCTCGAGGGAACAAACAGGTCAGCAGGCCTGTTGATAGGACTTTCACGGAGTTCTGCCGGGAGTTCGGATATGGCACCGCGTGCAAACTGGAAAGGCTATCTGAAGGTCGGCGAACTAAGCTGCCCGGTGGCGCTTTATACCGCCGCCTCGACATCCGACCGTGTCAGCTTTCACATCATCAATCGGGAGACGGGCAACCGCGTCCACCGCCAGATGGTCGATGCCGACACCGGCAGGCAGGTCGAAAGCGAAGACATCGTTAAAGGCTACGAAGTTTCAAGCGGCCAATATGTCTTCCTCGAGCCCGACGAGGTGAAGGCCGCCGTACCCGAGAGCGACAAGACGCTGGAGCTCGAAACCTTCATTCCCTGCGACGGCGTCGACACCATCTTCATTGACCGCCCCTATTACCTGGCGCCCGCCGACAAACCCTCCGCAGAGGTCTTCGAGCTGATCCGAAAAGGGCTGAAGGAAAAGAATGTCGTCGCACTCGCCCGCACCGTGCTCTTCCGGCGGCTGCGCACGCTGCTGATCCGGCCGGGCGAGAAAGGGCTGATCGCCAACACGCTGAACTACGACTACGAGGTCCGGTCTGCGAAGGAGATTTTCTCCGACATCAAGAGCTTCAAGATCGAGGGCGAGATGCTCGATCTCGCAGAGCACATCATCGACACCAAACGCGGCGAATTCGACCCGAGCGAGTTCGACGACCGTTACGAGGCAGCCCTTGCCGAGCTGATCAAGGCGAAGATCGAAGGCCGCAAACTCAGGAAGCAGCCGAAGCCGGAACCGAAGAAGGTCTCCAGCCTGCTCGACGCACTGCGTCAGAGCGCCGGCGGCAGCAAGAAGACCGCGCCGAAGAAATCCGCCAAGAAAACCGTATCTCGTAAGACTGCCGCCCCGCAGAGAAAGGCGAGCTGATCATGGCGCTCGAAACCTACAATCAGAAGCGGAACTTCAAGGCTTCCCCCGAGCCCCAGGGGAAAGTCTCCGGCCGCAAGGCCAAGGCATCGGGCAATAGTTTCGTGATCCAGAAACACGATGCCACTCGGCTGCACTATGATTTCCGGCTGGAAATGGACGGCGTCCTGAAAAGCTGGGCCGTCACCCGCGGCCCGAGCTTCGTGCCCGGCGAAAAGCGGCTTGCGGTGCATGTGGAAGACCACCCCCTCGACTATGGCGGCTTCGAAGGCATGATCCCCAAAGGCAATTACGGCGCCGGCGCCGTGCTGCTCTGGGATCGAGGCACCTGGGACCCGATCGGCGATCCTCACAAGGGTTATAAGAAAGGCCATATGGAATTCGAGCTGAAGGGCGAGAAGCTGGAGGGCCGCTGGCACCTGATCCGCATGGCCCCGAGGCCTGGAGAAAAGCGAGAGAACTGGCTGCTGGTCAAGGGCGAGGACGAGTTCGCCCGCGCCGAGGGCGACAGGGACATTCTCGACGAAATGCCGCTTTCGGTGAAGTCGGGCAAGACGCTGGACGAAATCTGGGGCCGCAAGGCACCGGCGGCAAAGAGTACGGCCAAACCGAAAGCAAAGGCCAAATCCGATCCAGAACCGGAAAAATCCGACATCGCAGCGTCGAAGATCAAGGGCGCCCGGAAAGCAGAACTCCCGGACTTCGTCGAGCCGCAGCTTGCGACGCTGGTGAAGGCAGCTCCCTCCGGCAAGCGCTGGGTCCACGAGATCAAGCTCGACGGCTATCGGCTGCAGGCCCGTGTCGAAAATGGCAAGGTAAAGCTGTTGACGCGCACCGGGCTGGATTGGACGCACAAGTTCGGAGACGAGATCCTCGCGGAATTCGGAAAGCTTAGCGCGATCGATGCAATCATCGACGGGGAAGTGGCGGTCGAGGCCGGTTCCGGCGCCACGGATTTCTCGCTGCTTCAGCAGGACCTCAGCGAAGGCCGGGACGACCGCTTCACCTTCTACGCTTTCGACATTCTTCACCTCGACGGTTACGACCTGACCGGCGCGACGCTCCTGAAGCGCAAGGAGGCGCTGGAAACCCTGCTGGCCGGCAGCAGCCCTGCCCTGCGCTACAGCGAGCATTTCGGCGACGAAGGCGGTCTGGTTCTGAAACATGCCTGCCGGCTGAGTCTGGAGGGCATCATCTCCAAGATTTCGGAAGCGCCCTATCGCCCCGGCCGCGGCCGCGACTGGGTGAAATCGAAATGTTCGGCACGGCAGGAATTCGTGGTCGCAGGGTTTGTCCCCTCCTCCGTTTCGAGGACGGCGATCGGATCGCTGGTCATGGGATATTACGACAAGGGGAAGCTGCGGCATGCCGGCCGCGTCGGCACGGGCTATTCGAACGCGGTGGCGCAATCGCTCTTCAAGAGCCTCCAGGAGATTCAGACGGGCGAAAGCCCGTTTGACGAAAAGCTCGCGGCGGTGGAAAAGAAGGATGTCGTTTTCGTGCGGCCCGAGCTGGTGGCGGAAGTGGAATTCCGCGGCTGGACGGCGGATGCGCATATCCGCCATGCGGCCTTCCGGGGCTTGCGCGAAGACAAGGACCCGAAGGATATCGTCCGGGAGGGCGGGCCTGTGAACGCAGCGGAAGAACCGAAGCCGCCGAAACGGACGGTCAATCTCACCCATCCCGACCGGGTCTACTGGCCGGATGCCGGGGTGACCAAGGCCGGACTTGCCGACTATTACACCGAAGTCTGGCGGCTGATGGCGCCCTTCGTCGTCAATCGCCCGCTGGCGCTGGTGCGTGGACCCGACGGCATCGGCAAACAGCTTTTCTTTCAGAAACACGGCTGGAAGGGCATGACCAAGAATGCCGTACTCGTGAAGGACCCGACCGATCCGGCGGAAGAGGACATCACCATCCGCGACCTCGACGGGCTGCTCGGCCTCGTCCAAGGGGCGACGCTGGAAATCCACCCCTGGGGCTCCAACCTCGAGGACTGGGAAAAGCCGGACATGGTCAATATCGACCTCGACCCCGGCGAAGGCGTGTCGTGGACCGACATCATCGCGGCGGCACACGAGGTGAAGCGGCGGTTCGAGGACATGGGACTGGTGGCCTTCGTCAAGACCTCGGGCGGCAAGGGCCTGCATGTCGTCGCCCCCGTCAAGCAGAAGGCGGAATGGCCGGAGGTGAAGGCGGCCATGAAGGCGCTGGCCGACGGCATGGCCGCCGACGATCCCGACAAATATGTCTCGACGATCACCAAGTCGAAGCGAAGTGGCAAGATCCTCATCGACTACCTGCGCAACGGGCGCGGCAATACCGCCGTGGCGCCCTACTCCACCCGTGCCCGCGCCGGTGCGCCGGTCTCCATGCCGATCACGTGGGACGAACTCGGGGGCGCGATCGGCCCCAGCTACTTCACCGTCAACAACGCCCCGGCCCGCATCGCCCAGCAGACGAACGATCCCTGGGGAGATTTCCGCAAGGCGGAAGCCCCGATCGAATTCAAGGGAAAGAAGAAACGGTAGAAGCCAGGGGGAAGGCTCACTTTCTCGGCGCCTTTCGTTCCGCCTCCAGGCTCTTCTTCAGCGCCGCCGTGATATCGATCACGTTGCTGCTGCGCTCGGGCGCCTTCTCCTCAACCTTCTTCCTGGTCTTCCGGCTCTTCTTGCGCTCGGCGATGATTTCGAGCAGCCGGTCCTGGACAGGATCGTCGGCCATCGAAGGCTTCCAGGCTTCGGTGCGCTCGTCGATGATCTTCTTCATCATCGACAGATGCTCGGCATCGGCCTTCTCCTTCGGTTTTTCCACGGCGTATTCGTCGGCGTCGCGTACCTCGTCGCCGTAACGCAAGGTCCAGACCACGATCCCCTTGTCCTTGGGCAGCAGCAGAACCGCGCGCTCTCGACGATACATGACGAGCCGGGCAATGCCGCCAGTACCGGTCTTTGCCATGGCCTCCCGGATCACCGCAAACGCCTCGGCGCTCACCTCGTCGTCCGGCGCCAGGTAGTGCGGCCGGTCGTACCAGATCCAGCCGATCGAGTCCGCCGGCACGAAAGTCTCGATATCGATCGTACGGGTGCTTTCGAGCCCGACGTCCTCGATCTCTTCGTCTTCGAGAAGAACGTAGTCATCCTCGCCCTTCGGATAACCCTTGACCTGATCGTCGTCCTCGACCGCCTCACCTGTTTCGGCATCGGCATACTGGCTGAGGACGCGATTGTTGGTCTTGCGGTTGATATTGTGGAACCGCACCTTGGCACCTTCGGAGATGGCCGGCGTCATCGTCACGCGGCAGGTGACCAGCGAGAGCTTGAGATAACCTTTCCAGAATACGCGCGGCGCCACGGAAAACTCCTTCGTTTGCCCGATAACCCGCGCCACCTCCGCTTGGTTCCGGAACAAACGTTCGATCCAAACCGTTTTCGTGATGAAACAGGCCAGGAGAAATCAGATGAGCACCAACAGCACTCCCAACTCCGTGCAGAAGGGTTCGCCAAAAAGAGCCGAGCAGTCGGCTCGCGAGCGCGGCGAAAAGAAGGAGCTGGACGAGCAGCTCAACGAGGGGCTGGAAGATACCTTTCCTGCGAGCGATCCCGTCTCGAGCACGGTGACATCCATCCCATCGGGCACGCCGAAACCGCCCAGGCACTGAGTTTCCAAAAAAACCTCTGGAACAAATGCAGCGGCTCCCGGATAGGGAGTCGCTTTATTCATTTGTCCTCTGTGACTTTTTCGGGATATCCGAAGTTAGCCGTAATGATGTATGGAAAGCTAATGTAGGGTTATGGCGGGCGGACATTGTTCGGCGACAGATGTGCCGGCGGTGATTACGTCAGAGGTCGGGATGACGAAACAAGACACTCCGGTTGCGGAACAGGACGTCAGAATGGGACGGCGGGTTAACCGCAAGGTCTCGGTCCTTCTGACCGAAATCGAGAAGGAAGAGGTTCCTGATCGGCTGCTCGACCTGGCGCGCGAGCTGCAGAGGGCACTCAACGAAAAGACCGACGGCCGCACCGACTGATGCTGCCCGTCCTGGATAGGACCGCCTCAAGCCATCAGAGCTGGGTCGAAATCAGGTTGTCGACGCGCACACGCCCGCCGATCACGCACCGCGGCCCGTTCGGCGCGAACCGGCCACTACTGTCCTCGATCACCGTATAGAGCTTGTCGCTGCGGAAGGCGCTCGCCATCTCGGTCGAATTGCCCTCGCAGGGCGAAGCATCGATTTCCATGAAATCCAGTTCCGCCTGGCTTGCCACGAGCCGCGCATCGCCGGCGGTCTTTGCCCGGACCACCACTTCGCCATGCGGTGGCGAGTTCTGCCAGTTCGGATCCTTTGGCGCAGCTGTCGGCACCAGCCGATAGATCTTCAGCCTGTCCTGCATGTCTCTCTCCCGTCGTAAGCATTTTTCTAGTTGACGATCAAACGCCGTCCGGGCGTTCCGGTTCCATCAAGTCGCATGGAACTTTTCCGGCAACCATGGGTTCCTCCGCTGCGGGCGATCATGCCCCTGAGAAGGAGAAAGCCGATGAAGAATGAGCAGCCGAAAGCTGGCCGTCCCGGCGAGACCTCGCAATGGCCTCGATGGGAGGGCCCGGCGGAAAGCCGCCCAAGCGGTTATCTTCAGGGCGAAGCCAATATCTTTGCCGAGGGACCGGAGCAGGAAAAGCAGATCGGCAAGGGACCGGACGGTTACAAACGCCCCGACGATCTGATCGCACAGGACGTGAATGAACAACTGACGCAGGACGCCTTTCTCGACCCGACCAACATGACGGTCTCGGTGGAGAACGGCGAAGTGACGCTGGAGGGGTACGTGGCCCACCTTGCGGACAAGGAGCGCGCCCAGGACGTCGTCCTCGACATCCAGGGTATCACCGCCTGCCGCAACAATCTTCGAATAGCCCCCGAAAGGCACTGATCTGCGTGGAACCTGTGAGGCGGTCACTCGTTAGATGCCTCGCAATCCCTGCCTCAAGAATACTCATCAACAAGGAGAGACACCCATGGCCAGTAAGACCCTCGACGACCTTTTCCATGAAACCCTGAAGGACATCTATTACGCGGAACGCCAGATCGTGAAGGCGCTGCCGAAGATGGCGCGGGGCGCACAGGATCCGAAGCTGAAGGCGGCATTCGAAAAGCACAGGGAAGAAACCGAAGGCCAGATCGATCGCCTGAAGCAGGTCTTCGAGATCATCGGCAAACGGGCCCAGGGCAAGACTTGCCCGGCCATCGACGGCATCATCGAGGAAGGCGAGGAAATCCTTGACGAGTTCAAGGGCACTCCGGCTCTCGACGCGGGCCTGCTCGCCGCGGCCCAGGCGGTCGAACACTACGAGATCAGCCGTTATGGCACCCTGCGCGCCTGGGCTCAGCAGCTCGGCCACCGGGATGCGGTAACGCTCCTCGAACAGACGCTCGCCGAGGAAAGCAAGACCGACGAGGCTCTGACGGCCCTTGCCAAGACTGCCGTCAACACAGCGGCCCAGAAGGCTGCGTGACGTTTCGAGCGATCGGAAGAAAGGCGCGGCCTCGGCCGCGTCTTTTTCGCGACCCGAACATACAAAAAAACCCGGCTTCCGCCGGGTTTTTCCTCCCTTCCGGCCTCCTCAAGCCGGGAAAGATCGCCTCAAAACCGAGGCATCTGGGTGTCCGTGCATGGTCGGAATCGGCAACATCTCGCCGTTCGGCGCCTGTCTCCGGAAGATCTCCACCCGACCGCTTCGGTCGCGCGCCACATGGGCCTTGGCGGCCTCCATGGCGAGTTCATAGGTGTGGTAATAAGACGCAGACTGCACGCCGTCTATGACATAGACCCAGCCGGTTGCGTGTGGAACGATATCGCAGTACTTTCCCATTGGATGTGTCTCCTTCCCGGCGGCCATAAGTACATTCGACAGCCAAAAGTTCCGCCTCCGGGGAAGTTTTTTTTCGAGTGTTGGCCGCGTCTCGGCCGGGTTGCGATTTTTCGTTTTTACCAGGGAACTTTTCTTGGCCGCGCACGTTTGGGGCGCTTGGGCGAATGGAGACAAGAATGGCGGAATCCGAAGAAATCTGGATCAGAAAGCGGGCCTACACGTTGTGGGAAGAAGAAGGCTATCCCTCGGGCAAGGATAGGGAACATTGGGAAAGAGCGAAGCTCGAATATGCGACGCTCGGGCCGACCGCTTCAAAAAGGCCTGCGGCAGGATCGGGCGGCAAATCCGCCACCGCCGTGAAGCCGCCAAAGGCGGCGTCGAAGGCTGCAACTCCCAAACCGGCAGCGAAAACCGCTGCAGCCAAGGCTTCTCCGGCAAAGACAACTTCCAAGGCACCGGCCGCTGCCATGCCGGAAGCCGTCGAGCCGGCCAAGAAGCGTTCCAAGAAGGTTCCAGCTGGCGCCTGACGCCGCCTGCCACCCAGCTTCATCACTATCGTTACTGGTCGCGGCGACTGACATCATCGCGGCCTCGGGTTCGTTTATCCTGGAAAATCGAAAATGGCTTTTGCGTCTGAACTTGGTCTCGTTTCCGCCCTGACGGAGGAACGTTGGCTAGGGCGAAAACGTTCTGGAGGGTGAGACTGGCAGATGGCGGAGGCACGTATGATGAACGCTTACGTCCCGATCGGCGAACCCCGTCGAGATGAGCGGAGCGCGGGCGGACAGGGGATCAATACTGGTTATGGAAAGCGGGGGCTTCCCGGCATGAGAATTCTTTCGGTCACCTCCGAAATCTTCCCCCTTGTGAAGACGGGTGGCCTTGCAGACGTGACCGGGTCTCTGCCTAAGGCGCTCAGCCCCCTCGGCATCGAGACCACCTCCCTGATCCCCGGTTATCCCCAGGTCATGCAGCAGCTGAAGAGCGCCATGCCGCTGGTCACCTTCGAAAACCTGCTCGGCGAAAAGGCAGCGCTCCTCCATACCCGTGTCGAAGGCCTCAGCCTTTTCATCCTCGACGCACCCGCCCTCTACGACCGGCCCGGCGGCCCTTATGTCGACGAAGAGGGCATGGATCATCCCGACAACTGGAGGCGGTTCGCCGCACTTTCCCTCGCCGCGGCAGAAATCGCCGATGGATTGCTGCCGGGCTGGGTTCCGGACCTTGTTCACACCCATGACTGGCAGTCTGCGCTGACCTCGGTCTACATGCGCGAACGCGGTTGCAAGACGCCGGTGGTTCTGACCATCCACAACCTCGCTTTCCAGGGTCAATATCCTGCCGGCGTGCTGATGAGCATAGGCCTGCCGCCGGAGGCCTATTCGATGAACCGCATGGAATATTTCGGCGATATCAGTTTTCTGAAGGGTGGCCTGCAGACGGTCGATGCGATCACCACTGTCAGCCCGACCTATGCCCGCGAAATCCTCACCCCGCGCTTCGGCATGGGCATGGACGGGGTCCTGAATGCCCGCGTCTCCGTCCTGCGCGGCATCGTCAACGGCATCGATCTCGATATCTGGGATCCGTCGACGGATCCGCACCTGCCACGCAACTACGACGTCGGCACGCTACGCCGCAAGCGCGAGAACCGCGCGGTGCTGCTTCGAAAATTCGGGCTGAACCCGGCAAACGAAGGTCCCGTGTTTTCCGCCGTCAGCCGGCTGACCTGGCAGAAAGGTTTCGACATGTTCGCCGATACGGCGGACGAGATCATTCGCCACGGCGGCCAGGTCATCGTCTTCGGGCAGGGCGACCGCGAGATCGAGCGGGCGCTTGCGGATACCGCCGCGCGTTTTCCGGGCCGGATGGCGGTGCATTTCGGCTACGACGAACCGACGGCGCATCTGGTTCACGGCGGGTCCGACGCCATCGTGCAGCCCTCCCGCTTCGAACCCTGCGGGCTGACCCAGCTCTATGCGTTGCGTTACGGCTGCGTCCCCGTCGTCTCCCGCACCGGCGGACTTTCGGAAACGATCATCGATGCCAATGATGCGGCCATGTCGGCGCGCGTCGCAACCGGTTTCCAGTTCCATCCAGTGACCACGGACGGACTGAGGCTCGCACTTCGCCGCGCACTGCACGCCTATGCCGACCCGAAAATGTGGGCGCGGCTGCAGAACCAGGGCATGAAGGCAAAGTTCTCCTGGGAACGCAGTGCCCAGCAATATGCCGCCGTTTATGCCAATCTCGTGCTGAAGTCCGGTCATGTCGTCTCGACAAGCTCGGATATCCGGCGCGCGACGCTATAGCCTTCTCAGCAGCCACAGGAAAAGACCGGCTCGAAGGCCGGTTTTTGATGGGGCAAAGGCAGGAAGTTCGAAGGCCTTACGGCCTGCGGAAGAGTGCCAGGCTGCGCGCTTCAAGCTCGAAATCCTTTTCCTTGGTAATCACCAGACCGCGCTTGGAAAGGTCGGAGGTGGTGAGTTCAAGCACCCAGCCGCCCTCGCCGAACTGCGGGATGCGGAACGGCACATTGCCCTCGAACGGATTGAAGAGCAGCAGCACGTCGTGCCAGATGCCCTCCTCTTCCCGAAGATCAGTCCGGCCGATATGGAGGCCGAGCGTGGAGCCTTCGTCCCACTGCTCCGGCGTCTGAAAACCGCCGCCGGCGTTGAACCATTTGATCTCAAGGCCGTCGCGCCAGTTCTCACGACGCAGCAGCGGCTGTTCGCGTCGCAGCTTGATGATCTGGCGGGTGAACTCGCGCAGCTCCTCGCAGCCCTCGGGCAGGTCCTCCCAATGAACCCAGGAAATGTCGCTGTCCTGGCAATAGCCGTTGTTGTTGCCCATCTGGCTGCGGCCGAACTCGTCGCCGGCAAGCAGCATCGGCGTGCCGTGCGAGAAGAACAGGGTGGCGAGGAAATTGCGCTTCTGGCGATCGCGCACCGCATTGATGCCCTCGTCCTCGGTTGGCCCTTCCGCGCCGTAGTTGTAGCTGCGATTGTCGTTGTGGCCGTCGTTATTGTCCTCGCCATTCGCCTCGTTGTGTTTCTCGTTGTAGGAGACGAGATCGTTCAGGGTGAAGCCGTCATGGGCGGCGATGAAGTTGACGCTCGCCCACGGCCGCCGACCGCGCTGATCATAAAGATCGCCGGAGCCGAGCAGGCGGGCGGCGAAGTCCGTTGAGACGTTGGTGCCCTTCCAGTATTCGCGCACGGTGTCGCGATACTTGTCGTTCCACTCCGCCCAACCGGGCGGGAAACCGCCGACCTGGTAACCGCCGGGACCGATATCCCACGGCTCGCCGATCAGCTTTACCCTCGAAAGCACCGGATCCTGGCTGATTGCGTCGAAGAACCCGCCGCGCTGGTCGAAACCCTCCGGCTCACGGCCGAGGATGGTGCCGAGGTCGAAACGGAACCCGTCGACATGCATGCTCTCGGTCCAGTAGCGCAGCGAATCCATGATCAGCTGCAGCACGCGCGGATGCGACGTGTTGACGGTGTTCCCGGTTCCCGTGTCGTTGATGTAGTAGCGGTGCTGGTCGGGCATGGTCCGGTAGTAGGAGAAGTTGTCGATGCCCTTGAACGACAACGTCGGCCCGAGCTCGTTGCCCTCCGCCGTGTGGTTGTAGACCACATCGAGAATGACCTCGATCCCGGCATCGTGGAACGACCGCACCATGTCGCGAAAGCCTTGGATCCCTCGCGGTCCATAGTAGCGGGAGGCAGGCGCGAAGAAACCGAGCGTGTTGTAACCCCAGAAATTATGCAGGCCCTTGTCGAGCAGGTGCTGATCGTCTGGGAAATAATGGACCGGCATCAGTTCGACGGACGTGATGCCGAGGCTCTTGATGTATTCCACCGACGCCTTGTGGCCCATGCCGTCGAATGTGCCGCGCAACTCCTTCGGAATGCCCGGATTGAGCTGGGTGAAGCCCTTCACATGGGTCTCGTAGACGATCGTCGCCGGCCAGGGAATGTTCGGCCGGTTCTGGTCCTGCCAGTCGAATTCGTTCGGATCGATGACCCTGCATTTCGGCATGAACGGCGCGCTGTCGCGCTCGTCGAAGGTGAGATCCTTGTCCTCGTGCAGAAGATCGTAGGCGAAATGTGCCTCGTTCCAGTCGACCTCCCCGAAAAATTCTCGGGCGTATGGGTCGATCAGCAGCTTGTTCGGGTTGAAGCGATGACCATTTTCAGGGTCGTATGGGCCGTGGACGCGGAAGCCATAGAGGGCGCCAGGCTTCAGTCCCGGCACATAGCCATGCCAGATTTCATGGGTGTATTCGGGAAGCTCAAGCCTGGCGATCTCTATCTTGCCGCTCGGGTCGTAGAGGCAAAGCTCCACCCGTTCCGCATGGGCCGAGAAAATCGCGAAATTGACACCCTCGCCGTCAAAATTGGCTCCAAGCTGAAGCCAGGAGCCGGACTCGATGACAAAGTGGTTTGATTTCGTATCCATGCGGCACCCAATTAAAAGACTGGCGTCATAATGGTGCGGCACAACATTTCGTTCCCTGCGCCTCGAGGAAAACTACGGATTGCCCGATCCGGTCGCCGGCGGCGGATTGCCCGGCGTCGTATTGGTGGTCCCAGATGGCGATGTCGCCGGGCTCTGGCCACCCGTTCCCGTCTGCGGCGACGGGTTGCGATCCGCAGGCGCCGTATTGCCGGACTGCTGCGGCGTATTGTTGATCGGATCGCTCTGTTTTTCGCCGCTGTCGCTACAGGCGCTCAAAAGCACGACGGTCGACAGCGCAACAACGAAACTCTTCATGTCTCATCTTCTCCGTGGGACTTGCGAAACGTGGCCTGCCGGCGATGCGCATCGAGCGCGATCACCTTCTCGACCGCGGCGACATCCTCGGCGGTTGCGGCTGGGATGGGGTCGCTGGCGATGGCTTCCAGCACTTCAGGCGCCAGTGCGCCGTTGCGAATGACGTATTCCAGCGCCTCGCGGGTCTGCCGTTCGGCCTTCAACTGGGCGTAAAGGGCAAGGATCAGCCGGTCGCGCGCATCGCGCTGACCCTGATGGCCTTTCGATCTGGCGAATTCTGCCATGGTCTTTCTCCATGTTCCTGCTGAAGGGTCAACTTTCGGTCCCGGCGATTGTTCCCTCGGCCAGAACCTCCGCTATCTCCTTGAAGAGGCGAAGCACGGGACAAGGAGGAAAACCATGTCGACGCTGACATCACATGAACTGGAGGGGCGCCTGAATGCCCACCGAGAACTGCTGATCGAGCTCTTGTCCGCGATGATCGGGGGCGAAGTGACCATCACGTCACTCCTCAGACGGCTGCGCGACGACGCGACGTTCAAGGACAACGAGGAGGATCCGGGCGTGTTGCCGGAAGGCGCATTCGCAATCGAGAATTCCGCGGCGCGCGAGGTGCGGTCGATCCTCGACGCGGCACGTGCCAGGGCTGCGGCCGACGAGAATTGAGGTGCCGTTAACCGTGCCAAGTCACATTTAAGGCGATCCCGCCACGTTTATGGCCATTTCGTGGAACTACAATGCGACTTTCTCGTTCATTCACGACCGAAGCGATGGAGGCGACGATGGTCAGAGAATGGGTAGAAGCAGCAGGCTTTGTTCTGGTGATCGCCGCCTGCTACATGATGGTCATCCCCGTCTGAGTTTCAAGCTCCTGGGGAGGAGAGAGGCCTTGAGCTAAGGCCCACTGCTCTCGCGGCCGGCAAAGAAGGCCGCGAGAGCGGCAAAATCTTCTTCATTCAATTTTTTTGCCACCTCGGTCATCAGGTGGCTGAAGGAAGACCCGCCTCGCACACCTGCATGGAGGAGGCGGAGCTGGCGCTCCAGATAAGGGGCGTTTTGACCCGAGATGCGCGGATAGGCAGGATTGCCGCCGGGCTTTTCGTGGCAACTGAGGCAGGCGGGAATTTTGTCTGCCGCTCTTCCCCTTTCCGCGATCTCGCGGCCCCTTTCCACGAGCTGTAGATCAACCGGCGCCGAAGGCCTTTGCGGTCTCGCCTGCTTGGCATAATAGGCCGCCAGCTCCGGCAGGCTTTCCTCCGCCAAGGTCCCGACCGCGACCTTCATGACGCCGCTCGCCCGCTCGCCATGCGCATAGGCGCGCAGGCTGTTGAGCAGGTAGGCTTCCGACTGCCCGGCGAGCCGCGGGATGACGCTGTTGCCGTTGAGGCGTTTTTCCGCATGGCAGCTTTCGCAGGTGATCGGCAGCGGCGACACTTCGCCCGCGGTGCCGATACCATGCAGGCCGGACGCCTGCAGATAGGCATTGCCGTCCATGCCCGGCAGCTTTCGCAGGAACGCTACCATGTCCCAGACCTCGTCGTCGCGCACCTGCGCCGGCCAGGCCGGCATGCCGGTGAAGCGCACCCCGTGCTTGACGATCTCGAAGAGTTCCGCATCGCTCCAGCCGGGAACCACCGTCTTCAGATCCGGCGGCGGCGGCAGCATGGCGAGCACGGCGCCTGAAGCCTTTTGTGCCGGCGAGCCATGACAGATGGCGCAGCCGGTCTCGAAATGCCCGGCCGCCGGCGGTAGCAGCGCCGGGTTGTCGAGCGGCGGCACTTCGATGGAAAGAGCCGCAGTCCGGATCGAATTGCGCATCACCCAGTGCAGGAACCAGTCGGTCATTCCCCAATGACCGGTGCTCGCCTTGACGCTCATCAGTCCGGACCAGGCGAACCCAAGCCCTAGAAGCGGCGCCACGATCACCAGGATCGCGAGATATTTCCAGCGGATCGTCATCGGCCATTCCTCCCCAAAGGCCCCAGCGCGGCGTCGTCCGGCATGCGGGGCGATATCGCCTGTGTTCGCAACGGCGCAAGCGTCCACGGCGAGGCGGCTCGTCTCGGCCGTCACCGTAAAGCGGATGGAGAGAAAGGGAAAGCAGCACGCCGAAGGCCGAAGGTTGGGCTTCAGCAAGAGAGCCGGGAAAATTCGACACCGAACGTGCCATCGGAAATTTTGTTCCAGCCGGCGGATAACTTTATGTAACCGACTGTGAAAAAGTTGGAACCAATCCTTCGACGACGGGTTTGCTCCCCTGTGAACGGGCAATCGCCCAGCATTCGCGACGGGAGAAAAACCATGAGACACTTTCTAAAAATACTCAGAAACAGGCTCACAGGCACTCAACAGAAGAAAACTTTCGCCGTGGCCCATCCGGAAGAACTGCAGGTCGTCGTACCTGATGCCGTGGTCCTTCCGTTACCCAAGTCGCCTCGTGAGGAAATCAGCGTCCCCGCCTCCATCAACGGCCGGGACCTCTCCACCGGCCGGCTGTGAGGCCGGCCGAGACTTCGCGAACCACGGAACTGCCAACAAAAGGAGACCAGCATGACCACCATCGAGTCCGCCAACATCCTGATCCTCGCGGCCGACGGCTATGAGCGATCGGAACTGCGCGCCCCGCTGGAGGAACTGAAAAATCGTGGAGCCGGCGTCAAGATCGCGTCCATCAAGCCAGGCGAGATCAAAAGCTGGGACAAGAAGAACTGGGGCGATACCGTCCCGGTGGACCTGGAGGCCAGGAACGTCAACGCGGAGGACTTCGATGCCCTCGTGTTGCCGGGTGGCCAGATCAACCCCGACATCCTGCGTGACAACGAAGATGCCATGAAGGTCGTGCGAGACTTCGTGAAAAGCGGCAAGCCGGTCGCCGCGATCTGCCATGGCCCATGGTTGCTGGTGGAGGCCGATGCGCTTCGCGGTCGCAAGGCGACCTCCTATCATTCGATCCGCACCGACATCCGCAATGCCGGCGCATCCTGGAAGGATGAAGCCGTCGTGGTCGACAACGGCATCATCACCTCGCGCTCGCCCGAGGATCTGCCCCAATTCGTGGCGAAGATCGTCGAGGAAGTCCAGGAAGGGCGCCACAACCGCCGGGCAGCGTAACTTGACGTAGCTCGGCTCCGGCCGTCCGCAACCTCCTCGCGGGCGGCCGACACGGACGTCTAGACCTGCTTCAGAAAGGCCAGAAGCCGCCGTTCGTTGGCGCGCAACTCCTTCGGCCGCGTCAGCGCCACCTTGTCCTGCATCACCTTTTCCAGCGGCGAGACGTCCTCCGAAAGTGCCAGGATGTTCGGGTGGATATAGCTCGAGCGGCAGACCGCCGGCGTGTTGTGCAGGGCTTCCGCCGCCGCCTTGCACATCGCCTTGATCTTCGGGCGCCGGCCCTCCTCCTCCACCACATCCCAGGCCGCCATCAGCGCGGCGAGACTGCCGCCCCAGGTGCGGAACGTCTTGGCCGAGACGGCGAAACCCGCGGCGTTGGCAAGATAAGCGTTGAGCCGGCCCGAATCGATCGGACGCGGCACACCCTGCTCGTCCGGCCAGGAAAACAGCTGCCGGCCCGGCAGGTCGGCGATTTCTTCCAGGATGCGCTGCAGACGGGGATGTTTCAGCGTGTGCTGCACGCGCCGGCCGCCCTTGGCGACGAAGCGCAACGTGACCGCTTCCCCGGACAGCGTCATGTGGCGCTTCAGCAGCGTCGTCGCGCCGTAGGTCTTGTTCTCCTTGGCGTAAAGACGGTTGCCGACCCGCAAATGCGTCGCGTCCATCAGGGCCACCAATGCGGCGATCACCGCATCGGAAGTGTCGAGGCCAAGCTCCAGGTCGCGTTTCGCCTTGCGGCGGATCCGCGGCAGAGCCTCGCCGAACCGGGCGAGCTGGTCGAACTTGCGTTCGCTGCGAAAGTTCTGCCAGTCGGGATGATAACGATACTGCTTGCGGCCGCGTGAATCATAGCCGGTTGCCTGGAGATGCCCGCGTGGATCGAGGCAGATCCAGACATTCTCATAGGCAGGCGGCAGTCCGAGCGAGGCGATCCGCAGGCGATGCTTCGGATCGGAGAGCAAGGTGCCGTCCGGCAGGCGGTAGGTAAAGCCCTTGCCGCGCCTGAGCCGACGGATGCCAGGCTCCGTGTCGCTGACATAGGTAAGGCCGATGGTATCGAGGGAATTCTGATCGATGTCGATCGTGGTGAGCATGGCGTCCATGGCCGACCAAACGGCGAGGACCGCACCTTCGTTCCGGCACCCAGCGGAGATAACCGCTAGATGGCTATGTCCTTGAGAGTTTCGGCGCCCTCGCCTCGCTCGAAGGCCAGGCGCGGCGCATTCAAGGACCAGCGAAGCCCTTCGGTGCGGAAGTCTACCTCGACCTGGCCGGCGAAAGCCGCCGCCGCATGGCGCCTGATGATCGTCGTGCCGAACCCGGTGCGGGAAGGCTCGTGGACCGCCGGCCCGCCCCTCTCTTCCCAGACGAGCTCAAGCCGGCTTTCGCCGTCATCTTCGTCGACCCTATCCTTCCAGGCGATCCGCACTCTGCCCTGCGGCACGGAGAGTGCACCGTATTTCACCGAGTTGGTCGCAAGCTCGTGGAGGATGAGGCCAAGGTTCTGTACCGCTTCGGCCTTGAGGATAAAATCTGTGCCCTGCAGTTCGACCCGGTCGGCTGCGTCCGCGAACGTGCTCATGTGGATTTCGATGACGCGGCGGATCGAGACCCCGGCCCACTGCTCCTTCGCCAGCGCCTCGATGGATTTGCCGAGGCCCTGCAGGCGGGTGCTGATCGCCTTCTGGAACTCCTCCATCGTGGTATCCTGGCGTGCCAGCTGGCGCATCATCGCCTGGATCAGCGTCAGGATGTTCTTGGTCCGGTGAACCAACTCATGCAGGATGAGGTGAATGCGGTCTTCCGCCTCGCTGCGGTCGAAGGAGGCATTGGAAAGGGCGATCGCGACCTGGTTGGCCTCGCGGATCTTCGTCTCCACGGGCGAGACGATCTCGCCCTTGCCGATCCGCTCGGCCATTTCGGCGATCTGCCGGATCGGGATGCGAAGCTGGCGACCGACGAGCCAAGCGATCAGCATGCCGAGAGCGAGGAAGATCGCACCGCCGGCGATCAACTGCCGCCACGTAGTCAGGATGCTCGCCTGCGCCGCATCGATCGGCCCCCAGACGACGGCCTTCCACGTCCAGCCGGTGATCTGGGCGTAGCCATACATCTGCCGGCGGCTGCCGTCGACATCCTCGATCGTGCCTTTGAAGCCAGTCATCAGCTTGAGCATGTCGGAGGGAAACGCCGCACCGGAACCGAGCGCATGGGCGCCGAGGGAGGTCACTATCTTTCCGGCGCCATCGACGACCGCGACCGACCAGCCGGCAGGAAGCCCCTCCGTCGAGATCAGCGTCTGCAGATCCTCGGCATTCTGCGTCATGATCATCGCGGCGCCGGAATGCGAAATCTCCTTGGGCAGCGGCATCGTGACATTGAAGACATGCTTGCCGCTGGTGGCGCCGAAAAACACGTTGGAGACTTCGGTCACGCCATTGTTCAGAACCGATTGGAGCGCCGGCATGCTGGAAATCTTGCCAAGCGGCGCGTCGAACGGCACGCGGGTGTTGAGCCGCTGCTGCCCATCCGCGTTGACGACGAGAACATAGAGCGAATTGGACCGCAGGCTGTTCTGGGTTCGGTTGTGGAAGGCGCGCAAGTCGCCGGCCTCGAGCTCCGGCGAGGTGACAAGCAGCCGAAGCGTCGTCGCCATGTCCTGCAGCTCGCGGTCGATCGAGCGAGCGATGAGCTGTGCGTCTTCGGCGGTCTCGGCTGCAAGAATCTCCCGCTCGTTCGCCTCCAGCTCTATCATCAGGTAACCGACGAAAATCAGCAAAGGCAACGCCACGCCAGCCGCCAGAGCGACCAGATAGGCACCGATCGGCGCCGTGGGAAAAAACCGCGAAACTCTAAACATTCCGCGTCTTTACCCTATGGAAAAAAGCTGCAGGTGCCTGTGCCACCTGCCGGCATTATTCATTTCCGTGTCCCGCCATCCGCTAATATTCCAGCGGGTCTTATCTAACCGGTTTTAGAGGCCGGGCCAAGGATTGATTGCCGGCGATATGGTTTTCCGGAACGGGACGGGTCAGGTATGCCGAGGCCGCTCCGCCACGTCGTAGTTCACATCCCAGTCTTTTTCCGGCCCCTTTTTGCCAGGCGGATTGCGGTGTTTCGTCGCGTCGTCGGAGCCGGTGATCACAGTCGGTTTGGCGCTCGCGACTCCGTTTGCCTTGCGGTCCGCCCGGGACTTGGCGTACTGCCCCTCGGCGTCCTTGTGGATTTTGGCGCTATCGCTGTTTTCGGTCATGATGTCTCCTTCCCGAATGAAGTCAGGCCACTGCCAGCGGCCTGACGCGTGGAACAGGCCGGTTCAGACCGTGGTCGAGCCCGCCAGCGTATCGGTCGAACTATTGTTGACGCGCAGGTTGTTCTGGACGTGCCGGACGCCGGAAACCTCGTCCACCAGATCCTCGGCCCGCCGTTTGTCCCAGCGGCTCGACACGAAACCGTCGAGCGTCACTTCGGCCCCCTGGACCGTCACGGTGATGTTCGAGGCGTCGAGCACCGGATCGTCGCTGAGGCGATCATTGACGTCCTCCTCGATACGGGCGTCGGAGCGCTGATAGCCCTTTGGACCCTTGCCGCGATGTTCATCCATCTTCCGGCGATGTTCGGCACCTTCGTCACCGAACCAGGAGGCGACTTCATCACCGGCGCGCTCCATGAAGCCGCGCCTGCGGCCATAGTCGTCCGCGCCGCGGAAGCGGCTGTCAGAACCGGAACGGTCTTCACCCACGAAACGGTAGTCCGAGCCGTATCGGTCGCCATAGGCCTGGTTGACGCGGTTGCGGCCCGGCTCGTAGCTGAAAGACGAAGGTCGGCCGCGATAGGACTCGCGGGCCCAAGCCTGCGACCGCTCCGAATCGCCATAACCGGCCTCGAACCCGCCATCGTCGGAGGCCCATTGTTCGCTGCGGCCGTAGCGGGGAAACCGCGAAGGATCACTATCCTCCCGATTTGCATCACGGCTGCGCGGATCGTCGCTGGAACCGCGCACATAACCCGTATCGCCCGGGCGGTATTCGCTGGAGGACTCGCGCGCGAAATCACGCTCGTCACGCATCCGGTCGTTTCGATACCCACCCGATTGGGAATGATTTCCACTAGCCATTGTCTGTCTCCTCGGTCTGGTTTGGTCCCGTTCGCATGGGACACAGACTCAACCCCGCCTCCCCGGGATTGTTCCCCTTCGGGAGGAATGCTGGAGGTCAAACGCCTCTGCCGCTTATTCGATACGGCTGGTCGTTTGCGGATCGAAGACCACGGCCTTGTCGAGATTGAAGGCGAACGGGAACTTCTGGCCGAGTTCGACATGCACGTCGGAGCGGGTACGGGCGGTGAAAGTCGCACCGTCCAGCTTGCCGGTGACGAAGGTATCGGAGCCGGTCGGCTCGATCATCGTCACTTCCGCCTCGATCCGGGCGGTGGCGCGGGCCTGCGGATCGACGAGGCCCGCATCGGTGATCGTTTCGGGACGCAGGCCCAGGATGACGTCCTTGCCATCCGGAAGGCTGGTGGTCACGGAAGGCGGCATGGCGACCCTGACGCCGTCATTTCCAAACAGCGCGATGCTCTGCTGGCCATTGGCGCCGGATACCTTGCCCTTCAGCATGTTCATCGCCGGCGAGCCCATGAAATCGGCAACGAAAAGGTTGGCCGGGCGGCCATAGATTTCCGCCGGCGTGCCGACCTGCTGCACCATGCCTTCTTTCAGCACGACGATCTTGGTGGCAAGCGTCATCGCCTCGATCTGGTCATGGGTGACGTAGACGATCGTGGCGTGGGTATTCTGGTGCAGCGCCTTGATTTCGGCGCGCACTTCGACGCGCAGCTTGGCGTCGAGATTGGAGAGCGGCTCGTCGAACAGGAAGACGCGCGGCTGGCGCACCAGCGCCCGGCCCATGGCGACGCGCTGGCGCTGGCCGCCGGAGAGCTGGCTCGGACGGCGCTTCAGGAGATGCTCGATCTGCAGGGTCTTGGCGACCTGCTTGACCGCCGTCTCGCGCTGCGCCTTCTCGACGCCCCGCATTTCCAACGCGAACGCGATGTTCTGTTCGACCGTCATGTTCGGATAGAGCGCGTAGGACTGGAAGACCATGGCGATGTCGCGCCGCGACGGATGCAGGTCGTTGACCACCTGGCCGTCGATGACGATGTCGCCCGACGACGGCGGCAGCAGGCCGGCGATCGCGTTGAGCAGGGTGGACTTGCCGCAGCCGGACGGGCCGACGAGAACCAGGAAGCCGCCCTTTTCGAGCTCGATATTGATGCCCTTCAAGATCTCGTTATTGCCGATCTTCTTGCGAATATCCTTGATTTCAAGAAAGCTCATGTGCGGTTATCCCTTGACTGCGCCGGCCATCAGGCCACGCACGAAATAGCGTCCGGCGACGACATAGACGAACAGCGTCGGAAGCGCTGCGAACACTGCAGCCGCCATGTCGACGTTGTATTCCTTGACGCCGGTGGAGGAGGCAACGAGGTTGTTGAGCGCCACCGTCATCGGCGAGGACGTGCCGGACGAGAAGGACACGCCGAACAGGAAGTCGTTCCAGATGTTGGTGAACTGGTATATGATCGTCACGACGATGATCGGTCCGGAACTCGGCAGCAGGATGCGCCAGAAGATCCGGAAGAACCCGGCGCCGTCGATCATCGCGGCCTTCACGAGTTCATCCGGAAAGGCTTCGTAATAGTTGCGGAAGAACAGCGTGGTGAAGCCGAGGCCGTAAATCACGTGGACGATGACGAGGCCGGCGGTGGAGTTCGACAGCCCGAACGTGCCGAGCACGCGTGCCATCGGGATCAGGACCGCCTGGAACGGGATGAAACAGGCAAACAGCATCATGCCGAAGACCAGCCTGTGGCCAGGGAAACGCCACTTGGTCAACACATAGCCGTTGAGCGCACCGAGCAGGGTCGAGATCAGCACCGCGGGAACCACCATCTTGATGGAATTCCAGAAGTAGCCCTTGATGCCGACGCAGCTGACCCCGATGCAGGCCTCGCCCCAGGCACGAACCCAGGCGGAGACCGAGGGATCGCGCGGCAGCGCCAGCATGTCGCCGCCGCGGATTTCGTCGAGCGACTTCAGCGACGTCGACAGCATGACGTAGAGCGGCAGAAGATAAACAAGGGCCAGGATCACCAGGGCTGCATAGATGAAATAACGGGCGATGCGGGCTCCGCCGGCGCTGACGGTTTCGTTAGCGGCGCTCATTGCTTTCTCTCCCGCAGTTCCGAATAGAGATAGGGCACGATGATCGCGGTAATGCCCATCAGCATCATCACGGCGCTCGCCGATCCGACATTCATCTGGTTACGGGTAAACGTGTAGGAATACATGAAGGTCGAGGGCAGCTCGGTCGCGTTGCCCGGTCCGCCGCCGGTCAGCGCGATGACCAGGTCGTAGGACTTGATCGCCATATGCGCGAGCACGATGAAGGCGGAAAGGAAGACGGGCCGCAGCAGCGGAATGATGATGCGTCGATAGATGGATACCGTCGAGGCGCCATCGATCTGGGCCGCCTTGATGATCTCGCCATCGATGCCACGAAGCCCGGCCAGGAACATCGCCATGACGAAGCCTGACGCCTGCCAGACGCCGGCAATGACGACGGTGTAGATCGCCATCTTGGGATTGACCAGCCAGTCGAACTTGAAGCTCGTCCAGCCGAGATTGTGCATGGTGTTCTCGAGCCCGAGACCCGGATTGAGGAACCATTTCCACGCGGTGCCCGTGACGACGAAGGAAAGTGCCATCGGGTAGAGGAAGATCGGCCGGAGTACGCCTTCGGCGCGGATCCGCTGGTCCATGAGGATCGCGATGCCGAGCCCGAGTATGATGCAGATGCCGATATAGAGGACCCCGAAGATCGCCAGGTTCTGCATCGCCACATACCAGTTCGGCTGCGACCAGAGGCGGAAATAGGCGTCGAAACCGCCCCATTTGTAGACCGGCAGGATGCGTGAGGTCGTGAACGAAAGGTAGACCGTCCAGAGGATGAAGCCGTAGACGAAGACGAGGATCACGGCGAACGACGGCGCCAGCACGATCTTCGGCAGCGCGTTGCGCAATCCGTCCGCAAACGAGCGGCGCTCTCGCTGCGGTTCAAGCATGGGAACCGGTTCGATTGTCGTCATCATGACCTCCGGATGGGGAGCATAAGAGAAAACTTGAAAGCCGGGAAACTTTCCCGGCCATCTCGCGCAAGGGTATGATTATGGCTGGAGGTCGCCTCCACCTCCCTCATCCCTGTGCTCGTCACAGGGATCCAGCAGCGTCGCGTCTGCGACGCGGAAGACTCTTTCCAGCCCAAGGACTTGGGCTGGCTGGATTCCTGTGACAAGCACAGGAATGAGGATGGAGTGTGCGGCTCGCAATTGAGCAAACCGCACACTCATAATCACTTACTTCGCAGCCTTCACCGCTTCCGGCAGGCGCTTCAGCGCTGCATCGGTGGTGAGCTGGCCGTTGAGGTGCTGGGTGATGACGTCCAGCATGGCTTCCTTGATGGCAGCCGGCTGAGCGTAACCATGGGCGAGCGAGCCCATCAGCGTGCCCTTGGAAGAGGCTTCCGTGAGATCCGCCATGCCCTTCTTGCCGCAATCGTCGAACTTTTCGTTCGAGACGTCGGTACGGGCAGGAACGGAACCCTTGACGGTGTTGAAGGCGATCTGGAAAGCCGGATCTTCGACGGCGGACGCCATCTTGAACTGAGCCTTTTCGGCGTCGCCGCCAACGTTGAACATCATGAACTGGTCGGCGTTGAAGAGGACCGAGCCCTGCGTGCCGGGGAAGCGGATGCAGACGAAGTCCGTGCCCGGCTTCTTGTTGGCGCGCAGCCATTCGCCCTTGGACCAGTCGCCCATTTCCTGAGCGCCGGCCTTGCCTTCGATGACGAGGGCGGTCGAGAGGTTCCATTCGCGGCCCGAGAAGTTCGGGTCGAAATAGGTGCGCAGCTTCGACATGGTGTCGAAGACCTTCTTCATCGTGTCACCGGAAAGTGCCGCCGGATCGAGATCGAGAACGGCCTTCTTGTAGAATTCCGGACCGCCGGTCGAAAGCACGACGGCTTCCCAGAGCGTGCCGTCCTGCCACGGAACGCCGCCGTGAGCGAGGGCGGTGAGGCCCTGGCCCTTGAAGGCGTCGAGCAGCGTGATGAGTTCGGCGATGTTGGTCGGAACCTTGCCGCCGGCCTTGTCGAGTGCCGCCTTGTTGATCCACAGCCAGTTGGTGGAGTGGATGTTCACCGGAGCAGCGATCCAGTGGCCGTCATATTTCGAGAAGTTCTGGAGAGCGGCCGGGATGACCTTGTCCCAGCCTTCCTTCTTGGCGAGGTCGTCAAGGTTTGCGGCGACGCCCATTTCGGCCCAGTCCTTCAGGTCGAAGCCGAGAAGCTGGACGGCGGTCGGCGGGTCGCCGGCCGTGACGCGGGCGCGAAGCGCGGTCATGGCGGCAGAGCCTGCACCACCGGCAACCGGCATGTCCTTCCAGGCGACGCCCTGCTTCTGGAGGTTTTCCTTCAGCACGTTGAGCGCTGCGGCTTCACCACCCGAAGTCCACCAATGCAGGACTTCGACCTGTTCCGCGGCCTTGGCCGCACCGGCGGTCATGGCGATAAGTGCCGCACCGGCGGCGAGTTTGGCAATCATTCGAATATTCATTGAGAATCTCCCTTTGTATCCGGGCTCCTCTCCGGATATGGCGATTTATAACGATATAATTACAGTCGGTGTCAACCCGCTCTGGGGATTTTTTAGATCATAGGCCAACCGCGTAACATGAGGAAAAAACTGGCAAAATTGGCAACCGACGAATTTTTACTCAGGAATCGAGAAAAATTCCTGGCGACTTTCGAAAAATTTGTAACGATATAGATGAGGCTCGCTCCGGTTCCGGGGCGGGAGCGGAGGAGAAGAGGATATGTCGCTGGAAGACCTGGGGGACAAGGGTCGGCGGGCGAAGTCGGAGCGGGCACCCGCAAAATCCGGCGTTGGCGCCAAGCCCACCCTTAAGACGATCGCCGAACTGACAGGGCTTGCGGTCACGACCGTATCGCACGCGCTTGCCGATGCGCCGCAGATCGCGCTCGAAACACGTCTGCGCGTCCGCAAGGTCGCAGCCGATATCGGCTACCTGCCGGACCGGGCAGCACAGCGCCTGCGCACTGGCCGCACCAATGTCATCAGCCTCGTCCTCGATCCGCACGAGGAAATCCTCGGCTATGCCACCTCGATGATCAACGGCCTGACCGAAGCGTTGCGAGGCACGGCTTATCATCTGGTCATAACGCCGCATTTTTCCGATACGCCGCAGATCGAACCGGTGCGCCATATCATGCGCAACCGCATGGCCGACGGCATTGTCTTCACCCGCACCGAACCGGCGGACGAACGCGTCAAGCTATTGATGGAGAATAATTTTCCGTTCATCTGTCACGGCCGGACCGAGCTTGCCACCGCTCACCCTTACGTCGACTACGACAATTACAGTTTCGCGTATCAGGCCGCCAAAAAGCTGATCGCCGCGGGTGCGAGAAAGCTCTCGATCATCCTGCCGCCGGAGCGCTTCACCTTCGCCCATCACCTCAGGCACGGTTTCATGACGGCGGTGCGCGAGGAGGGCATCGGCTTCGAAATCGCCAAGGGCGTCACGCTCGACAGCAAGTCGGACGACATCCGCGACTATCTGTTCCAGAGAATGGGGGAGCCGGAGCGCCCGGACGGATATATCTGCGGCGGCGAGGTATCGGCGCTCGCGGTCATGGCATCCGCCTACGACCGTCGTCTCGAACTCGGCAGGGATATAAGGCTGGTGGCCAAGCAGACGTCAGGCCTGTTCGACCAGATCCGCCCCCGCGTGGAGACGATCTACGAAGACCTGACGGAAGCAGGTTTCCTGATGGGCAAGCTGCTGTTGAAGCGGATCGCCGGCCCCGCCCCCATCCAGGAATTGCAGGCGCTCCAGACGGTTTGACCGCCCGGAGCGCCGTCCGCGGCTTCTCAGTCCTCTTCGACGAAGACCTGCTCGCGTTTCTTCTTCACACTCGGCAAGAAGACGATGACGAGGACGAGGGCCGCGAGGAAGAGAAGGGCCGCGCTGATCGGACGCGTGACGAATGTCGCAGGGTCGCCCCGCGAAAGGATCATCGCCCGTCTGAGATTCTCCTCCAGCAGCGGACCGAGCACGAAGCCGAGCAGCAGTGGCGCCGGTTCGCAGCGCAGCTTCAACAGCGCGTAGCCGATGAGGCCGAAGAAGGCGACGGCATAGAGGTCGTAGACGTTCGAGTTGACGCTGTAGACCCCGATCGAGCAGAAAGCCATGATGATCGGGAACAGCACGTAGTAGGGGATGGTGAGCAGCTTCACCCACAGCCCGATGAGCGGCAGGTTGAGGATGACGAGCATCAGGTTGCCGATCCACATCGAGGCGATGATGCCCCAGAAGAGGGCCGGCTGTTCGGTCGCCACGTTCGGGCCTGGAACGATGCCCTGGATGATCATTGCACCGATCATCAGCGCCATGACCGGGTTGGCCGGAATGCCGAGGGTGAGCAGCGGGATGAACGAGGTCTGCGCACCGGCATTGTTGGCCGATTCCGGACCGGCAACACCGGCAACCGCCCCGTGGCCGAATTCTTCCGGATGTTTGGAAACCTTCTTCTCGACCGTGTAGGACGCAAACGCCGCAAGGATGGCACCGCCGCCCGGCAGGATGCCGAGGATCGAGCCGATGGCCGTGCCGCGCAGGACCGGCCCGACCATTGCCTTGAAATCCGCCCGCGAGGGCATGAGCTCGCTGACTTTCGCCATCAGCACGGAGCGGGTTTTTTCGTTTTCGAGATTGCGCAGGATTTCCGCGATGCCGAAGACGCCGACCGCCACTGCCACGAAGTTCAACCCGTCCGCATATTCGCGAATCCCGAGCGTGAAGCGCGGCGTGCCGGTGTAGATATCGGTGCCGACGAGACCCAGCAGCAGGCCGAGCGCCACCATCGCGAGCGCCTTGACGATCGAACCGTGGGCGAGCGCGATCGAGGAGACGAGACCGACCACCATCAGCGAGAAATATTCGGCCGCGCCGAACTGCAGCGCGATCTGGGTAAGCGGCGGCGCAAAGATCGCGACGAGGAAGGTCGACACGGTGCCGGCAAAGAACGAGCCGATCGCGGCGATCGCCAGAGCTGCTCCCGCCCGGCCCTTGCGGGCCATCTGGTAACCGTCGATGGCGGTGACGGCAGAGGAGGACTCGCCCGGCATGTTGATCAGGATCGCCGTGGTCGAACCGCCGTATTGTGCGCCGTAATAGATGCCGGCGAGCATGATCAGCGACGAGACCGGTTCGAGCTGGAAGGTGATCGGCAGAAGCATGGCGATCGTCGCCGTAGCCCCGATGCCGGGCAGCACGCCGATCAGCGTGCCGAGCAGCACCCCGATCAGGCAGAAGAACAGGTTTTCCAGCGATGTCGCCGTCGCAAAACCAAGCGCGAGATTATTGAAAAGATCCATCACTCAAACCTCAATAACCGAGCCAAGGCCCGAAACGGCGGAACGGAAGGCCGAGGCCATAGCTGAAGACGGCGACCGAGAAGACCGTCAGCGCCGCCGACAGGACGAGTGCGGTGAGCGGTTTCATGCGGCCCGAGGCGAAGGAGGCTATCAGTGCGGTGACGAAGATCGACGGCACGAAGCCTAGCCCTCGAACGGTAAGGCCGAAGAAGATCGGCGCCGGCAGGATGAAGACCATGCCCCGCAATGCGAGCGCCCCGATCGGCCCTCCGTCCACCCGCATCGACTGGATGAGGATGATCGCGCCGAACAGGATGAGCGCGCAGGCGAGGATGAACGGAAAATAGCCAGGTCCCATGCGAAACGCCGTACCGAGCTCCAGTTCGAACGACTGGTAGGCAAAGAACAGGCCTGTCGCGATCAGCAGCAGCCCGCAGATCAGATTGGCAGTGTCGAATTTCAGCGAATTCATGGTGTCCCCGTGAAGTGGGAGATGTTTTGCCGGACGTGCCCTTCATCCGCTTGCCAGGCATCCCCTCCCCGCAAGCGGGAAGGGGATCGAAGTTAGGGCAGACTGACCGCAGAAACCTTAGTCCGCGTACTGGCCGGCGGCATTGATGACCGGCTTCCAGCGGGCGATTTCGCCTTCGAGCTTGGCCTTCAGGGCTGCCGGGGTGGCGTCGTTGTCCGACGACGGCTCGGTGCCGAGTTCGGCGAAGCGAGCGGTCACGTTCGGGTTCTTCAAGGCAGACTTGAGGGCCTTGTTGAGCTTGTCGATCGCGTCCTTCGGGGTGCCTTTCGGCGTGTAAAGACCATGCCAGATGCCGACCTGCATGTCCGGCAGACCGGCTTCCTTGACAGTCGGGATGTCCTTCAGGACGCCGAGACGTGCTGGGGACGTAACCGCATAGGCCTTTACCGTGCCGCCCTGGATCTGCTTGGTGGTGTTGGTGGTCTGGTCGCACATGATGTCGACCTGGCCGCCGAGAAGATCGGTCATTGCAGGACCGGTGCCCTTGTAGGGAACGGTGACGAGCGACGTCTTGATCGAGCTCATGAACAGCATGCCGCACAGATGCGAAGCGGCGCCGATGCCGGCGTTTGCAACCGTCACCTTGTCGCTGTTGGCCTTCGCATATTCGATGAGACCCTTGAGGTCGGTCGCCGGCATGTCCTTGCGGGCGAGAAGCGTCATCGGAACGTCGGTGACGAGGCCGACATAGTCGAAGGCGTTCAAGGTGTCGTAGGGCAGCTTGCGATAGAGCGAAGCGCTGGTCGCCATGCCGATATGGTGCAGGAGAACGGTGTAGCCGTCGGCTTCGGCATTGGCAACGCGGGCAGCGCCGAGGGTACCGCCGGCGCCGCCGACGTTTTCAACGACGATCTGCTTGCCGAGATCCTTCGACATCGATTCAGCGACGAGGCGCGCGACGGTGTCGGTCGGGCCGCCGGCCGCAAATGGCACGACCATGGTGATCTGGCGCTCGGGGTACCCCTGCGCATTCGCCGAAGCGGAGAAAAGGGAAAGCGCCGCAAGAGCGGTCGCGCCGATAACGGCGTTCAGAATTTTCATCGGGGCTCCTCCAGGATGAAATGTGGCACAGCCGGCGCGCAAATTTCCTCCCGCGCCAACCTGAGAGCCATTTGCGGCAAGGGGCCAGGCACGCGCAATCGTTGCGGAGACCTTAAAACAGCATTTCCGTAAATACCGCGGCGCAACATGGGTGGATTCGGGAACAATCGCCAAAAAGCATGGGTGGAAATCCACACATGCAGCCGCTGTCAACCGTCCCTGTCATCCTGCAGCATGTGCTCCGGACCAAGCAGCTTCTTGTCGAGCCCGTATTTCTGCATCTTTTCGTACAGTGTCTTGCGGGAGATGCCGAGGGATTCGTAGACCGGTCTCAGCGCGCCGCCATGCGCTGCGATCTCGCCGGCGATGAGGTTGCGCTCGAAGGCTGCAACCTTGTCGGCAAGCCGCCCTGCCCCATCCTTTGCGACGCCGGTTTCACCCGGCTTCGGATCGAGACCGAGCACCAGCCGGTCGGCGGCGTTGCGCAGTTCCCGGACATTGCCCGGCCAGTCGCGCTGGGCTATCGCCGAAATCACCTCGGCCGGCACTTCCATGTCATCGCGGCCATAGCGCGCCGCTGCCTCCCGCACCAGCTGGAGGAAGAGAAGCGGAATATCCGATCGTCTCTGCGCCAGCGACGGCACATGGATGGTGGCGACGTTGAGCCGGTAAAGAAGATCGGCGCGGAACCGGCCCGCCGCCACTTCCGCTTCCAGATCCACCTTGCTGGTGGCGATGAAGCGCACGTCGAGCGGCACGGTTTCGTTGGAGCCGAGCCGGGTAATGACCCGCTCCTGCAGCACGCGCAGGAACTTCGCCTGCAGGTCGACCGGCATCGAGCCGATCTCGTCAAGCAGGATCGTGCCGCCGCGGCCGTGTTCGAACTTGCCGTAGCGGGGCCTGAGCGCGCCTGGAAAGGCGCCAGCCTCATGGCCGAAAAGCTCGCTTTCGATCAGGTTGTCGGGAAGAGCTGCGCAATTGATGGCGATGAAGGGCCGGTTGGCCCGCGAACTGATGTCGTGGAGGCCCCGCGCCACCACTTCCTTGCCGGCACCGGTTTCGCCGATGATCAGCGTATCGGCATCCGTGGCACCGATGGCGCGGATCCGATAGCGCAGATCGACCATGACCTGGGTGCGGCCGGGAAGCCGGGCTTCGACATCGTCACGCTTGCCGGCAACGGCCCTCAGGCGGCGGTTTTCCAGCACCAGGCTGCGCCGGTCGAGCGCACGCCGGATGATGCCGGCAAGATGCTGCGGCGTGAACGGCTTTTCGAGAAAATCATAGGCGCCTTCCCGCATGGCCTTGACCGCCAGCTGCACGTCGCCATGACCGGTGACCAGGATAACCGGAATCTCCGCATCGAGCTCGCGGATCTTCTGGAGCAGCGTCATGCCATCGGTTCCCGGCATGCGGATATCGCTGACGACGACGCCGTCGAACCCGAAACCCGTCAGTTCCAGCACATGATCGGCATTGGAAAAGGTCAGGACGGCCAGGCCGAAGAGCTCCAGCGCCTGCGCCGTCGAACGGCGCAGTTCCTCCTCGTCGTCGACCAGCAGAACCCTTTGCTCGCTCACTCAGCTGCCTCCAGAAGATTGCCGTCGGCAACTTCGAGTTCGATCCGGAAGACCGCGCCACCTTCCGGATGATCGGCAACGCTCAGGCTGCCGCCGAAATCCTTGATGATGTTGTAGGAGATCGACAGACCCAACCCCAGGCCCCTGCCGACACCCTTGGTCGTGAAGAACGGATCGAAGATGCGTTCGTGGATGGCCGCGGCGACGCCCGGCCCGCGATCGCGCACCGACACCATGACCCTGTTGCCCGCCTGTTCGGCGGAAACCGTGATCCGCCGGTCGTCGAGGCCTTCGACGGCATCGGCGGCATTGGTGATGATGTTGACCAGCACCTGTTGAAGCCGCACCGCGCCTGCCTTGACCGCGGGAATGGCGGGATCGATCTCGATGTCCAGTTCAGCATCCGCCGCCTTCAGGCGCGCTGCGACGATCTCCAGCGTGTCGCGCATCACGTCGTCGAGCGCGACTGGCCCGAGCTTCTCGTTCGGCTTGCGGGCGAAGTTGCGTAAGTGCCTGCTGATCGACGCCATGCGGTCGATGAGCGCCGAAATGCGCCGGACATTGTCCCGCGCATCGTCGGTGCGTCCGAGATCGATCAGCACGCCGGCCGTTTCCGCATAGGTCTTGGCAGCGGCGAGAGGCTGGTTGAGTTCGTGTGACAGGGCGGCCGACATCTGGCCGAGGCCTGCGAGCTTGCCCGCCTGGATGAGGTCCGCCTGGGTCTGGCGCAGCCGCTGTTCGGTGAGCCGCCGCTCGGCGATCTCCTCCTCGATGCGGCTGTTGACGCGGGCGAGATCGGCGGTGCGCTCGGCGACGCGGTGCTCGAGCTCGTTGCGCGCCTCGGCCTGCAGCATCAGGCGTTCGTTGAGCCGCGCTCGGCGCTGAAGGACGATGGCGAGCCCGAGGCCGGCAAGGCAGAGCGTCAAAAGTGCTGCAACCGTCGCGGTCTTCGCCTGGGTATGCACCGAACCGGTATCCATCAGCACGTTGACGGTCCAGCCCGCATCCGGCATCGGGTGCGATACGACGAGATATTCCTTCTCGATCCCGCCATCCCGGATGGTCATGACATCGCGCCCTGCGAAGCTGCCGCGCTCGACCGGCAATTCGCGGAGCCTGGCGTCCGCATACCGCCGCGACGCCTCGGTGCGAGCGATCCGGTCGGGCGTCAGCGGCAGGATGCTCGCATAAAGCCATTCCGGACTGCCGGTCATGAAGATGATGCCTTCGGGATCCGACACGAAAATCCGGTCGTCGCCACCGCCCCAGGAGGCTTCGAGGATGTCGATATCCACCTTGAAGACGATCACGCCGCGAATGGTGCCGCCGATCTCGATCGGCGAGCCGAAATAGTAGCCGCGCTTCAAGGACGTCGTGCCAAGCGCGTAGAAGCGCGACTGGCGGCCCTCTGCCGCATCCTGGAAATAGGGCCGATAGGTGAAATTCTCGCCGACGAAGCTGACCGGGCTGTCATAATTGCTGGCAGCGATGGTCTCGCCGTCCATCGTCATCACATAAATGTCGGAGGATTTCAGAAGCCCGTTGATCTCCTTGAGATAGGCGTTGGTCGTCGCCCGCAGCGTCTCGTTCTTCGGATCGAGGATCACCGCCTCGATATTCTGCTGATCGGCGATCAGAGCCGGCAGCGCCTCGTAGCGCTTCAGATGGCCGTCGAGCGCCGACACCGCCAGGCGCAGCGTCGTACCCGCCTGGACCTCAGCCTCGTCGATATAACCCCGCGCGACGATATCGCTGCCCTTGAAGACCAGCGCAAGACCGACCGCCGCAAGCAGGGCCAAAGGCAGAAGAATACGATATCTCAACAGGCCCGGGTTCCTCCCATCTTTGCGCCAGTTTCCGGCGAATGGCCCCATTCTAACCGCTGGGCCGCGGATTTCCATCAGCACTGTCGCATGAATCGTCAGGCCGAAGCAGAGATACGCAAGGAAAGGCGAGCATGTGGGCGTTATACAAGTTTTACTTGACCCGAAGTTTCCTGCGGAACAGTCTTGCGGGCTCGGGGTCAAGTCAACGCCAGGGCAGCATTAAGGGGGAATTCAATGATCTATATACTCGCACTTTTGATCGGTATCGTCGCCGGCCTGCGCGCCATGACCGCACCTGCAGCAATTGCCTGGGCCGCCTATCTCGGCTGGCTCAATCTCTCCGGCTCCTGGCTCGCCTTCATGGGCACGATCTGGGCCGTCGGCATCTTCACCATCCTTGCCGTCGTCGAACTGGTCACCGACCAGCTTCCCTCGACGCCGAGCCGCAAGGTGCCGCAGCAGTTCGGCGCCCGCCTGATCATGGGGGCACTCACGGGTGCCGCGATCGGCACGCCCTATGGCGGCTGGATCGTCGGCCTGATCGCCGGCATCATTGGCGCCGCAATCGGCACCTATGGTGGCGCCGCCGTCCGCGCCAAGCTTGCCGCCAGCTTCGGCAAGGATCCGCCGGCCGCCTTCATCGAGGACGCTGTCGCGATCGTCGCGGCCTACATCATCATCGCGTCCCTACCTGTCGCGGCCGCGGTATGAAGACCTTCGACGCAATCATCATAGGGGCGGGCCAGGCCGGCCCCTCGCTCGCAGGGCGCTTCAATGACGCCGGCAAGACAGTTGCGATCATCGAGCGCAAACATGTCGGCGGCACCTGCGTCAATACCGGATGCAAGCCGACCAAGACGCTCGTCGCCAGCGCCTATGCCGCCCACGTCGCCCGCCGCGGCGGTGATTATGGCGTGGTGCTCGATGGCCCGGTGAACATCGACATGCCGACCGTCATGCGGCGTTCGCACAAGGTGACCCTCGACTCGCGCCATGGCAACGAGAGCTGGCTCGAAGGCATGCCCAACTGCACTCTGATCCGCGGCCACGCCCGGTTCGAGGATAAGAACACGATCCGCGTCGGCGACGAGCTTCTGACCGCGCCGCAGATCTTCCTGAACGTCGGCGGTCGTGCCGCAATCCCGGACTTTCCGGGCGTCGGCGACGTGCCCTACATGACCAACAGCGACATCGTTCTGCTCGACCGGGTGCCGAAACATCTGGTCATCGTCGGCGGCAGCTATATCGGGCTGGAATTCGCCCAGATCTACCGCCGCTTCGGGGCCGAAGTCACCGTCGTCGAAAAAGGCCCGCGCCTCGTCGGTCGCGAAGACGAGGAGATTTCACAGGCGATCCGCGAAATCCTCGAAGCCGAAGGCATCCATATCCGCACCGGCGCCGAATGCATCCGTTTCAGCAAGCACGAAGACGGCATCGCCGTCGGCGTCGACTGCACCCAAGGCGCTCCGGAAGTGATCGGCTCCGACGTTCTGCTCGCGGTCGGCCGCCGTCCGAACACCGACGATCTCGGCCTCGACAAGGCCGGCGTCGAACTGGACGCGAAGGGCTACATCAAGGTCGGCGACGATCTCTCGACCAATGTCGAGGGCATCTGGGCGATGGGCGACTGCAACGGCCGCGGCGCCTTTACCCACACCGCCTATAACGACTTCGAGATCATCGCCGCGAACCTCTTCGACGGCGAGAACCGCAAGGTCTCCGACCGGCTGGTCGGTTACGCCCTTTATATCGACCCGCCGCTCGGCCGCATTGGCATGACCGAGGCGGAAGCCCGCAAATCCGGCCGCAAGGTTGTGGTTGGCCGCCAGTCCATGGCAAGGGTCGGCCGCGCGGTCGAAAAGGGCGAAACGCAGGGCCTGATGAAATTCGTGGCCGATGTGGACACGCACGAGATCCTCGGCGCCGCCATCCTCGGCACCGGCGGCGACGAATCGATCCACGGCGTGCTCGACATGATGAATGCCCGCGCCACCTACGATACGCTGCGCTGGGCAGTGCCGATCCATCCGACGGTCTCGGAATTCTGGCCGACCGTGGTGCTCGGAATGAAGCCGGCCTGAAACCCTATTTGGGACACGACTACAATTTTATCGATCGCCTGAAGCGGCCGGCAAGCATTTCCGTCTATGACCGTGAGCATCAGTGTCCCTGTTGATGATGGAAACAGATGTGCGGTTTTGCGGGCTACGTCGGTGAGGCATTCGGCTCCGGAAATCCGGCGTCCCTGCTGTCTTCCATGGCACAGGCGATCGCCCATCGCGGGCCGGACGGGAAAGGCGTGTTCACCTCCCCTGGCATCGGCCTTGCGCATGTCCGACTGTCGATCGTCGGGCTTTCCGACGGCCAGCAGCCGATGACGGGTGCCGACGGCCGCTTTACCATCGTCTTCAACGGCGAGATCTTCAACTATGTCGAACTGCGCGACGAACTGAAGGCGCGCGGCGTCACCTTCCGCACCGGCAGCGATACGGAAGTCCTGCTGCAGCTTTACGCGACCTATGGCGAAGCCTGCCTCTCACGCCTCAACGGCGATTATGCCTTCGCGATCTGGGATCACCGCGAGCGCCGGCTGATGCTCGCCCGCGACCGGATGGGGGTCAGGCCGCTTTTTTATACGGAGCACAAGGGCTCGCTGTATTTCGCCTCGGAGATCAAGGCGCTGCTGGAAGTGCCCGGCATCGAGGCCGAACTCGATCCCGTGGCGCTCGACCAGATCTTCACGCTCTGGACGCCGATCGCGCCGCGCACCGCCTTCAAGGGCGTTTTCGAACTTGAACCCGGCCACCTGATGATCGCCAGAAACGGCCGAACCGAGACCCGACCCTATTGGGCGCTCGATTTTCCGGATGCGGGCGATTATGCCGAAGCCGATCAGTCCCTCCGGGAGGAGGAATTGCGGGCGCTGCTGACCGATGCGACGCGGCTGCGCATGCGCGCCGACGTGCCCGTCGGCGCCTACCTCTCCGGCGGACTGGACTCCTCGCTGATCGCGGCTCTCGCCGCACCGATGGCTCCGAATGGCCTCAACACGTTCTCGGTGACCTTCGACGATGCCGAGCACGACGAAAGCGCCTTCCAGCGGCAGGTTGCGGAAGCGCTCCGCACCCGTCACCACGCCGTCGCCAGCGGCTCGGCCGATATCGCCGCAAGTTTCCCGGATGTGATCCGTTTCACCGAACGGCCGGTCCTGCGCACCGCGCCTGCGCCGCTCTACCGCCTCTCGGGCCTTGTCCGCGATGCCGGAATGAAGGTGGTGCTGACCGGCGAAGGCGCCGACGAGGTGTTTGCCGGCTACGACATTTTTCGCGAGGCCCGCGTGCGCCGCTTCTGCGCCCGCCAGCCGGGATCGAAGATGCGGCCGCATCTTTTCCGCAAGCTCTATCCCTACCTGCCCGGGCTGAAGCAGCAGTCGGCAGAGTATCTTGCCGCCTTCTTCGGCGCCGGCAACGATCCGGCAGGCGATCCGCTGTTCTCCCATCGCCCGCGCTTCCGCTCGACGGCCGCCGCCAAGATCTTCTATTCCGACGAACTCCGCGCCACGCTCGGCAGTTACGATGCGGCCGAAGAACTTGCCTCCCGACTGCCGGCGAATTTCTCCCGCTGGCACCCGCTGCATCAGGCTCAATATCTCGAAAGCCGGTTCCTGCTGCCCGGCTACATCCTGTCGAGCCAGGGCGACCGCATGGCGATGGCGCACGGGATCGAAGGCCGTTTCCCCTTCCTCGACCACCGGCTCGTGGAGTTCGCGAGCCGCCTGACGCCTGGCATGAAGCTCAAGGGCCTCGACGAAAAGCACATCCTGCGCCGCGTCGCCAGGGACCTGCTGCCGGATGTCATCAGCAAGCGCCCGAAACAGCCCTACCGCGCACCGGACAGCCGTTCCTTCGCCGGCAACGACGAGCAGGCTTATGTCGGCGAGATGCTCGGCGAGCAGGCAATCGCCGCCTCAGGGCTCTTCAATCCGAAGGCCGTTGCAAAACTCCATCAGAAATGCCGCCTGGCCCCGATCTCCGGGTTCCGCGACAACGCCGCTTTCGTCGGCATATTGTCTACCCAGCTCTGGCTGAAGGGTTTTACCCGATCCGCCGCGGACGAGGCACATCCCGTTCGCAAGGCTGCTTATTAGCTCTTGAAAATCTTCAATTAACTTAAAATTCACGTCAATTCGGCATGATCGCCAGAGTGTGTCCAATTGTAGGTTCTTTCGCTGTGGCGGAAGGGCGGAGGTAGTCCATGTACGAGCCGAAGGAGCCACATACTCGGCGGTCGGCATCGGCCCGGGCGTTGCGTCGTCGCAGCGAATACCAGAGCTCCCTCCTGGACCATCCGATCCAAGAAGAACAAGAGCCCGAAGAACGCCCCTCGCCGCGCAACCGGCCTCGTCCTTCTTCGGTACCTGACTATCGAACCCGTTCGGACTATCATCGTGAGCCGCCCGCCCACGAACGGGAAGATGACGACCGGATGCGATACGAGGACATTCCGTTTGAAAAACGGATCGAGGCACAGCTTCACAGCCTGACCGATATCCATTTCACCGATATCATCCGGTGGCTGCGCAGGGGCTTGCTGCGGATCATCGCCGCCGCGATCCTTGGCGCCGTACTCGCGCTGCTCTACGCCGCCATTGCCTCGCCGCGCTATACCGTCAATACAGAGATCATCATCGATCCCTCCAACCTGAACCTCGTTTCCGACGACGTCTTCTCCGCCAACCCGCAACGGGATTCCCAGCTTCTGGAAGTCGAGAGCAAGTTGCGGGTCCTGACGTCGCGCAACGTGCTGACCAAGGTCATCGACGATCTCAACCTCACCGAAGACCCGGAATTCAACCGTCCCGGACGGCTCGACGGATTGCGCCGCCTCATCTCGTTGCCGACCGCGCCCGAGAACAAGCAGTTGAGCGTCCTGCGGCAGCTCGAAAAGCAGGTTACCGCGACCCGCGACGACGGCTCGTTCGTCGTCGTCCTTTCGGTCTGGACGGGCGACGCCGACAAGTCGATCAAGCTGTCGAACGCGATCGTCTCGGCCTTCGAGGGCGAATTGTTCAAATCCTCATCGAATAGCGTCGGTCAGCTTGCGATCGGCCTCAACAGCCGGCTTGACGAACTGCGCCGCTCCGTGACGCAAGCCGAAGAGAAGGTCGAGCAGTTCAAGCGCCAGAACGACCTGCAATCGACCGCCGGAGAACTCACCAGCACCCGCATTTCCGGCGCTCTCGATACCCAGGTTCTCGACGCTCAGCAGCGGTTGATCCAGGCCGATACCCGCTATAAGCAGCTCCAGGCGGCCTATGCCGACAGGCGGGTTGCGAATTCGGCGGTGTTCGATTCTGCCAGCATGGTCACTCTGCGCGCCAGCTATAGCGCCTTGCAGCAGCAGATCAGTTCGATGACGCTCGTCTACGGCAGCCGGCACCCGCGCCTCGTCGCTCTGCAGTCGGAGCTCGCTTCCGTCGACCGTGCTATCTCCGAGGAAGCCGCCCGTCTTCTCCAGTCCGCCAAGACCGATGTCGACCAGGCAAACAGCGCTCTTCAGGAACTGCGCCGCAAGTCCGACGCTTCAAGATCGACCGTGTTTACCGAAAACGATGCGCAGGTGCGCCTGCGCGAACTGGAGCGGGACGCCCGATCCAAGGCCGCCGTTTACGAAACCTATCTGTCGCGGACGCACCAGATCAGCGAGCGCCAGCAGATCGACACCAGCAATGTCCGGGTGATCTCGCCGCCGGTGCCGCCGCAGTCGAAGAGCTGGCCGCCGAGCTCGGTGCTGCTGCTGATCGGAGGGGCTTTCGCCGGCGCCATTTTCGGCGTGCTGATGGCACTCACACTCGGCCTGTTCGGCCATATGCGCGAAGCCGGCCGCGAGTTCGCCTGAAGCTTCTACTTCTTCGGAACCAGCGCCTCGTACAATTCCGGCAGCCATGACTTGGAGGTTGGGTCCCAGGGGCCGAATTCGTGGGATGCGAAATCCCAATAGGCCCAGCTCATGCCGCGTCTCTCGATCTCTTCCCGCATGATCCGCGTATAGGTCACCCGGTCGGGATAATAGGCGAGCGAATTGGAGCCGAATTCCCCGACGAAGATCGGCCGGTCGTTCTTTTCCCCCCATTCGACCGCCATGTCGAGCGGCGTCCTGATCTCCTCGATCTGCGCCTTCTCGCAGCAGGAAGTTCCAAGCCAAGGCCTGGATCCTTCGATCCAGCTGGCGCCCTGCATCGTGAATTTGAACGGCGCATAATTGTGTATGGTAACGATCAGGCGGCGGTCGTCTGGAGGCAGCGCCAGCTTCTCGAGCCCCCAGGCCGTGCTCCATTCCGCCGGGTCGACAATCAGGAAGCGGTGAGGATTAGTCTTGCGGATCACCCCAAGCGCCTTGGCGAGCAGATCGTTCCAGACCTCCTCCGTCTTGCCATGCGGTTCGTTGTAGATCTCGAACAGCACCTTGTCGTTGGGCAGGCTCTGATATCGCCGTGCGAGCTGTTCCCAGATCGCCAGGAAACGCTCGCGGCTCTTCTCCACGCCGATCGCGACCTCCTCCGCCTCCAGGGGATCGCCATCCATCTCGTGATAATGGTGGAAGTCGATGATGATGTTGAGGCCCCGGGACAACGCGTTGTTGACCGCAAAGTCGACCCGCTTCATGAAAGCCTCGTCGAGCTTGTAGGGTTCCGAAAGGGCCGCATGGCTGCTGAAACGGACCGGCAGCCGGATGGTCTGGAACCCGCCTTGCCTGACGGCCTCGAACAGCTCGGTGGAAAGCCTGCCTCCCCAGGCGCCTTCGCTCGGCGCCTCCAGCGTCCCCCCGAAATTGACCCCTCGCCCCAGCGCCTTGCTCTGCTCGGCCGCCGTCAACCCGGCAAGTTCAGGCGCGCGAGCTTCCGAAAACGGCTTCAGCACGAAATTCTGCGCCTGCACGTTGGCAATTCCGATCGCCATCAGCATGAGAGATCCGGCAAGCCGACAAAATATTCCCAGCATTCGAAATCTCCACTGGCGCCTGCAAGCCTGCCAAGGATTGCAGGATGAGCGCCAAGTTCTGGTTCGATACCGTCAAGGTCAAGCAACCCACCTAAATTTATGCAGTTATGATGAATGGCCGAAATCTCGCAACGTCGCAGTCACGGGCTTCGAAGCCGGGCTTCGGCCACTCCGACGAACGTCGCAGCAATGGCCGCCGGATATGGATGCTGGCGAGATTCGGCGGTTTCTGCTACGATTCGCGCGCGAAGAGAACGCGGCGGCGGGTGGATGGCGAGAGACACGGACGAAGTTGCGTCTTCTGGAAATTTCGGCGCAAAGCTGCTGTTCTGCTGTGTCGGGTGCTTCTACTGGATCACCCTGACGCCTTTCGTCGACACAAGCCTCAATCCTGCCCTGGCGAAACCTGCTCTCTGGAGCCAGCTGCTCGCCTATATGCTGTTCCTGATCGTGGTTGTCTATGCGATGACCCCCAGGGTGCGGAGCGTCATCTTCCAGCCCCGCCTGCTGCTTGCGTTCGTGTTCGGGTGGCTGTTTCTGACGGCGGCACTTTCGGTCGACCCGCTCGGTGCCGTCAGGCGCGTCCTGATTGCCCTCACCGTCTGCATCAGCGCCAGCGCATTTCTGATGCTGCCGAAGGGCGAGAGCCAGTTTGCGCGGCTTGCCGGCGGCGGTGTGATGCTGATCGTCGGTCTTTGCTATTTCGGGGTGCTGTTTCTTCCGAGGCTTGCCGTCCATCAGCTGACCGACTTTCTCGAGCCCCAGCATGCCGGGCTCTGGAAGGGAATTTACGTCCAGAAGAACGAGACCGGCGTCGTCATGGCGCTCTCCTGCTTCGTCGGCATCTACCTGATGTCGGCATGGTCCCGGATCATCGGACTGCTGGTCATTGCTGCGAGCAGCCTGTTCCTGCTGAAAACCGGCGCCAAGACCTCGACCGCCATGCTGCCCGGCATCTTCATCCTCAGCATTTTCTTCGAGCGCTGGCGCTGGATCCGCGTTCCCGTCGTCTTCGGCGGGGTCGGCCTGCTCAACCTGGCGACCGTCGGCGTTTCGACGATCGCGCCGCTGAGGGAGATCGTCGCGGCAACCGGCATCGATACCACCTATACGGCACGCGCCGACATCTGGCGGCTGGCACTCGATGCTATTGCACAGAGTCCGATCACCGGTTATGGCTTCGGCTCTTTCTGGGGCGCGGAGAGCCTCGTTAACAGCGACATGCGCACCTTGAACTGGGCCGTGCGCGCGGTGGATGCCCACAATGCCTATGTCGATGCCGCGATGAACGCCGGCATACCGGGATTGATATTGATGGTGATATGGGTCTTGGCTACTCCCCTTAAAAATCTGGCGGCAATCGACGCCGCAAAGAACTTCACGCCGCTGACGAGGCTTTTCTTGAGGATCTGGCTTTTCTCGATCTTCCTCGCCTGCCTCGAAAGCGTGTTCCTTGCCCGGTCGGGGCCAATCTGGTTCACGATGATGGTTGCCATGTTCGGCCTTGGTTACCAGGCCCGCTACCGCATCATAGCCTCGAGGAAGGCCGAGCCCGCCTATGGACCAGCGTACGCCTGAAATGTCCGAGCAAGCACCGGTAAAACAGCGGCAGCGGACGTCCGCCTTCGGCATCGAGTTCTCCACCTGGGACGCCGCCAGGATCGTCGATACGATCGTCTCCGAACCGGTGCCGCCCGGTGAAGGCTTGCGGCTGCTGGTGACCGCCAATCTCGATCACATCGTGCAGCTGAACAGGAACCCCGCCTTCAGGGCCGCCTATGACAAGGCCTGGCTGACCACCGTCGACGGAGCCCCCGTGCTTCTCTATGCGCGGCTGCGCGGGCTCGCCGTTCCCGGCCGCATCACCGGCGCCGACCTGTTTCCCGAGATCATCGAGCGCCTCAAGCCGGGCACCCACCGGCCCCTGCTTTTATGCTCGAGCGAAACCACGGCAGCGATTCTCGACGACAAGCTGAAGGCGCTCGGTTTTTCCGAGCACGTCATCGTCACAGCGCCCCCGGCTTTCGAGCAGAATGAGACCTTCGGACGCGAATTGGTGGCGATGCTTCGGGAAAGACGCGTCACGCATATCTTCTTCGGCATCGGCGCCCCGAAATCCGAAATCTGGATGGACAAGCACCGCGCCGACCTTCCCGATTGCTACGGCTTCGGTTTCGGCGCCGGGCTGGATTTCTATGCCGGCGTCAAATCGCGTGCTCCGGTCTTCCTGCGGAAAGCCGGGTTGGAATTCCTCTGGCGCGTCGCGACCGAGCCGCGCCGCCTGGCACGGCGATATTTCGTCACGTCCTGGGCATTCTGCTGGGCCGTCTATAAGGATCTGACGGCCGACCGACCGGGCACGGACAAGACCCGTTAGGCGACCCCGATCCGCTTCAGCGTATCGATCACCGTCTCGACCTTGATGCCGCGCCGGCGCACCTTGTCGACCACTTGCGAGAAGAAGGCCGGCGAACAGCCGATATTCGTCGGGTCCTCGCGCACGTCGTGGGTATAGAAGATCAGCCAGCCGCAACGCCGCTCGACATCGTCCAGCATCCTGTCGATCGACGCGGAATCGTTGCTGCAGTCATAGAGTTCCTGCGCCTTCAGATGGGCAAGGTCGATGAGGCCGGAATTGGTGCCGACCTTGATGCCGCGCAGGCCCGGATAGTGATGCATCAGCGCCAGCTTGGACGGGACCGAAATCATTCCGAAGGGATACGCGAAGGAAACCGGCTTTGCGGAGCCGACGATCCGGGCGATTTCCTCGTCGTTTCGCCTGATATCGGCCATGAGATCGCGACGGGGCGTTTTCTGGACATTGATATGGCCATGGGTGTGGCCGCCGATCTCGTGTCCCCGGTCCGAAAGCGTCGCGACCATCTCCTCATCGACGATCAGCTGGCCGTTTTCGACGCGCTGCATCAGGCCGCTCGCCAGATAGAACGTGCCGAGCATGCCGGCATCCTCAAGAGCGGGCGCCGCATTTTCGAAGACCGAGACAGGAAAATCGTCGAACGTGAAAGCAACCACAGGCGCATCCAGCTTCAACAGGTGCGGTCGAAAATATACGTGCCGCCCGATCTTGCGGGATACTCCCGCCAGTATCTCGGAACCGGACATCTCCCAGAGTTTCGGCTTTTTCATCTACCCCCATCCATTGCAGTCGGATCTCCCAGAGCTTCAGAACATAATGTCAAATACTTACGGTTGTCTCAATCTCCGGCGCCGCAGAAACGGCATTTCCCGCGATCCCTGCCGCCTGAAGAAGGTGGATGAACCTTTCGGCCGATTTCTCGACGCTGAACTCCGCGGCGCGGGCCTGGAGAACTGCGCTTTCGGGCGGCTGTTCGAGTGTCATCGCCATGGCCTGCGCAAGCGCGGTCGCATCACCGACCGGCACCAGCCGTCCGAGCTTCCCGCCTTGCAGGATCTCGCGCGGACCGTAAGGCGCATCCGTCGCGACGACGGGCACGCCGCAGGCCATGGCCTCGATCAGTGCGTTCCCCAGCCCCTCATGCGAGGAGGACGATACGAAAAGCGAGGCCTGCGACACGATCGACAACGGGTCTGGATTGTGTCCCGGCAAGCTGACGTCCTGCGATAGATTTAGCGCTTCGACAAAGGCCTCCAGGTTGCCGCGTTCATCGCCTTCCCCGACGATCGTCAGCCGGGCCTCGCGCATCTGCCTGAGTTGCGCGAAGGCCTCGATCAGCGTCGCATACCCCTTTTCCGGGGAGAGCCTCCCGACCGAGACGATGTGGCCCGGTTCCGGCGCGCGGCCCAGCTGCTCGATCCGCCGCCGCATCTGCGGTGTCAGCACGGCATTGGTCCCTAGATTGGCGACTTTCGCGGCCGGCACCCCAAAACGGTCGATGAGGTCGTTTCGCGCACCGGCCGTCAACGTCAGGACGAGATCGGCGCGCGGATAGGCAAACCGGATCAGCCTGTAGGCCAGCCGGTTCTGCCAGTAGGGATCGCCGGTTCGCGCCTGCAGGGGGCTTGCCACCTCGCGCAGGACGATCGACGGCCGCGTTTCCCTCGCTAGCCCTCGCGAGGCCAGGACCACCAGGACATTCGCCGCCGCCTCGGAAGACACCAGCGCCCTCGGACGCCCCGTGACCAGCAACCTTCGCAATGCGGCGGGCGCAAAGGCGAGGCGCAGTTTGCGGCCGTTGCCGAGATCGATAACGGGCACGTCGGCGCGGATCAGGTCCCGCAACGGCCCCGAACTCTGAAGTGTAACGATTGCGCTTGGAAATCCCTGGCCCTGCAGTTCGTTTGCCAGCAGGATGGCGTCGCGTTGGGCACCGCCGCCATCGAAACCACGCACGAGAAAGCAGATTCGGGCTGCGACCGGATCAACAATCCGAGAGCTTTTCATAATCATCACATGCCCTATGATTATTGAGTTTGTTCCTGCTAAGGAAGGATCTACGTCACTCCCGGCGATCGGGCCTACCCTAGAGGGTTAGCGGTTAATTCTGACCAAATGCATATTATTGGGCGACAAAATTGAGCGATAGACATGCCTCGGTGTATTTAGCCTCGCGGGCGACCTCGGCCATCATCAATCTCGTGTCGGTTTCCATCTTCACGCGCATGACCAGCGCCGAAGTCTACGGCCAGTATATTGTCGGGTTTTCGATATGCATGATGGTCTACAGCCTGGGCGTCCAGTGGATCGTATTCGCCCATTTCGGACGATACGACCCCAAGGAAGCCGACCGGCTCGCAGGGGCGCTGCTGCTGGTTTCAGGGGTGGTGATGTTGCCAGCGATCGGCTTCATATACCTGTTCTACCTGTTTGGAACATTGCATGCCGATGTTGCGGTCAGCAGCAGCCTGCTGGTGGTGTGCTTCACCTTGTATTTCGTCGCCGTCGAAATCAGCCGCGCCCATCTTCTGGTCCGGCTCGTTGCAATCGCGACCATCGCCCGCGCCGTCTTCTCGCTGCTGTTCGGTTACATCGCCGTCCTCGAATTCGACACGCCCGGCGCATTGCTGGCGGGCGTGGGGCTCGGTTATGCGCTGGGCTCCGTGCCGGTTTTCCGGCATTTCAGCCGCACCATATGGGCGTCCGGCTTTGTCTGGCCTAGGGGCAGCGACGTGCGGCGGATGTGGCGCTACGGCTGGCCGCTTGCCATCGCCTTCGGCGCCTCGGCTGCCGCCATGAACGTCGATCGGCTGCTGCTGGCGGGCCTCTACAATACCAGCACCGTCGCCCCTTACGGGACCGTACTCGACCTCATGAAGCAGACGTTCCTGGTCTTGGCCGAGGCGATCAGCGCTGGATATATTTCGAGCGCCAAGAACTTCCATACGGAGGGGAAAGGGACCGAAGCGCGGCATACTCTCAAGCGCGCCTTCATCACGCATTGCTATATCGTCATTTTTGGCACCGCGTCCTTCATCCTGCTCGGCGACGTCATCTTCGGGATCCTGCTCGCCCCGAGCTATCTGCCGGTCGTCACGCAGATCATGCCGATCCTGCTCGTCGCGAATGCCATCCTCGTCATGCGCGCCCACTATTTCGGCCAGATCATTTATTTCAGCGGGACAACAAACCTGGAACTGGTCGCGTCCGTCGCGATGCTCGCGGTCACCGGAACGCTGAGCTACCTGCTGATCCCTTCATACGCGGCAATGGGCGCCGCCATCGCCTTTACGCTCGGGCAGGCCGCGGCTCTGTTGATCTGCCTGGTCTACGCGTCGGGAAACCTGCGCATGCCTCTCGACCTGCCCCGAGGGGGCCTGCTGCTGGCTCTCGGCATAGCTGTGGTCGCCGTCGGCAAAGGTGTCCAGCTCCTGACGGAAGAGCCGGCTGCAAGCGCCATCAACTTCGTCCTGATCGGCATCGCCAGCGCCTATATCGCGCTGCGCTGGAACCTGTTCGACGCCCGCTCGCTGCTTCAGCGCTTTTATCCGCGACGCGGTTAGACGCCGCTCTCGGAATGCAGGAAATTCGTATAGCGCTCCAGCATGAGCTCCCGGCTGTGATGCTCTCGATGTAATCGCGCAAAATCGTTCCGAAGCTGCGCGTCCGGATAATTCGCAGCGAGATCTTTGACCGCATCGGCAAGGCTGGCCGCATCGCAGGGCGGATGGAACCGAGTCATGGCTGCGTTCTCATGCGCGTCGCCGATGCACAGCACCTCCCGCAAGACCGGGAGATCGGACGCGACCACCGGCAGCCCGGCCATCGAAGCCTCCACCCCGGCAAGGCCGAAAGTTTCCCAGATCGACGGGAACACATAGATATTTCCGGCCGTCAGAATGTCGCCGAGCGCATCCCGCTCGATCGAGCCGACCAGATGGACGCGCTCCGCCACACCCAGAGTGCGCGCTTTGCCCTCCAGAGCCTCCCGGTTCGGGCCGTCGCCGGCAATGATCAGATGCATGCCCGGCAGCATCCCGAGCGCATCCACCAGGACTGCGTGATCCTTCTGATCCACCAGCCTTCCCGTCGCGACCAGCACGAAAGCATCTGGCGCAATGGAAAGGCGCTGCCGCCAATCGACCGCTGCGCGCGCCGGCGGAATGGGATCGACACCGTGCGGGATCAGAATGAACCGCCGCCGGTAGGCAGCGGGCCATTTGCCGAACGACGCGCTGGTGGAAACGGAATTCGATACGAAATGGGTGAATATCCCGGCCGACCCGAACAGCCAGTCAAGTGCCTTCCAATGCCGACGAATACCCTCCGGCGCTGCGGTGTGATGGGCGGCACGCACCGGCACGCGGCCCAGAAACCCGAAAAAGCCGCCGAAGACGGAGGCCGCAGCCTGGTAGGTGAAGATCGCGTCGTATTTACCCGACAGGATGGTCCAGCCAAGGCGTGCGAGATTGCGAAGCGTGGCGACCGTTCCATGACCGGTGTCGAGAGGCAGCGTCTGTACCTCGAAACCGCGGGCGTGCAAGCCGGTCTCCACCATCTGCACAAGGGTACGCACGCCCCCCATCTTGTCATGGGTTACGAGTTGGAGAATCCGCTTCCCCGAAGGAATTAGGGTATCGGCAGCTTTTGGAAAAGCTGAGCTGAATTCGTGCCTCATGCGCCGGACCCTAGGGCTGAAATCTTAAAATCTGTGCAGGGAGATCGTTCAGATTTCTCCTATCCGACTTTTCGCGGATCAAAAACTCGCCTGCGCGGTTCTACCCTTTGATTGAAGACAAGAACCAGGAGACAGACATCATGGCCAAAGCGAGTTCGAAGCGGATGGGCGCGGGAGCGCAGGGGAAAAACAGCGGAAACGGGGCCATGACAGATGTAAACAAGGCTATCCTCCCCGAAAACAAAGTGCTGTCGAACCGGGACAAGGCACAGCATTCGAGGGAACGCGGACTGGATAGCAAAACGGTGCAGACCGAACAGTTTCACGATCACGAGGCGAACCATCTTAACGACTGAAAAACCACTTACATTCACGACTGCTTGAGAAAGGATTTCGAGCAATCCGCTGCTGCGTCCACCCCGCTTTCCTCCCTTGCAAAGTGGAAGAGAAGTAGTAGTCTTTGGCTATCGTCGGCTGAAGACAAGAGCGTACCGGCGACTGGAAGACAGGAAGCGCTTTCGCCACCATTTGGGAGGCTGAAAAGATGAATGCAGCAGTCCTGACCAACACTTTCGAACCGACGGAACTGGCATTTCTTCAACGCCTGTTCGACGAGATCTGCGCAGAGCGTGGACTTGCCGGCGGCAGCCTCGCCGCAAACAATCTCGCAGCACAGATCATTCAGCTTTATCAACAGGGCGTACGCGATCCACGAGATCTGCACATCCATCTGGATCCGGACGCACCCTTGAGGACCTGACGTCCCATGCCAGCCGCCATCGCAGCGGCTGGCCACCCTCCTTAGCGCTCGCCACTTATCTCTTTGCCATCAGGTCACGTTCGTCACGCATCAGGAATATGCGGGTGATGGCGTCGAGATTGGCTTCCAGCCAGTTGGCCATGGCGATCTCTTCGCCAAGAATGCGTTCGAAAACCGTCTTCGCCTCCATTTCATCCAGCTCGTCGGCCGCGGCAATCAGGACCCGGTAGCTTGCGATTTCCATGTGCTCGAAGGCATAGCTTGCCATCGCTCCCTTGACGACCTCGTCACTGGTCAACATGCCGCTGACGCCCTGCGCCTTGGCCGCCAGTTTCGCCGCCATGTCCTTGAGCGCCAAAGCGCTGCCGGTTGCCGAAAAATGATCGAGGAGCGTCTTCAGCGCCTGGGCGTGTTCCTCGGTCTCGTGCAGGTGCTGGACGATACGGGCCTTGAGGTCGGGATAACTTTCGATCCGCCGGGATTGCGCGGTAAGCGTCGTGATCGCCTGTTCCTCCATGGCATGGGCGGCACGCAGCCACGCGAGGAAATTGTCTCGGGCATGGGTCATTCGCTTCTCCTCGCAAATTGGTCGCCCAGATCGATTGCTTTTGGGAACGCAGGACAGCCGGATTCAACCCCTGAAAGCATGCGAAGTTCCTTTTCGCCTCGATGCCTGGAACATTGCCGCCCTTTGTGAATTGTCCAGTAGTAAATTCACGAGCCATAAAGGCGAAGATCATGTCACGCGAGATGAGGGCAAATTCCATCATCGGAGGGATTACCATAGTACTCCTCCTGATGGCCGTTGGTTATTATTTCACCGGCGGGTCGGATGATACGGCGCAGGCTCCGGCACCTCCTGCGACAAGCGATAGGGCGCAGACGCCGGCTCCGGGAACAGACCCGACCAGCACCGGCTCCACGAACCCTTAGGGTCAATTTGCGAGGAACAATCGCCATGCCGGGCGGTTGTGAGATGAGTAACAGGGAGTTTTCCATGATACCCGATCCTCGCGAACCAAGTGAACGCCCGCCCATGCCGGCGCCCATCTGGAAGCCGGACCCACCGATCGACGAACCGGAACCGGATCGGCTGCCGGATGAGACGCCGTTGCCCAATCCCGACGAAAATCCCAATCCGCCAGTCTATATGCCGCCCGGCAATCTGGCCTCCAGTTGAAGAGGTACCGGCGCGAAAGCGCCGGTAGATCGATCATGAATATCCATGGCCATACACGTGCAGAGCAAAGGCAAGCGCAGGACGAGAGCCCGCAAAAACCGATGACTGGCGGGCTGTGGAAGCTGATGGGGGCGGCAGCTCTCATCCTTCTCGGGCTCATTGTTGCAATGGAAGCCTTCAGAGACGGCAACAGCAATTTCATTGCGCCCAACCCGGCTCAGCAAACGGTTATCGAGTAGCGCCCTTACCTTCCACTCCATCCGGCCGCTCCATCCGGCTATGTGCGGGAATACAGCCTTGGAACAAAGGACAAAATCCGCGCGTTCACCTGCCATTCCATGATGAGGTGGCGAGGTGGATGTAGCGACGCAATCGATCCTGACGCGGGATACAGGATTCTCATTCGAACCCATCATCCGGCCCGGCCGCAACGCCTGGCGCAGAGCGAAGGCGGAAAAGCTCGCCTTCCTGATCGATGGCGACGACTATTTTCGCCGGCTGGATCAGGTATTGAGGCTGGCGGAACGTTCGATCTTCATCATCGGCTGGGATTTCGATCCGGACATCGTCCTTCGTCCACGCGATCCCGACGGCGAAACACTCGGTGCTCTGCTGCGCAAGATGGTCGAGGAAAAGCCCTCGCTTGAAATCCGCATCCTGGTCTGGGGCATGGGCCCTGTCTATTCCGGCAAGAGCCTCAAGATGTTCGGCAAGATGGATTGGAAAGACCATCCGCGCATCTCCCTGCATTTCGATTTCGACCATCCGCTGCGCGCCAGCCATCATCAGAAGATCGTCGCGATCGACGACCGGACCGCCTTCCTCGGTGGCATCGACCTGACCGCCCGCCGCTGGGACGACCGCAGCCATGCGATCGACAACCCGCTGCGCCGGGCGCCGGACGGAACCACCTATGGCCCCGTCCACGACATACAGACGATCGTGACCGGCGATACGGCAAAGCTGATCGGCGACGTCGCACGCCGTCGGTGGAAAAAGGCGACACGCCAGGTCCTTTCACCGCTCGATGTGCCGGGCATAAATCCCTGGCCGGCAGACATGGAACCGGCGCTGACCGACTGCAACACCGGCCTGGCACTCACCGAGGCGTGGAAATGGAAGGGCCATCGCGGCCACCGCGAGGCGATCCGGCTGACCCACGACGCGCTGAAGGCGGCCAGACGCCATCTCTATATCGAGACGCAGTACCTCGCCTCCTTCGGCGTGGCGCGAACTCTCGCCAGGCGGCTGAGGAAAGCCGACGGCCCGGAAATCCTCGTGATCGTCACGCGCGAATCCCATGGCTTCCTGGAAAAGCTGATGATGGGCCACAACCGCAACCGGCTGATCCGTCGCCTCAAGCGCGCAGATCGTTATGGGCGTCTGCGGGTTTTCTTTGCCGCGGTTTCCGACGGCAACGGTGGCGAGCAGGAGATCATCGTTCATTCCAAGCTGATCATCGTCGACGACCAGTTCGTGCGGGTCGGCTCTTCCAATCTCAACAACCGCTCCGAAGGACTAGACACCGAGGCGGACCTTGCGATCGAAACCTCGGACCCGGCCGGGCGGCAGGCGATCGCCACGCTCCGCAACGAGCTGATCGCCGAACATCTCGACGCCCAACCGGCGGAAGTTGCGCGGATCATCGCGGAAACCGGCTCCATTCTGGCGGCCGTCGACCGGCTGAACGTCAAGCCGCGTGGCCTGCGAAGCTACGACGTCGATCCGGACAAAGGCGAAACGGAATCTCTGGTCGGCACGGGGATCATCGACCCGAAACAGCCCTTCTGGCCGATTCCGGAAATCAAGGCCGCTCTCAGGCGGCTTTTCGCCCGCCTGTCACATCACCGTCTGCTCTAGGAACTTGCCGCCCCGATGACGATAATAAGCCTCGGTGACGAGAAATGTCGGCACCCCGACCGTGAGCGGCACGAAAAAATAGAGCACGCGGAAGGCGATCAGCGCTCCGATCGACGCGGATGTCGGCAGTATCCCGATCATGGTCGCCTCCAGCACGCCGAGTCCGCCCGGCACATGGCTGAGCAGCGCGGCTATGTTGGCGGTCACATAGGCGCTGGCCACAGCCAGGTACCCGGCATCGGTGAAGCTTGCGAGAAGCTGCTGGATGGAAGCCGTGACGCAGGCGAAGTTCAGCGTGCCGATGACGATCTGGCCGAGCGCAAGCTGTATCGCCGGCGGTTCGAAACGCCAGCTGCGCACGACGAGAGGACGGCGCACGAAGGCGCAGATCAGCAGATAGGCGGCGGGGCCTGCCAGGCAGAGAAGCCCGGCCATCAGCCGGGCCGGTCGGTCGAGGCCGAGCAGGTCCGCCGCGTCACCGGGCTGCAGCAGCAGCGCCAGCCCGGCCAGCGTCCCAAGACCGAGGCCGACGGTCACTCCGCAGAACACGATGACCTTGGCGATTTCCTCGCCGGTCAGACCCCAGCGCCTATAGAACCGGTAGCGCACGGCACCGCTGCTGAGCGCGGAAAGCCCGACATTGTGACCGATCGACAGCGCCGTGAAGGACGCGAGCGAGGTCTGCCGCAAGAGAAGCGGCTTGCCCACATACCGCACGGCAAGCGCATCGAAGCCGCCGAGGCAGAGATAGGAAAGGATGACGAAGAAAAATGCAGTCGCGAGCCGGAAAGCGGCGATCGACCGGACCGATTCCTCGATATCGTCGACCGTGTAGCGACCGAGGCTGCTATAGACGAGGAAGGCCGCCAGGCAGATCGCGACGCCGATCAGAAACTTGAGCAGATGGCGTCTGGCGATCATGGTCCCTCTCGTAAACCGCTGTATAACAATGGGAACGAAACCGGGACCAAGGTGTTCCCAGCTCCATGACTGATCAGACATCGCCAGCCAAGGCCGGCACCGCCCCGGCCCAGCCTTCGAAGACAAGGCATCGCCTGAAAATCCTGAGTTATAATGTGCATAGCTGCATCGGTACCGATCGCCGGCTCGACCCCGCCCGGGTAGCCGAGGTCATTGCGGCCTTGGAACCGGATATCATCGGATTGCAGGAATTGGACGTCGGCCGCAGCCGTACCGGCGGGATAGACCAGGCGCATACGATTGCGTCTCTTCTACGGATGGAATTCCATTTCCACGCAGCACTCAACGTCGCCGAAGAGCGTTATGGCGATGCGATCCTGACGGCCCTGCCGGCAAGAATGGTCAAGGGTGCCGGCCTGTCCTCGCATGGGGAGCAGCGCGGCGCCGTCTGGGTGGAAATAGAGGTGGGCGAGCACAAGCTGCAGGTCTTCAATACCCATCTGGGCCTGCTGGGCGGCGACCGGATGCGCCAGATCGGCGAAATCCTCGGGCCGTCCTGGGTGGGCGCGCCGGATTGCCGGGGCAAGCCGAGGATCCTGATCGGTGATTTCAACGCCACACCCGTGACCGCGACCTACAAGGCCGTCGCCCGCCAGATGGCGGACGTACCGCTTCTGAGCGGGGGAAAGCCCAAAGCCACCTTCCCGTCGCGTCTGCCGCTTCTGAGGATCGACCACGTGTTCGCCTCCAGCGAAATCACGCCTATCGCGACGCAGGTCGTGTCGACCCCGCTTTCCCGCCGGGCCTCGGATCATCTGCCGCTTCTGGTCACTGTCGAGCTCTGACCCTCAATGGCTCAGGGTGCGGCTGAGCCGGTGAGCCTCCTTCAGAAGGCGCACCACGTCCTGGTCGGTCGTCTCCCTGAAGTCGCCGTAGTGCAGGCTGACTGCTTCCAGGCGGTCCGGAGCCGACAGGCAGACGATGTCGTCCACCTCTTCCTGCAGGGATTCCAGCAGTTGACGCGGCGCGACCGGCACCGCGATCCGGATCGATGCGACACCCATGTCCTTCAGCGCATGGATGCCGGCGCGGATCGAAACGCCATTCGCAATCCCGTCGTCGACAAGAATGACGTCGCGTCCCGTGTGATCATGCTCGCTCGGCTCGTCCTCGCCGAAATACATTCGGTGGCGCCGTTCGATTTCGGCAAGCTGATGTTCGCGCTCGGCCGCGAGATAGCCTGGCGGCACATGGAACCGGCGGGCGGCGTCCTCGTCGACGATCACGTGCGGCTCCCGCCCATCGACGACAGCGCCGATGCCATATTCGGGATGACCGGGCGCGCCGATCTTGCGGACGATAAGGAGATCGAGCGGCAGGCCGAGCCGCTGGGCGACTTCGAAGGCCACGGGCACGCCGCCACGCGGCAGCGCCATCAGGATCGGATCGGGCGGCAGCGTCGCCTGCATGGCTTCCGCCAATTGCCTTCCGGCATCCTCTCGATCGACAAAGGTTGGGCTTAGACCGAACATGTCATCCTCCCAGGATGGTGCGGTGACATCTGCCACCGCACTTGGTTCTTCTGCCAGCCCGACCGTAACATATCACCGGGCAGGCGTCCGACAACCGCGAGGATGGGGTTTGGGTTCCGTGCTCTCCAAAAGAGTCAGGAGCGCTTGCCTTTGTGGTGCTCGCTTTCCTGGTTGCGGCCGCGGATGATCGATGGGTCGTCATTGAGCGAAACTTCCGCGGCCCGCATGTCCAGGTTATCGCCGCGACGGAATGCCTCCTTGGCCGCTTCGCTGCGTCGCAGGTCGGGGCCGGGATCGAAATCCTTGGGCGCATTGGCGGTATTTTCCCGCTTTTCGATGACGTTGCGCTGTTGCTGGTGGGTTTTGTTGCCTTGCATGATCTATCCTCTTTGAGAGGTCATTTGTTCGAGCGGCCGCGTTGGTTGGGATCGACGCCGCCGAAACGGGTCGTGTCGTTGCCGACATCGCCTTCCTCGGTATTGTCGCCGGCGATCTCGTCGGCGCCGGTGAAGCGGTTCAACCCTTTCGACTGGCCGATACCGGGATCCTCCTTGAGATCGGCATCGCTGGGCTTGCGGGTCTTGAAATGTTTGGATGTGGACATGACCGTCCTCCTTGGCTCAGGGACCGCGGTCTGGCCGCGGCCTCAGTGTTTCGTGCTGGACACGAATTTGTTGAACCGGCTGGTTTTGCCGGCTTCCGTTTCTTCCTGGAAAAGGAAGACGAGCTTGTTCTCATCGAAGATCGAGAAGAAGTCGTCCCATGCGATTTCCTCCAGGGATTCTTCGGGCTTCCCGAAATCGACGCGCAGAATGCCGCCTTCCCTGGCGCCCTTCACCCGGGCCGGATGGCCGCCGCGTTCCTCGATCCATTGCCGGATTTCCTTGTGATCGGTGGTTTCTACGGCTTTGCTCATGGTGCGTTTCTCCTTTCCGTACCTGCTTGTCGAACCGGGACCGCCACCGAAGGTTCCGCGCCAAAACAAGCGAAGGGGGAACAAAACTCATGATCATGGGTTCACCGCGGGTCGGACGCATGACCTCCACGCGGCCGACATTGTCATAAGTACCCTCCCCAACTTGGCGCTTCCCCTCACCGGGAAGCGCCTTTTCGTTCACTGCGGCGGTTCAACGCAGGGCCGCGGCATCCGGGCGCGCGGCATTGATGCGCATTGATCTCTTGACGCCCTCCGCCGATTGTCATCCGATGAGATGGATGGGCTTCTGGCCCCCGCCGGAAAAGGGATGACGCCATGTTCGAGACCTTCGACGCGACGCTGCTGGCGCGCATGCAGTTCGCCTTCACGGTCTCGTTCCACATCATTTTTCCCGCGTTTTCGATCGGGCTGGCGAGTTATCTCGCCGTGCTGGAAGGTCTTTGGCTGTGGAAGAAACAGGTCGTCTACCTGGAGCTGTTCGACTTCTGGAAGACGATTTTTGCGCTCGCCTTCGGCATGGGCGTCGTCTCCGGTATCGTCATGTCCTATCAGTTCGGCACAAACTGGAGCGTGTTCTCCGACAAGGTCGGCCCGGTCATCGGCCCGCTGATGGGTTACGAAGTGCTCTCGGCATTTTTCCTGGAGGCGGGCTTCCTCGGCATCATGCTGTTCGGCCGCAACCGCGTCGGCCCCGGCCTGCACTTCTTCGCGACCCTGATGGTCGCGGTCGGCACCTTGATCTCGGCGACATGGATCCTTTCCGCCAACTCCTGGATGCAGACGCCGCAGGGCTTTGCGATGAACGACAAGGGCCAGTTCATCCCCGCCGACTGGTGGGCGGTCATCTTCAACCCATCCTTCCCCTATCGCCTCGTCCACATGGTGCTTGCCGCCTATCTGACGACCGCCCTTGTGGTCGGCGCGGTCGGCGGCCTGCATCTTCTGCGCCGCACCGCCCCCTTGCGCGCTGGCACGATGTTCTCGATGGCGATGTGGATGCTGACGATTGTCGCCCCGATCCAGATCTTTGCCGGCGACCAGCACGGCCTCAACACGCTGGAACACCAGCCGGTCAAGGTCATGGCGATGGAAGGCCATTACCAGAGCCATCCGGACGGCGCGCCACTGATCCTCTTCGGCCTGCCGAACCACGCCGAACAACGGATCGACTACGCAATCGAGATCCCGAAGCTCTCGAGCCTCATCCTGAAACACAGCCTCGATGCGCCGCTCAAGGGCCTCGATACCGTACCGCGCGAATTGCAGCCGCCGGTGCCGATCGTGTTCTGGTCCTTCCGCATCATGGTTGGCCTCGGCTTCGCGATGCTGGGCCTCGGCCTCTGGAGCCTGTACTGTCGATGGAGACGCCGCCTCTACACCTCCGAATGGCTGCACCGGGCCGCGATGGTCATGGGGCCTGCCGGCTTCGTCGCCGTCCTCGCCGGCTGGGTGACCACCGAGGTCGGCCGCCAGCCTTATACCGTCTACGGCCACCTGTTGACCGCAAATTCCGTCTCGCCGATCGCGGCAGCCGCCGTGGGCTCCTCGCTGGTCGCCTTCATCATCGTCTATTTCCTCGTCTTTGGTGCCGGCACCTTCTATATCCTGCGGCTGATGTCCCGCCTTCCGCGCGATCCGAGCGGCGATCTCGGCGAAGGCCCGATCCGAACCGCCGGCATCACGCCGGCCCCGCATACCGCAACGCTCCCTGCAGGAGGCCGTCATGGTCATTGACCTTCCCTTCATCTGGGCGGCCGTCATCGCCTTTGCAGTGCTTGCCTATGTCATCCTCGACGGGTTCGACCTCGGTGTCGGCATCCTCTTCCCGCTGTTTCCGGAAAAGCGCCATCGCGACGTGATGATGAACAGCGTCGCCCCCGTCTGGGACGGCAACGAGACCTGGCTGGTCCTTGGCGGCGGCGGGCTGATGGCGGTCTTTCCGCTCGCCTATGCGACGATCCTGCCGGCACTCTATGCCCCTATCATCGCCATGCTGCTCGGACTGATCTTTCGAGGCGTCGCCTTCGAATACCGCTGGCGCACCGGTCGGGCGCAATATCTCTGGAACTGGGCCTTTGCCGGCGGCTCGTTCATGGCGGCGCTGGCGCAAGGGATCGCACTCGGCGCGCTGGTGCAGGGCATTCCGGTTGCAAACCGGGCCTATTCCGGCGGCTGGTGGGACTGGCTGACCCCGTTTTCGATCGCCACCGGCCTTGCGGTCGTCATCGGCTACGCACTACTCGGCTCGACCTGGCTGGTGATGAAAACGACGGGCGACCTTCGCGACAAGGCCCGCAGCCTTTCCTATATCGCAGCGCTCGCGACGCTCGCCGCCATGGCGATCTTCAGCCTCTGGACGCCCTTCCTCGAACCGCTCTATCTGAACCGCTGGTTCTCCTGGCCGACCGCGATCTTCAGCGTCATCGTACCCCTGCTGGTTCTCGGCTGTTTCTGGCTTCTGCTCACGGGCCTGAAAAACAACCGCGACAGCCGCCCATTCCTTGCGGCGCTCGGCCTTTTCATACTGGGCTACGCAGGCATCGGCATCAGCTTCTACCCCTATATCGTGCCGACATCCGTGACGATCTGGGATGCGGCGGCGCCCGACGAGAGCCTCGGCTTCCTGCTGGTCGGCGCGCTGATCCTGGTGCCGCTGATCCTTGCCTATACGAGCTATGCCTACTGGGTCTTCCGCGGCAAGGTTGATCCGGAGGAGGGTTATCACTGATGGCCGGCGGCGAAACCTTCAGGCGGCTCGCCTGGTTCGTCGGTCTCTGGGTGGCCGGAGTGGTAACGGTCGGTATTGTCGGCCTGATCATCAAATTCTGGCTCGGCGCCTAACGCCGGGTTAGCGCCACCACATAACGTGCAGGTTCCTTGCCCGGATTGAAGAAGACGCAATCGGCAGGCGGGCCGAGCAGAAGGCAATCGCCTTCGGTGAGATGATGCATCACCGTCCCCTCCTGGAAATCGAGCCGGCCCGAAAGCACCCAGATCTGCTGGTGCTGAAAGGCGAAGGCGGATGCCGGATAAGGCACCCGCACACCTGGAGGCAGCGAAACATCCAGAAGCTCCAACGGAGAATTCGCTGGAGAGACGGCGCGGCGCGTATAACCCGTTTCCGGATCGGTCCAGACCGGCTGCTCCGCCTGCAGAGCAACGCGCTCCTGCGTCCGCTCGGCAAGCGCCAGCAGTACCGAAAGCGGCAGGCCGAAGGCGCCCGAGAGCCGGCCGAGCACGGTCGCCGTCGGGCTCGCCTCGCTGCGCTCGATCTTGCTGATCATCGCCTTGGACACGCCCGAGCGTTCGGCAAGCTCGGCGAGCGACCAGCCTCGCGCCTCCCGCTCGATCTTCAGCCGCATGGCGATCGCCTGGACCGGGTCTTTTTCAGCCTGTTGCAAGCGGCTTGCCTTTCAACAATCGTCTTCTATAGTGGACGACGGCATCCTATAAGAGACAGACCTTGTCGGCAATGAGGAATTCAGAGGGAAGATCGTGACGCGCGAAATCCGTTTCAACGCCTTCGACATGAACTGCGTCGGCCACATCCAACAGGGGCTCTGGTCGCATCCGCGGGACCAGTCGCACCGCTATGCGCAGCTGCGATACTGGACGGACTATGCGAAAAGGCTGGAAGCGGGCCTGTTCGACGGCATATTCCTCGCCGATGTCCTCGGCGTCAACGACGTCTTCGGCGGCAGCAACGCGGCAGCGCTGAGGGGTGCCGTACAGGTGCCGGTCAACGATCCGCTGCTGCTGGTGCCGGCCATGGCTGCCGTCACCGAACATCTCTCATTTGGCGTTACCGCCAACCTGACCCACGAACCGCCGTTCGTCTTCGCCCGCCGCATGTCGACGCTCGATCACCTGACGGGCGGCCGGATCGGCTGGAACATCGTCACCGGTTACCTCGACAGCGCCGCGAAGGCGATCGGGCTGGAGGGCGTCGCCGCCCATGACGACCGCTACGACCTCGCCGACGAGTATATGGAGATCATGTACCGACTTTGGGAAGGAAGCTGGGAGGATGACGCCATCGTCTTCGACCAGGCAAACCACGTCTATGCCGACCCGGCCAAGGTCCACAAGGTCCATCACCGCGGCAAGCAATACGGCATCGAGGCGATCCATCTCTGCGAACCCTCGCCGCAGCGCACCCCGGTTCTCTACCAGGCGGGCTCCTCGACCCGCGGCCGCCAATTCGCCGCCACCCACGCCGAGTGCGTCTTCGTCAACGGCCAGAAGATCGAAGGCGTCAAGGGCATCGTCGACGACATCAGGGCTCGCGCCGTCGAATACGGCCGCAACGCCGAGGACGTCAAAGTCTTCGTCGGCGCCACGATCGTTACCGCCCGCACCGAAAAGGAAGCGCGCGAAAAATTCGAGGATTATCGCGCCTATGCGAGTTCCGAAGGTGCTCTCGTGCATGCCGCCGGCTCACTCGGCATCGACTTTGCGAAATACGATCTCGACGAGCCGATCGAGACCGGCAAGAGTTCAGCGATCGTCTCGAACGTCGAGGCGATGACCCGCACCGCCGGGCCACAATGGACCAAGCGCAAGCTGCTCGAACAAATGGTGCTCGGCAGCCGCCAGGCGCCGATGGTGGGTTCCGCAGAACAGATCGCCGACAACCTCGTCGCCTGGATGGATGAGGCCGGCGTCGACGGTTTCAACCTGTCGCGCACCGTCGTGCCGGAGTGTTTTGACGATATCATCGAACTGGTGATCCCGATCCTGCAGGAACGCGGCCTCTACAAGACCGGCTATCGCGAAGGCCCGTTCCGTGAAAAACTGTTCGGAACGCCGCGCCTGTCGAGCCGGCATATCGCCGCCAGATATCGCATCACGGGATAAACTGATGAGCACCGCGACGACCCTGGAGACGCCAGCCGCAGGCCGCTGGTCCATGCTGGCGCTGCTGTGCCTTGCCGTCGTGCTCTCCTTTTCCTGCTGGTTTTCGGCGAACGCGATTGCGCCGGAGCTGAAACGCGCCTGGTCGCTGTCCGAAAATGCCGCCGCCTGGCTTACCAACGGTGTGCAGATCGGCTTCGTGATCGGCGCTCTGGCCGCAAGCCTCTTCAACCTGCCGGACCTCATCCGCATGAACCGGCTGATGGCGGCCTCCGCCCTGCTTGCCGCGCTCTCCAACGCCGCCCTGGCTCTGGAGCCCGGCCCGGCCGGCGCCATCCTCTGCCGCATGGTCACCGGCTTCGCGCTTGCCGGCGTCTACCCGCCGGCACTGAAACTCGTCTCCACCTGGTTCATCTCCGGCCGGGGCCTCGCGCTGGCCGGCGTCATCGGCGCGATCACCGCCGGCTCGTCGCTGCCACATCTTTTTCGGGGCATGTCGTCGGCGGTCGACTGGCACAATGTCGTCCTCTTATCGAGCGGTGCGACGCTGGCCGGTGCCGTCGTTCTCCTCCTCTTCACCCGTGAAGGCCCTTATCCGTTCGGCAAGGCGCTGTTCGACCCGCGCCAGATCGGCAGGGTGCTGAAGGACCGCAACCTGCTGCTCGTCAACGGCGGTTATCTTGGCCACATGTGGGAACTCTACGCCATGTGGGCCTGGCTGCTCGCCTATCTGACCGCAGCGCTCGACAAGGGTGGAACCGGCATCAGCAGCGAAGCCTCGCTGCTCACCTTCATCGCGGTCGCATCAGGTGTGTTCGGCTGTTTCGCCGGCGGCGTGCTCTCGGACCGTTTTGGCCGCACCGCCACCACCGCCGGCCTGATGATCGTCTCCGGCGCCTGCGCCCTTACCATCGGCTTCGTCTTCGACGGCCCCTTCTGGCTGCTAGCGCTGGTGGTGATCGTCTGGGGCATTTCGATCATAGGAGATTCGGCCCAATTCTCCGCCGCCGTCACCGAGCTTGCCGACCGCAATTACATCGGGACGGCGCTGTCGCTGCAGATGGGCATGGGTTTCGCGCTGACCATCTTCATGATCTGGCTGATGCCGCATCTGGCCGCAATTCTCGGCGGTTGGCGCTGGGCATTCGTGTTGCTGGCGGTGGGACCGATCTTCGGCGCCGCGTCGATGCTGATCCTGCGCCGTAGACCGGAAGCCGTTCGGCTGGCCGGCGGTAGGCGCTGATCAGGCGACGAGGCGACGGCCGGGCATCTCGTCCCGCTTCTGGCGGTCGCGGGCGAGCCGTTCCGCGCTGCGGGTCTTGAAGCCACGCAGCGCCGTGACCAATCGTTCAACAGCATCGCGCAGGTCCGACGTCTGCTTCGACGTCTCCAGCACCATGGCCGAATTTTCCTGGGTGAGCGAATCCATCCGACTCAGGGCCCCGTTGACCTCGTGCAGGCCGGTCGACTGATGTGCCGCCTCGGTCGCGATCGTCCTGACGATCGTGTTGATGTCGTCGATGCGCGTAGTGATCTGGCTGAGCGCTGCACCGGCATTGTTGACGAGATCGACACCCGCCTGCACCTGCCGTGAACTGTCGGAGATCAGATCCTTGATCTCCTTGGCGGCATCGGCGCAGCGCTGCGCCAGCGCCCGCACTTCCTGCGCCACGACAGCGAAACCGCGACCGGCTTCGCCGGCACGCGCCGCCTCGACGCCCGCATTGAGCGCCAGAAGATTGGTCTGGAAAGCGATCTCGTCGATGACGCCGATGATCTTTGAAATCTCGTCAGACGAGCGCTCGATCTCGCCCATGGCAGCGACGGCCTGCTTGACGACGGGTCCCGAGGCACGCGCCTCCGACAGCGCCACGTCGACTGCGCCGGCCGCCTTGCTGGCGCCTTCGGCGGTGCCGGAAACGCTGTGGGTGAGCTGGTGCAGCGTCGCGGAACTCTCCTCCAGGCCCTGGGCCTGTTCCTCCGTCCGCCGGGCAAGATCCTTCGAGGCCTGGGAGATACCGTTGGTGCTGACGAGGATTTCCTCGCCGGCATGGCGCACGGTCGCCAATGTGCCGCGCAGCCTCTCGGCACTGCCGTTGTAGCCTTCCGCCATCCTGACGAAGTTTTCAGGAAGAGCGGTGGAAAGCCGGCTCTCCAGATCGCCCGCGGCAAGCCCCTGCAGCACGTCGTCCAGAGCCTCGAGCGCAACTTCCTGCTCCTCATCGGCGGCGAGCTTCGCCTCCTCGGCGTGGCGGCGCTGTTCTGCCTGTATCTCCAGATAGGCGGAGATCGAATAGTCCAGGTCGAGCATCGCCGCCTTGACCAGCGTCGCAACGTCCTTGGCAAGCTTTTCGGATTTGCCGCGACCGAAACGGGAGGGCCAGTTCTCGGTCATCACTTTGTGGATGAGGCTTTCCACGACCAGCGCCTGGCCGCCGATATGCCAGCGCGGGTCGAGACCGGCATGGGCATGCGCGGCGCCGACGGCCTGCACGCTTTCCACATAACGCTCGTCGTACTTGGCCTCGCCGACAACGTTCCAATGGCTCATCTGGCGCTTCTTGGCGCTTTCTACGTGAGCCTGGTTGGTGAAGAACTTGGCGGTGTCGGGTGTCGACTGGATCTTCTTGTAAAGCGCGCCGAGAGCCGTCGAAAGGCCGGCATTGATGGTCGGCGCGAGACGACGAAGCGTCGAGCGTGCCTCCTGGTCCAGACCGATAAAATCCAGACGCTTTTGCAGTTCGCGTTTTTCTTCAGCCGACGACATTATGATCCCCCAATCCGCCGCGGTCACCGCCCTTTGGGAGGTGTATCGGTTCCATATTGTGAAGGTTAAGGTGTAGGATCCCTTAATGCGCACCCCTAAAAACTGATAGGAAGTTACATTTTGCGATGAATTTTCGCCGCCCGAACGATGCTGATGCGGCGGAAGTTCGAGGAATTCTCTTGCGCGAATTATTCGAGCGTATAATAAGCCGTGACGCCGTGCGAAGAACGGCCTGCCCGTTCCTCAGGAGATGACCCGTGAACCGCCGCACCTACCATAGGGCAAGCGAGGCCGAGCGGCGCGAGGACCTGATTGCCGCGACGCTCGATTGCATCGCCGAGTTCGGCATCCAGGGCGCGACGGTCCGCCAGATCGCCATGCGCGCCGGCGTCACCGGCGGACTGATCCGGCACTATTTCAGCAGCAAGGACCAGATGCTGCAGGCGGCCTACCGAAAGGTGATGGCCGGCATGACCGAGGCGGCGGTTGCTGCCGCGATCGAGGGCGAGACGGCGCGCTCGCGCCTGCGCCGCTTCATTGTCGCCAATGTGACGCCGCCGGTCACCGACCCGCGCACGCTGTCGCTCTGGGCCGCCTTCATCAGCCATATCCAGATCGACCAGAGCTTCGCCGCCATCCACCGCGAAAACTATCTCTCCTTCCTTGCGGCGCTGGAAACCTTGCTGTCCGCCTTCTTCGTCGAGGAGAAGCGAGCACTGAGCCCCGCCCAATGCCGTACCTATGCGATCGGGGTCAACGCGCTCGTTGACGGCCTCTGGCTGGAGGGAACGCTTGCGGCCGATACGTTTGCGGAACACGAACTCGCAGAAAATGCCCTGATTTCCGTGGAAGCGCTGCTGCGCCTGCAGCCCGGCGAGCTTTCGGCCGAACAACGATAAGAAAAGGAACCACCGATGCGTTATGCCTCGATCACCGACCGCCTCGCCCATCTCGGCTCCGGCCGCTGGGCACTCCACCTGACCGCCCGCCGTATGCAGGCATCGGGCGAGGACATCATCGAACTCACCATCGGCGAGCCGGACGTCAAGCCGGACAAGGCTCTGCTCGATGAGGCGGCGCGCGCCATGTATGCCGGCCGCACCCGTTATTCCAATGGCCGCGGCGAACCGCCGGTGCTGAAGGCGCTGGTGGAAAAGTATTCGAAACGCCGGCCAGGTGTCACCGAGCGCAATTTCCTCTGTTTCCCCGGCACCCAGACCGCTCTTTATGCCGTCATGACCGGTCTCGTCGAAGCCGGCGACGGCGTGCTCGTCGGCGATCCGCTCTATGCCACCTATGAAGGCGTCATCCAGTCCACCGGCGCGCATATGATCCCCGTGCCGCTGCGTCCGGAAAAGAAATTCCACCTGCAGGCCGAGGATCTCGAACGGGCGATCACGCCGGAGGCCCGCGTGCTTCTCCTCAACACGCCGCACAACCCGACCGGCGCGGTGCTGACCGCTGCCGAGATCGCCGCGATCGGCGAGGTCTGCCGCAAGCATGACCTCTGGATCGTGTCGGACGAGGTCTATGAGCAGCTGATCTTCGAAGGCACGCCCTTCGCCTCCCCCTTCGATATTCCGGCACTGGCCGAACGCACCATCGCCGTCTCGTCGATCTCGAAATCTCACGCTGCCCCCGGCTTCCGCAGCGGCTGGGCCGCCGGCCCGGAAGAGTTCTGTGAAAGACTGCTGCCGGTTTCCGAAACCATGCTGTTCGGCGTGCAGCCCTTCATCTCCGACATGACCGCCATGGCGCTGTCGCAGCATTTCGACACTGCCGACGTGATGCGGGAAAATTATCGCCGCCGCGCCACGATCGTCGAGAAGGCCTTTGCCGGCAGCAATCTCGTCAAGCCGATGCCGCCGGAAGGGGGCATGTTTGTCCTGCTCGATGTGACCGCCACCGGCCTCAACGGCGAGGAATTCGCCTGGGAACTGCTGCGCGAGGAAAAGGTGGCCGTCATGCCCGGCACCTCCTTCGGAGACCAGGCTGCAGGTTTCCTGCGCATCTCGCTGACGGTCCCGGACGATGTGGTTGCAACCGCCATGGACCGTATCGCCGACCTCGCCGGCCGCATCGCATCCACTGGTAGAGACCGCGCGACGACGCCGATGGCGTGAGGGCATCGGCTGCGACACTTTCCAGGCGGGACTTTTGGGCTACTCTCGATCTTGAATATGTGGCGGTTGCTATGCAACCCTGTGGTTGCTCAACGTTCAATGGGGTGAAAATGGTAGATCCGCGCTTGCGCGAAGCGTCCAACTCGCTAGCCACTGAGATTCAGAAAGCCACAGGTCCTCGTTTGAGGATGGGTATTCGCATACTCCGCTTCTGGATTCTAATTGGATTCTTGCCCTTGCTTACCGGTATATTTGGCTACCAATTCCTACCTTCATCCAGTTGGGTTTCTTCAACCAATCTCCTTGGACATGGAGTCGGATTGGCTTGTGCCGGAACAAGCTTGTGGGTCATCCGGCGAGGCGGAAATGGCTTGCCAAGCGATGCAGCGAAGGTCTGCGCTGCATTCACTTTTCTGCTGATCATCTACTTCATGGGAAGAACGGCAATTGTCATTTCCTTGGCGGTAATTCTCGCATTAGTCGCTGGCCGGAATGTGGAACTTCCATTCACCATCTCGGAGAGGGCGAGCGAGAAGGGCTGTAAATCCGGGGTTCATGTCGAGAATTTGCCGTTCATGTTTGACTCATTCTGCCGAATATCAAAAGATCAGTGGAACACTCTCAGCGCCGGTGATCATGTGATTATCGAGGGTTATGGTACTAGTTTGGGCATCTTTGCATCCAGTTTGCGTAAGTCAGACTGACGTCGCGCGCTCCTCTACATGCTGAGATTCTGATATGGGCCCTTTCGGCAGTTCTCAATTGATCTTCCGGAGCAAGACGGTCTATCCTAACTCACGGTTGATTTGAAAAATGTCCATCGGAGGAGCGCAACATGCCCCATGTTATTGTCAAAATGGTCGAGGGCCGCTCCGAAGAGCAGAAGCAGGCGCTGACGGCTGAGGTGACCAAGGCGGTCATGACCGCTCTTGGCTCTGCCGAGAGTTCCGTGTCGGTCGCAATCCAAGACTTTCCGAGAGACGCCTGGACGGACAAGGTCTACGTGCCGGATATCCAGGGACAGCCGGAACTCGTTTACAAAATGCCCGGCTACGATCCCTTCAAGTAATCGGCTGATCCCGGAAAATTGGCGGTCTCCTCCGCCGGCGGCTCCCAGCCGAAGACGCTGCGGCCGCCCCATTCGTGCGAGCGGCGGAACTCGCCGGCGACAATCTCCTTGAGGTCCGGGCCTGTCACATACCGTTCCATCTGACGGGCTTGGTCGTCGAGTCGCTTCAGCGCCTGCAACTCTTCCTCGCGGCCGAGCCGGGCCTTGCCGACCGCCGACTTCATCACCTTGATCGTCTCGTCATAGACCTTCAGCGGCACCGGAAACGGATGCCGGTCCTTGCCGCCGTGGGCGAGCGAGAAACGCGCCGGATCAGAAAAACGGCAGGGCGCGCCATGCACCACCTCGGCCACCATGGCCAAAGCCTTGACCGTTCGCGCGCCGACACCCGGCATCAGCAACAGGTTCTCGAAATCTTCCGGGCCGCGATCGGCCGCCGCCGCCAGCGTGCTATGCAGCCGCCTCATGTTGACGTCCTCCTCGCGGACATCGTGATGCGCCGGCATGATCAGATGCGGCAGCATCGGCTGCGCCGGTTCCTTCATCTTGCGCGCTGGCTCGATAGCGATCACCTCGCGGATGATCCGGTCCGGCCCGAGCGTCGCGAGCAGATCGAGCTGGCCCTTGCGGGAAGCTTCGGCGCGGTGGTCGGCGAGATTGACGATCTCGCCCTGCCCGCGGCCTTCGATTGCCGCATGCGGAGAATCGACGAAGCTTTTCAAGCCCTCCGAGATCCAGTGGTAGCGCCGCGCCTGGCGCTTGTCGCCGTTCATGCCCTGTTGCACCACCACCCATTTGCCATCGTCGGTGACGATGAACCCGTGCAGGTAAAGATCGAACCCGTCCTGCACCGCGGCGCTGTCCACCTTTGCGACCAGACGGCTGGTCGTCGCAAGGCCGCTGCCGTCGATGCCGACACGGTTGCCGACGGCGATCAACTCGTCCGGCGTCTTGCGGGAGCTCTGGCCGCGGCCGCCGCAGACATGGATGCCGAGCTCGCCGGCCATCGGCGTCAGCCCGCGCTTGAGTGCGCCGAGGACGCTGGTGGTGATGCCGGAAGAATGCCAGTCCATGCCCATGACGCAGCCGAAGGACTGGAACCAGAAGGGATGCGCCAGCCGCCGCAGAAGTTCGTCGCGGCCGTATTCGATGACGATCGCCTGGGTGATGATGGCGCCCAGTTTCGTCATGCGCTCACCGAGCCACCGGGGAACCCGGCCGCCGTGAAGCGGGAGATCGGCGCTGCCTGCTCTTTGAACCATGATCCGCTTATATACGGACGCCCAGGCTCACGATAGGGAAAAGTTCTGCAAACGTTCTTGCAGCAGCCCGATCGTCGGCACGTCCGCATTGGCGAAGGCGAAGCGCAGATAATTCTGCTGGCTCTCGCCGAAATAGGCGCCGGGAATGCAGATAATGCCGGCCTGCTTCGCAAGCTTTTCCGCCACTTCCGCCGAGCTCCTGCCCGGGAAGGGATGCCGCACGAAGGCGAAATAGGCGCCGATCGCGTCGAGCTTCCAGTCGTTGACGGAGCGCATCACCGCCTTCAGCGCATCCGCACGGCGGCCGATCTCCTGGCGGTTCTCCTCCCGCCAGTCGGCGAGCAGCGGCAGCGCCTTCGCGACGGCAGCCTGAGCGGCGCGCGGTGCGCAGATCTGCAGGTTGTCCATGATCTTGGCGATCTGTTCGACCGCGATCGGGCCGGCGGTGATCGCGCCGAGCCGATGGCCGGGGATGCAGAAGGATTTCGAAAAGCTGTAAAGGCTGATCAGCGTGTCTTCCCAGCCGTCGAGGCTGAACAGCGTATGCGGCGCCTGGTCCGCGACCGGCAGAAAGTCGCGATAGGTCTCGTCGAGGATCAGCCAGATGCCCTTGGTCCGGCAGAGATTGAAGATCGCTTCGAGCAGCGACGGCGGATAGATCGCCCCGGTCGGATTGTTGGGGGAAACGAGCGCCAGCGCCCGCACCTCGCCGGTAATCGCCGCTTCGAGCCCGATAAGATCCGGCAGGAAACCGTTCGCCGCATCGCAGGCGACAAAGGCGGTCTTGACGCCCATCATCGCCAGCGTCGTTTCGTGGTTGAAATAGAAGGGCTCGGTCATCAGCACCGTATTGCCGGGGCCGGCCACCGTCATCGCGGCGCAGACGAAAGCCTGGTTGCAGCCCGACGTGATGTGGATGTTCTTAAGGCCGATGCCTGCGCCATAAACCTCCGAGACATGCGCCGCGTAGGCTGTCCGGAGTTCCGCCTCGCCCTCGATCGGCCCATAGCCGGTAAAGGCTTTTGAAGAGCCGGTCTCGCCGAGCAGCTTCAGCATGTCCGGATGGGCCGGATAACCGGGTACGGCCTGAGAGAGGTCGATCAGCGGACCTTTGGACCCGTCATAGGCACGCCCCCAGGCGGCGACGGAGGGAACGGGCGGAGGGCTGAGCTTTTCGATAAGCGGATTGAAGGCAGGCATGATCTTCCGAGAACAGGATTTTCCGAACAGGTGATTGATTGCCTTTCTTGTTTATCAGATTATCGGACGACGCAAGGAGAACCGGACATGGCCGACGAGATTGAGCCCGAGGATTCGAAGCTCACCATCACCAAGCGGAAATGGGCGGAACAGGGCAAGTTCCTGACAGGCAGGATCACCAGGCCGGAAACCGACCGCCTGCCGCCCGGCCAGCACCTGGTCAAGAACTGGCCGGTACTCGACCTTGGCCAGCAGCCGCAGGTCTCGACCGAGCGCTGGAAACTCGACGTGCGCGGCCTCGTCAACAACCGCCGGACCTTGGACTGGGCGGCCTTCCAGGCTTTGCCGCAGACCGAGATGCGCTCCGACATCCATTGCGTGACCACCTGGTCGCGCTACGATAACAACTGGAAAGGGGTCCCGACACACGATTTCCTCGATCTCGTCGACCCGCAGGACGAGGCGGTCGCCGTCATGCTGACCAGCTATGACGGCTATACCACCAACCTGCTGCTCTCGGATTTCGCCTCGCCGGACGCGATCATCGTCACCGAGTGGGAAGGCAAGCCGCTGAGCGAGGAACATGGTGGGCCGGTGCGGCTGGTGGTGCCGCACCTCTATTTCTGGAAGAGCGCCAAATGGCTCAACCGCATCGAGTTCCTCGACAAGGATCAGGCCGGCTTCTGGGAGAAGAACGGCTACCATATGCGCGGCGATCCCTGGTCCGAGGAGCGTTATTCGGACGACTGAGGATCAGCCGAAATTGACGAGGTTCAGTCCCGGCAGCGGGCCTCCCGGAAACTGCGCCAGCTTGGCCCCGACAGCAAGCGGCCCGAGGTCGATGCCGAAGAAGCCGAGCTTCTCCGTCAAGGCGGCGACTTCCGTCTTTGCCGCCGCATCGTCGCCCGAATAGAACAGCACCCGCTTGCCGCCCTCGGAAGCAGGGTCGGCCTCGAGCAGCTTCGCAAACAGATGATTGAACGCTTTCACCACGCGGGCGCCGGGCACGAGGCCGGCGACGATCTCGCTGGAAAGGCGGCCGTTGAGTTCGGCCGGTTTGTAGAGCGGCGACTCGATCGGATTGTTCGCATCGATGACGATCCGGCCGTTCCAATCCGGCAGCCCGGCAAGCGCAGCCGGCAGCTTCGTCCACGGAACCGCGATCAGCACCATGTCCGCACTTGCGGCCTCTTCGATCGTGCCAGCGGAAATCCAGGGCGACAGCTCAGCCGTCAATGTTTCGAGCGAAGCCGGGCCGCGACTGTTGGCGATGGTGGCGCGCACGCCGTTTCTTGCAAGAGTACGGGCGAAGGCTGCGCCGATATTGCCGGCGCCGATGATACCGATGGTCATGATTGCAATACTCCAGTGGTTTCGATGACAGGAATATCGCCTCTGGATTGGCGCTTGATTAGCCGGTAATAATGCCAATCATCTTCAAGCAACCATTGAGAATGATCCGCCGTGGAAAGTCTCGCCAATCTCGAATCCTTCATGCGCAGCGCCGAACTTGGCGGTTTCTCGGCTGCAGCCAGGCGGTTGGCACTGACGCCCGCGGCCGTCAGCCGCAATGTCGCGATGCTGGAGCGGAACCTCGGCACCCGCCTCTTCCAGCGCAGCACGCGAAGGCTGACGCTGACGGAAGCGGGCGAACGTTTTCTGTCGGAGATCAGCGATCACGTCGGGGCGCTGCAGGCTGCGATCGCTGGCGCCTCGTCGGAAAGCGCAGAGCCGGCCGGCGTGCTCAAGGTCAGCATGAGCCCGCATTTCGGAACGGGTTATATCCTGCCGCTGCTGCCCGAGTTCATGGCGCGCTACCCGCTGATCCGTCCGGACTGGTCCTTCGAAAACCGGCAGGTCGATCTGATCGCCGAGGGATATGACGCAGCGATCGGCGGTGGGTTTGAGCTGACGCCCGGCGCAGTCGCCCGGGTGCTGGCGCCGGCCCACATCGTTCTGGTCGCTTCACCGGCCTACGTGAAGGACAGGCCCATACCGGCTCATCCGGCGGACCTTGCGAACCTCGACGGCATCCATATGCGTTCTTCCAATACCGGCCGTATCCGCCAATGGGTGATGCGAAATGCCAGCGGCGATGAAGTGCCGGTCGCACTGAGGGAAAAGATGGTGCTCAACGACCCGGCCGCCATTGCCCACGCAGCAAGCCTCGGCCTCGGCGTTGCGATGATCGCGATGCCGGATGCCTTATCGTATATGGAGAGCGGCACGCTCGTCCGGCTGCTGCCCGATTGGTATGCGGATATCGGGCCGATCTCGATCTACTACGCCAGCAAGACGCTGCTGCCGGCAAAGACCCGCGTCTTTGTCGACTTCGTAGTCGAGCATTTCCGGAAAGAGCGTCTGGCCGAACGTTTTGCCGGCAGCCTCGGGGCATCGAACATGCCGAAGCGAAGATAGGCGCACCCGACTGACGCCGGATGCGCGGGATCGATCAGATCAGCTTTTCGAGCGTGATCGGCAGGTCGCGGACGCGTTTGCCGGTCGCGTGGAAGACCGCGTTGGCGATTGCCGGCGCGACGCCGACGATGCCGACTTCGCCGACGCCCTTGCCGCCCAGCGCCGAGGCGCCGTAGTCGGGAATGCCGACCGAGATCACCTCGATATGTGGCACGTCCGCATTGGTCGGCACCAGATAGTCGCCCATGTTGCTGTTGACGGTGCGGCCGTTGCGCTGGTCGACGAGACCTTCTTCCAGGAGAGCCTGGCCGATGCCCATGATGATGCCGCCCCGCCACTGGCTTTCCACCAGCCGCGGATTGTAGAGCCGGCCGCAATCGAAGGCCGAGACCATGCGGGACACCCGAACCGTCCCAAAATCCTCGTCCACCCGCACTTCGGCGAAATGGGCGCACCAGCTATGCATGGAATATTCTCCCATGGTCGGCCCTTGGACCTTTGCCATGCTCGTCCAGGCCTGATGTTGCTCCTGGGCAGTAGCACCTTCCGGCAGCGTATTCCTTAGGATCTCGATCTCGTCGCGACCGAGCGCCGCCATCAGTTCCGAAAGCGTGAGCGACGGACCCTGGTCGCGGGGAACGGCAATGCGGCCGCCGCCGAAGGTCAGCGTATTGGCGCCGGTATCGCGCAGCGGCGATTTCTCGTCGTTGAGCGCCAGTCCGATCAGTTCGTCGCGGGCCGCCGTCGCCGCCTTGTGCACGGCACCGAGGATCGATCCCGCCAGCATCGAGCCGCCGGCGATCGCCGAGCCCGGCAGCCGGGAATCGCCGAGATGGACCTCGACCTGGTCGACGGGAATGCCGAACACTTCGGCTGCCGTCTGGGCAAGGATCGTATAGGTCCCCTGCCCCATGTCGATCGCACCGCTGACGACCTCGACACGGCCATTGCGCAGGATGCGGATCATCGCCTCGCTCGGCGCCTGGATGACCGGGAACGTGCCGCAGCCGATGCCCCAGCCGATCAGGGTTTTGCCATCGCGCATCGAACGTGGCTCATGGCTGCGTTTCGACCAGCCGAAGGCCTCGGCACCTTCGGTCAGCGCTTCGCGCAGCCGACGGGTCGACCAGGGTTTTCCCGACTGGTAGTCGTGGTCGGCGTAGTTTTTCAGCCGCAGTTCGAGCGGGTCCATGCCGAGCTTGTAGGCGAGTTCCTCCATCGCACTTTCGATGCCGAAGGCACTAGGGTTTTTGCCCGGTCCGCGCAACGCACCCGGTGTCACCGTATTGACCGGCACGACCCGATGCTGCGACGAAAAATTCTCTATCCTGTAGAGGATCGGAGTGGCGGCACCGGTCTGCTCAGGCCAGTCTGCATAGGTGGAGGTCTCGCTGGCGCCGCGATGGACGATCGCCTGCAGGATGCCGTCTTCCGTCGCGCCGATTTTGATCCGCTGGCGCGTCGCGGCACGACCGCCATAGTTGGTAAAATTCTGCGGTCGCGTGAGCGCAAGCTTTACCGGCCGGCCGAGCTTCCTGGACGCGAAAGCGGCCACCGCGCCGTGGGCAAGGGCCGCCCCTTTCGAACCGAACCCGCCGCCGATGAACGGCGAAACCAGGCTGACATTTTCGTAAGGAACGCCGAACCATTCGGAATAGCTGCGCGCCATGCCATGCGACCACTGGCTCGGCTCCCAGACAGTGATCCGGTCGCCATCCCACTTCACGGTCAGCCCATGCGGCTCCATGGCCACGTGATATTCGCGCGGCGTCGAATATTCGCCTTCGATCTGAACCGGCGCGGCCGCAAGAGCGGCCTCGGCATCGCCCCATCCGGCGGTGAGATTGTCCATCACCTTGCCTTCGCCGGCAGCCGCGTCGTCGAAGCTTGCGACATGTGGTGCCTTCTCATAGGTGATGCAGATCAGCCTTGCCGCCTCGACCGCCTGCTCGCGACTTTCCGCGACGACTGCGGCGATCGACTGGCCATTGTACTGCACCTGCCGCGGCAGCGGATAATACGGCTGGTTTTCCGGGCGATTGCCACCCCAGTCGGAGGCGACCAGGAGACCCAGGTCGTCATCCGGCGTCAGCACCATCAGCACGCCCGGGGCCGCAAGCGCCTTTTCCGCATCGACCGAAATGACGCGGCCGGCCGGGATCGTGCTCTGCACGAGAATGGCGTAGGCAAGGTCTTCGAGTGGATATTCCAGTGCATAGGTCGCGCCACCGGTGACCTTCAGATTGCCTTCGAAGCGCGTTTGACGGCCGCCGACAGTCCCGTCGGAGGCATCGCCGTGTTTGCGGGGTTCCATGATGGTCATGCGAGACCTCCAACTTTCAGGATGGCGCGGGCGACGACGCGCGGCGCAAGTTCGATCTTGTAGTGATTGGCGCCATGCGAAACGGCACCTTCCATGGCGAGCCGGCTCGCCGCCTCGACGGTTTCGGGGCTGAGCACCTTGCCGACCAGCGCCTGTTCGACGTTGCGAGCCCGCCACGGCTTGGTGGCAACGCCGCCAAGAGCGACGCGGATATCGCGCACCGTCTTGCCGTCCGCTTCGAATTCCAGCCCGACTGCGGCACTCGCTGCGGCGAACTCGTATGACTGGCGGTCGCGGACTTTGAGATAGGTCGAGTTCCTTGCCGCCGCCGAGGCGGGCACGGTGATCGCGGTGATCATCTCGCCGCGTCCAAGCACGGTTTCCCGCTCCGGCGTATTGCCCGGCGTCAGGAAAAAGTCGTCGACCGACGCCGTCCGCCCCCCGAGATCGACCACGGCGTCAAAGGCAACCAGTGCCACGGCGAGATCACCCGGATAACTGGCGATGCAGGCATCGCTCGTGCCGAGAACGGCATGGTTGCGGGTGACGCCGCCGAGCGCCGAACAGCCGGAGCCGGGATTGCGCTTGTGGCAGGCCGGAAACACGTCCGGCTCGCGGAAATACGAACAGCGTGTCCGCTGCATGAGGTTGCCGCCGATCGTCGCCATGTTGCGCAGCTGGGCGGAGGCCGCCAGCGACAGCGATTCCGAAACCGCCGGGAAAGCGGCACGGATGCCTGCGTGGTCGGCAACCTCCCCCATCTTGGCAAGCGCACCGATGGTGGCGCCGCCGGCATCGACAGTAATTTCGCCGAGGCCCGAGAGGTGGGTGATATCGATGACCGTTTCCGGTTCCATCACGCCGCATTTGGCGAGATCGAGCAGCGTCGTGCCGCCGGCAAGCAGCACCGAACCGGCCTGGAGCGCCGCCTGCCGGGCTTCATCGGCAGACGAGGCGCGGAGATAGGAAAAGTCTCTCATCACGCCATCTCCGCCGCTTCGCGAACCGCCGCGACGATGCTGTTATAGGCTCCGCACCGACAGAGATTGCCGGACATGTATTCGCGGATTTCCTCGTCGGATCCTGCGTGGCCCTCACGGATGCAGGCAACTGCCGACATGATCTGGCCCGGCGTGCAATAGCCGCATTGGAACGCGTCATGTTCCACGAAAGCCGCCTGGACGGGGTGCAGCTCGCCGTTCTCAGTGGCGATCCCTTCGATCGTGGTGATCTGCCGGCCTTCGACCTGGGCTGCGAGCGTCAGACAGGAAAGCACACGGCTGCCGTCGACATGACAGGTGCAGGCGCCGCACTGGCCCTGGTCGCAGCCCTTCTTGGTGCCGGTCAGCGCCAGATGTTCGCGCAGGGCATCGAGCAGGGTGACGCGCGGTTCGACATCGAGGTCGTACCGCCTCCCGTTGATATCGAGCGAAAGATGGATGGTTCGTGTCATGGATCAAGCTCCTGCCATTGTCACGATAATGAGAACTTTAAAGCCCGGGGCGGACTGGCCAACTGGCTGTGATGCCCTAGATGATGTTCGGCGAGACAAGCACCGGCACATTTCGGCATGACATCCGTCCTCCTCTGGAATAAGAAGTGGAAGGCACCCCGGATAATCGGAGGCGCCTCCGTTTAAACTAGTGGCTTACGGATTTTCGTCAAGCCCCCATTTGCCTGGAGCAGTATTTTGGCCTCGGCCGAGCCGAAGACGACATCGCCCGCACAGATCAGGCTTCGCGCCGATGCCCGCCGCAACCGCGAAAAGCTGGTCGAGGTGGCGGCCGCAGCCTTTGCGGAAAAGGGCGTCGAGACTTCGCTGGAAGATATAGCACGGCAGGCCGGCGTCGGCATCGGCACGCTTTACCGCCATTTTCCAAGCCGTGAGCATCTCGTCGAGGTGGTCTATCGCCGCGAGCTCGAAGGCCTGGCGAGCGCCGCCACCGAGCTTGCCAGGCTCCATTCGCCGGACATGGCGCTCGAGGAATGGATGCGGCGCTTCGTCGGCTATATCGCCACCAAGCGCGGCATGGCCAACAGCCTGCGCATCCTCATGACCTCCAACTCCTCCCTTTTTTCCGAGGGCTCGGGCCTCATCCGTGGCGGGCTGGAAAGTCTTTTGAAGACTGCAGGCGATGGAGGATATATCCGCCGCGACATCGAAACGACCGATCTCCTGCACGCGCTGTCGAGCATCTATTCCATGCCGGAATCACCCGAATGGCGTGACCGGTCGCATCGCCTGATCGGCCTGCTGATGGACGGCCTGCGGACCCGCAGATAACCCTCGTATCCGGCCCGTATCGACCGGCCGGATAGGCTAGATTTCGCATCCCGTTTGAACGGAAAATCAAGCAATCTCAGATTGACAGGTAACCTGTTACTCAGAAGATCCGGTTTCAATATTATTGTTATAAAATAAACGGATAGCTTGGACGAAATTTCGAATTTCCGCGCCGAAAAATCATCGAATGTCATTATATACTATCAAAACTCAATCTGTCGTTAAAGAGTTTGCCCCTAAGCTCCCGGCTATCGCGCGACCGCCATCAGGTGTAGCGCAAGAGCTGGTATGAGACCGGTTCTTTTCCCACACCGCCAGATATCAGATCTGCGCGTGAAAACGCGTTGCCTCTTTCGAGGCTTCACCAATCCGGAGCCGAACCTCATGTCCCGTCTCTCCATTCGCAGTTCGCTTATCGCCGTCTTCGGCGCGATTGCGGCGCTCGTCGCCGTTCTCGCCTGGGCGGCCATTTCCTCGCTCTCCAATGTCGCTGGAAATCTCACCACGATTTCGCAAAACTCGATGCCGAGCGTTCAGGCCTCGAAGAATATAGAGACGGCCATCCTCGGAATGACGGTCGCCTATATGGGGCATCTGACGACGACGTCGGACTTCGGCATGGAGACTGCGGAAAAGCTGATCGCCCAGCAGTCCGACACGCTCAAGGCTGCTCTCCAGACCTACAAGCCGCTGATCTCCAGCGACCAGGAAAAGCAGATCATCGAGCAAATCCAAACCGGCATCGACAAATACGTCCTCAGCGGGCAGAAGATGCTGGATTTCTCCCGCAAGGCCTCCGACGCCCGCGCCCGCGTCGAGATGGAAAAGATGCGGATCACCATCCAGCCGGTCATGGAAGCCGTGACCAAACTGGTCAAGTCGAACACGGATGAGGCGGCCCTCGAAACCGCCAAGGCGGAGACGACCTATTCCACCGCGCTCACCACGATGGAAATCATACTCGGCGTCGTCTTCCTGCTGATCGTCGGTGCCGCCGTCTACGTGCTGTCCGGCATTGCCCGACCCATCCAGCGCATCACCGCCTCGATGAGCGGCCTTGCCGCAGGCGACACCGCTACCGAGATCCCCTTTGCAGGACGCAAGGACGAAGTCGGGGCGATGGCCGGTGCCGTGGAAGTCTTCCGTCAGGCCGCGATCTCCAACAGGCAGCTTCAGGAACAGGCCGAAGAAGCCCGCGCCCAAGCCGAAGCCGACCGTATCCGCGTGCAGGAAGAGGCGGAAGCCTCCGCTCAGGCCCGCCTCCAGCAAGCGACCTCCGGCCTCGCCGCCGGCCTGCGCCGCCTTGCCTCCGGCGATCTCGCTTTCCAGCTCAACGAACCCTTCGCTCCAGATTTCGAAGCACTGCGCGAAGACCTGAACTCGGCCGTGTCCGGCCTCGGCGCGGCACTCTCGGAAGTCGCCGGCTCGGCCCATTCGATCGACAGCGGTTCGCGTGAAGTCAGCCAGAGCGCCGACGACCTTTCCAAGCGGACCGAACAGCAGGCCGCTTCGCTTGAAGAGACCGCCGCGGCCCTCGACGAAATCACCGCCAACGTCTCGAATTCTTCCAAGCGTGCGGACGAGGCAAAGACGATCGCCCTGCAGGCAAATTCCAGCGCCGCCCAGTCGGGCGCCGTCGTCGCCAACGCCGTCGATGCGATGCAGCGCATCGAGCAGTCGTCCAGCCAGATCTCCAACATCATCGGCGTGATCGACGAGATCGCCTTCCAGACCAACCTTCTCGCGCTGAATGCCGGCGTCGAGGCGGCCCGCGCCGGTGAAGCCGGCAAGGGTTTTGCGGTCGTCGCACAGGAAGTCCGCGAACTCGCCCAGCGTTCCGCGAATGCGGCCAAGGAGATCAAGGATCTCATCCGCAAGTCGGGTGCCGAGGTCCAGAACGGCGTGAAGCTCGTCCGCGAGACCGGCGATGCGCTGAAGACGATCGAAAGCCACGTCGTCACCATCAACGAGCATATCAATGCGATCGCTATCGCAGCCCGCGAACAGTCGCTCGGTCTCGCCGAAGTCAATACTGCCGTCAACCAGATGGACCAGGTGACCCAGCAGAACGCCGCGATGGTCGAGGAAACCAATGCCGCCGGCGCCAATCTCGCATCGGAAAGCACCAAGCTGCGTGATCTCCTCACCCGCTTCAAGCTCTCCGACGGCGGCCAGCGTTCCGGAATGCAGCAGCGGCCGGCCTACGGCTCCGCTCCGGCCGCGGCCGGCCGCAACGCCGTCCCGCAGGAATCGCCGGCCCGTCGCCTTGCGCAGCGCGTCAGCAAGTCCTTCGGCGGTGCCGCGGCTGCCGCAACGGCGGAATCGCAGTGGACCGAATTCTGATCCGCCCGCGACCCTAACTCTCTAACTGTCGCTTTTCGACGGCCCGGCCTCTGCCATTTGGCGCAGAAGCCGGGCCGTTTCGTCATTGACGGGAAAGAAGGATTCGACCGCCAGTTCCGACAGCGTCACATCCACCGGGGTTCCGAAGACCGTCGTGGTCGAGATGAAGGACAAAAGCCCCGCCTCCGTCCGCAATTCCATCGGCACGGCGATGCCCGCATAATCATGCTTTGGCGCGGACTTCGACGCCCCGTCCGGGATCGGATAGCCCGAGAGCTCTTCCAGCAGTTTCTGAAGAATACGGTCGCCGGTCGCGGCAATCTGCTGGTGCAGCCGTTCGAGCAGGTGATTGCGCCATTCGACAAGATTGGCGATGTGAGGCGCAAGGCCCTGCGGATGCAGGCTGAGCCGCAGCACGTTCACCGGCCCCTCGATCAGCGACTGGTCCGCGACATCAACAAGCAGCGGTGCCACCGCGGCATTCGCGGCCACCAGGGTCCAGTGCCGGTCGACCGCGAGTGCGGGGAAGGGCTCGTGGCCCTTCAGCACCATATCGATCGCGCGGCGCGCCGGCTGGAGCGCCGGATCGTCGAGTTTGCGCTCGGCAAACACCGGCGCGAAACCGGCTGCAAGCAGCATCGGGTTGCGCTCGCGAAGCGGCACTTCAAGCCGCTCCGCGAGATGCAGCAGCATGTCCCGGCTCGGAACCGCCCGCCCGCTTTCGATGAAGCTCAGATGACGCTGCGAGATATCGGCCTCCAGCGCCAGGTCGAGCTGGCTCATGCGCCGGCGGCGGCGCCATTCACGCAGGAAATCACCGAGGGGGCGGGCGGGTGCGAGAGTCGTCATGCGGCAGCGGGAACCTGATCGAGGAAACCGCGGACCGACTTCAGCCGGCCGTTTTCCAGGACGGCGAAATCCGTGCCCTTGATCAGCGCCTCGCCATCCACCGGACCGAGGCCCCAGGAAAAGCGCAGATTATCGTCATAGCCGTCGGCCGCGCCGAGCAGCGTGAAGCGGAAACCCGGAAACCGCGCCTGGACGCCTTCAACCAGGCGATCGACGCCGTCATGGCCTTCGCCGCGCATCAGCGGATCGACATAAAGCCCGTCTTCCGCCCAGGTCTCGGCGATCATCGCCTTGCGGCGAACGGCATCCGTCTCGTTCCAGATGGCGAGATAACGTTCGGCATTGGTGTTCGCATCGGTCATGTCTTTTCTCCTTGAAATCGCCCTGCTCGTTGCAGGCAGGGCGAACATGCCGGAGCGGCTGCATCGTCTCAATTACGCGGCAGGTAATAACTATCGCGCCGAAAGTGCAAGCCTCGCGCCGAGTACGACGAAGGCGCCCGCGAAGATACGGCGCATCCAGGCAAGGATATTCGGCCGCGAGATCACGTGGTTCCGCACCGAGGCGGCAAACAGCCCGTAGAGGACGAACACGCCGAAGGTCATCAACATGAAGACGAGGCTGAGCTCGGTCATGCGCAGGACGGGCGCAGCCTCATCCTGTCTGACGAATTGCGGCAGGAAGGCGAAGAAGAAGATCGACAGTTTCGGGTTGAGCAGATTGGCAAGGATAGCCGAAACGATGACTTGGCCAACGGATTTCGGCGTCTTGTCCGCCTCCACCGTCAGCGCCCCCTTTTCCTTCAGGACCTGCCAGGCCATGAACAGCAGATAGGCGACGCCGAGATATTTGATGATCTCGAAGGCCAAGGCGCTGGCATGCAGCAGTGCTGCAAGGCCCGAGACCGCCGCAATCATGTGCGGCAGGATACCGAGCGTACAGCCGAGCGCGGCAATGAGGCTTGCTCGCGCGCCTCGCGACAGCCCGGCGGCGAGCGTGATCAGCACGCCGGTACCGGGCGATGCGACGACGATGAAGGAGGTGATCAGGAATTCCGGGCTCATGGGCGATCCTTTCGAGATGTTTTCCCACAGCTATCGGAGAGCGTCACATCGATCTTGAACGAAATTGCAGGCGGACGATTGCCTGGATGCGGCGGCGAACCTATCGTCGCGCCATCTGATTGCGGACCCATCTCATGACCTCTTCTCCCAAAGACCTCGACATCGGCTATGACCTGCCCGCCTCAGTCGGTGACACGATCGCCGACATCCAGACGCCGGCGTTGATCATCGATCTCGACGCCTTCGAGCGGAATGTCGAACGGATGAAAGCTTATGCCGGGGCGATGGGCGTACGGCTTCGCCCGCATGCAAAGACCCACAAGTCGGCGGATGTCGCGCTCTACGAGATCGAGAACGGCGGCGCCGTCGGCATCTGCTGCCAGAAAGTATCCGAAGCGGAAGCGCTGGTTCGCGGCGGCGTCACCGACGTGCTCGTCGCCAACGAGGTGGCCGATCCGAAGAAGATCGATCGGCTGGCGCGGCTCGCAAAGAGCGCCCATGTCTCGGTCTGCGTCGATGACCCCGCAGTCATCGCCACGCTTTCCGAAGCGGCCGTCCGGCATGGCGTGACACTCGACGTGCTTGTGGAGATCGATTGCGGCGCCCGCCGCTGCGGCGTATTGCCCGGCGCACCGGCCGTCGAACTGGCGAAAGCCGTTGCAGCAGCGCCGAACCTCACCTTCACCGGCATCCAGGCCTATCACGGCAACGCCCAGCATATCTACGATCCGGTGGAGCGCAGCGCCGCGATCGACAAGGCGATCGGCATGGCGCGGGAGACGGCCGAGCTGCTGCGCGACGCAGGGCTGGATCCGGAAATCGTCACCGGCGCGGGCACCGGCACACACAATCTCGAAGGCGCCTCCGGCGTCTACAACGAGATCCAGCCCGGCTCCTACATCTTCATGGATGCGGATTACGCCCGTGTCCGCTCGACTGAAGGCAACGGCACGGTCGGCGGTTTCGAACATGCGCTGTTCGTGCTGACCTCGATCATGAGCAAGCCTGCCTCCGGCCGCGCCATCTGCGATGCGGGCCTCAAGGCACACTCGATCGACAGCGGCCTGCCGACGGTGTTCGAACGCCCGGACCTCAAGTTCGTCAGCGCCTCGGACGAGCACGGCAAGATCGAGGACCCGCAGGATACGCTGAAACTCAACGACCGGCTGCGCCTCGTGCCCGGCCATTGCGACCCGACCTGCAATCTCTACGACTGGTATGTCTGCGTCCGGAATGGCCGCGTCGAGGCGCTGTGGCCTGTCACCGCCCGAGGCAAGCTCTACTAGAACCGCCTAGAACCGGTGAATGCGCAGGCCCAGCACCTTTTCCGAGATGACCACCACCGCCATCGTCAGCACGATCGAGCAGGTCGAGACGGCCGCAGCTTCCGGCGTGAAGTTGGTGCGCAGGTAGTCGAACAGCTGGATCGGCAGCGTCGACATGCCGACCCCCTTCAGCATGAAGGAGATGGTGAAAACGTCGAACGAGATGATGAAGGCGAACAGGCAGCCGCCGATGACGCCCGGTTTGATCAGCGGCAGCATGATCCGCCGGAAACGCGTGAACCGCCCTGCCCCGAGGCTCTGCGCCGCAAGGCTCCAGGCCGGATCGTAGCTTTCCATCGAGGCCGACACGTTGATGAACACGAAGGGCAGCGTGATCAGCACGTGGCCGACGATCATGCCGACCAGGTTCTGCGTGCCGAGGCCAACCGAATAGACGAAGAAGAGCAGCGAGATCGCCGTCAGCACTTCCGGCAGCAGCAGCGGCGCCAGCATGGCAACCCGCACCGTTTCCTTAAGCTTTCCCGCATGGGTCACGTAGAACATCGCCGCCATCGTGCCGATAATGCCGGAGATCACCATGGTCAGCGTCGCGATCCATAGCGAGGTGCGGATCGCCCGCATGAACACCTCGTTGTTGAAGAACACGAGATACCAGCGGAAGGAGAGCCCCTGAGGCGGGAAGGTAAGGAAGGCCCCGGCATTGAACGAGGCGATCACCACGACCGCGATCGGCGCCAGCAGGAAAGCGTAGATGATCAGGCAATAGACGGTGAAGAACGGTTTCGACATGTCTCTATGCCTTCCATTTCATGACGGTCAGCCGCCCGAAGATGACGACGAAGATCGCACCGGTCACCGACAGCATCAGCGCCAGCGCCGAACCGAACGGCCACTGGAACGTATCGATCAGCGCATCCACCACCGTCACCGCCATGGTTTTCACTCGCAAGCCGCCGATCAGCGACGGGGTGACATAGGCGCTGAGCGACAGGACGAAGACGAGGATGCAGCCGGCCTGGATACCCGGCAGCGACAGCGGCAGGGTGATGCGCCGGAAGGAGGTGACCTTCGACGCGCCCAGCGACCGGGCGGCCGCTTCGAGCGACGGATCGATGCCCTGGATGGCGCTCATGATCGGCAGGATCATGAAAGGAAGGAAGACATGCACCAGCGCGATGATGATGCCGAGCGCGTTGTACATCAGCGGCAGCGGCCCATCGATCAGCCCCCAGCCGGTCAGCGTGCGGTTGATGATGCCGTTATTGCCGAGCAGGATCGTCCAGCCGTAGCTGCGGATGACGATGCCCACAAGCAGTGGCGAGAGCACCAGCGCATAACCCAGCGCGCGGAAGGTCGAGGCGCCGCGCGCAAGCTGCCAGGCGACGGGATAACCGAGAACCAGGCAGATGAAGGTCGTCAGGAAGCCGATCCACAGGGTGTTGATCACCTGTTGGACATAGAAGAAGTCCGAGAAGAACTTGCCGTAATTGCCAAGCGTAAAGCCCGGCCCGTAAGGCGTGCCCTGTCCCGGCATACGAAAGCTCATGACGACGATATTGAGATAGGGCAGCACGAGGAACACGCCAAGCAGGATCGCGGCAGGCGCGATCAGCAGCAGCGGTCCGAACCTTTTTCCGGGCGGGACGATCATGCCACGGTCCCTAGCGGCCAGAAGCGGTCGGACGGCGCGTGCACCAGCACCTGGTCGCCATCGGCAAACCGCGTGCGCGGAAACGTCTGCACGTTGACGACGGCGCCGGTAGCAAGCTCCAGCCGGTAATCGACGAGACTGCCGGAATAATAGCTCGACAGAACCTTGGCCGGCGCCCCTGTGGAGCCTGTGTTGATCGGCAACAGCTCGACCGCTTCCGGGCGCAGAGCCAGCATCAGCTCGGCGCCATCGGCGAAATCTCCGCTGACCGGCACATCGCCGAAGGCCGTCGAAACAACGCGATTGCCGACCTTGCCGCGAATGATGTTCACCTGCCCGACGAATTCGGCCACTTCCAGATTGGCCGGCCGCTCGTAAATGTCGGAGGGCGTGCCGATCTGGGCGATGCGGCCGCCGAACATCACCACGACCCGGTCGGACATGGTCATCGCCTCGGCCTGGTCGTGGGTGACGTAGACCGTGGTAATGCCAACACGGCGTTGCAGGTCGCGGATGAAGACACGCATCTCCTCGCGCAGCTTGGCGTCGAGATTGGCGAGCGGTTCGTCCAGCAGCAGGATTTTCGGCTCGATGACCAGAGCGCGGGCAAGCGCCACGCGCTGCTGCTGGCCGCCCGAAAGCTGGCGCGGATAACGCTCCGAATAACCGGTGAGCTGGACCATATCCAGCACCTTGGCGATGCGGGTGCGGATCTCGTCCTTTGGGAGCTTCCGCATCTCGAGCCCGAAGGCGAGGTTCTTTTCGACCGTCATATGCGGAAACAGCGCATAGTTCTGGAAGACCATGCCTATATCGCGCTTTTCGACCGGCACATGCACCACGTCGCGGCCGTCGAAGCGGATCGCCCCTGCGGTCGCATCCTCGAAACCGGCGATCATCTTCAGCGTCGTCGTCTTGCCGCAACCGGACGGCCCGAGCAGCGAGATGAACTCGCCCTCGGCGATCCTGATCGAAATGCTGTTGACCGCAGGACCCTGCCCGTAGTCCTTGGTCAGCTTTTCGATGCTAACCTCTGTCATGAAATTTCACTTTCCAATTGAAGAACCTGACCCGAAAAAAGCCGATCATGGCCTGCTTTCGAAGGCAGACCATGATCGCAGCGGGGGAAATCACTTGATGGTCTTCGCCCAGCGTTCGGCGAGCTCGCCCTGCTTTTCGTTGACGAAGCCCCAGTCCCAGGTGAGGATCTTGTCCATGTCGGCGCCGGAAACCGGCACGTCGACCTTGAGCTCGGCCGGCACGATCACCTTGGAATTGGTCGGTGAGATGAAGAACTCCTTCATCATCATCCCCTGCACTTCCGGCGACAGCAGGAAGTTGGCGTACTGGTAGGCCAGCTCCTTTTCCGGCGCGTTGGCGAGGATGTTGATGGTCTGGTCGAACATGAACATGCCTTCCTCCGGGATGATACAGTCGACCGGCAGGCCCTGGCGGCGCAGGCGAGCGATCTCGCCGAAGTCGAAAGGCGCGACGACAATTTCGCCGGAGGCAAGGCCGGTCGACATGTTGAAATCCACCTGGATCACCGAGCCCAGCTTCTGGAGTGCCGCGAAACCGGCATCGACGTCATACTGGTCCTTGCCGAAGATCTTCGAAAACAGCAGCAGCTCCATCTTGCCGGCGCTGTTGGCGAAGTTGTAGAGGCCGATCTTGCCCTTGAATTCCGGGTTGTTCCAGAGATCCTTCCAGGACTTCGGCTTGGTCTTCACCAGGTCCGTGCGGTAGCCGATGCCGATCGGCGAAACGGCGCCGATCGCGCCCCAGCCGTCGGTCTTCTTGGCGAGCGGATAAAGATCGTTGTAGTTCGAGAGTTTGGTGAGATCGAGCTTCTCGAAGAAGCCTTCCTTGCGCAGGCCGGAGGCGAAAACCTCGTTGGTCATCACGATCGAATAGGGAGGCTTGGCGGCGCCCGCCGCACGCAGGTTGGCGCCCCAGACGCGGCCGTTGCCGACGTCGAGCGTCACGGCAGCGCCGGTCTGCTTGGTGAAGGCGGGACCGACGGTCGAACGCCAGTATTGTTCCCACACCCCGCCGAGCGTCGGCACGACCAGCGCCTTCCCTTGAGCCCGCGCCGAAGGACCGAAAAGGCCGGCCGCGGCGAGTGCACCCATTCCGGCAAGCGTTTGCCGCTTTGTGAAATCCATCATGTTCAGTTCCCCTTGTTGCGGTCTTTCGAGACCTTGCTGTGCCGGCGGTTCTCCGCTTCTGCGCACGAAATCGGTCGGTAATCAGCCTTTCGAAAAAGCCTGCTTCGTCTTCAGGTCGATATAGTCGCCATAGGTGATCGGCTCATATTTGGCACCGCCCTTGAAGAAAGGAGCCAGGCACTCGATCACCGTATCCTTCGACGGATTGAGGAAGAACGGGATCGACTGACGGCGGGCCGTGCCCTTGAAACCGGTCGGTGGATTGGCGACGCGGTGGGGCGTCGAGACCCATTCGTCATTCGTCCAGCGCATGAAGGCATCGGCGATGTTGATCACATAGGCGCCCTCGATCGACGGGGCGTCCAGCCAGTCGCCGTTGCGGTTGCGCACCTGCAGTCCGCCGGCCGAGGCCTCCGAGCGCAGAATGGTCATGAAGCCGTAGTCGGTATGCACGCCGGCACGCATCTGGCCCGGCAGCGGCGATTCTTCCTGTTCCGGATAGTTGATGACGCGCAGCGCCGAGAGATGGTTTTCGAAGGAAGGCTCGAAATAGTCCTGGTCGAGCCCGATCGCCTGGCAGAAGATGCGGCGCATGTGCTTGGCGAGGGTTTCCATTTCCTTGAAATAATCGCGGAACGCCTGTTCCAGGCCATCCGGCCTGTCCGGCCAGGTGTCGCCGGGCAGGTTCTCGCCGAAGTTCAGGCTTTCCTTGTAGTCGCCGGGCGTCTTGATACCGAGCGTGGCGGCCAGCGCCTCCTCGGCGATCGGCGAAAAGGCGACGCCGCCCAAAACTCCGGCGCCGCGGCCCTGGGTTTTCTTCCAGTCCTGCGGATAATCGAAGAAGGCGCGGGCAAGATTGTAGAGCCTCGACGTCACCTCAGGCGAAACACCGTGGCCGGTCACAAGAAAGAAACCGGTATCGCGGCAGGCGGTTTCGATGGTCTTCACGACGGCAGCAGCGCCTGCCTCGTTGCGGATGAAGGGGCCGACATCGACCACTGGAATGCCGGGAGCGGCATCATTGGATGACGCAGGATTGGCGCTCGTTAAGGACATGCCTACCTCCAATTCACATCTGACAAACAGATGTTGACAAAAACATCTGTTGTTGTCCATATCAAAATGAACGAAGTTGCAATGCGGTTTTCGACCCAAGGACGATCGACGAAACATGGATGACCTTGCGCCACAGGAAGCGGCCGTCCTGGCAATCATCAAGGACAACCCGTTCGCGGGCCAGCAGGAGATCGCCACCATGCTCGGGCTGGCGCGTTCGACGGTCGCCGCCCATATCGTGCAGCTGATGCAGAAGGGCTACATCCTCGGCCGCGGTTACGTTATGCCGGCCGAAACCCGCGCCGTCTGCATCGGCGGCGCGGTGCTCGACCGCAAATATCGCGCCAAGCAGGAGTTCGTCTTCGAGACTTCGAACCCGGTCGACGGCGTGCGCAGCCTCGGCGGCGTTGCCCGCAATGTGGCGGAAAACCTCGCCCTTCTCGGCACCACGACCAGTTTCGTGTCGATCGTCGGCGACGACGAAGGCGGACGGGCCGTCGTCAAGCACATGCGCGACCGCGGCATCGATGTCAGCCAGATCATCACCACGACCGAGCGCCCGACGGCGGAATATGCCGCCATCCTCGACACCAAGGGCGACCTCGTGCTCGGCATTGCGGACATGAGCATTTTCGACCTGCTGCTGCCGAGCCATATCGAGCGCATCTGGCCGCATCTCGCCGCCGCAAGCTGGGTGTTTTCCGACTGCAACCTGCCGGCTGAGACGCTTTCGGCTCTGATCGCCAAACGTCAGGGCGCCCGTTTCCGGCTGGCGATCGACGCGGTCTCGACACCCAAGGCAGCCCGCCTGCCGAAAGATCTCACCGGCGTCGATCTGCTGTTCATGAACATCGATGAGGCGAACGCGATCCTCGGACGCAACGCGCACGAGACGATCGACGACGCCAAGGAGGCGGCGCTTGCCCTGCAGGCTGCAGGCGCGCGCGAGGCGGTCGTCACCATGGGTCCGCGCGGCATTGCGGTTGCCGGCACCGAGGGCGCCCGCACCTTCCCGGCAGTCCATGCCCGGCCCGTCGATATCACTGGCGCAGGTGATGCGATGATCGCGGGCACGCTGCACCGGATCCTGCACGGCGAGGACACCTACAATGCCGCCCGTACCGGCGCGCTGCTCGGCACGCTGACCACCGAAAGCACCGCGAGCGTCCATACGGACCTGTCCGAACGCTTCCTGGAAGCCAATATGCACCGATTGGCCGGCTGACCCATCGGCTGGTCGAAAACGATTTAAGGAATACCGAAATGGCCCTCATCAAACCGAAGCTGAGCCGCGAAGTGGCCGAAACGATCGCAGCCGGCGGCCCGGTCGTGGCGCTGGAATCGACGATCATCACCCATGGCATGCCCTACCCCGCCAATCTCGAAACCGCACTCGGCGTCGAGGCGGTGATCCGCGAAAACGGCGCGATCCCGGCGACCATCGCCGTCGTCAACGGCGAGCTGCGCGTCGGCCTCGAACATAGCGAACTGGAAGAACTGGCCCAGGCGAAGGGCGTCGTGAAGGCATCCGGCCGCGACCTCGCCGTCGCCATGGTCCGCGGCCAGTCGGCCGGCACCACCGTTTCAGCCACCATGCTGATGGCCGATCTCGCCGGCATCGACATTTTCGCCACCGGCGGCGTCGGCGGCGTGCATCGCGGTGCCGAGCAAACGTTCGACATTTCCGCCGACCTGACCGAACTCGGCCGCACCAGGACCGCCGTCGTCTGCGCGGGCGTCAAGTCGATCCTCGATATCGCCAAGACGCTGGAATATCTCGAAACCCAGCGTGTCCCCGTCATCGCTTATGGCACCGACGATTTCCCCGCCTTCTTCACCCGCAAGAGCGGTTTCAAGGCCGACCACCGGCTCGATACGGCCGAAGAGATCGCCAAGGCCATGTATCTGCACCATCAACTCGGCACCGGCACCGGTCTCTTGATCGCCAACCCGATCCCGGAAGCAGCGGCCTTGACACCGGAATTCATCGAGGGAACGATCTCGGACGCCGTGCGCGAGGCGGAAGAGCGCGGCATCGGCCGCAAGGAACTGACGCCCTTCCTTCTCGCCCGCATCAACGAGCTTTCCAAGGGCGAGAGCCTCAAGGCCAATATCGAACTGGTGAAGAACAACGCGCGTCTCGCCGCAAAGATGGCCGTCGCCTACGCGGCGCTGAAGAAGGCCGGCAAATAGTTCAAGAACAAGGGGAACTGCCCATGAACCCGCAAATGAACAGCTACGAGACGATCCTTTACGAGAAGGATTTGACTGACAAGTTCGCGACGATCACCATCAATCGCCCCGACAAGATGAACGCCATGAACAAGACGGTGATCCGCGAGATCGACGCGGCGGTTGCCGCAGCCGTCGCCGATCCGGACGTCAATGCGCTCGTCATCACCGGCACCGGGCGCGCCTTCTCCTCCGGCTACGACCTCCAGGGCGACGATTTCGACGTCGATATCGACTTCTGGCGCGTGGACATGTCGGAAAATGCCGAAGCCCTGCTCAACATCTGGCGCGCGCCGATCCCCGTCATTGCGTCAGTCAACGGTTACGCGCTTGCCGGCGCACTTGAGCTGATGATGTGCTGCGATCTCGCGATCGCCGCCGACAACGCCAAGTTCGGCGAACCGGAAGTGCGCCACAATTCCGGCCCACCGGCGCTGATGATGCCCTGGTTGCTCGCCACCCGCGACGTCCGCTGGCTGATGTTCACCGGCGACATGGTGGATGCCCAGGAAGCGCTGCGCATGCACCTGATCAACAAGGTGGTGCCGGCCGACCAGCTCAAGGAAAAGACCGAAAACCTCGCCCGCAAGCTGGCCCGCATGCCGGTGCCGGCACTGAGATACACGAAGGCCTCGATCAACAACCAGCAGATGGTTGCCGGGCTGATGCCGTCGTTCCAGTACAATATCGAGGCGATTGCCGCCCTCCACGTTACCCGGCAGGGCCGCGAGTGGATGGCAAACCTCGCCAAGATGTCGCTGAAGGAATATCTCGCCTTCCGCGACGACCCCTTCAAGGGCCTCGACTGAGGTTTTGGCCATGGCGGCCAACACGCCCATGGACACAAAAGCAGCTACGCGAGCCCTGATGGCGCCGCGCTCCGTCGCGGTCGTCGGCGCCACCGAGCGCGCCGACGCCTCCTCCAGCTATGTGATGAAGAACCTGATGCGCTTCGGCTATCAGGGACAGATCATTCCGGTGCATCCGAGGGCCGAGACAATCTTCGGGCTTCCCGCCTCGCCCTCCCTCTCGGCACTGACCAATGCACCCGATGTCGCGGTAATCGGCATTGCCGCCGACAAGGTGATCGCGGCCCTTGAGGAGGCCGGCAGCACCGGCGTCAAGGCGGCGGTCGTGCTGGCCTCCGGTTTCGCGGAACTTGACGAGGCCGGTCGTGAACGCCAGCAGCAATTGGTCGAGATCGCCGAGCGTTACGGCATGGCGATCTGCGGCCCGAACTGCCTCGGCCTCTTCAACCTGAGCTCCGGTGCCGCACTCTATTCCTCCAGCCTCTCGACCAATCTCGAAAAGGGCCGTTTCGCGATCCTTTCTCACTCCGGCGCCAGTGCCATCGCGCTCGGCAATACGGGAAGATTCGGGCTGAGTCACATCGTCTCCTCCGGCAACAGCGCCGCGACCGATATTCCCGACTATCTCGAATTCCTCGCAACGGACGATGAGACCCGCGCCGTCGGCATCGTCATCGAAGCCATCCGCGAGCCTGAAAAACTGGCGGCCGCGATGGAGAAGATGCATGCGGCCAACAAGCCGGTCATCGCGCTTCGGGCCGGCCGCTCCGAGCGCGGCGCCCAGGCGACCGCCGCCCATACCGGTTCGCTCGCCGGCAGCAACGACGCCTACCGCGCCTTCTTCCGCCGTGTGGGTATCATCGAAGTGCCGGATATGGACGGTTTCATGGAAACGGCGACCCTCTGCCTGGACCTGAAGGACCGGCCCGCCAAGCCGGGCGTCGCCATCGTCGGCGTCTCGGGTGGCGGCGTGGCCCATGTTTCCGATATCGCCGATGAGGTCGGCCTATCGCTGCCGGATTTGCAGCCCGAAACGGCCGCCCGGTTAGAGGCGCTGCTGCCGCCCTTTGCCACACCCCAGAACCCGCTGGACACGACCGGCGTCGTCTTCGCGGACGGGGGGATCTATCGCGATGTCCTGCATGCGCTCGCCAGCGATCCGTCGATCGGCCTGATCGTGGCAACGCAGGATGCACCCGCTGGCCTCGACGATTTCTGCGCCTCCGAATATCTCGGCATCGCCGAGGCGGTTTCCGACTATGCCAAGACGGGCAAAGTACCGGTCGTGTTCACGAGCAACCTCTCCTCCGGCCATCACCCGGATGTCGAGGCCAAGCTTTCGAATGTGCCGGTGCTGCGCGGCACGAAAAGCGCGCTGACAGCCGTCCGCAGCCTGATCACCCGCGAACACGGCATCTCGTGGCCGGGCGCCACGGCACAGGACCGCAACTCTGCGCCCGCCGGTAACTTGGCTCCCGGGACCTCACCCGCCGACACTTCGCCCGCGGCCGCCATGACAGAACGCGAAGCCAAGGCATTGCTCGCGGCCTCGGGTCTGCCGGTTCCGCGGGAGCAGCTTGTCACGACGGCCGATGCAGCCGCCGAAGCAGCTCGGAAACTTGGCTTCCCGGTGGTCATGAAGATCGAGTCGCCGGATATTCTGTACAAGACCGACGCCGGCGGCGTGAAACTCGGCATCGGTTCGGAAACGGAAGCCCGCGCCGCCTTCGCCGCCATCATCGCCAGCGCCCGTGCCTACGCCCCGGATGCGGATCTGCGCGGCGTCTCGGTGCAGGAAATGGTGACGGGCGGCGTCGAGGCACTGGTCGGCCTCGTGCGTCACGAACCCTTCGGTTTCGGCCTCGTGGTCGGCATCGGCGGGGTGCTGGTGGAACTGGTGAAGGACAGCGCCTTCGCCCTCCTGCCGATCGACCTTGCCCGCGCCGACGCGATGATCGGCGAGACGAAACTGGCATCGCTGCTGGAAGGTTATCGCGGCGGGCAGAAGGCGGATCGCAGGGCACTCGCCGAGTTGCTGGTCAGGCTCTCCGAGTTCGCCGCGCAATACGGCGACGATATCGAGGCTATCGATCTCAATCCGGTAGCGGTATTACCCGAAGGCAAAGGCGTGCGCATCCTCGACGCGCTGATCATCCCGCGGAAGCGCGACTGATCAGACCAGCCGCAGCTTCGGCGGAGCCGCGTTCTCCGCGCGGCCGAACCATGAGAGCCGCTCAGTCAGCAGCGCATAAAAACCGTCGGCATCGACATCGCGCATGAACATCGCGTTCTTCGGCCGGCCGGAAACGCCCCACCAGTCGGCGACCGTCATGCCCTTGGTGAGTTCCGACTCCGTCTCGATCTCCACGTTGCAGAGCCGGCCGGAATAAAGCTCCGGCTTTACGAGGTAGGCGATCACGTTCGGATCGTGCAGCGGTCCGCCGTCACTGCCGTATTTCGCCACGTCGAAGCGCTCGAAATAATCCAGCCAGCCGACCACGGCGTCGGAAAGCGGCGTGCCGATCGCCTGGATGGCGGCAACGCGAGCGCGGGTCGTCAGCGTCTTGTGGGTGACGTCGAGCGGCATCATCACGATCGGCACGCCCGAACCGAACACGACGGCCGCGGCCTGCGGATCGACATAGATGTTGAATTCCGCTGCCGGCGTGATGTTGCCGCCCTCGAACAGCCCGCCTCCCATCAGCACGATCTGTTTGATACGAGCGGCGATTTCGGGCGCCCGGGTCAAAGCCTTGCCGAGATTGGTGAGCGGCCCGAGCGTGCAGACGGTGACGGTACCGGCCGGTTCGCTTGCGAGCGTCTCGACGATGAAATCGACACCCTGCTGCTCCTGAAGCGGCATGGTCGGCTCGGGCAGATCGGCACCGTCGAGGCCGGTCGCGCCATGCACGTGTTCGGCGGTAACGAGTGGCCCGGTCATCGGCTGGCTGCAGCCGGCGAATACCTTGATGTCGGGACGGCCTGCCAGTTCGCAGATCTTGCGGATGTTCTTCGTCGTCAGCGACAATGGCACGTTGCCTGCGGCGGCGACGATCCCCAGAACCTCGATTTCCGGGCTGGCGAGCGCCAACAGGATGGCCAGAGCGTCGTCCTGGCCGGGGTCGGTATCGATGATGATCTTCTCTGCCATGCTGGTCACTCTCGGATACGGGAACGGTTACGCGACATGGGTGAGCGGCTCCCTCGCCCGCCATTTCGCAAGGAGATCGGTTTTGCGCTTATCGTAGCGCTGGACGGCGGCCAGTTTGACATGGCCGAAACCACGAACCATGTCCGGCAGGCCGGCAAGCTCGACGGCAAGCGCATGATTGGCGGTATCGAGCCCGGCGGAAAGCTCGGTCACCAGTGCAAAATAGTCTGCGATCAGCTGCCGTTCCATCCGCCGCTCGGCCGTGCGGCCGAAGGGATCGAAGGCCGTGCCGCGCAGGAATTTCAGTTTTTCGAGAACCCCGAAGGCGGGGCGGATCCAGGCGCCAAAGGCGATCTTGGCGGGATGGCCGGTGCGCTGGTCGATCTTGGCGATCATCGGCGGCGCCAGATGATGCCTGATCTTGAAATCACCTTCGAACTGCTCGGCAAGCTTCTTTTCAAAGCTCCGGTCCCGATGCAGCCGGGCAACTTCGTATTCGTCCTTGTAGGCCATCAGCTTAAAGGCGTTTTTCGCCACCGCTTCGGCAAAACCGGTCACGCCGCGCAGCTGCGCCTCGGCTGATTTCACGACATCCACGAGAGCGGCATAACGCGCCGCATAGGCCGCATTCTGGTAGTCCGTGAGGAAGGCGGTGCGACGCGCGACGATTTCTTCCAGCGTCTCGGCCTTCGGCTCCGACTTGGTGAGGCCCGCCGCACGCGCAACGGCCTCCACATCCACCGCCGCACGACGACCCCAGCCGAAGGCTGCACGGTTCATGGCAATGCCGGTGCCGTTAAGCTCGATCGCCTTGTCGATGGTGGCAAGGCTGATCGGCACCAGCCCGCGCTGCCAGGCATGACCCAGCAGGAACATGTTCGCGGCGATCGCATCACCCAGCAGCGCGGTTGCCATATCCGTCGCGGCAACCGTTTCGACGGCTTCGTCACCGGCGGCACGGCGCAGAGACTTCAGCGTCGCCTCCTGCCGGAAATCGATCGTGGTGTCCTTCACGAAGGAAGCGGTCGGCGCGAAATGGTCGTCGATCACGGCCCGCGTCTTGTTCTTCGCAAACGAAGCCAGCGAATTCTTCTGCGCAGCAACGACGATATCGAAGCCGAGCACGAGATCGCTTTCGCCGGGGCCGACCCGCACAGCGTTGATCTGTGCGGGATCCTTCGCCAGCCGGATATGCGAAACGACCGAGCCGTTCTTCTGGGCAAGGCCGGTCTGGTCGAGCGTCACCAAGGCCAGCCCGTCGAGAAGCGCCGCTTGAGCGAGAATAGCGCTCACCGTGATGACGCCCGTGCCGCCGATGCCGGCGAGCAGCATGCTGTAGGGCGTCTCGAAAGTCGCGGTGAACGCGGGCAACGGCAGGTCGTCGGTCTTCACCACCTTCGACTTCGCCGCCGGCTTGCGGATGCTGCCGCCTTCGACGGTGACGAAGCTCGGACAGAAGCCCTTGATGCAGGAAAGATCGGTATTGCAGCTCGACTGGTTGATGCGGCGCTTGCGGCCGAATTCGGTCTCCTGCGGCTCAATGGAGATGCAGTTGGAGACGGCGGAACAGTCGCCGCAGCCTTCGCAGACCAGTTCGTTGATGAAGGCGCGTTTGTCCGAGACCGGATAGGCGCCGCGCTTGCGCCGGCGGCGCTTTTCGGCGGCGCAGACCTGATCGTAGACCAGCACCGTGACGCCGGGGATGTCGCGCAGCTCCCGCTGCACCGCATCGAGTTCGTCGCGGTGATGGATGGAAACCTCGCGCGGCAGATTGCCCTGCCAGACCTCCGGCCGCTCGGCGACCACCACGACACGCGCCGCACCTTCCGCCAGCATCTGCCCGACAATGCCCGGAACGGTAACGTCGCCGTCATGCTTCTGGCCGCCGGTCATGGCGACTGCGTCATTGTAGAGGATTTTGTAGGTGGCGTTGACCTTGGCCGCGATCCCGGCGCGGATGGCGAGCAGGCCGGAATGGAAGTAGGTGCCGTCGCCCATGTTGACGAAGATATGCTTCTCGTCGGTGAAGGGCGACAGGCCGATCCACGAACCACCCTCGCCGCCCATCTGGGTGAAGGTCGAGGTGTTGCGGTCCTCGTTGCCGATGATCATCATGTGACAGCCGATGCCGGTGGAGGCGCGGCTTCCTTCCGGCAGGCGGGTCGAGACGCTGTGCGGACAGCCGGAGCAGAAATAGGCCTCGCGCTTGAGCGCGGTCGCCTCGACGCCCATGGCAATCGACATTTCTTCGATGAACCGCGCCTTGGCCTGCAGCGCCTCGTCGAGATAATTGAGCCGGGAAAGGACGGCCTTGGCGACCGACAGCGTGCCGATCTCGCCGATCGCCTGCAGCAGCGCCGCGCCGTTCTCGCCGGCCTTGCCGAAGACGCGCGGGCGCCGTTCCGTGGGAAGATTGAAAAGCTGCGCCTTGATCTGGTCTTCGAGGATCGAGCGTTTCTCCTCGACCACAAGCAATTCGTCCACACGCGAGGCGAACTCCGCGATGCCCTGCGGCTCCAGCGGCCAGACCATGCCGACCTTGTAGAGCGCGATGCCGAGTTCGGCGGCACGAGCTTCGTCAATGCCGAGCAGCGCCAGAGCGCTCAAAAGATCGAGCCAGGACTTGCCTGTCGAGACGATGCCAAGCCGGGCGCGGCCGGTGGTTCCCCAGATCGGGCGGTCGAGGCGGTTGGCGCGGGCAAAGGCCTGCACGGCGAGCATCTTGCGCTCCAGCCGCAGTTCCATCGCATGCGGCCCGTCCGGCCAGCGCAGCGACAGGCCGTCGGGCGCAAAGGTCTCGTCGGGGAAAACAATCTCCGGCTTGTCTGGATCGAGATCGACCGTCGCCGAGCATTCGACTATCTCGGTCTGGCACTTGAAACCGACCCAGGCGCCGGAATAGCGGCTCATCGCAATGCCGAGCAGGCCGTATTCGATATATTCGCCGACGCCGGCCGGCGACAGCAGCGGCACCATGGCCGAGATCAGGTTGTGCTCGCTCTGATGCGGCAGGGTAGAGGAAACCGCGCCGTGATCGTCTCCGACCAGCAGCAGCACGCCGCCGTTCGGGTTGGTGCCGATCGCGTTGGCGTGGCGGATCACGTCCATGCTGCGGTCGACACCCGGCCCCTTGCCGTACCACATGCCGAACACGCCGTCGTAACGCGAGCCCTGAAACATGCCCGTCTGCTGGGTGCCCCAGACGGCGGTCGCCGCCATGTCCTCGTTGAGGCCTGGATGAAACTTTACATGCGCGGCATCGAGAAACTTTTTCGCACGCGCCATCTCTCGGTCGAAACCGGCGAGCGGCGAGCCACGGTAACCGGAAACATAACCGGCCGTATTCAGGCCTCGCGCCAGATCCCGCTGGCGCTGGATCATCGGCAGGCGCACCAGCGCTTGCGTGCCCGACACCAGGATGCGGCCTTTTTCCAGCGTGTAGCGGTCGTCGAGGCTGACCTTGCTGTCCGAGGGGCTCGTATCCTGTGCGGCATGGATCGACATCTAGACCCGCTCCGCCTGCTGCACGGACACCGGCGCCTCGAAGACCCGGCCGCGATTGAGAATGTAGTTCGGATCGAATGCGGCTTTCAGCCGGCGCATCGTGGCGATCTCGGCTTCGCTGCGGGCATATTTCAGGTACTTCACCTTGTCGGTGCCAATGCCGTGTTCGGCGGAAACCCCGCCGCCGACCGCTTCAATGCCCGAGAAGATCGCCTCGGCGACCTTTTTCTCGTGCTGGCTGGACATGCAGTAATGCAGGTTGCCGTCGCCCAGGTGGCCGAAGATATAGGTTCGCGCATCCGGATCGATCTCGCCGACGGCGAGCGCAGCCCTGTCGAGAAATTCCTGCATGCGGGAAAGCGGCACGGAAATATCAAAGCCGATCGTCACTCCATTGCCGAAAAGGTAGTCGTTGATGCCGTCTCGAATGCCCCACAGCCCGTTGAACTCGCGCAGCGAGTTGGAGAGCACCACGTCGGTGGCCAGCCCATCCTCCAGCGCGGTGGCAAGGGCCGCTTCGAAACGCTCGTTGTCCTGGTCCGGAGCCTGGCCCTGGATCTCGACCATGGCATACATGCCGGCCCCTTTTTCGACCGGCGGGCGGATCCCCATATGGTCGACCGTGTCTTCGTAGACGTTCGGAAAGATCGCCTCGAAGGCGGAGATGAGGCCGGAGAGCTCCACCCGCAGCCGCGCCAGCAGATCCTGCGCCGCTTTCAGCGACGGCAGGGCGATGAAGGCGTTGCGCTCGATCTGCGGTTTCGGATGCAGTTTCAGGCAGGCGCGGGTGACTACCCCGATCGTGCCTTCGGTGCCGATGAACAGCGGATTGAGGTCGTAGCCGGAATTGTCCTTGGTCAGGCCCTTGAGTGAGGAGAGGACCGTGCCGTCCGGCAACACCGCCTCCAGCCCCATGACCTGCGCCCGGTACATGCCATAACGCAGAACCCGGATGCCGCCGGCATTGGTGCCGATATTGCCGCCGATCGTCGCCGTGCCGCGTGCGCCGATATCGACGCCGAAGAACAGGCCCGCGTCGCTCGCCGCCTGCTGGACGACCTGCAGCGGTGTGCCCGCCTTGACGATCATCGTCTGTCCCGCGACGTCGATCGACTCGATGCCGTTCATCCGTTCGAGCGAGATCGAAATTTCACCCTCGACGGGCCGGGAAGAACCGGAAAGCCCGGTGCGGCCGCCCTGCACGACGATCGGCTGGCGAAGTTCATTGGCGGCGGAAAGAATGGCGGAAACGTCTTCGGTATTGCGCGGACGCAGGACGGCGGCTGGCCGGCTGCCTCGAGCGGTCGCATCCGCGGCATAACCATCCGAAATCGCATCGCCGGTGAGGATCGCAGCGGCATCCAGCCTGTTTTGGAGACTGGAGACAAGACGGTTCACGCGATCAGAGGACAAAGTCTGCCTCCCCCGCAAAAACCTGCGTCCCAGCCCTGCGCGCCGGCTCGGCCGAATGCGATTGCGCCCATTCTCTCGTTCCCCTTGCTTGTTGGGGGGCGAGGTTATTCCCATTCCCCTATTTGTCAAACCTATATTTAAAAAGCAGTAGCCTTTTTGCCCCTCCCGTGGCATCACTATGGCAGGAACCATGGGAAGGGTGACATGATCCTCAAATACGACGAGGTCGTCCGCACGGGCATTGCGAGACAGGTATCGGACAATATCCGTTCGGCGATCATGGACGGCCGGCTGAAGATCGACGAGCGCCTGCCGACCGAGGAAGAACTTGCCCGAAGCTTCGGAATTTCCCGCCCGACGGTGCGCGAGGCCCTGAAGCGCCTCGCCGCCCAGAACCTCATCCATTCCAAACGCGGCCCGACCGGCGGCAATTTCGTCAAGCGGCCGGATCCGGAAGGTCTTTCGAAGGCAATCACCGGCGCCGCTACCCTGCTGGTCGGGATCGGCGCCTTCGACATTGAAGAGATCATCACCGCCAGGCTGGAAACGGAAGCCGTCTGCTGCCGGCTGGCCGCCGCAAATCGCAGCGAAACCGACCTCGCTGCGATGGAAGCGGAGATCGCGGTGCAGCTCGACGAGGCTGTTAGCGACGAGGATTTCTGCGCTTCGGACGTGCGTTTTCACAGGGCGCTGGTGGAATCGACCGGTAACGGCCCGCTGAAACTGATGATGTACACCGTCATCGAGGCCTTCATTCCGATCACCAACATGATCGTCTTCCGGGTTCGCGAACGGCGCCACGTCGCCTCGCTGCATCAGGAAATCGTCGACGCGGTGCGCAGCCGCGAGGATGCCAAGGCCGCCGATGCGCTGGCCCGGCTGCTGGCCTATGTGCGCGAAAGTTATTCCGCCGTGCTCGACGCGCGCGCCAGGCGCGATGCCGCCACACAGGCCTCCGCTTAAAAACCAACATCGCCACGATATCGGGAGAGAGACATGACCGAGACCTTCACCGCCATGGTGATCGATGCCGTTGACGGCAAGCCGAAAGGCGCCCTCAGAGAAATCTCGATCGCCGATCTTCCCGACAACGACGTGCTGGTCGAGATCGCCTATTCGACGTTGAACTACAAGGACGGACTGGCGATCACTGGCAAGGGCCGCATCGCCCGCCGCATGCCGATGATCGGCGGTATCGACCTCTCCGGCACCGTGGTCGAGTCCCGCTCGCCGGAATGGAAGGCCGGAGACAAGGTGGTGCTGAACGGCTGGGGTCTTTCGGAAACCGAATGGGGGGCCTTCGGCCGCTACCAGCGCGTCAAGCCGGAATGGCTGATCCGCCTGCCCGACGCCTTCTCGATGGAACAGGCGATGGCAATCGGCACGGCGGGGTATACCGCGGCGCTCTGCGTCGATGCGCTGGAAAAATGGGGTTCGATCAAGCCCGGCGAGGGCGAAGTGCTGGTCACCGGCGCAGCCGGCGGCGTCGGCTCGGTTGCAATCGCCCTTCTCGCGGCCCGCGGCTACAATGTCACCGCCTCAACCGGTCGCCCGGAAACCCACGACTACCTCGCCTCGCTCGGCGCCACCGATTTCATCGACCGCGCCGTGCTTGCCGAAAAGGGCGGTCCGCTGCAGAAGGAGCGCTGGACCGGCGGCGTGGATAGCGTCGGCTCGACGACGCTCGTCAATACGCTTTCCCAGACGATGCGCGGCTGTGCCATCGCCGCCTGTGGCCTTGCCGGCGGCGCCGACCTTCCCGGCACCGTGCTGCCGCATATCCTGCGCGCCGTGACGCTGATCGGCGTCGACAGCGTCATCGCCACCCGCGAACAGCGGCTGTCGGCATGGGCGCGGCTCGCCCGCGATCTCGATCCGGCCAAGCTTGCAGAGATCACCACGACGGAGCCGATGTCCAACCTGCCGCAGCTTGCCGAGGATATTATTGCGGGGGAAATCCGCGGGCGTGTGGTGATCGATGTGACGAAGTAGAAAAGGTATACCAGAGGCGGCTTTCCATCCGCGGCTCAGAGGCGGTAGAGATATCTCCGGCAGAAAATTGCATGGCGTGGGAGAGCGGTTTTGAGCAGTGATCACGAGGTCTTCACCGGTCGCCGGGAAGACATAAGACTTGTTACCGGCCAAGGCGCATATACCGCAGACAAGGTGCTGGATAACCAGCTCTACGCCGCATTCTTGAGAGCCGACCAGCCGCATGCGCGCATCGTTTCGATCGATGTCGAGGCGGCGCTCGCCGCACCGGGCGTCCATATCGTGCTGACCGGCAGGGACGCGCTCGAAGCAAACCTGATCGCCCCCGGCCCGCTGGTCTCTTTCCCCGGCGTCGATGGGATGAAGATCAAGGCACCGCACCGCTATGCGCTGTCGACCGACCGAGTCCGTTTCGTCGGCGAACCGGTTGCCATGGTCGTGGCCGACAGCGCCGAGGCGGCTGCCGATGCGGTCGAGCTGATCGCGGTCGATTACGAGGACCTGCCGGCGATCATCGATCCGGAGGCCGCGCTGGAAGACGGCGCGCCGCAGCTTTTCGACGAGGTGCCGGGCAACCTGGTTTTCCTGCACAGTTTCGGCGACAGGGCGACGGTCGATGAAGCCTTCGCCAAGGCCGCGCATATCTCGACGCTGACGGTGGAGTCGCAACGCGTCGCCGCCAACCCGCTCGAACTCAAATCCTTCATGGCGGCATACGACGCCGGGACGGAGGTCTTCGACGTCTATTCCGCCAGCCAGGGCACGGGCCTTGCCGATGGCCTTGCCCGCTTCACCGGCCATCCGCCGGAAAAGGTGCGGCACCACATGGGCGATGTCGGCGGCAGCTTCGGCATCCGTGGCGCGGCCTATCCGGAATATGCGGCGATCATGCTCGCAGCCAGGAAACTCTGTCGGCCGGTGCGCTGGACGGCCAGCCGCACGGAAAGCTTCCTCGCCGATTATCACGGCCGCGCTGTCAGGTTCACCGGCGAGCTTGCTCTCAGCGAAACCGGCGACTTCCTCGCCATCCGGATGAATATCGTTTGCGATCTCGGCGCTTATCATTCGCCGCCCGGCGCGCTGATCAATGTGCTCAACCCGATGCTGACCGGCACCGGCTGTTACCGCATCCCAGCGGTATTCGGCCTCAACCGCCTCGCCTTCACCAATACCTCGCCGATCGCCGCCTATCGCGGCGCGGGCCGTCCGGACATCAATTATTTCGTCGAGCGGCTGGTGGATCAGGCCGCAACCGATCTCGGCATGGACCGGATCGAAATCCGCCGGAAGAACCTGATCCCCGACGACGCCTATCCCTACACGACACCGACCACGGTCTACGACAGCGGCGGCTATGTCGCGATGCTGGAAGAGGCGGTATCGGTCTCCGATTGGAGAGGTTTCGAAGCCCGCCGGACGGAGTCCGAGAACCGCGGCCATCTGCGCGGCATCGGCATGGGCGTCTTCGTCGAACCGTCCGGCGGCGGCCATATGCCGGAAGAAACCGAAATCCGCTTCGAGGCGGACGGCACGCTGACGCTCTACACGCTGTCCGGATCCGCGGGCCAGGGCCACGAGACGGTGCTGCCGCGGCTGGTCGCCAAGGAACTCGGCATCGACGAGAACCTGATCAACCTGCGCGCCAACAGCGTTCACGCGCCTCGCAAGCTCAAGGGTGCCGGCACGATGGGGTCGCGGACCATGGCCTCGCACGGCGCCTCGCTGACGATCACCTCCCGCGAGGTGGTGAAAAAGGGCCTGAAGCTCGCCGCCGAGGCGCTGGAAGCCTCCGAAACCGACATCGAATTCGATGACGGTCACTACAGGGTGGCCGGCACCAACATGTCGATCTCGCTTCTGGAACTCGCCGCCCGCAATGTTACGCCGGATGGAAACACGCTGGATACGCTCGCCTCGATCCAGCCGGAGCGAAATTTCCCCGGCGGCGTGCATGTGGCCGAAGTGGAGATCGACCCGAATACCGGCGAGACCAAGGTCACCTCCTATATCGGCGTCGACGACGCCGGCCATGTCATCAACCACACGCTGCTCGAAGGCCAGATGCATGGCGGTCTTGCCCAGGGCGCGGGCCAGGTCTTCGGCGAGCATATCGTTTATGACCGCGACAGCGGCCAGATGCTGACTGCCAGCTTCATGGATTATTTCATGCCGCGCGCCGACTTCATGCCGACGCCGCGTTTCTTCGACCTGCCGACGCCCTCGCCCACCAATGTGCTCGGCGTCAAGGGCGGCGGTGAGGCCGGCACGACCGGGGCGCTGCCGACGCTGATGAACGCCGTCCTGGATGCGCTTCGCTCGGCCGGCGTCGAGGATTTCGATATGCCCGCGACACCTTACAGGGTTTGGGACGCCCTGAAGGCGGCCAGGGAGAACGCTCGATAAGACCTCATCTGCGCGCGCCACATCCATGCCTTCGTGGATTGCCTGAACGCATTGCGGGACGCTAGAAGTTCATTTCGACAAGATGAAATACGAGGCGTCAACGCAATGACACTGGACGACATCACCAACACCGTCATCGACCGGGCGAGCGACAGGCGACGTTTCATCGTTGCGGTCGCCGGCCCGCCGGGCGGCGGAAAATCCACGCTCGCCGACGCCCTGCACGAAGCCCTGCTGGCGAGAGGGGAAACCGCCGAAATCCTGCCGATGGACGGTTTCCACATCGACAATGGCCTCCTCGAAGCCCGCGGCCTGTTGGCCCGCAAGGGCGCCCCGCAGACTTTCGACGTACGCGGCTTTGCCGACATCCTGAGAGCGGTGCGGCAGGGAGACGAGGAAGTGCTGGTGCCGGTCTTCGATCGATCGCGCGAGATCGCCATCGCCTCGGCCCGCCCCATCTCCCCCGACACCCATATCGTTCTGGCGGAAGGCAACTACCTGCTGATCGACGAAGCGCCCTGGTCGCGGCTTGCCGAAATGTTCGACTTCACCATTTTTGTCGGCCCTTCGGAGGAGGTGCTCCGCGAGCGGCTCAAGGCCCGCTGGGTCCATTACGGGCTTGATGAAGCCGCGATTGCCTGGAAACTTGACGGCAACGACCTGCCGAACGGCCGCTACATCCTCACCCACTCACGGCCGGCTGACATCCGGCTCGAGAGCTTCTGAGGCTTGTTGCGGGCAATGCCGGACTAGAGGGCCACGCCCGTTTCGCGGTCGAACACATGTACCTGTTCGGCCGGGATGTTGGCTTCGAACCGCGCGCCGTAGCGGGCCGGATATTCGCCGTCGACGATCGCGACCACCGGGTGGCCGGCAAGGTCGAAGACGATGTGGGTCTGCGCGCCGGTCGGCTCGACCAGCAGGGTCTGGCCGGCAAGCGCCGTTCCGCCCGCACCGGGGCTCAGGTGTTCCGGACGCAGGCCCACCTTGATCGCCTGACCGCGCTTCACCTTGCGCTCCGGCGCGATGCGGATCGAGGTACCGTCGCCGAGACGCGCGGCAGCCTCGCCGCCATCGCCATCGACGGTACCGTCGAGAAGGTTCATTGCCGGCGAACCGATGAAGGCGGCGACGAAGAGGTTGGCCGGCTTGCGATAAAGCTCCATCGGCGTGCCCTCCTGCTCCACCCTGCCCTGGTTGAGGACGACGATCCGGTCGGCGAGCGTCATCGCCTCGATCTGGTCGTGGGTGACGTAGATCGAGGTCGTCCCGACCTTCTGGTGCAGCTGCTTGATCTCCGAGCGCATCTGCACGCGGAGTTTCGCGTCGAGGTTTGAAAGCGGCTCGTCGAACAGGAAGACGGCCGGGTTGCGGACGATCGCACGGCCCATGGCGACGCGCTGGCGCTGGCCGCCGGAAAGCTGCGCCGGCTTGCGGTCGAGAAGCGGCATCAGGTCGAGCATGCGTGCCGCTTCAGCAACGCGTTCGGCAATCACCGGCTTCGGGGTTCCGGAAAGGCGCAGGTTGAAGCCCATGTTCTCGGCAACCGTCATATGCGGATAAAGCGCATAGGACTGGAACACCATGGCGATGTTGCGCTCGCGCGGCGTAAGCTCGTTCACCACCGCATTGTCGATGATGACCTCGCCGGCGGTGATTTCCTCAAGCCCGGCAATCATCCGCAGCAGCGTCGATTTTCCGCAGCCGGACGGACCGACCAGAGCGACGAACTCGCCGTCCTCGATCGCCAGCGACACGCCGTGGATGACCGGGAGTGCCCCATAGGCCTTGCGGACTTGTCTGAGTTCGACGGATGCCATGCGAATTACTCCGGGTCGGGGCTCAGGACTTCACCGCACCGGCGGTCAGACCGGCGATGATGTGCTTCTGGGCCAGGAAGAAGGCGATGATGGTTGGCAGGATGGTGAGTGTGATGAAGGCGAGCACCAGCTGCCATTCGGTGCTGAATTCGCCCCGATAGATCATGATGCCGAGCGGCCAGGGATAACGGCTCTCGGAATTCAGCATGATCAGCGGCACGATGTAACTGTTCCAGCTGCCGACGAAGGAGATGATGCCGACGGTGGCAATGATAGGCCGCGATAGCGGCAGCGTGATGTGCCAGAAGAAGCGCATGTAGCCGCAACCGTCCACGAAGGCCGCGTCGAAGAGCTCGGACGGCAGGTTGCGGAAGTAGTTGCGGAAAAGCATGATGCTCATGCCCATGCCGAACGCCACCTGCGGCAGCACCACGCCCCAGTATGTATCGATGAGCCCCAGATCGCGGATGCGGATGTAGAGCGGCAGGATGGCCGTCGCTGCCGGGAACATCAGCCCGATCAGGAAATAGTTGACCAGATAATCGGTGCCGAAGAAGCGGATATGTGCGAAGCAGAAGGCGGCCATGGCGCCGAAGGTCAACGTCAGGAACACCGTCAGCAGGGCGATGATCAGCGAATTGCTCATCTGCAGCCAATAGCGCTTGCTGATGATGATGTCGGTGTAGTTCGACCACTGCCATTCCGTCGGCAGGCCGAAAGGATTGCCGCGCAGTTCGCCGAGGGTCTTGAAGCCGCCGAGCGCAGTGCTGATGAGCGGCACCACCACGATTGCCGCCACGATGATCAGCGATACGTACATATAGACCTGTGTGCCGGCGCGGATCCGCTGGCCGGATGTCGGCGCGCTGGCGGCATCGATGGGCTGTGCTGTCGAGATATCAGTCATTGCGCATGAACACCCGCTTGTAGCTGAAGGCGAGCGTCACGCAGATCACGAACAGCACCACACCAACGGCGCTGCCGAACCCGACCTGCATGCGGGTCACCCCGAAATTGTACAGGAACGTCACCATCGTCTGCGTCGAGTTCGACGGACCGCCGCCGGTGAGCGGCATGATCATGTCGAAAAGCTGCAGCGAACCGACGACCGCAAAGAAGACCGAGAGACGCACGGTGGAGCCAAGCAGCGGCAATGTCACAAGCCGGAACTTCTGGAAGCCGGTCGCACCGTCGATGTCCGCCGCTTCCAGTACGCTCTTGTCGATTGCCTGCAGGCCGGCGATGAAGAGCATCATGTGAAAGCCGAAATACTTCCAGACGATGACGCCCAATATCGCGTACATTGCCAGGTCGCGGTCGGCGAGCCAGAAGGGTGGTTCGACGCCAATGAAATGCGAGATACCGGCGACGAGACCGAAATCCCCGTCATAAACGAAACGCCAGATCATCCCGGCTGCAACATCCGCAAGCACGTAGGGAAGGAAGAAGATCAGCCGGAAGAACAGCGCACCCTTGATCCGGCTGGAGATCATCGTCGCCAGCCAGAGCGCCAGCGGAACCTGCACGCAAAGCGAGGCAAGCACGATCAGGCCATTATTGATCAAAGCCTGGGTGAAGGCGCTGTTACGGAAAATGAGCTGATAATTGCGCCAGCCGACCCATTGCGTCGGGCTGCCATAGCCGTTCCAGTTATAGAAGGAATACCAGGCGGCCTCGCCCATCGGCAGAATGACCAGCACCGTGAACAGAAGAAGCGCCGGCGGCAGGAACAGGATCAGCACCGGCCACTTGCTGTTGGCAAGTGACCGCTTGCGGCGCCGCGCTACCACAAGTGTATTCCCGGAAGGGATGGCATTGGCAGACATCAGCATATCGCTCATCGATTTTCGAGCCTTTCGGGCTGCGAGACGCCGTCAGGCGAGGACGGGAACCGGCGCTCCCAGGGTTGCTGGAACCTTAGGGGAGCGGGAGCGCCGGCGCTGCGCTTACTTTCGTTCGAGGGAGTAGGCGTCCTCGATCTGCTGCGCCGCGGCAGCAGGCTTCATGCTGCCGGAGACCACTTCGACGCTGACGTCGTTGACGATCGCACCGACATTGGGACCGAGATCCTGGTCAAGGAAGTTCTGGTGCCAGGTTTCCTTGGCAAGAGTTTCGGCAACTTCCTTCAGCAGCGGCTTGGAGATCGCTTCGCTGGCGCCCTTGGCAACGGGCATGATCTGCGTATCCCGGGCGAGAAGCTTCTGCACGTCGGCGCTTGCCATGTAGCGGAGGAATTCCTCCGTTTCAGGCGGCGCGTTCTTGGTGACCGCCCATCCGTTGAGACCGCCGAAACTGTCGGTGGTCACACCAGCCCCTCCGCTGACGACGGGGAACGGGAAGCGGCCGATATTGTCGTCCGCAAGGCCTTTGCGGCTCGTCGAATTCGACGCCTGGGTCGAGGGCGTATTTTCGAAGCTCAGAATGATCGCGGCACGGCCATCGCCGAACGTGGCAAGCGCGTCGTTCCAGGTCGCACCCAGATAGCCGTTCTGGAACGGCTCAAGCTTGCCGAGCTCGGCCAGGCGCTCGCCGGCCTTGACGAAAGGCTTGCCGGCGAAGCCGTCGTTCTTGCCAGCCTTGGCATCGGCAAAGCCCTTTTGCCCCGCCTCGCGCATCGAGAGATAACTCCAGTAGAAATGCAGGGGCCACTTGTCCCGCCCGCCGCCGGCAATCGGCGTGACGCCGGCCTGCTTCAGCGTTTTGACGGCACCAAGGAAATCATCCCAGGTCGCGATCTTCGAGGCATCGACCCCCGCCTTCTTGAACATTTCCTTGTTGTAATAGAAGGAAACGAGGCCGGTCCTGACGGCCGACGCCCAGACCTTGCCATCGAAGGTCAGGCCGTCGACGGCGGAGGCGTTGATCGACTTGCGCCATTCCCCTCCGTTCGCGTCGATCGCAGCATTGATCGGCCGCAACGTGCCGGTCTCGGACTGCGCCTTGAGGACGCCGCCGCCCCAGGTATAAAAGATGCTTGGCGCGTCTTTCGATTGCAGAAGTGTCGGCAGCTTGGCCTTGAAGGCCTGGTTTTCCAGAAATTGCATCTCGACCTTGACGCCCGGGCGCTTGGCCTCGAAATCCCTGGCGATCTGGTTCCAGACCGCGATGTTCCCCGGCACCTGCTCGACATGCATCCAGCGAATGACGCTGTCCGCTGCAGCCGCGCCGGCCGTGAACATGCCACCCGCGAGGGCAATAGCGGTCGCGGAAATCAAACGCATCCTGTAGTATCTGTTGGACATTGAAGGTGCTCCTCCCAAAGCTTTATTCCTGTATCCGAATTAAATAATCGGCAAGGCCAACGCATCTGTCAATAGCCCTGCACGACATTGCCGGATTTTGGCAAAAATTGCGGCATTTGCTGCTTTTATCTATTGCATGCCGCATAAATTCAGATCTAGAACAAACCGAATTTAATTTGCACCTCGTATTAAATAGCGGTTTGGTGCAGAAGCCGACGAGTGCGCAGAAGAGATGAAAACCGCCGATCCAGAACTCATGCGTGCGATGAATCGTCTCAGCGTGCTGGACACGATCCGGCGGCGGGGCCCTATCTCCCGCGTGGAGATTTCCGAGCGCACCGAACTTTCGACGACCACCGTTTCGGCCATCACCGCCTCGCTGCTCGATGACGGGCTGATCCTGACCCGCCACGAGGGCGACATCCGCAACGAGGCGGTGCGTGGCCGGCCGCGCGTCATGCTCGAGGTCAATCCGGATGCCGCCCGCGTCGTCGGTGCCAAGATCGCCGCAAGCCGCATGGTCTTCGTCGTCACCAATTTCCGCGGCGACGTGCTCTCCCAGCTCACCTTGCCGATCCGTATCGACCGCCAGCCGATCGCGGTCATCGCCGATCTCGTTGAGGACGGCGTGCGTCGCTGCGTCGTCGACGCCGGCCTGTCGCTGGAGGATGTCGACAGCGTCTGCCTCGGACTTCCGGGCGTCATCGAACACCGCACCGGACACATCCGCTCGAGCCCGATCTTTCGCGAGATCAACATTGATTTTGCTTCGGAAATGTCGGCGCGGCTGTCGACTCCGACGATCATCGAGAGCGACGCCCATGCCATCACGCTCGGCCATCACTGGTTCGGCAAGGCCCGCGATCTGCAGGATATGGTCCTGATCTCGCTCGAACAGACGCTCGGCCTCGGCGTGCTGCACGGCAACCGGCTTTTCCGCGGTGCCGGCGGCCTCAGCCACAATCTCGGCGATCTCGTGCTCGGCACCGGTCCTCAGGGCATCGTGCGGCTTTCGAGCCAGGCAGGCGAGAGCGCCATCCTCGGCGAGCAGCAGACGGATGGGCGTTTTGCCGAAGCAGTAAGGCTCGGCCGCGGCATGACCCATGTCCAGGCACTCATCCAGGCCGACGACGACCGGCTGATCGGCGCGGCCGTTCGCGCCGGCGAGGCCGTCGGGCTGACGATCGCCAACATCGTCACGCTTTTCGCACCGCCGCGCGTCATCCTCGTCGGCTCGTCGCTGGCGCTCGGCGAGCCATTCCTGAACAGCCTGCGCGATGCCTATGCGCTCGCCATTCCGCCGTCTCTGAAGGGTGTCAGCGAGCTCGTCTTCGACGATTCGACGGATGATTTCTGGGCGCAGGGAGCGGCGGCCGTCGCACTTTACGAACTTTACGAATCGCCCTGGAGCACCACCGGGCCGGCGCTCTGAAGCGCCAAACATCAGCATTTATCGGGAGGAAACAATGGACAAAGTCGGTATCGGCATCATCGGATGCGGCAATATTTCGGGCGCCTATCTGAAGGCGATGACATCCGCTTTTCCGATCCTCGATATCCGCGGGCTGGGCGATCTCAACCGCGATCTGGCCGAGGCGAAAGCTTCCGAATTCAATCTCCAGGCCCGTACCGTCGATGAGCTGCTCGCCGATCCGAAGATCGAGATCATCGTCAACCTGACGATCCCCAAGGCGCATGTCGCCGTCGGGCTGCAGGCGCTCGATGCGGGCAAGCACACCTATTCGGAAAAACCTCTCGGGATTAATTTCGCGGAAGGGAAAAAATTGGCGGAGGCCGCAAAGGCCAAGGGCCTGCGCATCGGTGCCGCCCCCGACACCTTCCTCGGCGGCGGCCACCAGACCGCCCGCGAACTGATCGACCAGGGTGTCATCGGGATTCCGGTCGGCGGCACCGCCACCTTCATGTGCCCCGGCCACGAGCGCTGGCATCCGAACCCGGCCTTCTATTACGAGGTCGGCGGCGGCCCGATGCTCGACATGGGTCCCTATTACATCACCGATCTCGTCAACCTGCTCGGCCCGGTGTCGCAGGTGGCGGGCTTTGCGATCACCCCCCGCAAGGAGCGCATCATCACCAGCGAGCCGCGCAACGGCGAGCGCATTCCGGTGCACGTTCCGACCCATGTGGCCGGTGTCATGGCGTTTGCCAACGGCGCGGTCGTGCAGATCGGCATGAGCTTCGACGTCGCCGGCCACAAGCATGTGCCGCTCGAAGTCTACGGCACCGAGGGCACTCTGATCGTGCCGGACCCGAACCGTTTCGAGGGGCCTGTCGGTTATCTGAAGAAGGGCGGCCAGTTCGAGGACCAGCCCGCCACCCTGCCCTATGCGGACGGCAACTACCGCTCGATCGGCGTCGCGGACCTGGCTCACGCGATCCGTTCCAACCGCCCGCACCGGGCGAACGGCGATCTGGCGCTGCATGTGCTGGAGGTCATGGAGGCCTTTCACACGGCTTCCGCCGAAGGGCGCACGATCAAGATCACCACGGCGACGGAGCGGCCCGCTCCGCTGTCGGAATCGCTTGTTGACGGCCAGCTGGCGAAATAATTCTGGAGGAAGACTAAAATGCGTGAAGCACTCATCGTATGGGGCGGCTGGAGCGGCCACGAACCGCAGGAATGCGCCGAGATCATCAAGGACATGCTGGAGGAAGACGGTTTCAAGGTCTATCTCGAGCATTCGACCGAGGCCTTCGCCGATCCTTCGATCCATGATCTGAGCCTCATCGTGCCGATCATGACCATGTCGAAAATCGAGAAGGAAGAGGTGAAGAACCTCGCGGCAGCCGTTCAGAGCGGTGTCGGCATTGCCGGTTATCACGGCGGTGCGGGCGATGCATTCCGCGAGTCGGTCGACTACCAGTTCATCATCGGCGGCCAGTGGGTCGCCCATCCCGGCAATATCATCGACTACACGGTGAATATCACGAGGCCGGACGACCCGCTGATGGAGGGGATCACCGATTTCCCCTACACGTCCGAGCAATATTACATGCATGTCGACCCCTCGAACGAGGTGCTGGCGACGACGACATTTACCGGCGACCACGCCTACTGGATCGATGGCGTCGTCATGCCGGTGGTCTGGAAGCGGAAATACGGAGAGGGCCGCGTCTTCTATTCCTCGCTCGGCCACCAGGCCAAGGAATTCGACGTGCCGCAGATGAAGACGATCTTCCGCCGTGGTGCCAATTGGGCGGCACGGTGAGGCGGGATTGACGACGGTGCGGCACACCAATCTCCCCCCTTGTGGGGGAGATGTCCGGCAGGACAAAGGGGGGTGCTGCGGCATACTCTTCGCCAGTTGAGTTCGCGGCGCCACCGCGGGTTACCTCTCCCTTAGCGGGAGAGGTTACAAAATCATGATCTTAGCTTCAGCTAAGTCATAGATTTTGTTGGTGAGGGGGTCTGTCTTGCCAGAAACATCCCCTCACTTGCGATTTCTAACACTTAGCTGAAGCTAAGATGTTGAAATCGCTTTCTCTCCCGCAAGGGGAGAGATAGAGATGCCGCAGCGCCTCACATATCCCTCAACGCCGCAAACATATCCGCAAAAGCCGCATCCACCCGGTAAAACACCGGCGGACAACCGATCGGCGACGGCACCGTCACCTCTTCCCCGCCTGCATACTCCACGCCGCTCCACACATGCACCCACCTCGCCCCTTCCGGCAGATAGACGCTGCGCACCTCCTGCGCCGCATGCCAGACCGGCGCCACCAGCAATTCCGGGCCGTAAAGATAGGCATCCTGAATGGCATAGGTCTTCGGGTCATGCTCGTAATGCAGGAAGAGCGGCCGCTGCACCGGCAGGCCCCGGGCGGCGGCTTCTCTGGAGAGAGTCTTCAGATACGGCGCCAGATGCACGTAGATCCGCGTCATCCGGGCGAAATGCTCCAGCACTTCCGGGTCCTGGTCGATCTGGATATTGTCGCGCGGCCGATTGCCCTCGTGGCTGCGCATGACGGGCGTGAAGGCCGCCATCTCGGCCCACCGCATCAGCAGTTCCGGCGTGCGGACATTGCCAAACAGGCTCGTATAACCGCCGATATCGGAATGGTGATAGGCGTTGCCGAGGAGGCCTGAGGAAAGCGCGGCGCACATCACGGTGACCAGCCCGTCATGGCGCGAGAAATCCACCGACTGGTCGCCGCCCCACAGCAGCGGGCAATGTTTCTGCACGCCGGTAAAGCCGGCCCGCATGAAGAACAGCGCCTCGCCCGTCTTGCCGCGGCTGGCGATCGCCTTGGCGTTGACTTCGGCCCAGAGGGTCGGCCAGGCATTGTGCATCAGCTTGGCATCGATGCCGTTGGCAAGCTCCACATCGATCGGCAGATATTCGCCGAAATCGGCCATCCAGCCGGTCAGCCCGAAATCGAGCATGCGGCGGCCGATGACTTCCTCGGCGAACCAATCGGCAGCTTCCGGATTGGTGAAATCAACGACGCCGCAATCGAACTCGCCGAAATCGACGATCGCGGTGCGGCCGAGCGGGTCCTTGGCGAAATAGCCCGCGGCTTCCGCTTCCGGAAACAGCGAGCCATCGACGCAGAGATAGGGATTGACGTAGCCGAGGAAGCGGATGCCATCGCCGTTCAGCTCCGCGATGCGCTGGCGCAGGTCCGGATAACGCTCGTCATTCGCCTGCCAGTCCCAGAACAGCCGCGATCCGAACGAGGTCTGGCGGAGGCCGACCCAATCCTCGCACCAGAGGCCGGAGACCTGCACGCCGGCATTGCGCATCTTTTCCAGCCGCTCGAAGGAATTGACGCCGTCCTTGAGGCCGATGATCGCGCCCCTGTAGACCCAGTCCGGCAGTTCCGGCTGCCGCCCGAACCGCAACGACAGCGCCTCGACCAGCTCGATAAAACTCGGTGCGGCGAAAAACTCGATTCGCTCCGGCACCGCCCAGGCTTCGATCTCGTGAAACGTCTTACGGCGGAAATCGAAGACGGAATAGGCGGTCGTCTCCACATGCAGGGCATAACGCGCCGAGGAGATGTACGTCGGCTGCGGGTAGTTGGTATTGTAATAGTCCCCGCCCGCCTTGTCCTTCAGGTCGGACTTGAAGGTGATCTCGCTCGTCTTGTCGCGGCCGACGCCGGGCTCCGAGGTCCAGAGCGGAAAGCGGCGACCGCGCATGTCGAAATAGGACATCTGCTCGCCGCCGCCCCAGACATGCTCGTCATTGTCCGCATGGACGCGGATCCAGAAGCGGTTGATCGTCTCGTCCAGTGAGCGGAAATGCACGGCGGTTTCCGAGACCGTCAGCTCCAGCCGCGGCGCCCGGCCCTTCGCCTCCGCGAGGCTGACCACATTGCCGTCGATTTCCGCGTGACGCAGAGCGCTGCGCTCGACGATGTAATCCTCGACCTCGAAATTGCCGCGGTACATGTCCATCCGCTCCTGCCCATGGCCGACAAATATGCAGGGCGAGGCCGCGCTGTGCCGCAGGATGCTGCGGCCGTTCAGCGATATGGAAAAACCGTCTTGTGTCGTCTCGAATTTCATCTTGTCGGTACTCGATTGTTTCTACCGCAGCCGCGATACGTATCGCGCCACGGAATGGTCGAACCATGTGCGGGAAACCTCGGCCAGGGCGCCATCCTGCGCCTGGCTCATGCGCAGCACATGGGGGATTGGCGCTCCCGGCTTCTGGCCGAAGGCCGGCGGCGCCCAGTCAGGCACGGTGTCGAGGTCGATCTTGTCTTCCGCCCGGACGATCCAGAGACCCAGCCGGGTGCGGTAGTAGAGATAAAGCGATTCCGACAGATCCTCCGGGGTGATCGCCGCAACATAGGAACCGTCGAGCCAGATCTCCTCAAGTGCCGCGACTTTGCCCGACAGCCGACGAATACGGCGGATGCGATGCCCTTCCGGCGAAAAGCCGAACCTCGGCAGATCCTTGGGTTTGTCGAGCCGCATCACATCGAGCAATTCCGCGGTCGGCAGGCCGCCGCCCTGGATCAGTTCCAGCCGGAACATCGCATAAACGCTCTTCGGATCGCTGATTGCCCGGACGTAGTTGCCGGACCCCTGCACCCGCTCCAGCAGCCCGCGGTTCTGCAGTTCCGCCAGCGCCTTGCGCAGCGTGCCGACGGCAATGCCGAGCTGCACCGCCATGTCGCGCTCCGGCGCCAGCTTCTCGCCGTCGACAAGCCGGCCGGCGGCGATATCGCGAACCAGCAGTTCGGCGATTTGCAGATAGATCGGCAGGCTGCCGGGATAACTGTCCATAAGCCGTTTCCCCCTCCCCAGGGAATGACCCACTCAAATTGATACACTATTGATTTACACGAACGCGGATGATATTCAAGTCCCAGGAGTCGAGGAGAATTTTGATGACCGTCGTGCCCATAACATCACCGGATCTCGATGCCGCCGAGGTATCCTGGTTCGCCGCCCTGTGCTCGGACGATTACGCCTATCTCGGCGTCCCCGACGATGCGCTGAAATCGAGTTGGGAACATTGCTCCGATATCGTCAGGCGCGCGGAGACGCTCGGCTTCCGCAACATCCTCTGCCCTTCGTCCTACCAAGTCGGCCAGGACACACTGAGCTTCGCCGCAGCGGCCTCGCAAATCACGGACAGGATCAATCTATTGGCGGCGATCCGCTGCGGCGAGATGCAGCCGATCATGCTCGCCCGCACGGTCGCCACGCTCGACCACATGCTGAAGGGCCGGCTGACGCTCAACGTCATCAGTTCCGATTTCCCCGGTGAAGTCGCAGACAGCGCCTTCCGTTATCGCCGCAGCCACGAGGTTGTGCAGATCCTCCGCCAGGCCTGGACGCGCGACACGATCGACCACGAGGGTGAGGTCTACAATTTCAAGGGCGTCACCACCGAACCGGCGAGGCCCTACCAGCAGAACGGCGGCCCGCTTCTCTATTTCGGCGGTTATTCGCCGGATGCGCTGGAGCTCTGCGGCGCCCAATGCGACGTCTACCTGATGTGGCCGGAAACCAGGGACCAGCTCGCCGAACGCATGAAGGCGGTCCACGCCCGCGCCTCGGCCCATGGCCGGACACTAGATTACGGCCTGCGTGTCCACATGATCGTCCGCGACACCGAAAATGAGGCCCGCGAATATGCGGAGCATCTCGTCTCCAAGCTGGACGATGAATACGGCCGGCTGATCCGCAGCCGCGCCCATGACAGCACCTCGCTCGGTGTTTCGCACCAGGCGAAGGCCCGCGAACTCGCCGACAAGTTCGGCTATGTCGAACCTCACCTCTGGACCGGCATCGGCCGGGCTCGCTCCGGCTGCGGCGCGGCGCTTGTCGGCTCCTCCGACCAGGTGCTTTCGGAAATCGAGGCCTACAAGAAGATGGGCATCCGGGCTTTCATCTTTTCGGGCTACCCGCATCTCGACGAAGCGGAACATTTCGGCCAGAAGGTGCTGCCCGAGCTCAAGACCTGTTCGCTGCCGCATGTCTATGGCCGCGTGCCGGCCGAGACACCCGCAACGCCGCTCGGCAACGGGAGACGACACTGATGGCCCCTCATCACCTAGACCGCATTCAACTTTCGCCCGATCTCCAGCTCAGCCGCCTCGTTTATGGCATGTGGCGGATCGGCGACGATGCAGATACCTCGCCGAAACATGTCCAGGCAAAGATCGAAGCCTGCCTGGCGCAGGGCATCACCACCATGGACCAGGCCGACATCTATGGCGGCTATACGGCCGAAGCGATTTTTGGGGGGGCGCTGAAGGCCTCGCCTTCGCTGCGCGACAAAATCGAGATCGTCACCAAATGCGGCATCGTCGCGCCGGCCGGCCGCCATTCCGCTGTCCGTGGCAAGCACTACGATACCAGTGCTGCCCATATCACCGCGTCGGTCGAGGCCTCGCTGCGCGACATGGCGACGGACCACATCGATCTGCTGTTGATCCATCGGCCCGATCCGTTGATGGATCCGGACGAAACCGGCCCGGCACTCGACGCCCTGGTCGCATCCGGCAAGGTCGGCGCCGTCGGCGTCTCGAACTTCCGCCCCTGGGATTTTTCGCTGCTGCAGTCCTCCATGGAGGCCGAACTCGTCACCAACCAGATCGAGATCAGCCTCCTCGCCTCCGAGGCATTCACCAATGGCGATCTCGCCTTTTTGCAGGAGCGCAATATCGCGCCAATGGCCTGGTCGCCGCTCGCCCGCGGCGGCATTTTCAAACCCGAACACCAGCCTCTGATGGCCGTGCTTGAACGGGTAGCGGAAGAACAAGGCGTCGACGCATCGGCTGTGGCGCTCGCCTGGCTGCTGCATCACCCGGCAAACATTCTTCCGATCATCGGGACCAACAATATCGCCCGTATCGCCACCAGCGCGGACGCCGCCAAGGTGACGATGGATCGCCAGACCTGGTTCGAACTCTACACGGCCGCAATCGGAAAGCAGGTGCCATGATGATCACTGCCGACACCGCAAGCATAACCAGCGAACAGATCTTCGTTCCGGATGCATCGACCGCCCGGCATTATCGCAATGCGCTCGGGGCGTTCACGACCGGTGTGACTGTGGTGACGGCAACTACTCCGGATGGCCCGATCGGGATGACGGTCAACAGCTTCACCTCGGTGTCGCTCGATCCGCCTTTGGTCCTCTGGTCGCCGGCCAAGAGTTCGTCGCGCCATGCCGCCTTCACGGCGGCAGGCCACTTCGCCATCCATGTGCTGAGCGCCGACCAGGACCTGTTGAGCGCCCGGTTCACGCGCGGCGGCCTGGGGTTCGAAGAGCTGTTCTGGAACCACAACCACGAAGGCGTGCCGGTCATCCCCGGCACGCTGGCTCGCTTCGAATGCGAACTCTCCTCGATGCACGATGCCGGCGATCACACGCTGATCCTCGGCCGCGTGCTGCGGGCAGCCCACCGTGAAGGCGATCCGCTGTGTTTCTCCCGCGGCACCTTCGGCCGTTTCGCGAGCACCACCAGCCAGTAAAGACCAAAATCCACTGCGGAAAATATTGACCCGCGGGCGCGGTTGGGCCAAGTCAGTTTTGCGACAAACCAGCCAGGACCGACAGGGCAATCCATGACAATCATCAGACCGGAGATCAGCGCCCGCGCCGCGGCAGCGCCCCGCAGCGGCATTGGCGAGATCGTCACCTATGCCCGAGGCCGCGAAAACCTGATGCCGCTCTGGATCGGCGAGGGCGATCTGCCGACGCCCGATTTCATCACCCGCGCCGCCAGCGAGGCGCTGCTTGCCGGCGAGACCTTCTACACCTGGACGCAAGGCATTCCGGCGCTGCGCGAGGCGATCGTGCGTTATTACCAGCGGCACTACGGGCGGGATCTGTCGGTCGACAATATTTACGTCACCGGCTCCGGCATGCAGTCGATCGTGCTCGCCATCCAGACCGTCGCCTCCGCTGGTGACGAGATCGTTTATCTCTCTCCCGCCTGGCCGAACGTCGTCAACGCCATCGGCGTTTCGGAAGCCAAGCCGGTCACCGTCGAGCTCGGCTTTACCGACGGCCGCTGGGTGCTCGACATCGACCGGCTGAAGGCGGCGATCACACCGAAGACCAGCGCCCTCTTCATCAACTCGCCCTCCAACCCGACCGGCTGGACCGCGACCCATGACGACCTCAAGGCCGTCCTCGAACTCGCCCGCAAGCACGGCCTGTGGATCGTCGCAGACGAGATCTACGGCCTCTATTATTTCGAAGGCGCCCGCGCGCCGTCCTTCATGGACGTCATGGAGCCGGAAGACCGGATCATCTTCGCCAATTCCTTCTCGAAGAACTGGTGCATGACCGGCTGGCGGGTCGGCTGGATGGTGGCCCCGGCGGAAATCGGCCAGACGCTGACCAACCTCATCCAGTATTCGACCTCGGGCGTCGCGCAGTTCATGCAGAAGGGCGCGATCGCCGCCCTTGAACAGGGGGACGACTTCGTCCGCACCAATATCGAACGGGCGCGAAAGTCACGCGACATCCTCTGCGACGCGCTGATCGCTACCAACCGTGTGGAAACGCTAAAACCCGCCGGTGCACTCTATGCCTTCCTGAAGATCGACGGCGTCACCGACAGCCGTGAAGAGGCTTTCAGGATCGTCGACAAGACCGGTGTCGGCCTTGCTCCGGGAACCGCGTTCGGGGCCGGCGGACAAGGTTTTATGCGCGCCTGTTTCCTGCGCGATCCGCTGCAGGTCGAGGATGCCGCAAACCGGCTCAGCGACTATATCCGCAGCCGGTGATCCGCCGGAGCCATCGATCCGGTGCCGCATGACCAGAATTCTATTGATCCTTGTCGTCACTCTGGCGAGCTTCGGTCCCGTCCGGGCCGGGGACGCCAAAGTCGAAGCCTGGGCCAAGGAGGCGTCGATGAAAGTCGGTACCGCAAGCAGTTTCCTGCCCTTCATCTGCCGGAAGCGGTAAGAACGTGACGATTTGGGCGGAACTTTCCACCCATCAACCCTCATTCCTGTGCTTGTCACAGGAATCCAGCAACCGCGCGTCGGCGCGGTGGAAGACTCCTCTCAGCCCAAAGACTTGGGCTGGCTGGATCCCTGTGACAAGCACAGGGATGAGGAGCCGGAGGGGGCACGCCTTAGTCCCCGAAATCCTCGGCCGTAGCGGAACGTCCGCCGGCAATGATCTCGCGTTTGCCGACATGGTTGGCCGGGCCGACCAGGCCTTCCTGCTCCATACGCTCCACCAGAGATGCCGCGCGGTTGTAACCGACCGAAAGGCGGCGCTGGATATAGGAGGTCGAGCACTTGCGGTCCTTCATGACCACTTTGACGGCCTTGTCGTAAAGCTCGTCGCTGTCGTCTCCGCCCATCGCGCTCTTGTCGAATACGGCTTCCTGGCTCGAACCGTCCTCGTCTTCCTCGTCGTCTTCATCCTCGGTAACCGTGCCCAGATAATCCGGCCGGCCTTGCGTCTTCAGGTGGCGGACCACCAGTTCGACTTCGGCGTCCGAAACGAACGGGCCGTGGACGCGGGAAATCCGCCCGCCGCCGGCCATATGCAGCATGTCGCCCTGACCGAGCAGGTGCTCTGCACCCTGTTCGCCGAGAATGGTGCGGCTGTCGATCTTCGACGTCACCTGGAAGGAGATGCGGGTCGGGAAATTCGCCTTGATCGTGCCGGTGATGACGTCGACGGACGGGCGCTGGGTCGCCATGATCACATGGATGCCGGCGGCACGCGCCATCTGCGCCAGGCGCTGGACCGCGCCTTCAATATCCTTGCCGGCGACCATCATCAGGTCGGCCATTTCGTCGATGATGACGACGATATAAGGCATCGGCGAGAGATCCATCTCCTGCTCTTCGTAGAGGATTTCGCCCGTCTGCCGGTCGAAGCCCGCCTGCACGCTGACGGTGATGACCTCGCCCTTTTCGCGGGCACCCGCGGCGCGCTGATTGTAGCCGTCGATATTGCGCACGCCGAGGCGCGACATCTTCTTGTAGCGATCCTCCATCTCGCGGACCGCCCATTTCAGCGCCAGGACGGCCTTCTTGGGATCGGTCACGACGGGGGTCAGCAGGTGCGGAATGCCGTCATAGACGGAAAGCTCCAGCATCTTCGGATCGATCATGATCAGCCGGCATTCCTCCGGCCGCAGCCGGTAGAGAAGCGACAGGATCATCGTGTTGATAGCGACCGACTTGCCCGAACCGGTGGTGCCGGCGACGAGCAGATGCGGCATCTTGGCGAGCTCGGCGATAACCGGTTCGCCGCCGATCGTCTTGCCGAGGCAGAGAGCCAGCCGGTGCTTGGTCTCCCAATAGTCCTCGCATTCGATCAGTTCACGGAAATACACGGTCTCGCGCGTCGCGTTCGGCAGTTCGATGCCGATCACGTTGCGGCCGGGCACCACGGCGACGCGGGCAGACAGAGCCGACATCGAGCGGGCGATATCGTCCGCAAGGCCGATGACCCGCGAGGATTTGACGCCCGGCGCCGGCTCGAATTCATAAAGCGTCACGACCGGACCGGGGCGCACGTCGATGATCTCGCCGCGGATGCCGAAATCCTCGAGAATGCTTTCGAGCAGGCCGGCGCTCTGCTGTAGGGCATCCGGCTGCATCGCCTGGCCACGTTCGCCCTGCGGCTCCTGAAGCAGTGAGATCGGCGGGAATTCGTATTCCGCTTCCGCCGGCCGGACGGTCCGCGGACGGGTGATTTCGGGTTGAGCGACGACCGGGGCCGCCGTGACCAGGGCGGGGGCGGGTGCCGGCACCTGTGCGACAGGGGCAGGCGCCGGTTCGACGACCGGTGCCCTGGCCTTCACCACGCGCTGCGGAGCGACCCGGACAGGTGCGACGGGCTCCGGCACCTTCACCGGCTCCGGCCTCGGAGACGGCGCAACGACTACGGTTCTGGCAACGCTCCTGCGCGGGACTTCACGATAAAGCGCCGTCACCGGTTCGCCCGGCTGCACCACGGCAGCCGCGATTGGCGGTTCGGCCGGCTGAACGCCCGTTTCCACAACGACCGGCCCCTCGAGTTCGAAGGGCATGGCGTCCCAGAAGGCGAAATCGGAGATCGCGATATCCTGGCGCGGCACCGCGATTGGCGCTGCCTCCTCAAGCCGCTCGGGCCGCGCGACGGCAGGCGTTTCCGGCACATGGTAACGCATCGTCGCCGCAAGCTGCTGCAGGCCCGCGATCTGTTCGATCGGGGCGGCGAGCGCCTCGCCGGGGACCTGCGAATCATCCGCGGCCGGGGTCAGGAACGCTTCGGACGGGATGATTTCGATCTGCTCGGCAACCGGCGCTTCGCCCTGCTCCGCAGGAGCCTGCCCGGCATTCGCCTTGCGGGCCAGCGCGCTTTCGGGCGTACGGGTGAACCGCACGTTCGGGGCCAGCCGGAACGCCGCCTGCCACGGCGCCTGCTCGATCGCCGACTGGTTGAGATCAGCCAGATTCTGGCGGCGAAGACCCGGCTGCGCCGGGTCGACAGCGTCGTCTTCGGCGTTGGAAAGGTCAGAACTCTGAGGATGATTATTGCGTGAGAACTGCATGACAACCAGACGAGATACGGGAAGGGCACATTCTCATAGGAAGTAGAAAATAAAGGTTAACTGGTCCTTTCCAAGCGGCGAATGATGTCATGAAATTGGTCGGAGTGCCGGTTGCCCTTGCCAAGATTGTTGCACTGCGTCATCACTATAAGAATGCCGGCACCCGATCTCACCATTCTGGTCATCGATGAAAATGCCATCCGCGCTTCCATCATCGAGGAAGGGCTGCGGGAGGCTGGGCATAGCAAAGTCACTGTCATCCACGAGGTCCAGGGCGTCGCGCGCATCATCGAAACGTTGAAGCCGGACGTTATCGTCATCGATATCGAGAACCCCAACCGCGACATGATGGAGCATCTGTTCCAACTGACCCGCACCGTCAGCCGGCCGATCGCCATGTTCGTCGACCGTTCCGATACGGCTCTGATCGAGGCCGCGATGGATGCGGGCGTTTCGGCCTATGTGGTCGACGGGTTGAAGAAGGAGCGCGTCAAGGCGATCCTCGACATGGCGGTCAGCCGCTTCAACGCCTTCAGCCGGCTTCAGCGGGAGCTCGCCGAGGCAAAATCGGCGCTCGAGGAGCGCAAGGTGATCGAGCGGGCCAAGGGCATTCTGATGAAGATGCGCGGCCTGTCGGAAGAAGACGCGTTTGCGCTGCTGCGCCAGACGGCAATGAACGAAAAGAAGAAGATGTCGGACATCGCTCAAAGCGTGGTCACGGCAGCGGGCCTGTTGATGTGATGGTTCCGAGCACCGAAATGTCCGGGAGAAAGCCGGAGTGAACATGATGATGAATACCGACCGATCCGGAAGCAACCTCTCCGCGCCCACCCGTTCGAACGGCGAGGGGCCGAAGGTCCTGCGCGCCGGGTTCATCCCGCTGGTCGATGCTTCCGTGCTGATCGCCGCCGCCGAATTCGGCTTTGCCGCCAAAGAGGGACTGACCCTCGATCTCGTCAAGGACGTGTCCTGGGCCAATGTCCGCGACCGCCTCGCCTTCCGCCAGTTCGACATCGCCCACATGCTGTCGCCGATGCCGGTCGCTTCCATGCTGGGGCTCGGTTCCAACCCCTCGCCCACCATCACGCCGTTTTCGCTCGGCCGCGGCGGCAATGCGATCACGCTTTCGACGCGGCTTTTCGAGCGCATGCGCGAGGTCGGCGGGATATCGGAAACCGCAGGCGCCCTGGAGAACGCAAAGGCGCTCGCCAGCGTGCTCGAAGCGATGAGGGAACGCGGCGAAGCACTGCCGATGTTCGGCGTGACCTATCCCTTCTCCTCCCACAACTACGAATTCCGCTACTGGCTCGCCGCCGGCGGAATAGACCCGGACAGGGATGTGAAACTCGTCGTCGTGCCCCCACCGATGACCTCCGATGCACTGGCAGCCGGCGCCATCGACGGCTTCTGTGTCGGCGCGCCGTGGAACATGGTCGCGTCCGAACGCGGGGTCGGCCGGATTGTCGCCGCCAAGCACGATATCTGGCCCTCGGCACCGGAAAAAGTGATCGCCATGCGGCCGGAATGGGCGGAAAGCCATCCCGAAACCGTCTCCCGTCTCATCGTCGCGCTCGATGCCGCGGCCCGCTGGTGCGACAGGGCGGAGAACCATGACGCGCTGGCGGAGGTCTTGGCCGGTCCGCGCTTCATCGGTGCCCCGGTCAATATCATCCGTCACGTATTGTCCGGCGAATTCAGCCTTGATGCCAAGGGCAACCGCCGCGTCATCGCCGACTACTTCACCTTCCACCGCGGATTTGCCAACTATCCGCGGCCGAGCCATGCACTGTGGCTCTACAGCCAGATGATCCGCTGGGGTCAGATCGAATTCAGCGAACAAGGCCTACGGGCAGCGGCGGCTGCCTATCGCCCCGATCTCTACCGGGCCGCCCTTGGCATCGGCCCGACTGAACCAGACGTCGGCATCGAAGGGGACCGAAGCGGTGACCGCTTCATGGACGGCCATGTGTTCGACCCCTCGAACATGATGGATTACGTCCGAGATTTCGCCGTCCGAAGCTCTCTCCCTGCCCATTCGGACCGCCAGGACGTCTGAAATTCCGGCAGGCGCTGCACAGCATTTGGCGCCTTCAGTTTGGCAATCGCACAAAAATATTGCAGCGCGATAAGCTGCCGACAATTTAAGCCAAAACTTTCACAACCGAAATTTTGTTGTTTTTCAGCGACCTAGCATGGCGCTCGAAAACTGGCACGGCCTTTGCTTATTAGAAATTGCTCCGGTCAATGGCGACTGGAGCAGTTAGGCGCGTGATAAGCGCTTTCAAAGACATCGACGTCGCAAGGTTTTTGCTGCCCGGAACTCCTCCCAGTTCCCAGGCGCGCGATCTCCGAGCGGCGTTTTTTTTGTGCCTAATTCCTAAGAACCAGCAGAGGGAACCTGCGCATGACTAAGATTTTGATGAGCGGCATCACCCGTCGCAGCCTGATCAAGACGACAGCTACCGCCGCCCTCATCGGCGCCGTCAAGACCGCATTCCCGTCCGGCGCCTTCGCAGCCGGGGCCGGCCCCGAGGTGAAGGGCATCAAGCTCGGCTACATCGCGCTCACCGACGCCGCCCCGCTGGTCATCGCCAAGGAGAAGGGTTTCTTCGACAAGCACGGCCTTCCCGAAGTCGATGTCGCCAAGCAGGCATCCTGGGGTGCGACCCGCGACAACCTCGTGCTCGGCGGTGCCGCGAACGGCATCGACGGCGCCCATATCCTCTCGCCGCTTCCCTACCTGATGCACACCGGCAAGGTGACCCAGAACAACAAGCCTGTACCGATGGCAGTCCTCGCCCGCCTCAATCTCGATAGCCAGGGCATTTCGGTCGCCAAGGAATATGCCGAGACAGGCGTACAGCTCGATGCCTCCAAGCTGAAGGCGGCGTTCGACAAGAAGAAGGCCGAAGGCAAGGAAATCAAGGCGGCGATGACCTTCCCGGGCGGCACCCACGACCTCTGGATCCGCTACTGGCTCGCCGCCGGCGGCATCGATCCGAACAAGGACGTCTCGACCATCGTCGTGCCGCCGCCGCAGATGGTGGCGAACATGAAGGTCGGCAACATGGACGTCTTCTGTGTCGGCGAACCCTGGAACGAACAGCTCGTCAACCAGGGCATCGGCTTCACGGCGGCCACCACCGGCGAACTCTGGAAGGGCCATCCGGAAAAGGCGCTCGGCGTGCGCGCCGACTGGATCGAGAAGAACCCGAACGCCGCCAAGGCCCTGCTGATGGCTGTCATGGAAGCCCAGCAATGGTGCGAAAGCATGGACAACAAGGCGGAGATGGCCGAAATCCTCGGGCGCCGTCAGTGGTTCAACGTGCCGCCGAAGGACGTCCTCGGTCGCCTGAAGGGCGACATCAACTACGGCAACGGCCGTGTCGCCAATGGCACCGACCTCTACATGAAGTTCTGGAAGGACGGCGCGTCCTACCCGTTCAAGAGCCACGACAGCTGGTTCATGGCCGAGAACATCCGCTGGGGCTACCTGCCTGCCAATACCGACATCAAGGCGCTGGTCAACCAGGTGAACCGCGAGGACATCTGGCGCACCGCCGCCAAGGATCTCGGGGTCGCGGCAGCCGACATCCCGGCCTCCTCTTCACGCGGCAAGGAAACCTTCTTCGACGGCAAGGTCTTCGATCCGGAAAACCCCTCGGCCTATCTCGACAGCCTTTCGATCAAGGCGGCGTCCTGATTTCCCCACCTCCGGCGCGTGGACGCACGCGCCGGCCTTTTCCCTTTCTAAGGAGCGCGCAGATGTCCGCCCTGGCAAAAAAAGAAAATGTTTCCGCAGTCGCTACGGCAAAGCCGGCAGCAACGATCGTCCCCTTTTCCGGCAAGCCCGTATCGAGGATCGATTTCAAGCAGATCGGCATGACGACGCTGCGCAACGTTGTGCCGCCGGTTATCGTGCTGGCGCTGATCCTGCTCGTCTGGCAGGTCCTCTGTTCGGCGCCGAATGCCTCGCTCCCCTCGCCGCATGTGGTCTGGACGGAAGCCTATGACCTGATCGCCTATCCGTTCTTCGTCTACGGTTCGCAGGATATCGGGCTCGGCTGGCGGGTACTGGTCTCGCTGCAGCGCGTCGCCTACGGGTTCGGCCTCGCCGCCGTGACCGGCGTCATCGTCGGTGCGATCATCGGACAATCGATCTGGGCGATGCGCGGTCTCGACCCGATCTTCCAGGTACTGCGCACCGTGCCGCCGCTCGCCTGGCTGCCGCTGTCGCTCGCAGCCTTCCAGGATTCGAGCCCCTCTGCGATCTTCGTGATCTTCATCACCTCGATCTGGCCGGTGATCATCAACACCGCCGTCGGGGTTCGCAACATCCCGCAAGACTATCGCAACGTCGCGCAGGTGCTGCGGCTGAACCAGATCGAATTCTTCTTCAAGATCATGCTGCCATCGGCCGCCCCCTACATCTTCACGGGCCTCAGGATCGGCGTCGGCCTCTCCTGGCTCGCCATCGTCGCAGCCGAGATGCTCACCGGCGGCGTCGGCATCGGCTTCTTCATCTGGGATGCGTGGAACTCGTCGCGCCTGCCCGACATCATCGTCGCGCTCGCCTATATCGGCATCGTCGGCTTCGCCCTCGACAAGCTGGTTTCCGCGCTCGGCAAGATCATCACCCGCGGCGCTTCGGCAAACTGAGGAGCGGACCATGAACGCCTACCTGAAGCTCGATCATATCGACAAACATTTCGACCGCGGCGGCAATCGAGCCGAGGTTCTGAAGGACATCAACCTGACGATCTCCAAGGGGGAATTCGTCTCGATCATCGGCCATTCCGGCTGCGGCAAGTCCACGCTGCTCAACCTCATTGCCGGGCTGACACCCGTCTCGGCGGGCGCTGTGCTGCTCGAAAACCGCGAGGTCAACGCACCGGGTCCGGAACGCGCCGTCGTTTTCCAGAACCATTCGCTGCTGCCCTGGCTGACGGTCTACGAAAACGTCAATCTCGCCGTCTCGAAAGTCTTCGGCCGCACCAAGACCAAGGCGCAGCGGCATGACTGGGTCATGGAAAACCTGGACCTCGTGCAGATGGCTCACGCCAAGGACAAGCGCCCGGCGGAAATATCCGGCGGCATGAAGCAGCGCGTCGGCATTGCCCGGGCTCTGTCCATGGAACCGAAGATTCTGCTGCTCGACGAGCCCTTCGGCGCCCTCGACGCCCTGACGCGCGCCCATCTGCAGGACGCGGTCATGGAGATCCACAGCCGTCTCGGCAACACCATGGTGATGATCACCCACGATGTCGACGAAGCGGTACTGCTTTCCCACCGCATCGTGATGATGACGAACGGCCCTGCCGCCAAGATCGGCGAAGTGCTCGACGTGCCGATCGCACGTCCGCGCAACCGCATCGAGCTTGCTTCCGACCGCACGTATCTCAAGTGCCGCGAGGCAGTCCTGAAATTCCTCTACGAACGCCACCGCTTCGTCGAAGCCGCGGAGTAAGAACCATGACAGAAAAACTCATCATCATCGGCAATGGCATGGCGCCGGGACGCATGCTGGAGCATCTCTTCGAACAGGCGCCCGGCCGCTACGAAGTCACGATCTTCAATGCCGAACCGCGCGTCAATTACGACCGCATCATGCTTTCGCCGGTGCTTTCCGGCGAAAAGAGCTTCGAGCAGATCGTTATCCATGGCGACGGCTGGTACATCGACCACGGCATCACGCTCTACAAGGGCCACAAGATCGTCGCGATCGACCGTGCGGCGAAGACCGTTACCTCCGATCACGGCGTCACCGAAAGCTACGACAAGCTGGTGATCGCCACCGGCTCGGTGCCGTTCATCATCCCCGTACCGGGCAAGGATTTGCCGGGCGTCATCACCTATCGCGACCTCGACGACGTCCAGGCCATGCTTCTCGCCGCCCAGTCGCGCGAAAAGGCGATCGTCATCGGCGGCGGCCTGCTCGGCCTCGAAGCAGCCGCCGGCCTCGCCCAGCGTGGGATGGACGTGACCGTGCTGCACGTGATGCCGACGCTGATGGAGCGCCAGCTCGATCCGGCCGCCGGTTACCTGCTGCAGAAGGCCGTCGAAGAGCGCGGCATCAAGGTGATCTGCAAGGCCAATACCAAACAGATCATCGGCAATGGCAAGGTCGAGGGCGTCGAACTCGACAACGGCACGATCATTCCGGCGACCCTGGTGGTGATGGCGGTCGGTATCCGCCCGAGCGCCGGCCTCGCCAAGGAAGCAGGCCTCGCGGTCAATCGCGGCATCGTCGTCGATGCGGGAATGCAGACATCCGACGGCGACATCTATTCCATCGGCGAATGCGCCGAAGTGGGCGGCATGGTGTACGGCCTCGTCGCACCGCTCTACGAGATGGCCCGCATCGCGGCGTCGCATCTGGCGGGCGACACCAAGCCGGCCTTCGTGCATTCCGACACGCCGACAAAGCTCAAGGTCACCGGCATCGACCTCTATTCGCTCGGCGACTTCGCCGATGGCGACGACCGGCAGGAAATCGTGCTGCGCGATGCCACCGCCGGCATCTATAAGCGCCTCGTTCTGAAGGACAACCGCATCATCGGCACGGTCCTTTACGGCGAGACCTCCGATGGCGCCTGGTTCAACGACCTGAAGAAGAAGGCGACCGATATCTCGGAGATGCGCGACACGCTGATCTTCGGCCAGGCCTACCAGGGAGGGTCCCCGCTGGACCCTATGGCGGCCGTTGCAGCCTTGCCGGATGATGCGGAAATCTGCGGCTGCAACGGCGTCTGCAAGGGCAAGATCACCTCGACGATCACCGCCAAGGGCCTGACATCGCTTGACGACGTGCGTGCCCACACCAAGGCCTCCGCCTCCTGCGGCACCTGCACCGGCCTCGTCGAACAGCTGATGGCGATCACGCTTGGCGATGCCTACAATCCGAAGGCCGTGCAGCCGATGTGCACCTGCACCGAACTCGGCCATGACGACGTGCGCCGCCTGATCAAGGCAAAGGGCCTGAAGACCATCCCTGCGGTCATGCAGGAACTGGAATGGAAGACCTCCTGTGGCTGCGCCAAATGCCGCCCGGCGCTCAACTACTACCTCGTCTGCGACTGGCCGGATGAATATGCCGACGATTACCAGTCGCGCTACATCAACGAACGCGTCCACGCCAACATCCAGAAGGACGGCACCTATTCCGTCGTGCCGCGGATGTGGGGCGGCGTCACCAATTCGCAGGAATTGAGGGCGATCGCCGACGTCGTCGATAAGTTCGAGATACCGATGGTGAAGGTCACCGGCGGTCAGCGCATCGACCTTCTTGGCATCGAGAAGGAAGACCTGCCCGCCGTCTGGGCCGATCTCGGCAAGGCCGGCTTCGTCTCCGGCCAGGCCTATGCCAAGGGCCTGCGCACGGTAAAGACCTGCGTCGGCTCCGATTGGTGCCGCTTCGGCACGCAGGATTCCACCGGCCTCGGCATCCGCATCGAGAAATTCATGTGGGGCTCCTGGACGCCAGCCAAGCTGAAGCTGGCCGTCTCGGGGTGTCCGCGCAACTGTGCGGAAGCGACCTGCAAGGATATCGGCGTCATCTGCGTGGACTCGGGCTTCGAGATCCATTTCGCCGGCGCCGCGGGCCTCGACATCAAGGGCACCGAAGTGCTCGGACTGGTGAAGACCGAGGACGAGGCGCTCGAATACATCGTCGCGCTGACGCAGATGTACCGCGAACAGGGCCGCTATCTCGAGCGCATCTACAAATGGGCAAAGCGCATCGGCCTCGACGAAATCCGCCGGCAGATCATGACCGATACGGAGAAGCGCGAGGCCTATTACGAGCGCTTCGTCTTCTCCCAGAAGTTCGCCCAGGTCGACCCGTGGTCGGAGCGTGTCTCCGGCAAGGACAAACACGAGTTCCGGCCGATGGCGACGGTCGGCTACCCGCATGCAGCCGAGTGAGGAGATGAGCATGAACTGGATCGCGATCGGCAAGCTGACCGACATTCCGCTCCGCGGCGCGCGCTGCGTGAAAACGCCCCAAGGCAAGATCGGCGTGTTCCGCACCGCCGAAAACCAGGTCTTCGCCATCGAGGATCACTGCCCTCACAAGGGTGGACCGCTCAGCCAGGGCATCGTGCACGGCACCTCGGTGACGTGTCCGCTGCACAACTGGGTGATTTCGCTCGAAACCGGCAAGGCGCTCGGCGCCGACGAAGGCTCGGTCCGGACCATCCGGCTCGAACTGCGCGGCGAAGACATCTTCATGGCACTCGAAGAACAGTTGGCCGCAGCCGAATAATCGGCGCGGCCCTTACCGACGATCTACTCTAGGGAGACAAGAAAAAAATGTCCTATGTGCATCCCACTGAATTCGTGACGAAGATGATCGATGCCGGCGAGGCAAAGGTCTTGATGTCCACGCGCGACACCCTGATCCGGGCTTTCATGGCGGGCGCCATTCTTGCGCTTTCCGCCGCCTTCGCCGTCACCATCACGGTGCAGACCGGCAACGCTCTCGCCGGTGGCATCCTCTTCCCGGTCGGCTTCTGCCTTCTCTACCTCATGGGCTTCGATCTCCTGACGGGCGTCTTCACGCTTACACCGCTCGCCCTGATCGACAAGCGGCCGGGTGTGACCGCCGGCGGCGTGATGCGCAACTGGACGCTCGTCTTCGTCGGCAATTTCGCCGGCGCCTTCCTTGTTGCGGTGATGATGGCGATCATCTTCACCTTCGGCTTCAGCGAGGCACCAAACGAAGTCGGCCAGAGGATCGGTCATATCGGCGAAGGCCGCACGCTCGGTTATGCGGCACACGGCGCGGCGGGCATGCTGACGCTCTTCGTCCGCGGCGTTCTCTGCAACTGGATGGTTTCGACCGGCGTCGTTGCCGCGATGATGTCGACCTCCGTGTCCGGCAAGGTCATCGGCATGTGGATGCCGATCATGCTGTTCTTCTACATGGGCTTCGAACATTCCATCGTGAACATGTTCCTGTTCCCCTCCGGCCTGCTGCTGGGCGGCAAGTTCTCGATCATGGATTACCTGATCTGGAACGAAATCCCGACCGTCATCGGCAATCTTGTCGGCGGCCTCACCTTCGTCGGCCTCACCCTCTATTCGACCCATGGCCGAAAGAAGAGCAAACAGAGCGTTCCGGCCAGCCATATCAGCAATCCCGCTGGCGTTCCGGCGGAGTGAACCGATGGGGGCGGGTCTTCTGGAAACGGAAATGCAGTCGGGTGGAAACACCACCAAGACGACCTGCCCCTATTGCGGCGTCGGCTGCGGCGTCATCGCTACGGTGGCGGACAACGGCGCCGTGACGGTCAAAGGCGATCCCGAGCATCCGGCCAATTTCGGCCGGCTCTGTTCCAAGGGATCGGCGCTGGCGGAAACCATCGATCTCGATGGGCGTGTCCTCGTCCCCGAGATCCTCGGCCGGCAGACGGACTGGAACGAGGCGCTCGATCTCGTCGCCGAAAAATTCTCGAAAACCATCGCCGAACACGGACCGGATTCCGTTGCCTTTTATGTCTCCGGCCAGTTGCTGACCGAAGACTATTACGTCGCCAACAAGCTGATGAAGGGCTTCATCGGCTCGGCAAATATCGACACCAATTCCAGGCTTTGCATGTCTTCGTCCGTCGCCGGCCACCGCCGCGCTTTCGGATCCGATACCGTTCCCGGCACCTACGAGGACATCGAACTCGCCGATCTGGTCATCCTCACCGGCTCCAATCTCGCCTGGTGTCATCCGGTGATCTATCAGCGGCTCGCAGCGGCCAAGACCGCGCGGCCGGACATGAAGATCGTCGTCATCGATCCGCGCCGGACGATGACCTGCGATATCGCCGACCTGCATCTGGGCATCCGGCCGGATGGCGACGTGGCGCTGTTCATGGGCCTGCTCGCCCACCTCGCGCAAAGCCCGGCAATCGACCAGAACTATATCGCCGCACATACGCAAGGGTTCGACGAAGCCTTTGCCGCCGCTTCCGCGCTTTCCTTCACCGAACTGATGGAGCGGACGGGCCTGCCGGCGATGCAGCTTCGCGAGTTCTTTGACCTGTTCGAGACGACGGAAAAGGTCGTCACCTGCTACAGTCAGGGCGTCAACCAATCGGCGTCGGGTACGGACAAGGTCAACGCCATCATCAACTGCCATCTGGCGACCGGCCGCATCGGCCTGCCGGGCACCGGTCCCTTTTCGCTGACCGGCCAGCCGAATGCGATGGGTGGCCGCGAGGTCGGCGGTCTCGCCAACATGCTCGCCGCCCATATGGCGATCGAAAGCGCGGACGATCGTGACCGCGTGCAGCGTTTCTGGGCCTCGCCGCGGATTGCCGAAAAGCCGGGCCTGAAGGCCGTGGACATGTTCCGCGCCGTCGCCGACGGACGGATCAAGGCACTGTGGATCATGGCCACCAATCCGGTGGTTTCGATGCCGGATGCCGATGCGGTCGAGGCTGCCATCAAAGCCTGTCCTTTCGTGGTGGTCTCCGACATTCTTCGGGACACCGATACGGCCCGCCACGCGCATGTCCTGCTGCCCTCGGTCGGCTGGGGTGAAAAGGACGGCACTGTCACCAATTCGGAACGCCGCATCTCCCGCCAGCGCTGGTTTCTGTCCGCACCCGGCGAAGCCAAAGCCGATTGGTGGCAGATGGCAGAAGTCGGCCAGCGCATGGGCTTTGACGGCTTCGATTATCAATCTGCGGCTGAGATCTTCGCCGAACATGCGGCACTTTCGGCCTTCGAGAACGAGGGCAGCCGGGATTTCGATATCGGAGCGTGTGTCGAAATCGGCGAAGAGGGATACGATGCACTGGCGCCCTTTCAGTGGCCCGCTCCGCTGGAAAATCCTGCCCTCGGGGGTAGCGACAAGCGCTTTTTCGCCGATGGCGGCTTCTATCACCCCGACCGCAAGGCACGTTTCATCGCCGTCCAGGCACCGGCCACCGACCGCACGAACGAAGAATACCCGCTGACGCTGAACACCGGCCGCATCCGCGACCATTGGCACACGATGACGCGAACGGCGAAAAGTGCCCGGCTTTCCGGCCATATCGCCGAGCCCTTTGCGGAACTCCATCCGCGCGATGCGATGGAACTCAGCATTCGCGGCGCCGGCCTGGTCGAGCTCGAAAGCCCGCACGGCAAGGCAATCGTCCGGGCGCTGGTCACCGAACGCCAGGCCCGTGGAAACCTCTTCGTGCCGATGCACTGGAACGACCAGTTCGCCGCAAGGGCGCGCATCGATGCGCTGGTCGCACCTGTCACCGACCCGTTTTCCGGTCAACCGGCCTCGAAGAACATAGCGATCGCCGCTCGGCCGTTCGCCGCTTGCTTCTACGGCTTTGCCGTTTCCGCCTCGAAACCCTTGAACCCACAGGCGGGTTACTGGGCGCTCGCCAAGGCCGACGGCGGCTGGCGGATCGAACTCGCGTTCGCGGACCCGGTCGAGGACTGGGTGGCCTGGTGCCGGGGAGCATTCGGCATCCCGGCCGAGATCGAGCCGCTCGGTTATGCCGACCATCAGTCCGGCGATCTGCGCCTCGCCTTTTTCGACGGCGGAAAGCTGCTCGCAGCTCTTTTCCTTGCGAACGAGCCGGTCGCCGTCGCGCGCAACTGGGCAATCGGCCAGCTTGCCGCCGAACATACCGATCTGCGCAAGCGCTTTGCGATCGTTGCCGGACGCCCCGGAGCCGACCAGCCGGATCCCGGCGCCACAGTCTGCTCCTGCTTTTCGGTTGGCGTCAACCGGATCATCGGCGCGGTCCGGACGGGTTGCCACAGCGTCGAGGCGGTCGGCAAGGAAACCAATGCCGGCACCAATTGCGGCTCCTGCCGCGCTGAAATCAGGGGGATCATCGATGGATGTCTTGCAGCAGCTGCGGAATGAAGCATCTCCTGATCGCGGCGCTCGCATGGCGCCGCTTGCGAAGCTCCCGGTCTTCTGGGCGCTCGAAGGCAGGCCCGTCATCGTTGCCGGTGGGTCGGATGCAGCGGCCTGGAAAGCTGAGCTGCTCGCTGCCTGCGGCGCCAATGTGCATGTCTATGCGGACAGGCTTTCCGAGACATTCGAAAAGCTGATCGAACGCGGGGCGGAACATCCGCAGGGTCGCTTTATTCATCATCTAAACGTGTGGGACGCTTCGATTTTCGAGGGCGCAGCGATCGCGATTGCGGATTGCGACGATGAGGACGAGGCGCAGGCGTTTTTCGACGCTGCCCGCGCGGCCGGCGTGCCGGTCAATGTCATCGACAAACCCGCCTTCTGCCAGTTCCAGTTCGGCTCGATCGTCAACCGCTCGCCGGTCGTCGTATCCATTTCAACCGATGGCGCGGCGCCGATCCTGGCGCAGGCAATCCGCCGTCGTATCGAAACCCTGCTGCCGGCCTCGTTGAAAACTTGGGCGGAGCTCGCCCAGTCGCTCAGGGAAAAGATCAACGACCGCCTGGCGCCCGGCCCGCAGCGAAGAGCCTTCTGGGAACGTTTCGTGGACCGCGCCTTCGGCAGCGAACCGGGCTCGGGCAGCGAAGCCGCAATCCTCGCCGATGCCGGCCGCGTCGCATCCTCGGCCCAGAAGGGCCGTGTCACCCTTGTCGGCGCCGGCCCCGGCGATGCCGAACTTCTGACGCTAAAGGCGGTGCGTGCCCTGCAGGCGGCCGACGTCATCCTGTTCGACGATCTCGTCTCCGACGAGGTGCTGGAGCTCGCACGCCGCGAGGCGAAACGAATGCTGGTGGGAAAACGCGGTGGCCGGGTAAGCTGCCGCCAGGAAGACATCAACGACATGCTGGTGAAGTTCGCCAAGGCGGGCAAACGTGTCGTCCGCCTGAAATCCGGCGATCCGATGGTCTTTGGCCGCGCCGGAGAGGAAATCGCCTGCCTGGAACGCGAAGGCATCCCCGTCGACGTCGTGCCGGGCATCACTTCGGCGAGCGCCATGGCCTCGCGGCTCGGCGTGTCGCTGACCCATCGCGACCATGCGCAGGGCGTCCATTTCGTCACCGGCCATTCGCGCAAGGGCGTGCTGCCGGACAATCTGGACTGGAAAAGCCTCGCCGACCCGCGAACCACGACCATCTATTACATGGCGGGACGCACCGCGGGCGAGATCGTGAGCAAGCTGACGGACGCCGGCATGACGCACGACATGCCGGTCGTGATCGTCAGCGCGGTGACGCGGCCGAACGAGCGGCGCTGGGCCGGGCGTCTGAGCGACATGGCTGCGGCCATGGCAGAGATCGGTATCGATGAACCCGTACTGATCGGCATCGGCCACGTATTTCGCAAGGTCGATTTCGCCGATTGCACGCAGTGGAGCGACCAGGCCGCGGCAAGCGCCTGACGAAAAAGGGGCGGTAAAAACCGCCCCTTTAATCACATGTCAGCTGAATCATAGGTCAGCGTGGCGCCGAGGCCGAACCTTCCTTGTAATATGAGACGTAGCTGCTGTGCAGCCGCTCCGGCGAGCCCGGATCGGCATAGCGGTGCAATTCCGACATCTCCGTCTTGTTGAGGATCACGCCCACCGTTTTCGAGGCGATCTGCGGTTCGGACCGGATGATGGACTGCACCGCCTTCGCAGGGGTCACGCCCCACTCGGTGACGAAGACGAAACCGTCGACATAGGGCTCGAAGGCCTTGGCATCGATGACCGGCAGGAGCGGCGCCAGATCGACGACGATGACGTCGAACGTATCCTTGATGCTTTCGAGGAAATGGCTCATGCCGGAAGAAGCGAGAAGTTCGCTCGTATGGGCGAGCTGCTTGCTGCGCGTCGTCATCGGCAGGATCGTCAGGCGCGATCGGCGGTCGACACGCGCGGCATTGGTCCATGGCGTCTGCTGGAGCACTACTTCGACCAGTCCGACTTCCGGCTCCGAGGCCAGCATGCGGCTGAGACCCGGATTGCGCAGGTCGGCGTCGATCACCAGCGTGCGAACGCCCGTCGAGGCGATCAGCCCGGCGAAATTGGCGGCGACCATGGATTTCCCTTCGCCCGGCAGGCAGGAGACCACGCCGATCACCCGGCACTTCCGCTCCTGCAGCATGATATCGCAGGCGAGCTTGGCATTGCGCAGCGTCTCGGCGAACTGAGACCGTGGCGCCTCGACCGCGACCCGCATCAAGCGACGGAACGAGATCGGGTTGCCGGGAGGTGCTCCCGCTGCTTCGGCATCGGTCGGTGCCGGCGGTGGCGTTTCCTCCGCACTGGCGCCGCTCACTTTCGGCAGGTAGCCGAGGAAGCGAAGACCCAGTTTCTCCTGCACGTCGTCACCGGTCCGGAAGAACCGCTCGCGGAATTCCAGAAGCGTTGCCGCGGCTCCGCCGATCAGCAGGCCGAGCACGATGGAGAGCGCCATGGTCAGCGTCTTGCGCGGGCTGGACGGGGCCGTCGGCAGACCGGCATCGGAGATCACGCGGGCCTTGGCGATCGGGAAGGATTGCCGCTGCGTCGCTTCTTCGAAGCGTCCGAGATAGGATTCATAGAGCGTCTTCAGCGCCGCCGCCCTCTGCTCCAGTTCACGCAGCTGGACCATCGAGACATTCGCTTCCGAATTGCGGCCCGCGACCCGGTCGATACTTTCACGCAGCGATTTTTCGCGCGAACTCGCCACCTCGAACACGTTGCGGAAGCTGCCGGTCAATTGCTGCAGCTCGCGGTAAATCTGCTGCGCGAGTTCGCTCTTTTCCGTCTTGAGCGCGACCGCCTGCGGATGGTTGGCACCGAACTGCTGGATGATGCCCTGCTCGCGGTCGGAAATGTTGATGTAACGCTTGCGGAGGTCCTGAATGACCGTGTTGTCGGTATCGCGAGCCGAAATGACGGCATTCTGAACGGCCGCGTCAGGCCCCTTGTCGATGATCGCCTGATATTGATTATAGCGTGCCGAAGCGGTCGCTGCATCGGCCTGCGCCACGATCAACTGGCTGTTGAGATCCGAAAGCTGCTGTGTCGACAGGAGTTCGCCGCGCGGCGAAACCAGACCGTGCTGGGTCTTGAATTGCTCGACGGCAAGCGAGGCCTGCTGCGAACGGCTGTTGAGATCGTTCAGGCGCTCCTGCAGCCAGAGCGAAGCCCGCTCCGTCGCATCGAAATTGGCGTTGAGCTGTTCGGTGAGATAAGATTCCGCATAGGTCCGCGTGATCATCGCGGCAAGCTGCGGATCCGGCGAACGAACGGACAGTGCGATCACCGAGCTGCGACCGACACGCTCGACGGTCAGCGATTGCTGCAGGACAGCCGCCGCCTTTTCGCGCCGGCCCATCCGGATATCCTCTTCGGAAGCCGGCGGACTGCCGGGGGTCAGAAGCGCGACGACGCTGCGGATGGCGCCCTTGGCAAGATCGACCGGCGACTGCGGCGGATTGACCACCGTGTCGTTCTGATCGAGCTTGGCCTTGTCTACCACCCTCACCGCCAATGCCTTGGATTTCAGGATCTCGACTGCGCTCGACATGCGGTTGTCGATCTGTTGGGCCGACTGGCTGTCCTGCGCGTCGTCAGCATAACGGGAAAGGTTCTCGTCGATGAGGATCTGCGTCAGGGCGGTGTAGATCGGCTGCGCCATCACCAGGTAGAGCCCGGCAAGGGCAACGGTGGCGATGAGGCAGACGACGACGATCCCCGAACGACGGATCGCAGCCGCCCAGAGCTTATCGAGATCGATGAACGTATCGTTATCCCGCGTTTCGCTCGGGAATATCGTTCTCGGTCGGAAGTTTACCTGATCCATAGGGCCCGCTTTCTGGAGCTTTGGGGGACGGATGGCGGATTGCCGCCATCCGTCTCGTATGATTTGAATGCGCGTCAGGCGGCTTTGACCCGCGTTTCGTGCGACATCATCAGTTCCTTGATGGAGGCGTAAATCTCGGCCCCCATATCCTGGCGAAGCATGGCGAAGGCGACATTCGCCTCGATAAAGCCGCGCTTGCTGCCGCAGTCGAATGTGCGTCCCTGATAGGGATGCGCATGGAACGGCTGGACCTGCGCAAGCTTGTGCATGCTGTCCGTCAGCTGAATTTCGTTGCCGGCGCCACGTTCCTGCCGGGCAAGCAATTCGAAGATTTCCGGCTGCAGGATATAACGCCCATTCAGGTAATAATTGGACGGTGCCTCGGCAGGCTTTGGTTTTTCGACCATCTCCGTCACCTCGAAACCATGCGATACGCTGTGGCCGACACCCACGATACCATAGCTCGACGTCTCTTCCGGTGCACATTCCTCGACCGCAAAGACATTGCCGCCGACTTCTTCATAGAGATCCATCAGCCCGGCCATGCAGCCCTGCGGACCGTAGGAAACCATGTCGGGCAGAAGCAGCGCGAAGGGTTCGTTGCCGACCAGTTCGCGGGCGCACCAGACCGCATGGCCGAGCCCGAGCGGCACCTGCTGGCGCGTATAGCTGACGGTGCCGGCGACCGGCAGCATCTTTTCGAGCTGGGTAACCTGGACCGTCTTGCCCGCGCGGGTCAGCGTCGCGACGAGCTCCGGCGCACTGTCGAAATAGTCTTCGATCGCGGTTTTGTTGCGGCTGGTCACGAAAATGATGTGCTCGATTCCCGCCTGCATGGCTTCGTCGACCGCATATTGCACGACGGGCCGATCGACGATCGTCAACATTTCCTTCGGCATGGCCTTGGTGGCCGGCAGGAACCGAGTGCCGTTGCCTGCGACGGGTATCACCGCCTTTCGAACTGGTCTTTTCATGTCCATTCCTTCGTCCTTTCTGAGGGCGCCCCCGCCCTATTGATCGGATTTTCAATTGACGTCGGCCGCTTCACCAGCCGACGCATGCGAACGGCAATCGGCATGCGCAGAAGTCGGAGCGCACGTGGGTTTTCGATTGCCGTTTTCAGGAAGCCGCCGACGGAACCCTTCTTGATTTCGTCGACGAGCGTGAGAAATGAGCCCGCTTCGAGGATGCTGCGGGTGCGCCTGCGCTGGGCAGCCGAGGCTTTCGCATCCAGCTTGTAGCGGGCGAGAAAAGCGCGATCGGAGGCCAACATCGCATCCAGGTGGCTCTGCTCCAGGACGCGCGAAATCGAGTCCTGGCGCAGGTGGTAGACATATCCGATCTCCGGCGCGATCGCGCATCGCGCACCGCTCGCCAGGGCAGAAGCAAGCAGCAGATAGTCCTCGCCGATCCGCAGCGCCTCGTCGAAGCGCAGCCCGTGCTCGACGAGAAATGCGCGTTCGAAGATCGGCTTCATGTAGCCGAAGTTGAAGGTCGACTGGAAAATCACGTTCGAGCCGATGAAATCGGCAAGTGTCAGCATCGACCGCTGCCTCAGCGCCTCCTTGGAGAACATCGCATGGGGCTCGCCATGGTCGAACGGGATGACGTCGAGATTGTCGACGACAATCTGCGCCTGCGCATCCTCTGCCCGCTCCAGCATGGTCAAAAGCCTGACGGGATAGACCGTGTCGTCGGAATCGAGAATGGCGACCCAACGGCCCCTGGCCGCCGCGAGTCCGGCGTTTCGAGCCGCAGCCGGCCCACCGTTCACCGCCTGGGCGATCAGCCTGACCCGCTGATCGGAATAACCTTCGGCGACTGCCCGCGTCCCGTCGGTCGAGCAATCGTCGACGACGATCACTTCGAGCGTCACGCCGATCTGGGCGAGCGCACTGTCGATCGCGCGTGCGAGCGTCTCCTCGGCATTGTAAGCCGCAATCACAAAGCTCACGTCGGGCTGGAAATCCGGGGCCTGCATATCATGCATCGTCATGTGGCTTCGGCGGCTCCGTATTGGCGGATCTCGCGGATGCCGAGCGTGCCCGTGACCGCGCCGGCATGGAGTGCCGCACGAAGAGCGTAGCGAGTACGAATGACCGGCGAGGCAATGGTTGCCGCCGTCACCGCCAGGCAATAACCGAGTTTCAGCGCAGCAAGTGCGGTCTGCTTGATCCGGCCGAAGCCGGAATTCTTTGTCGCAAGGATGCGCCCATGCGTCTGCCCGGAACGGAACCTGCGCTTGGCGAGCCAGGAGAAACTTGCCCGCTTTTCAGGCACCAGTTCCTCGACCACCGCATCCGGCGCAAACGCGATCCGGCCGCCAGCATCGGTCAGTGCGGTGAAGAAATGCGTATCCTCGCCGCCGCTCTGGCCGAGCGAGAGCGCAAACCTGCGGCCCGCGACGACCGGCGAGCGCATATGAAGCAGAACATTTGAAGTATAACCCGTCCTGATCTGTCCATCGACCCAGACCGGCATCGTCGAGTGGAAGTCGCCCTTGCGCATCCAGTCGGCGCTTTGCGCTCCGTAGACCGCCCGGACCGGCCCGAGAACGGCGTCCGCGCCCGTTTGCCTCGCCATCGCCATCAGACCGGCCAGCCATTCCGGCTCCGCCGTCTCGTCGTCGTCGATGAAGGCAAGGTAGTCCGCATCGCTTTCGGCGAGGCAGGCATTGCGGGCGATCGAGATATTCGACTTCGGGCAATGCACATAGCGGATCGGGAACGGCGAACGCTCCCGCAAACCATCCACCAGCCCGCTTGCGCTCGGGCCTGCATCGTTATCGGCAACGATCAGGCGCAGTTCCGCGCCCGCCGGGACGGCAATCTCGAAGAGCGAGATCAGCGTTTCGGCAAGTTCGGGACGTCGGTAGGTGCAGATACCGATATCGATACGGAACGGCCTTTCCTCTGCCGCCATCAAGCGATCCTCCGTGGGCGGATGCCGATCAGTTCCAGCCAGAAGCCGGCCGACCAGGCGAAATGCATGATCATCGCGGAGAGCGAGGCGAGCGGCCCGTAAGGGTTCTTCTGCCCGACGGCGAGCCAGAAGCCGTAGCCGATGCAGGCCGCGGCCCAGATGACCACCGGCACGGCCGCCCACCAATAGAGAAGCGCAAGCACCGCGCCGAGGACGACCGGCGCGACTGCCAGCGGGATGGCCTGACGGAGCTTTGGAATGGAACGATGCTTGACGAGGTTTTTCGCACGGCCCCGGCCGTAGGCCAGATATTGCCGGAACAGCGCCGAGGCGGTCGAGCGCGGATAATAGGTCATGTAGGTCTTGCCGGTCATCCAGATTCGGAAAGCGTCCGCGCGCAGCCGGAAATCCAGTTCGGCATCCTCATTGTGGCTGAAACTCTCGTCATAGCCGCCGACGGCCCGGAAGGCCGAAATCCGCATCAACGCGTGATGGCCATGATCGACCCACTCGCCGCCGCCGCCGGCGCGATGTTTCGAACCGCCGTTTCCGAGCTTGGAATTCTGCGCCACCGCGGTCGCCTTCTGGAAAGTCCCGAAACCGATCGTCTCCATGCCGACCACGACAGAATCGGCATCCATCTCGACTGCCTCCTGCAGCAGGGTCCGGCAATAATCCTCCGGATAATCCCCATGCGCATCGATGCGGATGAGAAAGTCACGATCTTCGCCGAAACGGTCGACCGCGAGATTGATGGCCGCGCTCTGGATGCGCTTGCGGTTGCCGATCAGCACGAGGTCCCGGATTTCCGGGATAAGTCCCTGGACGATGTCCGTCGTGCCGTCCTGGCTGCCGCCGTCCGCGACGACGATCAGCATGTCCATGTCGCCGCGCTGGCCATTCAGCTTGTGCAACAGCGGCGCGATTGTTGCCGCTTCGTTGAGGCACGGGATCACCAGAAGCGTCCGGATCTCGGACATCTGGGCATTGGAGTGAGAACGCAAAACCATACTCCACCTCACGATTGCAGGGTTGAAACAGCCGGCATTTCGGCCGGCGACGGGACGTTGGGATGTAGGGCAGCGAGCCGAGAGACAAGGGCGCGACATTCCGCCGGACCGGTCACCCACTGGCTGCGCTCGACGGCGGCAAGCCGGGAAAAGAGGTCGATGTAGCGGGCTTCCGTCATCTCGTTGAACAGCGCCTCGAGGGTCTCGGCCGTCACCTGATTGCGCACCAGGCCGATGCCTCGCTTGCCGATGAAGCGGCCGGTCTCGGTGCCTGCAAGCGCGATCGGAACCGCGCCGTATAGCCCGCCTTCATAGAGCCGGTTCGGCAGCAGCCAGCTGGAATTCAGCCCTTCCTCGAAGAAATCGATCGCCCAGGTGAACTGCACGTCGCCGTAAATCGCAGAGAGATCCTCGGGATTGCGGTAGGCGCCGTGGAACTCGACATGCGGGGCGGCGGCGACCTTGGCATCGAAATCGTCGAACTCGCTGTAAGCCGGGCGGCCGCGCAACACGATCTCGACCTTCCCGTCCATGCGGGCCGCGAAGTCGATCAGCATATCGAGCGACTTGCGGCAGCGGATTGCTCCGAACCAGCCGATCCGCCAAGGCTTGCCCGGCTCCGGTGGGCGGGGCTGGAGCTGCCCGGAAACTGGTTCCGGCTCAAGGGCGAGCACCTTGTTTTCCAGAAGCAGAACCGGCAGGTCGAGGCCGGAACGCGGCCTGAAGAAATTTTCCACGAAAGCCGGGGAGCTCGTGATCAGCAGGCTGGCGCGGCTGCCGAAAAACAGCTGCGCCTGGCGCATCAGGCGGCCCTTCATTCCCTCGTCGAGAAGCAGGCGGTGAATATCGAGGCATTCGTAGACGACAGGAACCCGGCGGCTGAACATGGACGCGGCACGTCCGGCAAGCGCAAGCGTCTCCAGATTGCGGGCGATGATGACGTCGGGCACGGCGATATCGGCCAGCGTCCGCTTCAGCCTCATGCGGGCGGCAAGAACCGCTCCGATGCGCTGTGCGAAACGCCCGTCCGCCGTCTGCCCGAGTGAAACGGTCGTCACATCCCGCTCGTCGGCAAGCACGTTCGAGCCGCGCTCGAAGCCCGCGACGGTGACAGTCGCACCGCCGGCCTTCAAGGTCAGCACGCGCCGCCGGATGGCCGCGTCGGCCATGTCATGCGCGAGATAGAGAACGCTCAAAGTCAAATCGTCCAACTCCATTGTCGAGCCGCCAAGGCGGCTCAGCCGAGTGTGCAGAGCACGGATTCAGGAAAGCGGCATTTCTCGCCGATCGCGGTAAAGGAGATCCGGTCGACGGTCATCGAGGTCGGCTGGGTGTAGGAGAATGCGCCCATCCACTGTTTGAGCGTGTCGGTTCCCCAGAGGCTGACAAAGATCTTCTGGGGGTTTTGCGGGATCTTCGTCTTGTCCGTTACTTCGTGGACGAGCTTGCCGTTCACGAAGTAACGGAGGCGGTTCTCCTCCCAGATAAAGGCATAGTCGTTGAAACCCTTGTCCGCACCGCCGGCGACCGGCACGAGCTTTTCGTTGTTGCCCTTGGCGGAAACATACTGGTTGAGCTGGACCTGGCCGGTATTCTTGCCGAGCACTTCGAAATCGATCTCGTCATGCGGTTTCTTGTCGGTCGGGCCGATATAGGTGAAGAACGCCGAATTGAGTCCCGAGCCCGTCGCGGATTTCATGCGCACCTCGTAGGTGCCGTAGCCGAAGCGCGCCTTGGTCTGGATCTCGCCGCAGGCGAAGCCGCGGTCGCCGGTCTTGTCTCCGGTGAAGCCGAGCTGCAGGGCGCCGCCTTCGACCTTCACCTGCTTCTTCGACCAGGTGCAGTTCTGGTGCTTGCCGTTGTTCCAGCCGTCCGAGACGTACCAGACGGAACGATCGAGGCTGTCGAAGTTCTCCACGAAGGACTGACCCGCAGCACCCTGTTGGGCGTGTGCTGCGGGGGAGAGAAGTCCAGATACCGCGGCAGCGATGATAACCTGGCAGGTTAGTTGAATCTGTCTGGCCTTGGCCGTCATGTTTCACCTATGCTGTTGCGTCATTACGGGTTCGCCGGGATGGTTGGCCCCGGCGGGTGAGTGGGAGCTGGCGGCGGCCGAAAGCTTGGCCTTGCGGCCGCGGCTGCCCGTCAACACCTCATACAGGCCGCGCATTCTGCGCGAGAAAAGACGGTTGCTGACAAAAAGAATGAGGAAGCTTCCGACGGCGGCGGCCGTGTAGAAGACGGGATAAAGGGCGTCACCTGCCACCCGGTTCCACACCATCCACATCAGGACGAGCAGCGGGTAATGGGCGCAGAACATCCAGAAGCTCAGGCTTCCGGTGGCGGCAAGCCGTTGGCCGGCCCAGGAACGGATGACGATCGCCGACATCAGCCAGAATCCGCCGGCGCCGACAATCGAAAGCGCGCTGCGCGCCATGTCGAGAGGCCAGGGGAAATCCGGGCCGGTCCAGTAGAGGCCGATGGACAGCAGCACTGCGGCGGCGAGCATCGCTGCCGTACCCAACCCCGCATACCGGTCCGCAACCTTGAGATCCACCCGGTGGAGCGCCAGGAAGATGCCGAGGGTGAAGCTGAACAGGATCGATTTCTTCAGGACAATGCCGAGCATCAATGCGGGAGTGATCGCCAGCAGGAACAGCACGCCAAGCGTCACTGCCGGAAAGCGCCGCACCGACATGGCAAGGATCGGCGACAGGATGATGCAGACGATCAGGTCGCGCAGAAAGTAGAGAGGAACATTGATCGGCAGCCCTTCCGTGGCCAATGCGTTGCTCAGGAATTCCCGCGTGGAAAGGTTCCAGAGATCAGGGAAATACCCAACACCGATGTCCATTGGCTGGACGACGAGAACGGCCCCAAGCAGACCGAGGTTCCACAACAGGAAAGGCACCAGGACCGTCCTCGCCTTGGAGCGAAGCGTCTTGGCATAGTCGAACGTCTCCCAGCCACGCTGGAACAGCAGGTAACCGGAAATTGCGCTGAGGCACGGCACGCCGATACGGAACAGGCTATCCCCGAGGAAAACCCTGAGCCAATCGAACAAACCATTCAGCCCCAGGAAGGGGCTGGTCCCGGGATCGTGCGGCACATGGACGAAGAGTATGCCGGAGATCAGCAGGATACGCATCAGATTGATACGGGAGGATATGTTTGGATCGACAGTCAAACGAGTCACCCCTTTTTGGGCAGTGCCTCCCGTCACCACCGTTTCAATCAGAGCAGACTTGAGCCCGCAGTCACGCAAAAAGGATCGGGCCGAGTTTGGCGCAAAATGTGGCGGCGCAGCAAAAAAGCAACCCACGCGGAAATACTGAGGCTCGAAGAGGCTCCTGTCCCGGCGTCCGATACGGCTTCGGGGACTTATGATTTTCAAGGGTTCAGGGCCCACTTCGGGGCTCGGAATGCTGCACCGCAACAGCACAAAAAAATCTTTTTGCAATAGGCCGAAACGGCTAGCACTTTCGTATCCATGTACCTCCTCGCCCTCAAACGGGCGCGGAATGTGGCGTAATCTGGGCAAATCTGGGACACAATCGGGCAAAGCCGACCCCGCTGCACCGCCGGGATCCGCGGCGGCGGACGACGTCCTGAATTTTCAGCAAAACCAGGCCGCAGCCACCAAAAGGGTGCCAATTGATGGGGTCTCCCCCGGCTGCACCGCCGCTTGCCGCCTCCAGATAAGACTTCGTTAACTGCGCTGCGAGGATGCGCAGGACGACCGGCAGATCATCGCCGAAAACAGCACCGGGTGGTGCCCCGGGGGACCGATCCGAGATCTTCCAAGGCCCGCGGTCTTGCCAGATTGGAGCCCGTGACAAATTTCAGCCCGAATGTAACGGTCTTAGATAACGCGCTCGGCCGAGGCCGGTGTGATCGTCTTGGCGGGAGCCATAGGGTCAAATCCTGTTACGGGAGGTCATTCGATACGGCAGCGCACTGCCGTCAACCCGGAGCCCGACAAACGTCAGAGGCTTGTAATTCTTTGAAAAGGCAGGGGCAAAAACATGGCGACGTTCACGGTTGTTATCCCATTTTTCCAGAAGGAAGCCGGCATTCTTCGCCGCGCGCTGAAATCGATTTTCGATCAGAGCTATCAGGACTTCGATATCGTCATTGTCGACGACGAGTCGCCCCTCTCCGCAGATATGGAGCTTCAAGGCATTGAAGACGCTTGGAGATCCCGCATCCGCGTAATCCGCCAGCAGAACGGCGGGCCGGGTGCGGCACGCAATACCGGCCTCGACAACATACCCGCTGCCACCCGTTACGCGGCACTTCTCGATTCGGACGACGTCTGGCTGCCGGATCATCTGAAGAATGCGTTTGAGAGCATGACCCGCTTCGATGCCGAGTGCTACTGGGCCTCGATGCAGGCAAGCGACGAGTTCTACTACCACTTCGGCATGGCCGAACTCGAACAGACGGAAGGCGGTACGCGGCTTTCTGAAAGCCCGCTCCTGATCGAAATGCCGGATCTCGCGAGCGTCATGCTGAAGAACTGGAGCTTCCTGCATCTCTCCTGCATGGTCATCGCCCGGCCGGTCTTCGAGACGGTCCGTTTCGAACCCTCGCTGCGGCTGGCGGCCGAAGACGTGCTGTTCTTCGTCGACTGCATCCTGAAATCGAAGCGAACCCTGCTCTGCGACGAAGAGGGTGCGGTCCGCGGCATGGGTCTCAACATCTTCCACAGCATCGACAATCGCTCGCCGCAGTTCCTGCGACAGCAGTTCAACACCTGGGTGGCGCTCGATACGCTGGAGGAGCGTTTCCGTTCGCGCCCCAGCGACGTCGCCTCGATCGCATCCTACAAGAACACGGCCCGGCGGCAGGCCCTCTGGAGCCAGGCCGGACGGGTGAAACGCCGCCAGGCGCCGGACCTCGGCCTGCTCGCCCGCTGGGTGATGCGCGATCCCGCGCTAATCCGGGCGGCCTTCGAACTCGGGGCCGGGAAACTCGGCCGCAACGCGCGCTAAATGCCTGTGTTTCCTTTTAATTTTATCATCCCACGGAGGCCCGCATGAAAGCGTACTACTGGGAATCGCATCACGGCAATTTCGGCGACGACCTCAATCTCTGGCTCTGGGATGCGCTGCTTCCCGGTTTTCGGGACGTTCACCCCGAGGTCCTGCTGGTCGGCGTCGGCACTGTCCTCAATCCGGTCCTGCTGCCTGCAGGCCAGAAGAAGCTGGTCATCGGCAGCGGCTACGGTTATGGCACGCCGCCTGATGTCGCCGACGCGGCGGAATGGGACGTGCGGGCGGTCCGCGGCCCGATGACGGCCGCCAAGCTCGGCATTTCGCCCGACAAGGCGATCACCGACCCGGCGGCGATGATCGCCGATATGCCGGAATTCCAGAATCTGCCGAAAATCCACAAGAAGACCTTCATTCCCCATTGGGAATCGGCGGAATTCGGCATGTGGAACGCCGTCTGCGAGCCTGTCGGCCTCACCTATCTCGATCCGCGCGGCGAGGCCAAATCGGTCATCCGCCATATCGCCCAGTCGGAGCTGATCATCGCCGAATCCATGCACGGCGCGATCCTGGCGGATGCCTTCCGGGTGCCGTGGGTGGCCGTCAGCAGCTCCCGTTCCATCAACAATTTCAAGTGGAACGACTGGGCCGCATCGGTGGGGACGGTTTACGAACCTCGCTACGTGCCAGTCTCCACCCGCGCAGAAGCGGTGGCCAAGCGCTCGCGCTTCTGGGGCTTCAGCTTCGAAGGTCAGCAACCCGCGCATGAGGAGGCGGCGCCGGAGCCGCACAGCGGCGAGGTCATCACCCGGACGCCCTCGCGGGCCGGCCTTCGCGGCATGGCGAAGCAATTGCTTGCCGCTCCGTCGGTGCTGGCGCTCTGGCAGGCAAGCCGCGCGGAACCGCGGCTCAGCCCCGTCGAGGTTCTGGACGAGCGCAAAGAGAGGTTCCGGACGATGCTGGAAGGGATACGCCGCGACTATTTCTGAACAGCGGGTATGCCGGGCAGAAGATAGCGCATGCCGGCCGGTTGCGCCTGCGGCTTGGACGACCGGGCGCGCAGGAGATCGAGCTTGTCGAGGAAGATGCCTGTCGCGACCGCCGGCAGGACCTGCGGGCGGGAGAGCAGGTGCCGGATGGCCGCGCCGTTCCCCGCCTGCGACTTGATGTCGAGGAAGGCACGCAGCTCGTAGCGGTCGCGCGTATGGTCGCGATGCCGGACGATCACTGCCCTCTCCTCTTCGCCAAGCGCCGGATCTGCAAGGAGCGCGTCGTCCGCCTCGTAGAATTTGCGCAGGTCGTCGGTGTGATGCCGGCTGCTCAGCGAATCCTGGCGCACGATGGCGCCGTAGCCGCAATGCTCTATCACCTTGTAGCGCGCGCCCTTGGCGAGCGCCCGGGCGTAGAAGTCGTAATCCTCGCCGAAACGCATGTTCTCGTCGTAGCGGAGGCCGTGGGCGTCAAGGAACGCCCGGCTCATCACCGGCTTCAGAAAACCGGTCTCGCCGCGTTTGACACCGCGCTTGGAGATGTTGCCTTCCACGAATTCGACGAGCGACATGGTCCGCGCCCGGGTCTCGAACCGTTCCGGACGGACGGGGCCGCTCGGTTCGTAGATGAAGGCGATATTGTCGGCGATGAGGTCCCAGCCCTCCTCCTCCAGCATCGGCGCGAACCGGCCGGGGAAGAAGAAGTCGTCGGCATCGAGGATGCCGATCAGTGGCGCGCTCGATATAGCAATCGCATGATTGCGGGCGGCTGAGGGGCCGCGATTCTTTTCGAACGAAACAACGGTCAGCCGTCCGGACTTGTCGTCGGCTTTGCGCGCGACATCGGCAGTGCCATCGGTCGAGCCGTCATCGACCACCACGACCTCGCTGACACGAGCCTCGTTCAAGGCGGATTGGATTGCTACTCCAATCGTTTCCGCGGCATTCTTGACCGCGATGATGACGCAGATCGTCTGAGAAGCGTTTTCCGCCATAGCCCACTCCATGTTGCATCGCAACGCAACTATGGGCCCAGGAAAATGGCCCTCGTGTGAAACTGGCGGAAAAAAGAGCGATTTCGTTCAGGTATCGCCGGCCGGAAGGTGCGGAGCGGGATCGGCACGCAGCCCGTCACGCCGGCTGCCGTCCTTTGAACTCTTGGCCGCCGCAGCGGCGTCCGAAGTTACGCCTGCATCCCGCAACTGCTTTTCACGACGGACCAGATAGAGGATGGCGACGAAATATCCTGCCTGGATCAGGACTGCACAGATCAGGGTCTGTATAAATGCCGTATAGACTGACCCGGTGATAAGGTACGCAGCCACCGCGAACACGATCAGAGTCCCTGTCATGCTGATAAAGACGCGCGGCGCGTACATGGTCCTTCCTCCCGAACATAAATGTTCCGCTCTAGGCTTTTCAGGCTCCTCTCCCGATAAAACAACCATATGAGTCTGGCGGAGAGGATTCAAGTTTTCCGATCCCGATAGTGCCAGCTATTGGTGAAACTTTCGTAAGGTCCTCGAGGTTCCCGATAAATACTGCAGGCAATGCATCGATCTTTATCTCAGTACCACAAGTGCTCAGGCCTCGGTTTTGCCACATTTTCGCCCGGATTCGACCCGGTTGGAACGAAATCTGCGGCCAGTTCTCTCAACTCCCGTCAAACCCAATCAACTTTTGTTACAAAGCTCACGCGAACTCGCCAACCATTGTTGCGTTGCAGCATTGTATTGCGACGCAACAGGGATGGGCCTTTGGTCCCAGACGAAAGCTACTTTGGTCCCCATCGCCAAGAAGCTGCGCGTTTTATGACTAGACGACCCACAGGAGAGAACGAAGGGATAAGTTTGGCCCAAGCTGCTAATATTGGCTACATGGCCAATTTTACACGCCTTCTACAGTATTGACTGTACTTTTGGCGTATATCTCCCAAGTTGTTCCCGCCCAATCGCGGGTTGGGGATCACCCCCCACCCCCTGCCCGAGGCGGTTGACGGAAAAGTTTGATCTTCATCAAATTGCGAACACAGACTTATTATCACATTAACGCTCAATGACGCGCCGTAATGGCACCGACTATCGCAAAACCTAAGTGGAGTTCACTCTATGAAGTCAGCGACACGTTCGGCAGGTTCGCCGTTCTCAACGTCAGACCAAGCCCGCATGACTCTCCCAACCGGGGGCTTGGCAAAACGAAGTTTCGATATCACTGCCGCCGCCCTAGCCCTCATCCTGTTCAGTCCCATCTTCCTGATGATCGCGGCGTTGGTGAAGTTTACCGACCATGGCCCTATTCTTTATGGCCATCCTCGGATCGGCCATAACGGCCGCATCTTCAAATGCCTCAAGTTCCGCACGATGGCCGTAAATGGCGACGAAGTCCTGCGAAACCACCTGAAAGCCAACCCGCAAGCCGCGGAGGAGTGGCGAGCGACGCGCAAACTCAAGGTCGATCCCCGCGTGACGGTTGTCGGCACCGTGCTGCGCAAGCTCAGCCTCGACGAGCTTCCGCAGCTTCTCAACATTCTGCGGGGTGAAATGAGCGTTGTCGGCCCTCGCCCCGTGGTCGACGAGGAACTGAACCTCTACGACAGCTTTGCAGCCTACTACCTGAGCACGCGCCCGGGCCTCACCGGGCTTTGGCAAATCAGCGGCCGCAATGACGTTTCCTATGACACCCGTATCGCGTTCGACACCCAATACGTCCAGAACTGGTCGCTCATCGGTGATGTCGCCATCATCGTGAAAACGATCCCCGCCGTCTGCATGGCGCGCGGCAGTTACTGATCATCCATCCCCTCTGCTGAGGCGTCGGCCCGTTGACGGGATCGGCGATTTTGGCGGGCTTCGAGCGCGGACCTAGTTCCGCGCCTTTTGAAGGAAAAATCCATGCAGACACAAACCGCCTCCGCGAGGGGCCTGCGTGCTTTATGTTTTCTGGCCGGTGCGATCACAGTCGCTCTGGCCGGTAGCGCGACTGCGGACGAGGCCGGCTATCGCCTCGGCGTGATGGATAAGCTTCGCGTCCGCGTCGCCGAGTGGCAGCCGGCCGACGGCACGATCCGCAACTGGGATGCGGTGAGCGGCGACTATACCATCGGGCCGACCGGGTCGCTCTCGCTTCCCTTCATCGGCGACCTCCCGGCGGCCGGCAAGACGGCGGGCGAGGTGGCGAAAACCATCGGCGAGGAGTTGCGCGGCAAATTCGCGTTGCGCAACCTGCCGTCGGCTTCCGTGGAAATCGCCCAGTTCCGGCCGGTTTTCCTGGCCGGCGACGTGCATACGCCGGGCGAATATCCCTTTACACCCAACCTCACCGTGCTGAAGGCCATCAGCCTCGCCGGCGGCCTTCTCCGGTCCGATTCGGGCCAACGTTTCGCCCGGGATTTCATCAATGCCCGCGGCGACGCCTCCGTCTACGATTCCGAGCGCGCCCGGCTTCTTGCTCGCCGTGCACGGCTGCTGGCGGAAGTCGCCGGCGCTACCGACCTGAAAGTCCCCCCGGAACTCAAAGACATCGGCAACGCCGAAAAACTGATCGCCAGCGAAGCGTCGCTGATGAAATCGCGTCGCGACCGTTACGAACTTCAGCTGAAGGCGCTCGGCGACCTGCGCACGCTGCTCGAAAACGAGGTCCAGTCGCTCAGCCAGAAGACCGAGACCCAGAAGCGGCAGCTGCAGCTCGTCAGCGAGGATCGCGAAAAGATGGCGAAGCTGACCGAACAGGGGCTGGCGACATCCAGCCGCCGCATCACCGCCGAGGAAAGAGCCGCGACCATCGAGGGCAACCTCCTCGATATCGACACCTCCACCCTTCGCGCCAAGCAGGATATCAACAAGGCGAACCAGGACGAGATCAACCTGCGCAACGACTGGGAGGCCCAGCGCGCCCAGGAGCTGCAGAACACCGATGCAGAACTCGAAAAACTCGGTCTGCAGCTCGGCACCAGCCGCGAACTGATGTCGGAAGCCGTGGCTCAGTCGGCCGAGGCGCTGAAATTCGACCCTTCGGGCAAGTCTGCCACCATCAAATACACCGTGGTGCGGGACGAAGGTCAGGGGCCGAAAGAGGTTGTCGTCGGCGAAAACGACAAGCTTATGCCCGGCGACGTCGTCAAGGTCACCGCCGAGCTCCTGATGCAATGAGGATCGCATGAGGATTGCCAAATCTGCGCTGATCGATCCGGCTCGCAATGAAGTCTACGGCGTGGCTGCGGTCGCGCTGTCCTTCTTCGTGTTCGCCTATTCGAGCCGGTTCGGGCAGATTTCGATCCTCGCTTATTACGGCGTCTGGTTCCTGCTGCTGCTCGCCGATTATCGGCGGGCGCTCGGCAACTACCTCAAATATCTCTGGATATTCGGGTTTGCGCTGTTCTGCTTCATTTCAGCCTTCTGGTCGCCGGCCTTCGGCATCTCGCTGCGCACCGCGATACAATACCTGACCCATGTGGTCTGCGCGCTGATCGCCATGCGCACGATCAGCGTGCTGACATTGACCCGCGGCGCGATCGTCGGCACGGCGATTGTACTCCTGTTTTCCATGCTGTTCGGAACCTACCTCTACGACGCGATCGACGGCAGCTACAGTTTCGTCGGCGCCTTCTCCTCGAAGAACCAGCTCGGTTTCTACGCCTCGCTCGGCCTTTTCTTCGCGGCATCCTATCTGCTCATCTGGCGGCAGAAGGGTCTCTGGTTGATCGCCTCGGGCGGCGTCGGCCTTCTGAGCGCCTATTGCCTTCTCGCCTCTCAATCGGCGACCTCTGCCATCACCACCGCCGGCGTTCTGGCGCTTTGCGTCGGTTACATGCCGGTCGCGCATCTTTCTCCCAATTACCGCAAGCTGCTGGTCGCCGCACTGGTGGTGATTGGAGTGGTCGCGATTGTCGGGGCGCTCCAGATCGGTGCCATCGACGCGGTCCTCGGCATATTCGGGAAGGATTCGACGCTGACAGGACGGACCTATCTCTGGCAGCAGGGAATCGAGGCTATACGCGAAAACCCGATTCTGGGCACCGGTTATCAGGGTTACTGGGTTCCTGGCTTCGCCGATGCCGAGAGACTGTGGGACGACTTCTTCATCACCGCCCGCAGCGGGTTCCATTTCCACAACACGTTCATCGAGGTCGCCGTCGAGACCGGCCTCGTTGGGCTCGCCCTGCTCTGCATGATCATGCTGACAAACGTCTTCGGCCATCTGAGCGCGATGCTGAGCCGCAACCGCGACCCCGGCTCGACGCTGTTATGCGCGCTGAGCGTCCTGCTGCTGATACGGGCCTTCGTGGAGGTCGACGTGCTTTTCCCCTACCAGATCGGCTCGTTCCTGATGTTCTACGCCGCCGGCAGGCTTACCCTTCGCCAGAAGTCCACCGCATTGACCTACCCCGCCAGACCCCGGCGGACCATCATCGCCTGAGCTTTTCGGAAAGGTGTTTGGCGAGCCGGAGCGCCAGCGCCACGGCCGGCAAAGTCGGGTTGGCATGGCCTCCCGTCGGGAACAGGCCGCTGCCTGCAAGATACAGATTGCCGATGCCATGGACGCGGCAATCGGCATCCGTCACGCCATCGTCAGGGTTGCCGGACATGCGGCTGAGGCCGATCTGGTGATAGCCATCGAATGCCTGGCTCAGCACGGCCTGCCGCCGCTGGTGAGTGTCATGCAGATATTCCAGTCTCCCGAGACCGGTTCGGCGTAGCCACGTATCGAGGATTTCGTGCGATTTAAGAACCGAACTCAAGTCCTGTTCGGTCACTTGATAGTCGACGACGAGACCAGCCTGGGTGCCCGCTCCGCCCTGAGGCTGCAGGTAGACCCGGCTTTCCGGATTGGGCACCTGTTCGGCATGGTAGCGAAGCAGATAGCGGCCTTTCGGATTGATGAGCGTGCGCCACGGTTCGATGCGTCGCTCCAGCATGTTGAGAACCGATCCGAACAGATCGAATACCGTCCGGCGATCGGTGCGGATATTCCGCCAATGCTGCCGGCGGTCGATATTCTCAGGCCCCCTGGCCGTCGGCGCCAGGCCGTTCGAGAGGCGGCGATAGAGACCGAACATCTTCAGGAACAGATAGATGAGTGATAGCGCACCCGAGCCATGCGCGGGATCGGCAACCGAAATAGCGTCGATCCAGAAGACGCAGTTGAGCAGCTTTTCCTCCGCCTGGATCGCCGGCGTGATCTGCAGCCTGCGACGGAAGATATAGTTTTCGTCGTCGATATTGAAGGCGAAGTGGTTCGCGAGCCTGGGCTTGTCGAATTGCAGCACGGCAATGTAGCCGGTGAGATGCCCCTGGTAGAAGCGGCCAAGCGGACTGTCGGGACCGCCCAGTGCTTCCGGCCGCCTCTGCCGCAGGGCGAGCAGCAGGCGGGCATTTTCCAGCCCCCCTCCGGCGAGGACGAAAGTTCTTGCCGTGATCTGGCTTTCCTGCCCGGCGCTATAGGCCGTGAGACTTTCGACGCGCGCACCGGACGCATCGAGCGTGATGCCGGCGACGGTTGCGTTCACGAGACGAATACGCCTGGAAGCCCTGAGCCTCTCCCCGTAAATCGGCCCGAGATCCGGCGACCGGCTCCAGCGCTCCAGCGCGTTCGTATCGATCCTATTGTCCGAGACGCCGACCGCCTCTAAGGGAGGCTCGTCGGCATTGCAGTTGAGGAATGTCAGCGCCTCCGCATAGTGGCGGCGAAGCTCCTCGTGGGAAATCGGCCAACCGGAAAACCGCACATGATCCCGCACCTCGAAATCCAGGTCGTCGAAAGCGACGCACCGGCCGCCCCAGAGCGCCGACGCACCACCTATGCCCGGACGGGACATCGCCATCGAAGGGGCATGATGGCCGTTGGTGAATTCGATCTCGCCGGCACCGGCGTCTTCCGCCGCTCCGCCCGCGCCCATTTCGAGCAGGGTTACGGTGAGCCCGAGTTTCTCCAGCTTCAGAGCGAGCGCCAACCCGACGGGGCCTGCGCCGACGATGCAGACATCCGTCGTTTCCGTCTCGGAATCTGCTGAAGTCATGTATGCCTTTGAGAGAGAACCCCGGATCACCAGCAGATAGAGCAGGCCTGCAGAAATGGAACTGCCCATTCGGATGAGGCTCGGGGAATTCTCGGCTTCCGATATCGAGCGCTGATGCTTGAGTTAGGGAGCGCCAAACTCAGGTTCCTGATCGCCCGTATCCGCTAGGCGACGCTTTGCGAGCGCGTGAGCGGAGCGACCGGCGCCGATCGACCTGCCGAACGGGCAACGCGGCCCTCGACCGGGTGAGCCGGATCGGTGAAGCCCGGTGTCGACGGATGGCCGGTTGCGACCAGACGATCGACCAGCGCCTCGTCCTCTGCGTCCAGCCTGACCTCGAGCGCGCGGACATAACCGTCCCAATGCTCCTCGGTGCGCGGACCGGCAATCGCCGATGTGACGAGCTGGTTGTTGAGCACCCAGGCGAGCGCAAAATCCGCAGCCGCAATCCCCTTCGCTTGTGCATGCTCCGCGATCTGCCTGGCGATCGCGATCGATTCCTCGCGGAACTCCACGTCGTGCATGCGCTTGTCGCCGCGCCCGGCACGCGTATCGGCCGCCGGCGCCTCCCCGACATTGTACTTGCCGGTAAGGATGCCGCGCGCGAGCGGACTGTAGGAAACCACGCCGAGACCATAAGCGGCAGCGGCCGGCAACTGCTCGGCTTCCGCGGTGCGGTTGACGATGTTGTAGAGCGGCTGGCTGGCGATCGGCCTGTCGATTCCCAGCTGGTCGGCGAGGTGGGATACCTCAGCAATGCGCCAGCCGCGGAAATTCGAAACGCCGAAGTAACGCAGTTTGCCGGCCTTGATCAGATCGGCGATGGCCCGCATCGGCTCATCCAGAGGCGCATCGAAAACGGAACGGTGGAAATAGAGGATGTCGATATAATCGGTGCCCAGGTTGCGCAACGAGTTCTCGACCGTCTGGAAGACCCATTTGCGCGAATGGCCGCCCTGGTTGGGTTTGTTATTGTGGAAATTGACGAACTTCGTCGCAACAACCCAGTCGTCGCGATGAGCCTTGATGCCGCGCCCGACGACCTCCTCCGACTTGCCGTCGTGGTAGACGTCGGCGGTATCGATAAAATTGATCCCCTGGTCGCGCGCCTTGTCGATGATGCGCAACGCCACGTCGTCCGGCGTCTGGTTGCCGAACATCATGGCCCCCAGTGTCAGCGGCGAAACCTTGAGGGCGCTGCGGCCCAGATAGCGATAATCAACCATGTAAAATCTCCCGGTCTTTCCGTTGGATAATATTCGGCTCGCAGTGTCCGGGAAATAGCCCACACCCGAAAGGTTGCCACGCACCAAAAGACAGGAGAAGCCGAACTCCTTTTTCGTCTCGACCGGCAGATTGAGGATTTGCTCCCGGATGGGCGATATCTGCGCCGGTACCAGGTGCGTCAAATCCGGTCAGAAGCTGACCGCCTTCGGCTCGATGGCCACCAGCCGGCCGCCGTCGATCTTGTAAAGCCCGATCTTGCGCTCCGCCATTCCGCTCGGCGTGAAACGGAACAGGCCCGTAACGCCTCGAAACCCCGTCTTCGTCGTCAGCGCTTCCGGCGTCAGCGCCGTTGCACCCTTGCCTCGGACGAGGCCGGCAGCGACCGCGATACTGTCGTAACCCTCCGCGGCATAGACCGAGAGCGAACGCTTGTTGAAGCGGCGATATCGCTCGCCGATCAACAGCGAGGCGTCCGGATCGGCCGCTGCGATGATGACATTGGAGGCAGCCGGATCGGCATAAAGCTCTATTGGCCAGTGGCTGGTTCCGACCACGGCCAGTTTGCCGAAAGACGTCCTGACACCCTTGAGGATGGTTCCGACCGCTGGCGAGTCCCCCATCAGCACCACGGCACCCGCATCATCGAGCAGGGCCTTGTTGCGGGTAAGCAGGTCGCCAAGCGGCGCGGCTGGATCATAACGGACCACGCCGATCAGCGCGCCGCCGGCCTGGCCGACCGCGGATCTCAGGCGCTCCTCGTCGACACCGGCTATGCTGCTGGGCGCCAGGACGACAATTCTCTTATGGCCGGCGGTGATGACCGGGCGCACGCCCCGTGCAACACTCGCCACCTCGTCGAACCCGAAATTGAAGACGTTCGCGCCGGCCACAGGGCTTGAGAGATTGATCAGCGGCGGACGCTGATCGGCCGGAATGGCGGCAATCGCCGCTGTCGTCGCCTGCGGCGCGTAGCTGATCAGCAGACCGGAATTGCGCGCCCTGGCAGCGGCGAGCGCCGGAGCCACGGCAGCCGGCCCCTCCGCCACGTCGATCACCTTGATCTTCATGACGCTGGCATCGTCAAGTTCGCCGATGGCAAGTGCCGCACCGTCACGTATGTCGCGCGCAGCACCCTCATAGGTGCCGTTCGACGCCTTGGTGAGAAGCACGGTGACTTCCGTCGAGCCGCGCCCGAATGTTTCCTCGACCACGGATGGCGGCGGCTTCAGTGCCTTGTCGTCGAGAACCTTGTCGGCAACCGAAGAGGACTCGCATCCCGATAGGATGGCGACGGCCAACAGACCCAGCAGCGACATGCGTATCGGACGCAGGCGCGTCGTCATTCGGAAGGCCTTATGAGTAACGTCGGCGAGATCTGAAGGGTTAAAAAACGAACGTCCTTGGGGCATTTCCTGGACCACTCTGCGGCCTTCTTGGTTGTGGCAACGCCATGCTATCCCAGACAAAAATCATTAACAAGCACCCTCGTGTAAATATAAAATTTTATACGTTTTATCTCAAATAACTTATTTATAGATTATCTATCTTCAAAAACCAGAAATTCAGCAGCGCTTGCTAGCATCTCTCTATCAAGGGAGATAAAAAAATGGCGAATAAGAAGAATACCCTGAAAGTCGCAATCGCTACAGCTCTAGCATTACCATTCATTGCTTCCGCCGCCATCTCCGCTCCAATCGCAAACCAACAGTTTCCGACCAATACTGGAGCCGGCGTGGCGGTTATCGGAACTCATATCCTGGAATATCTTCCGACGCCGCTCTCCATCATGGCTTCGCTTGCGTTCCGGAACGTACAGGTTGCCGCAGCATTTCAGACATTCAGCCAGCTCGGCTCGACGATCGCTCTGCCCGCGGCAAGACCTGCGAATGTAATCGAGGTCGCAATCAAGCCGGCCGACCTGTCTCCATCCAAGCGCGTAGAGCCGACAGCGCCCAACGGCGCGGTGTTCGATACCGTCGCCATCCCCTTCAAGCGCCTTGCCGCCTTGAAGAAGCTCGCGCCCGCCCTCGAAGAAATGGACAGCGGCACCGCGGTGAAATGCAACGGCAAGGGCTGCAGCCCGGCCTTCGCCGCCATCCAGCTCGTCGGCCTGAACACGTCGCAATCGTCGATCCGCGACAAGCTCAACGCCGTCAATGCCGCGGTGAACCAGTCCATTCGCTACCGCACCGACCAGGACGCCTACAAGGTTACCGACCGTTGGAGCACGCCCCGGGAAACGTTGAGCCAGCAGCAGGGCGACTGCGAAGATTTCGCGATCCTCAAGATGGCGGCACTTCGCGCGGAAGGCATCGACCCCGACCAGATGTCGATCGTCGTCCTGTTCGACCAGAAGCGGCACTTCTACCACGCCGTTCTTTCGGTCGAAGCCGGCGGCAAGTTCTTCATCCTCGACAACATGCGCAACCAGGTTCTCCTGGATACGCAGCTTCCCGACTACATGCCGCTCTATTCGATCAAGGGCGGCAAGGGTTTCCTGCACGGCTCCCGCCGCAAGGACCAGAACGTCGCGATGGCAACGCCGCTGGAAAAGATTGCGCCAGGCGAAGGTGTAAACTTCTAAGCTTTCTGGGCCGGGATGCGATGCGCTCCGGCCCTGGATGTCAATAACGGGAAATATAGCCGATCAGCATCGGCTTTTCGTGTGCCGGGGCAAGGGCGAGATTGATCTGCCCCTTGACGACCTGTCTGGCGCAGGAAATCGTGAAGCCGGTATTCAAGGTCTTGCCGCGATTCATCTGCAGCGTATCCATTGCGTCTTCGATCTGCGTGTCGATCGAGAACTTCAGGGTCTTCATCAGCTGCGACGTATCCTCCCCCACCAACCGCTGCCGAAGCATGACAAGAAACGGTTCGTTGAAGAACTGCAGCCGCTTTTCTCGCGTCAGCACGACCGTCGGGGACGGCGATGCCTGGACCAGCGCACCGAGATTTTCGAGCGACGAAACTTCCTCGACCGTAGCCAGCCGTCCAAGCGCCCATTTGAGGCTGAGGACACGCAGCAGCGAGGTAAGATTGCCTCCCTCCGGCATCTGGGCCGCGGTGTACTGGACCAGATCGCCGGTGGTTATCTTGCCCGCCGCCGACATGCGGCTGAGGCCTTCCCAATAGATTTTCTCGAGCCTGATACCGCGGCGCTCGCCATTGCGCGCCACGACCGCGCGAAAACGCGGCTCGACTTCTTCCTTGTCGATGATCGGCAGCGGATCGCCCGCAGGTTCGATGCCGGACATTGAAAGCGCACCTGATTTCATTGGAGGGCTCTACCGTTCGGTAAGCGCATCGGAACGCGCCCGATTGATAGGCTTCATGAGATAGCTGAGGACTGTCTTGCGACCCGTCATGATTTCGGCGGACGCAATCATGCCAGGAATGATCGGATAGAGCTTGCCGTTGCGTTCCAGCTCGGACTTGTTGGTCTTGACCTGGACGAGGTAGTAGGTCTCGCCCTTTTCCTTCTCAACGATACTGTCGGCTGAAACGTTGGTCACTTCGCCGTCGAGCCCGCCGAAGATCGCGAAATCATAGGCCGTGATCTTGACGATGGCCGGCTGCCCGCGGCGGACGAACGCAACATCGCGCGGTGATATGCGGGCTTCGATCAGCAGCGTGTCGGCCGTCGGAACGATGCCGGCAACCACACGGCCCGGATCCACATAGGCGCCGATCGTATTGACTTCCAGGGTATTGACGATGCCATCGACCGGCGAGCGAATATCAGTGCGCTTGACGCGGTCCGAAGCGCCGCGGATCGTTTCATCGATGACGGAGAGCTCCGCGAGGGCCTGCGCCTTGTCGGTCAGGGCCTGCTGACGGATAACCAGCGAAATTTCCCCCACCTGGAGCTTTGCTTCTTCGACTGCACCACGAAGGCGTATCAGGCTTTCCTGATAGACCTTGAGCTGGCCTTGCTGGTCCGTAAGCTGGCTTTCGATCGTCAGAAGCTGTGTCTGCGAGACCAGTCCTTTTTTGGCCAGAGGGCCGTAAAGATCGCGCTGCCGCGTCGAGGCGGCGATATTCTGTTCAAGCCGATCGATGTTGGCATTGGCTTCGCTGAGTTCGTTCTGCCGCTGCTTCATGCGCTCCTGAAGCACATCGAACTTGTTCTTGTAACTGGCCTTGTTGGCCTGGAACAGCCGGTCTTCGTTGTCGCAGACGTTCTTGGCGACCGCCAGGACATCGGCCGGACATACGAATTGCTGGTCGTATTCGCCTTTTTCTTCCATCTGCAGGCGCGCGATCTTGGCGCCGAGCGCCCTCGCCTTGGCAACGGATTCGCCGAGCGTGGATTCGGTTGTCGTATTGTTCAGCTGGACGATCAAATCCCCCTTGCGGACGACCTGGCCGACCTGAACAGCTATGTCCTGGACGACGCCGGCTTCGGAAGACTGGATGATCTGCGTCTTGGAAACGGGAATGACCTTGCCTTCGCCGCGGGCGATCTCGTCGATCTCGGCAAGCGCTGCCCAGGCGAGGAACGTCGCCATGCAGGCCGCCACCAGGCCGACCAGCATGCGAGCGAAGAACGGGGGGTTGTCGTGAACGCCTCTGCTCACGGCTTTGCTCCCTTGCGCTGCATCGCCTCGAGCACGGCCGCCTTCGGCCCGTCGGCAACGATGCGGCCCTTGTCGATCACCACCAGCCGGTCGCACAGTTCCAGCATGCTGAAGCGATGCGTGGCGATCAGCAGCGTCGTCTCGCGGCTGAATGCGGTCGAGAGCTTGGCGAGGAGATGGCGCTCGCTTGCAAGGTCCATGGCGCCCGACGGCTCGTCGAGGAAAACGATCTTGGGCTTGGTCAGAAGCAGGCGCGCAATCGCCAGAGCCTGTTTCTGGCCGCTTGAGAGATTGCTGCCGCGCTCCCCGACCGGCATGTCGAAACCGCGCGGATGGTTGGAAACGAACTCGTCGACGCCGGTCATGCGCGACACATGCAGCAATTCTTCGTCCGTCGCATCGGCGCGGCCGATCAGCAGGTTTTCCTTTACCGTCCCCGAGAACAGATCGGACGATTGCCCGGCCACCGCGACCGCCGAGCGGACTTCCGACATGTGATACTGGCGGATATCGACGCCGTCGATCAGCAGGCGGCCATCGGACGGCAGGAAAAGGCCGTCGAGCAGGCGACCGAGCGTCGTTTTGCCCGAGCCGATGCGGCCGATGATCCCGACCCGCTCGCCAGGAGCGACGGTCAGCGAAAGCTGATTGATGACCTTGTAGTCAGATCCCGGATACTGAAAGGAGACGTTCTGGAAGCTGAAGCCGCCCCGCTTGATCTCGCGGTTCACGAAACCCACCGTGGACGGACGGTCCTCCGGCTGCTCCATGATCTTGTCGAGGATCTTGAGCGACGTCATCGCCTGCCGGAACCGGGCAAGCGCCATGGCGATCTGGCCGAGCGGTGCCCCCGCGCGGCCAGCCAGCATCACGGTCGCGATGATCGCGCCCATTGCCAGATGGCCTTCGGAAAACTCGTAGGTGCCGGCAATCACGATCAGAACGCTGACCATCTGCTGGACAAGATTGGTGAGGTTTACGGCATTCGAGGAGACATGCTTGATTTCCTCGCTGGTGCGGCTCGAGAGCTTCATCAACTCCTGCCAGCGACGCAGCATGCCCGCTTCGGCGCGGAGGCTCTTCACCGTCTCGATGGTCGAAATCGTCTCGACCAGCAGCGCCTGGCGACGCGATGCTTCGTTGGTGGCGGCCGCCATGCGGTGGCCGATCTTGGCCTGGGCATGCAGGCCGATCAGCACGGACAGCACCAGAGCCACGGCCGGGATCACCACAAGCCAGCCTGAAAGCATGTAGATCACGATCAGGAAGATGAACACGAACGCCGTGTCGATCAGCAGGCCGACCGTGTTGGACGTGAAGAATTCGCGGACGAACTCGTACTGCGTGACGCGGTTGGCATATTCGCCAGTCGACAGCGGACGCGACGCGAGCGTCGAATTCAGCACCTTGTCGAAGATCATCTGGGAAAGACGCAGATCCGCGTTACGCCCGGCATGATCGATGAGCGCGGCGCGGGCGGTCTTCAAGAGGAAATCGAACGTGTAGGCAAGCGTGATGCCGATGGCGAGCACCCAGAGCGTCGGAAATGCCTTGTTGGGAAGCACGCGGTCATAGACGTTCATCGTAAACAGCGGCGAGCCGAGCGCAATCAGGTTGATGAACAGCGCGGCCATGATGACGCGCATATAGGTGCGCCAATAGGGAACCAGCGCCCGCAGCAACCAGTGCCGGCGCTCGATTTCTCCGGCCATGCCGACCGAGGCAGTGTCGGACGCGTTCTGATAATAGAGCGTGAAGGCAAAACCGAAGCTCGGCTTCAGCGCCACGAGTTCCTGACGCGTCAGCTTGACGGGATTTCCCGAGGCCGGAACCAGATCCGTGACGTAGTTTCCATCGACATCGGTCTCCAGCAGCGGCAGGACGCCGCCGTTCTCGAAGACGATGATGGCGGGGCAATCGAAATTGCCCTCGCGACATTCGCGTTCGCCGTGGCGGATGACTTCCAGCCCGATGCGCTGCGCCAGATGCTCGACATCGTCCAGTTCAAGAGATTCGGAAATCTCATCCGGCAATCCGGAAAACAGGACGATGTCTGACGTCGGGCGCCCGTAAAAGCTCGCAACAGACCTGAATGCAGTTTTAAATGTCCGAAACGGCGTCGTGTCTGCGTGGTCGAGCTTTACGTTGAGCATTTGGTCCTTGCCAATCCGTTACTGTCGGATCGGCGCCAGGAGATCCATGGGCATGCCAGCCTTTTGACGGGAGTCAACTTCGACATAGCCAGGATTCGTGACGCCACCCGGGACAGCAAACTCATTCCGGGCATACGCCTCAGCCTGACCGACGGGCTTCAGCTTCATCGACTGAAGCAGGCTGCCCGATGCGGCCAGAATCTTGTATTCGGCGAAAAGCGAAGCAAATCGTGCGGTTTCCGCAAGAATGCTGGTGTTGAAACGGGTGTTCTGGGCATCCAGCACGTCGAGAAGCGAACGCTGATTGACCTTGAACTGCTCGCGATACGAGGAAACGAGGCTGCCGTTCGTCGATGACTGACGCGCCAGGATCGTCGACAACTCGCCGCGGCCGCTGCGCTCGTTCCATGCGGAACGAATGGATTCCTCAACCTCGCGATGGGCCTGCGCCAAACCGTAACGCTGTTCGCTGGCGCGACGGATCTGCTCCTGCTCGCGCGCCTGGTCGATACCGCCGCGATAGAGGTTCCAGCGGGCGGTCACGCCGACCTGAACGTCGTTGGTATTGCCCTGGTTGCCATCGATGTCGTTGCCGACGCGTGCACTACCTTGAAGATCGACCTTCGGAAGATAGTTGGCGCGCGAACCGCGAACGCCGGCATCAGCCGCATCGACGTCGGCATCGGCCGCGTGAATCTGCGGGCTGTTCTTCTTGGCGATGAAGATCGTATCGTTGAGCGTCTTCGGGATGAACTTCGCGAGCGATACCGGCACCTTGACCGGACCGATCGGCTCTCCGACCGTCTTCAGGAAGCGGATCTTCGTCAGTTCCAGCTCTTCCTGGGCTTCGCGCAACCGGGCTCGTGCCGCCTCGAGGCGCTCACGGCCCTGCAGACGGTCGGCGTCGGTCAAGGCACCGCCCTGGATGCTGGCTCCGATATCGCCGAGAATCTGGCTGTGGGCAGCGACGTTCTGCTGGGCGATGCCGACGATCTTGGACTGCAGGATATACTCAAGATAATCTTGAGTGACCTGAAGAGCCAACGACTCGGACCGCTCAACAACACGGAAGGAAGCGCCATCAACGCGCGATGCCTGCTGCTCCACCTGAGAGCGACGGTTGCCGCCGTCAAACAACGTTTGAGTAATTGTCAGGCTCGCATCGGAGCCTTTGAAGTTTTCATAGTCGCGGGTCAGCGTGCCAGTACTGCTGTTAGACAGTCTACGGCGGCTTACACCTGCCTGCAAATCTATGGAGGGAAGATAAAGACCCCGCGCCTGCCGCAGCTCGAACTCAACCGCTTCACGGTTTTCTACCGCCTGCATGATTTGCGGATTGGTTTTGAGAGTCTTTGCTACCGCCTCATCGAGCGTCATCGCGTTGGCAGGTGCGCTAAACACGACCCCCAAGGCTACAGTCGCCAGCAGCGTCGCTAAAATTCTTGTGCTCTTAAACAATCGGAAGCCCCTCGCCGATTAAAACCCCATGTCGGCATTCATATACTGCGGCGATTTCGTTGGGAAGTATTATCATTTCTAAATCAGCGGCCCAAGCCTGCTTCCGATATTCATCATTCTAGGGTTAATTACCAAATGGAAACCATCCATCCATTTGTTTTTTAACAAAAAATTTAGAAAGCCAACTGGTTGGACGCAAAAGTAGATAATTCCGCCCGTTTCCACAGGCGTATACATTTACCTCTTGTGTAGCCGCCGGGACACATGGAGAACCACTCTTCCCGGTGCGAGGATACACGCGCCCCACGCCTGCCAATTGTATAAATCTAGAACAGTAGCTTGCCGTTCAAATTGTTTAGCAAGACATTACTTAAACAAGAAAAGGCGCTTGCGCGCCTTTTCTCTGGTTTCTGACCTGCAGCACGCTTCGCTTTATACGTGCGAGATGTTGGCCGAGTGCTTGTCGTCGTCGAAGAGGATCTTGACGGCTTCTGTGTGATTCTGAAGCACGGCGACATCCTTCCAGCTGTCGGTCGCGACCTGGACGCTGACGGTCGTGTCGTTGCCGGCAATCGTGGTGCGAACATTCGCGGCAGCCTCTTCACCGGTAGCCTGATGACCAAGCAGGGTGTCGAGAAGCTTCGAAACATCGACCGCATCGCCTTCGTTCGACTTGTAGTCGGTGATGATGTCGGCCATGTCCAGTTCGTGCAGGGCCGAAGGATCGAGCACGAACGTATCCGCGCCGGCACCGCCGGTCATCTGCGTCAGGCCCGGCATGGCGGCGAGGATATCGTCACCATCCGTTCCGACCAGCACGTGGTCGGGCGCATCGCTGAACAGAGTGTCGAACCCGACCTCGACGAAGGAGCCGGTCGAACCGTCTGCGTAGGTGAACGAACCTTCTGCGAACAGAGCCTGGCCGTCGAGATAACCTTCCGCGCTCTCGGCATCGAGCGAGATGCCGGTGATGCCGTAGTCGTTCAGGCCCTTCAGCTCGCCCTCGTCGCTGACACCATTACCGTTGGCATCCTGCCAGACCAGCAGCTTATCGAAGCCGGTATCGGAGGCATCGATCTTGCCGTCATGGTTGACGTCAAGCGTCGAAAGCGCCGCCACGCCACCGGCATGGGTGCCACCGGCAAAGTTCGGGGTGAAGATTTCCGAACCGTTGTCGATCTTGCCATTGCCGTCGACATCGAAGGCAAGGATGCCATCGGTCTTGGTCCAGGCCACCTGATCCTTGTGGCCATCAGCATCGATGTCGAACTTCACGCCGTCTTCGAGGGATGTGAAGGCGAAGCCGTTGCGGTCGAGATCGAGGATGATGGGGTCGACGGCAGCAGCCGAGATAAGCGCCGACAAGCTAGCCAGATTAACGTCAACGAGATCAATCAGGATGTCGTTGTTAACGTTCTGGCTGTTTCCAACCTGCTGATAGACAAAGGTATGGGCAACTCCACTGATCGTTGCTGTGAAGGCTACAGTGGCACCGGCGCTGCCCAGATCATTGGCTCGCAAATACTGCACCACGGCAGCAACGTTAGACATGGAGGCTAGCGTCAGAGGCGAACTCGAACTGTAGGTGCCGCTATCATCGAAAGTAATAATGCCATTTGAAATGGCATGCGACTTCACGGTCGCACCGTTAATCGTAAGGGAAGAATTGTTCCCGTCGACCCCCGAAGTATTGCCAACAGCAAAGGGCGCTATTGTAAACTCAAGCTTGTCATGATCGGCCACGTTGAAATCAGTAACCACATCGTAACCCGATATGGAACCGCCGTTGCCGCTACCGCCAATACTAACTGCGGACGCGCCGCTTGCGAACTTGAAAGTATCCGCCCCTGTGTTGCCCGTCAGCGTGTCTGCACCTGCGCCGCCCATGAGCGTGTCATTGCCGGCGCCACCGATCAGCGTGTTGGTCCCCGAAGCACCCGTTAGCGTATCATTCCCGTTGCCACCTGTAACATTCTCCACATCGACGATGTCGTTGAAACCTGTCGCCGTACCGGCCGCAAGATCAACGGTGATATTCTCGGTCGAGGCTGTACCGCTGTAGCTTAGCGTATCTCCAGCACTGCCTTCGTCCCACATATAGAGTGCGATGTTCTCGACATCCTGAACCGTTCCACCGGCGAACTGAGTGATAACACCGTTCGAAACGACAACATTGAGGATATCGCTGTTCCCAGTTCCGTCGACGTAAAGTGTATCGTCGCCAGAGCCGCCATACACACGGTCCGCACCGTCGCCGCTCCCATAGTAAATTGTATCATTGCCGGTGCCGCCGAGGATTGTGTCGCTTCCGGTTCCGCCGATGAGTTGATCGTTGCCGGCCCCACCATCGAGCCAATCGTTGTCACCGTCGCCGTAGATGGTGTCGTTGCCCTCGTTGCCATTCAGGTAGTCGTCACCCGAACCACCGGAGATGGTGTCGTTACCGTTGGTGTCGTTAACGCCACCATAGATGACGTCCACACCGTTGCCGCCGGACAAATTATCACTGCGGCCACGACCATGGATGAAATCACTACCGTCGCCACCATTGATATTATCGTTAGTGGTGTTGCCGCCAATGAGGTGGTTTGCATTGCCATTGGCTGTCGGGGATACCGCCGTAGACCCCGCCACCCAAACCTTGATCGTCTGCGAAGCGGTATTCACGCCGTCCGACCCATTGACGACAATGTCATATACACCGGTCGGCACGTCGTTCTGGAAGGTCAGCGTGTGGCTCGAACTGTCGAACGCCCACTTCACCGAAGGCAGATTTACCGACCAGGTCAACGCTGCGTTCTCCGGGTCCGTGAACAGTCCCGCAGGCAGCGTGATCACCTGGTTGCCGTAAGTGGCGTCGGCTCCGGTGAATGAATACCCGCGACCTACAGCATATGGCTCATTCCCGACGGCAGGGGCTTCGTTGACATTGGTCACGGAGACCTGCACGGCCTTAGTCGTGTCGGCGATGCCATCGGTAGCGTGGACGATGATATCGTATTTGTTGTTGGCTCCGTTATCTGCCGGAATGTCAAAGTCCGGCGCGTTTTTGAACGTCACGGCACCAGTCGAGGAGACGTTGAACAATGCCGCGTCGGTGCCGGTCAGCGAGTAGACCAGCGCCGTATCGTGATCGACGTCAGTGGCGACGATCTGGTAGGCAGCGCTGCTATTTTCCACAAGGCTGATGGTCGCGCTAGATGTGATCACGGGTGCGTCGTTTACTCCGTTGATCGTGATCGTCGCCGTTGCCGTTGCCGTGCCGCCGTGACCATCGTCGATGGTGTAGGAGAAGGTGTCTGTCACGGTTTCGCCGGCACCCAACGCCTGCAGCGTGGCAGACGAGGAAGCGTTGTAGCTGATCGTGCCGTCGCCGTTCAAAGTAACGACAGCACCGGCGGCACTGTTGGTCACCGAAATCACCGTCAGTGCGTCGCCGTCGGCATCGGTATCGTTGGCGGTCAGCAGTGTAGCCGCGAATGTCTTGGTAACGTCCTCGGATATGCCGCCATTGGTGATGGCGCCGCCGACTTCCACGACGTAGCCGACATAGTCTCCAAACTGGCCGTTCGGCGCCGTGGTGTTGGTGCCGTCATTCCAGAGGCCGCCGGCGACGAAGATCATCTGAGCGTGGTCTTCTCCCGCCCCCCAGTTGTTAGGCTCACCAGTGTTCCAGTTTTCATAACCGGCGGGTGTGCCACCGCTCGCGCCGGTCCAGAACGTTGTCTCGCTTTCAGGACCGGTTACCCATTTCCAGGTGCCTTCGGTAGCGCTGTCGGAACCGCCGATCCAAGCATTCTGGGCAACGTACCAATTCGTCCCCAGCGTGCCTGCGCTCTGGATGAAGTTCTGCTCGCTCTGCGACGTGATGGTCGCGAGATAGCCGCCATCAGCCGCTGCAGCAGCCGCTGCCTGGGTCCAAGAATAGTTTCCGGCAACCACCTTGTAGTAATGGCCGTTCTCGGCGTTGAGCGACCAGCCCGTGCCGCTTGGAGCCGGGGTCGCGCCACCACCGAACGACAGCGTATCGTTTACGGCAACCGGCGCATGGTTGTTGGTGATTACGGCTGCGGTTGCACCGCTGGTGACCGTCTCGCTGAAGTTCTGACCGTCAACATAGGTGGTCCGGACTGATATCTGGTGCCCGACATCGTCGGCCGTAAGGGTGTAATCCGCCGTGGTTACGCCAGTGTCGTTGCCGTCACGCAGCCAGGTGTGGACGACGTTGGTCGCCGTGCCGTCAGGGTCGGAACCCAGCGTGGCTCGCAGAACATCGCCGACGGTCGGATCTGTTGCCGTCTGGGTGAGATCGGTGACCGAAATCGTAGCTTGGCCATCGTTGACCGGCGTGATGCTGACGCCGATCGAACCCGTCGACACCTTGGTATCCGTGTGGACCGCAAGGTCGGACAGCGTGGCGCTGTCGAGGACGGTTGCCGAAACGCTGAGATTGAAGTTCCCGGCATAATTGGCCGGAGGCGTCATCGTCAGGCCGGTGGTGTTGACTCCGGCGGTATTGGTGATGACCCAGACACCGCCTTCCAGCGCGCCCTGGTTGAAAGTCGCACCCAGCGGGAAGCCCGACAGTTCGACCCGCGTCACCTTTTCCGAGCCGTCGGTGTCACCAAGGGCAATGTTGAGGCTCAGAGCGGCCGTAGCGTCCTCGTTGCCCAGGCCGGAACCGGAAATCGTAGCGGTGTCGGCGATCGGACGGACGTCGATGGTAACCGTGCCCGTGCTGGTCAGGTTTCCATCGGAAACGCTGTATTGCAGGACCGCATATCCGCTCTCGTTGGCCAGCGGCTTGTAGTACAGGGTGCCATTCTGCTCAAACGAGATGGATCCGCCCAGCTGGCCTCCAACGGTAATGCCATTAGCGGCAAGGGGATTGCCCTCGATGTCGCTATCATTGGCGAAGAGCTTCAGCCCCGAGATGGCGGTATCTTCGTTTGTAAAGAAGTAGTCATCGACTGCCACCGGCGCATCGTTGACCGGCGTCACGGCGAAGTTGAAGGTGCTGGTGCCGGGTGCCGAGTTGTCCTCGTTGCCGTCTTCGACCTTGACCGAGAAGGATGCGGTCGGGCCTTCCGAACCGTCGTGGGTGTAGCTGATCAGTCCGGCCTCGAGTTCGGCCGCGGTGAACGAGGTTGCCGGGGCTCCGCCATTGGTGATGAACCCGTGTGTCACGTCTGAGACGTGGAAGACCACGCCGCCATCGACATCGTCCGGATCGGTATAGCCGAGTTCGGTGAGACTGAGGACTTGGCTGCCGCCCTCGGCGACCGTCGCCGTCAACGTACCGGCCAATACCGGCGCGTCGTTGATGGCGATCATATGAATGGTCGCAACCTGCGGCGCGCTATCGGAAACCCCATCATTGACCACGACGGTCAGGGTGCGGTCCACCGAGGTATCCGGGTTGTCGCTGTTGTCCTGGTAGACGATGTTCTTGAGGATCGTCTGATAGGTGGCGATCGATGCCAAACCGGTGATCGACAGCACGCCAGTGGTTGAGTTGTAACCCACGTTCAAGCCCGCGGCGGCAGCGGTTGCCGTCGCGTTGAGGAAGAGCGTCTCGCTTGCTCCATCAAGGTTGTGGGCAAGCGTGACCGTCATCGACTGCAGCGTCGAAGAGTCGACGTCCGCAAGGCTTGCCTGCCAGGCGAACTGCTGCGGCGTCTGTTCCGTGGCATTGGTCGCCGTATCGTTTCCGGCAGCAGCGCCGTTCAGGTCGACAACCGTTGCGTCGCCGGTGCCGGTGATGGCGATCGTCAGCGAGGCCGTCGAAGTCAGGCCGTGAGCGTCCTTCATGCCGTAGGTGAAGACTTCGCTGACGCTGGCGTTCTGGGCAAGGGCCTGGGTGTCGGCGTCATTGTTGTCCAGCGCATAGGCATAGGTGCCGTCCGCATGGATGGTAAGCATGCCGTAGGTGCCAGCAACCAGGACGTCGCCATTGTTGCCGGGAACGGCCGTCGCCGCGCCCGCACCGAACCGGATCGAAGTAACCGTTTTGGTGTCGAAGATATCGGCGTCGTTGTCGTTGGTCAGCACATTGCCGGTTGCCGAGGCGTCGCCGGCCGTGCCGTTGGCGATGCCGCCGGCCTCGATTACGGTGTCGCTGTCAGCGGCGGCAATCGGCGCATCGTTGATGAGATCGAAAGCAGGGATGGTGCCGCCGAGACCGCCGTTCTCACCCATGAAGGTGAACCGCTCGATATTCTTTGCCGTCGCCACGACGTTGCCGCCAAGGCTGAAGGTAAAGGTACCATCGAATGCGCGGGTGATGGTGTAATCGGCCCACTTGCCGGCCAGTTTCACTGTATCGGTGTCGCCGCCCGTGGTGTCGTCGACGTCGTTGATCTCAACCTTGGTGCCGACCAGGCCGGTCAGGTCGATGGTGTCGTTGCGGATACCACCGTTGATCGCCACCGTCGTCGGCGCGATTGCCGTGCCGCTCAGGTCGCCGACAGAGATGCTGTCGCCGGCGCTTCCCAGAGTGACTTCGATACGCTCGATCTCATCGGCGCGGACAGTTGCACCGTTGGCACCGGTATAGCTGACCAGGATGTCGGTGGCATTGACGCCCGCGACGATATCGGTACCGCTGGTGGCCTTGGCGATGTTGAAGCTGCGCTGAACCGCGTCACCGGCGATCTTGAGTATGTCGTAGTCCGGGTTGGCTGATCCGGTTTCCGAGCCGCCATTGATGATGTCGGCGCCGGCGCCGACCTTGTAGAGGACCGTATCGTTACCTTCGCCGCCGAGGATCGTGTCTGCGCCGGCCGAGCCGGTGATGGTGTCGTTGCCGGCACCACCATCCAGGGTGAGGGCGACCGGCGGCAGCGCAACGGTGTTGAGGCTGCTGGCATTGATGGCGTCATTGCCGCCCTTGCCTTCGATGGTCAGTTCGGACGTGCTGATCCCGGCAATGGAGGGTATGCCGTTGCCGAAAACCTGCAGGAGATTGGAGTTGCCTGAGATCGTGATCGTCTCGCCTGCATCCTGGCCACGTACCGTGATCTTGTCGGCACCCTCGGCCTGATAGAGCACCACCGATTCGATGTTGGTGGCGTTGACATCGACAATGCCATCACCGTCGACATCCAGGGTGAAGCCGGTCGAGGTGACAGTAAGAATTGCCGATTCCGCAGTAGCGTTTCCGGAAGTGAGGAGAGCGTCAGGATCCGCGCCGCCATCGATGGTGTCCACGCCTTCGCCGATGGCATAGTTGAAGGTGTCGCCACCGGTCCCGCCGTTGATCGTGTCGTTGCCGCCGAGGCCGAAGATCAGGTCGTTGCCCATACCGCCATTGATGACATCGGCAGAATTCGAGCCGCCGATGATGTCGTTGCCGGCACCGCCTTCGATGGTGATCGGCCCGCCATCCGCGGTGGAACCTGCAGCCAATAGAATGACGTCGTTGCCATCGGTGCCGACGATCTTTTCGATGCCGGAAAGATAATCCGGAGCCGTGCGGTAATCGGCCACAAAGCCCGATTTGCCGTTCCGATCGAGGATGATCGTGTCGTATCCTGCGCCACCGACGACCTTGTCGGCCGTGCCGGCAAGACCGGCGATACTGACTGCCATGAGGCTGCCGTCGGCGCGCTGAATGTTGCGGGTACCGGAACCGGTCACATCCGCGCCGAGGACGAAGGTGTCATTGCCGGCGCCGCCATCGAGAATATCGGCTCCGAGACCGCCGTCCAGATGGTCACTGCCACCATTGCCGGTGAGCTTGTTGGCTTCGTCGCCACCGATCAACACATCGTTGCCGGCACCACCCAGGGCATCGACGATGCCCGAGACGCTGTCGATACCGATGACCTTGTCGATCACGGTAGCACCGTCGGTGGCGGTGTCGGCAGCCACCGTCTGGCCGCCGATCATGTGGGCGGCATCGTCAAGGTTGACGAAGACGCTGGTGGAGAGGTTGGAATAGTTGATCGAGCCGATCGTTCCGGCGGCATCGACGCGAACAGTGACCGTCGAGGTGGCGGCGTCGCCGTCCGCGTCGGTTGCGGTGAAGCTGAGCGCCAGGTCGAGATACTGGCTCGTCGCATTCGGAGCCGTATGATCGAGCGGCTGAAGCAGCGAGAAGCTGTAGGCGCCGGTGGCCACATTGAGCGATGCCGTAAAGACGATATCGCCTGGCGCCGGCGGGTTGGCAGAGCCGACGAACCCGGTCAGCACGCCATTGATGACGTCGATCGTCACCGGTCGGCCGCTCGAGCTGAGCCCCGCCACTGGAGCACCGTTTTGATCCGTTGTCGCGACATTTCCTGTGAAGGAAAGCGTGCGCGCGCTGCCGGCATCCGCGCCCCAGGCAAGGCCCGTCAGGGCGGCGGTGATGGTTTCCGTGCCGCCTTCCTCAACCGTTCCGGAAGCATTGGGGCCGGCCGTCGGCACGCTATCGGTGACCGTCACGATCAGCTGGCCGTTGAGCGCCACGCGGTCCTCGTCGCCGTCGGTTACCGTGACCGCGGAGGAAAGGTCGAGCGCCAGCGCGCTATTGTTGCCGATGACGACGATCGGCTGGTGATGACCATTGTTGACGGTCGTACTCTGTGATGAGCCGTCACCGTCAAGTTCGAATTTCGTGCTGTTGGCAACATTGCCGACATTCACATACCAGGTGGTGTGGGCCGGGATTTCGAGTGAATAATCCGTGCCGCCGGATTTGTTATTCAGTATCCATGTGACAGCGCTATTCCCGCCATTGGTGACGCGGATGATGACGTCTTCGTCCGGCATGCGCCCCAGGAAGGCAAGATGGTTGCCACCGACATCGGGCACTGCGGCGTGACTGCCGACAACGCCGAGAGCGGCAGCCGGGATCGATGCGCCATCGATGACCACCGTCTGGGTGTGGTCGAGAGGGCCGGTCTGCGCGAAGGCGTAATGGCCGGTGGCCGGATCAACGGTGAAGGTGAAGATCGTCACCGCGCCGGCTTTCGCCACAAGCGCGTTGCCGACCACAGAGTAGGTAAGGGCGACACCGCCGGAAGTCAGGGAAGTCAGACTGGAGGACAGACCGGTGGTTTCAACCGAGTAGCGACCGATGCCATCGGCGCCCGGCGATACCAGGGCGGAAAGCTCGCCTGCAATCGAACCGCCTGCGGCGCTTTCGGTGATAGCGCCGGTACCGATTACACCGGAGGAGATCGGCGTGTCGTCGTCGGCATTGATCGTCAACGTGCCATCGACACGATCGCCGTCGCCGTCGGTCACCGTGTAGGTCAGGTTGAACGCCACGTCGTTTTCGTTGTTTCCGGCCGGGTGGCCGATCGCCGCATTCTGGGTAACCGAATAAGCCCCGGTCGCCGTGTCGAGCGTGATCGTCATGACAGTGGTCGCACCCTGCTTGACCAGCAGGGCATCGCCGTCACGCACATAGATGAAACCGGTGGGCGCGCCCGTCGTCTTCCAGGCGATCGACCCTCCGTCGGCGCCGAAATCGTGAGAAAGTTCGCCGGTGATGTTTGCCCGGGCGTGGTCTCCCGTGCCGCCGTTATTTCCCTGGGCACCGACGACATCGTCGTCGTCCACCCATACGGCACTGTTTCCGCCAACACTCGGCCCGTCGTCCTCGAAGGCGATCTTGTCGCCGATCGAAACCGACTTGGTGACCACGTCGCCATCATAGTCGGTAGCGGTCAGAACGGCCGAAATCTTCCCGGAGAGATTGATGCCTTCGTCCGAGGAGGCATTGCTCGGATGCTTCAGCGACAGATATTCCGCCACGCTGACGCGGCCGTCGCCGTCGATGGCGATCGCGAAGGCCGCCAACCCGTTGGCACCGCCGACGCGGCCGACCACGACTTCTCCCTCCAGGTACAGATAGATGTGAGCGCCGCCGGTGGTCATCAGGCCGGAATCGATGCCGTTTCCACCGTCGATCCGTAAGGTCAGTGCAGTGGAGACGTTGTCGTCCGCACCATTCTCGACCGAGATATCGATTACGTCGTCGCGGGCATAGATCGGCCCGCCGAGATCGGCGTCCACGCCGCGGTTGCCAACGCCGGCGAACAGGCTGCCAATGCTGCCCGCGCCGCTGTCGTCGTTCTGGAAGCCGGACGTTTCGTCGATCGTGGTCGAAAGTCCGGTAGTGGTGATCGACGGAACCGGAATATCGTCGGTGATGGTGATCGAGAACTTGCCGCCGAGGCCGATTTGGTCGCCGTCGCCGTCGGTCGCCTGGATCACCGCGCCGAAGTCGATGGCGGCGATCGAACCCGATCCGCTCTTGAGGGCAGTGTTTTCGCCATTGCCCGTGACGTGGTCGAGCTGGTCGTACTGCTGATAGGTAAATGCGCCGGTCGCGTGATCGAGGGTCAGGGAGAAGACCGGTCGGTCGGTGAACAAATCGAAGCCCGCCCCGCCGGCGACATTCACATAGGCCACCAGGGCATCGCCGATCATCGCATAGGAGAGCGTGCCGCCCTTCGAGGTCAGGGCCAGCGCCTGCATCTTGGCCGCTGCATCGGCGACAAAACCGAAGCCGCCGCCGGCTGCCGCGCCGTCAGCACCGAAGGCAACGACCGAGGCGATCGAACCGGACACGGTCGCCGCATCGCCTAGTCCGAGCAACGAAGGTGACGAGGTGGAACCGTCGGCGGCGCCGTCGTTCGGATGATTGCCGGACGACAGCAGGTTGGAGATGTCGTCCTCGTCGGCCGTGACCGATACCTTCGCGCCGGATGCCAGCGGCCCGTCGTCGGCAAAGCGGATATGGCTGCCGATCGAGACCGTGTCCCGCACGACGTCGCCGTCATAATCGGTGGCGGTGACGACCGCCGAGATCTTGTCGCCGAGATTGACAGTCTCGTTGGAGGTCGCCGTGTTGCCCTGGTGCAGTGATACATATTGCGCGACGCTGACGCGACCGGACTGGTCGATAGCGACCGCAAACGCCGCGGTGTCCGGGGTCCCGTTGCCGTCGGAGTCGAAGCGGCCCACGATCAACCCGCCCTCTTCGAACAGGAAGATCGCTTTGCCACCGGTCGTCGCCAGGCCGGAATCAAGCCCGGCGCTGGCAATTTCCAGGGAAAGAACCGTGGTGGTCGTCTCGTCGGCGCCTGGCTTCGAGGAGGACGTCGAGACCAGAGCGTCGCCGTTACGTGCAAAAATCGCCGCATTGCCCATGTCGGCGTCGTGGCCAACATTGGCAACCGCCGCAAACAGCGATCTTACCGCTTGGTTGCCGGTATCGTTTGATTGATTTTGATTATTGACCGTCTCATCGATCGTGGTTGAACGCCCGGTAGTGGTGATCGACGGAACCGGCACGTCGTCGGTGATGGTGATCGAGAACTTGCCGCCGAGGCCGATTTGGTCGCCGTCGCCGTCGGTCGCCTGGATCACCGCGCCGAAGTCGATGGCGGCGATCGAACCCGATCCGCTCTTGAGGGCGGTATTCTCGCCATTGCCGGCGACGTGGTCGAGCTGGTCGTACTGCTGGTAGGTAAATGCGCCGGTGGCCTGATCGAGGGTCAGGGAGAAGACCGGCCGGTCGCCCCAACCGATGCCGGCGCCGCCGGCGACATTCACATAGGCCACCAGGGTATCGCCGATCATCGCATAGGAGAGCGTGCCGCCCTTCGAGGTCAGGGCCAGCGCCTGCATCTTGGCCGCTGCATCGGCGACAAAACCGAAACCGCCGCCGGCTGCCGCGCCGTCAGCGCCGAAGGCAACGACCGAGGCGATCGAGCCGGACACAGTCGCCGCATCGCCCCATCCGATCCGCGAGAAGTCCGAGGTGGAACCGTCGTCGGCTCCGTCGTTTGGATGGGTGCCCGACGAAAGCCAGTTGGAGATGTCGTCCTCGTCGGCCGTGGCCTCGACAGCGTTGCCGGTGGCGACCGGAACGTCGTCCTTGACATCGACCGTGAAGGTGCTCTCGGCGACGTCACCGTCGCCGTCACGCACGGTGTAGGTGAATTCGAAGGTCAGAATGTCGGTCTCGCTGCCGGTTTCGCCATGGCCGGGATGGTCGAGAACGCCCTGGAGATCGAAGGTGTAGCCGCCGGCGCCGGTGTCGGAGAGGGTCACGGTGAAGACCGATCCGCCCTCCTGGTCGGCCGCCGTCAGAACAGTGCCATCCGGCGACAGTGTGTAGACGAGCGGCTGGCCACCTGAAGTCAGGTTCCCAAGTGCGATCTCGGTCTCGCCACTCCATACCTGCATGAATGCCGAAACGGCAGCCGTCGAAAGTGCCGGGCTACCGACCTTCAGCGCAGGCATGTCATCGCCGTCTTCGGGCGGCAGGTCAGAGACCTCGCCCGGGGTGAAGACCACGGACCGGTCTCCGGCGTCCTGGGTGCCGTCGTAGCCGCCGTCCTCGCTCGTATTGCCGTCATCCGCTCCCCAGGAAATGCCAAGCGAACCTTGGGCGGTATTGCTGCCACCTTCGTCGACCTTGCCTTCGCCGCCTTCGCCGGCCGCGCCGATCACCGGTGCGTCGTCAGCGATGGTGATCAAAGCCGTGCCGGACGCTGCGGCATCACCGTCGGCATCGACACCCTGGAACTGGAACGAGATCGTCAACGCATCCGAGTCCGAGCTGTGATCCAGTTCCTGGAAGATCTCGACCGTGTAAGACCCATTTGCAGAGGTCGGATCCAGCGAGATCTCGAATACCTTCGCTGCCGGTTCCGAGCCGTCGACATAAGCCGTCAGCGTCTGGCCACCATTCCCAAGGTCGGTGATCACGTAATAAAGCTCGCTGCCACCCGAGGTCAGAGCCCCGCCAGTGACGGAGAGACCGACATCTGTGGCATCTGTGTAGACGCCCCCGGCATTGGCAGGAACCGCGCCTGCAGCGTTTGCAAAACCGACCGAACGACCGAAGGTGTCGCCTTCGCCATTGCGTGTATCGGCATCCGCACCCCAGGAAATGCCGAGCGAGATGTCACCGGTTTTTTTGGCAGCGTCACTGCCATCCGTGGCAGGATAAGTCGAAACATCGTCTTCGTTCAGCGAGGCGTTGCCCGCCTCGCTCTGTACCGGGCCGTCATCACCGATCTCGATCGAGAACGAACCGGTATCGGAATCGCCATCCTTGTCTGTGACCGTGAACGTAAAGTTCAGTCGCAGGGCGTCATCGGCACCGATCTCACCGAGATCCGGATGGTCGAGAGGCTGCGACTGCGTGTAGGTGAAGGCGCCGGTGGTCGGGTTGGTGACCGTCAGCGTGAAGACGGTGACCGTGGTCTCGCCGACGATGATCGTGCCGGTGACCGTCAGGCCGTCAGCCGAGGTCGATACCGTGACCGCCTGACCGCCGGACGTGAGCGGCGCGGCAACACCGCTGCCGGTCCCTTCCGCCATGTCGAAAGTGCTCTGGTAATTCACCGAGGAGACAACGCCAAAATCGTCACCGCCGTCGAAACCGAGCGTGCCCGTGATCGTCTCGTTGCCGATAACGTCATCGGCCAGAACCGATTCGGCGAAGATGAACGGCGAACCCATGTCGAAGGCGTCCGGCTGATCGTCCGCCGCCGTCCGGTCGTCAAGCCCTCCGCCATCGCCAAATTCCGTATCGCCGAGCAGCGAGGCCAGCTGAATGGGGCCGTTCTGGCTCCCCTGGATCGAGTCGTCGAATTCAGCGCCGGAACTGTCCGGGCGTCCGCTGGCGCTAAAGGATCCGTCCGGGCCGGCTGCGACGTTGATGCCGCTGTCTTCCAGGGCGGCGAAGAGCACCTGCTGGGGTACCTCCACCTCGCCGATCAGCATCGTCGGGATCTTGGTCGCGCCGTTGACGATGACGATCTCGGTTCCGTCCGCCTGCACCAGGATCAGGTTTGCGCCGTCGACCCGGATATCGTCGATCGATACACTCGTCGCCAGGTGAACGATGTTGTTGACGTCCGGGGTCACTTCCGCGGCCGGGGCTGCTGGAGCAGCGGCCGGCACGTTCGGATCCGTCGGGACGCGGCCCGTCGTCGGGGTGCGACCATCACCGGCCTGCGCCACCTGGATCTCATGCTCGATCGGAGAAGGCGTAGAAGAGGCTGCGATCTCTTCCTGGATTTCCGACGAGAAATTCTCAGTCAGATTTTCTTCCGAGATGTTCGACAGGCGCGGATCTTCAACGGACATGACTCTAACCCCCAATAAAAACTGTGCCGCAATCAACTCCGCCCCCAAATATAAAGCAAGACTTCCTTAACCTTCGCGATATAGCCGGTTATGTGTCGGGAACGGATTTATTGACAGAAGGTTAACTGGGGCGGCGGAAGACGTATTAAAGCCACACATCTTGCCCCGATCGGCCGCAAAACATGGTTTCCAAAGAGTTATCCGGGGCGGTTGTTACGACAAGAGACGCGCCTTGGCCGAATGACCTTGCGCCTTGGGCGATCGATTCGTCTGTGACGGGGAACCTGATTCGGTTCTCAAGCCTGCCCCCGGCCATGACGGCTGCACACTCGGCATGGACGTCAAATAGGTCGGCCAAGCTATAGCCGGAGTTTCAACGGAGCCCGAAAGCCTTGATTTGCTTTTCAAAAGGCCGGCAAAGCGGCCGAAGGAATTGCGAATAGCTTTCGGCACAAGGAATTACTGCAGCAACAGAGAAGCGCCACCCATATATACTGTATAAATTTAATAAAATTTTCTCGACTTGCCACAGAACGCGGTGATGGCGAGCTGGTCGGGCAAGTGCTGCCCCGCCTCCCCATAAGGATATTCGGCCAGACGGCCGCATCGCCGTTACGGTAAGGCCTACGCCTTTTGTGCATGATGCTGGACAGGATCCCCGGCGTTTATGCTCCCAGGCCGTATTTCCGTCCGCCAGAGTTGTTCTCGCGCTCATTCAAGGTGGAACTCTTATGACAGCGATGCGTACCGTCATCTTGTCCCTGGCATGGCTATTGTCCGGCGTGGCGTCTTCGCAGGAAACCACACCGGGCGATGCCCCACAGAACTCCGCGCAGGTTCTTTTCACCGGACATAGCTTGATCGATAATCCCCTGGCCAACTGGGTCGAGATGATTGCCAAAAGCCGCGGCAAAAATATTGCCTGGGAGCAGCAGATCGTCATTGGATCCCCGCTGAGGTATCGAACACGAGGTGAGTACGACCAGGATTTCAGCTGGGCCGGATATAGGTACGGGAAGAACCGCAACGGCGACCAGATGGATGTCATCGAGGAACTGCTTCGCCCGCGGCGCATCGCCACGGGGCGCCCTTACGACACTGTTGTCGCAGCGGAAAACCACAATTTGCTAAACATGATCGTATGGGAAAACGCGATTGCCTATCTGCGCCATTTTCACGACCGCCTTCTCGACGGCAACCCGAAAGGCCGAACCCTTTATGTCCACACCTGGCTTGGCGTCGACAAGGACAATCCGCAGCCCTGGTTGGAACACGAGACAAACGCTTCCGTCGTATGGCAATGCGTAGCGGAGAAAGTGAAGCTGACACTGCGAGCTGAAAGGCGACCGGCCAACCTTTCCGTCGTGCCTGCCGGAACGGCTCTCGTGGAATTGGTGAAAAGGACACTTGACGGGAAGATTATCGGTTTTACCGGAAGCACCAGGGAAAAACTCGATCGGATATTCCGCGACGAGGTCCATCTGACCGATATAGGCGTCTATTTTGTAGCTGCGGTCCACTACGCCTCAATCTATCGCCAGTCGCCCGAGGGTGCCGCGGCGCCGCCGACCGTGCCCCGGGACCTTGCCAAGGAGCTGCAGAAGATTGCATGGGCGGTCACCCGAGATTTTCTGCAGCAGGAAAGCTTGCACCCGCCGAGCATGGCAGAATGCCGGCGCGTCGTCGTCGAAAAAGTCTGCCGAAGCTTCTGGGTGCATGTCGGCGAACCGAACGAGGCGGGTGGCTGCCAGAGCTATTTTGCCGAAACCCAGCCGGCCCCCGGGGGCAACCCCTTCGTCTGGCCGGATCCGAATTGGAACGCCCTGCCAAAGCCGGCGCGTTAGCTCCTTCGTCCATCCCACGTGGGATATCTGTCCGAGCCTGGATGACCGAACCTGATTTGCCGGGACACGAGGGGGCGATCTCACAGTCGCGGCACACCGGACCCCTTTCCGGCATCACCCGACTGTCAGATGGAAGATGAACAGATAAACTGTCGATGTTCGGAACCTGCGCGCTGCGCCGTTCTCATATCTTTCGCCAAGTGCATGACATATGCACGATCGCCAGCCGACAAACATCCATGTCGAGAGTTCGTCGCTCCGGGAGGCATTGCCGCGGCAACGCCCCTGTCAGCGCTGTCGTGGTTTTCTATGGTGTCCCTTCACGCAGCTGCGAAGGCTCGACTTCGCAGCCGTGATATCTCGGGTCGGTCCGCCAACCGACCGGCGAACGGCTAGTTGGCCGCTCCGTATGGGAAGAGATCATTGAGTTTGTAGGCGACCTCGGTACGGTTCGTCGCTTTCAGCTTCTTCATGATGTTGCGGATATGGACCTTGACCGTGCTTTCCCGCAGGTTGAGCTCGTAGGCGATGATCTTGTTGGCCTTGCCCTTGCGAAGGGCTTCTACCACCGCTTCCTGGCGCAGCGTGAACATTCCCGAAAGTGGCCGGTGTTCCGCCGCCGACGTCGCAGCGGTGACCAGGTGCCGCATGGAGAGGACGCTGCTTGCCGGAACGAAGATCCCGCCGGCAACGGCCAAGCCGATCGCTTCCACGCAGACGCCGATGCCGACGCAAGAGGGAATGAAACCTCGAGCCCCATATTCCAACATTTTCACCACCTGGGCGAGGTCGTCGGAGTCGGAGAGCACGATGATCGGCGGCGACTTGAACTCGGCCGTCAATTTCGAGATGTCAGTCGCAAGTGCGGCATCGTCGGCCTTTCGGCCGCCGATATTGAACAGAACGGCCTGGACAGGCGGATAGAGATCTTTTTCTAGTTTCCATTCGTCGATGGAGCCGACAGCGCAGACATCCATCTCGAGGCCACGCCCGATGAGGGCTTTGGCAAGGCATTCGCGATCAAGCGCTCTCGCGTCGATGATCACAAGGCATCCGTCGTGATTTACTCCCTCACTGCCTCGATCATCTCTTTCGGCGAGCTTTGGGATGTCATTCATAATGCGAAAGGATTCTGCCACAGCAGGAGAACGGCTGTAGCCGCTTGGTGTGGAACTCATCTTACCCCCTTACCTGAAGTCTAGGATGATTGTCCCCTTCAGGACCGCAACTATAAGTACGCCAGCAGACTGTCTTTACACCTCTCAACCTTTTATTAAGGTCAATATACAGCAGATACGTAATTTAGTCTATGCGCAAGTAAGCAGCTAGATAAAAATATTTACCGGGGGGTGCAAGCTAAGTTCCGATAGGGAATTGGATATCCGCTTATAGTTAACGTCCACGTCAAAATGACCCCCTTAAAGCTCGATCCCGGCCCCGCCCATGAACTTTCGGAGGCGTGACCTGTTCCGACGCAAAACGCTGCATTTCGGGACAACGAGCACTGCGGCGGGCACGCAAGCGACATCCGGGCATCTCGGCGCCAAATAATCGGCCAGCCGGCATATAAAAATAGCAAAACAGGAAGTTTTTGGCAGCTTTTCTTAAAACAGCGGGCCAGCGTGGTGGAGAATGCCCGTTGCAAGAATTCCAGCCAGATACCCGACAGGCCAAGCCAACAATACACCCGCTTCATATAGGAAATTGTTGAGGCCATGACGGTGATTGAAGTAAAGAATCGCCGGCAATACGGGCAGTCCGTAAAGTGCGGCCGCCCATACTGCACCCTCGAAGCCGAACAAGTAATAACCGAGGGGCAGGCATGTAAAGCTGGAGACCGCGCGAATGAAATTCATGACAGTCTGGTTACGCGGTTCATTGACAGCGAGATAGACCGCGGACAGAGGACCGTAACGCATGATGAGAAGGCTGAACGATAATATCTGGATAATTGGAGCAGCATCTCGATAGCGATCATCATAGAGCACTTCGATGATTGCCGTGCCGCTCGAATAGATCGCGCCCGCACTTCCGATGAAAACAAGATCCAGCGGCAATCGCATTTTCCAGAACATGGAGCCGAGCTGCTCCGGACGTTCCCTTGCGATCCTGCCCAAGGCCGGCATTGCCACGTTTAAAAACAGCCGGCCACCGGCACCTTCCAGCATCGAGATAAGATTGAAGGCCAGGCTATAGAAGCCAAGCATGAGGGGGCTTGTCCATCCGGCGAGAAAGATACGGTCTCCATTGGCTGCTATCATCGTAAGGATGGACGACAGCATGATCCAGCGGCCAAACCGAACAAGATCCCTTATCGCCGGAGCTTCCCAGTAAAGGCTGTTATGCTGACCCGGTAACCATATGTGAGTGAGAATAGTGGTCGTCAACGCAGATAAAAGCGTCGCGGCCACGAACGACCAGATCGAGCCGGTGTACCACGCAAGCGAGATCCCGACCGCCAGACTGACGACCTGAGCCACTATCTCGATTAAAGTGACGCGCCCAAGATCGAGGTGCCTGAACGCAGTGATCAGTTTCGTGGATTGCAGCCCCATGATCACGGTGCAAAAAGACATCCCCATGATGATGGCTGGCAACGACGTGACCGTGTAGACCGATCCGGCCGGGAACAGGCCATACTCGGCCGCACGCCCGATCCCGATGGCGATCAGGACGCATGCAAACCAGATCAGGCAGCCGTGGATGATCTGCAGCGTCCACGCGGTGTCGAGATAGGATTGGTCGTCGCCATATTGGCTCTGTATGGCCGCGGGCCTGAGCCCGAGATCCGACAACATGGCGACCGACACCTGAATCATGGTGGCGACGGCCATGATGCCGAACATTTCCGGTATCAGCAGCCTTGTCAGCACCAGGTTGCTTGCGATGCGTACTACCTGCGAGAGGAGATACCCCATCATCGACCAGCCTGCGGCCTGGATAAGGGTCGTGCGAAGACGCCGTTTCGGCGGTTGAACCGTCACGGGCAAAGCGTCGAGAAGCAATCGCTCCCTGGCGTGAGGGGAAGGCACCTGCTTCCAATCCGAGGGAATGATTGCGTCAGTCACAGAATACTCCTCGTTCTTTAAGAAGACTTTCCAGCTTGATGTTGAAGGCACGCAAGCAGCGTGCCCCGGGCAGGTCTTGGCAATTGCGGGAACGGTATCTTCGAGATCCGGCCATCGTTCATCGGCTAAGCAATCTCGGCGACCCGGGCCGGCGCTCTGCTTTGAACCTTGGCATCCACATCGGCTGCCCCATGGAGCGCCGCCGAGACACCGGAGGCTTCAAGAACAGCACGCATGTGCTCGGAGAGCACGCGAACATACGGATCGAGCACCATGCTGTCGTGGTCTCCCGGCACTTCCGAGACCCGCAATTGCGGTACATGCCCGCTCCAGCCATTGTCGGGCAGCAGTACGTCGCGGTTCTGCTTCAGGTGACGGCCGCCACCAAGGCTATAGAAGATATCGGGCTTGGGACGAAACAACGTGACCTTGCCGGAATAAGCCCTGACGTCATACCTGAGCAACGCTCTCCTGAACGCCATCTCAATCCTGACATTGTTGAAATACTCAGGCGATTCACCTTGATGCTCCAGCTCGGACTTGACGCGCTGTTGCTCCTGATAGGCACGACGGTCCCTCAGATACGCGCCGACAAACCTCATCTTATGTCGACGCATATCCTGCAGTTTCATGCTGATACGGTCGCGCAGACCCAGCCCCGGCTGCCGCGGCATGGGGGTGTCCAGCATGATCACCTGGGAAACCTCTTCTCCTGCATCTTGGAGCTGCTGGGCCATCTCGAAGGCGGTTATGCCGCCACCCGAATAGCCGGCGAGAAGATAGGGTCCGCTGGGCTGCACCGTGCGGATTTCGGCGATGTAGTCGGCCGCCATCTCTTCGAACGTGGCGTGCGGTTCGTGGTCGCCGTAGAGTCCGCGGGCCTGCAATCCGTAGACCGGTCTGTCCGCACCCATGGTCATCGCCAGATGGCGAAGGTTCAGGACATTGCCGAACATGCCGGCGCAGATGAACAGCGGGGTTGCTTTTGCATTCTTACCGGGGTTCATCAGTACCAGATGAACCGGCTTTGTCGTCGTCGTCGGCAGGCTCGCCGCGAGCTCCGATCCTGCGGCTTCGCCACCATCCGGCAATTCCGCAGCGATGCGCTCCGCACATTGGGCGATCGTCGGTGCCTCGAACAGCGTCGATATCGGCAGGTCAAGCGCGTATTGCTTCTTGATCATCCGAAACAGTCGAACTGCAATCAGCGAATGCCCGCCCATGTCGAAGAAACTGTCGTGGATGCCGACCTTGGCGATGCCGAGGAGCTCCCGCCAATAGCCGGCCAGCGCTTCCTCAATCGGATTGCGCGGCTCGACGAACTCGCTTTCGAGGTCCGGCCTCTCGAAATTGTCGCCGGACGGCGTCGCGGTTTCGGCAGAGGCGGCAATCCATTCGCGCAGAGTTTCGAGATCGATCGAACTGATGATCGGCTGAGGTTCGGATGTGGCGAGCGCGCGTTGCAGCGCCGAAAAACCTTCCGCCGGCAGGATACCGTTGCGCACCTGGGTGGCGAGCTTCAACATCGCCGGAGAAAGCGCGGCCGGCCTCGCTTTGGCAGCAGCCGGGGCGTCCGCCTGGGCTGCGTGACCGAGCGCAAGATCGTTCTCCAGCCTGCGCATGACGAATTTTTCAGCTTCGAAGATGATATTGCCGTGGGGATCGGTGATCGTCACGTCAAAGGCCGCATAACCCTCGCCGAAATCGCTGCTGTCGGCGAGTTCCACGATACTGACGACCTCGGCCGGCAGGGGCATGTGAAGGACCACCCGGCCATAGGTTGCCGGCGCCCAAAGCGAGGTCTCGGCGTCGTAGTCCTTGGCAAGCTGCATGGCAAAGCCGGTCGCGATGTCGAGCAGACCCGGATGCAGCAGGACACCTTTTGCAAGATCATCGGCAAAGATCGGGTCCAGTTTCAATTCCGCAATAGCCTTGCCGCGCGCCATCGCCATCGAGCGCAGGACGGCCCAGCGGGGGCCAAAGCGGATATGCTTCTCCTGAACCGCGCGAAGCGTGCTCCCGCCTCCGGCGACCCGTGACCCATCGCATTGAGAGGCGACAGCGGCGATGTCGACCGTCTCGCGCCTCTGTTGCGCCTGCGGCTTGAGGACGGCTTCGGCGTGCTTGACGAACAACGCATCCTCGCCATCCGCCGGGCCTGCCAGAACCACGACGCGAAAATGCGCGGCCGCCGGCTCCAACCGCACTCGAACGGCTTTTATCTCGCCGTCATTGAAGGCAAGCGGCCTCAGGAATACGAGGTCCGCCACTTCCGCTTCGAACGGAAGTCCGTATTCCCGAGACGCCTGTGCAATCAGCTCCAGATAACCTGTACCCGGCATGACCGCCTGGCCAGAAAGCAGCCGATGTTCGTCGAGCATCCATTCCGTTTGGGGGCTGACCAGCGCCTCGAGCCAGGGCAATCCCGTCTCGTCCTCTTTCCAGTGCTGGAAGAACGGACCGGCAGCCGGCCCGGCAACTGGCTTGATCCACCCGCCGCCTTCGGAGGCGCCAAGCGCCCGTGCCGCAAGGCCGACTTCATTCCAGACGCCCCAATGCAGCGCGACGGTGGCACGATCGGCGCGATGAGAACGGCTCTGCGCGAAGGCGTTGAGATAGGCGTTCGCGGCGACGTAATCGACCTGCCCTGCCCGCACCACATCGGTACTGGTGGAGGAAAACATCAGGAAGAAATCGAGTGCCACCTTTTCGAATGCCGCATCCAGCACAGTGGTGCCCAGCACTTTCGGCGTCAGGACCCTGTCGATGCTGTCGCGTGTCTTGGTCTGCATCAGGCCGTCATCGACCGTTCCGGCCGCATGGAAGACACCGTTGATTTCCCCGAACCGGGAGAGCGAGGTCTCGACCGCCCGGCTCATCTGCTCCGGATTGCCGACATCGCCGACCAGATAAAGAACGTCCGACCCCTTGTCCTCAAGCCTCCGGATTGCCGAAATCGCCCGCCGAACGACGCCATGGCCATGGGTGCGATCGTAGAATTCCCAGTTTTCCCGCGGCGGCAGAACCGTGCGACCGACAAGCACGATCCGCGCCCGGAACCGGCCGGCAAGTTCGTCGGCAAGCGCCAAGGCGACGTCGCTCAAGCCGCCGGAGAAGAAGTAGACGCCGCCGTCGCGCAGTGTCGCCTGCTCGGACGATACGTCATTCAACGGCAGCCGCTGATGAACCTGCGACCAGCGCCGCCCTTTGCGGAAGGCGACGATCTCGGATCCTGGCTTGGCATGCAGGTCTTCCCAGAGCTGCTCGATCAACGCCGCCGGCTCCGCGGCCTCCTTTTTCTCCACCCGCCCCGTCATACGCGCAAAGGAGAACCGCTTGTCGTTCCGTTCGGCCTTGGGCGGCAGATCGATATCGATCACCCTGACCGTGGCACCGGCCATCTCCTTCGGCAGGACCAGGCTGGGGCCCAGAACGGTGGCCTTTTCGGGATAGGGCAGCGGCTCGCCCGAGACCTGCTGCATGCCGTTGGTAGTGACGGTGAAATGCATGTCCGCAATGCTGGCTGCATCCCCCAGAGCCTGGGCGAGATGCAGCATGCTGTCGAAACCGCATTCCTGGTTCCGATGGAAGAAATTCGAGCCGGGCCGGAAGATCTCGGCCTGGGTCAGAAGCCACATATGCACGATACGCGATGGCAGGCCGCCATCACCGGAAAGCCCGGCAACGAGGGCGTCATATCCGGCACGGCCCAGTTCCGGGCAGAGCATGTAGTCCTCGGCGCTGCGGCGAATGAAAGCGTCGCCCAGGGACACCGTGACGACACGGTGGCCGGCCGTCCTCAGCGCTTCGACCAGCTTCCGGCCGACCCCGGTCTCGTCGAGGAAGAAGAGCCAGGATTGCGCCTCTTTCTCAGCGCCCAGCTCGTAGTCAGCCAGCGTCTGCTTCCAGGAGGGGCGATAACCCCAGCGCTCGATATCGGGTTCCTTCGAAAGGACCGGCTCGGCGCTCTTGCCTCTCTCATTCGCTCCGGCGCGGTCTATGAAGAAGCGCTTGTGCTGGAACGGATAGGCCGGCAGCCGGACCCGGCGCGGCGAACGGCCCTGCCAGAGGCGGTCGATATCGACCTCGAGGCCGGTCGCCCAGGCACGCCCCACGGCGGAGAGGAAATGGAGCCGATCGTCGCCGGCCTCGTCGGGATGCGGCAGGCTGTTGATCACCTGGTTTGCGGGGATCGACCCCTGCGCCTTCGTCAGTGACGACAGAACGCGCCCGGGACCCACTTCGATATAGATACGTCCCGGCTCCGCCGAAAGCGCTGCCATGCCATTCGCGAAATAGACGGTCGAACGAAGGTGTTCGACCCAGTACATCGGATCGGTCGCCTCTTCGGCGCTCAGCGGCAGGCCCGTACGGTTCGACAGGATCGGAATGACCGGTGCGTGAAGAGTAATACCGCGCAGAAAGGCCTCGAAGGCTTTGAGAATGGGCGTGACGAGCCGCGAATGCGCCGCGATGTTGATCGGCACGCGCGTCGCGTCGATGCCCTGCCCGGCCAGAAATTCCCGGAAGAGGTCAAGATCCTCGTTGACGCCCGACACGACGCAAAGCGATGGCGCATTGACCGAAGCGATGTCGAGCGATGGCGGCAGGAGCTCGGAAAGCCGGTCGTGATCGAGCGGTACGCTCATCATGCCGCTGGGCCGGATAGTCTCGAACAGCTTGCCCCGCAGATGCACCAGGTTGACGGCGTCCTTGAAGGACATCACGCCGGCAACACAGGCCGCGGCGTTCTCGCCCATGGAATGACCGATCAGCGCCTTCGGCTTGACGCCCCAATCCATCCATAGACGGGCCAATCCGATCTCGGTGATCAGAATGGCCGGAAGCTGGAGCGAGGGGCGTAGGAAGGTTTTCGCAGCCGTTGCGGAGTTTTCGCCGAGCCACACCGTGCGGATCTCATTCGCTGCGTCGACGGGCAGGTGGGAAAGCCCCTCTTCGACGCTCCGCCGGAATGTCTGATCCTCCTCGTAGAGCCGCTTGGCCATGCCGACATATTGAGCGCCGCCGCCCGGAAACAGGAATATGGCGCCGGAATTGTTCGGCACGGACTGATGAACGAAGCCACGGCTGCCGGGGTTCGCAAGGACCGCGATGGCGTCCTCCCGACCACGGACGGCGACCACCATGCGGTGGTCGAAATGTTTGCGGCCATGCTGGAGCGTATAGCTGACGTCATCGAGCGAAAGGCCGGGCTGTGCGGAGATCGCCGAGCCGAGCCGCTCGGCCGCCTGATCGATCGTCTTGCGCTGGCGGGCCGAAAGGAACAGCAGCATCGGATCGGATTCGGCGCCGATCTCCGCGTCGGCCACGTAACGGGTCGGTGCCTGCTCGATGATGGCGTGCGCATTGGTGCCGCCGACGCCGAGCGAATTGACGGCCGCCCGGCGAGGGCCCGGCGCATGCGGCCACTTCACCAGCTTGTTGTTGACCCGGAACGGGCTCTTTTCGAAATTGATCGAGGGATTGGGATGCTCGAAGCCGAGCGTCGGCGGGATCTCACCCTCGTTGACGGCAAGCGCCGCCTTGATCAGAGCGACGACGCCCGCTGCCGTATCGAGATGGCCGATATTCGATTTGACCGATCCGACATGGCAGAAGCCGGTCCGGTCGGTGCTCTGCCTGAAGGCTGCCGTCAGCGCCTCGATCTCGATCGGATCGCCGAGGAACGTGCCGGTACCGTGGCACTCGACATATTGAATGGTGTCGGCATCGACGCCTGCGAGCCCTTGAGCTTCCAGAACCGCCTCGGCCTGTCCGCTGACGCTTGGCGCCAGATAGCCCGCCTTGCTGCTGCCGTCGTTGTTGACGGCCGTGCCCTTGATCACGGCATGGATCACATCGCCGTCGCGAAGAGCATCCGAAAGCCGGCGAAGCACGACCACCCCCACGCCGCTTCCGAAAACGGTCCCCGCCGCGCGATGGTCGAAAGGCCGGCAGTGCCCGTCGGGGGAAAGGATCTCGCCTTCCTGGAACGTGTAGCCGCGCCGATGCGGGAATTCGATCGTCACCCCGCCGGCCAGCGCCATGTCGCATTCGCCGGAAATCAGGCTCTGGCAGGCATAGTGCACCGCGACGAGCGACGTCGAGCAGGCGGTCTGCACATTGACGCTCGGGCCGCGCAAGTCGAACGTGAAGGAGGCTCGCGTCGCCAGAAAATCCTTGTCGTTACCCGTGTGGCGCAACAGGAACATTCCCACCTGGTCGATCAGGTTGCGATTGCTGCAGACGTTGAAATAGAAATAGCTGCCCATGCCGCAGCCGGCGAAAATACCGACCGGGCCGGGCTGATTGTTCGGCGTTCGGCCGGCATCCTCCATGGCTTCCCAGGCGCATTCCAGGAAATGGCGGTGCTGGGGATCCATGATCGCCGCTTCCTTCGGGTTCAGGCCGAAGAACTCCGCGTCGAACATTTCCATATCGGGAAGATCGGCGCCGCGGGGAACATAGTTGGGGTGATGGAGCCGCTCGGGGTCCTCGCCTTCAGCGATCAGGTCCTCCGGCGAAAACGTCCGGACCGACTCTACGCCGTCTCGCAGGTTCTGCCAGAATTCCGAAACATTACGCGCACCCGGCACTCTCAAAGCCATGCCGACGATTGCAATATCGCTGGCACAGACCTGGTTTGACCCCTCAAGCATCGACACCGCCCTAACCCACGGAGGCCAACCTGATGACATCACCCCAATGATGCCACGAGCCTCGTTCCGCTTCCCAGTGAAATCCGCGAGCGCAAACCCGCAGCCTCAATGTGCTGCCAGCCAAGACGCAATCGCAATTACTCCTTTGGAAGCCATGATCATCCGTATGGGGGAAAGCCGGGTATCGCCGGCAATTCAGGCTTAGGCGCGATCATCCGCATGGGTGCTCCGGCGCATGTTGAGTTTTATACCGCTCCCCGTTTCTATCGGAGTGCCTGGAACAGCAACGAGTGGGGACAAGCTTTATGGGCGAATTGAAGTGTGTTTTGATCGGTGGCGGTTTATTACTGGTTCAATGCGCTGAAATTCTGCGGGGGCGCGGACATAGGATCGAGGCCGTAGCGACGTCGAACGGATCGGTCAGAAACTGGGCGCAGGCCCAGGGTATCCCCGTCGTGATGCAAGAAGGCGACTACGCCGCCCAGCTGACCCAATACGACTACGACTGGCTCTTCAGCATCGCCAACCTGAAAATGGTTCCCGACGCGGCCTGGCGACATGCAAACATCGGCGCCGCCAATTTCCATGACGGCCTGCTGCCGGACATGGCCGGCCTCAACACACCCGCCTGGGCGATCCTCGAAGGTCATGACCGACACGGCATCACTTGGCACGCGATCACCGAGGGGATCGACGAAGGCGATATCTATGCGCAACAGCATTTCGAGATCAGCGCGGACGAGACGGCGCTGACGCTAAATACGAAATGTTTCGAAGCCGGGATCGCGACTTTCTCCGACATGCTCGGCGATATCGAGCGCGGCGCCTTGAAGCCGCGCCGGCAGGATTTCGCAACCCGCACCTATTACGGACAGCTCAAGCGTCCTTCGGCCGCCGGTACGCTCGATTTTACCGCCTCGGCAGGCGAGCTTTCGCGCCTGGTACGCGGCCTGGATTTCGGCCCCACCTATCTCAATCCCCTGGCAACGCCCAAGGTCCGTTTCGGCAACGACGTCTTCACCGTCAGGAACCTTCGCGTCCTCGACGGCGAACTGAACGGGGAACCTGGTCTCGTCCTGTCGGTCGGCGCCCATGGTGTGACGATCGGCACCGCAGACATGCCGGTCCTGCTCGAGGCCGTCCGCAAGGATGGCATCCGGCAGATCACGCTCTCTTCGGTACTGCGTCCTGGCGATCGGCTGCCGCTGATGAGCGAGGCGGACAAGACCGCCCTGTCGGAAGCGATTGCCGCTGTTGCGCGGCATGAAACCTTCTTCCGCAGTGCGCTCGAAGCCGGTGCTGATATCGCGCTTCCCTATATCAAAGCATCGGAAGCCGGCCAGGCACCGGATATCCGCATCATTCCTCTGCTGTTTTCCGGGCAGCTTTCGCGCCAGGAGCGGGTCGCGTTGACAGCAGCCTTCCTCGTGCGTCTTTCCGGCCAGACCGCGTTCGATCTCGCCTATACCAACGACCGGCTGGCAGATCTCGACGCCCGCCATCCCGGCTATTTCGCGAAATCCATTCCGCTGCGGATCAACGCCGCGGGGCAGGCATCGGTCGACGACCTGCTCGGGCAGGTCGATCAGGCGTTGAGGGTGCTGGACCAACGCCAAGGCTATTGCCGCGATCTTGTCGATCGTTATCCCGGTCTAGCAGCGCCGGAATTGACGATCGGTGTCGCAGACATCTCCAGTCCGGCGCTCGCCGACGAGATCGAGGGCTGCGCCCTGACCTTCCGGCTCGGCGAGACCAAAGCCGACCTGCTCTACGATCGGGCACGGATCGACGAACGGCAGGCGCAGGATCTGGCGACGGCGTTTGCGATACTGGCCTCGGCATTCGAGGACCGCGCGGCGTTGCTCCAGGACCTGCCCCTGATGTCGAATGCCGACAGAAACATGGTCCTCTTCGACTGGAACCGGACGGAGCGCGAATACGATACCGCCGCCTGCGTCCATCAGCTTATCGAACGGCAGGTCGACCGGACGCCGGATGCCGAAGCTCTGGCATTCCACGGCCGTTCCCTTTCCTACCGCGAGATGGACGAGCGGGCGAACCGCATCGCCCAAGCGCTGGTGGCCCAGGGCGTCGGCCCGGACGTCACCGTCGGCCTATACCTGCCGCGCTCGCTCGATCTGGTCGTCGGCGCGCTCGCGATCATGAAGGCGGGCGGGGCCTATATTCCGCTCGACCCGCATTTTCCGGCCGATCGCCTGGCATTCATGATCAAGGATAGCGGCGCCAAGCTGGTTCTGACCGAGCGACGGCTGTCGAAATCCGAGACGCTGGATGGCAGCAATTTCCTGTGCGTCGAGGATATCCTCAGAAACCAGGCGGCAGCGGATCGCCCGGCAACCGATGTCACTTCCAGCAATCTCGCCTATGTCATCTACACGTCCGGCTCCACCGGCATGCCAAAGGGCGTGATGCTCGAGCATCGCAACGTCGTGAATTTCTTCGCCGGCATGGACGAACGGGTGCCGCGCACCGCCGATCGTCACAATGTCTGGCTGGCTGTCACCAGCCTCTCCTTCGATATCTCGGTTCTGGAACTCTTCTGGACGCTCGCCCGCGGCTTCAAGGTCGTCGTCCACTCCTCCGAAATTATCGAAGCCAAGGCGAAGGGCGCGTCTTCCGCCGGAAGAGGTACCAATCTCGATTTCGGCCTCTTTTACTGGGGCAATGACGGCGGATCAGGTCCGGACAAATACCGGCTGCTGATCGAAGGCGCGAAATTTGCCGATGCCAACGGTTTCGATTCCGTCTGGACGCCGGAGCGTCATTTCCATGCGTTCGGCGGTCCCTATCCGAACCCGGCGGTCACCGGCGCGGCCGTCGCAGCTGTCACCAGGAACCTTTCGATCCGGGCCGGCAGCTGCGTTCTGCCGCTTCATCATCCCGCGCGCGTCGCCGAGGAATGGGCAGTCATCGACAATCTCAGCAACGGGCGCGTCGCACTCGCCTTCGCCTCCGGCTGGATGCCAGAGGATTTCGTGCTGCGGCCCGAAAACGCACCGCCGAAGAACAAGGCGAGCCTGACCCGCGATATCGAGGTCGTCCGCAAATTGTGGCGTGGCGAGAGCGTCGATTTCGATTTCGGCGCCGGCACGGTCGCGGTCGTGACCCAGCCGCGTCCGGTCCAGAAGGAGCTCCCCGTGTGGCTCACCACCGCCGGCAACCCGGAAAGCTACCGGGAGGCGGCCCGGCTTGGCGCCAATGTGCTGACCCACCTGCTCGGCCAGTCCGTCGACGAGCTTGCGGAAAAGATACGGATCTACCGGCAGACGCTTGCCGAGAGCGGCCGCAATCCGGCCGATTATAAAGTGACATTGATGCTCCACACCCTGATCGGCAAAGACCGCGACGAGGTGCGGGATCTGGCGCGCGGCCCGATGAAGGAATACCTGCGCAGCGCAGCCGCGCTCATCAAGCAATATGCCTGGGCGTTTCCGGCATTCAAGAAGCCGCAGGGCATCGCCCAGCCGATGGATATCGACCTCCAGTCGCTGGCGCCCGAGGAGATGGACGCTATCCTGGAATTCGCCTTCCTGCGTTACTTCGAGGACAGCGGCCTGTTCGGCACCGTCGAAGATGCGCTGGAAAGGCTGGACCAGGTCAAGGCGGCCGGCGTCGACGACATTGCATGCCTCATCGATTTCGGCCTGGCCGACAATATCGTCCTGGAAAGGCTTCCCTTGCTGGCCGAAGTCGTCAAGACCAGCAAGAATCCCGTCAGCGACGAGGTCGGCGACGGTTTTGCGGAAGAAATCCGCAAACATCGGGTCACGCATCTGCAATGCACGCCCTCGATGGCCCGCATGTTCATGATGATCGACGAGGACCGCGCCGCCTTGAGCGATGTCCGCCATCTCTTCCTCGGCGGCGAGGCGCTGCAGGGCTCGCTTCTTGCAGCCTTGCGAACCGTCACCGACGCGACGATCGAAAACATGTACGGTCCGACGGAGACGACGATCTGGTCTTCGACATTCACGGCCGGCCCATCGACGGGCGTCGTTCCGATCGGCCATCCGATCGCCAACACCCAGCTCTACGTGCTCGACAACGCCCTTAATCCGGTGCCACCCGGCGATGTCGGCGAGCTTTATATCGGCGGCGACGGCGTCGCCCGCGGATATCACAACCGCGAGCAGCTCACGCAAGAACGCTTCCTGTCCAACCCATTCATGGAGGGCCGGATCTATCGGACGGGCGACCTTGCCCGCTTCGACCGGAATGGCGTCCTGCATTTCCTTGGCCGCACCGATCATCAGGTGAAGATACGCGGCCATCGCATCGAACTCGGCGAGATCGAGGCGCGGATCGGAACATTCGCCGGCATCCGCGAGGCGGTCGTGGTTGCCCGCAAGGACAGTCCCGGCGACGTGCGCCTGGTAGCCTATATCCGCACCGACGGGACGTCCGTCTCCGAACAGGAACTTCGTACCTATATCGCCGAGGCCCTGCCCGATGCGATGATACCGTCGCATTTCGTGACGATGGAGGCCTTCCCCCTGACGCCGAACGCCAAGGTGGATCGCAACAAGCTGCCGGCCCCGACGGAAAGGGTCCAGGCCCCACCGGCCACGTTCATCGAACCGTCCAACAATCTGCAGCGGGATATCAGCGAGGTGTTCGGTCGCGCACTTGGGCTCGAAAAGGTCGGCATATTCGACAACTTCTTCGCTCTCGGCGGGCATTCGTTACTGGCGGTTCAGGTCCATCGGGAAATGAAGGCGAAGCTGGCGCCGGATCTGACGATCACCGACCTCTTCCGTTTCCCGACGGTTGCCCTCCTCGCCGACCATATCTCCGGCAAGGGCAAGGCAGACCTGCAGCTCGGCCGGGCAGCCGAGCGAGCCGCATTGCGGCGCAATGCGATGGAACGGCGCCCCACGCTGGTCCGCGTGGAGACCAAGGTCTAGCCATGCTGCTGGAGGGCATATTCGACCCTTCCGTGTCGGTCGCCGAAGCCGACCTGCTCGGTGACGTTTCGAAACTCTATCCTGAAGAGAGAACGGCGATCGCCAATGCGGTGAAGAGCCGGCAGCAGGAATTCACCGCCGGCCGCATCTGCGCCAGACAGGCCATGGACCATCTGGGGCTGCCTGGAATGGCCATACCCGTGGGATCGGATCGGGCGCCGATCTGGCCGGCCGGGATCGCCGGAAGCATCAGCCACTCCACCACCCGCTGCGTCGCCGCCATCGGCCGCCATTCGGACGGCATCAAGGCTCTCGGCCTCGATCTTGAAGAGGCGACGCCGCTTGACGACACCTATGCGCAAGAGATCTGCACCCCGCGCGAGCGACAGTGGCTCAACCGCCAACAATGGGGCATTCGCGGGCGGTTGGTGAAAGCGATCTTCAGCGCCAAGGAATGCACCTACAAGTGCCAGTACGGCCTGACGCGCACGATGTTCGGCTTCGAGGCCATCCGCATCGAACTGAACCTGGGTGACGGGCATTTCGCCGCCTATTTCGAGATCGATGTCCCGCCCTTCAAGACGGGGGACCGGCTGCTGGGCCAGATCAGGCTGCGCGACGGGTATGTCGTCGCCGGCATGATTATCCGCTGAAGCCCTCGGCCGTATCTAGGTCAGCAATCCGCAATCATATTCCACGTAACCGTCTGCATTCGCTCAGCGATTCGCATCGGACAACCGTATTGGGCGCAAGGATCAGGCTTCAATTGATCCACCAGCCATCAAATGGGCGTAGACATGCTCGCGATGGCTCCACCTGCCCCGAAATAGGATGAGCCCGTGCACACTCGAACGGTGTAGCGTGGTCAGCTTAGAACCCTCGGCCCTCGGGCTATGATTGACCCCTTGAGACGGGTCGTCGGAGGGGCAGCCATGCAACAGGACATACTGATCGCCACGGCATTGTTATTGTCCGTCGTCGTCCTGGTTCCGACTGTCTTTTTCGCGATCGAATGTCTCGCCGGAAGTCTCGGCGGGCGGAGCGGGCCGCCACGTCAGAACGGGCGGCGGCCGCAAGTCGCGGTTCTTGTCCCGGCGCATAACGAAGAGCTCCAGATCACCGATACCCTGCACAGCATCCAAAGCCAGATGCGCCACGGCGATCGGCTGGTCGTCGTGGCCGACAATTGCAACGACCTGACCGCATCTCTGGCACGTGAAGCGGGCGCAGATGTCATCGTACGGTTCGATCCGGTTCGCCGCGGCAAGGGATACGCCCTCGACGCTGGCGTCAGCTATCTTGGCCTCCTGCCCCCGGACGTAGTCGTCATTGTCGACGCCGACTGCTGGCTCGAACCGGGAGCGCTCGACAATCTCGCCTACATGGCCGCGGCAACTGACAGACCCATCCAATCCCGCTACCTGATGATCGCCCCGCCGGACGCAAGCATCAATCTTGCGGTCTCCGAATTTGCGTTCCTTCTGAAGAACCGGATCCGGCCTCTTGGCCTGGCCAGATTCGGGCTTCCCGTGCAATTGACCGGCTCGGGCATGGCATTCCCCTGGGCCATCCTTCGGGACGCCGCGCTTGCGAACGGCGATCTGGTCGAGGACATGAAGCTTGGGCTGGACCTCGCTCGGATCGGTCACGCTCCGCTTTTCTGTGATGCCGCGGCCGTGAGCAGCAGGTTCCCATACTCGAAGAAAGGCCTCGAAACCCAGGCTTCCCGATGGAACGCGGGCCGCTTCTCGCTGGCGGCTCATCTTTTCTCGGCACTGCTCGACCTCAAAACGTTGCGGAACCGGGCCTATCTGGCGCTCGTCATCGATGCGCTCATACCGCCGCTGACATTGCTGGCAGCGCTTCTCTTGCTCTCGCTGCTTGCGGCAGTCCCTCTCGCAACTTCGGGAATTGCGATCGCGCCACTTGCGATCTCGACGATCGGCATCCTTGCTTTCGATATCGCGCTATCGGTTGCCTGGTGGCGTCACGGCAGACGTGCACTTCCCATGCATGCCATGGCAGACATTCCGGGATACATGTTCAGGAAACTGAGGCTTTATCCGCGCCATATCCTCCAAGCCGGCGGGGCGGCCTGGATCAGAACGGATCGGAACAGGAACCACTGATGGGGCAGACCGGGGCGTCGCCCCTTTCGGAAGCTCGTGGTCGGGGCGCGGAACCCGAAACGACGCAAGGCTCCGTCCGGTTCGCCTTTGTCACGGACAGTTTCTGAGCAATATGCTCACCGACACGCAGGGCGTTAGCGGCAATCGTCAGGCTTGGATTGGTCCCTCCGCTGGTCGGGAAGAACGAAGCATCAACGACATAGAGATTGTTCAGGTCGTGCGTGCGGTTGTTGACATCCAATACCGCGGTGGAGGGATCCGGACCAAAACGGCACGTTCCACAAGCATGGCCGTAGTTGAGGTTGACTTCGGACCCGAGCATCATCATCCGGTGCCGCTTGAATGCCTTCCGATATAACTTGCGGAAGGCCTGCATTCTTTGCCGCAGCTCGTTATGAATCGTATATTCGAAATAGATGCTGGCGGCATCTTCCGGATCGGGCTTCACGCGATTTTCGGGATAGGGCAGATCCTCGAGGATGGACGCGAATATCGTTGCGTTGCCGGAGATAAGAGCGCCGATCATCGCCGGAATGCGCATGAAGGGCTTGAGCGGCTTCAGCCAGACCCAGCCGTTCCGGTCGATCAGTGATTTCAGGAAATGAAGCACGTTATTGGCGGTCGCGGTCAGCCCCGTGGACTGGATGACGCCTAGCTTGAGACCCTGATGTTCATAGAAATCGCGAAGGCCGATCGACTTTCCAGGCTCTGAAACACGGGTTCTGCCCCGGGGCCAGACGGCGAAGAAATCGGACGCGTGGAACATCAGGTTGCGCCCCACCAGATCCGACGTGTTTGCAAGGCCGTTCGGCCAGAATTCGTTGGTGGAGTTGAGGAGCAGCAAGGGTGTCGAAAGCGCGCCGGCCGCCAGCACATAGAGCTTGGCAACTATTGCCAGCTCGTCCCCATTCCTTCGGCACGACAATTGGGTGACCGCCTCGTCGTCGGCCGAGACCTTTTCCACGTTGCATTGATCGATGACCATGGCGTTTCCGGTCGCGAGTGCCGGCTCGATGAATGCCCGCCGCGCATCCTGCTTGCAGGATTTATGGCAGATGAAGCCGCCGCATTGACCGCACCCGTCGATATATCGGCAGGCCGTGTGGACTCGATAGGGGTGCATCCCATTCGCTTGCACCGAGTCGAAAAAATGCTGATCGCATCGCGTCATGGCAGGAGGCTCGATGACCTCCGATCGTGGCTGCAGCGGATCCTGGCTGCCGTTCACATGCAGGAGGCGCTCCGCCTTTCGATAAAAAGGCTCAAGGTTTTCGTAGTCTATCGGCCAGGCCTGCCTGCCGGACTTGTCGACGATTTTGAAGTCGCTTGGGGAAAACCGTTCGAGTGCTGCCGCATAGATAAGTGTCGAACCGCCGACACCGCAGCCGAGCGCGGGGAAGAACCGAACGGGGCGGGCATCCACCGAGCCGGAAATCTGCTGTGGCCACCGGCCATTTCTCAGGCGCTTCGCTTCGTCCAGGCTATCAGGATCGTCACGTTCGTCCTGCGAAAAGTGGGCCAGACCCTTTTCAATGAAAACTACGCGGTGCCCGGCGGTTGCCAGTGCGTATCCCATTGCCGCCCCGCCCATTCCGGCGCCGACGATGGCAACGTCCCAATCAAACTCCATCCACACCCCCAACTCAAAAATAAGGGCCGTGGCTATCAAGCCTTCAGCCGGCGAGGCTCCTTCGGACGCGGAGCCCAGCATTCAATCACTGCCAATGTCCATTTTCTCAGCGGAAACCGTAGCTCCGCCTTACCGTCTGAAATATAAAATAAATTCACATGCCCAATTTTAAGTCATATCGAAAGGTTTACTAAAAACCTGAGCATAAATTGGACGTTATACACAAAGGATTGTACTCAATCATTCCAGCAACAAAAGTAGGTAATAGGGAGATCATTCTTAGGAGGTAGGCAGGATACATTGTGCCCACCCTCTCCTCGGCTATACTCGTACCGCTGGTAGGGGTTTTTTAACGATGATCACACCATTTGAACCGAACATCGGAAATGACTACATATCGTATGAGCACAAGCCTCCGCACGGAGGGCTCGAATATCATGTTATTGCCTATGTGGCCGCCGCGGCGGACTTCGTTTACCTTCTTGGAGCGACCGGTGTCGGCTTCACGGGCTATCAGTATGCCGTTTTCGGATCTGCGCCCGATCCTTCGCTTTTCATCGGCATCGGCCTCGTTTTATCGACGATCTTCGTGCTCGCCATGCACAGCGCCCAGGCCTACAGCCCGGAGAGCATTCAGCTCCTGAGGCCGCAGATCCGGCTGATCTGCATTCTTATCCCAAGCGCCCTTGCCTTCCTGCTGACCGTCATCTTCTTTCTGAAGATCGGCACGACGTTCTCGCGCGGGGCGATCTTGATGACCGCCGTCATCTCGCTGTCCGGGCTGATCTGCACCCGCCTGTTCTGGCATTGGTATCTGCCATCGGCGGCAGCTGCGGCCTCCTTCAAGATGAAACGGGTACTGCTGATCTGCCACGAGGAGTTTTCGGCCGAACATTGGCAGCATCAGGCGGCCACAAGCGGCATGACCCTCGCGCAGATCATACGCCTCTCTGATGAAAATCTGCTGCCCGCGAACGCGCTGCAGAGACTGAGGCAAAGCGAGACCGACGGCATAGACGAAGTATTCATCGTCTGGCGGGACCCGAACGTCTCCAATCTCGAATTCTATCTTGGCGAACTCAGGCGCTCGGCTTTTCCGGTCAATGTCATCTTCGATGGCGTCGTCGGCCGGCTGACCAGCGCTCCTGCCCGCAAGATCGGCAGCATGACTGCCTTTCAGACGCAGCGGCCACCGTTGAACCTCTATGAACGCGGCACCAAGCGGGCATTCGACATCGTCTTCTCGCTGACCGCCATCCTCTCGCTGTTTCCGTTGCTGCTGGTAGTGGCGATCGCCATCAAATGTGATTCCAAAGGTCCCGTGCTGTTCAAGCAGGTCCGCAAGGGACACGGCGGCCGCTCGTTCAGAATCCTGAAGTTCCGCAGCATGACCGTCATGGAAGATTCAGGCGATATTCGCCAGGCGACCAGGAAAGATCCCCGCGTCACGAAAGTCGGGGCTATCATCCGCGCTTCGAGCATCGATGAGCTGCCGCAATTCTGGAACGTCCTTCGCGGCGAGATGTCGATCGTCGGCCCCCGCCCGCATGCGCTCGCCCACGATGAACTCTATGACGCACAGATCGCCAAATACGCCTTCAGGCGGCACGTCAAACCCGGCCTGACCGGCTGGGCGCAGATCAACAATTGCCGCGGCGAAACGCCGAACATCGAGAAGATGGAAGAGCGGATATTCCACGACCTCTGGTACATCAACAACTGGTCGTTCTGGCTGGATATGAAGATCGTCGTCCGCACCGCGATCGAGATCTGCGATTTCGGCAAAGCCTACTGATTTTGTACTGCGGGATTTTGGGCAGGCGCTACGCCGAGGGGAGTGCCGGAATGTGTGTCACATCGCGCATGCCGGCGGCCTCGACGAGAACTTCGCAGGGCGGCGCGTGGCTGATGAAATGGATCGGGCTTGCCGTCAGCCCGTAAGCGCCGCTGTTGTGAACGGCAACAAGATCACCCTCTTCGATCCGCGGAAGCATCACCCCGACAGCGAGCCGGTCGATCGACGTGCAAAGAGGCCCGACGAGGTTGATTTTCTCCGGTTCGCCCTGCCCGCCGACCTTGTGCATCGTATAGTTCCGATGCATCACCATCCCGAAATGGCCGGAAGCCGGCAGGTGGTTGTTCATGCCGCCATCGCAGATGCCGATCCGCACGCCGCGCGATTCCTTGACCGAGACGACGCGCGTCAGAAAATATCCGGCCTCGCCGACAAGATACCGCCCGAGCTCCAGCACCAGCCGGGTCTCGGCAAATTGCGGCAGCGCCTTGAGACCATCGAGATCCCCTGCGATGCCGGCAACGACCGCGGAGAGGTCGAGCGGCAAGTCGCCGTCGTGATAGGGAATTCCAAGCCCTGATCCGAAAACCAGCTTCTCCGGCCGAGGAATGTAGGCTTCGCAAACGTCCCGGAAGATGCCGATGAAGTTGCGATAGTTCTCGCAGATAGCCTCCGGCTTCAGGCATTGCGTGCCGGAATAGATGTGCAGTCCGACGATCTTGAGATTGGGCAGAGCCGCAATGTCGGGGATGTCCCGTGCGATATCTTCCCAGTCTATGCCGAAGGCTGACGGCCGGCCGGCCATCTGGTCGCCGAATCCTTTGGGAACCGTGGTCGGCGCGATGCGCACCAGGACATGCTGCACACGTCCGAACTCGCCGGCGACCGCATTCGCAAGCACCGCCTCACGCACCGATTCCAGGATCAGTTCACCAATGCCACCTTCTATCGCCTCCCGGATTTCGAACTGCCGTTTTCCGGGACCTGTGAAGCTGATGCGCTCAGCCTCCCACCCAGCCGTTATCGCCGTCCTGAATTCCCCGATCGAGGAGACGTCGAGATATTCCGCCTGGCCCTTCATGAGGGAAAGCAGAGCCGGGTTAGGGTTGCTTTTGGCGGCAAAGCTCAATGCGAAGCGTTGCTCGAAAGCTTGCCTCAGGAGCGCTGCCCGGCTCTCGATCGCCGATGCGAGATAGACATAGGAGGGGGTTCCGAATGATGCCGCCGCACTCTGCAGCCAGACATCGAGCGCCGAGAAATGGTTCATCAGGCGCTGGCTTCCGCAAAACGGATGATCCGCTCCGGCGTATCGAAATTTTCGAGCGTCACGTCTTCGGCGCGAATGGAAAGGCCCGTCGTTTGTTCGACGAATGCCAGGAGGTTCACCATCGAAACGGAATCGAGAAGGCCTGAGGAGAACAGTTCGCTCTCGCTGTCGGCATGGGCGATATTCAGAGATTCCCGCAGATAACCAATCAACTTTCCATGGGTAAGGCTCATTGCAGGTTCTCCCGTGTTTCGGTCACTTTGATTTGAGCTGCCGGCGGAGGCGCGCTGAAGACAATTTCCCCGCCTTGCATCCATTCGCGACAAAGGCGCACGACATCCGGCCGCGCCAGCTTGCCGCTCGATGTGCGCGGCATGCTTTCCGGCCAGACATGGAACTGCCGTGGCACCATGTAGGACGGCATCGCGCGCCGGCAGTAGCGCAGCAGGGCCTCCTCGTCGAACTTGCCGATCGGGGTTATCGCCACATGCACCGTTTGCCCCAGTTCCTCGTCGTCGACGCCGAAGGCGACCGCCTCCGCCACCACGCCGCTGCGGCAGACGAGATCCTCGATCTCATCCGGACTGACGCGGAAGCCGCTGGTCTTGATCATCGCGTCGTTGCGGCCGATGAACCAGAGGTCGCCGTCGGCATCAATCCGGACGATATCACCGCTATAGACGACCGGTTCGTCGCCGATCAGGTGCCAGAGTTCCGGACACGGCCGGATCTTCTGCTCCGTGACCTCCGGCTTGCCCCAATATCCAAGGCTGACAAGCGGGCCACGATGAACGAGTTCGCCCTGTTCGCCGGGATGGGCGATGCCTTCGCCATGCTTGATGACATAGATTTCGGCACCGGGGATCGCCTGACCGATAGCTCCCATCTTGCGGGCAAACTTCTGCGGCGAGAGATAGGTCGAGCGGAAAGCCTCGGTCAGCCCGTACATCAGATAGACATCCGCATCCGGGAAGACCCGAGGTATCTGCTCCAGGATGTTGAGCGAAATCTTGCCGCCGGAATTGGTGATCCGCCGGAGCGCCGGAAATTCCACGGGATTGTCCTTCAGCAGCCGCACGATCTGGCTCCAGAGCGGCGGCACGGCGGCCACCCCGGTCACCCGATGCCGCTGCATGGCCAGGACGATTTCGGTGGCCATCGGCACCGCCTGGTGCACGACGGTACCGCCCATCAGCATCATTGTCGTCAGCTGATTCAGGCCATAGTCGAAGCTGTAGGGCAGGACGCTGAGCAGCCGGTCGTCTTCCCTCAAGCCCAGATAGCGCGATACCGAGCGGGCGCCGGCAACGATGTTGCGATGGGTCAGCATCACGCCCTTCGGCATGCCCGTCGAACCGGACGTGTAGATGATCATCGCAAGTTCTGTGTCGAGGCGGGCGATCTCGTCGCCTGAAAGGTCTTCCGGAAGATTATCCCAGACGTCGAATATGGCGTCGGCCGGCAGTTTGCCTTTGACCAGAACATTGTCGACCGTGTCGGGTAGCTTGCGCGCGCCGAGAGCCTCGGCGACCCTTGCCTCGACGATCAGCAGGCGCGCGCCGCAGTCGTTAGCCACGTATTCGAGCTGCTCGACCGTCCATTGCGTGTTGACGTTGACGATTACCCCACCCACCTTGGCGATGGCGAACATGGCGGTAACCTCGGCGATGCTCTTGCGCAGGTGCACGATCACCCGGTCGCCCGGCCGGATATTGCGGCTTTGCAAATAACCCGCCAGCCGGTCCACTTCGGCCGCAACCGCGGCATAGCTCGCGGCGCGATGACCGTCGATGAGCGCGGGCTTGCCCGGCCTTGAGACGAGGTTATCAGCCAGAAGCTGATAGAAGTTGGTGGTCAACGCGTTCATGGCAAACTCCTCCAGCGGGTGAGTGGAATCAGGGACTGGCATCGGTCTTGGTCTGTTCGCTCGAAAACGGGCCGAGGCGGGGATAAATCTTGGCCGGGGAACCGACGACGATCGAATCCGACGGCACGTCCGTGGAGACCGCTGTATTGGCTCCTATCCGTACCCGGTCGCCGATGCGGATATCGCCGAGAATGGTGGAGTTCACCCCGATAAAGACGTCATCGCCGATCCTGGGTGCACCGGCGCTCATGTTCGTGCCGATCGTCACATTGTGCATGATGCCGCATCGTTTTCCGATCACCGAGTCAGGGTGGATCGAAATCGATCCCTCTACGTGGATGATGTGAAAACCCTCGCCGAGCGTCACCTCTGCCGGTATCCACACCCGTGTAAGCGTCGAAACGACCATGTTGATCGCGCCGTAGATCTTCTGGAAAAACCGTCTGGCAAAGTGGCTCCGAAGGCTCCCCGCCCACCGGCCGAAGCGATAGACCAGCAGCGAGATAAAGCCGGCATTGAGGACCCTCCTGCCGTGGCGCTCGTAGTCCTTCCGCACCAGTTCGCGAAACGAGGCGGGAGGGGCGTGCTGGGATGCCGCACCCTTATGGTCACTCATCGCCGCGGAATGAGGATAGAGAAAACGAAGCCGTGAAGTCATGCGAGCACCATCTCCAATGTGCGGTCGATATCACTCCACTCGACCCGAAAGTTCTCGCAGGTTCCCTCGCCGACGACGAAGGCATAGCCTTGTCCCTGACGATCGGTCATGACCTTGAGAACCGAGACCACCCGATCTGCCGGCTGGATGACGAACAGGGCCGAATCCGGCGGCATGATCATCAGCCCGTGAACCAGATGGCTGCCTTCCACACCTGCGACGATGCGGGCTCCGGCACAGGCGTGGATGATGTCGTCGACCGACGAGGTCATCGGATCGAGGATCCGGAAACCGCATTTCTTCGCAAACTGTTCGGCGATATCGGCCTCGTTCGACAGCAGGCGGCTTTCGCCCTTGCTCCCCCGCAGGATGAAGACGCCAGGATGAAAGGGAAAAGGTGGCGCCGATGCCAGAAGCTTTTCGCGAACCTGATCGGCCCGTTTCTTCTTGCCCTCGTTCTGCCCCTTGTCCCTGAAGAGGATGACCTCGTCGAAATGGACGTCGCTGACATAGATCGGCTTGAGATCGAGTTTGGCGGCATATTGCGGCTCGTGCCCCCGCGTGATCGGCCGCGTCGTTATCGGAGTTTCGTATTCCTCCGCCAATGGATAGGTCAGGCAATCATCCGAAAGCCAGTTGCCGAACCAGCGATTGCCGACCCAGCTCTCGAACAGCGCACCGGTGGTCGAGTGCTTGGGAGGCACATAGACAGGCATCCGGCGGCTGCGGGGTCTGAGGCTCTTCGAAGACTTCGGCGCATAGAGAACGCCATCGATGAGGTCGACATTCTTGATCCGGTAACCGACCGTGGCCTCCTGAGTGGTTTCGTAGTTTCCACGAAAGCCCTTCACGATCTCTGTGACCGGCCCGAATTGAGTGCCCTTTATACGGTCGAGATGATGCGGCAGAAACTTTGCGGGGCGAATGAAGCGCCGGGTCTGCGGGGCAATCGTCCAGCGATCGACCGCAACCGCTTCGATATCCGGGAAAGGCATCCCGGCAATCTTTCTCAAAGAATGCACAATCGGCAAAAAAGATATCAATCAACTATCCTCGCAAGGCACAATCAGCATCGGACAAGGGGAGCTTTCCTTGTGCGAAACTCCGCATCCCAGCGAAGATATTCGCATAGCTGCCAATGGTTTCGCCGCTAGTCTTTGGGCTATCGGGTTACTCATTTCGGCGTATCGGGCAACGTTGGCTCCCTAGGCCTCCCGAAGCCCCGCCGTCGGCTCTGAACTGAGGCAATCACCTTAGCCGTTTCACTCCAGGCTTTTCCTGAAGCGCCAGGTAAAACGGACAATATTCCGGATGCGTAGCAACTCTGTAATGAGATAGCTGCCCTCACGAGGGTAGGCGCGCGCCACATAGTTCGCGTAGTGGGACGCGAAGGCGAGCGAGACCGGCGCCTTGCAATCACGCGCTTCATTCATCCTGGTTGCCCGATAGCGTTGCATGAAGTCGGCAGCAAACAGCCTCAGCGCGTCGGCTTGCCGGGCATCCAGCAAGGCGGGCGGCCTTTGCTGACGGATATCCACTCCGTAGATCGCCGCGAAGCTTACGGCGGCCACGTAGTAGGATCCAAGTTCCGTCAGATGAACCTCATCGGAGAAGATTGCCTTCAAGCGGTCCGCCGCATTCCAATCCTCGAACCCGCTAAAGGCTGGATCGGACGCCAGACGCGCGACGAGCTCGGCAAGCGCAAGCGATGTCGGAATGAAGTGAATATGGTTTTTTCGGCCAGCCGCCCCGATCTTATCGTTTACCCGGTTTACGACGCATCGCCAGACGGGCAGAGCCAGCCTCTCGTATTCGATCCACGGATGGGGATCCGCTAAAGACGAAAGGCTTATCCAGGGGGTGTAGAAATATGTGATCCCAGCTGGATTTGCCGTGGTGAACGCATGGTGGTAGCCATGGAGGTAACGAACAGTTTCGCTCCACATCAACGCATCCAGAACACGATGTTGTTCGGTGATGATGAGAACGTTGTAAGGCTCGTCGGTCAGTCGGACGAGCCCGGCGGTTCGTTGCTGGATTGAAGAACCGGTCAGGTTCTCCAACCTCCAAGACACGGCAATCCCTTCCTGCCGGGCGATCCCTTCCAAATGATCGGGATAGGGTTGATCAGTCAGGCTGTGCCCGGACAGCAGGATATGATCTCGGTTGCCGGCCGAAAAGGCCCGGAGTGGAGCATCGAGATCACGCTCGGCGCTAACTGGATCAGGCTTGAACATGGCCACGCCAAGTGCGAGCGCACCGACCGTAGATGTTGCGAAAGCGGCCGTCAAAATCCTCGAAAAACACATTTGGAATGGTCTCCGACGTTTGTTAAGCACCACGGTCGTTGCCCGCGCAGGCATGGCCGCACCGCTCGGCTGAACCACCTTTGCCCCCAGGAGATATTGGTTAAGGTCGGCCGGTCGTTTCGCAAGCGGCTCCGTGCGCGATGCGCTCATCTTAAAGTCGATTAGTACTTTCAGGCTCATCCGTTAGATGGAGGACTCGAGACCGGAAGCTTACCTCTTTGTGCTCTGTTTGCAGGTGTCGAAGGCCGCCCTAGTATAAACCGTCTTGTCCCAGTTGGACGGGAAGGGGTTACCGATCATTGGGGGTCTGTATGCGTGGGATAACGAGTCTCGCGGGGCTTTTGCTCTGCCTGACATTTGGGGACGTTTCAGCTCAGACGACCTATCGCCTGCAGCCGGGAGATACGCTGCAGGTATGGATTGCTCAGGAGCCTGAGCTTACCCGCGAAGTCGTCATTGCTCCGGATGGGTGGCTGTCGTTCCCGCTCGCGGGCCATATTCAGAGCGCGGGCCTTTCCCTTTCGGAACTGGAAGCGCAACTTCTCGGGCGGCTGAAGACCTATTTCAAGGACAGCCCCAATCTCACGATCATGCTGCGTCCCAATTCCCAGAACCCGCAGCTGATCTATGTCCTCGGCGAAGTCGACAACCCCGGCGAATATGCGTATCGGGCCAACATGACCGTCCTTCATGGCATCAGTGTCGCCGGCGGCGTGTATCGCACGCCCTTGCTGGCCGCCGATCAGGACCGGTCGGTTGTGGTAAAACGCGAAGTCGAACACTCCCAAAAACGCCTGCAGGAACTGCGGGCACGCATCACCCGCCTGGAGGCGGAAATGCGCGGAGAAAAATCCATCGGCACGGCCGAAACCCTCGCCGCCGATCCGGCCCTTGCCCAGGAACAATCGCTCCTGAATGCCCGGATGGAAACGCTCGCCATGGAGGAAAAAGCCCAGACCCAGGCCAGCCAGCTCTCGGAGCGAAACAGCCTCGCGATGCAGGAGCAGGCCGATACCCTGACGAAACGGATAGACCTGGCAAGGCGTCGCCTCCAGAGCATCAACGGGCTCGTCGCCAAGGGCGTGACCGAAGGTTCCCAGCAGATGGTCCAGGAAGGCACGGTCGCTGAACTCGAGGGACAGGTCAGCCGATTGACCTCTGAAATCGCAGTCGCCGAGCGGGCGAAAATGGCGGAACTCGCCCGTTATGACAGCGCACGCCAGGCGCAACGGACCCAATTGCTGGTCGAACTCAATGCAGCCCAGCGCGAACAGGAGGAGGCCGCGGCGCGGCTTGCCGACAGCACGCGGATCATGACGATCTATGGCGAGAACGCCGCCTCGAACCAGCAAAGAGAGCGCCGGATGCTCGGTTATCAGATCGTGCGGACCGTCAACGGTGAAACACGGGAGTTCGCCGCAACCGAGATGACCCCGATCCTGCCCGGCGACCTGCTGCGCGTGGCCTACAGCGATCCCGCGAACAACCGGGATGCGGGAGCGGTACAGCCAGTGGCCCAGGTCGGAAGCCGTACGTCCGGGTTAACGACGAGAGCGGCTCGATAAGGGAGACTTCGTGATGACCAACGTATTTCGTACGCGAAGCAATGAGGCGACAGCATGATCAATGAATTAGGACGCAATATTCTTTATTTTATCGAGATCGCACTCGCCAGACCCTTCTATGCCATCGTGCCCGCTCTGGTTACCCTTATAGTGGGGGCCTACTTCATTTACGCCATGCCTCGGAGCTATTACTCCGACGCGCTGCTGCTGATGGAATTCCAGCAGATACCGACAACGCTCGTATCGCCGACCGTATCGAACGACCGCCTGCTATTCATCGAGCAACGGGTAATGTCACGCAACAGCCTGCTGGCGCTGGCCGACAAGCATGGTCTTTTTCCGGATCTGCGCGAGACCCTGGCCAAGAACAATTTTGCCGCCGTGATACGCAACAACATCACGCTCCAGATATCGGTGACCGACGGAGCCGACCGCACCGCAAGCAATGCCTCCGTCAGGATCGGCTTTAAATATGACGATCCCGTCGTTTCCGCGAATATGGTGTCGGACCTCGTGTCGCAGGTCATCGAAGAAAACCGGCGCATCCGCACGGCGCGTGCTTCGGAAGCGACCAAGTTCCTGACGCAGGAAGTCAATAACGTCACGCAACGCCTCCACGAGAGGGAAGGTGCCTGGACCAGATATCTCGAAGAAAACAAGGAGTCCCATCCCACCCGGATCCCAACCCTGCTGATCGAGCTTCAGACCAAGGAACTGGAACTCGCGACGCTCGATCGGGCGGCCATTGCGTTGAATGAAGAGATCGGGATCTATGAGGCGCAGCTGCGTATTGGTCCCGGGCAGACGACAGAGGTTACGCGTTTTCATGGGCAGCTCATCGAGCTTGAGCGTGAGTTCGCAGTGAAGTCCATCATTTATTCGGATACCCATCCGCAAATCCGTGCCATGAAGCAGCGTCTCGAAGAGATGCGGACTCAGGTTGCACCCGCCGCACCGCGCGATGGATCGGCGACCATGCCGACGCCGGAACAGATCAAGACGCTTTCACCCGAACTCATGCTGATTGCTGAACGTATCGCAATGGCAAAGCCACGCCAGCAACAGAACCTCGCACAAAGGAAGTCCCTCGTCGAACGCATCGCCGGGCTGCGGGAGCTCATCTCTCACGCTCCCGAAGTTGGAGCGCAGATCGAAGCGAACGAAGCCGAGAAGGTCTCGCTGCAGCGAAACATGGACGAGATGCAGACCAAGCTCGATGCCGCGCGTCTCGGCGAGCGCCTGGAGGAAGGCGATGCCGCCCTGCAGATCGAGGTGATCGAGGAGCCGGAAGTTGCCAAAATTGCTTCAGGACCGCGGCGGCTTCATTTGGCCGGCGCGGCTTGCGCCGCAGCGGCGATGGCCGCGGCTGCAGGAATTTACGCCGGGCATCTGTTTGACCGGACCGTTCGCGGCACGTTTGATCTCAGCCGCGCTCTGGCGGGAGAAACTCTGGTGGTCATTCCACATTGGAAGCCGAAGCGACGCATAGCCAAGGCATTCCGCAATTCCGCATTCACCAACCCAAGTCCGATCGCGGGAGGGTGACATCACACCAATCCGGCCGGACCGCCTTTAGTTGAAATTCGCACCGATGGGATAGGGCAGGGAATTTTATGGAAATCATCAAGAATATCTCAGCTCGAGGAAGAATGGCGGAAAGACTGGACAGCACCGGTCTCGCCGAGCTGAATGCCGGCTATCTCAACGGCTCGGTCAATGGAATCCATTCCTACGAGGAATGTCCGCCGGATCTCTCGCCGGTCTCTCCCACCTTTCTGTATGCAAATCGCATCATCGCTTTCGACAGCGACAGTTCGATAGCACACGCCTATGACGTCCTGCGAAACCAGCTGCTGACCGAACACAGGGATGAGGACACGCGGGTGATCTCCGTGACCGCCCCGACGATCGGCTGCGGCACCACAGTAACCGCCATCAATCTGGCGCTCAGCTTTGCCCGCGTACCCGGATCCAATGTTCTGCTGGTCGACGCAAATTTCCGGGATCCCGCAATCGGCAACATACTCGGACTGCCGCCTCGTCCGCCATTGGAGGACCCGATCCGCGGATGGCTGACGACGCTGGATATACGGGGCCTTCATTGCCATCTGCTGCGCACCGCCTGGGGGCCCGGCAGAATTCCCCTGCCGGCGGACCTGGCCCGCATGACGGCGCAGGTGGAATTCGCGCGACAGATGCTGAAGCCGACGATCGTTCTCTTCGATCTACCGCCGATGTTGAGTTCGGACGAGGTGATCCCGTTCGTCGATATGTCGGACACCGCCGTGATCGTACTCGCCATCGGTAAGTCAAGGCTTTCGGAACTGGAAATCTGCCGGAGCTATCTCGGCTCCGAAAAAAACATGCAGGTGGTCCTGAACAAGACGAAGAGGCACGGCCTTTGATGGACGTCGAACATAGCCGGCAAGACGACGCCTCCCGGCTGAAACTGGTCGTCGTCATCGTCAACTATCGGACCGCCGATCTGACCATCGATTGCCTTGCCTCCTTGAGCGTGCCGGGCACGGTTCCGGATGGGACACGGATCGTTGCCGTCGAGGGTGGCTCCGGCGATCGTTCGGCCGAACTCATTGCGGCCGCCATAGAGAAGAACGGCTGGACGAACGCCGTATGTCTCCCGCTCGAGACCAATGGTGGCTTTGCCTACGGCAACAACCGAGGCATCGAGTATGCCACGGCGAACTTCGGCCGGCCGGACTATGTCCTGCTCCTCAATCCCGATACCATCGCCCGCCCCGGCAGCATTACCCGTCTGGTGGAATTCATGGACGGCAAGCCTGATGCCGGCATTGCCGGCAGCCGTCTGGAACATCCGGACGGGCGGGGCCAGGCCTGCGCTTTCCGCTTTCCTTCTATTGCCAATGAATTCGAAAGCGAGGCCAGGCTCGGCCCGGTCACCCGCCTGCTCGGGCGCTGGCGTATCGTTCCCGACATGCCGAAGGAGCCAAGCCGGATCGACTGGGTTTCCGGGGCCAGCCTGATGATCAGGACAGAGGTCCTCGACCAGATCGGCATGCTCGACGAAGGGTATTTCCTCTATTACGAGGAGGTCGACTTCTGTATCCGGGCAGCGCGCGCCGGATGGTCCTGCTGGCACGTGCCGCAAAGCCGCATCATCCACCTGGTCGGCCAGTCGACGGGCGTGACGCGACACGTCAAGCCGTCCAGGCGGCCAGCCTACTGGTTCGAGTCCCGGCGGCGCTACCATCTCAAGCATCACGGAGCCGCATTCTCGGTCCTTTCCGACCTTGCCTGGCTTTGCGGACACATCGCCTGGCGCATCCGCCTTCTCGCAGAAGGCAAGCCCTCAAGCGGACCGCCACATCTGCTGCAGGATTTCATTCGTCATTCAGGGCCGTTTCGCAGGGTCTGACCGCCTTCGCAAATACCGACCGGTTTAAACAACTGCCGGTCGGGCCATCAGTATTTCCAGCGCCGCCGCCGATCTGTTGATGTCATGCCGTTCGAGCGTCCGGCGCCGCCCCGCCTCGCCTTTGCGAAACAACTCGACATCGCTTGCGAACAGCGCCTGCCGCATTGCGCCGGTCAGCGCCTCCAGATCGCCGGCGGGAACCAGCCAGCCATTGTCCGGTTGAACCAGCTCGGGGATGCCGGCGATATAGGTCGAGATCACCGGGCGCTTCAGAGCCATGCTTTCCATCAGCACAACGGGAAGGCCCTCCGCGAAACTCGGCAGGACCAGAGCCTTGGCCCGAAGGATTTCGCTGCGCACATCGTCCTGCGAGATCGTGCCGGTCAGCACGACCGTATCGCCGAGGCCGAGCCGTTCGATTTCGTGTCCTATTTCAGCCCGCAACGGGCCGTCGCCGACCAGGACGAGTTGGAAGCACATCCCCTCGGCCCGCAGGTTTGCCGCCGCCTGCAGCAGAAGGAGATGACCTTTCTGTTCGGACAGCCGGGCAATGCAGACAAGACGTTGGCTGGTGCCATGCACGTCCACGTCGTCGCTCAGATAGCGCTGGTCGATGCCGCAATGAACGACCTCGATCTTCCGCCAATCTCCAAGGTCGGCCCAGCGCAGCAATTGGCTGCGTCCATAGGAGCTGACGGCGACGACAAATGAACAAGCCTTGATCTTGTCGCCGAGCCCCAGCGTTTCGGGCCGATCGAATTCCTCCGGCCCGTGGACGGTGAAACTGAACTTCATGCCGCCGATTTGATGCGCCAGTGTCGCAACCGTCGCGGGATTGGTGCCGAAATGCACATGCAGGTGATCGATCTCGTCCCTGCGGCACCAATCGGCCAGGATCATCGCTTCGAAGAAATATACGAGGTGGTGCGGGTAACGTCCGCCGGCCGTCCTCGCGAACCGGAACGCAGTTCCCAGTGCTTTCAAGGAATTCCCGGGGCGGGAAAGCAGTTGGCGGGCGACGCTCGCCATGGCCCGTATCATCGGGCTGCGCAGGATATGCCTGGTACGTCGAGCTTCTGCGATGTCGTCGGAATCCTTCAGCACGCCACGAAAAGGACGCACCGCATATCGTTGGACCCGATTCCCCCTCGCCTCCAGCGCTACGATTTCGCGCCGTATGAACGTGTGGCTCGGCGCCGGATACTGGTTGGTGAAATACGCAATCCGCATTCCACGAACATCCCTTCATCTTTGCCGATCGTCGGCAATTCCCCTTGGAACCGGTATATCAAAAAGGGCTTCGGAGGCTCAGTGGGACAAAGAGCTTAGGGCCGCGGCATCGGCTTCCACCAAAGAGGTAAATTTACAGCCGCGATCTCGAATTCTACAAATGGAATATAGGCTTACCAGGTTGGCAGGCCGAGATCGCGACTGGCGACGACCGCCAAACCAACGGCCGGGAACAAGCACACATGGACGCAGATATCCTAAGGCACCGCGGCTATACCGGGATCGGCGCCGATGTCGGCATCGTGGTGATCGGACGCAACGAAGGACAGCGTCTCATCGACTGCCTCAGTTCGCTCAAAACCCATCGCAACCGCACGGTCTACGTGGATTCGGCCTCGTCCGACGGAAGCGTCGAAGCGGCGGCCGGCCTCTGCGCGGAGGTAGTGCCGCTGGATATGACAATTCCCTTCACCGCGGCGCGCGCGCGCAATGCAGGTTTCGACGCCGTCATGCGGCGCTGGCCCGAAACCGCTTTTGTGCAGTTCCTGGATGGGGACTGCGAACTCGACACCGGATGGATAGCGACAGCCACGACCTTTCTGGTCATGCGCAAGGATGTTGCGTTGGTCTTCGGACGACGGCGCGAACGGTATCCGGAACGCACCATCTTCAATGCCATGTGCGACCGCGAATGGGATGGGACCCCGGGCGAAGTCCAGGCATGCGGCGGCGATATCCTCATCAGAGCCTTCGTCCTCAGGGATCTCGGAGGTTACTCCGCGGGGCTGATCGCGGGAGAGGAGCCGGAACTTTGCGTCCGCCTGCGCGAGAGAGGCTGGAAGATCTGGCGCCTCCCTTCCGAAATGACACGCCACGATGCGGATATAAGCCGCCTGAGCCAATGGTGGCGGAGAAGCGTGCGTTGCGGGCATGCCTATGCGCAGGTATCTCATCTCCATCGGACATCGCCATCCCGGATATGGACGAAAAATCTCCGCCGCGCAGTTTTCTGGGGCGGCTTGCTGCCGCTGGTCGCAATCGCGGGCGCGGCTTTTCATCCTGCCGCCCTGGCGCTTCTGCTGCTCTATCCGCTTCAGCTGTGGCGCCTGGCTCGGCGTACGCGACCGGCGCTCGAGAATACTCTGCTTTTCGCAACTTTCGACGTCCTGGGCAAATTCCCGGAAATGCAGGGCATCGCGCAGTTCTACCTGAACCGGCTGATCAATCGTCGACAGGGGATCATCGAGTATAAATAGTTCAAATCAATATATGTCGAAGGTTCGCGCTTGCGTCCCTTCAGTGCATCCCCAACACTCGCATCTTCTTTCTGCCATCGTCCGGAAAATCCTGGTGGGCCACCGGGTTCAAGCCAACGACCTTCAGACGTCTCGTGACCTGCAGTGGAAGATTTTCCCGGTTTCTGGCGAAGTTCGGAGCGAGAATTGCGGCGCACATGGCGGAGAAAGTCCAATATATATAGGGTATGAAAGACACACTGCTGGCTGTAATGATCACCAGGAGCATCGCTACCAGGATACCTAAAACTGCTTTGCAGTTCACCTGATCCAAGCCATCTCCGAATGATTTGTGAGCCAGCTTTGATGAAATCAAGGCAAAATACAAGACAAACAGAAACAATCCGATTAAGCCGTAATATAGCGCCACCTGCAGGTAAGTATTCACTATATCAATGATGCCCTGCCCTTGTATCATGGTCTGCATCTCTGGTTCCTTCAGGAATGAATCCGAACCAAACAGCGGATAACGCTGGATGACTATCAAGGAATTTTCGAAAAGGCTGGATCTGTAAGTTTCGCTGCTCTTGTCTGCCGATCCGACAAACGGAAGCAGGTTTATGAAGCGGTCAAGAAATGGGGGATGCAGGAACAGCAACGCGCCCACCACCGGCAAACCTGCAAGAGCAAGTCTGAAAGACCTCTTCGGGCTGGTGATGGTCAAGAACAAGATACAGAATGCAAAACCCAACCACGGGCCTCGTGACACGCTCGAAAGCAGCCCGAGCACCAGTATCCCTAGTGCCGCATAACGCCAGGCACCCAGCGAGACTGGGGTTCGAAGAGCCAGGAGACAACCAGCCCCGGTCATGCAGACGAAGCCGAATGCGATCGCTTCGATAGACGTGGTCGAAGCACGCAAGAGCCCGTCTCGAAAAAGATAGGCGGTTATGAGAACCACGTCCCATTCCTGGACGACGACATAATAGAGCCGCCAGCTTTTCGATATCTCCAGAACCCCGATGGCGCTCAGGGGCAGCACGCCGACTACGAAGGCGAGAAGCGCTTTGTTCATATCAAGACTGGAGCGGATCACTCGGCTGAAGACAAAGTAAGGAAGGCAGATATCGAGAAAATTGCCGGCCAGAACCCGAAGAATGGCATTGAAATCTCCCAACCTTACGGAAAGCAGCGAGGTATAGCCGACGAAGGCAATCACAAGAACATCCAAGCCCCGAACTTCCCGAGTGCCTCGGTCCCTCAATAACCTGAGCGCAATCGGCAGGAGAATTGTAATCGCCAGCCAACGAGGAGGGTCAAGCTCGAGGATCTTGTTGAAGATGCCGGGTATGCCGCTGGGGATAGGCACGCAGGGTGCAACGAACATCAGGACTATATAGAAAAAAGCCGGCTGCCGGGAGTGTCGGTGAACATAAAAGCTCACGAAAGCCAGTGCGACGGCAAAGTCAAAAAAGCCTCTGGATAGAAAGGTGATGACGGTCGCCAGCAGCCAACAATTTCGCCAAAGGCGGAACTCAGCCAGGCCGATTATCGGCACCGCTATCTTCCCGCCGACATAAAGGGCGGGGGCAGTAACTATCAATACATAGACAAGAGAGCGCAGGAATTCTGGCATCTAACGTCTCTTGCCTCGCCGCAATGATCTGAGGAGCGCCTGCATATTGTCTCTATCCCCGCCACCTGCCGCTATCGAGCAAAGTATCCCGCTACGGGAAATGCTACTCATTCGGCTGCAGGTCGCCACACGGTAAAAGGAATTTCCACCTACTAACTTTGGAGGCGGCATACGACTAATGCGCACCTTGCTTGCGGGCGCCTTGTATTATCTCGTCATTGGCAGTGGACGGCTACGTTCCGCGACAAGCACTGCAATAGATATCCGAGCGAATACGGAGGACATCTGCCGTGAACCGCCGAACGCTTCTTCAAATGCTGGCAGGTCTTGCAGCCAGCGAACCTTTCAACGGCTTTTCGCTTGGGCAAGCCTCGGCCCGCGAGGATTATCCAAGCCGTTTGGGCGTGAACCTAAGCCCGATGAACTATTGGGCGACCGAGCAGGCTTTCTCCGACCTGGCCTATAACGCCTCGCGCTGGCGTTTGCAGATCAAAGGTGCGCCCTTTACATGGGACACGCCGTTGCCGCCGATGACACCCGACGGTTACCCCTTGAGCGTCCCGGAGAACTCCACGATCGAGAGCGCCCTGATTTTCTCTCGTGAACGGAGAAATCTGCCTGTGAACCTCTCAGTTTATTATGATGGCAAGGGAAAACTCGGATATCGCGACGGCGCCGAACTGGAGGCGCGTCTGCCTGGACGCGATGATGTGCGCAATCTTCGCAAGGACGCGGCTTTCACCACAATCATGATGGAAACCGATCCTTCCGATCCGGTCCGCAACATCCGTGTCTACGAACGAGGCAAAAGGCCGACACAACGATTTCGCGAGCCCTTCCTCAAGCGATTGAAGCGCATGTCTACGCTACGCTTCATGGATTGGATGGCTACCAATAACTCGACGGTCCGCAGCTGGGATGATCGGCCGCGCGTCGGCCACTTCGGTAAATCCGATGCCGGAACGCCGCTCGAGTACATGATCGAACTGAGTAACGAGCTACAAATCGACCCCTGGTTCAACATGCCTCACCAGGCCGATGACGATTACATCCGCCGGTTCGCACAGCAGGTGAAAGACGGCCTGGACGGAAACCTGGTGGTGAATGTGGAGTATTCCAACGAAGTCTGGAATTCCGGCTTCGGCCAAGCCGAGTATGCGAAGGAAAAGGGGCTCGCGCTGGGACTGTCGAGCAATGAGTTCGAAGCCCAACTCCGCTATTACGCCCAGCGGACAACGGAAATTCTTGCCATCTGGAAAGACGTATTTCGCGGACAGGCGCAAAGGATCGTTGGGATTTATGCCGCTCAATCCGTAAATGATTGGACCAGTGAAACGATACTATCGTGGAAGGGCGTGCGGGCGCATGCGGACGTCCTTGCCATCGCGCCCTATTTCGGCGGCGGTCTCGGGTCGCCTGAGCGAACCGAACAGGTTTCCAGATGGCCTTTGGCCCAGTTGTTCACGGAACTTGAACGGGATGTATTGAACGACAATCGGAAGATGATCGAGACGCAGGCTTCCGTTGCCAGGAAATATGGCGTCAAGCTTTACGCCTATGAAGGCGGACAACATCTTGTCGGACATAGTGGTGCGGAAAACAACGAGAGGCTGACGAACCTCTTCATAGCGGCAAATCGTGACAGACGGATGGGTGAACTCTACCTCCTCCATCTGAATATCTGGCAGCGATCCGGTGGAGATGCCTATGCCCTATATTCTTCGATGACGTATGCCAGCAAGTGGGGCAGTTGGGGGCTGTTGGAAAATGAGAGCGACAGTAATCCCAAGTGGCTGGCAATAGAGAAGATCCTCATGCGGAGGGAGCTCCAATCAGAATCGGGCTCCGTAAGGATTGCGCGATAGCAATCTCCCGCCGGCCGTATCGTCATGCGGCGTGTATGAGCGATCCACGCCGCTGCTGAGGCAACGGATTTCTCGACGTCCTTCGCCAGCCTTCATCCATCGCCGAGCCGGCCAGGACGCTCCCGACGCGGAAGCAAGGCGCGACATCATTGCGGCAGATGCCGAACGGTGAGAAGAGCGACGTTCTGCGGAGGCAAATCTGGGGCCTTGCGCTGGCCGAGTCGCTTCGACAACTCCATGCTGGGCCGCTCTATCAGCAGCCAGAATGTAGCGGCAAAGGCAACGCAGCAGAGCAGCGACACGATCCACCAAATGAGGACCTCCAGCGGCGAGACGGCTCCGACCATCGCGGCTACCCGAAACACCGCGCCTATAACCAGGTTATGGGTCAGGTAGAGCGAGTAGGAGATCAACCCCAGGAACTGCAGCCATCGCCAGTTCAGCCCGGAACTGATCCGCCCGGACACCGCCGAGCCGAAAAGAACGAATGCGGCGGCCGAGCAGACCACGCCAAAGGCATTACCCGAGGAGACGCCGGCTAGAAAGATTATCCCGGCAAGGCTCCGAAAAGCGGCACCAGTTTCGGCACCCGCCATGCCCAATAGGCCATCACGCTCAGAAGTCTGTCCGGCCGAGGATGGTGCGGTTCACAGAGCCGGAGGACTTTCCGCCCGATTGGGAGGCCTACGAGCTGGAGAGTGAAGAAGCCAGCCCGACGGCGGATGTCATCTATAGCCAAAGCGTGAAAGCCACCAGGAATGGTGGCGTCCGAAACTACGATCTTGGAAGGAAGATCAACAGACACGATCGTCAGATCTTTGTCGACGCTGTCGGCCTGTATGATTCACGGGGCCGGAATATTCACGCTTTCATGGCACAGCACCGAAGGCATCGCGATGAAAGTATCGATCAAACAACTGGCCGGCTGCCTAGGGGGCAGCCGGCCAGTCTACTACGCCGAAACCCGAGGCGTTCTGCTCAAGTCCGCACTATAAAATAACACAATCATAGATCGACGATATTGCAATCAGGCCACACCTCAAGTGTAATTTTCGAACGCCTAATTTAGCCAGCCAAACGCCGAACGAATTGCCGTCGAGTTTCGTGTACTTCACCCGAAGCCGCGCATGTAAAAATAGAAAACAACCTGTGATTATTAAATTTTATCCTATCCACAACGAATGAGAGAACCTAATCCTTTTGATTGAGTTGATGTCTCTTGCAGATAAAGGAATAATACTTCTGCCAAACAGACTGCTGAAGGCTCGAACGGGAAAAACGGTCGGGCCTTCTCCTTTTGGTGAACCTGACATTTGTCAACGCTCGTGGTGTTATGTTGCCCGAGGCGTCCTGTCAGCCTCGAGTATTTCCCGTCTTGCGGACGCCCTCGCTGTTTCATCGGCGAGGGTTTCTTTTAGGAACAAGCGAGGAAAACCAGCCTGCCGCCCGTCTCCGGAGCGCCGGATGGAAGCCTGTAAAGGCGAATGGCTTCGCGAGGACGCGTTGAAGACAGCAGCGAGCCTACGCCTTAAGAGGTAGCCCCCTGGCGTAGGCCCGAGCAGATGGGGCTTATCAGCGCTCCGTGAACGCCCTCGACATGCTGTCCACAATCGGCTTGACCAGATAACTGAAGAACGTTCTGACCGCAGTCTGGATCATGATTTCCGCCGGCATGCCGGGTTGCGGAGTAAACCCCTTGATCCGGGCGATCTCGTCGGACGAGATATTGATGCGCGCGACGTAGACGTCGTGGTTTGCGAGCCCCGCCTTGCTATCCTCCATTGCGTCCGCCGAGACATAGAACACCTCGCCCTCCAGGACCGGGGTCGTGCGCTGGTTCAACGCTATGAGACGGACCGTGGCTTTCTGGCCGACTTTGACGCTGTCGATCTCGTTGCGAGGCACCTTTGCCTCGATGATCAGCGGCACGCCGGCAGGCAGGATCTCCATGATCCCCTTGCCGCTTTCGATAACGCCGCCGGTCGTATGGTAATATGTCCGCACGACGGTACCGGACACCGGAGCAAGGATCGTCGCACGGCGCAGAACGTCGTCGGCTTCGCGGGATTGTTCACGTGAAGTATCACGCTCGCCCTGGATCGATTGCAGGCGGTCGAGCGCTTCCTCCCGATATGTCTCCTCGGCGCGCATGATCTCCTGCTGCCCCTTCAGGAGCTGGGCCCCGGTTTCCGATACCTCCGCCTCCAGCCGGCCGATCTGCCCTTCGGCATCGGCGATCGCCCGCTGAAGCGCTCTGACCTCGGTTGCCCGCAGCAATCCCTTGGTCAACAGGACCCGCTTGATATCGTATTCCTCCTTGAGCATCGCAAGCTGGCGAGACATGGCCTCGCGGTGCCGGACATAGCCTTCGCTGCGGAACTCCAGCGCCTTCATGTTCTGCTTCAGCAGGGAAAGCTCGGTCGCCAGCTTCATGCGCTGGGCCTTGAAGTTGAGCTGTTGGGTGAGGATGATCGCGGAAACATCCGGGTCATCCCTGAAGTCGTTCAGGTATGGCGAAATCGCCATGGAGTCGGCGCCCTCGGATTGAGCGGTAAGCCGGGCGGCCGTCGCCTCCAGCCTGACGCGCCTGAGGAAGAATTCCCGTTTCTTGGCCTGCGATGCGGTCTCGTCGAGCCTGACCACCGGCTGGTTCTCGACAACCTGATCACCCTCGCTGACCAGCAGCTCCCTGATGATGCCGCCCTCGAAATGCTGCACGATCTTGTTGCGGCCGGTTGCGACGAAACTGCCCTGTGCAATGACGGCCGCCGCAAGCGGAGCCGTCGCAGCCCAGGTGCCGAAACCGCCAAACGCTATGGCCGTCAGCGCCAGACCGGTCACCGTCTGTTTCCAGACCGACCGGGGAACCTCCGAGTACCATTCGAGATCGTGTACCTTGGCAACAGCAGACATGCCCAACCCCTATTGCAACAGATGGCCGAATGAACCGGTATTGATATCGATGCCGCGGGCCTCGATGGCCTTCAGCACATCCGCCCGCATCCCGAACAGCGCAACGGTGCCGTTGACCAGCAGAAGAACCTTGTCGACGTTGCTGAGGAGTGCCGGACGTTGCGTGATCGTCGCGACGGTTATCTTGTGTTCCTTGGCATGCTCAAGTGCATGAAGCAGCGCCGCATCACCCGCATTGTCGAGGTTGGAATTCGGCTCGTCCAGCACCACCATCCTCGGATCGCCGAAGAATGCCCGGGCGAGCGCGATGCGCTGCTTCTGGCCGCCCGAAAGGGGAGAGCCATCCGCCGCAACCACGGTTTCGTATCCGTGGGGCAGGCTGGCGATCATCTCGTGAACATCAGCCAGCATCGCGGCGCGGTAAATCTGCTCGTCGTCCGCATCTTGCCGCATGCGGGCGATATTGGCCTTGATCGTGCCCGGAAAGAGCTGCACATCCTGCGGCAGGTAGCCTATGTTTTCGCCGAACTGCCGCTGGTCCCAGTTCCTCAGGTCCATCAGATCCAGGCGGACGCTGCCCGATGTCGGCAGGATCGATCCGACGAGCATTTTTCCAAGAGTGGTCTTGCCAGCACCGGAATTGCCGATAATCGCCAGCGAATCTCCTGGCTGCAGGGCAAACGAAACGCCGTTGAGCACGACGCGCTTGGTGCCCTGCGGCACATAAAGGAGGCGTTCGACATCGAGGCGCCCCTCGGGTTTCGGCAGGTTCAGGCGGTCGAAATTCAAGGGTGAGGATTTCAGCAGCGCCGTTATTCGACCGTAGGCCGCGCGGGATTGGCTGTATTGGCTCCATCCTTCGATGGCCCCTTCGATCGGCGCCAGCGCGCGACCCGCAATGATGGACGCCGCAATCACCATGCCTCCGGTGATCTGCCCTTCGATCGACAGGTAGGCGCCCCAGCCGAGCATCGCGATCTGCGTCAGAAGACGACAGGCCTTCGATATGGCCGCAATGGTGATATTCCGGTCCTGGGCAATGACCTGCGACTTCAGCGAGGTGGCGGTATCCTTGCCCCAGATCTGTACCGTCTCGGGGATCATGGCGAGCGCATTGATGATCTGCGAATTACGCGACATCGATTCCAGATGAAGATTGGCCTTTATCTGCGCCGTATTGGCTTCGGCAAACGGCTCGGCCGTCATGCGCTGGTTGATCTGGGTGAAAACAAGCAGCATGAGGGCCGTCAGGACTACGATCAGACCCAGATGCGGATGGATGAGGAAGACCGCCACCACGAACAGAGGGGCGATCGGCGCATCGAGGAACGAGAGCAAGGTCCTGGAGACCAGGAACGAACGAACCTGCTGAAGATCGCCGAGTACCTGATATTCGCGGCCATTGCTTTGAAGCGAGGCGCGGGCCGCCGCGCTCAGGATCGGTGCCCCGAGCTGTGCCGCAATTTCCACCGCGGTCCGCATCAGGATGAACCGCCGAAGCGCATCGAAGGCAGCCTGCAGGATGACGGCACCGACGATCACGATCGTCAACATCATCAGGGTGTCGAGAGAGCGGCTGGTCAGCACCCGGTCCGATATCTGGAACAGGTAGATCGGGATCGCCAGCACCAGGACATTGCTGGCGATGGTGAACAGCATGACGACCGCCAGGTTCCGCCGCACGGCATTGATGCCTGCGCGCAGGCTGGCCGAGAAGTCGACGGGGGCGAGACGCTTGTGAAACGTTCCGTCGCCGCCGCGGCCGCCGCCGGTTGACGGCGATTTTCCGAAGGTCTTTGTTTCGGTCCGCAAGGGTCCGGTGTCGGCATCGATCGTGATCATGCCTTCCGGCGCCTTCGCCTCCGTCGCTTCGCGCACCGTTGGCTTCGGCTCGATTTCCGGTTCGATGATCCTGTCATTGGCAGGCATGGGCAGAATATCGGCTCCGGCGGAGTTTTCATTCGGCCGGGATGGGTTCTGCGATGCGTTTCTGGGTTCCAGTCTGGATATCGTTGCTGAAGGGGCTGCGCCACCGGGTGACAATTTCAGGCATTCGTCCACAGCGCGCTCCAATTTTTCATAGATTTCCTCACCGGCAGGTTGCTGACCTTCATCGTGATCGTGGGCCTGTTCAAGATCGGCCCTTTTTTGGACATCCGACATGTTTCCCCCCATTATCCGAGCACATGCTGTAGTCCGTCATCCTGATACTGGCCGTCGGAATCTACAGGCACGCCGAAGCCGAGCTCGGTCGGATCGGCTTCCAGCATGGAATCGTCGAGAAAAGCCACCGCTTCGTTGACCAGCGCGTCGGGATCGTGCGCGGCCCATTCCGGACTGCTCGAAATCAATCCCGATTGAAAAAGTGTTTCCTGGGAGTATTGCTCGCCGCCCACATAGGTAATGCCGAGAGAGTCCAGGTCGGCGATCGCCGCGTTGTTGACGAGCGCATTTCCCCCGGTCGAGATCGACCACGTCGCATCCGCGTGGGGGTTGAGGGCATTCAGCGCCAAGGCGATCTGGTCGCTGTCGCCGACGATGTTGGTCTGGCTGATATACTGGATATTCAGCAAGTCACCGCTGATATAAAGAACGCGCAGTCCGCCTGTTCCCGCAAACGCCGGGTCGGTCAGAATGCCCTGGGAAATATCTCTTCCGCCGGCGGCAAAATCGTTGGCCGCATCCAGATAGGCCGAAGGCAGAGTGCTAAAGCGGTCGGCGCCGCCGATATTGTAGATATGAGCCTGGTTCCAGAGCAGATTTCCGCCACTGGATATCGTGCCCTCGCCGGTCGTTCCGAAACCCGTAACCGCACCGACGACGTCGTTGTCGAACAATATGTTCGTCTGATGGATGATATTGGCATCGTACAGATTGCCGCCAATCAGGATCAGATCATAGGCCTGGCTGAGCTCGTAGATCGAGACCTGGTTGACGCTGGTATTGTCGCCAGCGATGACCCTGGTCGTGGCGCCGGAAGACGACAGGATGCCGATGTCGTTGTCGGACATGAAAATGTACTGTTCCAGCCAGTTGGCGATCAGCAGATCGCCATGGATCTCCGTGACCGCCCAGCTTGCGGGATAGCCGCCGCCGGCATTTGCCGGAGCGTTGCCGCCCTCTAGCGGATCGACCCTCTGGAATGTCGCAATATTGAATATTTCATCCGGCGCGCCGTCGTTCGTCCAGCCGCTGATGGCCGAGGTGATCGCGTCGGTATTCTGGATGACGTTCACCTGGATGACTGCGTTGATCTCGAAGTGATTGCCAACGACCGCGGTTACCGTCGCGCCGGTCCAGATATTCTTGAGAACGGCATCATTGACGACGGTATTGTTGCCGCCGACCAATTCGACCGAGACTTCCACCTCGACTGATCCATCCGCATAGACGTGGACGTTGGATGGCGGAGCATCGTCCTCCGCATCGGCTTCATCACCAGCGTCGGCGGCATCATCTGCATCATCTTCATCCTCACTGAAGGAATGATGATCCTCCAGCTTCGGTGCCTCGTCGACCAGCACGCCGTTGACGTAAATGCCTTCGATCGTGGTGGATTGATGGAAGAAAGCCTCCATCGGTCCGTCGGATTCGGCCGCAAGGGCCTCCAGCTGGCTCGCGACGGCCTCGATGATCTGGATAAGGTCGTCCGAGGACTTGGGCATTTCGAGATCGCCGATAGGTGCGTCCGCAAGGACATCCTTGGCCGTCTGCAGCAGCTCGCCGTTGTCAACCGGTGTGGGATTGAACGTCAGGCCATGTCCACCGACGCCGAAGCTGTCGTTGTCGGAAAGCGAGGCGACCTGAACGATGAAGTTCGCAACCGAGCCGGGAGGCTGTATTTCCCAGGTGAAAGACTTGCCGCTTGGGTAGAACGGGTACTCGTATTGCGGCATCTCATGCCGGCCGTGATACGTCTTGATTTCCATCGTGGGAATCGGCGGATGATCGAATCGGCCGACGAAATGGGGATGCCAGATCGGTGTGAAACTGGCAGGCGCCCTGTAGACCACGCCCGGATCGAACCCGAGCAGATCGTAAGGCGCCTCGAAATTGGAGCGGATCGCCGCTGATGTCGGGATGAATTGTTCGGGCGTGTCGAGCGAGAAGTCCTGATAACTATCCCGCAGGCGCGCATCCTCGACGTTCGTGTGGAAGAGGCCGATGAAATGAGCGATTTCCTCGGTGATTGTGTCCATCGTCGTCATGACCGCTGCCTTTGTATTGGCATGCCTGCATCACATCACAGGTCGTTCGGAATGAGGGACTGCGCAGGATGGTCTGCGCAGTCCACGATGTGAAGTCCCTGCCTAAAGCAGGGAGCTGTGTCGCTTAGACGCCATCTTCGGTGTCGTCGCCGGCCACCGTGCTGGAAAGGTTCCCGCCGACGATCGTCATATCGATCGCGTTCTGCTGCAGGTTCGCACCCATCACGATTTCCTGGTTGAAGGCGTGAGTTTCGATGACGGCATCGGACGATGCTGAACTCGTCCCGGTCACGAAACCATCGTCACCGTTGCTCGAGCCCCAGGTACCGCCATCGCCGCCGGCTGCGCCGTCACCGGTGGTGGCCCAGCCACCTGCGCCGCCGGCTGCGCCGGCTCCGCCGAATGCCCATCCACCGACGGCTCCGCCGCCGGTACCATCGGCCCATGCGCCACTGAGTGCCCCGCCGCCTTCGCCAGCCCCGGATGTTGCGTCACCACCGGTAGCATCACCGCTGGTTGCCGCACCGGTTGCCGCTGTGCCACCGGTACCGCTACCGCCGGCTGCGCCGTCACCGCCCAAACCGGCACCGAGACCGGCGCCGAAGCCGGCACCGAGACCGGCACCGAGGGCACCGCCGCCGTCACCGCCATTACCGGCATCCGAGGCTTCGCCGCCACTGCCGCCTTCGGAGTCGCCGTCGCCGCCTTCGCTATCCCCGCCGTTGCCGGCGTCTTCGCCGTTGCCGCCGTTGTTTTCAACGAAGATCGGGTTGATGAAGCCGAGGCTTCCACCGACGAGAGCTCCCGCATCGCCGCCTTCGGAATCGCCGCCGTCACCGCCTTCGTCGGCGTCGCCGCCATCCGCGTCGCCGGCGTCGCCACCGTCGCCGGCAGTGTTGCTGCCGCCGCTATCGCCGTCACCAGCAAATGCAAGTCCTGCGCCAAGGCCGAGACCCAGGCCAAGACCCAGACCGAGGCCGTCGCCGCCACGCCCGCCATCGCCGCCAGTGCCGTTGCCGCCGTCGGCATCGCCGCTGTCGGCGTCGCTGTCGCCGTCGCCGCCGTCGGCATCGCCGCCGTCGCCGTCACCGCCAATTGCAGCGCTTGCGGCCAGGCCACCGAGGCCGTCGCCACCAAGTGCGAACCCGCCGAGCGCCGTACCTCCGTTGCCGCCGTCACCGCCGTCGGCATCGGCGTTGCTTCCGCCGTCACCGCCGCCGCCGCCGGCATTGATCCCTTCGGAGGCGATCGCAAAACCACCTTCAGCGGTAGGATTCATTTCGAACGAGCCGTCATTGCTGACGCTGGCGCTTTCGAGCTTGTCGTTGTCCTGGAGGTTGGCGACCTGACTGAAGACATTGCCGACATCATTGCCCTCGCCGTTAAGCGAGCCATTGAGCACATCATCGATGCGGATGTTGAACATCCCGTCGATGGAACTGTCCGTCATATCGATGTCTGCAAAGTCGTCGTCCGACGGCAGGTATTCTTCAAGGTTGACACCGACATCCACCGTGACAGTGGTCTCGTTGACGTTTGCATTGAAGTTGCCGTTGCCATTGAGGTTCAGGCTGCCGTTACCGTTGAGGTTCAGGTTGCCATTACCGTTCCCGTTGCCGTTGAGGTTCGTCGAATCGCTCGACTGGCTCTGGGTTTGGTCGCTGGCCTGTTGTTGCTGCTGCTGCTGTTGTTCCTGTTGTTGCTGCTGCTGCTCCTGCTCCTGCTCCTGGCTATCAGGATCGTCGACCAATGTGTCGAACACGCTGCGTTTGTCTACCATCACACAGTCCTCTTAGTGACTGCGACGACGTGACCACCATTCATCTTTTTGGGGTCTTTGCTCGTCGCGGTTGAAATGAGTCATTTGCCTCTGGCGACAAGGCGCGCGTCAACGCGACCGTTCGCCGGTCTTTCTCTCGTGATGTCTGATTTTTTTCCTCTCCCCTACGTTTCCCGAGGGACTTGGAATGAGCGGCGCCGCGTGGATCGGATACTCGCTACATTTTGCGCCGACGAGCGTTCTTCAGCGCTCGTTCTTCCAGTGCTTCGGGACGAGAGCACTGTGTCCTGAATGAGCAGAAGAAATAAGGTGATATTTCGATCTAGCGCAACGTGATGAATACTACGTGAGCATAGTTAGATGGGCTATATGATCTAACCAAGAAGACGTATACCACATCCGCGCGAAATTACCCTTATGTATGCAGCAACTCATTCACAACGGGAGGAAACGCTGCCTGATCATGGTTCGTTCGGCTGGAAACGACCTTGAAGGCCCCATTCCGTGGCCGATTCGATCTATTTCATAAATCCTTCGGTCTATTCCCAGCATTCGGCTCTTGGTTTACCGTTCCCTAATAAGATCTTCGGAGCACCACTTTGCGTGTACTTTCGATCAACGACGGGAGGGGGATATTTCCATGCAAATTCCGCATGGTCTTTCGCAACATGTCGGCTTGGATCTGGCGACAAACGCCTTGAAGAGAATGAATGCGATCCGGACACTCCTCTTCATCTGCTCACCTGGGACAATCTCCACCGCAATGACGGCGGCCATCGAAAGCGAGTTTCCATGGCTCTCCGTCAAGACGGTCCCCGACCTGAAACTGGCGTCGGTGGAATTCGACAATCCGGTCCAGCTCGTGCTGGCGGATGTCCGCCTCGCCTCCGCTCTCGCCGAGTATTGGCCGGAGCTCGCCAGGCACCATCCTGCTGCGACCCTTGCGCTGATGGGGACCGACGATGGCGAGATAGCCTCCGATCATCGAAGGGCGAAAGAGCTGGACATCGTCCAGGGTATCCTGCCGTTCAACGTCAATCTCGACGTCTTCCTGTCGGGCCTGCGGATCATATTGAAGGGTGGTACATATTTCCCTTCTACAGTTTACCGGACCCAGAGAAGCGCACCTTTCGAAGGCGAAGAGCCGGCGGATCTCAAGCCAGCCTTTTATCAAGCCGGCAAGCCGGCGATCGAAAAGCTGACAAAACGCGAAAACGAAATTCTTGTCAGGATGGCCATGGGCAATCAGAACAAGATCATCGCGGCCGCGCTCGGTCTATCCGAGCATACCGTTAAGATACATATCCACAACATTATCACCAAACTCGGCGTGCATAACAGAACAGAAGTCGTCGCTCTCTATTTCGAATATAGACGCAAGGATACGACCGACCATGCAGGCGACACGAACCGCGGTCAGGACGGCCGCTCCATCTCAGGCGACAAGTACTAGGCTCCAGGACATCCTGCTCCTGATCGGGCAGTTGAACTATACCTGGACCAATACGGAAAGCCTGCTGATCCACATGATCGCAGGCCTTGCCAAGGTGGACAAGGAAACGGCGATCGTCATCTTCCTGACCTTGAATACGACCCGGGCCCGGGTCGATCTCGTGGAACGGCTGACCAAGATGCGCAAGACCGCGCCGGCCTGCCGCAAGGAAATCCTGGAGACCACTCGCCGTCTTTCAGACGAAGCGAAGCTTCGCAACAAATACAATCACTGTATTTATTCATTCGATCCCGACAGCGGCCGCAACATCACGCAATCGATGCGGATCTTCGAAAGCAGGGATGAGATCAAATACGGAAAAATCGAGGAGCTCGATGCACGCGAGATCGGCCGGATCCGGGAAAGCATCAATTCGCTCGTCGCGATCAACAGGATGTTCTGGGACATCACCGAACGTTACGGCTTCCCCACCTAAACCCTCAGCAAGGCCTTACCCGAGGCCCGATACCGCAATGCCGGGCAGGAAACCTTTGAGCGCGTCGGCCAGCGTGACGATCGATATGAGATGGCCGGCATCGTCGGTGATGGAAATCGCCTGCAAAGCCAGGGCTTCACCCTGCTGAATATGCTCGACGGCGATGTCTCTCATTCCGGAGATGACTTCGGCCGTGGCTCTCTCGATATCGAGGAAGTCGAGGCCTTCGGTATCGGGAATAAAGCCGTCTTTCAGATCGACATTCAGGAAATATCTCACCATGGAACCCAACCTCCCAGGGATAGCGTGGCGGCCACTTGAAACTGCGAAATTCCACCCATGGCAGAAGCGGCGCCGACAACCTGCAAGCGTCTACTCCCACATCTCCCGATCTGCGATTAGGCTCAATCAGAACATGAGAAGATATATAAATCACTCATGATCCCGGTCAATCCGGAATTGGCGACTTACGGTAGAAATGGGGCTTTAAACCTTCGCAGCCCACCGGCTTTGCGGGTGATCACTTAGGGTCAATCGTGTGCCTCTCCGCAAGCCATCGCCTTGCCGATGGGCAAAGTTCCCTTCAGAAAATTCAGAAGGATCTTTTTGTAGGGGCGCAGGTTTTCCCAAGGAAACACCGCCTTCAGGTGCGGGCTTGCACCACATCGGAGCGCTCTGCGAAACCCTGGAGCGAGCTGATCTCGACGCCAGGCATCGCCGGCAAGACCACCACCTCAGGATATCTGTCGAGGTCGTGGAACGTGAGGCAGCGTGGACATGGCATTTCGACCGCGCCGCAACCGCAGCATCGGGTACCGGTATAAGGTTTGGCCGGATGAGCTTCGCAAACCCAGCCCGTGTCCTTGCAGTCTCTGCACCTGAACATGAGCGAAATCCTCTCTGATCCGCAGGATCGGAGGATAACACGCGCGTGAGTCGCGGGCAGTTGCGCCAAATGGGCTATATCCATAAGCCTATCGGCGTAGTGGGCTGGTGGAGGAAACAGACCGCTTTCAGGCGGAACGGCGCACTATCGAGATTCGCGCCCCCTCGACTATGGCGCCTAATTCTGGGAGGGGGCCGCTCAAAATATCATCCAGTTGATCACGATCCCGATCCACGGCATAACCGACCGGAACAGCCGGGACGTTTGAGATGGATGAAAAGTTCGATATCGGTGCACGCCTCAACGCCATGCGCGCGGCCGCCGGCCTTTCGCAGCGCCAGCTCGCCGAAAGGGCCGGCGTTCCGCATGCGCAGATATCGAACGTGGAAACCAACAAGGTCAGCCCGTCCGTTTCGACGCTCCGCAAGATCCTGAACGGCCTTGGCGTCGGCATGGGCGATTTTTTCGAACCGGAGCGCAGCCCGCCGAAAGGCCCGTTCTTCTCGGCGCATGAACTGGTCGACCTGACTTCGAAGGTTGCCGCATCGCCGATTGCAGGCGGTGACGGCACGCTGATCTTCCGCCAGATCGGCGACGCGCGGGCGCATAACCTGCAGATCCTCCACGAAATCTACGGCCCCCATGCGGACACCGGCGAAACACGGCTGCAGCACGCGTCCTCGGAAGGCGGCTATGTGGTCGAGGGCGAGCTGGAAGTGACGGTCGGGGACGACGTGCGCGTCCTCAAAGCCGGCGAGGCCTACCTCTTCGACAGCCGCACTCCTCACCGGTTCCGCAACCTCTCGGACCGGCAGACGATCGTTATTTCGGCCTGCTCGCCGCCCTATCTCTGATTTCGCGATTCCCCTCTTGCTCAATATAATGAGCAAGATTATAGCTTAGGTCATCGACTTTAGGGGATATCGCCATGACCGTCTCAGCAGATCTGCAATCCCGCCAGAAAGCCGCCGTCGCCGGCGGTGTCGGCACAAGGGGTATCTTCACCCACAAAGCCTTGAACGCCGAACTCTGGGATGTCGACGGCAGGCGCTTCGTCGATTTCGCCGCCGGCATCGCGGTGAACAATACCGGCCACCGCCATCCGGCCGTGATGCGCGCCGTCGCCGAACAGGCTGAACATTTCACCCATACCTGCTTCCACGTCGCGCCTTACGAAGGTTATGTGCGGCTCGCCGAGCGGCTGAACGCGATGGCGCCGACCGGCGCTGAAAATCGCACCATGCTGGTGACGACGGGTGCGGAAGCCGTCGAAAATGCCGTGAAGATTGCCCGCGCCCATACCGGCCGCGCCGGCATCATCGCCTTTTCGGGCGCCTTCCACGGCCGCACTCTGCTGGGCATGGCGCTGACCGGCAAGGTCATGCCCTACAAGAAGAATTTCGGTCCCTTCCCGGCCGACATCTACCATGCGCCCTTCCCCAATCCCTATCTCGGTTTCTCGATCGAGGAAGCGATCGCCGGGCTCGATCGCCTGTTTGCAGCCGATGTTGATCCGGAGCGGATTGCGGCCTTTATCGTCGAACCGGTCCAGGGCGAAGGCGGCTTTAACGTCGCGCCGAAGGAATTCCTCGTACACCTTCGCGCAGTCGCGGATAAATACGGCATCGTGCTGATCGCCGACGAAATCCAGGCCGGCATGGCGCGCACCGGACGGATGTTCGGTTTCGAACATGCCGGCGTGAAGCCGGACATGATCACGATGGCAAAGGGCCTCGCCGGCGGCTTCCCGCTTTCGGCCGTCACCGGCAAGGCCGAGATCATGAACGCCGCCCATCCGGGCGGGCTGGGCGGTACCTATGCCGGCAATCCGCTGAGTATCGCTGCCGCCAACGCCGTGCTCGACGTCATCGAAGATGAGAAGCTCTGCGAACGCGCCGCCGAAGTCGGCCGACGGATCACCGAGCGGCTGACGACGATCGCCTCCCGCCAGGGCATGGAGCATATCGGCGACGTGCGCGGCCTCGGCGCCATGGTGGCGTTCGAACTGGTCGAAGATCGCCAGTCGAAGGCGGCGTCGCCTGCCCTCACCAGCCGCATCATTGCGGAAGCGGAGGCGCGCGGCCTCATCCTCCTGTCTTGCGGAACACGACTCAATGTGATCCGTTTGCTGCCGCCGCTCACCATCGAATGGGATGTTCTGGAGGAAGGCCTCGCCATTCTCGAAGCGTCGATCGAGGCAGCGTTCTCCGACGCGACCGCTTCGGCAGCCGCTTGAGCCTCATACGTCGCCGCTGACCGCGGGACCGATCCGGCCCGCGGTTTCTCTCGGTCGCGGCAGCCTTTGGGCATGCTGCAAGGGTAAGGAAAAACGCATGAACGGCGCCGATATGCTGTGTGACGTCCTTCTGGTGAACGGCGTCGATGTCTGCTTTGCCAATCCCGGCACATCGGAGATGCATTTCGTCGCCGCTCTCGATCGCAAGCCAGCCATGCGCTGCGTGCTCGGCCTGTCTGAAGGTGTCGTCACGGGTGCCGCCGATGGTTATGCCCGCATGGCGGACAAGCCGGCCGCCACTCTTCTCCACCTCGGCCCCGGCCTCGCCAACGGTCTGGCCAATCTTCACAATGCCCGCCGCGCTCGCACGCCCATGCTGAACGTCGTCGGCGATCATGCTTCCTATCACCTTCAATATGACGCGCCGCTGACCAGCGATATCGAAAGCCTGGCCCGACCGATGTCCCATTGGGTCGGGCGCGCGAGCGGCCCGGCCGACATCCGCCGATGCACCGAAGAGGGCTATGTGGCAGCGCTTGCCAATCGCGGCGTCTCGACCATGATCCTGCCGGCGGACGCCGCCTGGGGCGAGGTTTCGCCGGAAACCCTTAAGCCGGCCGCAGTTCCTGCCCCGCCGGCGATCGACCCCGAGGCCCTGAAAGCCTCCGTCGTCGCGTTGCGCAGCGGCAAGCGTGTCGTGATCATGCTGGCCGGCCGCGCCATGCGGGAAAAGCCTGCCGAAATCGCCGGTCGCATCGCAGCCGCCACCGGCGCTGTGCTTTTCTCAACGTCCTCGGGCCGCAGCGCCCGCGGCGTCGGGCGCGCGCTCGTCCGGCCGGTGCCTTACAAGATCGACCTTGCCCTCGAAGCGCTCCAGGATTTCGAGGTCGCCATCTGCATCGGCGGACCACGCCCAGTCACCTTCTTTGCCTATCCCGGGAAACCCAGCACCACCCTGCCGCCTTCCTGCGAGATCATCCAGCTGGCGGAGCACGAACACGATCTCGCCGACGTGCTGGCGGCTCTCGCCGATGCACTCGGGATCAAGCAGGGAGCGGACTTCGTCCGCAACCGGTTCATCCAGCAGGATATCCAGGTGCCGACCGGAACGCTGACTCCCGATGCGATCAGCTTCGCCATCGGCCGCCGGCTACCGGAAAACGCAGTCATCATCGATGAAGGCCTGACCTCCGTCGGCCAATATCCGGTCTTGGCGCCCGGTCTCCCGCCCCACGATCACCTTCCGATCACCGGCGGCGCCATCGGCATCGGCATTCCGCTGGCTGCGGGCGCTGCGATCGGCGCGCCGGACCGCAAGGTGGTGGCGATGCAGGCCGACGGCAGCGGCATGTACACTGTGCAGGGCCTCTGGACCCAGGCGCGCGAACAGCTCGACGTCGTCACCATCGTCTTCGCCAACAGCGCCTACCGCATCCTTCAGGGCGAGATGACCAATGTCGGCGTCAATGCCTACGGCCGCAATGCCCAGCGGATGCTCGATCTCGACGCGCCAAGACTCGATTGGTGCTCGCTCGCCAAGGGCCTCGGCGTCGAAGCCGGCCGCGCGACGACGATCGAGGAGTTCGTCAAGCTGTTCGACGGCGCGCTCAGCCGCAAGGGACCGTTCCTGATCGAAGCCGTCATCGATTGATTGCCGGAGAGATTGCGCGCAGCCGTTACACCGCGACCAGATGGCCCGGAGAAACGGTCTTATAGTCGAGCGGATTGACTATATAGTCGACGGAGCGGATCGGGCTCTTGAGCTCGTCGCTGGCGACCGTCCGCTTTTCGCGGCGGCGGTCAGGGTCCGGTACCGGCACGGCGGCCATCAGTTTCTTCGTGTATTCGTGCTGCGGATTGCCGAACACGGAGGCGCGCGGGCCGATCTCGACGATCTCGCCGAGATACATGACCGCCACACGGTGGCTCACGCGTTCCACTACCGCCATGTCATGGCTGATGAACAGGAAGGCGAGGTTGAGGCTCTGCTGCAGATCGAGCATCAGGTTGATGACCTGCGCCTTGATCGACACGTCGAGCGCCGAGACGCTTTCGTCCGCGACGATCACCTTCGGTTCGAGCGCAAGCGCCCGGGCGATGCAGATACGCTGGCGCTGGCCCCCGGAGAATTCGTGCGGATAACGGTTCACCATGTCCGGCGTCAGGCCGACCTTGCGCAGCATCTCGGCGACCACCTCCTTCGCCTGTTTCGCCGTCCCCATCTTGTGTTCGAGATAAGGCTCGGCGATCGCCTGGCCGATCGTCATGCGCGGGTTGAGCGAGGCGAACGGATCCTGGAAGATCATCTGCACGGATTTGCGCATCTCGCGCATCTCCCGCTTGTCGAGCGCCAGCACGTCCCGGCCCTCGACGACGACCGAACCGGCATCCGGCTCGATCAGACGCATGATCGCGCGGCCGGTCGTCGACTTGCCGCAGCCGCTTTCGCCAACCAGCGACAACGTCTCGCCGGCATGCAGGTCGAAGGAGACGTTCTCGACCGCATGCACCCGGCCGCTGACACGACCGAACAGGCCGGAATGAATGTCGAACCGCTTGGTGAGGTTCTTCACCTCCAGAATGGGCCGGTCGTTGGCGGCAACCGTATCGGCCACCTCCACCTGGATGTCGGACTCCCCGGTCGCCGTGTTGACGACGGGAAAGCGCAGCGGCCGCTCATATTTCTGCATCGAACCGAGCACCGGCACCGCGGCGAGCAACGCCCGCGTATAGGGGTGTTTGCCGCGATGAAAGATATCAGGCGTGTCGCCCGTCTCCACCTGCTCGCCGCGATACATGACGATCGTCCGGTCGGCGACTTCGGCAACGACGCCCATGTCGTGGGTGATGAACAGGACCGACGTCCCCTCCTCGTCCTGCAGCAGCTTGATGAGATCGAGGATCTGGCCCTGGATGGTGACGTCGAGCGCGGTGGTCGGTTCGTCGGCGATCAGCAGCTTCGGCTTCGACGCCAAGGCCATTGCGATCATCACGCGCTGGCGCATGCCGCCTGAGAAACGGTGCGGATATCCGTCGAAACGCGACGCGGCCGACGGGATGCGCACCTTTTCGAGCAACCGGATGGTTTCGGCCTTCGCTTGCGCCGCCGACATCGCCTTATGGCAGAGCAGCGCTTCGGAAATCTGGTCGCCGATGGTGAAGAGCGGATTGAGGCTCGTCATCGGCTCCTGGAAGATCATCGCGACATCGTTACCGCGCACCTTGCGCATCTCGTGTTCGGGAAGCGCCAGAAGATCGCGCCCGCCGAGCATGATCCTGCCCTCGATACGGCTCGTGCCTTCCTGCAGAAGCCGCATGATCGAGAGGGAGGTGACGCTTTTGCCGGAGCCGCTTTCGCCGACGATCGCCACGGTCTCGCCGGGCGCGACGGTGAAGGAAACGTCACGCACGACCGACTTCCACTCCCCGTCCACGTTGAACGAGGTGGTCAGGTTCTCGACGGAGAGGACCGGCTGAGTGGACTGGACGGCTTGTGCTTGCGAAATGGCCATGATCGTTCCCTTCCTGTCGTTGTTGTCAGTTCAGTCCGGCCAGCGAAGCGCGCCGTCGAAACGGTGGCGGCTGCGTTCTTCGATCGGCGTCGCGATGATCTCGTTGGAGGCCCGAGCCTTGTCGAGCTCTTCCGTCAGGCGGGCCGCGACGATGGTTTCCTGGCCAGGATGCAGGTTGCAGGGATCGAGGTAGAAATAGTGATGTTCCACCTCATGGTCGCGGACGATGACCGGTGGATTGCCGCGGCCGAGCGCTGCTGCCAGATCCCAGGCGGTGATATGCGCTTCCGGCGCGGAGACGATCACCCGCATGCGGTCGAGCGGATTGTGGGTCGGGTCCGGCTCGATCAGGGCGGTGACGCCCGGGCGGCCGTCGAGCATCCGTTTCCACAGATTGAGATAGCCGGCTTCGCGTTCGCGGATGCCCGCATGATCACGCTTCTCCCAGGCTTCCAGCGCCGCCATGACGCCGAACACGCTTTCCTTGCCGACCTTCATGCCACGGCCGATACCCATGTTCTGCAGGAAGGCGCTGCGCACCAGTTCTTTCTTGCCCGCGACGATGCCCGAAGTCGGACCGCCGAGGAACTTATGGCCGGAATAAAGCACGATGTCCGCACCCTGTGAAAGGAAGAGCTTGAGGTCGTATTCCGAGGCCGCGTCGACGATGACCGGCACGCCCTTGGCATGGGCGATCTCGACGAACTCGACGAGGTTGAGCAGGCCGTAGTCAACGACGTGATGCGAGACGACATAGACCGCCGCGGCCGTCTTCTCGGTGATCGCGTTTTCCATGTGGTAGCGATGCGTCGAGGTCGCCTGGCCGATCAGCACGACCTTGCCGCCGGCAAGCCGGATCGCCTGGTCCACCGGTGCGCCATAGCTCACCACATGGCCCATCTGCACGAGCACTTCGTTCTTGTCGGGCGTCGTATCGGGCAGTTTCTCGATGGCCAGCAGGTTGTTGCCGGTGATCGCGCCCGCGACTGCGAGACTGATGCCGGAGGAGCAGGAGGCCGTCACGAAGCCCGCCTCGCCGCCGGTCAGCCGAGAGATGATCGCGCTCGCCTTACGCTGCAGATCGTTGATCTCGACGAATTGCGGCAGGATCGCCGCCATGGCCGCGATCGCCTCCGGAACCACGATCGAAGCCCCGAGGCTCGTCATCGTGCCAGAAACATTGATGACCGGGCGAAGGCCGATCTGGGTGCGGATATCATCGGACATTGTCGTTCTCCAAATTAACGGCCAACGGCGAATTGCCATCGACAGCTATGCCATAGTAATGTAATAGCCTCTCGAAATCACACGAGGAGCCCCACGGGGAACATCGAGTTGGACGCCAAGACTTCATCCGCAGACCTCTCCGTTAACGCCGGTTCCGACGTGGAAACGGAAGCCAAGGGCGCGCGCCGCTCGCGCGTGAGCGGCATCGACCGCGCGCTGCAGGTGATCGACTATCTTTACGAAACGGGTGCGCCGGCCGGCGCCTATGCGATTGCCAAGGCGGTCAAGGCCCCGCTGTCGACCGTCTATGTGATCATCGACGATCTGGTCGGGAAGAACATGCTCGCCCGCAATGCCGACGGCACGATCTGGCTTGGCGCCCGGCTTTACCACTACGGCCTCGCCTACGCCCGGTCGCTGGACTTCATGAGCGTCGCGACCCACGAGATGCACGACCTCTGCCGGCAGGCCGGCGAAACCGTGCAGGTCTGCGGCCGCGACGGTGACTACATGCTGGTGCTCGCCATGGCGGACGGCCCGAGCCATTACCAGGTCGCTTCGCGCGTCGGCACCCGTGTGCCGCTCAACTGGACGGCGTCCGGCCGGCTTCTCGTCGGGCACTTGGCCGAGGCCGAGCGGATCGAGCTTTTCAAGCGCTGCGCTCGCACCTCGCCCACCGGCCGCGCCGAGATCGACGCCCGCACGCTGTCCGACTCGGCGGGCAAGGCCTTCGAGCAGCGGCTGTCGATCCAGGTGGCGGAGTCCGATTATGCGGTTGCCTGCATCGCTTCGCCGATCTGCGACCGGAGCGGCGAGTGCGTCGCGACCATTTCCATCGTGCTGCCGGAACAGAAAGTCGTGTCCGACGAGAACCACTATACGGAACATGTCCGCGCTTCCGCCCAGCGGATCGAGAAGCTGATGGGTTGGCGCAACCACTGACCTTGTCTCCTCAGTCGTTCAGCGAGACGATCGCCTCGATTTCCACGGTGATATTGCCCGGCAGCGAGCCGAAACCGACAGCCGAACGGGCATGCTGTCCCGCATCCCCGAACACAGAGATAAAGAGATCCGAGCAGCCGTTGATGACGCTCGGATGATCCTCGAAATCCGGCACGGCATTGACCATGCCGAGCAACTTCACCACCCGCTTCACCCGTGAAAGGTCGCCGAGCGCCTCGTGCATGACGGCAAGCAGGTTGATGCCCACCAGCCGCGCATGCTGATAGGCGAGGTCGACGCTGACATCGGCGCCCACCTTGCCGGAATGCAGATGCCCATCCGCCTCGCGCGGCCCCTGGCCGGAGAGGTAGAGCATGTTGCCTTCACGGACATGCGTGACGAAATTGGCGATCGGCGGCGGCGGCGGCGGCAGCTTGATACCGAGCTCGCTCAGCCGATCGTAAGGTGTCTGTGCCGCGGGAGCGGCCTTTGCTGAAGACGTGTTCACGTCAACTCCTGTCATGCGATTTCAACAATGCGCCTCAGCGCCACGAGTAACCGTGGCTGTGGCGGACGAGCTTGCGGGCCCGTGGGATGTAGCGGCTGGCGGTGATGGCTTCCGAACCGATGACCGCGTAACGCGGCTCGAACAGTTTCTGGAGACGCGAAACGTCGCCATTGGAATCGGTCGCCTCGAGATCGGCGTCGATGAGATCGAAGATCGTGAAATCGGCGCGTTCGCCGACCGACAGCCGGTTTTCCATCGAAAGCTTGATGACTGACGCCGGGTGATGGGTGACCGCTTCGACAACCTTGTCGAACGGCATGCCGACCGACAGAAGCTTGGACATGGTGGTCGCCAGGTCCCAGACCGGGAAATTCATCGAATGGCCGTGCAGGTCGGTCGAGATCGAATAGGGCAGCAGGCCGCGGGCGATCGCCGCCTCCGCCACCTTGAACGAGAAGGACGCGCCGCCATGGCCGATGTCGAGGCGGATTCCTTCGCCGGCGCAGCGTTCGGCGAGATTGTAGAGGTCCTCGTCTTCCATGATGCTCGAACCGGCCTTGCCGTTGAAGCAATGGGTGACCACGTCGCCGGGGCCGAGGATTTCAAGCACCTCGTCGTAGAGCGCCGGCGGCTCGCCGACATGCACCATCATCGGCACCTTGAGGATCTTGGCGATCTTCTTGCCGAGCTTGACCGGTGTAACGCCCCAGGAACCGGTGATCACATGGCTCGCCCGCACCTTGATGCCGACGATATGCTCCTTGTTCTCCGCGTAACATTCGAGGATGCGGTCGAGATCGATATCGCGGATGTCGCGCAGTTCGGCGACGCGATTGCAGGCGACGAGGCCGATCGAACCGAGGTTCAGGAACGCCTTGATGCGCTCCCTGGACGGCTCGATGATGTACTCGCGAAAACCATGAAAATTGGCCTCGCCCGCAGAACCGGCGTCGACCAGCGTGGTGACGCCGCGCTCGGCGCCGCATTCCGATGGGCGGATCGAGATATCGGTGCCGCCATGCCAGATATGCACATGCAGGTCGATCCAACCGGGAGAGATGAAGGCGCCCTTGCCGTCGACGCGGATCGCCTCGGCAGGTGCTGCGAGCGACGAGCCGATAGCGGAAATCCGCCCGTCGGCGCCGACCAGGATATCGGTCGTGCCGGAGGCCGCATTGCCGCCGAAAGCCATCGGCTTCACATTGGTGAGGAGGAGCGGCTGGCCCGCTGTTTCACCGGTCATTTAGAGGTCCTTTCGAAGTCTTGGATCGAGCATGTCCCGCAATCCGTCGCCGACCATCTGCAGCGACAGCACGGAAAGAATGATGGCAAAGCCCGGGAAATAGGTCATCCAGTCGGCCTGGCCGATATATTGGCGCCCGCTGGCAATCATCGTTCCCCAGGTGGGAATTTCCGGGCTGACGCCGAGGCCGAGGAAGGAAAGTCCGGCTTCGGCGAGCATGGCGCTGGCGAACAGGAACGTGCCCTGCACCAGGATCGGCGATATGAGGTTGCGCAGCACGTGCCGCGTCATGATGTGGAAGGTCGAGATGCCCAGCGCCTTCGCCGCCTCCACGTAAGGCAGTTCGCGGATCACCAGCGTCGAGGCGCGGACGATGCGGGCGAGCCGCGGCGAATAGACGATCGACAGCGCGATGATCACCGTCACCAGCGATGGCCCGAGCGCTGCGACCAGCGCGATCGCGAGCAGGATGTCCGGAAAGGCCATCATCGCGTCGATCAGCCGGGCGATCGGCGTATCGAGCTTCTGGAAGAAGCCGGCCAGCAGCCCGAGCGTCACGCCGATGATCGCCGAAAGGCTGACGACGGCAGCGCCGACCAGCAGCGACAGCCGCCCCGCAAAAATGGTGCGCGAGAAGATGTCGCGGCCGAACTCGTCGGTGCCGAACCAGTAGATCTCGCTCGGCGGCTTCAGCCGGTTGACGATCGACAGTTTCGACGGCGAATAGGGCGCGATCCACGGCGCGAAAACCGCAAGCAGGACGAAGACCACGATGACGATCAGTCCGAGCGCGACCGTCTTGCGTTTCAGGAAACGGCGAAAGAACTTGGCTCCTTCGCTCGAGGCCGGTTTGGTGGTGACAATCTCCGCCATCAGTAGCGCACCCTTGGATCGACCAGCAGATAGAGCATGTCGATCGCGAAATTGATCAGGACATAGAGGGCGGCGATGACGAGCAGCGCGCCCTGGATGACGGGGTAGTCACGCCGCAGCACCGCCGAGACCACCAGATTGCCGACGCCCGGCAGGCTGAACACGGTCTCGGTGACGACGGCACCGGAAATCAGCACGGCAGCGGTGAGGCCAAGCACGGTGAGGATCGGGATCAGCGCGTTCTTCAGCGCATGTTTCAGCACGACCCGCCGCTCGATCAGCCCCTTCGCGCGGGCGGTGCGGATATAATCGTCGCCGAGTACGTCGAGCATCGAGGCGCGGGTAAAACGCAGGATCAGCGCTGAGGAGACGAGGCCGAGCGCGAAGGCCGGCAAAGTCAGGTGATACATACGCTCGGCAAAGCTGGCGCCCGGCCCGCCATAGCCGGAAACGGGGAAGAAGTTCATCCGCACGGCGAAGAACTGCATCAGGATGAGGCCGAGCCAGAAGCTCGGAATGCTGGCAGCCAGCATTGCAACCGTCGTCGCGGCCTGGTCGACGAAGGACCCGCGCCGATAGGCGGCATAGATGCCGATCGGCAGCGCGATGACGCTGGCAATCGCCAACGAGAAGATCGTCAGGAAAAATGTAGGTTCGGCGCGGTCGAGAAGCGCTGACGTCACCGGCATGTTGAGAAATATCGACTGGCCGAGGTCGCCCCTCAGAAGCTGGCCGATATAGAAGACATATTGAACCGCGATCGACTGATCGAGGCCGAGACGCGTGCGCAATTCGGCGACGTCCTCGGCCGTGGCATCCGGTCCGAGCATGACCGCGGCCGGATCACCGGGCGTCACCCGAACGATCACGAAGACGATCGTGACGACGAGGAACATCACCACGATCATGCCGGCAAGGCGTTGAAGGATATAGCGTATCATACGACGGTGTTCCTGTGTCCGGCATTGCGGACATCATCGAAGACGGATGCCGGTCCGTAAACCGGCATCCGATCCTTAAGAGGATTATTACTTCTTGATGGATGCATTCCAGAAATAGGGCCACGGAGCCGGATCGACGCCCTGAAGCTTGGTCGAGATCGCAGAAACCGCGTTGAAATCGCCGATCTTCATGAAAGGCGCCTCGTCATACAGGGCCTTCTGGACATTGGCCCAGAGCTCGACGCGCTTCTTCGGATCCGATTCTGCCGAGAAGGCGTCAACGGCTGCCTTTCTGGCAGGCGTATCCCACCAGCCCGGCGAGCTCGGCGCCAGAGAACCGATCAGTGCCGGCTCCGGCAGGAAGGGGCTGTGGGTGATGTAGATGTCCCAGAGCGCCTTGTCGGTGCGGCGCTGGGTAAGCGTTGCCCAGTCGACCACCTGCATGTCGACGGTAAAGCCGGCAAGCTTCAGATACTCGGCGGCGACCTGCGCCATCTTGTAGTGAAACTCGTATTGGCGGCTGGTCAGGATGCGGATCGGCTTGCCGTCATAGCCCGCGGCCTTCGCGGCAGCGGCAGCACCTTCCGGATCGGCGGCGTTATAGTTGCCTTTCACGCCGGCATCCGTGCTCCAGCTGAAGGAGGCCGGGTAGATGTTGCCGTTGAGGGCGTAGAAATCCTTGCTGCCGAAAGCGGCGGCCAGCATGTCTTCCATGCTGAGCGCCTGGCGGATCGCCTTTCGCACGCCAAGGCTCTTGGCGGCGCCTTCCGCGGTGTTGAAGACGAAGACCGGATAGCCGAACGGCTTCAGGAGCAGCGGCTGGGTGGCCTTCGAGGCCTTCAGCTTGTCGAAGGATTCGACCGGCAGGGAATCGATATAATCGTACTGGCCGGAAACGGCAGCTTCCACGCGGGTGTTCGGGTCCGGAACCGGCACGAAACGGATCTCGTCGAGATACTGGTGGCGGGCGCCGCCATAACCATCGCTCCCGCCCGACCGCGGCTTATAGTCCTTGAAGCGGACGAGCTGGATATACTGATCCGCCTTGCGCTCCTTCAGCATATAGGGTCCAGTACCGGCAAAGTCGGTCATCGTATCGGCCTGCTTTTCAGCCGGGATGATGATTGCAGCGGAGTTGTTGAAGGCGAGCAGCGAGACGAGCGGCGCATAGGGCTGCTTCAGCTTGATCGTTACGGTCGCCGGATCGGCGGCGGAGACGGACTCGATGAAACCGGCGGCCTGCTTGCCGCGCGAGGCGAGCTTGGTCCAGCGGGTGAGCGAGGCGACGACATCTTCCGAGGTCATGTCGCTGCCGTCATGGAATTTGATGCCGGTGCGCAGCTTGACCGTATAGGTTTTGCCGTCGTCGCTGACCGCAGGCAGGCTTTCCGCGAGAAGCGGCGTGACGCCCCACTTCTTGTCGAACGTATAGAGCGTCTCGAAAATGTGCTGCGTAACGATACCAACAAGGTCGGCCGTCGACGTCATCGGATCGAGCGTCGGCGGCTCGCCGATGGTCGCGACGTTGATAACGCCGCCCTTCTCCTGCGCCATCAGGAATGACGGCGTGGCGACGAGCGCGGTTGCAACAAGGAATGCAAGCTTCAGCTTCATGATAGTCTCCCGTTTTTGTTCCACAATTATGTTATATAAGCTTTTATAACAGAATACAGAACGCAAATGCCCTGTCAATGGGGAGGTAGCGACGAGCAGCGGCCGCCGCTGAGAACCGGATTTGCAACTCCAACGCCGAGAGGTTTCAGCCGAGGTGGTTTGCTGAGCTCCACGATCGGCAGTGCGACGTGCCGGCGCCCCACAAAATCTCGATCTAATTTGTCGCCTGGGGCTGGACGAATGCGTCTTCGACAGCGAAAACACACAGCCTTGACTGCGAGCCGAAAACCGCGCTTCGCGCCAAGCGGAAGAGCAAGACAAGATAGGGTGGCCCATTCGGCCACATCTAACGGGAGGAGATACACCAGCATGACCGACAATCTCATCGATACGTTTGCCAACGGGCTTTTTGTCGGCCGCGTCTGGAATCCGGCTGTTTCGGGGCCGAGCGTCGTCACCCTGCGTGACGGTGCCCTGGTCGATATCACCAGCAAGGAAGCCCCGACCCTCAGCGCGCTTCTGGAGCGCGCCGATACTGCGGAATTTGTCCGAAACGCCGCTGGCCCGGTCATCGGCACGTTGGAAGACCTTGCTGGGAACAGCACGGGCAGACCCGATCCGTCGCGTCCCCACCTGCTGGCGCCCGTCGATCTCCAGGCGATCAAGGCCTGCGGCGTGACGTTCGCGCAATCGATGATCGAGCGCGTCATCGAGGAGAAGGCCGCCGGCAATCCGGACAGGGCGGCCGCCATCCGGCAGACCGTCAGCACGATCATCGGCGGCAGCCTAAAGGACCTGAAGGCCGGCTCGCCGCAATCCGCAAGCGTCAAGGAAGCGCTGATCAGGGAGGGCATGTGGTCGCAATATCTCGAAGTCGGGATCGGCCCGGATGCCGAAGTCTTCACCAAGGCGCCGGTGCTTTCCTCGGTCGGCTGGGGCGCGGATGTCGGCCTCCATCCGGTATCTACCTGGAACAACCCCGAACCGGAAATCGTCCTGGCGGTCAACAGCCATGGCGAGATCAAGGGAGCGACACTCGGCAACGACGTCAACCTGCGCGACGTCGAAGGGCGCTCGGCGCTTCTGCTCGGCAAGGCAAAGGACAACAATGCCTCCTGCTCGATCGGGCCTTTCATCCGGCTCTTCGAGGAGGGTTATGGACTGGACGATGTCCGCAATGCCGAACTCGACCTGCGCGTGACGGGGCCGGAGGGATATGTCCTCAACGGCAAGAGCTCGATGTCGCAGATCAGCCGCGACCCGCTCGATCTCGTCAAGCATACATGTGGCGATCATCATCAGTATCCCGACGGCTTCATGCTGTTTCTCGGCACGCTGTTTGCACCGACCGAGGACCGCGACGTGCCGAACCAGGGCTTTACCCACAAGATCGGCGACATCGTCGAAATTTCGTCTCCGGGCCTCGGCACGCTGCGCAACACGGTACGCCTCTCGACCGAATGCCCTCCCTGGAGTTTCGGCATCTCGGCACTGATGAAGAACCTCGCTGCCCGTGGGTTGCTCTAGATAGAGCAGCCCTCCTTCTTTCTCGCATCGCCGACTGCCGACCCTCGCCACGGCAGTCAAATCGGTCTATGAGACCGGCATGGACGAGACGGGACGCCGAACAGAATGAATACGCCTTGGAACAAGCCGGTCGTCATATCGATCGGCGAGCCGCCGGCCGAAACCGCGATCGAAACGACGCAGGCCGCGGCATGGGCGATGATCGAAGACTGGCCGGTGGAGGATGGCACCGCCCTCGACCGGGCGCTCGAAGTCTGCGCCGCGGTGGATGCCGGAAAGCGCAAGCCTGAAGAAGCCAGAAAGGCCTTCGTCGAAGCGGCTATGGAAGCGCATATCCTGATCCGCGCCTGAGCCTTCCGCCAGATCGATCCACGTCATCCCAAAGACCGAAGCAGGCTGCTCGCTCCCTCCCCGGGACAAGCGCCAGGCCCTGCGCTCGCCGGTTACGCAAAGAAAGGCGTTGACAGGCGCGCGGCCGGTTGGGGACAACGGGAGCTGATTTCGCGCCTTGCCGGTTCGCGGCCGGCGTCGAAATGAGGATGGCCGATCGGTTTGACCGGCAGAATGATAACAGGGGATTTGAGAGCATGACCGATTTCGATGCTGTGCACGAACGCCGGGGCACCGGCAGCTCGAAGTGGAGCAAGTATCCGGACGACGTGCTGCCCATGTGGGTCGCCGACATGGACTTCCCCGCGGCACCGGAGATCGTCGACGCCATCCGCAACCGGCTCGAACATCCGATGCTCGGCTACGGCGTCGCCCGCGACGAATTGCGCACCCGGATCGTCGCCGACATGCAGGAAAAATACGGCTGGACGGTCTCGCCGGACGAGATCGTCTTCCTTCCGGGCGTCGTTCCAGGTTTCAACATGGCGCTGCACGCGATGCTCAAGCCCGGCGACGGCGTGCTGGTTCAGCCGCCGGTCTATCGTCCGATCCTCGAAGCTCCGGCGGACTGGAACCTTGTCCGCCGCGAAGCGCCGCTTTTGCCGACCGCCGAAGGCCATGTGATGGACACCGACGTTCTGGCCGCGGAACTGGCGAAGTCAAAGGCGCTGCTCTTCTGCAACCCGCAGAACCCGACGGGCAAGGTATTCACGACGGACGAACTGAAGACGATCGCCGACCTCTGCCGTCAGAATGATACGCTGATCATCTCCGACGAGATCCATTGCGACCTCCTGTTCGACGGCCGCCGGCACGTGCCGATCGCCGCGCTTTCGCAAGACGCCGCAAACCGCACGATCACCCTGATGGCCGCCAGCAAGACCTATAACATAGCCGGCCTCAAGACCGCCTTCGCGATTATCGGCAACAAGGCGATCCGCGAGAAATTCAACCAGGCACGCCTCGGAATGGTCGACAACGCCAATATCATCGGGCTTGAAGCGACACTTGCGGCCTTCTCGAAGGCCGGCGACTGGAAGACCCGGATGCTCGCCTACATCGAGGCCAACCGCGATTATCTGTCGGCCGAGATCGCGCGCCGGTTCCCCAAGATCAAGCTCATCCCCTCGGAAGGCACGTTCCTCGCCTGGCTCGACTGCACGGAACTCGGTCTGGAACCGGATGCTCAGAGCTATTTCCTCGAGCACGGCAAGGTCGGCTTCAATGCCGGATCGGACTTCGGCGCGGCCTACGGCAACTTCGTCCGCGTCAACTTCGGATGTCCGCGCATCCTGCTTGACGAGGGCCTGGCACGCATGGAGCGCGCACTCGGCCGGAACACCTGATCGGATCACAAGAATTGACCGCCGGCGGAACTCATCCGCCGGTATCATTCCAGGTTGGAGGGATCAGACGATCCCGCCGCCACCGCTGGTCGAGGCCGGGCGTTCCGCGGCGACCTGTTTCCGATAACCGCTGGCGCGATAGGTCGCGACCGGATCGATCGCTCCGCCTGCGCGGCGGCGGGCTTCGGCAAGGATCGGTTCCACATCGGTGCGATAGGCGCGCTTCAGCGTCTCGGATGCCATCAGTGCATCGTTTTCCTGCTGGAATCCGTCAAGCGCTGTCCGGTCGACCAGCAATGCCTGGGCATAGGCGCGGCGGATTTCGTTGGCGCTGGAAATCAGGCTCTCGATCGGATCGGTAACGTTGTGCGACTGGTCGATCATATGCGCCGGGCGGAAATCCTTGATCCCCCGATGTTCCGCATCCACCAACTCGTTGAAGACGAGGAAGAGACGGTAGGGCTCGATCGCACCGGCATCGAGGTCGTCGTCGCCATATTTGGAATCGTTGAAGTGGAAGCCGCCGAGCTTTCCGAACTGGATGAGGCGGGCCACGATCATCTCGATATTGGTGTTCGGCGCGTGATGGCCGAGATCGACGAGGCAGAATGCCTTCGGTCCGAGCGTATTGGCGATCAGGTAATTCGTGCCCCAGTCCTGCACCACCGTCGAATAGAAGGCCGGTTCGTACATCTTGTGCTCGGAAAACAGCCGCCAGTCCTCCGGCAGCGCCTTGTAGATTTCCGCCATCGAAGCGAGATAGCGTTCGAAAACGCGCGTGAAATGGCTCTGGCCCGGAAAGTTCGAGCCGTCGCCGATCCACACCGTCAGGGCCTTGGAGCCGATCGCCTTGCCGATCTCGATACATTCGAGATTGTGCTCGATCGCCTGGGTGCGCGTCGCAGCGTTCGTATGGCTGAGCGAGCCGTATTTGTAGGAATGCGCCTGCCCCGGTGCATCGGAAAACGTATTCGAGTTCATCGCATCGAAACCGAGACCGAGCGCATCGCCCTTGGCCAACAACTCCTTCGGATCCGCCTTGTCCCAAGGGATATGCAGCGAGACCGTCGGCGTCGCCTGGGTCAGTTGGTGAATGACGGCGCAGTCATCGAGCTTGTCGAAAATGCCGCGCGGCTCGCCTTGACCCGGAAAACGGGCGAAACGCGTACCACCGGTGCCGACGCCCCAGGAGGGCACTGCGACGAAGAACTTTTCGACATCCCGGGTGATCGTTTCGATATCGATGCCGCGCCGCGACAGGTTCTCGCCGAGCGCATCGTAATCGGATTTGAGAGCTGCTGTGCGTTTGTCGTTTTCAGCGGCGATCACATTGGTCGTGATCTTTAACTCGGCCATTCGGTCCTCCCATCTGATATTTGTCTCTTCTCCCCTGCGGGAGAAGAGAGTGCCTTACCGCGTAAAGCTCTGGGCGTTGCCGGCATCCACGTTGATGATATTGCCCGTCGACTTGGCCGAGGCATCGCTGGCGAGGAAATAGATCGCCTCCGCAATATCCTCCGGGAAGACATTGAGCTTGAGCAGCGACCGCTTGCGGTAGTGCTCCTCCAGGTCGTCCACCTCGATCTTCGACGAGGCAGCCCGCTGTTCGCGCCATTCGCCGTTCCAGATCTTCGATCCGCGCAGGACCGCATCCGGATTGACCGTATTGACGCGGATGCCGGCCTCGGCGCCCTCGAGCGCCAGGCAGCGGGCGAGATGGATTTCGGCAGCCTTGGCAGTGCAATAGGCCGACGCATTCGGAGAAGAGGCAAGCCCGTTCTTGGAAGCGACAAAGACGACGTTGCCGCCGAGCTTCTGGCGCCGGAACAACCGGAAGGCTTCACGCGAAACGAGGAAATAACCCGTCGCCAGGATGTCGATATTCTTGCTCCACATGGCAAGCGTGGTTTCCTCGACCGGTGCGGAAGACGCGATCCCGGCATTCGAGACGAGGATATCGACGCCGCCGAATTCGACGCAGGCCTCGGCAAACGCAGTGATCACCGCGTCCTCGGTCGTCACGTCGAGCAGGACCCCACGCACCGCGTCCTTGCCGAACGACTTTTCGAAATCTGCTCTGGTCGTGTCGAGCGCGCCGCCGTCGATATCGGCGAGCACCACGCAGGCACCCTCACCCATCAGCCTGGCGGCCGTCGCCCGCCCGATGCCGCCGGCGCCGCCGGTGACGAAGGCCACCTGTCCGGCAAGGCTTTTCGGTTTCGGCATGCGCTGCAGCTTGGCCTCTTCAAGCAGCCAGTATTCGATGTCAAAGGCCTCCTGCTCCGGCAGGCCCTGATATTCGGAAACCGTGGACGCCCCGCGCATCACGTTGATGGCGTTGACGTAGAACTCGCCGGCAATGCGGGCCGTCGCCTTGTCACGCGCAAACGACAGCAGACCGACGCCGGGGATCAGGAAGATGACCGGGTTGGGATCGCGGATCTTCGGCGAGTTGTCGTGCTTGCAGGTCTCATAATAGCGCGTGTAGTCGGCGCGGTAGTCTTCCAGCGCCTTGTCGAGGCCGGCGAGAACCGCATCGACATCCGGCTTCGCGGGGTCGAAATCGAGGATCAGCGGGCGGATTTTTGTGCGCAGGAAGTGGTCCGGGCAGGATGTACCGAGCGCCCCGAGCGGCTGCAGGTTCTTGGAATTGACGAATTCCAGCACCGCGTCCTGATCGTCGAAATGGCCGAGCTTGCGCTCCACCTTGCCGATCCGGCCGCGGATTTCCGGCATCAGTTTCGCGACGATCGCCCGGCGTTCCGGCGCGGGCAGGCTCTTGGTCGCGGCACCACCGAAGATCGTCTTGCCTTCGGTCTCTTTCGCGAACCATTCGATCGCCTTGTTGATGATGTCGAGCGTCAGTTCGTAGCAGGCCTTGGCATCATTTGCCCAGGTGAACAGGCCGTGGCTTTCCAGCACGACGCCCTTGGCATTCGGGTTCGCCTTGACGAACGCTTCGAGATCGAGCCCGAGCTGGAAACCCGGCCGCCGCCAGGGCAGCCAGCCGATTTCGGCACCGAAGACCTGTTGCGTCAGTTCCCTTGAGTTTTTGGAAGCCGCGATTGCGATAATCGCGTCCGGGTGCATGTGGTCCACATGGGTGAACGGCACGAAACCATGCAGCGGGGTATCGATGGAAGCGGCCCGCGGATTGAGGTTGAAGGTGCAATGCGGCAGGAAGCCAACCATGCGGTCCTCGTCCTCGACGCCCTTGTAGATCCCCTTCAGCGCTTCCAGCTTGTCCATGTAGAGGGTGGCGAAACCGTCGAGCTTGATCGTGCCGACATCGCCGCCCGACCCCTTCACCCACATGACCTTCACTTTTTCGCCGGTCAGCGGATCGGTTTCCATCACCTTGGCCGAGGTATTGCCGCCGCCGTAATTGGTGATGCGCTTGTCGGCACCGAGAAGATTGGAGCGATAGAGCAGCTTGCCGGGCTCATCGAGCTTGGCGGCCTGGGCATCGTCCCAACGGTTTTCGAGAAGGCGGGTTTGGCCCGACATTGCTTGTCCTCCCAACGTGTTTCGGCTCACGGCGACGAGGCGGCCGCCATCTCCCTGTTGCCGGTATCGCGCATTGTCGCGCCGCCTGTCAATCATAAACGATCATAAAGTTTCATTGTGCAGCGCATCAAAAGCGAATTTGATCGTTTATGATTGACAACGTAAATTTTCCGGTAATAGTTGTCGCCGAGGAGGAGCCAATGCACGAACGTGAACGCCATCGCATCATCTTGAGCGCTATCCAGGAAAAGCCCGTCATCACGGTGCAGGATATCGCCGAATTGACCGAGGCCTCGGAAGCGACGATCCGGCGCGATATCGCTTCGCTGCACGTCCAGGGCAAGCTCCGGCGCGTCCGCGGCGGCGCGGAAGCCGTTCATCCTCCGCAGATCGGCCAGCTTTCGGCCCGATCGTTCCGGGTGTCGGAATCGGTCAACATCGACAAGAAGCGCGCAATCGCCCGCCGCGCAGTCGAACTTTGCGACGAAGGCGACAGCGTCATCATCAACGGCGGCACGACGACGTTCCAGATGGTGCATTTCATGTCGGCCCGACGCCTGCAGGTGATGACCAATTCGTTTGCGATCGCCGAACATCTGGTCAAGCATTCGAAGAACACGGTGACCATACCGGGCGGCGCGATCTATCGCGAGCAGAGCCTGATCCTGTCGCCCTTCGACAACGATGCGATCCGCAATTTTTATGCACGGCGCATGTTCATCGGCGCGCAGGGGGTCGGCCCGCTCGGCGTGATGGAAGCTGACGCGCTGGTGATCCAGAGCGAGCAGAAGCTGATGCACCAGGCCGAGGAACTGATCGTGATGGTGGATTCGTCGAAGTTTTCGCGCCGATCGAGCCTCATCCTCTGCCCGCTCGACCGGGTGACGACCGTCATCACCGATGACGGTGTGACAGACGACGCCGCACGGATGATCGAGGATGCGGGCGTCAAACTGATTATCGCCGGTGCCGCCGCAGCGGACACGGCCAAGGAGGATTCTTCGTCGGCCGCGTGAGGAGCGACCGGCGGCAGAAAGATTGAACTATCAACTGGGAGGACCAACCATGAAACTTGCAAAGAAACTCGCCCTCGGCGCGGCATTCGCCTTCGCCGCCCTGACATCGACAATGACGACGGCGGCAAGCGCCGCAGACATGAAGATCGCGCTGGTCGTCAAATCGCTCGGCAACGGCTTCTTCGAAGCGGCCAACAAGGGCGCGCAGGAAGCTGCCAAGGAACTCGGCGGCGTCCAGGTCATCTATACCGGCCCGACCTCCACGACGGCCGAAGGCCAGATCGAAGTGATCAACTCGCTGATCGCTCAAGGGGTGGATGCGATCGCCATCTCCGCCAACGATCCGGATGCCGTCATTCCGGCGCTCAAGAAGGCCGCCCAGCGCGGCATCAAGGTCATTTCCTGGGATTCGGCAGTGGCCAAGGAAGGCCGCATCATGCACTTGAACCCGTCTTCCAACGACCTGATCGGCAAGATGTGCCTGACGCTTGCCAAGAACCACCTGGAAGGCGGCAAGGGCGGTTTCGCCATCCTTTCGGCCACCACCACCTCGACGAACCAGAACACCTGGATTGCCGAGATGAAGAAGCAGCTCAAGGATTTTCCGGGCCTGAACCTCGTCACGACAGTTTATGGTGACGACCTTGCCGACAAGTCCTACCGCGAAGCACAGGGCCTCCTGACCTCGCAGCCGAACGTCAAGGTCATCGTCGCTCCGACCACGGTCGGCGTTCTCGCTGCCTCGCAGGCCGTCAAGGATGCCGGCAAGATCGGCCAGGTCTATGTGACGGGTCTCGGCCTGCCGTCCGAAATGGCCGGCGCCATCAAGTCCGGCGCCACCAAGGAATTCGCCATCTGGAATCCGATCGACCTCGGTTACTCGGCCACCCAGATCGCCTATCACCTCGTCAAGGGTGATACCGACGCCAAGCCCGGTTCGGCGATCAAGGCCGGCCGCATGGGCTCGATCAAGGTGGGCGACAATGGCGAAGCCGCCATGGCCGACCCGTTCGTCTACAACGCCAAGAACATCGACGAGTTCTCCAAGATCTTCTGATCTGAAGAACTCGACCTGCCGGCAGGCGCGAGCCCCCTCATCCGCCTGCCGGCATCTTCTTCCCGCTGGGGAGAAGATGGCCAAGCGGAGCGGAGGCCGCTCTAAACTCGGAGCCATCGGCTTTGCACGCGCCCGCAAAATAACCAGACGTAATCTCAAAGACTCGTCGGAAAATGTCCCTGATGAACGGCGTTACGAAAATTCAAGACCGATCGCCCCGACCGGCACCGACGACGGAAGCAATGCCGATCCTGGAAATGCGCGGCATCAGCCAGATCTTTCCGGGCGTCAAAGCCCTCGATGGGGTCAGCATCAAGCTTTACCCCGGCCAGGTGACGGCCCTGATCGGCGAAAACGGCGCGGGCAAGTCGACGCTCGTCAAGATTTTGACCGGTATCTACCGCCCGAACGAGGGCGAGATCCTGATCGACGACAAGCCAACCACATTCGCGAGCGCGCAGGCGGCGATCGACGCCGGCGTCACCGCCATCCATCAGGAAACCGTCCTCTTCGACGAGTTGAGCGTCGCTGAAAACATCTTTCTCGGCCATGCGCCGCGCACCCGTTTCGGCACCATCGACTGGCGGAAGATCAATTCCGGCGCCAAATCCCTCATGCTTCAGCTCGAGAGCGATATCGACCCGACGATCCGCCTGCGCGACCTCTCGATCGCCCAGCGCCATCTTGTGGCGATCGCCCGGGCGCTGTCGGTCGAGGCCCGCATCGTCATCATGGACGAGCCGACCGCCGCCCTTTCGCGGAAAGAGATCGACGATCTCTTCCGCATCGTCGAAGGTCTGAAGCGGCAGGGCAAGGCGATCCTCTTCATCAGCCACAAGTTCGACGAGGTTTATGAGATCGCCGAGAACTTCGTGGTTTTCCGCGACGGCCGCGCCGTCGGCCAGGGCCGGTTGAAGGAAACACCTCAGGACGAGATCGTCCGGCTGATGGTCGGCCGCGACGTCAAGGACGTTTTCCCGAAGGTAGAGGTCGCGATCGGGGCGCCGGTTTTCCGCGTCGAGAACTACTGCCATCCGACCGAATTCCGCGACATCTCCTTTGAGCTTCGCCGCGGCGAAATCCTCGGTATCTACGGCTTGATCGGCGCCGGCCGCTCGGAACTCTGCCAGTCGCTGTTCGGCGTCACCCGGCCCTCTTCCGGCCGGCTGGTGCTGGAAGGCAAGCCGCTCGACATCCGCTCCTCGGGCGATGCGATCCGCGCCGGCATCGTCTACGTGCCGGAGGAACGCGGTCGCCACGGCCTGGCGCTGCCCATGCCGATCTTCCAGAACATGTCGCTTCCCTCGCTTGGCAAGACCTCCCGCTCCGGTTTCCTCAAAGCCGCCAACGAACTGGCGCTGGCACGAAAATATGCGGAACGGCTGGACCTGCGCGCCGCCGCCCTTTCGGTGCCGGTCGGCACGCTCTCCGGTGGCAACCAGCAGAAGGTCGTCATCGGCAAATGGCTGGCGACGCAGCCGAAGGTGATCATTCTCGACGAACCGACCAAGGGCATCGACATCGGCTCCAAGGCCGCGGTGCACGCCTTCATCGGCGAACTCGCCGCCGAGGGCCTGTCGATTATCATGGTCTCGTCCGAGCTTCCCGAAATCCTCGGCATGTCCGACCGGGTGATGGTGATGCGCGAGGGCCTGGCCGCCGGCGTTTTCGAGCGCGAGGCCTTGAGCGCCGAAATGCTGGTCCGCGCCGCGACCGGCAACCAGTGAGGAGAACCAGATGAACCGCCTCCTGAAGAACCGCGAAATCCTGCTGACCGTCATCATTGCCGCGATGATCGCCGGCTTCTCCACCCGCGCGCAGGGCTTCGCGTCTCCCGGCAATCTCGCCAATATCTTCAACGACACCTCGATCCTGATCATCCTGGCGCTCGGCCAGATGACGGTGATCCTGACCAAATCGATCGACCTTTCGGTCGCGGCCAACCTTGCCTTCACCGGCATGGCGGTCGCCATGACCAACGCCGCCTATCCGGACCTGCCGCTGGCCCTGCTCATCGTCATGGCGGTCGGCATCGGCGCCTTCTTGGGTGCCATCAACGGCTACCTCGTCTGGGCGCTGCAGATCCCGCCGATCGTGGTGACGCTCGGAACGCTGACCATCTATCGCGGGATGGCCTTCGTGCTGTCGGGCGGCGGCTGGGTGAACGCCCACCAGATGGCCCCTTCCTTCCTGAATGTCCCGCGAATGCCGGTGCTCGGCCTGCCGATCCTCTCCTGGATCGCCATCCTCATCGTGCTCGGCGCCTGGTTCGTGCTGACCCGCCTGCCCTTCGGCCGTGCCGCTTATGCGTCCGGCGGCAACCCGACCGCGGCGATCTATGCCGGCATCGATATCGGCTGGACCAAGTTCATTGCCTTCGTCGTTTCGGGCGCGCTCGCCGGCCTTTCCGGTTATCTCTGGGTGTCGCGTTATGCGGTCGCCTATGTGGATATCGCGGCCGGGTTTGAGCTGGATACGGTCGCTGCCTGCGTCATCGGCGGCATCTCGATTGCCGGCGGCATCGGCTCGGTCGGCGGTGCGGTGCTCGGCGCCCTCTTCCTCGGCGTCATCAAGAACGCGCTGCCCGTCATCGGCATCTCGCCTTTCGCGCAGATGGCGATCTCAGGCATCGTCATCGTGCTCGCGGTCGCCTTCAACGCCCGCGCCGAACGCAAGGCCGGCCGTATCATCCTGCGCGATCGCGGCGCAAAGGAGATGTCCGCATGACCGACGTCGTTTCCTCGAAACGGGTGATCCCCGACCGGCTCGGCAGCAAGACCTCGCGCCTGCTGGCGAGCTGGGAAGTACTGCTGTTCGGCGTCGCGGTGCTGATCTTTGTCTTCAATTCGTTCGCCTCGCCTTACTTTCTGAATGCCTGGAACCTCTCCGACGCCACCTTCAACTTCACCGAAAAGGCGATGATCGCCTTCGCCATGGCGCTGCTCGTCATCGCCGGCGAGATCGACTTGTCGGTGGCAGCGATCATCGCGCTCGCCTCGACCGCCATGGGCGCGGCAGCCCAGGCCGGCATCGGTACGCCGGGACTGGTGGCGATCGGCATCGGCACCGGACTTGTCTGCGGCGCCTTCAACGGCCTGCTCGTCGCTGGCCTCAGGCTGCCGTCGATCGTGGTGACGATCGGCACGATGAGCCTCTTCCGCGGCATTTCCTACATCGTGCTGGGCGACCAGGCCTATGGCAAATATCCGGAAAGCTTCGCTTTCTTCGGCCAGGGCTACGTGGCCTGGGTATTTTCCTTCGAATTCGTGCTGTTCATCATTCTCGCCGCAGCCTTCGGCATCCTGCTGCACGCCACCAATTTCGGCCGGCAGGTCTATGTGATCGGCAACAACGAATTCGCGGCACGCTTCTCCGGCATTCCGGTGGAACGGGTGAAGTTCATCCTCTTCCTTCTGACCGGCGTGATGGCGGGCGTCGCATCCGTTTGCCTCACCTCCCGCCTCGGCTCGACCCGGCCGTCGATCGCGCAGGGGTGGGAACTGGAAGTCGTCACCATGGTCGTGCTCGGCGGCGTTTCCATCCTGGGCGGCGCGGGCACCATCGCCGGCGTCGTCATCGCCGCCTTCGTCATGGGCCTCGTCACCTTCGGGCTGGGGCTGCTCAACGTGCCCGGCATCGTCATGTCGATCTTCGTCGGCCTGCTCTTGATCATCACCATCGCCATCCCGATCATCGCCCGCCGCATCAAGGAAATGAGCCGATGACGCTCGAAAAGCACGCTTTCAAGATGAAGCTCAATCCGGGCATGGAGGCGGAATACCGCAAGCGCCACGACGAGATCTGGCCGGAGCTTGTCGATCTCCTCCACCAGGCCGGCGCCAGCGACTATTCCATCCATCTCGACCGCGACACGAACACGCTGTTCGGCGTGCTGACACGGCCGACCGACCACACTCTGGCGAACCTGCCGGACCATCCGGTGATGAAGAAATGGTGGGCGCATATGGCCGACATCATGGAAACCAATCCGGACAACTCGCCGGTCCAGAGCGATCTGGTGACGGTCTTCCACCTGCCATGACCATGCCGGAAAAGATCGCCGTCCTCGATATCGGCAAGACCAATGCCAAGGTCGTGGTACTCGACTGCACGACCGGCGAGGAGATCGCCGAAAGGCGCGCGCCGAACCGGGTTCTGCCGGGTCCACCCTATCCGCATTACGATATCGACGCCCTGTGGACCTTCGTGCTCCAAGCGTTGTCCGATTTTGCCAAGCACCCCGGCTTCGACACGATCTCCATCACCACCCACGGCGCATCGGCGGTGCTTCTCGACGCCGAGGGCAAACTGGCGCTGCCGGTGCTCGATTACGAACACGAATATCCGGAAGACATCCGCGAGGCGTATCGGTCGATCCGCCCACGTTTTTCTGAGACCTTCTCGCCTGCCCTGTCAGGCGGACTGAATGTCGGCGCGCAGCTTCACTACCAGAAGACCGCCTTTCCCGAAGCCTTTGCCAGCACGCGCACCATCCTCACCTACCCGCAATACTGGGCGTTCCGGCTGACCGGTGTTGGGGCGAACGAGGTCACCTCGCTCGGTTGCCATACGGACCTCTGGCGCCCGCGTGACGGCGCCTATTCCCCATTGGTGGATACGCTCGACATCCGTGATCTGATGGCCCCAATCCATTCGGCCTTTGACACGCTCGGTCCGCTTTTGCCGGACATCGCAGCCCGGATCGGCGTCACGACACCTATCTCCGTCCATTGCGGCATCCACGATTCCAACGCCTCGCTGCTGGCGCATCTGGTCGGACGCGAACCGCCCTTCGCGGTCGTCTCCACCGGCACCTGGGCCATCAATTTCGCGGTCGGTGGCGATCTCGACCATCTCGACCCGCGGCGCGACGCGCTTGCCAATGTCGATGCCTATGGCCGCGCCGTACCCTCGAGCCGATTCATGGGCGGCCGCGAATTCGAGATGCTGACGGCGGAGCTCGGCGCCTTGTCGCCTGAAGCGGCCCTTGCAGCCATTCCTTATGTCATCGAAAAAGGCCTGATGCTTCTGCCGAACGTTTCAGGCGGTTCCGGTCCCTTTCCGGGCCGCGAGCGGCAATGGGTCAACGACATGGAAGTCTCGACAGACCAGCGCTGGGCCGCTGCCTGCCTCTACCTCGCGCTGATGACGGAGACCTGCCTCGATCTTATCGGCGCCAAGGGACCGGTTCTGGTCGAAGGCCCCTTCTCGGCCAACCCGGCCTATCTCCAGGCGCTGGCCGCGCTGCTCGGCCGCGAGGTGATGGCACTTCCTGGCTCGACCGGCACCAGCCAAGGGGCGGCGCTTCTCGCAGGCATCTCGCCAAAAACCAAGCCAGGCCGCATCGTCACTGCGCCGACCTGGAACATTGAACCCTATCGCACCGCCTGGCACGAAAGCTTGAGGCCTTGATCAGCCCGTATTGGCCGGCCGGCGATTGCGGCGAAGGCGCCGACCCGTCTGCTCCTCAAGCGCATTTTCCAGAATGCCGAGCCGCCGCTCGGTAATATCGGCAATTTGTGCCGGGTCGCCGGCTTCGATCGCCTGCATCATGGTCTCGACCAGTTCGAGCGACAGCACGAGGTCGGCGCGGGTATGCAGCGTCCCGCGCCGCAACGGCTCCACCCATTGCAGCAACAGTTCCATCAGTTCCAGCACGAGGCCGTTTCGGGTCGCCCGCGCCAGGGCGAGGTCGAAGCGCATCGACGCGATGATGATCGAGCTGATATGCTCCGGGCTGCTTTTGGTCACCTCCGGCGGCGGCAGCGAATCCCGGCCGAACCGGATTGCCTCTCGCATCCGGTCGAAATCCGCATCCTCGGCATATTGCGAAGCGATCTGCGCCACCCAGGGCAGGATCAGCCGGCGCACTTCGATCGCCTCGTCGATGTCGCCCGGCCGCATGTCCGGCCTCGGCACGATCAGGTCGAGCGGCACGATCTCGCTACTGACGAACGTGCCGCCGCCGGCGCCCGGCCTGACGGTGAGGATATTCGCCTCGACCAGCAGCTTTACCGCTTCCCGCACTGTCGGACGGCTCACCTGCATCTGCTCGGCGATGCTGCGTTCAGACGGAAGGCGCGAGCCGAGCCGGAAAAACCCGGCCCTGATGGCATCGGCAAGCCGACGCGCCACCTCTTCGTTCGGAAGCAGCACTTTGACGGGCTGAAAATGTCGGTCCACCAGCACCTCCTACCCCCTCAGACGGAAAGCACTTTGCCGGTATTCAGAATGTTGTTGGGATCGAGCGCCAGCTTGATACGCGCCATCAGCGCCAGTTCCTCCGGGGTGCGCGACAGCTTGAGATAGGGCTTCTTCAGGAGGCCGATCCCGTGTTCGGCGGAAATCGTGCCGCCTTCGCGGGCGATCGAGCCGAAGACAAGCTCGGTGATCTCCTTATGCGGCTGGTCGTTGCCGGCGGACGGGATGTTGCAGACGAGATGCAGGTTGCTGTCGCCGATATGGCCGTAGCTGACCGCGATCGCATCCGGCCAGCGGACCTTCATCGCCGCCTCGATCTCGTCGACCACCTGGCCGGCGGCACTGGTCGGCAGGCCGACGTCGAAGGCGGTCAGCGGCCCCATCAGCTTGCCGTATTCCGATACGCTTTCGCGCACCGCCCAGAGGTCCTTGGTCTCACGCTCCGAGGACGGCAGAACCGCATCGGAAACCCAGCCGGCTTCGAGTGCATTGGACAGCACCTGCTCCAGCAGCGCCCGGTTCTCTTCCGCATTACGCCCGCCGGTTTCGATCAGCACGTAGATCCCATGCGGCTCCTTGAAGGCGCGGCGCAGGTCGGGCAACTTGCCCGTCATGAAGTCGTAGAAGCTCGGCCACATCACCTCGAACGAGGTCAGCGCCGAACCCATACTTTGGCGAGCGCTCTTCAGCAGTTCCAGGAGCGCGGGGAAATCCGGGCAGCCGCAGAAGGCGCTGGCAAGTTCGGCGGGCTTCGCCTGCAGCCGCAGCACGGCGCGGGTGATGACCCCGAGCGTGCCTTCCGAACCGATGAACAGCTGCTTCAGGTCGTAACCGGCATTGTTCTTCAGCATCTTGTTCAGCGACTTGACGATCGTGCCGTCCGGCAACACCACTTCGAGGCCGAGCACATGTTCGCGCGCCATGCCGAACCGGATGACACGATTGCCGCCGGCATTGGTGGCGAGGTTGCCGCCGATGACGCAGGAATCGCGGGCACCGAGATCGAGCCCGAAGAACAGCCCCGCCTCCTCGGCCTTTGCCTGGATGACACTCAGTGGCGTGCCTGCCAAAACCGTCATCGTCGCCATCACCGTATCGACTTCCTCGATGCCGTTCATGCGGTCGAGCGACAGCGCCACGCCATTCTCGATCGGCCGCGCTCCGCCGGCAAGACCGGTCAACCCACCCTGGGGCACTACCGGCACCTTGAACTCGTTGCAGAGGCGTAGCGTCGCCGAGACCTGCTCCGTCGTGCGCGGCCGCACCAGCGCAAGCGGCACGACCGGCGAAAGGCCGCCCCAATCGTTATGGAAGCGAAGCGGGATGTCCTCCCCGAGAAAGACGTCGGGACCGAGTTCGCGCATCAGCGCCTGGATGAATTCTTGTGTCATGAGAAGCCGCACCTAGGATACCATTGGATAAAGGTAAGCTTAACTGCCACCTTCGGTAAAGCAAGTGTACCTATGGGCTTTTTCGCAGGAGGGTTTGGCGCGAGCGCCTCCGCCATCGAATGCTTCGGGGGACGGCACCTATTCGATGGCGAACACAGCTCGGAGAGCCTCTCGACAGGGCCTACAAAGGAATGGGATGCGGTTTGGCGAAATGGCACGCGGCGAGGTGACCGCTGGCAGTTTCCAGAAGCGGTGGACGTTCCGCCCTGCAAATCGGCTGGGCGATGGGACAGCGGGTATGGAAACTGCAGCCGGTCGGAACGTTGGCCGGACTCGGCACATCCCCCTTCAGGATGATCCGGGATTTCCGCGTTTCCGGGTCGGGCTCAGGCACCGCCGAGAGAAGCGCCTGTGTGTAAGGATGGCTCGGGAAATCGTAGATTCGCTTTTTAGGCCCGATTTCAACGATCCGGCCGAGATACATGACGGCGACGCGATCCGCGATATGGCGCACGACCGAGAGATCGTGGGCGATGAAGAGGTAGGAGAAACCGCGGCTTTTCTGCAGGTCCTGCATCAGGTTGACGATCTGGGCCTGCACCGAGACGTCGAGCGCGGATACGGGTTCGTCGGCAACGATGAACTGCGGATCGACCGCAATGGCGCGAGCGATCCCTATACGCTGCCGCTGGCCTCCGGAGAACTGGCGCGGATACCGGTCCATGAAGGTCGGCGACAACCCCACCTGGATCATCAGCTCGGCGACACGATCGCGGCGCTGCTTCCTCGATTGGACCAGCCCGAAAATTTCCAGCGGTTCTGCAATGATCTTCGCAACCGAGCGACGCGGGCTGAGCGATCCGTAGGGGTCCTGGAAGATCATCTGCACGCGCGCCCGCATCTGGCGCATGTCATTGGAACTGAGACGCAGGATATCCACGCCGTCGATAGCGATTTCGCCTTCGCTTGCATCTATCAGCCGCAGCAGAAGCCGCCCGAGGGTGGATTTTCCGCAGCCGGATTCCCCCACCAGCGCCAGCGTCTCGCCGCGCTTGACCTCGAAGGAAGCGCCGTCGACCGCCCTTACACTCGGCTGGGAGCGGCCAAACACCAGGCCTCCCGCTTCCGAAAAGGTCTTGCCCACGTCTCTGACCACGACGAGGTCATCTCCGGTCACAGCAATATTCATGACGTCGCCCCCGCCGAGACCCAACAGGCCGCCTTCTGTTGCGGTGTGATTTCAAGGAGAGGCGGCGTCTCCCGCGCGCATTTGTCGATGCGATCGGGACAGCGCGGGAAGAACGGACAGCCTTGCTTGATCGTGCCAGGCAAGGGCACCATGCCGGGGATCTGGTAAAGACGCGTATTCTCGTCCTTCAACCGCGGGATCGATTGCAGCAGGCCCCGCGTATAGGGATGTTTCGGGCTGCGGAAGATCGTCTTGACATCCGCATCCTCGACCACCCTGCCGGCATACATGACGATCACACGCTCGCAGATATCGGCGATGACCCCGAGATCGTGCGAGATCAACAGGATGGTGGTGTTCAGGGTGCGGCGGATCTTGTGCATCAGCTCGAGCACCTGCGCCTGGATGGTGACGTCGAGCGCGGTCGTCGGTTCGTCGGCGATCAGCAGTTTCGGGTTGCAGGCGACCGCCATGGCGATCATCACCCGCTGGCGCATGCCGCCGGAGAACTGGTGTGGATAGGCGCCGAGCCGGCGCTCCGGATCGGGAATGCCGACCAGCTTCAGCAGCTCGACAACCCGCTGGCGCCGCTCCTCGCGGCCCATCTTTTCATGCAGCTTGATCGCCTCGCCGATCTGGTCGCCGATCGTCATCACCGGATTGAGCGAACTCATCGGCTCCTGGAAGATCATCGCGATATCGCGGCCGCGGATTTCCGGCATCCTGGACTGCGGCAGGCCGAGCAGATCGACGCCCTCGAACAGGATCCGTCCCGTGGCGATGCGGCCCGGAGGGCTGGGGATCAGCCCCATCACCGCAAGCGAGGTCATCGATTTGCCGGAGCCGGACTCGCCGACGATGCCGACCGCGGCGCCGGCGTCGATGGTGAAGCTGACACCTTCCACCACACGCACCGCCGTACCCTTCGGGCCGAACTCGATCGAGAGATCCTCCACTCTCAGCAAGGGTCCGGGATGAACGGAGGCAACCGGCTGCTGCCTGGAAAGCGAGGGAGCAATCGTCATCGCGTCGTCTCCGGATCGAGGACATCGCGCACCGCGTCGCCCATGAGGTTGAACGACAGCACGACGCAGGTGATCGCAAAACCCGCCGCGATGATCGGCCATGGCGATCCGAACAGGTTGTTCAGCCCGTCGCGGATGATATTGCCCCAGCTCGGATTGGGTGCCCGGGTGCCGATGCCAAGGAAACTCAGCGACGCTTCCAGCCGGATGGCGGACGCGACCCAGAGCGTCATCAGCACCAGGATCGGCGCTGCGATATTCGGAATGACGTGCCGGATGATGATCGTCGGTGTGCGAAGGCCGACCGCAACCGCGGCTTCGATGTAAGGCTCCTGCTTGACTGCGAGCGTCGATGCGCGCGCCACCCGCGCAAAACCCGGAATGAAGGCGACGGTGATGACGGCAATGATGTTCCAGAAAGCCCCGCCGAGCACCGCTGCGATCATGATCGCCAGGAGCAGTTCCGGGAAAGCCAGAAGAAGGTCGACGACACGGCTGATCACCCGGTCTATGACACCCCCGAAATAACCCGCCGTCACCCCGAGTATGGTTCCGAAAAAGGCGGCCAGGGCAGGCGAGATCAGCCCGAACAGCAGCGAATTGCGCGACCCGTGGATCATCCGGGACAGCACATCCCGGCCAAACTGGTCGGTGCCGAGCCAATGCGCCCAGGACGGCTGCTTGTTGATCGACAGGATGCTTTGCGCCAGCGGATCGTAAGGGGCAAGCCAGGGCGCCAGAATCGCGACCAGAAGAAAAATCACCACGACGGAAAAGGCAAAGATCGTCGAGGCCTGGCCGAACAGCATGTCCTTCAGCAGCGCCGTCCTGCCGGGTTCCGGCGCGATCGCATGTTCGATATCGTCGGATGCGGACAGGGTACCGACGGAGCCTGGGAGTATTGTCATTACTTCACCCGAATTCGTGGATCGATGACGACATAGAGGAGGTCCATCATCAGGTTGACGAAGACCACCATCAGCGCGAAGACCACCACTCCGCCCTGGATGACGCCGTAGTCTCTTTCGGTAATCGACTGGATGAGCAGGCGGCCGATGCCGGGGCGATTGAAGACCAACTCCACCGCGACGGATCCCGACAGGGTTGCCAGCAGGCTCAATCCCATGCCGGTCGCAAGCGGCAGCAGGGCGTTGCGCAGCGCATGGCGGTAGATGACGCGGTTTTCGCGCGCGCCCTTAGCGCGGGCGGTGCGCACATAGTCCTTGCCGAGAACCTCGAGCACGGAGGTTCGCGTCAGGCGCCCGATGAAAGCAGCCTTGACCAGCGCCAGCGTCAACGCCGGCAGGAAGAGGTGGTGGAGGACATCGAAAAACCCGCTGCCGGCCCCGTTGATCGGAAACCATCTGAGGTTCAGCGCAAACCCGATCAGAAACAGCGCGCCCAGATAAAAATCCGGGACCGCATAGCCCACCAGAGAAAAGATCCGCATGCCGGAATCCGGCAGCTTCCCCCGCTTGACGGCCGCGAGCACCCCGAACGGTATGCCGATCACGGTGCCGAGGATCATAGCCGCCACGGTCAGCTGGATCGTGTAGGGCAGATTGCGGGCGATGAGATCGAGGACCGGCGCGCCGTTCATGTAGGACTTCCCGAAATCGAGCGTCAGCGTGCCGATCAGGAAGTTGAAATATTGCTGCCAGATCGGGACGTTCAGTCCCATTTTCTCGCGGAACTCGGCAAGCTGCTCCGGGAGAGCACCGTCTCCCAGAGCAGCGATTGCCGGGTCACCCGGGAGGATACGCATGGCGATGAACACGAGCGTCAGGACCAACCATATGGTCGGTATGGCGTCGGCTAGCCTGTAAAGCATGTACCTGCCCATTGGCCTGTCACCCGTGCTTTGAAGCCGTCAGGCTTTTTTCGTGGCGCGATGGAAACGCCAACGAGCGTAACCGCTCTTGACCTTGTAGCCCATGTCCAGCCGCGCATTGCGGGCGACGGTGAAGGACAGGGTGGAAAGCCCGATCAGGGGCAGGTCGCGCAGCACCTGCAGCTCGATCTGCTTGCAGGTATCGACATAGGTCTTGTAGTCGGTTGCCATCAAAGCCTTGTCGAGCAGCGCGTCGATCCCCGGCATGGCGGCCCCGTAATGGCTGTAGTTGCCGCCGCCCTTGCCGTCGGATTTCACTTCCGATTTCGACGAAAGCTGCTGGAAATAGAGCTGCGTCGGGATCGGCGGATAGCTCGACGAATGCATGGCAAGCGTATTCTTGTCGCTGCGATTGTCGGCGTGATAGGCCGTGTGGTCGCCGATCTTCAGGTTCATGCGCAATCCGACGGCCCGGAGCTGTTCCTGCACGATCAGCATGGTCGAGGAATAGTCCTCGCGCTGGCTGCAATTGCTGTCGAAATCGAAGCCGTTCGGGAAACCCGCCTCGGCCAGCAGCGCCTTGGCCTTCTTCGGATCGTACTTGTACTGCAGTTCGGGCGGCAGGTCGGCGGTCTTGAAACCGGCGGGGAAGAAATCCGGCTGCAATCCAGCCATGAAACCACCCATCGGCTTCAGGGCATCGGCGACCGCCTGCCGATCGATCGCATACATCACCGCCTGGCGAACTTTCAGGTTGTCGAAAGGCTTGCGGGTCAGGTTGATGTGCAGCGTGTTGAAGGATCCCGGTATCGTCATGTCGAATTTCAGGGTCGGATCGCGCTGCAGCATGGAATCCACCCAGCCGGGCGCACGCACCGCCTCGATCAGATCGACGTCTCCGGAGAGGAGCGCCAGCGTCCGGGCCGTGGTATCGGCAATATAGACGCATTCCACCCCGGCGATCTTCGCCTTCTGGCCCCAGTAACCCTCATGGCGTTTCATCGCCGTGCCCCATTCGGCGTCGAAACGGGTGAGTTCGTAAGGCCCGGTGCCGACCGCGTCGGTCATGAACTTTTCAGCGCCGATCTTGTCGAAGGCTTTCTTGGAGACGATCGAGGTATTGTTGGAAAAGCCCGTCGTACCGAGGAAATTCACGTCCGGAGACTTGAGCTGAACGGCAACCTCGTAGGGACCCTTGGCGATCACGTCGGCGACATTCGCCATGATCGTCTTGTTGGTGCCGTCGGTGATGGCCCGCTTGAAGGAAAAGACCACGTCGTCCGACGTCATCTCGCCGTAACCCTTGTGGAACTGGACACCCTGGCGAAGCTTGAACGTCCAGGTTTTCGCATCCGGCGATGCGGACCATTCGGTGGCCAGCGTCGGCTCGTACTTGTCCGGCGTCGTGGCGAAATCACCGTCTTCGGGGCGGACCAGCTGTTCGTAGATCTGTTCGGTGGCCCAGTTGTCGGAGCCCTGCGTCGTCTGGTTCGGATCGCTGGTGCGCGGCCCGTTGGCGGCAATGCCAATCCGCACCACGTCGGCGCTCGACGCCGCGCGGGCCGCACCCGCTCCCACGACGCTCAGAGCCGTCGCCGCAGCGGCGAGCTCCAGGAATTCTCTTCTGTTCACGTTCATCATCTCCTCCCAAAGACAAGTTACGTTCGCCGCTTGTCCAACTCGGCATCCTTGATCATGAGGCCCAGACCCGGGCCTCCCGGCACCTTGAACTTGCCGTTTTCAGGCTTTGGCGGGTTCTCGAAGGCCACGTGCATCCGTGTCGACGGATCTGCGAATTCGGCCGGCTTGGTATTGTGCATCAGCGTCGCCAGCACCTGCAGGTTGGCCGTGTGGGCGATCGTCGGCTGGGTCTGATGGGGGACGAGTTCGACGCCGTGCGCAAAGCAGATCGCGGCGCATTGCATCAGGCCGGTAATGCCACCCATCTTGATGATGTCCGGCTGCACCATCCGCACGCCGGCATTGATCATGTCGACCACCGCCTGCGTGGTGTAGGTCTGCTCGGCCGCCGAGACGGTGATGTCGAGCCGCTGCGCCACTTCTCCCATGGCGCGAACGTTGTAGTGCTGTACCGGCTCCTCGAACCAGATGTAGCCGAGCTCCTCCAAAGCCCGGCCGACCCGGATCGCACCGCCGACCGAATATTGATTGTTGGCATCGAAGGCGAGCGGGAAGTCGTCGCCGACCAGCTTGCGTATCGCCTTCGCCTTGGCGATATCTCCGGGGATGTCGTAGTCCTGCCGGGTGCGGTCGCCGTCCCAGCGGATCTTGATCGCCGCCGGCGTTTCCGACTTCCAGCGTGCTTCGACCACCTTGACGGTCTCATCCACAGTGCGGTCGGCATTGCCGCCGATCGAGGAATAGAAGGGCAGCTCGGTGCGCCAGGCGCCACCGAGCAGCTTGTAGATCGGCTGGTTGAAGACCTTGCCCCGGATGTCCCAGAGCGCGATATCAAGGGCCGCCAACGCCCCGGTGACCGCTCCCTCCGGGCCGAGCTTCACGTATTTATGCAGGAGCTTGTCATAGAGCACCGCGTGGTCGAGCGCATCGGCACCGGTGAGCGACGGCGCGAAATCCCTGACGACGCCGAGGGAATGCTCACCGCCCATCATCGGGGATGCCTCGCCGTAACCGACAATGCCCTCCACCGTCGTCACCCGCACGACGGCGCTTCGGCGTCCCGGCGGCTCGTTCGGCTCCCACATGACCTGAAAAGCTTCGACTGATTTGATCGTCGTCGGCACTGGCACGATTAGGTATCCACAAACCTGGAAAAAGATTGCCCCAAGGGGCCGTGAAAACCCGCCAAAGCGGGTGCCGGTAGGCTAGGCGCTAAACGCTCGCGTCTCTGACATCCACGAAATCCTCCCTCTTCTTATCAGGCACTTTGACAGCGCCCCTTCCTCCAACCGAAGCATCACTCACTTTGCATCCGTATGCAAGCAACTTTGCCGTTAAATTTTGGACCGCCGCGAAAAGGCGCCACGCCACCGCTCCTAAACGTTTTCGTAGCCGTAGATCTGCGTCCGCAAAAAGCGCGCCACGAGATGTCCGTCGGCGCGAAGGAATTCCTCGCTCTGGAAATAGTGCTTGCCGTTCCTGACCCAGGCGTCCGCTATTCTGCCCACCGTCGTCAGCCTCTGCCCCGGCCGAACGCAGGCGAAATGCTGTGCCTCGACAGCCGTCAGCACGATCGCGGACGGGAACCGGAAACTGTTGTGCGTATCGCCCATGGCAAGCCGCATCAGGCATCCGGGATGCACGATCCCGTCGCGCGCATGCAGGGCATGCTGTTCGTCGAAGGCAGAGAGGGATCGCCTGAATTCCTCTTCGGTCAGCACCCTGTCGGCGGTCGTCAACGGCGCTCCGGGTTTCAACTGGCCGATCGAGACTGCCGGCGGCGGATCAGGACGCGGCAGCACCGCAAAGGCTGAAAGGTCCGGAACCGACGGCGACAGGTCCGGCAAACCGATCCAGCCGCTCGCGACCTCCTCGCCATCCGTGTTTGTCGCGACGATGGCGGATCTGCGCATATCGGCATCGCCCGACAGCGCCAAGGCGCTGATCGTCAACCGGTCGCCATTGTAGACCGGGCGCCGGAAACTCGCGCCCATGCCGCCGCGCTCCAGCCAGGGGAGACCCCAGGCCTCCACCCCCACGCGGCCCATATGGCCATAAACGAAGGCGCCGGGAACCAGTGCCGCCTTGTAACCCCGCGCCCGCGCCACCGCGTCGTCGTGGATGCTGCCCTTGTATCGCGGGTCGTCGTCGAGGCGGATATCGACGACAAGGCTTCGCGGAAAGAGCGCTTCTGTCTCTGTTTCCATCGGTCTATCCATCCGGGAAGGGAACGGTGGTCATCGCATCGCTGGCCATGATGCGGGCGACCTCTTCCGGCGGCAGCGCCAGAATCCGCTCGAGCACGAACCGGTTATGGCCGCCGAACTGGGGCGCCGGCCTGCGCTGCCCTCCCGGCGTCCGGCTCAAGTGGATCGGCAGGCCGGGATGGGGGTGCAACCCGGCATCCGGATGTTCGAGTTCGGTGAAAAACCGGCGATGAGCAAGGTAGTCGCTGCGTGCCAGATCGCCGGCGTCGTTGACCGGAGCCGCGGCAACGCCCCTGCCCTGGAGCAACAGGGCGATATCGTGCTTGTCGCGGCCACGCGTCCAATCCGAAAGGATTTCCGCCAACGCATCCTCGTTCCGCCGGCGCGCCTCGAGCGTCGCAAAACGCCGGTCGGAGGCGAGTTGCAGCATGCCGATCGTTTCGCACAATGCCTGCCACTGCGCCTCATCCTGCGCTGCGATGACGACCCACTGGTCTTCCCCGAGGGCCGGAAAGGCGTCGTGCGGCACCATGCCCGCGAGCCGATTTCCGTTCGGCACCGGGTCTTTTCCCGTCTCTGCCGCCAAGAGCAGTTCCGCACCGATGAACTGCATCGCCGCTTCGACCTGCGGCACCTCGACATATTGGCCGCGGCCGGTCCGCTCCCGCCAGTAGAGCGCGGTCAGGATCGCCGCGGCCGCATTGAACCCGCCGATCGGGTCGAGATAGGAAGGCCCGCTGTTTTCCGGCTGCCCGTCCGGATAACTCATCATCGCCGACATTCCGGTCGCCATTTCCATGGTCGGGCCGAGGGCCGCATATCCAGACATCGGCCCGTCGCGCCCGAAGGCGGGAAGCTCCGCAACGATGATATCCGGCTTGATCGCCGAGAGCCGCTCATAGTCCAGTCCGAATTTGGCGAGCGTGCCCGGCCGGAAATTGCAGATCAGCACATCGGCCTTCGCGACCAGCCGCTCCAGTGTCTTTCGCCCTTCCTGGGTTTTCAGGTTGAGGATGCAGGACAGCTTGTTGACGTTTTGGGAATTGAACAGGAAAGACCGGTCGAATGGCCGCTCGCCCGGCTCGCCGCCGGGAAAATTGATCGGGTTCGGCATTTCCTTGTTCAACCGCCAGGAATTAACCCGGTTGGGCGATTCCACATGGATGGACTCGGCCCCGAAATAAGCAAGTACCCGTCCGGCCATGGGCCCGGCCCAGGCGGTGGTAATCTCGATGACCCGCAGCCCCTCGAGCGGCGGCCGGCCGGCCGCCGCCGGTTTTGGCCTCTCGAACGGCTCGGTTCGGCGCGGTGCAATCCGCCCCTGCGCCTCGCCAGGAAGGGGCGCTCCGCTTCGCACCTTGCGAGGCGTCGCACTCATCCGGAAGGGTGGCCCAAGAATGAGCCGGCCGTCGACGGCTTCCCAATAATGGCGGGCGGTGAGGTGGCCGTTGCGGACCTGTTCGGCGGGACGATAGGCCTTGGCCGCGATGATCTGGGCGCGCTGCAGCCGGTCGACCAGATCCTCCGCGTCCATTTCCGCGACCCTCTGTTGGATGATCTCGTAGAGCACATCCCAGTGCTGCCGGCGCGGGCCCGGCTCGGCAAAACGGGGATCGTGCTGGATATCCCGAAGATCCAATGCCGCGCAGAGAGCTTCCCAACGATGGTTGTAGATCCAGATGCAGACCCAGCTGTCGCGGCATTTCACCTGCCCTGCCGGGATCGTCTGGTCCTGCCGGCTATGGACCGAGCCGTTGTAGATATGGCGCAGCACATAGGGGAAACACATCGATGCCGCGGTCTCGGCCGAGTCCACCCGCACAGCCTGACCAAGCCCGGTCATGCGGCGGGCAAGCAGAGCGGTGATCACGCCGATATAGGCGGCGAGCCCTGCGGCATAGGATGCCCGATCGCCGACGCCGTAGAGGGGTTCGCGGCCGATCTGGCCGTTATTGTACATCATCCCGGAAAGCGCCTGCAGCACGATCTCCGGCCCCTTCCAATCGGCAAGCGGCCCATCCGTCCCGAAAGGGGTGATGGAAGCGGTGATGCAGCGCGGATTGATGTCCGCGACTTCGTCGAACGTTAGGTCCGCAGGCGGAATAACGACATCCGCGCCAGCGATCAGCGCCTTCAGTTCCTCCCGCCCGGGCTCCGTCGACCGGTCCAGGATGACGGACCTCTTTCCGGTGTTCAGATGCCAGAACGGCAAGGACAATTGTGGATCGGTCACCGAGAACGGCGGCATTCGCCTGATCGCCGATCCCCCCGCCGGCTCGACGAGAATGACCTCCGCGCCATAGTCCGCCAGAAGCCGCGCGCAGTATTGGCCGGAAAGCGTGTCGGACAAATCCAGCACGCGAAGATCGTCCACGGCCGAGACGCCTGGCTCGGCCATTTCCTTCAAAAGCATGATCGACGGCTCTCCTCCCGATCCTGAAAGAAAGACTAGACGCCATTGCATACGGATGCAAGACACGGAGGCGCATTTGATGATATTGATCCGTGACCGCGCCAGGGGTATCGACAGCAGCGCCGTCCGCCGGCAGGGAGTTGGAGAGTTTCTTGGACAAGCCAGAGATACCGGATGACAAGGCGAAGCGCCGGCCGATCACCGCGCGCCAGCTCGCCCGTATGCTCGGCGTCAGCCAGTCGGCCGTCTCCCGCGCGTTCACGCCGGGCGCCAGCATCGCCCCGGACCTGCGCGACAGGATCAAGCAGTTTGCGGAAGAGGTGGATTATCACCCGAACGCCATAGCCAGCATGTTGTCGAAGAGCCGCACCAATATCGTCGGCATCGTCGTCTCCGACATGCAGAACCCCTTCTACCCCGCGCTCATCGAAAAGCTCTCCCGCAGCCTGCAGCGCGTCGGGCTGCAGAGCCTGCTCTTCAACATCACCAAGGGTTCCAACCTCGAAGAGCAGCTTTCGGCGCTGCGCCGCTACAATGTCGATGCGGTGATCATTATTTCCGCCACGATCCTCTCCGGCCAGACCTTGCGCTGGGCAACCGAGGGCCGCGCCGCCCTGCTGATCAACCGCGTTGTCGAGGATGCGGACTTAAGCTGCGTCATCTGCGACAATGTCGCGGGCAGCCGGGCGATCGCAGACCATTTTTATGAGACCGGCCGGCGTCGTGTCGCCTATGTGTCCGGCCTCAGCCACACGACCACCAATCGCGAAAGACAGAACGCCTTCGTGACCCGTGTTGCCGAGCTCGGCATGACGCTTTGCGCCCGCGTCGATGCCGGCGAATACAGCTATGAGGCCGGCCGGCGGGCTGCGATGGAAATCGTCGATCGCGGCGGAGCGGATGCGATCTTCTTCGCCAACGACATTCTCGCGGCAGGTGGCCTCGATGCGCTGCGGGAAGAGGCCGGGCTCAGCGTGCCCGACGATATCGCGGTCGCCGGTTTCGACGACATCGCGCTCGCCAGCTGGCCACATTACGCACTGACCACATTCCGCCAGCCCGTCGACGAGATCATAGCGGTCGCCGTCGGAATGATCGAGGATGGCTCCTGTTATCCCGGCCGGCCGATCACGATCAAACGGCTCCCCGGAGAACTGATCGTCCGGTCCTCGAGCTACAGGATTTCCGACAGCTGAAAATGAACCCGGCGGGCCGGCATCAAGCCAGCCCGCCGGTTCTCCCTGGGAGGAGATTTGGTTCAACGCAAGGCCCCAGCCACGCGCTTCTGTTCGTCCTTCATGAAGGCGATGTCGCCGACGACGCGCACACGCACTCGCCGCGCGTCACCCGGCAGGTAGGCGATCGGAATGTCTTCCGTATCGAGCGTCACGATCGTATCGACGCTGGCACCTGCTTCGACCGCGCGGGCGCGGGCAATGCGCTCGGCCTCGGCAATCGCCTTTTCGCGCGACATGCCGGAAAACACCTGGTCGACTTCGCCGGACACCTGCGCCATCGCAGCACCGAGCGCGTTTGCCACGCCGGCATGTTCGACGCGCAGCACTTCGCTCGCACCTTTGAGCTTTTCCGGGATCAGGAACGCACCGCCGCCCACGGCAATCAGTTGCACGCCCTCGGCAGACGTCTTCATCCGGTCGACGCCGTCCTCGACCATCGCCTCGACGCGTTTCAGCAGATCGGCAACCAAAGCCTTGTCGAGATGCTTGACCCGGTCGCGGTCACCGATCTCGACCAGGCCGGCAGCAACCGCGACGTCCGTCGTCGTCAGCGTATCGCCGCCGAAGACCAGTGCCTTTTCGGTGATCCGATAGCCGACCGAGCGCGGGCCGATCTTGCGGGTTTCCGGATCGATGATCGTGCCGCCGCCGAGCGCCATCGGCAGCAGATCCGGCATGCGGAACAGCGTCCGCACCCCGCCGACCTCGACGACATTGTTCGCCTCGCGGGGAAAGCCACCAACCAGGCAGCCGACATCCGAGGTCGTACCGCCGACGTCGATGACCATCGCCTCCTTGAGGCCGGTCAGAAACGCCGCGCCACGCATCGAATTGGTCGGGCCGGATGCAAAGCTGTAGACCGGGTTGGCGGCAGCGACATCCGCCAGTACCACCGTGCCGTCGTTCTGGGTCAGATAGAACGGCGCGTCGATGCCGGCCTGCTTCAACGCATCCTTGAAGGCATCGATCGTCTTGCGGCCGAGCCCCTGCAGTGCAGCGTTCAGCAGCGTGACATTCTCGCGTTCCAGGAGCCCGATACGGCCGAGCGTATGGGAAAGCGTGATGCGGGCATTGGGGATCACCGAACGGACGATCTCCGCCGCTTCCAGCTCGCATTCCGCCGTCAGCGGCGAAAAGAGCGCGGTGATGCCGATCGAATCGACGCCGGCATCGCGGATCTTCATCGCCGTGTCGCGCACTTCGTCGCGGGCGAGCGGCACCAGCGGCCGGCCGTCATATTCGTGGCCGCCATGCACCATGAAGGAGAGCGGATCGACGGCATCGCGCAGCTCGTCCGGCCAGTCGACCATCGGCGGCAACGAGGCGCCGGCCGGCATGGCAATGCGGATCGCCGCGACCCGATCGAGACGGGCGCGTTCGACCACCGCATTGGTGAAATGCGTCGTGCCGATCATCACAGCATCGACCGGTGCCGCATCCGGCGCCTGCGAGGCGACCACATGGCCGATCGCGTTGACGACACCCTGCATCACGTCCGACGTGGTGGGAAACTTGATGGCCGAGAGAACCTTCTCGCCATCGATGAGTACGGCATCCGTATTGGTGCCGCCGACGTCAATTCCGATCCGCTTCATGCTGCAAACACCGATTTGAAATCCAGGTCATATCCGAAGGCGCGGGGGCCGACGTGTTCGAGGCCCTTGGCGCTGGTCAGCACCTCGGGCGCCGGCAGTGCCACGACCGTGACGCGCTGGCCGTAACGCACCGTCTCGGTGCCGATCGCCTCGCCCGACACGGTGTCGAGCAGGCAGATCAGGTCCGGCGTCATGGCGATCGGCTGGCCGTCGCGGAACGCGACCGCCCATTCGTTCTGGAAAGCGAGCTCGACCTTCGAGCCGCGGTCACCGTCGAGGCCTTCGATCATCGCCGAGCCGCGCAGGAAGCCGCCCGTCGTGGTGCGATCGACATCGGCGATCTTGCCCTTGAACAGCACCTTGCCGCCTTCGTGGGCGAGCACGGCTTCCACCGGATTCGTGTGGGCTGCACGGGCTTCGAGCACGGCACGGCCGAGGCTGACGGCTTTGGTCACCGTGTAGAGCACGCCCCAATCCTTGACTTCCCGGCCGGTGCGCGGCGCCTTGCAGGTCGCCGCCGTCGAGCCGACTTCGGTGCAGATCTTGCGGGAAATCCGCTCCATCCACTTCCAGGAGGCAGCCTTGGCGACGATCGCCTCGTTGTCGCGGCAATCGACCAGCGTCAGCGGATACATCGGCAGGTCGCCGATCGCAAAGCTCGTCATCTGCGCTTCCGGATAGGCGCGGCCCATCGCGTCCGCATCGACGACCGGAATATCCAGCATGGCGCCGGCGAGGAACGGCGACAGCGCATTGCCGCCGCCAATCTCGACGCTCATCACGGCGCGGAACTTGCGGCCGGTATATTCTTCCATCAGCTGCATGGCCCGGGCGAGATGCGCGGGATCGACGAGGCGCTCCTGGCCGACCAGCGGTGCGCCCATCTTGGAGACGACGGCGACGGCATCGCCGTCATCGAGCGACTGGGGATCGATCAGCTTGACGCGCTTGCCGTCCTTGTAGAGTTTTTTCAGATTGAGCTGCGCCAGATAGGGGCTGCCGCCGCCGCCGGTGCCGAGAATCCAGGCGCCAACGGCAAGCGGGTCGATCTCGCCCGCTTCGAAATCACGGATCATGTTTACCTCCGAAGAATGTGCTAGAACCTAGCCATGAGTGACGAAGGATGCCTATAGGGGACTGCCCCTAGAATGAGCTTGCCTTGATTTTGGGCACGCTTGGCGCAATCATGATTTGACGATCGAAAGGACCGATTCCCTGCAGGTGACGAAGAGCCCATATGCGCTGGCCCCGACCTCGCCGGAAGGTGCGGAATTGCGCCATCGGGTGATGTTTTTGAGCGTCGGCCAGACGCCGCGTGCCGATCTCATCGGGGACATGCTGACCAATCTCGATGTGCCGATCGAAGCGCTCGAGATCGGCGCGCTGGACGGGCTTTCCAAGGCAGAAATCGACGATTTGAAAGTGCGGCCAGGCGAACAGAGCATCGTCACCCGGCTTGCCGACAATACCGACATCGTCGTGTCCAAGCCGCGGATCGCCGAGCGCATGGCGAAGATCGCCGCCGCCTTCCACCCCAACGAATTCGATCTCGTCGTCATCCTCTCGACCGGCCTGTTCCGCGATTTCGAAAGCACCTGCCCGACCGTCAATGCTCAGCGTGCCATGGAATCGGCGGTGATTTCGCTCGCCGCGCACGGCTCTTCCGTCGGCCTCATCCAGCCGCTGCAGCAGCAGATCGAGGAACTCGATATCCCCGCGCTGGCTCCCTACAAGATCTGCGCCAGCTATGCCGCCGACGGCGACAGAAAATTGCTTGCCGGCGCGCTCGTCGATCTTGCGGATGCGGAAATCATCGTCCTGAATTCCGTCAGCTTTACCGAGGCCGACCGGCAGATGGTGGCGAAGGCGAGCGGCAAGCCTGTCGTCCTCGCCCGCCGCATCGTCGCAAGCGCCATCCGGCTCCTCCTGCATCGTTCGCAGCCCGTCACGCTGCCGGGCGTTTCGCCGGAATTTGCCGAAAAGCTGCTTCGCCTGACGCCGCGCGAGCGGCAGGTGCTGTCGCTGGTCGCAGAAGGCCTGTCCAACAAGGCAATCGCCCGCCAGCTCGGCATCAGCCCGAAGACCGTCGAGATCCACCGCTCGAATGTCATGAGCAAGATGGAAGTCACGTCGTCCAACGCCCTGATCCGCATGGTCATCACCGCCGGCCATCCCTGATCGAAATAATCCGGTTCGCGCAAGAAAATTGCGCCAGAAGACCTCCTTGCCTAAAAATTGGTCGCCTTGAGCATGTCAGAATCATGTCGTTCTAGGGGCATTACCCTATAGTGAAGCCGCGCTTCCGGGCGCTAGGCTCCCTGTCGATAATGTCATGCAGGGAACGATGAGAGCATGCCTTCCACATCCAAGATCGCCTTTGTGACCATCGGCCAGACGCCGCGCGTCGACATCGTTCCGGAAATGATGGCCGAGATCGGCATCGGCTTGCCGGAAGGTCGCGTCGAGTTCCGGGAATTCGGCGTGCTCGACGGCATGAGCCCGACCGAGATCGATGCGATGCGCGCCGTGGACGGCGAACATTCCTTCGCGACCCGTCTGAAGAGCGGCCAGGAGATCGTCACCTCCAAGGCCCGCACCGAGGAGACGCTCAATGTCCTCTTGAAAAGGATCGATGCGCAAGGTTTCGACCTCGTCGTCCTTCTGTGCACCGGCACCGCGATCGATCCGCTCGAAAACACGCTGGTCGTCGAAGCGCAGCGGATCGTCGATTCGACCGTCGAGGCGCTCGCCGCCGCCTCCCGCAAGCTCGGCGTCATCCTGCCGCTCGAACGGCAGGTCAAGGATTTCGCCGATCGCCACGTTTTCAGCGGCGAGCCCAGGTTCGTGGCCGCTTCGCCCTATGCCGGCGACGATGTCGGCGAACGGGCAAAAACGCTCGAGGGCTGCGATCTCATCGTCATGCATTGCATGGGTTATTCCGCCGGGATGCTGGACGAGGTGCGCCGCGCCGTCGACGCCCCGGTTCTATTGTCGCGCCGCGTCGTCGCGGGCGTCGTCCGCCAGATGATCTGACTACCGAGCCACACTAAAAACAGAGGGAACCACATGTTCGGAAAAATCCTGAAAACCGTCGCGGTCGCGGGGCTGCTCGCCTCCTCGATCCTCGCCGCGCCCGCCGGCGCCTTCGAGCGCACCGACAAGGGCAATGTCATTGTTTTCGGCGGCCGCCAGGCAATCCCGGTCCTCGATCCGCATATCCGCTACGACTGGTCGACGCGCATGATCCAGCAGTCGGTCTATGATGCTCTGGTCAAGTACGAAGGCAACCCGGCTGAGATCAAGTCCTGGCTCGCCGAGAAGTGGGAAACCAGCGCCGACGGCAAGAGCTGGACCTTCCATCTCGCCAAGAACGCCAAGTTCCACAACGGCGATCCGGTGACCGCCGAAGCCGTGCGCTACTCCTTCGAGCGCGGCCTGAAGCTCAACAAGGGCGTCGCCTGGATGCTCAAGGACTTCCTGGCGCCGGAAAACATCGTCGCCGTCGACGCCAACACCGTTCGCTTCGACCTCAAGGCACCCTATGCACCGTTCCTGTCCTTCCTGCCCTGGTGGTTCGTCGTCAACCCGGCTGAGGTGAAGGCCCACGAGGTGGACGGCGACTACGGCCAGAAGTGGCTGACCGATCATGCCGCCGGCTCCGGTCCGTTCAAGCTCGGCCGCTGGGAACCGAACGTCCTTTATGAGATCGAAGCCAATGCCGGCTACTGGAAGGGCTGGCCGCAGGGCGAGAAGAACCGCCCGGCCGGCGTCATCTACAAGATCATCCGCGAACCGGCCGCCCAGAAGGCTGCCCTGCAGCGCGGCGAAGCCGACATCGTCGAAGGTCTGACGCCGGACGACTACATGCAGATCAAGCGCGTGCCGGGCGTGGTCATCCAGGACCACAAGGGCATGACCACCTTCGGCATCAAGTTCAACACCCAGAAGGGTCCGACAGCCGACATCAACCTGCGCAAGGCGATCGCCTATGCGCTCGACTACGATGCACTGATCCAGATCTACAACGGCGCCGCTTCGCTCGAGACCAGCCCGCTGCCGGACGCCATGAAGGGCCATGTCGCCGTTCCCGGGATGCCGCGCAAGGATCTCGCCAAGGCGAAGGAATACCTCGCGAAATCGGCTTATCCGAACGGCGGAATCACCCTTCCCTATGTCCATGTCGCAGGCCTCGAAGAAGCCCGCCGCATCGGCCTGGTGCTGCTCGACAACCTGAAGGAACTCGGCATTACCGTCGAGGTCAAGCCGGAACAGTGGCCGAACATGGTCGCCGCCGGCTCCAAGGTCGAGACCTCGCCGGCCATGACCTCGGTCTTCACGACGCCGGTCTCGACCGACCCGGACGCCGTCGCCTACCAGTACCACAAGGCGAGCTGGGGCCAGTATTACGCGATGATGTTCTACGACAATCCGAAGGTCTCGGAGATGATCGACCAGGCCCGTGCCGCCACCAGCTGGGATGACCGCGCCAAGCTTTATGCCGACATCCAGAAGCAGATCGTCGCCGACCAGCCGGAAGTCTTCGGCATGCTGCAGAACCGCCGCTGGGCGCATCGCGACTACCTGCAGGGCTTCAAGTTCAGCCCGGTCCGCTTCACCGGCGAGGTCGATCTCTACCCGATGTGGGTGAAGGCCGAATAGAAACTGGCTTGCGTCCCCTCTTGCAGCCAGCATGATGCGCATGGTCCGGCCATCCCAACCGGCCGGGCCATGCGCAGTTTTTTAGAAGATAGCCACCGGAGAAGACGATGTTGACATTCGCCTTCCGCAAAGTGCTGACGCTGGTCGGAACCATGATCGGCATTGCGGCACTCACCTTCGTGATCACCAATGTCGCGCCGGGCGATCCGGCGCGTCTGGTCGCCGGCCCCAACGCGACCGAGGACATGGTGACGACGATCCGCACCGAATACGGCCTCGACAAGTCTCTGCCCGAGCAGTTCGTCGTCTATATGGGCGACCTCGTCACCGGCGATCTCGGCAAGTCGATCGTCACCACCAGGCCGGTGCTGGAAGAAGTGCTGCGTTATGCGCCGGCAACGCTCGAACTGGTCTTCGTCGCCATGGCGCTCGGCATCGTCGTCGGCGTGCCGATGGGCATGCTGTCGGCCGTCTACAAGGATGGCCCGATCGACCATGCGACCCGCATCTTCTCGATCTCGGGCGTCGCGCTGCCGGCCTTCTGGTTCGGCATCATCCTGCAGCTGACATTCGCGGTCGATCTCGGCTGGCTGCCGGTCTCCGGCCGTCTGCCGCTGGTCACCCGCCCGCCGCAGACCGTGACCGGCCTGCTCCTCGTCGACAGCCTGCTCGCCGGCCGGCTGGATACGTTCTGGACGTCGCTGCGGCACATCATCCTACCGGCGATCGTCCTCTCCTTCCCCTGCCTCGCCTCGATCCTGCGCGTCAACCGCGCCGAGATGATCGAAGTGCTGCAGTCGGACTATATCGTCGCGGCACGCGCCCACGGCATCGCCTCGTTCCGTATCGTCGCCATCTACGCGCTGAAGAACGCGCTGCTGCCAACGCTTGCGATGATCGGCCTGCGCTTCGGCTGGATGCTCGGCTCGACCGTTCTCGTCGAAACCGTCTTCGACTGGCCCGGCATTGGGCTTTATGCCGTCTCCTCGGCGCTTTCATCGGATTTCAAGCCCGTCATCGGCGTTACGCTGGTGATCGGCTTCTTCTTCATCGTCGCCAACACCCTTGTCGATCTCGCCTACGCGTGGATCGATCCCCGCCTCAGGAGCGCCTGATGACGACGCCCGTGGAACTCTCCCGCCTCCTCACCTTCCGCGAACGGCATGAAAGCAAGATCCGCCAGTGGCGGCTCTACGCCCACATGTTCGGCAAGAGCTTCTCCTCGATGCTCGGCCTCGGCCTGGTCGTGCTCTTTCTGTTGCTAGCAGCACTCGGCCCTTGGCTGGCTCCCTATCCGGAAGACACCGTCGGCGCCTTCAACATGGCGAACAAGCTGATGGGACCGAATGCGGCCCACTGGTTCGGCACCGACGAGATGGGCAGCGACATTCTTTCGCGCGTCATCATCGGCGCCCGCACGTCGCTCTGGATCGGCCTGATCATCACCGGCGTCGGCGCCGTGATCGGCGTGCCGCTCGGCATCGTCGCCGGTTATCGCGGCGGCTGGGTGCGCGCCGTCATCATGCGCATCACTGAGCTTTTCCTCGCCGTGCCGGGACTTGCTCTCGCGCTCGCGATCGTCGCCGCACTCGGCCCCGGCATCACCAACTGCGTACTGGCCCTGTCGCTCGTCTGGTGGCCCGGTTATGTGCGGCTGGTGGAGGCAAAGACGCTATCGGTCAAAGAAGAGCTGTTCGTGGAATCGGCCCGCTCGATCGGCGCCAAAACGCCCTGGATCCTCTGGCACCACATCCTGCCCAACTGCATGTCGCCGATCGTCGTCAAGATGAGCATGGACATGGGCATGGCGATCCTGTCCGCGGCAAGTCTCGGCTTCATCGGTCTCGGCGCCCAGCCGCCGGCACCTGAATGGGGCGCGATGATCTCGGTCGCCCGCACCTACATGCCGGACTGGTGGTGGTATTCGCTCTTTCCGGGTGCCGCGATCTTCCTGACCGTGCTCGGCTTCAACCTTCTTGGCGACGGCCTGCGCGACATTCTCGATCCCCGGAGCCGCGACCGATGACCGGACCTCTTCTCGACATCCAGAACTACCGGCTCGATATCGGCACCTTCGACGGCCCGGTGCATGTGCTGAAGGACATCAACCTGACGGTCAACCGCGGCGATACGCTCGGCATCGTCGGCGAAAGCGGCTCGGGCAAGACCGTGCTGGTGCGCTCTGTGCTCGGCATCGGACCGAAGGCCTCCAGGGTCGTCGAAGGCAGCATCGCCTTCGACGGACAGGACATCACGGCACTTTCGGAAAGGGACTGGACGAAGATTCGCGGCATCCGCATCTCGATGATCTTCCAGGACCCGATGACCTATCTGAACCCGCTCTTCACCATCGGGCAGCAGATTTCCGACGTCATCGCCGCTCATGAAAAGGCAGCCGGCCACGGCGTTTCCCTAAAGGCCATTCGCCGCGCCCGTACCGAAGAACTGCTCGACCAGGTCGGCCTGCCGAACCCTGCGATGTTGTTCGACCAGTATCCCCACCAGCTTTCCGGCGGCATGCGCCAGCGCGTGCTGATCGCCATGGCGCTTTCGGGCAAGCCGGACCTCTTGATCGCGGACGAACCGACGACCGCGCTCGACGTGACGGTGCAGGCGCAAGTGCTCGACCTCATCAATTCGCTGGTCGAGAAGCTCAACCTCACCGTCATCATGATCAGCCACGATATCGGCGCGATCGCCACGATCGCGAAACGCTGCGCGGTCATGTACAAGGGCGAGATCGTCGAACAGGGCCTGACGGCGGATATCCTCAGCGCCCCGAAGCATGAATACACCAAGCGCCTGCTGGCCGCCGTGCCGGACATCGATACCGCCGCGGCAAAGGTCCCCGCCGAACCGGCGGTCGGCATTCCGGCGAAACCCGGCGCTCTTCTGGAAGCGATCGACCTCAGAAAGGTCTATCGCAGCCAGTCCGGCAGCGAGGTGACGGCGGTCGATGGCATCAACCTGTCCGTCGCGACCGGCGAAATCTTCGGTGTCGTCGGCGAATCCGGTTCCGGCAAATCGACACTCGCGCGCATGCTGCTGCGGCTGATCGAGCCGACCTCGGGCGACATCGTCTTCGACGGCAGGAACATTTCCGGGCTGGCCGGCGAGCCCCTCCGGTTGATGCGCCGGCACATGCAGTTCGTCTTCCAGAACCCGCATTCGGCGCTCAACGGGCGTCACACGATCGGCGATGCGATCGGCGAACCCCTGCGCATCCAGTCAAACTTGAGCCGCCGCGATATCGAGGCGCGCGTCGAAGCGCTGCTCGACATCGTCCAGCTGCCGAAGATGTTCAAATACCGCTATCCGCATGAACTCTCCGGCGGCCAAAAACAACGCATCTGCATCGCCCGCGCCATCGCCCTCAATCCACGCCTGCTGATCCTCGACGAGCCGACCTCGGCGCTCGACATCTCGGTGCAGGCGCAGGTGCTCGACTTCCTGCAGGAGCTGCGCGCCGAGCTCGACCTCACCTATGTCTTCATCTCGCACAACCTTGCCGTCATCCGGCAGATCTGCGACCGGACCATCGTGATGAAACGCGGCGTGATCGTCGAACAGGGCGAGACGGAAACCCTCTTCCTGTCGCCGCAGCACGAATACACCAGGGCTCTGATCGAAAGCGGGCGCAAAACCTCGCGGGCAGCGAACTTGTCGGCCCCCGGCGGCTCGTAATGAAACATACCTTACCAAAAAAATAATTGTGCAGTGCAGCAACGCTTCCCATATAGGGGACATTGTCGTTGATCACTGCCACCCCGGCAATGATTGCCAGGAGGCATGATGAGATCGTTGTCGGATACGCTGGAGCGGCTCGCCCGCTTGAAATCACTGGGTTGGGAACCGACCGACGCACCCAGCCATCTGGAGGCGCTCGAAAGCTTCGGATCCAACCCAGGAGCGCTGGCAGCCAAGGTTTACGTGCCCTCTTTGCTTCCCAAACACCCCGCCCTTGTCGTCGTCCTTCACGGATGCACGCAGAGCGCCTCCGGTTATGACCACGGCACCGGGTGGTCGAAACTCGCCGAGCGGCACGGGTTCGTGGTGCTCCTGCCGGAACAGGTCCGCGCCAATAACGGCAATCTCTGTTTCAACTGGTTCCTTGCGGGCGACACGCGCCGCGGCCAGGGCGAAGCGCACTCGATCCGCCAGGCAATCGACGCGGTGGTCTCCCGGCACGGGATCGACACCTCGCGTATCTATGTGAGCGGCCTGTCCGCGGGCGGTGCGATGGCCAATACCATGCTCGCCACCTATCCGGAGGTCTTCGCCGGCGGAGCGATCATCGCAGGCCTGCCCTATGGCGTCGCCGCGACGGTGCCCGAAGCATTCGACCGGATGCGCGGCCACGGCCTGCCGGCACCATCGACGCTTCAGTCGCGGCTGAGAGCCGCGTCCACCCATCAGGGGCCATGGCCGACCATCTCGGTGTGGCAGGGCACGCAGGACAAGACGGTTGCAGAGGTGAATGCGCAGGCGATCATCGACCAGTGGCGGGCCGTTCACGAGGTCGACGCACCGCCCGACTTGTCGGAAACGGTCGACGGCCAATCGAGAACCGTGTGGAAGGACGTCCGCGGCCGGCGGGCGATCGAATATTACAGCATTGCCGGAATGGGCCACGGGACACCGATCGACCCCGCGCTCGGCGCCGAGAATGCCGCGCCTTATCTGCTGGATGTCGGCATATCGTCGACGCTTCATTCGGCAAAAAGCTGGGGCCTGCTTCGCGAAGGCGTCGAGCCACTGCGGGCGAAGAGCGACGGCGCCAAGCGGGCATCAGCTTCTTCCCAAAAGGCAAAAGAACCTGAAGGCATCCAGCAGATCATCGAGAATGCGCTTCGTATGGCTGGCCTGATGCGCTGACCAACTGCGCCGGATTCGCGCAGGATGAGGCCGGGACAGTAAGCGCGGCGGCGGCCAGGGGAGAGGGAATGGCCGCCGCCGGGCGCTCCGGCTTAAACGCCGGAAGCAGCAATATCCGCGTCGAGACGTTCGCGAGCCTTCTTGGGCAGTTTCGCGGTCTTGATGGCCTCCAGGTTCGCAGGAGCGTTGCCGACTACGACGAGGCCGATCATGCCCATGCCGACATGCGGCGCGCATTTCACGGCATAGGCACCCTCGACGTCGAACGTGATCTTGACGCTTTCGTTCATCTGGCCCTTGAAAGGCTTTGCGCCTTCCGGGATCAGCCCGTCGATGGTTTCGGCATTGTGGGACTTGTCGGTCGGGACGAAGGTGACGGTATCGCCCTTGGCGACCTTGAGGGAGCTCGGCTCGAATACCATCGCGCCGTCCTTGCCCTTGTTGAGCATTTGCACTTGGAAATCGGCAGCCGAAGCCACCGTTGCGCAGACAGCCGTAGCGATTGCCGCGCCGACCAGGGATGCCAAAATCTTCTTCATTTCCTTACTCCTTTTCTCAAAAGCCCTCGGCTTCGTTGAATTCACACTAGGGCAAAAAAGCTGGCCCTCTTTGACCTACGACAAACGGTTCGGAGTTTGCTCGCGGCCCGCTTTGACGTCGGCTTGGGGCGGACGGCGCGGATGACGATCACGTTGTCCAACCGGCCTGGCGAAGCGTCTTGAGCAGTGGCGCATACCACCGGGTGGACTTGACCAGGCGGAAGCCCAGATTGTCCGGCGGCGTCCCGACCGCGCAGCCACCGCCTTTCGGATCGCGGACGAAGGAACTCATCGGCGAGCGATGCGGACCCACGGTCACGTAGACGCCGCAAATCTCCTCGGAAGCGCGAACGGACCCGTTCACGTAAAGATGGACCCTGCGATGGCAGGTGGACGTCCATTCCCAGATGTTGCCGCCAAAATCGGCCAGACCATATTCGTTCTCCCCGAAACTTCCCGTCGGCCGCGGCACCGGATCGCCTGTCGCCCGCTCACGCGCTTCACGCTCGTAGTCGGCGAGCCATCGCAGCGCGGGGTTCTTGCTGTCCGGATCGAGGCCGAGAGCATCGTCCGGGAACCTCTTGCCCCCGGCCTGAGCCAGTTGTTCATCGGTTGGCAGGGTCCAGTATTCGCCGGTCACATCCGAGAGCCAGCGGGCGTAAGCCGTGGCATCGTCGAAGCTCACGCCAGTGGCGGGAACGTCCGGCCTCAACGAGGCCGCCTCAGAGGATTTGCAGGCGCGCGCGGCCACGCACTCCCGGTATTCCGAGGCGGTGACGTGATTTTTCGTGATCGTCAGGCCCGACGCCGCAACCACCGTCTTCATCGGCGGATCGATGGGCGCCGTGCCCTTCAGGAACTCTCCGTCGCTCCTGTAGCTGTAGCTGCGGGGAGGAACAACGACCGTCGCGGGCTCATAGACCGCGCCCTCTGGGGGCGCCGGTTTCATGAAACCCGCCTGGTGGAAGATACCCGCCGCCAGCACGGCGATCAGCGTGATCGGAAGCCCGGTATGGAGGAGCGAGAGCTTTGGCCTGTCGTATGTCCATCGCATGTTCGCCTCCCGAGGCGAAATCTAGCTTGCAGGGGGATGAAGGTCGGCCGGGGGCATGCACATCTGATGCTCCCGGCCGTTTCTGATCAGGTGCCGCTCGGCGCCAGGACCGACGTCATCAGGTCGTCGTTCCAATCACCGGTGACCTTGAAATGTGCCGCCGCGCCCAGTTCGAAGGCCTCGATCAGGTTATGGTTGACGTAGGCGTATATGCCGGGCTGCTGGAAGGTGTAGAATGCAGCGCCTGCCGCACCGCCCGGGATGAACCATGTTTCCTGGTCGATCTCCGGAGGGTTGGCGAACTTACCCGTAGCCCAGACATAGTCGCCGTGGCCCCCGATGAGGTGGGGCCGCGTATCGCGGTTCGCCTGCGAATGGACGATCAGCACCTTCTCGCCGACAGCGGCGGTCATGGCGTTCTGGCCCGTCAAGGCGCCGACGGCCCCGTTGAAGACGATGTGCGTCGGGGTTAGCGTCCGCATGACTTTGAGGGTGTCTTCATAAGCTTCGCCGGCGCTAGCGTATTTCTTGAACTTGCCGTTCTCGTCCCGCGGAACGTAGAAATCCTGTTCACCCACGTAGTAGATCTTGTCGTAGGTCAGCGGTTTCCCGTTACCGTCCTTGAGGCCATCGCGCGGGAGCACCATGATGGCGCCGTTCATGCCCGAGGTAACGTGCCACGGCACCATTCCGGGAGGTGCGCAGTGGTAAACGAAGACGCCGGCCTTGGTTGCCTTGAACCTGAGAATGGTCTTCTCACCGGGGTTCACCACCGTCAGCGCTCCGCCGCCCAAGGCGCCGGTGGCCGAGTGGAAGTCGATATTGTGCTGGAGTTCGTTCGTGTCGGGGTTGATGAGGGTGAGCTCGACGTAGTCGTCCTGATGGACGACCATGAGCGGACCCGGAACCGACCCATCGAAGGTCATCGCATTGATTTCGGTGCCTTCCTTGTCGAGAACGAGCTTCTTCTCCTGGATGGTCAGCGTAAACTCAACGACCTTCGGCGGGCCATCGGCTTTCTGAGCATGGGCATGGACGAAAGGTGGCTTCACGAGCTCGACCTTCTCGCGGCGGAGGCGCGAGAGGTCGCCCGGCTTCATCTTTGCGGGGGGCGCTTCGTCCGCATGGGCAAAGGAAGCCTGCACGACCGGTGCGATCGCGCCAACAAAGGCTGCCCCCGCAAGGATCGAGCGTCTGGTCATCTGAATCTTGTCGGTCATGGTTTCTTTCCTTCGGAACAAGGGGCGGAGTAAATCGCCGTCCTCTGGAAATAGAATTTATGTCTACGCCAACCTCTTCTCTTTGACGTGAAACAAACAGAGCATGGGCATTTGCTTGCGCTTTCGCAAGAAAACGGGGCAAATCTAGTCCTATGCGGATTTCAGCCTAGAGAGCGTGGTGGCGGATCGCATCCCGGTCCAAGGACATCCCCCAGCCGGGCGCATCCGGAATCTGGGCCGTCCCGTCAACGAGTTTTATCTTCTCCTCGTAGAGCGGCGTGAACCATTCCACGTATTCCAGGGAATGGGCGGTCGGGACATGCGCCAGCAGCTGCAGGCTCATTTCGGGGAAAAGATGTGATGAGATCGGCAGGTCAAAGCTTGCCGCCAGTGCGCCGACGCGGGAAAATTCGGTGACGCCGCCAACCCGCTGGAGATCCGGCATGAGAATGGAGGTGGCACCCGTTTCGATCATCCGCCGGAAACCGTAGCGCGTATACTCATTCTCACCGGACGCGATCGGCATCCGCAGGGCTTTTGCCACCTTCGCCGAATCCTCCAATGCGTGGGCCGGCACCGGCTCCTCGAACCAGGCGATATCGAACGGTACCAGCGCATCGCCGAGCTTGATCGCCGCATCGACGTCGAGCACCTGGTTGGCATCGATCATCAGCCCGATATCGCTGCCGATCGCCGCCCGAACGGCCTTCACACGCGGCAGGTCGATATCGATCCGCCCCGCAAGCCGCAGCTTCATCGCCTTGAAGCCGGCTGCGACGAAACCTTCCGCCTGCCGGACGAGCGAGGGAATGTCCTGGGTGAGCCAGAGGCCGCCGCTCGCATAGGCCGGGATCGTCTCCCGGCACCGGCCCAGCATCCGCGAGATCGAAAGCCCGGCGCGCTTGGCTCTCAAATCCCACATGGCGCCATCGATCGCCGAAATGCCCATGATCGAGACGCCGGTGAAACCGATGAAGTTGATACGTCGCCAGGCGTCCTGCCAGAAGGCGCCGGTATCGTCCGGATCGCGCCCGATCACCGCATCCCGCAGCACATGCACCATGCTGTCCAGAAGCTTCAACTGCTCCGGCCGGATGGTGAAGATCAGGTTTTCACCCCGCAATCCCTCGTCGGTGACGAGGTCGATCACGATGCAGGAGAATTGATGGATGGTCGCCGTGGCGTTGCCGAGCGGTTCGGCCAGCGGCAGGCTGACGGCGGTGGTGGTGAGGTCGGTGATTTTCATGGGGTCGTTACCGGTTCAGGGAACGGGGAGGTTCGGTGTAGATCGGATCGTCGACGAAACCGCCGCCTTGCCACTTGGCTTGCGACGAACCACTGTCCGGAATGCCGGGATTGCGCTCCAGTTCCGAGCGATAGATTTCCGAACTGTCCTTCGGAACCCAACCCAGGTAGGCGGAAGCGGAGTTGTCCCACCATTTCGGCTGATTGTCCGAAACACCCCAGATCGTCGGGCAACCGAGATAGGGAGCCTTGAAGACCCTCTCCGCAAGTGAAGCCATGTCGTCGAAGCTCAGCCAGATCGACAGCATCCGCACCGTCGTCGGCTTCGGCCAGCAGGCACCGATGCGGACGATCGCCGTCTCCTGGCCAAATTTGTGAAAATACATCTGCGCCAAACCCTCGCCGAAGCATTTCGAGACGCCATAAAGGCCGTCCGGCTTGGTGGGCCGATCGACCCCGATGAACTGGTTCTGCCGATAGAAACCGACGGTATGGTTGCTGCTGGCAAACAGGATACGCGGTGTTCCGTGCTTTCGCGCCGCTTCATAGAGATTGTGCAGGCCCCGGATATTGCTGTCGAGAATGCTGGCAAAGGTGTTCTCGGAAGGAATGCCGCCGAAATGCAAGATGCCGTCGCATCCTTCCACCATGCGCAGGACGGCATCGGAATCCGCCAGGTCGCAGGCAAAAGGTTCCTCATTGGCCGAGACGTCGTCCAGAGGAGAGATGTCGGAAACGCGGATGACCTCCGCCAGGTGCCCCAGCCGCCGGCGCATGGCCTTGCCCATGTTGCCGGCCGCCCCTGTGATCAGAAGCCGCTTCATCCCCGTTCCTCCTCGACATGCTGCCTGCAATCTAGAAGGTGCCTCGAATGCACGTCAACTCATAATATGACCTAAAGCTCGAAATAGGATATCAAGGCATCCGCCGCGCCACTCCGAGGTCAAAATGGCGCGAGATGCATTATTTTCTGGGCCCACCTCAGTTGACGAGGGTTATCTTTTCCGTCTTCATACAACGTAGCAGTCATGTGACGTCATACTCACTTGAGTGCCTGGAATGGAGGAACCCCAGATGAAATGGATGAAGCATGTGGCTCTGGCCACGGCTCTGACGCTGTCTGCGCCGGTCGGCGCATACGCAGATACCCCCGCCGACCAATTGATCGTCGGCCTCAGCATGAACAATATCCTGACCCTCGACCCGGCGGCGATTTCAGGCCGCGAGGCGACAGGCGTCATCGCCAATCTCTATGATACGCTGGTGGAACTCGCGCCGGACAAGAAGACCGTCAATCCGGGTCTCGCCAGCTCCTGGACGGTCGCGGATGACGGCTCGATCACCTTCACGCTGAGGGAAGGCGCGAAGTTCACGTCCGGCAACCCGGTCCGGGCCGACGATGTCATCTGGTCGATCAAACGCAACATCAGCCTTGGCCTGGTCGGCGCGGGCGTCTGGTCGTCCTTCGGTTACAAGGCCAACAATATCGACCAGCTGCTGACGGCCGACGGCAACAAGATCACCCTCAAGCCGGCTCAGCCGACTGATCCGCAGCTCACGCTCGACATTTTTGGCAAGCCGGATGCCAGCGCGGTCATCGACATGAAGACCGCCATGAGCCACGAGGCGAACGGCGACAAGGCCGCGGCCTGGCTGAAGATCAATGTCGCCGGTTCCGGCGCCTTCAGCCTGACGCGCTGGTCCTCCAACGAAATGCTCATCCTGACGCGGTTCGACGATTACTGGGGCGAGAAGCCCAAGATGAAGCGCGTGATCTTCCGGCACATGCCGGAATCCCAGACCAAGCGGCTGATGCTGGAAAAGGGCGACGTGGACGTCGCGGTCGGCCTTTCGGTTCCCGATATCGCCGCGCTCGCCAAGAACAAGGACGTAGAGGTGCAGAGCACGCCGAGCTCGGGCTTCTACTTCCTCGCCGTGAGCATGAAGGACGAGCGCTTCAAGAACCCGGATGTGCGCCTCGCGATCCGCCATCTGATCGACTATGACGGCATCAACAAGTCGATCATGCCGAACTACGGCACGAAGCGTCTTCGCCCGGTCGCCGACGGCGTCATCGGCAGCCTGCCCGATCCGGACTACAAGCTCGATGTCGCCAAGGCAAAGGAACTGCTCGCCAAGGCAGGTTATCCCGACGGTTTCCCGGTCAGGCTCCTGACGCTCAACGAGCCGCCTTTCACGGACACCGCCACCGCGATCCAGGCAACCCTCGCCCAGGCTGGCATCAAGGCCGAAATCGTCCAGGGCGCCGGCGACCAGATCTATGGCCCGATGCGCGAGCGCAAGTTCGAAATGCTCGTCGGTCGCGGCGGCGGCGGCCAGGAGCCGCATCCGCATTCCAACCTGCGCGCCCTCGTCATCAACCCGAACAACGCCGACGACGCCAAGCTCAGCGGCATCATCGGCTGGCGCACGTCCTTCTTCGACCAGCAGCTGAACGACATGTCCGCCAAGGCACTGGTGGAGCGCGATCAGGCGAAGCAGAAGACGGCCTATGAAGACATCCAGAAGCGATACGAAGAGCTCGTTCCCGCGCTGCAGCCGATCTCGGCGGTCATCGACAGCGTCGTCTATCGCGCCGACGTCAAGGGTTACGTGAACCACTACGGCTGGACGGTTCGTCTGCGTAGCGTGTCCAAGCAGCGCTGATCCACTCAAGCGATAAGTCCCTCCCAGGACGAGCGCTCGCAACCCCGGTTGCGGGCGCTTTTTTATGGGCCGCCAACGCTCGGCTGCGGACACGAAAAAACCGGCAGGGTGGACCTGCCGGCTGATGCACTCGCGGAGAGGGTTGGAGGGGAGGACGCCTATTCGGCCGCCTGCACCCCGAGAGCGTCATTGCGATAGGGCTCGCAGAGAGCCTCCATCATCTTGACTTCTTCGGCGGTCAGGTCGGTCAGCGGCGCGCGAACCGGACCCGTATCGAAGCCCATCAGCCGCACGCCGGCCTTGATGGCGGAAACCGCGTAACCCTTCTGGCGGTTGCGGATCTCCATGAACGGATAGAAGAAGTCGACGAGGATCTGGTTGGTGGCAGCCGTATCTCCGGCCCGGAGCGACTTGTAGAACTTCTGGGCCAGCGCCGGGACGAAGTTGAAGACCGCCGAGGAATAGGTGGTGACGCCCGCGCCGAGATAGGCGTCGGCAAAAAGCTCGGCCGTCGGCATGCCGCCGAGATAGGTCAGGCGGTCGCCCATGACCGCCGTGATCTTGCGCACCAGGCCGATGTCGCCGGAACCGTCCTTGAAGCCAACCAGATTGGGGCAGGCCTCGCAAAGGCGCGCCAGCGTTTCCGCCGTCAGGATCGAGTTGTCGCGATTATAGACCATCACGCCGATGCCGACCGACTGGCAGACGGTCTTGATATGCTGGTAAAGGCCTTCCTGGCTTGCATCCATCAGGTAGTGCGGCAGCAGGAGAATGCCATCGGCACCGGCCTTTTCGGCAGACTTGGCGATCGAGACGGCGATGCGCGTGCCGTAACCGCAGCCGGAAACGATCGGCGTGCTGCCGGCCGAAGCCTTGGCGGCGACGATGATCTCCGGAATTTCGGAAGGCTCCAGTGAAAAGAACTCGCCCGTGCCGCCGGCGGCAAAAAGCACCGAAGCATCGAAACCGGCCAGCCAGCCGACATGCTGCTCATAGGCCTTGCGGTTGAAGAGGCCATCATTGCCGAACGGCGTGACGGGGAACGACAGGAGGCCGGCGCCGAGCGCATGCTTCAGTTCATTTGGATCCATAGACATGGCAGTCCCTTCCTGGTTGATTTCCAGAAGGCTACCAAGTCATATTATGACTGTCAATAGTTGTATTATCTTTATGGGCGACTCAAGGACGCCGTATCAGAGATCGATAGCGTTGCTGGCTCCCCTTGAGATGCATGCGCATGGCGTCGCGAGCAGCCGAATCATCACCATCCGTGATTGCGCGGGCGATACGGGCATGTTCATCCTGGATCTGGGCCAGGTATTCAGGCGGCGAAATTTCGACCTCGCCCTCCTGCAGCAGCGATCGCGGGATCATCTGCTTGCCGATCGCTTCTAAGAGTTCCCGGAAACGCGGGTTGTTGGTCGCGTCCGCGATGGCCAAATGGAAAGCCCGGTCGCTTTCAACCGTTGCCGCACCGGCAGCGATCTGCCGCTTGATCGTCTCGAGACATTCGAAGATCAGTTCCTGCTGCGCCGGCGACGAACGGATCGCAGCAAGACCCGCAGCCTCTATCTCGATGGCAGCGCGGACTTCCAGCATTTCGATGATGGAGGAAACGCGGTTGGCATCCACGGTGCGGAAGCCCGCCTGCAGCCCGCCTTGCGGCGCCAGAACGAAGACGCCGACGCCATGGCGGACCTCGACGAGATTGTCGGCCCGCAACGAAGCGATCGCCTCGCGGATAACCGTCCGGCTGACCTCGTATTGCAGCGTCAGCCCGCTCTCCGTGGGCAGTTTGTCACCGGGCTTCAATGCGCCGCTCGCGATCGCATCCCGCATCCGCCGGCCAACCGTCTCGACCAGATTGCGGCCTTTTCGCGAGGGTGCCTCCCCGGTGATGTTATCTGCTCTCTTCAATGTCAGCCCGCTCTCTCGCTTTGCCATTTCAGCTACTTAGAGGGGTAAAACCTGCCCTTGTTGTCAAGCGCCGAGCAAGAATTTTATTGACGCCCAGCCATGGACCTATAGTATGAGATGACCTATGAGGTATGATGACAAGGCGAACCGGCGCATATTCACCGACGGCCCGCCCATGAGGAACGAATGCTCAAGAAACTGCTTTTAACCGGCGCCGCGGGGGGTGTCGGCCGGGCAATCCGGCCGATGCTGAGGGAGATCGCCGAGCATGTCGTGCTGTCGGATATCGGTGAGATCGCCGATGCGGGCGCCGGCGAAACCTTCGTCCAATGCGATCTGGCGGATGCCGCGGGTGTCGCCAAACTGGTCGAGGGCGTCGACGGCATCATTCATCTCGGCGGCATTTCCCTCGAAAAGACGTTCGACCTCATCGTCCAGGGCAATATCGTCGGCCTCTACAATATCTATGAAGCCGCCCGGCATAACGGCCTGCCGCGCATCGTCTTCGCAAGCTCCAACCATGTGATCGGCTACTATCGGTGCGATGAACGGCTCGACAACACGGTCGTGCCGAAGCCGGACTCGCTCTACGGGGCTTCGAAGGTCTTCGGAGAGGCTATTGCCAGCCTCTATTTCGAAAAATTCGGACAGGAGACTTTGTCCGTCCGCATCGGTTCGTGCTTCGACAAACCGGTCAACACGCGCATGCTGGCGACCTGGCTCAGCTACCGTGATTTCTTTTCCCTCTGCCGGCGCGCCTTTGCAGCGCCGCGGATCGCACACACCATCATCTACGGCGCCTCTGCCAACGACGAGCAGTGGTGGGACAATCGCAATGCCGCTTTCCTCGGCTGGAAACCCGAGGACACATCCGCAAAGTGGCGCGTCGAGGTGGAAACGGCGGCCGGCAGGCAAGACCCGACCGATCCCGCCGTCATCTATCAAGGCGGCGCCTTCACCTCGGCCGGCCATCCGGACGATGCGTGAACGACAGGCTTCCGCCGCCCGACGGGCGGCTCCGATCCGGCCCTCGCCGGGTCCCGACATGAAATGGCGGAGGTTCGTCCCTCCGCTTCTGACAGGAGGAATTTCGTGAAGATCGTAGACGTCAATGTGCGCGTATTCTCCCATACCACGCGCCGTCACCAGGATACCGCCGGCCATGCTCATCCGGGCCCGCCGCACAAGGTCAACCTGGCGCTGCTGACCATCGTCGACGACGACGGAGCGGAAGGCTATTGCTTTGCCGCGCCGGAAGTCGTTCGCCCGCACGTGATCGACAAGTTCGTCAAGAAGGTGCTGATCGGCGAAGATCCGTTCGCCCGCGAAAGGCTGTGGCAGGACCTCGCTCACTGGCAGCGCGGCAGCGCGATGCAGCTGACCGACCGCACACTTGCGATCGTCGATTGCGCCCTGTGGGATCTTGCCGGCCGCAAGCTGAACATGCCGGTTCACAAACTGATCGGCAGCTACCGCGAAAAGATCCCGGCCTATGGCTCGATCATGTGTGGCGACGAGCTGGAGAACGGGCTCGCGACGCCGGAAGATTACGGCCGGTTTGGCGAAACGCTCGTCAAGCGCGGCTACAAGGGCATCAAGCTGCACACCTGGATGCCGCCGGTCTCCTGGGCGCCGGACGTCAAGATGGATCTCAAGGCCTGCGCCGCGGTTCGCGAGGCGGTCGGTCCGGATATCCACCTGATGATCGATGCCTTCCACTGGTATACCCGCACGGAAGCGCTGGAACTCGGCAGGGGCCTCGAAAAGCTCGGCTTCGACTGGATCGAAGAGCCGATGGACGAGCAGAGTTCCGCCTCCTACGCCTGGCTTGCGGAAAACCTCGACATTCCGGTCCTCGGACCGGAAAGCGCCGGCGGCAAGCATTTCAGCCGCGCCGAATGGATCACCTCGAAGGCCTGCGACATCCTGCGCACCGGCGTCCACGACGTCGGCGGCATCAGCCCGGCAATGAAGACCATGCATCTGGCCGAATCCTTCGGCATGAACTGCGAAATTCACGGCAATGGCGCTCCGAACCTGATCATTGCTGCCTGCACCAAGAATGCGAAATGGTACGAGCGCGGCCTGCTGCACCCGTTCCTCGAATATGACGACGGTTTCGAATACCTGAACGCCCTCGTCGACCCGATGGACGAAGACGGTTTCGTTCATATTTCCGACAAGCCGGGCATGGGCGAGGACATCAACTTCGACTTCATCAACGCCAATCTGGTCGAGTGAACCGTTTATTCTGCCTCCCAAGCTTGTCGTCTGTGATTGGATCCTCGGGCCGAGCCCGAGGATGACGACGGAGAGGGTGTGCCCCGGTCCAAAGCAAGCAACGCAATGGGCCAAAACGGTACTTTTGGGAGAGTGAGCTCCCCACATGCTCGTCATCCTCGGGCTCGACCCGAGGATCCATCACCGAGAATTAAAAGCCTTTGGCAACACACTCCGGAGCCCCGCGCAGTCGCCTGCCGTGGTTTTCAAAGATCGGAGAGCCCACACGAATGCGGAACCTCATAGTAAAATAATAGTATGGCTCCGCATTCGCGTGGCCTTCGGCGTTCTTTCGAGGCTTCCGGCCTCTACAGCTGATCATCTCGCCTCGCTGCGTGGCTTTGTTCGCGCCCATCCTTTCGGGACAGGCCTGCCACTTGCACGGCTCAACCGAACCGGACATGGCTGTCCGGGGGAGGCTTGATAGGAATGGTCGTCTTGCGACGCACCCTCCATGGCTTTCACCTCTTCCACCATTCCCGCACGTTACGGTTCCGATGAAAGCGCCGGCTCCCGCCTGCCCGCGAACGTCTCGCGAAACACTCCGGCGACGGAAGCGAGGGGATTGTAGGCATGGGCTGGGAAGGTGGGGATGAAGTAGGGGCTGTTTTTGCCAGTTTTCTTGCCAAATCATTGATTGTGCTGTGTGGCACCCCCCTCTGTCCTGCCGGACATCTCCCCCTCAAGGGGAGATCGAAGGAGGCGTCCTCAGTTGTCCCTCTCTGATTTGTGCAACGGCAGGAAGCTTGCGGGGAGTGGAATTCGGCAATGTCGAGGCTTTTGGCTGGAGAAGACCTTGCTTCTGGCCGATCTCCTCCCTTGAGGGGGAGATGCCCGGCAGCGCAGAGGGGGGTGCCTCGCGGCATTCTCGCGGCCATTCAGGAACCTTTAGAAGGAAGCAGGCTCGGCCAGAGCCAACCCCGCTTTTCGCGAAGGACCTGCCTTCCAACCCACCTCACATCACCCGATCGAGCCAGTCCATCGCATGGTCCTGCTGGTCAACCGGAAATGCATGGGCTGCGCCGGGCCAAAGCCTCGTTTCGAGGCAGCGTTCCGCATCGGCGGCCGCCCAGATCGCATGAAGTTGCTCTTGCGCCGCCAAGGCGGCAGGCACCGGAAAATGCCGGTCTTCGGCGCCGCTGAAGATCAGTGCCGGTTTCGGCGCGGCGAGGCCTGCAAAATGCGGATAATCGATCTTTCCCGCGATCGGCGGATGCAGCATGGAAAAGGCCGACTGGCCGCGAAGCTGGTTGTTGCCTGGCTGCATGAGGCCCTGCAGCGTCCCCATCCAGCCGCCGGCGACACAGGCGCTGGCATCGTCCGAAAGTGCGGCCGCCTGCCAGGCGCGGGAGCCGCCCAACGAATACCCGAAGCTCGCCACACGGCTTCCATCGACGCCGGCCAGCGCGCGAAGCCATGCCATGGCCTCGAGGTCTTCGAGCAGGATGACGGAGGCGTAGGAAACCCCGAACTGCATGAGATTGGCCGCTAGCGCCTGCTGCGCTTCGTAACCGTTGCCTTTCCGGCTGCCCCAGCCGAGCGCATCGGCGCAAAGCACAGTGTAACCGCGCCGGGCGAGTTCGTTGCCGACATGCCGGCCGCCGTAAAGTTTCGCCGCCCATCGATCCGTGTCCGCTGCGATCTCGGAAACCTCGCCGGAGCGGCGGATCATCTTCTCCTTGCCGATCGAGAAGAACGAGCCGTGGTCGTGCAGCAGCAGCGCGGCAGGCGTAGCGCCATTTGTATCTGGGCGAAGGAGATAGGCTCGCGTCGTTTCGCCGTTCGAAAAGCCGAGTTCGAGCTCCTGGGCCCTGCATCCGTCTTCAGCCCACTCCGTGACGACGGACGCGCTTGCGGGCGCGATCCGCCCGACGCCGAGTGCCTGCCGTACCTTGTTCCGTGTGCGGTCCTTCCAGTCGGAAAAGCCTTCCGCCGCCGGCTGGAAATTCCAGTCGAACGAGAGGTTGTCGCGCAGCCTCGCCGCGAGGCTGGACATGTTCTCGCTGTCGATCATTTCTCCTGCCGCAGCCGTTCGAGCATCCGGTCGCGGCTGTCGCCCAGGTGCTTGCGCATCGCTCCGCGCGCGCCTTCCACGTCGCGGGCTTCGATTGCCTTGAGGATGGCACGGTGTTCTTCATTGACGCGTGCGAGATGCACGGAGAGGCTCGCGTCATCGACCGCATGGGTCGAAAGCCGCATGCGCGGCATCAGGGTTTCGCCGAGATAGTTGAAGATACGGAAAAAGTGCTCGTTATGGCTGGCGGTGGCAACGGCGCGGTGGAAATCGAAATCCGCCTGCGTGTCCCGGCTTGCACGGCGGACGGCGACATCCATCGCCTTGCAGGCCGCGGTCATGGCCTGGATATCCGCCTGGGTCCGCCGGTCGGCGGCAAGTGCTGCCGCTTCCGATTCGATGCCGATGCGCAGCTCGAGCCCCTTCACCAGGTTTTCGACCAGCATCAGGTTTTCATCCCCGAGGCGGAAAGGCGTCACACCCGCATCCTGACGAACGAAGACGCCGATACCGTGATGGATCGAGACGAGGCCGCTTGCCCGAAGATTGGCGATCGCCTCCCGAACAACCGTCCGGCTGACGCCCAGTTCGTCGATCAGCGCCTTTTCCGTCGGAAGCTTCGACCCGCGCGGATAGTCCCCAAGCTTGATACGCTCGGCGATCGTGCGCACGACCTGCGAACTCAGGGTCTCCCTGCGGCGCCAGGTAGCGGATGGGGCTTCGGCTGTCATCGGGCACTCCATGGCGTCTCAGATGTGAAACTCAGACAGCGTGGTCGTATTCGAGGCTCGCCTGGATCAGTTCCCGGGCATAGGGATCCTTGGCCTGACCTGTCGCCAGCACGTCTCGGCTCATCACCTCGACCACGCGACCATGCTGCATTACCGCCAGCCGCTCGCACATATGATCGATCACCGCAAGATCATGGGAAACGAAGAGATAGGTCAAGTTGCGTTTTGCACGCAGATCGGCGAGCAGATTGAGCACTTCCGCCTGCACCGAGACATCGAGCGCCGAGGTCGGCTCGTCGAGAAGCAGGATGCGCGGTTCGAGAATGAGCGCCCGTGCGATCGCCACGCGCTGGCGCTGGCCGCCGGAAAGCTCGTGCGGAAAACGCGACAGGAAGGCCGGATCGAGACCGACATCGATCAGGGCCCGCTCCATGCGTTCGACCTGGCGGTCCATGCGATGGATGCGGAGCGGCTCCTGAAGCGCCGTGCGGATCGACTGGCGCGGATGGAGCGAACCGTAGGGATCCTGGAACACCATCTGGACCGTGCGGCAATATTCGACGAAGGGCATGTCGTTGACCGACCGCCCCTCGAGCTGGATATCGCCTTCCCAGACATTCAGAAGACGGGCGATGCAGCGCAGGATGGTCGATTTGCCGGAACCGGACTCGCCGACAAGCCCGAAGGATTCGCCAGCTTCGACCGAAAAACAGACGTCGCCGAGAATGCGCTTCTTTGCCAGACCGTAGCCGAGATCGATCGAGAGGTTGCGGACGTCGATGGCGGTCATGCGCGCACCTCTTTGGTCTCTGGGGAGATGGTTTGGCGGTTCAGGACCGGAAGCGGCTTGCGGCTGCCGCCGATATGCGGCTGTGCGGCAAGCAACCCTTGGGTATAGGGATGCGTGCAGTTGCGCATGTCCCTGGCCGCCCGCTCCTCGACGACCTCGCCATGGCGCATGACCATAACCCGGTCGCAGAAATTGCGCACCAGATTGAGGTCGTGACTGATCATGATGAGGCCGATGCCCTTGTTGGTCACCAGCTCGTTCAGGATGTTGAGGACCTGCATGCGCACGGTGACGTCGAGCGCGGAGGTCGGCTCGTCGGCGATGATGATCTGCGGCTCGGGGATCAGCATCATGGCGATCATGATGCGCTGGCCCATGCCGCCCGACACTTCATGCGGATAAAGGCCGAACACCCGTTCCGGATCGCGGATCTTCACCGCTTCCAGCATTTCCAGCGTCTTCTGCTTCGCCGCCTGGGCCGATGCCCTGCTGTGGACGCGGTAGGCCTCGGCGATCTGGTCGCCGACGCGATGCACCGGGTTGAGCGAGAATTTCGGATCCTGGAGGATCATCGAAATGCGTCGGCCGCGGATCGTCAGCATCTGCCTTTCGGTGGCGGAGATGAGGTCGGTACCGCTGAAATCCATGCGGTCGGCCTCGATCTTCGCGGTCGGCAGCAACTTCAGAAGCGCGCGGCCGATCGTCGACTTGCCGGAGCCGGACTCGCCGACGATACCGAGCCGCTCGCGGCCGAGATCGAAGGAGACGCCCTTGACGACGGTGTTGTAGGTCTTGCCGCTGCGATAGCTGACGCAGAGATTTTCGACCTTCAGGAGTGCCTGGCTGTTATCCATGGGGAGAGTCCTAACGCTGTTTCGGATCCAGCGCGTCGCGCAGGCCGTCGCCGAGAAGGTTGAAGGCAAGGCTGACGAGCAGGATGGCGCCGCCCGGGAAGGCGACCAGCCACCAGTTGTCCAGCATGTAGCGCCGGCCGGTGGCGATCATCGCCCCCCATTCGGGCAGCGGTGGCTGGGCGCCGAGCCCCAGGAAACCGAGGCCGGCTGCCGTCAGGATGACGGTCGCCATCGAAAGCGTGATGCGCACCAGAACAGAAGGCAGGCACATCGGCATGATCGACTTGATGATGATGCGCAGCGCCGATGCCCCCTGCATGCGCGAGGCCGAGATATAGTCGGCACCGCGGAAGGTCAGCGTTTCGGCGCGTGCAAGGCGGGCGATCGGCGGCCACGTGGTCAGCCCGATGGCGATGATCGCATTTTCGAGGCCGGCACCGAGGGCTGCCACGAAGGCGAGCGACAGGATGAGGCTCGGGAAGGACAGGAAGATATCGGTGATACGCATCATGATCGTGTCGTACCAGCCGCCGAAATAACCGGCCGTCGTGCCGACCAGCAGCCCGATCGGGCCGACGATGACCGACACGATGGTGATGATCGTCAGGCTGATGCGCGTGCCGTAGATGATGCGGCTCATGATGTCGCGGCCGAGTTCGTCGGTCCCGAACCAGTGCTCGGCGCTCGGCGGCTTCAGCGTGTTGCCGAGATCGATGACATTCGGATCATAGGGCGCGATCAGCGGCGCGACGATCGCCGTCAGGACCAGGATGGTGATGACGACGAGGCCGAAGCCCGAAGACGGGTTGCCGAGAAGCTCGCGGATGACGGCGAGCAGCCGGCGGAAAGCCGAATTTGGGTTTGAGCGAGTACCGTTCATGGCCACGTCCTGCATGTCGAGAGATTGAGCTGCCATGTCACCGCGTCCTCGGATCGAAGATCTTGTAAAGCGCGTCGGAAAGCAGGTTGAGCGCAATGAAGATGATACCGACCAGCAGCACGCAGGTCATCACCGCGTTCATGTCGCCGATCAGCATGTTGTTGGTGATGTATTGGCCGAAGCCCGGCCAGGAAAACACGGTCTCGATGAGGACCGCTCCTTCCAGCAGGCTGCCATAGGCGAGCGCCACGATCGTCACCAGCTGCACCCGGATATTCGCGAATGCGTGGTGCCAGATGGTGCGGCCCTTCGAGAGCCCCTTCACCCGCGCCGTGGTAACGTATTCCTGGTTCAGCTGGTCCAGCATGAAGCTGCGGGTCATGCGGGTGATATAGGCCATCGACGAATAGCCGAGGATGCTCGCCGGCAGCAGCAGATGGTTGACCGCATCCCGCAAGACCTCCCAGTCGCCGGCGATGATCGAGTCGATCAGCAGGAAGCCGGTCGTTTCCGGCACGAGGCCGATATAATAATCCGACAGGCGGCCGCCGCCGCCGACCAGATCCAGCGCCGCATAAAAGATGATCAGGCCGATCATGCCGGTCCAGAAGATCGGCATGGAATGGCCGATCAGGGTGAGGAACCGGATGATGTGGTCGACCGGCCGGTTGCGGCGCACGGCTGCCAGTATCCCGAGCGGAATGCCCAGCCCCGCCCCCACGATGATCGCGAATGTCGCAAGCTCGATCGTCGCCGGCATGACATGCAGGATGTCGTTGATGACCGGCTGCCCTGTCCGGATCGACGTCCCGAAATCGCCGTGAGCCAAATCGCTCACATAGCGAAAGAACTGCTGGTAGAGAGGAAGGTTCGCGCCGATCCGTTCCGCGACCGTGTCGTATGTGGCCTGGTCGGCCTCTTCGCCGACAATGGCGCGGACCGGATCGACAGGCATCAGCCGTCCGATGCAGAAGGTCAGGATCAGCAACCCGAGAAGGGTTGCCAATATGGTGCCGGCCTGCCGCGTGAAAGCGGTGAGACGCTCGTTGTTCATGGGACTTCCTCAGAACCGTACCGGATGCCGCGGCGCTGCCAGGCCAGGAGGCCGACGCCGCGGCTGCCGACGATTATCGTTCTTTCTTGACGGTGCGAAGCTGGGTGGACCAGGACGGGTTCAGTTCGAGACCCTTGATGTCGGCCCGGAAGCCGACACTGTCGACCACTTCGGAGAAGGGCTGGATCGCCGGCACCATATCCGCGTAATAGGTCTGGATCTCCTGATACTGCTTGGTCTGCTTGTCCTTGTTGCCTTCGACGAGAGCATCATCGACCATCTTGTTGATCTTCTCATCATAGAAGGACGTGCGCCAGCCCTGGAAATTCGTCAGCTTCGCCTCATCCGCATTGTTGGGATTGTAGACGATGGCGCGGAAATTCGAGTCCGGATGCGGCAACTGGCCGCCACCGCCGCGACCGACGAGAAGCTCATACTTGCGTTCGCGCATCGCGCCGTAGATCTGGTCGCCGGAGCCGGTGACGATCTCGGCCTTGATGCCGGCCTGTGCCAGCGTCGCCTGGATGGCGGTCGCAAGGCTCATGAACGGCACGTCGGAAATGGCGCGCAGCGTGGTCGGGAAGCCATTCGGATAACCGGCCTCGGCAAGCAGCGCCTTGGCCTTCGCGACGTCGAGCTTGTAGCCCGCATTCGGCAAGGCGCCGAAAATGCCCGCCGGAACCGGACGATCGCGCAGCTTGCCGAAATAGGGCAGCACGCTGTCGTTCAGGCCCTGGTAGTCGATGAGGTAACGAAGCGCCTCGCGAACCTTCGGCTTCTGGAATTTCTCGTCCTTCATGGAAACGGCCAGATAATAGAAGCCGCTGCCGCCATTCGTCTGGATCTTGACGTCCTTGCTGCTCTCGAGTGCCTTGAGGTCGGCAGCCGACATGGAGAAGGCGATGTCGATATCGCCCTTTTCGAGCATCAGCCGCTGGCTCTGCGATTCAGCCAGATGACGCATCATGATCCGGCGCATGGCCGGTTTCTCGCCCCAGTATTTCGCGTTCTGCTCGAGCGTGACGCGCTCGTTCGACTGCCATTGGCCGAGCGTGAACGGACCGGAGCCGGCAGAGTTGTTGGTGAGCCAGGCGGCGCCCATATCGCCGTTCTTGTCGTGCTCCGTGACCGCCTTCATGTCGAGGATGGAGCCCGGCCCGACGATGCCGAGCGTCTGCACGATGACCTGCGGATCGACCTTCTTCGGCAGCTTGATGACGACCGTGCCGTCGTCCGGAGCGGTAAAGCTTGCATCGGCATTGGCCGCAGAGAAGCCGTGGGTCTTCAGGAATGACGCCTGCGCCAGGTTGAGCTTCATCAACCGCTTGAAGGACCAGACCACGTCCGCCGAAGTGACCGGGTTTCCGGAAGCGAAGGTCGCCCCCTTGCGCAGCTTGAAGGTGATCGAGCCGTTGTCGTCGGCGATCGTCCAGCTTTCCGCCAGCTGCGGATTGACCTGGGCGCGATTGACGGCATCGAGCGCCACAAGGTTGTCATATATGTTTGTGAGAACCTGTACGGTCTCCTTGCCGGTGATGGCGGCGGGATCGAGCGTCAGGATATTGGTCATCGAGAAGCCGACGACCAGCATATTGGGTGGGGTTTCGGCATAGGCAGGCTGGAAAAACAGAGCGGAACCGAGCAATACCGGTCCCATTATTCTCGATAGCGGCGTCATGGCCGTCCTCCCTTGGATTGCCGGTCTCCTCCCGGCAGATAGATAATCGCGATCCAAGAGATATGATGTCTTACGACAGCTGTCAATCCAAAATGCCGCCTTCCCCACTCGCTACGCAGTGGCTGGAGCAGGCACCAGACATGTTTTCCGAATCTGCTCTCTGAAGCAGAGGAGGCAATCGCATATGAGGATGTATGGCGGCGCGGCATTCGCAACCCCCCTTGTGGGGAGGGTGGCCGGCAGGCGGGAGCGGTTTTGATGCAGGATGAAGTCCCCTCCCCACAAGGGGGAGGGGCTCCACGCGCCGTCCCGCATCCCATGTGCAATTGTCCTGTCGGCCGCGGGGGCTTAGCCAATCAAGGCTGATCAGTCGGCTATGCCGAAGATCGATGCACCGATGAAGCGCTCCTGATCGCTGCCGTAGTTGTAATAATAGACGCTCAGCAGCTTCCCGTCCGGCCTGACGACCGTACGCGGATAACCGAGATCGGACATGCCGCCGTCGTCGCGGATGACGATGTCGCCGCTCCAGGTCCTGCCCTCGTCGGAACTCACCCGGGCACGCAGGCCGTAGGGCGCGTCGCGATAACCGAACACAAGCACCAGCCGGCCGTCCTTCAACCGGTTGAGGGTGGGCGGATTGCCGGCATAACCGGTATTCGGCACCGGCCGGCCGATCAGTTCCCAGGTCCTGCCCTCGTCGCCGGACGTATAGGCCTCGATCCAGGCCTTGCGGTCCGGGCCGCGGCTTGCCGTCGAGCAGCGCACCAGCGTCAGCACCTTGCCGTCCTTCAGCCGGATCGACGCAGGCATGATCGCAAAGCCCTCCGGCTCGTCTCCGACGAAGCTTTCGAAGCTGAAACTCTTGCCGCCGTCGCGGGTGCGAATGCAGAAGACCTGGCCTTCCTTGCCGTTCGGCTTGGCAGCGCTCAACAGGAAGAGCGCGTCATGCTTGCCGAGCGGCACGATGTCGGTGCGCGCCGAAATGCCCGGCAGGCCGAAATCGCCGAGCCGGTAGGGACCGCGCCAGGTCCTCGCCCGGTCGTTGCTGACATAGAACCAGCTGATCGCACCACCCAGCAGGCCGGTGCGGGCGCACATGACGATCGTTTCCGGATCGGTGAAATCAATCGGCTGGTCGAGTGGGCGCAAGTCCCGTTCGATATCGATCTTCGGTTGGGCCTCGAGTTCCGGAAGCACATGTTCGTCGCCCGAAAGCGTCTGGCTGCCGGGTACGAAAGCGTTGAACCGCTCGATCGTCCAGGTTTCGCCACCATCCATGCTGCGGGCCTGCACCGGAATGAACGGCCGGGTCTTGTCGCGCGCGTGCAGGTTTTCCGCCTCGCCGCGGAAACCCTGGACGAAAATCGTCACCGCTTCCTCGCCCCAGAGCCACAGGCCGTAATTCGCCGGCCATGCAGCAAATTCGCCCGGTTTGCGGTAGACTTCGACATTCCTGATCGCATCTGGCTTGATCACGCGTTTCCTCCTTGCCGCCGAAGCGGCTCATTCATCTCTTGATTGATCGATCAACCCTTGACGCCGCTCGTCACTGCGCCGTCGATCACGTGCCGCTGCGCCAGCAGGTAGACGATGATGACCGGCAGGGTTATGAGCGTCGCCATCGCCATGACGACGTTCCAGCGTGCATCCGGCCCGCTCTGCAGAAGCTGCAGGCCGATCTGCAGGGTTGCCATCTCCCGGTGCGAGTTGAGGATGAGCGGCCAGACGAAGTCGTTCCAGGCACTCTGAAAGCTCAAGACGCCGAGCACGGCGAGCGACGGACGGGCCAGCGGCAGCAGGATGCGCCGGAAGATCGTGAACGGCGACGCACCGTCGAGCTTGGCGGATTCCTCGTATTCCATCGGGATGCGGGTGAAGAACTGCCGCATCATGAAAATGCCGAAAGGTGTCGCCGCAGTCGGCAGGATCATGCCCCAATAGGTATTGAGAAGGCCGGTGCCGCCATTGCCGAGCCAGTCGTTGCCGCCGGCAAAGGGGATCTTCTGGACGATCAGGAAGACGGGGACGATCTGGCTCTGGGCCGGCACCATCAGCAAGCCGACGACAAGCGCGAAGATCAGGTTGCGGCCGGAAAACTGCATGCGGGCAAGCGCGTAACCTGCGAGCGAGCAGAAGATTAGGTTCGAAACCGTCGAGCCCAGCGCGTAGATCAGGCTGTTCACCAGCTGCCGGCCGGCATCCGGCGAGGCCATAGCATCAAGGTAGTTCTGCCATCGCAGGCCGTCCGGAACGAAACTCGGCGGAAACCGGAAGATTTCCTGGTCGCCCTTGAACGAGGTCGAGACCATCCAGAGGAAAGGCATCACTGTGGCGAGCGCTGCAAACAGCAGCAGCAGGTAGCCGATGACGTTCATCACGTCGAAGCGCGGGAATTCCCGGCCACGGCGGCGGGCCGTGATCTGTCGTTCCATCGCGGCGGGCTGTGCAAGGTCGGTCATGCGTCTTTCCTCCGCATGATCCGGGTCCCGATGATCGAGAACACCAGGATGGTCAGGAAGAGTATGGTCGACATGGCCGCGCTATAACCGAACTCGGTATAACCGAAGGCCGTCTGGTACATCTGGTAAACGACGGTTTCCGTCGAGCCGAGCGGCCCGCCCTGGGTCATCACGTAGATCGCGCCGAACACCTGGAAGGTCTGCACGATCAGGATGATCAGCAGGTAGAAGGTGACGGAACTCAGCATCGGCACGGTGATGCGCAGGAAGATGTCCTTGCCCTTCGCCCCATCGAGGCGCGCAGCTTCGTAGAGGTCGTTCGGGATATCCTGAAGACCCGCCAGATAGATGATCATCGCAGTGCCGAAGTCGCGCCAGATCGCCATGATGATCAGCGAATTCATTGCAAGGCTGGGGTTCTGAAGCCACGGCTGCGGCGGCAGGCCGACCCGGGTCAGGACACCGTTCAGCGGCCCGGCATAGGGCTCGTAGACATAGGCCCACACGACAGCGGCCGCGATCAACGAGGTCAGGACCGGCAGGTAGAAGATCGTCCGGAAAGCGATGCGCCCCGGCACTTTTTGATTGAGCGCGACCGCGGCCAGCAGGCCGAGCACCATGGTCGGGAAGGTTACGCCGATCGTATAGTGGATCGTATTGCCGACCGCCTGCTGGAAGCGGGTGTCATTGAAAAGCTTGATGTAATTGTCGAAGCCGACGAAACTCGTCGGCTTCAGGAACGAGACGTCGGTAAAGCTCATCAACAGCGTCGCCACCGCCGGCAGCAGCAGCGACAGGAAGAGGATGACGAGCGCCGGTGCGAGGAATGCGTAGGCGCTCCAGTTCTGATGAAAACTGACCGTTTTGATCGGCCTGGATGTCGAGTTCTGAAGCGCCATCACCCGCTCCTCAGCCCTTTTTCAGCAATGTCTGCACTTCGTCCGCGGCCGCCTTCAGCGCCTTGTCGGGCGTGTTCTTCTGGAAAATGACTTCCTGAACGCCGCGTGCGACGAGCGACATCATGCGGGGGAATACCGGCGTTGCCGGCGCGGTCGGCGGGGCGTAGCTCGCGGTCTTGATGAACTTGGAGAGGTAGGGGTCGGCCTGAACGTCCTTGTTCTGCTGGGCGGACTTCAGGGCCGGCACGTTCTTGCTGGCCACCGCGAAGGCGATTTGCTGTTCCGGCGACATCGCAAACTCGACGAGCTTGAGGGCCGCTTCCTGGTTCGGTGCGCCTGCCCGGACGGCGAAGCAAAAGGGATCGACAAGCGATGTGAACCCGCCGCTCTCCTTCGGGAAGGGAACGACGTCGAATTCGACGCCGGCCTTCAGAGCGTTATTGGTGGAGTAGTTGCCCGCGATCAGCATCGCGGCGCGTCCCTGGTTGAACGGGTTGGCCATGCCGCCGGGGCCGACGCCGAAGCCCGCATCGGTGATCTTGTCGGTGACGACGAGATCTTGCAGGAAGGTCAGCGCCTTGACGCCTTCCGGACCGGCAAAGCCCGGCGCCGACAGATCCGCCGTCAGCAACGAACCGCCCGCCCCCTGCAGCAGCAGCGTGAAGAGTTCGAAGGCCTCGAGGTCGTTCTGATAGAGCTGGATGCCGGACACCTGCAGCATGCCGCCGCCGGGGCGCTTGGTGACGGCCTTTGCCCATTCGCGAAGTTCGGCCCAGTTCTGCGGCCCCTTGTCCGGATTGAGGCCCGCTTCGCTGATGAGCTTGCGATTGATGCCAAGACCGCGCGAAGTGCCGTAGAGCGGCATGGAATACTGACCGCCGTCGACACGGCCGTAGGCGAGCAGCGAGGGGTCGAGATCCGCCGTCTTCACACTCGGCAGCGCCTTGCCGAGTTCGACGAGCTTCTTGCCTGAAGCATAGGTGAGATTGTAGTCCCAATGCTGAACGATCAGGTCCGGGCCGGTATTGCCGTTGATCGCCGTCAGCATCTTTTCATTGAGCTGCGACGGTTCCGCATAAAGGCTCGACTGCAGCGCGACTTCCGCATGGGCGGTCTTGAAAGCGGCTTCGAGCGCTTCGCCGGCGGCCTTCTTGCTGCCTGCGAGCTGAGACCAGAAAACCAGTTGCTGGTCGGCCGCAAGCGCGCGGCCGGAAGCCGACATCAGGATCGGCAGGCTGGCGAGACCGGCAGCGGTGCCCGACAGAAATGCACGGCGTGTAGGCCTCATGGCATGCATGACATCATTCTTCATCGTAAACTCCTCCCGATTTATCGACGACGATTTAGTTTCTGCTGACCGTAATCCCTGCAGCGTCAAAGACGTGGATATTCGCCGCATCGCAATAGACGTTCAGCGCCCGGCCCGGTTCGACGACCTGGTCGCCGGCAAACACGCAGGTGAAATTCTGACCCTCGATAGCGCTGTGAACGATCGTCTGGGCACCCAGCCTCTCGACCGACCGCGGCACGGCGCCGATCTTCACCAGCGGCTCGCTACCGGCCGGATGCGGCGCCAGGAATTCCGGACGAATTCCGAGGACGACCTCCTCGCCGATCTTGAGGCGCTTTGCCAGTCCGTCGATCACGATCGTCCCGATGCCGTTGGCTTCGAAGGAATAATATTCGCTCTCGATCGCCTTCACCTTGCCACGCAACATATTCATCGGCGGGCTGCCGATGAAGCCGGCGACGAAACGGTTTACCGGCTTGTGATAGAGATCCATCGGTTTCCCGACCTGCTCGACGCGGCCGCCGTTCAGCACCACGATCCGGTCGGCCATGGTCATGGCCTCCAGCTGGTCGTGGGTGACGTAGACCATGGTGGCGCCGAGCTCCTTATGGAGTTGGGTGAGCTCGGTGCGCATCTCGATGCGCAATGCCGCGTCGAGATTGGAAAGCGGCTCGTCCATCAGAAATATTTTCGGCTTGCGGACGATCGCTCGGGCGATCGCGACGCGCTGCCGCTGGCCGCCTGAAAGCTTCGACGGCTTGTCCTTCAGCCGGGTGGAAAGCTGCACGGTGCCGGCGGCCTTCTCGACCTGCTGGCGGATGTCGCCCTTCGAACGGCGCTCCATCTGCAGCGGAAAGGCGATGTTGTCGTAGACGCTCATATGCGGATAGAGCGCGTAGGACTGAAAGACCATCGCCACACTCCGCGTGCCGGCCGGCCGGCGGGTCACGTCGTCCGGGCCAATTCTGATCGCGCCGTCGCTGATCGGATCGAGCCCCGCGATCAGGCGCAGCAAGGTGGACTTGCCGCAACCGGACGGGCCGACGAAAACCGCGAATTCTCCGTCCTCGATGGCAAGCGATACGTCCGTGATGGCGTCGAACGCCCCGTAGCTTTTCGAAACGTTGGATAGCTCCAGACGCGCCAAAGCTCGGCCCTCCCCTGAATTGCTTCTCCCAAAGCGTCAGATGCCTGACAGCTTCACCATGCAACAAAAAACCGGACCTGTAAACAGGTTGTTCGATAACTTCTATGCAAACTGATATGATCAGTTATACATCAAGAGCGTCACCGGGAGCGTGGAGCCCCTGGAAACGACCTATAGGATTTAAATACCGGGCCGCCGCCCGTCAGAGCTCGATCGCACGCTCGCGGGCATGCATGATGTGGCGGTCGATGGCATCGCCTGCCGCATGCGGATCGCGGGATTTGATGGCGTCGATGATCGCCAGATGATCGGCAAAGGCCGGCGGCAGGACCTGCTCGGAAAGGCTGATCCTGTCGAGCTTGATGAGCCGCATGCGGATCGCGTTGACCGCGTAGGCCTGGATCAGCAGATCGTTCTGGGTCGAGTCGACGAGAAGGTTGTGAAATCCGTCGTCGACCTTCTGGCCGCGCTCGAAGACATCCCGCGAGGGAGCATTGCGGACCTCGTCGAGGATCGACTGGTGAAGCCTGGCCTGTTCGTCGAGGATAGCGTCGGGCATCCGCCTGACGGCCGTCAGCACCGCCTCGCGTTCCAGCGCCATACGCACCTGGAAAGCCTGGCGGATGATCGAGAGATCGATCTGGGTAATCTGGATGCCTCGCTGCGGCATGACCACCAGCAGGCCTTCATATTGCAGACGCGGCAACAGCTCGCGCAGAGCGCCGATTGATAGGCCAAGGAGAGCGACGAGCTCCCGCTGGGACACGAACTGACCCGGCCGCAGCCGGCCATCGAACAGCGCCTCGCGAAACCGCTCATAGGCGATCTGTTTGACCGAGCGAAGTTCTGGCTGTTCGGTGCCGGGCGGTGCAGTACGTGCGCTCATCTGTCTCCTATCGCCGGCGATACCGGGCGGGTCAAGCAGCGGCGCGATAACCCGTCCGCTCAAACAATTCAATGAGCATAGCACGATCGCGCTGATTGAGAGCAACCAGAGGCGGCACCGCATATGCTAGACTTTCGTCGTTGCGATAATGGGCAAGAGCCGCCTTGAGGGCAACGAGCGATCCGTAGGCATCCACTGCCTCGATGCGCCGCGACTGCTTCTCCAGAATGCCCGCATCGTCGGGATTGTCGTAAAGCGCCCTCAGATCGCTGGCAAAGACGTTCGGCATGCCGCCGATCATGCCGGCGCCTCCAGCCTTGATGAGCGTCGGCAGAACCCGGTCGTCGCCCGTAAAGACGGCAAGCCCCGAGAAGGACTTCACCAGCATCAGGCCGTTTTCGAGATCTCCGGTCGAATCCTTGATCCCGGCGATGCGGCTGCCATGCCTGCGCATCAGGGCCGCGACCAGCGGCTGCGTGAAACGGACGCGGCTGAACTGCGGGATGTTGTAGAGCACGAGATCGATTTCCGTATGCGTCCTGGTCTGCTCGATCAGCGCATCGAAGAAAGCCGCGATACCGTCCTCGCTCGCTCCGTAATAGAAGGGCGGCAGGACGAGCGCGGCGCGACAGCCGAGTTTTCCATAGGCGATCAGCGAGATCACCGCGTCGTCGAAACTCGCTGTCATGATCGCCGGCATCTGACGGCCCATATCCACCCCACCCGCCTTCAGCGTTTTGAGAGCTTCGAGCTTCTGAACGGTCGAAAAGGATGCGCCCTCGCCCGTCGTGCCGAACGTGGAAATGAAGCTGCAGCCATTTGCCAGGAGACGGTCGATGTGCGCCTTCAGCCGGAGGGCATCGATACGGAATTCGGCCGTCACCGGCGTGACGGAGGCGGCAACAATGCCCTTCAGCGCTGCATTCGACATGAACAGGTTCCTCGTTATAGGACTGATATAATCAGTGTAGGTATCAGTCGTCAAATATATATTTACATCAGCCGCCCGCTGCGGCATGTTGCGCTTGGGGATTGGCGATGGAGGAACGGATGCGCGACTGCCGTCGGCATATTTTGAAGCGTGCAAAATCCATTGATTTTATTGGGATGCTTGAAAGCTCGGCTATTGGTACTAATTGCGAATGCCCCTGGGCTTCCACCTCAAACCAAGGAAACTGAACCTATGCCGGACATGCCTGCCGACACCCTCCCCGCCCGCCTCGCGAGTGCCATTCGCAATGCCATCCTGTCGAGGACCGCGCTTGATCCGGAGCCCTTTCTCGGGCTGCCGCTGGCGGATGCGTATGCGGTGCAGACAGACGTGTTTCGCGCGCTCGGCCAGCCGTTCAAGGGCGCCAAGCTGACCCTGAAGGGTGATTTCTGCCAGAGCGCACCGCTTCTGTCCGTCGACGAAGAAACCAGCCATCCCCATCAGCCGGGCATCTCGCTGGAAGTGGAACTGGCCTTCGTGCTCGACAAGGATGTCGTGGCCCGCGACGGCGAAGTGACCCGCCAGGATATCGTCGACGCGATCGGCTCGGTGCGGATCGGCGTGGAGCTTCTCCGCAGCCGTTACCAGGGCGGCTCCCGGGGCGATCCGGCCCTCGCCGCCGCCGACATGATGAGCAATGTCGGTTATGTTCTCGGCCCGCCGCTGGACCGGAGCCTGCTCGACGAAGGCGCATCGATCGGTCAGCTGTCGGTTTTCATCGACGGACAGTCAGGATTCGACAAGCCCGCAGTGCATTCCGACGGCGACCCGCTGAAGACCATGGTCGTGCTGGCGAACCAGAAACAACTCTCCTCCTTTTCCATGCTCAAGGCCGGACAGGTGACGACGACGGGCACGTTATGCGGACTGATCCCGGTCGCGGAACCGGGCAGGATCGAAGTGAACATGGGCGGACAACGGTTCGTCCTCGACCTGAGCTGACACGACCTCGAGGGATGTGGCGATGACCGAACATCTCTCGAAACCCACTAACGAACAGTAGCCAAGGCTCACCCCTCAACTCCTATCAAATTACTTACTTGATTTCTAACATGTCAGTATGCAAATGTTGGAACAACACTGGGAGGATAAATAAACCAATATGCGTTTCGGGCTCTCCGTCGCACTCGCGACCCCTTTTGACAAAGACGGCAAGATCGTGCTCGACGCGATGGTCACCCAAGCTCGCCGCAGCCTCGATGCCGGCTGCGACAGCGTCACGGTCTTCGGCACGACCGGTGAAGGCGCCTCGATCGGCAATAGCGAACGGGAAAAGGTCCTCGCCGCCATGATTTCGGGCGGCATCGCGCCGCGCCAGATCGTTGCGGGTGTTCTCGTCGACGCAGCCGGGGACGCCGCAGAACAGGCCGCACACGCTCTATCGGCAGGTGCGCGCAACATTCTTCTCGCCCCGCCCTCCTATTTCAAGAATGTCAGCGACGAGGGCCTGTTCGGCTGGTTCTCCACGGTCTTCGCCCTTTTGGGCGACAAGGCCCGCGACATCATCGTCTACCATATCCCATCGGTCACGATGGTGCCGCTGAGCCACGCGCTGATTGGCCGGCTTCGCCAGGCATTTCCCGGCATTGTCACAGGGGTGAAGGATTCCGGGGGCGAGTGGGCTTTTACCGAAAAGCTGCTCAAGGAACATGGCGACCTCATCATCCTGATCGGCGACGAGCGGCATCTGGCCCAGGGAGTGCGTCTCGGCGGACAGGGCGCGATCTCCGGCGTCGCAAATTTCGCCCCGCGCGAAGTTCGGCGCATGGCCGTGGATGGCGAAGACGATCAGCGGGTCGTCGATCTCGTTGTGGAATTGCTGAAATATCCCGTCATTCCGGCCGTGAAGGTGATGATCGCCCATCTTTCCAACAATCCGTCGTGGCTGACGGTGCGGCCGCCGCTTCTTTCGATCACCGACGAGGGTCAGCGCCTGTTGGCGTCGGCCTTCGACACCCTGTTCCGTTCGAAGGCGGCCTGAAGACCATGGATCAGGCGCGCCCCACGGAAAATCCGGTCGAGGAGCAGCCAACGCTGAGGGAGAAGGCTTACGAGAGCTTCACGCGCCACCTTCTGGCGCGTGACGTTCGCCCGGGCCAGTTCGTCTCGCAACGCCGGCTGGTGGAATTGACGGGCCTGACGCTGGGCGCAATCCGCGAACTCGTGCCGCGGCTGGAGACCGAGGGACTGATCAAGACAGTACCGCAGCGCGGCCTGCAGATCGCCCATATTGACCTCAACCTCATCCGTGAAGCCTTCCAGCTTCGCCTCTTCCTGGAAAAGGAAGCCGTTGCACTGTTCACCCAATCGGCCCCGGACCAGGCGATCGCCAGGCTTTTGCAAGAGCATCGCGACATCGTTCAGGCGATCCAGGGCGGCAACGACAGCCGCGAGCTGGAACTCCATGCGCAGGCGGTCGACTGGGGCATGCACGACGCCTTTATCGACGCGCTCGGCAACACCATCATTTCGAACGTCTACCGGGTGAATTCCATCAAGATGCGGCTGATCAGGCAGGAGCGGTTCCGCATCGACGGCCGGGTTGGCCCCGTCATGAACGAGCATCTGAAGGTGCTCGAAGCGATCGAGCGACGCTCCGTGGAGGAAGCGGTCGCAGCACTCGTCGCCCATATCAATCACGCGAGGGATCGCGCGATCAGACTTTAGAAAAAGCAGCCGGAGACAAGGGTATCCGGCACATTAGGAGGAGGGAATAGCATGTCATCTTCGTTCTGGAAGCCCACCCGCCGCAGCTTCCTGGCCGGTTCGGCCGCGCTCGGCGCTGCCGGTTTGGTCGGTTCGCGCCCGGCCTCGGCCGCCGTCGACTGGAAGCGCTTCGCCGGCACCACGCTGGAAGTGAACCTCGTCAAAAGTCCGCGCGGCGATACGATCATCAAGTATCTGGCCGAGTTCGAGGCGCTGACCGGCATCAAGGTCAATGCCGAAGCGACCCCGGAACAGCAGCAGCGCCAGAAAGCGACGATCGAGCTCTCGTCCGGCAAGCCGAGCTTCGACGTCATCCACCTGAGCTACCACGTCCAGAAGCGCCAGTTCGAAAAGGGCGGCTGGCTTGCCGATATCAGCGGCTTCCTGAAGGATCCGACGCTCACTGACCCGTCGCTGAGCGAAAGCGATTTCGCCGAAGCCGGCCTCACCTTTGCCAAGGACAAGGACGGCAAGCTGCGCTCCCTGCCCTTCTCGGTCGACTACTGGATCGTCTACTGGAACAAGGAACTCTTCGAGAAGAAGGGCCTCGCCTATCCGAAGACCTTCGATGAAATGGCAGCGGCAGCGGAAGCGCTGACCGACAAGACCACCAATACCTACGGCTTCGTCGCCCGCGGCCTGAAGAACGCCAACGTTCCGGTGTGGACGGCGCTGATGCTCGGCTACGGCGCGACGGCGCTTGGGCCTGACGGCAAGCTGCGCACGACCTCTGACGAGGCCGTCGAAGCCGCCAAGCTTTACCAGCGCCTGATGACCAAGTCGGCCCCGGCCGGCATCTCCGGCTTCAACTGGGCGGAAGCCCAGTCTGCCTTCCTGCAGGGCAAGGTCGGCATGTGGCTGGATGGCGTCGGATTTGCTCCGCCGCTCGAAGACCCGCAGAAGTCCCGTGTCGTCGGCAAGGTCGGTTACGGCGTCATGCCGAAGGGACCGAAGGCGCAGGCGGCCGCCACCTTCGGCGATGGCATCGGCGTCACCGCCGGCAGCCAGAAGAAGGAAGCCGCCTATCTGTTCTGCCAGTGGGTCATCTCGAAGGAGATGGGCGCACGCCTGCTGCAGGCCGGCGCCGGCGTTCCCTTCCGCCAGTCGATCCTTGCCGATGCGGAAGTCCGCAAGGGCGTCACCATGCCCAGCGCATGGGTGGATGCGGTCGCCGCTTCCGGCAAGGTGTCGCAGCTTGCGCTGCCGGTCATCATCCCGGTCACGGAATTCCGCGACATCTACGGCGTCGGTCTCACCAACATGATCGGCGGTGCCGACCCGGCGACGGAGCTCAAGACGGCAACGGCGCAGTTCGAACCGGTCCTTGCCAAGAGCGAGGGATAATGGCCTCCGTGAGCATCGAAACAGCACGGACGGAAACCGGTAACAAGAGGAGCAAGCCGAGCAGGCTTGCTCCCAACTACTGGCCTTTCGTCGTTCCCGCCCTCATCGTCATCGGCGCGGTCATCGTCTTCCCGTGGGTTTTCACCCTGTGGATGAGCGTGAACAGCTGGACGCTGGGACAGGAGCAGACCTTCTCCGGGCTGGACAACTACATCCGGCTGGCGACCGATTTCCGCTTCTGGGAATCGCTCTGGCACACGCTGATCTTCACGGTGCTGGCGGTCGTGGCACCGCTGTTTCTCGGCACGCTCGCAGCACTTATCTTCGATGCTCAATTTCCGGGGAGAGGTTTCCTTCGCGGCGTCTTCGTCATGCCGATGATGGCGACCCCGGTCGCCATCGCACTCGTCTGGACCATGATGTACCATCCCCAGCTTGGCGTCCTCAACTATCTGCTGTCGCTGGTCGGCATCGGCCCGCAGGAATGGATCTATAACCGCTACAGCGTCATTCCCTCGCTGGTCCTCGTCGAGACTTGGCAATGGACGCCGCTGATCATGCTGATCGTGCTCGGCGGCCTCGCCGCACTTCCCCGCGAACCCTATGAGAGCGCAGAGATCGACGGCGCCAACGCCTGGCAGAAATTCCGCTACCTGACGCTTCCGATGATCGCGCCCTTTCTGATGATCGGCGTCATCATCCGCTCGATCGACGCAATCAAGAGCTTCGACATCATCTACGCGATGACGCAAGGGGGGCCGGGCACGGCTTCCGAGACGATCAATATCTACCTCTACAACACCGCCTTCGCCTATTACGACATCGGCTACGGCTCGGCGATGGCGGTCGTCTTCTTCGTGATCATCGTCGCGCTTTCTTTCCTGCTGATGATGGTCCGCGCGCGGACGAACTGGTCGGACATGGAGACGCGCTGATGGAACACGCCCTCACCAAACGCCCCCTCATCAGACGCAAGACGCTCGATCGCATCGGCCTCCTGTTCGCGGCCCTCGTCATGGTGTCGCCGGTCGTGCTGTTCTTCCTCTGGATGATCTCGCTGTCGCTCAAGTACGAGATCGACAACGGTGCCTATCCACCGATCCTCATCCCAGAAAACTTCGCCTGGTCGAATTATGTGCAGGTGTTCCGCGAGAACAATTTCTTCCTGTATTTCTGGAATTCCGTGCTGGTGACGGGGGCCGCGACGCTGCTGGCGCTCATCATCGGCGTGCCGGCGGGATACGGCATCGCACGGTTGAAGGCGGACAAGGCAGCGATGGTCATCATGATCGCCCGCATGACGCCCGGCCTTTCCTTTCTCATTCCGCTCTTCCTGCTCTTCCAATGGCTGAACCTGCTCGGCACGCTCTGGCCGCAGATCATCATCCACCTGGTCGTCACCGTGCCGATCGTCGTGTGGATCATGATCGGTTATTTCGAGACGACACCGATGGAACTCGAGGAGGCTGCCAGCATCGACGGCGCGACGCCCTGGCAGGTGTTCCGCCTCGTGGCTCTGCCGATCGCCAAGCCCGGCATCGTCGTCGCCTTCATCCTGGCGCTCATCTTCTCTTGGAACAACTTCGTCTTCGGCATCGTGCTTGCAAGCCGCACCACGCGAACGCTGCCCGTGGCCGTCTACAACATGCTCTCCTTCGAACAGGTCAGCTGGGGACCGCTCGCCGCGGCCGCGCTGATCGTTACCCTCCCCGTGTTGGTACTCACCCTGTTCGCCCAGAAGCAGATCGTCGCAGGCCTGACGGCCGGCGCGGTCAAGGGCGGCTGAGCAGGCTCACAAACAGGATCGAATTTCATGGCAACCGTCACCCTTCACAACATCCAGAAGCGCTTCGGCGCGGTCAACGTCATCCAGGACCTCAGCGTCGATATCGCCGACGGGGAGTTCGTGGTTCTCGTCGGCCCGTCGGGCTGCGGCAAGTCCACGCTGCTGCGCATGGTCGCCGGCCTCGAAGAGGTCAGCGGCGGCGAGATCCGCATCGGCGCCCGCGAGGTTAGCAACCTGCCGGCCCGCGACCGCGACATTGCCATGGTGTTCCAGAATTACGCGCTCTATCCGCATATGACAGTGGAGGACAACATGGGCTTCGCGCTGAAGCTCAAGCGTGCGAACCCCGCCGATACCGCAGAGCGTGTGAAGAAGGCGGCCGCGATCCTCGGCCTGGAAAACCTGCTTCAACGCTACCCTCGCCAGCTTTCCGGCGGCCAGCGCCAGCGCGTCGCCATGGGCCGGGCGATCGTCCGCAATCCCCAGGTGTTTCTCTTCGACGAACCCCTCTCGAACCTCGACGCGAAACTGCGCGTGGTGATGCGCAGCGAGATCAAGGCCATGCACCAGCGCATCGGCACGACGACGATCTACGTGACGCACGACCAGATCGAAGCCATGACCATGGCAGACAAGATCGTCGTATTGCATGACGGCAATATCGAGCAGGTCGGCGCTCCGCTGGAACTCTACGACCGGCCAGCCAACCTCTTCGTTGCCGGCTTCATCGGCTCGCCGGCCATGAACTTTTTGGACGGCAAGATCGAAGAAGGCGTTTTCCGCACCGAAAAGGGAATGATCCTGCCGCTTCCGGCCGAAGTCTCGCCGGCCAAGGCGGGCGGCCGCCCGCTCGTCTACGGCATCCGGCCCGAGCACATCCGCGCCAGCGACCAGGGCATCCAGGGCCGCGCGGCGATCGTCGAAGGCACCGGCTCGGAAATCTTTGCCAAGCTCGATTGCGGCGGCGAGCAGCTCTCCTGCCTTTTCCGCGAGCGCATCGATGTCAGGTTCGGCGACACGGTCGGTATCTCGATCGACGCGAAGCAGGTTCACCTCTTCGACAAGGTGACGGGCCACAGGCTCTGAGCGAGAGCTGGCGGCGTCTATCCATTTGCGCAAGCGCAAAGACAGCAGCTTCTTTCTTCTCAATCTGGGGGCATGAAAGCAGATGCCACAATTCCCCGCCACTACGGCAATCTCCAGGACTTCTTAGCCCTTCTGGAAAGCAGGGGGCGGCTGAAGCGGATTTCGCAGCCCGTTTCGCTGATACATGAGATCACCGAGATCCATCGACGTGTCCTTGTGGAGCAAGGGCCGGCGCTGCTCTTCGAAAAGCCGGTCGATGCCCGCGGCAATACCCTGGCAATCCCGCTCGTCGCCAACCTGTTCGGAACCCGCGAGAGAATAGAGTGGGGCCTTGGGCTCGGAGCCGGCGGCATAACGGGGCTTGCCGATTTCCTGAGCGAGTTGCGCGAGCCGCGACCACCGAGATCGATGCTCGAAGCATGGCGAAAACTTCCGCAGCTGAGGGCGGCGCTCTCGCTGAACCCCCGCTCGGTCTCGCACCCGTCGTGTCAGGAGATCGTCTGGCAAGGCGCCGATATCGATCTCGACCGGCTGCCGATCCAGTCCTGCTGGCCCGGCGAGCCCGCCCCCCTCGTGACCTGGCCGCTGGCGATCACCCAGGCGCCGGACGATCCGGCGGATGTCAATGTCGGCGTCTACCGGATGCAGAAGCTCGGTAAGGACCGGCTGATCATCCGCTGGCTCGCTCATCGTGGAGGCGCAAGGCACCACAGGATGTGGCAGGCGCTCGGCCGGGACATGCCGGTGGCGGTGGTTGTCGGCGCCGACCCGGCGACAATCCTCGCGGCCGTCATGCCGCTGCCGGACAAAATGAGCGAACTGAATTTTGCCGGCGTCCTGAAAGGCAGGCGTCAGGCGGTTGCGCCCGCGTTTTCCGTACCGCTCCCCGTTCCCGCGGAGGCCGAGATCGTCCTCGAGGGCACGATTTCCGCTACGGAGATGGCGGACGAGGGACCTTATGGCGATCACACCGGCTATTACAACGCCGTCGAGAGCTTCCCGGTGCTTTCCCTTTCGGCGATCACGATGCGCCGCAATCCGGTTTATCTCTCCACCTATACCGGACGACCGCCGGATGAGCCGTCCAGGCTGGGCGAAGCCATGAACGAGATCTTCATCCCGCTGGTCAGGCGCCAGTTCCCGGAGATCAGGGATCTTTGGCTGCCACCGGAGGCCTGTTCCTATCGAACCATGGTGGTGTCGATCGACAAACGTTATCCCGGCCATGCCCGACGGATCATGATGGGCCTCTGGTCCATGCTGCCGCAGTTCAGCTACACCAAGCTGATCATCGTGGTCGATCCCGACATCGATGTCCGCAGCTGGCCGGATATCATGTGGGCGATTTCCACCCGTTTCGATGCCGGCCGCGACCTCATGGTCGTCGACAACACGCCGATCGACTACCTCGACTTCGCCTCTCCGCGGCCGGGCCTCGGCGGCAAGCTTGGGCTGGATGCCACGACCAAGATCGGTTCCGAGACGACTCGGGAATGGGGCCGGGTTCTCGAAATGTCCCCCGAAATCATCAAGAAGGTCGACCGGATATGGGCATCGCTCGGCCTCGACCAGGCCTTGCCATGACAAATCATTTGCGGAGCGCCGAGCCGCAAAAGCTATCCGCCGGCCAATGATGCCGACGCCAGTACAATCCTGAAACCATCATCGACCCCCGAAATCATCATCGACGAGGAGTACATCATGACCGAAATTGTTCCAGACACGACAGTCGCAGCGATCGCCACGGAACTGCCGGGAGCCGCTGAGCTCTTCCGCCGTCACGGCATCAGCTTCTGCTGCGGCGGCGACATACCGCTCTCCATGGCCGCCGAACAGGCGGGTCTCGCGCCGGCCGCGCTGATCGCCGATCTCAAGGCCCTCCAACAGGCATCGGGACGGGATGCGCCGCAGGAAACACTGGCATTGATCTCGCACATTCTCACAAGATATCACGCCGCCCATCGCGAGGAACTGGGTTGGCTCATTCCACTCGCTCAGAAAGTCGAGCGGGTGCACGGTAACCATCCTTCCGCCCCGATCGGCCTTTCCGGGACATTGGCACAGCTCCGCGATGAACTGGAAAGCCATATGATCAAGGAGGAGCAGGTGCTCTTTCCGATGATGCAGCACGGCGGCAGCCGAATGATTGCCCATCCGATCGCCGAAATGCGAAACGAACATGAAGACGAAGCGCAGCATCTGCAGACGATCGAGCACGTGACGCGCGGCCTCGCCCTGCCCGAAGGTGCCTGCAGATCCTGGACGGCGCTCTATACGGGGCTGCGCAAATTCACCGACGATCTTGTCGTCCATATGCATCTCGAAAACGAAGTGCTGTTTCCAAGATTTCAATCGGTGTCGTAGAAGGTGGAGAAAGCGGCAAACCTTGCCGCAACACTGTCGATCTGAGGAAGAGCGATGCATATCGAACGCGACCCGAACGGCGACTTCATCCTGGAATCCGGTGAGATTGCCGGTCGGTTCGGGCTGTCTCGCGACGATTTCCGGCAGAGAATCCGCCAGGGTCTCGTCACAAGCACGGTCGAGCGTGGCGAAGCCGAGGATCTCGGAACGTCCCGCCTCAGCGTTCGTCTCGGAAACCGTGTCTGGCGCGCCGTCCTCAACAACGAAGGCGAGGTTCAGAACGAGGCCGTGACCTTCGTCCGTGGAAGAGGCCGATCCGGCGGATCCTGACGCCGATCGCGGGCCTTTCAAAGAACCATCGTTCCTCTTTGCGCTGGCTCAAGCACGGTCGCTCCCGCAACCGATAGCCTGTGCCTGCATTTCAGCAGGACGCATGAACATGGAATTTCCCCGCGCACTCGCCATCCCCTTGGCCTACATGCCGCTTGCCGCGATCGAGCGGGCGACAGGACTGCTGTTTCAGCGCCTCCTGAAAGAACATCCCGACCTGTTCGAGCGGCTGGGCGAGTACAAGGCGAAACGCTTTGCTTTTCTTCCGAGCGACCTGCCTCTCGCCTTCATCGTGGAGCCGGCCGGGCCTTCCATCCGCGTCACGCGGAAACCGGCGACGCAGGACCTCGCCGATGCCTCCGTCGAAGGGCCGCTCTTCCTGCTGCTTGCCCTGCTCGAAGGCCGCTGCGATGCCGACGCGCTGTTCTTCTCCCGCGATCTCTCCGTCACCGGCGACATGGAAGCCATGCTTGCGATGCGCAATGCGCTCGATGGCGCCGACATCGATCTGCCGCGCGACCTGTCGAGGCTTGCCGGCCCTCTTGCGCCCCTCTTCGGAAAGATGGGCCGGGATATCCGCCGCCGCGCACTGAACGACGAAACTTCCCAATGGAACTGATCTGCCCCGCCGGAACGCCGGCGGCCTTTCGCGAAGCCGTCGATGCAGGAGCCGACGCCGTCTATTGCGGCTTCCGCGACGAAACCAATGCCCGCAATTTTCCCGGCCTCAATTTCAGCCGCGAGGAATTGCGCGAGGCGATCGGCTATGCCCGCCGGCATGGCACGCAGACCTTCGTCGCCCTCAACACCTTCATGCGCGCCGGAGACGAGGAGATCTGGTACCGCGCCGCCGCCGATGCCGTTGCTCTTGGGGTCGATGCGCTGATCCTTGCCGATTTCGGGCTTATGGCACATGTGGCCGAACGTTATCCCGAGCAGCGGCTGCATGTCTCGGTGCAGGCCTCCGCCTCGAACGTTGACGCGATCAACTTCCTCGTCGAGGCCTTCCATGCCAAGCGGGTCGTGCTGCCGCGAACGCTCACCATCGCCGACATCGCCCGCATCGCGCCGCAGATCCGCTGCGAGATCGAAGTCTTCGTCTTCGGTGGGCTCTGCGTCATGGCCGAGGGCCGCTGTTCGCTCTCCTCCTATGCGACGGGCAAGTCGCCCAACATGAACGGAGTCTGCTCGCCGGCAAGCCATGTGCGTTATCGCCAGGAGGGCACGGAACTGGTGTCCGAACTCGGCGATTACACGATCAACCGCTTCCCAGCCGGTGAGGCGGCCGGTTACCCCACCCTGTGCAAGGGTCGTTTCGATATCGCCGACAGCCCCGCCTATGCATTTGAAGACCCGGTTTCCCTGGATGTCATGGGCGAGATCGAGGCGCTTTCGGCAGCGGGCGTCAGCGCCCTGAAGATCGAAGGCCGCCAGCGCGGCAAGGCCTATGTCGCCGAGGTGGTCTCGACCCTGAAAAAGGCCCTGTCGGCCGGACCGGAGCAACGAACGGCGCTGCTGATGCGCCTGCGTGGCCTGAGCGAAGGCCAGAAGACCACGTCGGGCGCCTATGAGAAGCGCTGGAGATGAACATGCACCGCACCGCTTCGCCCTCCCTGACGATGGGGCCCGTCTATTATCTCTGGGACGGCCCCAAATGGCGCGATTTCCATTTTCGCATCGCCGATGAGGCGCCGGTAGAACGTGTTGTGATCGGCGAAACCGTCTGTTCCAAGCGGCAGCATTTCATCGAACCCCATATCGCCGAGGTGATCGAGAGGCTGGAAGCTGCAGGCAAGACGGTGGTCCTCTCGACGCTGTCGCTCGTCACCCTGGAGCGCGAGAGCCGGCAGATCCGGGATCTCGTCGCCGACAGCGAACATATGATCGAAGCCAACGACCTCTCCGCCCTCGGACTGCTGAACGGCAAGCCCCACAGCATCGGCCCCCTGGTCAACGTCTACAACGCGCCGACGGCCAGGCTGCTCGCCGGCCGGGGAGCGACCAACATCTGCCTGCCGCCGGAATTGCCCTTCACGTCGGTCGAGAAGATCGTCGCCGGCGCGCCCGCAATCGCATTCGAGGTCTTCGCCTTCGGCCGCATGCCGCTCGCCATCTCGGCGCGATGCGCTCATGCGAGATCCAAGGGCAAGATCAAGGACAATTGCCAGTTCGTCTGCGGCGAAGATCCGGACGGCCTGCCGGTGAAGACCCTTGACCGGCAATCCTTCCTCGCGCTCAACGGGGTGCAGACCGTGTCCCACACCTGCCAGGCCCTGCTGGGCGAGCTCGCCGGCCTCGCCGCATGCGGTATCTCGGCGATCCGCTTGTCGCCGCAGGACTGCGACATGGTGGCGGTCGCAAAGCTCTACCGCGCCGTGCTCGATAACGCATTGGACGCGGACGAGGCGATCATGCTGCTGCGCGAGATCTATCCCACCGCCGCCTTGTCGAACGGTTTTCACCATGCCCGCGAAGGTGCAGCATGGGTCGCGCGTGCCCGCGACACGGCTCATGGTCGAGTGTGAGCGGTTGCCTCGCGAGGCGATCAGGCGCCAAGAAACAGAAGCGGATCCGCGCCCACCAAAACCGCATGTCCTCCGCCGAGAAGCCAGACGAGCAACGCTGCCGCGCAAAGCGCAGCGGCAGCCATCGGCACGTCTACTGTAATTAGAGACTTACCATTTATCGCCGCTGCGAACGGAATGACGGAAGTCTGCGACGAGGCCGCCGGCCAGGCTGGCCCCAGCGATCGGCGTGCCCTCTTTTCGAGCATGAACACGCCGGCGGCGGAAAAGGCGGCGAAGCCGCCAAACAGAAGCAACGAACGCAAATCGCCGTTCGGAGGAACGTGCCCGGCCGACCAGCAGAGAAAACCCCAGAGAACCGGATGGCGCGTGACGGACACGATCGCATCCGGCTCGCCTCCCTTGCGGAAGGAAATCGAGAAGGGATTGCGGCTGAACAGACCGGCAAGGACCAGGAAGAGCCCGATCGGCGATAGCACGAAGGCAGGCCAGGCCTGCCACGGCCTCGGTTGCCAGATTTCCACGTAATCGAGGCTCAGAGCGGACAGGAAGAGCCAGGCCAGGGCCGCGGTGGAAACGACGGAATAGGCGGCGATATAGCCTCCATGCCCCATCCACCCGATCAGCGAGCCGCGGATCCTCGGGACTGCGGGCAAGGAATGCAGGGCGATGAAGGCCACGAAAGCCAGCAGAAACTGCGTCATGGCACGGCCGCTACTGTTGCCAGAAGAGAACGCCTGCAATCGCCACGGAAAAGACGACCGCCGCCAGCGAGCTGTAGCCCTGCAGGACACCCATCCGTTTCAGGGCGATGGCGAATATGACAATGATCGGGGCGGCCATCAGAAGGCCGACTTGTGCATCAGACATGGCAAATCCTTGGTTTGCCGTCATCCTAACCTCTCTATCTGCCGTTTCTTTGCGATATGACAAAGAGCCGGATCTGTATTGCCTCCATTTTCCGCGGCGGAAGAATACCGGAGGTTTCGGAATGGCGGCGATCTCGACCAGCGAAGAGAGGGATGAAGGTGGCGACCTTCTTCTCTGGGTGCTCGTCTGGGGCGAGCTTGCGGCTTTCGGTATCCTGCTGACCGGCTATGTCGTCATGTCCATGCTGCATCCGGAAAGTTTTGCGCTCGCAAAGCTCCATCTCGCGCCACGGCTGGCAGGGTTCAACACGGTCGTGCTGCTGGCGAGCAGCTGGCAAGCGGCGCTTGCCGCCAGATCCCAGGGAAAACCTCGCCTGCAGCGCCTGTTCCTGCTCGGCGCGGCATTTTTGGGCTTCCTCTTCGTCGCCCTCAAATTCGCCGAATACAGTTCCGAATGGACGGCGGCAGGGGACGAGAACCTGCAGACTTTTTTCGAACTCTACTTCCTCATCACCGGCTTCCACCTCGCCCATGTCGCGTTCGTGGCCGTCCTCTTCGTATTGGCGGCGATCAGGCTGGAGCGGTCGACGATCGTCACGCTGACGACCATCTGGCACGTCATCGACATCGTCTGGCTGGTGATGTTCCCCCTGATCTATCTGAGCTAGGAGGCCGGAATGGACGATTCGAAACTCTTCGGCAGCGCCAACTGGATCATGATGCTCGGCATCGTCGGCGCATTGATCGCCGCGCAATGGAAGCATGAGGTGATACCGGCGGCGGCACTTGCCGTCGTCCTCGTCATGACCATCGCCAAGATACGGCTCATCGTGCTCGACTTCATGGACCTGCGGGGGATGCGGCCCAACCTGGCTCGCGCGCTGATGATCTGGCCGATCTTCTTCTCTGCCCTGTCGCTGGGCAAGGTCGTACTGGCCACCCTTCTCTAGGGCCACGCCCGCCGGCGCAAGGAAAGCAGATGCTTACCTTGCGAAAAAATAGCGGACTTCGCGGGCAACGTTTTTTTGTTTGGTAAATCGCAAAGAACGCTTCCGGAAAGCCGCTCATAGAAGCTTCACGGGTCATCGTCCGCGTTTGCGAATGTGGCCCCGCAGCAACCCGCAGGCATCCGCACAAAGGGGACATGAGGATGGCAGAACGCCTCACAAAGACCGGGGCACGTAACGTCTTTTACGGCGGCTCCGCGTTCTTCTTCGTAATCTTTCTCGGGCTTACCGCCCACAGTCACTACTACATGCGAACCACGTCCACGGACGAAGCCACGCTCTCGGATTCCGTCGGGCGAGGCAAACACGTCTGGGAAAAGAACGCCTGTATCAACTGCCATACGATACTCGGGGAAGGCGCCTATTTCGCTCCCGAGGTCGGCAATGTGTGGAAACGCTGGGGCGGCGATACCGATCCGGACACAGCCCGCGCGACGCTGAAGGCCTGGATGGCCGCGCAACCGAGCGGCATCGAAGGCAGGCGGCAGATGCCACAGTTCAACCTGACGGAACGGGAACTCGAAGATCTGGCCAACTTCCTCGAATGGACGAGCAGGATCAAGACCCAGAACTGGCCGCCGAACGATGCCGGCTGATCTCACGGGAAGGGAAAAACACATGAAATATCAAACCCAGAAGGTCGCGATGCTGTATTTTTACGGCGCGCTCGGCCTGTTCATCGCCCAGGTTCTGTTCGGCGTTCTGGCGGGAACGATCTACGTCCTGCCGAACACGCTTTCGGAACTGCTGCCCTTCAACATCGTGCGGATGGTCCACACCAACGCGCTCATCGTCTGGCTGCTGATGGGCTTCATGGGCTCGACCTACTACCTGCTGCCCGAGGAGGCCGAAACGGAGCTGTTCAGCACCAGGATCGCGGTTGCCCAGTTCTGGCTTTTCCTCGTCGCGGCGGCGATCGCCGTGGTCGGTTATCTGTTCCACTATCATGAAGGCCGCGAATTTCTGGAACAGCCGTTCCTCATCAAGGTCGGCATCGTCATCGTCGCTCTGATGTTCCTGTTCAACATCACGCTCACGGTGCTCAAGGGCCGCAAGACGGTCGTCACCAACATCCTGATCTTCGGCTTGTGGGGTGTTGCGATCTTCTTCCTGTTCGCCTTCTACAACCCGGTCAACCTGGCGCTCGACAAGATGTACTGGTGGTATGTCGTCCATCTCTGGGTCGAGGGCGTCTGGGAACTGATCATGGCCTCGGTGCTGGCCTTCCTGATGATCAAGCTGAACGGCATCGACCGCGAAGTGGTCGAAAAATGGCTCTACGTGATCGTCGGTCTTGCCCTCTTCTCCGGCATTCTCGGCACCGGCCACCATTTCTACTGGATCGGCGCCCCCGGCTATTGGCAGTGGATCGGCTCGCTCTTCTCGACGCTGGAAGTGGCGCCCTTCTTCACCATGGTCGTCTTCACTTTCGTGATGACCTGGAAGGCCGGGCGCAAGCATCCGAACCGTGCCGCACTTCTCTGGTCGATCGGCTGCTCGGTGATGGCCTTTTTCGGCGCGGGCGTCTGGGGCTTCCTGCACACGTTGTCGTCGGTCAACTATTATACCCACGGCACCCAGCTCACCGCAGCCCATGGCCATCTCGCCTTCTTCGGCGCCTACGTCATGCTGAACCTTGCCGTCATGGCATATGCCGTACCGGAACTTCGGGGCCGCAGCCCTTATAACCAGAGGCTTTCGATGGTCAGCTTCTGGATCATGTGCACGGCGATGTCGGTGATGACCTTCGCGCTGACCTTCGCCGGCATCCTTCAGGTGCATCTGCAGCGCGTCCTTGGCGAGAGCTTCATGGATGTCCAGGACCAGCTGGCGATCTTCTATTGGGTCCGGCTCGGATCGGGCGTCTTCGTGCTCATCTCGGCGCTGATGTTCCTCTGGGCCCTGTTCGTCCCGGGCCGCGAACGGCGACCCGCCGGGACGCCAAGCATCCAGCCGGCCGAATGATGCAGCGCGGCTCCGTCTTCCACCGACGGAGCCGTGTTCCTCCATCCCTCCAAAGATCAGGACATTCCGATGACCATGATTTCCACGATAAAGCCGGCCCAGGCCGGACCAATCCCGCACTACATTCCGGCAGGCAACGAATGCGAGCTGTTCGAAACGGCGTGGAGGCGGCAGCTTCCGCTTCTCCTGAAAGGTCCGACCGGATGCGGAAAGACTCGCTTCGTTTGCCACATGGCCGAGCGTCTCGGACTGCCGCTTGCGACCGTTTCCTGCCATGACGATCTGGCTGCCGCCGATCTGACCGGCCGGTTCCTCCTCAAGGGCGGCGAGACCATCTGGGTGGACGGCCCCCTGACGAAGTCGGTGCGCGGCGGCGGCATCTGCTATCTCGACGAAATCGTCGAAGCGCGGAAGGATGTCGCCGTCGTCATCCACCCCTTGACCGACGATCGCCGCATCCTGCCGCTCGAAAGAACCGGTGAGGTGCTGGAGGCGCCGCCGGAGTTCATGCTGGTCGTCTCCTACAACCCCGGCTACCAGAACATCCTCAAGGCATTGAAACCTTCGACCAAGCAGCGTTTCGTCGCCATCGAGTTCGACTTCCTTCCCCGGGAGCAGGAAGTGGCCATCGTCGCGGCCGAAAGCGGCCTCTCCGAACGGCACGTCGTGCCGCTGGTAAACCTTGCCCATCGCCTGCGCGCACTGAAGGGACACGACCTGGAGGAGGGCGTTTCGACGCGCCTGCTCGTCTACTGCGCCACGCTGATCGAAAGCGGGCTTGATCCGCGCCGTGCAATACGGGCTGCCATGATCGAGCCGCTGACCGACGATCCGGACGTGCGTGCGGCGTTGATCGAAGTGGCGAATGCCGTGGTTGCCTGAGGTGCTATGATGCTGGACTTTCTCGAGCTGGAAGAAACCGTCGGCAAGGCCTGGCACCGCCTGGTCGGCCAGACACGAAGCCTGCCGCGTTATCCCGAACAGGCGGTGACGTTGGACGAGATGAAACCCGTCCTCGCATCCTGCTTCCGCGGGTTCGGGGGCGATCACGCAATCCAGCTCGTGGCGGCCCACCAGCGCACGTCGAAACATCGCCTGAAGCTTCGCCAGCTTGTGGGGCTCGGCGAGGAGCGGATTGCCCGCTCCGGCCGGGATTTCGCCCGCGCAATGCTGCCTGATGTCATCGACTTCTTTCCGGACCGCAGCCTGAACCGGGCATTGTACGTCTGGTTGACGGCGGCAATCGCTACATTGCCCGAGACCCGGCCAGCCTCGCCGGATCCCCTCGCACGGGATCTCGAGCGGCTGCATATGGCAATCTCCAATGTGGACGACACGCTTGCCGCATTTCCCGGCCTGCGTCCGGTCTATCGAAATTTATGTCAGGTAACGCTTACCGAGCGTCGCCGCGGCAGGCTTCCCTCGGTGGAACGGCTGCTGGAAAGCAGGATCATCAGCCTGCTGCGGGCAGGCGCCGGCCTGCCGGACGACACGCCGAGCGCGATCTTCCCGCGTCATGCCCCACCCGGCTACCAGCCGATGATGGACGTGCCGCTCTGGCCGGAATTCTTGTCCCATGAGGAAAGCCGTTCTTCGGCGGAGGACTCGGAAACCCCGCTCGGCGATCCGCAGGGTCCGACTGGCAAGAGAAGATTCAGCGCGCAGCGCGAGCGGGAAGACGAGAAGCGCTCCGAACGGAGCCCGTTCATCCTCAACCGCTTCGAGAAAATCCTGGCGATGACGGAAATGGTCAATGTCGACCGGCCGACCGACGACAAACCCGAGGAGGATGGCAAAGCCGCCGAGGATCTCGACGAAATGGTCCTCGGGCGCCGCAAGGAACGCCCCTCCTCGCGTTTCCACTTCGATCTCGACCTTCCGCCGGAAATGGTCGACCTGAAGGAAATCGCCGCCGAGCTGACCTATCCAGAATGGGACTATCGAAAGGCCACCTATCTGAAGAACCATTGCCGGGTCCTTGCCGTCCCGACCTCGACCAGCGGCGACCGCCTCGAGATATCGGAGGATACGAAGGCGCTGGCGAGGAAAGTGCGCAAGCAGTTCGAGATCCTGCGGCCGCGCCAGGAAATGCTCAAATCGCAACTGGACGGCGTGGAGCTCGATCTTGATGCCGTCGTCCGGCGCCGGACCGATCTTTTGGCTGGAGGCCAGGCAACCGACCGTATCCACGTGGCAAGCCGGCAGCGGACGCCCGATCTTGCGGTCACCATTCTCGTCGACGTGTCCCTTTCGACCGACGCCTGGATCGACAACCGGCGGGTTCTGGATGTCGAGAAGGAAGCGCTTCTCGTCCTCTCGCAGGGCCTGACCGCCTGCAGCACCGATCACTCGATCCTCACCTTCACCTCCCGGCGCCGCTCCTGGGTAAGGGTCGAGACCGTGAAAGGCTTCGACGAGCGGCTTTCTCCGGTTGTCGAGGATCGGATCGCCGGCCTGAAACCCGGATATTACACCCGCCTCGGAGCCGCCCTGCGGCACGCCACCACGGACCTCGCAAAACGCCCTAACCGGACCCGGCTGCTTCTCGTGCTGACCGACGGCAAGCCCAACGACATCGACCACTACGAGGGGCGTTTCGCGATGGAAGACAGCCGCCGCGCCGTGCAGGAAGCAAGGCGCCTTGGCGTCAACGTCTTCGCCGTGACGGTGGACAAGGATGCGAAATCCTATCTGCCGACGATGTTCGGCCGCAACGGTTATGCGGTTGTCGGAGATATTTCAAAGCTTCCGGCGGCTCTGCCCGCCATCTATCGCGGCCTGACGGGATAGGGGAGCCCGGCCGCATGGAGGTCCGGCTCGGCGGATTGCCGGACCTCCATTTCCCGCCCTGAACCCTATGCCGCCTTGCTGAACGACCTGCCGCTCTTGTTCAGATAGGCATCGAACGCCGAGGCTGCGGCTCTAACGATGAACCGGTGATCCTCCGAGACGCGGATGATGCCGTTCCGGTGCTCGATCAGGCCGTCTCGTTCCAGCTCATCGAGCCGATCGTTGCCCCGCAGCAGAAGCTCGGCATCGAAGCCATGCGCTGCCGCAACGGCCGCGACATCCACCGCAAAGTCGCACATCAGCCTCTCGATCACATCGCCGCGCAGACGGTCCTCCGGTGTGAGGCGGTAGCCCTTGGCGACCGGCAATTCGCCTTTCGACACCCGGGTCGCATAAAGGCCCGGCGGAACCTCGTTCTGGATATACCCTTGCGGCAACCGGCCGATCGACGAGGCCCCGAGCCCGATCAGGGCGTCGCAGGCATCCGTCGTGTACCCTTGGAAATTCCGGCGCAGCCGGCCTTCGGTCTGCGCAAGCGAGAGTTCGTCGCTTGGCAGCGCGAAATGGTCGAGACCGATCCTGACATATCCTGCCGCCACCAGGGCCTCTGATATCGCGGATGCCTGAAGCGCGCGTTCCCGCGCGTCGGGAAGTGCCGCCTCGTCGATCAGGCGCTGGTGCTTCTTGAAGCTCGGGATATGGGCATAACCGAAGACGGCTAGGCGGTCCGGGCGCATGGTGACAGCCGCTTCGACCGTCTCGACGCAGGATTCGACCGTCTGAAACGGCAGCCCATAGATGAGGTCGAAGTTGATCGCGTTGATGTCGTTACGGCGAAGATACTCGACCGCATCCATCGTCGTCTCGACGCTCTGGACGCGGTTGATCGCCTTCTGGACCTTCGGATCGAAGCTCTGGACACCAAGGCTTGCGCGGGTGACGCCCGACTGGCCGAGCGCAACTGCCATCTCCCTGGTCAAGGTTCGCGGATCGATTTCGACCGCGGCATTGACGGCGCTCGCAAAACCGAGGCGGTTGCGAAAAGCATCCATCAGCGCGATGAATTCCTCCGGCCTGATGATGGTCGGCGTGCCGCCGCCGAAGTGGATTTCCCCGACGCTGAAGCCGTCGTCCCTGGCGGACGCCAGAAGCTCGATCTCCCGGTGAAGTATCTCGATATAGTCGAGAATGGGCCTGTCGCGCTCGGTGATCGTCGTGTGGCAGCCGCAATACCAGCACATCGACCGACAGAAGGGGATGTGGATGTAGAGCGAGGTGGGTTGTCCCTCCGGCAACGCCTTCAGCCAGGCCGGATAGTCGAGGCCATCGAGATCCGGGCTGAAATTCGGAGCCGTCGGATAGCTCGTGTAGCGCGGCAGCCGTGCATCGCCATATTTCTCGATTATCGCTGCGGACATGTCGGGCTCCTTTCAGTTTTCTTCAAAGAGCATTAGCTGCCCGCCGCCGGCCTCTCTTTGTGCAAAATCAACGACAGGGTCGTCTTTCTGTAAAATATTTGTCCCGACGCAAATTCCGTCGATCGCGCCGCTGCTAACTCATCAAGGCGGCCGGGATCGGCCAGGCCGCTGCACCAGCTCGAAAGGCCCAGAACAAGCCATGTCGGATATTGAAATCCCCTCCATCGATGTCAGGACTCTCGCTCCCGCCGAACGTCACCCGAAGATTTTTGGCGTGCTGACGTCCCTCATCCCCGGCGGCGTCATGCATGTCACCAGCGACCATGATCCGCGACCGCTGCACTACCAGATCGAGAGCCGGTATCCGGAAGAGTTCGACTGGCAATATCTCCAACAGGGTCCGGATGTCTGGCGCGTCGAAATCCAGCGGGCGCAAAGCTCCGGCTGCGACTGCTGCTGCGGTCATTGAAAGACGAAAGCCATGCCCGGCGCCACTCTCTCTCCCTGGACGATGTCCTATTTCGCGACGGCGCTGGTCTGCCTGGTCGCCGGGCTGGCCTTGACGATATCGGGGTTCGGATATCCATCTTCTCCCATCGACGACCCGGCCTCGCTGGTGATCGTTCACCTGATTGCGATCGGCTGGCTCGGTCTCCTGTTTGCCGGATCACTGCTTCAGTTCGTGCCGGTGATCGCCTCGCGACAGTTGCAATCCCCCCATCTCGCCCTGCCCGCCTTGCTGCTGACCATGATCGGGCTCCTCCTGCTGCTCGGCGGGTTCCTGGGGCTGGCCGATATCGTGCCCTTCTGGACATGGATGCTGCCGGCCGGAGGCCTCCTTCTGACACTGGCCTTCGCGGGCCTCTGCTGGATGGTCGCAGGCACGCTCGTGGCAGCGAGGCCGTACTCGCTGCCGGCAAAGTTCGTCGCGCTCGGCTGCGTGCCACTGATCGCCACGGCGCTGGTCGGGCTGTTGTTTGCCCTTTCCCTCTCCGGCCTTACCGATGATCCGCATCTCGTCGGGCTGCTGCTCTCGGCCGGACCGGCGCACGCCTATCTAGGCCTGTTCGGATGGATGACCATCACCGCGATCGGCGTCAGCTATCGCCTCCTGACGATGTTCCTGCTGTCGCCCGAAAGGACGCACGGGACAAGCCGGACGATCGGCTGGCTGTTGGCCGCCGCTCTCGTGGCCGCCGGCTGTGGCATTTTCTCCGACGGAGCCGGCTTGCCTGCGGACTGGCCGCTTCACCTGGCGATAGCGCTCTCGGGACTTGCCGCTCTTCTCTACGCAATCGATATCCACTCGATCTTCCGCGAGCGGAAACGGAAGTCCGTGGAACTGAACGTGATGGCGAGCCTGGTGGCGATCGGCATGCTGCTCTCCTGCTTCGTTCTTCTCGCCGCCTCGATCCTGATCGGCAACCCGGCCGGGATGGTGATGCCAGTCGCCTATCTCTTCATATTCGGATGGTTGACCGGGCTCGGCCTCGGGCAGCTCTACAAGATCGTGGCATTCATGACATGGCTGCAGTTTTACGGCCCCGTTCTTGGCCGCACAGCCGTCCCGCGCGTCCAGGACCTCGTCAACGAGCGGCGGGCTTCCTTGTGGTTCGGGCTCTATTTCACCGCGACGGCAACGGCGACCGCGGTCCTGATCCTCGACATGCCGGACATGTTCAGGGCGGCTACATTCGCTCAGCTCACGGCTGTCTGCGCTCTCGCCTTCGAGTTCATCCAGGCCCGCCGCCTCGCCATGGTCCCGGCCGCGACCCGGCTGCCATCGGCCGTCGCCGCACGGCGGCTCATCTTACCAAGCTTCAACGGGAGGTCACGATGACCCAGGAATTCAAGGAACTCGATGTCAGGCCGATCCTGAAGAACGGCGGCGAGCCGTTCGAAGCGATCATGACGGCGGTCGGGACGCTGCAGCCCGGTCAGGGACTGAAGCTGTTTGCGCCCTTCAAGCCGCAACCGCTCTATCGCGTCATGGATGCCAAGGGCTTCGATCACGCCGTCGTCGAACTCGACGGCGGGGATTTCGAGGTGCGCTTCACGCCGCGCCGGCAAGAAGCGGTCGCGCTCTCCGAAAACGCGGTCTCGCCCGAACTCTGGGCGGAACCGTCCGTGCAGCTCGACCTTTCCGACCTTGATCCGCCGGAACCGATGCAGCGAATTCTCGGCGCGGCCGAAGCGCTCAACCCGGGCGAGGTGATCTTCGCGGTGCTGGCACGCGAGCCCGTCTTCCTGTTCCCGGAACTGACGCGCCGGGGCCATCAATGGGTGGGCAATTTCGATCGGGACGGCAGCGCATACCGCATCATGATCCGCATCGGCAAAGGGGTTGCCGATGCCTGACACGTCCGGGCAGGCCAACCTGATCGAACAGGTCAGGCAACAGCTCTCCATGGTCATCGATCCGGAGATGGGACGCAGCGTCGTGGACATGGGCCTGATCTACCGCATCGAGGCGGATCAGGCCGGCGACATGCACATATCGATGACGACCACGACGAAAGGCTGCCCCGCCTCGACCTTTCTGAAGGAAGCCATCCGGGCCAGTGCCGCATCGGTCGCCGGCGTGAAGAGCGTCGAGGTGGAGCTGACCTACGACCCGCCGTGGAACCCTTCGATGATGACGCCATGAAGCTTCTAACGCTGATCAGGCGCTGGAGAGAGACACGGCACCACGATAGGGCGCCGCTCGTTTCGCATGTGGGAAATGTCCGGGACAAGCGCCATGCGGTCTACGAAATGGTAGCATCCGGCGCTGCGGACGATCCGGCCTTGTTCATCATCGAGGAAATCGAGCGCCTGAGCGAGTCGATCACCCGGGAGATCTGAGGCATCTCGCCGGGTTGTCCGGCGCCCGTTTCAGAAACGCCTATCCCGCTCCGCTATCCCTTCGTGCTTTCGGCCAGCGCCAGCAGGCCTTCGGCATCCTTCACCAGCAGCTTCTGGCGCCCGCCTTCGACCAGGCCTTTCGCCTCCCATGCGCTCATGATCCGCGAGACGGTATGCAGCGTCGTGCCGGTCATCTCGGCTATGTCCTGCCGGGAGATTGGGAAGTCGATCCGCACCGCGTCACCTTCCTTGCGGCCCGCGTGCTTGGCGAGCCTCAGAACCGCATGGGCGACCCGCTGCTCGACCTCCTGCGTCGACATTTCGCGGATGCGGGCATGGGCTTCTTCCAGGCGCTGCCCGATCGTCTGCATCGCGGTGACCGCAAGCCGGGGATTTCGATCGACGAACTGGGGCCAGAGTTCCGTCGGCCAGCAAAGCGCGATGCTTTCCGCAACGGCCATCGCCGTGCCGGGATAGTCCGTGCGTTGAAGCGCCTTGGCAAAACCAAAGAGATCGCCCGGGTGGACGACCCGCACGATGATCTGCTGACCGTCTTCGGTGACCTGCGTGACTTTCAGCCTGCCGTGCAGAAGCAGATAGAAATGCATCGCGACCGCGCCCTGTTCGAAGACGGCTTCGCCGACCGGCACCCGACGGGATGTCGCGTGAGCAAGAAGCGCTTCCGTATCGGTATCCTCCATCCTTTCGAACAGGGGAAAACTTCTCACGAGGCTCTTATCGATCTTCAACGGCCTATGCTCCGCTAGGGTCAGCGCGAACCTAGCACAGCCCGCGGCGAGATCGAAGATGCGCTATTGCCGCGCCGGCAGCAAACATTCCCGCGTCTGCTTGCGACGCCGCAATGAAGGGGGGCGCCGCCGCCGCTACAAGGATGCCGAACAAGGAGTTCCGAAGATGACGACAATTCCGGCCGGGCGGCGACCTGGGAGCATCCCGAGGGGACTTTCCACAACCGCCCCCATCATATTCTCCTACGGCTTCCGGCCATTCTTTCTCTCGTCGGCACTCTGGGCGGCTGCCGCGATGCTGTTATGGATGGCAAGTCTGGCCGGACTGATCGACGTGGCGGTTTCCTACGGCACCCTCCATTGGCATGCACACGAGATGCTGTTCGGTTATGCAAGCGCCGTGCTCGCCGGTTTCCTGCTGACCGCAGTTCCCAACTGGACCGGCAGGCTGCCGGTGTCCGGTTGGCCGCTGGTCTTCCTGTTTCTCGTCTGGGTCTCCGGCCGGCTGGCGCTGCTTCTGTCCGACCTTATCGGCACCATGGCCGCCATCCTGGCCGACAGCGCCTTTCTGCCCCTCCTCCTCGTCATCTGCGTGCGCGAAGTGGTCGCAGGACGGAAGTGGAAGGATCTGAAGGTCATCACCGGCCTGATCGCCCTTTCCACTGCAAACATCCTGTATCATCTGGCGGTGGCCGGCGGGCAGCACCCATCCATCGGGATCAAGCTTGCCCTCTCGGCCTATACCGCAATGATCCTCATTGTGGGCGGCCGAATCATCCCGAGCTTCACCCGCAACTGGATCAACAAGACCGGTCGGACGGATTTCCCCGCCGCCTATGACCGGTTTGATACGGCGGCCATCCTGTGCGGGGTCGCCGCCCTGGCCGCCTGGATCGTTCTGGACGACGGAAAGCTTGTTGCGGGGGCGGCAGGACTGGCGGCGGCCATGCAGGCTATCCGGCTCGCACGCTGGCGGGGCTGGACCACGACCGCGGAAATGCTGGTGACAATCCTGCATATCGCCTACCTGTTCGTCCCGCTGGGGTTCCTTGCGATCGGCCTTGCAGCGGTGAACCTCTTCGACCAGACCTCTGTTATCCACGTCCTGAGCGTCGGAACCGTGACCACGATGATGCTCGCCGTCATGACAAGGGCAAGCCGGGGCCATACCGGACGGGTCCTGACGGCGTCGCGAACAACCGTCGCTTGCTATGCTGCAATCGTGCTCTGCGCCCTTCTAAGGCCAAGCGCCGGCCTCTTTCCGGAATTTACCAGCCTGATCTATTCGCTGTCCGGGGCCGCATGGCTTGCCGCTTTCGGCCTGTTTGTCCTCGAATACGGACCGATGCTGACCCGCGTGCGGCGGCGGGTGGTGGAAGGATAAAGGAATGTTGGCTTGCGGACGCTCCGCTCTGGAGGAGCGTCCGCTGGCGTCCGGTCAAGGTGCGATTTCGATCTCGCCTTCCATCCTGGTGATCTCGAAATCGCTGATGATCACGTCAAGGCGAAGTCGCCACCGCCCGGGTACGGGAAGCACGATATCGGGCACCGCCCAGCCGTCCTTGCCTTTCTCGGCCCGGCGCCTTATCGGCTCGATCTCCGCCCCCGGGTTCGACAGCACGAGCGTTACTTCCTGAGGATCGAGCGGCGACCGGTCGCTTTTGGCGATGACCGCGGAGATCGCGACCTCCCCTACCCTGTCCGGCGTGATCCTGACGTCAGCCACAGCCTTGCCGGTCTCCAGGTGAACGACGGCAGTCCTCTGGACTTCGGCGATCAAGGTGCGTGGAGGCGGCGTGAAGCGCCACGTCGCGGCCACTGCGAAAATGAGAAGCAGGATGACGGTCTCCGCAGCGACCGAACGAACGAGCTGGCGGATCGCTGCAGGCTCCCCCTTCTCCGAACCGGAGGTGAGTTTCCACCGGTTGACGGCTGCCAGGGCAAACAGCAGGACGAGCAGCCCGAGCTTGACGAGGAATACGATCCCATACGCCGTCGTGACCAGCCCAGCCAGAGTGCGGACCTGGACGACGGCAAGCACGCATCCGGCTACCGCTAGAACCAGGACGGCCCACGGTATGAAGAAGGAGAAGCGGTGCAACGCCGCGCCGGCCGCTTCTTTGTCTTTTCCGAACTCGGCCAGGAGCGGCAGCAGCGCGCCGGCCCAGACGGCTATGGCCGCGACATGCAGGAAAACGGCCGGGCGCATCAGCCATTGCGGGTCTGCCGCACTCGCGTGCCCGCTGAGGCAGAGGGCAAATGCCGCGGTTATGACTGCGGATATCGATATCCAGCGGGCATCCCTGCCCCGACCGCTGGCCAGAGCGAGCCCCGCAAGCGCCAGGGCCGCGATCGCAAAAATGACGGTCGGCCCGAAGCTCGTGGCCATTCCCGCCTTCCAGACAGCCGGCACGAAGAGCCGCGAAACAGGCTCGCCCACCGTATCGAGGCCCTGGAAGCCTGCTGAAAGCAAGGCGCCCGCAAAGCCGGCGCCGAGGGCAGCAAGCACCTGCCTCAACGCATTCCCGGAACCGTCCGCGAACCAATGGATGGCAAAAGCGCCGCCGACCCCGAAGAAGAGACCGACATAAAGCGCCACCTTGCCGATCCAAAGGCCGGCGCGGACCGGCCAGTCGATATCGGCAGCAGTACCCCGAGCGCTGGCGTTTGGCTGCCCGATCGAGAAGACGACCGAGCCGCCGATCGGATGGCCATCCTCCGAAACGACCCGCCAGGAGAGAAGATAGCTCCCGTCCGAAAGGTCGTCCGGCGGGGTAATTTCGACCGTCCTGTCCTTCAGGACGAAGCTTTTGAGCGTGACTGAACTGCGGTCCGGCCGCGTGAGCTTGAGGCTGGTCGGCGAGACAGGCTCGCTGAATGTCAGAGCAATCACGCGCGGGGCCGTGGACACGACCGAGCCATCGCGCGGCTCGGTCGTGTTGAGGGATGCATGGGCGGATGCCGCCGCCGTCATGACCGACCACAGCAGGATCGCAGATACGAACCGCTGCAGAGTACCGGTCAGTGAAAGTGCCTTGTAGCAAAGCGGCGTCATCGGCCTTCATGCTCCCGGATGGATCGATCGCTTAGTTGCCTGTCTTCTGAAGAAGCTTGACGCCCGGGGCCGGGAGTTCGAGGTCCGACGCCTTCTGGCCTGCGGCCGGCACTTCGATCCAGCGTTCCTTGAGGCCTTCCGGGCACTCCTGGATCACCGGAAAATAGAGCATGTCACCGGCTTTCAGATCCACGGCAATCGTGCCCCGCAGCACGAACTCCTCATACTCGTCATCGCCGAGGTTACCGCCGCTCCAGACCACTTCCTTGACCCCTTCGGTGACGGGAGAGCCGTGATTGTCATAGGCCTTGGCATAGGCGCCCCTGACCTTGTCGAGCATCCAACCAGCCTTCGGCTGCGGCTTCACTCCGTAAAAGCCTTCCGGAATCTGGACGCGCACGGTGTTCGTCGGCTTGCCCTCGCAACCGTGCGGCACGCGCAGCACGGCCTTGTAGGTCGAACCTAGAGGAGCTTCCTTTGCTTCCAGGGTGACGTGCGCCAGAGCGGCGGTGCTGCCGACCATGAGGATGGCGGCGGTTGTCGTGATTGTCTTCAACATGTGAATCTCCATGCTTGGCCGCGCGTTGGACGGCCTGTTTTTCAGGTGCCGGCAGCCGAGGAGGCGCCGGTCCGGGGTGGATTGATGGTTTGAAACGGTGTCCCGCCCTTGCTCCGATCCCGCCGGCCGTCGGGGATGCGATACACGGCTTTTGCCGCGTCATCGCCGTTTGGCCGAAGCGAGTTTAGGGAACAGAGAGGTGCCCCACTTGGAGCGCCCGGCGTTCCTTGAGATTCACCAGCCACGCTTCAAGTCTTTGGTTCGCATGCCGTGTCGCAAGACGGTGACGTTTTGCGCGGCACGCTTTCAGGCTGCCGACGGTGGCGCGCGGGGATTTCCGGGAGAGGTCTCGGGCCGTTCGAAAGGACCTATATCCGTTTCGGCCGGAACCGGCTTGGAGGTGGCCTCCAGCCGGTTGCTCAGAAAATTGTCGGAAAACTGCGGTGCGAGCGCCGGAGCGAGAACGCTGCATGCCTGGGTGCAGCACTCGGGCAGTTTTGGACCGTCCTTGTGATCGGATTGGCCGCTACCGCCGGCATGGGTAATGCAAAGCGGGTTTCCAAAATCATCGATGACAGGAGCTGCGACCGCTGAGCCGAGAAGAACGGAGCCAAGCACCATCTGCACGACGAGCGCGTAGGCCGCGATCGACGCGAACACAACACTCCAGCCAGGCGCTCTGCGGTTCTTCACGGTCCCCTCATCAGTTGCGGCCAGCCGCCGATGTCCGATCTGGACATCCGTTATTGGCACGGCACAGTCAGCTCTGTCTATGCGCCCTTCCGCCACAGCGTTCTTTGATGCGCGTCAACTCGCCAGCCTGTCGCGATCAAGGGTAACGCCAAGACCAGGCGCTCCCCTCCCTCCTGCTAGATCGTTTCGGTCGTCTGGACCCGGGCCGCCTTGCGGGTAACGTGGATGAAGGCGAACACGAAACCGATCGCCAGCAGGAGCACGATTGTCGGCGCCGGGGCGCTGTCGATGAAGAAGGACAGGTAGACGCCGGCGAACGAACCGGTCACGGCAATGGCGATGGACAGGATCAGCATGGTGCTGAACTTGCGGGTCAGCAGGAAGGCGATAGCTCCCGGTGCGATCAGCATGGCGATCGAAAGGATGATGCCGACCGCCTGCAGGGCACCGACGATCGTCAGCGAAATGAGAGCGAGAAGACCGTAGTGCAGGAAATTGACCCTCAGTCCCACGGCCCTTGCCTGCGCCGGATCAAAGGCGTGCAGCAGGAAGTCCTTCCATTTCACACCGAGAATGCCGGCCGTGATCGCCGCGATGACGGCCGCCTCGCCGATGTCACGCCAGGAGATGCCGAGCATGTCGCCGAACAGGATATGATCGAGATGCACGTCGGACTGGATCTTCACATAAAGGACGAGGCCGAGCCCGAACATGCCGGCGAACACGATGCCCATCACCGTGTCCTGCTTGATGCGGCTGTTTTCCTTCAGGAAGCCGGTGGCGATGGCGCAGAACATGCCGGCGGCGAAAGCGCCGATCGCAAGAGGCATGCCGACGATATAGGCGATCACCACGCCGGGAAACACGGCATGGCTGATCGCATCGCCCATCAGCGACCAGCCCTTCAAAACAAGGAAGCAGGACAGAAGCGCCATCGGCACGGCCATCAGCACCGAGATCAGCAGCGCGTTGACCATGAAGCCGAACTGGAAGGGTGAGAGAAGCGTATCGACAATGGTCATGGGGCCTCCTCCAGCGCCTGGGCTGCCCGCCTGCGCGCCGCCAGCATCCCGTGCTTCGGCGCCAGGAAGAATGCGATCAGGAAGATTGCCGTCTGCAGCACCACGATGATGCCGCCGGTCGCCCCGTCGAGGAAATAACTCGCATAGGCGCCGACAAAGCTGGTGACCGACCCGATGATCACCGCCAGAACAAGGAGGCGCGGGAAACGATCGGTCAGGAGGTAGGCGGTCGCGCCGGGCGTGACCACCATACAGACGACCAGGAAGGCCCCGACCGTCTGGAGCGCGGCAACCGTCGAAGCCGACAGAAGAGTGAAGAAGACGATCTTGAGCGCGGTCGGATTGAGCCCGATCGACCGGGCGTGGCTCTCGTCGAAGAAGGTTACCATCAGGTCCTTCCATTTGACGAGCAGAACAGCCAGCGACACGAAGCCGATGATGGCGAGTTGCAGCGTGTCCTCGGGCGTGATGGCGAGGATGTTGCCGAGCACGATCGTCTGGATGTTCACCGCCATGGGCCTCAGCGAGATCATGAACAGCCCCAGCCCGAAGAAGGAGGAGAAGATCAGGCCGATGATGGCATCTTCCTTCAGCTTGGTGCGCTGGTTGAGGAAAAGCATCGTGGCCGCTGCAAGCCCTCCGGAGAAAAAGGCGCCTATCGAAAAGGGAAGCCCGAGCATGTAGGCGCCTGCCACGCCGGGAACGATCGAATGCGAGAGCGCATCGCCGATCAGCGACCAGCCTTTCAGCATCAGGTAACAGGAAAGGAAGGCGCAGACACCGCCGACAAGCGCCGAGACCCACATGGCATTCAGCATATAGTTGTAGGTGAAGGGTTCGATCAGAACGGCGATCATTCGCGGCCTCCGCCTTCCTCGTCCGATGCGCGGTTGGTCGCCTTCCCGCCCCGAAGCACCAGGGGCCGCTCATCGTCACTGATCAGGCCAATCGACGTCGATCTTCCGTTCTGCGCGTCGCTGAGCACAAAATGACGCAGCACGCCCCCAAAGGTCTTTTCCAGGTTTTCCTGGGTGAAGGTCTCGACCGTCGGCCCGTAGGCGAGCACCGTGCCCTTGATCAGGATGGTTCGGTCGCAGAATTCCGGCACCGAGCCGAGATTGTGCGTCGAGACCAGCATGACGCGGCCCTCGTCGCGCAACTCGCGAAGCAAGCTGATGATCTGGTCCTCGGTCTTGACGTCAACGCCGGTGAAGGGCTCGTCGAGCATGATGACGTGGCCGTCCTGCGCCAGTGCGCGCGCCAGGAAAATCCGCTTCTTCTGCCCGCCCGACAGTTCTCCGATCTGACGCTTGCGGAATTCGCTCATGCTGACACGGGCCAGCGCCGTCGCCACGGCCTCGTGATCGGCGGCTTTCGGAATGCGCATCATGCCCATATGGCCATAGCGGCCCATCATGACGACGTCCTCGACCAGCACCGGAAAGCTCCAGTCGACCTCTTCCGACTGCGGCACATAGGCGACGAGGTTCTTGCGCAGCGCCTCCTTGACCGACATGCCGAGCACCCGGATGTCGCCTTTCGCCAGGCGCACAAAACCCATGATCGCCTTGAACAGCGTGGACTTGCCGGAACCGTTGACCCCTACCAGCGCGGTAATCGTTCCCTGAGGAATACTGAAGCTCGCATCCCGTATGGCCGTATGGCCGTTGCGGTAGGTCACGGTCGCGCCATCGACCATGATTCCGTCAGAGCCGGAAGGAGCATGGTTCGGCCAACGGGGTTGAGCATTCATGGGAAACATCCTCTTGAAAACGGCAAATGCACGCGCCCACCCGCCGGATCGCGAATGGGCGCACGACAGATATCAGGGCGAAGCGGACAGGCCCTTGGCGATAGTATCCGAAGTCACCTTCAGCAGATCGAGATAGGTCGGAACCGGGCCATCGGCCTCGCTCAGCGAGTCCACATAAAGAACGCCGCCGTATTTGGCGCCGGTTTCCCGCGCCACCTGTTCGGCTGGCTTCGGCGAGATCGTACTTTCCGAGAAAACGACACCGATCCGGTTCTTGCGAACGGCGTCGATCACCTTGCGAACCTGCTGCGGCGTGCCCTGCTGGTCGGCATTGATCGGCCACAGATAAAACTCCTTCAAGCCGAAATCGCGGGCGAGATAGGAAAAGGCGCCTTCGCTCGTCACAAGCCACCGCTTGTCTTCCGGCACCCTGGCGAGTTCTGCCTTGATGGGATCTATGGCCGCCTTGATCTTCACCTTGTAGGCTTCGGCATTGGCCTTGTAGATCGCGGCATTCTTCGGATCGTACTTCACGAAGGCATCGCGGATGTTGTCGACATAGATCAGCGCCGCGGTGGGAGACATCCAGGCATGCGGGTTGGGCTTGCCCACATACGGGCCTTCGACGATGCCCATCGGCTCGACGCCTGTCGAGACCACGACGCCCGGCACGGCCTTCAGGTTCTGAAAGAACTTCTCGAACCAGAGCTCGAGATTGAGCCCGTTCCAGAAGACGAGCTTGGCGCCCTGCGCCCGCTGGATGTCGCCGGGTGTCGGCTGGTAGTTGTGGATTTCCGCACCGGGCTTGGTAATGGATTCGACGACCGCGGCGTCGCCGGCGACGTTTTTCGCGATGTCTGCGATCACCGTGAAAGTCGTCACCGCCTTGAACTTGTCCTGAGCCGATGCCGGCATGACCGTCAGAACGGCGGCGAACGCCGTTCCTATCATTCCAGTCAGGACCAGCCATCGTATCTTGTCAAGCATGCACGCCTCCTTTTGCGAATAGGACTTAGTTGCAATCAGTGTTCGGAATGGCCTCGTCGCAGCTCGGGATCGCCTGCAACAACGATGGGCACTCTCGTTACATTCATATTCTGCAATTGCGAATGAATTGCAACAAGGATTCGCAGCGGAGGACAAAATGATTACAGCCTTGCCTGACGGGATGACGTGGCGGTATCGGCGAGGGACGCTGACTACGATGCCGTCGTCACTCCGACGCCGCCCCGGGGTTTAGATAAAACATCGGAACAAATTGGCTCTCGCCGCAGTTCCGTCGATTGTCGTGTGAGGAGGCCCCATGACGGTCGATAAATCCAGTTCTCATGTTCGTTCGGAGGTCGTGGATCTGATACCTGCGCTCAGATCCTTCGCGCGCCGGTTTCACCGGACGCCGAGCGACGTGGATGATCTCGTGCAGGAGACCCTTCTCAGAGCGCTGGCTAATCTCGACAAGTTCCAGCCGGGCACCAGCCTGAAATCCTGGCTTTTCACGATCATGCGCAACACGTTCTGCACGAAGTTTGGCCTTGCCAAGCGAGAGGTGATCGGTCTGGGAGAAGGCATTTCGGCACAGCCGTCGGTCCAGGCGCCCCAGGAATGGTCGGTCCGCGCCCGGGAACTTGAAAAGGCATTTTCGGAACTGCCCGCTCACTATCGCCAGGCCCTGGATATCGTCCTGATCCAGGGAGAGAGCTACGAGGTTGCAGCACGACGTTGCGACTGCCCGCTCGGTACCATCAAGAGCCGGGTCAACCGCGCCCGCATTCATCTTGCGGCTCAGCTCGGCGATAACAACTAATTACAGCGACCGCACGACCTCTTGAATCCTGGCGGTCAATAACCAAATCGATTCTGCTTCTTTTTCATCCGGCATGTGAAAGGAGGAGATCATGAACATCCCGGAAATGCCGTTCCGCGCGCCGGTAAACATCCGGTTGCCGAACGGCCTGGACCATACTTTCCACAACGTCTACGACGCGTTGGACTTTCTCGAGAACGAATGGCCCCTCAAGCGTGGGGAGCGTTATGACCGCGCCGTCCAGAGATGCCGGGCGGCGCTGAAGAGGATAGCGCCAGTCGAGATCGCCCGCGAAGCCTTCATCGCGGCATGCCTGGAAGCCGGCATGCCAATGGTGGCGGTTGCAACGGGAAGATCCTCATCGACCAGAGCGCTCCCGTTGGCTGTTCCCGCCTGACCAGTCCCCTTGGGTGGGGAGGCTGATTCAACGGCCTCCCCTCCCAGCCGGCCCCTACCGCGGCACCGGCCACTTTGCATGAGAAGGAACTTGTCTACCGATGATGGCACTGCTCCTGGTATTGGGTGCCCGAGGCGGCGGGCGCTGGTTCCCTGCGGCTGGGCACACACTCTTTCACGGCCTTCACGAATTCATCCGGATCGCACGGTTTGTCGATCCACCTGCATTTCGTGCCCATGTACGGGTGATTTCCACTGCCGTCCTACCGAATGGACGATATATGGAACGCCGCGCTGGTTGAGAACGGCGGCGATGGCGTCACATGGCTCGTCTCTGAGCCGGGTTTCTATCACGGCAAGCTTAGGCGTGTTCTTCTGAAGCCACTCGGCCGCGGCAGCGCAGGAGGAGTGCGTGCAGATATTGTCAAACCCGGCCTGATGAAGCAGCTCCTCCATGTAAATGGCGATAAGAGCCTGGTCTTCCAGCAGCAAGACCGGTTCGTGTCCCGGGTTCTCCATTTTTACGCCCTCCAGAAATGAAGAGCCATGAGATTACTCTTCATGGAAAAAAAGGGGCGGAGCGTCTGCCAGCGTACGCAAAAACACCTGGAACAACAGGATGCTATACAATCGACAACCGTCCGTCAGTTCAGGGCATGGCGGCCGGAAGCCGTGGGCTCCCGCCCGACCTCAGCGAGAGCCATGTCCGCCGCAGACCCCCCAGAAAAGCGAAACCGACTGATAGCCTTGTTGCCGGACGATGAGTTCCGCAGTGTCGCCGCCGCGCTTGAGCCCGTCGATCTCGATAGAGGTTTTATCATCGTCAAGGCAGACAGGCCGATCGACTATGTCTATTTCCTCAGCAACGGGATCGGGTCGGTCGTCACCATCTCGTCGGACGGTCAGCGGGCTGAGGCTGGAATGTTCGGCCGCGAGGGTTTTTCGCCGACTTCCGCCGGCGTCGGCGGTACGATCAGCGTCCACGAAGTGCTGATGCAGGTCGAGGGACATGGGTTTCGCATGCCACTCGACGCCGTCATTCGGGCACTCTCGCAACATCCGGTTTTTGCCAATCTCCTCGCCAGATTTATCCAGACCTTTGCTTCGCAGATATCCTATACGGCGCTTTGCAACGTCACCTACCAGGTCGATGAACGTCTCGCACGTTGGCTGCTGATGTGCCACGACCGTGTGGACGGCGATGAGATCGCGCTGACGCATGACTTCATCTCGTTGATGCTGGGCGTTCGCAGACCCAGCGTCACCACCGCCTTGCTGTCCTTGAAGGCAAGAAACTCATCCGTGCGGAACGCGGCCGCATCACCATCCGGGACAGGAAGGGCATGGAGGAATTCGCGGGCAATGCCTACGGCAAGCCGGAAGTGGAATTCCGTCGCCTTATCGGCGAATTCTGAACCGGTCTCAGCGTTTGAGCTGGCCTTCGATCACCTCGTGGAACGAGATGACCAATTGCAGCGCGTCCGCTTCGTCGCGTACTTCCATATGCTCGTTCAGGATCATCAGTCCTCTCTTGATCTTAGCCGCCACCAATTCCCGGATGGCATTGACGGCGCTGACCCGCGCATCGTCGAGGCTGGCGAACTCGTCGCCCTCCTCATCGAGGACCGTCTCATCGTTACGCCGGATATGGAAGAAATAGCGTGTCATGTCGGTTCGCTCGGTGAGTGACTGCCTGCCCTGCCTGAAAGCTCGATCGACGGCAAATCTAACGCATCTGATGCGTCAGAAAAGATCTCTCATCAGACGCCGGTATTCCTCTTCCGGCCTTCCATACGCATCATGCGCAAACTCTTCGAGAGCGGCCCGGTTGCGAATGGTAATGTGACCTCTCTCGGACTTGATGAATCCATTGCCTTCAAGCACGTGCAGAGCCGTCGTCACGCTCGGCCGGCGGACGGCCAGCATCAACGAAATGAACTCGTGAGTGAGGTTGATTTCATTGCCAGGAACCCGATCATGACACATCAGCAGCCAGCGAGCCAATCGTTCCGTGACGTCATGAAGAGCGTTCGATGTGGCCGTATAGGCCAGCTGAATCGAAAACGCCTCCAGCGAGCGGATCATCACCTTGGATAGGCTCCTGTTCCGCTCCATCCAGCCGCGGAACGCATCGTAGTCCATCCTGTAGCCATCGCCCTCCAACTGCATGCCGACGTCGTGCGCGTTGATCTCCGCGCCCGCGACAGCCGAGGTGGGGACATACCCATCAAGACCAAACAGGCCTGCTTCGGCGCGATGACCCTCGGGCGTCGTTGCGACGACGGAACCTATCCCGGACGTGAGAAAATAGACATATTTGATGGGCTTTCCCATTTCGCCGAGCAAGCTTCCTCTCGGAAGGACGACATGGGCCAGGTCCGGCGCGATCTGGTCGTAGTCGGCTGGAGGAAGCAACGCCAGAAGCTTGTTCGGCATATTGAATTGCAGAGGCGCGGCCATGTGTGCTTCCCACGATTGGGGGCAAGAGCACACTGTAACCCTCAGCCGTTCGCGCCCTGTTTAGTCTGCGAACGATAAGATGAAGTCTACTCCTTTGGATCTTCGCCAGCAAGCTTTGCACGCTGGCGTCAGGTAGGGATGCAGCGAGCGGCCAGCACTTCGAGCGTCCGCTAGCGTACCGGAACGACACGACAGCCTGCTGGATTATCTGGCGTAAGGAGGGAGCTACGAATGACTGTCGTCCCAGGTACGCCAAATCCCGATAGCCAGGAAGACGTGAACCCTCGGGTGGACGATCTCATCCCCTGGGTTCACCGTATGGCGCGTCGTTTCGTCCGCTCCGACGGGGAAGCCGGTGCACTTGCCGATCGAACGATTATAGAGGCCAAACTTCAACGTCCTCTGAGGCAAACGAGCCAGGCTCTTCGCCTCCAGCTGTTCAGGCTGATGCTAAAAAATTTCGCGGCACATCCATCGACCGAACGAAACCAATCCTAATGCCGGACGCCGCTGTCGTATTGCTGAAGCAGTTCTTCGACAATGTCTTTGATATCTTCGGGCCGAACTCCGAGCACGTAAGGGCCCTTATGTCCGAGAACCCGCTCTTCACGGACCACGAAGACAAATGGAACCGAAGCCGCTTCAAGCTGCTCGGATATTCGAAACATGAAATTGGCATCCTCCGTGGCATCGATCAGCACGCCATGGGCGGCCCGCACGAGGCCCATTTCGAAAGCCGACGGCAAGACGGGGCCTCGCAACCCGACCCCCGCTTGTTTCCAGGCATCGCGAATTTCGGAAGAAACGATGTTCTTGTTCCCGATGACGATCATTCGGTACGGCTTCACCTGTGATCCTGCTAGACGCGAGGTTTCTACTCATCCATCACTTACCTATCGCAAACTGTAGTGGAAGTCGGAAGTTCGCTGACAGGTCCACAATTTTCGCAAGCGCCGCAATGGTCGCGGACTACCGCACCTTCGTCAACGGACATCGCACCGTCGTCTTCCCGGCAAGTCCGGGTTCAGCGGTGGCGAAGCCTATGCCTTCCGGCGAACCGGCGTCGACCGACGGAGGATGGTTCTGCAAAGTTTGAGTTGACCGTTTTCGATAGCGAGGCGACAGTTCAACCTGCAGCAAGGCAGGAGGAAAAACGATGGACGAGACAGATCGCTGGCGCCATATGGCAAGCGCGCCGAAGGACGGTAGCCGGATTTTGGTCACCATCCGGCCGTCCGAACAGGGGCCGGCAGAAGTTGACCTCGCGTACTGGTCGAATGGCGATCAGTTCGGTGGAGAAGGCTGGCGCGCCTCTGATTCCTCGCCCGGCCACATCATCGAATACGCCGAGCCGGAATTGAAGTGTTGGATGCCGATGCCCTCGGCCAGCCTCAATCGCCTTTCGCTGCCCTCACCCTGGGAAGGCCGCGACACTCAGCAGTTCGACGGGTCAGGGATTTAGGAAATAGCGCAGACGTCCGCTGTCATCTGCGCAGATCCGGAAATCGACCCTCCACCGGAAGACGTTCCTTCTCGAAGTCACAGAAACAGCGGATGCGTCGCGTAGCCGCCGGTCGAAACTATGTGGCGCTCGAAGACTTGCCGTTTTGGCTCCCGCTCCCGCCTGGAGGGACCTCTTCGCCGATGAAGCCGAGGTATGCGCGATGCAACTTTTCCACTCCTTTGGCGAGTTGATCGACGGACATGGAGGCATAGCCAAAGATATAGCCGGCTCGCTCGTCGCTCGGCGATGAGAACAGGCGAGCGATGGGATAGATTCCAATATCGTGGCTTCGGGCAATATCCGCGAAACGCGCCTCTTGTCGGCCGGAAATGGTGTTGAACCACACCACGACGTGAAGTCCCGCAGTGGTGCCAACGATCTCGATGTCGTCCACAAAAGCGCTGGTCATCGACGCCAAGAATACGGCGCGTCGCTCTGCGTTAAGCCTCCGCATCCTCCGGACATGCCTCTCGTAGGCACCGGTCTCGATCAGCGCGGCGAGAGCCTCCTGTTCGAACGTGGATGTGTGCCGATCGGCAATCCGCTTGCATTCGATGAAGGCCTCGACGAGTGGATGCGGAAGTATGACGTAGCCGAGCCTGAGCGTCGGCGACAGGGTTTTTGAGACCGTTCCGACATAGATGACGCGCCCTTGCCCCGAGAGATAGAGAGGCGGAATGGGGCTGACATCGTACCGATACTCACTGTCGTAGTCATCCTCGATGACATAAGCGCTCGCCGACATGGACCACTCCATCAAGGCTTGGCGATGCGCAGCGGGCAAGACTCCTCCCAGAGGAAACTGGTGGCTTGGCGTCACATAGGCGACCGCGATGTCGCCAACCTCGGGAAGCTTCGTGGTATCTATCCCCTGAGCGCCACAAGGTACGGCAACGATGTTTGCTCCGACGGCATGCATCACGTTCTTGACCATGGCATAGCACGGGTCTTCGACCACGACACGGTCGCCGGGATTGACAAGAACCCGAGCGCATAGGTCCAGCGCCTGCTGCGATCCGTTGACGACGATGATCTGGCCGAGATCGCAGCTGATGCCCCTTGACCGCCAGACATAGCCCTGCAACGCCTCCCGCAAGGATCGGCTTCCAGCGGGATCATCGTATCCCAATCTGTCGCGATGCCTGAGGAAGGCGGTATTCAGCGCTTTTCGCCAGGGGCCCTTGGGAAAGTCCTCTGCGGCAATATCACCGTAGCGGAAATCGAATTTGAGCGGCAGCCTGCCTGCGATGCTGTTCGGCGGCAGAGCCATCGCACGAGTTGCATAGGCGGAAAGCGGGCGAGCGGGGATCGCCGAACAGTCGGGCGGATCAACCTGGCTCAGCCGACCTGCTGAAGCGACACACGCTTTCCGTCCCTGCTGCACCCGGACATATCCCTCCGAAACAAGTTGGTCGAATGCGGCGGTCACCGTCGTCCTCGAAACCCCCAGTTCTTCCGCAAGCGAGCGGCTTGAAGGCAGAGCGTCACCGACACCATAGACGCCAGCCTCGATCTGCTTGAGCAGGGAATGATAGATACGGCGCGTCGCTCCGGTCCTGCGAGACCCTTGCCTGTACTGGACCAATGAAAATCTCCAAAACTGGCAGTTTAGTTTGTACCAATGAACTGCAATAGGTCGCTTGCAGTCAAGTCAATCGTCACCGGTAGCAATTGCATCTTTCGATGCTGGATAGGGTTTAAAGGGCTTCAAGGAATGAATTCCGACCTGCATCAGTTGCTCATAGTCTATGCGGCATATGTCATCGCCGCGGGTAGCCCCGGCCCCAGCAACATGCGCATCATGGGCGTGGCGATGGCGCGCGGCAGAGGCGCTGCGCTCATGCTTGCCTCCGGCGTTGTCAGCGGCTCTATCTTCTGGGGTCTGATGGCCTCGACGGGTATCTCCGCCTTGTTGGCCAGGTATGCCCAGGCGCTGATCGCTCTCCAGATTTTCGGCGGCTTGTATCTGCTGTTTCTCGCCTTCAAGGCGGGACGTTCAGCGCTGATGTCGAACGAGAAGCTGGCGGCGCGCGTGTCGGCGGATGAAGTTGCTCTTTCTCGGGCCGCGCTCTACCGGCGAGGCCTCCTGATGCATTTGGCGAACCCGAAATCCGTGCTGGCATGGATCGCGCTGGTCACGTTGGGTATCGGCCCGGGTTCTTCGTGGGAAAGCATCGCCGCTATATTGGGTGGCTGCGCCGTCTTGAGCGTCGCGATCTTCTGTGGCTACGCCATTGTCTTCTCCACAGCGCCGATGGTGGCTCTGTACCGCCGCTGCCGCCGTTGGATCGAAAGCCTGCTGTCGCTGTTCTTTGCGTTCGCGGGGCTGCGCTTGCTGCTCTCCCGTATTTAGTTACGAAAGGTTCGATAATGACTTTGTTCCATGGCCTGTCTGCGTTCCCCCTGACCCCGACCGATACTGAAGGGCGCGTCGACGCCGAGGCGCTGGCCCGTTTTCTCGAGCGTATCCATCACGCGGGTGCAGATTCCATCGGGCTGCTCGGCAGCACGGGTGGCTATGCATACCTCACGAAGGAAGAGCGCAAGCGTGCCGTCGCGGTTGCCGTTGAATGTATTGGCGGCAAGACGCCTCTTGTGGTGGGTGTAGGAGCATTGCGCACCGACGACGCTCAGGCTTTGGCGCGCGACGCCAAAGCCGCCGGCGCCGACGGCCTGCTCCTGGCGCCGATGTCATACGTTCCCCTGAACGAGGACGAAGTCTTTCAGCATTTCGTCGCTGTGGCCGAGGCGGGGGAATTGCCTTTATGCATCTACAACAATCCCAGCACCACGCGCTTCACGTTCAGCGATTCGTTGATCGCCCGGCTGTCGGAAGTGTCCAACGTGGTCGCCGTGAAAATGCCTCTGGCGGCAGGTGACGATTACGCCGGGGAACTCGCGCGCCTGCGACAGATCACCCCTGGCAGGTTCACGATCGGATATAGCAGCGATTGGGGGGCGGCCGATGCCTTGCTTGCCGGATGCGACACCTGGTACAGCGTTGCGGCAGGCCTGCTGCCAGGCCCGGCGCTTGCGCTGACGCGTGCAGCGCAGGCCGGCGACATTGTCGAGGCCGCGCGGTTGAACAAGGCTTTCGAACCGCTCTGGACCTTGTTCAAGCGCTACGGAAGCTTCCGCGTTATGTTTGTCATTGCGGACCTCCTGGATCTGGCGCACATCCAGCCGCCACGTCCGGTGTTGCCGTTGCCGAAAGACGCCGAAGATGACGTCAGGCTGGCATTGGAGATGATCGAGGGCGCGGGCCGGCAGAGGTTTTGATGTGCCGGACGCGGATTCGGGGACATCGTCCACATCTGCCTTTGCTCAGCGGCGGTTCCGAACTAGGCCAGCTCGACGGACCAAGCTGGGTCACTCGGCTTTGCACGATCTCGGGGCTCAGCATCGGGCCTCAGCAACAAAAAACTCCCGGAGCTAAGCTTCGGGAGCTTTGTAAAGTTTGGTTGCGGGGGCCTGAGCGCACGGAGGCTTGCAGATATTTTTCTCTTTAACAGGTTCGAACCACCGACAAGTCGGGTCGGAGTTCCAATCTAGAAAGACCGAGCCAGCGAGACCTCAGCTCATCCACTGCCCGCCATCAACATTGTAACATTGCGCAACAACGTAGTTGGCATCCGCGGAGGCCAAAAATACTGCCATTCCGGTGAGGTCTTCCGCCCTACCCATACGTCCGAAAGGAACGGCAGCGGCGACTTCCTTTTTCTTTTGCCCAGGAGCTTTGTTTTCGTATTTGGCGAAGAAGGCGTCGACGCCGTCCCAGTGCTCACCGTCAACGACGCCTGGAGCGATGGCGTTGACGTTGATCTTGTGTTCGATGAGGTTCAATGCAGCCGATTGAGTGAGGCTGATGATTGCCGCTTTTGTGGCGCAGTAGACCGCCACAAGCGGCTCTCCTCGGCGGCCCGCCTGGGATGCCATGTTGATGATCTTGCCGCCCTTGCCTTGTGAAATCATCTGCTTCGCGACGGCCTGCAGCATGAACAGCGAACCGTAGACGTTCACGTCGAAGACTCTCCGGTAGTCGGCCTCAGTGATTTCCACGATCGGGGCCGCCGTGAAGAGCGCCGCGTTGTTGATCAGGATGTCGATGCTCCCGAATGCACCCGCCACCTTGGCGACAGCCTCGTCAATGCTCTGCTTGTTCGTGACGTCGACCTTCACCGCGATGGTGCCATTGCCAAGGTGCATGGCAGCGGTTTCCGCACGGGCGATGTCGATGTCGCAGATTGCCACGCCCGCACCTTCGGCAATGTATGCTTTGGCAAAGGCAAGGCCGATGCCTCGCGCGGCTCCCGTGATGATGGCTGTCTTGCCCTCCAATTTTCCTGGCATCTAAAACCTCCGACGTCTGTTCCGGTTATCTGAATGTTTCAGAGCATTTTTGGGAAATGCTCGAGGAGATACCGTTGAAAAAAGCCCTCTATGAGGTCTGCAGTGCGGCCATCGAGATTGCCTGCATCTTCCTGCACGGACATTTCTACAGGAAGCCCGTGGTCTCTCAGCCTATGACAGACGCTAAGATTTGCCGGCAGATCGGGGTCCCGGAAATCGCTGATAACAAGGATCGGAGGCCATTCGAAAGGGAGGGTTAAGCCGCTCTTTAAACGTATGGTAAAGGGGGACATCTGCACTGCAGCGATTTCGGTGAGACGCCGTAGAAACCCTTTGGCGCGACCGCTAACCACGATTGCGCCCGGCAGAGGTTCGCCCTTGAATGCGTCGCCGATGAGGTCGGCAAGGGCGTCCGGGTCCTCCTGCGATCGCAAAACCACTCCCACACAGGTAGAGTTGACAGTACGCTCGAGCTCCTGCCAGGCGGCCTTCAATGAAACGGTTTTGTCAGGCGAGTGGGGCGCCACGGGGACGGCACCCGCGCGTCCACGAACAAAGAACTGGTAGACTCCTTCATCAGGAACCTCCAAGACCGCGCAATGCGTCTGCGCAAAACCTGAAAACGCGATATTACGAGCGCCGGATGACAATGCTATTTTGCTGAGCACGATAGACCTCCCCGAAGACTGCTGAAGTCATATCGTGAGGCGATGGGGCGAACTAGCGTCTCGGATGCGCGAAAATGACGCTTTTATATCCGTTTTCATTTCGCGATCAGGGGTTCTCGCGATCACTTAAGACAATATCACGTCGGTTCCCGAGATCGCCTGAACTGGCGGTAGCGGCGCGGAGGCATTCCTCGAAGCTCCCGAAAGGTCTTGTTGAAATTCGACAGGTTCCAGTAACCGACCTCGGCAGCGATTTCCGTCACCGCCAGTTCGCTCCTGTCGAGAAGCTCACAAGCCTTGGCCATGCGCAGTTCGCTGAGGTATCTGCTGAACGTGGTCCCGGTGTTCTTCTTGAAGAATCTCGAGAAGGAGGTTTCTGTCATGCCGGCCATTTCAGCAGACTGATGAAGGCGGACGTCGTTTCTGTAGTTCACGGACATCCACGTGAGGATGTCGCGGAGGACGTGGTTGGTGGGGACATCGATCTGGGGTGCGAAATTCTCCGACGACAGCAACTGCCGCTCGTCGCTCGTCGAAAGAATATGCAGAAGAGCGAAGAACAGTGACAGCCGCTCCAACCCGCACTTGCTTCCGATAGCTTCGACGATCTCCGCCCCCCTGCTTCTTGTTTCTCCCGTGAAGGCCAATCCGCGACGGGCAAGGAGCAGGAACTGCTTCAGTTTCGTCAACTCCGGAAACGGGCCTGCCGCTTCCATGATCCTGTCCTCGTCGAACTGAAGGATCACGTCCCGGCTCTCCACCTTCTCGCCCGCCGCGAGCGGCGTCACCCAGTTGTGGGGAAGGCCGCGTCCGATGATGAAAAGATCGCCATCCGTGAACGCGCCTATATGGTCGCCCACGTGGCAGGTGCCTCCAGCATTCTTGACCAGGTGTATCTCGCACTCGGGATGGGCATTCCACACGCTCCAGGAAAGGGGATAGTCATCCGTTCGCCAGACGAAACACTCGGTTGGTGGCGGAACGATTGGCTCATAAACGGGTGGGCGCTCCTGCCTACGCATCATTGTGAGGCTTCTCCTTAAAGAATTAGACGACCTCTGCGTCGTGACCAGCACCAGACACGACCGCCGGTGTTTCCAGTCCTGCAGATGGGCTGCAGCATTTCTGCCTGCAATCCATTCATCGGGCGAGCAGACGATGTTGTCGTTGCTTCCGTCGGACATCAAGCCTTGAACAGAAACCATCGTTCGGAATGGCCTCAGCCGCGGAGTGCTTCAACAACAACTTTGAACGCCGGCGAATTCTGTCGCCTGCTCGGGTAGTAGAGGTAGTATCCGGGAAACGGCGGCGTCCAGTCATCGAGAATCTGCACCAATTGTCCGGAAGCGAGTTCCCGCTCAACGAGGTTCTCCGGCACATAGGCGATGCCGTAGCCATTGACGGCAGCGTCGATCATTGCATAGGAGGTGTTGAACGTCAGTTGTCCGGCAACGCGCACCCGAAGCTCCTGGCCACCCTTCTCGAACTCCCAGCCGTACAATCCGCCCAACTGCGACTGCCTATGGTTGATACAGTCATGGCCGACTAGATCCTGCGGTGTTTCAGGGACCGAACGGGCCGCGAAATACTTGGGAGACCCGACGGCGATCAGGCGCCAATCAGGCCCTATTCGGACGGCAATCATGTCCTTGTCCACGCTCTCGCCGAGTCGTACGCCTGCGTCGAACTTCTCTTCGACGATGTTCCTGAAACCGTTATCGCTGTTCAGCTCGACCTTGATGTCGGGATAGTCCCGCAGTACCGGCCGCAGTTTCGGCCAGACGACGCTTTGCAATGCATGGTCCGATAGGGTTATCCGTACAGATCCCGACGGCTTGTCCCTGATTTCCATCAGTTCGTCGATCTCGGTTTCGAGTTCTTCAATTCGAGGTGCAAGCGAACGGATGAGCCGCTCACCCGCTTCCGTCGGGACGACGCTGCGAGTGGTCCGGGTCAGGAGGCGCAGTCCCAATCGCGCTTCGAGCTTCTTGATCGTATGACTGATCGTCGACTGCGATGTGCCAAGCTTCGCAGCCGCCTTCGTAAAGCTCCGCTCTTCCGCAACTGCCAGAAACCAAAGCATGTCGTTGAGATCTTCCCGCTTCATGGCCGCCTCATAACATGATGATTGATATCATTAGCCGATAAGTCCAAGCGAATTGCAATGGCTAATCATCGAACTGAGGCCGGCGTATGTTGCCGCCATGACACAGCAAGCTCTCACACGATCCGACTTTCAGGATGACGACAGGAAACTGGACCCGTTTACAACCGCCAGTTCGGCTATCCCGAACCCCGCCTGGGGCGCAGTTGTCTCGATGGCCTTGTGCGTTGCTGTCCTGATCGCATCGGAGTTCATGCCGGTCAGCCTCCTGTCGCCGATCGCCACCGAACTTGGCGTCACGGAAGGCCGCACCGGCCAGGCGATCTCGGTTTCCGGTATTTTTGCTGTCCTCACGAGTGTCTTCGTGGCCGGTCTGACGCGGGGACTGGATCGGCGGTTGGTCCTCGCATCATTCTCGTTGATCCTGATGGTCTCCGGGACGATCGTCGCCTTTGCTCCGAACTATGTCGTGCTGATGATCGGGCGCGCGATGCTGGGTATCGCCATCGGTGGCTTCTGGTCGATGTCGACCTCGATCGTCATGCGACTGGTTCCCGAAGACTCAGTACCCAAGGGACTGGCTATGCTGAACGCGGGCAATGCCGTTGCCGCGACAATCTCCGCGCCGCTGGGAAGTCTGCTCGGCAGCTACATCGGGTGGCGAGGCGCCTTCTTTGCGGTCGTTCCGCTCGCCCTTCTGGCGCTCGTGTGGCAGTGGGCCAGCCTACCGTCTTTACTACCGCGTCGCAGCGAGAGGTCGGCCAATGTCTTCCGGCTTCTTCTTCGCCCTCAAGTCGCGCTCGGCATGGGATCGATCACGCTCCTGTTCATGGGGCAGTTCGCCTTGTTCACCTATCTGCGGCCATTTCTGGAGACCGTGACAGCCGTGTCGATATCCACGCTTTCCCTGCTGCTCCTGTTGATGGGCTTGGCGGGGGTCGCCGGAACATACATCATCGGCCATCTGCTGCAGAAGCGCCTGTTCAGCATTCTTGTCGTTATCCCACTGATCATGGCCGTGATTGCACTGGGGCTGGTCGCACTCGGTTCATCTTCCGCCTTCACCGCAATCCTTCTGATCGGCTGGGGTCTGTTCGGCACGGCCGCACCGGTTGGTTGGGGCACCTGGCTGAGCCGCACCATGCCTGACGACGCGGAGGCAGGAGGTGGGCTTCAGGTCGCAACCATCCAGCTCGCCATTACGCTTGGAGCTTCAACAGGCGGCGTCCTGTTCGACGCCATCGGCTGGTGGACCACCTTCCTGTTCGCCGCAGCCCTGTTGGCCGGCTCTTCCCTTCTCGCTGCGGCAGCATGGCGTTCGTCACACCGCTGAACATCAACAGCGTACCATCGGGATCATTTTCCATCGCATTACCACTCAAGGAGACTTGCAGATGACCGTCGCAACAAACCAGGACGACGCACAGACCACGAGCACCGGGATCGACCGCCGCCACTTGCTCAAGATGGCAGGCGCTGGCGCAGCGGCTCTCGGCGCCATGTCCATCCTCGACACCACTTTCGCAAAGGCCCAAGACATGTCCAAAGGCGCATCCAACTTTTATACCAGTGATCGCGTGACCCTGCAGAAGGTCGGGTTCAAGACCCAGGATCAGACCAATGTTGCGGGTAACCTGTTTCTCCCCAAGGACATCGACCAGGCGCTGAAAAATCCGGCAATTATCGTCGGCCACCCCATGGGAGCGGTGAAGGAGCAAAGCGCAAACCTCTATGCCACCAAAATGGCCGAGCAGGGTTTTGTCGCGATGTCGATCGACCTTCCGTTCTGGGGCGAGAGCGAAGGACAGTCGCGCAATCTCGTATCTCCCGAGGCCTATGCCGAAGCGTTCAGCGCCGGCGTCGACTTCCTCGGTTCGCACGCGTTCGTGGACCGACGGAATATCGGCGCGATCGGGGTCTGCGGTAGCGGCAGCTTTGTTGTCAGCGCCGCCAAGATCGATCCGCGCATCAAGGCGATTGCCACGGTCAGCATGTACGACATGGGCGCTGCTTTCCGCGATGCGCTCAACAAGTCGCAGACGGTCGAACAGCGCAAGCAGTTTATCGCGATGGCCGCCGAACAGCGCTGGGCCGAGTCCGATGGCGTTGAAATCCAGTATATCGGCGGCACCACGCTCGAACTGAAGGCCGATACGGATCCTGTCCAGCGCGAGTTCTACGACTTCTACCGGACGCCGCGTGGCGAGTTCACACCTGCTGGAGTGGCCCGACAGACGACGACGAAGCCGACTCTGAGCAGCAGCGTCAAGTTCATGAACTTCTATCCTTTCAACGACATCGAGACGATCTCGCCCCGCCCGATGCTGTTCATCTCTGGCGACCAGGCCCATTCGAAGGAATTCAGCCAGGACGCCTACAATCGGGCTTCGGAGCCGAAGGAACTCGTCTGGATCAAGGGTGCTGGCCATGTCGATCTTTATGACCGCGTCGATCTCATCCCCTTCGACAAACTGAAGGGCTTCTTCGACCAGCACCTCGTCTGAAACCAGGAGCCAGGAAGTCAACTGACGCTTCTTGGTGCCATCCCCACCTCGTCTCGGCTGATGTCTGTTCGACATTCGGTCGAGACGCGCGGGAAGACTCCAATCCCAAGCTTAGCACTCTGTGCAGCGGCAAACCCATATCGGCCGCTCTTAAAGGCGGCGGACCGAGCAGACGGGCGTGATGCCCTTTCACGATCCACTTAAAGGGTAAAGCCCATGAAATTCTTTCACTGGTCCGGCTTGGTGGTTGCGCCCCTCGCAGTTGTCCTGACAGGCTATTTGGTCGTCGAGACCGAGCTATTGCGAACCTCAGCGCTTGCGGCATCCAACTCGGTTACGTTTCCGCCTCTCGAACAGCTCGAGCATTATACGACGGTCCGACGGGGGATCACCCGCGAGCATATGCTGACGAGCCCTGCCGCTCTCTCGGCGCTCAAAGCCGGGCAACCTGTTCCGACTGGCAGCCATATGGTTCTCGTCGATTATCAAAGCGACGTTCTGACGCGCTATCTCGTGGCACAGAAGATCGGAGCCGGCGCAGATCAATGGGAATACCAGTGGTTCTGCCGGATCGGACCGTCAAGGCCGACGAAAATGTCGCCCGTTGCTACTCCTGCCATCGTTCGCGTCAGTCCGAACAATTCATGTTCACGCTGAGCGGCGCCATTTCCGATGATGATCCGCTTTGACGCCGACGAGGTACTTGAATGCTTCGATTGATGACCGATCGCCTCGTTCTTCCCGCAAGCATGGCGGCGCTGCTTATGCTGGCTCTCGCCTACTGGTGGCTCGACAATGGTCCGCATGAGATCTTTGGAATGGCCATGTTCGGGCTTCTTGGATGGCACCTGACCATGAACAGGCGCTGGTTCTTGAAGCTCCGTAGCGGTCGTTACGATGTTCGTCGCTGGATGGTCGTGGTGATACATGCCTGGCTTGGGATCACCATGGCGGTACTGGTGGTGACCAGCGTGCTGATCTCACGCTCGGTACTGAGCTTCGCGCAGTTCACCAATAATGTGAGCGTCATAGAGCTTCACTGGTTCTCGGCCTATTGGGTCGCGATAATCGTTGCAATTCATGCCGGCACCCATTGGGCGCGCGTGATGACAGTGGCGGGAACCGTTTTCAGAGTCTCTCCGTCTCGGATCGGAACCACTAGTTTACGGCTGATCGCTGTGCTGCTCCTGTGCTTTGGCGCCTGGAGCTTTGCGGCTCTCGGCGTGTCGACCAAGCTGATGTTCGGCTACAGCCTGGAATTCTGGGGTTTCACCAGCTCCCTGGCGCCTTTTTTCGCGCACTGGACGGGTGTGATGGCAGGCGTGGTTGTGATTTCACACTACGCGATGCTCTGTCTGAGAGCAGTTAACAAGACGCGTATTCCGGCAACGAAGGGTGAGACGTGAAACAGATCATGGGTGCGACTTTTCTCGCAGCTGTTCTAACGCTTAACCTGGGAGGATCCGCCTTGGCGCAGGACCGCATTGTGATTTCATCTGATTGGGGCAACGTCACCGCCGAACTGGCTGACAACGCGGCCGCTCGAGCGCTTGCCGCGATGCTGCCGCTGACAATCGAGATGGACGATCATCTTCGTCAGGAAAAGACAGGCGACCTGCCCGCCGCCCTGCCAGCCGCTCCCCGTCAGCGAGACTTCTCCGCCGGTACACTCGGTCTTTGGAGTTCGGGCGATTTCGTCATCTACTACCGTGAGGGACGCGTACCGCAGCCTGGCATCGTGATTTTGGGCCAGATCCAAGGCGACGTCTCGATCTTTGACCGACCCGGTAAACTCACCATCAAAGTCGAAAAAACTCGCTGAGATGTTCGCAAAACATTCTGTTATGGCACCGGGGAAACAGGTGTTCGATCGTCAGCCAATCGAAGGACCTGATCATCAAGCAGAACCTTGCCGCTACGACGCTTTCTCTTTGCTTCAGCGCCAACCCTTGCTGACAATAAGAAATACCCACTCGCGACCCCGTCCATCACGGGGAAAACTGCTTGCCGTATTGTTCGTCCGTCACCTGCTCGAGCCAATTCTCTGGCGGCGGCTCGATAAAGCCGCCGCCTCTCCTGCTCAGGCAATTTCAGGAAGACCGCCGATCAGCTTATCGAGCGTGATCGGATAGTGACGTACTCGGACGCCCGATGCGTTATAGATAGCATTGGCAATGGCTGCGGCCACACCACAGAGACCGAGTTCGCCGACACCTTTCGCCTTCATAGGCGACGACATCGGGTCAGTTTCATCCATAAATATCACTTCCTGATGCGGAATGTCCGCATGCACCGGCACCTCATAACCTGCCAGGTCGTGATTGACAAAGAAGCCGCGACGCGTATCGACCGCCAGTTCCTCCGACAGCGCCCCGCCCGCTCCCATTGTCATGGCACCGATCACCTGGCTGCGTGCGGTGATCGGATTGAGTATCCGACCTGCGGCGCAGACTGCAAGCATGCGGCGGATACGGCTTTCGCCAGTCGCAACATCGACCCCGACCTCGACGAAGTGGGCGCCGAATGTCGATTGCTGATGCGTCTCGGTCAGATCGCCCCACGTCATCGTGTCCTCGCCGACGAGCCCCTCCTCGCCTGCTGCTTGCGCAAGCGGAACAGACCGGTTGCCAGAGCGCACCTCGCCGTTTTCGAACACGACATCAGCGGAGTTGAAGCCAAGCTTCGCCGCAATGGCTTCCCTCAATTTGACGCAGGCGGCATAGACGCCTGACGTCGAAGAGTTCGCCCCAAACTGCCCACCGGAACCAGCAGACACTGGAAAACGCGAATCCCCGAGGTGCACCGCGACCTTGTCGAGGGGTAGGCCCAACATTTCGGCCGCGGTCTGGGCGATGATCGTATAGCTGCCGGTACCGATATCCGTCATATCCGTTTCGACCGTGACGATCCCCTCGCGATTTAGTCGCACACGGGCTCCAGACGGCAGGACGAGGTTGTTGCGGAACGCGGCTGCGACACCGTGGCCAATCAACCAGTTCCCGTCGCGGCGAGCGCCTGGCCGGCCTCGGCTGTTCCAGCCGAAGCGTTGGGCGCCAAGCTTCATGCAGCCGACAAGGTCGCGGTGAGAGAAAGGACGCTCCGGCTTTTCGGGATCCACTTGCGTATCGTTGAGGATCCTGAACTGCACAGGATCCATGCCAAGCTTCTCGGCCATCTCGTCGATCGCGATCTCAAGCGCCATCAACCCTGGAGCTTCCCCCGGCGCGCGCATCGCGTTGCCTTCGGGGAGATGCAGTGCCGCAAGCCGCATCGCCGTCATCCGGTTCGCCCCGGCATAAAGCAGACGGGTCTGCGCGACCGCGGTTTCGAGCTGGCCCCCGGGCTGGTCACCCGACCAGCTTTCGTGCGCAATCGCCGTGATCTTTCCGTCACGCTCTGCCCCGATCCTGATCCGCTGGATCGTCGCCGGCCGGTGCGTGGTGTTGTTCATCATGAACGGACGCGGCAAAGCAACCTTGACCGGCCTTTTCGCCGCGCGGGCTCCCAAAACCGCCAAGACGGCATCCGCCCGCAAGAAGAGCTTGCCGCCAAACCCACCGCCGATAAACGGCGACATCAGATGGATCTTTTCCTTGTCGATATCAAGCGTTGTGGCAAGGTCGCTTCGCCACCAGTCGATCATCTGGCTGGAGGTCCATACCGTCACCTCATCACCATTCCATGCCGCGATCGATGCATGCGGCTCCATCATCGCGTGGGATTGGTCCGGCGTTGTGTACGTCTCGTCCAATGTAACCGCGGCGCTTGCAAAAGCGCCGTCGAAATTGCCGACTGCGGTGTCTGGCTGCTGTGATTCATCCGGCTTTTCGGCGGTTTTCATCGCCTCCTTCAGGTCAAAGGCACCAGCCTCCACGGCGTAGTCGACCTTGACCAATGCCGCTGCGGCACGGGCCTGTTCGAAAGTCTCGGCGACCACGACGGCGATCGCCTGATGGTAATGCTGCACCTCGTCACCGCCAAACAGCTTCGCGGTGTTGAATTTCCCCTTCTTGCGGTCGCCGACGCTGAGCGTGGTGACAACAGCGAGGACGCCTGACGCTTGTTGAGCTGCTGCGACGTCCATCGATCTGATCCGGCCCTTGGCAATCGATGCCCCGACCGGATAGCCATAAGCGTAAGGAATGTTGGTGTCATGCCACTCGTAGGCGTATTTCGCTCGGCCCGTGGTCTTCAATTGACCGTCTATACGGTGGATGGGCTGCCCGACCACTTTAAGCTGGTCGATCGGGTTAGTCGTTGCTGGTGTGTCGAACTTCATGGCTCAACCCCTCGCTTCTGCGATCACGGCACCGAGCGTGCGCTCGACCAGATCTATCTTGAACCGGTTCTGCTCCGTCGGCCGCGCATCTGCGAGAAGCGCCGCGGAGGTCGCCTTGGCTCCCTTCGCAAGCTCGGCGTCTGCCGCTTCAAGCCGCCATGGCTTGTGGGCCACCCCGCCGACTGCGACACGCCCGGTACCGTCGGGTTGAATAACCGCACCGATGGAAACAAGAGCAAAGGCATAGGATGCACGGTCGCGAACCTTGCGGTAGATGTGACGTCCGCCGATCGGCGCCGGCAGAACGACGGCGGTTATGAGCTCACCTTGCTCCAGGACGGTTTCGAGATGCGGCGTGTCGCCCGGCAGGCGATGAAACTCCGCGATCGGGATCGCATGACGTCGCCCGCCCGGTTTCACGGTTTCCACGACCGCATCGAGAGCGCGCATGGCGACCGCCATATCGCTCGGGTGTGTCGCGATACACGCATCGCTGACCCCGACAATTCCCAGCTGGCGGCTGAAACCGCCGATAGCCGAACAGCCGCTGCCAGGCTGCCGCTTGTTGCAGGGCTGGTTGGTATCGTAGAAATACGGACAGCGGGTGCGTTGCAGGAGATTACCCGCAGTGGTCGCCTTGTTGCGGAGCTGACCCGAGGCACCTGCCAGCAGGGCGCGGGAAAGCAGCCCGTAGTCGCGGCGAACGATATCATTCGCGGCAAGATCGGTGTTGCGCACCAGAGCGCCGATACGCAGACCGCCCTCCTGCGTCCTTTCGATCGTGTCGAGGCCAAGGCCGTTAACGTCGATCAGATGGGTCGGCACTTCGATCTCGAGCTTCATCAGATCGAGCAGGTTGGTACCGCCGGCAATGAACTTGGCGGTCGGGCTGGATGCGGCCGCCTTGGCCGCGGCCTCGATCGACGATGCGCGTTCGTAGGTGAAGGCTCTCATGCTTTTGTCCCCGCGACTTCCGTGATCGCATCCACGATGTTGGAATAGGCGCCGCATCGACAGATGTTGCCGCTCATGCGCTCGCGAATCTCCGTTACGTTAACCGAAGCCGGCGCGGTAAGGTCGGCCGTCACATGGCTCGGAATATTCGCCTTGATCTCCTCAAGGACGGCCACCGAGGAACAGATCTGCCCAGGTGTACAGTAACCGCATTGGAAACCGTCGTGCTTCACGAAAGCCGCCTGCATCGGGTGGAGCCTACCCGGTTCGCCCAGACCTTCGATGGTGGCGATCTCGTCTCCCTCGTGCATGACGGCAAGCGTCAGACAGGAATTGACGCGACGACCGTCCACCATGACGGTGCAGGCACCACATTGCCCGTGGTCGCAGCCTTTCTTCGTTCCGGTCAGATGGAGATGTTCGCGCAAGGCGTCGAGCAGCGTGGTCCTGTTATCGACGATCAATTCGCGCTGCTCGCCGTTGACAGAAAATGCGACAGAGGTGCTGAGGTTCATCTTACTTCCCGAAGATTGCGCCGCCGCTGCGAGCGGCACGGCGCTGGTCGCCGCGACAGTTGCGGCAGACGAGATAAGTAAGTTCCGGCGGGAGATTTCAAGTTGGGTTGGGTTTTGCATAGCCAGCTCCAGTTCCACAAATGGACATGAGGCGCTACGACCGGCAGCGCAATCTGAAGCTAGTGCGGCGAAAACAGGTGATTAGTACCTGATTCTCGCATGGACCTATCGATGCTGAACATAAATCATTGTCGAACTTCGCCGATATCGCGTCCTTTCACCGCTGGCCATCTTCTGCTCGGCCATGCCGAAAATCCACGGCCCGCGACCATAAGTTTCTCTACCAGTTCGTAACAGAACCATCGCGACGTTTCAGGTGCGGAGCCTCCCGGAACTCGAAGCTCTGTCTGGCGATCAGTTCCTCGTTGACTCGACGCCGAGGCCCGGCGCATCCGAGACCGGATATGGCGGGCCCAAGGGAGCAACTGATTAGCTGCTTGAACGAGAGAGGATCCGTAGTGACGGTCATAGAGGCTACACGGGAAGCTGACCCATCCGCCGGCGACAAGGCGCCTCCAACGGTGATTTACTATACGCCCAATGGCTATCTCGTTGAGCTCTTGTCGGATGGAACGTTCCAGGTGGCTCTCACTCGCGAAAAACTAACCCGCATTGGATGATCGAGCGTCTCTAGAGCTTCAACAAAATTTCCAGGCACGCGAAACTTCCGTGAACTGCTCTTGTTAAGGGATGAAACGCGGATGCTGATTTCAGCGCGTCTCCCAATGCCTGTTCCTCGTCAACATCCGCGTTGACCAGTGATCCACTCTACGAGGTCTCCTCCTCACCGGTCTCGGAAAACGCCCGATCCAGGTACGGCACGAGTCTGGTCTGACTTGGGCAGCCGCAGGGCGATCGCGTTAACTGTTAATTAAGCATCTGCTTGCGGACAACGGACGGTGTGCAATGCTCCCCTTACACGGGGAAATACATCATGGACATGCGAACTCAGACACCCGATGAATCATATGAACCGGCACCTGCGCACCGCTTTAGGGTCGAAGCCGCGATGCTGGAGATGATTGAGCGCCTTCAGCAGGAAGGGCTCAGCCGGCAAGAAATCGCACTGATCCTCGCCGACGCCGCCGATGAATACGTCGCCATCTTGGCTAACATGACGGCTGAGACAGCGTCCGGCCAACAGTCGTGCCAGCAGCACCAGTAGAGCAGCCGAGACAGAGAAGCTCCGAGAGGGGCAGTGCGACCCGGGTGACGCGTCCGGTCCTTGCAGACTGCCATCTAGGCCGCTTTAAAAAACATTGCAATCTGTCGGCCACTGGACCCACAAGCTGGCGATCGACAACAATAGCTTAAAGCAGCGGGTCCTCTCGCATCACAAAGGACGCCCATCAAAGTAATCACTTCTGTTTGGAATCTTAGGCTCAATTTGCTCCTGTTCCATGATCTTTGCGTCTGGCTGGGTAAGGTAGTTGACAAGATCTGCTATCATAGACCCCCCGACGTCCCCCTTTCGCAGCATGATGCGCCTTGTCGTCGCCTCCCCGAACGTTTCCGCGAGGTGGCGGGACATCAGATGCGGCCATAGCTGGCGACCGAGCGCTCGTTCGATGGTTCTGAAAATCCAGGTGCCGTCCGGGTCGATATCCGACCAATGGAAAAACGGCACCGTCTCGGGCAGCTTGGCAGCAAGCTCCGCAAGCGCTTTCTGGGCCGCCAGAGACGGATAGCCGCCGACATAGAGCGTCAACCCCAGTCTATCCACATCCGCCTCCAGCACATGCCGGTTGAAGCTCGCAAAATTCTCGATCGTCAGCACGTAATCGGGCCGCCGATCGAAACTGACCGCCATCATCGCTGATGGCGCAATACCGAGATAGGAAAGCGACGGTGCAACAGAAACACCGTCCAGCAAAAATCTGCCGGAGAGCAGCAATGGCGGGCTGAACCGTTCTAGACCCAGTGCGGCAAAAGCCGAGCGCGGACTGCTGGCCGGGGGCAGATCGAGAACAGCGCCGACCAGTTGCAGAACCGCCCCTTCCAGCCTTTCCAGCGCTTTGCTATCGGCGACGATGCGGCGGGAAAATGTCCGGTAATCCAGATCCAGATGCTGCTGTTCGATGATGGCTTGGGCCAGCCTGACGGCATTGCGCATCGACACCGCATCGTCGATGCCAAGGTAAGACCATTTGCGGTTTCGCGACCATGCTTCGACTGCCGACAGGGCCGTTTCACGGATGGCCGGGTGAATGATTAGCCCGCTCAGCATCTCGTCGCCAACGGCCGAAGCCGTCTGCTGGCTGGGTGTGCGCCTTAGATGCTCATAAAGCAGTGGCGCATCGATCAGCCGCACCAGCTTCAGCTCACCGCGCCGGCGACCGATGTCCTGTACGCGCACGACACCACCGCTACGCTCCGCAGCTTCGATCGATCTCGAAAAGGTGTCCCCTGCCTTGACATCGGCAAAACCGGAATAGTCGGGATATCCGACGGGCTGGGCGACCCCTTGCTCGTAACGGTCGAGCAGATCATGCAGCAGATCGCGCGCATGGGTGAACTTGCGGCCACGCGCCACCGACATTACTCCGCCGCCATCCGAGCGGCGATCTCGGCATCACTCAGCGCTTCCGGGTTCATCGCCAGAATTTCGTCGCGAGCACGTTTGCCGATTTGGACGACGTTGGCATAGGATTGTTCGCCGATACGGTCGATCTCGACCAGGCTGTGGACATAGCCGATGATGACGGGTTTCTTTTCCAATGGTGCTGCGATGACGACCTGAAGTCCGAGATCGGCGTAAAAACTCATCATCGCCCGCTGGTTTTTGCCGTCCATCTTGGAGAAGGCTTCATCGAATAGCGCCGGCGCCATGCCTTTTGGCCCGCCATGAGATCCCGCGTTGCCATAAACGGCTGCCAGTGAAGCACCGATGGCAACATAGAGCGGCACCTGCTGTTCCGCACCTGAGCCGGTATTGCGCCGCGTCTCCCAGCGGGTGCGAGCCTTCGTGCTGACATCCTCCATATGGATCTCGAAGGCATAGAAATTCCGATAGTCTTCAAAAGCCGAAACCTCCTTGTCAGGATCTTCCAGCAATTGTTCGACGGCCTGAATAGTGTCCTTATGCGGATAATCATCCGGCAGATCGGGTTTAAAAAGGGCGTCTAGCGCATCGTCCGACATCCGGCTGATTTCGATGATTTTCAGGATCGGCAGGAACTGCGCTTCGGCGGTCCGATGAAACGAATAGATTTCGTTGTGAAACGGATGACCGCGCAAGCTGCGATTGAGCGCCTCGATATCTCTTTCCATTTTTGAAACACGCGTGTTGAGAGCATTCACGAATTCGCCGCGGAACAGAACGGACGCCCGTTCAGATGCTTCCCTTGCCTTGTCTTCGTAACGCCTCAGTTCGTTGCTTTCGATGTCCTCTATCAGCAGGTTCATCCAGAGTTTTACGGCGCCCAGCAAGTCGCTCTCAGGCCCGACCTGCGAACTCACGCCAAACTTGGCGTTGTTGAAATAGCGGTGCAAGGCGCTTCGCGCCTCGATTTCGGCACGACGGTTTCGATCACGGGCGCGCGCTTCGGCCTCCTCTGCCTGCTTCCCGAGTTTGCGATGTGCCGCGGCTTCGCTGCGGGCGGCTTGGCCGGCAGGCATGGGCTCGTCGGATCGACGGCGCAGGGAACTCAACCGCTGGCGATAGGCTGCGCCACCCGCCGGGTACTGATACTGCCGCCGCTCAGCGCGATAGAGCGCGTTGGCGACGGACAGGTTCATGGCGGAGCCCTCGATGGAGTCCCCGCCCTTCAAGCTCCTTTCAGCGACCGCGACATCAAGAAGATATTTGCTGACGCGTGCCTCAATCGTCCTTAGTTCTTCCTTCTTGCGGTCTTGAAAAACTCTCTGGGCGCGAAGTTTTTCGTTGAGGCCCTCGTCGCCGGCGGCATCGATGGCCGCGATCCTGTCGCGAGCGTCGCGCATGCGCCGCATGCATTCATCGCGTTCTTCGAGAACATCCGCCAGCAGATCGGCATCCTGCATATCGAGAGCCGCCAAGGCGCCTGCCAACAGCTTTTCCTCAATCTGCAGATCAGATAGTGCCTCGGTCTTCTGTACGAAACTTTGCTGCAGGATAACGAGATGAGCCGCTTGCGCTGCCTTGCCGATCTTGTGATCGGTGGCTGCCCGGTGACTGCGGACGAGCCCGTCGTCATAAAGGCCATCCTTCATCAGTGCGCGCCCACGCTGATTAAACTCCTCCGATGTCAGAGCAAGACGCACATTGCCGTACCGACGTAGAAGAAATGCCTTGGCGTCGGCATCCTGCGAGCGAAACAGCGTCGGAAATGTCCCCGGTTGCGGCGCGTCACGAAACTCCTCAAGCTTGTTCAGGCTGACGAGCGAAGCACCCTTGAACTCACGACGGCCCTCGCGAAAAATGGCCGTCGCTTCAAGAATGTTGTGCCGCTCCACGAAGACCGCCTCCCGGTCGCGCCCCAGCAGGCCTTCCGCCGCAACTGTCCAGCTTTCGTCATTGATATCGAGGAGATCGCAAAGCGGCCTCGCATCCATGCCGCGGCTTCGAAGCCGGCGTATCAGCTCGTTCGTCTGATCCAGAAGATAGGCTGCACCTCCTGACCCGCGGGTATTACCCAGAACCCTGAGAATATCGCCGAGCTCCTTTTCCAGCGATATGATCTTCGCCGATGTTTCCCGATAACGCTTGCCCACCGCCTCCACGATGCCGGGCGCCCGCGCGCGAAGCTCCTGTTCGGCCACTTTCAATGCCGAGCGATCAACACCGCCGCTCAACCCGTCAACCAATCCGCAATAGACCTTGATACAGGCCTCATCGTCGAAACCCGATATCAGTCCGTCAAGCGCCGTCGCCGATCGGCATCGTTTTTCGATCTCTTTCTTGAACCTATCGCTCTCGGCCATCTTGCCGCTCAACACTTCCAGCCATTGATCGCGACCGGTCTTTGCCCCATGCGCGGCGATCGCCTTTCTCAGCCGCTCGATTTCCTGCTCGGCCTCTCTGATCCCCTCGTTGGCAATATCCCGGTCTTCCTGCTCAGCGTCGATGAAACGGCACGCTTCGACGATCTGCTGCTTGAACGCCCGGTTTTCCGCCCTCGAGGCAAGCCATTGCGCCCGACGTGCCAGCCAGACTTCCAACGCCTTCTGAGCGAGGCTTTCCTCAAAGGCGACGACAAGCTCGCGAATCTCGGTCAGAGCCTCAAGCTTTTCACGCAGGGTGACGATCGTTGCGCTGACGCTTCGATAGGTCTCAATCGAAGCGCGCAGATCGCGAATGTTGATCGGATTGTCTTCGAGAATGAAACGCCGGACGAACTCGGTTGCGGAATAACCCTGGTTGAGAGCCATGGCATTGACGATCGCTTTCAACAACGCCGCTGCACTTTGCTCGGCATTGGGAAGACTGGGCACGAGCCGGCGCATATATTCACGCACGAAGTCCATGGCCTTGTCACGATGGTTGATGAAATGCCCGGCCCCGACGGCATCGATGATGCGGGTCTTCACGTCATCCCAATGCGCGGCATAGACGCCATCGGAGCGTTTTTCGGTAAAATCTCCCGCCGTCAACAACTTTCCGGTAACGACGAACCGACCGAGGACCGTTTCGGAGGTATCCGTCTGCCGGGCTTCGATGGCAAGGCCGATCGTGACCGGCGGCCGTTGTTTCTCCCGGTCAGCGAAGCCAAGCGCGATATAGGTCAGGGCCTCGCTGCGGCGAACATTCCCGTCACCCAGCATCCCCAGGCAATAGGTCAGCACGGTGCGTTTGGGAACCGAGCGCCCCTTGGCGCCTTCGCCGGCAACGGCGTTCAGCCGCAGATAATGCCGGTTGGCACCCGTCAGCACCACCTGAACCATGTCCAGGATCGTCGATTTTCCGGAACGGTTTTCTCCCAAAATACCGAAATTGCCTTGAACATCGATATCTTCGGCATCGAATAGATGCCAGTTGACCAGCGTGATGCGGCATAGTTCCATCATGCCGTATCCCCTTCCGAAACGGAGATACCGGGGCGGAGCAGCTCCCCCACAGCCGATATAGCGCGCGAACGCATGCCGCGCTCCTCGGCCTTCACATAGGTTTCAAGACGTGCGAGCGCATCGGCGCCGCTGACGAACTTGATCATCGGTCGGATTTCGATCTCCCGATCTTGGGCGTCGTAATCGACTTCTCCGACCGAGATCAGATTGCGCAGCGCGACGTCCTTGAGCAGGTCGAGAAAACGTCCCGGTGCAATCGCAGGCTTGCCGGCGTTCTGCAGCATGTCCCTATACCGTTCGTGAAGCACATTGAAGGTCGTCACCGCTGTCGCCCGGTCAAACAGGTTGCCGAGATCCGCTTCTTCCTGCCAGTGACTACCCAGCACCAGAACCACCATGGTCTCGTCGAGCCGCATCCTGGGAACGGAGGATGGATCGTCATCGGTCAACAGGATACCGACCCATTGCTCCTCGGCATTTCTGTGAACCTGATAGCCGATGCTTTCAAAAAACTGATCGGCAATGCGCCGAAAACGACTGTCGGTCAGAGTGTTGTAAACATTTGCCGTGCCGCGATCTCCGGAATAGGCAAACTGGGTTCGCAACATGTAGCGGCATGCCTTGCGCAGGTCCGCCGCTTTTTCCGCGCCATAGGCATCTTCAAGCGCATCGAATTCACTCAGCATGCCGAACCTCTTGACGGGTGGAGCCACCCAAACGGCGGATGGAAAAATTACTGCAGCGAAGCCATTCGCAGTCGTGCGGTTGGCTATCGGGCAAGTATTGCAGTTCGAATTCGCGACCGATCGGGCCGGGTATTTCCTGGGTGAGCGCGTAACGCCTGGCCGCATCGAAAGCGAGGAAATCGTCGATGGTTCGAAGCACGACGAAGCGGGCTTCGATTGTGTGATAGGGGGCCGATATGCACTGCAAAAATTGCCTGACTCGCTCGGGAGACGGAGAAATCCGTTCGAGATATTCCGCCCGCATGCGTTTTCTAAATTCATAGACCGGATCGAAGGGCCGCGCGGCCAACGGCTTTACCTCGATTGCCGACCTTGCTTGCCGTTGCGGTGCCAGTTGTCTTTCCGACCACGGAACAAAAATCCGGGCAATCTGCGAAGGAACGCTCGGCTCCGCGTAACGGTCCGGGTCGGCGGCGAGCAGCGCCTCCATCCGCGCCACCAGCGCTCTTGCACGCGACGACAGACCGCGTTCGCCCTGCTCAGCATATTTGACGGTATTGCGCAGCCGCATTTCCAGTCCTCGACGAAAGCTTGCGATACGCTCGAACATTTCGGTGACGGTCTCGAATGTCGTTTCGATCGACAGTAGATCGCTGACCGCCTCGTCTCGAGCTCCGTCCGCATCCGGCTTGATACCGATTTCGACATATCCGGCCGCAACGATATCCAGAAGATCAGGCGTGTTAACAATTCGCCGCGCCATGCCAATGATCTGATCGCGGAAACGATAGGGATGGTTGAACGTGAGGATCGCCTGAAAATCCTTGAGGATCAGCTCGCCGATGAACTCTTCGAAATAGGTATCCATCTTCTGGCGAAGGTTTTTCGACTCCAGCAGCGATTTACGGATCCGCCGCAGGTCCGCCAGGATCGCCCGCAGCGTCCTGACGAATTGGTCGGCCTGCACGCGTGCTTCGCGCAGCGCATGCACGGCGCTCGACCGGGTCTTTTCGGGACTTCCAACCGATAGCTTTTCGACCAGCTCAAGACTGGTTTTGATATGCACGACGAGACCGCCAAACCGCTGCGACACATCCGAGTTTAAGCTCGACAGTCGCTGGACGACCAACAGTGCCCCCATCGGCATATCGACTGTAATTTTCAGTCCATACTCTTCCTCTTCCAGCCAGCCGGTTCGCACCAGCCCTTGATAGATCTGCTGCGCCGCCTTGAGAACGCGATCGCCGGTCTCCCCGCCAGTTCCTGCGAACTTGAGCCTTCGTCGTCCTTTGGAGACGACCTCCGGCAATCCCTCCACTAGATCGTCTTCGTCGAGCAGCAGATCCGGCCGGCGACCCACGAGATCATAAATCGCATGAACCAGCTCCTGGCGGGTTGGAAAGCTCGATCCGCTTGAAAAGCAACGGTCGTAAATTTCAAGCAGCGCCGCCTCATAGAGATAGCGATGCTTGCGCGAAAAGATCAAAAATGCGTCGTCATGAAGATGCTTGAATAAGGACATAGAAAAATAAAGCTCAGGGTTGCATCATCAATCTACCCATATATAGAGCTTTGTAAATAGTGTCCGCCTTCGGATGCATGACTGACGGTACTCTTGTCGGCGACCTCGAAGTCGAGCGGGGGAAAGGGCGTCAAAAGTCGCTATCTGTTCTCCGAACAGAGCCTAAATTCCTGCGACATCATGTTCAGTGAGCGTCCATTTGATGGCATTCACTGGTTCGCAACGCCCGAAGAGCGTTGACGTCCCAGGGACTTTTGTTTCGTATGGAGGCTTAGAACGCAAAAGGCCCCACGAGGGGGCTTTGTTATGTATGGGCTCAGTTTTGGGAATTTGGTTGCGGGGGCCTGAACCAGCGGAGACTTGTAAATTCGCCGCCTTGATAGGACATCAACTGCTGTCAAACAAATCAATTGTCTAGACCGCTGGAGAACAAGCGCGTTCATGCGCGAGGCGATTTATGGTATGCCACACCCGATACCTATGCGGGCTTTCACGATCTCTACGAACCACCAAAAGCCACGAGAAGCGCCGGTCATTCCTGAAGTCGAGTGCTGTCGCACATAAGACGTATTCTTCGATCTGACCACGTCCAATTAGGTATCGATTGGCAAGCTCTGCGATGGATCGGCGAACATCTACGATGTCACAAAAGCCATTCGCGTCGAGCCGCCCGAGATGCGTAAGACCACGCGCCAGGCCAACAGCCGGGCCAACAGCAAGCACAGAATCAAAGCGCTCAGGCAGTTGATCTGAGACACAACCTCCCTCCAGTTCTAGAGGAGTTTTAGGAAAAATTACCACCTCTTTTTTGGAAGCCTCTAGCTCTACGGCAAGGTCAAATTTTTGGAAAAGCTTGCCACACATGTCCCTCCAAATTGCGGGAACAGCGATATCACGGTTACGTCTACGGGCGTTCCGGCTTTCATTGTGAACGGTGTCTGTCCGGCGGCCCCATCTTGATTTCCCTTGCGGGCCAGAAAAAGATACTTAGATCCATCATCTGGCCCAATTGTGGGAAACCAGGCGGCCTCAAACCTCACCGATCCCTTGCCGCCATCTGGACTTTGGTAGCTCAGATTCGCGGATGGGGAATGATCATGGAAATAACGGGTTCTCAACTGCCAATCGGAGACCTTTAGCACATCCCCATTCTTCATATAGCCTATTCTAACTTCGATATTGCCAGAGGCAGTCGCGCCCATTCCGTCACATGGAACAAAGTTCAAATCTATCCATTTTTCCTCCTTCACGCCCGGAAGCCAATCATCGGCGCGTGCATCATGGAATGATAACCACGACATGGATAACACGATCAACGTTTTCCACTTCCAGTTCATACTAAACCTCACCTAGTTCTCCTTGTCCGTAATAGGGCAACGATCTATCCCCGGTCGGCCAAGTGTTTGTTCCAGATCGTGACCATCAAGGCTCTGGTATCGGATCACAAATACACTTTGGGCAACCTTTCTCCTGATTTCTCGAAGGGCATCGAGGCTTAGTTGGTTGTCCTTTATGACCACTCGGGGATCGACTGTTTCCCTGTATATGTCCAGGTAAAGGCGCCCACTATTTCCATCGGATTCAGGGCGCATTCGCTGCTTGTTATTGGGCTCGAATGGAACAACCGACATTTTGAAATCTGGCGTGATCATGCTGACACGTGCTGTGTCCAATTCGATGGATTTTAGAAAGTTTACCTTCCCTTTCCAGATGACTGCGATGGAGGAGAGGTAGTTAAAGCTGTCTAAGACTTGTTCATTTACTTTGTCTTCGAAAGGATAAGAATGAATGCATTGCATTTCAAAATTCCCTGCCGTCAACAGGTCATCGAGAATCAAACCATCAATAGTTGCAGGAACCATCCCCGAGCAATCGCCGTTATTTCGGCATCGTTGGTACATATTAACCAGTGTATCACGAAGGAGGCTGACTTTTTCTGATGTGATACGCAGATAATTAGCCCAAAGATTATAATCTGTATCTCTATACCTTCTGTATAGCTCGACTCGTTGATCCACCCGAACGAGTGACTTGTAGATTTTCTCAAGCTTATCAAAGTCAACTTCGTCAAACTCGACTACGCCAGCATTCACTTGAGGGTGAGTTATTAAAATAAACTGATCCGGCGGCGCATTAGCTTTGGTAAAATCTTTTGCCGTCGTCGCGATAGCGTTCATCAGATTGGTGATGAAATTCGGATCTGTAAGGTTTCCGCCATTGACGATGCCCGCGAGGGTTCCGATGCCGGTTCCGCCAACTGATTCTACACGAGCCGAGACCTTTCCAACTTGGCTGGCAAGCCGCAGGGTATTTGCAATTGTGGTCGAAGCGGAAACCTTGCCGGAGGCACCGATCACATCTGCTACGTTCACAGTGCCGCCCGCAGAACCTCCCATAGTATTCTCTATGGCGATCTTCGCTTCTTCACTGACATTGTCAATTTCAATGATTACATGCAACGACGATTTACGATTCCAGCCTCGAACCAGATGTGTTCCACATCGAGCGCGAAACTCTTTGAAATTTCGCGCTGCAATTAAGGCCTTGAAATCGTCCTTAAGTTCAAAATCTCGAATAAAGTCGCGACCATGCAGGGCTGTCGCTTCTATGACTATAAGTGCGCTCCCCTTGTCTCGTTTCAAAAAATTTTCGAACGTTCCAAAGTTTTTTAGAGTGCTTTCTCCGCTAATAATTTTCGCGAAATTCGCAGAGGACGTCGCTTCTACACTGTAATTTAACTTAAATGTGTTCTCGAATTGATCGATATTTTTGATGAATCGATAAGAGATTTTTGATTCTACGGCCCCGGGCGAGTCCTCGGCTATCTGATCCGAAGCATATTTTACACACCTCTCTTTCGGAACGGACGGATCAATGACATCTACGGCATCCCCGATCGTTAAGGCAGATTCCCTTCCAAAGCTGATTTTTGTCAGGCCGTCCAGTGCAGTTTGAAGGTCGGTGGCACTCGCTGTTGTCAGCGTCGCCCAAAGAAAAGCAAAAAGATAAAAGCGCAACATTTCTGTCTCCCATCAGCTTCCGAGTTTGAAAAGCTTATCGACCGCTTCCTTTGGAAGTGCGCCACTGAAGCCGTTGCCAATTCGACCGTTTTGTCCGTCGGTTCCCGGCTGCCCCAGGGGTCCCTCCAAACCATCAGTTCCCTTCACACCGTTTGCACCACCACTACCATTCCCACCGGGGGCTTTGGCGTCAATTCTATCGCCAAATATGCCATCTTCGCCATCACCGCCCCAACCGCCGGTCCCACCGATTCCCCCAATTCCGCCAAGCCCCTTTTCACCGCCGAATCCGGGATCCCCGCCTCTTCCACCGATATTTGTAATTTTAGGTAGGACACTCGTTCCAGCACCTTCCTGGACCGCTGCAATGACATTTCCGCCATTTCCGCCGTTGCCGCCGTTTCCACCTGGGCCGCCGTTGCCTCCATTACCTCCATCACCGCCATTGCCGGCATCTCCGCCTCGGCTTGCCGAATGGCAATCATTGGCGCTACCACCCTTCCCACCATTGCCGCCATTCCCGCCATCGCCACCATCGGCTCCGCGGCCGCCCCGACCGCCATCACCACCGGCTCCCCCATTGGAGATAATGGTCAAAGTCGAGCCCGGCGCGAGAAAACGGGAGACAAAGGTGATATCTCCTCCGGTGCCACCATTCTTCCCGTTTGCACCTGCTGGTGCTGTAAACAGCAAACCCGATTCACCAGGTTGACCGGGCTGGCCGTGTTGTCCGGGAGACGACCGGCGTTCGTCAATTCCCAAGCAGCCGCGAGCACTGTTTCCGCTATTTCCTGACGCGCCCGCAACCCCGTTTCGCATCTTGCGCGGCGCCCAGATATCATGAGTCGCACTTGCGTCGAGCCCATTGTAACCGCGCGTATTTCTAATCAAGATAAAACCGCTGGAGGTTCCATCTATCCTAATATCTAGTGCGCTGATCGAACGCAGTTCGCTGCCTGCTTCGAAAACCAGGCTCGGGCATTGGATATTGATTTCTTCAATCGTTCCGCTGGTCATCCTGTCGCTGGGATGCACCAGCACTGCGGCGCCACGGACCACGATCCCGTCGGTATTGGCGATCTTGCAATCATAGCCACTAAGCGGAATCTCCCCGCTCCAAATTACAGGCTCAGCGGCCGCGGGTGCGGCTGCAAGCCCGGTGAGAAAAAGTGCAGTAAATCTCCTGAACATTGTTGCCTCCTGAACTAAAGTTGCATGATGTTATTCTTTAATTGTCTTATATACGCCAAAACTCCCATTACCCACTTGTCCGGACTTGCCCGCTAGAGCGACAGGTCCCGGCAGGCCATTCATCCCCGCTTTTCCATTGATGCCCAATTCACCATTCTGAGCAAATCCAATCTCAGCGGCGCCGCCAGTTCCAGAATGGCCAGACCTGCCTCCTCTTCCTTCCTCTCCGCCTAATCCGCCTAGTCCAGGTACACCTCCTAGGGTGCTGATATTTGGAACGAAATTCGATGGGACAACTGACTGAATTAGCACAAGCGCATCTCCCCCATTTCCGCCGTGTCCGCCATGACCGCCCGGGCCCCCATCTCCTCCATCGCCGCCATTGCCGCCATTGCCGCCATTTCCGCCTCGGCTTGCCGAATGGCAATCATTGGCGCTACCACCCTTTCCACCATTGCCGCCATTCCCGCCATCGCCACCATCGGCTCCGCGGCCGCCCCGACCGCCATCACCACCGGCTCCCCCATTGGAGATAATGGTCAAAGTCGAGCCCGGCGCGAGAAAACGAGAGACAAAGGTGATATCTCCTCCGGTGCCACCATTCTCTCCGTTTGCCCCTGCTGATGCTACAAACAACCGGCCCGATTCACCCGCCTGGCCGGACTGGCCATTTTGGCCAGTGGATGATTGACGGTCGTTAAACAAGCAGCCCCGGGCATCTTGCCCGTTGGTTCCAGACCTGCCTGGCTCGCCGTTTCGCATCTTGCGTGACGCCCAAATGTCACGTGTCGGACTTGCGTCGAGCCCATTGTAGCCGCGCGTATTTCTAATGAGGATGGGGCCACTGGATGTTCCACCAATGCGAATATCAAGCGCGCTGATCGAACGTAGTTCGCTGCCGGGCTCGAATACTAAACTCGGGCATTGGATACTTATTTTCAGAACTATACCATTGGTAAGGCTGTCGTTAGGATTCACTAGAACAGCGTTGCCGCGGACAACAATGCCCTCGGCATTGGCGAGCTTACAGTCGTATCCACCGTCAAGAGGAATCTCCCCGCTCCAGACCGCGGGTTCTGCATGTGCGCCGGTGGGCACCAAAATTATTGCCGTAAGAAAAGCTTTAAGACGCATCATCTTTCCCTTCCTATGCTAGGCTCTAATTATCCAATAGAAAGTCTATAATATTCTCGGGTGAGTATTTATCGTCGCCCCACCAAATATTTCCCACATCGCCAAGAAGTCCATTTTCGCCAATTGCGCCGACTGCGCCTGGCTTGCCTCTTCTGCCGTTCGTTGAGATTGCGCCGCTTTTTCCGCGCGGCACACTAGCCCCGCCTCGCCCACCGATACCTCCCTTTCCGCTAATGCCTTCCAGTCCACCGATACCACCAACTGCCCCCATGCCTCCGCGTCCCGGCATGCCACCTACGCTAAGGAGATTTTGTGGCAGATCAGATATTTCGAGGAAACTGTTGGGCGAATAGACGACATGAATAGCCCCACCCTTACCACCGCGTCCACCGTCTCCGCCACTTCCGCCATTGCCACCTGAGCCGCCGTCTCCGCCTCGACCTCCGACGCCGCCACGGCCCGGCAAGAAAACATAGGTAGCGTCAGAGCCACGGCCACCATCCCCACCGTTACCTCCATTTGCACCATCACCACCTGCGCCACCGACGCCGCCATTTTGCCCGCTCATTCCAGTTATTTGAATAGAGAGGGAGGTGCCGGGGTCGATCCAGTTCAGGAAAAGTGTAACGTCAGGGCCCTTGGCGCCAGCGGCCCCATTGTCTCCGCTATTTCCCGGCCTTCCTGACGTCCCGCTCGCCCCGTTTCCTCCCCTCTCGCCATCGCGTTGCGATTTTGGGAATTTGGCAAACATAGCTCTGGGGGCACGTTGGGCTGAATGTCCCTGTTCTCCATAGCGCCCATTTTTGCCAGAGGCGCCACCAAGGGCGGGGTTCGAAGATGGCAAAATCGTTTCTTTATGAGCGGCGACAATATTAAGTGGTCCAGCCAAACGATCAGCGTACAAAGTAATATCCCCAATTACATCTAGACGACCATTTCCCTTGAATATCACCGACGGACAGCGAACTTCTAACAACGGTCCATTCGCATTAATCGTAACAGGCTCATCAATTATAATGCCGTCCGATCCCCTGCTTTCGCAGTCGTAATTTGAAAGCGACAACTGCCCACGCCAAAGCTCAAAAATTCGATCTTTTGCTAAAGATTCCAAGGGAAATATAATAATAAACACAAAAATGCAGAGTCTAGGACTAAAGAGTCCACCATTCATGTTCGCCCCCCCCTGTTAGTTGTACGGAAGTAAATCACATATTCATCTTGTTGCAATATGATTTATAAAATTTCTTCTAATATTGCAAAAGGCTTAGACCGGTTTTTACCTGCCTTGGCTTCTGTTATTGCCAAGCCGAGCCCGTGGTGGTGACTGCCGTTCATGCACTGAATTTCGGTATATTGTGTAATTCGAGATCTCGAAGTCGATGCAGGCCATGTCACCAATTGTCCAAATCAACGGTGGGTGGCACATCCGTTTCGTTAAGGCGAACTCTTGTGACGCATCATTGACCAACCCGCTCAACGCCACGCACCGCCCGGAATATCTGCTGAGCCGGATGCTGGGATTTAATTGCTTAGGGGCGCGAGTTTTGCAGGTGACGCGGCATTCCAAACAAGTGCAAAGCGATGGTAGATCAACCGTGTATGTCGTTGTCGAGCAAGTGGAATCCGAATAGCATGGCATAGGGGGCAAGTATGAATCAGAACAAACGGATCGCTGCGTTTGTGTAGTGGCGATATTCAATCACAGGAAGTCAACGTCCATGCTCGGCTAAATACGACAGCCAGCGGGGATCCCGGTGACGAGACCGAACGCAACTTCCGTTACCAACATCAATATGGCGTGGTGCTTCTTGCCGCTGTACGGCGTGGCACGTTCAACTACATCGCCCTCTACTGCGAACACCACGAAGACTTCTTGGCGGAGTGTCAATCGGCGCGGAATGTTGACCCCTTATCGGCGTGCAATCTTCACCCCCCTGTAGGCGATCAGCGCTTGGCCTGCCCGGCGCTGGCCGGGGTTGCAGAGGGTAGGCCAAGTGCGGGTGTTTAGGCTCTTCGGCTTTAGCTTTGAGATCGGTTTTTGAAGCGCCAGGACTCGTTGCCGGTTTCCACGATCTCGCAATGGTGGGTCAGCCGGTCGAGGAGAGCTGTCGTCATCTTCGCATCGCCAAACACCGACGGCCATTCGCCGAAGGCGAGGTTCGTGGTGACGATGATCGAAGTGCGCTCGTAAAGCCTGCTGATCAAGTGGAACAGGAGCTGACCACCGGCCTGTGCGAACGGCAGATAGCCGAGTTCATCGAGGATGATGAAGTCGAGGCGTGTAAGGTAATCCGCCATCCGACCCTGCTTGCCATTGCGTGTTTCCGTTTCCAGCCGATTGACCAGATCGACGACGTTGAAGAAGCGACCGCGTGTGCTGTTGCGGATGAGCGCACGGGCAATTGCGATAGCCAGATGGCTCTTGCCGGTTCCCGTGCCGCCGACGAGAACGACATTGCGCTGGTCGGCGACGAACGTGCCGGTGGCCAGTTCACGCACCAGGGATTCATTGACGGGCGTATCGGCGAAGTCGAAGTCGTCAATATCTTTTGCCAACGGCAGCTTGGCGATGCTGAGCTGGTAGCGGATCGAGCGTGCCTGCTTCTCGGCGATCTCCGACTGCAGGAGGTCACCGACAATGCGCGGCGGTTCGTGCTGCCGTTTGATGCCATTGCCCATGACCTCATCGTAGGCACTGCGCATTCCGTAGAGCTTCAGCGTGCTCATCAGTTCGAGAACCTGCGTGCGTTCCATCAACTTGCCCTCCTGAGCCTGTCGTAACGGGCGCAGTCGGCGACCGGCTCATGGGTCAGTCGAAGCGCATCCGGGATTTGCAGGGTTGCGGCGGGAGCCTGGTCGCGGCTTCGAGCCAGAATGTTGATGATCACCGAGGCAGAGCAGACGCCGTGATCAAGCGCTTCCTGGCAAGCAGCCTCAACTGCCGTGAGACCATCAGCGGGAACACATCCGAGTATGGTGACCATCTGCCGATCACCGTCATCGACGCTCTTCAACCGTTTGCGCACCTTCTCCATCGCGGCTGGCAAAACCCATTCCCGGAAAGGAGCGCCGTTGCGCAAGGCACCGGGTTTGCGAGCGAGGACGGGGACATAGTGCCAGGGATCGTAGACGGTGTCGCCACGGCCGAAGCTGCGCCGGTGCTCAGCGACCGTCACCCCGTCCTGTTTGATGACAATCCGATCAGCATAAGCGTGGACCTCCACAGGACGGCCGACGGAGGTCGACAGGACGGAGTATTTGCTGTTGTCGAAACGGACAGTGCACGTCTTCGACACCGAGGCCGGAACGCAGTGGAAGCCATCGAATGGGCCAACATAATGCACGAGGCTGCCGCGTTCGGCCTCGAACATCTGCCAGATCGTCTGGGTCGTCTGCTCGGGATGGCTATGGGCCTTGGCATAGGCAACGCATTTGTCGAGCAGCCAGACATTCAGTTCCTCCAGGCTTTTAACCCTGAGGCGTGGTGTGAAGAAGCGCTCACGCACGAGGCCAACCTGGTTCTCGACCTGCCCCTTCTCCCAGCCGGATGCTGGCGTGCAGGCAACGGGATGGACCAGATAGTGGCTGCACATCTGCAGGAAGCGGCGATTGTATTGTCGCTCCTTGCCGACGAACACCGCCTCGACCGCAGTCTTCATGTTATCGTAGATGCCGCGCGTGCAGGTGCCACGGAAGAAGGCGAAGGCCTTGTCATGGGCATCGAACACCATCTCCTGGCTCTCGCGCATATAGGCTCGGGCGAACATCATCCGGCTGTGGCAGAGCCGGACATGCGCCACCTTCACCGTCGTCGTCACGCCCTGGATCAGGACAATCTCATGGCTCCAGTCGAACTGATAGGCCTCGCCCGGTGCATAGTAGAGCGGCACATAAGCCTCAGCCGTCACAACGCCTCGATCTTTCGACCAGCTCTTCGCAAAGCGTCGGATCGCATCGTAGCTGCCGTCGTAACCCAGTGCCCGAAGCTCTTCGTAAATCCGGATCAGCGTCAGCCGTTCCCGAGAAGGCTTACCTTCGTTGGCTGCCAGAAATCGCTCGATCTCGGCCTTCCAAGCTCCAGTCTTCGGCAACGGCTGCCGTTCTCGCTCATAGGAAAAGTCGGTCTCATCGGATCGCAAAATCTTGCGGACCGTGTTGCGGGACACATGCAGCTCCCGGACGATCTTCTTCACCGACCAGCCCTGCACATGGAAGGCTCGACGAACACGCGCAATCGTATCCACTCGCTTCAACTCCCCCTCCATCCGCCTTCAAAAGACAGATGGTCAGACGAAACAGGTGGGGGGTCAAAATTGGACGCCGGTCACCCCGCCAGAGGGGTCAATATTCCACGCCGAAACACAGGTCAGAGCAACCGGCTCAATGCAACACACCGGCCGGAATACCTCCTGAGCGGCATGCTGGAATGTGAAGAATGCGGCGGCCCCTACGCTATCTCGGGCAAGGATCGCTATAGCTGCACGAACCGCAAGAAGCGCCTGCCGATTGATGAGCTTGGCGGCGCCTGCTGCGGGAACAGCAAGACGATCACCCGGCACGAACTCGAGGAGCGCGTGCTTAACTGTATCCCCGTTGCCTTCTACTGCATCGACATCTTCGACCGGATTTCGCAGAAGATGATTGCCCATGAGGTGAACAAGCTGAAGAGCGTCCCCTCCCGTGCGGATCAGGTAGCTTCCGAGCTCGCAAAAATCAAAACGAAGCAGACGAGCCTGATGCAGCAGATCCAGGAACGTCATGCCGAAGGCCGCCCTCGCCTCGCCATCTTGGACGACCAACTCGATGAACTGGAAGTAACGCGCGAGAAACTGGTCTTGGAGGTTGCCGGCACGCAGGCGCCAGCGGAGGACTTCCAGGAAAAGATCGCAAAGCTCAAAGCGCAGTTCAATCCGGCCAATACGGAGATCGCCATTCGGAAGCTGCTGTTCCTCGCGCGCAACAATGCCGACGAGCAGGCCAAGCGGGGCCTGATGCCGATCATCCGTGACCTCATTCAGACGGTGGTGATCGGCAAGACACCCGGCCATCAGCCGGCAACCCTGCAGGTGCACGGCGACATCGCCAATATCATGGCATCGATGGATGTGATCGACGTAATGCAGCAGCAGTTCGTGGCCGCTGCCCAGAACGATCTGCTGGCGCGGATTGCGTCCGGCGAGATCGATACGGAGCAGAAACGCAAAAAGCTCCTCAGCGAATATGCTGAGGAGCTTTTGAAGAAGTTTCCCGAGTGGGAGAATTTACAAGTGTCAGTGGTTGCGGGGGCAGGATTTGAACCTGCGGCCTTCAGGTTATGAGCCTGACGAGCTACCGGGCTGCTCCACCCCGCGTAAAGCGTAAATCCCTGCGGGATTTATCGCGGTGCGTAAACTGCTTGGCAGTTTACACTTCTGCCGGAGCAAATTGCCGAAGGCGATTTGTCTCCTGTAAGGGACGCACTGCAAGTTTCCCTTGAACGACGAAAGGCCGCTTGTGGGCGGCCCTTTGGTCGGCTTAAGGGCCGTTAGTTTTCGTGAATGAGAAGATATGTTGCGTTTAGCAGACCTGGCAGCGACCTACTCTCCCGCGTCTTGAGACGGAGTACCATTGGCGCAGGGGCGTTTCACGGCCGTGTTCGGAATGGGAACGGGTGCGGCCGCCCCGCAATGACCACCAGGTCAGCGAAGCGCAACATTTTTGAGAAGCTGGTTGAGGCGATGAGGCCTCATTTTTTAGTCTTATGAACACGTCTTTGAACCTTTCCAGATCTGACGAGTGCTTTTGGCACCCATACAGGCCAGCGGCCGTCGCCAATCGTTTGGCGGGCCGTCCGCAGCGTAGCATCCGAAGGATGCGACAGCGTCAGGACAAAGGTCTTTGGCATCATCAAGCAAAGCTTGATGAGCATGGTCAATGAGAACGATCAAGCCAATCGGGCGATTAGTACCGGTAAGCTTCATGCATTGCTGCACGTCCACACCCGGCCTATCAACGTGGTCGTCTTCCACGGCCCTGATAGGGAATACTCGTTTTCAGGTTGGTTTCCCGCTTAGATGCCTTCAGCGGTTATCCATTCCATATATAGCTACCCTGCTATGCCCTTGGCAGGACAACAGGTCCACCAGAGATATGTCCATCCCGGTCCTCTCGTACTAGGGACAGATCCTGTCAATATTCCTACACCCACGGCAGATAGGGACCGAACTGTCTCACGACGTTCTGAACCCAGCTCACGTACCGCTTTAATTGGCGAACAGCCAAACCCTTGGGACCTGCTCCAGCCCCAGGATGCGATGAGCCGACATCGAGGTGCCAAACAACCCCGTCGATATGGACTCTTGGGGGTCATCAGCCTGTTATCCCCGGCGTACCTTTTATCCGTTGAGCGATGGCCCTTCCACGCGGGACCACCGGATCACTATGACCGACTTTCGTCTCTGCTCGACTTGTCAGTCTCGCAGTCAGGCGGGCTTATGCCATTGCACTCGACGACCGATTTCCGACCGGTCTGAGCCCACCATCGCGCGCCTCCGTTACTCTTTCGGAGGCGACCGCCCCAGTCAAACTACCCACCATACACTGTCCCGGATCCGGATAACGGACCGCGGTTAGACATCCATGACGATAAGGGTGGTATTTCAAGGATGGCTCCACGAAGACTGGCGTCCCCGCTTCAAAGCCTACCACCTATCCTACACATGCCGACACGAATGCCAGTGTAAAGCTATAGTAAAGGTGCACGGGGTCTTTCCGTCTGACCGCAGGAACCCCGCATCTTCACGGGGAATTCAATTTCACTGAGTCTATGTTGGAGACAGCGGGGAAGTCGTTACGCCATTCGTGCAGGTCGGAACTTACCCGACAAGGAATTTCGCTACCTTAGGACCGTTATAGTTACGGCCGCCGTTTACTGGGGCTTCGATTCAAAGCTTGCACCTCTCCTCTTAACCTTCCAGCACCGGGCAGGCGTCAGACCCTATACGTCGTCTTTAGACTTCGCAGAGCCCTGTGTTTTTGATAAACAGTCGCTACCCCCTGGTCTGTGCCACCCCATTATGGTTGCCCAAAATGGGGTCACGCTTCTTCCGAAGTTACGCGTGCAATTTGCCGAGTTCCTTCAACATAGTTCTCTCAAGCGCCTTGGTATACTCTACCTGACCACCTGTGTCGGTTTCGGGTACGGTCTATACGGTGGAGCTATTTCCTGGAACCGCCCCACTGCCCAACCAATCCAATAAGGTTGAACAATTTTTGCGATCCGTCACTACCACCAGGCCCACGAATATTAACGTGGTTCCCATCACCTACGCATTTCTGCCTCGGCTTAGGGGCCGGCTAACCCTGCTCAGATTAACTTTAAGCAGGAACCCTTGGTCTTTCGGCGAGAGGGTCTCTCACCCTCTTTATCGTTACTCATGTCAACATTCGCACTTCCGATACCTCCAGAGGCCCTCACGGGTCCTCCTTCACAGGCTTACGGAACGCTCCGCTACCACACGTGACAAGTCACGTATCCTCAGCTTCGGTGCATGGCTTTAGCCCCGTTACATTTTCGGCGCAAAG